>NZ_VFOP01000001.1:0-2400000 GCF_006716185.1 Ornithinicoccus hortensis | reverse complement strand
GACCTGGCGGCCTCCAACCCCCACCAGACGCCTCACCTGGCGGCCTCCAACCCCCACCAGACGTCTCACCTGGCGGTCGCCAGTGCCCACCGGACGGCTCGTCGGGCGATCCTGACCCCTGACCGAGCCCGCCATCGGTCGGTCCCGTCGCCGCGCCCGAGACGGAGACCGCCCGGTCGCGCGCTCGGTCGCGGGTGAAGCCGCCCGATCACACGTCTGGATGGGGTGAAAGCCGACCGGTCACGCGTCCGGTCGGGAGTGAAAGCCGACCGGTCACGCGTCCGGTCGGGGGTGAAAACCGCCAGGTCGCGCGTCCGGTCGAGAGGGGGTCAGAAGGAGATGGGGAGGGCCCAGTGGAGCAGGGGGTCGACGGCCACGCCCAGGAACAACAGGGTCAGGTAGCTGATCGAGTAGTGGAACAGCCGCATCGCCCGGAGGCCGGTGCCGGTGACGCCGTGACGCGCCCGGCTCAACAGGCCGTGGGCCTCGACCAGGAAGACCGCGCCGGCGACGACCGCCGTGACGGTGTAGATCCACCCCATGTCGGCGACCGGGACGAGGGCTAGCGAGACCAGCACGGTCACCCAGGAATAGACCACGACCTGGCGCCCCACCGCGATGTCCTCGGCGACGACCGGCAGCATCGGGACGCCGGCGTTGGCGTAGTCCTCCTTGAACCGCATCGACAGCGGCCAGTAGTGCGGCGGCGTCCAGAAGAAGACGACCAGGAAGAGCACCAGCGCGGGCCAGTCGAGGCTGTTGGTCACCGCGGACCAGCCGATCAGCACCGGCATGCAGCCGGCGACACCACCCCAGACGATGTTCTGGCTCGTCCGGCGCTTTAGCAGCAGGGTGTAGAAGCCGACATAGAGCACGATCGCGGCGAGCCCCAGCCAGGCGGACAGCCAGTTGACCAGCACGCCGAGCCAGACCACCGACGCCACCCCGAGGACGACCCCGAAGATCATCGCGTTGCGGGGACTGATCGCGCCGGTCACCAGCGGTCGGTTCTCGGTGCGGTGCATCCGCGCGTCGATGTCGCGGTCCAGGTAGCAGTTCAGGGTGTTCGCCGAGCCCGCCGACAGCGAGCCGCCCACGAGGGTCGCCAGGATCAGCCAGATCGACGGGACGCCACGCTCGGCCAGGAACATCACCGGGAAGGTCGTGACCAGGAGCAGCTCGATGATCCTCGGCTTGGTCAACGACACGTAGTCGCCGACCACCTGCTGCCACCCTCGCTCTGGCGCGGACGCCCCGGCTGTAGGAGGGCGGCGGTCCAAGGTGGTCACAGTGTCCCTTCGCGATGGTCGGGTGGATGCCGGCCGGTATGCCGGAGGTTGCGTCTCGATGGTACCCGCCCGGGGGGTGCTGCGTGGGTCGGGCCCGCGCACTAGAGTCGGGGGAGAATCCAGACGGGCCCGGCATTCCGCCGCTCATCGCCCGAGTTCTTCAGTGAGGAGTGCCAGATGTCTGATCAGGTAGCCGACACCAAGGTCACCGGAAACCGCGACGAGGGCCTCGCCAGGCCGGTCGCGGAGAACGCCGGGTGGACCGACCTCGATATCCGTGCGGTCGACACGGCCAGGGTGCTGGCCGCCGACGCCGTCCAGAAGGTCGGGAACGGGCACCCGGGGACGGCGATGAGCCTGGCTCCCGTCGCCTACCTGCTCTACCAACAGGTGATGCGGCACGACCCGAGCGACCCGCACTGGCTGGGTCGCGACCGGTTCGTCCTCTCGGCCGGCCACTCCAGCCTCACCCAGTACGTCCAGCTCTACCTCAACGGCTACGGCCTGGAGATGGACGACCTCAAGTCGCTCCGCACCTGGGGCAGCCTGACCCCGGGGCACCCGGAGGTCCACCACACCACCGGCGTCGAGATCACCACCGGCCCCCTCGGGTCCGGCATGGCCTCCGCCGTGGGTATGGCGATGGCCCAGCGGCGGCAGCGCGGGCTGCTGGACCCGGACGCCGCGGCCGGGGACTCCCCGTTCGACCACCACGTGTGGGTGATCGCTTCGGACGGTGACCTGATGGAGGGCGTGTCCTCGGAGGCCAGCTCGCTGGCCGGCCACCAGGAGCTCGGCAACCTGACCGTCGTCTACGACCAGAACTTCATCTCCATCGAGGACGACACGGACATCTCCTTCTCCGAGGACGTGGCCAAGCGCTACGAGGCCTACGGCTGGGAGGTCATCACGGTCGACTGGCGCGAGGCCGAGCCCTACACCGAGGACATCGACGCGTTGCTGGCCGCCCTCGAGGCCAGCCGCGCCAGCGTGGACCGGCCGACCCTGGTGCTGTTGCGCACCATCATCGCCTGGCCCGCGCCGACCAAGCAGGACACCGGCGCCTCACACGGGTCCGCCCTCGGCGACGACGAGATCGCGGCCACCAAGAAGCTCCTGGGCTTCGACCCGGACGTCGCCTTCCCGGAGGAGCCGGAGGTCCTCGCCCACGTCCGCCAGGTCGTCGAGCGCGGGAAGACCGCGCACGCCGAGTGGGACAAGACCTACCAGGCCTGGCGGGACGCCGACGCCGAGCGGGCCGCGCTGCTGGACCGACTGGTCGAGCGCCGGCTGCCGGACAACCTGGCCGATGCCCTGCCCGTCTTCCCCGCGGACGAGAAGGGCAAGGCCACGCGGGCCGCGTCCGGAGACGTCCTGACCGCACTGGCCGACGTCCTGCCCGAGTTGTGGGGCGGCTCGGCCGACCTTGCAGGGTCGAACAACACGACCATGAAGGGGCAGCCGAGCTTCGTCCCGCCGGCCAAGGCCACCGACGCCTTCCCGGGCGACCTCTACGGCCGCACCCTGCACTTCGGGATCCGAGAGCACGGGATGGGGATGATCCTGAACGGGATCGCGCTGGAGGGCCTGACCCGCCCGTACGGTGGAACCTTCCTGGTCTTCTCCGACTACATGCGTCCCTCCGTGCGCCTCGCAGCACTCCAGCAGCAGCCGGTCATCTACGTGTGGACCCACGACTCGATTGGGCTCGGCGAGGACGGGCCGACCCACCAGCCGGTCGAACACCTGGCTGCGCTGCGCGCGATCCCGGGTCTGGACGTTGTCCGACCGGCCGACGCCAACGAGACGTCTGCCGCCTGGCGCTCGGCGCTGGAGCACACGGACCGCCCAACCGCCCTGGTGCTGACTCGGCAGAACGTGCCGACCTTCGACCGGGAGAAGTTCGCCTCGGTGGACGGTGTGGCCAGGGGCGGGTACGTGCTGGCCGACGCCGAGGGCGACTCCCCCGACGTGATCCTCATCGGCACCGGGTCGGAGGTCCAGCTCGCGGTCCAGGCCCGCGACATCCTGGCCGCCGAGGGCGTGTCCGCCCGGGTCGTGTCGCTCCCCTGCCGGGAGTGGTTCGACGCCCAGGACCAGTCCTACCGCAACGAGGTCCTGCCCCCCGACGTGCGGGCCCGGGTCAGCGTCGAGGCCGGCATCGCCCAGGGCTGGCGCGAGCTGGTCGGTGACGCCGGCCGCACGGTCAGCCTGGAGCACTTCGGCGCCTCGGCCGACTACCAGCGGCTGTACACCGAGTTCGGGATCACCGCGGAGGCCGTCGCCGCTGCCGCCCGCGAGTCGATCGCGGCCGCGGCTGGCGACGAAGCCCCGGCGCAGAGCACCCCCGCCGACCCGAGCGGCAGCGAGCAGACCCTCGGCGACGCCTGAGCGGCGCGCCCGACCACGAGATACGGAAGAAGAGACCGATGACCGAACAGCAGACCACGAACCCACTCGCCGACCTGTCCGAGGCAGGCGTCTCCATCTGGCTCGACGACCTCAACCGTTCGATGATCACCGACGGCGGGCTCCAGTCCCTCATCGATGACCTGTATGTCGTCGGGGTCACCACCAACCCGACGATCTTCGCCAACGCCCTCTCCCAGGGCGAGGCCTACACCGACCAGGTCAAGGAGCTGGCCGCGACCGGGACCGACGTGGACGCCACCGTCTTCGCGCTGACCACCACCGACGTGCGCAACGCCTGCGACATCATGCGGCCGGTCTACGACCGCACCAACGGGGTCGACGGGCGGGTCTCGATCGAGGTCGAGCCGAAGCTTGCGGCGGACACCGCCGGCACCGTCGAGATGGCCAAGAAGCTCTGGGCCGAGATCGACCGGCCCAACCTGTTCATCAAGATCCCGGCAACGGTGGAGGGCCTGCCCGCGATCAGCCAGACCCTGGCCGAGGGGATCAGCGTCAACGTGACCCTGATCTTCTCCCTGGACCGCTACCGCGGGGTGATGAATGCCTTCCTCACCGGCCTGGAGCAGGCGCGGCAGAACGGGCACGACCTGTCCACGATCCACTCGGTCGCCTCCTTCTTCGTGTCCCGGGTGGACACCGAGATCGACGGCCAGCTGGACGCCCTGGGCACCGACGAGGCGACGGCGCTCAAGGGCAAGGCCGGCGTGGCCAACGCCCGGCTGGCCTACCAGGCCTACGAGGAGGTCTTCAGCACCCCCCGCTGGCAGAACCTGGCCGACGACGGGGCGCACGCCCAGCGTCCGCTGTGGGCCTCGACCGGCGTGAAGAACCCGGACTACCCCGACACCCTCTACGTCACCGAGCTGGTCGCCCCCAACACGGTCAACACGATGCCCCGCAAGACGCTCGACGCGACCGCGGACCACGGCCAGGTGACCGGCGACGCGGTGACCGGGCACTACGACGACGCCCAGCAGGTGTTGGAGAGCCTGGAGAAGGTCGGGGTCTCCTACGCCCAGGTCGTGGAGACGCTGGAGGTCGAGGGCCTGGACAAGTTCGAGAAGTCCTGGGACGAGCTCCTGGCCGACGTGCAGCAGGAGTTGGACAGGTTCGCCGGGGACGCCAAGTGAACGCCCTGTCCCTCCAACTGTCCGGCGCCGCCGCCGACGCGGCCGAGCGCGTGGTCCCGGGACTGGTCGAGGACTCCTTCGCCTCCCGCCTCTTCCAGCAGGACGCTACCCTCTGGGGCCCGGCCGCCGAGGACGAGGCCGGCAAGCGGCTGTCCTGGGTGGGTCTGCACCGGAGCTCGCGGCCCCTGGTCGGCGAGGTGGCGGCACTGCGGGAGGAGCTGCGGGGACGCGGCGTCGACCGCATCGTGCTGTGCGGGATGGGCGGCTCCTCGTTGGCCCCCGAGGTGATCTGCGCGACGGCCGGCGTCGACCTGGTAGTGCTCGACTCCTCCGACCCGGACATGGTCCGGGCGGCCGTCGAGGAGGGCCTGGACCGCACGGCCGTCGTGGTGTCCTCCAAGTCCGGGTCCACGGTGGAGACCGACAGCCAGCGGCGCGCCTTCATCGGTGCCTTCACCGACGCCGGCATCGACCCGACCGAGCGGATCGTCATCGTCACCGACCCGGGTAGCCCGCTGGACCAGCAGTCCCGCGCCGACGGCTACCGGGTGGTGAACGCCGACCCGGCGGTCGGCGGGCGGTACTCCGCGCTCACCGCGTTCGGCCTGGTCCCCTCGGGCCTGGCCGGGGCCGACATCGCCGGACTACTCGACGAGGCCGAGGAGATCGCCGACCTGCTCGCCGAGGACGACCGCAGCAACCCGGGGCTGACCCTGGGGGCCGCCCTGGCCGGGGCGACCCCGCTCCGGGACAAGGTGCTGCTCGTCGACCAGGGCTCGGGCATCGTCGGGTTCCCCGACTGGGCCGAACAGCTGATCGCCGAGAGCACCGGCAAGGAGGGCACCGGGCTGCTCCCGGTCGTGGCGGACGCCGGCTCCGAGGCGGTCCTCGGGGCGGCGGACGACGTCACGGTCGTGCACCTGGCCGCCGACGCGGACGAGGACGAGGAGCCAGCGTCGGCCGGCGCGGCAGCGTCCCTGGTCCGGGTCAGCGGCCCGTTGGGCGCGCAGCTGCTGCTCTGGGAGGTCGCTACCGCGGTCGCCGGGAGGGTGCTCGGGATCAACCCGTTCGACCAGCCCGACGTGGAGAGCGCCAAGCAGGCCGCACGCGAGGTGATGGCCTCCGGGGGCGGCGGTTCCGACGTACCCCTGGCGGTCGACGGCGCCGTCGAGATCCGGGCCGCCAACCTCGACCCGGCCACGGTCGGCGACGACGTCACCACCGCGGTCAAGGCGCTGCTCGACACACTGGACCGCGACGCGGGCTACCTGGCGGTCATGGTCTACCTGGACCGACTCAGCCACGCCGACCTGGCCGACGTCGCCGGCCCGCTGACCGAGACGTTGCACCGCCCGGTCACCTTCGGCTGGGGACCCCGCTTCCTGCACAGCACCGGCCAGTTCCACAAGGGTGGCCCGCCGGTGGGGGTCTACCTGCAGGTCACCGGCACGGCCGCCGCGGACTACCCGGTGCCCGGCAAGGACTACACCTTCGGCTCCTTCATCGCGGCCCAGGCCGCCGGGGACGCCCAGGTGCTGGCCGGTCACGGCCGCCCGGTGCTGCGACTCCACCTCACCGACCAGGCCGCCGGACTGGCCCAGCTCCGCCAGGCCCTGGGCACGCCGTGAGCCCGGGTCCGGCACCGGTCACCGCCGAGCACAACCCGCTGCGTCACCCCGACGACAAGCGGCTGCCCCGGATCGCCGGGCCCTGCAGCATGGTGATGTTCGGCGTGACCGGCGACCTGGCACGCAAGAAGCTGATGCCGGCCATCTACGACCTGGCCAACCGGGGTCTGTTGCCACCCGGGTTCTCCCTGGTCGGCTTCGCGCGGCGGGACTGGGCCGACCAGGACTTCAGCAAGGTGGTCCACGACTCGGTCCGGGAGCACGCGCGAACCCCGTTCCGCGAAGAGGTCTGGCGCAGCCTCGCGGAGGGGTTCCGCTTCGTTCCCGGGGCGTTCGACGACCCCGATGCCTTCCAGCTGCTCGCCCGGACCGTGCGCAAGCTGGACGACGAGCGCGGCACGGGCGGCAACCACGCGTTCTACCTGTCCATCCCGCCGGACTGGTTCGCCCCGGTCTGCGAGCAGCTGAAGGCGTCCGGGTTGAGCGACCCGCAACCGGGCACCTGGCGGCGGGTCGTCATCGAGAAGCCGTTCGGTCACAACCTGGAGAGTGCGCAGGAGCTCAACGAGATCGTCGAGTCGGTCTTCCCGGCGGATTCGATCTTCCGGATCGACCACTACCTGGGCAAGGAGACGGTGCAGAACATCCTGGCGTTGCGCTTCTCCAACCAGTTGTTCGAGCCAATCTGGAACGCCAACTACGTCGACCACGTGCAGATCACGATGGCCGAGGACATCGGGATCGGCGGCCGCGCCGGATACTACGACGACGTCGGGGCCGCACGGGACGTCATCCAGAACCACCTGCTCCAACTGCTCGCGCTCACCGCGATGGAGGAGCCGGTGTCCTTCACTGCACGCGGAGTGCGGACCGAGAAGGAAAAGGTGCTCGCGTCGCTGCGGCTGCCCGAGGACCTGGCCACCGCCACCAGCCGGGCACAGTACGTGGCCGGCTGGCAGGGCGGGGAACCGGTCGTCGGCTACCTCGACGAGGATGGTGTCGCCCAGGCCTCCCGCACCGAGACGTATGCCGCACTCAAGCTCGAAGTGGACACCCGGCGGTGGGCGGGGGTCCCCTTCTACCTACGCACCGGGAAGCGCTTGGGCAAGCGGGTCACCGAGATCGCCGTGGTCTTCAAGCGGGCCCCACACCTGCCGTTTTCCAGCACCTCCACCGAGGAACTGGGCAAGAACGCCGTCGTCATCCGGGTCCAGCCGGACGAGGGCGTCACCATGCGGTTCGGATCCAAGGTGCCCGGCACCCAGATGGAGGTACGCGACGTCACGATGGACTTCGGCTACGGCGCCTCCTTCACCGAGTCCAGCCCGGAGGCCTACGAGCGGCTGATCCTGGACGTCCTGCTGGGCGATCCGCCGCTGTTCCCGCGGCACGAAGAGGTCGAGCTGTCCTGGCAGATCCTGGACCCCGTCATCGACTACTGGTCGCGCACCAGGACGCCCCCACAGACCTACCCGGCGGGCACCTGGGGTCCGCCGGAGGCGGACGAGATGATGCGCCGAGACGGCCGTGAGTGGAGGCTCCCGTGATCATCGACCTGCCCAGCACCTCCGCCAAGGAGGTCAGCAAGAAGCTGCTGCAGCTGCGCAACGACGTCGGGGCGATGGCGATGGGCCGCGTCCTGACCCTGCTCGTGGTCACCGACGACACCGGCTCCGACGAGGCGATCAGGGCGGCCAACGACGCCACCCGGCAGCACCCGGCCCGGATCATCGTCGTGGTCCGCGCCAACCGCCGCGGCGCTAACCGGTTGGACGCCCAGGTGCGCGTCGGCGGCGACGCCGGGGCCAGCGAGATCGTGGTGCTGCGCCTCTACGGGGAACTGGCCGACCAGGCGGCGTCGGTGGTCACCGCGCTGCTGCTGCCCGACTCCCCCATCGTCGGCTGGTGGCCGCACGACCCGCCCCACGACGTTGCCGGCAGCCCCCTCGGGCAGATCGCGCACCGCCGGATCACGGATGCTTCCGGGTGTGCGAAGCCACGCACCGAGCTCCGCCGACGGGCCAAGCACTACCAGCCGGGCGACACCGACCTGTCCTGGACCCGGCTCACCCGCTGGCGCGGGCTGCTCGCCGCGACGCTGGACCAGCCCCCCTACGAGGACGTCACGGCCGCGACGGTGTCCGGGGACGCGGACAGCCCGAGCACAGACCTGATGGCCGGGTGGCTCGCCGACGCGCTGCAGGTCCCGGTGAAGGTGGCACGCACCGCCGCCGGCACCGGACTGGTGGCCGTGCGCCTGGAACGGGCCAGCGGCCCGGTGGACCTGGTCGCCACCAGGGCAGGGTCCGCCGAGCAGGTCGGGACGCTGAGCCAGGCCGGCCAGCCCACCCGGCAGGTGCCGTTGCCCGACTCCACGCTGCCGGAACTGCTGGCGGCCGAGTTGCGCCGGCTCGACGCGGACGAGGTCTACGCCTCGGCGGTGCGGGACGGCATACCCCGGGTCGGCAGGTCCACCACGACGCACAGCGAGGCCGTCCGCAAGGGCAAGGCACCCGAGGAGCCGGCCGAACTGGCCGAGACCCACCACCCCGAACTGTCCACCAAGGCCCTCGAGGGGGCGCCGGCCCCCTCGGAGCGGGTCGAGGGGACGGCGCTGGACGAGCGGATCCACCAGGGGCTGGCCGAGTTCGCCCGCGGCAGCGTGCGGATCGCCGAGGACACCCCGTCGGTGGCCGCGGCGGTGGCCACCGCGGTGGACGCCGTGGTGCAGCGCGCCGTGGCCGAGCGTGGCGTGGCCCACCTGGTGGTCACGGGCGGTTCGCTCGGCACCGCCACGGTCGGGGCGTTGGCCGACCTGTCGCCCGACCCGCAGACCTGGGAACACGTGCACGTGTGGTGGGGCGACGAACGCTTCGTCCCCGAGGGCGACCCCGACCGGAACGTGCAGCAGGCGGTCGATGCCGGGCTGGACCGGTTGCCGCTCGCCCCCGGTCACGTGCACGCGGTCCCCGCCGGCGCCGACGAGGCGGACCTGCCGCAGGCAGCCGTCAGCTACGCCGCCACCCTGGCCGAGCACGCCCCCGAGGGGGCCTCCGTGCCGGTGCCGGAGTTCGACGTGCTGCTGCTCGGGGTCGGCCCGGACTCGCACGTCGCCTCGCTCTTCCCGGGCCGCGAGGAACTGCTGGTCACCGACCGGACGACGGTCCCGGTCACCGACTCCCCCAAGCCCCCGCCGCTGCGCGTCTCGTTGACCGTCCCGGCGATCCGGAGGGCCAAGCGGGTGTGGTTCACGGTGGCGGGCGCGGACAAGGCGGACGCGGTGCGGGCCGCGCGCGCCGAGCGGGAGGACCCCCAGGTGCCCGCCTCCTGGCCGCAGGGGACGCTGGAGACGGTCTGGTGGGTGGACCGGGCCGTCGCGGACGGGGCCGGCATCGAGGGCTGACCGCCCTCCCCCGGCGGGCGCCGAGGGTGGGTCAGGTCGATCGGCCGGTCAGTCGCCGGCCCGTGGGCCCTTCCCGATGCCCCGCCCGCGCATCGCCTTCAGCGCCTCGTCGAGCAACTCGGCCCCCGCCTGCTCGGAGCGGCGTTCCTTCACGTAGGCCAGGTGCGTCTTGTACGGCTCGGTCCGCGGCGCCTCCGGCGGGTTCTCGCGGTCCTGACCGGCCGGCAGGCCGCACCGCGGGCAGTCCCATTCCGCGGGGACCTCCAGCGCGTCGTCGTGGGCGAAGCTCGGCGTGGTCTCGTGCCCGTTGGCGCACCAGTAGGTCACGGTGACGCGGGGCGCGGTCTCCCCGCGCTCGGCCTCCCCCATCGGGCCGGCTCCGACCCGGCGTCCTCGGATGGCATTCGTCCCAACCACCGTCGCTCCTCACGTCACAGGGGTATGTGGGAGCACAGTACCCCACTGACCAGCAGGTTTCGAGGGAGGACGCCCGACCGGGCGGGTCCGGGCAGGACGCGTCAGGCGAACCGGATGAGCAGGCCGATGCCGGTGACCGCGGTGACCCAGATGACGGACACGGCGATGGTGATCCGGTTCAGGTTGCGCTCGGCCACGGACGACCCGCCCAGGCTGCTGGACATGCCCCCGCCGAACATGTCGGACATGCCGCCACCGCGACCCTTGTGCATGAGGATCAGCAGCACCAGGAAGATGCTGCTCAGGGCCAGCAGCACATCGAGGAAGATCCGGACAACGGTCACTACAACACCTTACGTTGGGGGCTGGATCGAGGAACGAGCGCAGAGAACAGGGTAACCCACGCGGCACCCGGGACCGGCCAGCACGGGCCGACCGGTCGGGAGGGAAGGAGACTCAGCCCTGTCCCCCGTGGTGCGAGCGGTACCGGCAGATGGAGCTGAAGTCGTCCACCTCGATCGAGGCGCCGCCCACGAGGGCGCCGTCGACGTCCTCCTCGGCCATGATCGCCGCGACGTTGCCGGGCTTGACCGAGCCGCCGTAGAGGATGCGGACCCCGTCGGCCGTGTCCCCGGTCGTCAGCTCGGCCAGCCGGGTGCGGATCGCCCCGCAGACCTCCTGCGCGTCCGCCGGGGTCGCCACCTCGCCGGTGCCGATCGCCCAGACCGGTTCGTAGGCGACCACGACCTGTGCGACCTCCTCGGCCGTCAGGCCGTCGAGGGCGGCGTCCAGCTGGGCGAGCACGTGCGCGACCTGTTCGCCGGCCTGGCGCACCTCCAGGGCCTCGCCCACGCACAGGATCGGGCTCAGCCCGTGGCGCAGCGCGGCCCTGACCTTCGCCGCCACCACGGCATCGTCCTCGCCGTGCAGCGCGCGGCGTTCGCTGTGCCCGACGACCACGTAGGTGCAGCCCAGCTTGGCCAGGAACGCCCCGGAGATCTCCCCGGTGTAGGCGCCCGCGTCGTGCTGGGACAGGTCCTGCCCGCCGAACCGGATCGCCAGCTTGTCGCCCTGGATGATCGTCTGCACCGACCGCAGGTCGGTGAACGGCGGCAGCACCGCCACCTCCACGGCGGCGAAGTCGTGCTTGCCGTCGCGCAGGCTCCAGTCCAGCTTCTGCACCAGGTGGGTGGCCTGGAGGTGGTCCAGGTTCATCTTCCAGTTGCCCGCCAGCAGCGGGATGCGCTCGGCCATCGTGCCTCGGTCCTCGTATGTCGTGGGTCGGGTGGGAATCGTGGGTCGGGCTCCCGCGGGGACGGTACGCCCGGCGTGGTCAGTCCTGCAGCACCGCCAGGCCCGGCAGCTCCTTGCCCTCCAGGAACTCCAGGGAGGCCCCGCCGCCGGTCGAGATGTGGCCGAAGTCCTCCTCGGCGAACCCGAGCTGGCGGACCGCGGCGGCGCTGTCGCCACCCCCGACGACGGTCAGCGCCCCGCCGGAGGTGATGTCCCGCAGGGCGCGGGCCAGGGTCGTGGTGCCCTCCGCGTAGGGCGCCATCTCGAAGGCACCCATGGGGCCGTTCCAGAAGACGGTCTTCGCGTCGGCGAGCCGCTCGGCGAAGGCCGCCGCGGAGTCCGGCCCGATGTCCAGCCCCATCCGGTCGGCGGGGATGGCGTCGACCGGGACGACCTCGTGGTCGGCGTCGGCGGAGAACTCGGTGGCGGCCACCACGTCGGTCGGCAGCACGATCTCCACCCCGCGCTCCCGGGCCGTCTCCAGGTAGCCGCGCACGGTGTCGACCTGGTCGGCCTCGAGCAGGCTCTTGCCGACCTCGTGACCCTGCGCCTTCAGGAAGGTGAACACCATGCCGCCACCCACTAGGATCCGGTCGGCGGTGCCGAGCAGGTTCTCGATCACGCCGAGCTTGTCGCTGACCTTCGCCCCACCCAGAACCACGGCATACGGGCGGGCCGGGTCCTGGGTGAGGCGGGTGAGGACCTCTACCTCGGCGGTGACGAGGCCACCGGCCGCGTGCGGCAGCCGCTGGGCGATGTCGTAGACACTGGCCTGCGCCCGGTGCACGACACCGAACCCGTCGCTGACGAAGACGTCGGCCAGGGTGGCCAGCTCGTCGGCGAAGGCGCCGCGCTCCGCGTCGTCCTTGGCGGTCTCCCCGGGGTTGAACCGGAGGTTCTCCAGGAGCAGCACCTGGCCGTCCTGGAGCGCCGAGGCCATGTCCCGCGCGGAAGGACCGACGGTGTCCTCCGCGAAGGCCACGGGTGACCCGAGCAGCTCGGCCAGCCGGGTGGCGACGGGACGCAGCGAGTACTTCGCCTCCGGCGCCCCCTTCGGACGACCCAGGTGGGCGCACACGATCACCCGGGCGCCGGCGTCGGCCAGCGCCCGGACGGTCGGAACGGAGGCCCGCACCCGCCCGTCGTCGGTGATCGCACCGGCGTCGTCCAGCGGGACGTTCAGGTCGCTGCGGACCAGCACCCGCTTGCCGCGCAGGTCACCCAGGTCCTCGACGGTCTTCATCGCGACGTGGCCTCCGGGTTCAGAGGGAGGCGCCGACGAGCGCGGTGAGGTCGACCAGCCGGTTGGAGTAGCCCCACTCGTTGTCGTACCACCCGACGACCTTGACCTGGTTGCCGATGACCTTGGTCAGGCCCGCGTCGAAGATGCAGGAGGCCGGGTCGGTCTCGATGTCCTTGGACACGATCGGGTCCTCGGTGTAGCGCAGGATCCCCTGCAGCGGCCCCTCGGCAGCCGCCTTGATCGCGGCGTTGACCTCCTCGACGGTGGTCTCGCGGGAGGCCTCGAAGGTCAGGTCGGTGGCCGAGCCCGTGGGCACCGGCACGCGCAGGGCGTAGCCGTCCAGCTTGCCGACCAGGTCCGGCAGCACCAGGCCGATGGCCTTGGCCGCGCCGGTGGAGGTGGGCACGATGTTCAGCGCGGCGGCGCGGGCCCGGCGCAGGTCCTTGTGCGGCCCGTCCTGCAGGTTCTGGTCCGCGGTGTAGGCGTGGATGGTGGTCATCAGGCCCTTGACGATGGTGAACTCCTCGTGGAGCACCTTGGCCATCGGCCCGAGGCAGTTCGTGGTGCACGAGGCGTTGGAGATGATGTGGTGCTTGGCCGGGTCGTAGTCGCCGTCGTTGACGCCGAGCACCACCGTGAGGTCCTCGTTCTTGCCGGGCGCGGAGATGATCACCTTCTTGGCGCCGCCGTCGATGTGCGCCTTGGCCTTGGTGGCGTCGGTGAAGATGCCGGTGGACTCCACGACCACGTCGGCCCCGAGGTCGCCCCAGGGCAGCGCGGCCGGGTCCTTCTCGGCGAACGCCTTGAAGGTCTGGCCGCCGACGCTGATCTCGTCCTCGGACGAGGTGACCTCCTCGTCCAGGCGACCCAGGATCGAGTCGTACTTGAGCAGGTGCGCCAGCGTGGCGTTGTCGGTCAGGTCGTTGACGCCCACGATCTGGACGTCGGCGCCCGAGGCCAGGACGGCCCTGGCGAAGTTGCGGCCGATCCGGCCGAAGCCGTTGATACCAACACGAACGGTCATGGTTGCCTCCCGTGGCAGGGTGCGGCCGGCGGCCGCGCGGTTGGGGACGTCTTGGTCCAAACCTAGGGGATGGATCAGTCGTCGAACATCTCTGGGGTCAGGTTGGCGTCGGTGCCCTCGATCCCGAGGTCCTCGGCGCGGCGGTCGGCCATGGCCAGCAGCCGCCGGATGCGCCCGGCCACCGCGTCCTTGGTCATCGGCGGGTCGGCCAGCTGTCCCAGCTCCTCGAGGCTGGCCTGCTTGTGCTCGACCCGCAACATCCCGGCGACCCGCAGGTGCTCCGGGACGTCCGTATCCAGGATCTCCAGGGCCCGCTCCACCCGGGCCCCGGCGGCCACCGCGGCCCTGGCCGACCGGCGCAGGTTGGCGTCGTCGAAGTTGGCCAGCCGGTTGGCGGTGGCGCGCACCTCGCGGCGCATCCGGCGCTCCTCCCAGGCCAGCACCGCATCGTGGGCGCCCAGCCGGGTCAGCATCGCCCCGATCGCGTCGCCGTCCCGGATCACCACGCGGTCCACGCCGCGCACCTCCCGGGCCTTCGCCGCGATGCCCAGCCGCCGCGCGGCCCCCACCAGCGCCAACGCGGACTCCGCGCCGGGGCAGGTGATCTCCAGGGCCGAGGACCGACCGGGCTCGGTGATCGAGCCGTGCGCCAGGAAGGCCCCGCGCCAGGCCGCCTCGGCGTCACACACCGAGGCGCCCACGATCCGCGGCGGCAGCCCCCGCACCGGTCGGCCGCGGTGGTCGATCAGGCCGGTCTGCCGGGCCAGCGCCTCCCCGTCGGAGGTGGCGCGCACGACATACCGGGTGCCCTTGCGCAACCCCCCGGGGCTCATCACCACCAGTTCGCTGGTCGCGCCGTAGACCTCCCCCATGAAGGCCCGCAGCCGGCGTGCGGCCTGCGCCGTGTCGACCTCCGCCTCGATGACGATCCGGCCCCCGATGATGTGCAGGCCACCGGCGAAGCGCAGGATCGTGGAGACCTCGGCCTTGCGGCAGCAGGTCTTGGTGACCGGCAGCCGGCTCAGTTCGTCCTTGACCTTGGCGGTCATCGCCATCGCGGACATCCTCCCGTTGCGTGTGCGGCTCTGTGCTGGCTCAGCCACCCAGGATCACGTCCCGGTAGGCCGCGGCCAGGCGCAGGGTGTCGTGCTGGTCCCTGGTGCGCATCTTGCGGACCGGGGCCACCATCAGTTCGGCTCCCACCCCCGCGGCCACCTCGCGCAGCACCTCGTCGTCCGACCGGACCACCGTGGGGTCCACCACGACGTAGTCCAGTTGGAGGTCGGGGGCGTGCGCCGACAGCACCTCCAGGTGCTCGGCGGCGGAGAAGCCGTGTGTCTCGTCGTCGTCGGTGCCCACGTTCAGGGTCAGGATACGGCGGGCCGGGCTGTCCACCAGGGCGCGCTGGAGGTCCGGGACCAACAGATGGGGCATCACGGAAGTGAACCACGAACCGGGACCGAGGATCACCCAGTCGGCGAGCTTGATCGCCTCCACGGCCTCCGGGGCCGCCGGCGGGTCCTCCGGGAGCAGGCGGACGCTGAGCACCCGACCGGGCGTCTTGGCCACGGTGGACTGGCCGCGGACCACCGTGTGCGCGTCCGGGTCGTCCGGGTCCAGGCCCGCGACCGTGGCCTCGATGTCCAGCGGGATCGAGGACGCGGGCAGCACCCTGCCGCGGGTGTTCAGCAACCGCCCCACCAGGTCCAGGCCACGGACCGGGTCGTCGTCCAGCAGCTCCCACAGGCCCATGATCAGCAGGTTGCCGATCGGGTGGCCGGCCAGCCCGGACGTCCCGGAGAGCCGGTGCTGCAGCACGGCACTCCACTGGTGGCCCCACGCCGTGTCCTCGCAGAGGGCGGCCAGCGCCATCCGCAGGTCGCCCGGCGGCAGGATGTCGAACTCGCGGCGCAACCGGCCGCTGGACCCGCCGTCGTCGGCGACCGTCACGACGGCGGTGATCGCCTCGGTGATGTGCCGCAGCGCCTGCAGCGAGGCCGAGAGGCCGTGCCCTCCACCCATGGCGACCACCCGTGGCGGCCCCATGCGTCCGGGGCTCACTCTCGCCCCAGGTCGCGGTGGATCGAGGTGATCGCGACCCCCTCGGGGACGTTCATCCGCGCCACCAGCGCCTCGGAGATCGCGACCGAGCGGTGCTTGCCGCCGGTGCAGCCGACGGCGATCGTCACGTAGCGCCGGCCCTCGGCCAGGTAGCCGGCGGTCGCGATGTCCAGCATCCGCCCGGCCGCCTCGACGAACTCCTCGGCGCCGGGCCGGGACAGAACGAAGTCGCGCACCCGCCGGTCCTTGCCGTTGTAGGGCCGCAGTTCGGGGTCCCAGTAGGGGTTGGGCAGGAAGCGCAGGTCGAAGACGATGTCGGCGTCCAGCGGGATGCCGTACTTGAAGCCGAAGGACAGCACGACCAGGCGCAGCCGCACGCTGGCGTCAGCGTTCAGGAGGTCGTCCACCTTGGCGGTGAGCTGGTGCACGTTGTAGCCGGTTGTGTCCACCACCACGTCGGCCATCGACCGGATGTCGCCGAGCACCTCGCGCTCCTGCTGGATGCCGTCCAGCAGCAGCCCGTCACCCTGCAGCGGGTGCGGCCGGCGGACCGACTCGAACCGGCGGACCAGTGCCTCGTCGGTGCTGTCGACGAAGACGATCCGCGGCGACCACCCGCGGTCGCGCAGCTCCCCCACGGTCGACTGCAGCTGGGTGGAGAAGTCCCGGCTCCGGGCGTCGACCACGGCGGCCACCCGCTGCCCCCGGCGGTCCTCCCCGATCAGCTCCACCAGCGGCAGCAGCATCTTCAGCGGCAGGTTGTCCACGACATACCACCCGCGGTCCTCCAGGAGGTTGGCCGCCGTGGTGCGGCCCGCCCCGCTCATCCCGGTGAGCAGCACGAATTGGTGATCGTCGCCGGTCGCGTCGGCGACCGCCGTCTCCGCCTGGTCCATCCGCCCTCCTCAGTCGAGCACTTCGCCTGTGGTCAGGTTAACGGCGGGCGTCGCCTTCTCCGAGTCCGCGAGCAATCTGGTCAGGATCGCCTCCGCGACGGCGGGCCCGATCCCGGGCACGGACTGCAGGTCGGCGGGGCTCGCCTCCCGGATCCGTTTCACCGAGCCGAAGGTGCGCAGCAGCGCCTTGCGGCGGGCCGGGCCGAGCCCGGGGATGCCGTCGAGCTGGCTGGCCGTCATGCTCTTGGACCGGCGCTGCCGGTGGAAGGTGTTGGCGAACCGGTGCGCCTCGTCGCGCACCCGCTGCAGCAGGTAGAGACCCTCGCTGGTGCGGGGCAGCACGACCGGGAAGTCCTGTCCCGGCAGCCACACCTCCTCCAACCGCTTGGCCAGCCCGATGACCGTGACGTCGCTGATCCCCACCTCGCTCATCGCCGCCTGGGCCGCGTTGACCTGGGGCAGTCCCCCGTCGACGACCACGACGTTGGGCGGGTAGGCGAACCGGGCCGGTCGCCCGTCCTCGCCGGTCCGCTCCCGCGGCTCGGTGAGGTGCCGGAACCGGCGGGTGAGCACCTCGTGCATGGCGGCGGTGTCGTCGGTCACGCCCTCGCGCACGATGAACCGGCGGTACTCGGACTTGCGGGGCAGCCCGTCCTCGAAGACGACCATCGACCCGACGACGTCGGTGCCCTGCACGTGGCTGATGTCGAAGGACTCGATCCGCAGCGGGGCCTCCTCCAGCTCCAGCACGTCCTGCAGCTCCTGCAGCGCCTGGCTGCGGAGGGTCAGGTCACCGGACCGGGCCACCTTGTGCCGGGCCAACGACTGCTGTGCGTTGCGGGCCACCGTCTCCAGGAGCGTCTTCTTCGGTCCGCGCTGCGGCACCCGCAGGTCCACCCGGGCGCCCCGCAGACCGGTGAGCCAGGCCGACAGGTTGTCCACTCCGCCCGGCAGCAGGGGCACCAGGACCTCGCGCGGGACCGCCTCGGGCGACTCCCCGCCATACACCTGCTGCAACAGATGCTCCATCACCTCGGCGGTCTGTTCGGCGCCCTTCTCGCTCACCCAGCCGCGCTGTCCCCGGACCCGTCCGCCGCGGACGTGGAAGACCTGCACCGCGACCTCCAGCTCGTCCTCGGCGAGGGCGAAGACGTCGGCGTCGGTGGCGTCCGGCAGCACCACCGCCGACTTCTCCAACGCCTTCTGCATGGCCGCGATGTCGTCCCGCAGCCGGGCCGCCTGCTCGAAGTCCAGCTCCTTGCTGGCCGCCCGCATCCGTTGCTCCAGGCGCCGCACGAAGCGCCCGGTGTCCCCCGCCATGAAGTCGCAGAACTCCTCGGCGATCGCCCGGTGCTCCTCCGCGGTGACCGTCCCGACGCAGGGCGCCGAGCACTTGTCGATGTAGCCCAGCAGGCACGGCCGACCGACCTGCCCGGCCCGCCGGAACACCCCCTTGCTGCAGGTGCGCAGGGGGAACACCCGCAGCAACAGGTCGAGCGTCTCCCGGATGGCCCACGCGTGGGCGTAGGGACCGAAGTACCGGGTGCCCGGCTTCTTCGCCCCGCGCATCACTTGGGCCCGCGGAAACTCCTCCCCCATGGTCACCGCGAGGTAGGGGTAGGACTTGTCGTCGCGGTACTTCACGTTGAAGCGCGGGTCGAACTCCTTGATCCAGGAGTACTCCAGCTGCAGCGCCTCGACCTCGTTGCGTACCACCGTCCACTCCACGCTGGCCCCGGTGAGCACCATCGACCGGGTCCGCGGGTGTAGCGCGGCGATGTCCTGGAAGTAGGAGCTGAGCCGGGGGCGCAGCGACTTGGCCTTGCCGACGTAGATCACCCGGCCGTGCTGGTCCCGGAACCGGTAGACCCCGGCGTCGGTGGGGATCTCGCCCGGCTTCGGACGGTATGTCGAGGGGTCAGCCACGGCTCACCGCCGGCCCGCGCGGTCTCACGCCGAGGTGGAGCGCCGGTCGCGGTCCAGCAACGGGGCCAGGAACCGGCCCGTGTAGCTGCCCGGCTGCTCCGCCACCTGCTCCGGGGTCCCCTCGGCCACCACCCGGCCACCGCCGACGCCGCCCTCGGGCCCGAGGTCGATCACCCAGTCGGCGCTCTTGATGACGTCCAGGTTGTGCTCGATGACGATGACCGTGTTGCCCTTGTCGACCAGCCCCTGGAGCACGCCCAGCAGCTTGCGGATGTCCTCGAAGTGCAGACCGGTGGTCGGCTCGTCGAGCACGTAGCTGGTCCGCCCGGACGAGCGCTTCTGCAGTTCCGCGGCGAGCTTGACCCGTTGGGCCTCCCCGCCGGACAGGGTGGGCGCCGGCTGGCCGAGCCGGACGTAGCCCAGCCCGACGTCCACCAGCGTGGTCAGGTGTCGGGCGATGGCCGGCACGGCGGCGAAGAACTCGGCGGCCTCCTCGATCGGCATGTCCAGCACCTCGGCGATGGTGCGGCCCTTGAAGTGCACCTCCAGGGTCTCCCGGTTGTAGCGCGCGCCGTGGCACACCTCGCACGGGACGTAGACGTCCGGCAGGAAGTTCATCTCGATCTTCAGCGTGCCGTCACCGGAGCAGGCCTCGCAGCGCCCGCCCTTGACGTTGAAGGAGAACCGGCCCGGCAGGTAGCCGCGGATCTTGGCCTCGGTCGTCTCGGCGAACAGCCGCCGGATGTGGTCGAACACCCCGGTGTAGGTGGCGGCGTTGCTGCGCGGCGTGCGCCCGATCGGGCTCTGGTCGACGTGCACCACCTTGTCCAGCTCGGCCAGCCCCTCGACCCGGCCGTGCCGTCCCGGCACCCTGCGGGCGCCGTTGAGCTGGTTGGCCATCACCGTGTAGAGGATGTCGTTGACCAGCGTCGACTTGCCGGACCCGGACACCCCGGTCACCGCGACCAGGTTGCCCAGCGGGAACTCGACGGTGACGTTGTCCAGGTTGTTCTCCCGGGCACCCACCACCTTGACGGTGCGGCCGTCCCGGGGGCGGCGCACCGCGGGGGTCTCGATCACCCGGCGCCCGGAGAGGTACTCCCCGGTGAGGGAGTCCGGGTGGGCCAGCAGGTCCTTGACCGTCCCCGAGTGCACCACCTGGCCACCGTGCTCGCCGGCGCCCGGGCCGATGTCGACCACCCAGTCGGCGGCGGCGATGGTGTCCTCGTCGTGTTCCACCACGATCAGCGTGTTGCCCAGGTCGCGCAGCCGGCTCAGCGTCTCGATCAACCGGTGGTTGTCCCGCTGGTGCAGGCCGATCGAGGGCTCGTCCAGCACATAGAGCACCCCCACCAGGCCGGACCCGATCTGGGTGGCCAACCGGATCCGCTGCGCCTCCCCGCCGGAGAGGGTCGCCGCCGGGCGGTTCAGCGCCAGGTAGTCGAGGCCCACGTCGAGCAGGAAGCCGAGCCGGGAGTCGATCTCCTTGATCACCCGCTCGGCGATCTGCTGCTCCCGGTCGGTGAACGCGACCCCGGCGAGGAACTCGCGGCACTGGTCGATCGGCAGCGCACAGACCTCGGCGATGCTGCGCCCGCCCAGCAGGACCGCCAGGATCTCCGGCTTGAGCCGGGCCCCCTTGCAGGTCGGGCAGGGCACCTCGCGCATGTAGGACTCGTAGCGCTCGCGGCTCGAGTCCGAGTCGGTCTCGCCGTGCTTGCGCTTGACGTAGGGGATCACGCCCTCGAAGCCGGTGGAGTAGGACCGCTCCCGGCCGAACCGGTTGCGGTAGCGCACGTGCACCTTGTGCTTGTAGCCCTCCAGGATCGCGTCCCGGGCCCGCCCGGGCAGGGACCGCCACGGGGAGTCCAGCGAGAACTTCAGGTCCTCGCCCAGCCCGCCGAGCACCCGCAGGTAGTAGTCGGTGATGCCGTGCGCGTTGGACCAGGGCGCGATCGCACCCTCCAGGATGCTCCGGTCCGGGTCCTGGATGACCAGCTCGGGGTCGACCTCCAGCTCGACCCCGATCCCGGTGCAGGCCGGGCAGGCACCGAACGGGCTGTTGAACGAGAAGGACCGCGGCTCGATCTCGTCCAGCGCGAGCGGGTGGTCGTTGGGGCAGGCCATCCGCTCGGAGAAGCGGCGCTCGGCGGGGAGGTCCTCGGCGCCCTCCTTCCCGGCGTCCACGAACTCCACGACCAGCATGCCGCCGGCCAGGCCGAGCGCGGTCTCGACCGAGTCGGTGAGCCGGCGCCGCGCCCCGTCGTCGCCCGCGCCCTTGGCGACGAGCCGGTCCACGACGACCTCGATGGTGTGCTTCTTCTGCTTCTCCAGCTCCGGCGGCTCGGTGAGCGCGATCACCTCACCGTCTACCCGGGCCCGGGCGAAGCCCTTGGACTGCAGCTCGGCGAACAGGTCGACGAACTCTCCCTTGCGGGCCCGCACGACCGGGGCCAGCACCTGGAACCGGGTGCGCTCCGGGAGCTCCAGCAGCCGGTCGACGATCTGTTGCGGCGTCTGCCGGGTGACCGGCTCCATGCACACCGGGCAGTGCGGCCGCCCGGCCCGGGCATACAGCAGCCGCAGGTAGTCGTAGACCTCGGTGATGGTCCCCACCGTGGACCGCGGGTTGCGGTTGGTCGACTTCTGGTCGATCGAGACCGCCGGCGACAACCCCTCGATGAAGTCCACGTCCGGCTTGTCCATTTGCCCGAGGAACTGCCGGGCGTAGGCGGACAGCGACTCCACGTAGCGGCGCTGTCCCTCGGCGAAGATGGTGTCGAAGGCGAGCGAGGACTTGCCCGACCCGGACAGGCCGGTAAACACCACGAGCGCATCGCGCGGCACGTCGACCGAGACGTCCTTGAGATTGTGCTCCCGGGCACCCCGGACGATCAACCGATCGTGTCGCGGGCGCCCGAGCACGGCGGGACCGGCGGGGCTGGTTCGGGACTTTGCAGGCACGTACAGCATGGTAGGTCCCGGCACCGACAAGGGCGCGTTCGGCGAGGTGAGGGGCCGGCCGGGCGCCCTCGGGGAGCCCTCGGAGCGGCCCCGGTCACCGGCCACGGTTCCCACGATCTTGGGGATGACCCCCTGTTATCGGTATCATCACGCCACTCGTCGGGTCGACGCCGCCCCGTGCTGCCATCGTGCGCTACGGCGCCCTACCCCGGACGGTGCTATGACGACACTGCCTCCCGGTCCCGCACCCGCCCCACGACAGGGGCTGTACGACAGCGCCCACGAACACGACGCCTGCGGCGTGGCCTTCGTGGCGACCCTCCGGGGCAGCCCCGGGCACGACATCGTGCAGCACGCGCTGACCGCGCTGGAGAACCTCGACCACCGTGGCGCGGTCGGCGCGGAGCCGGACAGCGGGGACGGGGCAGGCATCCTCACCCAGGTCCCGGACGCCTTCTTCCGGGCCGTGCTGCCGGTGGACCTGCCCCCGGCCGGTGCGTATGCCGTGGGGACGGTGTTCCTGCCCGTCGACTCCGACGTGGACCAGGTGGCCGCGGCCGTCGAGCAGGTCGTGCGCGACGCCGGGCTGCGGGTGCTGGCCTGGCGGGACGTGCCGGTCGACCCGGGGCCGCTGGGTCCGATGGCGCGCTCCACGATGCCGGTGATGCGCCAGCTCGTGGTGGACTCCGCCACCGGTGAGTCCGGCGACGACCTGGAGCGCCGCGCCTGGGTGGCCCGCAAGCTGATCGAGCGGACGACCACGGCATACCCGGTGTCGTTGTCCTCCCGGACGATCACCTACAAGGGGATGCTGACCACCACGCAGCTGCCGGCGTTCTTCCCCGACCTGCACGACCCCCGGTTCGAGACCACCCTGGCGGTCGTGCACTCCCGGTTCTCCACGAACACCTTCCCGTCCTGGCCGCTGGCCCACCCCTACCGGTTGATCGCGCACAACGGGGAGATCAACACGGTGCGGGGCAACCGGAACTGGATGAACGCGCGGGAGAGCAACCTGGCCGGTGGCGGCTTCCCCGCCGACCTGACCTCGGTGCTGCCGATCTGCACGCCGGGGGCCAGCGACTCGGCCACCTTCGACGAGGTGCTCGAGCTGCTCCACCTCGGGGGGCGCTCGCTGCCGCACGCGGTGCTGATGATGGTGCCGGAGTCGTGGGAGAACGACGAGCAGATGGACCCGGACCTGCGGGCCTTCTACGAGTTCCACTCCATCCTGATGGAGCCGTGGGACGGGCCGATGAACCTGGTCTTCACCGACGGCACCCAGGTCGGGGGCGTGCTGGACCGCAACGGGCTGCGGCCCTCGCGCTACTGGGTGAGCGACGACGGCCTGGTCGTCCTCGGCTCCGAGTCCGGTGTCCTGCCGATCCCCGAGGCGCGGGTGGTCCGCAAGGGCCGGGTCAAGCCGGGCCGGATGTTCCTGGTGGACACCGCGGCCGGGCAGATCGTCGACGACCGGGCACTGAAGGCCGAGCTGGCCGCCGCCCACCCCTACCGGGCCTGGCTCGACGAGCACCTCGTGCGGCTCGCCGACCTGCCCGAGCGGGCGCACGTGCGCCACACGCACTCGTCGGTGACCCGCCGGCAGCAGATCTTCGGCTACACCGAGGAGGAGCTGCGGGTGCTGCTGGCGCCGATGGCCCAGGGCGGCATGGAGCCGCTGGGCGCGATGGGTTCGGACACCCCGATCGCCGCGCTGTCGGACCGGCCCCGGCTGCTGTTCGACTACTTCGTCCAGGCATTCGCCCAGGTGACGAACCCGCCGCTGGACGCGATCCGCGAGGAGGTGGTGACCTCCCTGGCCTCCTCCACCGGGCCGGAGCTCAACGTGCTCGATGCGACCCCCGAGCACGCCCGCCAGGTGGTCCTGGACTTCCCGGTCATCGACAACGACCAGCTGGCCCAGCTGCGGCACATCAACCTGGAGGGCCAGCACCCCTACCTGTCCCCCGTCGTGGTGCGCGGGCTCTACCGGGTCGACGGGGGCGCGGAGGCCCTGGCCGAGCGCCTCGCTGAGATCTGTGCCCAGGTCTCCGAGGCGGTCGAGCGCGGCGCCTTCTTCGTGGTCCTCTCCGACCGGCACTCCGACCGGGAGCACGCCCCGATCCCCTCGCTGCTGCTCACCAGCGCCGTGCACCACCACCTGGTCCGCGAGCGCTCCCGCACCCGGGTGGGCCTGCTCGTCGAGGCCGGGGACGTGCGGGAGGTGCACCACGTCGCGACCCTGGTGTCGTATGGCGCGGCGGCGGTCAACCCCTACCTGGCGATGGAGTCGGTGGAGGACCTGTGCCGCTCCGGGCGGCAGCTGGACGGCCTTGACCCCGACCTCGCCATCGGCAACCTCATCAAGGCGCTCGGCAAGGGCGTCCTGAAGGTGATGAGCAAGATGGGCATCTCCACCGTGTCCTCCTACCGGGGTGCGCAGACCTTCGAGGCCGTGGGCCTGGCCCAGGACCTGGTCGACACCTGGTTCACCGGCACCTCCAGCCAACTGGGCGGGGCCGACCTGGCGGTGATCGCCGAGGAGGTGGCCCGACGCCACGCCGTCGCCTACCCGCTGTCCGGCATCTCGCCATACCACCGGGACCTCGAGATCGGCGGGGAGTACCAGTGGCGTCGGGAGGGACCGCCCCACCTGTTCAACCCCGAGACCGTGTTCCGCCTGCAGCACTCCACCCGCACGGGGCGCTACGACATCTTCCGGCAGTACACCGACCTGGTCGACGACCAGTCCGAGCAGCTGATGACGCTGCGGGGGCTGCTGGAGCTGCGGCCGGACCGCGAGCCGGTGCCCCTGGAGGAGGTCGAGCCGGTCTCCGCCATCGTCGCCCGGTTCTCCACCGGGGCGATGAGCTACGGCTCCATCTCCCGGGAGGCGCACGAGACCCTGGCGATCGCGATGAACCGGCTGGGCGGACGGTCCAACACCGGTGAGGGCGGCGAGGACGTGGACCGGCTGCTGGACCCCGAGCGCCGCTCGGCCATCAAGCAGGTGGCCTCCGGCCGGTTCGGGGTGACCAGTGCCTACCTGGTCCACGCCGACGACCTCCAGATCAAGGTGGCCCAGGGCGCCAAGCCGGGCGAGGGCGGCCAGCTGCCGCCCGGGAAGGTCTATCCGTGGGTCGCCGCGACCCGGCACTCCACCGCCGGCGTCGGGCTGATCTCTCCCCCGCCGCACCACGACATCTACTCCATCGAGGACCTCGCCCAGCTGATCCACGACCTGAAGAACGCCAACCCGCAGGCCCGGGTGCACGTCAAGCTGGTCAGCCAGGTCGGGGTGGGCACCGTGGCCGCGGGCGTCTCCAAGGCGCACGCGGACGTCGTGCTGATCTCCGGGCACGACGGCGGCACCGGCGCCAGCCCGCTGACCTCGCTCAAGCACGCGGGCACCCCGTGGGAGCTGGGGCTGGCCGAGACCCAGCAGACGCTGCTGGCCAACGGGCTGCGCGACCGGATCACGGTGCAGGTCGACGGGCAGCTCAAGACCGGCCGGGACGTCCTGATCGCGGCGCTGCTCGGGGGCGAGGAGTTCGGCTTCGCGACCGCCCCGCTCGTGGTGTCCGGCTGCGTGATGATGCGGGTGTGCCACCTGGACACCTGCCCGGTCGGGGTGGCCACCCAGAACCCCGAGTTGCGCGAGCGCTTCCAGGGCAAGGCCGAGCACGTCGTCACGTTCTTCGAGTTCATCGCCGAGCAGGTGCGCGAGCTCCTGGCCGGCCTGGGCTACCGCTCGCTGGACGAGGTGATCGGCCGGGCCGACCTGCTCGACACCGTGCGCGCGGTGAACCACTGGAAGGCGGACGGGCTGGACCTGACCCCGCTGCTGCACATCCCGGAGCTGCCCGAGGGGGCGTCGCTGCGCCGGACCACCACCCAGGACCACGGCCTGGACCGGGCGCTGGACCACCAGCTCATCGCGGCCGCCGGGCCGGCGCTGACCGACCGGACACCGGTGACCGGGCAGTTCCCGGTCCGCAACGTCAACCGGACGGTTGGCACGATGCTCGGCAACCGGGTCACCCGGGCGGCCGGCCCTGATGGGTTGCCGGACGGCACCATCGACTTCACCCTGACCGGCTCCGCGGGCCAGTCCTTCGGGGCTTTCCTGCCGCGCGGGGTCACGCTGCGCCTGGTCGGCGACGCGAACGACTATGTCGGCAAGGGGCTGTCCGGTGGGCGGATCGTGGTCCACCCACCCGGGGACGCCGGCTTCCTGACCGGCGACGGCGCCGAGGCCCAGGTCGTCGCCGGCAACGTCATCGGCTACGGCGCGACCTCCGGTCAGCTCAACCTGCGCGGGGTCGTGGGCGAACGGTTCTGCGTCCGCAACTCCGGCGCGATCGCCGTGGTCGAGGGGGTGGGCGACCACGCACTGGAGTACATGACCGGCGGCACCGTCCTGGTGCTCGGGCCCACCGGGCGCAACCTGGGCGCGGGCATGTCCGGCGGCACGGCATACGTGCTGGACCTGGACCGCACCAAGGTGAACGCCCAGGCCCTGGCGGGCGACCTGCTGCTGCTGGAGGTCGAGCCGGACTCGGCCGAGTCCAGCGCCATCCGGTCGCTGCTCGAGGAACACCTGGAGCTCACCGGCTCCACCGTCGCCCGGGCCCTGCTGGAGGCCGGCGAGCCCGCGTGGGGGTCCCGGTTCAGCCGGGTGACGCCGCGGCAGTACGCGAGCGTGACCCGCATCCGGGAGCAGGTCCGCGAACGCGGCGAGGACCCGGACGGTCCGCACGCCTGGCAACTGATCCTGGAGGAGTCCCGTGGCTGACCCCAAAGGCTTCCTGAAGCACCGCGACCGCGCCGAGCAGCCGTCCCGCCCGGTCCCGATCCGGATCCAGGACTGGCACGAGGTGCACACCGCCCAGGAGGACCGGGTGCTGCGCGGCCAGGCCTCCCGGTGCATGGACTGCGGCATCCCGTTCTGCCACCAGGGCTGCCCGCTGGGCAACCTGATCCCCGAGTGGAACGACCTCACCCGGCGCGGCAACTTCCGCGAGGCCATCGAGCGGTTGCACGCCACCAACAACTTCCCGGAGTTCACCGGGCGGCTCTGTCCGGCGCCCTGCGAGACCGCGTGCGTGCTCGGGATCAGCCAGCCGCCGGTGACCATCAAGCAGGTCGAGGTCTCGATCGTGGACCGGGCCTTCGACAACGGCCTGGTCACCCCCGAGGAGCCGGACTGGCTCAGCGGGAAGACGGTGGCCGTGGTCGGCTCCGGTCCCGCCGGGCTCGCGACCGCCCAGCAGCTGGGCCGCGCCGGCCACACGGTCGTGGTCTACGAGCGCGACGACGCGGTCGGAGGTCTGCTGCGCTACGGCATACCCGAGTTCAAGATGGAGAAGTCGGTGCTGGACCGGCGCCTGGTGCAGCTGCGCGGCGAGGGGATCCGGTTCAAGACCGGGGTCACCGTCGGCGGGGACGGACCGGACGACATGTCCCTGACCGACCTGCAGGAGCGGTTCGACGCGGTCGTGCTCGCCACCGGCTCCACCGTCCCCCGCCCGGTAGGCACCCCCGGCGAACACCTGGCCGGCGTCATGCCCGCGATGGAGTACCTCGTCCCCGCCAACCGCGAGGCGCTCGGGGCCCCGCGCGGCCCCAGCGCGGAGGGTCTCGACGTCGTGATCATCGGCGGTGGCGACACCGGTGCCGACTGCTACGGGACCGCGATCCGGCAGGGTGCCCGCAGCGTGACCCAGCTGGACATCCGCCCGCAACCGCCGTCGGAGCGCCCGGAGCACCACCCGTGGCCGATGTACCCGCTGATCCACCGGGTCGGGGACTCCCACGAGGAGGGCGGCGAGCGCGTCTTCGGGGTGAACACCCTGGAGCTGCACGACGACGGGCACGGCAACGTGAGCGGGGTGCGGGTGGTGGACGGCGAGCGCATCGACCGCAGGTTCGACCCGTATGCCGGGACCGAGCGGGACCTGCCCGCCCAGCTGGTGCTGGTGGCCCTGGGCTTCACCGGCCCGGAGCCGGAGGTCGCCGGCGAGGTCGAGCTGGAGCGCACGGCGCGCGGCACCTTCGCCCGCGACGAGCGGTATGCGACCGCCCACGACGGGCTCTTCGTCACCGGTGACGCCGGTCGCGGCCAGTCGCTGATCGTCTGGGCGATCGCGGAGGGCCGTGCCTGCGCCGCCGCCGTGGACGAGTACCTCACCGGCCGCACCTCCCTGCCCTTCCCAGTCCGCCCCAGCGACCAGCCCATCGCCATCTGACCGGACGTCTCATCTGGCGGCCCCACACCCCCACCGGACGCCTCGTCGGGCGGTTCCCAGGGGGCACCGGACGCGTCGTCTGGCGGCAGGAGAAGGGCACCGGACGCCTCGTCGGGCGGTCCCCAGGCGGCACCGGACGCGTCGTCGGGCGGTCCCCAGGGGGCACCGGACGCGTCACCTGGCGCCAAGAAGCCTGCCGCGGGCCCTGTCGCCCCGGGCCCGCGGTGGGCATGATGGACCCATGGGTACCGTCACGGTCGGAACCTTCAACGTGGAGAACCTGTTCGCCCGACCCAAGGCGTTCGACACCGCTGACTGGACGGTCGGAGAACCGGTGCTCGCGGCATACAGCGAGTTCACCGACCTCAGCGCGAAGACCGTGTATGACGAGGCCGACCGAGCGCGCCTGACGGAGCTGCTCCTGGTGCTGGGGATCTACTACCGCAACACCCACGGGGCGGTGCGGCGGCGGTTCAGCGCCGACCCGCCCTGGGCGTGGCTGCGGAAGAATCGCGGGAGCTTCGACCGCGAGCCCGCCGACCCGACCCAGGACGTCGAGATCGTCGCCACGGGTCGGGGCGACTGGATCGGCTGGGTGGAGCTCGCGACCGCGGTCACCGACGAGACCGGCATCGCGATGACGGCCAAGGTGATCCAGGACATCGACGCGGACATCCTCGCGATCGTCGAGGCAGAGGACCGGCCTTCCCTCCAGCGCTTCAACCGCGAGTTCCTCTCGGGCATGTACCGGCACGTCATGCTCGTCGACGGCAACGACCCCCGCGGCATCGACGTGGGGATCATGACCAAGCCCGGCTTCGAGATCCGCACCATCCGCTCGCACGTGGACCTGGTCGACCCCAGCGGTCAGGTGTTCAGCCGCGACTGCCCCGTCTACCGGGTCATCACGCCGGGCGGTGCCATCCACATCGCCGTCAACCACTTCAAGAGCCAGTCCGGCGGCGGCGGGTCGACCCGTCGGCGGCAGGCCGCGGCGGTGCGGGCGATCGTCGACGAGCTCGTGTATGCCGGAGAGCGGGTCATCGTGCTCGGTGACCTCAACGAGGGGCAGCCCGATGAGCAGACGCCGGCCGAGAACCTGGCGCCGCTGTTCGATCCCGACGGACCGTTGCGCTCGTGCTACGACCACGCGGAGTTCGACGTGGGGCCACGACCGGGGACGTTCGACTCGTGCGGGATCCGAAACCGGCTCGACTACTTGCTGTACTCCACCACCCTCGCCCAGGCATTCCGCTCCGGGACCGTGCACCGCGCCGGACTGTGGGGGCAGCGCAAGACGCGGCCCACCGCGTGGGAGACCTACCCGGAGATGACCGCGAGCATCCACCAGGCCTCCGACCACGCCGCAGTGACCGTGACCTTTGATCTCTGAGTGGCCACCCGGGTTCGGGCCCACCGCCCGGTCGCGCGTCCGGTGCCCCTGGAGACCGCCACCTCACGCGTCCGGTGCCCCCTGGCAGCCGCCAGGTGACGCGTCCGGTCAGGCGAGGTCGGCGGCGATGCGGCGGGCGGTGTCGACGAGTGCGGGACCGAGGCGGGCGGGGTCGCCCTCGCCCGCGTAGACGACGGCGACGGCGTGCCGGCACTGGCCGTCGGCCTCGACGACCGGGGCTGCCACGGCGTGGTAGCCCGGGATCACCTCTCCCACGGAGGTGGCCCACCCGCGGGTGCGGGCCCTGGTGACCTCGGGGCGCTCCCCCGCGGCCTCGGGTCGTCCGGCGAGGATCGCCAGACCGGGAGCGCCGACCTCCAGACGGTGCCGCCCGCCGGGGCGGTAGGAGACGTGCGCCAGGCCGGTCTGCGGCTCCAGGACCAGGACCGTCACGGCGTCCTCGCCGTGGGCGGCCACCACGAAGGCGGTCATCCCGGTCTGCTCGGCGAGCCGTTCCAGGTGCGGGCGCGCGGCCGCCTGGAGCCGGGGCTCGAGCCGGCCGGCGAGCACGGCCAGTCCCCCGCCCGCCCCGTACCTGCCGTCGGGGTCCCGTTCCAGCAGGTCGTGGTGCGCCAGGGTGCGCACCAGGCGGTAGCAGATCGAGCGGTGCAACCCGCTGGCGGTCGCGATCTCGGCGACGGACAACGGGACCGGGGACGCGCACACGAGCGAGAGGAGTCGCAGCCCCCGGTCCAGGGTGCGCGAGCCCGACCCGTCCACCACGGGCTCGGGAAACACCGCGTCAATGGTTGTCATCGGCAGGGCGCCACCTTAGGTTTGGTTCTGCTATCGAAGTCGCCTGTTCGAATATAGAACGCCGAGGGTCCCACCTGCGAGCGTCCTGACCGGTCGGGCGGTGCCGGAGCTGGTCAAGGACGCCCACCCCTGAGGAGAAACCCCATGCGGAACCGCAAGTTCTGGAGCCTGGTCACGGTCGCTGCGCTGGCGGTCGGGGCCGCCGGTTGCGCCGAGGAGGACGGAGGTGGCGGCGACGACGGTGGCGGTGGCACCGCCGCGGGGGGCGGCGGCGAGGAGGAGTCCGGCCCGATCAAGATCGGGGTGGTCCTCGACATCACCGGTGCCGGCGCGAGCCTGGGGGTCGCCGAGCGCGAGACCATCGAGATGCTCGCCGAGCAGGTCAACGAGGACGGCGGGATCGACGGTCGCGAGGTCGAGGTCATCATCGAGGACAACCAGTCCACCGAGGACGGCGCGGCCAAGGCCACCAGCTCGCTGCTGTCGACCGAGGAGGTCGACATCCTGATCGGCGCCTCCCGCACCGGCCCCAGCCTGGCGATGCGGCCGCTGGCCGAGGACGCCGAGATCCCGATGATCTCGCTGGCCGCCAACCAGGCGATCATCGACGGCTCCGAGTGGGTCTTCAAGACCGCACAGAATGACCGGGTCGTGCTGGAGCGGATGGTCGACGACATGTCGGCCAAGGGCTACACCAAGGTCGCCATCGCCCGGGACGCCTCCGGCTTCGGTGAGGGGATCCCGGAGATGCTCGCCGAGATCGGGGAGGGCGCGGGGATCGAGATCGTCGCCCAGGAGAGCTTCGCCCCCGACGCGACGGACTTCACCGCGCAGATGGTGAACCTGCGCAACGCTGACGCCGACGCGGTCGTCATCTGGGGCATCCCGCCGGCCGCTGCCCTGGCGCAGAACGCCTACGTCCAGCTCGACGTCGGCGCGCCGGTCTACCAGTCGCACGGCATCGGCAACCAGGTGTTCCTGGACGAGGCCGGGGCCAACGCCGACGGCCTGCTCGCCCCGCTGGGCAGGATGCTGATCGCCGACCAGCTGGCCGACGACGACCCGCAGAAGGAGGTCGTCCAGACCTTCATCGCCGACTACACCGAGAAGTACGACAAGGCGCCGTCGACCTTCGCCGGGCACGCCTACGACGGGTTCATGATCGCGGTCGACGCCCTCGACGAGGTGGGCACCGACCCGCAGGCGCTGCGGGACCACCTGGAGAACGGCATCACCGACTGGCCCGGCATCTCCGGCGTCTTCACGATGAGCCCCGAGGACCACTCCGGCCTCACCAAGGAGGCCCTGATGATGGTGGAGGTCCAGGACGGCCAGTGGACGCTGGCCGAGGACCAGTAGTCGATGACCGACCTCCTCCAACTCGTCTTCTCGGGCCTGGCCCAGGGGTCGATCTACGGGCTGGCCGCGCTCGGCTTCGTGGCGATCTTCTCGGTCCGCGAGATCGTCAACCTGGCGCAGGGCGAGTACACCGCGCTGGCCGGGCTCGCCGCGATCAGCGGGGTCGCGGCGGGCCTGCCGCTGCTCGTGGCGATCCTGGTCGTGGTGCCGCTCGTAGTCCTCGTCTCGGTCCTCATCGAACGGGTCGCCATCGCCCCGGTCCGCCGGATGACTCCCCTGGTCTCGATCATCCTCACGCTGGGGGTGTCGACCGCGGTGAAAGCGGTCATGCTGCTCATCTGGGGACCAGAGGCACGCAGCCTGGCCCGCTTCCCCGGGTCCGACTTCACCCTCGCCGGGGTGAGCATCCGGGCCCAGGAGCTGTGGATCCTGGGGATCGCGGCGGCCGTTGGGTATGCCGTGGTGTGGTTCTACGAGCACACGGTCCGTGGCAAGGCGCTGCGGGCCTGTGCCGAGCAGCCCGTCGCCGCACGGCTGGTCGGCATCTCGCCGAAGAAGGCCACCATGATCGCCTTCGCCATCGCCGGCTTCGTCGGCGCGGTCGCCGGGGTGATCGGCGCGCCGATCTACTTCGCCTCCTGGGAGCACGGGCTGACCCTGGGGCTGAAGGGATTCGTCGCCGCCACCCTCGGCGGGCTGGTGTCCTTCCGGGTGGCCTTCGTCGGCGGGCTCATGCTCGGCGTGCTGGAGAACCTCGTCGCCTTCTACGGTGACACCGGCTTCCGGGACGCGGTGGCCTTCGTCGTGCTGGTGCTCGTCCTGGTCATCCGGCCGCAGGGCCTCGCGCTGCGCGGGACGGGGGTGCGGGTGTGATGGGCCGGCTCCGCGTCCTCGCCCCCTACCTCCTGCTCGCCGTCGTCCTGACCATCTTCCCGATGGTGGCCTCGACGAGCCTGGTCAACCTGGGCGTTTACGTCCTCATCTTCACCATCGCGGCCATCGGGCTGTCGTTGCTGATGGGCCTGGCCGGGCAGGTCAGCCTGGGCCACGCCGCGTTCTTCGCGGTGGGCGCCTACGCGCAGGCCATCCTGGTCACCCGCTACGAGGTGCCGATGTTGCTGGCGATCCCGGTCTCGGTGGCCGCCGCCATGCTGGTCGCCCTCCTGGTCGGGCTTCCGCTGCTCCGGCTCCGCGGCCACTTCCTGGCGCTGGCCACCCTCGGCCTGGGCATCATCGTCACGGTCACCGTCCGGGAGCTGGAGTACACCGGCGGGACCAGCGGCATCTACGGCATCCCCAAGCCGGACCTCGGCGGCCGGGTCTACAACACCCCGGCCGAGTACTTCTGGCTGCTCGCCCCGGTCGTCCTGGTCTCGCTCGCCCTCGCCGCCAAGCTCACCCGGTCGCGCACCGGGCGGGCGCTCGGCGCGGTCAACGACTCCGAGGTCGCGGCCGAGTGCCTGGGGGTGAACACGTTCGCGCTGCGGCTGCGGGTCTTCGTGCTCGCCGCCGGGTATGCCGGACTCGCCGGGGTCTTCTACGCCCACTGGCTGGCGGTGGTCAGCCCGGAGGCCGCGAACTTCCCGCTGTCTGTGTCCTTCCTGCTCATGGTGGTGCTCGGCGGCCTCGGGACGGTCTGGGGCGCGCTGACCGGGGCGATCGTGGTCGAGGCGCTCGACGAGGGGATGCGCGACCTGATCCCGCAGGTCATCCCGGGTGCCTCAGGCGAGGTGCAGCTGCTCGGTTTCGGCGTGGTCCTCGTGCTGGTCGTCATCCTGATGCCCGGCGGGCTCGCCCAGCTCTGGGAGACGGTCCGCGGCCGCCTGGCCGGCCGCTCCGCAGACCCGGGGGCAGACGAGCCGGACGACGCCCCCCTCGGGCCGGAGCTCGACGCCCTCCTGGCGGAGGCGGACGTGCCCGAACCGGGCGCCACCGTCCTCCAGGTCCAGGGCGTCACCAAGCGCTACGGCGGTGTCACGGCACTGTCCGAGCTCGACCTGCACGTCGAGGCCGGGGAGATCGTGGCCCTCATCGGCCCGAACGGCGCCGGCAAGACGACCGCGTTCAACATCATCACCGGCGTGCTCCCGCCCACCGACGGCCAGGTGGAGGTGCGCGGCACCCCCGTCACCGGCCAGCAGCCGCACGTCGTGGCCGGGCTGGGCGCCACCCGGACCTTCCAGAACCTCCAGGTCTTCGGCTCCACCACGGTCCGCGGCAACATCCAGGTGGCCCGGCACCTGCGGAGCCGGGCCGGGGTGGTCCGCGGCATGCTCGGCCTGGACCTGGCCGAGGAACACACCATCGCCCGGGACTCCGACCGGGTGCTGACCGCAGTGGGGCTGGGCCACCAGGCCGAGCGTCCGATCACGGCGCTGTCCTTCGGGCAGCAGCGCCAGGTGGAGGTCGCCCGGGCGCTGGCCCTGGCACCCACCGTGTTGCTCCTCGACGAGCCGATGGCCGGGCTGTCCGGCGCCGAGCGGGAGCACCTGTCGGCGATGCTGCGCCGGGTCCGCGAGGCGGGCATCGCCGTGCTCCTGGTCGAGCACGACGTCGGGGCCGTGATGGCCCTCGCCGACCGGGTGGCGGTGCTGGACGACGGCGTGCTGATCGCCCTCGGCACCCCGGCCGAGGTGCGGGTCAACCCGGCCGTGGTGGCCGCCTACCTCGGGGTGGACGACGAGGACCAGCAGGTCGTCCAGGCCGCGGCCGAGGAGGTCCAGCAATGAGTCTGGTCGTCACGGGGCTGCGCGCCTCCTACGAACGGCTCGAGGTGCTGCACGGCCTCGAGCTCCAGGTCGAGCCCGGGGAGATCCTGGCCGTCGTCGGGGCCAACGGTGCCGGCAAGACCACCCTGCTCCGGACGGTCAGCGGGCTGCTCCGTCCCCAGGCGGGCACCGTCACCCTCAGCGGCAGGGACATCACCGGGATGGGCGCCGAGCAGATCGCCGGCCTGGGCCTGGCCCACGTGCCGGAGAACCGCTTGGTCTTCCCGTCCCTCACCGTCGAGGACAACCTGACCCTGGGGGCGTGGACCCGCCGCAAGGGCGGCAACACCGCGGCGATGAAGGCCGAGGTGCTCGACCTGTTCCCCCGGCTGACCGACCGGCTCCGGCTGCAGGCCGGGGCGCTGTCCGGTGGCGAGCAGCAGATGCTGGCGATGGGCCGGGCGATGATGGCCGAGCCCGAGGTCGTGGTGCTCGACGAACCGAGCCTGGGGCTGGCGCCCCGGGTCGTCGGTGAGATCATCACCGCACTGGCCCACCTGCGGGACGCCCGGCAGCTGGCCGTCCTGCTCGTCGAGCAGAACATCCGGGCCGCCTTCAAGGTGGCCGACCGCGCGGTGGTGATGGACCGCGGTGAGATCGTCACCGAGGGCACCCCGCAGGAACTGAGCGCCGACGAGCGGGTCCAGGCGGCCTACCTCGGCGGCACGACTGGAGGAGACCGATGAGCAAGCCGTTCGCATCGTCCGCGGACCTGACCGAGAAGACCGAGACGCTGGAGGTCCTGGCCGACGGCGTCTACGCGCTGACCGCCGAGGGGGACCCGAACGTCGGGGCGATCGAGGGTGAGGACTTCGTGGTGGCCTTCGAGGCCCGCGCCACGCCCGCGGCGGCCCGCGACTGGCTGGCCCAGCTGCGCGAGCACACCGACAAGCCGGTCCGCTACCTCGTGCTGTCCCACTACCACGCGGTGCGGGTGCTCGGCGCCAGCGCCTTCGACGCCGCCGAGACGATCATGCACGAGACCACCCGGCACCTGGTGGAGGAGCGTGGCCAGCAGGACTGGGACAGCGAGTTCGGCCGGATGCCGAGGCTGTTCAAGGACCCCGAGGAGATCCCCGGCCTGACCCGCCCCTCGCTGACCTTCTCCGACGAGCTGACCATCCCGCTCGGCGGCGACCGCGGCGACCTGGTGCTGAAGTTCTGCGGACGGGGCCACACCGAGGGCGACATCGTGGCCTTCGTCCCCAAGCACGGCGTGCTCTTCGCCGGCGACCTGGTGGAGGCCGAGGCGGCACTCTACACCGGTGACGCCTTCCACCACGACTGGATGGGCGCCACCCTGGACCGGGTCGCCGAGTTCGGGGCGACCTCCCTGGTCGGCGGCCGGGGCGCGGTCGCCCAGGGCGCGGACGCCGTGCAGGCCGCGATCGGCCAGACCCGGCACTTCATCCAGGTCATGGTCGAGCAGGTCACCGCCGTGCACGACCGCGGTGGCAGCCTCAAGGAGGCCTTCGACGCCAGCCACGCCGCGATGGTCGAGGAGTACGGCCGGTGGCCGATCTTCGAGCACTGCCTGCCGTTCGACGTCTCCCGCGTGTGGGACGAGCTGGAGGGCATCGAACGCCCCGTCATCTGGACGGCCGAGCGGGACCGCGAGGTCTGGGCCCAGCTGCAGGGCTGAGGAGGTGAGGGCAACGCGGCCGCCGCTGCACGACATACCGGTCCTGACCGGACCGGAGCACACCGTCCTCGTCCTCGGCAACGGCCCGGTCGGCCAGACCGCGGCCCTCCTGCTGGCCCGGTGGGGGGTGCCGGTGGTCCTGCTGGACAGCCGCACCCACCGGGACCCGGTGGGCAGCAAGGCGATCTGCCAACAGCGCGACGTCCTCGATGTGTGGTCCTGGGTCGGGGCGGGGGCGATCGCCGAGGAGGGACTGACCTGGCACACCGCCCGGACCTTCTACCGCGACCAGGAGCTGTTCAGCGTCGAGCTGCTCGACCCGGGCCGGTCCCCCCTGCCGCCGTTCGTCAACCTCTCCCAGTGCCGCAGCGAGGAGATCCTCGACGGGTTGATCGCCGACCAGCCGCTGATCGAGGTCCGCTGGTCGCACGAGGTCACCGGGCTGGTCCAGGACGACTCCGGGGTGCGGGTCACCTGCCGCACGCCCTCCGGTGAGACCGAGCTGCACGGCGCGTATGCCGTGGCCGCCGGCGGTGCGCGCGGCTCCGCCCTCAGGTCGATGCTGGGGGTCGGGTTCCCGGGACGCAGCTTCGAGGACGCCTTCCTGATCTGCGACATCCGGGCCGACCTGCCCGGCTGGGAGCAGGAGCGCCGATTCTACTTCGACCCCGAGTGGAACCCGGGCCGGCAGGTGCTCATCCACCCCTGCCCGGACTCCGTCTTCCGGATCGACTGGCAGGTCGAGCCGGAGTTCGACCTGGCGGCGGCGCGCGCCGACGGGTCGCTGGACACCCGGATCCGCCAGATCATCGGCGAGCGCGACTACGAGGTGGTCTGGTCCTCCCTCTACCGGTTCCACTCGCGGATCACCACGGCGATGCGGGTCGACCGGGTGCTGCTGGCCGGGGACCTGGCCCACCTGGTCGCCCCGTTCGGCGCCCGCGGCCTCAACTCCGGGGTCGGCGACGCCGACAACGTCGCGTGGAAGTTGGCCTTCGTGCTGCACGGGTGGGCGCCCCCGGCACTGTTGGACAGCTACGAGCACGAGCGCGGCGCCGCCGCCCGGGAGAACCTCGAGGTGACCACGGCCACGATGGACTTCCTGGTCCCGCAGGACGAGGCCGCCCACGCCCGGCGGCACGAGATCCTGCAGGCCTCCCTCACCGACCCCGCCGCGCGTGCGCGCGTCGACTCCGGCCGGCTCTCCGAGCCCTTCTGGTATGTCGACAGTCCCCTCACCACGCCCGATCCCGAGCGGCCGTGGCCGGGTCGGCCACCGCGGGGCCACCCGGCCGAGCCGGTCCCGGGTGTGGTGCTGCCCGACGCGCCGGTGGAGTGGCCGGGCCGCCCGGACCTCACCCGGATGCGCGAGGTGGTCCGCGGGGCGGTCACCGTCCTGGCGCCCGAGGACCGGCACGAGGCGGTGCGGGCCGTCCTGGAGGAAACCCTCTCCCCCGCGGTGCCGCGCCAGGTGCTCGACCTGGCGCGGGTCGATACCACCGGGGCGGTCCGGGAGGGGCTGCGCAGCGCGGACGACGACCTGTGGGTGGTCCGGCCGGACGCGTTCCTGGCCGCCCGGGCGACGGACCTCGCGCAGGTCCGGGAGGCTGTCGGGCGGGCCCTGGCGCGTGCCTAGACTGGCGCCATGTCCAGCACCGCACAGTCCTGTCACGTGGAGCCCGGCGGCCCGGCGTGGCTCGCCAACCTCGGCAACGCCATCGTGCGCAAGCGCAGCGTCTCCGAGGAGGACAACAACGCCTACCTGATCACCTGCCGCCGCACCGGCGAGCAGTTGCTGATCGACGCGGCCGACCGGGCCGAGGACGTGCTCGACCTTGTCGACTCCGGCTCCGGGCAGCTGCAGCTCGTGGTCACGACGCACCAGCACTGGGACCACCACCGCGCCCTCCGCGCGGTCGTGGACCGGCACACCCCCGCCACGGCCGCGGGAGCCAACGACGCGGACGCGCTGCCGGTACCCCCCGACACCCGGCTCGCGCACGGCGACACGCTCACCGTCGGCGACCTGACCCTGGACGTCGTCGCGCTGCGCGGCCACACCCCCGGGTCCGTGGCGCTCGCGCTCCGCGACGGCGCCGGCGGCACCCACCTGTTCACCGGCGACAGCCTCTTCCCCGGTGGACCGGGCAAGACCTGGAGCCCGGAGGACTTCGGCTCGCTGATGGACGACCTGGAAGCGCGCATCTTCGGGGTGTACCCGGACGACACCGTCGTACACCCCGGGCACGGCGACAGCACCACCCTGGGGGCCGAGCGGCCGTCCCTGCCCGAGTGGCGCGACCGGGGATGGTGACACCCGGGCGCGGAGCACCCTCCGCGCGCGGACTGGCCCGGGTCGACCCGGTCCTGCTGGTCCTGGTCTCGATCGTCTCCGTCCAGTTCGGCGGGGCCCTGGCCGCCACGCTGCTCCCGCTGATCGGCGTCGTCGGCTCGGTCACCCTGCGGCTGGGACTCTCCGCGGCGCTGCTCCTGCTCGTCGTCCGGCCGCGCCTGCGCGGCCGGGAGCGGGCCGACTGGGCCGTCGTCGCCGCCTTCGCCGCCGCCCTGACCTGCATGAACCTGGCGTTCTACGCCTCGCTGGAGCGGCTCCCGATCGGGGTCGCGGTCACCATCGAGTTCATCGGCCCGCTCACCCTGGCCGCCTTCACCTCCCGACGCGGACGGGACATCGCGGCCGTCGGGGGCGCCGTCGTCGGCGTGCTCCTCATCTCGGAGGCGCTCACCGTCCCGTGGGCCGAGCTGGACCTGGTCGGCATCCTGATGGCCCTCCTCGCCGGGGCCTGTTGGGCGGGGTACATCCTGCTCAGCGGGCGCACCGGCGCCCGGTTCGAGGGCCTGGACGGGATGGCGATCTGCCTGACGATCGGCGCCGTGGTGCTCCTGCCGTTCGGCATCTGGACGGCCGGCACCGACCTGTGGTCCAGCGAGGCGCTGCTCCGGGGCGCGGGCATCGCCCTGCTGTCCAGCGCCATCCCCTACTCCCTCGAGCTGGTGGCCCTGCGCCGGATGGCCGCCGGGGTGTTCGGCGTCCTGCTCAGCCTCGAGCCCGCCGCCGCAGCACTGGCCGGCCTGCTGGTGCTCGAGCAGTCGCTGGAGGCGCTCCAGCTCGTCGGCATGGCGCTGGTCGTCGTGGCCAGCATCCTGGTGCTCGGGCGGCCCCGCACCCAGGTCCGCGACTGAGCCGCGGCGCCCGGCGGCGGAGGCACCCCACGGGGCCACCAGACGGTCCACCGCAGTCCCGTCGTGCGGACAGCCCTCAGCCGGTGGCCTCGCGCATCTGCCGCAGCTCCTTCTTCAGATCCGAGATCTCGTCGCGCAACCGGGCCGCGAGCTCGAAGTGCAGGTCCGTGGCGGCCGCGTGCATCTGGTCGGTGAGCTCGTGGATCAGCTCGGCCAGCTCGGTGGCCGGCATCGAGTCGGTGTCCCGCGCCCCGGACGCCACGCCGGCGTCGGCGGCGACCGTCGCGCCGGTGGGCCGGCCGCCCTTGCCGCGGGACTGGTTGCGTCCGCTGCCCATCAGCGCCTCGGTGTCGGCGTCCTCGCGCTGCAGCATGTCGGTGATGTCCGCGATCCGCTTGCGCAGCGGGGTCGGGTCCACGCCGTTGGCCTTGTTGTAGGCCAGCTGCTTGGCCCGGCGCCGGTCGGTCTCGTCCAGCGCGTCCTGCATCGACGGGGTGACCCGGTCGGCATACATGTGCACCTGGCCGGACACGTTGCGGGCGGCCCGGCCGATCGTCTGGATCAGGGACCGGGTCGAGCGCAGGAAGCCCTCCTTGTCGGCGTCCAGGATGCTCACCAAGGAGACCTCGGGCAGGTCCAGGCCCTCGCGCAGCAGGTTGATCCCGACGAGGACGTCGTGCTCACCGGTCCGCAGCCCGCGGAGCAGCTCCACCCGGCGCAGCGTGTCCACCTCGGAGTGCAGGTAGCGCACCCGCACCCCCTTCTCCAGCAGGTAGTCGGTCAGGTCCTCGGCCATCTTCTTGGTCAGCGTGGTGACCAGGACGCGCTCGTTCTTCTCCACCCGCTCGTTGATCTCGTGCAGCAGGTCGTCGATCTGGCCCTTGGTCGGCTTGAGCACCACCTCGGGGTCCACCAGGCCGGTGGGCCGGATGATCTGCTCGACGACGCCGTCGGCCTTGGCCATCTCGTAGTCCCCGGGGGTGGCGGACAGGTAGACGGTCTGCCCGATCCGGTCCAGGAACTCCTCCCACTTCAGCGGCCGGTTGTCCATCGCGCTGGGCAGCCGGAAGCCGTGGTCGACGAGGGTGCGCTTGCGGGACATGTCCCCCTCGTACATCGCGCCGATCTGCGGCACGGTGACGTGAGACTCGTCGATGACCAGGAGGAAGTCCTCCGGGAAGTAGTCGAGCAGGCAGTTCGGGGCCGACCCGCGCTCCCGGCCGTCGATGTGCAGGGAGTAGTTCTCGATGCCCGAGCAGGACCCGACCTGGCGCATCATCTCCACGTCGTAGGTGGTCCGCATCCGCAGCCGCTGGGCCTCCAGCAGCTTGCCCTCCCGCTCGAAGACGGCCAGCTGCTCGGCCAGCTCGGCCTCGATGCCGCCGATCGCGCGCTCCATCCGCTCCGGGCCGGCCACGTAGTGCGAGGCCGGGAAGACGTACATCTCCTGCTCCTCCCGCACGACCTCCCCGGTCAGCGGGTTCAGCGTGTAGAGCCGGTCGATCTCGTCGCCGAAGAACTCGATCCGGACCGCGAGCTCTTCGTACTGCGGGATGATCTCGACGGTGTCGCCGCGGACCCGGAAGGTACCCCGGGTGAAGGCCATGTCGTTGCGGGAGTACTGCATCTCCACGAACCTGCGCAACAGCGCGTCCCGGTCGACCTCCTGCCCCACGGTGAGGCGCGCCATCCGGTCGACGTACTCCTGCGGGGTGCCCAGGCCGTAGATGCAGGACACCGAGGCCACGACGACCGCGTCGCGCCGGGTCAGCAGCGAGTTGGTCGCGGAGTGCCGCAGCCGCTCGACCTCGTCGTTGATCGAGGAGTCCTTCTCGATGTAGGTGTCCGTCTGCGGGACGTAGGCCTCGGGCTGGTAGTAGTCGTAGTAGCTGACGAAGTACTCGACCGCGTTGTGCGGCAACAGCTCCCGGAACTCGTTGGCCAGCTGGGCCGCGAGCGTCTTGTTCGGTGCCATCACCAGGGTCGGTCGCTGCACCTGCTCCAGCAGCCAGGCGGTGGTCGCCGACTTGCCGGTGCCGGTGGCGCCGAGTAGGACGACGTTCTGCTCGCCGGCGTTGATCCGCGCGGCGAGGTCGGCGATCGCGGTCGGCTGGTCACCGCTCGGGGAGAACTCAGAGACCACCTCAAAGGGTGCCACCGTGCGCTGGAGGTCGGTCGTGGGACGCATGGCACCGACGCTACGCCGACCCACCGACAGAGCGCGCATCGGGACCGTGCAGCACCACCATCGCCAGCCGACCGGGGTCGGCCGCTGCGTGCTCGTGCTCGCCCACCGCGGGGAACCCACCGCGCCGCAGCCGGCGCCGCAGGGCGGGGTCGCAGGGGTCGGGCACCTGGATCTCGCTGCGCACGAAGGTCCCGTCGAAGGTATGCCGTGAGGCGGCCGGCTGCTCCCCCACCAGGTGGGCGAGACGGCCCGCCACCCGGTCCGCACGGGTCGCGAGGTCCTCGCCGGGCGTGGGCGGCACGAGGTCCTCAACCCGGGCCGCGCGACGTCGCCCGAGGTTGGCGCCCAGCGGGGCCAACCGTTCGGCATACAGCTGGTCCACCTGTGCCTGCAGGTCCGCCGGGGACCCCTCGTTGTCGAGCCAGACGTCGGCGACCGCCCGCCGGGCGGCGTCGTCGGCCTGCGTCCCCATCCGGGAGCGCGCCTCCTCCGGGTCCATCCCCCGCGTCCGGACCAGGCGCTCCACCCGCGTCTCCTCGCTGGCGCCGACCAGCACCACCAGGTGGTATGCCGGGGCGTAGCCGAGCTCCACGAGCAGCGGGACGTCGTGCACCACGATGCTGTCGTCGGGCAACTGGTTCCGCAGGGCGGCCGTGCGCTCCCGGACCAGCGGGTGGGTGATCGCCTCGAGGTCCCGGCGGGCGGCCGGGTCGGCGAACACGATCCGGCCCAGTGCGGGACGGTCCAGCGCCCCCGAGTCGTCGAGGACCCCCGCGCCGAAGCGCTCCACCACCCGGGTCAGGCCCGGGGTGTCGGGCTCCACCACCTCCCGGGCGATCCGGTCGGCGTCCAGCACCACCGCCCCGAGCTCGGCCAGCCTCCCCGAGACCGTCGACTTGCCCGAGCCGATCCCGCCGGTCAATCCGATCCACAGCATCCTGGCAGCCTAGCCGGGAGGCACCTCCGGGGGCGCGGCGCCGCTGCCTACCATGGGCCCATGGGACGACGCATCATCGTGACCGGCGGCGGGACCGGCATCGGACGGGCGATCGGCGCCCGGCTGCTGGCGGGGTGCGAGGAGATGGTGCTCGTGGGGCGCCGTCGGGGCGTGCTCGAGGACGCGGCCGACGCGCTGCGGACCCTGGCCGGGGACGGGACCGAGGTCACCGTCGCGGCCTGTGACCTGGCCGATCCGGCACAGGTCGGCGACCTGGCCGGAGCGTTGCGTGCCGGACCCACGATCGACGTCCTGGTGGCCAACGCCGGGGGCAACTTCGGGCAGGCCGCGGGCGACGACCCGGCCGACGTCGCGCGGGCCTGGCGGGCCGACTTCGAGGGCAACGTCCTCACCGCCGTGCTGCTCACCCAGGCGCTCCTGCCGCACCTGACCCGTCCCGGCGCGCGCGTGGTGGCGATGAGCTCCATCGCGGCGCTCCGCGGGAACGGCTCGTACGGCGCGGCGAAGGCGGCCGTCAACGCCTGGGTGCTCTCCCTGGCGACCCAGGTGGCCCCCGACGGCATCACGGTCAACGCGGTGGCTCCGGGCTTCGTCCCGGACACGCCCTTCTGGCACGACCGCCTCGCCGCCGACCCGGCCGCCTACGAGAGCCGGCTCCGGCCGATCCCGATGGGCCGGGCCGGCACCGTCGAGGAGGTGGCGGCCGCGGTGGACTACCTGGCCTCGGCCGACGCGGGATGGACGACCGGCCAGATCCTGCAGGTCAACGGCGGCACCCTCCTCGGCCGCGGCTGACCCGGCCCGGCCCGGCCGGGCACGGCACGGGCTGCGGCCGGCGCTGAGCGACGCACGCGGACGCACGGAGGCCCGGCTCCCCCGAGGGGAACCGGGCCTCACGGCATACCGGGCGGTTGCCCGGCCGAGCTCAGTTGCCGGTGAGCTTCTCGCGGAGCGCGGCCAGCGCCTCGTCGGAGGCGAGGGTGCCGGTGGCCTCCTGCGGGGCGGCCGGGGTGGCCGGCTCGGAGCCCGAGGAGTAGGACGCCGCGGCGGAGGTGGCGACATCGCCGGCCTCGACCTCGGCCTCGGCGGCGGCCTCGACCTGGGCGCGGTGGGCCTCCCAGCGCTCGTGGGCGTCGGCGTACTCCTTCTCCCACTTCTCGCGCTGGGCCTCGAAGCCCTCGAGCCACTCGTTGGTCTCCGGGTCGAAGCCCTCGGGGTACTTGTAGTTCCCCTCCTCGTCGTACTCGGCGGCCATGCCGTAGAGGGTCGGGTCGAACTCGGCGGTGACCGCCTCGTTGGCCTGCTTCAGCGACAGCGAGATGCGGCGCCGCTCCAGGTCGATGTCGATGACCTTGACGAAGATGTCACCGCCCACCTGGACGACCTGCTCCGGCAGCTCCACGTGGCGCTCGGCCAGCTCGGAGATGTGGACCAGACCCTCGATGCCGTCCTCGACACGGACGAACGCACCGAACGGCACCAGCTTGGTGACCTTGCCCGGCACGACCTGCCCGATGGCGTGGGTGCGCGCGAAGTGCTGCCACGGGTCCTCCTGGGTCGCCTTCAGCGACAGGGAGACGCGCTCGCGGTCCATGTCGACGTCCAGGACCTCGACGGTGACCTCGTTGCCGACCTCGACGACCTCGCCCGGGTGGTCGATGTGCTTCCAGGACAGCTCGGAGACGTGCACCAGGCCGTCGACGCCACCGCCCAGGTCGACGAATGCACCGAAGTTGACGATGCTGCTGACGACACCGGAGCGGACCTGGCCCTTGGCCAGTTCCTTGAGGAAGGTGGTGCGGACCTCGGACTGGGTCTGCTCCAGCCAGGCGCGGCGGGACAGGACCACGTTGTTGCGGTTCTTGTCCAGCTCGATGATCTTGGCCTCGATCTCCTTGCCGACGTACGGCTGGAGGTCGCGGACCCGGCGCATCTCGACCAGGGAGGCCGGCAGGAAGCCGCGCAGCCCGATGTCCAGGATCAGGCCGCCCTTGACGACCTCGATGACGGTGCCAGTGACGACCCCGTCCTCTTCCTTGACCTGCTCGATGGAGCCCCAGGCGCGCTCGTACTGGGCGCGCTTCTTGGACAGGATGAGGCGGCCTTCCTTGTCCTCCTTCTGGAGGACCAAGGCCTCGACCTCGTCGCCGACGGTGACGACCTCGGACGGGTCGACGTCGTGCTTGATGGCCAGCTCGCGCGAGGGGATGACGCCCTCGGTCTTGTAGCCGATGTCGAGCAGGACCTCGTCCCGGTCGACCTTGACGATGACACCCTCGACGATGTCGCCGTCGTTGAAGTTCTTGATCGTTGCATCGATCGCTGCGAGCAGCTCTTCCTCAGACCCGATGTCGTTGATCGCGATCTGGGGGCTGGCCTTCTCGGCCGCAGTGGCAGTCATGTAGTAGGGACTCCGATTGGTTGGCATAGTGTGTGGCAGACCGTCCCCTGCCGGGTCGGGTCCACCGGGGTGGACTGGTGTTCAGGCACGCGTGAGCACACGCGATGCGCCCATTGAGCCTACCCGGGCGCCTCCACCGGGTCAATCTCGGGGTCCCCTTCCCGGGGTGCGACACTGACCGCCATGCCGGACTCCGTGAGCAGGCGCCCCGCCGACCAGGCCGAGAGCGTCCGGGCGAGCCGTTCCTGGTGGGACGCCGAGGCCGCCGACTACTACCAGGAGCACGGCCCGTTGCTGCGCGACGCGGACCTGATGTGGGGCCCGGAGGGGATCTACGAGTCCGACCTCGGGCTGCTCGGGGACCTGGCCGGCCGGGACGTCCTGGAGTTCGGGGCCGGCGCCGCCCAGGGCAGCCGGTGGTGCGCCGCGCAGGGCGCCCGGGTCGTGGCCAGCGACGTCTCCGGCGCGATGCTCCGCCAGGGCACCGCGCTGGACGCCGGCCGCGACACCCGGCCGGCCGGCTACGTGGAGTGTGACGCGGCGGCACTCCCGTTCGCCGGCGCGTCCTTCGACGTCGTCTTCTCCGCCTACGGCGCCCTCCCCTTCGTCGCCGACTCCGCCGGCCTGCTGCGGGAGGTCGCGCGGGTGCTGCGCCCCGGGGGCCGCACCGTCTTCTCGGTCACCCACCCGTTCCGCTGGGCGCTGCCGGACGCTCCGGGGCCCGAGGGGTTGCGGGTGAGCCACTCCTACTTCGACCGCTCCCCCTACGTCGAGCAGGACGCCGCCGGACGGGCGCTGTATGTCGAGCACCACCGGACCGTCGGTGACCGGGTCCGCGAGATGGTCGGGGCCGGGCTCGTGCTGGAGGACCTCCTGGAACCGGAGTGGCCCGCGGCCGCGGAGCACGTCTGGGGTGGCTGGTCCCCGTTGCGGGGACGCCTCGTCCCGGGGACCGCGATCTTTTCCGCCCGACGCCCCTGACCTGCGGCGGACCCCGCCTCCCCCACAGGTCACATGTTGATCACAACGGTCCCAATCGGCTGCTCGCCCGACTAGGGTTTGGGCCACACACACCGGTGCGTGGACGCGCGCCGGTCCCGTCGAGAGGGATGCGATGCGTAGGAAGAGGCACTTGAAGGCTGTCGCGGCACTGTCCGCGATCGCTCTGGTCGCCGCGTGCGGCGGTACGGACGACGAGGGCGACGACGAGACCTCGCAGGAACAGACGACCGACGAAGGCGCCGACGACGGCGCTGGCGACACCGGCGACGAGGCCGAGGAGACGGAGGGCAGCGACGAGGCGGCCCCGCCGCCCGCCGACGCGCCGGCCGACTTCACCCTCGGCTACGTGCTCCCCGAGACCGGTCAGCTCGCCCCGCTGGGTCCGCCCCAGTTCGCCGGTGTCGGCCTGGCGATCCAGGACATCAACGACGCCGGTGGCGTGCTCGGTGCCCAGGTGCCCGACGCGATCGCCGGTGACGAGGCCGGCCAGGACTCCGTGGCGCAGGCGTCCGCGGACCGCATCCTCGGCGAGGGCGTGAGCGGCATCATCGGTGCGGCCGCCTCCGGCATGTCGCTGGCCATCGTCGACCGGGTGACCGGCGCCGGTGTGATGCAGTGCTCCGGGTCCAACACGGCCCCGACGTTCACCGACCTCGACGACAATGGCCTCTACATCCGCACGGCGCCCTCGGACGCCCTGCAGGGTCCGGTGCTGGCCAACCTGATCGTCGAGGACGGCTGGACCAACGTCGCGCTCGTGGCCCGTGCCGACGACTACGGCCAGGGTCTGGCGGACGCCACCGCGTCCTCGCTGGAGAACGCTGGTGCGTCGGTCGCCCTGAACGAGACCTACGACCCGAACGCCACGAACTTCGACGGCACCATCCAGGCGGTCGTGTCGGCGAACCCCGACGCGGTCGTGGTGATCGGCTTCGAGGAGGGCGAGCAGATCCTGCAGGGTCTGATCGAGGAGGGCTTCGGTCCCAGCGAGGTCGGCGTCTACACCACCGACGGTCTGCGCAACCCGGACCTGGCCAACAGCATCGGCGGCGGCGACCCGACCGTGCTCGCCGGGCTGAAGGGCACCGCCCCGGCGTCCGCCGAGAACGCCGACTTCCTGGCCTCCCTCGCGGAGTTCGCACCGGACCTGGGTGACAACACCCAGTTCGCCCCGCAGGTCTACGACTGCGTCGTGACGATGGCGCTGGCCGCCGAGGCCGCCGGGTCCGCCGACCCGGAGGACTTCAAGGCCGAGGTCGTCAACGTGACCCGGGACGGTGAGGTCTGCACCTCCTACGAGGAGTGCAAGGGCATGATCGCCGACGGCGTCGACATCGACTACGACGGCGTCAGCGGTCCGCTGGACTTCGTTGACGCGGGCGAGCCCGGCAAGGCCACCATCGAGATCTACGGCTTCAACGACGCCGGCGAGTTCGAGTCGATCGACTCGGTGGAGTCCAACCCCGCCGAAGAGTGATCCGCACCACCGGTCGGCCCGTCTGACCGCAGCGACCTGGCCCGGTCCCCGAGTTCGTCTCGGGGGCCGGGCCAGTTTCGTGTGCGGGCTCCGGCGGCGTTCCACCCCCACCGAACGCGTGACCGGGCGGCGTTCCACCCCCACCGAACGCGTGACCGGGCGGTCCTAGACCGCCACCGAACGCGCGATCTGGCGGCCAGAGGCGCCGCAGCGCTGGCCACGGCCGAGCGCGTCCGGTCGGGAGGGAGGGCGGGTCAGACGTCGCGGAAGGTCTGGATGCTGGCGCCGAGGTCGGTGGGGGTGAAACGCCGTCCGCTGCCGCGGCTCAGGGGTCGATCCGCCGGAGAGGCTCAGTGGTCGATACGGGCCAGGGTGCCCAGGTACAGCTCGATGACCTTCGGGTCGGTCGCCAGTTCCTCACCGGTGCCGGTGTAAGCGTCCTTGCCCTGGTCGAGCACGTAGGCGCGGTCGGAGATGTCCAGGCACTGGCGGGCGTTCTGCTCCACCATCAGGATCGAGACGCCGGCCGAGTTGATCGTGGCGACCGCCTCGAAGACCACGTCCTGCATGATCGGGGACAGCCCGGCCGAGGGCTCGTCCAGGAAGAGCACCTCCGGATCGGTCATCAGCGCACGCCCCATCGCCACCACCTGGCGCTCACCACCGGACAGCGACCCGGCCTTCTGCGCCTTGCGGTCGGCCAGGATCGGGAAGAGTTCGGTGACCGCGGCGAACCTCGTGGCGTACTCCTTGGGCCGCAGGTACATGCCCATCTGCAGGTTCTCCTCGATGCTCAGCGAGGGGAAGACGTTGTTGTTCTGCGGCACGTAGCCCAGGCCGTCGCCGACCAGCTTGTGCGCCGGGCGCCCGGTCACGTCGCGGTCCCGGAGCAGCACCTGGCCGGACCGCACCGGCACCAGGCCGAACATGGTCTTGATCAGGGTCGACTTCCCGGCACCGTTGGGTCCGATGATGCCGACCAGCTCGCCCTTGTCCACGTAGACCGAGCACCCGTTGAGGATGTTGACCTCCGGGATGTAGCCGGACACCAGGTCCACGGTGCGCAGCTGGACCTGCGCCCCGCCGGTCGGGCGGGGTCCGGCCTCGGTCGTGCTGGGTTCGGGGGTCACGGCGCCTGCTCCTCGTCCTCGCCGGCGGTGCCGGGTGCGGGTGCACCGGCTCCGTCGTCCTCCTGCTGCAGGGCGCGTCGGCTGCCCAGGTAGGCATCGATCACCTGCGGGTTGGTGCGGATGTCGTCGGGGCGGCCCTCGGCGATGACCTTGCCCTCGGCGAAACAGACGATCCAGTCCGAGATGGACATGATGACGTCCATGTCGTGCTCGACCAGGATGATCGAGGTGCCCTCGTCCCGGAGCGCCTGGATGTGGGCGAGCAGCGACTGGGTCAGCGCGGGGTTCACCCCGGCCATCGGCTCGTCCAGCATCACCAGGCTGGGGCCGACCATGAGCGCGCGGGCCATCTCGAGCAACTTGCGCTGTCCCCCGGACATGGTGCCGGCGAACTCGTCCCGCATGTGGCTGAGCCGGAACCGCTCGAGCAGTTCCTCGGCACGGGCCTGGATCTGCCGTTCCTGGGCCTTCCAGAGGAACCGGAGTGGGGCGACGCCCATCCGCTCCCCCTTCTGCCCGACGGCGCCCAGCATCACGTTCTCCAGGGTGGTGAGGCGCATCAGCGCCTTGGTGAGCTGGAAGGTGCGCACCATCCCCAACCGGGCGATCTGGTAGGCGGGCTTGCCGCTGATGTCGGTCCCGTCGAAGCTCCACGTGCCGGCGTCCGGGGTGTCGAAGCCGGAGACCAGGTTGAAGAAGGTCGACTTGCCGGCGCCGTTGGGGCCGATCAGCGCGGTGATGGTGCCCCGCTGCACCTCCAGGTGGTCGACGTCGACCGCGGTCAGACCGCCGAACCTGCGGGTGACCGAGTCGGCGACCAGGATCGCGTCCGGCTTGGCCACACCGGGCTCGGCGGCCACGCCGCGCAGCGCCTCGGCGGCCCGGGCGGCACCCGCGGACGGGGCCCGGTCCTCGATCGCCTGCTCCACCTCGAGCAGTTCCTCCCGCTCGGAGAGGACCTCGTCGTCGAGCTCGTGCTTGTCAGCGGACATCGAGACGCAACTCCTTCTGGTTGCCGAGGATGCCCGCGGGTCTGAAGAGCATCAGGAGCATCAGGCCCAGGCCGACCGCCGCGAACCGGACGGCGCCGACATCGCTGGAGGCCATCACACTGGACGGGATCAGCCCGCTGCCGATCGCCTGCCGCAGGAAGGAGTCCAGCACGGTCAGCAGGAACCAGAAGACGATCGAGCCCACGATCGGGCCCATCACCCGGCTGGCGCCGCCCAGGATCATGATGGTCCACAGGTAGAAGGTGATGATCGGCATGAAGCTGTCGGGGTTCAGCGCCTGGGTGTTGATCGCCAGCAGCGAGCCGGCCAGGGCGCCGAGCACACCACCGAGGATCAGCGCCTGCATCTTGTAGGCGAAGACGTTCTTGCCCAGGCTGCGGGCCGCCATCTCGTCCTCACGGACGGAGCGGAGCACCCGACCCCAGGGCGAGTGGACGAGTGCCGCCACGAGCAGGGTGGCGAGTGCGACGGCGCCCCAGGCGACCGTCATCACCCACAGCGACCTGCTGCTGAAGGAGAGCCAGCCGAGCTCGAGATCGCTGGAGTAGGGGTTGATCGCGTAGAAGCCGTTGGCGAAGCTCTTCAGGCCGAAGACGCCACCGGTCAGCGGTTGGGCCCACTCCGAGCGGTACAGGTAGCGCAGCACCTCTGCCGCGGCGATCGTGGCGATCGCCAGGTAGTCGCCCCGCAGCCGCAGTGTCGGGACGCCCAGGATGAGCGCGAGCACGATGGCGCAGCCCATCCCGATGAGCACCCCGACCCAGAGCGGGAGCCCCCAGGAGAGGACCGGGACGGCCGTGCCGTAGGCGCCGACCAGCATGAAGCCGACCTGACCGAAGTTGAGCAACCCGGTGAAGCCGAAGTGCAGGTTGAGGCCGACAGCGGCCAGGGCGTAGATCGCGGCCTCCGGGCCGAAGGCGCCGCGGATCGCGTTGCTGAGGATGTTCAGGAAGTCCATGGTCGCCTCATCCCACCCGTTCGCGTCGTCCGAGCAGGCCCTGTGGTCGGAACAGCAGGACCAGGATCATCACCAGCAGCGCCCACATGTACTGCAGGGAGGACGGGAACCACAGGTTGGACAACTGGGTGATGATCCCGATGCACAGCGCACCGACCATGGCGCCGTAGGCGCTTCCCAGGCCACCGAGGATCACGGCGGCGAACATCATCAGGAGCAGCACGAAGCCCATCTCCGGGTAGACCCGCTCGCTGAGTCCGTAGAGGACGCCGCCGAGGCCGGCCAGCCCGCCACCGAGCAGCCAGACGATCAGCACCACCCGGTCCACGTCGATGCCGGAGGCGCGGGCCAGGTCGCCGTTGTCGTTGACCGCCCGCATGGCCTTCCCGATCCGGGTCCGTTGCAGCATGATCGCCACCGCGGCCAGCACCACAAAGGCGAGCAGCGTGATCACCGCGTCCCGCGGGGTGATCCGGAACAGCCCCAGGTCCCAGGAGGACTGCAGGGCGTACTCGTCGTACTGCCGCCGCGACGGACCGAAGATCACCTGGATGATGTGGCGCAGCAGGAGCGACAGGCCGATCGCCACGATGAACATCTGGATCAACCCGGTGCTCTTGCGCCGCATCGGGCGCCACACCGCGATCTCGATGCCGCCGGCGAGCAATGCGGTCAGCCCCATAGCCAGGACGGCCGCGATCACCAGCGGCAGCGGCCCGCCCCCGCTGGACAGGTAGTAGGCGGCGACCGCACCGAAGGTGACGAACTCGCCGTGGGCGAAGTTGATCAGGCGGGTGGTCCCGAAGACGAGGGAGAGGCCGACAGCGGTGATCGCGATGATCGCGCCGAACTTGACCCCCTCGACCAGCAGCTGGGCGACCCGCCCGGCCAGCCCGCCGCCGGAGTCACCGGCTGCCGGAGCCCCGTCGTCACCCTCGGCGACCAGCTGGAAGACGACGTTCTGGTGGGCACCGGGTCGGACGGTCACCCCCGTCACGGTGTCGCCGCCCTCGGTGCGGAAGGTCACGCCCTCGGGCAGGGCCTCGGGGTCCACGGAGGCGGCGTAGTTGCCCGGCCCGGGCAACGGCACCTCCCACTGCCCCTTGTCGTTGGTCTCGCCGGACCCGATCTCGGTGCCGTCCTGGGTGACCGTGACGACCAGCCCGACGATCGGATCCCGGTCCGGTCCGCGGATAGTGCCCTTGAGGGACTCGGCAGCCTCCTCCTCGGCCTCGTCCCCGGCCGTGGCGGAGGCATTGTCAGCAGCTGCGGTGGCCTGGACGGCAGACCGCAGGGCAGGCAGGGGGGATGCTGCCTGCAAAGGTGCCGGGGGAAGGGTCGAGACACGGTCGACCGTTCCGCCAGCGAGGGTCGCAGCCGAAGCCCCCGGGACGAGCAGGACGCCGCCCAGGAACAGGACTGCGAGCAGTGCCAAGAGGCGGGCTCGCACGGATTCTCCTTCGGATCGCTGCGGGGAGTAAACCACACCGCGGCCGGGGAGGACAGGGTCCGACGCGAGCGGGTGTCGAATCGTGACCTGGCCGCGACCTGGCCGCGACCTGGCCGCCTCAGTGCGCGGCGTCGTGCCAGCTGCGGCCCCAGCCGACGCTGATGTCCAACGGCACATCCATCGCCACGGCGGCCCCCATCTCCTGCCGCACCAGGGCCTCCACCTGCTCCTTCTCCGACGCCACGACCTCGAGCACCAACTCGTCGTGCACCTGCAGCAGCATCCGGGAGCGCAGGCTGGCCTCGGTGAGCGCCGCACCCAAGCGGAGCATCGCCACCTTGATGATGTCGGCCGCCGACCCCTGGATCGGGGCGTTCAGGGCCATCCGTTCGGCCATCTCCCGGCGCTGCCGGTTGTCGGAGTTCAGGTCGGGCAGGTAGCGCCGCCGGCCGAGCATGGTCTCGGTGAAGCCGGTGCTCCTGGCCTCGGCCACGACGTCCCGCAGGTAGTCGCGCACCCCGCCGAACCGGGCGAAGTACTCCTCCATCAGCCCCTTGGCCTCGTCGGTGGAGATGGTCAGCTGCTTGGACAGGCCGAACGCGGACAACCCGTAGGCCAGGCCGTAGCTCATCGCCTTGACCTTGGCCCGCATCTCCAGGGTCACGTCCTCCGGCTCGACCGAGAACACCCGCGAGCCCACGAAGCGGTGCAGGTCCTCGCCGGAGCGGAACGCCTCGATCAGCCCCTCGTCGCGCGACAGGTGCGCCATGATCCGCATCTCGATCTGGCTGTAGTCGGCCGACATCAGCTCGTCGTAGCCGTCTCCGACGACGAACGCCTCGCGGATGCGGCGCCCCTCCTCGGTGCGGATCGGGATGTTCTGCAGGTTCGGCTCGGTCGAGGACAGCCGCCCGGTCGCCGCGATCGTCTGCTGGTAGGTGGTGTGGATCCGTCCGTCGTCGGCCACCGACTTCAACAACCCCTCGACGGTGACCCGCAGCCGGGTGTTGTCCCGGTGCCGCAGCAAGGCCTCCAGGAACGGGTGCTCGGTCTGCGCGTAGAGCCCGGCCAGCGCCTCCGCGTCGGTGGTGTAGCCGGTCTTGGTGCGGCGGGTCTTGGGCAGGCCGAGACGCTCGAACAGCACGGTCTGCAGCTGCTTGGGTGACCCGAGGTTGACCGTCTCGTCCTCGATCGCGTCGTAGGCGTCCTGCTGCGCCTGGCGCATCCGGCCGGCGAAGTCGGCCTCCAGCCGCTCCAGCCCCGGGACGTCGACCGCGATGCCGACCCGCTCCATCTCGGCCAGGACCTGCTCCAGGGGCAGCTCGATGTCCGCGAGCAGGGAGGTGCCCTGCACGTCGGCGACCTCCTCGTCGAGGGCCACCGACAGCTCCAGGACGGCGCGGGCGTGCACCATCGCCGACCGGGCCGTGGCGCCGCGGGACGCGTCGTCGCTCTCCTCCCCGAAGGACAGGTCCAGGGTGCCCTGGTCGGCCTCCTCGGTCTCCAGCCGCAGCTCCCGGTGCAGGTAGCGCAGCACCAGGTCGCCCAGGTCGTAGGAGCGTTGGTCCGGCCGCACCAGGTAGGCGGCCAGCGCCGTGTCGCTGACCACACCGGCGAGCGGCATCCCGCGCGCGGCCAGGGCCTGCGCGGGGCCCTTGAGGTCGTGCAGCGCCTTGGGGCGCTCGGGGTCGGCCAGCCACCCGGCCAGCGCCGACTCGGCCTCCTCGCCCAGGTCGGTCAGCTCGACGTACGCCGCGGCGCCGGCCGCGGCGAGCCCGAGGCCGGTGACGTCCCCGGTGCCGCGCGACCAGCTGCCCAGCACGTGGACGCCGACCCGGACCCCGGGCCCGGCGTGCTCGCCCAGCCACCCCGGGACCTCCTCGGCCGCGAGTGCCGATCCCTCGACCTCGATGCCCTCCTCGGCCTCGTCCTCGACCGACTCGAGGGTCTCGAAGAGCCGGTCCCGCAGCACCCGGAACTCCAGCCCGTCGAACAGCCGGTGCACCTCCTCCCGGTCCCAGGTCCGCCGCTCCAGGTCGGGGGGCGTCAGCGGGAGGTCGACGTCGGCCACCAACTGGTTGAGCTGGCGGTTGCGCAGCACCTGGGAGACGTGGTCCCGGAAGGACTGCCCGGCCTTGCCGGTGAGCGCGTCGGCCCGGTCCACGACCCCGGACAGGTCACCGTGGGCGGTGATCCACTTCGCGGCCGTCTTCGGCCCGACCCCGGGGACACCGGGCAGGTTGTCCGAGGACTCCCCCACCATGGCCGCCAGGTCGGAGTAGCGCTCGGGCGGCACGCCGTACTTCTCCTCGACGGCCTCCGGGGTCATCCGCACCAGGTCCGAGACGCCCCGCCGGGGGTAGAGCACCGTGGTCGACTTGTCGACCAGTTGCAGGGTGTCCCGGTCGCCGGAGCAGATCAGCACCTCCATCCCCTCGGCACGCGCCTGCGTGGTGAGCGTGGCGATGATGTCGTCGGCCTCCCACCCGTCCAGCTCGACGTGGCTGATCCGCAGCGCGTCCAGCACCTCCTTGATCAGGTCGACCTGGCCGCGGAACTCCGAGGGCGTGGTCGCCCGGCCGGCCTTGTACTCCGGGTACTGCTCCGCGCGGAAGGTCTTGCGGGAGACGTCGAAGGCCACGCCCACGTGGGTGGGGGCCTCGTCGCGGAGCACGTTGATCAGCATCGAGGTGAACCCGAAGACCGCGTTCGTGCTCTGCCCCGTCGAGGTCGAGAAGTTCTCCACCGGCAGCGCGAAGAACGCGCGATAGGCCAGCGAGTGTCCGTCCAGCAGCAGAAGTCGACTCACGCATGCCACCCTAGGGCCCATGACCGACAGAGCCCCAGTCACACTCTCGCCCGACCAGGTGGCCGCGCTGCCGTCCGGCGCCCTCGTGGAACGGATGGGCATCCGGATCCTCGAGGCGGGATCCGAGCGCACCGTCGCCCGGATGCCGGTGGAGGGCAACACCCAGCCCTATGGACTGCTGCACGGGGGCGCCAGCGCCGTGCTGGCCGAGACCGTGGGGTCGATCGCCTCGGCGGTGCACGCGGGCGCCGGGCGGATCGCCGTCGGGATCGACCTCAACGCCACCCACCACCGGGCGGTCCGGTCCGGGGAGGTGACCGCCGTGGCCACGCCCCTGGCCCTGGGCCGGTCGGTCGCCAGCTACGAGATCGTCGTCACCGACCAGGACGGTGCGCGGGTGTGCACGGCCCGCCTCACCTGTTCGCTGCGGGACCGGCCACCGGCCTGACCCCGCGCCGCGGGACCGGAGCGGACGGCATACCCTGCGCTGGTGGACGCACCCTTCCCCGGAGTCGGCACGTTGGTCAACGTGGTCCTCGTGCTGGTCGGCTCCCTGGCCGGTATGTCGTTCGGCCACCGGCTGCCCGAGCGCGTGCGGGCCGTGGTCACCGACTGCCTCGGCCTGGTCACCCTCCTCATCGCGGCGCTGTCCGCGCTGGCCGTCACCGAGCCGTCCCTGGAGGCGGCGGTGGGCACGGGGGTGCCGGTCCTGATCGTGCTGGGCAGTCTGCTGATCGGCGGCATCGTCGGCTCCCTGCTGCAGATCGAGCGGCGCATGGAGGGACTGGCCGGGGTGATCCAGGCGTATGTCGCGCGCCGGGCCCCGCGGACCGCGTCGGCCGAGCGGGGCGCCGGGGAGCTGAGCCCCCGGGAACGCTTCATCGAGGGCTGGCTCACCACGTCCCTGTTGTTCTGCGTCGGGCCCCTGACGATCCTGGGGTCGTTGAACGACGGGCTCGGCCGCGGCGTGGACCAACTGGTCCTCAAGTCCGTGCTGGACTGCTTCGCCGCGATGGCGTTCGCCTCGACCTTCGGGGTCGGCGTGCTGTTCTCGGCGGTCTCCGTCGCGGTGGTCCAGGGGTCGCTGACCGTCGTGGGGGTGCTCCTCGGCTCGGTCTTCCCCGACGCACAGATCCAGGCGCTGACCGCCGTCGGCGGGTTGCTGCTGGTGGGCGTGGGCCTGCGGCTCCTCCGGATGAAGGACATCCCGGTCGGGGACCTGCTCCCGGCCCTCGCCGTGGCGCCGGTCCTGGTGTGGGTGGTCGGGTCCCTGACCTGACCACCCGTCCCGGACTACTTCTTCTTTTTCTTGCCCTTGTCCAGGGACTCGATGATCGCCTCGGCGACCTCGCGCATCGACTGGCGCCGGTCCATCGCGGCCTTCTGGATCAGCCGGAACGCCTCGGCCTCGGTGAGCTTCGAGGTGGACATCAGCAGGCCCTTGGCGCGGTCCAGCAGCTTGCGGGTCTCGAACCGCTCGGTCAGGTCGGCGACCTCGGCCTGCAGCGCCTGGAACTCGGTCCAGCGCGGCCGGGCGATGTCGATCGCGGGCAGGATGTCGTTGGCGGTGAACGGCTTCACGACGTAGGCCATCACCCCCGCCTCGCGGGCCCGCTCGACCAGCGTCCGGTCGCTGAAGGCGGTCAGCATGACGACCGGCGCCAACGACTCCTTACCCAGGATCTCCGCGGCGGTCAGTCCGTCCATGACCGGCATCTTGATGTCCATCACGACGATGTCCGGCCGGTGCTCGCGGGCCAGGTCGACGGCCTGCTCACCGTTGGCGGCCTGCCCGACCACCTGGTGGCCGGCCTCCTCGAGCATCTCCGCCAGGTCCATCCGGATGAGCGCCTCGTCCTCGGCGACCACGATCCGCAGGCCGGCACCCTGGGCGGGTTCCTCGGTCACGGTGTCGGTCGCGGGGGCGTCCTCGGCGGGCTCGGTCTCCACGGCGGCAGCGGCGTCCGCGTCCGAGGTGGGCGGCTCCACTGCGGGGTCGGCGTCCTCGACGGGGTCCTGCGCTGCTGGCTTGTTCGTCACCGGACCAGCCTATCGGCTGTCCGGGCCCGGCTCGCCCCGCAAACCACCAAGGAAGACCCATGATGTGGTGCGAAAGATCACATCCGCCCAGCGAGATCCGGATCCCCCGGCACACCCGGTATGCTGTTCCGGTCGCCCTGCCGGGGTGGTGGAATGGCAGACACGGAGCACTCAAAATGCTCTGCTCGAAAGGGCGTGCGGGTTCAAGTCCCGCTCCCGGCACCGAGCCCGCCGCCCGTCCTCCTCCGAGGGCGGGCGGCGTCCTGTTCCGCCCGGCGCGACGGCCCCGGAGGACCGAGGGGCTACCCCTCGGTCCGGTAGGCGGGCGCGACGCCGGAGACCGCGTCGCCCACCCGGTGCAACCGGAGGGCGTTGGTGCCACCGGGCACCCCGGGCGGTGACCCGGCCACGATGACCACCATCTCGCCCTGCTCGCAGCGAGCCTCGCGGACCAGCGCCTCGTCGACCTGCATCACCATGTCGTCGGTGTGCTGCACGAACGGGGTGAGGAAGGTCTCGACCCCCCACGAGACCGCGAGCTGGGAACGGGTCGCCGGCTCCGGGGTGAAGGCCAACATCGGGATGTGCGAGCGCAGCCGCGACATCCGCCGCGCCGAGTCCCCGGTCTGGGTGAACGTCACCATGTACTTGACCGCGAGGAACTCGGCGATCTCGGCGGCCGCCTTGGTGACCGCGCCGCTGGTGGTGTGCGGGTTGGTGCCGAGCGGCTGGATCCGGTCCAGGCCGTGTTCTTCCACGTTCTCGATGATCTGCGCCATCACCTCGACCGCCTTGATCGGCCACTCGCCGACACTGGTCTCCCCGGACAGCATGATCGCGTCGGCACCGTCCAGCACCGCGTTGGCGCAGTCGCTGGCCTCGGCCCGGGTGGGGCGCGGGTTGGTGATCATCGACTCCAGGACCTGGGTCGCGACGATGACCGGCTTGGCGTTGCGCCGCGCGATCTCCACGGCCCGCTTCTGCACCAGCGGGACCGCCTCCAGCGGGAGCTCGACGCCCAGGTCGCCGCGGGCGACCATGATGCCGTCGAAGGCGTCGATGATCTCCTCGAGGTTGTCGACCGCCTGCGGCTTCTCGATCTTGGCGATGACCGGCAGCCGGATGCCTTCTTCGTCCATGATCCGGTGCACGTCCTCGATGTCCGCCGCGGAGCGGACGAAGGACAGCGCGATCAGGTCGACCCGGGTCCGCAGCGCCCACCGCAGGTCGTCGGCGTCCTTCTCGCTGAGGGCGGGGACGCTGACGGCCGTGCCCGGCAGGTTGATCCCCTTGTGGTTGGAGATCGTGCCACCGATCACGACCGTGCAGATGACGTCGGTGTCGGTGACCTCGTCGACGGTCAGCTGGATCTTGCCGTCGTCGATGAGCAGGTCGTGGCCGGGCTTGACGTCCTGGGGCAGCCCCGCGTAGGTGGTGCCCACCTCGTGGCGGTCGCCCGGCACGTCGCGGGTGGTGATGACGAACCGCTCCCCCGGGGCGAGCTCGACGGCGCCCGCGGCGAAGGTGCCGGTCCGGATCTTGGGGCCCTGCAGGTCGGCGAGGACCGCCACGGCGTGCTGCGCCTCGTCTCCGGCCTGGCGGACCAGGTGGTAGTTGCTGTCATGGTCCTCGTGGGACCCGTGGGACATGTTCATCCGGGCGACGTCCATGCCGGCCTCGACCAGGGCACGGACCTGTTCGTAGGAGGAGGTGGCAGGGCCCAGGGTGCACACGATCTTGGCTCGACGCATGGTGCCCAGCCTATGCCCCTGTCAGGGGCTGCGGGTGCTGCGGCCGCGGGGTGCCGCGTCCTGCCCGACCTCCTCGACCGCGGCCGCACCCTCACCGTGGTCGACCTCGGCTTCCGCCTCGTCCCGGACGGTGAGGTCCAGGGCCGGACCGCGCACCGGGTAGTCCTTGCGCCGGCCCATCGCCAGGAAGATCGCCAGCCCGATCAGGAAGACCCCGATGGACACCCAGACGTTGATCCGCTGGCCGAAGACGACCTCCGCCGGGTCGGTGCGCATCAGCTCGAAGAACAGGCGGCCCAGGGTGTACCCCATCACGTAGAGCGCGATCACCTGTCCGCGGGCGAACCGGAACCGTCGGTCGAGCACGAGCAGGACGCCCGCGACCAGCAGGCACCACAGCGACTCGTAGAGGAAGGTCGGCTGGAAGGTGCCCAGCACGACGGCGTTGCCGTCGGCGTCCCGGACCGCCTCCCCCGCCGACTGGTCCCACTGGTGGATGGTCAGTGCCCAGGGGGCGTCGGACGGACCGCCGTAGAGCTCGTTGTTGAACCAGTTGCCCCAGCGGCCCAGCGCCTGGGCGACCAGCAGGCCGGGGGCCATCGCGTCGGCGATGTCCAGGAAGTTGTGGCCGTACCGGCGGCAGCCGATCCACGCCCCGACCGCGCCGAGCGCGATCGCGCCCCAGATGCCCAGGCCCCCCTCCCAGATCTTGACCACGTCGGCGATGTTCCCGTCCTGGCCGAAGTAGGCCCGGGGGCTGCTGATCACGTGGTAGAGACGTCCGCCCAGGATCCCGAGGATGATCGCCCACAGGGCGATGTCGTAGATCTCCTGTCCGGTGCCGCCGCGGGCCCGTATCCGCCGGCTGGTGATCCAGATCGCGGCGACGATCCCGAGCAGGATGCACAGCGCATACGCCCGGACGGGCAGCGGCCCCAGCCACCAGACCCCGGTCACGGGGCTGGGCAGCGAGGCGGGCAGCACCAGACCGGTCACCGGTGCGCCTCGAGCACCGTGGCGAGGGAGTTGGGGTCGGTCATCAGCAGGTTCATCTCGTCCTCCGAGATCTCCTCACCGTCGATCAGCACCCGGGGGCTTCCGGTGATGTTGTCCCGGTTGGACCGCTCCTGCATCTCGGCCACGTAGTCGCCGTAGGTGAGCTCGCCGTCCTCTCCCGGGGCCATGCAGGAGGAGAAGGTGTCGAGGTCATCGCCCTCGATCCCGGCCTCCTGGGCGAACTGGAGCAGTTGGTCGTCAGTGAAGCCGACCCCCTCCTGGGCGGGCTGGTTGGCGAAGACGAGCGCCTGGTATGCCGAGAAGGCACCGGCGTCGTCGGCGCAGAGGGCGGCGTTGGCCGCCCGGGTCGAGGAGTCGTTGCGCAGCTTGCCGTCCAGGAACGACATCACCGTGGTGACCAGGCCGATGTCCCCGGACTCCGCGGCCTCGGTGAACGCGGCACCGGATGAGTTCTCCAGCTTGCCGCACCAGGGGCACTGGAAGTCCACGTAGACGTGGACCTGGGGCTTGCCCTCGCCCTCGCTGACCAGGACCCCGCGACCCTCGCTGAGCGAGTTGGCCGACCCGTTCTCGGCGCGGGTGAAGTCACCCGTCCCGGCCTCGGTGGTCACCCCGTCCCCCCGGGTGGCCAGGTAGACGACGACCGCGACGATGGCGACCAGCACCACGACGACCCCGCCGACGAGCACGCGGGACGGCCCGGACGGCTGCTGCGGGACCTTGGGGGCAGGGGGGCGGGGCATCAGGAGATCCTCTCGGTGTGGGACGTGCTGGGGGTGGACTGTGGGAGCAACGCGTCGAGGGCCCACGGAGTGCCCGGGCGCACGACCAGCCACCCCGCGGCCACCGCCAGTCCGAGGTCGCGCAGGATCTCCGGCAGGTACTGCTCTTGGCCCGGGGTCACCGGCCCACCGGTGCCGAAGCACCCGCAGTCGATGCTCAGGCCGCGCGCCCAGGCGGAGACGATCCCGGCGATGAAGACGATCATCAGCAGGCCGCCGAGCGCGGCGCTGACCCGGGTGAACAGGCCCAGGATCAACAGCAGGCCGAGCGCGATCTCCAGGACCGGGAGCATCGTGCCCACCATCCGGGAGATCTCGTAGGGGAACAGCTCGTAGGCGACGACGGACTGGGCCGACCCGGTCAGGTCCCGGACCTTGAGCCAGCCGGCTACCAGCAGCACCCCGCCGAGGAGCAACCGGGCCACCAGGCCGACGAGGCCGAGCGCCCGGTCCCGGTTCATCGGGCTCGGACGCCGGCGGCCAGCTCGGTCGTCAGGGCGTGCAGGGCGGCGCCGGTCGGGTCATCACCCAGGGCCTTGACCAGGGCGGAGCCGACGATGACGCCGTCGGCGTAGCCGGCGACCTGCGCCGCCTGCTCCCCGGTCGAGACGCCCAGCCCGACGCACAACGGCAGGTCGGTGACCCGGCGGGTCCGTTCCACGAGGGTGGTCGCGCTGTCCGACACGGTGCCCCGCACCCCGGTGACGCCCATCGTGGAGGCGACGTAGACGAACCCCCGACAGGCCTGCACGGTCATCTGCAGCCGCGCGTCGGTGGAGCTGGGCGCCACCAGGAAGATGGGGTCGACCCCGTGCTCCTGTGCCGCTGCCCGCCAGGCCCCCGCCTCGTCCGGGATCAGGTCGGGGGTGATCAGCCCGGCGCCGCCGGCCTCGGCCAGGTCGGCGGCGAAGCGCTCCACGCCATACCGCAGCACGGGGTTCCAGTAGCTCATCACCACCGGTACCGCGCCCGCCTCGGCGACTGCGCGCACGCACCCGAGCAGCTGGGCGAACCGGAAGCCTCCCGCGAGCGCCTGCTCGGCCGCGGACTGGATGACGGGGCCGTCCATCAGCGGGTCCGTGTAGGGGACCCCGACCTCGACGATGTCGGCGCCGGCGTCGACGACCGCCCGGACCGCCCTGATGGAGCCGCCCATGTCCGGGTATCCGGCGGGCAGGTAGGCCACCAGGGCCGCACGGTTCTCCTCGCGGCAGGTCGCGAAGACCTGGTCCAGTGCGCTCATCGGGCGTTCCCCTCCTCGTCGACCAGGTCGAACCACTTCGCGGCGGTGTCCACGTCCTTGTCCCCCCGACCCGACAGGCTGACCACGATGACGGTGCCGGGGGTGGACTCCCGGCCGAGCCGGAGGGCCCCGGCCAGGGCGTGCGCGCTCTCCAGCGCCGGGATGATGCCCTCGGTCCGGCAGAGCAGCTGGAAGGCCTCCATCGCCTCCCGGTCGGTCACCGGCTGGTACTCCGCCCGGCCGCTGTCGCGCAGGTAGGAGTGCTCCGGCCCGACGGACGGGTAGTCCAGGCCGGCCGAGATGGAGTGCGACTCCAGGGTCTGGCCGTCCTCGTCCTGGAGCAGGTAGGTTTCGGCCCCGTGCAGCACGCCCGGGCTGCCAGTGCTGAACCGGGCCGCGTGCTTGCCGGACTCGATGCCCTCCCCGCCGGCCTCGAAGCCGACCAGCCGGACCGAGGGTTCACCGACGAACCGGTGGAAGATCCCCATCGCGTTGGACCCACCGCCGACGCAGGCGCAGACGATGTCCGGCAACCGGCCGGTCCGCTCGAGCACCTGGTCGTAGGTCTCCTCGCCGATGATGGCGTGCAGGTCGCGGACGAGGGTGGGGAACGGGTGCGGGCCGGTGACGGTTCCCAGCAGGTAGTGCGTCGTCCCCACGTTGGTGACCCAGTCGCGCATCGCCTCGTTGATGGCGTCCTTGAGGGTGGCGCTCCCGGTCGGCACGGCGACCACCTCGGCCCCGAGCAGCCGCATCCGGGCCACGTTGAGAGCCTGTCGCTCGGTGTCCTTCGTGCCCATGTAGACCGTGCACTCCAGGCCCAGCAGGGCCGCGGCCGTGGCGGTGGCGACCCCGTGCTGCCCGGCTCCGGTCTCGGCGATCACCCGGGTCTTGCCCATCGAGCGGGCCAGCAGCGCCTGCCCGAGCACGTTGTTGATCTTGTGCGACCCGGTGTGATTCAGGTCCTCCCGCTTGAGGAAGATCCGCGCGCCGCCGGCGTGCTCGGCGAAGCGGGGTGCCTCGGTCAGCGGGCTCGGCCGGCCGGTGTAGTCCTTGTGCAGCCGCGCCAGCTCCCGGTGGAAGGCGGGGTCGCGCATCGCCGCCAGGCGTGCGGCGTCCAGCTCCTCGAGGGCGGCCACCAGCGCCTCGGGGACGTAGCGGCCCCCGTACCGGCCGAACCGTCCGGCCTCCTGTTGCGTCACGGCCTGATCCCTTCCCTGGTCTGCACCTGCACGATCTCACGGGCGCCGGCGACGGGGTCGCCCCCCGTGACCAGCGCCTCCCCGACGAGGACCACACCGGCCCCCGCCCCGGCATACTCCGCGACGTCCTCGGGCCCCCGGACACCGGACTCGGCCACGAGCAGCACCCCCGCGGGGACCGTCGGGGCCACCCGGGCGAAGGTGGCACGGTCGACGTCGAGGGTCCGCAGGTCCCGGGTGTTGATGCCGATGATCCGGGCACCCGCCGCGGCGGCGCGCTCGGCCTCGACCTCGTCGTGCGACTCCACCAGGGCATCCATGCCCAGCCTCTCGGTGAGCTCCAGCAGTGACACGAGGCGCTCCTGGTCCAGCGCCGCGACGATGAGCAGCACCAGGTCGGCGCCGTGCGCCCGGGCCTCCCACACCTGGTAGTCCTCGACCACGAAGTCCTTGCGCAGGACCGGGATGTCCACCGCCGCACGCACCGCCTGCAGGTCCGCCAGCGACCCGCCGAAGCGCCGCTGTTCGGTGAGCACGCTGATCACCGACGCGCCGCCCTCCTGGTAGGCACGGGCCAGTGCGGCGGGGTCGCCGATCGGGGCCAGGTCGCCCTTGGAGGGGCTGCGCCGCTTGACCTCGGCGATCAGGTGGATGCCGGGGCGGGGTGCGAGGGCGGCCACGGCGTCCAGCGCCGGTGGCAGCGCACGGACGCGGTCCTGCAGGGCCGCCAGCGGCAGCGCGTCCTGTCGCGCGGCAAGGTCCTCCAAGACCCCTGCGATGATCTGGTCGAGCACGGTCGTCACCGCGTCAGCCTAGACCGGCCGGCTGGGGACGGACCGGGCGGGTCAGTGCTTGCTCTCCCACTCCTCGCCGTACCCGGCAGCATGCAGTCCGTACCAGGCCAGGGCGCCGACGACCGCGAGCGCGGACCCCACCCAGAGTGCCCAGGGCAGGTTCAGCAGGACGCCCAGCCCGAGCACCAGGGCGGCCACCATCAGCACGGTGACTCCGGTCCAGGCGGCAGTCGAGTGACCGTGTCCGGATTCGCTCATGGCAGGGGGCTCCTTCGGGGTGTGGGGCGGGCGTGCTCATTGTGCCAGGTCAGGAGGGCCGGGGCACACCGGCCTCGCCGATGGGCGGGGCGGCGTCAGCCCCGGGGCGGAGCCTGCTCCCCGGGTCCGTCGCCGGCCTCCCCTGCCGGACCGTCGGCCGTGGGGTCCTCCCCGGCGGACAGTTGCTCCCACGCGGCACTGCCATAGCCGTCCCGGGGCGTGTCCCCGTGGTCGGCGACCGGGCGGTTCTCCCCACCGTCCCCGGAGGGTCCCCCGCCCCCGACCACGGTGCCCGGCCGCTGACCGGCGGCCACCGGGAGCAGCCGGAGTAGACCCGCGACGGCCAGGCACAGCACGGCGAGCAGGGCGGCGTAGACCACCCAGGTGACCTCGGCCTGGACCTGCCGGGTCCCCTCGGCCGCGCCGGTGATGGCGGTCCGCTCCGCGAGCACGGGTCCGGCCGCGGCGGCCGGGTCGCGCAGGAGGCCGAGGACCGGGACGCCGGCGACCACCGCCGCGAGTACCAGGCACACACCGGCGAGTCGGCGCACCACGGCCGAGCCCACCAGTCCGGCGAGCACCGCGGCACCGGCCAGCAGCGCCGCCGCCGGCACGGCGGGGCTCAGCTCGCTGCCGGTGACGGTGAGGCTCGCGGCGCCGACGACCGCGTCCTCGGAGCGGGCGTGCACCCAGGGGCGGGCGGATCCGATGAGCAGGACGAGGACGCCGAGCAGCGCCGCGAGGAACCAGCCCCGCGCCACCAGCCGCGACCTCATCTCATCCGCTCCTCTGCTGCGCCGCCCAGGAGGCGTGCATCCGGGTGTAGACGCCGCCGCGCCCGACCAGGTCGGTGTGCGGACCTACCTCGACGATACGGCCGCGGTCGACCACGACCACCACGTCGGCGGCCTCGGCGGTGGACAGCCGGTGCGCGATCGCCACCGACGTGCGCCCCCGGGTGAGCCCTTCCAGGGCCCGTTGGATCCGCACCTCGGTGGACGGGTCCACCGCGCTGGTCGCCTCGTCGAGGACCAGCAGGTCCGGGTCGGCCAGGTAGGCCCGGGCGATCGCGACCAGCTGCCGCTCCCCCGCGGACAGGGACTCACCGCGCTGGCCCACCTGGGTCTGCAGCCCCTGCGGCAGCGTCTCCAACCAGGCGTCCAGGCCGAGCTCGGTCAGCGCCAGCAGCACGTCCTCGTCGCTGGCCTCGGGACGGCCGAACCGGATGTTGTCCACCAGCGGCTGGTCGAACAGGAAGCCCTCCTGGGGGACCATCACGATCCGGCGCCGCAACGAGCGGAACGCGATGTCCCGCAGGTCGACACCGTCGACCAGGACGCGCCCTTCCGTGGGGTCCATCAGCCGGGTCAGCAGCTTGGCCATCGTGGTCTTGCCGGAGCCGGTCTCCCCCACGATGGCGACCCGGCTGCGGGGGGCGAAGGAGATGGTCACGTCCTCCAGCACGGTGTCCCCGCCCGGGTAGGCGAAGGAGACGTCCTCGAAGTCGACGGTGATCGGGCCCCGGTCCAGGACCACCCCGTCCTCCGGGTCGGACACGTCGGCCGGGGTGTCGATGACCCCGATCACCCGGCGCCACCCGGCGACGGCGTTCTGCAGCTCGTTGAGGATCTCGGTGGCCATCAGCACCGGCTGGGTGAACAGGTTGACCAGGAAGAGGAAGGCGAGCAGCTCCCCGAGGCTGACCCGACCGTCGACGGCCAGCACCGTGCCGACGACCAGGACGATGGCCAGGGTGAGCCCGGCGAAGGCCTGCCCCGACACGAAGGCCGTGACCGACCGGATCTGGGCGGTGATGGCCGACTTGCGGTGGCTCTCGATGGCCCGGTCGATCCGCTCCGCCGTGCGGTCCTCGACCCCGTAGGCCCGGATGGTGACGGCACCCACGATGGACTCCGACACCGCGCCGAGCATCTCCCCGACCCGGGCGCGGACGGCGCCGTAGGCGCGGCCGAGCATCGGCTGGAACCAGCGGATCAGGATCGCCAGCGGCAGGAAGCAGGCGTAGACGACCCCGGCCAGAATCGGGCTGTAGACCAGCATCAGCACGGTGGCCAGCACGATCTGGGCGGTCGAGATCAGCAGCATCAGCCCGCCGAACTGCACGAACATGGAGATCGTGTCGACGTCGCTGGTGACCCGGGAGACCAGCGATCCCCGCCGCTCCGTGCTCTGCGTGAGCACCGACAGGTCGTGGATGTGCCGGAAGGCGTGCAACCGCAGCGTCGCCAGCCCGGACTCGGCCGCCTTGAACAGCCGGTAGTTCACCAGGAACTGGCAGAAGCTGGTGACGGACACCACGGCGGCCGCGAGCAGCACCGCGACGATCACGAACTGCAGGTCCGGGCCGCCCTCGGCCAGGATGCCGTGGTCGGTGACCTGCTGCACCACGAACGGGATGACCACGCGCCCCACCGTGGTGATGACCGCCAGCAGAGCCGTGACGCCGATGCCCTTGCGCAGCTCCGGCGACAGCTCGAGGCCGCGCCGGAGAGTCGCCATGGTGCCCAGGTCCGAGGTGCTCTCGATCCGGGTGTCGCCGCCCGGGGCGGTCTTCGGGGCGCTGCTCACGCCTTCTCCTCCTTGGCCGCGACGGCGGCCCGTTGGGCGGCCTCCCGGGCGTAGGCGGTGACCAGGTCCGCATATCCCTGGCACCGGCCCAGCAGTTCCTCGTGGCTGCCCTGGTCCCGGATCCGGCCCCGCTCCAGGTAGACGATGTGGTCGGCCAGCATGATGGTCGCCATCCGGTAGGCGACGACCAGCACGGTCATCCCGTCGCTGGCCTCGCGCAGCCCACCCAGGATGTCCTGCTCCACGGCCGGGTCGACGGCGCTCGTGGCGTCGTCCAGCACGAGCAGCCGCGGGTGGCGGATGATGGCGCGGGCCAGGGCGATCCGTTGGCGCTGGCCGCCCGACAGGCTGCCACCGCGCTCCCCGACGACGGTGTCCAGACCCTCGGGGAGGGCGGAGACGAACTGGTCCGCCTGCGCGATCCGCAGCGCCGACCACACCTGCTGGTCGTCCGGCCGGTCCGCGCCGTCCCCGGTCAGCACCACGTTGTCGCGCACCGTGTCGTCGAACATGAAGGTCTGCTGCGCCACCAGCGTCGCCACCGCGGGCACCTCGCCCTGGCGCACGGTGCGCAGGTCGATACCGTCCAGCCGCACGGTGCCGGAGTCCGGGTCGATCAGCCGCAGCACCAGGTTGGTGAGCGTGGACTTGCCGGACCCGGTCGGTCCCACCAGCGCGGTGGTGCTGCCGGCCGGGATGTCGAGGGTGACCCCCCGGATGGCCGGCGTGCGTTCGGACGTGCCCTGCGTGCCGGCATACGGGTCGTGCTCCCCGGCCGCCTCGGCGATGGCCTCCTCGCTGCCGAGCACGGTGTGCTCCACCCGGTCCTCGTAGGCGTAGTCCACGGCCTCGGTCCGGGAGTGCGCGGCGCCCTCGCGCCCCAGTTCACCGGTCCCGTACTCCATCGATCCGCGGGCGCGCAGCACCGCGTCGACCCGGCTGAAGCCGACCACGGTGCGGGGCAGTTCGGCCAGCACCCAGCCGAGGGACCGGACCGGAAAGGCCAGGATGGAGAACAGGTAGGCGATCTGCACGACCTCCGCCGCGGACAGGTGCCCGGCCCGCACCTGCGCGGTCCCCACGGCCAGCACCGCGAGGGTGCCCACCGTCGGGATGGCCTCGATGACCGGCTCGAAGGTGCCCCGGGTGCGCCCCACCTGGATGAGGCTGTCCCGCAGGTCGTTGGTCACCCGGCGGAACCGGTCGGCCTCCTCCTCCTCCCGGCCCATCGCCTTGACGACCAGGCCGGCCTCGAAGGACTCGTGCGCCACCTCGGCCACCTCGGCCCGCAACTGCTGGGCCTGGGTGATCTTGGGCGCCATCACCCGCTGGAAGACCAGGTTCGCGGCGAACAGCCCGGGGAAGACCAGGAAGCCGATCAGCGCCAGGAACGGGTCGATCAGCACCATCTGGGTGCCGGCGATCACCAGCATGACGAGGACGCCGATCGCCATCGGCAGCGGGTTGAACACCTGCCAGGTGGCCTCCACGTCGCTGTGCGCGTTGGACAGCAGCTGCCCGGAGGGGTGCGAGTGGTGCCAGCTGAGCGGGAGCCGGAGGTACTGCCGGGTGACCCGACGCCGGTAGGCGGCCTGCAGGTTGAAGCCGGCGACGGTGGCGTAGACACGGCGCAGGATGACGCCGAGGACGTTCACCACCAGGATCCCGGCCAGCACCAGGAAGATCGTCCACAGGCCCCCGGCGCTGACCTTGCCGGCGGCGACGGCCGGGGTCACCACGCCGTCGGTGACGTAGCCGATCCCCCACGCGGTGGCGACCGTCGCTCCCGCCCACAGCACCGAGCCGCACACCGCGACCGAGAACCAGCCCCGCTGTTGCTTGATGCCGGTCCAGATCACCCGCAGCCCGCGGCGCAGGACGGCGGGTGTCGGCGCTGGCGGCCGGAGCGGGCGGGTGCCCGGTGCGGAGGTCACGAGGGAGCAGTCCTTTCCACGGACGGTGGGAGTTCGGGCACGCGCGACGCACGGGGCCCACCCCGAGCCCCGCAGACCAACAGGTGCGTCCTGCATCTTCGCACGCGATGCTTGGATGGGTGCCATGCCCCTTGCCAGAACGCACCGACTCGCCCTCTGCGAGACCGCCCTCGAGACCGGCCCCGACGCCCCGACCCTGTGCCCGCCGTGGCCGGTGAGCGGGCTGGTGGCGCACCTGGTGGTCCGCGAGTCCCGCCCGGACGCCGCCGTCCTCGGGCTGCTCCCGCCCACGGCCGACCGGGCGGACCGGGTCCGGTCCGGACTGGCCACCGACGTGCCGTTCGAGCAGCTCGTGGACCGTCTGGCCTCCGGCCCCCCGGTGTGGGCGCCGTCGCGCCTCGACCCGGTGGCCGACCTGGCCGACCTGCTCGAGTTCGTCATCCACCACGAGGACATCCGCCGGGCCCAACCCGGCTGGCGCGCCGCACCGGTGGACGAGGCCACCGCGCGGGCGGTCTGGTCCCAGCTCCGCCGGGCCGCCCGGTTGTTCGTCCGCCGGTCCCCGGTCGGTGTCGTCCTCGTCGCCCCCGGCCACGGCCGGGGCGCGGTCAAGGGCCCGCCCGCCCGGGATACCGGCCTGGGCAGCGTGGTCCTCACAGGCGCGCCGGTCGAGCTGGCGCTCTACCTGTCCGGACGGACCGCCGTGGCAGACGTCCAGGTCGACGGGGACGACGCCAGCGTGCGCAGCCACCGGGCGCAGGTAGGCGCAGGTGGCTGACGGGGTCTCCCCCGACCCTGCGGACCGGCTGGCCGACCGGGTGCTCGACCGACTGTCCCGGAGCGGGCCGGGCCCTGCCGGCGTGCGGGTGCTCGGGCTGGACGGCCGGAGCGGGTCCGGCAAGACCGACCTCGCCGCCGCGCTGGCGTCCCGGGTGCCGGCAACGGTGGTGCACCTGGACGACCTGTATGCCGGGTGGCAGGGCCTGGCGGCCGCGCTCCCCGGGGTCTGCGCGGACCTCGTGCGTCCCCTCGTCGCCGGCCGACCGGGCCGGTACCGCCGCTACGACTGGGTGGCCGCACGGCCCGCCGAGTGGGTGACCGTCCGACCGGCCGACCTGGTCATCGTCGAGGGCGTCGGGGCGCTCGCCGTGGACTGCGTGGCCGACTATGCGCTGCGGGTCTGGCTGGAGGCCCCGACCGAGGTGCGCCGGCGCCGCGCGCTGGCCCGCGACGGGGACACCTTCGCCCCGCACTGGGCCGAGTGGGCCGACCAGGAGGAGGAGGTCTTCGCCGCGCACCCCGCCCGGGAGGTCGCCGACCTGGTGCTCGACACGGCCTGAGACAGCCGCGCGTCCCGGGGTGGGTGGCGTTGGCATGTGAGCGTCGCGGGTGGTGTCAGCGCCCCTGACCACACGCCGGCGCTCGCCCCGCCACTGGTAGCACGTTCGGGGCACTGGTGGCATGGTCGAGCGTGCTACCAGTACCCCGAACCGTTTACCAGTGGGTGGCGGCGGGTCAGCCCGGCGAACCGCCCGTGTGGTGCGCGACGAGGGCGCTCAGGCGGCGCGCCTCCGCCCGGCCCACCTCACCGTCCGCCCGCTGGATGGCCATTACCGCCACCTCCTCGGTGTCGGTGAGCTCCAGCACCACCCAGGGCATGCCGCCGGAGAAGCCGACCGAGGCGATCTGGGCCCACTCCAGGTCGTGCGTCTGGACCAGGTTGACCACCCGCAGCCCCTCGCGCGAGGGGATCGCCCGGAGCGCCGCATACCGGTACAGCCCGGCCGCCACCGCCAGGGCGAAGAGGACCAGCAGCACCCGGTCCCAGAAACCCCAGCCGAAGGTGCCCTCGGAGGGGATCACCACGGCCAGGTACCCGAAGGCCGCGACGAAAGCCACCGCGCAGGCCAGCGCGACGATCCGGCCGCGGCGGGGACGGAACGGGGCGTAGGGGTCGCGCCGCCCGCCACTGGGGCGGGCGGAGGGGGCAGGGGTCACCGGTCCAGGCTACGGCGTGCGGTCCTCGCCCGCGGAGCCGGCGGTGCCCGCCGGCGCGGGTTCGGCCAGGTTGGGTCCGCCGCCGGAGGGGGCCTCCACGATCGCGGCCCGTCGCCAGATGAGGAACCCGACGGTGACGAACACCGAGTACCCGGCATACCAGAGGGCGGAGGGGTAGTAGCCGCTGTGCCACAGCAGCGGCACCCCGACCACGTCGACCGCGATCCAACACAGCCAGAAGTCGGTCCAGCCGCGGGCCATGGCATAGGTGGCGATGATCGACCCGACGAAGATCCAGGCGTCGGTCCAGTAGTACCAGCGGGGGGCGGGCCAGCCGGCGCCGACCTGGGCGAAGACCCACTGCAGCACCAGGACGCCCCCGACCCAGGCCCCCAGGTAGGCCAGGCGCTCCCCCGCGGTGGCCCACCGGGGCGTGATCGCCGGGCCCCCGGCCCCCCGGGTCCTCCGGGACCGGCTCCACTGCCACCAGCCGTAGACGCTGGTGATGATGAAGAAGACCTGTCGGGCGGCCTGGCCGAACAGGGAGTGCTCCTGCGGGTTGTGGAACCAGACCCCCATGAAGACGGTGAACAGCAACGCGTTGCCGATGATGCCCACCGGCCAGGCCCACACCCGCCGCCGCATCCCGGCGAACGCCGAGGCCAGGCCGAACAGGTTGCCGACCACCTCGCGCCAGGCGATGTCGTGCCCGGCGATGGTGAGCTGGGCGTAGAAGATGTCGTTCCAGAAGTCCACCGCGGTCCTCGGTCCGGTCGGGACGGGGCCGGTGGCCCCGTCGTGCCTGGGCACCGGGGCGTCGGGCAACCCTCGCGACGCGTGCTGCCTCCCATCCGGACTTTCACCGTCGGTCCTGGAATTTCACCAGGTCAACCGGCCGCTGGCAGCGGCCGGGTCGCGGACTGTCACCGCCGGCTCGGAATTACACCGACCCCGGAGCACGTTTTGCTGCGGTCATTCTGCCACAGCGCTACCGGCCCGCCGGTCAGTGCTGGTGGGCGAGGGCGAGTTGCCGCAACCGGTCGACCGCGGCCCCGGCGTCCTCGGCCCCGTAGACCGCCGAACCGGCGACGAAGACGTCGGCCCCGGCCTCCACGCAGGTGCCGATCGTGTCGGCCGACACCCCACCGTCCACCTGGATCCAGATCTCACCGCCGTGTCGCCGCACGGCCTCGCGCACCGCGCTGACCTTGGGCATCTGGTCGGTCATGAACGCCTGGCCGCCGAACCCCGGCTCGACCGTCATCACCAGCACCATGTCCACCTCGGCCAGCAGGTCGGCATACGGCTCGAACGCGGTGCCCGGCTTGACCGCGAACGCGGCCCGGGCACCGGCTGCCCGAATCGCCCGCGCCGTCGCCACCGGGTCGGCCACCGCCTCGATATGGAAGGTGACCGACTGCGCCCCGGCCTCGGCGTACTGCGGGGCCCACCGGTCGGGGTCCTCGATCATCAGGTGGGCGTCCAACGGGACCGGGCTGACCCTGCTCAGCGCCTCGACGACCGGCAGCCCGAGGGTCAGGTTCGGCACGAAGTGTCCGTCCATCACGTCGACGTGCGCCCAGTCGGCGGCGGAGATCCGGTGCAGCTCGGCCTCGAGGTTGGCGAAGTCCGCGGACAGGATGCTGGGACTGATCTGCAGGCTCACAGGGCGCACTCTAGCGAGAGCCGGCACGGATCCCGCCGCGGGCAGGGTGCCCCCGGGCTCAGTGTTTGCGCAGCAGCGCCAGGAACATGCTGTCCGTGTCGTGCACGTGGGACCACAACTGGGCCCACGGGCCCGGCCCGGTGCCCGGGAGCGGCTCCCCCGCCCGGTCGAGCAGGAGCGGGCGCACGTCCTCCAGGGTGACGTCGGTGCGCTTCTTGAGCACGTCGTTGACCACGAAGTGGGTCTCGGCCAGGTGCGGCGAACAGGTGGCGTAGACCACCACCCCACCCGGGCGGGTCGCCGCGAGGGCGGACCTGAGCAGGTCGCGTTGCGGCGGCCCGAGGGCGGTGAGGTCCTGGGGGGTGCGGCGCCACCTCGCCTCGGGGCGACGGCGCAGCGCCCCCAGCCCGGTGCACGGTGCGTCCACCAGCACCCGGTCGTACCGGTCCGGCTCCGCGGCCCCGACCTCGCGGCCGTCCTCCACGGTCACCTCCGCCCGTCCCCCGTTCGCCAGCACGGCACCCAGGGTGTTGCGGACCAGCTCCGCCCGGTGCGCAGTCACCTCGTTCGCCCGCAGCGCGGCACCCCGCTGGGCGGCCACCGCCGCGAGGAGGCCCGCCTTGCCGCCGGGCCCCGCGCACAGGTCGAGCCACTGCTCGTCCGGTCCGTCCAGCGGCGCTCCGGCCAGGGCCAGCGCCACGAGTTGGGAGCCGGCGTCCTGGACCGCCGCCCGCCCGTCCCGCACGGGGGCCAGCCCGCCCGGGTCGCCACCGGGCAGGGTCCATGCGGTGGGCACGAGCGTGGCCGGCGTCGCGCCGGCGTCCCCCAGCTCGTCCTCGGCGCCCAGGCCGGGTCGGGCGACCAGGGTCAGCGGACCCGGGGTGTTGTGGGCGTGCAGCAGCGCGGCCAGGGTTTGCGTGGCCGTGCCAGGGGTCGCAGCGGCGTTGCCCACCAGCGCCGCCCGCAGGGCCCGCGCGATCCAGCCGGGATGGGACTCCCGCAGCGCGAGGCGGTCCACCTCGTCGGTCAGCGGGGCGGTCACCCGCTCGGTCCAGGTGTCCGGGTCGGCCTCACTGACCCGTCGCAGCACCGCGTTGACGAAGCCGCCCGCCCCGGCCCCCACGTGCTGGCGGGCCAGGGCGACGGTGGCGCTCACCGCCGCATGGTCCGGGACCCGCATTGCCAGCAACTGGTGGCACCCCAGGCGCAACACGTCGAGCACGGGCGGGTCGATCTGGTCGACCGGACGGTTGCCCGCGGCCCCGATGACCGCGTCGTAGAGCCTCTGCATCCGCACCGTGCCGTAGCACAGCTCGGTCGCGAAGGCGGCGTCCCTGCCGGACACCCCGGCCCGGCGTAGCTGCCGGGGCAGCTCCAGGTTGGCGTAGGCGCCCTCGGACACGGCGGTGAGGGTCTGGAAGGCCACGTCGCGGGCCGGATCGGCGGTCCTGGCCCGCTCCGCGGGGCGCTGGGCGGACCGTTGTCGGGGACCGCGGCGCCGCGGTCCTCCCCCACCGCCGCGCTCCGGGCGGCCCCGCTCCGGTCGACCGCGCTCGGATCGACCGCGCTCGGGTCGGTCAGCCACCGAGCACCTCTTCCGGGCCGGGACGTGCGCCGCGGGCCCAGTCCAGCGCCGCCATGACCCGCTTGCCGGGTGCCTGCACGTCGCCGAGCTCGACCGCGCCGGCGCCGGTGCCGACCCGCACCGACCGCTTGTCGACCCGGACCTGCCCCGGGAGCAGCGGCGCCGCGTCGTCCGCGTCCACCGCGAGGGGACGCACCGGGTGCACCTTGAGCCGTTCGCCGCGGAAGGTGGTCCAGGCCCCGGGCGCGGGGGTGCACCCGCGCACCAGGCGGTCCACAGCATACGCGGGCCGGTGCCAGTCGAGCCGGCCGTCGGCCACCTCCAGCTTGGGGGCCAGGCTGATGCCGTCCGCGGGTTGCGGCCGACCGGTCAGCTGGCCGGTCGCCAGCCCGTCGAGCGTGGCGACCAGCAGGCCCGCCCCGGCCTCGGAGAGCCGGTCAAGCAGGTCCTGTGCCGTGTCGGTCGGGCGGATCGTCTCGGTCAGCGTGCCGAAGACCGGCCCGGTGTCCAGTCCCTCCTCGATGAGGAAGGTGCTGGCCCCGGTGACCTCGTCCCCGGCGATGATCGCGTGTTGCACCGGCGCCGCTCCCCGCCACGCGGGGAGCAGGGAGAAGTGCAGGTTGATCCAGCCGTGCGCGGGCAGGTCCAGCAGCGCCGGCGGGATCAGCGCCCCGTAGGCGACGACCGGGCAGGCCCCCGGTGCCCACTCGGCCAATGTCTCCCGCAGCTCGGGGTCCCGGGCCGAGGCCGGCGTGAGCACCGGGATCCCGGCCTCCTCCGCCGCTACCCGCACCGGGGAGGGGTGCAGGGTCCGCCCGCGGCCGGACCGGGCGTCCGGCCGGGTGATCACCCCCAGCACCTCGTGGGTCGAGGCCAGGAGTGCCGCAAGGCTCGGGACGGCCGCCTCGGGGGTGCCCGCGAAGACGACCCTCATCGGGCTCCCGTCACTCGTTCAGTTCCCCGTCGCCGGTGAACTGGTCGTGGAAGGTCTCGCCCTCGACCTTGAGCTCGGCGATCTCGTCACCCAGGTCGCGGAGCAGGTCGTGCCGTTCCTGCCGGCGCTGCCGCTGCTGGATGGGGTCCGGGATCGGCGCCGCAGCGATGAGCCGCTGGGTGTACTCCTGGGTCGGGTTCGACATCACCTGCTCGCGCGGACCGGCCTCGACGACCTTGCCGCTCTGGAGCACGACCACCTGGTGGGCCAGCAGGTCGATGACCGCCAGGTCGTGGCTCACGAAGAGGCAGGCGAACTGGTAGCGCTGCTGCAGGTCGCTGAAGATGTTGAGCACCTTGGCCTGCACGGACACGTCCAGGGCCGAGGTCGGCTCGTCCGCTACCAGCAGCTCGGGGTCCAGGGTCAGCGCGCGGGCGATCGAGATCCGCTGGCGCTGGCCACCGGACACCTCGTGCGGGTAGCGGTTGTAGACCGCGCGGGGCAGCTCGACCGCGTCCAGCAGCTCGTAGACCTTGTTCTCGCGCTCCTTCTTGGTGCCGACCTTGTGCACCACCATCGGCTCGGTGATGCACTCACCGATCGGGAGCCGGGGGTTCAGCGACGCTGCGGGGTCCTGGAAGATGACGCCGATCCGCTTGCGCAGCTCCTTGAGCTGGGCGCGGTTCATCCCGCGGATGTCGCTGCCGAGCAGTTCGAAGCTGCCCCCGACGGCGGGGATCAGGCCGAGCGCGCAGCGACCGATCGTCGACTTGCCCGAACCCGACTCGCCCACCAGCCCGACGATCTCGCCCTTGCGGACCTGGAAGCTGACGTCGTCGACCGCCCGGAACGGCGGCTTGCCGAGCCGCTGGTACTCGATGACCAGGTTGCGCAGGTCGATGGCGAGCTCGTCGTCGGAGCTCTCGTCCCGCTCCTTGATGCTGATCCCCATCTGGTCCCGGCCGCCACCGAGGCGGGGCACCGAGTTCAGCAACATCTTGGTGTAGTCGTGCTGCGGCCGGAGCAGCACCTCGTCGACCGTGCCCTGCTCGACCAGCTCGCCCTTGAACATCACCGCGACCCGGTCGGCCATGTCGGCCACGACCCCCATGTTGTGGGTGATCAGCAGGATGCCGGTGTTCAGCTTCTCCTTCAGCGAGCGGAGCAGGTCCAGGATGTCGGCCTGGACGGTCACGTCGAGGGCCGTGGTCGGCTCGTCGGCGATGATCACCTTGGGGTCGCAGCTGATCGCGATGGCGATCACCACGCGCTGGCGCTGGCCACCGGAGAGCTCGTGCGGGTACTGCTTGACCCGCCGCTCCGGCTCGGGGATGCCGACCATCCCGAGCAGCTCGATCGCGCGGTCCAATGCGGCCCGGCCGGAGGCGATGCCGTGCAGCTCCAGCGACTCGGTGAGCTGTGTCCCGATCGTCAGCACCGGGTTGAGCGCGGTCATCGGCTCCTGGAAGACCATGCCGATGTCGTTGCCGCGCAGCCGGCGCATCCGGGACTCGCTCAGCGTGGTGACGTTGTTGCCGTTCACCATGACGGTGCCGGCGATCCGGGCGTTGCGCGGGAGCAGCCGCATCGCGGTCATCGAGGTGACCGACTTGCCGGACCCGGACTCGCCGACGAGGGCGACGACCTCACCGGGCTTGACGTCCAGGGAGATGCCCTTGACGGCGTGGACGGTGCCGAACTCGGTGCCGAACCGGACGTCGACGTCCTGGAAGTCCAGGACCGGTTCGGTCTGCGGGGTGGTGGTTGCGGTCATCAGTCAGCACTCCTGCTCTGGCGCGGGTCGAAGGCGTCACGGAGGCCGTCGCCCAGGAAGTTCACGGACAGGGCGATCGCCAGGATGGTCAGGCCGGGCCACCAGAACAGCCACGGGCGGGACCCGAAGGAGTTCTGGTAGGTGGAGATCAACAGGCCCAGCGAGGTGTCCGGCGCCTGGACGCCGTACCCCAGGAAGCTCAGCGCGCTCTCCAACAGGATGACCGAGGCGATGGTCAGCGTGGCGCTGACGATGATCGTGCCCATCGTGTTGGGCAGGATGTGCTTGAAGATGATCCGGCCCGAGTTGGTGCCGATCGCCTCGGCCGCGGTGACGAACTCGCGTTCGCGCAGCGAGAGGACCTCGCCGCGCACCAGCCGGGCGAGCCCGGTCCAGGAGATCAGCGCCAGCATGATCGTCAGGGGCCAGATGCCACCACCGGACATCTGCCCGAGCACGGCGGCCAGCACCAGCATCGGGATCACGATGAACAGGTCCGTCAGCCGCATCAGGACCGACTCGATCCAACCGCGGAAGTAGCCGGCCAGGGCGCCGATCAGGGTGCCGATGGCGGTCGTCACGATCCCGACGGTGAAGGCGATGAACAGCGAGATCTGGGTGCCCCGCATGGTCAGGGCGAAGTAGTCCTTGCCGGTGTCCTCCTGGCCGAACGGGTACTCCCCGAAGCTCGGCGGGAAGAAGCTCAGCGTCGAGCGGCCCCCGTCGACCACGGTGGCCGAGGCGGTGTACTCCTTGTCCCACCAGCCCGGCAGCGGCCCGTAGCCGATCGAGGTGAACGCCATGAAGGTGACGAACAGGAGCAGGGCCAAGGAGCCCATCGCGGCCTTGTGCCGGAAGAAGCGCCGGCGGATCAACTGTCCCTGGGAGTAGGACTTCTGGGAGAGGTCGATCTCCTTCTCGACCGACAGCTCCTGCACGGTGCCGGAGCCGGCCCGGCGCTGGAGCGAGCCCGGGTCCTGTTGTCCCAGGATGGGCGAGAGTTCCTCTTCCTCGCTCCCGGGGAGGTGGGGCCTGTCCATGTCCGGGAAGTTGGCGCCCTCGGGTTGGTCGGGGCGGTCGTTGTCGTCACTCATGGTGTCCTCCGTGGCAGATCAGGGTCGTGGGCGTGGCGGGCACCGCGGTCACGTCCTGATCCGTGGGTCGAGGAAGGCATAGGCGATATCGGCGACGAGGTTCATCAGCACCGCCGCGGTGCCGGTCACCAGGTAGAAGGCCATGACCGGCATGGGGTCGACCCGGTCGAGGCCCTGCTGGAACAGGGCCCCCATCCCCTGCCAGCCGAAGACCGACTCGGTGACCACCGCACCGCTGATCAGTCCGGCGAAGTCGAAGGCGACGATCGTGGTGATCGGGATGAGCGCGTTGCGCAGCGCGTGCTTGCTCATCACCACGCGCTCGGACAGGCCCTTGGACCGGGCGGTCCGCACGTAGTCCTGCTGGATCGTCTCCAGCATCGAGGCCCGGGTGTACCGGCTGTAGCTGGCCAGGGAGATCACCGTCAGCACGATGGTCGGCAGGATGAGCTGCACGCCCCAGTCCCAGATCCCGGTCCAGAACGCCCCCTCGAAGTTCGGGGTCCCGGAGCCGATGGTGCCGATGACCGGCCGGTTGCCCTTAGCCTCCAGGAAGGCGGCGAAGTTGCGCAGCAGCTGGTCCAGGGCGGTCATCAGGGCGAACGCCACGGCGGTGCCGATGGAGACCCAGATGGCCACGGCCTTGTCCCAGCCGCCCCAGAACCAGCCGATCGGGATGGCGACGGCCACGGCGATCCCCAGCATGATCAGCAGGCGGGTGTAGCTGGCGTCGGTGATCCACCCCTGGAAGGCGAAGTAGCCGATGATGCCGACCACGATCGTTGTCGCGGCGGCATAGATCACCTTCTTGTTGCGCAGGCCGGTGGTCAGCATCACCAGCAGGAGCGCGGCCGCAACCGAGACGAGGACGACGATGCCCAGGCCCAGGGCCGGCTTGCGCCACCACCCGACGGAGTCGAAGTAGGTGATCGCCCCGAAGATGAAGAGCCCGGTAATACCGAAGGTCATCAGCCTGCGTTTACCGTCGCCGCCGAGGACCGAGGCGACGGTGATCCCGGCGAGTAACCCAATGACTATCGCTGTGGTGAGTGAGACCGATGGATCCTTGATCCAGTTGTTGAACTTGATCGCACCGAACTGCTTGAGCAGCACCGCGAACCAGAACACCGGCAGGGAGAAGAACAGGAACGCCATGAAGGTCACGGCGTAGTCGAAGCCGGAGTACTGCCGGATCGCGGCCAGGATGCCCAGGGTGACCCCGATGGCGATCGCCAGGACCGTGGCCAGGGTGACCAGGCGCAGGGTGCTCGAGGCGGCGTCCCCGAGGGCCGCGGTCATGTTGACGCCGGTCGAGCTCCGACCGAGGTCGCAGCTCAGCGTGAAGCACTTGCCGACGCCGACCAGCCACACCCAGTACCGCTGGTACCAGGGCTGGTCCAGACCCATCAACCGGGTCCGCTGCTCCATCTGTGTTGCGCGGTTCTCGTCCCGACTCTCCCGCAGGTCCTTCAGCGGGTCCCCGGAGTTGATCGTCAGGATGAACAGGAAGACGGATCCCAGTAACAGGATCAGCGCAGAGATCCCCACTCTGCGGAGAATGAATCGCAGCACAGATACATCCCTTTCAGGAGTCGGCGCACCCTCGGGCTCGGTCGGTGAACCCTAACGCAGAGAACACGCGCTGTCATCGTGGAAGCTTCGGCAGGTCTTAGAACCACCTGTGGGGCGGGGAAGAAGTGCTTCCCCGCCCCACAGGGTGGTCGATCAGGTGACACGCATCATGGTGTCGCACAGACCGGTCACACGGGACCGGCTAGCACGTCACTGCGCGCGCACCCACTGCTCGGCGTTCCAGACGATCTGGGTCTGGGTCGAGTTGAAGATGATGTTATCGATGGTGGCGTCGTGGGCCACGACACCCGGGTGGGCGAACAGCGGGATGCCGTACAGGTTTTCCCACAGCGCCTTCTCGATGATCTTCACCTGCTCTAGGTGGACCGCCGGGTCCACCGTGCTGGCCAGCTCGTCCCAGGCGGCGTCGACCTCTTCGTTGGAGAAGCCACCGAAGTTCTGCTCACCGTCGGTCTCGTAGATGGCCTGACCGGAGGCGATCTGGCCGGAGCCGGCCCACGCGAAGAGCGCGATCTCCCAGTCGCCGTTCTCCAGGGTGGTCCCGAAGAAGTCGGCGTTGCCCACGTCCTCGACCTCGAACAGCTCGGGGTCGTTGCAGCTGGAGGCGATCAGGCTGACCTCGTTGGTGCGCCGCTGGTTGGGGGCGGAGTAGCCGATCCGGATCGGGACCGGGGTCTCCAGGCCGGACTCGGCCAGCTTGGCCTTCGCGCCCTCGAGGTCCACCTCGTCGAAGCGACCGTCGTAGGCCGCGTCCACGACCTCCTGGTAGTCGTCCTGGAAGGGGAACTTCTCGCGGGCGTTCATCACGACCGCCTCGGGGTTGATCGGCGTGATCAGGTTGTCCACGATCTGCTGCCGCGGCACGCACATCGCGAACGCCTCACGGGCCGCCAAGCCGCCGTTGCCGTCGGCGAACGGGCTGTCCTCGGCGAAGTTGAAGTCTAGGTGCTCCCAGGTGAGCGTGTCGCCCTGGAGCAGCGTGAACTGGTCGCCGAGCTCCTCGATCTGGGTGATCGTGTCGACGGTGGCCTGCGGCTCGATGACGTTGAGGTCACCGTTGGCCAGCGCCGTGACGTGGGTCTCCGCGGCCGCGAACCGGAAGGTGAGGTTCGCGGTCGCTGCCGGGGTGCCCCACCAGTTCTCGTTCGGCACGAGGGTGATGTACTCACCGGTGCTCCAGGTGGCGCCGTTCAGCGAGTACGGGCCCGAGGAGGGCACGATCGCGGGGTCCGGCAGCTGCTTGTCCGGGGACAGCCAGCCCTCGTTGAAGAAGTCGGCCGTCGAGCCGACCGCCTCGGCGTCACGGTCGGTGATCGCCTGGGTCAGCTCCTCCAGGGTCATCCCGGACTGCTCGGCCACGATGTGGGCCGGGAAGGTCCCACCGATCAGGATCTCCCAGTCGGGGTACGGGGACTCGTACTCCACGGTGAAGGTCTTGCCGCCGGGCTCGCCCTGCGGACCCTCCGGCACGTACTCACCGAAGCTGCTGCTGACGTTGTTGAACACCGGGTCGGCGTCCTCGCCGAAGATCGCCGGCGCGTTGTTCGACGCCCAGTCGTACAGGTAGTCGTCGTAGGTGATCGGCGTGCCGTCTTCCCAGACCGCCTCGTCGGAGATGGTGTACTCCACGATCAGCGGGTCCTCGGAGGTGACCTCGTAGGAGCCGAAGTCCGTGTCCGGGATGATCGAGCCGTCGCTGCCGAAGTACTGGAAGCCAGTGTTCAGCCGGGCGTTGATCACCGCGTTGTAGGTGGAGTTGGTGTCGATGAGGTTGCCGTTGTAACCCGACCACTCGACCTCACCGGCCGAGTAGAAGATGTTGTCGTCGGCGGTCGTCACGTCACCCAGGTCGGGCTTGGCGCCTCCGGCGGCCTCCCCACCCTCCGAACCGCCCGTAGCGGTCGAGTCGTCACCGTCGGTGCCACCACCCGCGTCGCCGGAGTCGGCCGACGTCGTGTCGTCCCCGTCGTCGCCCGAGTCGGACGTGCAACCGGATAGCACCAGGGCTCCCGCGGCCACGATGGCCATCGTCGTGCGCCTGATCTTCAATGTTCCTCCTGGATGAATGGACACATCCGTCAGGCAGGTGACGGCCTCCTCCGGCCGGCACCCGGCAGCCTGCGAACGCGCCGAGGGGTATGCGAGAGCCAAGTTATGCACTGGTTCGGGCCATTGCCACCGAAGTCACCGCTTGGTGACCCGATCGTTACCGAGTTGAGACGAAGCCCGCGCCCGGGGGCTTCAGTCGCCCAGACCGGCGGGGTCCAGCCGGATCCGCAGGTCTCCCAACGCCCTCCGGGCGCTCCGGGCGGCCCGGAGCGCCCGCAGGGCCGCGACCAGCGGTTCTCCGTCGCCGTCGGACCTCAGCACGACCTGGACACCGGCGGCCACGGTCAGCGGACCGAGCACCGAGACCCCGGGGACCTCGCCCAGCAAGGCCACCGCCTCCTCCACCACCGCGGCCTCGCCGGTGACCGTCGCCGTCCGGCGGGTCGGCGGCAGCGACAGCTCGAGCCGCTCGGCGTGCTCCGCGGCCGCGAACCATGCCGGTGCCCACCGGACCAGCGCCTCGACCGGCCGCAGCCCGGCGTGGGCCGGCACCCCGGCGAGGACGACGCGGCCCCCGTCGGCCGCGGGACGGGTGAGCGCCGCGGCGGCCGTCCACCGGCGGTAGGCCTCCACCGAGCTGTCGAGTCCGGCGCGGTCCAGCAGCGCCCAGCCGTCGAGCAGCAGTGCCGCGGCGTAGCCACCGCGCGCGACCGGCTCGGCCCCGGGGGTGGCCACCACCACGGCCGGCGTGTCGGCCACCGGGTCCAGGACCTCGCCGCCCCGGGAGGTGCGGACCGGGACCCCGGAGAAGGCGCGGCCGATCTCCTCCGCGGTGCGGGCCTCGCCCACCACGCTGGACCGCCGACCGCGCTCGCCGCAGTGCCGGCAGGGACGCCCGCGGTCGGGGGTGCCGCACCAGGAGCAGGCGGCCGGTGCCGAGGGGTCGGCCAGCCGGACTGGCCCCTCGCACGAGGAGCAGCGGACCGGTGCGCGGCAGTGCTGGCAGGACAGGCCCACCAGGTAGCCCCGGCGGGGCACCTGGACCAGCACGGGTCCGTGGGCGAGAGCGTCCTTGACGGTCCGCCAGGCGAGGCTGGGGATCCGGGCCCGCGCGGCCGCGGGGTCGACCCGCTCCTGGTGGCCCTCGCCCGCGACCGTGACGCGCGGCGCGTCCCGCCGCACGACGTCCGGTGCCGGGTCGACCGGGTGGATCCACCCCTGGCCCAGCCAGTGCTGGACCTCCGGGGTGCGCGTGTAGCCGCCGACCACCAGGCCTGCCCCGGCCAGCACCGCCCGCCGCCGGAGCACCTCGCGCACGTGCGGGTAGGGGCTGCGCGGCTCCTGCAAGAGGTCGTCACCATCGTCCCACCAGGCCACCAGCCCCAACCGGTCCACCGGGGCGAACGCCGCCGACCGGGTGCCGATGACGACATCAGCATGCCCGCGCAGCGCCTTGAGCCAGGCGGTGTAGCGCTGCTCCGGCCCGAGGTCCGCGGTGAGGCGCACGAAGGAGTCCGGACCGAGCTCGGCCTCCAGCGCCTCGGCCAGCCGGTCGACGTCCCGGTGGTCCGGCAGCACGACCACGCTCCCCCGCCCGCTGGCCCGGGTCGCGGCGACGGCCTGGGCAAGCGCCACCGGCCACCCCTCGGACGCCCCGGCGTCCGGACGGGCCGCCCACGCCGCCGCGGGCGCCCCACCGGCGGCGAGCCGCCGCAGCAGGGCCGCCCCCGCCGGGTAGGACTCCCAGGCCGAGGTCGCCAACTTCTCGCCCCCGGTTGCCGGGGCGGACGGTCCGGGCGCGGACGGGTCGGGGTCTGCCGGGTCCGCCGCGGGCGGCACCGCCGCCTCTGCCCGCGCGTGCCGCGGCGGCACGGCGAGTCGGACGACGTCGGACATCGTGCCGGCGTAGTGGTCGGCCAGCTCGCGGCACAGCCGGGCGAGGTGCGGGGTAAGCACCGGCTCGGGGCTCACCACCCGGCGCAGCGGCGCCAGCGTCCCCACGTGCTCGGCCTCGTCCTTGCGGGCGGTGAGGAACCCGTCCAGGTCCTTGCCGGCGAACCGGACCCGCACCCGCGCCCCCGGCACCGCCTGCTCGGCGAGCTCCTCCGGGACCTCGTACTCGAACGGCCGGTCCAGGTGGGCCAGCGGGGTGTCGACCAGGACCTCCGCGACGGGCCGGCTCGCCGCAGGGGTGTAGGAGCGCCCGGCGCCCCGCCGTGCACGCCGCGGCGCCGGCTCCGGCACGAGGGCGAGCTGCTCGCCCTCCGGTCGCTGCGTCATACGGACTGTCTACCGCACCGGGCCGACACGCCGGAGGCGCTGTCCACCGGGTGCCCGGGTCGACCGGGACGAGGCCTGCTCAGATGGCCGACTGGAGGGATTCGACGCGGTCCAGCGCCTCCCAGGTGAACGGGCGCTCCACCCCCGCCGCGGTCGTCCGCCCGAAGTGGCCGTAGGCGGCCGTCGGCCGGTAGATCGGCCGGAGCAGGTCCAACTCCTCGATGATGGCCGCCGGGCGCAGGTCGAAGACCTTGTCGATCGCGTCCTGGATCCGCTCGACCGGGTGGTTCTCGGTGCCGAAGGTCTCCACGTACAGACCCACCGGCTGGGCGGCGCCGATCGCGTAGGCGACCTGGATCTCGCAGCGGTCCGCCAGGCCGGCCGCGACTACGTTCTTGGCCACCCACCGCATCGCGTAGGCGGCCGAGCGGTCCACCTTGGACGGGTCCTTGCCGGAGAAGGCGCCACCGCCGTGCCGGGCCATGCCGCCGTAGGTGTCCACGATGATCTTGCGCCCGGTGAGCCCGGCGTCCCCCATCGGGCCGCCCGTGACGAACTTGCCGGTCGGGTTGACCAGCACCCGGTGGTCCCCGGTCCGGATGGTGACCCCGTCGGCCAGGGCACGCTCCAGGACCGGGTCGATCACGTGGGCGATGATGTCGGGCTCCAGCTGGTCGGCCAGCGAGATGTCCGCCCGGTGCTGGGTGGACAGCACGACGGTGTCCAGCCGCACGGCCGTGTCGCCGTCGTAGGCGATCGTCACCTGCGTCTTGCCGTCCGGGCTCAGGTAGTCCAGCTCCCCGGTCTTGCGGACCTCGCTGAGCCGCTCCGCCAGCCGGTGCGCCAGGAAGATCGGCAGCGGCATCAGCTCGGGGGTGTCGTTGCAGGCGTAGCCGAACATCAGCCCCTGGTCGCCGGCCCCGAGGAGGTCGCGGACGTCCTGCGTGGCCCCGCTGCGGTGCTCGTATGCCGTGTCCACCCCCGCGGCGATGTCGAGCGACTGCTCCCCGATGGACACCTCGACCCCGCAGGTGGTCCCGTCGAACCCCTTGGCCGAGCTGTCGTAGCCGATGGCGAGGATGGTGTCGCGCACGATCCGGGGGATCTCGACGTACCCGGTGGTCCGGACCTCCCCCGCCACGTGCACCAGGCCGGTCGTCACCATCGTCTCCACTGCCACCCGGGACCCGGGGTCCAGGGCCAGCAACTCGTCCAGGATGCCGTCACTGATCTGGTCGCAGATCTTGTCGGGGTGTCCCTCGGTGACGGACTCGGAGGTGAACAGACGGGTCACGGATGGCTCCTTAGGCTGCAGCGGCTGCTGACGTGCAGCGTGAGTCTACGGGCGGGGCGTGGGCGGTGTGGCCAGCAGGTTGACGACTTCGTCCCAGAGCGCCGCGGCGACGACCTCCTTGTCGGCGGGGCCGACGGTGCGGGCCTCCTCCCGGTCGGGGCGCAGCAGGTGGACGGTGTTCTCGTCCTGGCCGAAGGCGAGCGAGCGACCGACCTCGTTGGCGACCAACAGGTCGCACCCCTTCCGGGCCAGCTTGGCCCGCGCCAGGGACAGCACGTCACCGGTGGCGTCCCCGGTCTCGGCGGCGAAGCCCACGATCACCGGCCGGTCCCCCTCGCCCCGGTCCCGAACCAGGCCGGCCAGGATGTCGGGGTTGCGGACCAGTTCCACGACGGGGGCCTGCTCGGCACCGGGCTCGTGGGACTTCTTGATCTTGGCGTCCTGGTAGACCGCCGGCCGGAAGTCGGCGACGGCCGCGGCCATGACCACGACGTCTGCCCCGGCCGCGGCCTCGGTCATCGCCTGCTGGAGCTCCAGGGCGGTCTCCACCGGGGTGACCTGCACGCCGTCGGGGGCGGGGAGGTCGGCGTTGGCCGAGACCAGGCGCACGACGGCGCCGCGGGCCGCGGCGACCCGCGCCACGGCATACCCCTGCTTGCCCGAGGACCGGTTGCCCAGGAAGCGGACCGGGTCCAGCGGCTCGCGGGTGCCCCCCGCCGACACCACGACGCTGCGCCCGGCCAGGTCCTGGGGCGCGCCGGTGGACTCGAGCACCCGCAGGCACTCGGCGAAGATCTGGCCCGGCTCGGGCAGTCGGCCCGGCCCGGTGTCGGTCCCGGTCAGCCGCCCGGAGGCGGGCTCCATCACGTGGACGCCACGCTCCCGCAGGGTCGCCACGTTGGCGGTGGTCGCCGGGTGCAGCCACATCTCGGTGTGCATCGCCGGGGCCAGCACGACCGGGCAGCGGGCCGTGAGCAGCGTGTTGCTGAGCAGGTCGTCGGCCAGCCCGTGCGCGGCGCGGGCGAGCAGGTCGGCGGTCGCGGGGGCGACCACGACCAGGTCGGCCTCCTGGCCGAGCCGGACGTGCGGCACCTCGTGGACGTTCTGGAAGACCTCGGTGGCCACCGGGCGGCCGGACAGCGCGGCCCAGGTGGCCTCACCGACGAAGTGGAGCGCGGCCCGGGTGGGGACCACGGTGACCTCGTGCCCGGCCTCGGTGAAGTCCCGTACCAGGCTGCAGGCCTTGTAGGCCGCGATCCCCCCGGTCACTCCCAGCACGACCCGCATGCGGCCCTCTCCTGGTCTCGGGTGTCAGTTGTCGAGCGGTGGTCCCTCGCGCGGTGCGCCGAGGGCGCTCAGGCGGGGTCGACGTCGGACAGGTGCAGCTTGCCCTGGTCGACCTCGTGCAGCGCGATCGACAGCGCCTTGTCGGTCACGTCGGACTCCACCAGCGGACCGACGTACTCCAGCAGGCCCTCGGACAGTTGGGAGTAGTAGGCGTTGATCTGCCGGGCTCGCTTGGCCGCGTAGATCACGAGGGCGTACTTGGAGTCCGCGCGCTCCAGCAGGCTGTCGATGGGCGGGTTGGTGATGCCGTCGGGGTTGGCGATGGTGCCGATCACGTCGTGTGTTTCCTCACGGGTTGTCCGGTCGTTCGGGGGTCAACCATCAATGATACGAGTTCGGAGGCCGCTCTGGCGACCTGGTCGTTCACGATGGTCGTGTCGAACTCGGAGACGGCGGCCAGCTCGGTGCGTGCCGTGGCCAGCCGGCGCGTCCGTTCCTCCTCGGTCTCGGTGCCCCGACCAACCAGCCGGTCCACCAGTTCCTCCCACGAGGGCGGCGCCAGGAAGACGAACAGTGCCTCCGGCATCTGCTCGCGCACCTGGCGGGCCCCCTGCAGGTCGATCTCCAGCAGGGCGGGTCGCCCCTGCGCGAGGGCCTGCTCGACCGGGGCGCGCGGGGTGGCGTACTTGGCGCGGCCGTGGACCACGGCCCACTCCAGGAACTCCCCCGCCTCGCGGAGCCGTTCGAACTCGGCGTCGTCCACGAAGTGGTAGTGCACCCCGTCGACCTCCCCCGGCCGTGGTGCGCGCGTCGTCATCGAGACCGACAGCCACACCTCCGGGTGGTGCGCCCGCACGTGCGCCGCCACGGTCCCCTTGCCGACGGCCGTCGGCCCGGCCAGCACGACGAGACGCCGGGTCGGAGTCCCCTCCCCGGCGTCCGTCCCGGTCCCCGGTGAGGGATCGGTCACCACGGGGGCGGTCAGGCCTGGCTGAAGCGCTCGAGCAGCTTCTGCGCCTGGTTGGCCCCGAGCCCCCGCACCCGCCGGCTCTCGGAGATGCCGACCTCCTCCATGATCTGCTTGGCCCGCACCCGACCGACCCCGGGCATCGACTCGAGCAGGGCCGACACCTTCATCTTGCCGATGACGTCGTTGTCCTTGCCCTCGGCGATCACGTCGGCGAGGGAGCCCTGAGCGTTCTTCAGCCGGTTCTTGACTGCTGCCCGCTCACGGCGCGCCGCCGCCGCCTTGGCGAGCGCGTCCGCGCGCTGCTCGGGTGTCAGCTGGGGAAGAGCCACGTCAAACTCCTTGGTCGCTACGTCTGGTCTGGTCAGTGCTCCGGCCCACGGACCGGATCGCTAGCAGCGAACTTATCCACTCGGCCGACAGGGTGCCAACCCGGGCGGCGAAGTCGGTCACTCCCCCAGCGCCGCGGAGAGCTCCTCGGCGAGCCGGTCCGCCGCGTCCCGCAGCCCCTCCACGGTCGGTCCGGAGACGAGCAGCCCGCGGCTCACCGGGGCCAGGACCCTGCTGCGCGCGTCCCCGAAACCCGCCCGCAGGTCCGCCGGCCGGGCGCCCTGCGCCCCGATGCCGGGCGCCAGCAGGATCCCGTTGACGGCGGCCAGGTCGAGCCCCAGCCGGGCCGCCTGCGGACCCACCGTGGCACCGACCACCAGGCCGACGTGCCCGGCCGGCGCGGCCCCCGCGTTGTCCTCGGTGGCCGCGCGGACCACCCGGGCCGCCACGGACGGGTCACCCTGGTGCTGCACCTCGGCACCCTCCGGGTTGGAGGTCAGCGCGAGCACGAAGACGCCCCGACCGGTGTCGGCCGCCAGGTCGATGGCGGGGCGCAGGGAGCCATAGCCGAGGTAGGGGCTGACGGTGACCGCGTCGGCGGCCATCGGTGCCCCGTCGGCGAGGTAGGCCTCCGCATACGCGCCCATGGTGGACCCGATGTCACCGCGCTTGGCGTCCAGCAGCGACAGCGTGCCGCTCCCGCGCAGCCGGACCAGGGCGTCCTCGAGGACCTGGACCCCGGCGGCCCCGTGCCGCTCGAAGAAGGCCGACTGCGGTTTGACCGCGGCGACCCGGCCGGCGACAGCCTTCAGCACCGTGTCGGTGAAGCGGCGCACCCCCTCGGCGGTGTCCGGCAGGCCCCACTGCTCCAGCAGGGCGGCGTGCGGGTCCAGCCCCACGCACAACGGGCCGTGCCGCTCCATCGCGGCCGTCAGCCGGGCGCCGAACGCCTGTCCCTGGGTCATCGTGTGCTCATCCTGTCTCCTCGTCGTCGTGCGCGCCGCCGGCTGCGGCACGGGCCACGGTCTCGGTCACCCGCCACAGCACGCCGGGGTCGCCGAACAGGGCGGTGCCGACCTGCACGCCGTGGGCACCCCATCCGACCGCGGCCGCCGCGGAGGCCGGGTCGTGGATGCCTCCCCCGGCGATGACCGGCACCGTCGGGACGCGCCCCTGGGCCATCGCGGTCACCATCCGGTCCACCGCGCCGGCGGTCACCCGGGCGATGGCGGGGCCGGCCAGGCGGGTCCCGGGCGGGTGGGCGGCGACCGTGCCGCTCAGCACGACCGCAGCGGCCCCGCCGGCCACGCTCGAGCGCACGGCGGCCACCGGGTCGGCGCAGTCCAGGCCGACCTTGGCCAGCAGCGGCAGGTCCCGCGGCAGCAGCTCCCGCAGCCGCGCCATGAGCCGTAGGCAGGACTGGTCGTCGTCCTGGAACGCCCGGCGCTGGCTGCCGGGCTGCTGTTCGTCCCCGGCGGTGAGGTCCACCTCGATGCCGCAGACCGTGTCGAAGTCCAGCCCCCGCCGCAGCCGGGTCACCACCTCGGCCACCTCGGCCACGCTCGTGCCCCGCACCGCGCAGACGGTGCGGAGTTGCCGTGCGGCCAGCCACGGCAGGTGCGCGGTCACCACGGTGCGGACCGACAGCACCGGCGCAGCGGTATGCAGGATGCCGCCGGGGACCGGCTCGATCCGGGCCGGCGCGGGCCGGGCCTGCGACGGCACACCGACCGGACCGAGCAGGACCGCGTCCAGCGCCGCCAGGTCGCCGAACCGGGCCAGCTCGGCGCCGGTGCCCCCGCACCCGGCGGCGGCGGTGACCCGGGGCACCCCCGCGGCCCGCCACGACGGCGTGCCCCGGGCTCCGGCCACGCCCGGCACGCCGGTCACGGGGCGTCCGCCGGCTCGGGCAGGAGCAGGTCCCCGCGCACGACGGGCCCCACCGCGCACGGACGCACGGCGACCGGTTGCCCGTCCGGGCCGGCCAGGTGTACCGCGCAGGCGCCGCACAGCCCGACCCCGCAGGCGACCGCGTCCCCGGCGTCGAAGGCCGTGAGCTGGCTCACCACCCCCGCCCGCCGGGCCGCCGCGGCGGCGGCACGGACCACGGTGAGCGGACCGGCGGCATACACCACCCCGGCCCCGTGCCGGGTGGCCTCGGTGAGGACGGTGTCCTGCACCCCGTCGGGCCGGGCCAGCTGGACCCCGACCGCGGTGCGGCGGGCGGCCCCGAGGTCGAGGTGGTGGTCGGCGTCCCGGGCGCTCAGCACCAGGTGGACCGGTGCGCCCCGGGCCGCGAGCAGCGCGGCCAGCCAACGGGCCGGGGCCTGGGCGGCCTCGTGCCCCACGACGACCACGGGCACCGGTTGGGTGGGCAGCGTGAAGCCGCGCCCCAGGGGCCCGGTCACCCGGATCCGGTCACCGGGCACCAGGTCGGCCGGGGGCAGGACCACCTCCACCGTGCTCGGGTGGCCCGGTCCGCCGCGGGCACCGGCCAGCCACCAGGTGCGCGGGAGCACCCGGCCGCCGCCCGGCTCCGGGGGCAGCACCACGAACTGTCCGGGGCGTGGCGCCGCCTGGCCACCCGGGTCCGGCACGGTGAGCGAGACGTGCTGGAACGCACCCTCGGGCCGGGTCGCGACGACCTCGGCCTCCAGGGGGCCCAGCACCCGCACGGTCACGGCAGACGGCTCACGGGGTGGCCGCGTCCGGAGCCGTGTGCCGTCCGTACAGGTCCAGCGCGGCGGCGTGCTCCTGGAGCGAGGCGACCCGCATCCGTCCGGTCTGCATCGCCTCGATGCCCAGGACCGCCGCCCCGACCTGCTGCACGGTGGTGATGATCGGCTTGTCCAGGCTCGTGGTGGCGGCCCGGATGGCGTAGCCGTCTGCCCGTGCGTCCCGGCCGGAGGGGGTGTTGATCACCATGTCGATCCGGCCGCCGGTGATCAGGTCCACGATCGTGGGCTCCGCGTCCGGGCCCGGTCCCTGGCTGTGCTTGCGCACCACCTGGGCGGGGATCCCGTTGCGGCGCAGCACGTCCGCGGTGCCCTCGGTCGCCACCAGGGTGAACCCCAGGTCGACCAGCCGCTTCACCGGGAAGATCATCGAGCGCTTGTCCCGGTTGGCCACCGACACGAAGACCGTGCCGGAGGTGGGCAGCGCCGACCCGGCCCGCAGCTGGCTCTTGGCGAAGGCGGTGCCGAAGTCCTTGTCGATCCCCATCACCTCACCGGTGGAGCGCATCTCCGGCCCGAGGATCGAGTCCACGGCCTGGCCGGTCGTGGTGCGGAACCGGCGGAACGGCAGGATCGCCTCCTTGACCGACACTGGGGCGTGCACCGGGAGCCGGGCACCGTCCCGGTCGGCGGGCAGCAGGCCCTCCTCGCGCAGCTCGGCCACCGTCGCGCCCAACATCACCCGCGCCGCGGCACGCGCCAGCGGGACGCCGGTGGCCTTGGCCACGAAGGGCACCGTGCGGCTCGCCCGGGGGTTGGCCTCCAGCACGTAGAGCACGTCCTGGGCCAGCGCGAACTGCACGTTGATCAGGCCGCGGACGCCGATGGCCTCGGCCAGCAGCCGGGTCGCCTCGCGCACCCGCGACATCTCCTCCCGGCCGAGCGTCACCGGCGGCAGCACGCAGGCCGAGTCGCCGGAGTGGATCCCGGCCTCCTCGATGTGCTCCATGACGCCGCCCAGGTAGAGGTCCCGCCCGTCGTAGAGGCCGTCGACGTCGATCTCGATGGCGTCGTCCAGGAAGCGGTCGACCAGCACCGGGTGCTCCGGGGCGGCCTGCGTGGCCCGGGAGACGTACCGCTCCAACGACTCGTCGTCATACACGATCTCCATGCCGCGGCCACCGAGGACGTAGGAGGGCCGCACCAGGACCGGGTAACCGATCTCGTGCGCCACCTCCAGCGCCTCCTCGGTGCTGTATGCCGTGCCGTGCCGGGGGGCGGTCAGCCCGGTCTCGGCCAGCACCCGCCCGAAGGCACCGCGGTCCTCGGCGAGGTCGATCGCCTCCGGCGAGGTGCCCACCACGGGCACCCCCTCCGCCTTGAGGGCGGCCGCCAGCCCGAGCGGGGTCTGCCCGCCCAGCTGCACGATCACCCCTGCGACCGGGCCCGCCTGGCGCTCGGCATACACCACCTCGAGCACGTCCTCCAGGGTGAGCGGTTCGAAGTACAACCGGCTGGAGGTGTCGTAGTCCGTGGACACCGTCTCCGGGTTGCAGTTGACCATCACCGTGTCGAAGCCCGCCTCCCGGAGCGCCAGCGAGGCGTGCACGCAGGAGTAGTCGAACTCGATGCCCTGCCCGATCCGGTTCGGGCCCGAGCCCAGGATGAGCACCGCCGGACGCTCCCGCGGGGCCACCTCGGTCTCGGTGTCGTAGCTGGAGTAGTGGTAGGGCGTCTGGGCGGCGAACTCCCCTGCGCAGGTGTCGACGGTCTTGTAGACCGGCCGCACCCCCAGGGCGTGCCGCAGCCCGCGGACGACGGCCTCGCCCATCCCAGTGATCTCGGCGACCTGGGCGTCGGAGAAGCCGTGCCGCTTGGCCCGGCGCAACAGCTCGGGCGTCACCCGGCCGGTCGGGCCGTGCGTCGCCGCGGCGAGCTCCTCGGCGACCTGGTTGATCAGGACGATCTGGTCCAGGAACCACGGGTCGATCCCGGTGGCGTCGTGGACCTCCTCCACGTCGAGCCCGCCCCGCAGCGCCTGCTGGACGAGCACGAGCCGGCCGTCTGTCGGGGTCCGTGCCTGGTCCAGCAGTGCCCGGGCCATCCCCTCCCCGGTCGGGTCCTCGTCGGGCCGCCAGTGGAAGGAGGAGCCCTTGCGCTCGACCGAGCGCAGCGCCTTCTGCAGCGCCTCGGTGAAGTTGCGCCCGATCGACATTGCCTCGCCGACGGACTTCATCGTGGTCGTCAGCGTCGGGTCGGCCGCCGGGAACTTCTCGAAGGCGAACCGGGGCACCTTGACCACGACGTAGTCCAGCGTCGGCTCGAAGGCCGAGGAGTACCGAGGGGAACCCGGGGACGACGCTCCACCGGAGGTGTCTCCGGGCGACGTGATGTCGTTGGGCACCTCGTCGAGGGTGTAGCCCAGCGCCATCTTCGCGGCGATCTTGGCGATCGGGTACCCGGTGGCCTTGGAGGCCAGCGCCGAGGAGCGGGACACCCGGGGGTTCATCTCGATCACGATGACCCGGCCGTCCTGCGGGTTGACCGCGAACTGGATGTTGCACCCGCCGGTGTCGACGCCGACCTCGCGGATGATCGCGATGCCGATGTCCCGCAGCTGCTGGTACTCCCGGTCGGTGAGCGTCATCGCGGGGGCGACGGTGATCGAGTCACCGGTGTGCACGCCCATCGGGTCGAGGTTCTCGATCGAGCAGACCACGACCACGTTGTCCGCGCTGTCCCGCATCACCTCCAGCTCGTACTCCTTCCAGCCCAGGATGGATTCCTCCAGCAGGACCTCGGTCGTCGGGCTGTCCTGCAGCCCGGCGCCGGCGATGAGCCGCAGCTCGGCCTCGTCGTGGGCGAACCCGGAGCCCAGGCCCCCCATGGTGAAGGAGGGGCGCACGACCACCGGGTAGCCGAGGTCCTCGGCCGCGGCGAGGCACTCCTCCATGCTGTGGCAGATCCGGCTGGCGGCCACCTCGGCCCCGCACCGTTCGACCACGCCCTTGAACAGCTGCCGGTCCTCCCCCAGCTGGATCGCCTCGACGTTGGCCCCGATCAGCGGGCAGCCGTAGCGCTCCAGCGCGCCCGACTCGTGCAGCGCGATGGCCGTGTTCAGCGCGGTCTGGCCGCCGAGGGTCGCCAGGACCGCGTCCGGGCGCTCCTTGGCGATGATCGCCTCGACGATCTGCGGGGTGATCGGCTCGACGTAGGTCGCGTCGGCGACCTCCGGGTCGGTCATGATCGTCGCCGGGTTGGAGTTCACCAGGACGACCCGGATGCCCTCCTCGCGCAGCACCCGGCAGGCCTGCGTGCCGGAGTAGTCGAACTCGGCCGCCTGGCCGATGACGATCGGGCCGGAGCCGATCACCAGGACGCTGTGGATGTCCTCACGCTTGGGCATCGGCACCTGCTCTCTGCTGCATCAGGTCGGTGAACCGGTCGAACAGGTACGCCGCGTCGTGCGGACCGGCGGCCGCCTCGGGGTGGTACTGCACGGAGAACGCGGGCGCGTCGAGGCACTGCAGCCCCTCCACCACGTCGTCGTTGAGGGCGATGTGGGAGACCCGCACCCGCCCGTATGCAGTGTCGACCGGTTCGTCGGTCGAGTGCGGCCAGGCGATCGCGAAGCCGTGGTTGTGGCTGGTCACCTCGACCTTGCCGGTGTCCCGGTCCAGCACGGGCTGGTTGATCCCGCGGTGCCCGAACGGCAGCTTGTAGGTGTCCAGGCCCAGCGCGCGGCCGAGCAGCTGGTTGCCGAAGCAGATCCCGAAGAACGGGATCCCCGCCTCCAGCACGCTGCGCAGCACCTCGACCTCGGCGTCGGCCGTGGCCGGGTCGCCCGGCCCGTTGGAGAAGAACACCCCGTCGGGCGCCAGCTCCCGGATCTGCGCGAAGTCCGTGGTCGCCGGCAGGACGTGCACCTCGATGCCCTGCTCGGCCAGCAGCGCCGGCGTGGTGCCCTTGATGCCCAGGTCCAGCGCCGCGACGGTGAACCGGCGCTCCCCGACCGGCTCCACGACATACGGCTCGGTCGTGGACACCTCCGCGGCAAGCGCGGCACCGGTCATCGGCGGGGCGTCGTGCACCCGGGAGAGCAGCCGCTCGGGCGTCTCCTGCGCGGCGGCGCCGGAGAAGATGCCGGCCCGCATGGCGCCCTTGTCGCGCAGGTGCCGGGTCAACGCGCGGGTGTCGACCCCGCTGATGCCGACCACCCCGTGCTCGGCCAGCGCGGTCTGCAGGTCGCCCTGGCTGCGCCAGTTGGACGGGCGGATCGCGGGGTCCCGGACGACGAACCCGGCGACCCAGATCCGCCGGCTCTCCATGTCGGTGGCGTTGACCCCGGTGTTGCCGATGTGCGGGGCCGTCATCACTACCACCTGGCGGTGGTAGGAGGGGTCGGTGAGGGTCTCCTGGTAGCCGGTCATGCCGGTGGAGAAGACCGCCTCCCCGACGGTCTCGCCGACCGCGCCGTAGGCCTCACCGACGAAGGTGCGGCCGTCCTCGAGGACGAGGACCGCAGGGGTGCTCACGCGTCCGCCCCCCACACCAGGCCCTCGCGGGCGGTCACCCGACCGCGCAGGACGGTGAGGTGGACTCCCCCGGTCAGCTCGTGCCCGTGCCAGGGGTTGTTGCGCGACATCGACTTGGACTGGGCCCCGTCCACGGTGACCGTGCGCTGCGGGTCGACCAGCGTGATGTTCGCCGGGGCCCCGACGGCCAGGCCCTGCCCCTGGGTCTCCAGCCGGGCGATCCGGGCCGGTGCCGTGGACATCGTCCGGGCCACGTCCGCCCAGGACATCCGGCCCTCGGTCACCATCACCGAGCTGACGACCGACAGCGCGGTCTCCAGGCCGATCATCCCGAACGCCGCGTCCACGAAGGCGTGCTCCTTGTCCTGGCGGACGTGCGGCGCGTGGTCGGTGGCGACGATGTCGATGGTCCCGTCCGCGAGGCCGGCCCGGAGCGCCTCCACGTCCTCGGCGGGGCGCAGCGGCGGGTTGACCTTGTAGACGGGGTCGTAGCTGCTGAGCAGGTCGGTGGTCAGGACCAGGTGGTGCGGGGTGACCTCGGCGGTGACGTCGATGCCCTGGGCCTTGGCCCACCGGACAACCTCGACGCTGCCGGCGGTCGACACGTGCGCGATGTGCACCCGGGACCCGGTGTGCCGGGCCAGCATGACGTCCCGCGCCACGATGGACTCCTCGGCGACCCCGGGCCACCCGGGCAGCCCGAGCCGGCCGGAGAGTTCGCCCTCGTGGCAGCAGGCGGTGGAGCCGGCCAGCGCCGGGTCCTGGGCGTGCTGGCTGACGACCCCGTCGAAGGACTTCACGTACTCCAGCGCGCGGCGCATCAGGCGGGCGTCGTGGACGCACTTGCCGTCGTCGGAGAAGACCCGCACCCGGGACCGGGAGCGAGCCATCAGGCCGAGCTCTGCCAGTTCCTCGCCGGCCAGCCCCTTGGAGACCGCGCCGACCGGGTGCACGTCGACGTAGCCGGCACGCACCCCCAGGTCGGTGACCCGCTCGGCGGCCTCGGCCGTGTCGGTGACGGGGGTGGTGTTGGCCATCGCGAAGACGGCCGTGTAGCCGCCGGCCGCGGCCGCCTGCGACCCGGTCTCGATGGTCTCGGCGTCCTCGCGACCCGGCTCCCGCAGGTGGGTGTGCAGGTCGACCAGGCCGGGCAGGGCGACCATGCTGTCGCCGTGGTAGCGCTGGGTGCCCTCGGGCGCCTGGTCGGCGGCGTCGGGTCCGGTCGCGGCGATCCTGCCGTCAACCAGGAGCAGGTCGCCGACGCCCTCCCCGAGCAGGTCGGCGCCGACGATCAACAGGGGCTTGACGGGTGCGTCGGTGGTGCTCATGCGGAGGTCCCTTCGCCGGAGAGCAGGTGGTAGAGGATCGACATACGGACGGCGACGCCGGCGGACACCTGGTCCAGCACCAGCGACTGGGCGGCGTCCGCCGCGTCGCCGGAGATCTCCAGGCCCCGGTTCATCGGACCGGGGTGGCAGATGACCGCGTGGTCCGGCAGCAGCCGCAGCCGTTCCTTGGTGAGTCCGTAGGTGACGGCATACTCGCGGGCGGTCGGGAAGAACCCGCCGCTCATCCGCTCCCGCTGGACACGGAGCATCATCACCGCGTCCACCGTCGGCAGCACCGCGTCCAGGTCGTGCGAGACGGTGACGTCCTCGGCCTGCGCCCACGGGCCCATGCCGGAGGGCAGCAGCGTCGGCGGGGCCACCAGGGTGACCTCCGCCCCGAGCTTGCGCAGGCAGAGCAGGTTGCTGCGGAAGACCCGGGAGTGCGTCAGGTCGCCCACCATCGCCACGTGCTTGCCCTCGAGGTCGCCCAGCCGGTTGCGCATCGTGTAGGCGTCCAGCAGTGCCTGGCTGGGGTGCTCGTGGGTGCCGTCGCCGGCGTTGACGATGGAGCACTTGGTCCACTGCGCGATCTGCGCCGGGGCGCCGGAGGCCATGTGCCGGATGATCATCATGTCCACGCCCATGGCGTCGATCGTCATCACGGTGTCGCGCAGCGACTCGCCCTTGGAGATCGAGGTGCCCTTGCCGGTGAGGTTGATCGTGTCGGCGGAGAGCCACTTGCCGGCCAGTTCGAAGGAGCTGCGGGTCCGGGTGGAGTCCTCGAAGAAGAAGTTGATGATGGTGCGGCCGCGCAGCGTCGGCAGCTTCTTGATGTCGCGGTGCTGCACCTCGTGCATGCTCACCGCGGTGTCGAGGATCTCCTCGATCTCATCGCGCGAGAGGTCCTCGATCGAGAGCAGGTGCTTCACCGGTCGCCCTCCGTCCCGGAGATGACGACCTGGTCGGTGCCGTCGACCTCCGCCAGCCGCACCGAGACCCGCTCGGACTTGGCGGTCGGCAGGTTCTTGCCCACGTAGTCGGCCCGGATGGGCAGCTCCCGGTGACCGCGGTCCACCAGCACCGCCAGCCGCACGGCCCTAGTCCGCCCCAGGTCGGCGAGGGTGTCGAGCGCGGCCCGGACGGTGCGTCCGGAGTAGAGCACGTCGTCGACCAGCACCACGACCTTGCCGTCGACCCCGCCCTCGGGCACCTCCATCCGCTCCATCTGGCGGACCGGCTGCGAGCGCAGGTCGTCGCGGTACATGGTGATGTCGAGGGTTCCCACCGGCACCTCGACGCCCTCCACGTCGTGCAGGGAGGCGGCCAGCCGGCGCGCCAGCGGCGCTCCGCGGGTGGGGATCCCCAGCAGGACGAGGTCCTGCGCCCCCTTGTTGGCCTCGAGGATCTCGTGGGCGATCCGGCGCAGCGCGCGGGTGATCTCCGACTTCGCCAACACCACCCGTCCACTCACTTCGGCGGTCTCGCCGGGCGTCCCCTCGTCGAACTCGGGGACCTGGTCACGGGCAGGGCTCATCGGGCCCACTCTCCTTCCCCGCCTCACAGGACGGTGGTTAAAGGATCTGCGTCGGTGCCCCCCACCCTACCGGACGCCCCACCTGGCAGCCCCACACCCCCACCAGACGTCCGAGCGGGCGGCCCCACCACCTGACCAGACGCCCGAGCGGGCGGCCCCACACCCCCACCAGACGTCCGAGCGGGCGGCCCCACCACCTGACCAGACGCGTCGTCGGTCGGCCCTCCTACGGTGGCCGGGTGGACACGGCATACGGCCCCTGGGAATCACTCAGCCTCGAGGCCGCCGTCGACACCTTCCGCGAGATGCCTACCCGTTGGTGGATCACCGGGGGGCACGCCCTCGAGCTCTACGCCGGCCGATCCTGGCGCGAGCACGGCGACATCGATGTCGCGCTGCTGCGTCGGGACTGCCCCACGGTCCTCCCGCTCCTGGAGAGGGCCACCGGTTGGACCGCCTGGCTGGCCGCCTCCGGCGTGCTCAGCCGGTATGCCGGGCAGCAGCTCGACGTGCGCCGCCACGAGAACAACGTCTGGATGCGCCGGGGCGAGCACGGGCCGTGGGTGGTGGACGTCACCGTCTCGCACGGCACGGACGAGGCCTGGGTGTACCGCCGGGATGACGCGTTCGTCCTGCCGTGGGACGTGGCCGTGCTCACGTCGGAGGAGGGGATCCCGTATCTCGCACCCGGCCTCCAACTGCTCTACAAGTCGGCCAGGCCACGGGCGAAGGACCACCAGGACGCCCGCGAGGTCATCCCCAGCCTCGACCCCGCCGCGGCGGAGCCGCTCCGGGCGCGGCTACCCGCCGACCACCCCTGGCGGAGCCTGCTCCGACCGCCTGTGGATGACGGCCCCACGGGATGGCCCGGAGGACCACCCTGGGGTAGTGGTCGATCTCTTCGCTGAACTCCCCCGGCTCTTCCGATGGCGCGACGCGCGTGCCGCGGGCATCACGCGGCACCGGTTACGGCAGGCACTGCATACCCACGAGGTGCACCGCGTGGCCCACGGCCTCTACCAGCGATCCGCCGCGCTGGAGGACGGCGAGCCGTGGCAGCTGCTGCGCGGCCGCCACCTGGAGAGGTGCGCCGAGCTCCTGGCGCTGCATCCCGGACACGCTGCCAGCCACCAGACGGCCGCGGCCCTCCATGACCTCGACCTCCGGCTGCATCCGGACATGCCCGTGCACCTGACCGCCATCGAACGGGTCCCCCGGTCGCGACGCGTCGAGGGCGTCACGCTGCACCATGCCGACTCCGTGCGGAACGACACCGTGGAGGTCGACGGTCTGCGGGCGACGACCATCGCCCGGACCATCGCCGACATCCTGCGCACCTCGACCCCGCCGCACTCGGTTGCCGTGCTGGACGGCGCCGTCCGTGATCGTCGGGTCACCGCCGCGGAGGTCTGGTCGGTCCTGCGGCGGCAGGTCCGGTGGCGCGGACGGCCGAGGGCCCTGGAAGCCTTCGCGCTGCACGACCCGACCCGGGAGACCTGGCTGGAGTCCTACTCCTTCGTCAGGTTCTACGAGCTGGGCCTTCCCCTGCCGCTGCCGCAGGTGGAGATCCTCGACGAGGGCTTCCACCTGGTGGCTCGGGTCGACGGCCTGCTCGAGGAGACGGGCACCTTCCTGGAGGCGGACGGGGCCGGGAAGTACCTGATCCCGGTGCGCGAGCAGGGGCTCAGCGAGGCCGAATCCGTCCAGCTGTCGATGACCCTGCAGCAGCAGCGCCACGACCGGCTGCTCGCGCTCGGCCTCACCGGCGCGCGGTGGACGACGACCGAGGCGGTGCAGACCCCCGAGGCCGTCGTCTCCCGGATCCGGGCCGCGATGAGGGCCGGCGACCCGGCGACGTTCCGCGGGTGGCTGCGGATCGGTGGACAGGTGATGTCCCTGCACGAGGCGTGTCGTATGCGGCAGTCGCCCACCACTCCCTGGCGACAGGTCTCGTAGGACCGCCCGACCACGCGTCCGGTCACCCCGTACGACCGACCGGTCACGCGTCCGGTCACCCCGTAGGACCGCCCGATCACACGTCCGGACGGGGGTGGGGACCGCCACCTGACGCGTCCGGTCGGGAGTGGGGGGCGTCAGGCGAGGGTGAGCTTGACCTCGGACACGCGGGCGAGCAGGCCGTTGACGAACTTCGGCGAGTCGTCGGTGGACAGGCGCTGGGTGAGCTCGACGGCTTCGGCGATGGCCACGCCGTCGGGGACCTCGTCGTTCCAGACGATCTCCCAGGCGGCGATCCGCAGCACGGCCCGGTCGACGGCCGGCATCCGCTCCAGCGGCCAGCCCTGGCTGTAGGTGGACAGCACCTCGTTGATCGCGGTCCAGCGCCCGACGACGCCGCGCACCAGTTCGGCGGTGTAGTCCGGGAGCGGGTGCTGGGTGGTGGGCGCGGCCAACCGCTCGGCGAGCAGATCGGCGACGTTCACCTCACGCAGCTCGGCCTCGAAGAGCAGCTCCAGCGCCCGCTTGCGGGCCTTGGTCCTGGCTCCCACGAAGGGTCAGTTCACCCGGCCGAGGTAGGACCCGTCGCGGGTGTCCACCTTGACCTTGGTGCCGGTCTCGAGGAACAGCGGCACCTGGATCTCGGCGCCGGTCTCCAGGGTGGCCGGCTTGGTGCCACCGGTGGAACGGTCGCCCTGCAGGCCCGGGTCGGTGTGCGTGATCTCCAGGACCACCGAGGTCGGCAGCTCGATGTAGAGCACGGTCCCCTCGTGCGAGGCGATCAGCGCCTCGCTGTTCTCCAGCAGGTAGTCGGTGGCGTTGCCCATCACCTCGGGCGACACCGGCACCTGCTCGTAGGTCTTGGAGTCCATGAAGATGTAGTCGGTGCCGTCGTGGTACAGGTACTGCATGTCGGAGCGGTCCACCGTGGCCGTCTCCACCTTGGTGCCGGCGTTGAACGTCTTGTCGATGATCTTGCCGGACGTCACGTTCTTCAGCTTGGTACGCACGAACGCCGGCCCCTTGCCGGGCTTCACGTGCTGGAACTCCAGCACCTGCCACAGCCCGTTGTCGATGTTGAGCACGAGGCCGTTCTTCAGGTCGTTCGTCGTTGCCACAGGCGTCTCTTTCGTATGCGGTGGGGCGGCCCCGGCGCACGCAGGCACCACGAGAGGGGCGACAGGATCGTCGACCAGTTTAACGGCTCAGCCGCGGTCGTCGCGATTCGCCGCCGCCGAGGGCCCCGCCAGCGCCCGCAGCGCCAGCAGGTAGGACCCGGCTCCGAAGCCGGCGACGGTCCCGGTCGCGGACCGTCCGACCACCGAGGTGTGCCGGAAGGACTCCCGTGCGGCAGGGTTGGACAGGTGGACCTCGACCAGCCGGGACCCGCAGCCGACCAGGTGGGCGCAGGCGTCTCCCACGGCATACGAGTAGTGCGTGAACGCGGCGGGGTTGAGCACCACGTCCCACGACGCGCGGGCGGCCTCGTGCAGCCAGCCGACGAGTTCGGCCTCGTCATCGGTCTGCCGGCAGTCCACGGTGAGCCCCAGGTCGGCCGCCGCGGCGGACACCTGGTCGTGGATGTCGGCGAGGGTCAGGGTGCCGTAGATCTCCGGCTCCCGGCTCCCCAGGGCAGCCAGGTTGGGCCCGCTGAGGACGAGGACATGGCGCGACATGGCGACATCGTATGCGGCAGAGTGGCCGCCATGAACTGGACAAAGGCTCTGGCAATCCCTGCGGCCGGGGTGGCCGCCGTCGCGACCCGGGACTTGATGCAGCGCAAGCACGCGATCCTGCGCACCTTCCCGGTCGTCGGGCACTTCCGCTACCTGTTGGAGAAGGTCGGCCCCGAGTTGCGGCAGTACATCGTCACCGACAACGACGAGGAGCGACCGTTCAGTCGCGACCAGCGCCGGTTCATCTACGCCAGCTCCAAGCTGGAGAACCCCTACTTCGGCTTCGGCACGGACAACGACATGGAGAATGACGAGGGGTATGCCGTGCTCAAGCACCGCACCTTCGCCGAGGTCTCCCCCAGCACCCTGGCGCACTCCGGGGAGCACGACGACCTGCCCTGCGCCAAGGTCCTCGGCGCGGCCCGCGGGCGCCCCGGCGCGTTCCGGCCACGGTCGGTGATCAACGTGTCCGCGATGAGCTTCGGGTCGCTGTCCGCCCCCGCGGTCCAGGCGCTGAACCGCGGGTGCGCCGAGGCCGGGGCGCTGCAGAACACCGGCGAGGGCGGCATCTCCGACCACCACCGCCAGGGCGCCGACCTGATCTTCCAGATCGGCACAGCTTACTTCGGGTGCCGGGACGAGGAGGGCGCGTTCAGCATCGACAACCTCAAGGCGCTGGTGGCGGCCAACCCGGTGAAGGCGATCGAGATCAAGCTCAGCCAGGGCGCCAAACCCGGCCTGGGCGGGATGCTGCCCAAGGCCAAGATCAGCGAGGAGATCGCCCAGATCCGCGGGATCCGCCGGGACCGCGACTGCGCCAGCCCCTCCCGGCACGCCGAGTTCGACTCGGTCGACTCGATGTTGGACTGGGTGGAGATGATCGCCGCCGAGACCGGCCTGCCGGTCGGCATCAAGTCCGCGGTGGGCGACCTGACCTTCTGGGAGGAGCTGGCCGAGCAGATGGCCACCACCGACCGGGGCGTGGACTTCATCACCGTCGACGGCGGCGAGGGCGGCACCGGGGCGGCCCCGCTGAGCTTTGCCGACTCGGTGTCGCTCCCGTTCAGGCTCGGGTTCCCCCGGGTGTACGCGTTGTTCGCGCAGCGGGGCCTGGCCGAGGACATCGTCTTCATCGGGGCCGGCAAGTTGGGCCTGCCGGACAACGCCGCGGTGGCGTTCGCGCTGGGTGCCGACATGGTCTACGTCGCGCGCGAGGCGATGATCTCGATCGGCTGCATCCAGGCCCAGCGCTGCCACGACGACCACTGCCCCACCGGTGTCGCCACCCAGAACCCCTGGTTGACCCGCGGGATCGACGTGCCGCTGAAGGCCGAGCGTGCCGCCAACTACCTGCGCGCCTGGCGCCGGGAGATGCTCAAGCTGGCCGAGGCCTGCGGGGTGGTGCACCCGGCGATGATCGACGCCGACCAGGTGGAGATCCTGCTGGGGACCCGCTCGGCCACGCCGCTGCGCGAGGTGGTCGGCTACCAGCCCGGGTGGGGGGTGCCGGGCGCCGAGGACCTGGCCGCCCTGCGCGACCTGATGCTCCCCGCGAGCCGTGGCGGCAGCGCCAAGAAGGCTGCGGCCCGGGCCCGGTGAGGGGCCGGTCTCAGGAGGAGACGGCCCGGTAGGCCCGCTCCAGCAGGTCCTCCTCCGGCGCCTCCAACCGGCCCGGTGAGGCCAGCCCCTCGAGCACGACGAAGCGGAGCGTGCTACCGCGGGTCTTCTTGTCCCGGCCCATCGCGGCGCGCAGCCGCTCCCAGGAACTGCCCCCGTATGCCGTGGGCAGGCCGACCGAGGTCAGCACGCTGCGGTGGCGGTCCAGCAGGTCCTGGTCGATCAGGTCCGCGGCCCGGGCCAGCTCGGCCACGTAGACCATGCCCACGGCGACCGCGTCGCCGTGCCGCCAGGAGTAGCCCTCGACCTGTTCGATCGCGTGCGCGAAGGTGTGGCCGTAGTTGAGGATCTCGCGCAGCGAGGCCTCCCGGAGGTCGGCCGCGACGACGTCGCTCTTGACCCGGACGGCGCGCGCGATCAGGTCCACCGCCACCGGCGCATCCGCGCGGGTCGCCGCGTCCGGGTCGGCCTCGATCAGCTCCAGGATCTCCGGGTCGCGGATGAAGCCGGCCTTGATGATCTCGGCCAGGCCCGAGCAGTAGTCCCCCTGCTCCATGGTGGCCAGCCAGGCGGGGTCGCACAGCACGGCCCGGGGCGGGTGGAAGGCACCGACCAGGTTCTTGCCCTCGGCGGTGTTGATGCCGGTCTTGCCGCCGACGGCGGCGTCCACCACCCCGAGCAGCGAGGTGGGCAGCTGGACCAGGTCCACCCCGCGCAGCCAGGTGGCGGCGACGAAGCCGGCGAGGTCGGTGGTCGCCCCGCCACCCAGCCCGACGACCAGGTCGTCCCGGGTGAACCCGGCCTGGCCGAGCGCCGCCCAGGCACCCGCGAGCACCGAGACGTCCTTGGCCGCCTCCGCGTCGGGCACCGGGTGGGGGTATGCCGTGCCGCCCGCCTCCTCCACGACGGAGGCCACCTGCCGGACCAGGTCCTCCCGGCCCGGTTGGTGCACCACCAGCACCCGGCGGCCCGGGTGGACCAGGCCCGCCAGCTCGGCCAGCACCCCCTCCCCGACGTGCACGGAATACTCCTGGCCGACATCGACCACCTGCGGCTGCGTCATGCGTCCCTCCCCGAGTGCTCGGATCTCGTCGACGACCTCCTGCGGGGTCCGGCCCGCGGTGTCGACCCGGTGTGTGGCCACGGCCTGGTAGGTGCCGCGCCGGGCGTTCATCATCCGGGTCCAGGTGGCCCGCGGGTTGACCGCCAGCAGCGGGCGCGAGCCGTCGAACCCCACCCGGGCGGACGCGTCGGCGATCGCGACGTCCAGGAAGACCACCCGGTGGCCGACCAGGGCCTGCTGCACCTCCGGGCTCATCACCGCTCCCCCGCCCAGCGCCAGGACCCCGTCGTGCTCGGCGAGCGACCGGGTCACCTGCGCCTGCTCCAGCGCCCGGAAGTGGGCCTCCCCGTCCTCGACGAAGATGTCGCTGATGCTGCGGCCCTCCGCCTGCTCGATGACCTGGTCGGTGTCCTGGAAGGGCACCCCCCAGGCGGTCGCGAGCAGCGTGCCGACCGTGGTCTTGCCGGCGCCCGGCGGTCCCACCAGGACCACCCGGGGGCTAGGCATCCCAGAACCCCCGCATCGTCTCGGGGATGGCGTCCAGGTAGGCCCTGTGGTTGCGCCGGACCTCCTCGACGGAGTCGCCGCCGAACTTCTCCAGCACGGCGTCGGCGAGCACCAGGGCCACCATCGCCTCCGCGACGACCCCCGCCGCGGGGACCGCGCAGACGTCCGAGCGCTGGTGGATCGCGGTGGCGGCGCTGCCGTCGGCCACGTCGATGGTCTGCAGCGCCCGGGGCACCGTGCTGATCGGCTTCATCGCGGCGCGGACCCGCAGCACCTCCCCGGTGCTCATCCCGCCCTCGGTCCCGCCGGAGCGCAGGGTGCGGCGGCGGACCGTGCCGGCCCCGTCCCGCTCGATCTCGTCGTGGGCCTGGCTGCCACGGCGGGCCGCGGTGCGGAACCCCTCGCCGAGTTCGACCCCCTTGATCGCCTGGATGCCCATCAGCGCCCCGGCCAGGCGGGAGTCCAGCCGGCGGTCCCAGTGGACGTGCGAGCCCAGGCCGGGGGGCAGGCCCCAGGCGAGCACCTCGACGACGCCGCCGAGGGTGTCGCCGGCCTTCTTGGCCGCGTCGATCTCGGCCACCATGGCCGCCGACAGGGCGGCGTCCAGGGTGCGGACCGGGTCCGCATCGAGCCGGTCGACGTCGCCGGCGCGCGGCAGGTCCTCCAGCAGCGGGGCGTCGTCGTCCCGGGCGTCCCTGGCGGCGCCCCCGATCGCGACGGTGTGGCTGACCAGCTCGATCCCGCAGGCCTGCTCCAGGAAGGCGGCGGCCACGGCGCCGAGCGCGACCCGCGCGGCGGTCTCCCGGGCCGAGGCGCGCTCCAGCACGGGCCGGGCCTCCTCGAAGCCGTACTTCTGCATCCCGACCAGGTCGGCGTGCCCCGGGCGCGGCCGGGTCAGCGGCCGGTTGCGGGCCAGCTCCTGCGGGGCACCGATGTCGTCGGCCCCGGCCAGCGCGGCGGGGTCGACGGGCTCGGGGTTCATCACCGACTCCCACTTGGCCCACTCGCTGTTGGCCACCTGCAGGGCCAGCGGCGACCCGAGGGAGAGTCCGTGCCGCAGCCCGCCGAGGAAGCTGAGCCGGTCCGCCTCGAACGACATCCGGGCGCCCCGGCCGTGACCCAGCCGGCGTCGGGCCAGGGCCCCCTCCACGGCGGCCCGGTCCACCCGGACGCCGGCGGGCAGGCCCTCCAGGACCGCGGTCAGGGCGGGGCCGTGGGACTCCCCTGCGGTGATCCAGCGCAACATAGGGGGAATCCTGTCACGCCCTCAGAACAGTCCGGACAGCACATCCGGCGGCAGCACGGCTCCCACCAGCGCACCGATCATCATCGGGGGCCCGTAGGGCAGGTGGCCGCCGAAGGTGACGCGGCGCAGCACGAGCAGCACCAGGGCGAACACCCCGCCGAGGAGCACCCCGGCATACATCCCCACGACCACCGACTGCCAGCCGAACCAGCCGAGCCCGGCGCCCAGCAGGGCGGCCAACTTGACGTCCCCGAGACCGATCGCGAGCGATCCCCGGGCCAGTGAGGTCAGCGCCAGCAGGAGGTAGGCGAGCCCGCAGAGCAGTCCGGCGAGCAGCGCCCAGACCCACGGCAGCAGCCCCCCGCCGAGCAGGCCGGCCAGCAGCAGCCCGACGGTGAGCACCCCCATGGTCGGCCACATGATGCGGTCGGGGAGCCGGTGCACGTCCATGTCCATCGCGGCCAGGCAGACGCAGGCCAGCATGACCGCGAGCAGGGTCAGCAGGAGCACCAGCTGGACCCAGCCCTCCCGGCCGCTGCCGACCCCGGGGTCGACCACCTCGCCGACGCCGCGGGCCGGGTCGGAGAGCACCACCCGCCAGGTGAGGAGCCCGCCGGCCACGGCCAGCCAGGGCGGCACCCACCACCGCTTGCCGGGCAGCGGCAGGTCCTCCTCGTCCGGCTTGCGGTAGCTCACCCACCGCAGCCAGCGCGCCACGGGTACCCCGCCCAGGGCGAGCCCGGCGACGACCAGGGGCAGTAGCCAGGTGCTCATCCCGCCGCGGCCTGGGGCAGGCGCTCGGCGAGGGCGGCGCGCATCGCCTCCACCGGGGCGTCGAGCCCGGTCATCAGGCGCACCTGGGCCGCGGCCTGGTGCAGCAGCATGGTCCACCCGCCCACGGCGGTGCGGCCGTGCCGGGCGACGTCGTGAGCGAGGGGACTGGGCCACGGGGCATACGTCACATCGAACACCACGCCGGCCGGGGAGGTGGGGGCGCCGTCCACAGGCGGCGTCGCGCCGGGTGGGACCGTGCTCAGCACCAGGTCCACGTCCGCCCCTGCGCCGCGGGCCAACCCGGCCGACCAGTCGGCATACGACACGGTGCTCGTCGTGAGGCCCAGCCGGACGGCCAGGGCGGCGGTCTCCGGGCGCACCGTCCCGCGGACCACGAACCGCAGGGACCGGGCGCCGACCCGGTGCAGCGCGACGAGCGCGGACCGTGCCGTGGCCCCGGCCCCGATGACGTCGACCGGACCGGGCCCACGGACCTCGACCCCCGTCAGCGCCTCCGCCAGGCCCGCGACGTCGGTGTTGTCCGCCCGCCAGCCGCCCTCCGTGCGGGTGAGCGTGTTGGAGGCGCCGACCAGCGCGGCCTCGTCGCCCACGACGTCCGCGAGCGCGAGCGCCTCCTCCTTGCCGGGCATCGTCACCGAGATCCCGACCCAGGAGTCGTCCAGGCCCCCGACGTGCCGGGCGAGGTCACCGGCCGGGACCCGGGTCAGCCCGTAGGTCCAGTCGGTCAGGCCCAGCGCGGCATACGCGGCCGTATGCAGTGCAGGAGACAGGGAGTGGGCGATCGGGTCCCCGACCACCCCGGCACGGTGCGGCATGGCTCAGCAGCGGTCCGGGTTCTCTTCGCACCACTGCTGGAAGATCTCGGCCTGCTCCTCGTGCTCCTCCAGGGTCTCGGTGAACACGGTCTCGCCGGTGTCGGGGTTGATCGTGACGAAGTACATCCAGTCCCCGTCCGCCGGGTTCATCGCGGCCTCGATGGCGGCGGCGCCCGGGTTGTTGATCGGCCCCGGGGGCAGGCCCTCGTGGAGGTAGGTGTTGTAGGGGCTCTCCACCTTGCGCTGCTCGTCGGTGGTGCCGACCCGGCCGCGCTCCTGGTGGATGAAGTGGATGGTGGAGTCCATCCGCAGCCCCTCGCCCTCGTCCAGCCGGTTCTGGATGACCCGGGAGACCTTGGCGAAGTCGTCGGGGTTGGCGGCCTCGCCCTCGATGATGCTGGCGATGGTCAGCGTCTCCCGCAGCTCGTCCTCGGGGACCCCGAGCTCCTGGTAGCGCTGGTTGCCCAGGGCGACCATCTGGCGCAGCTGCTCCTCCGGCGTGTCGTCGGGGGCGAAGGAGTAGGTGTCCGGCGCGAGGAACCCCTCCAGCTCGCCGTCGGCCGCGTCCGGCAGGTCCAGGGACTCCGGGTCGACCGCCTCGTAGTCGGCGACCTCGTTGCCGGTGCCCTCGGCGAGCAGGGCGAAGACCTCGGAGGTCCACAGCCCCTCCCGGAGGGTCACCCGGGCCACGTTCCGGCTCTCGGAGTCCAGCAGCCGCTCCAGGGCGGCGCTGGCGCTCATCTCCTTGGCCATGGTGTAGCTGCCCGGTTGGATCGCGGTGGCCCGCGGGTCGGCGGCCGCCACGTTCGAGAAGGCCTCGGGGCTGGCCACGACGCCGGCGTCGTAGAGCACCTGGCCGATCTCGCCGCCACCGGCACCCCCGGGGATCTCGATCTCGACCTCGCCGCTGCCCTCCCCCTCGTAGTCCTCGGGTGCGCCGCTGCCGAAGTCGAAGCTGGGGACCAGGTCGCCCAGCGCCCGGGCGCCGAAGAACCCGCCGCCGAGCACGATGACCAGCGCCAGCAGGATCGCCCCCCAGCGGACCGCCGGCGAGCGGTGCTTGCGCTTGCGGCGCGGCCGCTCGTCCTCGTCCACGACGTCGTCCGGGTGGACCCCGGTCGCGATCACGTCGTCGGCGAGGGTCCCGTCGCCGTCGGCGAACCAGTCCTCGTCCTCGGGGTGGTCCTCGTCGTGGTGCAGGTCCTCGTGGCGGTGCAGGTCCTCGTGGGCCTCGTCGTGGCTCAGGTCGTCCGGGTGCACGTCGCCGGGAGGCACCTCCTCGGCGCGGCCGTCCACGGGTCCGTTGTCAGGGGATCGGGTCACGGCTGCGTTCCTTCGTGTCGGGCCGCGGACCTCTTGGTCCGTGGCTTGCGGGCACCCACGGGTTCGCCGGCCGGTCGACCGGTAGTGCGTTCGGCGTCCAGCGCCGCCTGCAGGATGAGCACGGCGGCCGCCTGGTCGACCCGGGAACGGTGCTCCCGCCCACTGACCCCGCTGGAGCGCAGGACCCGGTGGGCATCGACGGTCGTCAACCGTTCGTCAAACAGTGTGACCGCCACCGGGGCGAGGCGACGGTGCAACGAGGCAGCGTAGTCGCGAGCGCGCCGCGCGGCCACCCCCTCCTCCCCGGAGAGGGAGCGCGGGAGCCCGACGACGACCTCCAGCACCGCCGACTCCGCGACGAGGTCGCCGATCCGGTCGAGGTCGGACCCACCGTCCTCGTCCCGGTCCAGCGTGGCGACCGGGGTCGCGAGCAGGCCGTCGGGGTCGCTCTGGGCCACCCCGACCCTGACCTGTCCTACGTCTACCCCCAGCCGCACACCGCGCCGCACGCCCGGTTACCTGGCCGGGGTCGCGTGCTCGGCGACGTTCTGCTCGACCGCGGTGAGGGCCGCCGGGACCTGGCTCGGGTCCTGACCGCCGCCCTGGGCGAGGTCGTCCTTGCCGCCACCGCCCCCGCCGAGGGCCTGCGCGGCGACCTTCACCAGGGCGCCGGCCCGGACCCCCGCGTCGCGGGCGGTCCCGTTGGTGGCCACCACGATCGCCGGGCGCTCGTTGTTGACCCCAGCCACCGCGACGACGGCCGGACGCTCGTCACCGAGCCTGCTCCGCAGGTCGGTCGCCAGGGAGCGCAACTCGTCGGCCGCGACCCCGGTGCCGGCGTCGTGCAGGAGCACCCGCACGCCGTTGACGTCCTTGGCCTGCTCGACCAGCTGGCCGGCCGCGGCCAGGACCTGCTGCTGGCGCATCGTGGCGAGCTCGCGCTCGGCCTCCTTGAGGCGGGCCAGGACCTGCCCGATCCGGTCGGTGAGGTGTTCCTGGCTGACCCCGACCAGCGAGGTGAGCTCGTGGACCAGGGCCCGTTCGCCGGCGAGGTAGCGCAGCGCGTCCATCCCGACCAGGGCCTCCACCCGTCGCGAGCCGGACCCGACGGAGGACTCCCCGATCATGGTCAGCGCCCCGACCTGGGAGGAGTGCCGCACGTGGGTGCCACCGCACAACTCCCGGGACCACGGGCCGCCGATCTCGACGACCCGGACCTGCTCGTCATACGTCTCGCCGAACAGCGCCAGCGCACCCTGGGCGCGGGCCTCGGGCAGGGTCATGTAGGCGGCCGACACCGGCAGGTCCTGGCGCAGCGCGAGGTTGGCCACCTCCTCGATCTCCGAGCGGGTCTCGGCGGAGAGCGCGGAGTTCCAGGCGAAGTCCAGCCGCAGGTAGCCCGGCTTGTTGTAGGAGCCGCTCTGCAGCGCGTTGGGGCCGAGTACCTGCCGCAGCGCGGCGTGCACCACGTGGGTGCCCGAGTGCGCCTGGCAGGCCTGCACCCGCCAGTCGGGGTCGACCAGGGCCTGCACCCCGGCGCCCTCGCGGAGCGACCCCTCCTCGACCTCGACGGTGTGCACGATCAGGCCCTTCACGGGGCGCTGCACGTCCCGGACGCGCAACCGCACGCCGTCGGCCTCGATCACGCCCTCGTCGGCGATCTGTCCACCGGACTCGGCGTAGAACGGGGTGCGGTCCAGCACGAGCATGCCGCGCTGGCCCTGCTCCAGGGCGGGCACCCGGGCGCCGTCGACGACCAGGCCGCGCACCGAGGCCTCGGCGGTCAGCGACTGGTAGGCCAGGAACTCGGTCGCGCCCTGGTCGCGCAGCTCGCGCCACACCTCGGTGGCCGCGTGTCCGGACTTCTTGGCCCGCGCGTCGGCCTTGGCCCGCTCGCGCTGCTCGGTCATCAGCCGGGTGAACCCGTCCCGGTCCACGGACAGGCCCTGCTCCTCGGCCATCTCCAGGGTCAGGTCGATCGGGAAGCCGTAGGTGTCGTGCAGCGCGAAGGCCTGGTCACCGGGCAGTTGGGTGGAGCCTTGCGCCTTGGCCCGGCTGACCGCGGTGTCCAGGATGGTCGTGCCGGACGCGAGGGTGCGCCGGAAGGCGTCCTCCTCGGCGTAGGCGATCTGGCTGATCCGGCCGAACATCGGCTCCAGCTCGGGGTAGGACTTGGCCATTGCCTCCAGGCTGACCGGGAGCAGCTGGGGCAGCGCCGGGTCCTGCACGCCGAGCAGCCGCATGGAGCGGACCGCGCGGCGCAGCAGGCGGCGCAGGACGTAGCCGCGGCCCTCGTTGCCCGGGGTCACCCCGTCGCCCATCAGCATCAGTCCGGACCGGACGTGGTCGGCGACCACCCGGAACCGGACGTCGTCGCCGTGGTCGGCCCCGTAGTGCCGCCCGGACAGCTCCTCGGCGGCGGCGATGACCGGGTAGACCTCGTCGATCTCGTAGAGGTTGTCCACCCCCTGGAGCAGGTAGGCCACCCGCTCCAGGCCCATCCCGGTGTCGATGTTCTTGTGCGGCAACTCACGGGCGATGTCGAAGTCCACCTTGGAGCGGACCGCGGAGAGCTCCTCCTGCATGAAGACCAGGTTCCAGATCTCCAGGAACCGGTCCTCGTCGACCACGGGGCCGCCGTCGGGGCCGTGCTCCGGCCCCCGGTCGATGTAGATCTCGCTGCAGGGCCCACCGGGGCCCGCGACCCCCATGTGCCAGTAGTTGTCCTCCCGGCCGCGCCGCTGGATCCGCTCCTGCGGCAGCCCGGCCACCCGGTGCCAGATGTCGGCGGCCTCGTCGTCCCCCTCCAGCACGGTCACCCAGACGGTGTCCGGGTCGAACCCGAGGAACCCGTCGTCCTGGGAGCCGGTGACCAGCTCCCAGGCGTAGGAGATCGCCCCCTCCTTGAAGTAGTCGCCGAAGGAGAAGTTGCCGTTCATCTGGAAGAAGGTGCCGTGCCGGGTGGTCTTGCCGACCTCCTCGATGTCCAGGGTCCGCACGCACTTCTGCACCGAGGTCGCCCGGGCCCAGGGCGGGGTCTGCTGCCCGAGGAAGTAGGGCTTGAAGGGCACCATCCCCGCGTTCACGAACAGCAGGTTGGGGTCGTCGTACAGCAGCGGCGCACTCGGCACCACCGTGTGGCCCTTGCCCTCGAAGAAGGACAGCCAGCGACGGCGGATCTCGGCGGTTTCCATGAGCTCCTCATGCATGAGTCGGGGTCGGGACACTCTAACCGGAGGATTCCTCGCCCCGGATGATCCCGCGCAGGTGGCGCCAGCGCGGCCCGAGACGTTCCTCCCAACCACGGTCCGTGGGGTGGTAGTAGTCGGCGTCGACCAGGTCGTCGGGCAGGTACTGCTGCGGCCCGACCCCGGCCGGCTCGTCGTGGCTGTAGCGGTAGCCCTCCCCGTGCCCGAGTCCAGCCGCCCCGGCATACCCGCTCCCCCTCAGGTGGGCCGGGACCGCGCCCCCCTTGCCCGCCCGCACGTCGGCGATGGCGGCGTTGATCCCGCCGTATGCCGCGTTGGACTTGGGCGCGAGCGCGTTGTGGACCACGGCCTGCGCCAGGATGATCCGGGCCTCGGGCATCCCGATCTGGGCGACCGCGTGCATCGCGGCCACGGCGGTCTGCAGGGCCGTCGGGTCCCCCATCCCCACGTCCTCGCTGGCCGCGATGACGATCCGCCGCGCGATGAACCGCGGGTCCTCCCCCGCCTCCAGCTGCCGGGCCAGGTAGTGCAGTGCCGCGTCGACGTCGCTGCCCCGCATGGACTTGATGAAGGCGCTGGCCACGTCGTAGTGCTGGTCCCCGGTCCGGTCGTAGCGGACGGCTGCCTGGTCCACGGCCTGTTCGGCGGCGGCGACGGTGATCACCACCGGCTCGTGCTCGCGCCCCGCGGGCACGGCGTCCTCGGCGACCCCCGCAGCGGCCTCCAGCGTGGTCAGCGCCCGGCGGGCGTCCCCGCCGGCGATCCGGATCACGTGGTCCCGGGCCTCCGGCTCGAGGGTGAACCTGCCCTCGAGTCCCCGCCCGTCCACCAGCGCCTCGTCGATCACCTCGCCGACCTGCTGGTCGTCCAGGGACTGCAGCCGGATCAGCATGGACCGCGACAGCAGCGGGGAGATCACGCTGAACGAGGGGTTCTCGGTGGTGGCGGCGACCAGGATCACCAGCCGGTTCTCCACCCCCGGCAGCAGGGCGTCCTGCTGGGCCTTGCTGAACCGGTGGATCTCGTCGAGGAAGAGCACCGTCTGCCGGCTGTACAGGCTCCGCTCGCGGGTCGCCTGCTCCATCACCGCCCGGACGTCCTTGACCCCCGCGGTGACGGCGGACAGCTCCACGAAGGTGCGTCCGGCGGCCTGGGCCACCAGGTGCGCCAGGGTCGTCTTGCCGGTCCCCGGCGGACCCCAGAGGATGGCCGACAGCGGCCCGGCCGCACCGCCCTGCCCCTCGATCAATCGGCGCAGCGGGCTCCCCGGCCGCAGCACGTCCCCCTGCCCGCGGACCTCCTCCAGCGAGGCCGGGCGCATCCGCACCGCCAGGGGCGGTCGCAGGTCGCCGGTCTCGTCGAGCTGCTGGGCGAACAGGTCACCACCGTCGGGTCCGGGCACCTGGGCAGGTTATCCCGTGCCCCTCGTCATACCCCGGGAGGACACCGGGCGACCGGCCACCACCTGCGTCGTACCCCGGAACAGTCCCGCGGTCCGACGCGCGGGAGACCCTGCCCGAGCCAGGCTTGGGGACATGCACGAGTACGCAGCCGACCACCTGGTCTCCGCCCGCGCGGCGGCCTCCCTCCCGACCCTCCTGACCTGCCTGGCCACCGGTCTGCTGGCCGCTGCCGCGGCCTGGCTCGCCGCCTGACCCACCGCCCTGGCCGACCGGCCGCCACCCCCGGCTCCCTACGATGTGCCGGTGCCCGACCGACCGCTGCGCCCCGTGCGCACCCACCCGGACCTGCTGGGCCTGACCCGGGACGACCCGTTCGTCCGGTGGGCGGTGCCCGACCCGTTCGAGGGGGCGGTCCTGGCGGGCACGGGGGCCGTGGCGGTGGAACGGCAGAGCACCCACCGGCACGGGCTGTGGCTGATCCCGCTGCCCGCCGGCGGCACCTCCCCCGCGGACGGCCTCGCCGACCTGCTCACCGGGCTGCGCGAGGAGGGACACGTCGCGCGGCTCGGGGTGGGCAGCCTGTCCATCCCCCAGCCGTATGCCGCGGTGCTGGCGGCGCACTTCGACCTCGCCGGCGGCGGGGAGTGGGACTTCATGTGGACCACCTCCGCGCCGGCCTCCCGCCCCGGCGAGGCGGCGCTGCAGGAGTTGGACGACGCCGCGGACGCCGAGGAGCTCGCGGTCTTCTCGGCGGAGCACAGCCCGACCGCCGAGGGCGAGCCGGGGACCGGGCGGACCGTGCTGTGGCTCGGCCTCCGGGGAGCCGACGGCGCGCTCTTGGCCGCCGGGGGCATGCAACGGCTGAGCTCCGGCGCCCCGCACCTGGCCGGCATCGTCGTGCACGGCGCGCACCGCGGCCGCGGCCTGGGCGCGGCGATCACCGCGGCGCTGACCCGCCGTGCCCTGGCCGGGCACGGGGTCTGCACCCTCGGGGTGTACAGCGCGAACGCCACGGCGTTGTCGCTCTACCGCCGGCTCGGCTACCGCACCGCCTACCCCTGGCACAGCCGGCGTCTGGCCTGACCGCCGGGCCGACACGCCCTACCCTGGTCGGGTGACAGGGGAACCTCCGGTGCAGGACCGGCCCACCGAGCGTCCCCCGGCGGGCGGGCTCGGTCGGTTCGGGATCGTGCTGCGCCTGACCGTCACCGCGGTCTTCCTGGGCATCCTGCTGACGGCCCAGCTCGGCCGGCACGACGACTGGTTCCCGCTGGGCATGCTGGGCCAGTACGGCGTGGCACGGGACCCCGACGGGGTGGTCCTGGACACCTACCTGGTGGGGCGGTTCGCCGACGGCCGGATCGAACGGATCGAGATGCGGGCCGACACCGTCGGGATGACCCGGGTCGAGATGGAGGTCGCCCTGCCGGAGCTGGAGCAGGACCCCTCGCGCCTGGCCCTGCTGGAGGCGACCTACGAGGCGCAGCACCCGGGCACCGACCTCGCGGCCCTGGAGATCCGCCAACAGGTACACCGGCTGCGGGACGGCGCCCAGCACGGGCCCGTCGAGGACCGGCTGGTCCTGGCCTGGACCGGGGAGACCGGGTGAGGGTGCTCCGCGCCGTGGCCGGGTGGTGGGTCGCCCCCGTCCCCCGGGCCCGGGTCGCCTGGGTCCGGGTGCTGGTCGGCACGATGGCGCTGCTCGACGCCCTGGTGTTCCTCCGGTCGCCCCGCGACCGCAGCGGGACGCCGGAGTTCTACGACCCGGTCCCGGTGGCCTCCGCCCTGGGGCTGCCGGCGCCCACCGGGGCGGTCCCCACCCTGCTGCTGGTCGGGATCGCGGCGGGGTTGGTCGGGGTCGCGCTGGGCGCCCGCGCCCGGGTACCGGCGGCGGTCCAGGTGGTGGGCGGTCTGCTGCTGAGCGGCTGCTACGCCGTCTGGTGCCTGTACGGGATGAGCTTCGGCTACGTGGCCCACGACCACATGGCGATCATGGTGGCGATGCTGGTGCTGCCCACCGCCGGCGTCTGCCGCTACCGCGACCCCGACCGCAGCGGTGGTGCCGGGTGGGCGCTGCGGATGGTCCAGGTCTTTACCGTGCTGACCTACACCGGGTCGGTGCTGGCCAAGGCCGTGCTCAACGACTGGGACCTGGTCCGCTGGGGCAACTCCGGGACCCTGGTGTGGGCCTTCCTGCGCCGCCCCAACCCGGTCAACGTCCACCTGGTGGACCAGGCGCTGCTGTTGCGGGCCTCCCAGTGGGGCGCGATGGCCCTGGAACTGCTCGCCCCGGCGGTCTTCCTGGTCCGCGAGCACCGCCGCTGGCTGGTCGTCCTCTTCTTCGTCGGCTTCCACCTGAGCACCTTCGTGCTGCTCGGGATCCACTTCCTGCCCACCGTGGTCTGCTGGTCCGCCTTCCTGCCGTGGGAGCGGTATGCCGCATGGCTGCGCCACCGCAGGACCACCCGCACGTCGGCGCGCCGGTCGCGGGGCCGGTCGGTCAGGCGGGACCGAGCGAGGGCACGCCGGTGATCCCGAACGCGCGCAGCACCCGCCGGGCGGCGTGGAAGCCGGACATGCCGTGCACCCCCGGGCCGGGCGGCGTCGAGGCCGAGCACAACCACACCCCGGGCGCCACGGCATACGGGTCGACGCGCAGCGTCGGGCGGACCACCATGTGCCACATCGTGATCAGCCCCCCGGAGATGTCCCCTCCCGGATAGCCCGCATTGTGCTCGGACAGCTCCGCGGCCGGGGTGACCAGGCAGTCCACGACGACGTCCCGGAAACCGGGAGCGAATCGCTCGAGCTGTGCCTCCGCGGGGGCCCGGACGTCCCGGGTGGACCCGTGCGGCACGTGGGCATAGACCCAGAGCGGGCGCAACCCCGACGGACCTTCCCGGCCGGGGTCGTGCGCGGCGGGATCGCTCACCAGCAGCACCGGCTGTTCGGCGTGGCGTCCCGCCGCCACCTCGGCCTCCGCGGCACGCGCCTGCTCGACGGTGCCGGCGACGTGCACCGTGCCGGCCCGTCCGACCTCCGGGTGCGACCACGGGACCGGGCCGGACAGCACGTAGTCGAGCTTGCAGACCGAGGCCCCCAGCGGGAGGGCGGCCACCCGCGACCGGTAGGGCTCGGCGAGCAGCGGCGCCGCCACCCTGGCGTGCGTGTCCAGCAGCACCGCGCGGGCGGGCGGGATGTCCGCACCGCTCCACACCGGGTGGTCGGTGAGCACCCGACCCCCGTGCGCCTCGAGGTCGGTGACCAGGGCGCGGGTGATCTCGCCGATCCCCCCGCGGACCAGCGGCCACCCGGTGGGGCTGTGCGCCAGCGCGCCGAGGTAGGCCGCCGTGCCGGCCGCGGCGAGCGAGGGAAGCCTGGTGATCGTGTGCGCCGCGACACCGTTCACCAGGGCGTGCCCCGTCCCGTCGGGCCACCAACCGTCGGCGGCCCGGGTGGACAGCAGCGCGACGGCCCGCCCGAAGGCCGCACCCGCCGCCGCCAACCCCGCCGGGGTCGTGGCGGGAGCGGGCACCGAGCGCTTGTCCGACAGTGCGATCGCCGCGACGTCCCGGTAGTGCCGCACCAGACCGCCCATCAGGGTCCGCCACCGGGCCCCGTCCGGACCCAGACCCTCGATGGTCGTCTCCAGGTCCCGGTAGGCGATCCCGGCCAGGCCGCCGTCCAGCGGCTGGGCGTAGGACACCTCCGGCACGATGAGGTCCAGGCTTCGCGCGGGCAGGTCGAAGGCGGCGAAGAACGGGGACGACGGCGCCGCGGCCGGCACCGCGGCGCAGACGTCCCGCAGCAGCCCCTCCGCCTCCGACACCTGCGGGGTGACGAGCGGCAGCGTGCGCACTCCCCCGCCCGGCGTGGGCTGCCCCTCCAGGACGGTGACCTCGAGCCCCGCCCGCGCCAGCGTCACGGCCGCGGCCAGCCCGTTCGGCCCCGCCCCCACGACCACGACGTCCGTGCGGCCGTTGCCGGCTGGGGAGAGGGGCATACCCGCAACGATAGGCGACCGCCCCCGCCCCGCCCCACCCCCCGACCGGACGCCCGAGCTGGCGGCCCCCGACCCCCACCAGACGCCTGACCGGGCGGCCCCACGCCCCCACCAGACGCCTGACCGGGCGACCCCACACCCCCACCAGACGCCTGACCTGGCGGTCCTGGACCCTGGTGCCGGGCGACCCGGGGTGCCACACTGGGGCATGGGTGCGCTGTCCCCCGTCCTGCGCAGCGAGCGCCAGGCCTTCATCGCCCTCCTGGAGACGCTGGATCCTCAGCAGTGGACGACGCCGTCCCTCTGCGCCGGCTGGACCGTCCAGGACCTCGCCGCGCACGCGGCATTCGCCCAGTCGCTGCGGCTCCACGAGATGGTCACCGAGGCGGCGCGGGCCCGGTTCGGGTACAACCGGATGATCACCGAGACGGCGGTGCGGTGGGCCGAACGGGGCACCCCGGCGATCCTGGAGCGGATGCGGCGCAACCTCCGCGACGAGGTGACCCCACCGGGTCTGCCACTCGTGCTGTCCGTCGTCGACGTCACCGTGCACGCCCTGGACGCCCGCAAACCGCTGGGGCTTCCCCGGGCGGTGCCCCGGGAGGCCTTCCTGCCCGTCGCGAGGTTCCTCCTGCGGGCGCGCTGGCCGTCCACCATCCCGCTCGGGGGCGGGCCCGCCGAGCGGATCGCCGGGCTCCGGCTGGTCGCCGACGACATCGGGTGGGCCAGCGGGTCCGGGCCCGACGTCCGGGGCACCGCCGAGACGATGCTGCTGGTGCTCTCGGGCCGCTCGGTCACCGCCGAGGAGCTCGACGGCGATGGCGCCCCCGAGCTCCTCCGACGGATCAGCGCGGTGCCGGGGTGACCTACCCCTCCGCGGCGTCCTGACCTGCTGCCCCGGCCTCGGCCGGCTCGAAGTCGACGCCGGCCTCCTTGCGCTGCTCCGCGGTGATCGGGGCCGGCGCCTCGGTCAGCGGGTCGAAGCCACCACCGGACTTGGGGAAGGCGATGACGTCGCGGATCGAGTCCGTGCCGGCCAGCAGGGCCACGATCCGGTCCCAGCCGAAGGCGATGCCACCGTGCGGGGGCGCACCGAATTTGAACGCCTCGAGCAGGAAGCCGAACTTCTCCTGGGCCTCCTCCTCGGACAGCCCCATGATCGAGAAGACCCGCTCCTGGACGTCGCGACGGTGGATACGGATCGACCCGCCGCCGATCTCGTTGCCGTTGCAGACCATGTCGTATGCGTAGGCCAGGGCCGCGCCCGGGTCCTCCTCCAGGGTGTCCAGGAACTGCTCCTGCGGGGAGGTGAACGCGTGGTGCACGGCCGTCCAGGCCCCGCCGCCGACGGCGACGTCGCCCGCGGCCACGGCCTCGCTGGCCGGCTCGAACAGCGGCGCGTCCACCACCCAGAGCAGCGACCACGCCGACTCGTCGATCAGGTCGCAACGTCGCGCGATCTCGGTGCGGGCGGCACCGAGGAGTGCCCGGCTGGACTTCACCGCACCGGCCCCGAAGAAGACGCAGTCCCCCGGCTTCGCGCCGACGTGGGCGGCCAGGCCGTCCCGCTCGGCGTCGCTGAGGTTCTTGGCCACCGGTCCGCCGAGCGTGCCGTCCTCGGCGACCGTCACATACGCCAGGCCCTTGGCCCCGCGCTGCTTGGCCCACTCCTGCCAGGCGTCGAACTGGCGCCGCGGCTGACTGCCGCCGCCGGGCATGACGACCGCCCCGACATACGGCGCCTGGAAGACCCGGAAGGGGGTGTCGGCGAAGTATGCCGTGCAGTCCACCAGCTCGAGGTCGAAGCGCAGGTCCGGCTTGTCCGAGCCGTAGCGGGCCATCGACTCGGCGTAGGTGATCCGGGGGAACGGGGTGGGCAGGTCGACCCCGATCACCTGCCAGACGGCCTTGGCGATGGCCTCGCCGAGCTCGATGACGTCCTCCTGCTCGACGAAGCTCATCTCGATGTCGAGCTGGGTGAACTCCGGCTGGCGGTCCGCGCGGAAGTCCTCGTCCCGGTAGCACCGGGCGATCTGGTAGTAGCGCTCCATCCCGGCCACCATGAGCAGCTGCTTGAACAGCTGCGGGCTCTGCGGGAGGGCGTACCAGGACCCGGGCTGCAGCCGCGCGGGCACCAAGAAGTCGCGGGCCCCCTCCGGCGTGGACCGGGTCAGCGTCGGGGTCTCGATCTCGACGAAGTCGCGCTCGTTGAGCAGCGACCGGGCCGCGGCGTTCACCTTGCTGCGCAGCCGCAGGTTCTGCCCGGCGGCGTTGGCGCCCGGGCGGCGCAGGTCCAGGTAGCGGTGCCGGAGGCGGGCCTCCTCACCGACGGTGACCCGCTCGTCGATCTGGAACGGCAGGGCCTCGGACTCGCTGAGGACCTCCAGGTCGGCAGCGACCACCTCGACCTCGCCGGTGGGCAGCTCCGGGTTGGTGTTGCCCTCGGGCCGGATCCGCACGGTGCCGGTGACCTTGATGCAGTACTCGTTGCGCAGGTCGTGCGCCCCGCCCTCGGCCAGCACCTCGTCGCGGGCCACCACCTGGACGACCCCGGAGGCGTCCCGCAGATCCAGGAACGCCACCCCGCCGTGATCGCGTCGCCGGGCAACCCACCCGGTGAGCGTGACGGTCTGGTCGGAGTGGTCGGCACGCAGGGAGCCGGCCCGGTGTGTACGGAGCACAGTGGAACCTCTGGTCGGGATCGTGGATGGATGCATGGCGGTCCGCCACGCGGCCCCAGTCTACGGATATGTTGGGCGCCGCCCGAGTCCGCGACCCGGAAGGACCCCTTCGTGCGCCGCATCCTGCTCGTCCCCGCCCTCGCTGCCGCCGTGCTCACTGCCTCCTGCGGAGCGGTCGAGGAACCGGCCACCGACCCGTCGCCCACCGCAGAGCAGTCCGCCACCGAGGAGGAGGCCACCACCACCAGCGAGGAGGAGACCGCCACCGACGAGGAGACCGCCGAGGAGCCCGAGGAGACCAGCGAGGAGCCCGAGGAGAGCACCGAGGAGGCCGCACCGCCGGCGCAGGAGTGCTCCAGCAGCGGCTACACCGCCGGTGAGCTCAACGCCGGCGACTCCCCCGACCCAGTCGTGCAGCTCGCGACGACCCTGCTGGACGCGGCGGTCGACTGCGACCCGGAATCGCTGATCGCCGCCGCCGAGGCGGACCAACCCTCCCTGTCCTTCGGCGAGGTGCCGGCCGAGGAGGCCCTGGCGCTCCCCGACGTCGAGGGCCGTTACCTGGCGCTGGCGGTCCTGCTCACCGCCACGTCCCCGAGCCAGGAGGTCTACGAGGGGGACGGGGCGGTCACCGTGTGGCCGGCCGCCTACTCGGCCGGGGCGACCGACGCCGACTGGCAGGAGATCGTCGACGCGGGGCTCTACTCCGCCGACGAGGTGGAGCAGATGCGCGGCGCCGAGGGCTACTCGGGCTGGCGTGTGGGGATCGCCGAGGACGGCACCTGGCTCTTCTTCGTCGCCGGCGACTGATTCCCCCGCGCGATCGGCCCGCCATGCAGTTTGGGTCATGCACCTTGGGTGACCTGCGACTCACAATGCATGACGCAAAGTGCATGGCGCCGCCTGCGGGCGCCCGCGAAACCCCCGTGGGCAGCCCAAGCGACCGGCCTACCCGGCGATCGCGCCTGTGGAGAGCCGCGACCAACTGACGCGGTCGGCCCAGATCGAGGCGGGATCCACGTATGCCGTGAGGGACTCGGTGAGGTCGGGCTCGCCCCGGCCCCCGAGCTCCTCCGAGGCGATCCAGCGGGCCACCCCGGCCAGGAAGTCGGCCAGCTGCACCCTCGGGTCGGTCGCCGAGTCCACCTGGTGGATCCCGGCGAGCCGGCCACCCAGCCCGGCCGCCAGCGTGACCACCCGGTCCGGCGAGAGCGAGCGCTGGCGGTCGTGGACCAGGACGACCGGACGGTCCGGCGAGCCCCAGAGGTGGACGGCACGTTCCACCGCCGGGAAGAGCGGGTCGAGCACCGGGATCGACGCGACATCGCCCACGAGCTCCGGTCGCCGCCGCTCCGCCCTGGCTCGCGTCCGCGCTAGCCGGTCTAGGACCGGCGCCTGCCCCGGATCGAGCGCCGCGAGCGCCCGGTAGAACACGGCTACCGGATCGCCGGGCCCCTCGACGGCCCGGGTCCGCATCAGGTCGTTGGCCGCGCCCAGGAACTCCCGCCACCGCGGGGGTGCGGCGCCCCGGACACCCGAGCGGTACACCGACCGGGCGGGGGCGGCGTCGCCCAGCAGGAACCAGCACAGCCGTCGCAGCAGGAAGTACTCCTTCTCGACCAGGTGGACCCGGGCGACCCCGGTGACCGGCCCGGTCGGCCCGAGAAACCACCGCAGCACCTCCCGGTGCTTGCGGCGGAGCAGGTGGTTCGCCTTGTACTCCTGGGCGGGCGACCCGATCAGGTCACGGATCTCCGCGAGGGCCAGCGCGGCCGGACCCGGCGGCACCGCCACCGTGGCATGGGCGAAGACGTCGGTCGTCGCCCCCGCCAGGTGCTCCCCCTCCGCGCCGGACTCGTCGCACGCCACCTCCACGACCCCGCCGCCGGTGGGCGTCACCGGACGTGACAGGTGCAGCATGGCCGGGCCTCCCGGGTCGACGGCCTCCATCGTGCCCACGGGGCCGCGGGCAGGCAACCGCTTTGCGCCCGAGGGTCGGTCAGTCGCTCCCGTAGTCCCAGGTGAACCCGTCCATGGACGTCATGAGTTCGGTCCACTCCTCCAGTGCCCGGTCCTCGTCCTGTGCCGGTGCGGTCGCCCGGGCCACGGCCAGGGCCGAGCCGCCCAGCCGCACGACCTCGGCGGACACCGGCTCCCCACCCGGCAACTCCAGCGCGCCCCCGACGGCCCCCTCCGGCACCCGTTGGGCGACCACGAACTCCAGGATGCCCTCCGAGTTGTCCCCGCCCAGGATGTAGGGGTCGGCGAACCCCGCGGACAGCGGCGCGACCCCGGGTGCCAACTCCCCGGGGTACCCCTCGGCCGCCAGGGACGGACGCACACACCAGAAGTCCACGCTCGGCACGTAGCAGGCGACGCCACCGATGGAGGCCACCTGCTCCGTGAGCACCGTCTCGCCCGAGCCCAGCGACATCTCGTCGCCACGGCCGAGCAACACATCGGCGACGTCGTCGGCCACCAGGCCCTCGTAGACGCGCACCGTCATCGACCGACCATCGACGTCGAGTGCGTCCTGGAGCGCCGGAAAGCCCGAGACCTGATTGCGGAACAGCACGACCGACCACTGCCCGTCATCCGCTGGCGAGAGCACCACGGTCCGGCTCTGGCTGGTCCAGACGTCGAGGTCGCCGGGCAGGGACCGGGCACGCTGCAGCTCAGCACCGTCGAGGGACAGCCCGTAGCCCCCGTCACCGACGGTGACCTCAAGGACGGGCGGCGGGAAGGTCGCGGACACCTCCTCGAGCACGGTGTCGTCGGCGAGACGCACCTGGGCCACGGCGAGGACCTCCCCGGGCTCGGCGGGCACCGTCAGCAGCGCGACCGCCGCCTCCGGGGTCTGGACGACGAGCGAGTCGGTGCTCTCCACCCAGCGGGTCGCCCCGTCGGACGTCCGGACCTGCACGTCCACCGGCGCCGGTTGCCCCGGGTCCCACCCCGGGACGGCCACGACCACGCCGGCCGGGGTCCGCTGGAACTGCACCTCCGACCCGGCCGGCGGCCCCAGGACGAACTGCCGGCGGTCCGGGTCGTCCTCCTGGGTCAGGACCAGCTCGCCGTGGGTCTCCTCGCTGAGGGAGACGCTGAACTCGTGCCCGAGGAGGTTGACGCCCTCCTCCATCGGCACCACCCCCACCTGCCCGGTCGCTGCCGGTGGCGGGACGTCCGCGTGCTCTCCCCCGGCCAATTGGCTCCCGCCCAACCACACCCCGCCGGCCAGGACGACGGTGGCCCCGAGACCGGTGAGCCGGCGGCGTCGCACCCTGCCACGCCCGGCGGCCACCACGGCTGCCGCGTCGATCCGCAACGGCGGCCCCTCCTGCACCGCACGGTCCAGCAACTGCACCATCTCACGCTCGTCCGACATGGGACCCGTCTCCTTCCCGCAGGATCTCCCGCAGCTTGCCCAGCCCCCGTGAGGCCGAGCTCTTGACCGTGCCGACCGAGGTGCCGAGGGTCCGCGCCGTCTGTTCCTCGGACAGGTCCAGGTAGTGCCGCAGCACGACCACCTCACGCTCCCGCGGCGGCAGCGACTGCAGCGCCCGGACGACGTCGACGTGCCGTCCCCCGTCCGGATCGCTCCCGACGAACTCAACCGGCTCGGCCACCAGCACCTCCCGGCGCCGGCTGCGCCAGGTGTCGGTGTGCAGGTTGGTCAGGACACGGCGGGCGTATGCCGTGGGGTTGCCCCCGCGGACCCGTCGCCACCGGACGTAGAGCCGGGCCAGGGTCTCCTGGACCAGGTCCTGGGCCGCCTCGGCGTCACCGGTGAGCAGCCAGGCGCTGGCGAGCAGGCGCGGTGAGACCGCGTCGACGAACGCCACGAACTCCTGCTCCTGCTCCCTGCGCACACCCGCTCCTCACCCGGTGTAGGCCGTTCCGTCGGGAAACGACACCGTCAACCATCCCCAACGGTGCAGCACCCGGAAAGGTTGAGTCGTCGGCCGGGACGGTCGGACCCGGCCACAATCCCGCCGACTGCACGCGGAATTGCCACGGTAGGGCCGGAAAGCGCGAAAAGCGGGTCCACTCGGCGCAGCAGCGCCCGGGGTCCCGGTCGCTCAGCCCAGCCCGGGGTGGGCCGGCCACGGTGTGTCCACCGGCCGCAGGGTCTCCCACCCGCGGTCCAGCCCGGCCCGGGCGCTGAGCACCCCGATCGCCACGGTGGCGTTGCGGATCCGCCCGGCGAGCACGGCATCCACCGCATCGTCCAGGCGGACCCAGCGGGTCGGCATACCCTGCTCCTCGTCCTCCCGGGTGAACCGTTCGCCCTCGGGGACGTCGCTCAGGTCGCGGGCCAGGTAGACCCGCAGCGCCTCGCTGATGCCGCCCGGGGAGGACAGGTAGTCCGCGAGCAGGTGCCAGGTCCGGGCGCGCAGGTCCGCCTCCTCACCCAGTTCGCGGGCGGCACCGACCCAGGGGGCCTCCCCCGCGACGTCGAGCAGGCCGGCGGGCAGCTCCCACTCGTGCGCCCCGATCGGGTGGCGGTACTGCTGGATGAGCAGCACCTCCGGGTCCCCGCGGTCCTCCCGCAGGGCGAGCACCGCGACCGCCCCGGGGTGGTCGACGAACTCCCGGACCACCTCCCCGGCCTGCCCGAGGTCGACCGTCTCCCGGCGCACGTCCCAGACCCGTCCGGCGAAGACGACCTCGGAGTCACCGACCGGGGCCCGGCCGAGCCGGTCCTCCAGCTCGGCAGCGGCGGCGCGGGGGGCCTCGAGCGTCATGCGCTCGGGGTGCGCTGCACCTCGACGAGGCGCTGGCTGCGCTGCACGTCCAGGGCGGCCCCGACCAGACCCGCGAACAGCGGGTGCGCGCGGTGCGGGCGGGACTTGAACTCAGGGTGGGCCTGGGTCGCGACGTAGTAGGGGTGCACGTCCGCGGGCAGCTCGGTGAACTCGACCAGGGTGCCGTCGGGCGAGGTGCCGCTGAACACCAGGCCGGCCTCGGCGAGCTGGTCCCGGTAGGCGTTGTTCACCTCGTACCGGTGCCGGTGCCGCTCGGTGACCGAGGTCTCCTCGTAGGCGGTGGCCGCGACCGACCCCTGCTCCAGGCTGGCCGCGTAGGACCCGAGGCGCATCGTGCCGCCCAGGTCGCCGGCCCCGTCGACGAACGCCTTCTGCTCCTCCATGGTCGCGATGACCGGGGCGGGCCCGTCGGGGTCGAACTCGGTGGAGCTGGCCCCCTCGATCCCGGCCACGTTGCGGGCGAACTCGATGACCATCGCCTGCAGGCCCAGGCAGATCCCGAGGGTCGGCACTCCCCGCTCCCGGGCCCAGCGCAGGGCGCCGATCTTGCCCTCGATGCCACGCACCCCGAATCCGCCGGGGACCAGGATGGCGTCGACGCCACCGAGCGCCTTGCTGGCGCCGGACTCCGTGCGGCACTCGTCCGAGGCGACCCACCTGATGGAGACCTTCGCGTCGTGGTGGAAACCCCCGGCGCGCATCGCCTCGCTCACCGACAGGTAGGCGTCGGGCAGGTCGACGTACTTGCCGACGAGCGCGACCTCCACCTCGTGCTCCGGCTGGTGCACCCGCCGCAGCAGCGAGTCCCAGTCGGACCAGTCGACGTCCCGGAACGGCAGCCCCAGGTAGCGCACCACGAACGCGTCCAGCCCCTCGGCGTGGATCACCTTGGGGATGTCGTAGATGCTCGGGGCGTCCATGCAGTTGGCCACCCCGTCGACGTCGACGTCGCACATCATCGAGATCTTGCGCTTGATCGACATCGGCACCTCGCGGTCCGAGCGCAGCACCAGCGCGTCCGGGGTGATGCCGACCTGACGGAGCTGGGCGACAGAGTGCTGGGTCGGCTTGGTCTTCAGCTCGCCGCTGGGGGCCAGGTAGGGCACCAGCGAGACGTGCAGGAAGAAGCAGTTGGACCGGCCCAGGTCCTGGCGCACCTGGCGGGCCGCCTCCAGGAACGGCAGCGACTCGATGTCGCCGACCGTCCCGCCGATCTCGGTGATGATGATGTCCGGTCGGTCCTCCGGCGCCAGCTCGGTCGCGTCGGCGCGCATCCGGGCCTTGATCTCGTTGGTGATGTGCGGGATGACCTGCACGGTGTCCCCGAGGTACTCCCCGCGCCGCTCCTTGGCGATGACGTCGTTGTAGACCTGCCCCGTCGTCACGTTGGAGCGCCCGCGCAGGTTGGTGTCCAGGAAGCGTTCGTAGTGCCCGATGTCGAGGTCGCACTCGGCGCCGTCCTCGGTCACGAAGACCTCGCCGTGCTGGAACGGGTTCATCGTCCCGGGGTCCACGTTGATGTAGGGATCGAGCTTCTGCATCGTGACCTTCAGGCCGCGTGCCCGGAGCAACAGGCCCAGGCTGGAGGCGGTGAGCCCCTTGCCGAGCGAGGATGCGACTCCGCCGGTCACAAAGATATGTTTCGTCTGGTCCGCCACGGGCTGTCAGTCTACGTCACCGGGGGCGCGCGTCAGGTCACCGGCTCGCGCGTATGCCGTCAGCGCGGCCCGGACCGCGTCCTCGCCGGTGGGCAGTTGCTCGGCTCGGCGCAGGGACCGCCGCCGCAACTCCGCCCGGTGTGCCGGGTCGGTGAGCACGGCGGCCATCGCGCCGGCCAGCGCCTCGGGGTCGTCCTCGGGCACCAGCACCCCGCCGCCGTCGAGCACCTCCGCGGTGCCCCCGACGTCGGTCGCCACGATCGGCGCCCCGACGCTGAGCGCCTCCTGCAGCCACACCGGCTGTCCCTCCCAGCGGGCCGCCGACACGGCGAGGTCGGCCGCCCCGAGCAGGTCGGCGACGTCCGCGCGCCGCCCGAGGAGGGTGACCGGGAGGGCGCGCCGGTCGATCGTGCGCTGCAGCGCCTCCCCCTGCGGCCCGTCCCCGGCGATCACGACCCGCATGTCGACGCCGGCGAACTCGATCCGGCCGATCACCTCGAGCAGCCGGTCGAAGCCCTTCTGCGGGGTCAGCCGCCCGACGGCCACGACGAGCCGCTGCCCGTCGGTCAGGCCGAGCTCGGTCCTGACCTGCTCGGGCGCGGTCTCGGGTAGCGCGCGGGCGGCGGCGACCACCGCCCGATCGGCCTCCGGGGCACCCCGCTCCCGGGCCCGGGCGATCAGGTCCTCGGAGACCCCCAGGAAGAGGTCGGCGTCGTGGCAGACCTTGCGTTCCAGCCCGTGGTGGATGAGCGCCGCGACCCGGCCCCTCGGGGCGGCGTTGTGGCTGGTGACCACCACGAGCGGCCGGTCCTCCCCCCTACGGGCGAACAGGCTCAGCGCGCCGGCCCGCAACCCGTGGGCGTGGACGACGTCGACCTCGGCCATGGCGGCGCGCAGCGCGGCCGTCGCTGCCCGGTCGCGCCGCGGCGAGGGTCTCGGCCCGATCTCGACGGGCACGACGATCGCGCCCGTGTCGGCGATCTCGAACTGGGTCGCGACGACCGGTGGACACGCGACGGAGACGGTATGGCCCTCGGCCACCAGGCCGGCCGCCAGGCCCTGGACGTGTCGTCCCACGCCCCCGGCCACCAGCCCGGTCACCAGCAAGATGTTCGTCACGGGATCAGTCTGTCCTACCCCGCTTGGTGATGCCCTGTCGGATCCTGGAAAAGGCTTCTGGCTCAACTACTCGCACGCCCGCCAGGCCTGCGGCGAGCGCCGCGGAGCCGGTCACCCCGCCGGACAGGATCGCCGTCCACGGTCCTCCCGGCTGCCAGACCTGGGCCAGCGCCTCCCGCGCCACGAGCACCGCCGCCGCACCGAGCAGCGCCACCAGGGCCAGCCGCAGGCTGCCGGTCAGGACCTGCTCGCCCCAGTCCCGCCGGACCAGCCGGGCCTGGAGGAGTGCCGTGAGGGTCATGCCCGCGGCGCTGGCGAGGCCGAGGGCCACCAGCGTCTGGGACGCCGAGGGTGCCCCGACCGGAACCAGGAGGGCGATCGGGACGACGGCGGCGACGAGCCAGCCGAGCGCCACCGAGACGGCGGCTCCCCGCGCGCTGCCGTGGGCATACAGCGCCCTGGTCAACAGCGCGGCCAGGCCGAATCCGGCCAGGCCCGGGGCGTAGGCGGCCAGGCCGACGGGCAGCGCCTCCAGGGACCCCCGACCACCTCCGGCGGAACCGGCGTCCAGGGTCAGGAACACCGTCCCGACCTCCCGGCGCACGGCGGCCAGGGCCACGGCAGCCACGACGCCGGTGGCGAGCACGGCCTGGGCCGTCCTCCGGAGCGTGCCGGAGGCCTCCCCCGGGTCGGTGAGCCGCGGGAATGCGGCGGTCGCCAGCGGGACGGCCAGGACCGCATACGGCAGCAGGTAGACCGTCTGCACGTAGGTGTAGATGTTGACCACCCCGACGGCGTCGGAGCGGTTGGCCAGCCAGACCGTCGCCAGGACGCACACCTGCTGGGCGCCGACGGCGACCAGCCCGGCGACGGCCAGTGCCCCGGCGCGGCTGCCGGTGCCCGCGGGGAACCGCCAGGTCGGGCGGAGCCGCACCCCGGCGCGCAGGACCGGGACGAACAGCGGCAGGCTCAGCGCGACCACCCCCGCGGTCGTACCCCAGGCCAGCACCAGGATGGCCTCCCGCCCGGCATCCTCCGGAGCAGGCCCCTCGCCCCGCAGGGCGCCGTAGGCGAGGTAGGCGCCGATCACCACGATGCTCGAGAGCAGCGGTGCGAGCGCGGCGGCGAGGAAGCGGCGGTGTGCCTGCAGCACGCCGGTCAGCACGATCCCGATGCCGTAGAGGGCGATCTGCGGTGCGAACACGGCCAGCATCAGGGCCCCCGTGCGGGTGGCCGAGGGCTGCCCACAGGCCTGCTCGCCGAGCAACGCGCCCGCGATGGGTTCGGCCAGGAGGGTAACCAGGACGGTGAGCGGGAGCAGCAGGGTGAGGGCCCAGCTGAGCAACGCGGAGGCGGTGCGGTCCGCGGCCCCCTCGTCGCCCCGGTTGAGGTGGCCCGCCACCAGCGGCACCGCGACCGCGGCGAGCGCTCCCCCGGCGGCGACCTCGTAGAGCACGTTCGGCACCTGGTTGGCGGTGCCGTAGATCTGCCCCACGCAGGTCGCCCCCACGGAGTGGGAGAAGACGAACCACCGGCCCAGTCCGACCACCCGCGACAGGAGGGTGGTGGCCGCGATGATCCCGGCGCCGGCCAGCAGGCTCCCGGCCGCCAGTCGGGCGCTGGGCGCGTTCACCGGCGGGGACGCCCCAGCGCGTCGAGCTCACGCAGCCCCGGTGTGGACTCGATCACCGCGGTGAAGCTGACCTTCTCCGAGGCCAGCGTCAGGCCGGTGATCAGGGCCAGCGCGAGCAGCCGGCCGCGGCCCTGCCAGCGATCGACGACGGCGAGGCCGACCAGCGCACCGAGCGGGTTGGCCCCGGTGTCGCCGAGCATGCTGCGGCCGGCCAGGTCGTCCGGCAGCAGGGCCGCTGCCGTTCCCGCCACCACGGCCGCGCCCGGCGCGCCGGGACCGGTCGCCACGAGGGGCGTGGCGGACAGCAGGCCGACCTTGAGGGCCCGTCCCGGCCGCAGGTCGAATAGGTTGGCCAAGTTCGCAGCGCCGGCCACGACCGCGCCACCCACGAGGGTCCCCAGGGCGCCGCGGGTCCGGCCCCGCCCGCTCGCCGCCGCATGGTCCACCAGGGCGGCCCCCACCAGGCCCGTCCCGGCGAGGACGAGGATCTTCAGCGAGCCGGTCGTCACGTGTCCCCGGGCGAGCGCCCCGAGGTGCCCGGCCAGTCCCTTGCGGTCGGTGTCCTGCCGCAGGTCGTCGACGGCGCCGACCCAGCCCGCGCCGACCCCGGTCACGAGCATGGCCGTGGTGCGCGCGGCACCCAGCCCCGCGACGGGTCCGGCCAGCACGGCCGTCCCGGTGGCTCCTGCCACGAGGGCCACCCCCTCCAGCAGGGTGACCTCGTCACCGGCGTGGTTGGTCCGGGCCCACCGCGCCCGCCCGCCCGGCACCACACCGGTGCGGAGCCGGTGCCAGAGCACCGACGTGCCGGCCGCGGCGGTGAGGAGCAGCAGCCCGTCCCGCACCCGCGCGCGGGGAGCTGGCGACCGACTCACGGTGTCGCCGTGGCGGTCGCGGAATCGCCCAGGGACCCACCGCCCACCGGCGCATCGGACCCCGTGGTCGCCCCGGTCTCGTCCGGGCCGTCGGTCCCGATCGGCGGGTCGGTCTCCACCGGTGGGTAGATGACCGGGCCGGTCGGCGCGCCGTCGTCGGTGCTCCGGGCCGCCGGCACGGGCGGACCCACGCCCTCGGCCCCGGCGCCGACCCCCCACTGGCCGACCTCCCCCTTCAGCGCCTGCCCGACGGACAGCACCAAGGCGGCCTGGCCGGTGGCGGACTCCCCGTTGTCCACGGTCGAGACCAGGTCCGCGACGGAGCCCTCCTTGCGGATCTCTTGGATCAGGGCATCGGCGGCCAGGTCGTCCGGGTCGTGGAAGGACTCGGTGCCGTAGCCCACGACCACGGTGGGCAGGTCCACGGCGCCCAGGGCCGCCACCAGGTCCATTCGGGCGGTCAGTTGCGCGGGGCCCTTCTCGTCGGACTCCACGGCGGCCTGGCTCAGGCCACCGCTGACCACGACCAGCGCGTCGGGGGCCCGCAGGTCCGGGGTGCCTGGCACCGCCTCGTTGGAGACGTCGGCGTCCCGGTCCACCTCGATGAAGTTCAGTTCCTCCAGGCGCTGCTCGGCGATCGGCCACTGCCCCACCTGGCCGGGTTCGTCGGCGCCGGCGAGGACGGCGGCCAGCACGGTGCCCAGGGTGGGCTCGCTCCCCTCGTGCGGCTCCGGGTCGTCGACCAGGCCGGCGAGCTCGACGGCCGCCTCGTGCCGGGTCGCTGCCTGCTCCGGGTCCTCGGCCTCGTTGCGAAACCAGGTGGTGGAGACCACCTCGCCCCCGGACCGGACCACCGAGTCGTTGACCGAGCCCAGCATGTTGCGGTCCGCCCCGGGCAGCATCACGATGCCGATCCGGGTGTCGGTGAGCCGGTCCGCGGTGGCGGCGGGCGTCAGGATCGCGACCATGCCGTCCTTGAGCTGGTCCCGGGCCTTGGTGTCGTCCAGCTCGGCGCGCAGCAGCGCCCGCTCGTCCCGCAGCTCGGAGACCTGGCCCTCCAGGGTGGTGCCGAGCTCCTCCCGCAGCGGCCCGGCACCGAGCACGATGCCGACCGCGAGGGCCAGGAAGACCGCGACCAGCGAGACGATGTGATAGCGAAAGTCGATCAACCGAAGATCCCCCCGACGAAGGCCCAGAAATCATCCCACCGGACGGCCAGCACCTGGTACAGGGTGCGACCCCCCGGGGTCGCCGCCAGGGCCGCCACGACCGCCAGCAGCCCGGCGATGAGCAGCCAGACCAGGGCAGCCCCGGAGATCCGGGAGCGGTAGAGCAGGCTCACCCCCTTGGCGTCCACCAGCTTGCCCCCGACCCGCAACCGGGTCAGGAAGGTGCTGGCCATGCCCTGGCGTCCCTTGTCCAGGAACTCGATCAGGGTGGCGTGGGTCCCGACCGCGACGATCAGTTCGCAGCCGAGCCCGTCCGCGAGCAGCATCGCCACGTCCTCGCTGGTCCCGGTCGCCGCCAGCACGATGGGGTCCTCCACCCCCAGCGACTCCACCCGGTCCAGTCCCGGGGCCCGCCCGTCACGGTAGGCGTGCACCACGACCTCCGCGCCGGAGACCAGCGTCGCGTCGCTCACCGAGTCCATGTCGCCGACGATCAGGTCCGGCCGGTAGCCCAGCTCCACCAGGGCGTCCGCGCCGCCGTCGACCCCGATGAGGACCGGTTTGGCCTCCCGGATGAACGGGCGCAGCGTCTGCAGGTCCTCCTTGTAGTGGTAGCCCCGGACGACGACGAGGGCATAACGACCCTCCATCGGGGTGCGCAGCTCCGGGAGGTCGATGCCGTCCAGCAGGAGGTCCTGCTCGTTCTTGACGTACTCCATCGTGTTGCGGGCGAAGGAGGAGATCTGCTGCGAGACGTTGCCGCGGGCGGCCTCCATGGCCTCCAGCACCGTGGGCATGTCGAGCCGGGTGCCCTCGGCCAGGACGACCCCGTCGACGACCACCTCGTTGCCGACGACCGAACCGTCCACCCCCTCGGTCACCTGGGTCATCAGGGCCTCGCCGGCGCGGTCCAGGAGGGGGATGCCCGCCTCGAGCAGGATCTGCGGGCCGAGGTTGGGGTATGCCCCGCTGATCGAGGCGGCGGCGTTGACAACCGCGCTGGGCCGGCAGGCCACGAGCGCCTGGGCGCTGACCTGGTCCAGGTCCTCGTGGTTGATCACGGCGATGTCCCCAGCGGTGAGCCGCTTGGTGAGGTTCTTGGTCCGCGGATCGACCCGGATGGGCCCGGCGACGGGGGCTGTCTCCGGGACGTCCCGGTGCGCCGGCCGTCTGGACAAGGTCATGATCGCCCATCGTGCCAGACGCGTGCGGCCGATCCGCGCCGGTCAGTCCCCGGCGCGCTGCGCGGCGTGCTCCGCGAGCAGTTCCGCCGCGTGCTGCAGGGCGGCCCGCGACTCGCTGTCGCCCCCCAGCATGCGGGCGACCTCGGCCACCCGCTCCTCGCCCCGCACCGCGTGCACCCCGGTGGAGGTGACCTGTCCGTCCGAGCTCTTGCGCACCACCAGGTGCTGGTCGGCGTAGGCCGCGACCTGCCCGAGGTGGGTCACCACGATGACCTGGGCGTGCCGCGCGAGCGCGGCCAGCCGCGCCCCCAGGTCCAGCGCCGCCGCACCCCCGACCCCGGCGTCCACCTCGTCGAAGACGTAGGTCGGGACGTCCCCCTGCGCGCTGACCACCTCCAGGGCGAGCATCACCCGGGACAGCTCGCCCCCCGAGGCCGCCTTCGTCACGCTGCGCGGAGCCACGCCCGGGTTGGCGGCCAGCCGGATCTCGACGTCGTCCAGCCCGTGGCGGCGGACCCGCACGGGGGCCTCCCGCCCGGGCAGCGCCAGCCCCTCCTCGTCGTCGGTGCTGCCCACGGCCACCACCACCTGGGCCGAGCCCATCGCCAGGTGGGCCAGTTCGGCGGTCACCTGCTCGCCGAGGTCCTGCGCCGCCCGGGTCCGCAGCTCGGTCAGCTCGGCACCCCGCTCGGCCAGGTCCGCGCGGAGCCGGGCGACCTGCTCGGTCAGCTCGACGATCCGCTCGTCCGAGGAGTCCAGGTCGGTCAACCGGGCCGCGGACTCCTGTGCCCAGGCCAGGACATCGCCGGTGGTGGCGCCGTAGCGTCGCAACAGGCCGGTCAGCGCGGCACGCCGCTCCTGCACGGCGGCCAGCCGCTGCGGGTCGGTCTCCACGCCCGCTGCGTAGGAGGCGAGGTCGGAGGCCAGGTCCGAGGCCAGGTAGCCCAGTTCCGCGGTCCGGCGGGCGAGCTCGGCGAGCGCGGGGTCGTGCTCGCCGCTCTGGGTCAGGCCGGGCGTGACAGTGCCGAGCAGGTCGACCACCGGGGTGTATCCCTCACCGTCCTCGTCCGCGAGGACGGCCCGCGCCTCCTCCGCGGCCCGGCGCAACCCGTCGGCGTGGCCGAGCCGCTCCTCCTCCAGGAGCAGGTCCTCCTCCTCACCCGGTTGCGGGTCGACGGCCTCGATCTCCCCCAGCGCGCTGCGCAGCATCTCCGCCTCGCGGGTGCGTTCCACCCGCGCGCTCCGCAGGGTGGCGAGGGTCTCCTGCGCACCCAGCCACTCGTCATACACCTGCTCGTATGCCGTGCGCGCGGCGGTGACCGCCTCCCCGCCGAAGGTGTCCAGCAGGACGCGGTGCTGCTCAGGGCGCCGCAGCCGCCACTGGTCGGCCTGTCCGTGGACGGCGACCAGCAGCTCGCCGATCTCGGTGAGCACCCCCACCGGCGCCGAGCGACCCCCGACGTGCGCCCGCGAGCGACCCTCCGCGCTGACGGCGCGGACCAGGATCAGGCCGTCGTCGACCTCACCGCCGGCGCTCTCGGCCCGTTCCAGCGCGGGGTGCCCGGCCGGCAGGTCGACCTCGCCCTCGACGACCGCGGAGCCGACGCCGCTGCGGACCATGCCCGAGTCGGCGCGCGCCCCCAGCAGCAGGCCGAGCCCGGAGACCACCATGGTCTTGCCGGCGCCGGTCTCACCGGTGATCACGTTGAGCCCGGGCGACAGGTCGAGCTCGGCGTCCTCGATGACGCCGAGCCGTTGGATGCGGATCCGGCTGAGCACGGGGGCAGCCTAGGAGCCGGCACCGTCAGGGCGGCCGCGCCACCCCTGGACGGGCAACTGGAACTTGGCCACCAGCCGGTCGGTGAACGGCGAGCTGGTCAGCCGGGCCAGCCGGACCGGGAGTTCGCTGCGCCGCACCTCGATCCGCGCCCCCGGCGGCAGGTCGATCGCGCGGCGGCCGTCGCACCACATCACCCCGGTCACCCCGGCGTGCGCCTCGACGTCGACCGCCAGGCGGGTCTCCGGACCGAGCACCAGCGGCCGCGAGAAGAGGGCATGGGCCGAGATCGGCACCACGAGCAGCGCGGCGACGTCGGGCCACACGATCGGGCCCCCGCCGGAGAAGGCGTATGCCGTGGAGCCGGTCGGCGTGGCCATCACCACCCCGTCGCACCCCCAGGTGGACAGCGGGCGGCCGTCGATCTCGACGGTGAGCTCGAGCATCTTCTCCCGGGCGGACTTCTCCACGCTGGCCTCGTTGAGGGCCCAGCTGTGCGCGACCTTCTCCCCGTCCTGGTAGACGTCGACCTCGAGGGTCATCCGCTCCTCGACCGTGTAGTCCCGGGCCACGATCCGGTCGACGACCTCCGTAACCTCCTCGCGCTCGGCCTCGGCGAGGAAGCCGACCCGCCCCAGGTTCACCCCCAGGAGCGGGGTGCCCGCGTCCCGGGCCACCTCGGCACCGCGCAGGATGGTGCCGTCGCCACCCAGCACGACGACCAGTTCGGCGTCCCGGGCGAGTTCGGCCTCCGGCGGCACCCAGTCGGCGCTCACCGTCCCGGCGCTCTCCTCGATGGTGCTGACCGCGATGTCGTGCTCCCGCAGCAGCGCGGTGACCTCCCGGGCGAGTGGCACGACCTCCGGCCGCTGCGGGTGCGTGAGCATCAGCACACGGCGTGTCATGCGGTCTCCTCCCCGGTCAGCTGCTCGATCCGGCCGGTGATCTCCGGCGGCTTCATCATGCCGGGTCCGTCGGCGGACAGCCACAGCAGGTACTCCACGTTCCCGTGGGTGCCGACCACCGCGGAGCGGGCTAGTGCCCGCACCCCCAACCCCTCCCGGGCCGCGGCCTCGACCACTCCCCGGATCGCGGTCGCGCGGTCGGCGGGCCGACGGACCAACCCGCCCTTGCCGAGCCGCTGCCTGCCCACCTCGAACTGTGGTTTGACCAGCACCACCAGGTCGCCCGTCGGGCCCAGCACCCCCGCCATGGCCGGCAGCACGGTGGTCAGCGAGATGAACGACAGGTCTGCGACCACGAGGTCGAACGCAGGCCCCAGGTCGGTCGGCCCCACCCGGCGGATGTTGGTGCCGGGCAGGTCCCGGACCCGCGGGTCCGTGGCGACCTCCGCCGCCAGCTGGCCGTGCCCGACGTCGAGGGCAGTCACGTGGGCCGCCCCCGCGCGCAACAGCACCTGGGTGAAGCCGCCGGTGGAGGCGCCCACGTCCAGGCACCGGCGACCTGCCACGGCCAGCCCGAGGTCGCCCCACTCGGCCAGTGCGTGCCGCAACTTCTCCGCGCCCCGACCCACCCAGTCGAGTTCGGGACGGTCCACCCGGACGTCCGCCCCGTCCGGCACGGGGGACGAGGACTTCTGCACGGTCCTGCCGTCCACGCTCACCCGGCCGGACCGCACGAGGTCCTGGGCCTGCCCCCGGGAGCGCGCCAGGCCGGCGTCGACGAGCACCCGGTCCAGACGCGTGCCCTCAGCCACCGGTTCCCGGGTCGGCGAGACGCTGCTGCAGCCGCCGGTGCGCCTCCGTGGCGGCGGCGACCCGGTCCTGGAGGGAGCCCCCGGCGTGCTCGTCGAACTCGGCCATGGCCTCGTCCACGACGGGGTCACCGGTGCTGGGGCGGGCGTTCTCGGTCATCGGCACCACGCTACCGGGTCCGGCCCCGCGCACCCCGCAGACGCCCCGGCACTCCCCGCGATCGCCGCCCCGCACAGCACCCGAGGCACCGCCCCGCAACCTCACCCGGCCGGCTCCCGCGTCACCCGCCGGCGACCAGTCCGAGGTCGGGGATGGTGTCGACGATGATGTCGGGACAGCGCTCCGGCGCGGCCGCCTCGACGTCGTCCCGGTCGTGCACCCCGGTCAGCACCAGGGCGGTGGGGATCCCCACGGCGCGGGCGCCGGCGATGTCGGTGTCCAACCGGTCGCCGATCGTCAGGACCTCCTCGGGCGCCAGGCCCAACACCTCGAGGCAGCGTTGGAAGGCGGGCCGCTCCGGCTTGCCGACCACCAGGTCGGGCGTGCGTCCCGTGCCGTGTCCGACGGCTGCGAGCATCGAGCCGTTGCCGGGGGCGAGGCCCCGTTCGGTGGGCAGCGTGCTGTCCGCATTGGTCGCCACCCACAGGGCACCGTCGTGGATGGCGTAGGCGGCCTCGTTGAGGTCGGACACAGTCAGCTGGGCCCCGTACCCCTGGACCACGGCCCACACCGGCGGACCGTCACCGTCGCTGAGGTCGGCCGGGCTCACGGTCCTGACCCCGGCGCGCTCCAGGCACAGCCGCACTCCGGGTCCGCCCACGGCGAGGGTCACGGCGTCCTCACGAGGAGGGGTCAGGGTCGCCACGTGCGCCGCAGCGACCATGGAGCTGGTGATCACCTCGCCGGACGCGACGGGCAGCCCGAGCCCCCGCAGCCGCTCCTCCACCTCTTCGGGCCGGTGCCCGGCGTTGTTGGTCAGGTACAGCACCCGGATCCCGGCCGCCCGGGCCGCGGTGAGCCCTTCGACTGCGCCCGGGCAGGCCATACCGCCGCGGTAGACCACACCATCGAGGTCGCAGATGATCGCCCGGTACGGCCCGGGACGACTCCCGGAGGTCCCCTGGGTCACCGCGGGTCCTCGGCGCCGTCGACGACCTCGACCTCAACCTCACCTTGAACTTCTGGGTCCGCCTGCCCCTCGAGGTCTGCTTGGCGCTCGAGACCTGCCTGGTCTTCGAGGTCCGCCTCCTCCTCGAGGTCGGTGAAGGCGACCCCGTCGAGCTCGGCGAGGCGCTCCGCGGCATCGGTTTCGTCCGCCGCGTCCGCCGCCAGGGCCCGATCGAACCACTCCCGAGCCTCGTCGTCCTGACCGAGGCCCAGCAGCGCCTCGGCGTAGGCGTAGAAGAGCCGCGCAGCCCAGGGCTGGGACGGTCGGGTGCTGCGCGCCAGGTCGCGGAGCGTTGCTGCCCCGGCCTCGTGCTGCCCCAGGTCCCTGCGCGCACCTGAGACCACGATGGCCAACTCGACCCGGTCGGCACGAGTCAGCGACTCCGCCTCGGGCCCGGCAGCCAGCTCCAGCGCACGTTCCGGACGCCCGAGCCCGCGTTCCACGTCCGCCATCTGGGGCAGCAGGTGGTTGCTCCCGGAGAGCCTGCGGGCCGTGCGGAACTCGGCCAGCGCGTTGGACCACTCGCCCCTGCGGTAGTGCACGACGCCCAGCGCCTCACGGACGGAGGCGACCCGCCCGGCACGGCGCGACGCCGTCTTGGCGTGTGCCAGGGCCCGGTCCAGGTCCCCCTCGCCCATGGCGAGCCCGGCCGCGACCAGATGCTCGGCGACGCCAGCGGCGTTGTCCTTGCTCAGGGTTCGCAGTTCCTGCCAGACGGCACGGTCCAGCTGGGAAGTATCCACGCCCTCGGGGATCTCAGGCTCCGGCGTCCTCGGGGGGCGGCGCTCCGCCCCACCCGGACGTCCCTCACGGCGTCCCTCACCACGGTCGTCGCGGGGGCCACGCGGTCCACCGCGGTCCTCACGGTAAGGACGTCCACCGCGGTCCTCACGGTAAGGACGTCCACCGCGGTCCTCACGGTAAGGACGTCCACCGCGGTCCTCACGCTCGGGTCGCCCACCCCGTTCGTCACGGTAGCGGCTCCCACGGCGCTCGTCCTGACGCGATCGCTGACCCCCGTCGTCCCGGTACGGGCGCCCGTCCCGCTCACTCCGGCCACGGTCATCCCGACCGCGCCCGCCCTGACGCCCCCGTCCGTCCGAACCCCCGGCACCACGACGCGGCCCCGACCGGAACTCCCGACCACCCTCACCGCGACGTTGCCCCGAGCCTCCCCGGCCGGATGGCCGTCCGTCCTCACGCCGACCGGAGCCGCGCCCCTCGGCCGGCTTCTGCTCATCGTCACGCTCGGACACAACGCCTCCTGTGTAGCTATATGATCCAACGCCCTGTGACACGGGCGGCCCGAAGAACACCCGACCTGGCGCGGACGCACAACTCTAACCCGTGCTTCGGGGTGCTGTGGGGTGGGTGTGGGGGTGCAAGTAGCCCCGTGGGTCCAGGTGTCTGGTCCCACGGGGCTCTTGTGAATGGTTGTCCGGCGGTGTCCTACTCTCCCACACCGTCTCCAGTGCAGTACCATCGGCGCTGAGAGGCTTAGCTTCCGGGTTCGGTATGTGACCGGGCGTTTCCCTCTCGCTATGGCCGCCGTAACTCTATCGAGTTTTGGGTCGTTCCTGTTCCCGACCGTATCTCGGGAACCACACAGTGGACGCGTATCATCTTTGTTGTTTAAGTCATCGGCTTATTAGTACCGGTCAGCTCCGTGCATTACTGCACTTCCACATCCGGCCTATCAACCCAGTGTTCTAGCTGGGAGCCTCTCGGGGTCGAGCCCCATGGAAACCTCATCTTGAAGTGTGCTTCCCGCTTAGATGCTTTCAGCGGTTATCACGTCCGAACGTAGCTAATCAGCGGTGCCCTTGGCAGGACAACTGACACACCAGAGGTTCGTCCAACCCGGTCCTCTCGTACTAGGGTCAGCTCTTCTCAAGTTTCCAACGCGCGCAGCGGATAGGGACCGAACTGTCTCACGACGTTCTAAACCCAGCTCGCGTACCGCTTTAATGGGCGAACAGCCCAACCCTTGGGACCGACTCCAGCCCCAGGATGCGACGAGCCGACATCGAGGTGCCAAACCATGCCGTCGATATGAGCTCTTGGGCAGGATCAGCCTGTTATCCCCGGGGTACCTTTTATCCGTTGAGCGACGGCGCTTCCACAAGCCACCGTCGGGTCACTAGTCCCGACTTTCGTCTCTGCTCGACATGTCTGTCTCACAGTCAAGCTCCCTTGTGCACTTACACTCGAAACCTGATTGCCAACCAGGCTGAGGGAACCTTTGGGCGCCTCCGTTACTCTTTGGGAGGCAACCGCCCCAGTTAAACTACCCACCAGGCACTGTCCCTGATCCGGATCACGGACCGAGGTTAGATATCCAGAACGACCAGAGTGGTATTTCAACGTTGACTCCACCGACACTGGCGTGCCGGCTTCATAGTCTCCCACCTATCCTACACAAGCCGTACCGAACACCAATACCAAGCTATAGTAAAGGTCCCGGGGTCTTTCCGTCCTGCTGCGCGTAACGAGCATCTTTACTCGTAGTGCAATTTCGCCGAGTTCGTGGTTGAGACAGTGGAGAAGTCGTTACGCCATTCGTGCAGGTCGGAACTTACCCGACAAGGAATTTCGCTACCTTAGGATGGTTATAGTTACCACCGCCGTTTACTGGCGCTTAAGTTCAGAGCTTCGCCGTAAGGCTAACCCGTCCCCTTAACGTTCCAGCACCGGGCAGGCGTCAGTCCGTATACATCGTTTTGCAACTTCGCACGGACCTGTGTTTTTAGTAAACAGTCGCTTCTCCCTGGTCTCTGCGGCCGTTCGGGCTCGGGCAGCAAGTGCCGTCACCCTCTGGGCCCCCCTTCTCCCGAAGTTACGGGGGTATTTTGCCGAATTCCTTAACCACGATTCACTCGATCGCCTTGGTATTCTCTACCTAACCACCTGAGTCGGTTTAGGGTACGGGCGGCTCGAACCTCGCTAGGAACTTTTCTAGGCAGCATAGGATCACCCTCTTCCCACATACGCGGTCACTATCAAGCCTGGGGCACATGGGGTGCGGATTTGCCTACACCCCGCCTTGCACTCTTAGACGTGGACTACCATCGCCACGCGGAGGCTACCTTCCTGCGTCCTTCCATCGCTTACCTACTACAACCTCGGGTCGCGCGTTCCACGAGTATCACTCCGAAGAGATCAACACGCTTCAGGCGCTTAGCATCAGATGATTCGGTATTGGTCGGTTCTTCGCCGGTAAGCCGGAATATCAACCGGTTGTCCATCGACTACGCCTGTCGGCCTCGCCTTAGGTCCCGACTAACCCAGGGCAGATTAACTTGACCCTGGAACCCTTGGTTATTCGGCGGACGGGTTTCTCACCCGTCATTCGCTACTCATGCCTGCATTCTCACTCGTGTGGCATCCACGACTGGATCACTCCGCCGCTTCTCTCGCCACACGACGCTCCCCTACCCATCGACACGCTTGGACCAGACCTCAAGGATCTGGCCAGGCAAATGCGTCAATGCCACAGCTTCGGTGGTGTGCTTGAGCCCCGCTACATTGTCGGCGCGGAATCACTTGACCAGTGAGCTATTACGCACTCTTTAAAGGGTGGCTGCTTCTAAGCCAACCTCCTGGTTGTCACAGCAACTCCACATCCTTTCCCACTTAGCACACGCTTAGGGACCTTAGCTGGTGATCTGGGCTGTTTCCCTCTCGACTACGAACCTTATCGCCCGCAGTCTCACTGCCATGCTCTTACTTACCGGCATTCGGAGTTTGGCTGACGTCAGTAACCTGGTAAGGCCCATTAGCCATCCAGTAGCTCTACCTCCGGTAAGAAACACATGACGCTGCACCTAAATGCATTTCGGGGAGAACCAGCTATCACGGAGTTTGATTGGCCTTTCACCCCTACCCACAGCTCATCCCCTCAGTTTTCAACCTAAGTGGGTTCGGTCCTCCACGCGGTCTTACCCGCGCTTCAACCTGGCCATGGGTAGATCACTCCGCTTCGGGTCTAGACCCAGCGACTCAATCGCCCTGTTCGGACTCGCTTTCGCTACGGCTTCCCCACACGGGTTAACCTCGCCACTGAGCACTAACTCGCAGGCTCATTCTTCAAAAGGCACGCCGTCACCCCACAAGGAGGCTCCGACGGATTGTAGGCACACGGTTTCAGGATCTATTTCACTCCCCTCCCGGGGTACTTTTCACCTTTCCCTCACGGTACTTGTCCGCTATCGGTCACCAGGGAATATTTAGGCTTAGCAGGTGGTCCTGCCAGATTCGTACGGGATTTCTCGGGCCCCGTACTACTTGGGAGCACTTCCACGGAGTTCATGACATTTCGACTACGGGGGTCTCACCCTCTGTGCCGGGCCCTTCCAAGCCCTTCGTCTATGACACGAATTTTTTACTCCGCACTGTCTTGGTAGAGACAGTAAAAAGGTCCCACAACCCCGACCATGCAACGCCTACCAGCTATCACACATGATCGGTTTGGCCTCTTCCGCTTTCGCTCGCCACTACTCACGGAATCGCGGTTGCTTTCTCTTCCTGTGGGTACTGAGATGTTTCACTTCCCCACGTTCCCTCCACTCGCCCTATGTGTTCAGGCGAGGGTGACTGGAGATGAATCCAGCCGGGTTTCCCCATTCGGAAATCCTCGGATCAATGATCTGGTTATCGACTCCCCGAGGCTTATCGCAGATTCCTACGTCCTTCTTCGGTTCCTGGTGCCAAGGCATCCACCGTGTGCCCTTAAAAACTTAAAGCCACAAAGATGCTCGCGTCCACTGTGTAGTTCTCAACATACGGGCGGCGCCCCAGTCAGCCGGCCGCCTACGACCACCCACCGAAGCAGGAAGTCGCGGTTCAACCTCGACCAGGGCCCAACCGTCCCCGTCAACCGGGGTCGGTCATGAGGTCACCAGACGTGTAACGCCCGAGTCCTCAGGACCCAACAACGTGCCAGGCCCACCCGGTACCCGAGCTGCTTTCCACACCGGGAAACCCCGGTCGTACTCACACCCCGCGCACCGCGCAGGCCAACTAATCAATGTTCCACCCTGAGCAACCTCCCCGGAACACTCGTCCGAGGCAGGCCTCCTGGACCACTCTCGTGGCCAGATGCTCCTTAGAAAGGAGGTGATCCAGCCGCACCTTCCGGTACGGCTACCTTGTTACGACTTAGTCCCAATCACCAGTCCCACCTTCGACGGCTCCCTCCACAAGGGTTGGGCCACCGGCTTCGGGTGTTACCGACTTTCGTGACTTGACGGGCGGTGTGTACAAGGCCCGGGAACGTATTCACCGCAGCGTTGCTGATCTGCGATTACTAGCGACTCCGACTTCATGGGGTCGAGTTGCAGACCCCAATCCGAACTGAGACCAGTTTTTTGGGATTCGCTCCACCTCGCGGTTTCGCAGCCCTTTGTACTGGCCATTGTAGCATGCGTGAAGCCCAAGACGTAAGGGGCATGATGATTTGACGTCATCCCCACCTTCCTCCGAGTTGACCCCGGCAGTCTCCTATGAGTCCCCGCCATAACGCGCTGGCAACATAGAACGAGGGTTGCGCTCGTTGCGGGACTTAACCCAACATCTCACGACACGAGCTGACGACAACCATGCACCACCTGTATACCGACCTTGCGGGGCACCCATCTCTGGGTGTTTCCGGTATATGTCAAGCCTTGGTAAGGTTCTTCGCGTTGCATCGAATTAATCCGCATGCTCCGCCGCTTGTGCGGGCCCCCGTCAATTCCTTTGAGTTTTAGCCTTGCGGCCGTACTCCCCAGGCGGGGCGCTTAATGCGTTAGCTGCGGCACGGAACTCGTGGAATGAGTCCCACACCTAGCGCCCAACGTTTACGGCATGGACTACCAGGGTATCTAATCCTGTTCGCTACCCATGCTTTCGCTTCTCAGCGTCAGTTATGGCCCAGAGACCTGCCTTCGCCATCGGTGTTCCTCCTGATATCTGCGCATTCCACCGCTACACCAGGAATTCCAGTCTCCCCTACCATACTCTAGTCTGCCCGTACCCACTGCAGGCTCGGGGTTAAGCCCCGAGTTTTCACAGCAGACGCGACAAACCGCCTACAAGCTCTTTACGCCCAATAATTCCGGACAACGCTCGCACCCTACGTATTACCGCGGCTGCTGGCACGTAGTTAGCCGGTGCTTCTTCTGCAGGTACCGTCACAAAAGCTTCTTCCCTGCTGAAAGAGGTTTACAACCCGAAGGCCGTCATCCCTCACGCGGCGTCGCTGCATCAGGCTTTCGCCCATTGTGCAATATTCCCCACTGCTGCCTCCCGTAGGAGTCTGGGCCGTGTCTCAGTCCCAGTGTGGCCGGTCGCCCTCTCAGGCCGGCTACCCGTCGTCGCCTTGGTGGGCCATTACCCCACCAACAAGCTGATAGGCCGCGAGTCCATCCCTTACCGAAAAACTTTCCACCCGATGCGGATGCCCGCTCGGGTCGTATCCAGTATTAGCACCGGTTTCCCGGAGTTATCCCAGAGAAAGGGGCAGGTTACTCACGTGTTACTCACCCGTTCGCCACTGATCACCCGGAGCAAGCTCCGAGGTCACCGTTCGACTTGCATGTGTTAAGCACGCCGCCAGCGTTCGTCCTGAGCCAGGATCAAACTCTCCGTTAAAGTTCAGCACAGGACCCACCCGAAAGCAGGCCTGAAACCATAACCCAACAAAGGGCTGAAACTAGCTGAGCAGAACGAGTCAACTGACTCGATCTTCATCAACCAAAGGATATTCGAAGCAGGACAAGCAACAACCAACCACAACGGTCAGCCACCACTCACCCCACGACGAGGATAAATTGGCATTGATTTTTGGCACGCTGTTGAGTTCTCAAGAATCGGACACACACCAACAACCACAACCCAACCGGGCCGAAGTAATCGGGGCAACCAGACTATCGTAACCGAACTAATCTCCCGCGGGCAAATCCGAGCTGTGAGCCTCGGGCCGCGTGACGATCCGGCGTCGGTCGCTGCTGTGGGGCGAACCCCTGCAGCGAAGGACTACTTTAGCAGGACTTTGCGGCGGGTACAAAATCGGCCGGGTCGGACGCCGCCGGCAGCTGGCTACAGCGCTGTGACCTGCGCAGACTCAGTTCGTCGCGGCATCGCGGTCCTGCTGCACCGCACTCGTCACGGACGCCAGGTCCACCTTGTCGACACCGAGGACGGCGGCCCAGGTCGCCACGAGGTCGTGGTGGTAGAGGTGGCCGTGGCCGGGTGCCGTGGCATTCCCCAGGGCCTGGTCGGTGGTCACCTGCCAGAAGGTGACCAGTGGGTACCACTCGATGTCCTTGTTCACATCGGTGCCGGCCCGTTCGGTGATCCAGTCCGGGCGGGACCGGATCAGGCTGGTGTCCCACCGCGAGATCGGGTCGGAGGCGTGCTGCAGGTAGGCGATGCGCGGCTCCTCCCACTCCCCCAGCGGCCGGCCATAGATGTCGGCGACCAGGTCCTGCGGCCGCGTCACGAAGCGCAGGTGTTGCCCGTTGTCGACCACCGGGGCGACCTCCGGCGACCCGTTCTGCCGGTCCCGGGTGATCGCCCGCCACAACGGGGTGAAGGCGGGGGTGCCGATCCACACCGCTCCGTCCACCCGCTCGACCATGTCCTCCTTGCTCGTGAAGGCTCCGTGGCCCCCGAACGAACCCAGCGACTCACCCGCGACCATGAGCCGGGGCCGTGACTCCTCCGGCAGCGTCTCCCACTCGGCGTATATCCGGTCGAAGAAGGCCTTGCCCGCCATGGGTGGACGTACCCGGTCGGCGATCAGCGCCAACGGACTCGGGAGGTAGGAATACTGCATCGCGGCGATCGCGCTGTCCCCTCCGGTCAGGTACTCCACCGGCTGCGCCGACCACTCGTTGACCCATCCGGTGCCGGTCGTGTTGTAGACCACCAGCACCGACCGTTCGAAGGCCCCCGTGCGGTGCAGCTCGGCCACGACCCCGTCGGCGACCTCACCGAACGAGTCCGCGAAACCAAGTCCCCCGTACACCCGGATCGGCTCGAGGGCCGGCGCGCCGGTCACCTGCTCGATGTCCGTCGCCGACGGGCCACCGGTCACGAACACCTGGCCCTCCTGACCCAACGTGTCCCAACCCAGCAACGAGCCGGGACCCCCGGAGCGTTCGGGCACGGTCGGCGCGACGACGCCCTCACGGGTCTGCGAGTTAACCTCGTAGAACCGCTCCCCGAGCGCGTTGGCCACGCGCGACACCAGGACCGCGTTGGTCGCCCACACCGCGACCAGCGCCACGACCGCCGCGCTGGCAGCCACCGCCGCCCAGCGAGGCACCGAGGAGGGCACGCGTGCCGCGAGGCGCCGAGCGAGCCACCTGGCCGAACGGCCGAGCAGGACACCGAGCCCCGCGATCAGGATCCCCAGCACCACGGCCAGGAAGGACTGCCAGAACGGCGGCGCCTCCATCTGCACCAACTCGGCCGTCCTCCCCTGCCCCCGCACCGCCCACACCCAGTACCACAGGGGCACCAGGATGAGCACGGCCAATCCGACGTAGCGGACCCAGCGGTCCGGATCCGAGGTGACCTCGACGCGCACGTTCACCATGCGCGCCGTATGCCGCACCCCCCAGGCGACCAGCACCGCCAGGCCGTAGACCATGCCGGCAGTCACCCCGGCCGCAGCTCCCTGCAACGGCCAGCTGCGGGGCAGGAGACTCGGCGAGAACGAGAGGACCAGGGCCAGCCCGCCAAAAGCCAGGCCCCATGCGGAGGGGGCCGCTCGGAGCTCCCGGACAAAGTCCGCGCCGGCCATGGGGCCATTCTGCCAGCGGTTCTTCCACCGCGGGAAGCCCCAACCCAGAGGCCCCTTTCGGTGGGGTGGGTGTGGGGGTGCAAGTAGCCCCGTGGGTCCAGGTGTCTGGTCCCACGGGGCTCTTGTGAATGGTTGTCCGGCGGTGTCCTACTCTCCCACACCGTCTCCAGTGCAGTACCATCGGCGCTGAGAGGCTTAGCTTCCGGGTTCGGTATGTGACCGGGCGTTTCCCTCTCGCTATGGCCGCCGTAACTCTATCGAGTTTTGGGTCGTTCCTGTTCCCGACCGTATCTCGGGAACCACACAGTGGACGCGTATCATCTTTGTTGTTTAAGTCATCGGCTTATTAGTACCGGTCAGCTCCGTGCATTACTGCACTTCCACATCCGGCCTATCAACCCAGTGTTCTAGCTGGGAGCCTCTCGGGGTCGAGCCCCATGGAAACCTCATCTTGAAGTGTGCTTCCCGCTTAGATGCTTTCAGCGGTTATCACGTCCGAACGTAGCTAATCAGCGGTGCCCTTGGCAGGACAACTGACACACCAGAGGTTCGTCCAACCCGGTCCTCTCGTACTAGGGTCAGCTCTTCTCAAGTTTCCAACGCGCGCAGCGGATAGGGACCGAACTGTCTCACGACGTTCTAAACCCAGCTCGCGTACCGCTTTAATGGGCGAACAGCCCAACCCTTGGGACCGACTCCAGCCCCAGGATGCGACGAGCCGACATCGAGGTGCCAAACCATGCCGTCGATATGAGCTCTTGGGCAGGATCAGCCTGTTATCCCCGGGGTACCTTTTATCCGTTGAGCGACGGCGCTTCCACAAGCCACCGTCGGGTCACTAGTCCCGACTTTCGTCTCTGCTCGACATGTCTGTCTCACAGTCAAGCTCCCTTGTGCACTTACACTCGAAACCTGATTGCCAACCAGGCTGAGGGAACCTTTGGGCGCCTCCGTTACTCTTTGGGAGGCAACCGCCCCAGTTAAACTACCCACCAGGCACTGTCCCTGATCCGGATCACGGACCGAGGTTAGATATCCAGAACGACCAGAGTGGTATTTCAACGTTGACTCCACCGACACTGGCGTGCCGGCTTCATAGTCTCCCACCTATCCTACACAAGCCGTACCGAACACCAATACCAAGCTATAGTAAAGGTCCCGGGGTCTTTCCGTCCTGCTGCGCGTAACGAGCATCTTTACTCGTAGTGCAATTTCGCCGAGTTCGTGGTTGAGACAGTGGAGAAGTCGTTACGCCATTCGTGCAGGTCGGAACTTACCCGACAAGGAATTTCGCTACCTTAGGATGGTTATAGTTACCACCGCCGTTTACTGGCGCTTAAGTTCAGAGCTTCGCCGTAAGGCTAACCCGTCCCCTTAACGTTCCAGCACCGGGCAGGCGTCAGTCCGTATACATCGTTTTGCAACTTCGCACGGACCTGTGTTTTTAGTAAACAGTCGCTTCTCCCTGGTCTCTGCGGCCGTTCGGGCTCGGGCAGCAAGTGCCGTCACCCTCTGGGCCCCCCTTCTCCCGAAGTTACGGGGGTATTTTGCCGAATTCCTTAACCACGATTCACTCGATCGCCTTGGTATTCTCTACCTAACCACCTGAGTCGGTTTAGGGTACGGGCGGCTCGAACCTCGCTAGGAACTTTTCTAGGCAGCATAGGATCACCCTCTTCCCACATACGCGGTCACTATCAAGCCTGGGGCACCATGGGGTGCGGATTTGCCTACACCCCGCCTTGCACTCTTAGACGTGGACTACCATCGCCACGCGGAGGCTACCTTCCTGCGTCCTTCCATCGCTTACCTACTACAACCTCGGGTCGCGCGTTCCACGAGTATCACTCCGAAGAGATCAACACGCTTCAGGCGCTTAGCATCAGATGATTCGGTATTGGTCGGTTCTTCGCCGGTAAGCCGGAATATCAACCGGTTGTCCATCGACTACGCCTGTCGGCCTCGCCTTAGGTCCCGACTAACCCAGGGCAGATTAACTTGACCCTGGAACCCTTGGTTATTCGGCGGACGGGTTTCTCACCCGTCATTCGCTACTCATGCCTGCATTCTCACTCGTGTGGCATCCACGACTGGATCACTCCGCCGCTTCTCTCGCCACACGACGCTCCCCTACCCATCGACACGCTTGGACCAGACCTCAAGGATCTGGCCAGGCAAATGCGTCAATGCCACAGCTTCGGTGGTGTGCTTGAGCCCCGCTACATTGTCGGCGCGGAATCACTTGACCAGTGAGCTATTACGCACTCTTTAAAGGGTGGCTGCTTCTAAGCCAACCTCCTGGTTGTCACAGCAACTCCACATCCTTTCCCACTTAGCACACGCTTAGGGACCTTAGCTGGTGATCTGGGCTGTTTCCCTCTCGACTACGAACCTTATCGCCCGCAGTCTCACTGCCATGCTCTTACTTACCGGCATTCGGAGTTTGGCTGACGTCAGTAACCTGGTAAGGCCCATTAGCCATCCAGTAGCTCTACCTCCGGTAAGAAACACATGACGCTGCACCTAAATGCATTTCGGGGAGAACCAGCTATCACGGAGTTTGATTGGCCTTTCACCCCTACCCACAGCTCATCCCCTCAGTTTTCAACCTAAGTGGGTTCGGTCCTCCACGCGGTCTTACCCGCGCTTCAACCTGGCCATGGGTAGATCACTCCGCTTCGGGTCTAGACCCAGCGACTCAATCGCCCTGTTCGGACTCGCTTTCGCTACGGCTTCCCCACACGGGTTAACCTCGCCACTGAGCACTAACTCGCAGGCTCATTCTTCAAAAGGCACGCCGTCACCCCACAAGGAGGCTCCGACGGATTGTAGGCACACGGTTTCAGGATCTATTTCACTCCCCTCCCGGGGTACTTTTCACCTTTCCCTCACGGTACTTGTCCGCTATCGGTCACCAGGGAATATTTAGGCTTAGCAGGTGGTCCTGCCAGATTCGTACGGGATTTCTCGGGCCCCGTACTACTTGGGAGCACTTCCACGGAGTTCATGACATTTCGACTACGGGGGTCTCACCCTCTGTGCCGGGCCCTTCCAAGCCCTTCGTCTATGACACGAATTTTTTACTCCGCACTGTCTTGGTAGAGACAGTAAAAAGGTCCCACAACCCCGACCATGCAACGCCTACCAGCTATCACACATGATCGGTTTGGCCTCTTCCGCTTTCGCTCGCCACTACTCACGGAATCGCGGTTGCTTTCTCTTCCTGTGGGTACTGAGATGTTTCACTTCCCCACGTTCCCTCCACTCGCCCTATGTGTTCAGGCGAGGGTGACTGGAGATGAATCCAGCCGGGTTTCCCCATTCGGAAATCCTCGGATCAATGATCTGGTTATCGACTCCCCGAGGCTTATCGCAGATTCCTACGTCCTTCTTCGGTTCCTGGTGCCAAGGCATCCACCGTGTGCCCTTAAAAACTTAAAGCCACAAAGATGCTCGCGTCCACTGTGTAGTTCTCAACATACGGGCGGCGCCCCAGTCAGCCGGCCGCCTGCCACCACCCACCGAAGCAGGAAGTCGCGGTTCAACCTCGACCAGGGCCCAACCGTCCCCGTCAACCGGGGTCGGTCATGAGGTCACCAGACGTGTAACGCCCGAGTCCTCAGGACCCAACAACGTGCCAGGCCCACCCGGTACCCGAGCTGCTTTCCACACCGGGAAACCCCGGTCGTACTCACACCCCGCGCACCGCGCAGGCCAACTAATCAATGTTCCACCCTGAGCAACCTCCCCGGAACACTCGTCCGAGGCAGGCCTCCTGGACCACTCTCGTGGCCAGATGCTCCTTAGAAAGGAGGTGATCCAGCCGCACCTTCCGGTACGGCTACCTTGTTACGACTTAGTCCCAATCACCAGTCCCACCTTCGACGGCTCCCTCCACAAGGGTTGGGCCACCGGCTTCGGGTGTTACCGACTTTCGTGACTTGACGGGCGGTGTGTACAAGGCCCGGGAACGTATTCACCGCAGCGTTGCTGATCTGCGATTACTAGCGACTCCGACTTCATGGGGTCGAGTTGCAGACCCCAATCCGAACTGAGACCAGTTTTTTGGGATTCGCTCCACCTCGCGGTTTCGCAGCCCTTTGTACTGGCCATTGTAGCATGCGTGAAGCCCAAGACGTAAGGGGCATGATGATTTGACGTCATCCCCACCTTCCTCCGAGTTGACCCCGGCAGTCTCCTATGAGTCCCCGCCATAACGCGCTGGCAACATAGAACGAGGGTTGCGCTCGTTGCGGGACTTAACCCAACATCTCACGACACGAGCTGACGACAACCATGCACCACCTGTATACCGACCTTGCGGGGCACCCATCTCTGGGTGTTTCCGGTATATGTCAAGCCTTGGTAAGGTTCTTCGCGTTGCATCGAATTAATCCGCATGCTCCGCCGCTTGTGCGGGCCCCCGTCAATTCCTTTGAGTTTTAGCCTTGCGGCCGTACTCCCCAGGCGGGGCGCTTAATGCGTTAGCTGCGGCACGGAACTCGTGGAATGAGTCCCACACCTAGCGCCCAACGTTTACGGCATGGACTACCAGGGTATCTAATCCTGTTCGCTACCCATGCTTTCGCTTCTCAGCGTCAGTTATGGCCCAGAGACCTGCCTTCGCCATCGGTGTTCCTCCTGATATCTGCGCATTCCACCGCTACACCAGGAATTCCAGTCTCCCCTACCATACTCTAGTCTGCCCGTACCCACTGCAGGCTCGGGGTTAAGCCCCGAGTTTTCACAGCAGACGCGACAAACCGCCTACAAGCTCTTTACGCCCAATAATTCCGGACAACGCTCGCACCCTACGTATTACCGCGGCTGCTGGCACGTAGTTAGCCGGTGCTTCTTCTGCAGGTACCGTCACAAAAGCTTCTTCCCTGCTGAAAGAGGTTTACAACCCGAAGGCCGTCATCCCTCACGCGGCGTCGCTGCATCAGGCTTTCGCCCATTGTGCAATATTCCCCACTGCTGCCTCCCGTAGGAGTCTGGGCCGTGTCTCAGTCCCAGTGTGGCCGGTCGCCCTCTCAGGCCGGCTACCCGTCGTCGCCTTGGTGGGCCATTACCCCACCAACAAGCTGATAGGCCGCGAGTCCATCCCTTACCGAAAAACTTTCCACCCGATGCGGATGCCCGCTCGGGTCGTATCCAGTATTAGCACCGGTTTCCCGGAGTTATCCCAGAGAAAGGGGCAGGTTACTCACGTGTTACTCACCCGTTCGCCACTGATCACCCGGAGCAAGCTCCGAGGTCACCGTTCGACTTGCATGTGTTAAGCACGCCGCCAGCGTTCGTCCTGAGCCAGGATCAAACTCTCCGTTAAAGTTCAGCACAGGACCCACCCGAAAGCAGGCCTGAAACCATAACCCAACAAAGGGCTGAAACTAGCTGAGCAGAACGAGTCAACTGACTCGATCTTCATCAACCAAAGGATATTCGAAGCAGGACAAGCAACAACCAACCACAACGGTCAGCCACCACTCACCCCACGACGAGGATAAATTGGCATTGATTTTTGGCACGCTGTTGAGTTCTCAAGAATCGGACACACACCAACAACCACAACCCAACCGGGCCGAAGTAATCGGGGCAACCAGACTATCGTAACACTTCCCTGGGATCCTTCCGCGCGGGGCGCGGTCCGTGGGCTGCTCGGATCAACCGGGCAACGCTCAGGGGTGTAGTCTGCTCCGCCGGGACCGGCCACCGTGGTTTCCCTCGGTGTCCGTGCCTCCCTCGCGGGCTGACGTGGAAAACATTAGGCGAACTTTGGGCGGAACTACAAATCGGCTGGTCAGCGGCCTGCGGCTGGTGGTGCCACCGCCCGTTAGGGCCCGGCACCACCAGCAGCAGACTCAGGCCAGCCGGGCCGCGGCGAGGTTCTTGCGGCCGCGGCGCACCAGGGCCACCCGGCCGTGGAGGAAGTCGGACTCCCCCAGGACCTGCTCGGCGTCCGTCACCTTGACGTTGTTCAGGCTGGCGCCGCCCTCGGCCACCGTGCGCCGCGCGGCGCCGCGGCTGTCGGCCAGCCCCGAGGCCACCAGGGCGTCGACGATCGAGTCACCGACGGCGACGGTGCCGCCCGGCAGCTCGGCCGTGGCGTCGAGCAGGGTCTGCTCGTCCAGGGCGGCCGGGTCGCCCTTGCCGAAGAGCACCTGGCTGGCCTGCTGCACCTGCGCCGTGTGCTCCGGGCCGTGCACCAGCGTGGTGACGTCCTCGGCGAGTGCCCGGTGCGCCTCGCGCAGGTGGGGGCGCTCGGTGAGCGACTCCTCGAGCGCGGCGATCTGCTCCTGCGTGCGGTCGGTGAAGACCTTGAGGAGCTGGACCACCGAGGCGTCCTCGACGTTGATGAAGTACTGGTAGAAGGCGTAGGGGCTGGTCATGTCCGGGGACAGCCAGACCGCGTTGCCCTCGGACTTGCCCAGCTTCTGCCCGGAGCTGTCGGTCAGCAGCGGGGTGGTGAGCGCGTGGGCCACCTCGCCCTCGGCCCGGTGGATCAGGTCCACGCCGGCCGTGAGGTTGCCCCACTGGTCGCTGCCGCCGGTCTGCAGGGTGCAGCCGTACTCGCGGAACAGGTGGTGGAAGTCCAGGGCCTGCAGCAGCTGGTAGCTGAACTCGGTGTAGGAGATGCCCTCCTGGCTCTCCAACCGGGCCGCGATCGCGTCCTTGCGGATCATCTGGTTGACCCGGAAGTGCTTGCCGACGTCGCGCAGGAAGTCCAGCGCGGACATCGGCGCCGTCCAGTCCAGGTTGTCCACGAGCCGTGCCGGGTTGTCCCCCTCGAAGTCGAGGAAGGGCCGCACCAGGTCCTTGATCCTGGCCACGTTCTGCGCCGTCTGGTCCTTCGTCTTCAGCACGCGCTCCGCGGTGGGCTTGGGGTCACCGATCAGGCCGGTGGAACCGCCGACCAGGCAGAGCACCCGGTGCCCGGCGCGTTGCAGGTGCCGGAGGACGACGAGCTGGACCAGGTTGCCGAAGTGCAACGACGGCGCCGACGGGTCGAAGCCGCAATACACCGTGACCGGTCCCTCGCCGAGTGCCTCCCGCAGGGCGTCCTCGCCGGTGGTCTGCGCCACCAGTCCGCGCCACTGCAACTCGTCGAAGATGTTGCTCACGGTGTGTTTCCCTTCGTGCGTTCCGGATCTCGCTGACCCCGCGGCGTGCGGGGCCGGGACCATCCTGCCCTGTCCGGCGCCCGGCACCTATCCCGACTCCCGCGCGGGCCCCCTCAGTGCCCCGTCCGACGGCGCGGGGGCGCTGCCGGGCGGTAGGGCGACACCGTCGGCTCGTCCGCCAACCAGAACCGCCAGGGGTATGCCGTGCCGTCACCACCGGGGCCGCGCAGGCCCACGCGCGGCCCGGTCCGGATCCGGTCGGCGCCGTTCCCCTCCCGACGGTCGCCACCGGATCCCCGGTCCGGCCCGGGCTCGAGCCAGACCGGCGCACCGGGGGCGCACAGGTCGGTCCCGTCCGCCGCGAGGTCCAGCCCCAACGCGCGGCACAACCTGGCGGGCCCCCGTGCCAGGTCGCGGAAGGCGGGCGGCCCCTTCGTCCCGGAGCGGCGCTCCCGCACCAGCGCCTCGCCCGACACCACCTCGCCGGCGCGCAGCAGCACCGCCGAGGACTCCCCCTCGGGGCCGCACACCACGTTCAGGCAGTGGTGCATGCCGTAGGTGAAGTAGCAGTACAGGTGCCCGGCAGGGCCGAACATCACGGCATTGCGCGGCGTGCGTCCGCGGTAGGAGTGGGAGCCCGGATCGCGCGCCCCGGCATACGCCTCGACCTCGGTCAGCCGGATGCCGACCGATCCGTGCCAGATGGTGCACCCGAGCAGGTCCGGGGCCACCTCGAGCTCGGGCCGGGCCAGGAAGGCACGGTCCAGGCGGGGCCGGTCCGGCGCAGGGGTCACGGGGTGCGGTCAGTCGCGGATGGTGGGCATGTCATCCACCCAGTGGCGCGCCCGGGCGATCTCCTTGAGCAGCTGGCTACGTTGCTCGGACACCCGCGCCGGCGCCGTGCCGCCGTAGGCGTCGCGGGAGGCCAACGAGCCGTGCACGGTGAGCACGCTGCGCACGCCGGGGGTGAGCAGCGGGCTGATCGAGGCCAGGTCCTCCTCGCTCAGCTCCTCCAGCCCGATCCCGCGCTCCTCGCACGCCTGGACGCAGGCGCCGGCCAGCTCGTGGGCGACCCGGAACGGCACGCCCTCCCGCACCAGCCACTCGGCGACGTCGGTCGCCAGGGAGAAGCCCTGCGGGGCCAGCTCCTCCAACCGCTCCGGGTGGAAGGTCAGCGTGGCCACCATCCCGCTCACCGCGGGCAGCAGGACCTCCAGGGTGTCGATGGCGTCGAAGACCGGCTCCTTGTCCTCCTGCAGGTCCCGGTTGTAGGCCAGCGGCAGCCCCTTGAGCGTGGCCATCAGCCCGGCGAGGTCGCCGATCAGCCGGCCGGCCTTGCCGCGGGCCAGCTCGGCCACGTCGGGGTTCTTCTTCTGCGGCATGATGCTCGAGCCGGTCGAGTAGGCGTCGTCGAGGGTGACGAAGCCGAACTCGGCGGTCGCCCAGAGGATGACCTCCTCGGCGATCCGGGAGATGTCGACGGCGACCATGGCGGTCACGAAGGCGAACTCCGCGGCGAAGTCCCGGCTGGCGGTCCCGTCGATCGAGTTCTGCGAGGCCGTCCGCATCCCGAGGTCGGCGGCGATCGCCTGCGGGTCCAGCCCCAGCGAGGAGCCGGCCAGGGCACCGGAGCCGTAGGGCGAGACCGCCGAGCGGGTGTCCCAGTCCTGCAGCCGGGTCAGGTCCCGCAGCAGGGCCCAGGCGTGGGCCTGCAGGTGGTGGGCCAGGAGCACCGGCTGGGCGTGCTGCAGGTGGGTCCTGCCGGGCATCGCCACCTCGGGGTGGCGGGCGGCCTGCTCGACCAGAGCCTCCACCACGGCCAGCACCCGGGCGCCGAGCAACCGGGCCTGGTCGCGCAGGTACATCCGGAACTGGGTGGCGACCTGGTCGTTGCGGGAGCGGCCGGCCCGCAGCCGGCCTCCGACCTCGGGTCCGGTGCGCTCGATGAGTCCGCGCTCCAGCGCCGTGTGCACGTCCTCGTCCTCCGGGCGCGGCACGAAGTTGCCGGTCCGGACCTCCTCCAGCAGTCCCTCCAGGCCCTCCAGCATCCGGTCCAGGTCGGTGTCGTCCAGCAGCCCCGCCTTGTGCAGCACCCGGGCGTGCGCCCGCGAGCCGGCGATGTCGTAGGGAGCCAGGCGCCAGTCGAAGTGGGTCGACCGGGACAGTTCGGTCAGGGCGTCGGCTGGGCCGCCGGCGAAGCGGCCGCCCCACAGGCTCAGGCTCATGGGTCCATTCTCACTGGTCGGGGCCGCGCACGCCACGACGGGGTGCCGGCACGGAGGGGGTGGGTCAGCGCCGGGCGGGCAGCTCGGCACCCGCGAGGGCCAGCAGCCGGGCCGCGACATCGGCCCCGCCCTCCGGCTCCAGGGTGATCACCAGGATCGTGTCGTCGCCGGCGATGGTGCCCAGGACGTCCGGGCTGCCGCTGCGGTCGATCGCCGACGCGAGGTACTGCGCGGCACCGGGTGGGGTCCGCAGCACCACCTGGTTGCCCACGGAACGGGCCGACACCAGCAACTCCTCGCACAGCCGGGCGAGCCGGCTCGGCGCCTCGCCCACCTCCTGCGCCGGACGCGGGGTGGCGTCACCGCCCTGGCCGGGCACGGCATACACCAGGCTGCGGTCCTCTCCCGCGCGCACCTTCACGGCCCCGAGCTCGAGGAGGTCACGGGACAGGGTGGCCTGGGTGACGCTGATGCCGTCACCGGCCAGCAGCTCCAGCATCTGCCCCTGCGAGCCGACGGCGTGCCGCTCGAGGAGGTCGACGATGCGCTGGTGGCGCGCGGCGCGGGTGGCGGGCATGCTCCCACCGGACTGGTCGCTGCTGGCACTACTCACGACGCTGGATTATACAGGGCAACGCATGATTATTCACGATTCGGTGCCGACGCGCTCCCGCACCCACTCGATGGACGCCGCGGCCTGGGCCCGCTGGAACGCCCGGATCGTCGGCAGGCCGCGAGGCGGCGGCTGGTCGGCGAGCTCGCCGAAGAATCCCGCGAGCCCGGCCAGCACCGCATCGATCGTGGCGTCGTCGGCGCCGAGCGCGTGCACCCGCGGGAGGTAGCGGGACACGTCCGGCGCGCCGAAGAGCCGGACGTTGAGCAGCAGCAGGAGGCTGTCCACCCAGGGCGCCCCCACGCACGCCCACGGCCAGTCGATGAGCCGCATCCCGCCGTGCGGCGTCACCAGCAGGTTGTCCGACCGCACGTCCAGGTGGACCAGCGCGTCACCCTCCAGCAGCGCGGCACCCTGGGGACCGAGGACCGGCTCGAACTCCTCGGCGAGCCGCGGCAGCCCGGTGCCAGCCGGCACGGGGTCGGCCGCCAACCGGTCCAACAGGTCGAGCGCGGCCACGACCTCCGCGTCCTCCCACGGCGTGCGGGGGTGGCGTCCCTCGACGTCCTCCAGCACCAGGACGACCCACTCCTGCCCGGAGATCTCCCCCTCCCCGACGCCCAGCAGGTCCGGCGCCCCCGCGCTGTCCGGGAGGACCCGCAGGACGTCTGCCTCCCGGGACAGCAGTCCCGGGGAGTCCGGGTTGTGGCCGGTGCTCACCGCCTTGACGAAGGCCCGGCGCCCGCTGGTGGTGACGACCCGGTCGGCGGTGCCCGGCGAGAACCCGCCGCGCTGGGAGTCCGCCCGCACCACCGGCTCGCCGTGCAGCTGCTCCACCCAGCCTCGGACCCCGGGCGGCAAGTCCGACCAGCCCGGGCGCTCGGCATACGGCTCGTCGGGAGGGACCGGGTTCACCCGGCCAACGGGTCGTCCGGGCCCCACGGCCGCAGCCGCAGCGCACGGTCGTCGGGGCCGAGCCCGGCCGCGGAGCGTTCCCGGAGGGTGTCCAGGGAGTCGGCGCCGGCCCGCACCATCCGCCCGGAGAAGCCGTCCAGCTCACCGTCGGCGAAGGCCAGCGCGATCGCGGTCACGTCGCCGGGATCGGTCCAGTCGGTGCGGCCCTCGTGCATCCTCATCGAGTGGGTCATGTCGGTCTCGACGACGCCGGGCGCCAGGTCGAGCGCGTAGATGCCGTGCTCGGCACCGTCCAGCGCGATCCCGCCGGTGATCCGGGCGAGCGCCGACTTGGAGGCGCAGTATGCCGTGAGGTCGGCGCGCTCGCGGGTGCCGGCCCCGCTGTTCAGGTTGATCACCCGCCCGCCGCCCTGGGCGATCATCACCGGGAGCACCGCCCGGCAGGTCAGGAAGGGCCCCCGCACGTTGGTCACCACGGTCTGCCACCAGGTCTCCGGGTCGGCCTCCCACAGCGGCAGCTCCGGCTCGACCAGGCCCGCGTTGTTGATCAGCAGGTCGATCCGCCCGTGGTCGGCGACGACCCCGTCGACGACCGCGCCGACAGCCGCGGCGTCCGTGACGTCACAGCCCAGCAGGGGCGCGCCATCCGGATCGGTGCCCCCGGAGCGGGACAGTCCGACGACGGTCCAGCCGGCCTCGCGCAGGGCGCGGACGAAGTGCGCGCCGATGCCGCGGGAGGCCCCGGTGACCAGGGCGACCCGGTCCCCTGACGCGGCGCCCGGCGCGGTCCCCTGACCCGGGACGCTCACCGCTGCACCGCCCCGTGGTCGGTCGCCGCCCTGGCCACGGCCGCGTCGCGGGCGGCGTTGACCTCCTCGGTCCGCAGCGTCCGGTCGGGGGCCCGGAAGACCAGGTGGAAGGCCAGCGACTGCTCGTCGGCCGCGATCTGGTCGCCCCGGTAGACGTCGAACAGCAGGATGGACTCCAGCAAGTCGCCGGCGCCCGCCCGCAACGACTCCTCCACGTCGCCGTAGCGCACCGACCGGTTCACCACCAGCGCGACGTCCGAGCCGGCGACGGGGTGCGTCGAGATCGGGCTCGCGGCCGCACGCGGCTCGCTCGCCGTGGTGAGCACCTCCAGGTCGAGCTCCGCCGCGACCGTCCGGTCGGGCAGCCCGAGCCGCTGCACCACCTTGGGGTGCAGCTCGCCGGCCCACCCGACCGTCGTGCCGTCGGGCAGCGCCAGTTCCACGCACCGACCGGGGTGGAACGGGGCGCGCTCGGCCTGCAACCGCTCGACGGTCACGCCGAGCAGGTCGCACACCGCGTGCGCCCACCCGACCACGTCGGTGACGTCGCTACCGCGTCCCTCGCCCCACCAGCCGGCCCGGTCCGCCGCCCCGGCCGCGACCACCGCCACGTGCCAGGGCTGCTCCGGGACCGCGTCCCGGATGGCCCGGAGCGTGTCGTCGTCCGGACGTGCGCCGACCCCCGGGACGGGCGCGGCCGCACCTCGGGTCGGGCGGGTGACCGTGCCCAGCTCGAAGAGGGCGATGTCCTTGGCCCCGCGGGAGACGTTGCGCCGCAACGCGTCGGGGAGCGTCTGGAGCAGCTCGGTCCGCATCAGCGGGGACTCGTCGGACAACGGGTTGGCCAGCCGCACGGCATACCGACGCTCGTCACCGGCCGCGAGGCCGAGCTCGGCGAAGCGGTCCTCCCCCACGAACGGGTAGGTGAGCACCTCCTGCAGGCCCTGGCCCGCCAGGGCGTCGGCGACCCGGCGCCGCACCCGCTGGGCGTGGGTCAGCCCGCGACCGCCCGGCGCGGACGGCAGGAGCGAGGGGATCTTGTCGTAGCCGTCGATCCGGGCGACCTCCTCGACCAGGTCCGGCTGGTCCGCGAGGTCGGGGCGCCAGCTCGGGGGGACCACGGCCAGTCGGCCCTCGCCGGCCTCGGTGACCTGGCACCCGATCAGCTCGAGCACCTCCCGCACCCGGGCCGGCGGGTAGTCCACCCCGACGTAGCGGCCGGGCAGGCCCACGTCCAGCTCGATGGTGCCGCGCGGCGCCACCGAGCCGGCGTCGGTGACCCCGGGGTCGGCGGTGCCCCCGCCGTACTCGACCATCAGGTCCACCATCAGCTGGGCGGCCGCCCCGGCGAGCTCGGGGTCCACGCCGCGCTCGAACCGTTTGGAGGCCTCGGTGGAGAGCCGGTGGCGGCGCGAGCTCCGGGCCACCGTGCGCGGGTCGAAGTGGGCGGCCTCGATGAGCACCTCGGTCGTCTCCGGGCCCACCTCGCTGGTGGCCCCGCCCATCACACCGGCGATGCCGAGCACCTGCTCGGGACGGTCCCCGCCCCCGCCGTCGGTGATCAGCAGGTCCTCGGGGTCGAGCCGGCGCTCGACGTCGTCCAGGGTGGTCAGCCGCTCCCCCGCCCGGGCGCGCCGGACCACGATCGGCCCGCCGAGGGTGCCCAGGTCGTAGGCGTGCGTGGGCTGGCCCAGGGCGAGCATCACGTAGTTGGACACGTCGACCGGCAGCGAGATGGGACGCATCCCGGCCTCGGTCAGCCGGGTGGCCATCCACGCCGGAGTCTGTGCCGCGGGGTCCAGCCCGCGCACGATCCGGGCCACGAAGCGGTCGCACCCCGGCACCCCGTCGAGCGGGGCGGCGTCGGCCAGCTCCACGGCATACCCGTCCTTGGTCGCCGCGGGCACGGTGATCGGCCGGACGTCCCCGCCGTGGGCGCGCACCAGCGCGGGGTCCCGGTAGGCCGCGCCGGTGCTGTGGCCGTACTCGCGGGCGATGCCGCGCATCGAGAAGCAGTAGCCGCGGTCCGGCGTGACGTTGACCTCGACGACCTCGTGGTCCAGCCCGAGGACGGGGATCAGGTCCTGACCGGGGGCGAGGCCCGCCGCGGCGTCCTCGCCGAGGAACTCGGTCAGCACGATGATGCCGTCGTGGTCCTGGCCCAGCCCGAGCTCCAGGGAGGAGCAGATCATCCCGGCGCTGACGTGGCCGTAGGTCTTGCGGGCGCTGATCTCGAAGTTGCCGGGCAACACGCCCCCGGGCAGGATCACCGCGACCAGGTCGCCGGCGGCGAAGTTGTGGGCGCCGCAGACGATCCCCTGCGGCTCGCCGGTGCCGTTGGCGTCCCCGACGTCCACCTGGCACCAGTTGATCGTCTTGCCGTTCTTCTGCGGCTCCGGGGACACCTCCAGCACCCGGCCCACGACCAGCGGGCCCTGCACGTCGCCGCCGTGCAGGCCCTCCTCCTCCAGGCCGACCCGGACCAGGTCCGCGGCGATCTGCTCGCCGGTGACCCCGGTCGGCAGGTCCACGTACTCGGCCAGCCACTCCACGGGTACCCGCATCAGATCTCCATCCCGAACTGCGTGTTGAACCGCACGTCTCCCTCGATGATCTCCCGCATGTCCGCGATGCTGTTGCGGAACATCAGCGAGCGCTCGATGCCCATCCCGAAGGCGAACCCCTGGTAGCGCTCCGGGTCGATCCCGCAGGCGCGCAGCACGTTCTGGTTGACCATGCCGCAGCCGCCCCACTCGATCCAGCCGGTGCCGCCACAGGTGCGGCAGCCCGGGTCGTCGCCACGGCATACGAAGCAGACGAAGTCCATCTCCGCGCTCGGCTCGGTGAACGGGAAGAAGGCCGGGCGCAGCCGGGTGGTCAGGCCCTCCCCGAACAGCTCGCTGGCCAACCGGTCGAGGGTGCCCTTGAGGTGGGCCATGGTCAGGCCCTCGTCGATCGCGATGCCCTCCATCTGGTGGAAGACCGGGGTGTGCGTGGCGTCCAGCTCGTCGGTGCGGAACGTCTTGCCGGGCACCGCGACGTAGAGCGGCGCCCCGCGCTCCAGCAGCGAGCGGGCCTGCACCGGCGAGGTGTGGGTGCGCAGCACCAGCCCCGCGTCGGCCGGCTCGACGAAGAAGGTGTCCTGCATCTGCCGGGCCGGGTGGTCCTTGTCGAAGTTGAGCGCGTCGAAGTTGAACCACTCCGCCTCGACCTCGGGCCCCTCGGCGATCTCCCAGCCCATGCCGACCATCACGTCGGCCATCCGCTCGGCGGTCAGCGTCAGCGGGTGCCGACGCCCGATCGGCCGGCGCCCGGGCGCGACCGTGAGGTCCAGCGCCTCCTCGACCAGGATCCGCTCGTCCCGCTCGGCCTCCAGCTCGCCCTGTCGCTCGGTCAGGGCCTTGTTCACCTGCCCCCTGGCCTGGCCGACGCGCTTGCCCGCCTCGGCCTTGGCGCTCGGCGGCAGCGCCCCGATCTCGCGGTTGGCCAGCGCCAACGGGCTCTTCTCGGCGGCGTGCGCCAGCCGCACCGCCTTGAGTTCCTCCAGGCTGCTGGCCGCCGCGATCGCCGCGAGCGCCTCGGCGACGTTCGCCTCGATCGCCGCGGGGTCGAGCGCGCTCACCTCGACGGGGTCGTAGTTCGTATTGGGTCCGGACACGCGCGCCAGTCTAGAGAGCGGGTGGCCCCTGCAGGATTATCGGGTCACCCGGTAATCCTGTACTTCGTTGCAGAACCTTCCCGGGACGAAGCGCCAGGTTCCGGGGTGAAGCAGGTCGTTTCGCCCCTCCGGCGGCTCGGGACGGCCACCGGCATCGCTACGGTTTCCGGGTGAGGGCTGTCGTGTACGACCGGTACGGACCACCAGAAGTGCTGCGTCTGGAGGAACTTCCCCGACCGGTCCCGGGCCCGAAGCAGGTATTGGTCGAGGTCGCGGCCACGTCGGTCAACCTGGCCGACTGGGAGTGCCTCGTCGGCAGCCCTGCCTATGCCCGCTACTCCGGCCTGCGCCGGCCCGGCAACCGCGTGCTCGGCTCCGACATCGCCGGTCGGGTCGCGGCGGTCGGCAGCCAGGTCAGCGGCTTCGCGGTCGGTGACGAGGTGTACGGCGAGTGCCCGATGGGAGGCTTCGCCGAGTATGCCGTGGCGCGGGCGAGCATGCTGACGCACAAGCCCGCGGGGCTCACCTTCGCCCAGGCGAGCACGCTTCCGCAGGCCGGGGCGATCGCCTCGCAGGGCGTCGCCGGTGCCGGCCCGGGGTCCCGCGTGCTCATCAACGGCGCCGGCGGCGGGAGCGGCACGTTCGCCGTGCAGCTGGCCAAGGTCGCCGGTGCGCACGTGATCGGCGTGGACAACGCCGCCAAGCTGGACCTGATCAACTCCCTCGGCGCGGACGAGGTCGTCGACTACGGGGTGACGGACTTCACCGACCTCGACCCGTGTGACCTCGTGCTGGATCTTGCGGCGCAGCGGTCCGTCTTCGCGTTCCGCCGGATCCTGGCGCCGGGCGGGCGCTACCTGGTGGTCGGCGGCCCGACCCGCACGCTGGTCCGGACGGCCACGGCCGGCAGGCTCGTCGGCCTCAGCGGGGGCAGGCGGATCGGCGTCCTCGTCGTCAGGCCCGGTCCGACCTCCTACGCCGACCTCGCCGCGCGCTGTGCCGCCGGTCAGGTCGAGGTCCGGATCGACCGGACGGTCGGACTCGACGGAGTGCCGGGTGCGCTCGGCCTGGTCGGCACGGGCCGCGTCCTGGGCAAGATCGTCGTCGAGCCCTGACGAGGGTCTGCCGCCTAGCGGTAGAGGGTGCTTCACCCCGGAACCTGGCGCTAGCGACCGGGAAGGTTCTGCAACGAAGTACAGGATTACCGGGTAACCCGATAATCCTGTGGCGACGGGCCGAGCCGGGGCGGGGGCGGGTCAGCGGGCGGCGGAGGAGGCGTGCAGGCAGACGGTGGCGGCCATCGCCAGGTTCAGGCTCTCGGCGCGCACGATCGGGACGGCGACGACGTCGTCGCACTGGTCGAGCACCTCCTCGGGCAGGCCCCAGGCCTCGTTGCCGAGCACCCAGGCGTGCGGGGCGGTCAGGTCGGCGTCGGGCAGCATCGTGCCGCCACCGCCGTCTGCCGCGAGCAGACGCAGGCCGTGCACCCGGCAGGCCTGCAGGAGGTCGGGGACGGGGACGCCCAGCACCAGCGGCAGGTGGAACAACGACCCGACCGTGGACCGGACCACCTTGGGGTTGTAGACGTCCACGCTGGCATCGCTGACCAGCACCGCGGACGCCCCGAAGGCGTCGGCACCCCGGATCACCGTGCCGGCGTTGCCGGGGTCGCGCACGTTGGTCAGCACCACCACGAACCCCGCACCGTCCGTCGCGGCGGCCAGGGCCTCCCCCAGCGGCACGTCGACCGGTGAGGCGACGGCCAGCACCCCCTGCGGGTGCGGGGTGTCACTCATCGCGGCCAGCACCTGGTCGGTGCAGGCCCGCACCGGGACGCCGGCCTCCCCCGCGAGCGAGACCAGCTCGGCATACCGGTCGGCAGCGGCCGGCGTGAGGTAGACGTCGCGGGCCGAGCCCGGGGCATACCGGAGCAGTTCCCGCACCCCCTGCGGCCCCTCCACGACAAACCGCCCCTGTCGCTGCCGGACAGCGCGACGGCCCAGGGACCGGACCGCCCGGACCCGCTCGCTGCGCACGTTGCTCAGCAGGTCGGGGTCGGGGGTCACGGTCACCTGGGCCGTCGTGGGGTCGTGTCTGCTCAGGCGGCGGAGGTGTCGCCGGAGCCGCCCTCGGACTGCGCCGGGACGTTCGCCTTGGCGATCTCCACCAGCTTGGCGAAGGCCGCCTCGTCGTGCACGGCCAGCTCGGCCAGCATGCGGCGGTCGACCTCGATCTCGGCAGCCTTCAGGCCCTGGATGAACCGGTTGTAGGTCATCCCGTTGGCGCGGGCGCCGGCGTTGATCCGCTGGATCCAGAGGCGACGGAAGTCGCCCTTGCGGGCCCGGCGGTCCCGGTAGCTGTAGACCAGCGAGTGGGTGACCTGCTCCTTGGCCTTGCGGTAGAGACGGGACCGCTGGCCCCGGTAGCCGCTGGCGCGCTCGAGGGTAACCCGGCGCTTCTTCTGGGCGTTGACCGCCCGCTTCACGCGTGCCACGTGAGTACTCCTTGTGTGTCAGTCAGTGGTGTGCAGGGCTCAGCGGCCGAGCAGCTTCTTGGCGGTCTTCTCGTCGGCACCGGCCACGACCTTGTCGTTGACCAGGCGGCGAGCCTGGCTCGCGGTGCGCTCCTGGAACTTGTGGACGTGGCGGGCGCGCTGGTGCATGATCTTGCCGCTGCCGGTCACCCGGAACCGCTTCTTGGCACCACTGTGCGTCTTCATCTTCGGCATCTGCCGATCTCCTTGTTGCTCTGGCGACCGCGGGCGGTCGCGCGTGCTGTCGTTCGGTCGTACGTCGGGCAGGGACCATCCGCGCGTGGCTTCGCGCACCGGTCCCGGTGGTTCAGCTCGCCGAGGCCTCCGGCGACTCCGCGGTGGCGGCCACGTCGGTGGCCTCCGACCCGGTGGCCTCCGCCTCGGCGGCGGCGTGCTCGGCCTCGGACTTGGAGCGCTGCCGGTCACGACGCTTCTCGTCGCGCACGGCCGCCTTCTTCTTGGCCGGCCCGAGGACCATCACCATGTTGCGCCCGTCCTGCTTGGGCGCGCTCTCGACGAAGCCCAGCTCGGCGACGTCCTCCGCCAGCCGCTGCAGGAGCCGGAACCCCAGCTCCGGTCGGGACTGCTCGCGGCCGCGGAACATGATGGTGACCTTGACCTTGTCCCCCGCCTTCAGGAAGCGCTCGACGTGGCCCTTCTTGGTGCCGTAGTCGTGCGCGTCGATCTTCGGACGAAGCTTGATCTCCTTGATGACCGTGTTGACCTGGTTCTTCCGGGCCTCACGGGCCTTCATGGCCGCTTCGTACTTGTACTTGCCGAAGTCCATGAGCTTGGCCACGGGCGGGCGGGCCATCGGGGCCACCTCGACGAGGTCGAGGTCTGCCTCGGCGGCCAGCCGGAGCGCGTCCTCGACGCGCACGATGCCGACCTGCTCACCATTGGGGCCAACCAACCGCACCTCGGGGACCCGGATGCGCTCGTTGATACGAGGTTCGCTGATGTGCTTGCTCCTTCATCGTCGGTGTGGACCCCGGGGACGGGAAAGGCCTCCCGTCACCTGGGTGCACGAGAGGCCTGGAGTGATCCTGGGTCCGCCGCGGGACCGTATGCCGTGAGCACACGGGATACGGTGGTGCGCCGTGGTCCTCGCCCTGGCTGGGCGATCCACGACCTGCGGACCGTTGACCCGGCAACCCTGGGGTCGTCGCGGGTGGAAGCTCTGGGCCTCACTTGCACGTCGCACCGCCGAAACACCCACTGCTGGGTGCCCGATCGCACGACTGGTCCCGACCAGGATAGCAGCACCGGCCCCCCGGCCACGACACGCCCGCGCCGGACGGCCCCGTCGCAGACCGGCTCAGCGCGCGGTGCGCAGCGCGAAGGCCAGCGCGTCGATCCGGGCCCGGACCTCCCCGTCCGCGGCGATCCGTTGCCCGATCTCGGTCACCAGGGTCTGCAGGGTGACCTGGTCCAGCCCCTCGGCCAGCTCCAGCTCGACCCGCAGCGCCCCGTCCTCCCCCGGCGCGAGGGCGTGGCTGCGCACCGCCGGCAGCCCCCGCACGGCCTGCGCCACAGCCTCCGCGACCGCACCGTCCCGGTGGGCCGGCTCCCAGGTGCGCCCCATCGCCAGGGCCCACACCATCGACCCGCGCAGGACGTATGCCGGGGCCGCCTGGTCCGGCGGGGTCCCCGGACGCGGGGGGTCCAGCACGATCACCTGGCACCCCTCCTGCACGGCGGCCTGTGCCGCCCTGGATGCCTCCACCGGGACCGGCCGGGCCTCGGGGTCCCACGCCGCGAGGGTGTCCAGGGAGGTGAAGGCGGGCAGCGCACGGGCGCCGTCGGGGGCGGTGAGCGTGACGACCGCCATGTCGCTGGAGACGTCGGCGGCCAGCCCGGTGGAGTCGTCGACCTCACCCGGCACCGCGACCACCGGCACGAGCAGCCGGGCGGCCGCCACCGCGGCCACCACCCGCTCCTCGCCCCCGGGCGCTGCTGGGTGCTCCGGCCCCGCGGCCCGCTCCGCAGCGTGCCCCGCACTGTGTCCCGCGGTCCGCGCCGCCGCGAGGGCCGCCGCGAGCTCGGCGTCCGCGGCCCCCTCGTCGTCGTCGAAGCCGGTGCCGGTCAGGGTCCGGCCGGCCCACGGGACGCCGGCCGTGTCGTGCCCGCGCGCGGGGTCGTGGCCCTCGAACCGTCCGCCGCTCACCGCGGCACCCCCGTCAGTTCCAGCGCCTCGGCCAGCGTGAACGCGCCGTGGTAGAGGGCGGCGCCGAGCACGACACCTCCCACCCCCACGGGGGCGAGGGCGGCCAGCTGCTCCAGGTCGGCCAGGGACGCGACGCCACCGGAGGCGATGACCGTGCCGTCGACCTCCTCGGCGACCCGTCGGAACAGGGTCGTGTCGGCACCGTGCCGCCGGCCGTCCCGCGCGGCGTCGGCCACCACGTAGGTGCGGCAGTCCACGGCGGCCAGGCCCGCCAGCACGTCGTCCAGCGGCCCCAGCCGCACCTCGCTGCCGCGGGCCACGACCTCCGCCCCGTGCACGTCGACGCCGACGGCGACCCGCTCGCGGTGGGTGCCCACCACGTCCGCGACCCACTCCGGGTCGCGCAGCGCGGCGCTGCTCAGCACCACCCGGGCGGCCCCGGTGCCCAGCGCCGCGGCCACCGACTCCTCGTCGCCGATCCCCCCGGACAGCTGCACCGGCACCGGCAGCGCCTCGATGATCGCCGCGAGCTGGGCCAGGTTGTCGCCGCGCCCGAACGCCCGGTCCAGGTCGACCAGGTGCACCCACGCTGAGCCCTGGTCCACCCAGGCGCGCGCCACGGCATACGGGTCGGTGGTCCCCTCACCCACCACCTGGGCAGCGCGCCCGCCGGCCACGTCCACGGCCGGCAGCAGGGTGAGCCCGCTCATGCCTCCAGCTCCAGCTCCCGGCGCAGCCGCACGGAGTCCTTGACCGCGTCCTCGAAGTAGCCGACCTCGCGCTCCAACGGCTCCCGGTCGATGGCCCCCGCGATGTCCTCGACCTCGGTGCGGTCGATGAGCAGCCGACCACCGGGGAGCCCGAGGACGGCGGTCACCGCGGCCAACAGCTTGTGCGGTGCCAGGTGCCGTTCGGCCAGGATCTCGACCAGTTCGCGCCGGTCTCCCCCGCCGGCGGCCCGGAGCAACAGCTGCGGCGGGGCGACCGCCAGGTCCGGCGGGCGCAGCACGCCGCGGGCGGGGTCCCACACGACCCACCGGACGTGCCGGCGCACCGAGCGCGTCTGCACCGTGATGACGGCCCTCCCCCCGATCGCGAAGAAGCCGATCGCGGGCGCGACCTTGGGCGGGACGTGCCGCGCGGCCAGCAGGGTCAGGGCGTCGTCGTAGGGCGGCTCGGCGCGGGAGGGACCGTTGGGCAGCACCGCGGTCCAGCCGGGCAGCGGCGCCACCGTCACCGGCACGACACCACGGCGGACCCAGTCCGACACCTCGGGCGGGGCCCCGCGGAGCAGCAGCAGACCCGCCTGGCCCGTGTCCACGCCGGCGGCGGGACCGGTCGGGACGCGGGTGTCGGGGGTCACCGGGCCATCCTACGAACGCCGGGGGTCCGATCGGCGCGGCGACGCGGCGGGAACCGGTGCCGTCTCGTAGAACAACCGCTCCACCACCTGCCGGGCCCGGCGGGCGGTGCGCCGCCACTCCTCCGCCAGCTTGCTGCCCAGCCCGGGTGCCCGACCCAGGATCCGGCTGATCCCCTCGGCGTCCCGCAGGTGGCTGGGCACCGAGTCGACCGGGCGGCCGCGCCACAGCACCCCGACGTCCCGCAGCCGGGAGGCCAGCACCCAGGACCGGCGCAGCACGGCGGCGTCGGCGGCCTCGACCAGCCCGGCCTCCTCCAGGGCCTGCAGGGCGTCCAGGGTCCTCGTGGTGCGCAGGCCCGGCAGTTCGTGCGCGTGCCGGAGCTGGTGCAGCTGGACCACCCACTCCACGTCGCTCAGCCCGCCCAGCCCGAGCTTGAAGTGGGTGCGCGGGTCGGCGCCCCGCGGCAGCCGTTCGGCCTCCATCCGGGCCTTGAGCCGGCGCACCTCGCGGACGGCCCGGGCGTCGATCCCGCCCTCGGGCCAGCGCAGCGGCTCGATCAGTTCGGTGAACCGCCGGGCCAGGTCGGCGTCGCCGGCGACGGGCCTGGCCCGCAGCAGGGCCTGGGACTCCCACCCGGCGGACCACCGGTCGTAGTAGGCGCGGTAGGACTCCAGGCTGCGCACCAGCGGGCCGCTCTTGCCCTCCGGACGCAGGGTGGCGTCCAGCTCGATCGCGGGGTCGGGCCCGCTGCCGGTCAGGCCCTTGCGCAGTTCGGTGACGATCGCCAGGGCCTGCTCGGCCGCGCCCTCGGTCCCCTCCACGACCGGCTCGTAGACGTACATCACGTCGGCGTCGCTGGCGTAGCCCAGCTCGGCGCCGCCGAGCCGGCCCATCCCGACGACCATCATCCGCACCAGCGGGTCCTCGTCCCCGACGACCGCGCGGGTCGCGACCGCCAGTCCGGCCTCCAGCAGGGCGTCGGTGAGCGCGGTGAGGGAGGCCCGCACCTGGGCGTCGTCCAGCTCCCCCACGAGGTCGGCCAGCACAACCCGCAGCAGTTCCCGGGCCCGGACCGTGCGCACCGCCTGGAAGGCCTCCGCCGCTCCCTCGTGCCGACCGGCGGCCGACACGAGCCGGGTGCGCAGCGTCTCCGGGTCGACGCGGGACAGGCCCTTCGGGTCCCCGAGCAGCACGACCGCCTCGGGCGAGCGGATGAGCAGGTCGACGGCATACCGGCTGCTGGACAGCACGTGCGCGAGCCGTTCCGCGGCCGAACCCTCGTCGCGCAGCATCCGCAGGTACCAGTGCGTGGTCCCGAGCGTGTCGCTGATCTGCCGGAAGGCCAGCAGCCCGGCGTCCGGGTCGGCGCCGTCGGCGAACCAGCCGAGCATCACCGGCAACAGGTGTCGCTGGATCGTGGCGCGCCGGCTGACCCCCTCGGTCAGCGACTCCAGGTGCCGGACCGCGCCGGCCGGGTCGCGGAAACCGAGCGCCCCGAGGCGGTCCTTCGCGGCGTCGGTGGACAACCGCACCTCGTCGGTCGAGAGCCGCGCGACGGCCGACAGCAGCGGCCGGTAGAACAGCCGCTCGTGCAGCCGGCGCACCTCGCGCTGCTGCCCGCGCCAACGCTGCACGATGGCGGTCGCCGCGTCCCGGCGCTCGCCCAGGGAGCGGCCGAGCCGGCGCAGCTCGGCCTCCGAGGTCGGCATCAGGTGGGTGCGGCGCAGGCGGTAGAGCTGGATCCGGTGCTCGAGCACCCGCAACAGCCGGTATGCCGAGTCCAGGGCGGCGGCGTCGTCCCGGCCGACGTAGCCCCCGTCGCGCAGGGCGGCGAGCGCCTCGAGGGTGGTCTCGGAGCGCAGCGTCTCGTCGGCCCGCCCGTGGACCAGTTCCAGCAGCTGGACGCTGAACTCGATGTCCCGCAGCCCGCCGGGGCCTAGCTTGAGCTGCCGGTCCGCCTCGGCCTTGGGCACGTTCTGCTCCACCCGGCGCCGCATCGCCTGGACCTCGTCGACGAAGCCGTCCCGGCTGGAGGCCGACCACACCAGCGGCTCGACCACGTCGAGCCACTCGCGGGACAGCGTCTCGTCGCCCGCGACGTGCCGCGCCTTGAGCAGCGCCTGGAACTCCCAGGTCTTGGCCCACCGCTGGTAGTACTCGCGGTGCGAGGCCAGCGAGCGCACCAGGGGTCCCTGCTTGCCCTCCGGCCGCAGCGCGGCGTCGACCGGCCACAGGCTGCCCTCGGCCGTGGACTGTCCGCAGATCCGGATCACGGCGGTGGCCAGCCGGGCCCCGACCCGCAGCGCCCGTTCCTCGTCCGCCTCGTCGTCGGCCCCCGCGAGGAAGATCACGTCGACGTCGCTGATGTAGTTCAGCTCGCGCCCCCCGGTCTTGCCCATCGCGATGACCGAGAAGCGCACCCCCTCGCTCTCCGGCTCCTCGTCGCGGGCCAGCTGCACCGCGACCTCGAGCGCCGCCCCGGCCAGGTCGGCCAGGGCTGCCGCGACGGCGGGCAGCTCGGCGGTGGCGTCCTCGGCGGCGAGGTCCTCCACCGCGATCTCGGCGAGCTCGCGGTGGTAGCCGACCCGCAGGGCGTCCATCGCCTCCCGTCCGGTGCGGTCACCGACGGTCTCGAACATCCGCTCGGTCACCGCCCGCTGCGCGCTGCGCCCGGCCCGCTGCGCCCGGGACTTGGGGTCGGTGACCTCCCGGACCTGTTCGGGATGGTGGATCAGGTGGTCCCCCAGCGCCGTGGAGGCGCCGAGCAGCGCCACCAACCGCTCCCGCTGGGTGCTCGCCGTGCTGATCAGGTCCCCGAGGTCGGGCGCGGCCTCGCGCAGCCGGACCAGGGTCAGCAGCGCCAGGTCGGGGTCGGCCACCATGCCCAGGTCGCGCACCAGGCGGGCGCCGTCGAGGTCGGGCAGCGCGGCGGACAGCTCCTGCAGCATCCCACCGGCACGTCGGACGTCGGAGAAGCCGACCCTGGCCAACGCGCCCCCGGTCGGACCTCCTGCGGTCACAGGCGCTCCAGGTACCGATCGAGCTCGAACGGGGTGACCTGGGCCCGGTAGTCGCCCCACTCCTGCTTCTTGTTGCGCAGGAAGAAGTCGAAGACGCTCTCGCCGAGGGTCTCGGCGACCAGCTCGCTCTCCTCCATGGCCGCGATCGCCTCCGACAGCGACTGCGGCAGCTCGGCGATCCCCATGGCGCGGCGCTCGTTGTCGGTGAGCGCCCACACGTCGTCCTCCGCCTCGGGCGGCAGGTCGTAGCCCTCCTGGATGCCCTTGAGCCCGGCCGCGACCAACAGCGCGAACGCCAGGTAGGGGTTGCAGGCCGAGTCCAGCGACCGGATCTCCACCCGGCTGGACTGGCCCTTGCCGGGCTTGTACATCGGCACCCGCACCAGGGCGCTGCGGTTGTTGTGGCCCCAGCAGACGTGCGCCGGCGCCTCGGCGCCGCCCCAGATCCGCTTGTAGGAGTTGACCCACTGGTTGGTCACCGCGGAGATCTCGCGGGCGTGCACCAGCAGCCCGGCGATGAACCGGCGCCCGGTCTGGCTCAACTGGTAGGGCGCGCCCGGCTCGTGGAAGGCGTTGGTGTCCCCCTCGAAGAGGGACACGTGGGTGTGCATCCCCGACCCCGGCTGCCCGGCCAGCGGCTTGGGCATGAAGGAGGCGTAGGCCTGGTGCCGCAGCGCCACCTCCCGCACCACGGTCCGGAAGGTCATGATGTTGTCCGCGGTCGAGAGCGCGTCGGCATACCTCAGGTCGATCTCGTTCTGGCCGGGGCCGCCCTCGTGGTGGCTGAACTCCACCGAGATCCCCATCTGCTCCAGCATCGTGATCGCGGCGCGCCGGAAGTCGTGGCCGTCCCCGCGCGCCACGTGGTCGAAGTAGCCGGCCTGGTCCAGCGGCACAGGCGGCTGCCCGGCGACGTAGGGCTCCTTGAACAGGTAGAACTCGATCTCGGGGTGGGTGTAGAAGGTGAAGCCCGCGTCGGCCGCCGAGTCCAGCGCCCGCTTCAGCACGTGCCGGGAGTCCGAGGCCGCCGGGCTCCCGTCGGGCATCAGGATGTCGCAGAACATCCGGGCGGTGCCCTGGTTGTCGCCGCGCCACGCCAGGGTCTGGAAGGTGCTGGCGTCGGGGCGCACGATCATGTCCGCCTCGTAGACCCGGGTGAAGCCCTCGATCGCACTGCCGTCGAAGCCGATCCCCTCGCTGAACGCGCTCTCCAGCTCGGCCGGCGCGACGGCGACGGACTTCAGCGCGCCGAGGACGTCGGTGAACCACAGCCGGACGAACCGGATGTCCCGTTCCTCGATGGTGCGAAGCACGTACTCCTGCTGACGATCCATGCGCTCATCCTGCCGTATGCCGGGGCGCCGGCCGCCACCCCGGGCCGACCCTGGCGCGGGCGGCCGGAACCGACTACCGTCTGAGAATGCGTATCCGTGAGGTGATCCGACGGAAGGGCGACCAGGTCGTGACGATCCGACCGGACGCCGACGTGACCACGCTCCTGGCCATGCTGGCCGAGCACAACATCGGGGCCGTCGTGGTCAGTGCCGACGACGGCGCCACCCTGTCCGGCATCGTCAGCGAGCGTGACGTGGTGCGCCGGTTGCAGGCCGACGGCGCCGCCGCCCTGTCCCTGCCGGTCGCGGACCTGATGACCGTCGAGGTGCAGACCTGCGTGCCGGAGGACGCCCTGGAGGAGCTGGCGCTGCGGATGACCGAGCACCGGATCCGTCACCTGCCCGTGGTCGAGGACGGGCGGATCACCGCGATCGTCAGCATCGGCGACATCGTCAAGCACCGGATCGACGAGCTGCAGGAAGAACGCCAGCAGCTGGTCAGCTACATCCAACACTGACCTCCGGGACCGGCGCGCGGCCGGTCAAACCCGACCAGGGTCTTGCGCCGGAGCGCTTCCGGTGGTGGGCTGGGCCTACCAGCAGCTGCCCACCGGGCACGGTCGGTGGGCCCACACCAGGAGGCACTGCATGACCGAGAGCCAGACCGCCGACGCGACCGCGACCGGCCCAGGGGATTCCGTCATCGAGGTCGAACACATCACGCCGCACGGGGTGGACGACCTCTGGCAGCGCCTGGTGTCACCGGACGGCGTCGAGGCCCTCCTCGGGGAGGGCGCCCGGCTGGGCGGCAAGGGGGAACCGTGGCGCGCCGCCGACGGCACCTTCGGGGTGACCCGCAGCTACCACCCCGGCGAGCAGATCCGGGTCTCCTGGCACGCCGACGCCGACGCTCCCGCGACCCTGGTCGACCTGCAGTTCGCCCCGCACGAGCAGGGCACCCGGCTGAGCCTGCGCCACGAGCAGCTCACCCCGGACGCCCCCGCCGAGGAGCTGCGGCGCCGCTGGGAGGGCGCGCTCGCCCGCTTCGGCGGCTGAGCCCGGAGCCGCCTCCGGTCACCCGTTGAGCGGGTTGTTGTCCCAGTTCGCCGCGTCGGGGTCACCGCTGCGCCACTCGGCCTCCTTGCGGTCCTCCTCGTCCCAGGCCTCCGTCTTGCGGCGGGCCGTGTCCAGCGCCGCGGCCGCGTCCTCGGCCGTGTCGTAGGGACCCATCAGGGTCTCGCCCTTGGGGCGCTCGGGGTCGTCGTGCTCCACGACCTGACGGGTCTCGACGTTGAACCAGTAGGGCATCGGTCCTCCTCGGGTCAGGTCCGGCAACCGTCGGCAGGCCGGACACCTACACTCACCGTATGCCGATTTCGACCACAAGGCTGGCCCCCGGGAGGGTGAGTCCCCGCCGTCCGGTGCCGGCCTCGATCACCCGCCCCGAGTATGTCGACCGCCCGGCCCCCGCGCCGTTCACCGGCTCGGAGGTCAAGGACGCCGAGACCATCGAGGCGATGCGGGTCGCCTGCCGGATCGCCGCCCAGGCGCTGGCCGAGTGCGGGCGGGCCGCCCGGCCCGGCGTCACCACCGACGAGATCGACCGGATCGGCCACGAGTTCCTGCTCGACCACGGTGCCTACCCCTCCACGCTGGGCTACCGGGGCTTCCCCAAGTCCCTGTGCACCTCCGTCAACGAGGTGATCTGCCACGGCATCCCCGACGACCGGCCGCTGCAGGACGGCGACATCCTCAACGTGGACATCACGGCATACATCGGCGGGGTGCACGGCGACAACAACGCGACCTTCCTGGTCGGCGACGTCGACGAGGAGTCCCGGCTGCTGGTCGAGCGCACCGAGCAGGCGATGATGCGGGGCATCAAGGCGGCCCTGCCCGGTCGGGAGGTCAACATCATCGGCCGGGTCATCGAGGCCTACGCCAAGCGCTTCGGCTACGGCGTGGTCCGGGACTACACCGGGCACGGCGTCGGGCCGTCCTTCCACTCCGGCCTGGTCATCCCGCACTACGACGCCGCGCCCGACTACGCCGACGTGATCGAGCCCGGGATGACCTTCACCATCGAGCCGATGCTCAACCTGGGCAGCCCCGACTGGTACTCCTGGGACGACGGGTGGACCGTCCTCACGGCCGACGGCCGGCGCTCGGCACAGTTCGAACACACCATCCTGATCACCGACAGCGGCAACGAGATCCTCACGCTGCCCTAGGCTGTCTCTTCGTCCGGACAACCCGACGAAGGAGCCTGGCGTGACCAACCACATCCTCGGCATCGACATCGGCGGCAGCGGCATCAAGGGTGCCCCCGTCGACCTGGACAGGGGCGAGTTCGCGACCGACCGGCACCGGCTCGAGACCCCCGAGAAGTCGACCCCGGCAGCCGTCGCGGAGATCGTGGCCAAGGTCGCCAAGAAGTTCGCCGACGACGTGCCGGACGACGCCCCGGTCGGGATCACCGTCCCTGCCGTGGTCCACCACGGGGTGGTCCGCAGCGCCGCGAACATCGACGACTCCTGGATCGGCACGGACGCCGAGCGGCTGTTCGGCGAGGCGCTGGGCCGGCCCGTCCTGGTGGTCAACGACGCCGATGCGGCCGGCGCCGCCGAGATGCACTACGGCGCGGGCCGCGGCAACGACGGAGTGGTCCTGATGACCACCCTGGGCACCGGCATCGGGTCGGCGCTGTTCCTCGGCGGCGAGCTGCTGCCGAACACCGAGCTGGGGCACCTGGAGCTGGACGGCCACGACGCGGAGACCCGCGCCGCGTCGAGCGTCCGGGAGGACGAGGACCTGTCCTGGGAGGAGTGGGCGCAACGGCTGCAGCGCTACTACGGCCACGTGGAGGACCTGCTCTGGCCGGACCTCATCCTGGTCGGTGGAGGGGTGTCCAAGAAGGCGGACAAGTTCCTGCCCCTGCTGCACCTGCGCTCCCCCATCGTGGCCGCCCAGCTGCGCAACGACGCTGGCATCATCGGGGCGGCCTGGCTCGCCGCCCACCGGGAGAACCACGCCTGACCCGGGCCCTTCGCGGGAGTTATCCACAGATCTGCCGGGGAGCCCCCAGCGGCGACCCAGCCGCGCCACGCTGGTGCGGTGACTCCCGAACTCCGGACCCTCGTGCGCGTCAGCGGCAACACCCTCACCTCTGCCGCCGCACTCGGGATCGGCGTGTCGGCGCGGGAACTGCGCCGCCTGGTCAGGACCGGCGAGCTGGTGCGGGTCGGCCACGGAGCGTATGTCGAGGGGTCGGCCCTGCGCAGCGCCTCGCCCGAGCAGGCACACCTGCTGAGGGCGCGCGCGATCCTGGCCGCCGCGCCCCCCGGAGTGGCCCTCAGCCACCACTCGGCGGCCCTCGCGTGGGGGCTGCCCCTGGTCGGGAAGCCCCCGGCGCACGTACACCTGATGCGGGTCGGCACGGGCAGCCGACGGGCCACGTCCCGCTACACGATCCACGGTCGGGCGCCGGGCGCCAGCTTCACCACCCGGCAGTCCCTCCCGGTGGTCGAGCCGTCCTATGCCTGGTGCGGGGTGGCCCGCACCCTCGGGCTGGAACAGGCAGTTGTCGCCGGTGACGGCGCCCTCCACCAGGAGCTGATGTCGCTCCACCGGGCCGCGCAGGCCGTGCAGGCCGCGTCGCGCGCTCCGGGCCACGGGGTGGCCGCGGCCGCGTTGACCCTGGTCGACGGCAGGAGCGAGTCAGCCGGCGAGTCGCGCTGCCGTCTGCTCCTGCACCACCTGGGCTATGACGTCGAACTCCAGGTCGACATCGTGGCTCGCGACGCCCGCTTCGTGGCCAGGGTGGACTTCCGGCTGCGCGGCGAGATGGTCCTGATCGAGTTCGACGGCCTCATCAAGTACGGCAAGCCGGGCGAACGCGGCGACCGTGCCGCCCTCGTGGCCGAGAAGCAGCGCGAGGACCGCCTGCGTGCCCTGGGATACGAAGTGGTGCGCCTGACCTGGGCCGACCTGGCCCACCCCGAACGCGTCCGCCGACTCATCGAGGACGCACACGCGAGGGCCGCGCACCGTTCCGCCCGGTTCGCGAAGTGACCTGACGGGCAACTCGCCCCGCCCGACCCTGCGCCCGCCCGGACTCCATCGCTGCTCACTCGCGCCTGACGCGCCCGAACGTCAGCGCCTTCCTGCCCCGCAAGCGCCTTCCTGCCCCATAAGCGCCAAATGTCGCGACATTTGCCGCACACCGGGAAATTTGCCGCCCGCCCGGACGTATGCCGCACGCCGGGAGATTGCCACTCACCTCGGGCGAGGCCTCAAGGAAGTCCACCTGCTCGACGGGCCCGACGTCAGCGCCTTCCTGCCCTACAAGCGCCTTCCTGCCCCATAAGCGCCAAATGTCGCGACATTTGCCGCCTACCGGGACATCTGCCGCGCACGGGGACGTATGCCGCACGCCGGGACATTTGCCGCGCGCGCACGTCGCGGCACGCACCTCGACGACCACCGCGCAGGCCTCCGCGACCGCCAGAGAAGTCAGTGGCCGGCGGCTCGCAACACCTCGGGGTCCTCGCAGGCCCGGGCGAAGGCCGCGATCCGGGCGCGGATCTCGCGCCCCAGCAACCACTGCCCGATCGGCTCGGCGAGCGGGCGGAGGAAGGCCGGCTGCACGGCATACGTGTATTTCCACACCGCCTCGGTGCCCTCGACCCCGTCCTCCTCGGCCGCGGTGAACCGCCAACCACCCCCGAACGAGGCGAAGAACCACGGGCCGGTGACCATCGTCATCCCCACCGACGTCGGCGGCCGGTAGGAGACGTACTCCGAGACCATCTTCGGGCCGACCCGCGCGCGGGTCAGGGTGCGCACGCCCTTCGCGGGGCGGTCGGCGCCGAGCAGTTCCTGGTGCCGGATGAAGGGGTCCCACCGCAGCCGCGTCTCACCGGTGGTCTGGGAGACGGCGAAGGCCACCTCCGGCGGGACGGGTGCGAAGGCGCTGGCGCGTACCTGGGGCACGGCTCAGCCCTGCCGACGGGGACATGCCGGGCCGTCGGCCGCGCGCACCACGCCGTCTGCCACGCGCACGACGTCGTATGCCGTGTGCCTCACCAGGACGTGTGGCGGGGCCGGCCCTCGTCGTAGCCGGCGGCACCCTGGGTGCCGACGACCGCGCGGGAGTGGAACTGGCCGATCGAGGAGGCACCGGCGTAGGTGAACGCGCTGCGCACACCCGAGACGATCTGGTCGATGACGTCCTCGACGCCAGGACGCCCCGGGTCGAGGTACATCTTGGAGGAGGAGATCCCCTCCTCGAACAGCGCCTGGCGGGCCCGGTCGAAGGCGGAACGGTCCCGGGTGCGGTTGCTCACCGCGCGGGCCGAGGCCATCCCGAAGCTCTCCTTGTAGAGCCGGCCGTCGCCGTCCCGGAGCAGGTCACCGGGGCTCTCGTAGGTGCCGGCGAACCAGGAACCGATCATCACGCTGCCGGCGCCGGCCGCGAGCGCCAGGGCGACGTCGCGGGGGTACTTCACGCCGCCGTCGGCCCAGACGTGACCGCCGACCTCCTTGGCCGCGGCGGCGCACTCCAGCACGGCCGAGAACTGCGGGCGGCCCACACCGGTCATCATCCGGGTGGTGCACATCGCGCCCGGGCCGACCCCGACCTTCACGATGTCGGCACCGGCGCCGACCAGGTCGCGAGCCCCGTCGGCGGACACCACGTTGCCCGCGGCGATCGGCACCCGCACCCCGGTGGCGTCCTCGTGCTCGTCGCGGACCGCCACGACGAGGGGCAGCACCTCGATCATCTTCTCCTGGTGGCCGTGCGCGGTGTCCACGACGAGGACGTCGGCGCCGCTGCCGAGCAGCGCCCGCGCCTTGCCCTGCACGTCACCGTTGATCCCGACCGCGGCACCCACCAGCAGCCGGCGCTGGTAGTCCAGCGCCGGGGTGTAGAGCGCCGAGCGGAGCAGGCCGGTGCGGGTCGCGACCCCCACCAGCCGGTCGCCGTCGAGGACGGGGGCGATCCCGATGTGCGCCCCCTCCAGCGCGTCGAAGGCCTCCCGCAGGTCGGTGCCGTCGGCCAGCGTGACGGAGGGCTCGACCATGACGTCGTGGATCTGGGCGAACCGGTCCACGCCCTGGCACGCGGCCTCGGTGACCAGCCCCACGGGGCGGTCGCCGTCGAGCACCACGGCCGCGCGGTGCGCCCGCTTGCCCAGCAGCGAGAGCAGCTCGGCCACCGGTGCGTCCGGGGTGATCGTGATGGGCGTCTCGTAGACGGGGTGGGAGTCCTTGACCGCGACCACGGTCGACTCCACGGCCTGCACCGGGATGTCCTGCGGCAGGATCGCGACGGCGCCCCGGCGGGCCACGGTCTCGGCCATCCGGCGCCCGGACACCGCGGTCATGTTGGCGACCACCAGCGGGATCGTGGTCCCGACCTCGTCCGGCGTCGTGAGGTCGACGTCGAACCGGGAGGTCACCCCGGAGCGGGACGGGACCATGAAGACGTCGTTGTAGGTCAGGTCGTACATCGGCTCGGTGCCACCAAGGAATTCCACGGGGCCTCATCGTACGGGGCGCGCCCCACCCACCCGGGGTCGTGCCCCTCGGCATACATTGGCGGCATGGAACTGACCCACCTGGGCCACTCGTGCGTACTGATCGAGGCGGCCGACCAACGGATCCTCATCGACCCCGGCACCTTCTCCGACTTCGCCGACGTCCGCGAGCTGACGGCCGTCCTGGTGACCCACCAGCACCCCGACCACCTGGACCCCGCCCGGTTCGGTGACCTGCTCGCGGCCAACCCCGCGGCGCAGGCGTGGCTCGAGCCGGAGACCGCCGCCCAGCAGCAGGACGCCTTCGGTGACCGGGTCAACGGTATGTCGTCAGGCGGGACCGTGCAGGTCGGCACCGTGAGCGTGACCCCCGTGGGTGACCTGCACGCGGTGATCCACGACTACGTGCCGCGGATCCACAACCTGGGCCTGGTGGTGCGCGCCGACGGCGAGCCGACCGTCTTCCACCCCGGCGACGCGCTCGACGCCGACCCGGGAGAGGTGGACGTCGTGCTGGTGCCCCTGATGGCGCCGTGGTCCCGGGTCTCGGACACGGTGGAGTTCGTGCGCCGGGTGGGGGCGTCCCGCGCGGTGCCCATCCACGACGGCCTGCTCAACGACACGGGGCGGGAGATGCTGCTCGGTCACGTGCGCAACTTCGGCGCCGAGGGCGGCCTGGACGTCCTGGACCTGCGCGGCGCAGGCGCCACCGGGCTGTAGGGGTCAGCCGATCCCCGCGGCGCCGAACAGCAACCCCAACAGGTAGGTCACGGCGGCGGCGCCGTAGCCGATAGCCAGCTGGCGCAGGCCGCGCAGCAGGGCCGGCGACCCGGAGAGCACCCCGGCGATGGCCCCCGTGGTCATCAGTGCCATCCCGACCAGCACCGCCGCGACGGCCAGTGCCGCCAGGCCGGTGAGCCCGAAGAAGAACGGGATCAGCGGGATCACGGCGCCGCTGGCGAAGAAGCAGAAGCTGGAGATCGCCGCGTGCCAGCCGTTCCCGACGACCTCGTCGGGGTCGACGTCCGCGGGGGCGTCCGGCATCGCCCCGGGGGGAAGGGCCAGCTCGGGGCTCTTCTTCACGGCGTGCATCACCCGCTGCGCGCGGGCCACCGCCTCCAGCGGGTCCATCCCCCGGGACCGGTAGACCAGGTAGAGCTCGTTCTCCTCGATGTCCAGTTGCGGGACCGCGGCGCGGGCCTGCTCGCTCGGGTGTGAGGCCGCCAGCAGCTCGCGGGCGGACCGGACCGAGATGTACTCCCCCGCCCCCATCGACATGGCCCCGGCCAGCAGGCCGGCCACACCCGCGGCGATCACCACGGAGGTCCCGACGCCGGTGGCCGCCATGCCCATGACGAGCGCCAGGTTGGAGACCAGTCCGTCATTGGCCCCGAAGACGGCCGCCCGGAAGTTCCCCGACATCTGGGCCCGGCTGCGGGCCGCCAGCCCGCGCAGCACCTCCTCGTGGATCGCCTCGTCGGCGGCCATCTCGGCGGTGGCGTCCTCCTCGTCGGTGTAGGGGTTGCGGGCCTCGGCGTTCTGCGCCATGGCCAGCACGAACACCGACCCGAATCGTCGGGCCAGGAGCCCGAGCAGCCGGTTGCGCATACTCGGGGAGGCCGGACGGCCCACGTGGTCCCCCAGCAGTTCCAGCCAGTGGCTCTCGTGACGCTTCTCCGCCTCGGCGAGGCCGAGCAGGATCTCCCGCTCCTCGCCGTCCCGCCTGCTGGCCAGATCGCGGTAGACCTGACCCTCGGCCCGTTCGTCGGCGAGGTACTGCCGCCAGCGGCGGACCTCCTCGGGAGAGGGCTCACGGATCGTGTTCATCACCCGGCCAGTCTAGAGTCCGCGGTATGACGTCCGACGCTGTGGGAAGCCGGCTGGAGGTCCCGGGGACCCACAACTTCCGCGAGGTGGCGCCGGGCACGCTGCGTCCCGGGTCGCTCTACCGCTCGGACGCCCTGCACCGGCTGACCAGGGCCGGCCGCCGGGCGCTGGCCGAACTCGGCATCGCCGTGGTCATCGACCTGCGCTCGGCCATCGACCGGCGGGTCGGCGGGCGGGACAGGCTGCGCGGTACCGGGGCCCGGCGGGTGTCGATCCCGATCTCGGGGAGCCCGCTGCACCGCGACCCCGAGAGCGTGACGCTGCGCGGCGTCTACCGCACCGTGCTCACCGAGCACCACGCCGACCTGGGCCGGGCGATCCGGGTGATCGCCGACGCCGAGGGTCCCGTGGTGGTCCACTGCACGGCGGGCAAGGACCGCACCGGACTCGTCGTCGCCCTCCTGCTGCTGGCCCTGGAGGTGGACGCCGAGACGGTCCTGGCCGACTACACCGCCACGGAGGCCAACCTCGCCGGCGAGTGGACCGACCGGATCGTGCGCAAGGTCCGGCGGCTGCGGGTGCTGGTCACCGATTCCATCCTGGAGGTGCTGGCCCAGTCCCCCGAGGCGGTGCTCCGGGAGTCCCTGGAGTGGATCGAGTCCGAGCACGGCGGCGTCCGGGATTACCTGGCCGCCGCGGGCGTCGACGCCGAGGTCCTGGCACGCCTCCGGCGCAACCTGCTGCCCGCCGGGGCGCCTGGATCCGCGACCTCCTGAGGGGGCCCGGCAGGGGCCGGGCCGCGGCGTGATGGAGTGGATGAGTCGGTCGATACGCCGGGTTCTGTCCCGCCGCGCCGTTGCCGGCACTGCGACGGGGGCGACCATCCATCTAGGACGCCTGTTGCCAGACGCCTCCAGCGACCTACCCGCACGCTCGGGCGGGCCGCCCTCGAACGCGTGCTGTCTGGTCTTGCTCCCGGTGGGGTTTACCGAGCCGTGCCGGTCACCCGGCGCGCTGGTGGTCTCTTACACCGCCGTTTCACCCTTACCCCCGGCGGACCGGGGGCGGTCTGTTTTCTGTGGCACTGTCCCGCGGGTCACCCCGGGTGGCTGTTAGCCACCACCGTGCCCTGTGGAGCCCGGACGTTCCTCGGCGAGACCCCGGAGGGCTCGACGCGGCCGCCTGACCGACTCATCCACGGGCTCAGGATAGCCGGTCAGTGGCCCCGGAACGCCTCCTCGAGCCACCACGAGGGCTCGTCCGCGACGACCTTGGCGTCGATCAGCAGCGGGGTGTCCCGCGGCCCCTCCAACCAGGCCAGGACGCCGGACAGGTCCTCGGCGGTGCGCACCGTGATGCCGGTGAAGCCGTAGCCGCGGGCGACGGCGGCGATGTCGGTCTCCGGGAAGGTGACCGTCTCCAGCGGATGACCCCCGGGCCCGAAGTGGTGCACCTCGGCCCCATAGGCCTCGTCGTTGTAGACCACGACCACCATCGGCAGCCCGAGCCGGCGCACCGTGTCGAGCTCGGCCGCGGACATCAACAGCCCGCCGTCCCCGAGGGTCGCGACGGGCAACCGGTCGGGTTGCGCCAGGGCCGCGCCGATCGTGGTGGCCAGCCCGAGCCCGATCGACTGGAAGGCCTGGGTGAAGCAGAAGCCGCGCTCGTCGGGCACCGAGAGGTACATGGACGGGTAGCCCATGAAGTTGCCCGAGTCCACGCCCACGACGCGCTCCGCGGGCAGGATCTCGTCCAGGCCCACCGACAGGGTGCGCGGGTCGATCCGCCGACCCGTCGACCGGTCGACGTAGGGCACGTCGCGCCACCGCAGCGAGGTGGCCAGGCGCTCGCGCAGGGCCGGGGAACGATAGCCGTATGCCGTCCGCTCGCCCCCGACCTCCGGCTCGCCCAGCGCCTCGGTCACCGCCCGGGCGGTGGCCGCCACGTCACCGTGCACCCCGAAGGACAGCTCCCGGTGGGTACCCAGTGCGTCGGCGGTGTCGTCGACCTGCACGACCGTCGCGTCCGGTCCGATCAGGGCGCCTTGGCGCATGGTCCACATGTTCAGCGCGCACCCCCACCCGACGATGAGGTCGGCCCCGGCGATCAGTTCGGCCGCCAGCGGGGAGGAGAAGCCTCCGGAGACGTCCAGCGACCAGGGGTGGTCGCGGAACAGGCCCTTGGCCACCGCCGAGGTCGCGAGCAGGGCGCCGGTCCGGTCGGCCAGCTCCACCAGGGCGTCGCGGGCCTCGACCGACCGGCTCCCCCGGCCGGCCACCAGCACCGGCCGCTGCGCCCGGAGCAGCGCCGCGGTCAGCGCCGCGACGTCCTCCGGCGAGGGCGCCAACCGCTCGGGCAGGTCCGCCCAGACCGGCCGCACCCCCGCGAGGGGGTCCTCCCCGGGTGGGTGCGGGACCTGGCTGGCCTGCACGTCCAGCGGCAGGTTGAGCAGCACCGTCGCCCGCTGGTGCACCGCGGTCCGGACGGCGTCCACGGCCTGCTCCACGGCATACGACGGGTCGGTGACCCGGACGGGCACGGCGCCCACCGCGCGGGCGAGAGCCGCCTGGTCGACGTGGAAGTTCGACAGCGGTGACGGCGCCTCCGGGGCCAGCACGACCAGCGGGGTGCGGGACTTGGCCGCCTCGGCGATGCCGGTCATCGCGTTGGTCAGCCCGCAGCCCTGGTGCACCGTGAGCGCGGCGGGCCGGCCGGAGGTGCGGGCGTAGGCGTCGGCCATGGTCGCCCCGCCGCCCTCGTGCCGGGCGGCGACGAAGCGCGCACCCGCCGCCACCATCGCGTTGGTGACGTGGAAGTTGCCAGACCCGACGACGCCGAAGACGTGGTCGACCCCCGCGGCCACCAGCGCCCGGCCGACCGCCTCCGCGACGTCCACGACTCAGCGCTCGACGAGGGCGACCACGCGGGCCGGGGACCCCGACCCGCCGACGATCCGCAGCGGGGAGGCCAGGACGACGGCACCGGTCGGCGGCAGCTGGTCCAGGTTCTGCAGCTGGGCCAGGCCGTACTTGCCGTTGCCCAGCAGGAAGGAGTGGCAGGGGAACGCCGGGTCGAAGGAGTGGGCCGCACCCGCGTCGGTGCCCACCGTCTCCACCCCGATCCCCTGCAGCGGCGACTCCTCGGCCACCCACCGGGCACAGTCCACCGACATCCCCGGGCTGGTGGGGCCGGTCTCGGTGTTGTTGATCATCTCCTCCTGGGTGACCCGCGCGGACCACCCGGTGCGGCACAGCAGCCAGCCGCCGTCCGGCAGCCCGCCGTGCTCGGCCGCGAACGCCTCCACGTGCTCGCGCTCGATCAGGAAGTTGGGGTCGGCCGCCACCTGCTCGGTCACGTCGAGCACGATCGCCGGCGCCACGAAGGCCCGCACCGGGACCGACCCGATGTCCGCCAGGTCCCGGCCGGACACCCAGTGGTTCGGGGCGTCGAAGTGGGTGCCGGTGTGCTCGCCGGTGTGGAAGTTGTTCCAGTACCAGGCCGGCCCCCGGTCGTCGTAGCGGCTGATCTCCTCCAGCTCGAACCGGGCCGTCTGGCCGAACTGCGGGGGCAGCTCCAGCAACGGCGTCTCGCTGCTCAGCGGGGCGGTGAGGTCCACCACCTCCACGGCCCCGGACGACAGCGCGGCGGTGAGCTCGGACAGGACGGACATGGCGACTCCTTAGCTGGCCGGGACGGTGGTGGCTCCGAAACTACCCGAGGGCCAGCGCCCGGTGCAGCACGGTCGCGACCCCGTCCCGGTCGTTGGCCGGCGCCCGGTCGGTCGCCGCGGCCAGCACGTCGGGGTGGGCGTTGGCCACGGCGAAGGACCGGCCGGCGAAGGTGAGCATCGGCAGGTCGTTGGGCATGTCACCGAACGCCCAGACGGCCGAGGCCGGGACGTCGTGCTCGGCGCACCACTCGGCCAGGGCGAGCCCCTTGGTGACCCCGGTGGCCCCGATCTCGGTCAGCCCCGGCGCGCCGGAGTGCGAGACCTGGGCCCGCGGGCCCACGACCGCGGCGACCCGGTCGTGCAGCTCGTCGACCGGCCAGTGCGGATGGCGCACCAGCACCTTGCCGGGCGGGTGCACGACCATCTCGTCCACGGACCCCACCAGCCACTCCGCGTCCCGTCGGCCCGAGACCCGCGCGAAGTCCGGCTCGCGGGCGAAGCCCTCCAGGCTCTCCAGCGCGAAGGACACCTCGGGCAGCTCGGCCCGGATCTCGCCGAGGATCTCGGCCACCAGGGCCGGGTCCATCAGCCGGTGGCCGATCACCTCCCGGGCGGCCACGTCATACAGGAAGGCGCCGTTCCCGCAGATCGCCAGGCCGTGCCCGCCGACCACGTCGGCGAGCTCGTGCATCCAGCGGGGTGGGCGGGCGGTCACCAGGATCACCGTGGTGCCGGCCTCCTCGACGGCGGCCAGCACCTCCTTGGTGCGCTCCGAGACGGTGCCGTCCGATCGCAGCAGGGTCCCGTCGCAGTCGCTCGCGACGACCCGGGGCAGGCCGGTGGTGCTCATTCCTGATCGACGACCTCTCGGATCACGAACCTGACCAGGTGCTTCGTGATGTCGGCCAGGGTGAGCTCGACGCGGACCCGGTCACCGACCGAGGCCTTGCCCGAGGCGACGGCGCTGACCGCCGGGTCGGTGACCTGGACGATGAACTGGTCCTCCTTGCCGTCGTCCACCACCACCGCGTCGAAGACCTCGCCCACACGGTGCCGCAGCACCGCGGCCTCGACGGCGTCGGTGCAGGCCCGGTCCACGGACTTGGCCCGCCGGTCGGACTCCTGCATGATCTCCGGCAGCTCGGGGAGCGCCTGACGGGCCCACTCCGGGACGTCTCCCCCGTTGGTCAGCGCCTCGCAGACGACCAGGGAGAACCGGTCGACGAGGCGGCGCAACGGCGCGGTGACGTGCGTGTAGGGCGCGGCGATCGCCGCCTGCTCCTGCTGCTCGGGCAGCTCCCCGTCGAAGGGGGTGTAGCCCGCGCCCCGGAACAGGGCGGTCGCGTCGTGGATCAGCGCCAGGTGCTTGGGCTCCTCCCGGTCCAGGGTGCGCAGGAAGTCCCCGTAGGTCATCTCCGTGGGCCACTCGATCCCCAGCGCCCGGGCCTGTCGGCGGAACCGTTCCAGGTCCCGTTCCTCGGCGGGGGGCATGGTCCGCAGGATGCCGACCGTGCCCTCGAGCATGATCTCGGCGGCGACGATGCCGGTGAGCAGCGAGACCTGGGCGTTCCAGTCCTCGGCCGGCAGCAGCGGGCGCAGCCGAAGGCTGTAGTGCCCCTGGTCGTCGACGTGCACCGCCTGCTCGGGCATCGGCAGGCTGGCGCCGCCGCGCTCGGACTCCCGCGCGATGCGCAACTCCCCCACCTCCTTGAGCAGGAGCAGGGTCTCCTCCGCCTCGCCGGAGTCCACCAGCTGCTGGACCTCCTCGTAGGTGTACCGCCGGCGGCTGCGCACCATGGCCCGGGCCACCGCGGCCTCCTGGCGGCGGCCGTCCGGCCCGATGACGAGGTCCCAGACGAAGGCGGGGCGGTCCACGTCCGGGAGCAGGCTGGCGGCCTCCTCGCTGATCACCGTGGGGTGCAGCGGGACCCGGGTGTCGGGGCAGTAGATCGTCTGGCCGCGCAGCCGGACCTCCGCATCCAGGGCGCCGCCCGGCTCCACGAACGCGGGCACGTCGGCGATCGCGTAGCGGATCCGGTAGCCGTCGCCGCTCCGCTCGATGTGCATCGCCTGGTCCAGGTCCATCGACCCGGGCGGATCGATGGTGATGAACTCGACCTCGCGCGCGTCCGGCTCCGGCAGGTCCGGGCTCCCGACCGCGTCCCGGGCCGCGGCCAGCACCTCCTCCGGGAAGTCTTCCCGGACCTCCGCCTCCGCACGGATCCTGGCGAACGCCTCCTCCAGGTCGCTCGCCGCCTTGGTCGCCCGGGCGTCCTCGGTCATCCTCGTCGATCGCGTAGCCATGACCGCCACCCTATGCAGGGGGCCTTCCGGGGGTCAGTGGGCCACCGCAGCGGTCGGTCGACGGCGGGCCAGCGCCACGGCGCCGACGAGGACCAGGCCGGCGATCGACATACCGAGTGCCCCGGAGGGTGCCCAGCTGGCACCGGCACCCGCCCCGGCCGAGGTGCCGGACCCGGGGTCGCCACCGGTGGCCGGCAGGACCGCCTGACCGGTGTCCGCGCTCAGCGAGTCCTTGCTGGGACGGGCCGGCACCGGGGTCTGCCGCAGTGCCCGGGTGGCCCGGGTGAACTCGGAGTGGGTGATGTCCGGCGCGGTTCCCGCCGAGCGCCACTGCGCCAGCTGCGGCATGTTCTCGCACGCCGAGGGGTAGGTGTCGCAGTAGCTGAGCCGCCCGTCGTGGCTCTCCGCCGACAGCACGGCCTTGCCGATCGCGCGGGACAGGCTGACCGACCCGGCGTTGAAGATCTGGTTGAGCTGGCCGGAGTCGGCCGGGTCGTTGATCTGCAGGGGCTCGCCCTCACCGGTGGAGATGGCGAAGACCGTGTCGCCGTCGGCCAGGGTGTGGATCGGGTAGATCGCCCGGGCCATGCCGTCGTGGGCGTTACCGGACATCCGCTGGGCGGCCGCCTTCTCCAACGGGGCGTTGGTGGCCACCACCGCGATGGTGGTGTTCAGCGACTCCTCGTCGCCGTCCTGGGCGTTGCGCGAGGCCTGCGACGAGCACTCCTGCTCCGTGGGCGTCTGGTAGCCGGCGAACTCCTCGCCCAGGCCGTACCGGACGGCGTGGAGGCTGCAGTCGGTCGGGTCGACGGGCGATCCCGCCGGGTTCACGATGACGATCGCCCCCACCCAGATGCCGTCGCCGAGGTAGACGCTGGAGGTGCCCAGCCCCGAGCGCAGCCCGCCGCCCCTGGCCCCGGTCCCGCCGCCGACGCTGCCCTGCCGCACCGGGCCGTCGACGGCCTGCTCGGCGGCCAGGTAGCCCCACTCGGGCGAGGTGCGGGCCTTGGGGTCGCCGCCCCGGTTGAGGTCGTAGATGTCGGCTGCCGGGACGATCGGGGCCACGCCCGCCGACCCCAGCGGCACGCCCTCGCCGCGGTCCTCCAGCCACCGGATGATCCCGTTCGTGGCGGACAGCCCGTACATACTGGACCCGCCGAGCTGGATGGCGTTCACCCCCGGGTTGGAGTTCAGCGGGCTGAGCAGGTCGGTCTCCTTGGTGGCCGGCGCCCCTCCCCGCTGGTCGACGCTGGCCACGGACATCTCCGGGGTGTAGACGACGGTGGTCCCGGTCAGGAACGGCGCGGTGTCGGCCTGGATCTGCCCGACCTGGATCCCCGGCACGTCGGTGATCGCGTTGTGCTCCCCCGGCTGTCCGGGGGTGCCCTCGGCGTCGGCGGCCCCGGTGGCGGTCGCGGTGAGCGTGGGGGCCAGCGTGGCGGTCGTCGCGAGCGCGGCCGCGGCCAGCAGCGGCAGGGTCCTTCTCATGGTGGCACTCCGGTTTCCGAGCCGGGTGCGGCGGAGCGGCCGACGCCGGGCTCAACAAGGTGGGCGGGCCCACCGGTCGCGGGCCCGGTGCCGCCGACGCTAGCCACGGAAGTCGCTGCGGGACAGCACTTTGACCATCTCCATAGCGGACCGGGCCACGCCGCTGACCTGGGACGTCGACCACCTGACTCCGTTCAGAACACGGGCCCGCGTCCCGCCCCTTGGCCGTCCGCCTAGGCTGCACGGCGTGCTGATCCTGTTGCCGCCCTCGGAGACCAAGTCGACCCGCACCCGGGGCAACCCGCTCGACCCCCGGACGCTGTCGCTGCCCGACCTGGCGGTCCCCCGGCAGCAGGCCGCGATCGCCCTGGCCGAGGCGAGCGCCCGACCGGACGCCGCGGAGGTGCTCGGGGTCAGCCCGAACCTGGGCGAGGAGATCGCCCGCAACACCCGGCTCGGCTCAGCCCCGGCGGTCGCGGTCTCGCGGCTCTACACCGGCGTGCTCTACGACGCGCTGGACCTGCCCACGCTCGACCCGGGGTCCCGACGGCGCGCGGCTCGCCGGGTGCTCGTGCAGTCCGCGCTGTACGGGGCGCTGCGGCTCACCGACAAGGTGGCGCCCTACCGGCTCTCCATGGCCGTGAACCTGCCCGGGCTCGGCCCGGTGGCCGCGCACTGGCGCGGCCCGCTCGCCGAGGTGATGCCGCCGCTCGCCGGGCGCGGGCTCGTCGTGGACTGCCGCTCCAGCACGTATGCCGCAGCCTGGGTCCCACAGGGCGACCTCGCCGGGCGGTGGGTGCAGATCCGGGTCCCCGGCGCCACCCACATGGCCAAGCACACCCGGGGCCTGGTCGCCCGTGCGCTGTGCGTCTCCGCGGTCGACCCCCGCACCCCGACCGCCCTGGCCGGGGTGCTCTCCGAGCGGTTCGCTGTGGAGCTGCACAGCCCGCGTGGTGCCGCCAAGCCCTGGGTGCTGGACGTCCACCCGCCCGCCTGACCCACGGCATACGGCCTGGCTCTTTGGGCGGTCCTTCCGGCTGCAGGATTATCGGGTTACCCCGAAACCTGGCGCTACCCACCGGGAAGCTTCCCCTACGAAGCGCAGGATTATCGGGTTACCCCGAAACCTGGCGCTACCGACCGGGAAGCTTCCCCTACGAAGCGCAGGATTATCGGGTTACCCCGAAACCTGGCGCTACCGACCGGGAAGGTTCTCCTACGAAGTGCAGGATTACCGGGTCACCCGATAATCCTGCAGGGGCGCCCGGCCCTCACAGACGGTCGAGGGCACCGAGGGCGTCGGCGACCAGGTCGGCCTCCTCCTCGATGCCGACGGAGAGCCGGATGATGTTGTCGGGGACCTCGAGCTCGGTGCCGCGCACGGAGGCGTGCGTCATCTCGGCCGGGTAGTTGACCAGGGACTCCACGCCGCCGAGGGACTCGGCGAGCTGGAAGACGCGGGTGGACTCGGCGAAGGCCCGGGCCGCGGCGGCGCCGCCGGCCAGGCCGAGCGAGACCATGCCGCCGAAGCCGCTCATCTGCCGGGCCGCCACGTCGTGACCGGGGTGGTCGGGCAGGCCAGGGTAGTAGACGCGCTCCACCGCCGGGTGCCCGACCAGCGCCTCGGCCACGGCCGCGGCGTTGCTGCTGTGCCGCTGCATCCGGAGCTGGAGGGTCTTGATGCCGCGGATCGTCAGGAAGGCCTCCCAGGGCGCGGATACCCCGCCGACGGCGAACTGGAGGAACCCGACCTTCTCGGCGACCTCGTCGTCGTCGGTGACCACCAGGCCGCCCAGGACGTCGGAGTGGCCACCGAGGTACTTGGTCGCGGAGTGGACGACCGCGTGGGCACCCAGGGCCAGGGGTTGCTGCAGCGCCGGGGAGGCGAAGGTGTTGTCCACGACCACGAGGAGCCCGGCCTCCCGGCCGATCTCGGCGACGGCCGCGATGTCGGTGATCTTCATCATCGGGTTGCTCGGCGTCTCCAGCCACAGCATCCGGGTCTCCGGCCGGATCGCGGCCCGGACCGCGTCCGGGTCGCTCATCTCCACCGTGCTCAGCCCGATCCCCCAGGGAGTCAGCAGCCGGCCGACCAGCCGGTGGGTGCCGCCGTAGACGTCGTTGCCCATCAGCAGGTGGTCACCGGGGGCGAGCAGCGCCCGCAGCAGCGCGTCCTCGCCGGCCAGCCCGGTGGCGAAGGAGAAACCGTGCCGGCCACCCTCCAGGCTGGCGACGAGCTCCTGCAGCGCGTCGCGGGTCGGGTTGGTGCCCCGGCCATACTCGTAGCCACCCCGCAGCCCGCCCACGTGCGTCTGCACGAAGGTGGACGTCTGGTAGACGGGCGGGATCACCGCACCGGTCGTCGGGTCGAACGCCTGGCCGGCGTGGATCGCCCGGGTGGCGAAGCCGCCGTCGCGGAAGGCGTCGCCGCTGTGGTCGGTGTCGGACTGGTCAGCAGTCAAGGATTCTCACTCCGAGAGGAAAGTCAGCAGGTCGGGTCGGGTCAGCACAGCCACCGGCTTGCCGCCCTCACTCACCAACAACGCATCGGAGTCGGCAAAGGCTTCCCGGGCGGCCGAGACCGTGTCGTTGATCCCGATCAGCGGCAGCGGGTCGCCCACGACGGAGGACACCGCGTCGGTCATCCGGGCGGTGCCGTGGAAGACCGCGTCCAGCAGTTCCTTCTCGTTCAGACCGCCGACGACCTCGCCCATCACGACCGGCGGCTCGGCACCGAGCACCAGCAGCTGCGAGACGCCGAACTCGGACATGATCTGCACCGCGTCGCGGACGGTGTCCGAGGGGTGGACGTGCACCAGGTCGGGGATCTGCCCCGTCTTGGCGCTGAGCACCTCGCGGACCGTCTTCTCCTGCGCCACCTCGCTGAAGCCGTAGCTGCGCATCCAGGAGTCGTTGAAGATCTTGCCCAGGTAGCCGCGGCCCCCGTCCGGCAGCAGGATGACCATCACGTCGTCCGGGCCGAGGTCCTTGGCGGCACGCAGCCCCGCCACGACCGCCATCCCCGAGGAGCCACCCACGAGCAGCCCCTCCTCGCGGGCCAGCCGCACCGTCATCGCGAAGCTGTCGGCATCGCTCACCGGGATGATCTCGTCCGGGATCGCGGGGTCGTAGGCGCCCGGCCAGAAGTCCTCGCCCACCCCCTCGACCAGGTAGGGCCGACCGGTCCCGCCGGAGTAGACCGAGCCCTCCGGGTCCGCCCCCACGACGCGGACCCGGCCCTCGCTGGCCTCCTTCAGGAAGCGCCCGGTGCCGCTGATCGTGCCGCCGGTGCCGACGCCGGCCACGAAGTGGGTGACGGTGCCGTCGGTGTCCTTCCAGATCTCCGGCCCGGTCGACTCGTAGTGGCTCAGCGGACCGTTCAGGTTCTGGTACTGGTTCGGCTTGTAGGCCCCGTCGATCTCGGCGGTCAGCCGGTCGCTGACGCTGTAGTAGGAGTCGGGGTGCTCCGGCGGCACCGAGGTGGGGGTCACCACGACCTCGGCCCCGTATGCCGTGAGCACGTTGATCTTGTCCTGCCCCACCTTGTCGGGGAGCACGAAGACGCACCGGTAGCCGCGCTGCTGGGCCACCAGGGCGAGCCCGACACCGGTGTTGCCCGAGGTCGGCTCGACGATCGTGCCGCCCGGCCGCAGCAGGCCCTCCTCCTCCGCCGCGTCGATGATCTTGCGGGCGATCCGGTCCTTCACCGAACCACCGGGGTTGAGGTACTCGACCTTGACCAGCACGGTCGCGGCGATGCCCTCCGTGACGTGGTTCAGCTTGACCAGCGGGGTGCCGCCGACGACGTCGACGATCGAGTCTGCATACCTCATCCACGCTCCAGGGTTGGGGGTCCAGCGGCCCAGGCTACTCGGGCCGCAACCTATCGATGGCATCACCTGAGGTTATCTCTCGCCGGACCCCTCGACCGCAGGCCGACCGGGCGCCCGAACACCCCGCCGAACGGTTGCATCCGGGGCCACCCGTCGGCCATCCTATGTTGCACAGAACGCATCACGGTGCGTCATGCGCAACACATTTGCGTGACCGTCGACGTCTCCGCACCACCCGAGGAGCAGCATGGCTTCCGTCCCAGAACGCGCATCGGTCATCGTCATCGGTGCCGGCATCGTCGGGAACTCCCTGGCCTACCACCTGGCCGACCTGGGCTGGACCGACATCGTGCAACTCGACAAGGGTCCGCTGCCCAACCCCGGCGGGTCGACCGGCCACGCCTCGAACTTCATCTTCCCCGTCGACCACAGCCGGGAGATGACCGACATCACCGCCGACTCGGTGCGCCAGTACCGCGAGATGGGGGTCTTCACGCAGTCCGGCGGGATCGAGGTGGCCCGCACCGAGGAGCGGATGGAGGAGCTGCGGCGCCGGATGTCCTCGGCCCGCGCGTGGGGCATCGAGTCCCGCCTGGTGACCCCGGAGGAGATCGCCGAGCTCGTCCCGTTCCTGGACCCCTCGGTGGTCGTGGGCGGGTTCTACAGCCCCTCGGTCGGGGTGGTGGACTCGCTGCGCGCCGGGACGATCATGCGCGAGCGCGCCCAGGAGAAGGGAGTGCTCACGGTTGTCGCCGGCGCCGAGGTCACCGGGATGAGCGTGGTCGACGGCCGGATCCGCGGCGTGCAGACCACCGCCGGCGACATCGCCGCCGACACGGTGGTCATCTGTTGCGGGGTGTGGAGCCCCAAACTGGCCGCGATGGCCGGCGCCCACATCCCGCTGACACCGGCGGTGCACCAGATGATCTCGGTCGGGCCGTGCGAGGTGCTGGCCGAGCAGCCCGGGGAGATCAGCTTCCCGATCGTGCGGGACATGGACACCTTCTGCTACGAACGCCAGCACGGCTCCGACATGGAGGTCGGCTCCTACGCCCACCGGCCGATCCTGCACGACCCCGAGAGCATCCCCTCGATCGAGCAGGCCAAGCTCTCCCCCACCGAGATGCCGTTCACCTCCGACGACTTCGACCCGCAGCTGGAGCAGGCGCTGGAGCTGATGCCGGACCTGCTCGGGGACGAGCGCGCCGAGATCCGGTATGCGATCAACGGGCTGCTCTCGCTGACCCCCGACGGCTTCCCGATCCTGGGCGAGACGCCCGAGGTGGGCGGCCTGTGGTCGGCGGCCGCGGTGTGGGTCAAGGAAGGCCCGGGCACCGGGCGGGCGGTCGCCGAGTGGATGACCCACGGCAACCCCGAGATCGACCTGGGCAACTCCGACATCGCCAGGTTCTACCCCCACCAGCGCACCCGTGCCCACGTCAGGGCCCGCACCAGCGAGGCGTTCAACAAGACCTACGGCATCGTCCACCCCGGCGAGCAGTGGTCCAGCGGCCGCAACGCCCGGCTGGCCCCGATGCACGCCTCGCAGCGGGAGCTGGGCGCGGTCTTCCACGAGACGGCCGGCTGGGAGCGCCCGCACTGGTACGAGTCGAACGCCCCCCTGGTGGAGAAGTTCGGGGACGCGGTGATGCCGCGCGAGCACGAGTGGGACGCCCGCTGGTGGTCCCCCGTCATCAACGCCGAGCACCTGCAGCTGCGCGAGGCCGGGGCGGTCGTCGATCTCTCCGCGTTCGCGATGTTCGACGTGGTGGGCCCGGCCGCCCTCGAGGCGGTCGAGCGCCTCATCGTCGCGAAGGCAGACGTCCCCGTCGGCCGGGTGGTCTACACGCCGGTGCTGGACGAGCGGGGCGGCTTCCGCTCCGACCTGACCGTGATGCGGCTGGCGCACGACACCTTCCGGGTGGTGACCGGCGGCGGGCACGGCATGGTCGACCTGAAGTGGTTCGCCGACCGTATGCCGGAGGGCGCGACCTGTGTGGACGTCACCTCGGCGGTCGGCACCGTGGGGTTGTGGGGGCCCCGCGCCCGCGACGTCCTCGGCTCGCTGACCAGCAGCGACCTGTCCCCCGAGGCGTTCCGCTTCGGCACCTGCTCGCTGATCGAGGTCGGCGACCTGCCGGTGCTGGCCTCCCGGATCTCCTACGTGGGCGAGTACGGCTGGGAGCTGCACCTGCCGATGGAGCTCGGTGGTGCGCTGTGGGACCGCCTGCTGGAGGCCGGCCGGCCGCACGGGGTGATCCCCGCGGGCATCGGGGTCTACGGGACCACCGGACGGCTGGAGAAGGGCTACCGGGCCTACGGGTCCGAGCTGGACACGGAGCGGACCCTGGCCGAGGCCGGGATGTCCCGGGCGCGCCTGAAGGAGGCCGACTTCATCGGCAAGCGCGCCCTGGAGCAGCAGGCCGCCGAGGGCGCACCGAAGTCGGTGCTGTGCTCCCTGGTGGTGCAGGACCACACCTCCGCCAGCGGCACCAAGCGGTACATGCTCGGCGGCGAGCCGATCCTGTCCCGGGACGGTGCCCCGTTGACCGACGGCCACGGACGCCACCCCTACGTGACGACCGCCGGGTCCGCCCCCAGCCTCGGCAAGCACGTCCTGATGGCCTACCTGCCTCCGGACCAGGCGGTCGTCGGCACCGAGCTGGCGGTGTCCTACATGGAGGAGCGCTACCCGGTCACCGTCGCGGCGGCGGACGCCACGCCGCTGTTCGACCCGGACAACGACCGCCTCAAGGGGGTCGCGCCGTGACGAACGTGCTGGTCTGTGTGAAACGGGCGCCCGACATCACCGGGGAGGTCCTCCTCACGCCCGACGGGACGGGCCTGGACGGGCGGTACTCGGGCTACGCGATCAGCGCGCACGAGGAGTGCGCCGTGGAGATCGCGGTCGGCATCGCCGAGGCCACCGACGGGTCGGTGACGGTGCTGACCCTCGGCGGCGAGGAGGCGGTCGAGCAGCTGCGGAACGCGCTCGCGGTGGGTGCCCACGACGCCGTCCACCTGCTGGCCGAGGCCGACCGGTTCGGCCCCGCCGACGTCGCGGCGGCGATCGCCGACCTGGTGCGCGTCCGCGAGGGCGACGGCACGGCATACGACCTGGTCCTGGTCGGCAACGACGCCGCGGACACCGGGGACTTCCAGGTCGGGATCCGGCTCGCCTACGCGTTGGACCGACCGGTGGTGGCGGGTGCGCAGCGGATCGAGGTCGCAGGCGGGGTGGCGACGATGCACGTCGGGTCGGCCGAGGGTTCGGAGACCTACGAGGTCGGCCTGCCGGCCGTGGCCACGGTCCTCGAGGGTGGCGTGACGCCGCGCTACCCGAGCATCAAGGGCCGGATGCGGGCCAAGAAGGCGCCGGTGGAGACGGTCGCGCCCGCGGTGGAGCCGCGCGGCACCGGGGCCCTCGGGCTGCGGCTGCCCCCGCCCCCACCGAGCCAGGTGACCGTGCTGGGTGAGGGTCCTGGCGCCGCCCCGGCACTGGTGGCGGTCCTGCGCGAGATCGGGGTCGTGTCGTGACCGGGCCGGTGCTGGTGCTGGTCGAGCCCGAGGAGGGCCGCGCCTCGCTGGTCTCCCGGGAGGCGCTCACCTTCGCCCGGCAGCTCGGCGACCCGGTCCACGCGCTGGTGCTGGGCGCGGCCACCGAGGCCGCGCTGCAGGACTGCCGGGAGCAGGGCGCCGCCGTCGTCCACGAGGCCACCAACCCGGAGCTGGGGCGCTACGCCGCGGCGGCATGGGGCACCGCCCTGGCCCAGGCGGCGGGCGAGGCCAAGGCCCCCGTGGTGCTGGCCGGCGGCACCCCCCGCGGGACCGAGGTGCTGGCCCACCTCGCGGCCCGGTACGGCCAGCCCATGGCGGCCAACGTCGTGCAGGTGGTGCAGGCCGACCCGCTGGAGGTGGAGCGGCAGGTCGCCGGAGGGTCGGTGCTGGAGCGGGTGCGCGTGAACACCCCGGGCATCCTGACCGTGGCCGGACACGCCGTCGCCCCGGAGCCGGCACCGGCGGCCGGGGCGGGCGAGCTGCGCCGGTACGAGGCCCGGCTGCGCCCCGGCGACCTGCGGGCCCAGGTGGTGCGCACCGAGGCACGCTCCGGCGGGGACAGCTCCGCGCTCACCGGCGCCCGGGTCGTGGTCGGCGCCGGCCGCGGCGCAGGGGGCCCCGACGGGTTCGGCGCGGTCGACGCGCTCGCGTCCCGCCTCGGCGGCGCGGTCGGGGTCTCCCGCGTGGTGACCAGCCTGGGCTGGCGCCCCCACCACGAACAGGTCGGCCAGACCGGCAGCCGGATCGCACCGGAGGTCTACATCGCCTGCGGCATCAGCGGGGCGATCCAGCACTGGGCGGGCTGCGCCTCGTCCAAGACGATCATCGCGATCAACACCGACGCCGAGGCACCGATGGTCACCAAGGCCGACTACGCCGTGATCGGCGACATGCACGAGGTGATCCCCGCGATCCTGGAGGAGCTGGGCTGAGCAGGGCGCTCCGACCGTGCACTACCGGCACGCGGGCAGCGAGTGCCGCCGGGCCGGTCAGCCCAGGTCGTGCAGGTGGTGGGTGTCGTTGATGAAGGCGACCTGCACGCCGCCGTCCGGCCAGAACTCCAGCGCGCTCAGCGAGGCGGGCGCGGTGGCGATCGACCACACCTTGTCGTGGTCGATGCCGAGGACGGAGCCGATCACGACGGTGATCGGCAACCGGTGGGAGGCGACGACCACGGTCCCGCCCCGGCCGATCGCGCGGCCCAGCGCCGCCAGCACCCGGGTGGTCAGCTGCTCGGCGCTCTCCCCGCCCGGCCGGGCGTAGGTCGGGTCCTTGCGCAGCGTCAGCAGCTCCTCCCCGAAGCCCTCGGAGAGCTCGGCGATGCTCCGACCGTCCCAGTCCCCGAAGGCCTGCTCGTCCCAGTCCCGGTCCACCTCGGGCGTGATGCCCAGGGCCTCGGCCGCCGCGCCGCCGGTCTCCATGGCCCGGGTCAGCGAGGAGGTGATCACCGTGACCGGGCTCGGGTCCGAGCGGTCCACCAGGGCCTTGACGGCACCGGCCGCGGCCCGGGCCTGGCGGCGGCCGAGCTCGCTCAGCGGCGGGTTGGACCCGCCCCGGCCGTCCAGCTTGTGCTGCTCGGTGTATGCCGTGACACCGTGGCGCAGGAACACCAGGCGGCACGGCCCGTCGAGGGTCGGGGTCGTCTCCGTGCTGAGCACCACCTCGGCGACCGGTGCGCGCACCTCGCCGAAGGTCGGAGTGCTGACGGCCGGGACCGGGTCGGCGGCGGGGGGCGCCTCGCTGGCTGGGGCCCCGTCGGCCGCACCGGTGTGGTCCCGGTGCACCGTCAGCCCGTCCATCCCGTCGTTGGACAGGGCGTCCGCGTCGCCGTTCTGGGCGCGCGGCACCCAGGTGTAGTCGACCGTGCCGCCGACCCACTGGATCTGCCGGGCCAGGTCCCGGGCCTCCAGGGCGAGGCGGCGCATGTCCTCGTGCTTGATCTTCCACCGGCCGGCCATCTGCTCCACGACGAGCTTGGAGTCCATCCGCACCTCGACGTGCGCGTCGTCGGCCAGGCCGAGGTCGAGCACGGCCTGCAGCCCGGCGATCAGGCCGGAATACTCGGCGACGTTGTTGGAGGCCGTGCCCAGCGGGGCGGCCCGTTCGGCGATCAGGGCCCCGGTGTCGCCGTCCCGCACCAGGGCGCCGTACCCGGCCACCCCGGGGTTGCCGCGGGACCCGCCGTCGGCCTCGACGACCAGGCTGCGCCCCACCTCAGAGGCCGGACTCGGGGGTGCGGACCAGGATCCGGCGGCACTCCTCGCAGCGGAGCACCTCGTCCTCCTCCGCCATCCGGAACCGGGACAGCTCGACGCTGTTGAGCTCCAGCTGGCAGCCACCGCAGCGGCGCTGCGCCAGCGCGGCCGCGCCCGTGCCGCGCTGGGCCCGGATCGTGTCGTAGAGCCCGACGAGGTCGCCCCCGACATCGGTGACCAGGGCGTCCCGCCCCTGCGCGACCGTCTCACGTTCCTGCACGAGCTCGGCCACGGCCGCGTCCCGGGTGGTGGTCACCTCACCGATCTCGGCCTCGACCGCGGCCAGCTGCTGCTCCACACCGGCCAGCTCCTGCTGGAGCGTCTCGGCGCGCTCCATCACCTCCAGCTCCTCGTCCTCGAGGGTGGTCTGGCGGCGGGCCAGCGACTCCAGCTCGTGCTGCAGCGCCTGCAGGTCCTTGGCCGAGCCCACGCCGGCATCCAGCCGCTGCTGGTTGCGGGCCGCGCGGTCCCGGACGAGCTGCACGTCGGCCTCGGCCTTGGTGACCTCGCGCTGCACGTCCTCGTATGCCGTGCGCGCCCTGACCTGCTCGGTGGCCAGGTCGGCCTGCCGCTCGGTCAGCTCCTCGAGCCGGGCGTGCTCGGGCAGGCTGCGCTGCCGGTGCTCCAGCTGGGCCAGCTTGCTGTCCAGCGCCTGCAGGTCGAGCAGCCGGAGCTGCCGGGTGGGGTCGGCCTTCACGTGGTTCCTCCAGAACTGGGCTGCCGGGCGCCGACCACGAACTCCCACGGGTCGGTGCGCACTTCACTGATCAGGACCTCCAACGTAGTGCCCGCGGCACCGAGTTCCGGCACCAGCCGGTCCCGGAGGGTCGGCAGCCAGAGCCACTCGCTGGCGTAGTGCCCGGCGTCGACGAGGTAGGGCGTGCCGTCGCCGACGGCCGCCTCCTCCCGCGCCTCCAGCGCCGGGTGGTGCCGCAGGTCGGCGGTCACGTAGACGTCGGCCCGGCTGCGGCGCACCGCCTCGAAGGAGGAGTCGCCCGCCCCGCCCAGCACCGCGACCCGCTGGACGGGCGCCTCGTAGGGTCCCGCCACCCGGATCCCGCCGGCGGTCGGGGGGAGCGCCGCGGCGAGCCGCTCGGCGAAGGCGCCGAGGCTCACCGGCTCGGGGAGGTCACCCACCCGGCCCAGTTCGACACCCTCGGTGACCTCCAGACCGGTCGTGGCGCCGAGCCCGCAGGCCGCGGCCAGCGCGTGCCCGACGCCCGCGTCGGCGACGTCGGCGTTGGTGTGCGCGCAGTAGAGCGCGATGTCGTGCACGATCAGCTCCGTCACCGCCGCCCCCTTGGCGCTGGTCGTGGCCACGGAGTGGACCCCGCGCAACAGCAACGGGTGGTGCGTGATGATCAGGTCGACCCCGGAGTCCCTCGCCTCGTCGATGACCGCCAGCGTCGGGTCGACGGCGAGCAGGATCCGCCGGATCGGCTGCTCCGGGTCGCCCGAGACCAGGCCGACCCGGTCCCAGGACTGGGCGGTGTCGGGCGGGTATAGCCGTTCCAGGGCGCTCACGACGACGCGCAGCGGCAGGCCGTCCTTGTTCGGTGCGGGCACGTGGACATTTCTATCAGCCGCCCCCGACCTCCGGTCAGCGCGCGACCGTCAGGCGGGCACGCCCTCCAGCAGCCCACCCGCCGCGGTGCGGACCGCGGCCGTCACCGCCCGGATGGCGGGGTCCGCGGCCCTGCTCCGCCTCGTCGCGACCGACAGCGTCCGGGCCTGCGCTGCGGGGAGCGACCTGCCCGCGCAGTGCGGGCGGCGTCAGGGCCGGGATGAACGCGGCCGCGTGCCCCGCGGCCGCCAGCGCGCACTGCACGACGACGTCGGCGGTGTCGTGCGCGATCCGGGGCTGGAAACCGGCCCCGCGGCAGGTCGCGAGCGCCCAGGCGTGCACGGGGGATCCCGGGGGCTCCATCGTCCAGGGCGTGTCGGCGAAGTCCTCGAGGGTCGTCCCCGGGGACCCGGCGGGCACGGCGACCAGCATCCGGTCCTGCCCGACCGGGGTGTCCTGGAGGTCCGGGGAGGACACCGGCGCCTGCCCGGCATACCGCTCGATGATGGCCACGTCGTATTCCAAGACGGCATCGCCCCCAACGACCACACCGACGCTGCCTGGGACATCCGCATCCTCGATGAGCTCGCCGAGCTGGGCGTCGCCCTCGCTCCGCTGGTCGCGCGGCTCGCCGATGTGCTCACGAGATTCACCGGATACGACACCCGCTTCGACGCCGCGCTCCGCCTGGCCAGGGCCGGCCAGTACGAATGGGTCGACCGGACCGACATCGACTCCTGCCACCGCGTCTGGTTCCAGCTCCACGAGGACCTCGTCGCCACACTCGGCATCGACCGCCTGGCCGAGTACTGATCTCGAGCCACGGGATACCGGAGATCGGGTGGGCCCGGCCGGGTTCGAACCGACGACACCCGCGGTGTAAACGCGGTGCTCTACCAGCTGAGCTACAGGCCCCGGCCGCACATTGTGTCATTCCCTTGCCGGCATCCGCGACGTCGCGGCGGGGCGGGCCGGGTCGGACCGCCCGGCGTAGGCTCACAGGACCCAGCGCCACCCGAGAGGACACGCCGATGACCACGACCGCACCCAGCACCATCCTGGCCGAGGTGGACACCGAGGCCCGGATCGCGACCGTCACGCTGAACCGGCCCGAGAAGCGCAATGCGCTCTCGCTGGAACTGATGGGCGAGCTGATCGAGGTGCTGCGCGAGCTGGGCGTCCGCCGGGACGTCTCCGTCGTCATCCTGGCGGGGGCCGGCCCCGCGTTCAGCGCCGGCCACGACCTGTCCGAGATGGTCGGCCGCCGGGTCGAGGACTACCGCGAGATCTTCGACCGGTGCTGCGAGCTGATGGAGCTGGTCCAGTCGATCCCGCAGCCGGTGATCGCCCAGGTCCAGGGCATCGCGACCGCCGCCGGGTGCCAGCTGGCCGCCACCTGTGACCTGGTGGTCGCCGAGGAAGGAGCCCGGTTCGGCACGCCGGGCGTGCGGATCGGGCTGTTCTGCTCGACCCCGATGGTGGCGCTGAGCCGGGCCGTGGGGCAGAAGCGCGCCATGCAGATGCTCCTCACCGGCGTGCCGGTCGACGCCGCGACGGCGGCCGACTGGGGCCTGGTCAACGAGGTCGTCCCCGCCGACCGGCTGGGCGCGCGGACCCGCGAACTGGCCGGTCAGATCGCGTCCGCCAGCTCGGTGGTCACCGGGATCGGCAAGGAGGCCTTCTACGCCCAGATCTCCCGCGACCAGCGCTCGGCCTACGAGTACACCAAGACGGTCATGACGATGAACGCGCTGGCTCCCGACGCCCAGGAAGGGATCGGGGCATTCCTGGCCAAGCGCGAGCCCGTCTGGTCCGACCGCTGAGCGCCGGCCTCCCTAGAGGTCCTTGACCGCGCGGTGCAGGTCACCGATGTCGCGCTGCTGGCCCGGCCCGTGCACCAGGCTCCACCGCACGATCCGGTCGGGGTCGACCAGGAAGGTGCCGCGCACCGCCATCCCGGAGGCGGAGTCGAAGACGCCGTAGCGTTGCGCCACCTCACCGTGCGGCCAGAAGTCGGACAGCAGCGGGAAGCGGTAGCCCTCGTGCGCCGCCCAGTAGCGCAGCGACTCGGCCGCGTCGCAGGAGATGCCGTAGACGGCGACCTTGTCGTTGACGAACCGGTCGATGTTCAGCTGGATCTCCAGCAACTCCCCCGTGCAGATCCCCGAGAAGGCGAACGGGAAGAACACGAGCAGGGCGTGCCGGTCCGTCACGACCGTGCTCAGCCGGACGGGACAGCCGCGCTGGTCGAGCAGCTCGAAGTCCGGGGCGCGGTCCCCCGCCTCCGGCGCGTTCGCCCCGTATGCCGTCTCCTCCGTCGCGGGGTCGGTCACCGGCGCCCCACGAGGCGCTGGGCCACCCACTCCGGTCCGACCGGCGTGGCACCGCTGGCCGTCAGGCCGGTGGTGGTGCAGGCCTCCTGGACGTCGTGCGCCTCGACCCGGTCCCGGCGGCCCTTGCCGGGCGTCAGCAACACGATGAAGCCCCCGTCCTCCACGGTGGTCAGCGCGTCCACCAGGTCATCGGTCAGGTCGCCGTCGCCCTCACGCCACCAGAGCAGCACCGCGTCCACGACGCCGTCGTAGTCGCTGTCCTCCACGGGCTGGCCGATGGCGTCCTCGACACCGTCGTGGAAGTCCTCGTCGACGTCGTCGTCATAGCCGAACTCGATGACGATCTGACCGGGCTGGAACCCGAGCTTGCTCACCGGACCCACCACGGTGGACTGCCGGGCCTCGCCGTCCGCGCTGGTCACCGCAGGCTCCGCTCGATGTCCTCGACCGCCCGCTTGGCCTCGGCCAACCCCTCACCGGTGGCCTCCCGATAGGCCTTGACCGCAGCGATCTTCTTGTCCTGACGGAGCAGTTGCACGACCTCGTCGGCGCCGTGCGGCACCCCGGGCTGGTCGGGCAGCTGGTCCAGCCCGACGTGCTGCGCGAGAGCGGCTACCTGGCGTTCGAGGATGGCGACACGTCGGCGCAGCGCCGCGGTCTCGTCGTCATTGGAGAACAGTCCCATGTTCACCAGCGTAGACGGCGTGACAGGATACCGAACAGCGGTGTCACCCCGAGTGAAAGGAACCTTCCGTGGCGAACCATCACGTAGCGCCCGGCCCCATCCTCAATGGGCTGCCGAGCCAGATACCGGACATCGACCCGGAGGAGACCCAGGAGTGGTTGGACTCCCTCGACGGGGCCATCGAGGCGGGTGGTCGCCGCCGCGCGCGTTACCTGATGCTCAAGCTGCTCGAGCGCGCCCGGGAGAACCAGGTCGGCATCCCCTCCCTGACCACCACCGACTACATCAACACCATCGGTCCGGAGGACGAGCCCTGGTTCCCCGGTGACGAGGAGGTCGAGCGCCGCTACCGCGCCTGGATCCGGTGGAACGCCGCGGTCATGGTGCACCGGGCCCAGCGGCCCGGCGTCGGGGTCGGCGGGCACATCTCCACCTATGCCTCCGCGGCCACCCTCTACGAGGTCGGCTTCAACCACTTCTGGCGCGGGCGGGACCACGAGGGCGGCGGTGACCAGATCTTCTTCCAGGGACACGCCTCCCCCGGGATGTATGCCCGCGCCTACCTAGAGGGTCGGCTCGGCGAGGACGACCTGAACGGCTTCCGCCAGGAGAAGTCGCACCTGGTCGACGGCAAGATCGTGGCCGTTCCCTCCTACCCGCACCCGCGGAGTATGCCGGACTTCTGGCAGTTCCCGACGGTGTCGATGGGCATCGGCCCGATGAACGCCATCTACCAGGCGCAGTTCAACAAGTACCTGCACAACCGCGGCCTGAAGGACACCTCCCAGCAGCACGTGTGGGCCTTCCTCGGCGACGGCGAGATGGACGAGCCGGAGTCGCGCGGTCTGCTGCACGTGGCCGCCAACGAGGAGCTGGACAACCTCACCTTCGTGATCAACTGCAACCTGCAGCGGCTGGACGGCCCCGTGCGGGGCAACGGCAAGATCGTGCAGGAGCTGGAGTCCTTCTTCCGCGGTGCCGGCTGGAACGTGATCAAGGTGCTCTGGGGACGGGGTTGGGACCGGCTGCTCGCCGCCGACTCCAGCGGCGCCCTGATCAACCTGATGAACAACACCCCCGACGGGGACTACCAGACCTACCGGGCCAACGACGGCGCCTTCATCCGGGACCACTTCTTCGGCCGGGACCCGCGCACCAAAGAACTCGTCAAGGACTGGACCGACGAGGAGGTGTGGTGGAGCCTGAAGCGCGGTGGTCACGACTACCGCAAGGTCTTCGCCGCCTACCAGGCCGCGATGAACCACCAGGGGCAGCCCACGGTCATCCTGGCCAAGACGATCAAGGGCTACAGCCTGGGGTCCAGCTTCGCCGGGCGCAACGCCACGCACCAGATGAAGAAGATGACCCTGGACGACCTCAAGGGCTTCCGGGACAGCCTGCGCATCCCGATCAGCGACGAACAGCTCGAGGCCGACCCGTACCTGCCGCCGTACTACCACCCGGGCGAGGACGACGAGACGCTGCAGTACATGCGGGAGCGCCGGCAGAAGCTCGGCGGCTACCTGCCCTCGCGCGCCCCCGGACGGGCCCAGCCGTTGCAGCTGCCGGGCGACAAGGCATACGCCATCGGCAAGAAGGGGTCGGGCAAGCAGCAGATCGCCACCACCATGGCGTTCGTCCGCATCTTCAAGGACCTGATGCGCGACAAGGAGTTCGGCAAGCACATCGTGCCGATCATCCCCGACGAGGCCCGCACCTTCGGGATGGACTCCTTCTTCCCCACGGCCAAGATCTACAACCCGCACGGCCAGAACTACACCTCGGTGGACGCCGACCTGATGCTGGCCTACAAGGAGTCCGAGCAGGGCCAGATCCAGCACGTCGGGATCAACGAGGCCGGCGCCGCCTCCGCGTTCACCGCCGCCGGGACGTCCTACGACACGCACGGCGTGCCGATGGTGCCGTTCTACATCTTCTACTCGATGTTCGGCTTCCAGCGGACCGGTGACTTCCTCTACGCGGCCGCCGACCAGTTGGCCCGCGGCTTCCTGATCGGTGCGACCGCGGGGCGGACGACGCTGGCCGGTGAGGGTCTGCAGCACGCCGACGGGCACTCCCCGCTGCTGGCCTCCACCAACCCGGCGATGGTCAGCTACGACCCGGCCTACGGCTACGAGATCGCGCACATCGTGCAGGACGGGCTGCGGCGGATGTACGGCGAGAACGCCGAGGACGTCATCTACTACATCACCGTCTACAACGAGCCGATCGTGCAGCCGGCGGAGCCGGAGGGCGTGGACGTCGAGGGCATCCTGAAGGGGATGTACCTGCTCAAGCCGGGGTCCGGCGGCAGCGAGGGCAAGTCGGTGCGGCTGCTGGCCTCCGGTGTCGGTGTGCCGTGGGCCCTGGAGGCCCAGCAGTTGCTGGCCGACGACTGGGGCGTCTCTGCCGACGTCTGGTCGGTGACCTCGTGGGGCGAGCTGCGCCGCGAGGCGATGGAGTGCGACGAGGAGGCCTCCAGCAACCCCAGCGGCGAGCGCCGGTTGCCCTATGTCACCCAGCGCCTGTCGGAGGGCTCCGGCCCGGTGGTGGCCACGAGCGACTACATGCGTGCGGTGCACGACCAGATCGCGCCGTGGGTGCCGGAGGACTTCTACGCCCTGGGTGCCGACGGGTTCGGCTTCGCCGACACGCGCCCGGCGGCCCGGCGGTTCTTCCACATCGACGGCCCGTCGATGGCGGTCAAGGCGCTGCAGATGCTCGTCGACCGCGGCGAGCTGGACCCGTCGGTGGCCCAGGAGGCCTACGACAAGTACCGGTTGGACGACGTCACGGCCGGCACCAGCGGCAACGCCGGCGGCGACGCCTGAGCCGCGCCGGGTGCCCCGGCACCCGGCTCACCCTGCGGCAAACGTCCGCAGGGCCTGCACCCCGAGGTCGGGGTGGTCGGTGAACAGACCGTCCACCCCGGCCCGCAGGTGGGTCAGCATCTCCTCCACCACGCGCCCGTGGTCCGCCGGGCCCCCGGGACCGCGCAGCGCCCCAGGCAGGAAGGCGTTCTCGGAGCGGAACGTCCACGGGTGGACGTGCAGCCCCAGCGACCGGGCGTGAGCCAGCCAGTCGGCCGGTCGTGCTCCGCCGTCCTCCTGCGACCAGTCCATCACCAGGGCCTTGTCCGGACCGATCCCCTCGACGCGGGAGGCCAGGTCCTGGAGCCCTGCCGCGGTGAACAGGCCGGGCGCCGGGTGCTCGACGAGGAAGATCCGGGGGGCACCGAGCCCGAGCTCGTGGCGCAACCGGTGCAGGCTGCCGTGCTCGAAGCACTGCAGGTACACCAGCGGAAAGGCGTCGTCGCAGGTCACCTCGCCCAGCCCGGCCGCCCGTAGGTCCGCGGCCAGGGGGTCCTCCAGCGGCAGGCCGGCCTGCTCGAAGTAGGTGGGGTGCTTGGTCTCGACGTAGACGCCGATCGGCCGGTCCAGTTCCGCGGACAGCCGGGCCCGCAGCTCCAGCACCTCGGCCAGGGTCGGCACGGTGACCCGCCCGTCGTAGGAGGTGTTGCCGGCGCGCAACTGCGGGAGGCGCTCGACCGCGCGCAGAGTCCGCAGCTCGGCCAGGGTGAAGTCCTCGGTGAACCAGCCGGTCACCTCCTTCCCGTCGATCACCTTGGTGACCCGACGGTCGGCGAACTCGGCGTGCGCCGCGACGTCGGTGGTCCCCGAGACGTCGTTCTCGTGGCGACACACCAGCACCCCGTCCGCGGTGCTCACCACGTCCGGTTCGAGGTAGTCCGCCCCCATCCGCGCGGCCAGCTCGTAGGAGGCCAGGGTGTGCTCGGGTCGGTGCCCGCTGGCCCCCCGGTGCGCGATCAGGATGGGGGTATGCCGGGTGCTGGCTGAGATACTCACGCCACCCAGTGTGACCACCGGACGGGCTTGTACACGACATACAAACGGGCGTGGCGCGTTGGCACTAGGGTGACGGGATGGACGCACGCCCGCAGGACGGCCCGCCGGAGGTGCTGACGCGCAACTCCGGCGCGGTCGCGACGGCGGCCGCCCAGCGGATGGAGCGGGAGCACGCCTGGTACCGCGCGCTCTCCCCCGCCGACCGGTCCTGGGTCGGCCTGGTGGCCCAGGCCGGGATCAGCGCCTTCCTCGCCTGGTACCGCCACCCCGAGTCCCCGGCGGTGACCGCCAACATCTTCGGCACGGCGCCGGCCGAGCTGGCGCACACGATCACCCTGCGGCAGACCCTCGACCTGGTCCGGACCACGATCGACGTCGTCGAGGACGAGCTGTCGCTGCTGGCCCCACCCGGCCAGGAGGCGGCGATGCGGGAGGCCCTGCTGCGCTATTCCCGGGAGGTGGCCTTCGCCGCCGCCCAGGTCTATGCGTCCGCCGCCGAGTCGCGGGGCGCGTGGGATGCCCGGTTGGAGTCCCTGGTGGTGCACACGGTGGTGCGCGGCGAGGCCGACGAGACGCTCAGCTCCCGGGCGGCCGAGCTCGGCTGGGAGTCGGTGAGCCACGTGGCCGTGCTGGCCGGTGCCGCCCCCGGGGGCGGGAGTTCCGGCGTGGCCGAGGGGCTGCGCACCGCGGCCCGCCGCTCCGGCATCGAGGCGCTCGGGGCGGTCCAAGGCAGCCGGCTGATCTGCATCCTGGGCAACGTGGAGGACCCGTTGGAGTTCGCCAACGGGCTGATCGGCCACTTCGGCCCGGGTCCAATCGTGGTCGGGCCGACCGTCCCCCACCTGTTCGCCGCGGGACGCTCCGCCCGGTCGGCGCTGTCCGGGTTGGACGTGGCCCGCGCCTGGCCCGAGGCACCCCGTCCGGTGTTGGCCGTCGACCTGCTGGCCGAGCGCGCGCTGAACGGTGAGGCGCCGGCGCGACGGCTGCTCACCGACCGGGTCTACCGGCGCCTGGTCGACGGCAGCCCCGGCCTGCTCGAGACCGCCAGTGCCTACCTGGAGTCCGGCCGGTCCCTGGAGGCGACCAGCCGCGTGCTCTTCGTCCACCCCAACACGGTGCGCTACCGGTTGCACCGGATCGAGGAGACGATCGACCTCGACCTGACCCTGCCCCGGGACGCCTGGGTGGCGCAGGTGGGGCTGAGCTTCGGCCGGCTGAGCGAGGATCCGCGCAGCACCTGGCGGCGGTCGGTCGGCCCGGACCGCCGAACCAGCGGTGAGTTGTAGGTTTCCTACAAGATCCATCCGCAGATCTGGTGGGTATCCATCACGGGGCGGACTCCGGGCGGGGGGCACAGTGGACGGTGTGCTTGTGATCGTCGCGCCCGGACAGGGCTCCCAGTCCCCCGGCTTCCTCGCCCCCTGGTTGGAACTGCCCGGCATCGCCGACCGCCTGTCGTGGCTGTCCGCGGTCGCCGGCATCGACCTGGTGGCGCACGGCACCACCTCCGACGAGGACACCATCAAGGACACCGCGGTCGCCCAGCCGCTCCTGGTCGGTGCCGGACTCGTCGCGCTGCTCGCCCTGTTCGAGCAGGCCGAGGCCGACCTGCCGGGTGTCGGCGCCCTGGGTGGCCACTCGGTCGGTGAGATCACCGCCGCCGCCGCGGCTGGGGTGCTGTCCGCGGAGCAGGCCATGGTGTTCGTCCGCGAGCGCGGCAACGGGATGGCACGGGCCGCCGCGGTGACCCCGACCGGGATGAGCGCGGTGCTCGGGGGCGTGGCCGAGGAGGTCGCCGGGGCCCTCGAGAAGCACGGGCTGACCCCGGCCAACATGAACACCGCCGGCCAGGTGGTCGCCGCCGGCACGCTGGACCAGCTGGCCGCGCTGCAGGCCGACCCGCCGTCCCGGGCCCGGGTCATGCCGTTGAAGGTGGCCGGCGCCTTCCACACCCACCACATGGCCCCCGCCGTCGACACGCTGGCCGGCTACGCCCGGGCGATCAGCCCCCGCGACCCCCGGACCACCCTGGTGTCCAACGCCGACGGCCAGGTCGTGACCGCCGGCCGGGAGGTCCTGGACCGCCTGGTGAGCCAGGTGAGCAACCCGGTCCGCTGGGACCTGTGCATGGACACCTTCGCCGAGCTGGGCGTCACCGGCCTGATCGAGCTGCCCCCCGCCGGCACGCTCACCGGGCTGGCCAAGCGCGGGCTGCGCGGCGTGGAGCTGCTTGCCCTGAAGACCCCCGACGACCTCGAGGCCGCCCACCGGATGCTCCGGGAACACGGGAGTGCCGCCGATGCCGCCACCGAGCCGGACGCGTCCGCGCGCTCCGGTGACAACCCCCAGGAGGACTCGCCTTGAGCACCGTCGAACTCGACCCCGCCCGCACCGGCCGCCCGTCGCTGACCGTCCCGGACGGCCCGCGCCACGCCCGCGTCCACGGGGTCGGTGGCTACCGTCCCGAGCGGGTGGTGACCAACGAGGAGATCTGCCAGTACATCGACTCCAGCGACGAGTGGATCCGGCAGCGGTCCGGCATCGTGACCCGCCGGTTCGCCCGGGAGGACGAGTCGGTGATCGACATGGCCGAGGCCGCCGCGCGCGACGCCATCGCCAACGCCGGGGTGGACCCCTCGCAGATCGGCGTGGTCCTGATGGCCACCGTCACCCACCCCTTCCAGACCCCTGCCGCCGCTCCGCTGCTCGCGGTGCGGCTCGGCATCCAGGACCCGGCCGCGTTCGACATCTCCGCCGCGTGCGCCGGCTACTGCTACGGCATCTCCCTGGCCAACGACATCGTCCGCGCCGGGACCGCCGACTACGTGCTCGTCGTCGGGGTCGAGAAGCTGTCGGACTTCACCGACAAGCACGACCGCGGCACCGCCTTCATCTTCGGTGACGGCGCCGGCGCCGCCGTCGTCGGCGTCTCCGACTTCCCCGGCATCGGCCCCACCGTGTGGGGCTCGGACGGGGAGAACTGGGACAAGATCCAGCAGCGCGAGGGCTGGACCGACATGCGGCCGCGGATGGAGGACCCCGACGGCGGCGACCCGCTGCAGTGGCCCAACTTCGCGATGCAGGGCCAGTCGGTCTTCCGGTGGGCCGTGTACTCGATGGCGCCCGTGGTCCGCAAGGCCCTCGAGGTCGCCGGCCTCGGCGCCGACGACCTGGACGTCTTCGTCCCGCACCAGGCCAACATGCGGATCACCGACGCGATGATCAAGGAGCTCAAGCTGCCGGCGCACGTGCCGGTCGCCCGCGACATCGCCGAGACCGGCAACACCTCCGCCGCGTCGGTCCCGTTGGCCACGGCGCGGATGCTCGACGAGGGCGAGGCCCCGCACGGCGGGCTGTCCCTGCAGATGGGTTTCGGCGCCGGGCTGGTGTACGCCGCCCAGGTGATCGTGCTTCCCTGACCGGGTACCCCCGCGGCCCGGCGGGTAATCCGGGTCAGCCCAGCAACACCCAACCACCAACACCAAGGAGTAGCCGAGATGGCCGCAACTGAGCAGGAGATCCTCGAGGGTCTGGCCGAGATCGTGAACGAGGAGACGGGTCTGGAGACGGAAGCCGTCCAGATGGACAAGTCGTTCACCGAGGACCTGGACATCGACTCCCTGTCGATGATGACCATCGTGGTGAACGCGGAGGACAAGTTCGGGGTCCGCATCCCCGACGAGGAGGTCAAGAACCTCACCCACGTCCGCGACGCCGTCAACTACATCAACAGCAACCAGGGCTGAGGGCTGACCGACCCACCACGGCCCGGTATGCCGGTCGGCCCCCGCGGCCGACGGCATACCGGCCGTGGTCGGCACCCCGCACCGACCCCACCCCCTGACCTCACCTAGGAGCACCCAGCATGGCCTCGAACCGTGACCGGCGCGTCGTCGTCACCGGCTTGGGCGTGACCTCGCCCGTCGGCGGCACGACCCAGGAGACCTGGGAGGCGCTGCTCGCCGGCACCTCCGGCGTCCGCACCCTGGAGCAGGACTGGGTGGCCGAGCACGAACTGCCGGTCACCTTCGCCGCTTCGGTGCACACCTCGCCCGACGAGGTGCTGAAGAAGGTCGAGGTCCGGCGCAACGACCCGGCCGGCCAGTACGCCCTGATCGCCTCCCGCGAGGCATGGGCCCACGCGGGCGCCCCCGAGGTCGAGCCGGAACGGCTCGGCGTCGCCGTCGGCTCCGGGATCGGCGGGGTGTGGACCCTGCTCGACCAGTGGGACGTGCTGCGCGAACGCGGCCCCCGCCGGGTGTTCCCGCTGACCGTCCCGATGCTGATGCCGAACGGCCCCGCGGCGGCCGTGTCGCTGGACCTCAAGGCCCGCGCGGGAGCACACACCCCGGTCAGCGCCTGCGCCTCCGGCGCCGAGGGGATCGGCCTGGCCCTCAACATGATCCGCAACGGCCGCGCCGACGTGATGGTCGCCGGCGGCACCGAGGCCGCCGTGCACCCGCTGCCGATCGCCGCGTTCGCCGCGATGACCGCGCTGTCCACCCGCAACGACACCCCGGAGCTGGCCTCCCGCCCCTACGACGTGAGCCGGGACGGCTTCGTCCTGGGTGAGGGCGCCGCGGTGATGGTGCTGGAGGCCGAGGAGCACGCCCTGGCCCGCGGGGCCACCATCTACGGCGAGGTGAGCGGGGTCGGCATGTCCGCCGACGCCTACCACATCACCGCCGGTGAGCCCGAGGGTGCGGGTGCGGCCCGCGCGATGCTCGAGGCGCTCAGCGATGCCGGGATGGGCCCGGAGGACGTGGCGCACATCAACGCGCACGCCACCTCGACGCCGGTCGGCGACCTGGCCGAGACCAAGTCGATCCACCGCGCCTTCGGCGACCGCGCCACCCAGATCCCGGTGACCGCGACCAAGTCGATGACCGGCCACCTGCTCGGTGCCGCCGGTGCCCTGGAGGCGGTCATCACGGTCCTGTCCCTGCACCACCGGAAGGTGCCGGGGACGATCAACCTGGTCGACAAGGACCCGGAGATCGACCTCAACGTGGTGACCGGGGAGCCCCTGGTCCTGCCCGACGGCCCGCTGGCCGCGGTGAGCAACTCCTTCGGCTTCGGCGGCGCCAACGTCGCGCTGTCCTTCCGGACCGCCTGACGCCGGGCCCGATGAGCCGCCCGATCGAGGACTACGGGGTCATCGGGGACCTGCAGACGATGGCCCTGGTCGGGCGGGACGGCTCGATCGACTGGCTGTGCCTGCCCCGGTTCGACTCCGCGGCCTGCTTCGCGGCGCTGCTGGGCACCGAGCACCACGGCTTCTGGCGGCTGGCCCCGGCCGCCGGCGGGGGATGCACCTCCCGCCGCTACCGGGGCGACACGCTGATCCTGGAGACCGAGTGGCGCACCCCGGAGGGCGCCGTCCGGGTGATCGACACGATGCCCGTGCGCGACGGCGCCGCCGACGTGGTGCGGGTCGTCGAAGGGCTGTCCGGACGGGTGCCGATGCGCTGCGAGCTGCGCCTGCGGTTCGACTACGGCCACATCGTCCCGTGGGTCCGGCACCGCGGTGCGCGCCTCTCCGCCATCGCCGGTCCCGATGCGGTGTGGCTCGACACCCCGGTCGAGGTGCACGGCCACGGGATGACCACGACCGCCGAGTTCGAGGTCTCCGCCGGCGACCGCGTGCCGTTCATCCTGACCCACCACCCCAGCCACGAGTCCGCGCCGGCCCGCCGGGACGCGGAGGCGGCGCTGACCCGGACGGAGCAGTTCTGGACCGGGTGGATCTCGCGCTGCACCTACCGCGGTGAGTGGCGGGACGCCGTATGCCGCTCGCTGGTCACCCTCAAGGGCCTCACCTACGCGCCGACGGGCGCGATGGTCGCCGCGGCGACCACGTCGCTGCCGGAGACGATCGGTGGGTCCCGCAACTGGGACTACCGCTACTGCTGGCTGCGCGACGCCACCTACACCCTGCAGGCGCTGCTCGGGACCGGCTACACCGCGGAGGCCGCGGCCTGGCGCGACTGGCTGCTGCGGGCCGTGGCGGGCGACCCGGCGGACGTACAGATCATGTATGCCATCGACGGGACCCGCCGGCTCCCCGAGTACGAGGTGGACTGGCTCCCGGGCTACCAGGGCTCCGCTCCGGTGCGTGTCGGCAACGGCGCGGCGGGCCAGTTCCAGCTCGACGTGTGGGGCGAGGTGCTCGACGGCCTCCACCTCGCCCGCGAGACCGGCCTGACCACCCTGGAGCAGGGCTGGGACATGCAGCAGGCGATGCTGGAGTTCCTGGAGGGCAACTGGCAGCGACCGGACAAGTCGTTGTGGGAGATCCGCGGGCCGGACCAGCAGTTCGTCCACTCCAAGGTGCTGGCCTGGGCCGGCATGGACCGGGCCGTCCGTGCCGTCGAGGAGTTCGGTCTCGAGGGTCCGGTGGAGCGGTGGCGGTCGGTCCGGGACCAGATCCACCAGGAGGTGTGCCGGGAGGGTTTCGACCCCGACCGGGGCACCTTCACCCAGCACTACGGCTCGGCCGGCGTGGACGCCGCGCTCCTGCTGATCCCCCAGGTCGGCTTCCTGCCCTGGGACGACGAGCGGGTCGTGGGCACCGTCGAGGCGGTGCAGCGCGAACTCACCCAGGACGGCCTGGTGCTGCGTTACCGCACCGAGCACGGGGTCGACGGGCTGCCCGGGGAGGAGGGCACCTTCCTCCTGTGCAGCTTCTGGTTGGCCGACGCCCTGCACGGGATCGGACGGACCGGTCAGGCCCGGGACCTGTTCGAAAGGTTGCTCTCCCTGCGCAACGACCTGGGACTGCTCAGCGAGGAGTACGACGCCGCCACCGGGCGGCACCTGGGCAACATGCCCCAGGCGTTCAGCCACCTGGGGCTGGTGAACACCGCCCGGCACCTGGGCAGCGTCCCCACCTAAACGGGCCCGGCAAGGTCACCCAACCGCTGCGTCGCGGGAGGTAGATTGGGCGGTCTATGCACATTCTGCGGGTCGCCAACTTCGTGAGTCCCACCTCGGGCGGCATCAAGACCGCGCTGCGCCACTGGGGCGAGGGGTACCTGGAACGCGGGCACCGGGCCTCGCTGATCATCCCGGGCCCCGGTGAACCGGTCACCGAGGAGTCGCAGGGCACCGTCTACCGGGTCCCGGCCATGCCGATCCCCCGCACCGGCTACTCGCTGATGTGGAGCCGGGTGGGCATGGCCCGGCTGATGGAGTCCATCGCGCCCGACGTGCTGGAGGTCTCCGACCGGGCGACGACCCGGTGGATGGGTCCGTGGGCCCGGCGCCGGGGCATCGGGAGCACGATGATCAGCCACGAGCACATGACCGGCATCATGGTCCGCCGCACCCCCGTGCCGGACGTCCCCGCGACCCGGATCGCGGCCTGGATCAACGGGAAGAGCTCGCGCGAGTACGACGCGATCGTGTGTCCCAGCGAGTTCGCCGCCGAGGAGTTCCTCCGCAACGGCTTCCCGGCCCACGTCGTGCCGCTCGGGGTCGACCTGGACACCTTCGTGCCCAGCCCGGAGTACGAGCAGGTGGCCCCCGACGGGTCACCGCGCCGGGACCACACCCTGCAGATCATCCACTGCGGCCGTCTGGCGCCGGAGAAGAATCCCCGGCTGTCCATCGAGACCACCCGGGCGCTGGTGGGGCGCGGCGTGTCGGTCCACCTGACGGTGCTGGGCCACGGTCCGCTGCGCGACGAGCTGTTGGTGGCCGCGGAGGACCTGCCGGTGACCTTCCACTCCTACATCCGCAGCCGGGCCGAGCTGGCCGCGGTGATGGGGCGTGCGGACGCCGCGATCGCCCCGGGACCGCTGGAGACGTTCGGGCTGGCCGCGCTCGAGGCCCTGGCCTGCGGGGTGCCGACGGTCTGCCCCGACGAGGGCGCCCTCCAGGAGGTGGTCGGTGACGGTGGCACCGCCGCGCCGTCGGAGGCCGAGGCGTTCGCCGGGGCGCTGCTGGAACTGGTCAACCGCCCGGGCGCCCGCGAGGCGGCCCGCGCGCAGGCCGAGTTGTTCAACTGGGACACCTCCGCCGAGCGGATGCTGGCCATCCACCGACAGACGCTGGCACTGCATACGAACTGAACCGGGCCAGCCCTGTCGGCCTCAGCCGAACATCCCGCTGACGGACTCCCAGAGCTGGTTGACCCCGAGCACGCCGAAGATCAGGGCGGTGATCGCCAGCAGCACGTTCGTGTGCAGCCGGTTGGCCCACTCCGTGGGGACCCGGCGGCCGTTCAGCAGCCCGAGCAGGGTGACCGCCAGGAACGGCATGAAGAGCGACCCGAGGACGCCGTAGGCCAGGATCAGCCCGATCGGGCGGTCCAGGAACAGCATGATCATCGGCGGGAAGGTCAGCCAGATGAGGTACCACTTGAAGTACTTGCCGCCGACCCGGGTGTCCGGGTGACCCGACTCCAGGCCGCGCATGTTGCCCCAGAAGTCGGCGAACATGAGCGAGACCCCGTTCCACACCCCGATGATCGAGGAGAAGGCCGCGGCCCAGAAACCGACCAGGAAGGCCGTGCCGATGACGTCGCCGTAGCGGTCCTTGAGCACATCGGCCAGCTGCACCAGCCCCTCGTCGCCCGCGCTCAGCGACAACCCCGCGGCCTGGACGACCTCGACGCCCACGATGAGCATGGCCAGCACGAAGACGCCGGTGAGCACGTAAGCCATCGTGTTGTCGATGCGCATCACCCGCATCCACTTCGGGGTGTACCAGCCCTTCTCGCGCAGCCAGTAGCCGTAGGCCGCCAGGGTGATCGTGCCCCCGACCCCACCCGCCAGCGCGAGGGTGTAGAGCAGGCCGCCCTCGGGGATCAGCGGGACCAGGCCCTTGAGCATCTCCGGGAAGTTGGGGGCCGCGATCACGGCCAGCATCACGATGGTGAGGAACATGATCCCCACCAGGGCGGCGGTGATCTTCTCGAAGGTGGCGTACTTGTTGAGCCAGACCATCACGAACCCGGCCAGCCCCATCAGCACGGCCCAGATCTTCAGGTCGACCGCAGGGAAGAGCGCCGCCAGCGGCAGCGCCGTCGAGCTCATCGCCGACGCCCCGTACACGAAGCCCCAGATGATGATGTAGGGCCCGAAGTACCAGGTGGTCCACCGGCCCAGGGTGCGCCACCCCTCGAAGATCGTGTAGCCGGTCGCGAGCGTGTAGCGGCCGGCGCCCTCGACCAGGATGATCTTCAGGATCACCCCGACGATGACCGCCCACAGCAGCCCGTAGCCGTAGCGGGATCCGGCGGTGAGGGTGGCCACCATGTCGGCGGCGCCCACGCCGGTCGCCGCGACGACCAGTCCCGGGCCGATGATCTTCCACCGGGCCGGGCTTCCCGAGTCGTCGTCCACCCGGTCGGCGTGGCCCAGTTTGCGTCCGTCGTCGCTCATCACACACTCCTCGGGTCAGGTAGCCACCGCACGGTCGCGCGGCCGGCGACCGTGCGTCACCCTCTCACGCGCCGCGGAGCGGGGCGCGGCGATCGGCGGCCCCGTGGGCGAGCCTTTACCCGACCTTGTGCAGCCACTTGACCGGCGCGCCCTCGCCCGCGTGCCGGAAGTGCTCGAGCTCGGCGTCCCACGCGGCGCCGAGGGTCACGTCGAGCTCGGCGGTGAGCACCGCGACGTTGCCGCCGGCCTCCGCCACGATGCTGCGCAGGCGGTCCTCGTTGACGACGATGTCGCCGTTCGCGGACAGCCGGGCGTGGTGGATGCCGAGGGACGGGGTATGCGTCCACCGGGCGCCGTCGCTCCCGCGGCTGGCTTCCTCGACGACCTCGTAGCGGAGGCCGTCCCAGCCGCGCATGGCGGTGGCGAGATGGGCGCCGGTCCCTGCCTCACCGGTCCAGGAGAACTCGGTGCGCATGGTGCCCGGCTGGGCGGGTTGTGGGGTCCAGTCCAGGGAGACGCGGGTCTCCAGGACCCCTTCCAGCGCCCAGGCGATGTGCGGGCACAGCGCAGTCGGGGTGGAGTGAATGAACACCACCCCGCGGGTCATGACACGCGGCATCACGACGGACATCCGAACCTCCTGTGGTGGGTGCGAGGGACGTCTTCCCCAACGGCCTCGTGCCACCTGTGTCGGCTGTCGCGTCGTGCGACGGACCCCATTGTGCTCTCTTGCCCCACGAGTATCAAGTGCCCCACATGTTTCGGGGTACCAGCACGGGCGGGTCCGACCCGACATCTTCCGGGACCCGCGGCATCGCTGCTACGTTCCGGCGATGAGGCATCTCCGGACGGTGCCCGCCGCCGTCGGGCTGGCGGTCCTCACCCTCGTGCTGGCCATCGGTCTCCTGCTGCCGTGGATCGCCTCGGCGACGGCAGACGAGCGGCAGACATCGGCCACCATCCCCGATCGCCTGCCGGACTACTCCTACCTGACCGGCCCCGTCTCGGGGCCCGCCCCCGGGCGGGCGATCGCGATCTACCAGCACGGTTTCATGGTGGAGTTCCTGGACTTCCCCCAGGCCGTGATGGTCGGCGCCGACCGTGACGTGACCCGCCGGATGACCCTGGCCGAGCGCCGCGGTGGGGCCGAGGCGCAGGGCGATGCCGGGCCCATGGCGCTCTCCCCCGACGGCACCACGGTCGCCGTCGGCGTGTACAACGCCGACGAGCCAACCCTCGCGCTGCTCGACCTCACCTCCGGGCGGACCCGCACGTATGCGGTGGAGTCGGGCCGCAGCGCCGTGCCCATCGCGTGGTCGCCGGACTCCACACGGGTGGCCTACCTGACCACGACCGGGCCGGCCAACCCACACAACCTGCGGGTCCACGTGGTGGGTGGTCTGGGGATGCTGGACGTCGGGACCGGCAAGTCGCACCGCTACCCCGGGGACGAGGACGTGTGGTCGGTCGCGTTCTCCCCGGACGGGACCGAGCTGGCCGTGCAACGACTCGGCTCGCTGCAGGTCGTGGGGCCCGACGGCGAGACGTTGCGCACCCTGGACTCCCTGCCCGGCCACCGTCTCGACGGGCCCAACGCCTGGTCGCCCGACGGCGCCCTGCTCGCGACCACGAGTCGCCACCCGAACTGCTACGACCCCGACCACCCCTTCGACTACGCGGCCGAGTACGCCTGCCTCCAGGAGGCCGACTACACCTTCTTCGTCGACGCCACCGGCCGGGGACGTGACGTCCCTGCCGCGCTCAGCTACGCCGCCTCCGGCGGCTACGGCATCCTGGGCTGGACCGGGGACCGGGAGGTGGTGGTCCTCGACGACGCCACCGCCCGGCACAACCCCGAGGACGACGACGAGCTCTACCGGGTCACGGCCCTGGACCTCCACACCGGTCGGACCCGCGGGATCAGCACGGTCAACGGCGACGGGAACTTTGGGATCGGCCACTTCCAGCTCGCCGCCGGCCTGGTCCCCGACGCCCAGGTCCGGGAGGCCGGCGGCTTCGACCGTGGCCGCTGGCCGGCGCCCCTCCTCGGGGGCGCCGCCCTCCTGGCCGGAGGGGTCGCGTTCCTGCTCGCGCGTGTGGTCATGAGGCATCGCCCGCGTCGCGACCGGCGACCGGAGTTGGTGGGCCAGGCGGGGCTTGAACCCGCGACCGACGGATTATGAGTCCGCTGCTCTAACCGGCTGAGCTACTGGCCCGGACGGTCGATGGTAACCGGCGGACGCGCGATCCCGGACACCCGTTCACCGGGCGCCCGGAGGACCCCGCCCCACGGGCGTTAGGACTCATTTTGGTTACAGGGTGTCCCAATACGGCCCGCCCCGCGCCCCTGATAAGTAGGGTTCCCCCCATGACGGACCCCACACCAGCGCCCGAAGAGTCGGCCGGACACAGTGGTGTGCCCCTGGTCGTGCTGGAGGGCGTGAACAAGCACTTCGGTGACCTGCACGTGCTGCAGGACATCAACCTCACCGTCCACGAGGGTGAGGTCCTGGTCGTGATCGGCCCTTCCGGGTCGGGCAAGTCGACCTTGTGCCGCACGATCAACCGGCTGGAGACCTACGAGTCCGGCCGGATCAGCATCGGCGGTGAGGACCTGCCGGAGGAGGGCAAGGCGCTGGCCCGCCTCCGCGCAGACGTCGGCATGGTCTTCCAGTCGTTCAACCTGTTCGCCCACAAGACGATCCTGGAGAACGTCACCCTCGGCCCGGTCAAGGTCCGTGGGGTCAAGGCCGACCAGGCCAAGAAGCGCGCGATGGAGTTGCTCGAGCGTGTCGGCGTCGCCCACCAGTCGGCGAAGTACCCGGCGCAGCTCTCCGGTGGCCAGCAGCAGCGCGTGGCCATCGCCCGGTCGCTCGCGATGGAGCCCCGGGTCATGCTGTTCGACGAGCCCACTTCTGCCCTGGACCCGGAGATGATCAACGAGGTCCTCGACGTGATGGTCCAGCTGGCCAAGAGCGGCATGACCATGATCGTGGTGACCCACGAGATGGGCTTCGCGCGCAAGGCTGCCGACCGCGTGGTGTTCATGGCCGACGGAGCCATCGTCGAGTCGAACACCCCCGAAGAGTTCTTCACCAACCCCCAATCCGCCCGTGCCAAGGACTTCCTCGGCAAGATCCTGACCCACTAAGGAGACTCATATGCAAAAATCGACCTACCGACTCGTGGCCGTTCTGGCGGCTGGTGCCCTCGCGCTCAGCGCCTGTGGTGGCGACGACGGCGACGGTGACTCCGACGGCGACAGCACCGCAGGGGGCGAGGGCGGCGACGGCATCACCATCGGCATCAAGATCGACCAGCCGGGCCTCGGCGAGCAGGACGGCAGCGACTACGTCGGCATGGACGTCGACATCGCCCGTCACGTGGCGGAGGAGCTGGGCTACACCGAGGACCAGATCACCTTCCGCGAGGCGCCCTCCCCGCAGCGCGAGGACCTGCTGGAGACCGGTCAGGTCGACATCATCTTCGCCACCTACTCGATCACCACGGAGCGTGAGGAGCGGGTCCAGTTCGCCGGACCGTACTTCGTGGCCGGCCAGGACCTCCTGGTGCGCGCCGACGACGACTCGATCACCGGCCCGGAGGACCTCGGCGACAAGATCCTGTGCTCGGTGACCGGCTCCACCTCGGCGGCCAACGTCAAGGATGAGTACGGCGGCAACCTCCAGGAGTACGCGTCCTACTCCGAGTGCGTGGAGATGCTCGTCAACGGCACCGTCGACACGCTGACCACCGACGACACCATCCTGGCCGGCTATGCCGCCCAGGAGCAGTTCGCCGGTCAGCTGAAGGTCGTCGGCCAGGTGTTCTCCGAGGAGAACTACGGTGCCGGCATGCAGCGGGGCGACGACCGTTGCGAGAAGGTCAACGAGATCCTCACCGCGATGTGGGAGGACGGGACGATGGACCAGATCATCGAGGACAACCTCGGACCGGCCAACTACACCCCGAACGCCGACCTGAACCCGCCGACTCCCGGCGGTCACTGCGGCTGACCCGCCGTTGACGGACCTGCGCTCAGGACGACCGGTCGGCGGACCCAGCGTTCGCCGACCGGTCGCGCCGCCCTGTTGAAGGAGGTGTGCCCGTGCTCGAACTCATCGAACAGTTCAACCTCGTCGCCGCGTTCTGGATGACGATCAAGTTGACGTTCTTCGGCGGGATCGGCGCCCTGGTGATCGGCACCATTGTCGCCGTGTTCCGGCTGTCGCCGGTCAAGATCCTCAATGGCATCGGGACGGCCTACGTCACGTTGATCCGGAACACCCCGCTCACCCTGATCATCGTGTTCACCAGCCTCGGCCTGTGGGGGCAACTCGGGATCGAACCCGCGACGCGGGGCAGCGAGAACTTCATCCCCACCCTCAACTTCCGGCTGGCGATCCTCGGCCTGGCCGTCTACCACGCCGCCTTCGTCTGTGAGGCACTGCGCAGCGGCGTCAACACGATCCCGGTCGGGCAGGCCGAGGCGGCCCGTTCGATCGGGTTGACGTTCCCCCAGAGCATGCGCCAGATCATCCTGCCGCAGGCCTTCCGGGGTGCCATCACCCCGCTGGGCAACGTCCTCATCGCGCTCACCAAGAACACCACGGTCGCCTCGGCGATCGGGGTGGCCGAGGCGTCGTTGGCAATGAAGAACATGATCGAGTTCCGCCCGGACGTGATGGTCAGTGTCTTCCTCGTGATCGCGATCGGCTTCGTGATCCTGACCCTGCCGGTCGGACTGATCGTGAGCTACTTCTCCAGCAGGCTGGCGGTGCGGCGATGAGTTCCCAGGTCCTGTTCGACGCTCCGGGCCCCAAGGCCCGCGTCCGCCACCGCATCATCGCCGTGCTCGGCATCCTCGCCCTGCTGGCGGTCCTCTACTGGGTGTACGGCCGGATGGACCAGCGGAACCAGTGGGAGGCGGACAGGTGGACCCCCTTCCTCCGGTGGACCACCTGGGACACCTACGTGCTTCCGGGCCTGTTCGAGACGCTCCGCGCGGCTGCCCTGGCCATCGTGATCTCGATGGTCCTGGCCCTGGGCCTGGCCATGGGTCGGATGTCGGACATCGCTCCGCTCCGCTGGGCCGTCGGCGTCTTCGTCGAGTTCTTCCGTGCCGTCCCGGTGCTGATCATGATGATCTTCACCGCCTTCTTCCTGTCCCGCAACGACTTCACCCCCACGGAACTCAATCCGCTCATTGCCACGGTGACCGGGCTCGTGCTCTACAACTCCGCGGTGCTGTGCGAGGTGATCCGCAACGGGGTCTCGTCACTGCCCTCGGGGCAGCGTGAAGCGGGGCTGTCCATCGGCCTCACGCCGTCGCAGACCCGCCGGACCATCCTGGTCCCCCAGGCCCTGACCGCCATGCTGCCGACCCTGGTGAGCCAGATCATCGTGATCACCAAGGACTCGGCGTTGGGGTACATCATCCTGTACCCCGAACTGTTGACCATGGCCGGGCGCCAGCTGGGCAGCAAGAACGGCAACATCTTGCAGGCGTACATCTTCGTGGCCGTGATGTTCATCGTGATCAACTATGGGATCAGCAAGATCGCCGAGGCGGTCGAAGCGCGCCAGCGCCGCAAGGGCCGCACCGCGGGCCCGGTGGGCAGCAGCGAGGTCCTCGATCAACCGAGCACGGCCGGCGGACCGGACCTCAAGGCCAACACCCAGCTGGGCGGTGGAGGCGGCTAGGTCCCAACGACGGCGGGGCGCCACCCCATGATCACCGCCGCGTAGTCGCTGCCCGGATAGACGAAGTCGGGCAGCAGCTCGAGGAAGCCGAGCCTGCCGTAGAGCCGGCGGGCCGGGTTGTCCGGCTTGGTGGCCAACAACGCCTGCCGCTGGGTCATCGCGCCCAGTTGGGTCCGGAGCAACGCCGTGCCGATGCCACGGCCCTGGTATGCCGGGTCCACCTCGACCTCGACGATCTCCAGGGTGTCGGCCAACCATCCCTGGTGGCCGTGCTCGGCCATCGCCGGGGTGATCTGGTCGGGCCACCAGTGCCCGGCGACGAAGTCGAAGCCGTAGAGGAAGCCGACGATGTCCCCGTCCGCCCGGGCGACCAGACAGGTCGCCCCCTCGTAGCTGGCCATGCAGTCCTGGAAGGTCCGGCGGAAGTGGTCCCTGGCCGAGTCCGGGTGCCCGAGCGCCGCCTGGTAGATCTGGGAGACGCGGTCCGCACGGGCGACCGCCTCGGCGCTGGTCAACCAGCTGATCTCGGTGTCCTGCTGGACCATCTGCCCTCCTCGTGGACCATCACGCCGCCCGGAGAACGGCGACGGCCCGGACCTCGTCGCGAGGTCCGGGCCGCTCGTGCCGCTCCCCCGGTTGGACTCGAACCAACAACCTGCCGGTTAACAGCCGGCTGCTCTGCCAATTGAGCTACAGGGGAAGGTTGCCGCACGCGTTGCGCAGCGACGTCAGACTGTACCAAACGGGGAGGACCACTCACCAATCGCCGGGGGTGCCCGACGGAGGCAGGCCCACCTGGCTCCGCACCTCGGTCCGGGCCCGGGCCACCTCGTCCCGCAGCTCGGTGTCCCCTGGGCGCGCCGCCCGGTCCACCAGGACCTGCTCGTGCAGCTCGCGGGTGGCGAGGTCCTTGCGGATCACCACGCGCGCGGTCCGTCCGGTGCCCAGGTCCACGTGCCGGGTGAGCACCACGCTGGCCGAGACCCTGTCGTGCAGCGCCTCCGGCAACCGGCCGGGGCCGCTGCTGCGGCGCAACCGCCACCGGGTGACCGGGGTCCCGTCCACCCAGGACACCCCCAGCTGGTAGGTGTCCGGGTCCCAGCTGCCGGAGTCGACGGTCAGCCAGGGCCGGTCCAGCTGCACCTGCCCGTCGTCGCCGACGGTCACCACCCGCCAGGTCGTCGCCAGCACCCACGCACCGTCCCAGTCGTCCTGCGCCGCCGCGTGCACCTTCTCCCCGGACCCCAGCCCGGCGGACCGCAGCACCGCCTCCGGCGGCGCCGGGTTGCCCTTGGGCACGTCGTCGGGCACCGTGTTCCATCGCCTACCCAGCAGTGCCATCCTCACTCCGTCCCGGCCCGCAGCCGGACCCGCTCGCGCTGTAACTGGATCAGTTCCTCGCTGATCCTCCGACTGTCCGTGCCGTCGGCCCCGGCCCGCTGCAGGGCGCTCATCGCGTCCTCGATCCGGCGGGTCAGGCCGGCCTCGAGCACCCGCACCACCAGGGAGCCGACGTAGCGCTGGGGTGGCCGGCCGTCCGGCTCCAGCCGCACCGGCAGCGGGGCGACCGCGAGCTCGTGCACCAGCGGGCGGGCCAGCGGCGGGGTCTGCTCGGTGACCGCCGAGGTCCACGCCGCCGCGCTCTGGCCCTGGGCCCCGGCCACGCCGCCGGCGGCCTGGATGCCGTGCAGCACCGCCCGGTGCGCCGGCGCCTTGAGACTGTCCGGGCTCAGCGGGTCGACCAGCTCGGAGGCGACGCTCGCGGGGAACTGCAGGGCGGCCTGCAGGAGCTGTCGCTCCGCGGAGACGAGGGGGTCCCGCAGGTCCGGCGCGGGCAGGTGCTCCGGCGGCGCCTCCCCCGCGACCGCGTCGCCGGCCCCGTCCAGACCCCGGCCCGCGGGACCACCGTGCTCCCCGGACCGGTCGCGGTGGGGCGGCTCGTCGGCATACCGACCCTGACGGGTGGCCGGCCCCCGGCCGGCGCGGGCGACCTCGGCACCCAACTGCTCCACCCCCACGCCCAGCCAGCCGGCGACGGTGCGCACGTACTCGGGGCGCAGCGACCGGTCCCGGATCCCGGACAGGATGGGCGCGACGGCGCGCATCGCATGCACCCGTTGCTCGGCACGGTCCAGGTCGTAGGGGGCGATCGTGGTGCGGACCGCGAACTCGAACATCGGCACGGCGCCCTCGATGAGCTCGGCGACGGCTTCGTCACCGGCGGAGCTGCGCAGGTCGTTGGGGTCCTGCCCCGCCGGGGCGACCGCGACGAAGGACTGCGAGGCCCACCGCTGGTCCTGCTCGAAGGCCCGCATCGCCGCCTTCTGCCCGGCCGCGTCGCCGTCGAAGGTGAACACCACCTTGGCCGGTGCGGTGCTCGCCTCGTCGCGCAGGATCCGGCGGAGCATCTTGATGTGGTCGACCCCGAAGGCGGTCCCACAGGTGGCCACCGCGGTCTCCACGCCGGCCAGGTGGCAGGCCATCACGTCGGTGTACCCCTCGACGACGACGGCCTGGCGCTGGGTGGACATCGCCTTCTTCGCCAGGTCCAGCCCGTAGAGCACCGTGGCCTTCTTGTAGATCGGCGTCTCCGCGGTGTTGAGGTACTTGCCCGGCATCCGGTCGTCGTCGTAGAGCTTGCGCGCGCCGAACCCGACCGTGTCGCCGGTTATGTCGCGGATCGGCCAGATCACCCGGCCCTGGAAGACGTCGTAGCGGCCGCCCCGCCGGACCAGGCCGCCGAGCACCAGCTCGTCCACGGTGAAGCCGAGGCCGCGCAGGTGGCCGGACAGCGCGTCGCCGGACCGGGGCGCATACCCGACCTGGAAAAGTCGGGCATCATCGCCGTTGAACCCCTTGTCCCGCAGGAAGTCCCGCGCCGCCCGCGCATCGCCGTATGCCGGGTCGGCGGGCTCCACGAGGGCGTGGTGGTAGAACTCGGCCGCGGCCCGGTGTGCCTCCACCAGCCGGGCCCGTTTGCCCAACCCGCCCTCGGAGTCGCGGCGGCCCGGTCCGGAGGACTCCTCATACCGCAACTCCATGCCCAGGCGTGAGGCGAGGCGTTCGACCGCCTCGGCGAAGGTGAGGTGGTCGACCTTCATCACGAAGGAGATGACATCGCCACCCTCACCGCATCCGAAGCAGTGGTAGGACCCGACGGCGGGGCGGACGTTGAAGGACGGGGTCTTCTCGTCGTGGAACGGGCAGAGTCCCTTGAGGGCGCCGGCGCCGCCGGAGCGCAGCGTGACGTGCTCGCGCACGATGTCCTCGATGGACGTGCGCTCCTTGACCTCCTGCACGTCCTCGGGCCTGATCAGTCCCGCCACGGACCCTCCTTCGCTGTCCAGGTGAGTCTAGGTGGCGGACGCGACGGCCGCCCCGGGCGTCCCCAGCCGGCGGGGCCCCGGCTCAGGCCAGGAAGGCGCGCAGGTCGGCGGCGAACCGGTCGGGGTGCTCCAGGTGCGGGCTGTGGCCGCAGTCCGGGTAGACCGTCTCGGTGTGCCCACCCGCGCGCTGCAGCACGTGCCGCAACTGGGACACCATGGGTTGCGCCGGGAACGTCTCCTCCCCCGGCCAGCCGGGCACCGCGCCGACCTGGCCCAGGTAGCCCATGTCGAACAGCGAGGTGTCGGACACGATCTGGTCCTGGTCCCCGCGGACCCACAGGACCTGCGGCGCCGGGTCGAGGTCGGCGAACGGCGACAGGTCGCAGTAGGCGGGGCTGATCGCGTTGTTCATCCCGGTCGTGCCGGGCGCGACACCTGGCCAGTGCCCGGACGGGGTGCTGTCGCCCGGGTAGGTGGCCTCGCCCACGCTCGTGGCGAGCATGCCGTCCAGGAAGCGCTGCTCCAGGTCCTCCGGGAAGGACAGGCCGGGCTTGACGTAGAACTGGCGCAGCGTCGTCAGCGGGCTGGCCGGGTCCTCGCCCCGGTCGCCGTCCCGGAGCCGGGCCAGGAAGTCGGGGTTCACGGTGCCCCCGCCCGACCCGGCGAAGTCCGCGGTGGTCGGCCGTCCGTCCTCCCCGTGGGTCCCGCCGAAACCGTAGGGCGACATGCCCGACTCCAGCACCAGGCGGCGCACCCGCTCCGGGTGGTCGATGGCGAACTGCATCACCACACCGCCCCCGGCGGACCAGCCGAGCAGGTCGACCGGGTCGGTGACCGACAGGGCCTGCAGGAGGGCGGCCAGGTCGTCGGAGAAGTCCCTCATCCCCCGGGTGGCGTCGATCGGCAGCCGCTCGGAGTCGCCGTAGCCGCGGAAGTCGGGCGCGATCAGCCGGAACTGCCCCGCGAGCTCTTCCATCAGCGGCTCGAAGAAGACCGAGGAGGACACGTTGCCGTGGACCAGGACGAGGACCGGTGCCGTCTCCGGTCCGGCCTCCCGGACGAAGGTGTCGAGCCGGGCGGTCTGCACGTGGCGGGAGGAGATCGTCATGCCCGGATCCTGGCAGGTGCCCGCCCCGCTGTCACCCGCCGTCGAGGACGTCGATGAGCGGGCCGGTCAGGTCGTCCACGAAACCCTCGACGTTGGCGAGCACCACGATCGTGGTGTCGGTCCGGTAGTTCAGCCGGCCGAGGGATTCCACGCCGGGGTCACCCCCGTCGTGCAGGAAGACCCCCTTCACCGTGTTGACGTAGACGCCGTAGCCCATCCCCCAGCCGGCTGCTTTGTCCTCATCGAACATCACTTGCTGGGTGAGCATCGCCTCTCGCAGCTCCGGCCCGAGGAGCTCACCTGCGGCCATGTTGCGCAGGAAGCGTTCGATGTCCGCGGCCGTGCAATAGGCCCCGCCGTCGGCACCACCCACCGGCGGCATCGCGTAGATGTTGCTGCGCCACGGCATACCGTCCTCCTGCGGCCGGAGATAGCCCACGGCTAGGTCCGGGTGAACTTCGTCCACCGCGAAGTAGCCACTTGCGGCCATGCCCACCGGCCCGAGCACGCGCTCGGTGACGGCGGTGACGAAGTCGGTGCCGCTGACCTGTTCCAGGACGAGGCCGAGCAGCAGGTATCCGGCGTTGGAGTAGCGGCAGGAAACCCCTGGAGGCTGGATGGCGGGTAAGTCGGCGAACAGCGGCAGGAAGTCGGCCGGGCGCCGGACCCGGTAGGCGGGCAGGTCTGTCCAGAGGGCCTCGTAGTCTTCCTGGTAGTCCGGCAGGTCCTCGTCCTCCTCGAAGTAGTCGGCGATGCCGGAGGTGTGGGTGAGCAGGTGGTGGACGGTGACGCCGGGATCCAGCGTCGTCGGGCGCAGCTCCGGCGGGAGGATGTCGACCACGGGTCTGGTGAGTGACAGCGCCCCGCGGCGCACCGCGTCCAGCACGCCGGCGGCGGTGAACATTTTGCACAGCGAGGCGACAGCGAACCGGGTGCCTGGGTGGACGGGGAGGCCGGCGGCCCGATCCGCCAGGCCGTGACAGGACTCGAACAGCACATCGGGCCCGCGGGTGACCCGGACTAGGCCGGAGAACCCGTCATCTTCGATGCGGCTCAGGTGCTCGGCGATCGGTGCCCATACGTCGCCGCCGCGGGTGTCTGTGCTCATGGTCCACGGTGGCACCCTCCCTCCCGGATGCCTACTGGTTTTTACAGGCGCTCTCCGGGACGGGCTCGGGCGGCGACACCCACGACGAAAACGGGTTGAGGCGGGCAGTGGCGAAACCTACCGTCGACCTGGTGCGCCGGCGCACGCCGCCGATGAGAACCCACGGGCCCACCGGTCTGTCCCCCCGACGAGTCCTGACGACGGCACAGCCTGCCCACGACATACCGACGGACCAGAGCAACAGAGAGTAGGTGACCCAAGCGTGGCGACACGGACCACCGGACGGACCGGACGGACCGGGCAGGAGCGACGCACGGCCGTGGTCGTGGCGGTGCTGACCGTCGCGGCATTCGTCGTGATCCTCAACGAGACGATCATGGTGAACGCCATCCCGCAGTTGATGGAGGTCTTCACGATCGACGCCAGGGCGGCCCAGTGGCTGTCCACGGCGTTCATGCTGACCATGGCCGTCGTAATCCCCTCGACCGGCTGGATCCTGCAGCGGCTGGGCACCCGGAGCAGCTTCGCCCTGGCAATGGCCCTGTTCTGTGCCGGCACGCTCCTGGCGGGCCTGGCACCGGTGTACCCGGTGCTGCTGGCCGGGCGGGTCGTGCAGGCCTGTGGGACCGCGATCATGATGCCCCTGCTGATGACGACGGTGCTGAACCTGGTGCCAGAGCAGCACCGCGGCACCGTGATGGGCAACGTCACCCTGACCATCTCGGTCGCCCCGGCACTGGGTCCGGCGGTGTCCGGCATCATCTTGCAGTTCGCTTCCTGGCGCTGGATCTTCGGTCTGGTGCTCCCACTGGCGGCGCTCATCGCGGTGACCGGGCTGCGACTCCTGGAGCGGGACGAGCCGCAGACCCCCGGGCGGCTGGACGGCCTGAGTGTCCTGCTGACCGTGGTCGGCTTCGGCGGCCTGATCTACGGACTGAGCCAGCTCGGCGGCGAGGGCGGCGAGGGTGCCGGAACGGCCGCCTCGTCGACCCAGGGCGGCGGTGTCGTGCCGCTGATCGCGCTGGCCGTCGGCGCGGTGGGACTGGCCGTCTTCGTGCTGCGCCAGCTGCGGCTGCAGCGCGGCGGTGCCCCGTTGCTGGACCTGCGGGTGCTGCGGCACCGGCTCTACACCATCGCGGTGACCGTCGCATCGTTGTCGTTCATGGGGCTGATGGGCGTGATGATCCTGCTGCCGTTGTATCTGCAGGACGTGCGCGGCCTGACCACCCTGCAGACCGGCCTGCTGTTGATGCCCGGAGGCCTGGTGATGGGTCTGCTGGGACCGGTGGTCGGTCGGCTGTACGACCGGGTCGGTGCGCGCACCCTGGTGCTCCCCGGTGCGGTGATCGTGCTCCTCGCCCTCGCGGGGACGGCGTATGCCGTGCAGGCCGCCCCGTGGTGGTGCTTCCTGCTGCTCCACGGGCTGCTGAGCGTGGGTCTGGCGATGATGTTCACGCCGATCTTCACGCTGGGACTGGGCAGCCTGCCGCACCACCTGTACGCCCACGGCAGCGCGCTGCTGGGCACGGTGCAACAGGTCGCGGCCGCCGCCGGGACCGCCCTGGTCGTCACGATCATGGCGACCCGGGCCTCGACCCTGGAGCACCGCGGGACCCCCGAGGCGCTGGCCCTGGCCGGGGGTGTCCAGTGGGCGGTCACCACGGCGGCGGTGCTGGCCGTGCTGGTGCTCGCCCTGGTGCTGCTGCTCCCCCGGCGGCCGGACGCGCAGCACCCCGGCGCGTAGGCTGCCGCCGTGCACCTCTCGGCGATCCACCTGCACCCGGTGAAGTCCACCGCGATCCGCCCGGTCGCCTCGGCCACGGTCGGCCGTGCCGGTCTGGTCGGGGACCGGGAGTGGATGGTGGTGGACACCGCCGGCACGCTGGTCAGCGCCCGTGAGCTGCCGGCCCTCTTCCGGATCACCGCGGACACGCCGGCGACCGATCCCGCGGTCGGGGCCGACCTCCGGCTGAGGGCCGGCGGCGTGCCGGACCTGCACCTGGCCGCACCGGGTGGCCGCCAGGTGCCCGTGCTGCTGCACCGCACGGCGCTGGTCGCCACCCCGGCCGGCGCCGAGGGCGACGCGTGGGTGTGCCGGGTCACCGGCCGGGACGGACTCCGCCTGGTCTGGTGCGACGACCCGACCAGGCGCCGGCTGAACCCCGACTGGGCGAGGCCGGAGGACCACACGGCATTCGCCGACAGCGCCCCCGTCTCACTGGCCTCCAGCACCTCCCTGGACCGGCTCAACCACTGGGTCCGGGAGACCGCGGCACAGCGGGAGGAGCCCGCCCCGGGTGGCCTGGAGATGGGCCGGTTCCGCCCGAACCTGGTGGTGGACGGCGTCGCGGAGGCCTTCGCCGAGGACGGGTGGCGCCGGATCCGGGTCGGATCGGTGGAGTTCCGTGTCCCGGTCCGCATCGACCGGTGCGTGATGACCACCATCGACCCCACGACCCGGCAGGGCGGCAAGGAGCCGATCCGCACCCTGGCCCGGCACCGTCGGGAGGGCGGCAAGACCTGGTTCGCGATGAAGCTGGTGCCCGAGGTCACCGGCCGGATCGCCGTGGGCGACCCGGTGACCGTGCTCGAGCCGTGACGGACACGACATACGCCCCGGACGGTGACAGCCGGGTCCGACCTGTGATGGGTTAGGCCCATGGCCAAGGCGAGCACTCCCGCGACCGAGCTGGAGGTCGGCGGGCGCACCGTGCGCATCTCCAACCCCGACCGGCTCTACTTCCCCGAGCCGGGGCACACCAAGCTCGACCTGGCCCGCTACTACCTGTCCGTCGGGGACGGCATCGTCAACGCGCTGCGCGAGCGGCCCTGCATGCTGCACCGCTTCCCCGAGGGGATCACCGGGGAGAAGGTGCACCAGAAGCGGCTGCCGCGCGGGGCGCCGGACTGGGTGGAGACGGTGCGGGTGACCTTCCCGCGGTGGAACCGCACCGCCGACGAGCTGTGCGTCACCGAGCTGGCCAGCGTGATCTGGGCGGTGCAGATGTCGACCGTGGAGTTCCACCCGTGGAACAGCCGCCGCGCCGACGTGGAGCGGCCCGACGAGTGGCGGATCGACCTGGATCCGGGCGAGGAGTGCGACTTCGCCACTGTGCAGCGGGTCGCCGGGGTCGCGCGGGAGGTGCTCGACGAGCTGGGGGCCACCGGGTTCCCCAAGACGACCGGCGGGTCCGGCCTGCACGTCTATGTCCGGATCGAGCCCGAGCACGGCTTTCACGACGTGCGGCGCGCCGCGCTGGCGTTCGCCCGGGAGGTGGAGCGACGTGCGCCGCAGGACGCGACGACCACCTGGTGGCGCAAGGACCGCGACCCCTCGGCCGTCTTCGTCGACTTCAACCAGAACGCCCGGGACCACACGATCGCGTGCGCCTACTCGGTGCGGGGCACCCGCGACGCTCGGGTGTCGGCGCCGATCACCTGGGACGAGGTGCCCGACGTCGACCCGCGCGACTTCACGGTCGCCACGATGCCGGACCGGTATGCCGGGCTGGGCGACCTGCACTCCGGGATCGACGACGCGACGTTCGACATCGCCCCGCTGCTGGAGTGGGCCGAGCGCGACGAGGCCGAGGGTGCCGAGCCGGTGCCGGACGCCGACGACTGACCGGCCCCGGAGACGGCGAACGGCCCCCGCCGGAGCCGGGGCCGTTCGGTGCCATCGCAGGGCTGCTCAGGACTCGCAGTTCTCCTCGCCCCACGTCGTGATGTTCTCGGCAGCCTCCGACAGGGCCGCGGTGTCGATGCTGGCCGGGTCGGACTCCATGAGCTCCAACTGCTCGACCATCACCTCGAAGTCGCCCTTGATCTCGTCGGGCGCCTGGTCGGCCAGGTCCTGCATGGTGTCCTTGGCCGCCGCCGGGTCGTTCGGGTCGAACATCGAGCTGTCGATGTCCTCGCCCACCTCACAGAAATCGTCGTTCCCGCCGCACGCGGCCAGGGTCGGGAACAGCAGGGCGGCGCTCGCGACGCCCACCAGTGCACGCTTGAACTTCATCAGTGTCTCCCCTCGGCACCGGTGCTGGGCCCACCCGGCCACATCGATCACCCGTGCCGGGACAAGGGTAGTGGCACCGCGGCGCGGCGCCTAACGGGCTCCGCGCACGGCGTGGTGCAGGGCGAGGGCCCGGGCGTCGGACAGGCTGGCCACCTGGTCGATGACCGCGCGCCGTGCCGTGGCGTCCTGGCCAGCGCGTTCGGCCGCCTCGCGGGCCTGCCGGTGCAACGGGTCCATCGCCTCGCGGTGCGCGGTGAAGTGCGCGACCAGGTCGGCGACGATCTCCCGCTGGTCCCCCATCACCGACTGCCGCTCGTCGCTGAGCATCACGAAGTAGGCGGCGGTCGCCTTGAGCACCACCGTCTCGGCGCGCACCGCGTCCGGGATCACCAGCTCCGCCGCATACCGGGTCAGCGTCCCGGGTCCGTGCCGCTCCCGGGTGGCCAGCTCCACGGTGTGCACGAACCGGCCGATCAGCCGGCTGGTCATGTCCTTCAGCGCCGCCAGGTCGGCCCGCGACCCGTCGTGCCGCTCCGGGATCCACCCGCTCGCCAGCAGGCGCCCGATCGCCGCGGCCAGCTCCGCCGGGTCCAGGTCGGGGGCGTACCAGCGCGCCGCCACCTCCACCACCTGCTCCTGCTCCGCCCGCGAGCGCAGCGCCCTGGGGTCGATCCGGCCGGAGGCCACCGCGTCCTCCACGTCGTGCACGCAGTACGCGACATCGTCGGACCAGTCCATCACCTGAGCCTCGAGGCACCGCCGGGTCGGCTCCCCCTCCGGCGCTGCCGCACGCAACCATCCGAAGACGTCCAGGTCGTCCGGATAGACCCCGAACTTCGGGGTCGGGACCGGCCCCTGCCCGCGCTCCCACGGGTACTTGGTCGCGGCGTCCAGGCTGGCCCGGGTCAGGTTCAGGCCGGCCGAGCGACCGTCCGGGTGCGCCCGCTTAGCCTCCAGGCGGGTGAGCACCCGCAGCGTCTGGGCGTTGCCCTCAAACCCGCCGATGTCCCCGGCCAACTGGTCCAGCACCGCCTCGCCGTTGTGCCCGAACGGCGGGTGCCCGATGTCATGCGCCAGGCACGCCGTGTCGACCACGTCGGCGTCGCAGCCGAGGGCGGCACCGAACTCCCGTCCGATCTGGGCGACCTCGAGCGAGTGGGTCAACCGGTTGCGCACGAAGTCGTCCGAGTCCGGCTGCACCACCTGGGTGGTCTGGGAGAGCCGGCGCAGCCCCGCCGAGTGCACCACGCGGGCCCGGTCGCGGGCGAAGTCCTGCCGGTCGGCACGCTTCTGTGCCGGGTCCTCGGCAACCCACCGCTCACGGTCGTATGCCGTGTAGCCGGGTGGGTCGGCATACGGATCGGTCACGGGGTGAGCCTATGTCAGCCGGGCGTGACGACACCGTTCTCGTAGGCGAACACGACCGCCTGGGCACGGTCTCGCAGGGACAGCTTGGCCAACACCTTCCCGACGTGAGTCTTCACGGTCTGCTCGGCGACGAACAGGTGACCGGCGATCTCGGCGTTCGACATGCCGGTGGCGATCAGTTCGAGGACCTCCCGCTCGCGCCCGGTGAGCTGGGCCAGTGCGGCCGAGCTGCCCTGCTGCGCCGGCCGGCGACGGGTGACCTCCTCGATGAGCCGGCGGGTGATCGAGGGGGCCAACAGTGACTCCCCCGCTGCGACGACGCGTACCGCCCGGACCAACTCGTCGGCCGGGGCGTCCTTGAGCAGGAAGCCGCTGGCACCGAGCCGGAGCGCCTCGTAGACGTAGTCGTCGATGTCGAAGGTGGTCAGCATGAGCACCTTCGGTGCTGGGTCGAGGCGCCGGGACATGATGTCGGCGGCGGCCTCCAGCCCGTTGAGTTCGGGCATCCGCACGTCCATGAGCACCACGTCGGGCCTCAGCTGCACGACCTGCTGGACGGCCGCCCGCCCGTCCGGGGCGTCGCCGATGACGCTGATGTCGGGCTGGGCGGCGAGCAGGGCGCCGAACCCCTGGCGGACCATCGCCTGGTCATCGGCGATGAGGACGCTGATCGACATGGTCCCCACCCTACGAGGCCGCGTCGGCGGCCGCCGGATCCGACGCGGCCCTGGCGGGCAGGTGCGCCCGCACCTCAAAGCCGCCGTCCACGGTCGGTTCGGCGGTCAACCCGCCCCCGACGGAGGCGGCGCGCGACTGCATACCGATGATCCCCTGGCCGGAATGCCGCCCCGGCCCGGGGGCCCTGGATGACGGGCCGTTGCGAACCAGGAGCAGCACCTGGTCACCGAAGTCGACGTCCACCGTGACCGGCGCCCCTGGGGCGTGCCGGGAGGCGTTGGCCAGGGACTCCTGCAGGATCCGGTAGAGCACCATCGCGGTCGACGCCCCACAGCGGCTGGGGTCGCCGGTGCCCTCCCAGCTCAGGTCCAATCCTGCCGCCCGTGCCCGCTGGAGCATCTCGAGCACGTCGTCGGTGCCCGGTTGCGGGACGTCCTCGGCCAGTTGACCGTCGCTGCGGAGCACCCCGAGCATGCCGCGCACCTCGTTGAGCGCCTCCCGGGCCTGGTCGGCGATCGAGGCGAACTCCTTCGAGACCTCCGGCTCCACCCCGCCGAGCCGGTAGGGCGCGCTCTGCGCCTGGACCACCACCATCGACATCCGGTGCGCCACCACGTCGTGCAGGTCGCGGGCGATCCGGGTGCGTTCCTCGGCGATGGCGCGGCGAGCCCGCTCCAGCTCGCCCAGTTCGGTCTGCTCGGCCAGCTCCCGGCGGGAGCGGACCAGCCAGCGGACCAGGAGGCCGACACCCATCACGGCCGTGACGCCGAACACCCACCCGGCGCTCAGCTCGTTCGGCAGGAGGACGACGAAGAGGACGGCCGTGACCAACCAGGTGATCGCGATGGCGCGCGCCCCGTCCCGCAGCGCCACGGCGAACAGCAGGGCCAGCAGCACGAGGAAGGCCGTGACCTGCCACGGGAAGTCGTAGCCGGGGGCTCGGTCGAACAGCAGCGGCACGACCACGCCGCCCACGGTCCACAGCCCCCAGCCGAGCAGCGGGTGCAGCCGGGCCAGCAACAGGGGGGCAACCCCGATGGCCGCCACCACCGGCATCAGGCTGCCCTGGACCTCGTGGCTGAGCTGCACGGTCGGCCAGCCGATGATGAACAGGACCGCGGTGACCAGCCACAGGACGAGGTCCCAGCCGCGCGGGCCGACCTGGTTGAGCCGCCGTCCGAGCGCCTGCGCGGGCCGGACCAGGACGGCCCGCCCCCCGGCGCGGACCGGCGTGGTCGTCCACCGCCACGCGCGGCGGCCCCGTCCCGGGGGCCGCTCCGGACGCCCTCTCCTGCTCATGCTCCCGACCCTACGCACCGGGGTGGTCCGCGTCGTCATACCAGGGAGTGAGCCGGGCCTCACCCAGCGGGGTGAGCCGCTGGCCGGGCCCGGCCGGACCGGTCGGTCCAACCTGGCTCCCCAGGGCGATCCCCTGCCGCACACCCGATTCCTAGCGTCGCTGACATGTTCTCCCGACGACCCCACGCCCTGCTGCTGAGCCTGCTCGCGGCCCTCACCGCCACGGTCCTGACCCTGGTCGCGACCCCCGCCGTCGCCGGCGCCGAGCGGACGCCCGCCGGGCGGGCCGTGCTGGCCCTGGCCAGCGGCACGGGCACGGAGGCGCTGGCGGCGGTGCCCGCCGACTTCGCCGACGTGATGGGCTACCACCCCGTCCTGGAGGCCGGCGAACTGGTGCGCGCGGACGGGGACTGCTCCTCACCGGTCCCGCTGCCGCCGGCGTTCGAGCCCGCCTGCCGCCAGCACGACTACGGATACGACCTGCTCCGGTATGCCGGGGCGACCGGTGCCCCGCTGGGCACCTGGGCCCGCACGTCGGTCGACGGCCTGTTGCGGGATCGGCTCGACCGGCTGTGCGCGGGCACGTCGTCGGTGGGGTCGTGCGGACCCAACGCCCAGATGGCCGCCACCGCCGTAGAGCTGAACTCGCTGCGCCAGGGGCAGGGGGTGCCCGACGAGAGCCTGGTGACCGGGGCGGCACTCGCCAGCAGCGCGTTGGGGCTGCTCGGGATGACCGCTGTCGTGCTCCCCGACCGGGTGGTCCGCCGACTTGCCGGCGGCGCCCGGCGACTCTCCGGCGGGGCCCGGCGGCTCCTCAGCAGGGTCCGGCGGCTCGCGGGGCTCGTCCGGGTGTCACCCCCCACCGTCGGGGCGACGGTGCTCGTGACGGGGGCCGTCCTGCTGTCCCTGGTGCCTTCCCTGTTGCCCCGGCCCGTCCTCGTGCAGGGCCCCCTGACCGGGGTGCTCGTGGCGCTGGCGCTCCTTGCCGCTTGGCTGGTCGGCCGGGTGCGCCGGTGCGTGACCGGCGGTCTAGCGCACGCGCAGCTGCACCCGCACCCGGACCCGCGGCCGGGGACGACGCGGGGCCGCTGGCTGGCCCTGTCGGTCGGGGTCGCGGTGGTCCTCGCCGGTGTGGTGTGCGCCGGGCTGCTGCTCGCCGATCAGGCCGGGACGGTCGGCCTGGCCGCACCCGCCCCGACGCACTGGCCGGTGGTGGCCGCGCTGGCCGGCGGCACGGCGTCCGGACTCGTGCTCCTGGGCCGCGGCGCAGCCTGGGCCGTGACCCGGGTCAGGGCCCTGCGGGTCGGGGTGCGGCTGACCGCCCTCGGCATTGGCGGCGCCGTCTCGCTCGCGGCCGCTCCGGCGGGCGGCGGGCTGCTGGACCTGCTGGACAAGGACCTGGACCCGGGACACGTGATGCTCCAGGAGTCCCCGGTCGGCGCGGGGCGCACCTACGTCACCTACGACGAGGAGTCTGACCCGGAGGCGGCCGCCGCGCTGGCTGCCGACCGGCTCGTCGCGGACGGCGGGCTGGAGCGGGAGGCCGTGGTGGTGATCGTGCCGACCGGGAGCGGCTGGGTGAACCAGCACGCGGTCGCCGCCTTCGAGGCCCAGTTCGGGGCGGGCGTGGCGACCGTGGCCGTGCAGTACGACGAGTCCCCGAGCTGGCTGAGCATGCTCACCGCCCGGTCCACCAGCGAGAGCTCCGCCCACGCGGTCGTGGCCGCCGTGGCGGACCGGCTCTCGACCGTGCCCGAGGACCAGCGGCCCGCGCTCTACGTCGCCGGGGAGTCACTCGGGTCCCTGGCGGGTCAGGCCGCGCTCGCCGACCCCGCCCTGGCCGACCGGACGTGCGGCGCCCTGTGGAGCGGCGTCCCCGGGGGCGGCTCGCTCGGGCTGGCCGGTGAGCGGTCGCTGGCCAACGCGGACGACCCCGTCGTCCACCTGACCCCCGGGACCGCGACCTCCCGTCCCGAGGACTGGGGAGGACAGGTGTGGCTGCCGGGCATCAGTTACGGCACGACCGTGCTGGACCTGGCCACTTCGCTGGCGCCGGAGGCCGGCCACGGTCACCGGTACGGCCCCGAGCAGGACTGGACGCTGCCCACCTGCGACGCGAGGTGACCGGGACGGTCACCTCAGCCGGCGGCCTGCTCGCTGTTGGCGGGGCGCCCGAGATCGCGCCCGGTGTCCGCGCTCCGTCGCCCGGTCACGGTGGCCAGGGCACGTCCGACCGCCGCCCCGACGACGGGTCCGAGCGGGCGGACCGGGACGTCCCGGTAGCCGCCCTTGGCCAGGTCGGCCTGCCGCTCGAAGAAGCTGCGGGCCGCGCGGTCCCCGGTGCGCAGCCAGGACCAGCCCATCGACGCGGCATACAGGGGCAGGAAGGGCAGTCCCAGGCAGGCCATCCACTGTCGGCTGTGGGCCGCCTCGTGCTCGATCAGGTGCGGCCTGCGCGAGACGAGCTTGGCGAGGTCGTGCCGGCTGATCACCACGTCCCCCACGGTGAACGCGCTGCCCGTCGGGAACCCCCACCGGTAGTGGTCGGCCAGGTAGAGCAGGTCCGGGCCGGTCCGCACCTGCGCCCCGCCGGCGCGGGCGATGGCCAGACCCAGCGGGGTGGACAGGTTGAGCCAGTTCAGCAGGTGCCGGATCCGGCTGGCCCGGGTGACCTCCTCCGGTGGTGTGGCACGGAGGGCAGCGATCCCGGTCATCAGCTGGCGAACCGCTTGGCCGAGCGTTCCTTGGCCTTGGCCGCCTCGACCTCGCGGTCCTTGGGCGGGGCCGTGGTCACGAGCGAGTCGATCAGGTCCTGCGTGGCGTGCTCGATGACGTGCACGGCGTGGTCGAACGCCTCCTGGTTCGCCTGGGACGGCTTGGTGGCGCCGCTGACCTTGCGGACGTACTGCAGCGCGGCGGCCTGCACCTCGTCGGAGGTGGCGGGCGGCTCGAAGTTGTTCAGTGGGCGGATGTTCCTGCACATGCCTCCACCCTCGCATTCCTGGGTGACAGGCACCAGTCCTGCCGTATCGTCAGCAGTGCACGCGCCCGGTGCGCCCCGCACATCCGAAGGAGATCCCCCCGTGTCCGACCTGCTAATCGAGCCGGCCGAGCTCAACGAGCTCCTGCGGAACGGTGATCCGGACACCCCGCTCCTGGTCCTGGACGTCCGGTGGGCGCTGGGCCGGGACCGCGCGGCCAACGAGGCGGAGTACCTGGCCGGGCACATCCCCGGCGCGGTCTTCCTGGACCTGGACAGCGCCCTGTCCGGGCAGGTCAAGGAGGGCGGCGCGGGCGGTCGCCACCCGATGCCGACGCTGGCCGAGGCCACCCGGGCGTTCCGTGCCGCCGGCATCAGCGACGAGCACGAGATCGTCGTCTACGACGCGGCCGACTCGGTCGCCGCCGCCCGCGCCTGGTGGTTGCTCACCTACTTCGGCAAGGACGAGGTCCGGGTGCTCAACGGTGGCTACGCCGGGTGGGTGCGCACCGGCCACGAGACCACCACCGACGTCCCCGAGGTGTCCCCCGGCGACATCGTGCTGACGCCCGGTGGCCGACGGTTGCTGGACGCCGACGGCGTCGAGCACTACCTGGACCGGCACCAGGTGGTGGACGCCCGGATGCCCGAGCGGTTCCGGGGCGAGCAGGAGCCGGTCGACCCCGTCGCCGGGCACATCCCGGGGGCCATCAACATCCCGGCGCTGCGTAACGTGGACGCCGACGGACGCTTCCTGCCGCCCGACGACCTGGAGCTGCGGTTCACCGCGCTGGGGATCCAGGGCGACAAGCGCACGGCCGTCTACTGCGGGTCCGGGGTCCAGGCCTGCCACATGGCGCTGGCCATGGAGATCGCCGAGGTCGGACACTACGACCCGGCCGTCTACATCGGCTCCTGGAGCGACTGGATCACCGACCCGGACCGCCCGGTCGAGACCGGCCCCTGACGACCCACGTCAGGACGGGTCCGTGGGACGGCTCCCTCAGCCCCCGTCGACCGAGAGCTCGGCCTGCAGGACGGAGGCCTGCTGGGCCTCGTCCAGGTCGCGGGTGCGCAGCCATCCGTCCGGGAGCGCCACGACCCGGGACGAACCGGCCCGGCCGCGGGGCCCGTCGCTAGCCTCACCCGGCCACGGCTGGGACAGGTCCAACCCGCCGATCAGGTCGTCCAGGGCCGTCAGGGAGTCCACCAGCCCCAACTGGTGACGCAGGTTGCCACCCACCGGGAACCCCTTGAAGTACCATGCGATGTGCTTGCGGATGTCACGGCAGCCGTGGTGCTCGTCGTCATGGAACTCCACGAGGTACTCCGCATGCCGCCGCAGGGTCGCCGCCACCTCGCCCAGCGACGGCTGCACCCGGGCCTGCGACCCGGCGAAGGCGGCCGCGAGGTCGGTGAACAGCCAGGGCCGGCCTAGGCAGCCGCGACCGACGACCACGCCGTCGCAGCCAGTCTCCCGGACCATCCGGATCGCGTCCTCGGCCGACCAGATGTCCCCGTTGCCGAGCACCGGGATCGAGGTCACGGCCCGCTTGAGCTCGGCAATCCGGGACCAGTCGGCCTGGCCCGAGTAGGCCTGGGCGGCCGTGCGGGCATGGAGCGCCACGGCGGCCGCACCCTCGCCCTCGGCGATCCGTCCCGCCTCGAGGAAGGTCACGTGGTCGGAGTCGATCCCGACCCGCATCTTCACCGTCACCGGCACGTCATACGGGCTCGCCTCCCGCACCGCGGCGGAGACGATCCCGCGGAACAGCTCGGTCTTCCACGGCAGCGCCGCTCCCCCGCCCTTGCGGGTCACCTTGGGCACCGGGCAGCCGAAGTTCAGGTCGATGTGGTCGGCGCGGTCCTCGCTGACCAGCATCCGCACGGCCGCGCCGACGGTCGGCGGGTCGACGCCGTAGAGCTGGATGGAGCGCGGCGCCTCGTCCGGGTCGTGCTCGATCAGACGCATCGAGATCGGGGTCCGCTCGACCAGCGCCCGGGAGGTGATCATCTCGCTCACGTACAGCGAGGTCGCGCCCGTCGCGCCGCCGGCGGCCAGCCCCTCCGCGCCGTACTGCCGGCACAGCCTGCGGAAAGCCCGGTTCGTGATGCCCGCCATCGGCGCCAGCACGACCGGGGAGTCGATCGTGTGCCGTCCGATCCGCAACGGCGGAAGGACGGGTTCGGCTGCGGTCTCGCTGGACCCGGGGGCGGTAAGCGTCGTCATCTCGTCCCCGATTGTCGCAAACTCCCCCGCCTCGCCGGGAATCCTCGCCCAGCCGGCTACGGCCGGCTGCAGGATTATCGGGTGACCCGGTAATCCTGCGCTTCGTAGCAGAACCTTCCCGGTCGATAGCGCCAGCTTCCGGGGTGAAGGCGGTGGAAGCAAACCCATCGACAGCGACTGAACAGACGTTTAGACTATTGAACATGAGTTCAGCCAGCACGACGGCGGTGCAGGGCGACCTGACGGCACGGGCCAGGATCAGGGACGCCGCGATCCGCCGGTTCGCCGAGGACGGCATGGGCGCCTCGCTCCGGTCGATCGCCACGGACGCCGGTGTCAGCGCGGCGCTGATCCTGCACCACTTCGGGTCCCGGGCGGGGCTGCGCCAGGCGTGTGACGACTACGTGCACAGCGAGGTCGTGCGGGCCAAGAGCTCGGTCCTCCAGCAGACCGGGGCGGGGAGCGCCCTGCTGGTCGAGCTCGCCGGCGTGGAGGGCTACGCGGTGCTGGTCGGCTACGTGCTGCGGGCCGTGCAGGCGGGCGACGACTTCACCGCGGAGCTCGTCGAGGGGATGGTCCGGGACACGCTGACCTACCTGGAGGAGGGCGTGCGGGCCGGGACGGTGCGCGCGAGCCGGTTCCCCGAGGACCGGGCCCGAATGCTGGTCAACTGGTCCCTGGGCAGCCTGCTGCTGCGGATGCCCACCCCGAAGGGCCGCCTGGACCTCGCCGCCCTACCGGCCACGCTGCGCCGCTACATCGAGGAGCTCATGGGCCCGGGGCTGGAGATCTTCACCGAGCCCCTGCTGACCGATCCCTCCCTCCTCGAGACCTACCTGACCTACCACGACAGCACACCCGAGGAGACACCATGAGCGACCTCGCCATCGAGGTCACCGACCTCACCAAGTCCTTCGGCACCACCCGCGCCCTCGACGGTTTCACCCTCGCCGTGCCGACCGGGACGGTGGTCGGCTTCCTCGGCCCGAACGGCGCCGGCAAGTCGACCGCCATCCGGGTGCTGCTGGGCATGCTGCGCGCCGACTCGGGCCGGGCCACCGTGCTCGGGCTGGACCCGTGGAGCGACGCGGTGCGGGTGCACCAGCGGATCGCCTACGTGCCCGGCGACACCAACCTGTGGCCGGGCCTGACCGGCGGCGAGATCATCGACGTGCTCACCCGGCTGCGGGGCGGCACCCGGGGCGCGACCGACCAGCGACGGGCCGAGCTGATCGAGCGGTTCGAGCTCGACCCGACCAAGAAGGCCCGCACCTACTCCAAGGGCAACCGGCAGAAGGTTGCCCTGGTGGCGGCCCTGTCGACCGAGGCCGAGCTGTTCCTGCTGGACGAGCCGACCTCGGGGCTGGACCCGCTGATGGAGGCGGTGTTCACCGAGGAGGTGCAGCGGCTGCGCGGCGATGGCCGGACGGTGCTGCTCTCCAGCCACATCCTGGCCGAGGTGGAGAAGCTCTGCGACACCGTGACCATCATCCGGTCGGGACGGGACGTCGAGAGCGGCACGCTGGCCCAACTGCGGCACCTGACCCGATCGACCGTCGCCGCCACGACCGAATCCGACACCACGTCCCTGGCCTCGGTCGAGGGCGTGCACGACCTGACCCACGACGGGTCGGCGCTGCGCTTCCAGGTCGACGACGCCGCGCTCCCCGCCGTGCTCCCCCGGCTCGGCGCGCTGGGGGCGGCGCACCTGACCATCACCCCGCCGTCCCTGGAGGAACTCTTCCTGCGGCACTACGGCGACGACCTCACCGACGGGACACCAGCGGCATGACGACGACCGCCCCCGCGCAGCAGCGGACGAACGCCCGACACCGCCCGGACGCCCCTGCGGGCCGCTGGGCAGGCACGGCCGGGCTGCTGCGACTCTTCCTCCGGCTGGACCGGACCCGGATCCTGATCTGGGCGCTGGCGATCGCCGGCACGCTGTGGGTGACCGTCGCGTCCCTGGAGGTGGCCTATCCCGACGCGGCGGCTCGGCAGGCCCGCGCCGCCCTGATGAGCAACCCGTCGGCCGTGATGATGTCCGGACCCGCTTTCGGCCTGGACGACTACACCTTCGGCGCGATGGTCGCCAACGAGATCAGCCTGACCGTGCTGGTGGCCACCGCCCTGATGGCGATCCTCCTCATGGTGCGGCACAGCCGCGCCGAGGAGGAGTCGGGCCGGATGGAGACCCTTCGGGCGCTGCCGGTCCACCCGGTCGCCCCGCCGACCGCGGCGCTGCTGACGGTCGCCACCGCCACACTGGTCGTGGGCGCGGCCTCCGCAGCCGTGCTGGTCGCCACCGGTCTGGCCGTTGCCGACTCCGTCGCCTTCGGGCTCGGGATCTCGCTCACCGGGATGGTCTTCGGCGCGGTCGCCGCCGTGACCGCCCAGGTCACCGAGCACGCCAGGTCCGCCAGCGGGATGGCGATGGCTGTCCTCGGGGTGGCCTTCCTGGCCCGCGGGGTCGGCGACATCATCGAGCCGACCGGGTCGTGGCTGTCCTGGCTCTCCCCGATCGCCTGGGCGCAGCAGACCCGTCTCTACGTGGACCTGCGCTGGTGGCCTCTGCTCCTGCCGGTCGCCCTGATCCTGCTCCTCCTGCTGGCCGCCGTGGCCCTGACCCGCCGCCGTGACCTGGGCGCCGGGCTCCGGGCCCCACGCCCCGGGCCGGCCACGGCGAGGCCCGGACTCACCTCGGTGCCCGGCATGGCCCGGCACCTGCTGCGCGGCTCCGCCCTCGGGTGGGGCACCGGCCTGTTCCTGTTCGGCATCGCGATGGGCTCCCTCGCGACGTCCCTGGAGGACGCGCTGGCGGACCTGCCGGAGGAGGTCGCCGTCATGCTGGCCGCCGATCCCGACTCGATGACCGGATCGTTCGCCGCCGTCATGCTGTCCTTCCTGATGATCGGGGTGATGGCCCAGACCGTCGGCGCGGTGCTGCGGCTGCGGGCCGAGGACGACGCGGGCCGGGCCGCGCTGCTGCTCACCGCGGGCGCGTCCCGCACCCGGCTGTCCCTCGGCTGGGCCGGCGTCGTGGCCATCCACACGGTCCTGCTGACCCTCGCCGTCGGCGTCGGGGTCGGCACCGGGGTAGCGGTCGCCGAGTCGGACGCCGGCTGGGTCGCGACGGTCACCGGGGCCTCCCTGGCCTACCTGCCGGGGATGCTGGCGGTCTCGGCCCTGACCGCGCTGCTGGTCGGCGCCGCACCGAGGTGGGCCGGGCTCAGCTGGCTCGTGGTGCTCTACAGCGTGGTCGTCGTCTGGTTCGGCCCCATCCTGCGGCTCCCGGACTGGGCGATGAAGCTCTCCCCCATCGAGCTCACGCCGTCCCTACCGACGGACTCCCTCGCCTGGGCCCCGCTCGTCGGGCTGGGTGCCGTCGCGGTCGTCCTCGGGGTGCTGGCCCTGGCCGGATTCCGTCGCCGGGACCTGCTCGCCTAATCGGAGCCGGCGCCCCAGCACCGTGACGTCGGACACCTCGTAGCCGAGGCCCTCGTAGAACCCGAGGGCCCCGACGTTGTCCCGGCGCACCATGAGCTGGATCTTCGGTATGCCGTGCCGGTGCACCCAGTCCTCGCACGCGGCCATCATGTGCCGTCCGAACCCGCGGCGTCGGTGCGCCGGGTCGACCGCCAGGTAGTACACCCACCCTCGGTGGCCGTCGTGACCGACCATGGCGGTGGCCACCAACCCGGCGCCGTCCAGGTAGCCGCCGAGCACCGTGGATTCCGGGCCCTGCAAGGCCCGCCGCAGGTCAGCGCCGGCGTCGTTCCACGGGCGGGTCAGTCCGGCAGCCTCCCAGAGGGCCAGGGCGGCCGCGTGGTCGGCGGATGCCAGGGCACGGATCTGCATGGACCCGACTGTAGGCGGTCGCTGGTGGAGTCGGCGCCATGCACGTTGGGTCATGCAGTATGCGTCGCAGGACACTCAACCTGCATGGCCCGACGGGGACCGCCGAGCAACGACCGCAGTGCCTACCCGTGAGCGCCGCGGTCCGTGGGCGCCGCGGTCAGCTCTCCCCGCGCAGCAACTTCGCGAACGGGGTGATCGCGGCGTCGTCCAGCTCGTCGATCCGGCCGACCTCGTCGACCGCGGGCGCGGTGAACCCGGCCACCGCACCCCCGGTCGCGACGAGGCGCTCGCCGAGCTCGGCAGCGGCCCGGGCGATCCGCCGGTCCAGGCCCTCTACGCCGTCCCGGCCGGCGCCGTCGCCCCCGAAGTCCTCGGTGGCGGCGAACACGCCGGTCGGCACGACCTGCGCCCGCAGGTAGCTGAACAGCGGTCGCATCGCGTAGTCCAGCACCAGCGAGTGGCGCGCGGTGCCCGCCGTGGCCGCGATCAGCACCGGTGTGCCGGTGAGCGCACCCGGGTCGAGCAGGTCCACGAAGGACTTGAACAGGCCCGAGTAGGAGGCGGTGAAGACCGGCGTCACCGCGACCACCGCGGCGGCACCCGAGACGGCGGCGAGCGCGTCGCGCAACCGGGCGGACGGCATACCGGTCACCAGGTGGTCGGCGATGTCCCGCGCCAACGGACGCAGCTCGACCACCTCGACGTCCAGGCCCTCGCCGCGGGCGGTGACCTCGCGGGACACCGCCCCTGCGATGCGGTCGGCCAGCAACCGCGTGGACGACGGCTGGCTCAGGCCACCGGAGATGACGACCAGTCGACGGCTCATCGGGACCCCTCCTCCACCTCGACCCGGGCCGGGCCGAGCGCGGCGTTCGGGTGGTCGATGCCGGCCTTCACCAGCGAGGCGTGCGTGGGCGGGTCGGAGGGCACGTGCGCGGGACGGCGCGCCTCGAACTCCCGACGCAGCACCGGGACCACCTCGCTGCCGAGGATCTCGATCTGCTCCAGGACGGTCTCCAACGGCAACCCGGCGTGGTCCATCAGGAACATCTGGCGCTGGTAGTCCCCGACGGCGTCGGCGAAGCCGAGGGTGCGCTCGATGACCTGCTGCGGGCTCCCCACGGTCAGCGGCGTGTCCCGGGTGAACTCCTCCAGCGAGGGCCCGTGCCCGTAGACCGGGGCGACGTCGAAGTAGGGGCGGAACTCGCGGACCGCGTCCTGGCTGTTCTTGCGCATGAACACCTGGCCGCCCAGCCCCACGATCGCCTGGTCGGCGGACCCGTGACCGTAGTGCTCGAACCGGCGGCGGTAGAGACCGACCATCCGGGCGGTGTGCTCCATGTTCCAGAAGATGTTGTTGTGGAAGAAGCCGTCCCCGTAGTAGGCCGCCTGCTCGGCGATCTCGGGGCTGCGGATCGAGCCGTGCCACACGAACGGCGGCACGCCGTCGAGCGGCCGCGGCGTGGAGGTGAAGCCCTGCAGCGGGGTGCGGAACTTGCCCTGCCAGTCCACGACGTCTTCGCGCCAGAGCCGGCGCAGCAGGTGGTAGTTCTCCACCGCCAGGTTGATGCCCTGCCGGATGTCCTTGCCGAACCACGGGTAGACCGGGCCGGTGTTGCCGCGGCCCATCATCAGGTCGACGCGGCCGCCGGCGAGGTGCTGCAGCATCGCGTAGTCCTCGGCGATCTTCACCGGGTCGTTGGTGGTGATCAGCGTCGTCGCGGTGGAGAGCTGCAGCGTGGTCGTCTGGGCGGCGATGTAGCCCAGGAAGGTGGTCGGCGACGACGCGAAGAACGGCGGGTTGTGGTGCTCGCCCGTGGCGAAGACGTCGAGCCCGACCTCCTCGGTCTTGAGCGCGATCTCGACCATCGCCTGGATCCGCTCGGCCTCGGTCGGGGTCCGGCCGGTCGTCGGGTCCATCGTGATGTCGCTGACGCTGAAGATGCCGAACTGCATGGTTGCTACCTTCCCACGGATCGGCTCGCGCACCGATCGGTTGATTAAACTTTCAATCACATAACGGAGGTGCTCGCGCGTTCATTCCCGCGGTCGGTAGCGGACCGTCATCATGCGGTAGACCTGCAGGCTAAGGACCAGGAGGTAGGCGCACAGCAGCGCCCACACGCCCCACCCGAGCCCCGGCTCCTCCTGGTATGCCGTCAGTCCGGTGAGCAGCAACGTGCCCCCGAGCAGGGCGAGGGTGGCGGCACCCATCGCCAGGACGTCCTCGGCCAGCATCCCGCGCAATCGCTCCAGCCGGGCCGGCTCGGCCGTCCACCACTCCTTCTGCCGCGGTGGCAGGTTGATCAGGGCTGGCGAGACCCGACGCACCCCCGCCGCGAGGAGGAGGAACACCAGGGCCACTCCGCCCACGACCGCCCCCATCTCCAGGACCGCCCGGGTGCGGTCGACCCAGCGGTCGGGATCCCCGCCCACCCCGAAGTGGATCGGCACCCGGTCCGGGAGCACGAACCAGCCGAGCACCAGCAGGACCAGGCACGCGCCGGCGCTGATCCAGAACGCGAGGCGGGCCACCCCACGAGTGTAGGGAGGTCAGGGGGTGTAGAGCGGCCGGATCTGCACGAGCTGCTGGCGGTGGTCGGTGATGATCGTGACCAAGGCCTCGCGGCCGGCAGCTGTCTCGTCGTAGAGCCATTTCATCAGCTGCACACAGTCGGTGACTTCCAGGCCGACACCCGGCTCCTGCGAAGTGTCGTGCAGCAGGCACTGGGTGCTGTCGGTGAGGTGGTAGGTCGCCAATTGCGAGGGCTGCGCCCCCTCCGTGCCGACCGGGGGGTCATCGGGACCGTAGACGCGCAACAGCAACTCGGAGTGCGTGTCGGCACCGCTGACCACCTGCGCGTCCAGGGTCTGCACGTCGAAGATCTCGGTCTCCGTGGCCAGTTCCGACATGCGATCGGTGAGCCGGTCCAGCTCCTCGGTGCTGTCCGCCAGGGTCAGGCTGGTCACCAGCGTCCGGCCGCCCTCCGTCTGGGTGTCGATCCAGTAGGACGTGGGCCAGAACTCCTGGCCGTCGGCACACGTGGCGATCCAGTACCTCCACTCCCCGACGAATCCGCCCTCCCCGGCCTGCCAGCCGCCCTCGCGGGCTCCCTCCCGCACGGTGACCGCGTTCTCCGACGGCGACTGACCGGGCCAGTCGGGGTCGGCGTAGCACGGCACCTGCCCGTCGGCGGGCTCGAAGAAGTCGGTCGCCGCCGGCCGGGTCTCCTCGGTCAGACCGGTGGTGACCTCCAGTCCCTCGCACGGCATGGTCGGGTCGGTCGACGCGCCGTCGGGCACCAGGCAGGTGACGAACAACCCTTCGGCCGGTGAGCCCCGATAGACCGCGACCCACCCCTCCGGGACGGGGATCGTCACGCCACCGCCCAGCGGCACCACGCCGGCAGCCCGCTCGGCGGTGGGAGGTTCCACCGGCGAAGGAGTATCGGTGTCGGGCCGTGCCGGCAGCCCAACCAGGAGGGTCCGGGCGTCCGCGGAGACCTGCAGGGAGACCCGGCCCTGCGCCAGGCCGGACATCCAGAAGTCCTCCGACTGCTGCACGTGGGCCGGGCACCCGATGTCGTTGGTGAAGACCTCACCGATGGTGAACTCGCCGCCGCCCCCGACGAGCGCGGTCTGTCCGGCGAGCCCGCCGCAGTCCTCGATCCGGAGGGTCAGTCCCGTGCCGTCCGCGCCGGCGAACTCCAGCGAGGTCTCAGCCGACGCTCCGACCACCGTCTCGACCGGCGCGAGACCTCCCGCGAGCGCACCACCGAGCACCCAGCTGCGGTCCACGACGTCGTCCACCTCCGCCGGTCGGAAGTCTTGCTCGACGTCGGGTGCGCCGGTGCCGTCCTGGTAGAAGACCATCGTCGCCGCGGTGCCCCCCACCGCGGGGCCGTCCGTCGGCCCCGCAGGAACCGGATCCGACGGCGCGTCACCGGCAAACGGGCCGATGGCGAACGCCAGCACCAGGGCAGCGGCCGCGGCCACGGCGGCCAGCCCGCTGGCCAGGCCCCACCTCACCCGTCGCTGGCGCTCCTCGGCGGCCTCCCACGCGGCGGACGCGAAGTCCCGCGGACTCCGCACGTCCGAGGCCTCCTGGAGCAGGGTCCCGATCCGGGTCTGCGGGGTGCCCGAGGGTTCCAGGCTGTCGTCCCGGTCGGTGCTCATCGTCCCGCTCCTCGCTGTGTGTCCGGCCCGGTCGCGTCCTGACGGGCGCCCCGCTCCTCGACCCACTCCGTGCCCAGCACGTCCCGCATCCGGGCCAGCGCCACGCTGGTCTGGCTCTTCACCGTGCCGACGCTGACGCCGAGCACCTCCGCCGTCTGCTCCTGGGTGAGGTCCTCCAGGAAGCGCAGGACCAGCACCGCACGCTGCTTCGGGGTCAGTTCCTGCAGGGCCGCCCGGACGTCGGCCCGGTCCTCCCAGGCGGGGCCGAACTGCATACCGCGCGGTTCGGGCACCTCCTCGGTGACCGTCTCCAGCCTCGTCCGGCGCCACCGGGTGATGTTGTCGTGGTAGAGGATCCGCCGCACGTAGGCGTCCGGCCGGTCACCCCCGACCCGCGACCAGTGGCGCGCCAACTTGACCAGGGCCTCCTGGAGGAGGTCCTCGGCCTGGTGCACGTCGCCGCACATCAGGACGGCGATCCGCAGCAGGTGGGCCTGGCGGCCGCGCACGTATGCCGCGAAGTCGGGATCGACCTGCGCCATCACCCCTCCTCGCGGTCACCGTGGGCGGACCTGTTGCCCGTCCCTACCTGGTGAACCCAGTGTGGCGGGCAAACCGTTGGGGCGGGGGCGAAATCGCCCGGCCGCGGAGCGGTGTCGGACTCAGGCGGCGCGGAGCAGGGCGTGCGAGCCGTCCAACGCATCGACGCCCGGCACCCCGAGCAGGTGCAGCGTGCGCCGCAACTCGGCCTCGTAGACCGCGATCGTCTTGGCGACGCCCCGCCGGCCCCCGGCCATGAGTCCGTAGAGGTAGGGCCGGCCGACCAGGGCGGCGCGGGCGCCGAGGGCGACCACCGCCGCGAGGTCGGCGCCGGTGCGGACCCCCGAGTCGATCAGGACCTCGGTCCGGTCCCCCACGGCCTCGGCCACCCGCGGGAGCAGCTCCAGCGGGGTGGGTGCCCGGTCCAGCTGGCGCCCACCGTGGTTGGAGACGACCAGCGCCTCGGCCCCGAGCTCCTCGACGGCCCGTCGCGCGTCGGCGACGCTCTGGATGCCCTTGACCACGATCGGCCCGTCCCACCACTCCCGCAGCGGGGCGAAGTCGTCGACGGTGACGGCGGGGTCGAACAGCCGGTCGATGAGCGCGCTGTGCGCCTCCGGCTCCCCCGCCTGGAGGGTCGCGAACTCCAGCGGCTCGGTGGTCAGCAGGTTGGCCCACCACTGCGGCCGGCGGGAGATGTCCAGCAACGTCCTCGGCGTGAGGGTCGGCGGGATCGTCAGCCCGTTGTGCAGGTCCCGGACCCGCTGCCCCACCACCGGGGTGTCGACCGTCACGACCAGCGCCCGGTAGCCGGCGTCCTTGGCGCGACGCACGAGCTCGCGGGTCAGGCCGCGGTCCCGCATGAGGTAGAGCTGGAACCACCGGGTCCCGTCACCGGAGGCGGCCGCGACGTCCTCGATCGAGACGGTGCTCATGGTGGTGAGCGCGTAGGGGATGCCGGCCTCGGCCGCCGCCGCGGCGACCGCGGCCTCCCCGTCGTGGTGGCTCAACCGGGTGAAACCGGTCGGTGCGAGCACCAGCGGCAGCGCCGAGGGGGTGCCGAGGATCGTGGTCGACGTGCTGACCTCGTCGAAGCCGGCCAGCGCCGCCGGCGCGAACTCGACCCGGTCGAAGGCGGCGCGGGACCGGGCCAGGCTCACCTCGCCCTCCGCGGCGCCGTCGACGAAGTCGAAGACCGCGCGGGGCACCCGGCGTCGGGCCGCCTCCCGGAGGTCGGCGACCGTGTGGCACCGGGCCAGCCGGCGTTCGACCGGGTCGAGCGGCACCGGCTGCATCTGCAGCAGGGGACGCAGTTCGGACCACCTCGGCAGCGAACGCTTGGTCATCCGGCGATGCTAGATGAGCCGTATGCCGGCCGTTCAGCCGACCTGGAGCTCACCCATCTCGTCCCATCCGTCGCCGTCGATCTGGCGGGAGATGATCTTCGGGGTCGCCGCGAGGTACTGCGGGAAGTCCTGCTGCATCTTGGCGAAGTGCGCCGAGTTCACGTGGGGGCCGGCCCCGTCGTCGGTGAACGCCTCGACCAGCACGTACTCGTTCGGGTCCTTGACGCTGCGCGACCACTCGAACCACTTGTTCCCGTCCTCGGCCAGGGTGGCGTCGGTGAACTCGGCGACCAGGTCGGGCCACTGGTCGGCATACTCGGGCTTGACGGGGAACTTGACGACGATGAAGTACATCGGGGGTCCTTTCGCTCGGGTCCTGCCAGGCATCCAACCCGATGCCCGGCCCGGGTGCACGCCCGGGTCGTCCCGGTTTTCACAGGATGAGAACGCCCGGCGGGACTGCAAGGATGGCGGCATGACGCCCACCGAGACGGAGCGAGCGAGCCTGATCCAGCGCGCGGTCACCGTCCTGGAGTACGTCGCGGAGTCCGGGGGCTCCGCGGCCCGCGACATCGCCAGCGCCACCGACCTGCCGCTGCCGACGGTCTACCGGATCGCCCAGGAACTGGTGCAGGTCGGCTACCTGGTCCACCTGCGCGAGGAGAAGCGCTTCGCGCTGGGCTACAAGCTGCACAAGCTGGGCGCCCGGCTGCACGAGGACCTCGGGGTGCCCCGCGAGCTGAAGCAGGAGATCGCCCGGCTGCACGCCGACACGAAGATGGCCGCCTACCTGGCCATCCACCGGGGTGCCGACTTCGTCGTCGTCTTCGTCGCCGACTCCCCGGAGTGCCCCAGGCTGGAGCCGATGGAGTTCGGCTTCCACGAGACGCCGCACGCCACGGCCTTCGGCAAGCTGGGGCTGAGCGAGTACACCACCGAGCAGCGCCGCTCCTACCTGGAGCCGCACCAACCGCACCGGCTGACGCCCTCGACCATCACCGACCCGGACCGCCTCGACGAGGCGCTGCGCGAGATCGCCGCGGAGGGGATCGCCTGGGAGCACGAGGAGTTCCAGGTCGGCACGGCGTGCGCCGCGGTGCCGATCCGGGCCGACGACGGCCTGTTGATCGGCTCCGTCGCGGTGTCCGCCCCCGTCTCCTGGTACGCCGGGCAGCGTCGACACATCGAGCACCGGCTGCGGGCCTGCGCCTCCCGGGCCGGCCGGGTCTACCGGCTGGGCCACCGACCCCGCTGAGCGGGACCGCGGCATACGGGATGGCGACGGGACGCGCCGGAGTCGTTCTCACGACGCGAGAACCAGCCCTACCAGCACCGGCGGGGGCGTCCCTACGGTGAGCCCAGACCGGCCCGTATGCCGTTCGAACTGCAAGGAGGCAGTCGTGGGCTATCCCGAGAAGTACCCGGCGAAGTATCCGCAGCTCAACGAGATGGAGTTCACGGATACCGCGCGGCAGATCCTGATCCGCATCCTCAAGGTGGCCTTCCCGCACGAGGGCTTCCCCGACGGGCCCTACGAGCGGCAGGCCGACCAGATCTTCGAGTTGGCCAACGAGTCGACCTGGTTCCGGATCAAGCTCACCCAGGGCATCGCCACGCTCAACGACCTCGCCGGCGGGTCCTTCCTCGAGCTGGACGACGACGGCGCCACCAAGGTGCTCAAGCGGGTCGAGCAGACCGACTTCTTCGGCTTCATCCGGCGCACCACGATCCTAAACATGTACGAGGACGAGGAGGTGTGGGAGGCGCTGGGCTACGAGGGCCCCTCGTTCGACAAGGGCGGCTACCTCGAGCGCGGGTTCAACGACCTGGACTGGCTGCCCGACCCCCGGATCGAGGAGAGCGGCGAGGACTTCGTCGACATCGTCTCCGACCTTCCCACCGCCCAGCACACGACGGAGGAGAGCTGACATGGCCGAGATCGCCAAGGACGAGGCAACCGTCGTCGTCATCGGGTCCGGCGCAGGCGGCGGCACCATGGCCTACGAGCTGACCAAGGCCGGGATCCCGGTCGTGGTCCTCGAGGCGGGGCCCTACCTGCGCAACGAGGACTACATGAACCTGGAGTGGGAGGCGTTCAACCAGATGGCGTGGTTGGACCCGCGCACCACCTCCGGCAGCTGGCGGGTGGCCACCGACTTCCCGAACCTGCCGGCCTGGATCGTCAAGGCCGTAGGCGGGACCACCACGCACTGGGCCGGCGCCACGCCCCGGTTCAAGGAGCACGAGTTCCGGGCCCGTTCGGTCTACGGCCGGGTCGAGGGGGCGAACCTGATCGACTGGCCGCTGACCCTGGCCGAGATGGAGCCCTACTACGACCGCGCCGAGCAGGCGATGGGCTCCACCCACCGTCACGGACGGCCGCCGCTGCCGGCCAACAACAACTACAAGGTGCTGGCCAACGGTGCCGAGAAGGTGGGGTACCGGCACTACGCGACCGGGCCGTATGCCACCAACGCCGAGCCCTACGACGGGCGGCCCGCCTCGGTGCAGGACGGCTTCAACTTCCAGGGCGACAAGGGCAAGTCCAAGTGGTCGACCATGGTCCGCGAACTGCCCAGGGCCCAGGAGACCGGGCTGCTGGACCTGCGCCCGGAGAGCCAGGCGGTGCAGATCACGCACGGCTCCGACGGCAAGGTCGACGCGGTGCTCTACCTGGACTCCGAGGGCAACCTGCACCGCCAGGCGGCGAAGGTGGTCTGCGTCGCGGGCAACTCGATCGAGACGCCCCGCCTGCTGTTGATGAGTGCCTCCTCGCTGTTCCCGGACGGCCTGGCCAACTCCTCCGGGCAGGTCGGACGCAACTACATGCGGCATACGACCGGGTCCGTCTACGCGCGGTTCGAGAAGGACGTGCGGATGTACCGCGGCGAGACCATGGCCGGCCTGGTGGCCGACGAGTCGCGGCACGACCCGTCCCGAGGCTTCGTCGGCGGCTACTACATGGAGACGCTGTCCCTGGGGCCGGCCTTCCTGGCCAGCTTCGTCGAGCCCGGGTCGTGGGGCAAGGAGTTCACCGAGCTGATGGACGCCTACGCCCGGACCGCAGGGTTGTGGATCGTCGGCGAGGACATGCCGCAGGAGTCCAACCGGGTCACCCTGAACTCCACGGTGCAGGACAAGTCCGGGCTGCCCGTGCCGGACGTGCACTTCGACGACCACCCCAACGACGTGGCGATGCGCGAGCACGCCTACGGCCGGGCCGACGCGATGTACACCGCGGTCGGCGCGGTCGGCACCCACCACACTCCCCCCTACCCGTCCACCCACAACCTGGGGACCTCGCGGATGAGCGAACGTCCCGAGGACGGCGTGACGGACAGGTGGGGCAGGGCCCACGATGTGCCGAACCTGTTTGTCTCCGACGGTTCGCTCTTCACCACCGGCGCTGCGGCGAACCCGACGCTGACCATCGTCGCGTTGGCCATCCGGCAGGCGGAATACATCGTGGACCAGCTCAAGGGCGGCAGCCTCTGAGCTGACCCGCGGTCGGGGGCGGCCACCTGGCGGAGCCGTCCCCGTCCGCGGGTGTGCCCGTCGTCCGCGGGCACCCCGGTCGACTAGGTGCAGCACCCCGGTCGGCCGCGGGCGCGGGCGTGCGGCGAGACTTCCCCGGTGGACATCCTGTCGGTGATCATCCCGTTCTTCGCGCTCGTGCTGATCGGCTACCTCGCGGCGCGCTGGCACGCCCTGCCGCTGGCCGCGGTGCCGGGTCTGAACACCTACGTCCTCTACTTCGCCCTGTCCGCCATGCTCTTCCAGCTCGGCGCCCGCACCCCCGTGGTCGACCTGCTCGACCCGACGCTGATCGGGCTCTGGGTGCTGTCCGGGCTGCTGGTGCTCTCCCTGGCCGTGGCCAGCGGGCTCCGTCAGCGGCTGGGGTGGCTCGACGCGTCGTTCGGCGGGCTCATCGCGGTGATGTCCAACTCCGGCTTCATGGGCGTGCCGCTGATCACCGCCCTGCTCGGCACCCGGGCGGCCGGGCCGATCATCACCACGTTGCTGGTCGACGTCGTCCTAATGCAGTCGATCGCGATCGCGCTGGCCCACCGGGGTCAGGCCGCCGCCGGTCCGGACGGCCGGGCCGGGCAGGGTGGCCGGGCGCTGCGGCGGGTCGCGACCAACCCGATGCCCTGGGCCATCGTGCTCGGCGCCGCCTGGGGTGCGAGCGGGTTGACCATGGTGCGCCCGCTGGAGGAGGTGGTGACGATGCTGGCGGCCTCCGCCACACCGGTCGCGCTGTTCACCATCGGCACCGTGCTGGCCCGCGAGCGGATGACCGCCGCCCAGCAGGGACGACGGCCGGCAACCTGGACCTCACCGGACGTCTACTGGTTGACCTCCTTGAAGCTCCTGCTCCACCCGGCGGCCGTCGGGCTGCTCGGGTGGCTGGCGATCCGGGCCGGCCTGCCGCTGAGCGGTGCGGCCCTGGGTGTCCTGGTGCTGACCGCCGCGCTCCCCTCGGCCGCCAACACCTCGATGCTGGCGGAGCGGTTCGGCGCCGACAACGGCCGGATCGCCTCGGTGATCCTGGTCTCGACGGTGCTGGGCTTCGGGACGTTCAGCCTGGCCGCCTCGCTGGTGTGAGCGGTCGCCGGCTGCCGGAAGGACGGTCCTGGCGCGTGCTTCACCCCGGAACCTGGCGCTTCGTCCCGGGAAGCTTCTCCTACGAAGCGCAGGATTACCGGGTGACCCGATAATCCTGCCGCCGAAAACTCAACCCAGCGGGAGGGTGGGGGCGGTGAGGACGACGGGGCCGTCCTCGGTGAGTGCCACGGTGTGCTCGCTGTGCGCGGCGCGGGAGCCGTCGGCGCTGCGCAGGGTCCAGCCATCGGCGTCGGTGAAGATGCGGTCCGTGCCGAGCATCAGCCACGGCTCGATCGCGATCACCAGGCCGGGCAGCAGCTTCAGCCCGCGGCCGGGGCGGCCGTCGTTGACCACGTGGGGGTCGCCGTGCATCTCCCGGCCCACCCCGTGGCCACCGAACTCGAGGTTGACCCCGTAGCCAGCCCCGCGGCACACGGCCCCGATGGCCGCCGACACGTCACCCAGCCTGCCGCCGACGCGCAACGCACCGATGCCCGCCTCGAGGGCGCGCTCCGTGGTCTCGATGAGGCGCAGGTCCTCCTCGCGCGGCTCCCCCACCACGAAGCTGATCGCCGAGTCGGCGACCCACCCGTCGATCGAGACCGCGAAGTCGAGGCTGAGCAGGTCCCCGTCGCGCAGCCGGTAGTCGTGCGGGAGTCCGTGCAGCGCGCCGTCGTTGACCGAGGTGCAGATGACCTTGCCGAACGGCATCGCCCCGAAGCTCGGGTGGTAGTCGACATAGCAGCTGGTGGCACCCGCCTGCGCGATGAGTTCGGCGGCGCGGGCGTCGATCTCCAACAGGTTGGTCCCGACGCTGGCCTCGTCACGGAGCGTGGCCAGCGTCTCGGCGACGAAGCGGCCGGCGGGCCGCATCGCCTCGATCTCGGCGGGGGTGAAGTGCTCGATCATCGCGTCGTCTCCCCCGCGGCCCGGCTCAGCACCCGATCAGCCGCTGCGCCAGGTAGCCCTCGACCTGGTCCAGGGAGACCCGCTCCTGGCCCATCGTGTCGCGCTCCCGGATGGTGACCGCCTGGTCCTCCAGGGTGTCGAAGTCCACGGTGACGCAGAACGGCGTGCCGATCTCGTCCTGGCGGCGGTAGCGGCGCCCGATCGCACCGGCGTCATCGAAGTCGACCATCCAGTGCTTGCGCAGCGCGGCCGCGAGGTCCTTCGCCTTGGGCGTGAGGTCGGCGTTGCGGGACAGCGGCAGCACGGCGACCTTCGTCGGGGCCAGCCGCGGGTCCAGCCGCAGCACGACCCGCTTGTCGACCCCGCCCTTGGTGTTCGGCGCCTCGTCCTCGGTGTAGGCATCCACCAGGAACGTCATCAGCGACCGGGACAGGCCGGCTGCGGGCTCGATCACGTAGGGGGTGTACCGCTCGCCGGACGCCTGGTCGAAGTAGGTGAGGTCCTGCCCGGAGTGCTCGCTGTGCGACTTCAGGTCGAAGTCGGTGCGGTTCGCGATGCCCTCGAGCTCGCCCCACTCCGAGCCGGCGAAGTTGAACCGGTACTCGATGTCGACGGTGCGGTCGGAGTAGTGCGACAGCTTCTCGGCCGGATGCTCGTAGTGGCGCAGGTTTTCCCGGTTGATGCCCAGGTCGACGTACCAGTTGGTGCGCTCGTCGATCCAGTACTGGTGCCACTCCTTGGCGGTGGAGGGCTCGACGAAGAACTCCATCTCCATCTGCTCGAACTCACGGGTCCGGAAGATGAAGTTGCCCGGCGTGATCTCGTTGCGGAAGCTCTTGCCGGTCTGCGCGATCCCGAACGGCGGCTTCTTGCGCGCGGCCCCCATCACGTTGGCGAAGTTGATGAAGATGCCCTGCGCGGTCTCCGGGCGCAGGTAGTGCAACCCGGTCTCGTCCTCGATGACGCCCAGGTAGGTCTTGAGCATCATGTTGAACTCGCGCGGCGCGGTCCAGGCCCCCTTGGTGCCGCAGTTGGGGCAGGCGACGTCGGCCAGGTCGACGTCGTCGGGGTTGATCTCCTTGCCCTTCTTGGCCGCCTTGTCCGCCACCGCCTCCTGCAGGTGGTCGGCGCGGAACCGCTTGTGGCAGGACTGGCACTCGGTCAGCGGGTCGGAGAAGGTCCCCACGTGCCCGGAGGCGACCCAGGTCTGCTTCGGCAGGATGATCGAGGAGTCCAGACCGACGACGTCGTCGCGGGACTGCACCATCGCCTTCCACCACTGCCGCTTGATGTTGTCCTTGAGGGCCACGCCGAGCGGCCCGTAGTCCCAGGCCGATCGCGTCCCGCCGTAGATCTCACCGCACGGGAAGACGAACCCGCGGCGCTTGCAGAGACTGACGACGGTATCAACGGTTGAAGTGGCTGCCATGGCGCAGAGTTTACGTGCGCCGGGAGATACCCTCGGAGGGTGCCCGACCCGACACACTCCCCCGAGCCCTACCAACACCCGACCGGTGTGCGCGCCGCCGTCGAGAAGGCCAGCATGCCCGCCGTCTCTGCCCTGGCCCGGCTGCCCCAGTGGGTGCCCTCGCTGGTGATGATCGCGCTCATCCTGGTCGGTGGTTTCGTCGCCGGCCCGGTCGGCCTGGTGCTCGTGGGCCTGGCACTGCTCGCTCTGCTGTGGTTGCTCTACCTGTCCTGGCCGCACCTGACCCCCTCGATGCGCCTGATGCGGGTGGCCGTGCTGGCGCTCGTGCTTGCGGTGCTGGCGACCCGGTTCATCCCGAACTGAGCCCGCGCGCCCGGACCCTCGGGCCATTTTGACAATCATTCTCATTCGCCGCACCATGGAGCAATGCCGCTGACCCCTCGCGCCCGCCTCCGCCCGCTCTCCCTCGTCCTGCTGGGCACCGCCCTGGTGGCGACCGGGTGCGGCAGCGGGGACGACGGCGGAGCGGGTGGCGGGGACGCCGACCTCACGGTCGTCGCCGGGTTCTACCCGCTGGAGTACGCCACGCAGCGGGTCGCCGGGGACACCGGTGCCGTCGAGGTCGTCGGGCTCACCAGCCCGGGCGTCGACCCGCACGACCTGGAGCTCACGCCGCGCCAGGTGGGCACCGTCCAGAGCGCGGACCTGGTGGTGCTCTCCGGCGGGATGCAGGCGGCCCTCGACGACGCCGCGACCAGCCAGGCGGCCGAGCACACCCTCGACGTCAACGACGTCGTCGACCTGGCCAGCACCGGGGACGTCGAGCACGGCGGGGAGGACCACGGCGACCACGCCGAGGACGACCACGCCGGGAAGGACGACCACGAGGGCCACGACCACGGCGGCGTCGACCCGCACTTCTGGCTCGACCCGGACCGCTACTCGGCCGCCGTCGGGGCGATCGCCGACGAGCTGGCCGGGCTCGACCCGGACCACGCGGAGGACTACCGGGCCAACGCCACCGCCTTCCAGGAGGAGCTGGCGGCGCTGGACGAGGAGCTGGCCGCCGGCCTGGCCGACTGCCGGATCGACACGGTGGTCACCACGCACACCGCCTTCGGCTACCTGACGGACCGGTACGGCCTGCACCAGGTCGGCATCACCGGCGTCTCCCCGGACTCCGAGCCCAGCCCGGCGCGGATGGCCGAGATCACCCACGTCGTGCAGGATGCCGGGGTGGACACGATCTACTCCGAGGTGCTCCTGGGCGGCGACCTGGCCCAGGTGATCGCGGACGAGACCGGCACCGAGGTGCTGGTGCTCGACCCGGTCGAGGGGATCACCGACGCCTCCGCCGGGTCCGACTACCTGGAGGTCATGCGGTCCAACCTGGAGGCGCTGCGCCAGGGACAGGACTGTTCGTGAGCAGCGCGACCGGGCAGGCCGCGCCGGACACCCCCGTCCTGGACTTGCGCCACGCCGGCTTCGGGTATGCCGGGCGTCCCGTCCTCGAGGACGTCACCCTCCGGATCCGCCCCGGTGAGGTGGTCGCCCTGCTCGGGCCCAACGGGTCCGGCAAGTCGACCCTGGTCCGCGGGCTGCTGGGGCTGAACGACCACCTGTCCGGCCACGGCGAGGTGTTCGGCGTCCCGCTGAACCGGATCCGGGACCGCAGCCGGGTCGGCTACGTGCCGCAACGGCATACCCTCTCCGGGTCGGTGCGCTCCACGGTGCGCGAGGTCGTCGCCACCGGACAGCTGGCCACCCGCCCCTGGTGGCGCCCGGCCACCCGCGAGCAGCGGGACCGGGTGACCCAGGCCCTCCGGACCGTCGGGTTGGACGACCGGGCCAAGGACGACGTCGCGACGCTGTCCGGCGGGCAGCAGCGCCGGGTGCTGATCGCCCGGGCGATGGCCGCCCGGCCGGACGTGCTGATCATGGACGAACCCACCGCCGGGGTGGACGCCGCCAGCCAGGACGTGCTCGCGGCCGTGCTGCGGCGCCTGGCCGGGTTGGGGGTAACGATGATCGTGGTCACCCACGAGCTCGCGGCGCTGCGCGGCATCGTGGACCGGATCGTCGAGCTCGAGCTCGGCGCGATCAGCTTCGACGGCACGCCGCAGCAGTATGCCGTGCACCGCGCCAGGGTGACCGCCGCCACCGCCGCCCACCCGCACGAGGCGCACCACCATCACCACGACGACGAGGACGAGCCGGAGGGCCTGAGCTGGCTGGGCTCCGGCCCCCTCGACGCCGCCGATCCGGGAGAGGACCGCTGATGGCCGAGATCCTCAGCCTGGACTTCATGCGCAACGCCCTGCTGGCCGCGCTCCTGGTGGGCGCCGCGGCGCCTCTGGTCGGGATCTTCCTGGTGCAGCGCCGGCTGTCCCTCATCGGGGACGGGATGGGTCACGTGGCCCTCGCCGGGGTCGCGATCGGCGTCTTCCTGGACACCCAACCGCTGGTCACCGCGATGGCGGCCGCCGTCTTCGCCGGGGTGGCCATCGAGGTGATCCGGGCCCGCGGGCGGACCAGCGGTGACATCGCCCTGGCCGTGATGTTCTACGGCGGGATCGCGGCCGGCGTGGTGATCATCAACCGGGTCGACGGCAGCCAGACCGCCAACCTCACCGGTTACCTCTTCGGGGCGATCACCACCACCTCCGGCCAGGACCTGGTCGTCTTCGGGGTGCTCTGCGCCGTGATCATGGGCGTCACGCTGGTGCTGCACCAGCGGCTGTTCGCCGTGGCCGGCGACGAGGAGTACGCCCGGGCCAGCGGGCTGCCGGTGATGGCGCTCAACATCACCCTGTCCGTCCTCACCGCGGTCACCGTCGTGGTCTCGATGCGGGTCGTCGGCCTGCTCCTGATCAGCGCCCTGATGATCGTGCCGAATGCGGCCGCCCAGCAGGTCGCCCGCAGCTTCCGCACCACGATGGTCTGGGCCGTGGCCTTCGGCGTGCTGTCCTCCGTCGGTGGCGTGGTGACCTCCTTCTACGCCGACACCGCGGCGGGCGGCACCATCGTGCTGTTGGCGATCGCGGTGTTCCTGGCGGTGGCCGGCGCGACGGGCCTGGCCCGGGCGGCCACCAAGCGGGCACACCGGGTCGCCGAGCGCCACCCGCACGAGCACGGACCGGGTTGCGGCCACCGGGCGGTCCCGCACGGTGACCACGTCGACTACCTGCACGGGGAGCACCGCCACGCACCGCACGGGGCCCACTACGACGAGCACGGTGAGCACACGGCCTACCCTGGGGACACCGGTGCGACCGACGACCCTTCCGAGCAGGAGCAGGTGACACGATGACTTCGACGCGGCGCCGCCCCACGCGGCAGCAGGCTGCCGTCGCGGCCCAGTTGGAGACCCTGGAGGACTTCACCTCCGCCCAGGAGCTGCACGCCAAGATGCGGGCGGCCGGCGACAAGGTCGGCCTGGCCACCGTCTACCGCACCCTCACCGTGCTCGCCGAGGACGGCGAGGTGGACGTGCTGCGGACCGACGAGGGTGAGGCGGTCTACCGGATGTGCAGCACCGGTCACCACCACCACCTGGTATGCCGTGGGTGCGGTCGCACGGTCGAGGTGGAGGGACCGACCGTCGAGCGATGGACCGAGCGGGTGGCCGCCGAGCACGGGTTCACCGAGGTCGCGCACACCCTGGAGATCTTCGGACTCTGCGCGGACTGCTCCGCCCGCTGACGCCGGCGGCGCCCCGCCCTCGGCGCACCCAGCCGCGCACCCGGGGACTCAGTGCCCCTTGGGTGCCTTCCAGTAGCCGGTGAAGGTGATCCGGTCCTTCGGGACTCCCGCCGCGATCCAGTGCCGCCGCATCCCGGTCGGGACCTGCTGCTCCCCCACCGCCCAGCAGTAGCCGGGGACGGTGCTCGGCGCGGCCGACCGGGCCGCGGCGAGCACCGCCGCGCCGGGACGGGCGTGCAGGTCCTCGCGCACCACCCAGGTCAGCTCCACCCCCTCCGGCCCCGGCAGGTCCTGCCGGTCCGCCGCCGTCGGCACCTCGACCCAGGCCCGCCCGGTGAAGTCCTCCGGCAGCGAGGCCAGGATCCCCGCTACCGCAGGGAGCCCGGTCTCGTCGGCGACGATCTCGGTGCTGCGCACCTCCGCCGGCGGGGTGAAGGTGATGCCCTCGTCCAGGATGGCCACGACGTCACCGGGCGAGCAGGCCTGCGCCCAGGACGCCGCGGGACCGGCACCGTCCCCCTCGCCGTGCAGCACGAAGTCGACGTCGATCTCGGGCCCGTCCGCGGTGACCCGGTGGGCGCGCACCGTGTAGTTGCGCAGCACGGGTCGCTGCGTCTTGCTGATCGCCAGGAACTTCAGATAGGAGAGCGTGTCCAGCTTCCCGGGCAGCCGGGACAGCGAGTCCTCGGCGACCGGGATGAACAGCCGGAACCACTGGTCGTAGCCCATCGGGGTGAACTTCTCGATGTCGCCCCGGCCGAGCGTGACCCGTGCGAAACTCGGCGTGACCTGCTCCCGGCCGAGCACCTCCAGGGTGAGCAGGCCGGTCTGCTCCGGCTTGATCCGGCTCGCCCCGATGTTCGTCTTGGCCACGTGCCCAGCCTTCCGTCGATCTCTAAGGTTTCCCTAACCTTACTTCCTACAGGCTCAGGTTCGGCGGCACCCATGGTCAAAAGCCGCGGGACGACATACGGTGGCTGGATCCCCAGTGATGCGACCGCGAGCGTGGTCCGTCCCCGGCCCCCGGCTCGCGGCGCTGAGAGCGAGCACCCATGTCGAGCAACAGAGCCATTGCCTACACGGGCCCGGGACACGTCGAGGTCCAGGACATCCCGTACCCCACGTTCGAGCTGCAGGACGGTCCCGGGGTGAACCCGGCGAACGTCGGTCGGGCGCTGCCCCACGCGGCGATCCTGAAGGTGGTCACCACCAACATCTGCGGATCGGACCAGCACATGGTCCGCGGCCGCACCACCGCCCCGGAGAACCTCGTGCTGGGCCACGAGATCACCGGCGAGGTGATCGAGACGGGACCGGGGGTGGAGTTCATCAAGGAGGGTGACCTCTGCTCGGTGCCGTTCAACATCGCCTGTGGCCGGTGCCGCAACTGCAAGGAGCGGCTGACCGGCATCTGCCTCAACGTGAACCCGGACCGGCCGGGTAGCGCCTACGGCTACGTCGACATGGGCGGCTGGGTCGGCGGGCAGGCCGAGTACGTGCTGGTGCCGTATGCCGACTGGAACCTGCTCAAGTTCCCGGACAAGGACCAGGCGATGGAGAAGATCCTCGACCTGACGATGCTGTCGGACATCTTCCCCACCGGGTTCCACGGGGCCGTCACCTCGGGCGTCGGTGTGGGGTCCACCGTCTACGTCGCCGGGGCGGGGCCGGTCGGGCTGGCCGCGGCCGCCTCGGCGCAGCTGCTCGGCGCGGCCGTGGTGGTCGTCGGGGACCTGAACGCCGACCGCTTGGAGCAGGCCCGCAGCTTCGGCTGCGAGACGATCGACGTCTCGAAGGGCGACCCGGGCGACCAGCTCGAGCAGCTGCTGGGGGTGCCCGAGGTCGACTGCGGCATCGATGCCGTCGGGTTCGAGGCCAGGGGCCACGGCGAGGGGTCCAGCCAGGAGGCACCGGCCACGGTCCTCAACTCGCTGATGACCATCACCCGGGCCGGCGGCGGGCTCGGCATCCCGGGGTTGTACGTCACGGGTGACCCCGGCGGCGTCGACGAGGCGGCGCAGGAGGGTTCGCTGTCGCTGCGCCTCGGCCTCGGCTGGGCCAAGTCGCACTCGTTCATGACCGGTCAGTGCCCGGTGATGAAGTACCACCGCGGCCTGATGATGGCGATCCTGCACGACCGGGTGCAGATCGCCAAGGCGGTCAATGCCACCACGGTCTCCCTCGACGAGGCGCCCCAGGCCTACGCCGATTTCGACTCCGGCGTGGCCAAGAAGTACGTCATCGACCCGCACGGGCTGGTCGGCTGACCCGGGCCACCGGTCGCGGCGGCGTCAGCCGCGACCGGTGGGCCGGTCCGCCGCACCGTCGGTGGACCGGTCCACCGCCCCGCCGTAGCGCCGGTCGCGCTCGGCGTAGATCTGGATGCCCTCCCACAGGTGGCGCCGGTCGAAGTCGGGCCAGAGCGTGTCCAGGAACACCATCTCGGCATACGCGGACTGCCACACCAGGAAGTTGGAGGTGCGCTGCTCCCCCGAGGAGCGCAGGAACAGGTCCACGTCCGGCACGTCCGGGTGGTAGAGGTGCCGGGCCACGGTCCGCTCGTCGATCCGGGAGGGGTCCAGCCGCCCCGCCGCCACGTCCTGCCCGATCGCCCGGACCGCGTCGGCGATCTCGGCCCGCCCGCCGTAGTTGACGCAGAAGTTCAGCGTGATGACGTCGTTGTCGCGGGTCATCTCCTCGGCCGTCTGCAGCTCCTTGATCACCGAGCGCCACAGCCGGGGCGCCCGGCCGGACCACACGACCCGGACGCCCCACGAGGACATCTCGTCGCGGCGCCGCCGGATCACGTCGCGGTTGAAGCCCATCAGGAAGCGCACCTCCTCGGCCGAGCGCTTCCAGTTCTCGGTGGAGAAGGCGTAGGCCGAGACGTGCCGGACGCCGATCTCGATCGCCCCGGCGATGACGTCCAGCAGCGAGGACTCCCCCGCCTCGTGCCCGACGGTGCGCGGCAGACCGCGGGCGTTGGCCCACCGGCCGTTGCCGTCCATCACGATCGCCACGTGCTGCGGCACCAGCTCGGCGGGGATCGCCGGGGGCCGGGCACCGCTGGGGTGCGGGAAGGGCGGCACGGGAGCGGGGCGGTCCGCCGGGGTCGGGCGGGAGCGTCTCATCGAGGGCACCCGATCACACCCGCTCCACCAGGCGCAGCGAGCGCACCCCGCGCTCCAGGTGCCACTGCAGGAAGGCGGCGACCAGGCCGCTGCCCTCCCGCCGGTGCCGGGGGTCGCTGGCGTCCGCGGTGGCCCAGTCGCCGCTGAGCAGCGAGGCGAGCAGCACCATCGTCTCCGGTGCCGGGGCCGCGGACCCGGGCGGACGGCATACCGGACAGACCGCGCCGCCGGAGGCGACGTTGAACCCGCGGTGCGGCCCGGTGGCCCCACACTTGGCACAGTCCTGGAAGCTGGCCGCCCACCCGCCGATCGCCATCGCGCGCAGCAGGTAGGAGTCGAGCACCAGCCCGGGCGCGTGGGTGGCGCCGGCGAGCGAGCTCAGGGCGCCGGCCAGGAGGGTGAACTGGCGCAGCGCCGGCTCCCCCTCCTCGGTGAGCCGGTCGCAGGTCTCGAGCATGGCGCTGCACGCCGTCCACGCCTCGTAGTCCCGGGAGATCGCCTCGCCGTAGGAGGCGATCGACTCGGTCTGGGTGACGGTGTCCAGGTTGCGCCCCTCGTAGCACTGCAGGTCCACCACCATGCCCGGCTCGAGCCGGGCCCCGAACCGGGAGCGCGTGCGCCGGACGCCCTTGGCGACGGCGCGCACCTTGCCCCGGTTGCGTCCGAGCATGGTGACGATGCGGTCGGCCTCACCCAGTTTGTGGGTCCGCAGCACGATCGCGGCGTCACGGTAGAGCGGCATGGCCCCATTGTCCCCCGCGGGACCGACAGAGGGCGGCAACCCCGCCGGGCGGACCCGGCGGGTCCTCCCCCACGGGTCTCACGCGCGGGCCAGGATCTCCGCGTTGGGCACCAGGAACCAGCCGGCCGGGTCGTCCTGGAGCCGGCGGAAGGCCTGCGCCATCTCCCGCAGGTCGGCCGGGCTGGCCAGGTCCCCTTCCACCGCCTGGTCGGCGAGCGCGGACTCCCGGACCCGGTCGGCCCACATCCCGCACCAGTAGGCCCGGTCCTCCGGCGTGGCGAAGCACCAGGCACTCGCCCCCGGTTCGACGTCGGTGAAGCCGGCCTCCAGCGCCCAGCCGAGCAGCCGCCGACCCGCGTCCGGCTCGCCGCCGTTACCACGCGCGACGGCCTGGTACACCTCGAGCCAGCCGTCCAGGACGGCGTCCGCGGGGTACCAGGTGAACGCGCCGTAGTCGGCATCCCGGACCGCGACCAGGCCACCCGGGCGGCACACCCGGCGCATCTCGCGCAGCGCCTGCACCGGGTCAGCCACGTGCTGCAGCACCTGGTGCGCGTGCACGACGTCGAAGGTGTCGTCCTCGAACGGCAGGTCATGGACGTCGCCGACCGTCAGCTCGAGGCTGACCCCGGCCTCCCGGGCGGCCTGCGCGGTCAGTTCCAGCACCTCCGCGGAGGTCTCCAGCGCGGTGACCCGGCCCGGCGCGACACGCGCCGCCAGGTCCACGGTGATCGTCCCCGGGCCGCTCCCGACGTCGAGCAGCCGCTGACCGCCGGTCAGGTGCGGGAGCAGGTAGCCGGCCGAGTTCTCCGCCGTGCGCCACCGGTGGGAGCGCAGGACGGTCTCGTGGTGACCGTGGGTGTAGCGGGTCTGGGTCATGGCCAGACCCTACGCGGGGCCGTCCCGGACCGCGCCGGTGGACCTCACGGCTCGAAGGAGACGGCGCGGAACCCCCAGGTCTGCGCGAGCCAGCGGGGGACGAACTGCCCCAGCGCCTCCTCCAGCGGCCCGCCGGCGTGCTCGTCGACCACCCACCAGGACGAGACGGCGTCACACCCCGGGGGCGAGTCCTCCTCGGGCGGATCGATGTAGACGCAGCCGCACAGCCGCCCCTCGGCCTCGTCGAGCACGGCGAAGTTGAACGTCTCCTGCGCCGCGATCTCCCGCTCGTGCCGGACCAGGTCGTCCCGGTCCTCCTCGAGGGTCATCGTCTCCGGCGGCCACCCCCACGCCTCGCCGTACCGTGCCCAGAGCCGGGCCCGGGAGCCCATCACCGCCGGGTAGTCGATGTCGACGTCGCTCCCGCGGATGGGGCGCAGGTGGTGGCCCGTCGCCAGGTCGACACGGTGCGGGGTGACGAACCCGTCGGGCAGCCAGTTCATCCCCGACACGCTACTCCGCGCGAACCCTGGACACGATCGGACAGGTGTTCTATTCTCGAACGCATGTCCGTTGCACTGCAGGGTTCGTTGCTGGACCAGGTCGAGGAGGTCGGCCTGCGTCCGCTCGGTGGCGCCGTGCGCCGTATGCCGTTGAGCCGGGGAGCGTGGATCGACGTCCGCCCCGGGTGGGTCACCGGGTCCGACGACCTGTTCGCCCGGCTAGTCCTGGGCGGTCCGGCCGGGGTGGAGTGGCGCGGCGAGCGCCGCGTGATGTGGGAGCGGGAGGTCGCCACGCCCCGCCTGCTGAGGTTCTACGACGAGCGGGAGACGCTGCCCGACCCGGTACTGACCCGGGCCCGGGAGGACCTGAGCGCCCACTACGCGACCGAGTTGGGTGAGCCGTTCCGGACGGCGGGGATGTGCCTCTACCGCGACGGCCGGGACAGCGTGGCCTGGCACGGCGACCGGTTCGGTCGCGGGGCCAGCCACGACACGATGGTGGCGATCGTCTCGCTGGGTGCACCGCGCGCGCTGCTGCTGCGGCCGCGGGGCGGGGGCGCCGGCCAGACGGTGCGCCAGGTGCTGGGACACGGTGACCTGCTGGTGATGGGCGGATCCTGCCAGCGCACCTGGGAGCATGCGGTGCCCAAGACGGCCAAGCCGGTCGGGCCGCGGATCAGCATCCAGTTCCGCCCGCGCGGGGTGCGCTGAGCGGCCTCAGTCGCGCGACTCCCCGGCCCGGAACCTCCGCACCAGGTCACGCACGTCGGCCGCCGAGTCGGCGTGCACCGCCCGGTCGGCCAGGTCCTCCAGGTCGGTGAGGCCGTGTCGCCGCAGCACGTCCTTGACGGCCGGCACCGAGGCGGTGGTGGCGCTCAGCTCCCGCACGCCCAGCCCGACCAGGAGCAGGGCCAGGTCGGGGTCGCCGGCGGCGTCCCCGCAGACGCAGACCTGCACCCCGTCGGCGACCTCCTCGCAGGTCTCCCGGACGAGCCGGAGCACCGCCGGGTCGGCCGCGTCGGCGATGCCGTCCAGGAAAGGGCTGCCCCGCTCGGCGGCCAGGGTGTACTGGGTGAGGTCGTTGCTGCCGATGCTCACGAAGTCCAGCACCGTGGTCAGCGCCTCGGCGCGCAGCGCGGCCGCCGGGACCTCGACCATGATCCCGACCTGCAGGGCGTCGGGTCGCCCGTCGGCGAGCCGGTGGCTGGCCTCGTCCAGCCGGGCCAGCGCCCAATCGACCTCCTCCACCGTGGTCACCATCGGGAACATCACCCGCACCGGGTGGTGGCGGGCGACCCGGCAGACCGCCTCGAGCTGGTCCACCAGCAGCGTCGGGTCCTCCCGGAAGGAGCGGATGCCGCGCACCCCCAGGAACGGGTTGGCCTCCTCCGGCTGGGGGTGGAACGGCAGCGGCTTGTCGCCGCCGACGTCCCAGGTGCGGATCGTGATGCCGCGGCCCGGCAGCGCCTCGGCGATGGCCTCGAAGGCGGCCACCTGGTCGGCCACCGACGGTGCCTGAGTGCGGTCCCCGAACAGCACCTCGGTCCGGACCAGGCCGGAACCCTCCGCTCCCGCAGCCGCGGCCTGCGCCGCCTCGGCCACCGAGGCGAGGTTGGCCTTGACCGCGATCCGGTGACCGTCCGTGGTCAGGGCCGGTTCCTGCGCGCGTCGGCCCAGCCGCTCCCGCTCCTGGCCGCGTTCCCTCATCAGCTCGTCGAACTCGGCCAGGGTGGCCCCGTCGGGGTCGACCTCGCACCGCCGGGCGTCCTCGTCGAAGGCCACCACGGTGCCCTCGGGCACGTCGCGGACCGCGGCGACGCCGGTGAGCAACGGCACCCCGCGGGCCCGGGCCACCAGCACGCCGTGACCGGTCGCTCCCCCAGCGGTCGTCAGCACCCCGGCGGTCGTGGCCGGGTCCAGGGTGGCGGCGGTCGCCGGGTCCAACTCCTCCACCACCAGGACTACCGGCCGCTGGCCGCCCTCCGTGCCCCCCTGCTCCTGCCCCTGGTCCTGCCCCGCAGGATCTCCCCCGGCCAGCGCCCGCAGCACCCGGTCGCCGACGCTGCTCACGTCCTGGGCCCGCTCGCGCTGGTAGGCGTCCGGCAGACCGGCGAACTCGGCCCGCAGCGCCTCCACCCGCTCCTGCCAGGCGGCCGGGGCACCGGTGCCGGCCCCGATGGCGGCCCGCACCGGGTCCAGCAGCGACGGGTCACCCAGCAGTCCCAGGTGCGCCTCGAAGACCGCCCCCTCCTCCCGTCCCACCTGCTCGGCGGTGCGGTCGGCGAGCGCGGTCAGCTCCTCGGCGGCGCGGGCCAGGGCGGCGTCCAACCGGTGCCCTTCCTGCGCGGCGTCTCCCACGGCATACCCGGAGAGGTCCACGGCGCCCTCCGGCCGGTGGACGGGCCCCACCGCGGCGCGGAGTCCTGAGAACGGGGCCGCGTCGGGCCCGGCGGACTCGGCCGGCGCTGCCCGGTCCGGCTGGTCGCCGAAGCCGGTCGCGGCCAGCGTCACCAGGGCGTCGAGTGCCTCCTGCGCGTGGTCCCCCGTGGCCGCGAGGTCGAGCCGGTGACCCTGGCGGGCGTCGAGGGTGGCGATGGCGGTCAGGCTCCGCCCGTCGACCGGCCCGCGCCCGGAGTCCGGGTTGCTCACCTGCACCCGGGTCCCGGCGAACAGGTTGACGCACTGCACGAACCGCGCGGCCGGCCGGGCGTGGAGACCGTGCGGTGCGGTCACCTCCACCCGGGCGCGCACCGCGTCGTCCGGTAGTGGCTGCGCCTCCTCGGGTATGCCGTCAGTCGGCCCCGCGGACCCGGCATCTGTGTCGGTGCCCAGGTGGTCGACCTTGGCGGCCAGCCCCCGCCCGGCCTCGGCGGCCACCTGGTCCAGTGGGGCACCGGTCCCGGCCGTCACGGCGGCGGCCACCAAACCTTCCACGAGCGGGGCGCTGGAGACCACGACCCGGTCGGCGACCTCGGGGTCGACGAACTCCAGGGCCATCTCCGCGGACAGCACGGCGCTGCCGAGGTCGAGCAGGACCAGGACCCCGTCCCCGGAGTCGGCGCGTCCGATGGCCTCGGCGACGGCCGCGGCGTCGGTGCCGAAGGTCGTCTCGTCCAGCCCGGCCGCCACCTCGATCCGCGGGCGGTCGGCCTCCTGGACCATCTCCGCGGCCAGCGCCACGGCGGCGCTGGCCAGGGGGTGGCTGTGACTGACCACGACGATGCCGATCAACGGTGTCCTCCTGGGTGACGGGCCGACAGGTTCACGGGGCACACGGCATACCGGATCGGCGGGACCCGGCACGGACCGGGGTCAGCCCAGGGTGCGCGCCGCGGACTCCAGCAGGAGCGTGGTGCTGGCCGCCCCCGGGTCGATGTGCCCCCGGCTGCGCTCCCCGAGGTAGCTGGCCCGCCCCTTCCGGGCGATCAGGTCCTTGGTGCCGTCGCGGCCCTTGGCCGCAGCCTCCGCCGCGGCACCCAACGCCGTCGCGAGGTCGGCTCCGTCCGCCGCGGCCGCGTCGAACGCCTCCAGCGCCGGGGCCCACGCGTCATACATCGTCTTGTCCTCGACCTCGGCCTTGCCCCGCGCCAGGACCCCCTCGACCCCGGCGCGCAGCGCCGCCCCCACCTCCGCGGGCCCGGCGTCCTCGACCCCGGCCAACGGACCGGCCATCCGCAGGAAGAACGTGCCGTACAGCGGCCCGCTGGCTCCGCCGACGGTGCTGACCAGGGTCATCCCGACCTTCTTGACGTAGGCGTCGAGCCCGGCGAACTCCTCGCTGTCGGCTAGCGCCGCGGCCTTGACGGTCCCGCGGGCCATGTTGGAGCCGTGGTCGCCGTCGCCGATCGCGCGGTCCAGGTCGGTCAGGTGCTCGGCCTGCTCCGCCACGACGGCGGCGTAGTCGGCGATCCACCGGGTGAAGGACTCCAGGTTCGCCACGCTCACACCCCCCAGCGCAGGCCGGGAGTATTGACGGGGGCGTCCCACAGCCCGACGAGGTCGTCGTCGGCCTTGGCCAGGGTGACCGAGCAGCCGGCCATCTCCAGCGAGGTGATGTAGTTGCCGACCAGCGAGCGGGCCACCGTGACGCCGGCCTTCTCCAGCAGCTGGGCGACCTCGTGGTACATCAGGTAGAGCTCGATCAGCGGGGTGCCGCCCATCCCGTTGACCATCGCGATCACACCGTCGCCGCCCGTGAAGTCCAGGTCCGAAAGGATCGGCTCGACGAGCATCGCGGCCACGTCCTTGGCGGGCGCGATCTGCTTGCGCTCCCGTCCCGGCTCGCCGTGGATCCCGATGCCCACCTCCATCTCGTCCTCGGCCAGGTCGAAGGTGGGTTTGCCCGCGGCCGGCACGGTGCAGGAGGTCAGCGCCATCCCCATCGACCGGCCGTTGCCGTTGACCTTGCTGGCCAGGTCGGCGCAGGCGGCCAGGTCGCGGCCCTCCTCGGCGGCCGCCCCGACCAGCTTCTCCAGCAGCACGGTGACCCCGACCCCGCGCCGACCGGCGGTGTAGAGGGAGTCCTGCACGGCCACGTCGTCGTCGACGACCACCGAGCGCACCTCGGTGCCGCTGTCGGCGGCCGCCAACTCCGCGGCCATCTCGAAGTTCATCACGTCGCCGGTGTAGTTCTTCACGATGTGCAGCACCCCGGCGCCACCGTCCACAGCGGTCGTGGCGGCCATCATCTGGTCCGGGACCGGGGAGGTGAACACCTCACCGGCGCACGCGGCGTCCAGCATCCCGAGGCCGACGAAGCCACCGTGCATCGGCTCGTGACCGGACCCGCCGCCGGAGATCAGACCCACCTTCCCCTGCCGGGGGGCGTCCTTGCGATAGACGATGCGGTTCTCCAGGTCGACCCGGAGCCGGTCGGGGTGGGCGACAGCCATCCCCTGGAGTGCCTCGACGACGACATCGGCAGGGTCGTTGATGAGTTTCTTCATGGGGCCCAGCCAACCACCAATGTCGGTCCGCCGGTAGGGGGCGTGGGCGGCTCAGCGGGGCGTGTCCGCCAGGAACCCCGAGAGACCGTCCAGCAGCCGGTCGACGTCGTCGTCGCTGGTGTAGGGCGCGATGCCGGCCCGGACGACACCCTCCCCCTGCAGCCCCAGCGCGTGGGCCGGCTCGTGGGCGTAGAACGTCCCCGCGGGGGCCAGCACGTCCCGTTCCGCCAGGTAGCGGGCGGCCGCCCGGACCGAGCGGCCGGGGAAGGTGAGCGCGAGCGTCGGGGTGCGCTCCGCGGCGCGCGAGTGCAGCACCACGTCCCCGCCGAGGGCCGACAGCCCCTCCTCAATCCGCGACCGCAGCGCGAGCTCGCGCTCGGCGAGGGCGTGGTGGGAGGCCAGGAGCCGCGCCCGTCGGCCGGTGGCCGGGCCCGGCGCGAGGTCGGCCAGGACCTCCACCGCGGCGGTCACCCCGGCCAGCACCTCGTACGGCAGGGTCCCGAGCTCGAACCGCTCCGGGACCTCGTCGGGCGAGGGCAGCAGCTTGTCCGGGTGGACCGTCTCGAGCCAGGCGGGGTCCGCGGCGAGCACCCCGCAGTGCGGCCCGAGGAACTTGTAGGGCGAGCAGACGAAGGCGTCGGCGCCGAGGCCGGCGAGGTCGACCGCGGCGTGCGCGGTGTAGTGCACCCCGTCGACCCAGAGGAGCGCCCCCGCGGCGTGCACCCGCTCGGCGATCCGGGCGAGCGGTGGCATCGTGCCGACCAGGTTGGAGGCGGCCGTGACGGCGACTAGCCGGGTGCGCTCGGACAGCGCCTCGTCGAGGGTGTGCAGGTCCAACTCCGCGGTCGTGGGGTCGACGCCGATCCACCGCACCGTGGCCCCCCTGGCCTCCGCGGCCTGCACCCAGGGACGGACGTTGCAGTCGTGGTCCAGCCGGCTGACCACCACCTCGTCACCGGGCCCCCAGTCCTTGGCCAGGTGCCGGGAGAAGTCGTAGGTCAGCTGGGTGGCGCTGCGGCCGTGCACGATGCCGCGCGGGTCGGCCCCCAGCAGGTCCGCCATCGCGGTCCGGAACTCCTGCACCGCACCGGTGGCGTTGCGCTCGCTGGCGACCGACTCCCCGCGGTTGGACAACGGCCCGGTCAGCGTCGCGGCGATCGCCTCGCCGACCGCCCGCGGGGTCTGCGTGCCGCCCGGCCCGTCGAAGTGGGCGATGCCGGAGGACAGCGAGGGGAAGAGGTCACGGACTGCGGACACGTCGAGGGTCATACCGCATTGTCCCTACCCGGTCACCGGCCCGGTCAGGTGGGCGGTCCGCCCGCGTCAGAACCCGAGGCGTCCCAGCTGCTTGGGGTCGCGCTGCCAGTCCTTGGCCACCTTGACGTGCAGGTCGAGGAAGACCTTGTGACCGATCAACTCCTCGATCCCGGCGCGGGCGCGGGCACCGACCTCGCGCAGCCGCGAGCCGCCCCGCCCGATGATGATCGCCTTCTGGCTGGGCCGCTCCACGAAGATGTTGACCCGCACATCGGTCAGCGGCCGGTCGGCCGGTCGGTCCTCCCGGGGCACGATCTCGTCGACGACCACGGCCAGCGAGTGCGGCAGCTCGTCCCGCACCCCCTCCAGCGCCGCCTCCCGGACGAACTCGGCGATCCGCACGACAACCGGCTCGTCGGTGAGGACGTCGGCGGGGTAGAGCGGCACCGACCGGGGCAGGTAGCCCGCCAGCACGTCGGCGACCTCCTCGACCTGGTCGCCGTTGACGGCCGAGCACGGCACGATCGCCGCCCAGTCCCCCAGCTGGTCGATCGCCATCAGGTGCTCGGCCAGGCGCTCCCGGTCCACGGCGTCGGACTTGGTGGCGAGCGCCACGACGGGCACCCGCTTGGCCCGTTGCAGCTCGGTCAGCTCGGCGGCGATGAAGGCGTCGCCGGGGCCGGGCCGCTGGTCGGCGGGCAGGCAGAAGCCGATCACGTCGACCGACAGCAGGGTCTCCCGGACGAGGTCGTTCAGCCGCTGTCCCAGCAGCGTCCGGGGCCGGTGCAGCCCGGGGGTGTCCACCAGGATGAGCTGGTAGCCCGGCTGCGTCCGGATGCCCCGGATGGCGTGGCGGGTGGTCTGCGGCTTGTTGGAGGTGATCGCCACCTTGGAGCCGACCAGGGCGTTGGTGAGCGTGGACTTGCCTGCGTTGGGGCGTCCCACGAGGCAGGCGAAGCCGGACCGGTGGTCGGCGCCGCCGGACTGCTCGTCGTCCGTGCGGTGCGGGTGCTCGCTCACGACCGTGCCTCCGCCCGTTCCGGGGTATCGCCCTGCTCCGGGGTCTCACCGGGGGACGTGGTGTCGCCCTTGCCCCCGGCGTCACCGGAGACCGGGGTATCCGTCTCCGGGACCGCCTCCCCCTCCTCGGGGGCAGTCTCCTCCTCCACCTCGCGGACCAGGACGGTCGCGACCCGGCGGCGCCGACCCGCCATCCGCTCGGCGGTCAGCTCCAGGCCCGCGACCTGCCCGCTGGACCCCACGAGGGGGACCATGCCGATGATCGCCGAGAGCAGGCCACCCACGGTGTCGGCGTCCTCGTTCTCGATCTCGACGTCGAACAGCTCGGCCAGGTCGTCCACCGACATACCGGCGGGCACCCGCAGCGTGCCGTCCTCGAGGGTCTCCACCTCATCGACCGAGCGGTCGTACTCGTCGGTGATCTCCCCGACGATCTCCTCCAGGATGTCCTCGATGGTGATCAGGCCCGCGGTGCCGCCGTACTCGTCGATCACGATCGCGAAGTGCTGCCGCTGCTCCTGCATCTCGCGCAGCAACCCGTCCACCGACTTGCTCTCCGGGATCCGGTGGACCGGGCGCATCACGTCGGTGACCGGGACGGTGTTCACCCCGTCGGGGTGCGCGTTGACCTGGCGGGCCACGTCCTTGAAGTAGAGCAGGCCGAGCACGTCGTCGCTGCCCTCCCCGATCACCGGCACCCGGGAGAACCCCGAGCGCAGGAAGAGCGACATGGCCTGGCGCAGCACCCGCTCGCCCTGGATCGTCACCATGTCCGGACGCGGCACCATCAGCTCACGCGCCACGGTGTCGCCGAGCTCGAAGATGGAGTGGATCATCTCCCGCTCCTCGGCCTCGATGACCGCCGACTCCCCCGCCAGGTCGACCAGGTCGCGCAGCTCCGACTCCGAGGCGAACGGGCCCTCGGCATACCCCCGTCCCGGCGTGAGCGCATTGCCGAACAGGACCAGCAGCTTGGCGACCGGGCCGAGCACCAGCCGCAGCGCGTGCACGACCGGGGCGGCCATCAGCGCCACCTTCTCGCCGTGCTGACGGCCCAGCGTGCGCGGCGAGACCCCGACCACCACGAAGGACACCACGCTCATGATCGCGATGGCCACCAGCGCGGTCTGCCAGTGGCTGTCCATCACGGTGTCGACCGCGACCGTGACGGCGACGGCCGTGGTGGCCTCCGCGACGACCCGGACGAAGGTCGCGACCGACAGGTAGGGCGCGGTGTCGGCCATCACCTTCAGCAGCGAGCCGGAGCCACGACGCTCCTCGTCGGCGAGCTGGTCGGCGCGGTGGCGCGACATACGGCTCAGCGCGGTGTCCGCCGCGGAGAGCAGGAAGGCGATCAGGGTCGCCGCGATGGCGACGAGGATGAGGGTGAACATGGGGGTCCTGGGGTGCTCAGCCGTCGAGCCGGGCCGACGGCGCTGCGGTGGTGGTCCGGCCCCGGTGGGCCAGGAAGGTCAGCAGGAGGGTGCGCTGGAGGTCGAACATCTCGCGCTCCTCCTCGGGCTCGGCGTGGTCGAAACCGAGCAGGTGGAGTATGCCGTGGGTCGTCAGCAGGAGGAGCTCGTCCTCGACGGAGTGGCCGGCCCGCTTCGCCTGGGCGGCCGCGACCGACGGGCACAGCACGACGTCCCCGAGCATGCCGGCATCCGGCTCGGTGCCGTCGCTGCCGGGCCGCAGCTCGTCCATCGGGAAACTCATCACGTCGGTGGGCCCGGGCAGGTCCATCCACTGCTGGTGCAGGGCGGTCATCGCCTCCTCGTCCACGAGCGTCACGGCGAGCTCGGCGCGCGGGTGCACCCGCAGCTGGTCCAGCACCCAGCGGGCCAGGTCGTGCAGTTCCTGCTCCGGCACCGGCGACGGGACGACCCCGGACTCGTTGAGGATCTCGATGCTCATCGCGCCTGGCCGTCCTGGCCGCTCCGGCGCGCCGGCCCCTTGCGGGCGTCCCACTTGCCGTAGGCGTCCACGATCGCGCTGACCAGCCGGTGCCGCACGACGTCCTGGCTGGTGAGGTTGCAGAAGTACACGTCCTCCACCCCGTCCAGGATCTGCTGGACGACCCGCAGGCCGGAGGTGGTGCCCCCCGGCAGGTCGACCTGCGTGACGTCGCCGGTCACCACCATCCGGGAGCCGAAGCCGAGCCGGGTCAGGAACATCTTCATCTGCTCCGCGGAGGTGTTCTGCGCCTCGTCGAGGATGATGAAGGCGTCGTTCAACGTGTTGTGCGTGACCAGGAAGTCGTCCGTGACGTAGAGCGAGTCCTCGGCCGCTACCCGGATGCAGACCGTCTCCTGGACGCCCACCGGTTCGATGCGATCGATGAAGCGCACCGGCCGAGCGCCGGTCCTGGCCCCGTAGGTCTCGCGCTTGTGCGTCAGTCGGAACGGCGGGACCCCAGCAGGCAGGCGGATGTCGACCACGAACGCGTCGTGCCGATCCGGCACGGGCCTGCCCTTGGCGAGCCCCTGCGCTGGACGCGTTCGGCAGTATGCCGTCCCGCCGAGCGAGCGCACGAGGAACACCACATCATCGCGGAGCCTGGGAGAGGTCGTCGCGTAGCGCACGCGACACGCGCGACCGGCCCGGGTGACCGGCTCTCCACCGGCGTCCAAGAGCCCCTGGAGGACGGCAAGTCGCACCGCAAAGGAGTTCACGAGGTACTCGCCAGGCACGAGCTGTGCCTGGCGTCGCGTGCCCGCAAGGTCCAGGTCCCGCAGCACCTCTGTGGCGGGATCGGCGACGATCACGCCGCCTCGTCCACTCCCCTCAGCGTTGAGCGCAGAGTCCGTCCCGCCGTTGTGGCGCACCGTCGTCCCGTCGATCGGGTCCTCCGGCGCTTCGACCCGTTCGGGAGTCGTCGTGGTGGATTCGTCCCCGAGGAGCCGGCCCAGGGCGTAGGGATCCATCGGCACCGGTCGCGGGGCCAGCTCGGGCGGAGCCATCATCGGCAGTTCGAAGCGCCTGGCGTGGGCCGCGCCCAGACGACCGATCATCTCATCGGTCTGCAGCACGCGGGTCCGGCCGCGCCGCCTGTCCCAGGCGGTCTGCACCTGCCAGAGGTGCTCACCGCAGGCAAGGGTCGAGGCTCCGTCCTGGGTGCTGACCCGAAAGACCGCACGGGGGCCCTGGGGGTAGACCCCCAGGACGGGGGTGGGCCCCCCGTCGGAGCCGATGACGAGGTCACCGACGCGCAGAGAGCCGATGTCCCGGAACCCCTCCGGCGTCAGGACCTGGGCGTCCAACGGCTGCGCCCGTCCGCGCATGTATGCCAGGGGCGCCACCTCGACGGTGCCCGAGGCCATCAGTCGCGGGATCGAGTCCGGGTCCACCATGTCGTGCAGGGCGTCGTAGAGCGGGCGCAGGTAGGGGTCGATCTTGTCGTTGAGGGTGCCGGGCAGGAAGCCGAGGCGCTCACCCGCCTCGACCGCGGGGCGGGTCAGGATGATCCGGTTGACCTGCTTGGCCTGCAGCGCGGCGACCGCCTTGGCCATCGCCAGGTAGGTCTTGCCGGTGCCGGCCGGGCCGATGCCGAACACGATCGTGTGCTTGTCGATGGCGTCGACGTAGTGCTTCTGGTTCAGCGTCTTGGGCCGGATGGTGCGGCCGCGGCTGGAGACGATGTTCATCGTCAGGACGTCGGCGGGCCGCTCCTCGGACCGGGAGCGCAACATCTGGATGGACCGCTCCACGGCGTCGCGGTTGAGCGGCTGACCGGCGGCCACGACCACCAGCAGCTCGTCCACCAGCCGCTCCACCAGGGCGAGTTCGTCGGGCGGGCCGATCAGCCGGAACTCGTTCCCCCGCACGTGCAGGTCCACCCGCGGGAAGGCCCGCTCGACGGTCCGCAGCAACTCATCGCGCGTGCCGAGGAGGGCAACCATGTTGACCTCGGCGGGGATGACGATCGTGTGGCTGGCGTCGCCCCCGGCCGGATGCGCCGGGTCGGCCTCCGTCTCGGGTGTGTCGTCCGCCGGCGCGGGCGGCTCGGTGGCAGGTCCGCTCTCGGGCGGATTGGCAGGGTCTGTCATCGTGCGCCCGAGTCTACCGGCCGGGACCGTCCGGGTCGCCTCCGTTGTGGACCGGGCCGGCGCGCGGCAGGTGCGGGGTGCGCGCTCAGTCCTGCTCCCGCACCCCGACCGGGCCCATCGACTGGGCGCCCAGCACGTGGACGTGGACGTGCGCGACCTCCTGGCCACCGTCCTCCCCGACGTTGCTGACCAGGCGGTACCCGGTCTGCGCGACGCCCTCCTTCGCGGCGACCTCGCCCGCCGCGGCGAAGACGTCGGCGACCAGTCCGGGAGCTGCCGTCGCCAGCTCGGCCAGCGACTCGTGGTGCTCCTTGGGGATCACGAGGGAGTGCACCTTGGCCCGGGGCGTGATGTCGCGGAAGGCGACGACGGTGTCGGTCTCGTGGACCTTGTCGGCGGGGATCTCCCCCGCGACGATGCGGCAGAAGAGGCAGTCAGTCACGGTCACCGACACTAGCCCATGGCTCCCCGCCGCCCGGTCATGCGTCTGGTGGCGGTGGAACGCCGCCAGCCCATGCGTCTGGTGGGGGTCGGAGGCCGCCCGGTGGCGCGTTCGGTCAGGGGTGGGGGTGGGGGCGGGCGCGGGAGGAGGTGAGCACCGCGAGGAAGCCGGCGACGAGGCCGACGCAGGTGACGGACAGGAAGGCGTGCAGGTGCGAGCCGGCATACAGCGCGGTGAAGGCGGCCCCGGCGACGGCGAGCGCGACGGCGCTGGCCAGCGCCTCACTGACCTGCAGGGACGAGCTGTTGCGTCCTACCTCGGCGGGCGGTGAGAGGCGCAGCGTCAGCAACGAGGTGGTCGGGTAGGACAGCCCCACCCCGAGGGAGACCACCGCCCAGACCACGAGCACGGTCCACCCGGGCCAGTCCGCGGCGACGGAGACGACCAGCACGACCAGCCCCGCCGCGATCGGCAGGCAGCCCCGCACCAGCAGCCGGTAGCGGTCGACCTGGTCGGCCAGCCGACCCTGCACCCAGGAGCCCAGGGCCCAGGTCACCGACCCGACGGCGAGCACGGCCCCGGCCGCGGCCGGCGCGTAGTCGTGCCGGTCCTGCAGCAGCAGCGGGAGGTAGGCCTCGGCCGCCATGAACGAGGCACCGATCGCGCCACGGGCGGCGATCACCGAGGGCAGGCCACGGCCCAGGCCCAGCGTGCCGGGCGGCAGCAGCCGCCAGGCGGCCAGCACCAGGAGCAGCACGACCGGTGCGCCGACCAGCACCTCGCGGGGCTGGATCGACTCGCCGGCCAGGTTCAGCACCCCCACCGACAACGCGGCGAGCACCGCCCAACCGATCGTCGCCGGGCCCAGGTAGGAGGCGTCGTGGCTGCGCGACGTGCCCAGCAGCGCGGGTCGCAGCACCAGCAGCGCCGCCAGCACCAGCGGGACCACCCCGAGGAAGACCCAGCGCCAGGTGAGGAACTCCACCACCAGACCGGTCGCGACCGGTCCGATGAGACCGGGCAGCACCCAGGCCGCCGCGAGGAGGGAGAACACCTTGGGCCGGAGCACGTCGGGCACCCGTTGCGCGATCAGCACATACACCGCGACCGACGCCAGCCCGCTGCCGAGCCCCTGGACGGCCCGCCCGGCGACGAAGACCTCCATCGTCGGGGCGAGGCCGGCGACCAGCAGTCCCCCGGCGAAGACGGCGCAGCCGGCCGCGACCACCTGCCCCGGACCGGCGCGGTCGGACCACCAGCCCCCGAGGATCATCCCGATCACCCCGGTGGCGATGGTCGCCCCGAAGGCCAGGGCATACAGCCCGAGACCGTCGAGCGCCCGTGCCACGGTGGGCATGGCCGTGCCCACGGCGATGTACTCGGTGGCGAAGAGTGCGATGAGCGCGGTGGCGCCCCCGCTGACGCTCCGGATCTCCGGGTCCCACAGCCCGGAGCCGGTCCCCGGCCCCACGGTCGCCTGCGACTCCGCGGTCACCGCCAGCGGGCCCGGGCGCTGAGCAGGGCGATCGCGGCCGACCCGGCCGTGGAGGTGCGCAGCACGGTGGACCCGAGCCGCACGGTGCGCGCCCCGGCGTCCACGAAGGCCTGCGTCTCCTCGGGGCTGATCCCGCCCTCGGGGCCGACCACGAGCAGCACCTCACCCGCGCCGGGCAGGTCGACCCCGGCCAGCGGCTCGGTGGCCTCCTCGTGGAGCACCAGGGCCAGGTCGGCCGCCGCGATCCGCTGGATGACCGCCTGCCGGTCGGCCAGGGGCGCGACGCCGGGCACCCGCGCCCGCCGTGCCTGCTTGGTCGCGGCGAGCACGGTCTGTTCCCACTTGCGGTGCGCCTTGGCGGCCCGCTCGCCCCGCCACCGCACGATGCTGCGGTCGGCCTGCCACGGGACGACGTCGTCGACCCCGAGTTCGGTGCCCACCTCGATCGCCAACAGGTCCCGGTCCCCCTTGGCCAACGCCTGCACGAGGGTGAACCGGGGGTCCGGCTCCGCGACGGAGACCACCTCCTGGACCCGCAGCTCCAGCTCTCCCTTGCGGCGCTCCACCACCTCGCTGCGTGCCAGCAGGCCGCTCCCGTCGGCCAGCAGCACGGTCTCGCCGGGGCCGAGCCGGCTCACGTCGGCGGCGTGCCGCCCCTCCGGGCCGTCCAGCACGAACCGGTCATCCACGGCGACCGTGGACAACCGCCCCTGCCCGGTGAAGAACAGCGGCGCGCTCACCGACCGTTGAACGCTTCCTTGAGCTTGCCGAGGAAGCCGGACTGCGCCGGGGACAGCCGGCCGTCCGGCCGGGTCTCCCCCCGCGCCTCGGCCAGCTGGGCCAACAGGTCGCGCTGGGTCCCGTCGAGCTTGGTGGGCACCCGCACGTCCAGGTGCACGATGAGGTCGCCCCGGCCGGTGCCCCGCAGGTGGGTGACCCCCTGCTGGGACAGGGTCACGGTGTCCCGCGGCTGGGTGCCGGCCTTGAGGTCCACCTCGGTCGGACCGTCGAAGGTGTCGACCGTGAGCGTCGCACCCAGCGCGGCCGCGGTCATCGGGACCTGCACCGAGCAGTGCAGGTCGTCCCCGCGACGCCGGAAGGTCTCGTGCGGGGCGACCGCCACCTCGACATACAGGTCGCCGGAGGGTCCGCCGGAGCGACCCGCCTCGCCCTCGCCCGAGAGGTGGATCCGGGTGCCGGAATCGACCCCGGCCGGCACCCGCAGCGACAGGTCCCGACGGGTGCGCACCCGGCCCTCGCCGGAGCAGTTGGAGCACGGGTGCTCGATGATCTCGCCGAAGCCCTGGCAGGAGGTGCACGGCCGGGACGTCATGACCTGGCCGAGGAAGGAGCGCTGGACCTGCTGGACCTCCCCGCGCCCGGCGCAGACGCCACAGGTGCGGGTGCCGGTGCCGGGCTGGGCACCGGCGCCGGAACAGGTCTCGCACCGCACGGCCGTGTCCACGGTCAGGGTCTCCTCCCCGCCGAAGACCGCCGTGCGCAGGTCGATGTCCAGCCGCACCAGGGCGTCCTGGCCACGCTGCGTGCGGGAGCGCGGGGCCCGGGAGCCCGCGGCGGCACCGCCGAAGAAGGCGTCCATGATGTCGCTGAAGCTGAACCCCTGGCCGAAGCCGCCACCCTGCCCGCCGTAGGGGTCCTGGCCCCGGTCGTACGCGGCGCGTTTGGCGTCGTCCCCGAGCACGTCGAAGGCCTGGCTGACCTTCTTGAACTGCTCCTCGGCCTCGGGGCCGGGGTTCACGTCGGGGTGCAGTTGACGGGCCTTGCGGCGGTAGGCGGTCTTGATCTCGGCCGCCGTGGCCTCACGGGACACGCCGAGGTCGGCGTAGTAGTCGTTCACCAAAGTCCTTACTCGTAGCTGGTCAGGTGTCCAGGATCTGCGACACGTAGTGCGCGACCGCACGCACCGACGCCATCGCGGACGGGTAGTCCATGCGGGTCGGCCCCACGACGCCCAGCCCGCCGGCGGGCCCGTAGGTCGTGGTGACCACCGAGGTGCTCTGCAACCCCTCGTAGGGGTTCTCGGCACCGATGCTCACGGTCACGGCGTCCTCCGCGTCGAGGGTCGCCATACTCCCCATCAACTTCAGGAGCACCACATGTTCTTCCAAGGCTTCCAGGACGGGGCCGATGGACAGCGGGAAATCGGTGCCGACCCGGGCCAGGTTGGCCGTGCCAGCCAGCACCACCCGCTCCTCGTTGCGCTCCATGAGGACGTCGGCGAGCGCCTCGACCACGGCCCGGCCCACCGGGCGGTCCGGCAGGTCGACGCCCTCGAAGGCCTCCTCGAGCAGCGGGGTGGCCTCGGCCAGGGCGTGCCCGCACGCGTGCCGGTTGATCAGGTTGCGCAGGTCGTGGACGAGCTGCTCGCCCTCGGCGCCGACGAGTTCCCGGTCCAGTTCGACAATGCGCTGCTCGACCCGGCCGGTGTTCACGATCAGCACCACCATCAGCCGGTTGGTCCCCACGAGGACGAGCTCCACGTGCCGGACCGTCGAGCGGGTCAGCGAGGGGTACTGCATCACCGCGGCCTGCCGGGTCAGCCCGGAGAGCAGGCGGACGGTGCGCCCGACGATGTCGTCCAGGTCGACCGCGCCCTCCAGGAAGCGGTGGATGGCGGTCTTCTCGGCACGGCTCAACGGCTTGATGGAGTGCAGCCGGTCCACGAACATCCGGTAGCCGGCGTCGGTCGGGATCCGCCCGGCGCTGGTGTGGGGGGCCGTGATCAGGCCCTCCTCCTCCAGGACGGCCATGTCGTTGCGCACCGTCGCGGCGGACACCCCCAGCTGGTGCCGGTCGAGCAGGCTCTTGGACCCCACCGGCTCGGAGGTGCGCACATAGTCCTGGACGATCGCGCGGAGGACGGCCAGCCGCCGGTCGTCGTTCATCCCTCGGTCACCTCCACCGCATCCTGGCACTCGTGAATCGCGAGTGCCAGTCTACGCCGACCGGGACCTCACTCCGTCGCTCGCCGCGTTTCGCTGGCCGGGCGCGGGCGGCCCCGCACGTAGCCTGACGGGGTGAACGACCGATACGGCACCGATGTCCTCTCCGGCGACTGGCGGGCCCCCGCCCGTGGTCGGGCCCAGTCCGTCGAGGCCGAGCTCGGCATGGTCGTCGAGGACGTCGAGACCGGCTGGTGCGGCGCGATCTGCCGGGTCGAGAAGGCCGGCGGGATGCACGTCGTGCACCTGGAGGACCGCCGGGGTCGCCGCAAGGGCTTCCCGCTCGGGCCGGGCTTCCTCCTCGAGGGCCGGCCGGTGGTGCTGACCCCGCCGAAGCAGGCCGAACGGGCTGCGTTGGCCGCCGCCCGCAAGGAGGCCTCACGCACCGCCAGCGGCTCCCGCGCGGTGGAGCACGCCCCGGCCCGCGTCGCGAGCGGCTCCCGCATCTTCGTCGAGGGCCGGCACGACGCCGAGCTGGTCGAGAAGATCTGGGGCGACGACCTGCGGGTCGAGGGGGTCGTGGTCGAACTACTCGAGGGAGTCGACGACCTGACCGCGGTGATCCGCGACTTCGCCCCCAGCGCGGACCGGCGGATGGGCGTCCTGGTCGACCACCTGGTGGCCGGCACCAAGGAGGACCGGATCGTGCAGGCCGCACGGGCGCTGCCGCAGTCGCGCCACGTGAAGATCCTGGGTCACCCCTACGTCGACGTGTGGCAGTCGGTGCGGCCCGCCCGGCTCGGGCTGGAGGCCTGGCCGGTCATCGACCGTGGCAGGTCCTGGAAGCACGGGGTCCTCGCCGAGCTCGGCTGGCCGCACACCACCCAGGCCGATGTGGCGCGGGGGTGGAAACAGATCCTGGGCTCCGTGCGTTCCTACAGTGACCTGGAGCCCACGCTCCTGGCCAGCGTCGAGGAACTGATCGACTTCGTCACCGTCCCACAGGGAGTGAGACACCCATGACCCAGGACCCAGCCAACAACCCGCCGCAGCCGCCCCACCAGGCGTATCAGGCATACCAGCGACAGGGCATCAGCTCGGGTGAGCGCACCTGGATGATCATGGCGCACCTGTCCGCACCGATCGCGTTCCTGATCAGTGCGGGCAGCCTGAGCTTCCTCGGACCCCTCGTCATCTGGCTGATCCAGAAGGACCAGAGCCCGGCCGTCCGCGCGTCCGCGGCCGGCGCGTTCAACTTCAACCTCTCGTTCTGGATCCTCTACCTGCTGGGGTGGGTCGTCGGCATCGTCACGCTGACGCTCGGCTTCATCGTGGTGATCCCGTTCTGGATCGTGATCTTCCTGGTCGCGGCCTTCGTGCACATCAAGGGCGCGCTCCGGGCGGCCCGCGGCGAGACCTACCACTACCCGTTCCAGCTGCCGGTCCTGCACTGACCGAGCCGCCCGGTCCACCCCTTGCGCGCCGGACCGGAACCGGCTAGACATGCTGCTACGCATCCCGGAGACGGGACGCCGACCACGAGCCTCGGTCGCGGATTCGCCAACCAGGACCTGTCCTGGCGACACCTACCGGTGATGCGGTAGGGCGAGCCACCCGACCACTCGCCGGTCGATCGCGGCATCACCGGCGATCACCCAGAAGGCCCCGCGAACCCATACTTCGCGGGGCCTTCGTCTGTCCCGGACTGCGCCGGGACCTCAGAGCGGGGCCCTGCCCGCTCATACCGGGCAGGGGGCCACCACCGTTCTAACCGCTCACGGGTCCGATCCGTGGGAACCACGCCGGGCACGGCCCAAACCGCGGACCTCGGGGAGGTTGCTTCGGGGAGGTTGCTCCGCGCGCCCGCCCCCGCACGCTCCGCGCGACCGAACGCGTGGTCGGTCGACGCCACCGTGTGACCGAACGCGCGGTCGGTCTGCACCAACCTGTGACCGAACGCGCGGTCGGTCGGCGCCGCGTCCCCCACCTCGAGGTCCTGGCAGCCCCCGACGCGAGCGCCTTTCGTCCCCGCAAGCGCCTTCCTGCACGAGCAGCGGCAAAAGTCGCGACATTTGCCGCACGCAGGAGCATTTGCCGCCTCTCGGGAGATTCGCCGCATGCAGGGACGAATGCCGCTCACGTCCGGGCGGAGGCTCAGTGCGGACCGGGGGCGGTGCGGACCGGGGGGCGGGTCGGGGGCGGAGCCGGTCAGGAGCCGGCCAGGAGCCGGTGGACGACGGTGTCCGCGAGCAACCGGCCACGGAGCGTCAGGACGCCACGACCACGCAGGGCAGCGGCGCCGTCGAGCAGGCCACCGGCGATCAGCCCCGCGACCTCGGCTCGCCCCTGCGCGGGGAGGACGGCCAGGTCCAGGCCCTCGACCAGGCGCGACTCGAGCAGCACGCGCTCGTCGTGCCGCTGCGCCGGGCTCAGCCGCTCCCGGCCCGCGGCGGGCGAGGCACCGGAAGCCAGCCGGTCCGCATACGGAGCCGGGTGCTTGACGTTCCAGAAGCGCACGCCGCCGATGTGGCTGTGCGCGCCCGGGCCGATCCCCCACCAGTTGCCACCCGCCCAGTAGCCGACGTTGTGACGGCAGCGCGCATCCGGCCCGGTGGCCCAGTTGCTGATCTCGTACCAGCCGTACCCGGCGCCCGAGAGCACCTCGTCGGCCAGCTCGTACTTGTCGGCCTCGTCGTCATCGTCCGGGGCCGGGACCTCACCCCGGCGCACCTGCGCGGCCAGCTTGGTGCCCTGTTCCACCACGAGGGCGTATGCCGACACGTGGTCCGGCGCGAGGTCGGTCACCGCCCGCAGGCTCGCCTCCCAGTCCGCCAGGGACTCCCCGGGCGTGCCGTAGATGAGGTCCAGGCTCACCTGCATCCCGGCCGCCCGGACCGCGGCCACGGCCGTCGCCACGTTGGCCGGGTCGTGGGTGCGGTCGAGCGTGCGGAGCACGTGCGGCACGGCCGACTGCATCCCGAGGCTGACCCGGGTGAAGCCCCCGGCGGCGAGCTGCTGCGCCACCTCCGGCGTGATCGTGTCGGGGTTGGCCTCGGTGGTGATCTCGGCATCCGGGGCCAGCCCCCAGGCCCGGTCGATCCCCCGGAGCATCCGGACCAGGTCGCCCGGCGGCAGCATGGTCGGCGTGCCGCCGCCGACGAAGACGGTCTGCACGGCCGGGACCGGGTCCGGACCTGAGCCGAGGGCCCGGGTGGCCAGCTCGATCTCGGCGAGGGCGGCGTCGGCATAGCTATCCAGGGTCGCCCCGTGGCCCCCGAGCTCGGGCACCGTGTAGGTGTTGAAGTCGCAGTAGCCGCACCGCACCCGGCAGAACGGGACGTGCAGATAGACCCCGAACGGCCGTTCCCCGAGCCCGCTCAGCGCCCACCCGGGGAGGGCCCCGTCCGCGGGCGCGGGTTCACCCAGGGGAAGCGCGGACGGCATACGGCCCATTGTCCCCCACTGCCCACCCTCAGGGTGGCCGCGGCCCTGTCGCGCCACATTCCCGTCGCCTGGCGTTCACCCGTGCTGCTTAGATTGCCTCCGTGCAGCAGGAACTCCGCGAGTACATCGACCGGCTCAGGGTCGAGGGTTACACCGTCCGTGACGACCAGGGCTCGGACCCGGACCTGATCACCCCTGACGGCCGGGCGGTGGATACCTGGCGTGAGGACTACCCCTACGACAACCGGCTGTCCCGCGCCTACTACGACGTGGAGAAGTGGCTGTTGCAGGTCGAGCTGCTCAAGCTGCAGTACTGGGCCAAGGACACAGGTCAGCGGATCGTCATCATCTTCGAGGGCCGCGACGCCGCCGGGAAGGGCGGCGCCATCAAGCGGTTCATCGAGCACCTGAACCCCCGTGGTGCGCGTGTCGTGGCCCTGACCAAGCCGTCCCGGGTCGAGGAGGGCCAGTGGTATTTCCAGCGCTATGTCACCCACCTGCCAACGGCCGGCGAGATCGTGCTCTTCGACCGCTCCTGGTACAACCGGGCCGGCGTCGAGCGGGTGATGGGGTTCTGCACCGACGACCAGTACGACCGCTTCGTCCGTCAGGCACCGACCTTCGAGCGGATGCTCGTGGAGGACGGCGTGCACCTGACCAAGTTCTGGTTCTCGGTCACCCGGTCCGAGCAGCGGACCCGGTTCGCCATCCGGCAGCTCGACCCGGTGCGCCGCTGGAAGCTGTCCCCGATGGACCTGGAGTCGCTGGACCGGTGGGAGGACTACACCGAGGCCAAGGAGGAGATGTTCCGCCTCACCGACACCGACGAGGCGCCCTGGACCACGATCAAGAGCAACGACAAGAAGCGGGCCCGGCTCAACGCCATGCGCTACTTCCTGGGCCGCTTCGACTACCCGGACAAGGACACCACCATCGTGTTGCCGCCGGACCCCAATCTGGTCCGGCGCGGCCGGTACACGACCGGCGACTAGGGACCTGCCCCACCTCCTCCCGGTGTAAAACCGGTTGACCCCGCCCTCAGTGCTATGGTTCATTAGTCGAGTAATGAACCAATGAAGGGAGGCGCCGGGTGTTCGACGGTCGAGAGCCGATCTACCAGCAGATCGCGGAGGCCATCCGCGGCGAGATCCTCTCCGGCGCGCTCCGCGAGGGGGACCAGGTCATGTCGACCACCCAGTACGCCACCACCTACCGGATCAACCCCGCGACGGCGGCCAAGGCCTTCGCCCAGCTCGTCGACGAGGGGATCCTGCACAAGCAGCGGGGCCTGGGGATGTTCGTCTCCGACGGAGCACCCGAGATGCTGCGCACGCGGCGTCGCGAGGTGTTCTTTACCGAACGCCTTGATCCGGTGCTGCACGAGGCCGACGTCCTGGGGATCACCACTGCGGAACTCACCTCCTACCTCACGCGCACTCCGAAGGGAGCCCACCGATGACTGGCCTCACCGTCCGCGCCGAGGACCTCGGCGTTAGCTACGGAGCCGACCCGGCGCTCAGCGGGATCACGCTCGAGCTCGAACCGAACCGGATCCATGGCCTGCTGGGGCGCAACGGCGCCGGCAAGACCACGCTGCTGTCGGCACTGGCCTCGCTGCGGGCGCCGTCGGCCGGCCGGATCTTGATCGACGGGGCCGACCCGTTCGAGGACGAACGGCTGATGGAACAGGTCTGTCTTATCCGCGAGAGCGGCGACGTTCTCGCCGACGAGAAGTTGCGCACGAACCTGGACTGGTGTGAACTCGCCCGCCCCCGGTTCGACCGCGAGTATGCCGAACGACTGATCGAGCAGTTCGGCCTCGACCTGCGCAAGAAGCCGCAGGCGCTCTCGCGTGGCCAGGCTTCGGCCTTCGGCGCCATCATCGGGCTCGCCGCCCGGGCTCCGGTGACGATGTTCGACGAGGTCCACCTCGGGATGGATGCCCAGGCCCGCCAGATGTTCTACGACGAGCTGCTCGCAGAGTTCGCCGAGCGGCCGCGGACGATCGTGCTGTCCAGCCATCTGATCAGCGAGATCGAGCACCTGGTGGAGACCGTGACCATCCTGCACGCCGGGGCACTGCTGCTCAGCGAGGAGTCCGACGACCTCCATGCTCAGGGGGCGACCCTCACTGGGCCTGCCGAGGTCGTCGACCGGTTCACCAGCACCCAGCCGGTGATCGGGACCCGCGACCTGGGACCGACCCGGCAGGCGACCGTCTTCGGCTCCCTCGACGAGGCCATGCTCACCCGGGCCCGGGCAGAAGGCCTGCAGGTCGGTCCCGTGCCTCTCCAGGACCTCTTCATCCACCTGAGCAACCATGCCCACGACACCGCGAAGGAGTCGACATGACGACCGGCACTCTCGACCAGTCGACCAGAACCACCCGCCGTCCCGCGCAATGGCTACGTGTCGCCCGCTGGCAGCTGGAGACCGGCGTCTTCCTGATGCTTTGGGCCTGGGGCCTGATCACGGTGCTCGTGGTAGCCGTCCTGGCGATCGTGGGCCAGTCGGTGCACGTCGTGGTGTCCGGATTCGCCATCTCCCACCACGGACTCCTCTGGTTCCCGTTCAGCATCGCGATCATGGTGACCGTCACCTACCTGCCGCTCCACGTGGGCAGCGGCATGACGCGGAGTTCCTTCATCAAGGCCGCGCTCCTGGGCAACGTCCTGATCGGCGTCCTCAACGCGGCGTTCACGATGGTCGGCCTGCTCATCGAGCGCGAGATCTACCACCGACTGGGCTGGTTCCACGGGTCGACCAACGCCAAGGGCGTCGAGGTACTCGACGGCGGCGCGCTCACCTACGGGATCGGGCTGACGTTGCTGTTCGTTTCCGGGATGCTCAGCGGACTCCTGGTCGGCGTCGCCTACTACCGCGCCGGTGGGTGGTGGGGCACGCTCACCCTCCCCCTCACCCTGCTCCCGATCGCGGTGACCTCGCTGATCGGCCTCGTGGACGACTCCCAGTGGTCACCGTGGGACGTCAGTTTCGCCGCCTCGTGGCCGGCCAGCGAGCTCTTCACCGGTGCCGTGCTCATCGCCGCCGCCGCGGTGTTCGCGCTCCTGGTCCGCCGCATCCCGATCGACACCTGAAAGGCCTGACATGACCACCTCGTCCACCCCAACCACCACCGGGCACGACGCGGCACACGCCGGACCCGTGGTCCGCGTGAGCGACCTGCGCAAGTCCTACGGCACGAAGGTGGCCGTGGACGGCGTGTCCTTCACCGTGGACCGCGGCGAGATCTTCGGGATCCTCGGCCCCAACGGGGCCGGCAAGACCACGACGGTGGAGTGCCTGGCCGGGCTGCGGCAGGCCGACAGCGGCAGCATCGAGCTGCTGGGCCTGGACCCGCAACACGACCCGACACCGGTCCGGGAGGTCCTGGGTGTGCAGCTGCAGGAGTCCAAGCTCCCGGCCAAACTGCGGGTCCGCGAGGCCCTCGAGTTGTATGCATCCTTCTATCCCGATCCGGAGGACCCCGAGGCCCTGATCTCCTTGCTCGGCCTGGGCGAGAGGCGGGACACGCCATACCAGAACCTGTCCGGCGGACAGCAGCAGCGGTTGTCCATCGCGTTGGCGCTCGTGGGCCGGCCCCAGGTCGCGATCCTCGACGAGCTCACGACCGGGCTGGACCCGCAGGCCCGCCGGGAGGCGTGGGACCTGGTGGAGAAGGTCCGCGACAGCGGTGTGACGATCGTCCTGGTCACCCACTTCATGGACGAGGCTGAGCGCCTCTGTGACCGTCTGGTGGTCATCGACCGGGGCCGGGTCGTGGCGGAGGGGACACCGGGCGACCTGTCCGGCGGGTCCCGCGGGAGCCGCACCTTCCGGGTGGTTCTGCCCGTGGCTCCACCCGAGGGCCTGCTCACCGGCCTGCCGTCGGTGACCTCGGTCCGCGACGTCGGTCGCGAGCTGGAGATCAGCGGCACTGACACGGTGCTGCCCGACGCCATCGCCGCGCTCTCCGGGTGCGGCATCATCCCGGACGAGGTCCGCACCCGCACCCGCTCGCTGGAGGACGCCTTCGTCGAGCTGGTCACCCGAGAGACCGAGGAGACCGCACCATGACCGCCACCACCAAGCCGTATGCCGGCAGCACCCGCACCGGGATGCGCGGCCTGGGCGCGCTGACCCGCACGGAGGGACGACTGTTCCTCCGCGACTTCGGCAGCCTGTTCTTCGTCCTCATCTTTCCCTCCGTCCTGCTCATCGGGATGGGCCTGGCGATCCCCGGGATGCGCGAGCCGATCACCGATGCCGGCCCGCTGTGGGGACAGTTCACGGTCGTCGACCTGTTCCTGCCCGTCATGCTGTGTGTGGCGGCCGCCACGGCCGGTCTCACCGCCCTGCCCGCCTACCTGGCCAGCTACCGCGAGACGGGGGTGCTGCGCCGCCTGTCGACCACCCCGATGCGACCGCAGGGAGTACTCCTGGCCCAGCTGGTGGTCCAGCTGGTCGCGGTCACCGTCGGTGCCCTGCTGGCGCTGCTGGCCGGACGGCTCGTCTTCGGCAGCCCGATGCCGGAACGGCCCGTGCTGGCCGTGGTCACCTTCCTGCTGGCCGTCACCGCGATGTTCGGCATCGGGTTGCTGATCGGCGGGGTGGCCAACAAGGGCACCACGGCCTCGGGGATCGGCATGTTGGTCTACTTCCCGATGCTGTTCATGGCCGGGCTGTGGACGCCCGGTCCGGCCATGCCGGATGCGGTCGCCAGGGTCGCCACCTACACCCCGCTCGGCGCCGGCTCCCAGGCGATGAACGTCGCCTGGTTCGGTGACGGGGACTTCCCGCTGACCCAGCTGGTCGTGATGGTGGTCTGGTCGGTGCTGCTGTTCCTGGTCGCCGCCCGCACGTTCCGCTGGGAGTGAGCCGGCCGGGGACCGGTCAGTCCAGCAGCCCCTGGCGACGGGCGAGCGCCGCCGCCTCGGTGCGCCCCGAGGCGCCGAGCTTGGCCAGGATGTTGGACACGTGCACGCTCACCGTCTTGGTGCTGATGAACAGCTGCCGGGCGATCTGACCGTTGGTGCGACCCTCGGCCACCAGGGCGAGCACCTCCCGCTCCCGAGGGGTGAGCACGGGGCCCGCCTGGTCGTCCGAGGACGGGGTGGCCCCGCGGTCGACCGTCGCCAGCTCGGCAAGCAGCGGCAGCGCCCCGAGTCGCTCCGCGGTCTCCCGCGCCGCCGCGGTCAGCTCGTGGGCGGCGGCCTGCTCGCCCTGAGCCCGCAGCACCGCGGCCAGCCGGGACTGCGAGCGGGCCACCTCGAAGGGATGCTCGAGCACCTCGAAGGCCTGCACCGTCTCCTCCCAGGCACGGCGCAGGTCCTGCTGCGGTACGTCCTGCCCCGCCAACCAGCGCAGGCGCAAGTGTTCGGCGCCCATTCGCTGCCCCCAGGCCCGACCCTCCGGCCCAACGTCCCGGCCCACCACCGACCGGCGCTGGGCGGTCTTCTCGCCCACGGTCAGCAGCTCGTCGCCGCGGCGGAGCAGGTCTGCGCGCCCCCCCGCCCCGAGCCGGGAGGCCGCCGACGCGAGCTGTCCCAGCAACAGGGTCGACAGGCGGACCTGCGCCTGGAACGCCGGGACCTGCCAGGCGGCCGTGACGGTCGAGACGACGTCCTGGTAGGCCCGCTCCGCCTCCTCCAGCCGATCGGCGTCGCCATAGAGATCGATCGCCGCGCCCCCGACGTTGATCGCCAGCCAGCCGTCCGCGAGCCACTCTGTCCGGGTGGCCTCGAGGGTGGCCAGACCGGACGGGTCGCCCCGCCCGGCGGCGACCTGCAACCGGATCGACGCGAGCAGGGACGCCATCAGCGGGGGCGGGACCTCGTGCGACGTGTCCGTGACCAGGTCCACCTCGTCCCAGTCCCCGACCATGTAGGCCGCGACGCCGCTGAGGATGCGCGCGTCGGCCCCGTAGGGCGCCCAGGGGCGGCTCCGGCGCTCCGAGAGGTCCATCGACTGCCGGTAGTAGCCACGTGCCTGGGTGATCCGGCCCATCTCCATCAGGGTGCCGCCGAGCTGGTGCAGCGCCCGCGTCTCGGCGGCCGTGTCCCCGGCGGCGCGCGCCTGCTCCAGCACGTCGCTGAGCACCCGGAGCGATTCCTCCGGGTCCCCGAGGACCTCGTTGAGCCGGCCCAGCGTGGTGGCGGCGTCGACCGCGGTCCGTTCCAGTCCCAGCTCCTCGGCCAGGGTCAGCGCCTGCTGGGCAAAGGTCACCCCCTCGGCGAACCGGGATCGGTCGACGTTGGCCCGGGCGTGCACGGCCAGGGTGTGTGCCCGCAGCGGCCGCGCGTCCGGGCCGACGAGGTCGAGCGCGGTCGTGGTCAGGTCCAACGGGTTCACCGACGGGTCGTCGCCGAACATGGCCGCCCGCGCGAGCACCAGCAGCAGCTTGGCCCGGTCGTCGTCCGCGAGGTCTGGTCCGTGGGCGGCCAGGGAGTCCCGGAGCAACGCCGCGGCACGCTGCGGGTGGCCGGCATCGATCAGCGCCTCGGATGCTCGGCGGGTGAGGTGGACCACGCTGGTGTCGGCGTGGTCGGCCAGGGCCGGGTCGGCGAGCAGCTCGAGGGCCGTCTGGTAGTGGCGGGCGGCCTCCTCGGGCCCGCCGACCTTCATCGCGTCGTCGCCCGCCTCGATGCTGGCTACCAGGGCGGTCTCCCGGTCCTGGGCAGCGCGGGCGTGCCGGGCCAGCTCGGCCGCCGACCCGTTGCCCCGACCCCCGACCAGGGCCGAGACGTAGGCGGCGTGCAGCCGGGTGCGCTCACCCGGCAGCAGGTCGTCGTAGACCGCCTCCGCCAGCAGCGCGTGGCGGAAGGCATAGGAGCTGTCGCCCCAGGGGACCAGGATGTTGGCCTCCACGGCCGCGCGGAGGGCGTCGTTCAGCGCCCCGTCGGAGAGCCCGCCCACGGAGGCCAGCAGGTCGTGGGCGACCCGGCGCCCCGCCGCGGCCGCCGCCCGCACCACGCCCCGGGCCTGCTCGTCGAGCCGGTCCAACCGCACCAGGAGCAGGTCGGCCAGGTCGGCCGGCAGGTCGCCGTGGTCCAGCTCGTGGGCGCCGAGCAGCTCCTCGGCGAAGAAGGCGTTGCCCTCGGCCCGCCGCACGATCTCCTGCACCTCCCGCTCGCTGAGGGCCTGCCCCGGTCGCGAGGCACCGTGGGCGGCCCGGACCAGGGTGCGGACGTCGCGGTCGGGCAGGTGGGACAGATTGACCCGGGACACCCGGGACATCCGGGCCCACTCGGTGACCCGGGCCCGCAGCGGGTGGCGTCGGTGCAGGTCGTCGCTGCGGTAGGAGACCACGATGCTCACCGGGTGCTGGAAACCCCGGGCGAACAACGAGGACAGGATGTCGCAGGTGGACCGGTCGGCCCAGTGCGCGTCCTCGACGATGACCAGGACCGGCGCCCGCTCGGCCAGTTGCTCCAGCGCGGCATGGGTCCCCTCGAAGATGTCCCCGCGGCCCAGGCCCACCCCGTCCTGGTCACTCCCCCGGCCCCCGATCACCTGCTGCTCCAGCGTGCCGCTCGCCGGCTCGCCCTCATCCCCCTGGGCACCGAGCAGGCGTTGTCCCGGCTGCAACCGGGTGATGGCCGGTGTCGACCGGGTGAGCGCGGCCAACACCTCCGGCCGGGCCGCCCCCAGCCGCCCGAACATCTCCGAGAACGGCAGGTAGGACAATGCGCTCTCGCCGAAGTCCAGGCAGTGGCCGATCAGCACCTGCCAGCCGGCCTCCTCGGCACGGTGGCCGAGCTCGTGCAACAGGCGGGTCTTCCCGACGCCCGCCTCCCCGCCGAGGACGACGGCAGCCGGTGTCGGATCGGATCCGACACCGGCCAAGGCCATCAGCTGGGCGAGCTCGTCGCCGCGCCCGACCAGCGGGGTCTTCATTGCGCCAAGGACAACCACGTCCTCCATCATCGTCGGTCCCACCGACACTCGCAGGGGACCACCGGGACACGGCACGTCGGCGGCGACGGCGCTCACCGTCCCTGGGACGGCCGCCGGTCACCCGAGATGGGGCCGGACGGCTGCGGGCTGCGCCCCTTGCTGAACGGCAGGTGCATCGGCGACCGCCACGCCTTCGACAGCGCCTCGCGCCGGTAGTTCAGCTCGGCCCGCAGGTAGGGATCCACGAACTCCATGGTGTTTCTCCGATCTCGACCACCGGGTCACGGTTGACCCGATGCCTCAAGACTCGGTTGCTGAGGTAGACCGGCACATCGGACGTCGTCCCTAGTTTCCGGACCGGCCGTACCTCAGAGTCCCCCTCGCCCGCGCGGCGGCTACCTCAGGAGCGCCGGACGGGTCCTAGCCGAGCCGCTGGTAGGCCAGGTCGGTGATGCTGCGTCCCGCCGCGATGCCCTTGCGCTCGAACCGGGTGACCGGACGCAACGGCGCCCGCTCGGTCGACACCAGCTCGAACCGGTCGTCGGCGTCGAGCACCCCGCGCATGTGGTCGGCGTAGTCCGCCCAGTCGGTCGCGAGCCGCCACAGACCACCGGGGGCCAGCACGCGGTGCACGGCGTCGGCGAACGGCGGGGCCACCAGCCGGCGCTTGTGGTGCCGGTTCTTGGGCCACGGGTCGGGGAAGAAGGTCCACACCTCGTGCACCTCGCCGGGCCCGAGCAGGGTGCCCAGCGCCTGTCCCGCGTCGACCTCCACGAACCGGATGTTCGGCAGCGGGTCCTCGCCCATCCGGGCCATCGTCTGGGCGATGCCTGGACGCCACACCTCCAGCGCCAGGAAGTCCCAGTCGGGGCGCTCGGCGGCCCCGTGGCGCAGGGCGTCACCTGAGCCCGAGCCGATCTCGACCACCAGGGGCGCCAGCCGGCCGAACTCGCGCTCCCGGTCCAGCCGGTAGGCCGGGTCGACGGTGGTCACCCCGGCGTCCCCGTCGGGGGGCACCTGCACGACATACCGCGGGGACAACCGGTCGTATGCCGCATGGTGCCGGGGCGGCATCCGGTCGCCCCTGCGGGTGAACGAGCGGGTACGGGCGAGCCGCGGTCCGGTGCTCACTACTTCTTCGCCTTTTCCCCGCTGTCCTGGGAGAGGGCGGCGATGAAGGCTTCCTGCGGCACCTCGACGGAGCCGACCATCTTCATCCGCTTCTTGCCCTCCTTCTGCTTCTCCAGCAGCTTGCGCTTGCGGCTGATGTCACCGCCGTAGCATTTGGCGAGCACGTCCTTGCGGATCGCCCGGATGGTCTCGCGGGCGATCACCCGGGAGCCGATGGCGGCCTGGATCGGCACCTCGAACTGCTGCCGGGGGATCAGGTCCTTGAGCTTGCCGGCCATCATCACGCCGTAGGCGTAGGCCTTGTCCCGGTGCACGATCGAGCTGAACGCGTCGACCGTGTCGCCCTGCAGCAGGATGTCGACCTTGACCAGGTCGGCCACCTGCTCCCCGTCGTTCTCGTAGTCGAGCGAGGCGTAGCCCTTGGTGCGGGACTTCAACGCGTCGAAGAAGTCGAAGACGATCTCGGCCAGCGGCAGGGTGTAGCGCATCTCGACCCGTTCCGGGGACAGGTAGTCCATCCCCTTCAGGGTGCCGCGGCGCGACTGGCACAGTTCCATGATGCTGCCGATGAACTCGCTCGGCGCCAGGATCGTGGCGCGCACGACGGGCTCGGTGATGGAGGCGACCTTCCCGCCCGGGAACTCGCTGGGGTTGGTGACCTCCACCTCGGTGCCGTCGTCCAGCTGCACCTGGTAGACCACGTTGGGCAGGGTCGAGATCAGGTCGAGGTCGAACTCGCGCTCCAGCCGCTCCCGGACGATCTCCAGGTGCAGCATCCCCAGGAACCCGACGCGGAACCCGAAGCCCAGAGCGGCCGAGGTCTCCGGCTCGTAGACCAGCGCCGCGTCGTTGAGCTTCAGCTTGTCGAGGGCGTCGCGCAGGATCGGGTAGTCCGAGCCGTCGATCGGGTACAGCCCGGAGAACACCATCGGGCGCGGGTCCTTGTAGCCACCCAGGGCCTGCTCTGCCATCCGCCCGGCACCGGTGACGGTGTCACCGACCCGCGACTGGCGCACGTCCTTGACCCCGGTGATCAGGTATCCCACCTCCCCGACGCCCAACCCCTGGCTGGGCACCGGCTCCGGGGAGATCACCCCGATCTCCAGGAGCTCGTGGGTGGCCTTGGTGGACATCATCGAGATCTTCTCGCGCGGCGACAGGCTGCCGTCCACGACCCGGACGTAGGTGACCACGCCGCGGTAGGTGTCGTAGACCGAGTCGAAGATCATCGCCCGGGCGGGCGCGGCGGCCTCCCCGACCGGGGCCGGGACCTCGGCCACGATCCGGTCCAGCAGCTCCTCCACGCCCTCGCCGGTCTTGCCGGACACCCGCATGACGTCCTCCGGCTCACAGCCGATCAGCCCGGCCAGTTCCTCGGCATACTTCTCCGGCTGCGCGGCGGGCAGGTCGATCTTGTTGAGCACCGGGATGATGGTGAGGTCGTTCTCCATCGCCAGGTAGAGGTTGGCCAGGGTCTGGGCCTCGATGCCTTGCGCCGCGTCCACGAGCAGGACTGCGCCCTCGCAGGCGGCCAGCGACCGGCTCACCTCGTAGGTGAAGTCGACGTGCCCCGGGGTGTCGATCATGTTGAGCACGTGCGCCGTGGTCCCCACGTCCCACGGCATCCGCACGGCCTGCGACTTGATCGTGATGCCGCGCTCGCGCTCGATGTCCATCCGGTCCAGGTACTGCGCGCGCATCTGGCGCTGCTCGACGACACCGGTGATCTGCAGCATCCGGTCGGCCAGGGTGGACTTGCCGTGGTCGATGTGCGCGATGATGCAGAAGTTGCGGATCACCTCCGCCGGGGTGGCAGCCGGCTTCGGCACGGAGGGGGCCAACGGGGACACGCGACAGGAACCTCGGGATCGTGGAGCGGGAGTACAGCGGCCCCGCCAGTCTCCCATGCAGCGCGTCCCGACCCCAATCAGCGCCACGCCCCCGGGTGCCTGTACGGTACGTTTCGTATGGTAGCGATTCGATTCCATTGAGTGGAATGTTGTGATGGCGCCGGGCCCGGACTACCGTCCGTCACGACACCACGACAAGATGGTCTGACCCAACCGGAGGTGACCAGATGAGCCAGCCACAGGGCGACACCGCAGGCACGGCCGCCGACGTTCTCGAGGACCTACGGGGGCACCTGCCCGAGGAGTGCCTCATCACCGATCCCACCCGTCTGGCGGCATACGACTGCGACGGTCTCGCCGCCTACCGGGTCCAGCCCGCGCTCGTCGTGCTGACCGACACCCCGGAGTACGTCCGGCGCGCCGTGCAGGCCTGCGCCGCGCACCGGGTGCCGTTCGTCGCCCGCGGCTCCGGCACCGGCCTGTCGGGTGGGGCGCTCCCCCACGCCGACGGGGTGCTGCTGGTCACCAGCCGGCTGCGCACGCTGCACGAGATCAGCGCGGCCGACCAGCGGGCGGTCGTGGACCCGGGCGTGATCAACCTGCAGGTCTCCAAGGCCGCCAACCCGGAGGGCTACTACTTCGCCCCCGACCCCTCCAGCCAGCAGATCTGCTCGATCGGCGGCAACGTCGCCGAGAACTCCGGCGGTGCGCACTGCCTCAAGTACGGCTTCACCGCCAACCACGTGCTGGCCCTGGACGTGGTCACCCCCGAGGGTGAGGAGGTCACCCTCGGCACCCGGGCCCCCGACGCCCCCGGCTACGACCTGGTGGGTGCGTTCGTCGGGTCCGAGGGCACGCTCGGGGTCGCGACCGGGGTGACCGTCCGCCTGGTCCGTCTGCCGCAGGAGGTCCGCACCATCCTGGCCGGTTTCGAGGACACCGACCAGGCCGGCGCGGCTACCAGCGCCATCATCGCCAGCGGCATCGTCCCCGCGGCCATCGAGATCATGGACGCCCTGGCCATCGAGGCCGCCGAGGCGGCCGTGAGCTGCGGCTACCCCGAGGGCGCCGGGGCGGTGCTCGTGGTGGAGCTCGACGGCCCCGCCCAGGAGGTCGCCCACGAGTTCGACGCCGTGGAGCAGATCTGCCACACCGAGGGCTGCTTCGAGCTGCGGGTGGCCACCGACGCCGCCGACCGGGCCGCGATCTGGAAGGGCCGCAAGTCCGCCTTCGCCGCCGTCGGACGGATCAGCCCCGACTACATCGTGCAGGACGGCGTGGTGCCCCGGACCGCGCTGCCGCAGGTGCTGCGCCGGATGACCGAGATCTCGGCCGAGAAGGGCGTGCGGGTGGCCAACGTGTTCCACGCCGGCGACGGCAACCTGCACCCGCTGGTGCTGTTCGACGGGTCCGTCGAGGGCGAGACCGAGCGGGCCGAGGAGGTGTCCGGGGCCATCCTGGACCTTTGCCTGGAGCACGGCGGGTCGATCACCGGCGAGCACGGGGTGGGTGCCGACAAGGCCAAGCACATGCCCAAGATGTTCACCGCCGACGACCTGGACACCCAGCAGATGGTGCGCTGCGCGTTCGACCCCGACGGCATCGCCAACCCGGGCAAGGTCTATCCCACCCCCCGGCTGTGCGGGGAACGTCCGGGTCGGCATACCGGCCCCCACCCGTTGCAGGCACAAGGATTGGCGGAGATCTTCTGATGAGTCTGCTGGACGAACTCGGCGCGCTCTGCGAGGTCCGTGAGCCCTGGCCAGGCGACCTGGTCGACGGCCTGCGGCCCCAGGTCGTGGCCCGCCCGGCCTCCACCGCGGAGACCTCGGAGGTGATGCGGTTCTGTCACGAGCGGGGCCTGGCGGTGACCGTCCGCGGCGGCGGCACCAAACAGACCTGGGGTATGCCGCCCGCCCGCCTGGACGTCATCGTGGAGACCCTGCGGATGGACCAGGTGGTCGAGCACGCGCACGGTGACCTGATCGCCACGGTCGGCACCGGGCTGCGGCTGGCCGACCTCGACCGCGTGCTGCGGGAGAACGGTCAGCAACTGATCATCGACGACCTCGTCGGCGGCTCCACCATCGGCGGGGCGGTCGCGACCAACCAGTCCGGCCCGCGCCGGATGGCGGTCGGCGCCGCGCGGGACCTGCTCATCGGGGTCACCGTGGTGCGGGCCGACGGCACGGTCGCCAAGTCCGGGGGCAAGGTCGTCAAGAACGTCGCCGGCTACGACCTGTGCAAGCTGCTCACCGGCTCGTTCGGGACCCTGGGCGTGCTGACCGAGGTCACCTTCCGGCTGCACCCGGTGACCGCGGCCAGCCAGTGGGTCTCCGTCGACGTCGACCCGGGCGAGTTGGCCGGCCCCGTCGAGCGGGTGCTGCACTCCCAGCTGGTGCCGACGGCCCTCGAGGTCGACCACGCCGGCGGGACCGGACCGGTCAGGGTGGCCGCGCTCTTCACCGGCACCGAGGAGGGCGTGGCCTCGCGGGTCACCGCGGCCAAGGAACTCCTCGGCGCCGGCGCCGGGGAGACCGACGCGACGTGGACGGGGCGGTTCCCGTGGCTCGGCGATGACGAGCCGAGCACCGACGTCGCGGCGCTCAAGCTCACCTGCCAGCTCAGCAGCGTCCCGGCCCTAGTGCAGGAGACCGCGCGGCGCGGGGTCGCGGTCCGCGGCTCCGCCGGCGCCGGGGTCCTCTACGCCGCGGCACCGATGACCGACCTCGCGGACACCGTGGCCGGGTTGCGTGGGTGGTGCCTGCGCCACGGCGGCAGCCTGGTGGTGCTGGACGCCCCCGGCACCGACAAGACCACCCTCGACGTGTGGGGCTCCGACTCGGTCGGCGGCCTGGAGATCATGCGCCGGGTCAAGCACGAGTTCGACCCGACCGGCGTGCTGTCGGTCGGGCGCTTCGTAGGAGGAATCTGATGGGTCACGACCAGGTCCAGCTCGGCATCCCGGGCGTGCGCGGGGAGGGCCAGCCGGCGTTCGACGCCCACCGCCCGCCCAGCAAGGAACTCATCGACGACTGCGTCCACTGCGGGTTCTGCCTGACCACCTGCCCCACCTACAACCTCTGGGGCGAGGAGATGGACAGCCCCCGCGGCCGGATCCACCTGATGCAGGCCGGGCTGGAGGGCTCCCCGCTCACCGACTCGATGGTCGGGCACTTCGACGCCTGCCTGGGCTGCATGGCCTGCGTCACCGCCTGCCCCTCCGGGGTCCAGTACGACCGGCTCATCGAGCAGACCCGGGCGCAGGTGGAGCGACGCCACGACCGCACCCCCAAGGAGAAGGCGCTGCGCGCGGCGATCTTCTCGCTGTTCCCCTACCCCAAGCGGCTGCGCCTGCTCCGCGGCCCGCTGCGGCTCGCGCAGAAGGTCGGTGCCGACCGGGCGCTGGCCAAGACCGGGCTGCTGGAACGGATCAGCCCCGAGTTGGCCAGCATGCAGTCGCTGGCCCCCCAGCTGGGCAAGGCCGAGAAGGTGCCGGAGCGGACCCCGGCGATCGGCGAGCGCCGCGCCGTGGTCGGCATGCTGACCGGGTGCGTGCAGCGGGAGTTCTTCCCTGGGGTCAACGCCGCCACCGCGCGGGTCCTGGCCGCCGAGGGGTGCGAGGTCATCGCGCCCGCCCGGCAGGGGTGCTGCGGTGCGCTGAGCACCCACGTCGGACGCGAGGAGGAGGGCCAGCGGTTCGCCCGCGCCCTGATCGACACCTTCTCCGAGGCGGCGGTCGACTACGTCGTGGTGAACTCGGCCGGCTGCGGGTCCTCGATGAAGGAGTACGTCCACCTCCTCTCCGACGACCCGGCGTATGCCGACCGCGCCCGCGAGTTCTCCTCCCGGGTGCGCGACTTCGCCGAGATCATCGCCGAGCTCGGCCCGGTCGCCCCCCGTCACCCGATCAACGCCGTGGCCGCCTATCACGACGCCTGCCACCTGGGGCACGCCCAGGGCATCCGGAACCAGCCCCGCGAGCTGCTGCGCGCCATCCCAGGGCTGGAGGTGCGGGAGATCCCGGACGCCGAGATCTGCTGCGGCAGCGCCGGGGTCTACAACATCCTCAACCCCGAGCCGGCCAAGGAGCTGGGCGACCGCAAGGCCGCCAACATCGCCTCCACCGGGGCCGAGCTGCTGATCACCGCCAACCCCGGGTGCCTGATGCAGGTGGCCAACTCCCTGGAGCGGGCGGGCAAGAGCATCGGCATGGCGCATACCGCGGTCGTCCTCGACGCCTCGATCCGCGGGGTTCCGCTGGAGGCCTGAACCGTGGACAGCCAGGTGCGCACCTACCGGACCGGTGGCGAGGAAGTGGTGCTCGACATCACCGCCGACGCCGCGGGCTTCGTCGGCGACCGCGGCGACGGGCTGCTGCACGTGTTCGTCCCGCACGCCACGGCCGGCCTGGCCATCCTGGAGACGGGGGCCGGCAGCGACGATGACCTGCTCGCGGCGCTGCGCGACCTCCTGCCGGCGGACGACCGGTGGATCCACCGGCACGGCAGCAGGGGGCACGGTCGCTCCCACGTCATGCCGGCGCTGATCCCGCCCTACGCCACGGTCCCCGTCCTCGACGGACGCCTGGCCCTCGGGACCTGGCAGAGCCTGTGCCTGGTCGACCTCAACATCGACAACAGCGACCGCCAGGTCCGCTACTCGTTCCTGGGCGGCCGCTGATCCGGGTGTCCCCACAGTTCGTGCTGCGCGACGGCGTCCGGATCGCGGTCACCGACCGCGGTGGCGACGGCCCCGCGGTCGTCCTGCTGCACGGGCTCGCCGGGAGTTCCCGGGAGCTACTACCGACCGCCGACGCCCTGACCCCGGACCACCGCGTGGTCCTGGTCGACCAGCGGGGCCACGGACAGAGCACCCGCCGACCCGACGACTGCTCCCGGGAGGCATTCGTCGACGACGTGATCACCGTGGTCGAGCGCCTGCTGCCCGGCGAGCGGGTCCGACTCGTCGGCCAGTCGATGGGTGCCCACACGGCCTTCCTCGTCGCCGCGGCACGGCCCGACCTGGTCGACCGGCTGGTGATGCTCGAGGGCCACGCGGCCGGCAGCGACGACCCCCACGAGGCCCGCGCACTGGGCGACTTCTTCCGGTCCTGGCCGCTCCCGTTCGCGGACCTGCCCGCGGCCAGGGAGGCTCTCGGCGACTCCCCCATCGCCCGCGCCTGGGTGGAGGACCTCGAGCGCACGCCGGAGGGCCTGCGGCCGCCCTTCGATGCCGACATCATGGAGGCCACCATCGCCGCCGTGCAGGTCCCGCGCTGGCGGGAGTGGGAGAGCCTGGCCGTCCCGACCGTCGCGGTGTTCGCCGCCCATGGCATGTTCGAGCCGGAGCAACGCGACGAACTGATCCGCCGCCGCCCCGCAACCACCCGGGTCGACCTGCCCCACGGGAGCCACGACGCCCACCTGGACGCCTTCGAGGACTGGATCGCCGCTCTCCGGGACGCGCTCCGGCCGTGACACCGGCCGGTGGGCCAGCCGATGACGCCACCGGGGCGTCGCGCTATGTCGGGGCCGGCAGCTCCCGGGTGAGCTCGCGCCACGGCCCGACAGTCTGCTCCAGGGACCAGGCCACGCCCGCGCGCAGCTCCTCGACCACCCGGGCGCACTCCCGCTCGGCCGCCGCCACGACGTCGTCGGGATAACCGAACTGCAGGCGGTGCTCGGCGAACTCGTCCTCGTCCTCCACGTCCACCGCGCCGGCGAAGGTCTGCACGACGTCGAGGTCCAGGTCGACGGCGCGCACCACCGGCGGGGACGGGACGTCACCCCCGGGGTCCGTCCGCGGCGGACCGATCTCCGGCGGCGTGCTGATGTCGACGTAGCAGCGCCACCGGAACCCCGCGACCTGCTCGTAGAAGGTCGCGACGAACCACCGGCTACCGGCGGGCAGCAGCATCACCTGGGTGCCGTCGGTGCTGAACCCGGCACCGGGTCGGGAGAACCGAGTCCCCTCGGGTACCCCGACCCAGTGCCCGTGTTCGTCTGCTCCGAGGTGGGTCAACGGTGTCTGGGCCGCCCAGTGCGGGTGCTCCCCCCACTTGGTGAAGGCCATCCGCACCGGTGTCCCCGCATCCACGGGAACACCCTGCCACTCCTGCCGGGGTCAGGCCACCTTGGCCGAGATCTTGGCGTCGTGGGCGAACATCCAGCGGGCGATCGCGGCCAGCGCGACCAGCAGCAGCACGAACAGGATGGTGCCGACGTTGAAGCCGATGCCGTGGATCATCATGAAGCCGATGGAGCCGGCCGCGAGGCAGTAGTAGCTGGTGACCAGGACCGTCTTGCGGATCAGGTCACCCTCCCGGCCCAGCAGTCCGACGGTCGCCGACGCGGCCACGATGTTGTGGATCGCGACCGGGTTACCACCCGCACCACCGACCGCCTGGGTCGCGACGACCTGCTCCGGCGGGACCCCGATCTCGTTACCCGTCGACCACTGGAACTGGGAGAAGGTCAGGTTGGACACCGTGTTGGACCCGGCCACGAAGGCACCCAGCGCGCCGATCCACGGGCTGAACACCGGCCAGCTGTCGCCAGCGATGCTCGCCACACCCTGGGCCAGCACGACGGGCATGCTGTCCAGCCCGGAGTCGTTGATGCCGGACTGGATCAGGATCCGCACCAGCGGCACCGCGAACAGCAGCGCGACCGCGGTCCCGGCCAGCTGCAGACCGGACACCTTCCAGGTCTCGGCGATCTGCTGGCCGTTCATCCGGTAGAGCAGGTAGCTGAGGACGGAGACCACGATGAGGATGAAGCCGGGCGAGTAGAACAGGTCGACGTTCGTGCTGATCCCCTCCACCCCGAGGATGTTCTTGATCTCGATCCGGGTGGTCCCGGCGGTGGTCAGGAACTGGGTCAGCGGGTCGATGATCCGGGTCAGGACCAGGATGACGGCCAGCGCGATGTAGGGCGCCCACGCGGTCACCAGGTTCATCTCCCGGTGCCGGCTGTCGTTGTCCAGGTGGTCGGTGTCGATCTTGCCCATCCACCGGGAGTCCCAGGTGTCCCGCGGAGCGAACTCGAAGGTGTCCTTCGGCATCAGGAAGCCCTTGCTGGAGGTGAACATCACCAGCGCCAACCCGATCAGGCCGCCCAGCAAGGAGGGGAACTCCGGGCCGAGGACGAGGGCCACGAGCACGTAGGGCACGGTCATCGCCAGGGACGCGTACAGCGCGAACGGGGCCACCTTCAACCCCTCGGCGAAGCTGCGCCGCTCCCCGAAGAAGCCGGTGAGCATCACGGCGAGGATCAGCGGGATGAGCAGGCCGACCATCGCGTGGATCAGCGCGACGTGGAAACCGATCTCGGCGACATACTCGGAGTAGCTGACCCCCAGCTCGGAGAGTCGCTCGGACATGCCCGGGGAGTTCTCCCCCATGCCGTTGGCCACACCCACCAGGATCGGCGTGCCGACCGCCCCGAAGCTCACCGGCGTCGACTGGATGATCAGGCCGACCATGACCGCCGCCATGGCCGGGAAGCCCAGCGCGAGCATCAACGGTGCGACCACGGCCGCCGGGGTACCGAAGCCGGACGCGCCCTCGATGAAGGAACCGAACAGCCACCCGATGATGATCGCCTGGACGCGACGGTCCGGGGAGATGTTGTCGAAGCCCGCCCGGATGCGGCTCATCGCGCCGGAGGCGATCACCGTGGCGAGCAGGAGCAACGCGCCGAACACGATGTACAGCAGGGTGGCGGCCACGATGAGGCCCTCCAGGCTCGCCGCGGCCAGCGCCTTCGGCTCCATCTCCCAGGCCAGCCAGGCGATGACCAGGGCGACCACGTAGCCGACGGGCATGGCGTACTTCGCGGGCCACCTGAATCCGGCCAGCAGGACACCCACCACGAGGATGGGTGTGAGGGCCAACAGGCTCAGTACTGCGAGGTTATCCACGACGGCAGTCCTTTCGAGGGGCTATATTCCACATCATGGGTATGGCATTTCACCGTTCTGGCTCGGAATCCTGTCCGCCGGCTCACCGCCCGTCAAGCGACCTGCCGGACCGTGGCCGGATCGAGACCTTCCGATGAGCACCGAGCGCGGCAGGGGCGTGCAGTCCGTGGACCGCGCGCTGGACGTCCTGGAGGCGCTGGTCGGCCACGAGGGCGCCCTCGGCGTCACCGACATCGCGCGCAGGGTGGGTTTGCCGCAGGGCACGGTGCACCGGCTGCTGCTCACCCTCGCCGACCGCGGGTACGCCCGGCGGGAGGCGGACCGCAAGTATGCCGTGGGGGTCGCCGCGCTGCGGCTGGGGGACGCCGGCTACCGCGAGCTCGCGGCCCTCGCGACCGAGCACCTGCGCGCCCTCGTCGACCTGTCCGGCGAGACCGCCAACCTGGCCCTGCTGGAGGGCGACCGGATGGTCTACATCGCCCAGTCCCCCTCCCCGCACACCCTGCGCATCTTCGCCGAGGTCGGCCGGCGCGTCCCCATCCACTCCACGTCGGTCGGCAAGGCGGTGCTGTCGGTGATGGAGCCCGACCGGGTCTCCTCCCTGGTCCGCAAACTCACCCTGGAGCCACGGACCCCGCACACCGCCGCCACGACCGAGGAGCTCCTGGCCCGGGTCGCCCAGGCCCGCGAGGAGGGCTTCGCCCTCGACGACGAGGAGCAGGAGCTCGGGGTGCGGTGCGTCGGCGTGCCGCTGCCCCCGGTCGGGGGCCTGTTCGCCGCCGCCTCGGTCAGCGGCCCGAGCGACCGGTTCACCCTGGCCCTGGCGCGCGAGGTCGGGGCCAAGCTGCCGCAGACCGTGTCGGACCTGGCCGCGGTCCTGGGCGACCGGTAGCCTCCCGACCCCATGAGCGCACCCGCCGGTCTCCGCAGATTCCTGCAACACGCCGTCGCCGCGGCCCGGTCCGCCGCACGTGCAGCCACGCAGAAGGGCCGCCGCGGCGGCCGGGACGGCCGTCGCCCCACCGGGGGTCCCGGGTCGTCGGCCGGGTACCCCGGTGACTTCACGGGGGCGCCGCAGATCAGCTACACCCCGGTCGAGGACGGGGAGCCCGACCCCGGTGAGGTGGTGTGGACCTGGGTCCCGTTCGAGGAGGACCACTCCCAGGGCAAGGACCGGCCCGTCCTGGTGATCGGCCGCGACGACCGGTGGCTGCTGGCCCTGCAGATGACCAGCAAGGACCACGACCGGGACGCGGCCGACGAGGCCCGGTGGGGCCGCTATTGGGTCGATGTCGGCGCCGGCGGATGGGACCGCGAGCGCCGTCCAAGCGAGGCCCGCGTCGACCGGATCCTGCGCATCGACCCCGGCGCGGTCCGCCGTATCGGCGCGGTCCTGGACCGGGACCGGTTCGAGGAGGTCGCCTCCGCCGTCCGGGAGCGGACAGGTTAGCCGTCGAACCCGTCCCGCAGCTCCTCCAGCGTGCCGGTGCGGGCGCCGTCGACGGCGGTCCGGAACTGCTCGACGGTGAACACCCCCGGATCACCGGTCAACAGCAGGAAGGTCCCGTCGCGGACCGCGCCGTAGCCCACGGCGTACCTCCCCTGGACCGTCGCGGTGTCGCCCGAGGCCTGACAGTCACCGTCCTGCACCAGGCGCGCCACGTCGCGGACCAGGTCGCACGGGTCCTGCCCGGCCGCCGGCAGCAGGAATCCGTCGGGAAAGCCCGATGCCCCCTCCTCCGGGGTGATCGACAGCGAGATGTAGTCGGTCCCGTTGTCCGGGTCGGTGAACGCCCACGACGAGCGGAGCAGGTAGCCGGGCAGGTCGACCACCAGCACGGGGTCGACACCCACGGAGGCGAGTGAGTCCAGCCGTTGCTGCGCGCGCTCCCGGGTCGCCCACTGCTGCCCGCCCGCCACCAGCCCGATCACGAGCACGACCGGCAACACGCGGGCCACCCAGCCGCGGCCCGGCTGCAGCACCCAGTGGGCCAGCGGTGCCAGGACCGCCCCGACCAGCGTCCACGCCCACCAGGGCGCCAGCCCCTCGTGCCCGCGCACGGCGAGGACCTCCTGTCCCGAGAGCACCAGGCCGCCGGCCCCCACGAAGCCGAACAGGGTGGTGAGGAAGACGGGGCGCAGGTGCAGCAGCCGGAGCACCACCAGCGACGCGGCCGCCGCGAGCGTAGTCGCGATCATTGCGACGAAGGGCGCGCCGAGGCACTCCCCGATGGTGTCGCAGTCATCGGTGGTCGGCCGCCAGGCGAGCCACAGCAGCACACCGCCGATCGCCCCGAGCGCTGCGAGCAGTCCGAGCGCGGTGGGGCCGGTACGGGCGCGGGGGTCGGTCACCGGAGCATCCTCACACGCCCGGGTGCATGATGGGTGGATGGACGAAGCAGACCCGCTCGCCGCCCTGGACCGGTGGAGCGCCTTCGGGGGCGTATGGCGTGTGCTCGCCTCGGACGGGGACGTCGCCACGGTCTCGCTGTGCCGGTGCGACGGCGGCGAGGAGGTCGAGCGGCTGGTCGTGCGGGACCCGCGGGCGCTGGCCCACCTGGCGACCCACCCCTCGAGCGAGTCCGCCGGGTCGACGTCCTGACCGGCCGCTGGGCCCCGGTGTCCGGAGCGGACCTCACACTTGGCCCGGACCCGGCGACTACCCGGTGATGAGCATGCAGACCCCCTTCGAGCAGGCAGTGACCGAGCACGGACCGACCGTGCTCCGGGTCTGCCGGGCCGCCCTGGGGCCCGGACCCGATGCCGACGACGCCTGGTCCGAGACCTTCGTGGCGGCCCTGCGGGCCTGGCCCGACCTGCCGGCCGACACCAATGTCCAGGCCTGGCTCGTGCGCGTCGCGCAGCGGCGCACGATCGATGTCCTGCGGGCCCGGCAGCGGCAGCCGGTGCCGACCGACGACCTGCCCCAGGGGGTCAGCAGCCTCGGCAACCCGGACACGGACCACCACGACCTGTGGGCCGCGGTCGCAGGCCTGCCCGAGCGGCAGCGCCTGGCCCTGGCCTACCACTACCTCGGCGGGCTGCCGCACACCGAGACCGCCGCGCTGATCGGCGGGACACCCGCCGCCGTGCGCCGCGCCGCCGCGGACGGCATCCGCCGGCTGCGGAGCAGCTACCCGACCGATCACGACGAGGAAGGATGACCCCGGTGAACCACGCCCAGACCACCCACGGATCGCGCGACGGAGCCCACGACGGGACCCACGACGGGGCCGACCTGGGCGGACGGCTCGAGCCCACGGCATACGACGTCTCCCGGCTGCACGAGCGGCTCGGGGCCGCGGCCGAGGCGGAGGGGCTGCTCGACGTGGCCTACCGCACGGTCGACTCCCCCGTCGGCCCCCTCCTACTGGCCGCGACCCCGACCGGCCTGGTCCGGGTCGCCTACGAGGTCGAGGGATTCGACGCGGTCCTCACCACGCTGGCGGCCCGCATCAGCCCCCGGGTCCTGCGGTCCTCCCGGCGGCTCGACGCGGCGGCCCGCGAGCTCGAGGAGTACTTCGACCGGCGGCGCACCACCTTCGACCTGCCGCTGGACCTGAGCCTGTCCTCGGGGTTCCGGCAGGTGGTGCAGCGCTACCTGCCGCAGATCGCCTACGGCCACACCGCGACCTACGGACAGGTCGCCAGGGACGTGGGCAACCCGCGGGCCAGCCGCGCCGTCGGCACCGCGTGCGCCACGAACCCGCTGCCCGTGGTCGTCCCCTGCCACCGGGTGCTGCGCGGCGACGGCTCGCTCGGGGGCTACCTCGGCGGGCCCGAGGCCAAGCGCACCCTGCTGGGGCTGGAGCGAGCGGCCTGACTGTGCCGCGAGGCACAATCGCAGCATGGACCCCGACGCTCCCGCCGATGCCGCAGTGGTCGTCGGTGACGACGGACTGGCCCGCCCCGCGTGGGCGGCGACCGACCCCCTGCTGCGCGCCTACTACGACACCGAGTGGGGGATGCCGGTGCGTGACGAGCAGGGACTGTTTGAGCGGATCAGCCTGGAGGCCTTCCAGGCCGGGTTGTCCTGGGCCACGATCCTGCGCAAGCGACCGGCCTTCCGTGCCGCCTTCGACGGGTTCGACCCCGAGGTCGTGGCCGGCTACACCGAGGAGGACGAGGCGCGGCTGCTGGCCGACGCCGGCATCGTGCGCAACCGGGCCAAGATCCGGGCCACCGTCACCAACGCGGCCGCCACGCTCCGCCTGCGGGACAAGGGCGGGCTGGTCGACTTCGTCTGGTCCTTCCAGCCGGCCCAGACGCCCCGCCCGCGGACCGTGGAAGAGATCCCGACGACCTCACCGGAGAGCGTGGCCCTGTCCAAGGCGCTGCGCCGCGAGGGCTTCGTCTTCGTCGGGCCCACCACGATGTTCGCCCTGATGGAAGCGGTCGGCATCGTCGACACCCACCTGGTCGGCTCGCACCGGCGCGGCACGTCGGGGGTCTGGCCGAGCTGAACTGCTGCGCCAAGAAGCAGCGGGTGCAGGCAACGGCCAGAGGCCTCGGGCACCCGGTTTGACACAATTCGTTATCAGGTATGCTTACGTGTATACGTTTTGTACCAGGTGGAGGGTGGCGGCGATGGCGACATTAAGGCCGGGCTCGGCCGAGGAGGCCGGCCTGTCGCGCAGCGGTCTGTACCGTGCGGTGCGCGAGGGACGGTTGACGCGGGTCGCTCGCGGCATCTACCTACCGGCGGATGCGGATGTGGCGGACTGGGACTGGATCGAGGCCGCGACTCGTCGCCCGAACGCGACGATCTGTTTGGCGTCGGCGCTCGCTCATCATGAGTTGACCGATGAGATCCCCGCCGCGTTGGATATTGCGATCCCACGCGGGTCGCGCACACCGGCGAGCGATGGCGCTATCGCTTGGCATCAGTTCGACCGTGCCACGTTTGACATCGGCCGGAAGGAAATCCCGATTCCGGGCACGGATCAGACGGTCTGGATCTACTCGCCCGAGCGGTCGATCGCGGACGCATTCCGCCTGCGTGGCGAGGTCGGGTACGAACTGGCGCGGGAGGCATTGAAGGAGTGGCTGCGCCGCGGCGGAAAACCTGCTCGACTGATGGAGATGGCCTCTCGCCTCCCCCGGGCGCAGTCTCCCGTCCTCCAGGCTCTAGAGGCGTTGGCATGAGCCCAGGCGATGAGGTGTTCCGCCGCATCCAGTCCGCGGCACGGTCGGCAGCGGCGAAGACCCGGGTGGGTCCGCCGACGCAGGAGTATCTGATCCGGCACACGCTGGAGTCGTTCCTGGATCGCCTCACGCGCACGGCCCATGCCGATGACTTCGTGCTCAAGGGCGGGATTCTGCTGGCGGCCTACGGGGTGCGGCGCCCGACGAAGGACGCCGACGTGAACGCCATCGGAGCAGACATCACCGCCGACCACCTCATCGCGGTGGTCCATGACATCGTCGCGATCGAGGCCGATGACGGGGTCGCGTTCGATCTCGACTCGGTCAGCGTTCAGGAGATCCGCGAGCACGCCGACTACCCAGGGTTCCGGGTGCGAGTCGGCGCGTCGATCGGGCCGTGGAAGGGCACCGCCGCGTGGGATGTCTCCAGCGGAGATCCGATCGTGCCCGCTCCCCGCAAGGTGTGCATCGATCGCGTCGTGGGTGACCCGATCGTGCTGCTGGGCTACGCATCGGAGACCACGATCGCCGAGAAGGGCGTCACCATCCTGGAACGGGGATCACCGGCACGAGGTGGCGCGACTACGTCGACATCGTCCAACTCGCCCGGCAGGGCATCAACGCTGCCGAGCTGCTCCGCTCTGCGCGAGCCGTGGCCCGCTACCGCGGCGTTAGCCTCGAACCCATCACACCGCACGTCGTCGGCTACGGACAGATCGGCCAGGCCAAGTGGGCTGCCTGGCGTCGCAAGGAGCGACTGGAGGCGGTCTGCGAAGTGGACCTCGATCAGCAGATGGCGCTGGTCGCCTCCTACCTGGATCCCGTGTTCAACCACGGTGACACGCAGCCTCGCATATAGCGCGCGTCCGCCGGCGAGGCGAACCGGGCCACGCTGCTCGAGGCTTACTACCCCCGACGCCATCGGCCGTGACCGAGCCGAACTCAACGAACCCTGGGCCAGCATCGCCAGGCAGAACAACGACAGAGGCCGCCCTCTCGGGCGGCCTCAGCAAGCGTCGTGTGCACTGTCGGTCAGACCACAAGGGTGGAGCTGAGGGGACTCGAACCCCTGACCCCCTCCATGCCATGGAGGTGCGCTACCAGCTGCGCCACAGCCCCTTGTTTGGGACGCCCGAGTTTACCCACAACCACGGGCCAATCACCAAATCGGCGGCGCCACCTGTGACCGGCGCCTCACGCCTTCGCGCGGGACGACCTGGCCCGGCTCAGGACGCGTCCTTCTCGGCCTCCGGCCCGGCCGCGTCCGCTCCCTCGTCAGTCGCCTCGTCCGGTCCCCCGACCCCGGCGCGTTCGACCCACGGTTCGCGGCCCTGGTGCCGGGCGTGCAGCACCAGGAACAGGGTGATGCCGGCGACCACGAAGAGCAGCGCAGTGACCTGGTTGGTGCGCAACGGCCCCACCAGGTAGCTGACGTCGGTGCGGATGCCCTCGATCCAGAACCGTCCGGTCCCGTAAACCACCAGGTAGAGCGAGAACAGCTTGCCCCAGCCGAGCTTGAAGGTGCGGTCCAGCCAGAGGAGCAGGAGGCAGCCCAGGGCGTTCCAGGACAGCTCGTACAGGAAGGTCGGTTGGAAGGTCGCGACGTCCGGGTACTCCGCGGGGCGGTGCTCCGGGTCGATCTCCAGGCCGAGCGGGCCGTCGTCCGGGCCGCCGTACAGCTCCTGGTTGAACCAGTTGCCCAACCGGCCGACCGCCTGGGCCAGGATCAGCCCGGGCGCCAGCGCGTCGGCGAACGCGCTGATCCGGGCACCGCGCCTCCAGGCGACGAAGGCCGCGCCCAGCCCACCGCCGAGGACCGCCCCGAAGATGGCGATCCCGCCCTCCCAGATGTAGAGCACCTTGATCAGGTCGCGCCCAGGGCCGAAGTAGGCGTCCCAGTGGGTGAGCACGTGGTAGATCCGGGCGCCCACGATGCCGGAGGGGATCGCCACCACCGCCATCGACTCGAAGGTCTCGGGCAGGCCACCGCGGGCGACCCAGCGCCGGCGGCCGATGATCCAGGCCAGGATCATCCCGGCCACCAGGCACAGCGCGTAGAAGCGGATGGTGAGCGGCCCGATCTCGATCAGGTTGATGCCGGGGCTGGGGATGGAGGTGAGCATGCCGGGACCTCAGTGATCGCTCGTGCCGGAGGCGACCGGTCCGGCCCCGACGTTCCAGCCGACGATGCGCCAGCCGGTCCGGTGCTCGGCCAGCTCGGCCCAGTGACAGTTGTGCAGGCCGCCGAGCATCAGCCAGGCCTCGCGCTGCCCGAGCCCGACCATCGCGGCGGCCAGCGCGCGGCCGGCGACCCCGTGGGTCGCCACGACCGCGGTCTCCCCCTCGGCCAGGCCGGCCAGCAGGTCCTGCGCCCCGGCATACACCCGCTCCCGGACGTGTTCGACTGCCTCGCCGTGCTCCCCGCGACGGATGTCCTCGCCGCGACCGAGGGCCGCGTGCTCGTCGGGATACCGCTCCGCGACGTCGCCCTGGCTCATCCCCTGCCAGGTGCCCACGTCGATCTCGCGGAACCGCTCGTCGCGGGTGACCGGCAGGCCCACCACGGCGGCGAGCTCGTCGGCGGTGCGCGCGGCGCGGCGCAGGTCGCTGGAGACGATCCGGTGCGGCCCGAGCCGGGCCAGGCCCTCGGCGGCCGCCTTGGCCTGCAGGACCCCGGTCTCGGACAGGTCGGTGTCCAGCTGGCCCTGCCAGATCCCCCCGGCGTTGTGCTCGGTCTGACCGTGCCGCCAGACGATCAGCCGGCGACCGGTGGTCACTGCTCGGACCGGGGCTCGGCGTCGGGCAGGGTGACCTCCGGGCAGTCCTTCCAGAGCCGCTCGAGGTCGTAGAAGACCCGCTCGTCCGAGTGCATGATGTGCACCACGATGTCGCCGAAGTCCAGCAGCACCCACCGGCCCTCGCGCTGGCCCTCGCGGCGGATCGGCTTGGCCCCCAGCTGCAGCAGCCGCTCCTCCACGGCGTCGACGATCGCGCCGACCTGCCGCTCCCCCGGTGCGGACGCGATGACGAAGACGTCGGTCAGCGCCAGCTGCCCGCTGACGTCGAGACCGACGACCTCCTCGGCGAGCTTGTCCTGCGCGGCCACGGCGGCTGCCCTGGCCAGGTCGATGGCACGTTGTGACGCGCTCACTCACTGCTCCTGCGGGGTCGTCGGTGCCGGGTCCTCGGACTCCGGCCGGTAGAGGTGGTACTTGCCGATGTACTGCACGACACCGTCGGGCACCAGGTACCAGACCGGCTCCCCCCGCTCGGTGCGGTTGCGGCAGTCGGTGGAGGAGATCGCCATGGCGGGGACCTCCAGCAGGGTGACCCGGTCGGCCGGGAGCCCCTTGTCGGTGAGCTCGTGGCCGGGCCGGGTGACGCCGACGAAGTGCGCCAGGTCCCAGAGCTGCTCCACCCCGTGCCAGGACAGGATCTCGGCCAGCGCGTCGGCGCCGGTGATGAAGAACAGCTGGTCGTCCGGCCGCTCGGCGTGCAGGTCCTTCAGCGTGTCCAGGGTGTAGGTCGGCCCGTCCCGCTCGATGTCGACGCGGGACACCGTGAAGCGCGGGTTGGAGGCCGTGGCGATGACCGTCATCAGGTAGCGGTGCTCGGCCGGGCTGACCTGCTGCGCGTCCTTGCGGTAGGGCTGCCCGGTGGGCACGAAGACGACCTCGTCGAGGTCGAGGAGGGCCGCCGCCTCGCTGGCGGCGACGAGGTGTCCGTGGTGGATGGGGTCGAAGGTCCCACCCATCACTCCGAGCCGCATCAGTGCTGGCTGCCCGCCGACCCGTCCTGACCGGGCGCGTCCGAGTGGTGCTCGACCGGGTCCAGCGCCAGGGTGTTGCGGAAGGACCACAGCAGCCCCAACAGGGCGAGGAACACGATGATCGCGATCACGCCGAACATGACCGGCTCCAGCGGCAACTCGTTCACCACGTGGTGGCCAGCCTCACCGGAGGCAAAGACAGACGTCATGGCGCCCATCCTACCCAGCCCGCCGCGGCCGCGCGCGTAGGTGTCGCGGCCGGCCGTCGACATACAGTGGAGTCATGCACCCCCGCCTGTCCGTCGTCGTGCCGATGTATGACGAGGCGGACGTCCTCCCGCTGTTCGTCGAGCAGCTGCGCCCGGTGCTGGACGGTGTGGCGGAGGTCGACGGCGCCTACGAGGTGGTCGCGGTCGACGACGGGTCCTCGGACGCGACCCCCGTGCTGTTGCAGCGGTTCCACCGGGAGTGGCCGCAGCTGCGGGTGGTCCGGCTGCGGGCCAACTCCGGGCACCAGGCGGCGATCTCGGCGGGGCTGGCCGCGGCACGCGGGGACTGGGTGGTCACCCTGGACGCCGACCTGCAGGACCCGCCGGAGACCATCGCGCAGATGCTGGCCGTGACGCGGGAGCAGGACGTCGACGTGGTCTACGGGGTGCGCACCGACCGCCGTTCGGACTCGGTCTTCAAGCGGACCAGCGCCAAGGCGTTCTACGGCGTGATGCGCGCCGCGGGGGCCACCGACATCCCGTCGGGGGCCGGTGACTACCGGTTGATGTCGCGGGCCACCGTGGACGCGGTCAACGCGCTCCCGGAGACCCACCGGGTGCTGCGTCTCGTGGTGCCCTCCCTGGGGTTCCCGTCGGCGACGGTCGGCTACTCGCGCAAGCCGCGGGCCGCGGGCCGGTCCAAGTACCCGCTGGCCAAGATGGTCCGGCTCTCCGTCGACAGCCTGACCGGATTCTCGTTGGCCCCGCTGCGGCTCGCTACCTGGTTCGGCCTGGGCGGCTTCGTGGCCGCCGTCGTCCTGCTCGGGTATGCCGTGGTGTCCAAGCTCGTGGGCGGCACCGTCGCGGGCTGGACCTCGACCGTGGCCATCGTGGCCGGGGTCGGGGCGGTGCAGCTGCTGTGCCTGGGGGTCCTCGGCGAGTACGTCGGCCGGATCTACTCGACGATGCAGGGGCGCCCCACCTACTTCGTGGCCTACGACTCCCTCACCGGTCCCCCGGACCGGGACGCCGCCCCGTCACCAGCAGCGACACCCCGGGCAGCGATCCCACCGGAAGGTGCCGTTCCAAGCGCACCGCCGCCCCCAGCACGCCGTTGACCACCGGGTGCGGGTCGTCCAGGTCGCTACCGGTGGACACCTTGCGCCGCAGCGCCACCGCCGGGCGCAGCAGCACCATCCAGGACCGGGTGTCCAGCACCTGCAGCCCCGCACCCTCGAGCAGCCGGACGAACTGGTCGCGGGTGTAGCGCCGCACGTGCCCCACGGCCTCGTCGTGCGCCGACCACAGCCGCGGGTCGACCGGCACGGCCGCGACCAGCCGACCGCCGGGCCGCAGCACCCGGTGGATCTCGGCGGCGGCCCGGCGGTCGTCCGGGATGTGCTCGAGCACGTCCAGGGCAGTGACCAGGTCCAGGCTCTGGTCGGCGACCGGCAGCTGCTGGGCGTCCGCGCGCACGACGTCGAGGCCGCGCTCCGCCGCGACTTCCGAGCCCTCGGCGGTGAACTCCAGGGCGAGGACCTGCCACCCGAGGCCGCGCAGCACGCGCGTGTTGCCGCCACCGGCGGCGCCGATGTCCAGGGCCGCCCCCGGCGCGAGACCGCGGACCCGTGCGGCGAGCAGCTCGCGCCGTTCGCGGTACCACCAGTGGCGGTCCTCCAGCGCGACCAGCTTGCGGATCTCGGTGCCCTCCATGACAGGGCACACTAGTGCCGTGTCCCCCGTGAGCGTTCCCGGCACCGGCGTGCCCGGGCTCAGCGTGCTCGGCATCGGGGTGTCGCCGGCCCTGGTGGACCGGTGGCTCGCCTGGTTCGCCCCCGTCCGGCAGCCCTTCCGGGTGGACGCCCTCGACCCCGGGCTGCTCGCCGACCTGCCGGAAGCGCCGTCGTTCGAGGTCACCGACGAGTTGCGGGACACCTTCTTCATGTACGGCGGCGGGTCGTGGGTGGGCCTGACCGCGGAGGAGTTCGCCGCGCTGCCCGCCCGGACCCGGGCCGCGCTCACCGCGGAACGCCGGCACCGGGTGCACCCCAAGCCGGCGCCGGCCTGGCCGACGGACCCGATGGTCCGGGCGAAGCTGCTGCGGTGGGTCGAGGCCGGGACCAGGCCCAGCCAGCACGCGCTCGCCCGGGAGCAACTCCGCGCCGCGTCGGACGGGCCCCTCCCCGGTGCCGCCGAGCTGGCCGGCAGCTTCCCTCCCGGGTCGGGTCCGAACTGCTTCGGCGCGGTCATGGCCGCCGCCGGCGAACCGGTGGCCATCGACTGGGTGCGGCAGGACACCTTCACCCGCTGGGTGGAGACCCACACGGACCCGTCCGACGGCGCCGACAACGACCACGCCGCCGGACAGGTCCTGTTGTGGCACGAGCACGGCGAGCTCGCCCACGCCGCCGTCACCGTCGGAGACGGCTGGGCGCTGCACAAACCCTCCCAGTCGTGGTCCAGCCCGACCATGGTGTGGGCCGTCGAGGAGCTGATCCGGTCGTGGCGCTATCCGGGCACCCGGTTGACCCGCCGCGCCCTGCGCCGTCAGCCGCGGTAGGCGACCACCCGCTGGTCGTGCTGCTCGTCCAGCGCCGACAGCTCCGCGAGCGCACCGGCGACGACGTCGGTGTCCGCCGACCGCAGCTGCTCCACGAGCCCGGTGATCCGGTCCGGCGAGATCCCCGCCGCCTGCGCGGCCCGCAGGTTGGCCGGGCTGGCCAGGTCCATCGCCAGGACGGCGTCGGCCTCCTGGCGTACCGAGGCCTCCACGCCCTGCGCGGTCCGGTCGGCGGGCACCGTGGCCGCCGCCGCGGAGCCGGACCCCGGCCAGAACTCGTCGGCATACCCGATGTTGCCGTCCCGGTTGGGGTGGAAGGACTCCACGATCGGCCAGCTCAACCCGTTGACCCACTCCACGTCGTCGCAGACGGCGTGCCCGTCGAAGGCGTCCCGCGGGTCGACGAAGGTGTAGCCGGCCCCGAGCGTCTTCTGCTCCACCAGCGCGTCCAGCTCGTCGGTCGCCGCGTTGAGGTCGGCCATCTCCTCGGGTGAGAAGAACGTGGCGGCGTTACAGTCCTCCCCGTTGAACAGGTGCGGGTAGCCCCCGATCCGCACGTCGGCGGCGGGCGCCGCGGCGGCGATCGCCCCGAGCACGGCGTCGTAGCGGCCGGGGAGCTCGTTCTGCAGGATGGCGCGCCCTCCGGCGATCGCCCCGGCGCAGTCGGACAGCCACCCGGGTTGGGCACACTCGGTGATCACGTCGGCGAAGCCGAGGTCGTTGCCGCCGATGGTCATCGTCACCAGCCCGGTGTCCGGGCCGAGCGAGCCCACCTGGTTGGCCAGCACGTCCGCGGTCGTCGCCCCGCTGCACGCCTGGTAGTCCAGCGTCAGCCCCTGCGCCCCTGCGATCAGCGCCGGATAGCCGTAGGGCGAGCGGTAGCAGTCGTCCGTCGAGTTCCGGGTCCCGGTGCCGGCCGAGAAGGAGTCGCCCAGCGCCACGTATGCCGTGTCGTCGGCCTGCGCGGGGACGACCCCGGTCAGCGCGAGCGCGAGCCCGGCGGGGATCGAGGTGAGTGCGGTCAGCGAGGTGCGTCGTCGAATATCCACGCCTTCGAGCATTACGGCCGGTTCGGCCCTGCCACAACCGCTCCGGTCAAGACGTGAGCAACTCTTGGCCGGCCGTTGGCCCGCGCTTGAGGCGCGTCAGCGGTGTGCGCCGAGGCGTGCCTCGTGCCGGGCGTCCAGCTCGCTGAGCCGCTCGAGCGCGGCGGCTGCCCGGGCCGTGTCGCCGGATTCCAGGTCGCGCACGACCGACTGGAGGGTGCCGGTCGGGATGCCCGCCGCCCGTGCCGCCCGGAGGTTCGCGGGGCTGGTCAGGTCCATCCCCAGCACGGTCTCGGCCTGCCTGCGGACGAGGGTCGACTCGCTCTGCGCGGTCCGCTCGGCGGGCACGGCGGAGGCCTCCGCGGTCCCCGAGCCCGGGGCGAAGAGGTCGGCATAGGCGATGTTGCCCGCCCGGTTGGGGTGGAAGGACTCCACGATCGGCCAGCTCAACCCGTTGATCCACTCGGTCCGGTCGCAGACGGCGTGCCCGCCGAACGCGTCCCGCGGCTCGACGTAGGTGTAGCCGGCACCGGTCGTCTTCTGCTCGACCAGCGCGTCCAGCTCGTCGGTCGCCGCGTTCAGCGCGTCCATCTCGGACCGGGTGAAGAAGGTGAGCAGGTGGCAGTCCCGGCCGTTGAACAGGTGCGGGTAGCCGCCGACCCGCACGTCGGCGGAGGGTGCTCCGGCTGCGATCGCCCCGAGCACCGCGTCGTAGCGCCCGGGCAGTTGGGTCTGCAGGATCTGGCGGCCGTCGTTGATCGCGCCGTGGCAGTCCGAGAGCCACCCGGGCAGGGCGCACTCGGTGATCACCGAGGCGAAGCCGAGGTCGTTGCCGCCGATGGTCATCGTCACCAGACCCGTCTCCGGCCCCAGCGCCCCCACCTGGTTGGCCAGCACGTCCGCGGTCGTCGCCCCGCTGCACGCCTGGTAGTCCAGGGTCAGCCCCTGCGCCCCGGCGATCAACGCCGGGTACCCGTAGGGCGAGCGGTAGCAGTTGTCGGTCCGGGCACGGGTGCCGGTCCCCGCCGAAAAGGAGTCGCCCAGCGCCACGTATGCCGTCTCGTCGGCCTGGTCGACGGTCGGCGCCGTGGTCACCGGCGAGGCCGGCAGCGCTCCGGTCAGCGCGAGGGCCAGCCCGGCGGGGACAGCCAGGGATGCGGTCAGCGGGATGCGTCGTCGAGTCTCCACGGACCGAAGCATCCCGCCGCCGCGCGGGCCCGACAACGCGTCCCGTGACTTCCTGGGCGAGTCTTGGGCCTGACTTGGCCCCCGCTTGACCGAGCGGGGTCAGGCCCGGGTCTGGCCGTCGCCCTCGACGACCCACTTGGTGGTCGTCAGCTCGGGCAGCGCCATCGGGCCACGGGCGTGCAACTTCTGCGTGGAGATGCCGATCTCGGCGCCGAAGCCGAACTCCCCGCCGTCGGTGAACCGGGTCGAGGCGTTGACCATGACCGCGGCGGCGTCGACCTCGGCGACCCAGCGCCGGGCCGCGGCCCGGTCGGCGGTCACGATGGCCTCGGTGTGTCCGGAGGTGTGCTCCTGCACGTGCGCCAGCGCCTCGTCGAGGCTGCCCACGACTCGGGCGCTCAGGTCCAGTGACAGGAACTCCGTGTCGTCGTCCCCGTCGGCGATCGGCTGGTATGCCCGGTCGGCGCCCGCCGCACGGGCCGCGTCCCCGATGGCGTCGTCCCCGTGCACGGTGACTCCCTCGGCGGCCAGCGCCGCCAACAGGGCAGGCAGCACCCGGTCGGCCACGTCGGCGTGCACCAGCAGCGACTCGGCCGCGTTGCAGACCGAGGGGCGGTGCACCTTGGAGTTCACCACGATGTCGACGGCGGACTGCACGTCGGCGGAGGAATCGACATACACGTGGCAGTTCCCGACCCCGGTCTCGATGACCGGCACGGTGGACTCGCGCACCACGGTCTGGATCAGGTCGGCGCCCCCGCGCGGGATGACCAGGTCGACCAGCCCGCGCGCCGTCATCAGCGCCCGGGCGGCGTCGCGGCCACCCTCGGACAGCAGGTTGACCGCGTCCTCGGGCAGCCCGCGCTCGGCCAGGGCGGAGCGGAGCGCGGCGACCAGCGCGGCGTTGCTGGAGGCCGCCGCCGACCCGCCCCGGAGCAGGACCGCGTTGCCGCTCTTGAGCGCCAGGCCCGCGGCGTCGACGGTGACGTTGGGCCGAGCCTCGTAGATCATCCCGACCACGCCCATCGGCACCCGGACCTGACGGATCTGCAGCCCGTTCGCCAGGGTCGACCCGCGCACCACCTCCCCGACGGGGTCGGGCAGAGAGGCGACCTGGCGCAGCGCGTCCGCGACCGCGTGCACCCGGTCGTCGTCGAGGGTGAGCCGGTCCAGCAGACCGGTCGCCATCCCGGCGTCGCGCCCGCGCTGTAGGTCCTCGGCGTTGGCGGCGACGATCTGCCCGGTGGCGGCGTCGACGGCGTCGGCCATCGCCAGCAGGGCCGCGTCCTTGTCCGCCCGGGACAGCAGCGCCAGCCTCCGCGAGGCCACCCGGGCCCGGCGGGCGACGCCGTGCACGTAGTCCACCGCCGCGGGGTCCACCGCGGCGGGCTGGGCGGGCGCCGGCGTGCCGCCGGTGGGTGACGCGGACTGGCGGGCGGCGGCGCCGGCCTGGTCGGTGACGGTCATCGGGATCTTCTCCTCACAGGACGACGAGGTCGTCGCGACGGATCACGGTGCGGACGCCCGAGCCGCGGGCCCGGGCATGGTTCATTCTGTCGGTATCGAGCCGCCGTCCGACCAGGCCACCCAGCTCGTCGGAGTCGTAGCCCACCAAACCGCGGGCGACCACCTCCCCCTGCGGGTCGCACAGGTCGACGGTGTCCCCGGCGTGGAAGACGCCCTCGATGCGGGTCACCCCGACCGGCAGCAGCGAGGTCTGCCGCTTCACGACCGCCTCCACGGCGCCCCGGTCCAGGATGAGCCGCCCGTTGACGTGGGTGGCGTGGGCCAGCCAGCGCCGGCGGGCGTTCTTCGGGCTGCCGGTGGGCTCGAAGAGGGTGCCGACGTCCTCGCCGGCCAGCGCCTGCGCCGCCTGGTCCGCGGACGTCAGGACGACCGGGATCCCCTCGGTGGCACACATCTGGGCGGCGGCCACCTTGGTGACCATCCCGCCGCTGCCGACCTTGGAGCCGGGCGCGGTGATGTGCACGTCGGCGATCTGCTCCGGGCTGGAGACCACCCCGATCCGCTCGCTGTCCGGCTCCCTCGGGTGCCCGGTGTAGAGCCCGTCGACGTCCGAGAGCAGCACCAGCGCGTCGGCCTTGATCAGCTGGGCGACCAGCGCCGCCAGCCGGTCGTTGTCGCCGAACCGGATCTCCTCGGTGGCCACCGTGTCGTTCTCGTTGATGATCGGCACGACCTCCAGCTCCAGGAGGCGCTCCAGGGTGCGGCTGGCGTTGACGTAGTGGGACCGCCGGTGCGTGTCGTCCGCGGTCAGCAGCACCTGACCGACGGTGAGTCCGTGCAGGTGGAAGGCGGTCGTGTAGGCGGCCATCAGGTTGCCCTGGCCGGCGCTGGCCGCGGCCTGCTGGGTGGCCAGGTCCTTGGGCCTGCGGGTGAGTCCCAGCGGGGTCATCCCCGCCGCGATCGCCCCCGAGGAGACCAGGAGCATCTGGCCCCCGGCGAGGCAGCGCTTGGCCAGCACGGTGGACAGCGCCTGCAACCGGTAGGAGTCGATGCCGCCCTGCGGGGCCGTGATCGAGGAGGAGCCGATCTTGACGACCACCCGGTGGGCGTCACGGATCGCGGAACGGGGACTTGCCATGGAAAGCATACTAAACCACTCCCCTGCATAAAAATGCACCGGAGGGTCCGGTCGATGCTCAGTCCTGGTCGGTCCAGAGCCCGGCCCGACGGTCGGCGGCCAGCTCCTCCCGGGCGGCGGTCTTGGCGTCCATCTTGTCCTTGAAGGCGGCCCGCTTCTCCTCGCGGGTCGGCCGGTGCCGGTCCTCCAGGCGCAGGTCGGTGCCGCGCTGCCCGAGCAGCTCGGCACCCGAGGCGACCGTCGGCTCCCAGTCGAAGACGACCGCGTCCTCCTCCGGCCCGATCAGCACCGTCGACCCGGCCACCGCGCCGGCCTTGAGCAGCCCGTCCTCCACCCCAAGACGGTTCAGCCGGTCGGCGAGGTAGCCGACCGCCTCGTCGTTGCCGAAGTCGGTCTGCCGCACCCACCGGGTGGGCCGGTCCCCCAGCACGCGGAAGACCTCGCCGTCCGGCGTGTTCTCCCGCCGGACGTGGAAGCCGGCGTCGTCGACCGCCTTCGGGCGCAGCACCACGCGGGGCGGCTCGATCTCGATCTGCTCGTCGCGGGCCCGCTGCACGTGGCCAGCCAGCGCATACGTCAGTTCCTTCAGGCCCAGGTGCGCCACCGCCGACACGATGTGCACCTCCAGCCCGCGCTCCTCCAGGTCGGGCCGGACCATCTCGGCCAGCTCCCGCGCCTCGGGGACGTCGGCCTTGTTGAGCACGACGACCCGCACCCGGTCGGCCAGCGGGATGCCCCCCAGGGAGGCGTCCGGGACGTACTCGGCCAGCTCGTGCTCGATCACGTCGAGGTCGGTGAGCGGGTCGCGGCCCGGCTCGAGCGTGGCGCAGTCGATGACGTGCACCAGGACGTGGCAGCGCTCGACGTGGCGCAGGAACTCCAGGCCCAGCCCCTTGCCCTGGCTCGCGCCGGGGATCAGGCCGGGGACGTCGGCGATCGTGAACCGGTTGCCGCCGGCGGTGACCACGCCGAGGTTGGGCACGAGCGTGGTGAACGGGTAGTCGGCGATCTTCGGCTTGGCCGCCGAGACGACCGAGACCAGGCTGGACTTGCCCGCGGAGGGGAAGCCGACCAGGGCCACGTCCGCCAGGGTCTTCAGCTCCAGCACCACCTCGGCGGTCTCCCCCGGCTCTCCCAGGAGGGCGAACCCCGGCGCCTTGCGCCGCGGGGAGGCCAGTGCCTTGTTGCCGAGGCCGCCGCGTCCGCCACGGGCCGCGACGTACTCGGCGCCGGTCCCGACCAGGTCGGCCAGCACCTCACCGTCCCGGGTGCTGATGACGGTGCCGTCCGGCACGCCGAGCACGAGGTCCTCCCCCTGGGCCCCGTTGCGCTCCCCGCCCTCGCCCGGACGCCCGTTGGTCGCGGTGCGGTGCGGTCCGTGGTGGTACTCCAGCAGCGTGGTGACCTGCGGGTCGACGCGGAGCACGATGTCCCCGCCCCGGCCGCCGTTGCCTCCGTCGGGGCCGCCGAGCGGCTTGAACTTCTCCCGGTGCACCGAGGCACAACCGTGCCCGCCGTTGCCGGCGGTCAGGTGCAGGACTGCCCGGTCGACGAAAGTGGCCATGGGTGGATCCTCTCAACAACGACGGACGCCGGGCGTTGCCTCACGGGCAACGCACCGGCGTCCGGGGTATGTGGTGCTGTGGGCTGTCTCAGACAGCGGCGTCGACGACGTTGACGGTCTTGCGGCCGCCCTTCGCGCCGAACTCGACGGTGCCCGGAACGAGGGCGAACAGCGTGTCGTCCTTGCCCCGGCCGACCCCGACACCGGGGTGGAAGTGGGTGCCGCGCTGCCGGACGATGATCTCGCCGGCCCCGACGACCTGGCCGCCGAACCGCTTCACACCGAGACGCTGGGAGTTGGAGTCCCGACCGTTGCGGGTCGAGGACGCACCCTTCTTGTGTGCCATTCCTAGTGCCTACCTTCTGGTCTTATTCGGTCGGTCTCAGGCGTCGATCGCGGTGATCTTGACCTGGGTCAGCGGCTGGCGGTGGCCCTGCCGCTTCTTGTAACCGGTCTTGTTCTTGTACTTCTGGATGACGATCTTGGGGCCCTTGGCGGCCTTGACCACCTCGGCGGTCACCTTGACCTTGGCCAGGGAGTCGGCGTCGGAGGTGATGGACTCACCGTCGACCAGCAGCAGCGCCGCGAGGTCAACCGACTCGCCCGCCTGCGCATTCACCTTGTCGACCAGGAGGACGTCACCGACGGAAACCTTCTCCTGACGGCCGCCAGCGCGGACGATCGCGTACACGTTGAACTCACTTTCCTACGACTGTTGTGGGACTCGGCCCCGGGCCGGGGACCTGAGGTCCCGGAACGGCGCCACAGGGCGCGCCGACGCACCACAATACCGTGCGGACGACGCCCCTGCCAAACTCACTCGGTTGGCTCGGCCGGACCGCCCGTGGGCGGACCCGCCGGTGCCACGACCCGGGCCCGCTTGGCCCGGGAGCGACGGGCGGGGGCCTTCGGCGCGGCCGCGGCGGAGGGGGTCTCCGCCTCGCCCGGTGCCTCCGGCTCCGACGGGGTCGCCCAGTCGCCGGTCCCGGTGCTCTCCGGGGCCTGCGTGGCCGGGGTCGGCGCCTCGCCCGAGGGGTCGGCGTCCGTCCCGGACGGGGTCACGGGAGCCGGCTCCCCGACCGTGGTGTCGACCACGACGGACTCGGCCGGCGCGGTCACCGGTGCGGTGACCCGCCCCCGCCGGGCCCGCTTGCGCGGGGCGGGGGCCACCGGCTCGGCGACGACTGGGGCCACCGGCTCGACGGCGACGGGGGCCGCGGCCTGCTCCGACGACTCGGGCTGCGCCGCGGCCCCGGTGGGTGCCGGGCCGGTCCGGTCCTCACCGGACGGGGCGGTGGCGTCGGTGTCCGCCGCCGTGGCCGCCGGACCCACCAGGGCCTCGACGGCGGCCTCGGTCGCACCGGCCACGGCGCCGGCGTCGGCCTTGCTGCCGGCCTGCTGGGCCGCGGCGTGGGCCGCTGCGGCGATCTGGGCGGGGGTGGGACCGGAGGGGTTGGGCTGCGGGCGCGAGGCGACGGCAGCGTTGCCGCCGTTGTTCCCGGAGCCGCCGGAGCGGCCGCGGCCGCCCCCGTTGCCCCGGCCCCGGCCACCGCCGTGGTCCGAGCCGCCACCGGACTTCTCGATCGGCTCCGGGTGCACGACGATGCCGCGCCCGGCGCAGTGGGTGCAGGTCTCGGAGAACACCTCGATCAGCCCGGCCCCGACCCGCTTGCGGGTCATCTGGACCAGACCGAGGGAGGTGACCTCGGCCACCTGGTGCTTGGTGCGGTCCCGGCCCAGGCACTCCAGCAACCGCCGGACCACGAGGTCCCGGTTGCTCTCCAGCACCATGTCGATGAAGTCGATGACGATGATGCCGCCGATGTCGCGCAGCCGCAGCTGGCGCACGATCTCCTCGGCCGCCTCGATGTTGTTCTTGGTGACCGTCTCCTCCAGGTTGCCGCCGGAGCCGACGAACTTGCCGGTATTGACGTCGACGACGGTCATCGCCTCGGTGCGGTCGATGACCAGCGAGCCGCCGGACGGCAGCCAGACCTTGCGGTCCATCGCCTTGGCGAGCGCCTCGTGGACCCGGTGGGCGGTGAAGATGTCGCCCTCGCCGTCCCACTTCTCGAGGCGGTCGGCCAGGTCCGGCGCGACGTCGGCGATGTAGTCGCTGACCTCGGTCCAGGCCTGCTCGCCGGAGACGACCAGCTTGGTGAAGTCCTCGTTGAAGACGTCCCGGATGACCCGGACGGTCATGTCCGGCTCCCCGTGCAGCAGCACCGGGGCGTTGCCGGTCTTCTCCTTGGCCTGGATCCGCTCCCACATGCTGGTGAGGCGCTCCACGTCGGCGCGCAGCTCCTCCTCGCTGGCTCCCTCGGCGGCGGTGCGCACGATGACGCCGGCGCCCTGCGGGACGACCTCCTTCAGGATCTGCTTCAGCCGGGCCCGCTCGGTGTCCGGCAGCTTGCGGGAGATGCCGGTCATCGAGTTGCCCGGGACGTAGACCAGGTAGCGCCCCGGTAGGGAGACCTGCGAGGTCAGCCGCGCGCCCTTGTGCCCGATCGGGTCCTTGGTGACCTGGACCAGCACGGACTCCCCGGACTTCAACGCGTTCTCGATGCGCTTGGGCTCCCCCGAGTCCAGGCCCGCGGCGTCCCAGTTGACCTCCCCGGCATACAGCACCGCGTTGCGGCCCTTGCCGATGTCGACGAACGCGGCCTCCATGCTGGGCAGGACGTTCTGCACCCGGCCGAGGTAGACGTTGCCGACCATCGTGGTCTGCGTCTCGCGGGACACGTAGTGCTCGACGAGCACCCCGTCCTCGAGGACGCCGATCTGGGTGCGGTCCTCCAGCCCCCGGACCACCATCACCCGCTCGACGCTCTCCCGGCGGGCCAGGAACTCGGCCTCGGTGATGATGGTGCGCCGCCGACCGGCCTCGCGGCCCTCCCGGCGCCGCTGGCGCTTGGCCTCCAGCCGGGTCGAGCCGCGGACCCCGGACACCTCGTCCTGGGCGCTGCGGGCGCGGCCACCCCGGGCCCGGTTGCCGGACTCGGACTCCTCGCCGCGGCGACGCCGGCGGCGGCGCCGGCTGCTGCCCGAGCCGTCACCGTCGTCGTCCCCGCCGGACTGGTCGTCCTGACCGGACCCGCCGTCCTTGTCGGACTGGTCGCCCTGGCCCCCCTTGCCGCCGCGCCCGTCGCCGCCGTCCTGGCGGTCCCGGCCGCCGCGGGAGTCCTCGCCGTCCCCGGCGTCCTCGCTGCCGCCCTGCTGGTCCTCTCCCCCGTCGGAGTCGGAGCGTCCGCGCCGGCCCTTGCCGCCGCGGCGGCGCCGCCGGCGCCCGCCCTGGCCGTCGTCCTCCCCGTCGGACCCGCCGTCCGATCCCCCGTCCGGGCCGTTGCCCGAGCCGTTGTCGGAGTCGCCCTCGGACCCCCCGCCGCTCCCCCGCTGGGCACCACGCCCCGACTGGTTGTCCTCGGCCTCCTCCTCGGAGCCGGTCTCGCGGGCCGGCTTGCGCCGCGGCCGCTCGGGGACCTTCGACAGGTCGGGCGCCTGGAACAGCAGGCCAAAGGAGGGGGCGGCGACCGCCGGTGCTGTGGCCTCATCGGCCTCGTCGGTCTCCTCGTCCTGCTCCGGCTCGGCCACCACCGGGGCGACCGGGGTGGTCGTGTCCACGTGGGAGAACAGCGTCGGGAAGGTGCCTGCGGGTTCGTCGGCGGGTGCTGAATCGTTGTTGTGGTCGTCCGTGGAGACCATCGGGTGTCCTCTCAGGGCAGGCCGCGAAACCCACACCCGGGCCACTGGCCCGTCTCGCCGCTTGCCGCGGGTCGTCGTCCCGCTCGACTGTCGCGAGCGGACGGAAGTCGTCCTGTGCACCCGGCGGCTCGCGCGGGTCGCGCGTCACCGGACCGGGGCCGGCGCATCCGGGCAGACCGTGTCGGTCTCGCTGCGCGTGCCGGGCTCTGTGGCGCCGCACCGCGGAACGGGGATGTCGTCGGGTCGCGGGGCGGGTGTGGTCCTGCCACGCAACCGTCACCGAGTATCGCACACCGGAGGGCCCCGACCGGGTTTCCCGTGGTCAGTCGGCCAGCGGGTCGCGCAGTTCGCCGTCCGGGCCGAGGGTGCCCTGGGTCACCCGCGTGCTGACCGACCGGGGCAGTGGCGCACCGGCCTCCTCGGCCAGCGCGGCCAGGATCTCCGCCGGCCGGATCGTGGGAGTCGTATGCCGCAGGGTCACCTCGAGCACGGCCGAGCCGTCCGCGTCGCGCACTGTCGCGCACAAGACCGGCCCGCGCACGTCCACCTGGCGGGGGCCCTGCTTCATCATCCGGGTCACCTCGACGGCGTCGCGGTCCAGGAACGCCGTGACCAGTGGGGCCAGGTCGCTCCCGGGCACCCCTGGGAAGTCCAGCCGCCACCGGCTGGCGGTCAACCGGTCGGCCAGGGACCCCGGCGGCGCCTGCACCACCCGGAGCACGTCCAGACCCTCGGGCAGCGCTCCGTCCAGGGCGCCGGCCAGCTCGGCCGGCTCCACCACGCGGGTCAGCGACAGCTCGACATACTCCGCCTCGCTCGCCGTGCCCGTCGGGGCGGCGTTGGCGTAGCTGATCTTGGGGTGCGGGTGGAACCCGGCCGAGTAGGCCATCGGGATGCTAGCCAGCCGGACCGCACGCTCCACGGCCCGCTGGAAGTCCCGGGTGGAGGTGAACCGCATCCGCCCGCGCTTGGCGTACTCGACCGTGACCTTCTGGACGGCCGGCTCCGGCGGTGGACCGTCAGGAACGCGCCGGGACATCGTCCTGCGCTGTCGCGGTGGCCGCAGCGGCCGTCGTCCCGGAGACGGGTCCCAGCTCGGCCAGGACCAGCCCGGCCCGCGCCTTCGGGGTGAACCAGGTGCTCTTGCGGGGCATCTTCTGCCGGGCCAGGTTGACCTGGACGAAGTCCTCGACCGACACGGGCGCGACGAGGACGGCCAGCGCCGCGACCCCCGCGTCGACCTGCTCGACCAGCCACTGCACCGGGTAGTCCCCGCCGATGTAGCGGATCCGCTTGTCGCCGGCGTCCATCCCGAGGGCGTCGTTGAACAGCACCCGCTCGACCAGGGCGTGGTCGAGCCGGTCCACGACCGGGCCGTCCTCGTCCCCCGGCAGACGGACCCGCACGGCGCGCCCCTCGGCATACAGCAGCACCGTGCCGGCGGTCAGCGGCTCCGCGGTCACGTCGACGACCGGCTCCACCTCGGCACCGGCGGCCTCCAACCGGGCGCGCAGGTCCGCCGGGGTGCCGGAGAACTCGGCCACCAGCCGGTGGTACGGCTGGATGGCCAGCGACGACGGGGTTGTCACCACCGCCAGGAAGCGCTCCAGGCCCCCCGTCTGTGCCGCCAGGCTGCGGTGGTTGCCGTCGGCGACGACGAGCTCCCCACCCCCGGCGAGCTCGGTCAGCCGGTCCGCGAGGTCGCCCGGGCCGATCGGCCAGACCTCGTGCGTGCGGCCGACGTGGTCGGTGTCCGTCGCGGCCGGCGCACCCAGGGTCTCGACCGCCTCGGCCAGGGCCCGTTCCAGCTCCGCGCCGTGCTCGGTCTGCATGAGCAGCACCGGGGAGAGCAGGTGGCCGGTGGCCTCGAGCAGCGCGACCCGCTCCCGCACCTTCTCCAGGAAGACGTCCTCGTTGCGGATCACCCGGCCGGGCTCGTCGGCGCTGGTGGAGATCTCGTCGGTGTCGACCATCGCGAACAGCCCGTATGCCGTATCCCCGGACTCACTGTCGGTGATCCGGTAGGCCACGACCACGTCCTGTGCGGGCCGGTAACCACCGGCCTCCTTGGCGGCGGCCAGCCGTTCCACGGCCTGCGGGAGCGCCTCGGCGAAGGTCCGGCCGGCGCTGTCCGGGGCCCGGTGCGGCATCTCCACCCCGAGCGCACTGTGGGGTGCGTCGGCGATGATCTGGCTGATCTCGGCCTCGTCGGCGAACTCGTCGTAGTTGCGGGCGCCGGTCCCGCCGGTGGTGATCCAGGCGAGCGACAGGGGGTGCACGGCAGTCATGGACCCGCAGGCTACAACGAGGCCGGGCGCCCCCGGCCTCCCCGCCGACCCGGGGACACTTCCTGTGCGCGGAGCGGGAGTGAGGCGCGGATCACGCCCCGCGTGGTCGGACCCCCGGTTCCGGTAGTGCGAAGATGGGCGGTGGACCGGGGTGTCCGGTCCAGACAACCGACGTCTCATCCCAGGTGGGTCCACTGTGCGCGTTCACAACTTCTCCGCAGGTCCGGCAGCCATGCCCCTCGATGTCCTCGAGCAGGCAGCGTCCGAGATGTCTGACTGGGGCAGTTCCGGGATGTCCGTGATGGAGGTCAGCCACCGGAGCAAGGAGTTCGTCGCCGCGGCCGAGGAGGCCGAGGCGCTGCTGCGCGAGCTGCTCGCGGTGCCCGACGACTACCGGGTGCTCTTCCTGCAGGGCGGGGCCACCGGCCAGTTCGCCGGCATCCCGCTGAACCTGTCCGCCGAGGGCGACACGGTCGACTACGTCAACACCGGCGCCTGGTCCAAGAAGGCCATCGCCGAGGCCAAGAAGTACGCCACCGTCAACGTCGTGGCCGACGAGTCGGCCAGCAACTACTCGACCACCCCCGACCCGGCGGCGGTCCGCCCGAGCCAGGGCTCGGCATACCTGCACTACACGCCGAACGAGACCATCGGCGGCGTCGAGTTCGGCTACGTGCCCGACACCGGTGACGTGCCGCTCGTGGCGGACATGTCCTCCACGATCCTGTCCCGGCCCATCGAGGTCTCCAAGTTCGGCCTGATCTACGGCGGGGCGCAGAAGAACATGGGCCCGGCCGGCCTGTGCCTGGTCGTCGTGCGCGACGACCTGGTCGGCAGGGCCCGCCCGCAGACGCCGTCGGTCTGGGACTACCGGGCGATGGCCGAGGCCGGCTCGATGCTGAACACTCCCCCGACCTTCGGCATCTACCTGCTCGGGCTGATCCTGCGGTGGCTCAAGGGCCAGGGCGGGCTGGCCGCGATGGGCGAGCGCAACCGGGCCAAGGCCGAGAAGCTGTATGCCGCGATCGACGGCTCTCCCTTCTACCGCAACCCGGTCAGCCCGGACGCCCGCTCCTGGATGAACGTCCCGTTCATCCTCGCCGACGACTCCCTCGACAAGACCTTCCTGGCGCAGGCCGCCGAGGCCGGTCTGACCAACCTCGCCGGCCACCGCTCCGTCGGTGGCATGCGCGCCAGCATCTACAACGCCATGCCCATGGAGGGCGTGGACGCCCTCATCGACTTCATGAAGGAGTTCGAGCGCGCCAACGGCTGAGCCGACGCGCGACACACACCATGACGCACCGCATCCAGACCCTCAACGCGATCAGCCCGATCGGCCTCGGCCGGCTCCCCCGGGACCAGTACGACGTCGGCAACGACCTGACCGACCCGGACGCCCTGTTGCTGCGCTCGGCGGACCTGCACTCCCGCTCCATCCCGGACTCGGTCCTGGCGGTGGCGCGCGCCGGGGCGGGCACCAACAACATCCCGATCGCCGACCTCAGCGCCCGCGGCATCCCGGTGTTCAACACCCCCGGCGCCAACGCCAACGCGGTCAAGGAGCTGGTCCTGGCCGGGCTGCTGCTCGCCGCCCGCAACATCGTCCCGGCCTGGGCGTTCGCCCACGAGCTGGCCGGCGACGACGCCGAGATCAACACCGCCGTCGAGGCCGGCAAGAAGCAGTTCGCAGGCTTCGAGCTGCCCGGCCGCACCCTGGGCGTGATCGGCCTCGGCGCGATCGGTGTCCTGGTGGCCAACGCCGCGCAGGCGCTCGGCATGAAGGTGCTCGGCTACGACCCGCAGCTCACCGTGGACCGGGCCTGGCAACTGTCGGCCGAGGTGGAGCAGGCGACCTCGCTGGACGACCTGTTCACCCGGTCCGACGCGATCACCGTGCACGTGCCGCTGGTCGAGGGCACCAAGGGCCTGGTCAACGCCGAGCGGCTGGCCATGATGAAGCCCTCGCCCGTGCTGCTCAACTTCGCCCGCGGCGGCATCGTCGACGAGGCCGCGGTGCTGTCCGCGCTGGACGACGGCCGGCTGCGCGCCTACGTGTGCGACTTCCCCTCGGCCTCGCTGAACGCCCACCCCAAGGTCGTCGCGCTGCCCCACCTCGGCGCCTCCACGGGTGAGGCCGAGGAGAACTGCGCCGTGATGGCCGCCGACCAGCTGCGCGGCTACCTGGAGGACGGCACGATCCGCAACAGCGTGAACTTCCCCAACGCGCGGCTGCCCCGCAACGGCCACGGCGACACCGTGACCCGGCTGGCCATCGCCAACAGCAACGTCCCCAACATGGTCGGTCAGATCTCCACCCTGCTCGCGGGCGCGGACCTGAACATCGTCGAGCTGCTCAACAAGTCCCGCGGTGAGCTGGCCTACACGCTGATCGACGTCGAGGGGAAGGTCCCGACCGAGATCGTGGACAAGATCCGCGGCATCGAGGGCGTCCTCACCACGCGCGTCATCTGAGCCGGTGGGGCGGCGTCGCTGGCGCTGGCCGGCTGCTCCGGTGCGGAGCCGGCCCGTCCCACGCCCGTGGAGTTGCCGACCGACCCGCCCGGGACCGAGCCGCTGGACGCCCCCACGATCGAGACCCAGCTGGACACGATCCTGCTCTCCGCCGCCGAACTGTCCGGGACGTGGGTGGGGCCGCAACGCCTGCTCGAGCTGACCGACACGGACCGCGAGACCGTCATCGCGCACTACGACCAGGCGTTCACCGCGGACGGCTGGGAGACCGTGGAGGATGCCGCGATCACCCGCTCGCTCGGGCGCACCTGGGAGCGGGACGGTCACAAGGTGGTGCTCTCGCTGGTCACCATCGACGGCACCCAGGTCGCGCTCCTCTTCGACTCCCCCGAGGACTAGGCTCCGGTCGTCAGAGGACGCTGAGGGGCAGCAGCTTCTTGCCGGTGGGGCCGATCTGGATCTCGGTGTTCATCTGGGGGCAGACGCCGCAGTCGAAGCACGGGGTCCACCGGCAGTCCTCGACCTCGTTCTCGTCGAGGGCGTCCAGCCAGTCCTCCCAGAGCCACTCCTTGTCCAGCCCGGAGTCCAGGTGGTCCCACGGCAGCACCTCGACCTCGTCGCGCTCCCGGGTGGTGTACCAGGCGACGTCGACCGGCAGGTCCGCCAGCGCCTCCGCGGCTGCGGACATCCACCGCTCGTAGGAGAAGTGCTCGCTCCACCCGTCGAACCGTGAGCCGGCACGCCATACCTGCTCGATGACCGCGCCGATCCGGCGGTCGCCCCGGGACAGCAGGCCCTCGACCAGCCCCGGCTGCCCGTCGTGGTAGCGGAACCCGATCGCCGAGCCGTAGCGCCGGTCGGCACGGATCGCCTCCCGCAGCTTCAGCAGCCGTGCATCGGTCTCCTCCGGCCCCAACTGCGCGGCCCACTGGAAGGGGGTGTGCGGCTTGGGCACGAAGCCGCCGATGGAGACGGTGCACCGGATGTCCCGGCGACCGCTGACCTGACGGCCGGTGTCGATGACCTTCTTGGCCAGCTCGGCGATCTGCAGGACGTCCTCGTCGGTCTCGGTGGGCAGGCCGCACATGAAGTAGAGCTTCACCTGGCGCCACCCGGCCCCGTATGCCGCGGCGACGGTGCGGATCAGGTCCTCCTCGGAGACCATCTTGTTGATCACCTTGCGCAGCCGCTCGCTCCCGCCCTCGGGGGCGAAGGTGAGGCCAGAGCGACGACCGTTGCGGGTCAGCTCGTTGGCCAGGTCGATGTTGAACGCGTCGACCCTGGTCGAGGGCAGCGACAGCCCGGTGTTGGTGCCCTCGTAGCGGTCCGCGAGGCCCTTGGCGATGTCCCCGATCTCGGAGTGGTCGGCCGAGCTCAGCGACAGCAGGCCCACCTCCTCGTACCCGGTCGCGTCCAGCCCGCGCTGCACCATCTGCCCGATCCCGGTGATCGAGCGCTCGCGCACCGGACGGGTGATCATGCCGGCCTGGCAGAAGCGGCAGCCACGGGTGCAGCCGCGGAAGATCTCCACGCTCATCCGCTCGTGCACCGACTCGGCCACCGGCACCAACGGCTGCTTGGGGTAGGGCCAGGCGTCAAGGTCCATCACGGTGTGCTTGGAGACCCGCCACGGGACCCCGCTGCGGTTGGGCACGACCCGCTTGATCCGGCCGTCCGCCAGGTACTCCACGTCGTAGAACGCCGGGACGTACACCCCGCCGGTCGCGGCGAGGCGGGTCAGCAGGCCGGTCCGGCCGCCGGGGCGCCCCTCGGCCTTCCAGGCGGTGATGATCCGGCTGGCGGCCAGCACCGCCTCCTCGCCGTCGCCGATCACGGCGGCGTCGATGAAGTCGGCGATCGGCTCGGGGTTGAAGGCGGCGTGACCGCCCGCAAGCACGATCGGGTGCTCGTCGGTCCGGTCCGCCGCGTGCAGCGGGATGCCGGCCAGGTCCAGGGCGGTGAGCATGTTGGTGTAGCAGAGCTCGGTCGAGAAGGAGAGCCCGAGCACGTCGAAGTCGGCCACGGCCCGGTGCGACTCGACGGTGAACTGGGGCACCCCGTGCTCGCGCATCAGGGCCTCCAGGTCCGGCCACACGGCATACGTGCGCTCGGCCAGGACGTCCGGCTGCTCGTTGAGCACCTCGTAGAGGATCATCACGCCCTGGTTGGGCAGGCCGACCTCGTAGGCGTCCGGATACATCAGCGCCCAGCGGGCTGTCAGCTCTGCGCCGTCGGGCCCGTGGCCGCCGACATGCCAGTCCTTGACCTGCGAGTTCAGCTCGCCGCCGACATACTGCACCGGCTTGCTGACCTGCTCCAGGAGCGGCTCGAGGTCGGCGTAGACGGACGCGCCCGGGGCGCGCGCGGACCGCTGCGTCGTGGCTGTCATGGCTACCAGGGTAGGCGCCCGGCGGCCCTCACCCGCCGTAGAGCGTGTCCAGCTGGTCCTTGTACTTGGCGGTGACGACCCGTCGCTTCAGCTTCATGCTCGGGGTCAGGTCGCCCTCCTCGATCGACAGGTCGTGGTCGAGGATGATGAACTGCTTGACCTGCTCCCACCGGTTGAGCTTGGTGTTCAGCTCGTCGACGTAGCCCTGGACCATCTCCCGGGCCTCCGGGGAGCCGACGATCTCGGCGTAGGAGCGGCCGGTCATGCCCCGGTGCTCGGCCCAGCCCTGGATCGCGTCCGGGTCCAGGGTGATCAGCGCCGAGACGAAGTTGCGCCCGTCGCCCTCGATCACCAGCTGGCTGGCGTAGGGGCAGATGCCCTTGAACATCGACTCGATGGCGGACGGGGCGACGTACTTGCCGCCGGAGGTCTTGAACAGGTCCTTCTTGCGGTCGGTGATCCGCAGGAAGCCGTTGTCGTCCAGCTCACCGATGTCGCCGGTGTGGAACCAGTTGTCCTCGTCCAGCGACTCGCGGGTCACGTCGTCGAGCTTGTGGTAGCCCGTGGTGACCCCGGGGCCCCGGAGCAGGATCTCCCCGTCGTCGGCGATCCGCACCTCGGTGCCGGGCAGCGGCCAGCCGACGCTGCCGAACTGGTAGCTGCCCTCCACCGGGCGGTTCACGAAGCTGGCGGCGCTGGTCTCGGTGAGGCCGTAGCCCTCGAGGATCAGCAGGCCGGCGGAGTCGAACCAGCGTGCCACGTCCTGGTTGAGGGCGGCGGACCCGGAGATGAAGAAGCGGATCCGGCCGCCGAAGCGTTCCCGGATCTTGCTCAGCACCAGCTTGTCGGCGAGCGTGTGCTGGAGCCCCAGCAGCCCACCCACCGGCTTCTCGGCCGCGCGGGCGTCGGCGGCCTGACCGCCGACGCCGAAGGCCCAGTCGAAGAGCTTGGCCTTGACCCCGCCCTCCTCGGCGATCATGGTCGTGATCTTGCCGTAGGCCTTCTCGAAGATCCGCGGGGCGGCGCCCATGAAGGTGGGCTTGACGACGGCGAGGTTGTCCACGATCTTGTCGACCCGGCCGTCGACCGCCGTGGGGAACCCGATCTGCAGGGGCAGCACGAGCAGGACCTTGCCGAAGACGTGCGCCAACGGCAGCCACAGGTACTGCAGGTCGTCGCTGCCCAGGATCTTGATGGCATCCACCGAGGCGGCCTCGTAGGTCCACGCGGAGTGCGGCAGCCGGACCCCCTTGGGGCGCCCGGTGGTCCCGGAGGTGTAGATGATGGTCGCCAGGTGGTCGGGGGTCAGCCCGTCGATGCGCTGGTCGATCAGCTCCGGCTCCTGCTCGAGCCGGGCCCTGCCGCGCTCCTCCAGCTCGGCGAAGGTCAGCACCCGGTCGCCGTCGCCCTCCCCGTCGATCACCACGATGGCCAGCAGATCCCCCAGCTCCTCCTTGCGGGACAGCAGCTTGGCCACCTGGGCGTCGTCCTCGGCGATCACCACGCGGCTGCCGGAGTCGGCGACGATGTAGGCCACGTCCCCGGCCAGGGTGGTGGGGTAGATGGTGGTGGTGGCCGCTCCGACGCACATCACGGCGAGGTCGGAGAGCACCCACTCCAGCCGGGTGGAGCTGGCCAGGGCCACCCGCTCCTCCGGCTCGACCCCCAGGTCCACCAGCCCGGCCGCGAGCGCGTAGGCACGGTCGGCGGTCTGCGCCCAGGTCAACGACGCCCACTGGTCCCCATCGGGGTACTGGAAGGCGACCTCCCCCGCCGACTTGGCCACGCGGTCGCGGAACAGGTGGCCCACGCTCGGGGCCCTGTCGTCGATCACCGCCTGGTCGAACTGCTCATCCCTCGCCGCACGGGCCATAACCACTCCTTTGTCGCCGGTCCTGTGCGCTGATGGTGTCAGATCGGCCCGGGCCTGAACAGGGCGCCCCGCCGGAGGAGCGCCCGTCGGCTACCGACGGGTAGGGGTATTCTGCGCGCACGCCAGCAGCCCGATGGCCAGCCAGCAGGCGAACATCGAGGACCCGCCGTAGCTCAGGAACGGCAGCGGGAGGCCGGTCACCGGCATCACCCCCAGGTTCATCCCGATGTTCTGGAAGGTCTGGAAGGCGAACCAGCTGGCCACCCCGACGGCCACCAGCCGCCCGAACCGGTCCTCACTGTGCAGCGCGACCCACAGGGCGCGCACGATGAGGAAGCCCAGGAGCGCGACCAGGCCGGCGGCGCCCCAGAACCCGAGCTCCTCCCCTGCGACCGAGAAGATGAAGTCGGTGTACTGGTAGGGGATGAAGCCGCCCTGGGTCTGCAGGCCCTCTCCCAGCCCGGCGCCCTCCCACCCCCCCGAGCCGATCGCGAGCCGCACCTGGCGGGTCTGGTAGCCGATGCCCTCGGGGTCCAGCTCCGGGTCCAGGAAGGCCAGCAGCCGGTCCACCTGGTAGTCCTCGAGCAGCGGCACGGCCAGCGCCGCCCACACCGCGGCCACCACCCCCGCGACCGCCGCGACCGTCCACCCGCGGGCGGCGCCGGAGGCCGCGACCACCCCGATGGTGAGGAACCCGAGGACGAGGGCGGTGCCCAGGTCGGGTTGCAACAGGATCAGCCCGATCGGTATGCCGGCGAGCACCCAGGCGGTGAGCACCTCGCGCGCGCGGGGTGGGCGCTGCCGGTCCCGTCCCTCGGCGAGGATCATCGCCAGGCCGATCACCAGCGCGATCTTGGACAGCTCGGCCGGCTGCAGCGAGAAGCCGCCGGGCAGGTGGATCCAGGACCGGCTGCCGTTGACGGTCACGCCCAGGGGGCTGAGCACCAGCAGCAACCCGGCCAGCCCGGCGAGGTAGACCCACGGCGCCGCCGCCCGCAGCCACCGCACGTCGGTGCGGACCAGCACCAGCGCGAGGCCCAGCCCGATCGTGGTGTTGATCAGGTGCCGGACGGCCAGGGCGGGGCCGACGGTGTGGTGCGTGGCGGACCAGACCAGGACGGCGCCGACCAGCGACAGGCCCAGCGCCGCGACATACAGGCCCCAGTCGGCCCGCAGGAACCGCATGTCACTGCTGGAGCATGGATCGGCTCACCGCGACGTCGCGGGCCATCTGCTCCAGGAGCTCCTGCACCGAGTCGAACTTCAGGTTGCCCCGGAGGTGGGCCACGAAGTCGACGGCGACGACCTCGTCGTACAGGTCCAGGTCGGTGCGGTCCAGGACATAGGCCTCGACGGTGCGCACCAGGACGTCGTCGAAGGTGGGGTTCGTGCCGACCGAGATGGCGGCCGGCATCCGGCGGTCCGGGTCGCCCGGGGGCAGCCCGAGACGTTCCACCCACCCGGCATACACGCCGTCCGCGGGGACCAGGCCCTCGCTGTCGGTGGCCAGATTGGCGGTCGGGTAGCCCAGCTCCCGGCCCCGGTGGTGCCCGTGCACGACCATCCCGCTGACCCGGTGGTGCCGCCCCAGGATGTCGGCGGCCGCGCGCACGTCACCCTCGGCGAGGACCTGGCGCAGCCGGGTCGAGGACCAGGCGCGGGTGGCGCCCTGGCCGGGCCCGCCCACCGGCTCCAGGGTGACCACCTCGAAGCCGAGCTCCCGGCCGAGGTCCCGCATGGTGTCCACGTCACCGGAGTTGTGCACCCCGAACCGGGTGTCCACGCCCACCACGACCACCACGGCCCGCAGCGCCTCGACGAAGACCTGCCGGACGAACTCCTCCGGGGTCAGCAGGGCGAACTCGCGGGTGAACTCCAGGACCAGGGTCGCGTCCAGGCCCGACTCGGCCAGCAGGTCCAGTCGGTGCTCCGCGCCGGTGATCCGCTCGGGGGCCCGCTCGGGGTGCAGGACCGCGACCGGGTGCGGCTCGAAGGTGACCGCGACGGCCCGCGCGTCCCGCGCCGCGGCCAGGTCGACCACCCGGGACAGCACCGCCCGGTGCCCGCGGTGCACCCCGTCGAAGTTCCCCAGGGTCACCACGCTCGGGCCGAAGTCGGCAGGGATGTCCTCCAGGGCGTTCCAGCGGTGCACGGCGGTCACTCTAACGGGCGGCGAACACCACGAGGCTACGCGCCCGGGGTGCCCTCTCGTCGAGCATGGCCACCAGGTCACCGTCCGGCCCCAGGCCGGCCACGGGGGCGGTGCGGCCGGGGACGGCGGAGTCGATCCGCTGGCCGTAGCCGAGCGCCCGCGCCTCCGGCTCGGTGAGCTCACGGGTGTCGAAGGCGTCGGCCGCCGCCCGCGCGAGCGGGATCAGGTGGGTGCCGGCGCCGTCGCGGGCCAGGTCCTCCAGCGTCACCGCCCGGTCCAGGGTGTAGCCACCCACCCGGGTCCGGCGCAGGGCGGTCAGGTGCCCGCCGACGCCGAGCGCCTCCCCGAGGTCCCGGGCCAGCGCGCGCACATAGGTGCCGGAGCTGACCCCGACCGTGACGTCGAGGTCGAGGTATGCCGTGCCGTCGGCACCGGCGCCCCGGCGCCGGTCGTGGACGGTGAAAGTGTGCACGGTGACCGGGCGGGCCGCCAGGGCGACCTCCTCACCGGCCCGGACCCGGGCATACGAGCGTTTGCCGTCGACCTTGATCGCGCTGACCGCGCTGGGCACCTGCTCGATGGGCCCGGTGAGGGTCGCGACGGCGTCGTCGACCCGGGCGTCGGTGACCGCGCCGGTGTCGCTGACGGCGGTCACCTCCCCCTCGGCGTCGTCAGTGACGGTGCGCTGCCCCAGCCGGATGGTGGCGGTGTAGGTCTTGTCGGCGCCGACCAGGAAGGTCAGCAGCTTGGTGGCCCGGTTCACGCCCAGGACCAGCAAGCCGGTCGCCATCGGGTCCAGCGTCCCCGCGTGCCCGACCCGGCGGGTGCCGCAGAGCCGCCGGGAGCGCCCGACGACGTCGTGGCTGGTCCAGCCGGCCGGCTTGTCGATCAGGAGCAGACCGTCACCGGTCGGTTCTGCGGGCGCGGCGCGGCCGGTGTCGGGGCGGTCAGGACCCGTCGCCACGCACGTCCCCGGCGTCCTCCGCCTGGCGGGGCTTGCGGTAGGGGTCCGCCTCGCCCGCGTAGGCCGCGCGCTCCCGGGCCGCGGCGAGCTCGGCGTCCCGTTCCTGCGCACGACGCATCACGTCGTCGAGGTGGGCGGCGTCCTCGGGCAGCGCGTCCAGGATGAACTCCAGGGTCGGCGTCAACCGGATCCCCAGGCCCTTGCCGACGTGGGAGCGCAACCGGCCCCGGTAGGTCTCGAGCACCTCCGCCGTGGTGCTGCGCTGGTCCTCGTCCCCCATCACGGTGTAGAAGACGGTGGCGTTCTGCAGGTCACCGGTCACCCGGACGTCGGTGATCGTGACGAACCCGAGCGACGGGTCCTTGACGAGCACCTCCAACCCCTGGGCCACCAGCACCTTGATCCGTTCGGCGACCTTGCGGGCGCGGGCGGGGTCAGCCATGTCGTTCTCCTCCAGCAGTCGGGGTCCGTGGGGAGGGCGTCGTGCCCGGGGCACGGGGCCCCGGGCACGACGTCACCCGCGAACGGGTCAGGAGCGCGGGATCTCCCGCATCTCGTAGGTGGTGATCAGGTCGTCGACCTGGATGTCGTTGAACGAACCCAGGTTGATACCGCACTCGAAGCCCTCGCGGACCTCGGTGACATCGTCCTTGAAGCGCCGCAGACCGGCGATCTCCAGGCCCTCGGTGATGACCACGCCGTTGCGGGTGATCCGGGCCTTGGCGCCGCGACGGACCTCGCCGCTGCGCACGATCGACCCGGCCACGTTGCCGAACTTGGAGGACCGGAAGATCTCGCGGATCTCGGCGGACCCGGTCTCGACCTCCTCGTACTCCGGCTTCAGCATGCCCTTGAGCGCGTTCTCGATGTCCTCGATCGCCTGGTAGATCACGCCGTAGTAGCGGATCTCCACGCCCTCGCGGTCGGCGACCTCGGCGTTCTGGCCCTCGGCCCGGACGTTGTAGCCCAGGATGACGGCATCCGAGGCCAGCGCCAGGTTGATGTTGTTGAGGGTGATCGCGCCGACGCCACGGTCGATGATCCGCAGGTCGACCTCGTCGCCGACGTCGATCTGCAGCAGGGCATCCTCCAGCGCCTCGACCGAGCCGGAGACGTCGCCCTTGAGGATCAGGTTCAGCGTCTCGACCTTGCCGGCGGCCAGGGCCTCGTTGAGGTCCTCCAGGCTGATCCGCTTGCGGGCCTTGGCCAGCGAGGCCTGCCGGTCGGCAGCCTCCCGCTTCTCGGCGATCTGCCGGGCGGTCCGGTCGTCCGGGGCCACCAGGAAGGTGTCACCGGCCCGGGGCACCGAGGCAAGACCCAGCACCTGCACCGGACGGGACGGGCCCGCCTCCGCCACGGTGGCGCCGTGCTCGTCCAGCATCGCCCGGACACGGCCGTGCGCGGCACCGGCGACGATCGCGTCGCCGACGCGCAGCGTGCCCTGCTGCACCAGGACCGTGGCGACCGCACCGCGACCGCGGTCCAGGTTCGCCTCGATCGCGACGCCGCGGGCGTCCTTGTCCGGGTTGGCCCGCAGGTCCAGGGCCGCGTCCGCGGTGAGCAGCACGGCCTCGAGCAGGCTGTCGATGTTCTGACCCTGCTTGGCCGACACGTCCACGAACATGGTCTCGCCGCCGTACTCCTCGGCGATCAGGTTGTACTCGGTCAGCTGCTGGCGGACCTTCTGCGGGTTCGCACCGTCGACGTCGACCTTGTTGACCGCGACCACGACCGGCACGTCGGCCGCCTGGGCGTGGTTCAACGCCTCGATGGTCTGCGGCATCACGCCGTCGTCGGCGGCGACCACGAGGATCGCGATGTCGGTCACCTTGGCACCACGGGCACGCATGGCGGTGAACGCCTCGTGACCCGGGGTGTCGATGAAGGTGATCGCACGCTCGTCGCCCTCGTGCTCGGTGCGCACCTGGTAGGCACCGATGTGCTGGGTGATGCCACCGGCCTCGCCGGAGCCGACGTCGGCCTTGCGGATCGCGTCCAACAGCCGCGTCTTACCGTGGTCGACGTGACCCATGACGGTCACGACCGGCGGCCGCGGCTGCAGCTCCTCGTCGGTCTCCGCCTCGGCCTCGGCCTCCAGGTCCAGCCCGAAGGAGCTGAAGAGCTCGCGCTCCTCCTCCTCCGGGGACACCACGCGGATGTCGTAACCCAGCTCGGCCCCGAGCACCCCGAAGGTGTCCTCGTCCAGCGACTGGGTCGCCGTGGCCATCTCACCGAGGTGGAACAGCACGGTCACCAGCGCTGCCGGGTCGGCATTGATCTTGTCGGCGAAGTCGGACAGGGACGCTCCGCGACGCACCGTGATGGTCGCGCCGTTGCCGCGCGGGACGCTGACGCCACCGATGGTGGGCGCCTGCATCTGCTCGAACTCTTGACGCTTCGCGCGCTTGGACTTGCGCCCACGCACCCGGCCGCCTCCGCGACCGAACGCACCCTGGGTGCCGCCACGCCCGCGGGGGCCACCACCGGGACGGCCGCCGCCACCGCGGTAGCCCCCGGGGCCACCGCCGGGTCCGCCGCCCGGGCCACCGCCGGGAGCGCCACGGCCCCGACCACCGGCACCGCCGCGGGCCGGACGCTCGCCAGGACGCGGGACAGCCGCCCGGTCCGGCATCATGCCCGGGTTGGGGCGGGCGCCGCCGGGACGCGGGGCAGCCGGGCGCGGACCGCCGGGACGGGGGCCACCGGAACCGGCCTGGCCGGTGCGGCTGCCACCCGGGCGCGGCATGCCCTGGCTGGAGGCGAACGGGTTGTTGCCCGGGCGCGGCGAGCCGCCCCGGTCACCGCGGTCACCCCGGTCCCCACGGTCGCTGCCGCGGCCGCTGCGCATGCCCTGGCTGGGTGCGAACGGGTTGTTGCCCGGGCGCGGGCCCGGCTTGGCACCGGGACGCGGGGCCTCGGGGCGACTCGGGGTCGCGGCCTCCGGCGCGGGCGTGCTCTGCTCGGCCGCGGGACGCTCGGACGCCGGGGCCGGCGTCTCGGCGGGTGCCGCGGCGGCGGCCGGCTGCTCGGACGGGGTAGCGACCGGCCCGGGCGTGGGTGCCGGGCTCTTGTCGGTGCTCCCCGCGCCGGGCTTGGGCGCGGCCGGACCCGGACGGGCACCCGGCTTGGCCGGGGTCGCCGGGGCGGCGGGCGAGGCTGCCGCGCCGGGCTTGGCTGCGCCGGGCTTGGCCTTCGGGGTCGCCGAAGCCGGCGACTTCTCACTCTTGGTGTCGGCCGCGGTCTTCGCCGCTGCCGGGGGGTTCTCGCGGATCTTCCGGACGACAGGGGGCTCGATGGTCGACGACGCCGACCGGACGAACTCGCCCTGCTCCTTCAGGTGCGCGAGTAGTTGCTTGCTCTCGACTCCGAGCTCTTTGGCGAGCTCATAGACCCGAACCTTGGCCACATTTCTCCTTCGTTGCGCCGCGGTCCGGGCCCCAGGGGGCACGCGAACCGCAGCTAGTGCTGCTGGGTGCTCATTGCTGAGTACTCATCGGGTGCTCATCAGCGTCAAACCCGCTTCCGGTTCCTCGATGACAGAGCCGTCGGCTCCGCCCTTGTGCCTGCGGTCGACCCGGTTGGGCCGACCGTCGCACCCCGGCTCCCACCGGGGTGTTCCTGCTGTGCTGCGGTGTCCCGCCGTGGTGACCACGTCAGGCCCGGCGTGCCACCCACTCCTCCAGCGCGGTGGTGTCCGGGCGCCCCTCCTGCCGGAGGGCCCGCCCGAAGGCCATGCGCTGGATGGCGCGGTGCACGCAGTCCGGGGTGGGGTGCACGTAGGCACCCCGTCCCGGGAGCCGCCGGCCAGGGTCCGGTTGCACCCTCCAGCCCGGTTCGGGTCCGGTGGGGGCAGTCGTGGCGACGACTCGCAGCACGGCCGCCTGCACGTCGCGACGACGACATCCGACGCAGGTCCGCACGGGGGCGGAACCACCTTCGGAATCGCCTCCGAACGGGCGAACGGCCGGGTCCACTCTACAGGGTCAGCCGGCCGGGGTCTGCCCGGACCCGTCCCGGACGGTGCTCTCCCCCGACGTCGCGGTGGGTGCGCCGGAGGGTGCAGTGTCGGATCGGATGTCGATCCGCCAGCCGGTGAGTTTGTGCGCCAGCCGGGCGTTCTGTCCCTCCCGGCCGATGGCCAGGGAGAGCTGGTAGTCCGGGACCACGACGCGCGCCTGCCGGACGACCGGGTCCACGATGGTGACCGACTGCACCTGCGACGGCGAGAGCGCCGCGGCGACGAACTCGGCCGGGTCGTCGGAGTAGTCCACGATGTCGATCTTCTCGCCCTGGAGCTCGGTCATCACCGCACGCACCCGCTGACCCATCGGACCGATGCAGGACCCCTTGGCGTTGACGCCGGGGACCGTTGCCCGCACCGCGATCTTGGTGCGGTGGCCGGCCTCCCGGGCTAGCGCCTCGATCTGCACGATCCCGTCGGCGATCTCGGGTGCTTCCAGCGCGAACAGGCGGCGTACCAGGTTGGGGTGGGTCCGGGACAGCGTGATCAGCGGGCCGCGGTGGCCCCGCTTGACGCTGACGACGTAGCACCTGAGCCGCTGGCCGTGCTCGTAGGACTCCCCCGGCACCTGCTCGGAGGTCGGCAACTCACCCTCGACGGTGCCGAAGTCGACGGAGACGAAGCGGGGGTCGTTGGACTGCTGGATGATCCCCGAGACGATGTCGCCCTCCCGGGCCCGGAAGTCGCCCAGGATGGACTCCTCCTCCAGGTCACGCATCCGCTGCACGATGACCTGACGGGCGGTGGAGGCAGCGACCCGCCCGAAGCCCTCGGGGGTGTCGTCGAACTCCGGGCCGGGCTCACCGCGCACGCCCTCCTCGTCGACCTCACCGGCCTCACGGGCCCAGATCGTGACGTGGCCGGACTTGCGGTCCAGCTCGGCGCGGGCGTTCGGGAAGTGTCCGTCCACGCGCTGGTAGGCGCTCAACAGCGCCTGCTCGATCGCGTTGATGATGGTGTCGAGCGGGATCTCCCGTTCGCGCTCCAGCGAGCGGAGCACGGCCATGTCGATGTCCACGGGTCAGTCCTTTCGGGAGGAGGGGCGGGTGAACTCGACCTGCACGAGGGCGCGGTCGACCTGGTCGAGCGGGATGGTGCGGTCGGGGTCGGACTCCAGCCGTATGCCGTCGGGCCCGGCCGCGACCAACCGGGCCGTGCTCGTGGTGTCGTCGGTGAGCCGGACCTCGAGCAGGCGTCCCACGTTGCGGCGGAACTGGGCCGGGCTCGTCAACGGACGGTCCACGCCGGGCGTGCTGACCTCGAGGGTGTAGGGGGCGGACCCCATGACGTCGGAGGCGTCGAGCACGTCACCGACGGTGCGGGTGGCCTCGGCGACCTCGTCCAGCGTGGCCGGCTCGACCGGGCTCTCCTGGTCGGTGGGGTCCAGGTCCGTCAGGTCCCGGGCGACGGTGACCCGGACCAGGCGTCGGCGACCGGCCGGGTGGATGGCGACATCCTCGACATCGACCCCCGAACCGCGTAGCGCGGCGCCCACCTCCTGGCGGATCGTGGCGGCCACTGCCTTGACATCCATCCGGGTGCCTCCGTCTTCTACTGTCACCGACGGCACAGTGGCCATCGGCGCCGGGCGCACCGCCCGGTGAGGGTCCACTGTAACCAATCCGCACGTGACATGATCGCGACCATGCGCGCTGTGAACCAGATCAGCCGCCGGTCCGTGTTGGGGTTGTGCGGGGTGGGGGTCCTGACCCTCGTGGGAGCCTGCACCGAGGACACCGGATCCACCCAGGACCCCGACGGGGGTGCATCCGGCACCGGGCGGACGGCCAACCCGTCCGACCCGCCCGCTCCGCTGCCCGACGTTCCGGACGCGGCGCTCCTGACGGCCGCCCTCGACCGGGCCCGGGTCATGGTGCTGCGCGCCGAGGCCGTCGAGGACCAGGACGGCATCGCCGGTGAGGCGCTGACCGCCCACACCGAGCAGGTCCGGGTGCTGGAGGGCATCCTGGAGGACGCGGGGATCCCGCTCCCCCCGGAGCCCGAGCTCCCCGCGGAGACCCCCGGTGACGACGCAGGCGCGACGACGACGCAGACCCCACCCGCCGCCCCTGACGACGCCGCCTCGACCTCGGGCGGTGCGGACGGGGAGGCCGGCGACGGGGTCACCCGGACCGAGAGCGCCAAGGAGCGCCGGGAGCGGGAGGAGCAGGAGCGGGCCGCCCGGGTCGAGACGCAGTTGCAGGCGCTGGCCGACGAGGCGCTGCAGGATGTCACGCCGGAGGCGCTGGCAGAGGTGTCCACCGCCTCATCCGCCAACCTGGCGCTGCTGACCGCCATCGCCGGGCAGCGGGGCGGGCTGGCCATGCGGTTGCGCTCCGGTCCCGACTGGCCCGAGCTGGCGGGGCCGACCGGGGAGGCGGCGGCAGCGGTGCTGGAGGCCTTCCGCCCGGCGATCTACGGCTTCGAGGTGCTGGCCGCCCGTTCCTCGGGCGACTACCGGACGAAGTACGAGCGACCGCTCGGCCCGCTACGCCGGTTGACCCGGTCCCTGACCGAGCTGGCCGGCGACGCCGCCACCCCGGCCCCGCTGGGTTACGGCCTGCCGGACGACCTGGACACCCCGCAGGGTCGCACCGCCCTGGCCGAGGGGCTGCTCGGGGTGATGTGGCCCACGATCATCGGCTCGGCGGGCGAGCACACCGGGGACCCGGACGCCACGGCCGGCACGGTGCGCCTGATCGCCGAGGTGGCCGCGTTCGCCTGGCCGTGGGACGTGGAGCTGCCCGGGTTCCCCGGGATGGACGCGCCGGCGTAAACCCCTGCCCACCGCGGGGCGCGACGTCAGAAGAGTTCCGGCGCGACCCTGCGCAGCTCGTCCTCCACGGCGGGCGCGAGGGTGCGCATGTAGGTCGCGGTGATGTGGCTGGTGTCCCGGTAGACCATCACGTTGCCCACCACCGCCGGGCACCAGTCCGGCGCGCAGATCGACTCGCTGACGTCCATCGGCCGGACGTTCCCGGGCAGGTCGGGCACGCTCAGGATCGGTGACTGCTCGGCCATCCGCCAGGTCCGTTCCTGGCCGCAGGCCCGGGCGTCCATGTCGGTCCGCTCCAGGCACTCGGGGACCGACTCCTCCAGCCGCGTGCTGTCGCGCATCCCGAGCACCGGGATCCCCAGCTGGTCCAGCCGGTCCCAGAGGGCGACGAAGCCGTCCGGGGTGCTCTCCCCGGTGGTGGGACGGGAGGTGGTCCCGATGGTGAAGACGTAGTCGGGTTGTTCGTCCTCGATGAGTGGCCAGAGGTTCTCGTTGTACTGGTAGCAACTCTCCTGCTGGGGCGGGTCGGAGGACCCCGGCTCGGGCCGGTCGATGAACTGGCACCCGCCCTTCTCGGACAGCACCAGCCGCCAGTGGTGCTGGTCGGCGAGGATCTCCAGGGCCGGCAGCCACTGCGTCACGTGGGACCCGCCGAGCACCATGATGGTCTGGTCGCCGTCGGGGTCGCCCAGGTAGCACAGCCGGGGGTCGGCCGAGGAGGGCACGTCCCGGTGGGTGTTGATGCAGTCTCCCTCGCCATACACCTCCGGCAGGTCCCCACCGGCGACGGCGACGTCCGGCACCACGTCGGCCGGCGTCAGCTCCCCGGTCCAGCCCTCGCCCAGGACGGCCGCGCCGGGGTGGTCGGGCGACGGGCGGGAGGCCTCGAGCAGCGCCTCGTGCCGGTGCCGCTCCACCACCCCGAGCGCCCAGGTCGCCCCGCCGGCCACCACCGCGACACCGGTGACCCCGACGACGAGGGTCGCGGCGGTGCGCCGGGAGAAGCCCCGCACGAAGGGCTCCTCCACCAGCCGGGTGGTGCCCCAGGCTAGGAGCACGGAGGTCACGACGACGAAGGCGGCGATGCGCAGGTCCGCGGACTCCTGGCCGGTGCGGAGCAGGGTGAAGATGAGCAGCGGCCAGTGCCAGACGTACCAGGCGTAGGAGATGTCGGCCAGGAACTTCAGCGGGGCGGCCTGCAACATCCGGTCCGCGGCCCACCGGTGGCCCGTGGTGCCGGCCGCGAGCACCAGGAGCACGCCGCCCACCGGCCACAGCGCCCACGGCCCCGGGAACAGGGCGCCCCCGTCGAGGAAGAAGCCGCAGCTGACCAGGAGCGCCACGCCCAACCACCCGATCGGGATCCGGACCGCGGTGGACAGCCGGAGGCCGGGCAGGAGCAGCGCGACCAGCCCGCCCAGGCCCAGCTCCCAGATCCGGCTGCCGGTGTGGAAGTAGGCGACCTGCTGGTCCTGGGCGGCCCACCCCTGGTGGAAGACGAAGGAGGCGACCGTGGCCAGCGCCACGGCCACGAAGACCGAGCGGCGGGCCTGCCAGCCCAGCAGCCTCGCCCCGACCCAGGTCGCGACCACGACGAGCACGAACCACAGGAGGTAGAACTGCCCCTGCACCGACAGGGACCAGAAGTGCTGCAGCGGGCTGGTGCCCGGCCCCGCCGCCGCGTAGTCCAGCTGGGAGTCGACCAGCTCCCAGTTCTCCCGGTAGAGCGCCACCGCCCGGATCTCCCGCAGCAGCTGGGCGCGCTGCGACGAGGGCGTCCAGAAGTAGCCGACGACCGCGACCGTTGCCAACACCATCAGCGCCGCCGGCAGCAGCCTGCGGGCCAGGCGGGCCAGGTAGCCCCACAGGGTCAGCGTCCCGGCCTCGACCTGCCGGGCCAGGGACAGCGTCATCAGGAATCCGGACACGGCCAGGAAGGCGTCGATCCCGCCGGAGACCCGCCCGTGACCGAACACGTGGAACACTACGACCAGCGCGATCGCCAGTCCCCTGACCCCGTGAAGTTCCGGGCGAAAGGTGGACCGCGTCGCGGTCGCAGGCGGCGCTCCCCCCACCTTCACGTCAACGGACACGACCAGCAGGGTACGTCGTCCGGGTGGGTACGGCCGACCAAACCTCGGATCGGACCGGGGGTCTCGCGGGTAGGTGGTGACGTCCCTGCTGCAGACATGCCCACCGACGTGGGACGATGGATTTGAGAGCAAAGCGAGGTGTGAGGATGGTCATCCTGGATCGCGCTGCGATCGCGGACCTGTGCCGCCTTTTCGGTGTGCGCCGTCTCGCCGTCTTCGGGTCTGCCGTGACTGCGCGCTTTGACCCAGACCACAGTGACGTTGACTTCCTCGTGGAGTTCGCCGACACGACACCACGAACACTGAGCCACTTTTTCGAGTTTGGCGACGCGTTGGAAGCCCTCGTCGGTCGCCCGGTAGACCTGGTCGAGGCGGGTTCCTTGCGAAATCCGTTCGTCATGGAGTCCATCGAGGCAAGCAAGGAAGAACTCTATGCGGCCTGACTCGCCCGCCAATACGTCGCGTCGCCGGTACGTGACCTGAGACAGATCATCGGGTTCCGGAACATCTTGGTCCACGGCTCCGCCGAAGTGCAGGACGATCGTGTCTGGGACACAGCCGCGATGAAGGTGCCGGGCCTTCTCGAGACCTTCGACCGCCTCCTCGCCAGCGCCCACCGACGCGAACAGCTCGACTGACTGAGCGTCGGCTACTCAACCTGTCACAAGTGCCAGGGCTGCACAGGCGGCCACCGGCAGCCGATCTCTCGTCGCGTGCGCTTTCGAGTCACCTCGAAGGGCCCACGAGACGCGTTGAGTTTTCCCAAGATTCTTAACGCATCGTTGATATGAGTTGAGAGAGTTAACACGCGTCCTGGGACCCCGAGGTCCGCATCACTTGGTCGCGTCACCCGAGCACCTGCCTCCCAACTGATGTCGGTGGTCGCCAATAGCGTTGCAGGTGATGGCGAACGCGAAGAAGCGGAAGAACGCCCCGGCGCCAACCGTGCGCACGGGGCCGTCCCCCGACGACCCGCACGACATCGTCTACTTCAAGCGGCACGTCAAGGACGACCCCGCGCAGGCCGAGCCGGGTCGCGACGCCTTGCGGTCCTGGCCGACATCGGTCCGCGCGAAGGCCAACGCTGTCCTCATCGCCGTCGCCACGGCCCCACCGAAGCGCTTCGCCGGCGGTGGCTACTGGGAAGCTATGCAGGGCGAAATGACCGGATGGTTCGAGGTCCGTATCGACGGACCGAAGCGCCACCACTACCGCTTGTTCTGCCTGCTCGACTACGAGGCCAAGGAGAAAGAGACTCCGCTGTTAGTGGTGGTCGATGGTCGAGACAAGCCGTTCCGCACCACGTTGAACGCCGCCGACTACGCGGCGGTGCGCTCGATGGGCGAGGAGTACCTGAAGCGCAACCCGCGTTCGATCGGGTGACGTCAGACCGGAACCTTGGAACGGGTACGCAACCCGTGGAGATGACGAGCAAGAGCGACGGGGTCAGCGGTCCGCCCGGCCAGGAGGGGCTCGGTGACCCTCGTCCGCTCGTCGTCGTCGAGCGGCTCGACAGTGATCCGCATCCCGAGAGCTGCCGCGACCTCGGCCAGCGTGCCAAGCGTCGGGTTTGACTTGTTCGAGGCGAAGAGGCGCCTGATCGTCGCCGGCTCGACCTGAATGGCGCGGGCAAGCTCGGCCTTGGACAGCCCAGCGGCCTCGCGGGCTTCATCGAGCGCGTTCACCACCTCGTCGGTGGTGGCGATGCGCATGGACTCGACGACAAACTCCCGGAGGAACTCAGGGTCCTCAAGGTCCCGCGCGAGGTCCTTCCAGAAAGCGCTGGTACCGGTCATGGTGAGCACTCCTCTCAAGGGAGAAAGCGTATCATACACGTTACGCCTCACCAGGACTGTGAACAACCTTGAGGCCTCCGGATGGGAGGGCCCAAGGCTCACCAGCAGTGGGTTTGTTGCGAACCGGTAGCGGCGTCCCTCCTAGGCTGGAGGGGTCGGGGTCGCGCCAGACTCCCCCAAGGTCGGTTCGGGTGCCGCTCGCGCGGTCCTTCGGACCGGACCACCCACACATGCCGCCTGTCAGGAGTCAGAGGAATGACCAACCGGCTCGCCAATGCGACCAGCCCCTACCTCCGTCAGCACGCGGACAACCCGGTGGGCTGGTGGGAGTGGGGACCCGAGGCGTTCGCCGAGGCGAAGCGCCGCAACGCACCGGTCCTACTGAGCGTCGGCTACGCCGCCTGCCACTGGTGCCACGTCATGGCGCACGAGTCGTTCGAGGACGACGCCGTGGCCCGGGTGCTCAACGACGGCTGGGTCAGTATCAAGGTGGACCGCGAGGAACGGCCCGACATCGACACCGTCTACATGACGGCGACCACCGCGATGACCGGCCACGGCGGGTGGCCGATGACCTGCCTGCTCACCCCCGAGGGTGAGCCGTTCTGGTGCGGCACCTACCTGCCGAGGGCGCAGTTCCTCCAGTTGCTCGACGCCGCCGGCCAGGCGTGGGCCGAGCGCGAGGACGAGGTGCGCGCCGGGGGCGCCCACGTGGTCTCGGTGCTCCGCGAGGCGCAGGGCCGGGAGCGGGCCGCCGGGAAGCTCTCCCCCGCCGCGCTCGACGCCGCCGTCGCCGCGCTGCATACCGGGTTCGACCCGGTGCACGCCGGGTTCGGCACGGCCCCGAAGTTCCCGCCGTCCATGGTCCTGGAGTTTCTGCTGCGCCACCATGCGCGCACCGGGGACGGCACGGCCCTGGAGATGGCGGAGGCGACGGCGGTCGCGATGGCGCGGGGCGGCCTCTACGACCAGGTCGACGGTGGGTTCGCCCGGTATGCCGTGGACCGCGCCTGGGTGGTCCCGCACTTCGAGAAGATGCTCTACGACAACTCCCAGCTCATCCGGGTCTACGGCCACCTGTGGCAACGCGCGGAGGGACCGGTGCGGGACCTGGCCGGCCGGGTCGTCCGCGAGAGCGTCACCTTCCTCCTCGAGCGGTTGGGCACCGCCGAGGGCGGCTTCGCCTCCTCGCTGGACGCCGACACCGACGGGACCGAGGGCAGCACGTACGTCTGGACCCCGAGCCAGCTCGTCACGGTGCTCGGTGCGGACGACGGCGAGCGCGCCGCCGCCCTCCTGTCCGTGACGCCCGGGGGCACCTTCGAGCACGGCACCTCGACCCTGCAGCTGCTCGAGGACCCCGACGACCCGGCCTGGTGGGCAGAGGTCCGGGCACGCCTGGCGACAGCGCGCGCCGCCCGCCCCCAACCCGCGCTGGACGACAAGGTGGTCACCGCCTGGAACGGGCTGGCCATCGCCGCGCTGGCCGACGCGGGGTCGCTGCTGGAGGAGCCGGAGTGGGTGGCCGCGGCGGCTCGGGCCGCGGACCTGCTGCTGCAACTGCACCTGACCGACGGACGGTTGCGGCGCAGCTCGAGGGCCGGGGTGGTGGGTGCCGCCGAGGCCGTCGCGGAGGACTACGGGGACCTGGCCGAGGGACTCGTCGTGCTCCACGCGGCGACCGGCCAGGGGCGCTGGCTGGAGGAGGCCGGACGACTGCTGGAGACCGCCCTGGCCCGGTTCGGTGACGGGGACGGCGGGTTCCACGACACGGCGGACGACGCGGAGGCGCTGGTGCTGCGGCCCGCCAGCCGCGGCGACAACGCCGAGCCCTGCGGCCAGTCGGCGCTGGCCGGTGCCCTGCTCGCCTACGGTGCCGCGGCCGGGTCCGCGGAGCACCTGGCGCTGGCGCGCACCGCCCTCGGGCCGATGGCCGGGGTCGCGGCCGCCGACCCCCGGTTCGCCGGATGGGCGCTGGCCGTGGCGGAGGGGGACCTGGCCGGACCCCTCCAGGTCGCGATCAGCGCCGGGGAGGGCCAGGCCGAGCTCGCGGGCAGCGCCCGCCGGTCGCTGCCGCCCGGCGGGTTCCTCGTGCTGGGCGGGGGCGACGACGAGGACGTCCCCCTGCTGCGGGACCGTGGACCGGTGCAGGGCCGGGCCGCCGCATACGTCTGCCGGGGAACGGTCTGCGACCTCCCGGTCACCGACCCCGAGGACCTCGCCCGCGCCCTGGCCGGTGCACCCGGGGGCACCTGAACACCTCCCGCACGGCGAGGAGGTCACCGTCGCCCCGGATGGGCGCTCCCCCCGTGTTGCTCCGGCCGGTCGCCGGCTGCCGACATACAGTGGAAGTCATGCGTCTGCGCACCCGTCCCGTCCTGGCCCTGGCCTCGACGGCGTTCCTGGTCCTGGCGGCCGGCTGCGCCGACGAGACCCCACACACCCCCGGCTCGACCGGCTCCGATGCGGGCACCCCCTCGCAGGCCCCCGGGGACGACGACGGGGCGATGACCTCCGGGGGTGGTCTGCCCACCGGCGGGCTCGGCGGCGGCATCGGTGGTGGCGACGGCGAGGACTCGACCGATGACGGGGAGGAGGCCTCCGGGCCGGCCAGCATCACCATCGGCGCGGCCGGTGACCTGCTCTCGCACGCCCCGGTCATCGCGAACGCCCAAGCCAACGCGGGCGGCGACGGCTACGACTTCGGGCCGATGTTCGACGACGTGCGCGACCTGCTCACCGCGCCGGACCTGACCATCTGCCACATGGAGACCCCGCTGTCGGCGGACAACACCAACATCACCCAGCCGCGCGTGCTCGTCTTCAACACCCCGCACGAGCTGGCGGACGCGGTGGTCGACGCCGGTTACGACGGGTGCGACTTCGCCTCCAACCACACCTGGGACCAGGGGCTGTCCGGGCTCGAGTCGACCCAGGAGGTGCTCCGCGGGGTCGGGCTGGAGTATGCCGGGCCCACCGCGGAGGAGGACGACCCCGGGATCGCCCACTACGAGGTCGACGGCGTCAAGGTGGCGCAGCTGGCCTACAGCTACACGATCTACAACAGCGGTGCCCCGACCACCGACGTGCCGCCCGAGGCGCCCTGGCTGGGTGACCACCTGTGGCCGCTGATCGGCGCGGAGGGCATCCTGGAGGACGCCGAGCAGGCCAAGGCCGACGGGGCCGACTTCGTGGTGCTGAGCATGCACTGGGGCAACGAGTACTGGACCGACCCGACCGACGAGCAGCGGCAGTTGGCGGCCGACCTGCTGGAGTCCGACGCGGTGGACCTCATCCTGGGCACCCACGTCCACGTGATCCAGCCGTGCGAGAAGATCAACGACAAGTACGTCATCTACGGACTCGGCAACTTCCTGTCCAACCAGTCCCCGGACACGACCGGTGGCCAGCTGCGACCGGAGACCCAGGAGGGCATGTTCGCCGAGTTCGACCTAGAGCGGGACGAGGACGGCACGGTTACCTCCACGATGCGGTTCCAGCCGACCAGGGTGGACCTGGACGGGCACGTCATCCGCCTGGCCACCCCGGAGCAGCACGCCGAGACCTACGACCGGGTGGTCGACACCATGCACCTGCTCGGCGACGACGCCTGCGACGCCGAGCCGATGAGCTGACCTCCGGGGGCCCCGTCCCACCGGCGTATCGTGGGGCGTCCGAGCCCGAGGAGGTCACCGTGGCGCAGGACGAGCTGAGAGCCGCCCGCGAGCGGGCCCTCGCGCTGGGCTGCGCCCCGCTGGTCGACGCGATGGGCCGCACGCACACGCACCCGGCGCACCTGCCCGCCTGGCAGAGCCCGACGCCGGACGTCCCCCTCGCCGGTCCCGCGGTCACCATCGGGTTCCTGCCCACCCGCGACGACCTGCCCGGGTCGGACCGCGGCTTCGCCGAGGTCCTGGCCGAGGCGGCACAGGACGCGCCCGACGGCGCGGTCTTGGTGCTCAGCAGCGGCGGGCACCCCGGGGTCTCGCACGCCGGTGGCACCAAGCTGGCGCGGGTCCCGGCGCACGGGCTCGCCGGGGTCTTGTGCGACGGCCTGCTGCGCGACTTCACCGAGCTGGCCGCCCTTGGGCTGCCCACCTGGTGCCGGGGTGAGGCGGTGCGCTGGGGCGGCGACAGCGTCATGCCGTATGCCGCGAACGTGGCCGTCGAGGTGGCCGGGGTGACGGTCGCCCCGGGTGACTTCGTGTATGTCGACCGGGCCGGTGGGGTGGTCGTCCCGGCGGCCAGCCTGGGAGCCGTCCTGGACGAGGCCGAGACGGTCGTCGCCGACGACGCCCGGACCGTCGCCCGGATCCGCGGCGGGGTCAGCCGGTGAACTGCACGACCGTGTCCCACCCGATCTTGAGGACGAAGGCCCCGACGACCACCACGAAGACGGCGCGCACGAACCCGCTGCCCCGCGCCACCGCGGTGCGGGCGCCCAGGTAGCCGCCGGCCAGGTTGCACAGGCCCATCAGCAGGCCGACCTTCCACATCACCGCGCCCATCGGGATGAAGATGCACAGCGCCGCCAGGTTGGTGGCCAGGTTGGCGATCTTGGCCTTGGCGCTGGCCTGCAGGAAGCCGTAGCCGAGCAGTCCGACGAGGGCGAAGACCAGGAACGAGCCGGTCCCGGGTCCGAGCAGGCCGTCGTAGCTGCCGACCACGAAGCCGACCAGGCCGGCCAGCACCACGTGCCGCCTGCTGCCGTGGAAGCGCAGCGCCGACATGGTCCCCATCGACGGTTTGGCCAGCGTGTAGGCACCGACCCCGACCAACACCACCAGGATGATCGGGTTGAACGCCTCCTTGGGGATCCGGCTGGCCAGCAGGGCGCCCCCGAGGCTGCCGACGAACGCGAGCCCGGCCATCGGCAGCGCCGTCCTCAGGTCGGGACGGACCCGGCGGTAGTAGGTCACCGAGCTGACCGCCGTACCGAAGACGGAGCTGAGCTTGTTGGTGGCCAGGATCTGCACGGGCGCGGCAGCCGGGAAGCCGACCATCAGGGCGGGCAGCTGGACCAGTCCACCCCCACCGACCACGGCATCGATCCACCCGGCCGTCAGTGCGGCCAGGCCCATCAGCACCAGGAGCCCGAGCGAGGGGTCCCCGGTCACCGCCGGCCGGCCCCGTCCGTCCAGCCCCGGACGATCCCCGCGATCTCGGCCAGCGAGTGCGCCACGGCGTCCGGACGGGCCTCGACCTCCACCACCTGCTCGGCGGGGATCTCGCTGTGCGGGATCCAGACCGCGCGCATGCCCACCTGCTGGGGCCCGTGCACGTCCTCGAACAACCGGTCGCCCACGTAGACGCACTCGGCCGGGTCGGTGTCCACCGCTGCCGCCGCGGACCGGAACGCCTCGGGGTGCGGCTTGGCCCAGTCGATCTCGCTGCTGTACACGTCGCCGTCGATCAGCGGTAGCACCCCGTCCCGGGCGAAGACCGCCCGGTGGTAGTCCCGCGTCCACATCGTGTTGGACAGCACCCCGACCCGGACCCCCTCGGCACGCAGCCACTCCCAGAGCGGCCGGACCTGCGGGTCGGTGAAGGTGTGCGGCTCCCAGAACCGTTCGTACTCCAGCCGGGCCGTGGCGTATGCCGGGTGTCCGGTGTCCACGCCGGCCTCCACCAGGACGTCCTCCAGCCGGGCGCTGGTGTGGCTGTCCCGGCCGCGGGCCCACGCGGCGCCCTCGGCCGCCAGGATCGTCGCGGCCAGCTCCTCGGCGGTGGTCGACGCCCCCGCCCCACCGTGCAGCGCCCGGGCGAAACCGAGCCACTGCGCGGTGGGGTCGATCGGGTGCCACGGGGTCAGCGTGCCGCCCCAGTCGAAGATGACCGCCCGGACCGGCGCGCCCTCCCGTCCGGCCCCGGTCACGGGGTCGTGCCGGGCGCCACCTCGGCGAGCACCTCGCGGACGGCGTCGGAGACGGCGACCTCGCGCCGCTCCCCGGTCCGGCGGTCCTTGATCTCCACGACGCCCTGGGCCAGCCCCTTGCCGACCACCAGGATGGTGGGCACGCCGATCAGCTCGGAGTCCTTGAACTTCACGCCCGGCGACACCTTGGGCCGGTCGTCGTAGATGACGTCCAGACCGGCCGCCTCGAGGTCGCCCACGAGGTCCTCCGCGGCGGTGAAGACCGCCCCGTCCTTACCGGTCGCGACCACGTGCACGTCATACGGGGCGAGCGCGCGGGGCCAGCACAGGCCGACCTCGTCGAGGGTGTCCTCGGCGACCGCCGCGACCGCCCGGCTCACGCCGATCCCGTAGGAGCCCATGGTGACGGTGACCTGCTTGCCGTGCTCGTCCAGCACCTTCAGGTCCAGCGCCTCGGCATACTTGCGGCCGAGCTGGAAGATGTGGCCCATCTCGATCCCGCGGTCCAGGGTCAGCGGGCCGGCCCCGTCCGGGCTAGGGTCGCCGTCGCGGATCTCCGCCGCCTGGATCGTCCCGTCGGCGGTGAAGTCCCGGCCGTGGACCAGGTCGAAGACGTGCTTGCCGTGCTCGTCGGCGCCGGTGATCCAGGCCGACCCCTCGGCGATGGAGGGGTCGAGCAGGTAGCGGATCCCGGAGGCCTTCTCCAGCCCGAGCACCCCGGGCCCGATGTAGCCCTTGGCCAGGCTCGGGTGCTGGGCGAAGTCCTTCTCCTCGAAGGGCACGAACTCCGCGGGGCTCACCTGGGCCTCGAGCCGCTTGGCGTCGACCTCCCGGTCCCCGGGCACGCCGATCGCCAGCGGCTCACGGGTGCCGTCGGGGTGCTGCAACATCACGACGACGTTCTTGAGCGTGTCGGCGGCCGTCCACGCACGACCGTCCGCGCGGGGGTGGTGGGCGTTCGCCGCCGCGACCAGGGTCTCGATGGTCGGGGTGTCGGGCGTGTCCTCCACGTGGGCGGCCGGCACGCCGGAGGCGTCGATCGGCGGCGCCTGGGGCACCACGACCGCCTCGACGTTCGCCGCGTAGCCGCTGGCGGCACAGCGCACGAAGGTGTCCTCGCCGTGCTTGCTGACCGCCAGGAACTCCTCGCTGGCGGACCCACCCATCGCGCCGGAGTCGGCATACACCACGACGTACTCGAAGCCGAGCCGGTCGAAGATCCGGATGTAGGCGTCCCGGTGCCGCTGGTAGGCCGCCTCCAGCCCGGCGTCGTCGAGGTCGAAGGAGTAGGAGTCCTTCATGATGAACTCGCGGCCCCGGAGCAGGCCCGCGCGCGGACGTGCCTCGTCGCGGTACTTGGTCTGGACCTGGTAGAGGGTCAGCGGCAGTTCCTTGTAGGAGGAGAACATGTCCTTGACCGCGAGGGTGAACATCTCCTCGTGGGTGGGCCCGAGCAGCATGTCCGAGCCCTTGCGGTCCTGCAGCCGGAACAGCAGCGGGCCGTACTCCTCCCAGCGTCCGCTGCGCTCGTAGGGCTCGCGGGGCAACAACGCCGGGAAGGACAGCTCCTGGCCGCCGATCGCGTCCATCTCCTCGCGGACGATGGCCTCGACCTTGCGCAGCACCCGCAGGCCCAACGGCAGCCAGGTGAAGATGCCCGGCGCGGCGCGCCGGACGTAGCCGGCGCGGACGAGCAGACGGTGGCCCGGCAGTTCAGCGTCGGCCGGGTCCTCGCGCAGGGTTCGCAGGAACAGGGTCGACATGCGCGTGGCCACCTGGGGCCCTCCTTCGGTTGGTATGCCGTCCGCTGGCCGGACAGGTCACCGGAGCAGGGTATCCCGCGGGAGCAGCACGGTCTGCGCCACGTGCCGCACCATGGCCACCAGGACGATGGCCCACACGACGAGGGCGAGCCACAGCTCGGTCCGACCGATCCACCCCACGAGCGGCAGCGAGTCGGCCTGGCCCAGGTAGATCCCGGCCACGGCATACATCCCCAGGGGGAAGACCATGCTCCACAGCGTCGCCTCGTAGCGCAACGGCACCCGGTGGGTCCGGTGCCGCCACCACCCCACCAGGAACAGCACGGGGATCAGCCAGCTCGCGAACGCCCAGAACACCACGGACAACCCCGCGACCAGCCCGCGGGTCGCGTCGACCATCGGGGCGGCATCCATCTCCACGATGCGGGCACCGGCCAGCACGGTGATCGCGCAGGCACCCATCGCCACCCAGTAGGGCGGGTTGAGGTCGACCGGGCGCAGCTCGTAGAGCATCATCCGCAGGGCCACGAAGACCCCCGCCGCGGCATACAGGAAGACCCCGACCGACCAGGAGACCACGGCGAGCACTGCCAGGCCGTCCCCGGCACCGCCGATGGCCGGTTGCAGGGACGCGGCGGCCACCGCGACGGACTGGCTGGCGACCACCCAGATGAACCAGGTGCCGTTGGCCGCGGCCACCACCGGGCGGGCGGTCTTGCCCAGCACGGCCGTCCACGGGATGACGTAGCCCAGGACCAACCAGGCCAGCGTGGTCAGCGCCAGCAGCACCGCGGTGACCCGGTGGTGCCCGTCCATGGCCAGGCGGACGGCGAGCACGTTGGTGCCGGCCACATACGTGAAGAAGCCGAAAGCCCGCGACGGGTCGAGGAAGTCGGCGACCAGCGCGGCCCGGTGTCGCACGAGCCGGACGCCGGTCAGCGTGAGCAGGACCAGGAAGGCGACCACGCAGATCATCAGCAGCACCCGGGAGAACACCTCGAAGCCCTCGAGCAGGAGGCCGACGGATAGGATGCCGGTCGCCATGACCAGCGCGAAGTAGCCCGGGGTCAGGCCCTCGACCGCCGCGGCGAAACGCGTTCCCAGGGACTGCCCGATCTCAGGCCTCCATCCCCAGGTAGGCCTGCACGATCCGGTCGTCGGCGAGCAGGTCCGCCGAACTCCCCTCGTGCACGATCTCCCCGCTGCTCAGGACGTAGCCGTGGTCGGCCGCGCGCAGCGCGCGCCGGGCGTTCTGCTCCACCAGCAGCACGGTCGTGCCGCCGGCCCGGATCTCCTCGATGACCCGGAACACCTCGTCGACCACCTTCGGGGCCAGACCCATCGACGGCTCGTCGAGCAGGATCAGCTTCGGTCTGGCCACCAGCGCCCGTCCGATCGCCAGCATCTGCTGCTCCCCTCCCGAGAGGGATCCGGCGGGGAGGTCGCGACGCTCGTGCAGCACCGGGAAGCGCTCGTAGATCTCCCCGATCCGCCCGCCGCCGGCGTGCCAGCCGCCGAGCTGCAGGTTCTCTTCGATGGTGAGGGTCCCGAGGATCTGCCGGCCCTCCGGCACCTGGACCAAGCCCTGCCCGACCAGCCGGTGGGACGGGGTGCGGGTGATGTCACGCCCCTCGAAAAGGACGGTGCCCGAGCGGGGCCGCACGATCCCGGACACCGCGTTGATGACCGAGGACTTGCCGGCGCCGTTGGCCCCGACCAGCGTCACCAGCGACCCCGTCTCGATGCTGAAGCTGACCTGGCGAACCGCCTCGACCCGTCCGTAGGCGACGTGCAGGTCGGTGACCTGCAGGATCGGCTCGCTCACTGTGCCTCCTCCTCGGTCTCCGAACTGCCCAGGTAGGCCTCCACGACGGCGGGGTTGGTCCTGATCTCCTCCGGTGTCCCGGCGGCGATGACCTGGCCGAAGTTGAGCACCACGATCCGGTGGCAGGTGCGCATCACCATGCCCACGTTGTGCTCGATCAGCAGGATGGTCAACCCGTCGCGCGACAGCGACCCGATCAGGTCGGACAACTGGTCGGCCTCGACCCGGTTCATCCCCGCGGCCGGCTCGTCCAGGATGAGCAGGGAGGGGTCGGAGGCCAGCGCCCGGGCGATCTCCAGCCTCCGCTGGTCGCCGTAGGACAGGGCCGAGGCGGTCACCCCGGCCTTCTCGCCGAGGCCGACCCGGGCCAGGCACGCACTGGCGTGCCGCCACGCCCTGGACTCGTCCCGTCGTGCCGAGGGCAACCAGACCAGCCGCCGCAGGAAGGTGGGCCGGGTGACCAGGTGTCCCCCGACCATGACGTTCTCCAGGGCGGACAACCGCGGGAAGAGCTTGGAGTGCTGGAAGGTGCGGCTCACGCCGGCGGCGGCCACGCGGTGGACGGGCATCCGACCGGGCCGGGTGCCGAGCACCTCGGCGGTCCCGCTGGACGGGGCGATCAGCCCGCTGATCATGTTGACCAGCGTCGTCTTGCCCGCGCCGTTCGGGCCGATCAGCCCCAGCACTTCGCCCCCGGCGATGGTCAGGTCGACCTCCTTGACCGCCTGCACGCCGCCGTAGGACTTGCCGAGACCGGACAGCGTCACGATCGGAGTGCCGGCCGCGGGGTGCACCCGGCTGGCCAGGCCCTGCAGGTCCGCGCCGCCGGTCTCGCTCGGCGCGATCCGGGCGGCCCGGACCCGCCGCGGGATCAGGCTGGCCAACCCGCCGGGCAGGAACAGGATGACGACCAGGAGCAGCACCCCGGAGATGAACGGCCGGATCCAGCCGGCCTCGATGCCCAGGGAGCGCTGCACCTCGGGCACCATGGTGAGGAACCCGCTGCCCAGCAGCGGCCCCACGAAGACGGTCGACCCGCCGACGACGGCGGTGACCAGGCCGTCGATCGCCGTGCTGAACCCAAAGTCCTCCGGCGCCAGCAGCCGGACGTAGTAGGCCCAGAGCACGCCGTAGAGGCCCGCGATCGCGCCCGCGGCGACGAAGGCGGACAGTCGGTGTCGGCCCACGTCGATGCCCATCGCCCGGGCGGCCAGCTCGTCCTCGCGGATGGCCTCCAGCGCCCGGCCGTAGCGGGACCGTCCCTGCCGCCAGAACCAGTAGGCGACGAGCGCCAGGCAGACCCAGGCCACGGTCGGCGTGAGGATCTTGGGCACGGACGTCCCCTGGGCGCCACCTGTCCACTCCATGTTGATCAGCAGGATGCGCACGGCCTCGGCGAACCCGAGCGTGGCGATGGCCAGGAAGACCCCGCGCAGGTGCATCGTCGGCAGCCCCAGGATCACGGCTGCCACGGCCCCGGCGGCCATCCCGATCACGATCGCGATGAGCAGGGTCGGGAGGTCGCCGGCGTCCTTGGGGTCGGGCGCCAGGGTCACCGCGGTGAAGGCCGCGGTGGCGGCGAACCCCGCCTGGCCGAGGCTGAGCTGGCCGGCCACGAGCACCGCGTAGAAGGAGTAGGCGAAGATCGCCCCGAGCGCGATGAAGACCAGCGTCGACTCGGTGAACATCACACCTCCCGGACGCGGCGGGCGCCGAACAGGCCCTGTGGGCGCAGCAGCAGGACGACGAACAGCAGCCCGAAGGCGATCAGGTCACGCCAGCTGGACCCGACGTACTGCACGGCGAACACCTCGGCCAGGCCGAGCGCCAGTCCACCGACGAGGGCGCCGGGCAGCGAGCCCATCCCGCCCACGATGATGACCGCCAGGCCCTTCAGCTCGATCGCCGAGCCCATCCCGAGCTGGGCACTCTGCACGTTCAGGGCGAACAGTGCCCCGGCGACCGCCCCGAGCGCCGAGGAGATCGCGAACGTGGTCGCGGTGACCCGGTCGACGTTCACCCCCAGCACCCGGGCGGCCGTCGGGTTCTCGGCCACGGCGCGCATCCCCCGGCCCAGGCGGCTGCGCCGCACCATCAGGCCCAAGCCGAGCACCAGCAGGATGCTGATCACCAGGATCGAGACCTGGAGCAGGGTCACCTGGGCCCCGGCCACCTCAAACCGGGTGTCCGGGAAGGTCTCGGCGGGGAACCGCCGGGTGTTCGGTCCGTAGCGTTGCAGGAGCAGGGAGATGATGATCCCGCCCAGCGCGATCGAGGAGATCAGACCCGCGAAGTGCGCGTCCGGTCTCGTCTTGAGCGGCCGGAACGCGACCCGCTCGATCACCAGGCCCAGCACCGCCCCGAAGACGAAGACCGCGGGCAGGGCCAGCCAGATCGACAGGCCCCCCACCGTCACCAGCTCGATGCCGACGAAGGCGGCGGCGGCGAAGACCGCCGGGTGGGCCAGGTTCAGCCGGTCCAGGATCCCGAAGACCAGGGTGAACCCGATCGCGAAGAGTGCGTAGATCGACCCGATGGACAGGCCGTTGAGCAGTTGCTGCACCGGCCCGCTCAGTCCAGGACGGCGAAGGAGCCGTCCTTCACGACCTGGACGACGGCCTCGTGCTCGGCGTCACGGTCGTCGTTGATGCTGATGGTGCCCAGCACCGACGGCACCTCGTGCAGCTGGCCCAGTCCGTCCCGGATGTCGTCCCGCTCGCCGGAGCAGTTGGTCCGGACCGCCTGGTCGACGAGCATCAGGCCGGTGTAGGCCTGGGCCGCGAACTGGTCGGGCTGCGCGTCGTACTTGGCCTCGTAGGCCTCCAGGAAGGCGGTGTTCTCCGGGTTGTCGGAGGCGGAGTTCCAGGCGGCGCCGACCACGACACCCTCGGCGGCGTCGCCGGCGTCGGACATCAGCAGCGGGTTGTTGAAGCCGTTGCCGCCGATGATCGGCAGGTCGATGCCGAGCTCGCGCGCCTGGGTGACCAGCGGGATGGCCGCCTCGATCAGCCCGGACACCACGATCGCGTCCGGGCCGGCCGCCTTGGCGTCGGTCAGCAGCGGACGGAAGTCGGTGTCCGCCTTGGAGAAGGTCAGGGTGTCGAGCACCTCGACCCCCTCCGCCTCGAGGGAGGAGGCGAAGACGTCATAGCCGGACTCGGTGAAGGCGTCGTCGTTGCTGTACATGACCACGACCTTCTCCAGCCCGTAGACCTCCTTGGCCTTGGCGACCGTCTGCGGGATGACCTGCCCCTCGGTCAGCGAGTCGCGGAAGATGTAGTCGCCCTGGGCGGTGATGCCGTCGGCGGTGTTCGAGATGGCCAGGACGGGGACCCCCTCCTCCTGGGCGATCGGCTGCGCCTGGAAGGCACCGTTGGACAGGGTCGGGCCGATGATCAGGCTGGTCCCGTCACCGGCGAACCCCTCGAAGACGCTGATGCCCTGCTTGGGGTCGGTGGCGTCGTCCTCGATGGTGAGCTCGTAGGTGACACCCTCCTTCTCGGCCAGGTGCTCGGCGGCCAGCTCGAGCCCGTTCTTCTGGGAGGCGCCGTAGCTGGCGGCGCCACCGGTCAGGGACAGCGCCGCGCCGATCGGGACGGTGCCCTCGATGACGCAGTCGTCCCCGGTGCCCTCGCCGACCAGCGCACCACCGCCGTCGGAGCCGCCGTCCCCGCCGCCGGCGTCCGAGCCGCCGTCGTCGGAGCCGCAGGCGGTCAGGGTCAGGGTCGCGATCGCACTCGCGGCCACGAGTCGGATCAGGGATGTGCGCATGGGGGTCTCCTCGGGGTTCGGTCGTCAGGGGTGGCTGGGCGACGGGGTGGTGGGTGGGGCGGTCAGGGTGGCTGCGCCGGCACGGATGCGGGCGTGTTCGGGAGTCAGCTCGGAGGGGCTGGTCAGGCCCAGCAGCTGCATGGTCCGGGTGAACTGGCTGGTCAGGATCTCCAGCGAGCGGGCCACACCGGCCCGCCCCCCGGCCATCAGGCCGTACAGGTAGGCCCGGCCGACGAGCACGGCGTCGGCGCCGTTGGCGACCGCGGCGACGATGTCGCCGCCGTGCATGATGCCCGTGTCCAGCAGCACCGCCGCGCGCCCCTCCACCGCGGCCACGATCTCCGGCAGCACCTCCAACGGGGTGACCGACCGGTCGAGCTGGCGACCGCCGTGGTTGGACACGATGATGCCGTCGGCCCCGGCGGCCACGAAGTCGCGCGCGTCCTCGGGGTGCTGCACCCCCTTGAGCACGATCCGGCCCTCCCAGTTCTCCCGGAGCCAGCCCAGGTCGGCGAGGGTCACGCTCGGGTCGAACATCCGGTCCACCATGTCCGCGACGGTGCCGCCCGAGTCGCGCAGCGAGGCGAACTCCAGCGGCTCGGTGGTCAGCAGGTTCGCCCACCACCGGGGGTGCACGGCCATGTCCGCCAGGGTGCGGGCGGTCAGCGCCGGGGGGATGGTGAGCCCGTTGCGGACATCACGCATCCGGTCCCCGGCCACCGCGGTGTCCACGGTGAGCACCAGGGTGGAGTATCCGGCCGCGCCAGCGCGCCGGATCAGGTCCAGGGACCGGGGGCGGTCCTTCCAGAGGTAGAGCTGGAACCAGTGCCGCCCGTGCGGCACCGCGGCCGCGAGGTCCTCGACCGAGACGGTCCCCATCGTGCTCAGCACATAGGGGATCCCGGCGTCCGCGGCGGCCGCCCCGACGGCACGCTCCCCCTCGTGGTGCATCATCCGGGTGAAGCCGGTCGGGGCCAGCAGGAGCGGGAGGGTGCTGGTGGTGTCCAGCACGGTGGTCGAGGCCCGGACCTGCGTGACGTCCCGCAGCACGCGGGGCGCGAACTCGACCCGGTCGAAGGCCGCCCGGGCCCGGGCCAGGCTGATCTCGGTGCCGGCCGCACCGTCCACGTAGTCGAAGACCGAGCGGGGCGTGCGCCGCCGCGCGAGGTCCCGCAGGTCCCAGATGGTGCCCGCCCGCCGGAGCGCGGCCTCGTTCCGGCGCAGGGTCGGCGGTTGCACGCGCACCAGTGGTCGCAGCTCCGACCAGGTCGGTACGCGTCGCCGTGGCGTAGTCATCTCGGACGTCTCACTTCTCCGCCGGGGCCCTCCTGGCCCACCGGGTACCCCGGAAACCTACATCCTCCGCCCAGGACGGGTCAGGATGGACCAGCCGTGTCGCAAAACCGCTTCGTATGCGGGTGGGCCCCGTGGTGGGGTGGGTCCATGACGGAAGACACGTTGGGGTGGTTGGAGGACGTCGACGGAGACCGGGCGATGGCCTGGGTGCGCGACCGGAGCGCGGAGGCGGAGGAGGAGCTGCGTGCCGATCCACGCTTCGAGCCCATCCGGGCCGGCATCCAGGAGGCCCTCGAGGCGGACGACCGGATCCCGTTGGTCACCGTGGTGGGCGGTCACCTCTACAACTTCTGGACCGACGCCGGCCACGAGCGGGGGCTGTGGCGCCGCACCGGCTGGGACTCCTACCTGGACGGTGAGGGCGAGACCGAGTGGGAGGTGCTCCTCGACCTGGACCGGCTCTCCTCCGCGGAGGGCGAGCAGTGGGTCTGGCACGGGGCGCGGATCCTGCGCCCCGACCACGACCGGGCCCTGGTCGCCCTCAGCCGGGGAGGCTCGGACGCCGACGTCACGCGCGAGTTCGACCTGACGACGAGGACGTTCGTGCCGGACGGCTTCGTCCGCGAGGAGGCGAAGGGATCGCTGAGCTGGGTGGACCGGGACACCGTCTACGCCTCGACCGACGTGGGGCCGGGATCGATGTCCAGCTCCGGCTACCCGCTGACCGTGCGCCGGTGGACCCGGGGCACGCCGTTGTCGGAGGCACCCGAGGTCTTCGCGGGCGGCCCCGACGACATGGTCGTCGGCGCCGAGCACGACCCGACCCCAGGCTTCGAGCGGGAGCTGGTGGCGTGCGCGCACGGCTTCTACTCCGAGCACCGCTACCTCCTGTCCCCCGACGGGCACCCCGAGCTGTTGGACCTGCCCGAGTCGTCCCGGCTCGACCTGCACCGGCAGTGGCTCACCGTCGAGCTGCGGCACGGCTGGACGGTGACCCAGGACGGTGCCGAGACGACCCACGCAGCCGGCTCGCTGCTGGTCATCGAGCTGGACCGGTTCCGCGCGGGCGAGCGGGACTTCCGCACCGTCTTCGCCCCGGACGAGCACTCGGCCCTGACGGACTGGTTCTGGACCCGCTCCACCCTGGTCCTCACCGTCCTGCGCGACGTCCGGCACGAGGTGCTGGTCAGCACCCCCTCGGCGACCGGCGACGCCCCCACGACGAGCACGCTGGAGACCGGGGCGTCGGACCTGGCCACCCTCACGGTGTCGGCGGTCGACGCCGACGAGTCCGACGACCTGTGGCTGATCACCACCAGCTGGCTGTCACCGATGCGCCTGTCCCTGGTCCGGATGGGAGTCGGCCCGGCCGCGGCCGACGTGCAGCCGGTGCGCGCGGCGCCCGAGCGGTTCGATGCCGCGGGCCTGGAGCTGAGCCAGCACTGGGCGACGTCCGCGGACGGGACGCGGGTGCCCTACTTCCAGGTGGCCCCCCGCGACCTGGCCCTCGACGGCACGGCACCCACGGTCCTGCACGGGTACGGCGGGTTCGAGCAGGCCCTCACCCCGGCATACGACCCGATCGTGGGTGGTGCCTGGCTGTCCCGGGGAGGGGTCTACGTGGTCGCCGGCATCCGCGGGGGCGGCGAGTTCGGGCCGCGCTGGCACCAGGCCGCGCTGCGGTCCGAGCGGCACCGTGCCTACGAGGACTTCGTGGCCGTGGCCCGCGACCTGGTGGCCCGCCGGGTCACCTCCGTCCCGCACCTGGGGTGCTCCGGACGCTCCAACGGTGGCCTGCTGGTGGGGAACATGCTCACCGGGTTCCCGGACGACTTCGGCGCGGTCGTCTGCCAGGTGCCGTTGCTGGACATGGTCCGCTTCAGCCGCCTGCTGGCGGGCGCGTCCTGGATGGCCGAGTACGGCAACCCGGACGTCCCCGAGGACCGGGAGTCGCTGCTGACCTTCTCCCCCTACCACCGGGTCGACGGTGGGCGGACCTACCCGCCGACCTACCTGGCCACGTCCACCCGGGACGACCGGGTCCACCCGGGTCACGCGCGGAAGATGGCCGAGCTGCTGCGCGGCCTCGGGCAGGACGTCACCTACTGGGAGAACACCGAGGGTGGTCACGGCGGCGCCTCGACGCCGGCGCAGTGGTCGGTCTGGCACGCGCTGCCGTGGACCTTCCTGCACCGTCGCCTGGCGACGGGCGACCCGGGGAGTCAGTCCTCGACGGGGATGTCCAGGACGTAGCCGCCGTCCTGGTCGCTCCACTCCACGGTCACCGCACCGGTCGTCGCCGCGGCCTTGCAGAACTGCAGGAAGCTGCCGTAGCCCAGCGACTTCTCGCTGAAGTCGGGGCGGGCCCGGCGCAACTGGTCCTTCAGCCCGGAGAGCGCGACGGTCTCCCCCGCCGCGGCGGCTTTCTCGACGACCGAGCGCAGCAGCGCGAAGGCGCCCTCCTGGTCGCCCAGCTCGGGCAGGCTCACCTCCGGGTCGCCCTTGGCGTGCCCCTCGGACAGTTCCAGCACGTTGCGCTCCGCCAGGTGTCGGAGCAGTTCGCCGAAGGCCCGGAACCCGTGGTCGGCCTCGTTGAAGGTCGGGTCCTTGCGCAGCAGGGTCCGCTTCAGGACCGAGGCGGTGACACTGCCCCCGGAGCTGCGCTGGAGGCCGGCCAGGGTCTGCGCGACGAGCACGGCCAGCGGCTCGGCGGGACGCGAAGTGTCCTCGCCCGAGTCATCGTCGTCGGGCTCGGGGCCCTTCCCGGGCCCCGACGTGCCCGACCCGCCGGTCGTGCTGGTCGCCGGCTCGGGCGAGGTGTCGGCCTTGCTCCCGGCCCGCTTGCGGCCCGAGGTCTTGGACCCGGTAGCGGAGCCGGACCGGCCGCTGCCCCCGCGGCCCTGCTTGGTCGGAGCGGCGTCACCGCCCTCGCCGGGCGGCTCCACCCCCTCGAGCGTGTCGTAGTAGAGGAACTCGTCGCAGGCCGGCGGCAGCATCTTGGAGGTCGAGTTGCGCACCCCGATCCCGATGACCCGCTTGTTCAACTCCCGCAGCTTGTGCACGAGCGGGGTGAAGTCGCTGTCACCGGTGCACATCGCGAAGGTGGAGATGTAGTCCCGCTCGAAGGCCATCTCGATCGCGTCCACGGCCATCTTGATGTCGGCGGCGTTCTTGCGGGAGGCCCCCATCCGCTGGGGCATCTCGATCAGCTCCACGTGGGAGCGGGTCAGCATCCGCCGGTCCTCGTCGAAGTAGGACCAGTCGGCATACGCCCGCCGGGCGACCACCCGCCCCCGTTCGGCCAACGCGTCGGCGATCGGCCGCACGTCGAAGGTCATCCCGCCCAGGTGCTCCCGGGCACCGAGGGCGAGGTTCTCGTAGTCGAGGAACAGGGCGATGCGCTCTTCGTGGTCCACCCCTCGACCCTAGTCAGAGCAGGACGGTGGCGAAGACCCCGGCCTGCACGAAGCCCACGCGGCGGTAGGTCGCGAGCGCCGGCAGGTTGAAGTCGTTGACGTACAGGCTCGCCGTCGGGGCGTGGTGCCGCATCGCGTGCTCGACCACCGCGGCCATCGCCGGCACGGCCAGGCCCTCGCCGCGGCGGGACGGGTGCACCCACACCCCCTGGATCTGGGTAACCCCCAGTGCGACCGATCCCAGGTCGGCCTTGAAGACGACCTGCCCGTCCTCGATCCGGACCAGGGTGCGGCCGGTGCGGATCAGGTGTTCCAGCCCCAGCCGGTAGGCCCGGTCGGACCCCCGGTAGGGCGGGTAGCCGATCTCCTCGGCGAACATGGCCGCGGCCGCCGGCAGCACCAGGTCGACCTCGGCGAGGGTGGCCGGCCGCACGAACGGGTCGACCGGGACCCCGAGCCTGGAGGGCAGCTCGCGCATCACCAGCAGCGGCTGGTTGGCCCGCACCTCCCGCGCGGTCCCCCAGTCGCGTTCCACGACCGACCACAGGTGCAGCACGGGATCGGCCGGGCCGAACACCGAGGACGCCCAGCGGCGGCGCCGGATCACCTTGTCGGCGAAGGCGTTCACCATCCGGGGTGTGCACTGGACCGGGACCACGTTGGCCGAGGTCCACATCAGCCCCTGGCCCTCCTCGTGGTCGTAGCCCAGCATCGCCCCCCGGTTGCCGTTGAGCCCGCCGTCCATGATGCGGGCCGCGACGAAGACGTTGGCCACCGGATCCTCGGCGCAGACCGCGAGCGCGGCCTGGGAGTCGCCCAGGGTCAGCGCCCGCACCGGGGACGAGGCGCGCAGCATCCCTACAGCCTGCCCCACGACCTCCCCGGGTGTCGAGGCGGGCCCACCGGCGGGCGACCGTCCCCGCCGCCGCGTAGCCTCGTCACGGCACCCGCCGCCTCTTGCCAAGCCGGGTGCGCACCGACAAAATCAACCGAGGCCAGAGTCCACGTGCAGGCGGGTGGGCGAGCCACCGACGAGAGGCACGGATGCACCCCAAGGCGATCACCCCCACGTCCCGCGACGATGCCCTGGCAGACCTGGAACGCAGCGGGTCCGAGGGGCCCGCGTTCGACGTCCTGGTCATCGGCGGCGGGGTGACCGGTGCGGGGGTGGCGCTGGACGCCGCCACCCGCGGACTGTCCACCGTGATCGTGGAGGCGCAGGACTGGGCCGCGGGCACCTCCTCGCGCTCCACCAAGCTGGTGCACGGCGGGCTGCGCTACCTGCAGATGCTCGACTTCAAGCTGGTCCACGAGGCGCTGACCGAGCGCGGGCTGCTGCTCAGCCGGATCGCCCCCCACCTGGTCAAGCCGATGTCGTTCCTGATCCCGCTGGAGCACCGGATCTGGCAGCGGGCCTACTACGGCGCCGGCGTCAGCCTGTACGACGTGCTGGCCAACCTGATGCCGGGGCGCCGGGCGCTGCCGATCCACCAGCACACCACCCGCAAGGGGATGCAGAAGCAGTTCCCCGACCTGCGCCACGAGACCGCGATCGGCGCCGTGAAGTACTGGGACGCCACGGTCGACGATGCCCGCCTGGTCGCCACCCTGGTGCGCACCGCGGTCACCTACGGGGCGCGGGCCGCCACCCGCACCCAGGTGATCCAGTTGACCAAGGACAGCGCCGGCCGGGTGGACGGTGCCGTGCTGAAGGACCTGGAGACCGGCCGGGAGATCACCGCCCGCGCCAAGCACGTGATCAACGCGACCGGCGTGTGGACCGAGGACACCGAGGCGCTGGCCGACACCGAGGGCGGGCTGCGGGTGCTGGCCTCCAAGGGCATCCACCTGATCATCCCCCGCGACCGGATCAAGGGCACCTCCGGACTGTTCCTGCAGACCGAGAAGTCGGTGCTCTTCTTCATCCCCTGGTCCCGCTACTGGATCCTGGGCACCACCGACACCCCGTGGAAGCTGGACCCGCAGCACCCGGTCCCCACGGCACGCGACATCGACTACGTGCTGGAGCACGCCAACGCGGTGCTCTCCACCACGCTGACCCGGGAGGACGTGATCGGGTCGTATGCCGGGTTGCGGCCGCTGCTGCAGCCGGGCACCAAGGAGGGCACCGACTCGGCGAAGGTGAGCCGGGAGCACACCGTGGCCAGCCCCGTGCCAGGCCTGACCATCGTCGCGGGCGGCAAGCTGACCACCTACCGGGTGATGGCCAAGGACGCGGTGGACTTCGCGCTGGGTGGGCAAGCGGTGGAGACCCCGAGCATCACCCACGAGATCCCGCTGGTGGGAGCCGTCGGGGAGAAGGCCATCCGGCGCAGCGCCACCACCTGGCAGGAGCAGTACGGGTGGAGCGCCCAGATCGTGGACCACCTGCTGCACCGCTACGGCTCGCTGTTGACCGAACTGGTCGACTCCATCGAGGTCGACCCCTCCCTGGCGAAGCCGCTGGAGCACGCCCCCGCCTACCTGCGGGCCGAGATCGCCTACGCCTGCAGCCACGAGGGCGTGGTCCACCTGTCCGACATCCTCTACCAGCGCACCCGGCTCAACTACGAGACCGCCGACCGCGGGCTGGCCGCCCTCCCCGAGATCGCCGAGCTCGCCGCGGGCGTGCTCGGGTGGGACGAGGAGCGCACCCAGCGGGAGATGGAGGACTACCGGGGCCAGGCCCGCGCCGAGGAACTGGCGGCCCTGGAGGACGACGACGAGGCGGCCGAGCGGGTGCGCCTGCAGGCACCGGACATCGCGCCGATGGTCAAGCTCGGGCCAGCCGACACTCCGACCCCGGAAAGCTGAAGTTCCCCGTCAGTAGCTTGCCGTTCTGGGACGCTGCTCCAGTCTGAATCACTCAACGGAGAGAACGGAGTACCTGATGGGAGAAATCTTCCTCCCGGAAGTCATGGGCACCGCGATGCTGACCCTGCTCGGTTGCGGTGTGGTCGCCAACGCGATCCTGCCCAAGACCAAGGGCAACAACGGCGGCTGGCTGCTGATCAACTTCGGCTGGGGCCTGGCGGTCTTCGCCGGTGTCTACGTCGCCTACAAGTCCGGGGCCCACCTGAACCCGGCAGTCACCTTCGGCATCATGGCCAGCGGTGCCGAGAACTACGGCGGCGAGGCCGCCCTGGCGATCAACGTCGGCAACACCATCGCCTACCTGGCCGCGGAGATGATCGGTGCCTTCATCGGTGCCGTGCTCTGCTGGGCCGCCTACAAGAAGCACTTCGACGAGGACGCCGACGGCGCCACCAAGCTGGCCGTCTTCTCGACCGGCCCCGAGCTGCGCACCCCGGTGTGGAACGTCGTCACCGAGGTGATCGGCACCTTCGTGCTGGTCTTCGTCATCCTCTACTTCGGCAGCACCCCCTCGGGCCTGGGCCCGCTGGCGGTCGCGCTGCTCGTGGTCGGGATCGGTGCCAGCCTCGGTGGACCCACCGGCTACGCGATCAACCCGGCCCGTGACCTTGGTCCGCGCATCGCGCACGCGCTGCTGCCGATCCCGGGCAAGGGCAGCAACGACTGGGGCTACTCCTGGATCCCCGTCGTCGGCCCCATCCTGGGCGGCCTCATCGCCGGACTCCTCTTCATGGGCGTCGCCTGACCGGCGCCCCTCACCACGAGATGAAGGAAACACACAACGATGGCTGACTACGTACTCGCGATCGACCAGGGCACGACCAGTACCCGGGCGATCGTGTTCACCAAGTCCGGCGAGATCCACTCCGTCGGGCAGAAGGAACACGAGCAGATCTTCCCCAAGGCCGGGTGGGTCGAGCACAACCCCACCGAGATCTGGGACAACACCCGGGAGGTGATCGGGCAGGCGATGGGCAAGGGTGCCCTGGCCAACAACCAGCTCGCCGCCATCGGCATCACCAACCAGCGCGAGACCGCGGTGGTGTGGGACAAGAACACCGGTGAGCCGGTCTACAACGCGATCGTGTGGCAGGACACCCGCACCGACAAGATCGTGGCCGAGCTCGGCGGCGACGAGGGCGCCGACAAGTACAAGGCGATCTGCGGCCTGCCGCTGGCCACCTACTTCTCCGGTCCCAAGGTGAAGTGGATCCTGGACAACGTCGAGGGCGCCCGGGAGCGGGCCGAGGCCGGTGACCTGCTGTTCGGCAACACCGACTGCTGGACCCTGTGGAACCTCACCGGTGGGCCCGACGGGGGCGTGCACGTCACCGACGTGACCAACGCCTCGCGCACCATGCTGATGGACCTGAAGACCCTCAGCTGGGACGAGAACATCGCCGCCGACATGGGCATCCCGCTGTCCATGCTGCCCGAGATCAAGTCCTCCTCGGAGGTCTACGGCGAGAGCACCAAGCTCGGCGTGCCGATCGCGGGCATCCTCGGTGACCAGCAGGCCGCGACGTTCGGTCAGGCGTGCTTCGAGAAGGGCATGTCCAAGAACACCTACGGCACCGGCAACTTCATGCTGCTGAACACCGGCACCGAGATCGTCCCGAGCGAGAACGGCCTGCTCACCACGGTCTGCTACAAGATCGGTGACCAGGACACCGTCTACGCGCTCGAGGGCTCGATCGCGGTCACCGGGTCGCTGGTGCAGTGGCTGCGGGACAACCTGGGGCTGATCAAGGAGGCCCCCGAGGTCGAGACGCTGGCCAAGAAGGTCGACGACAACGGCGGGTGCTACATCGTCCCGGCCTTCTCCGGCCTGTTCGCGCCGTACTGGAAGGACGACGCCCGCGGCGCGGTCGTCGGGCTGACCCGCTACGTCAACAAGCACCACATCGCCCGGGCCGCACTGGAGTCCACCGCGTTCCAGACCCGTGAGGTGCTGGACGCGATGAACGCCGACTCCGGCGTGGACCTGGCCGAGCTGCGGGTCGACGGCGGCATGATCGCCAACGAGACCCTGATGCAGTTCCAGGCCGACATCCTCGGGGTCGACGTGGTCCGGCCCAAGGTCGCCGAGACGACCGCCCTGGGCGCCGCCTACGCCGCAGGCATCGCCGTCGGCTTCTGGTCGGGCGAGCAGGACGTCATCGACAACTGGGCCGAGGGTGCCCGGTGGTCCCCGGCGATGGGCGAGGCGGAGCGCGAGCGCCTCTACCGCAACTGGAAGAAGGCCGTCACCAAGACCTTCGACTGGGTGGACGAGGACACCGAGGCGATCGAGGAGAAGGCCGCCGAGGAGGCCGAGGAGTAGGACCTCCTCCGACCGACCGCACGACGCGACGGGCCCCGGTGGTTCACCCGAACCACTGGGGCTCGTCCGGGTCCGGCTCCAACAGGTGCGGGCGCTGCAGGTCGGTGTTGTCCAGGATCCAGGTCGGCGGGTTGATCCGCGCCTGCTGCAGGTAGAGCCGCTGACCGCCGACGTAGCGTTCGTTCGCGGCGTGCGCCGGGTCCCCGGTGCCCGCGCGGTCCGGGAACCGCGCGTTGCCCCGCGGCACGGACACGTCGAACGGCACCAGCAGGAAGACCGAGGCGTCCCACTCGGCATACAGCTCCGGGCGCCGCAGGAAGATCCCGTCGACCAGCAGCACCGCGTCCTCGGAGGCCTCGACCGGGTCGGGGAAGACCGCCTCGTCGGTCGTCACGTCGTGCACCGCCGGCACGAACTCCCGGCCCGCGCGGAACGGGCGCAGCACCTTGGCCCGGAACGCGTCGTAGTCGAAGGAGCCGTGGTAGAACCCGTCCGGCCCGGTCCCCGCCGCGATCCGATCGGCCCGGGGCCGGTGGAAGCCGTCGATCGAGATCCCCACCATCTCCCGGCCGGCCACCTCGCGCCCCAGCGCGAGCAACTCCCCCACCAGGTGGGTCTTGCCCGCCCCGTCCACCCCGTCCACGGCGATGACCGCCCGCTGGCCCGGGTTGACCGCCAGCATCATCGCCAGCAGGTCCACCAGGACCAGCTGACGGTTCGGCAGGAAGCTGGGGAACGGCATACGGCAGGCGCGGGGTCGGTCGTGGGAGGGCTCAGCCGACGACGACGGACGGCGAGCCGGAGGCCTGCCCGTCGACGGGCTCACCCATCTCCTCGGCGATCCGCATGGCCTCCTCGATCAGGGTCTCCACGATCTGGCTCTCCGGGACGGTCTTGATGACCTCGCCCTTGACGAAGATCTGTCCCTTGCCGTTGCCCGAGGCGACGCCCAGGTCTGCCTCGCGGGCCTCCCCCGGACCGTTCACCACGCAGCCCATGACGGCGACCCGCAGCGGCACCTCCAGACCCTCCAGCCCGGCGGTGACCTCGTCGGCCAGGGTGTAGACGTCCACCTGGGCCCGGCCGCAGGAGGGGCAGGAGACGATCTCCAGCTTGCGGGGCTTGAGGTTCAGGCTCTGCAGGATCTGGTTGCCGACCTTGACCTCCTCCACCGGCGGGGCGGACAGCGAGACCCGGATGGTGTCCCCGATCCCCTTGGACAGCAGCGCCCCGAAGGCGACCGAGGACTTGATGGTGCCCTGGAACGCCGGGCCCGCCTCGGTGACGCCCAGGTGCAGCGGCCAGTCGCCGCGCTCGGCGAGCAGTTCGTAGGCGCGCACCATCACGACGGGGTCGTTGTGCTTGACCGAGATCTTGAAGTCGTGGAAGTCGTGCTCCTCGAACAGCGAGGCCTCCCAGACGGCGGACTCCACCAGTGCCTCGGCGGTTGGCTTGCCGTACTTTTCCAGCAGCCGCTTGTCCAGGGAGCCGGCGTTGACACCGATCCGGATGGAGACGCCGGCGTCCTTGGCGGCGCGGGCGATCTCCTTGACCTGGTCGTCGAACTTGCGGATGTTGCCCGGGTTGACCCGGACGGCGGCGCAGCCGGCGTCGATCGCGGCGAAGACGTACTTGGGCTGGAAGTGGATGTCGGCGATCACCGGGATCTGGGACTTGCGGGCGATGGCCGGCAGTGCCTCGGCGTCGTCGGCGGACGGGCAGGCCACCCGGACGATGTCGCAGCCGGTGGCGGTGAGCTCGGCGATCTGCTGCAGCGTCGCGTTGATGTCGGTCGTCGGGGTGGTGGTCATCGACTGCACCGACACGGGGGCGTCACCCCCGACCTCGACCTTGCCGACCTTGATCTTGCGGCTCTTGCGGCGGGGGGCGAGCACGGGCGGGGGCGCGGACGGCATACCGAGGGCGATGGGGGTGCCAGCAGTCATAGGTTCAGTATCTCCCAGGGGTTGGTGGGTCACGGGGCGACCGGGCGGGCGGTCAGCCGCCGAGCCGGATCGGGTTCACGAGGTCGGCATAGACCAGCAGCACGGTCATCCCGATGAAGACCATGGCGACGGTGTAGGCCAGCGGCAGCGCCTTGGCGATGTCCACCGGGCCGGGGTCGGGCCGCCCGAAGACCCGGGCGACGGTGCGTTTGAGGCCCTCCCACAGGGCGCCGGCCACGTGACCGCCGTCGAGCGGCAGCAGCGGGATCATGTTGAACACGAACAGCGCGATGTTGAGCGAGGCCAGCAAGTTGAGCAGGAGCACCATCTTGGCGGCGAAGGTGCCGGTCAGCGCGCCGAGGCCCCCGGCGGTGACCTCGCCGGCCACGCGGCCGACGCCGACCACCGAGATGGGGCCGGTCTCGTCGCGGTCGTCCCCGCCGAAGGCGGCCTGCCAGACGCCGACCATCTTCTCCGGCAGCGCCAGGAAGATCTTGCCGGTCTCGACCAGGGCGGTGCCCACGTAGGTCGGGGCGTCGCTCACCGGCTGCGGGATGTACTCCACGGAGCCGCTGGCCCCCAGGAAGGAGACCTGCCCGAGCACCGGTTGACCCGCCTCGTCCAGCTGCGGGGTGCCGTCGGGGCGCAGCAGCGGCCGGTCCACGGTGGTCAGCTGGACCGTGAGCTCCCGGGTGGTGCCGTCCCGGTCGACGGTGATCGTCGCCGGTGACGTGGCGTTCTGGATGGCGTAGGAGGTCTCGCCCCACCCCTGCACCGCCTGCCCGTCGACGGCGGTGATCACGTCGCCCTCCTCGAGGCCGGCGGCGAGCGCCGGCGACGGGGGCTGGCCCTCGCACGAGGTCGCGGCCGGGTCGGCCGGCGCGCAGGCCGAGACGGTCGAGACCTTGGAGGTGTACTCGGGGATGCCGTAGACGGTGATGATGCCGGTCAGCAGGACGGTGGCGATCACCAGGTTGGTGACCGGCCCGCCCAACATGATGACGACCCGCTTCCACACCGGCAGCTTGTAGAAGACGCGGTCCTCGTCACCGGGGAGGATCTCCTCGGCGGACTCCGCCCGGGCCTGGTCGGCCAGCTGGCTGAACCGGCCGGTCGAGGAGGGCCGCAACCGGTCCCCCTGGCCGGGCAGCGGCGGGAACATCCCGATCATCCGGACGTACCCGCCGAGCGGGATCGCCTTGACGCCGTATTCGGTGTCCCCCTTGCGGCGGGACCACAGGGTCGGGCCGAAGCCCACCATGTACTGGGTGCACTTGACCCCGAACTTCTTGGCCGGGAGCAGATGGCCGAGCTCGTGGAGTGCGATGGAGGCACTGATGCCGACCAGCATCAGCAGGACCCCCAACAGGTACATCATGGTGCGTTCTCCTCGGTTGAACTCGTGCCGAGGCCCATCATCCTCCTCGCCTGCCGCCGCGCCCAATCGTCGGCGTGCAACACCTGTTCAACCGTCAGCGCCCCGGCAGGGTTCCCGTCGTGCTCCTGCACGACCCGCGCGACGGTGTCGACGATGTCCAGGAAGCCGATCCGCCCGGAGTGGAAGGCCTCGACGCACTCCTCGTTGGCGGCGTTGTAGACGGCCGGGAAGGTGCCTCCGGCGGACCCGACCTGTCGGGCCAGCCGCACCGCCGGGAACGCCTCGTCGTCCAGCGGGTGGAACTCCCAGGTGCTGGCCCGGCTCCAGTCGACCGGCTCGTCGACGTCCGCCAGCCGGTCGGGCCAGGAGAGGCCGAGGGCGATCGGCACCAGCATCCGCGGGGGGCCCACCTGCGCGAGCGTGGAGCCGTCGTGGAACTCGACCAGGGAGTGGATCAGCTGTTGCGGGTGCACGACGACGTCGATCCGGTCGTAGGGGATGTCGAACAGCAGGTGGGCCTCGATCACCTCCAGCCCCTTGTTGACCAGCGTCGCGGAGTTGGTCGTGATCACCCTGCCCATCGAGAAGTTCGGGTGGCGCAGCGCGTCGGCCGGGGTCACGTCGGCCAGGTCGGCCCTGGACCGACCGCGGAACGGCCCGCCGCTGGCGGTGACCACCAGCCGGCGGACCTCGGAGGGACGCCCGCTGCGCAGGCACTGGGCGATCGCGCTGTGCTCGGAGTCCACGGGGACGATCTGGCCGTGGGCGGCGATCGCGGTGACCAGGCTCCCCCCGACGATGAGCGACTCCTTGTTGGCCAGCGCGAGCGTGCTCCCGGCCCGCAACGCGGCCAGGGTCGGGCGCAGCCCGATGCTGCCGGTGATCCCGTTGAGCACGACGTCGGCCCCGTTCCCGGCCACCGCCTCGGCGGCGGTCGGCCCGACCAGGACCTCGGGTCGGTATGCCGTGAGCCCGGCCCCGCGGGCCGCTGCGGTCAGTCGGTCGGTCAGCTCCTCGCGGTCGGCGGAGGCCACGGCCACCTGGGCCGCCCGCACCTGCACCGCCTGCCGGGCCAGCAGGTCGAGGTCGGCGCCGCCGGCGCTCACGGCCAGGACCTCGAACTGCCCGGGGTGGGCGGCGATCACCTCCAGGGCCTGCGTGCCGATGGACCCGGTCGAGCCGAGCAGGGTGAGGGATCGGGGCTGGTTCACCCGGCCATTGTCACCCGCCGACGGCCTCCCGCGTCGGACCCGCACCCGCCTCCCGGGCCGCGTCGACCGCCTCCCGTGCCGCGTGGACCTCGGCCACCAGGTCGGTCAGCAGCGCGTCGACGTCCAGCTCCCGGTACCTCGTCCCGGCAGGGGTCGGGGTCCCGGCGAAGCACCCGTGCGGCCCCAGCGCCAGCGTGCGGGGCTCCGGGGGACCGGCGGCACCACCGCCGAGAGCGTGGAGCACCACCGACTCGGCGAGCACGGTGGGTCGACGGAGCGCCCCGAGCAGCCGGTCGGCGTCCCCGGGGTCGGTGAACTCCCGCCCCGGCGGGCCGGGCACGGTGCCGCAGGCGTCCGGTGGCACCAGGAACTCCCGGAACACCGTCGCCAGGTCGGCGTAGCCGTGCAACCCGAAGGTGTGGACACCGGTCGCGGTGACGTCCTCGGTGACCAGGACGTCCTCGACCACGTGCACGTAGCGGGACAGCGCGGTGGGTTCGTCGCCACCGGGGGGCGCGTCCCGGGGAGCGCCGGTCCACCGGTGCAGGACGGCGACCAACGGGGCTCCCGCCCGCATGTCGAGGACCACCCGCACCAGGCCGGTGGCGCGACCGGGGACGGTGTCGCCGCGTTCGGAGCCGTGGACCAGGTCGGGGCGCAGCTCCCCCGCCGGTTCCAGGAGCCGCCGGACCATCAGCGACCGTTGGGCGGTCCGCCGGGCCACCGCGCGGCCGCCCGGGTCGAGCTGTTCCAGGTAGGGCGAGCCCACGGGCGTGGGCGACCCGTCGGTCAGGGCGTCGAGCTCCTCGTCGGTCAGCCGGCAGACCATCGCCGTCATCCCCGCCTCACCGCCCCGGTGCGGGGAGCAGCGGCACCAGCCAGGGTGGGATGACCGGCAGGCGCGGTCCGGTGTCGATCGGCACGTGGGGCACCCCGATCCACGGACCCACGTCGCGCAGCAGGTCGTCCCAGGTCACCTCCGGGTCGGGCAGGTCCGGCAGGTCGGTCAGCGGCACGTCGCCGTAGTGCTCGACCACCTCGTTCAGGAACTCCCGCCACCCGGTGGACTCCCCGTCCACCCGCCCGGCCAGGTCGTCGACCCGCTCCCGGACCCAGTCCAGGACGTCGCCGCCCAGCTCGGGGGCCCACGGCGTCAGCGGCCCCAGCACCACCGGGCGCAGGCCCTCGGCCAGGTCCTCCGCGCGCCGCCTCGCCTCCTCCCAGACCGCGCCGGCCAGCGGCGGGATGACCTCCCGTCGGTCCCACACCGCGTTCCCGCCCTTCCACAGCCCGTAGGCGCCCAGCGAGATGGCGCTGACCGCCTTGAGCCGGGGCTCGGGCACGGGCACCACGAGCAGGATCGAGGCGGGGATCGCCACGGCACCACTCACCCGGGTGACCGCGCCCCGGGGACCGTCGTACCCGCCGCCGGTCACCAGGTCCCGCGCGGCCGTCGGGATGATGGTGAGCGGGATCGCCCAGATCCCGGGGCCGCCGGCCCACCGGGACCACCACGGGGCGCGGGCCAGCGCCCGGGCGAGCCGTTGGCCCCGCTCGACCAGGCCCAGCCGGACGCTGAGGTCGACCCACCGGGCCCGTTCGACCGTCCAGAGCAACTGCCCGCCGCGGCGCAGCCGCTGCAGCCCGCTCCACGCGCCGCCCACGCCCGCGGCGACCCGGATCAGGGTCTGCAGGTCGCCGGAGAGGTCGTCGGGCCAGGCCTGTTCCACCCGGGACCGCACGGTGTCCAGGAGCCGGTCCAGCGCGCTCTCCTCGTCGTGCAGCGACGCCGTGATGCGCCCCAGGAGGCGTTCGAGCTCCTCGATCCGACGGGCCCGTTCGGCCTCGGCGACCGGGTCGGTCGGCTCGCCCGCACCCGCCCGCAACGAGGTGACCTCGTGCCGGGCGGTCTCCTGGCGGGCGAGCAGGACCCGGTAGCGCTCCCGGGAGCCCTCGACATGGTCGGCCGTCACGGCGAGGGTGCCGGCGAGGTCCCCGAGCGGGCCGGACCACGCGTGCACCGACCGGCGCAGCGACTGCATCCTGCTGCGCTGCCCGATGCCGGCGAGCCCCTGCCAGGATCCGGCGGTGCCGCACTCCAACCGGTCCACCCGGACGCTGAACCGGCCGACCTCGTCGACCGCCCTGCCCAGCATCCGCGCGGCATCCCGCAGGTCCTCCGGTGAGGTGGTGAGCGGGTTCACCGGACCGGGGTCCTGGTCGGGGTCGTCCCGCGGCGGGCCAGCTCCTCGGCCAGGTGGTAGCCCTCGGCGGCGACCCCGGTCAGCCGGGCCAGCGCCTGCCCGGCCTGCCCCGTCTCACGCACCGCACGGTCCCACCGCCCGCCGGCCACCCGGGCGGCCTCGGCCAGCGCATGCTGCCCCGCCCCGGCCGCGGCGCCGTGCAGCGCCCGGGACACCGCCTGCGCCACCGCGTCGATCTCCAGGACGATCGCCCGCAACTCCTGGGCCGCTGCCCACACCTGGTCCGGATTCACCGATAGCGAACTCATCCACGCCCCCTCGCGTCCCGGCGCACCCGGGTCGGCGCGCCGTCCCGGTCAGCGTAGGCCGGTCGCCACCCCAGGCCGGGCGGTCGTCCACAGGCGGCACGGGTCCCCGGGGTGGGGCTCAGGAGGTGCCGGAGCCGTCCTTGAGCACGTCGCGCAGCGCCTCCAGGACCGCCACGTCCTCGATCGTGCTGGGCACCTGGGGCGTGCGGCCGTCGGCCAGTTCCCGCATGGTCTTGCGCAGGATCTTGCCGGACCGGGTCTTGGGCAGCGCCTCGACGATGTCGACCCGGCGCAGCGCGGCGACCGCCCCGACCTCCGACCTGACCCGGGCGACGAGCTCGTCCCGCAACGCCTCGGTCGCGCCCTCGCCGTCGGTGGCGGCCCCGGCCTTGAGGACCACCAGCGCCCGGGGGACCTGGCCCTTGAGCGGATCGGTGACGCCGATGACGGCACACTCGGCCACCGCGGGGTGGCCGGCGAGGGCCTCCTCCAGCGAGCCGGTCGAGAGCCGGTGACCGGCCACGTTGAGGACGTCGTCGGTGCGCCCCATCACGAACACATAGCCGTCGGCGTCGACATACCCGCCGTCGCCGGTCAGGTAGTAGCCCTCGAAGGTCGACAGGTAGGACGCGACGTAGCGCTCGTCGTCCTGCCACAGCGTGGGCAGCGTGCCGGGCGGCATCGGCAACCGGATGCAGATGGCCCCCTCGGTGTCCGCCCCGACCTCTTCGCCGCGCTCGTCGAGCACCCGGACGTCGTAGCCGGGGACCGGCAACGAGGCGGAGCCGGGCTTGATCGGCAGCTGGAGCAAGCCGACCGGGTTCATCACGATCGGCCACCCGGTCTCGGTCTGCCACCAGTTGTCGATGACCGGCACCCCCAGCGCGTCGGACGCCCACTGCCAGGTGTCGGGGTCGAGCCGCTCCCCGGCCAGGAACAGGGTCCGGAAGGCGGACAGGTCGTGCTGCCCGACGAGGTCACCCGCCGGGTCCAGCTTCTTGATGGCCCGGATCGCGGTGGGGGCGGTGAACATCGCCACGGCGCCGTGCTCGGACAGCAACCTCCAGAACGCCCCGGCGTCGGGGGTGCCGACCGGCTTGCCCTCGTAGAGGATCGTGGTGGCACCGGTGAGCAGCGGGGCGTAGACGATGTAGGAGTGGCCGACGACCCAGCCGACGTCGGAGCCGCAGAACCACGCCTCACCCGGCTGCACGTCATACAGGTTGGTCATCGACCAGCGCAGCGCCACGGCATACCCCCCGCTGTCGCGGACGATCCCCTTGGGTTTGCCGGTGGTGCCGGAGGTGTAGAGGACGTACAGCGGGTCGGTGGCCGCGACGGGGACGCAACCGGCGGGCGCGACCGCGTCGGGGTGCATCAGCTCGGCCCAGTCCAGGTCGCGCTCCCCCAGCTCGGCCGGCTCCTGCTCGCGCTGGATGATGACCACGTGGTCCGGCTGGTGACCCGAGCGGCGCAGCGCCTCATCCAGCATCGGCTTGTAGGGCACCACCCGGGTGGGCTCGATCCCGCACGAGGCCGAGACCACGACGACCGGCTGGGCGTCCTCGATCCGGGCCGCGAGCTCGGCCGGGGCGAACCCGCCGAAGACCACCGAGTGGACCGCCCCGATCCGGGCGCAGGCCAGCATCGCGATGACGGCCTCGGGGATCATCGGCAGGTAGATGACGACCCGGTCCCCCTTCGTCACGCCGAGGTCGCGCAGCACGCCGGCGAACCGGGCCACCTGGTCCAGGAGTTCGGCATAGGTGTAGCTGCGTTGCGTGCCGGTGACGGGGCTGTCGTAGACCAGGGCGGTCTGGTCGGCCCGCCCCTTGATGACGTGCCGGTCCAGCGCGTTGTAGCAGACGTTGAGGGTGCCGTCGGGATACCACCGGTAGAACGGCGGGTCCGAGCCGTCCAGCACCTGGCGTGGCGGGTGGAACCAGTCGATCTGCCCGGCCGCCTCGCCCCAGAACCCGTCCGGGTCCGCGACGCTGCGTGCCATCAGGTCCCGGTACTCTTCCTCGGTCATCGCCGTCATGGCCCCATCTAAGTAGAGACGGCTGCGCTCCACCACCCTCACGCCCGCCGTTAGGTTGGGACACATGGCATCCCCCACGACCGGTGACCAGACCAGAGCGCCCGGCCCGCACCGGCGGTTCGGACGAATCGTGCCCGGCCTGGGACCGGGCGGCGACCGGGAGGTCGAGGACCTCGCGCAACTGGACCGGGTGCTGGCCTCCGGGGTGCCGCTGGCCGGGCTCCGCTTCCAGGGGCTGGACCTGACCGCGGCGGCGCCGGCGCTCCTGGAACGGGAGGACCTGCGGGGCCTGGTGGTGCTCGGCGGGGTGCTCACCCCCGAGCTCGACGAGCACCTCCGCACCCGCGGGGCGATCATCTTCCCGACCGACCCGGCGGCGCCCGTCCGGCCCTACCGGGGGTCGCTGTACACCCCCGAGGAGCTGTACGACGGGCTGGACCAGCACGGCTACGCGCACACCCCGGACGCCCGGGCCTACGCATGGGCCGAGGACGCGGCCCTGCGTCACGACGCCTACGTCACCGTGCTGCGCGCCATCCACGACGACGCCATGGCCGATGCGCTGGCGGCCGTGGTGGCCGGTCGGCGGGTGGTCGGGGTGATGGGCGGTCACGCCCTGCAGCGGGGCACCGAGGCGTTCACGAGCGCCGCCCGGGTGGGTCATGCCCTGGCCGGGAAGGGGTTCCTGGTGGCCACCGGCGGTGGCCCGGGGGCGATGGAGGCCGCCAACCTCGGGGCCTGGAGCACCGACGAGGAGGTCCTGGAGTCCGCCCTGGCGGCCGTCGCGGAAGTGCCCGACTTCGCCCCGGACATCGGGCCGTGGGCGCTGACCGCGCTCCGGGCCAGGCGTGCGGGAGCCCGCGAGGAGCGGTCGGACCCCCGGACCGTGCGCAGCATCGGCATCCCCACCTGGCACTACGGACACGAACCGCCCAACGTCTTCGGCGACCTCGTCGCCAAGTTCTTCTCGAACGCGCTGCGGGAGGACCTGCTGCTGCACCACAGCACCGCGGGTCTGGTCGTCCTCCCCGGCGCTGCGGGGACGGTGCAGGAGGTCTTCCAGATGGCCACCCGCCTGTATTACGAGGTGGACGACCCGGTCCCGCCGCTGGTCCTGGTCGGTGAGGAGCACTGGACCGGCCGGCTCCCGGTGTGGCCGCTGCTGCAGGCGCTCGCGGCCGACCGGCCGATGTCCGCCGCCATCCACCTGGTGGACACGACGGAGGCGGCCGCCGAGGTCCTGACCGCCTGACCCGCGCCGTCCGTGCGCCGAGCGGACGGGTTGTTGCCGGTTTTTCCGCGAGATCCGCGAATAACTGGTCCATTCGGCGCACTCCGGCCCGGGCACCGCCTGCCCGGTGACGCCCGTCGCCCGGCGCGTGGCGGCCGGTCAGGCGGTGGTCGCCGCCAGCTGGCCGCAGGCACCGTCGATCTCCGAACCCCGGGTGTCGCGCACCGTGGTCGGGATGCCGTGCGCGCGCAGCCGCTCGACGAAGTTCTGCTCGACGCCGCGGCGGGAGGCGGTCCACTTCGACCCGGGGGTCGGGTTGAGCGGGATCGGGTTGACGTGCACCCACCCGCGGCCGCGGGCGTTGAGCTTCTCGCCCAGCAGGTCGGCCCGCCAGCCGTGGTCGTTGATGTCCCTGATCAGGGCGTACTCGATGCTCACCCGCCGACCGGTCGTGTCGAAGTAGCGCCGGGCCGCGTCCAGGGCCTCGTCGACCTTCCACCGGGTGTTGATCGGGACCAGTTCGTCGCGCAGCTCGTCGTCGGGCGCGTGAAGGGACAGCGCGAGGGTGACCGGGATCCCCTCGGCGGCGAGCTTGTCGATCGCGGGCACCAGGCCGACCGTGGACATCGTGATGCCGCGCGCCGACATGCCCAGCCCGTCCGGCGAGGGGTCGACCAGCCGCCGGATCGCGTTGACCGCCGAGCGGTAGTTGGCCAGGGCCTCCCCCATCCCCATGAAGACCACGTTGCTGACCCGCAGGGCGTCCTGGGTGGTGCCCGCGCCCTCGTCGCCCCCGGCGAGGTCGCCGTGCCGGAGGAACCGGGCCGCGGCCACCACCTGCTCGACGATCTCGGCGGTCGACAGGTTGCGGGTCAGCCCGGCCTGACCGGTGGCGCAGAACGGGCAGTTCATCCCGCAGCCCGCCTGGCTGGAGATGCACATCGTCACCCGGCCGGTGTAGCGCATCAGGACCGACTCCACCATCGCGCCGTCGTGCAGCCGGTGCACCTGCTTCACCGTGGCCCCGTCGTCGGTCGACAGCTCCCGCACGGGGGTGAGCAGCGGCGGCAACAGGGTCGAGACCAGCTGCTCCCGGTCGGCCTTGGGCAGGTCGGTCATCTCGGCGGGGTCGGTGACCAACCGCTCGAAGTAGTGCCGCGAGACCTGGTCGGCCCGGAACGCCTTGTCACCCAGCTCGGTGACCCAGGCACGCCGCTGACCCATGTCCAGGTCGGCCAGGTGGGCCGGTGGCTTGCCCCGCCGGGGCGCGCTGAAGGTCAGCTTCCCGGGGACGGGACGCTGCGTGCTGGGGGTGGGGAGCTCGGTGGTCATCGCACCCCATTGTCTCAGGCGCGGCGGGACAGCGGGACCAGCAGCAGGGCGAGGGCCCCGAGCCCGCCGTAGACGACCGCGGAGTATGCCGTCCGCTCGGCCGGGAGGACCGCGACCCAGGCGAGCGCGGAGGCCGTGGCGGTGGTGATCAGGGCGGTGCCGATCACCTCGGACATCACCAGCGCCTGCGCCGCCTCGCTCGTGGCGATCCCGTCCGGGACCTCCGGCTCGTCCAGCACCCGGTTGAGGGTGTCCACGTAGCAGGTGCCCATGCCGACCCCGCACAGCGTCCAGCCGAGCAGGTGCAGCCACCAGCGCACGTCCGCGACGGCTAGCGCCTCCGTGCCGGGCAGCAGGGACACGGCGAGCACCGCCGCGCCGACCGCCAGGCAGCCGGTCCCCACCGCCACGCGGCGGGTGAAGGCCTCCCCCCGTGCCGGCCAGCGGCTGCACACCGCCCCCATGACCGACCAGCCGGCACCCCCGGCACCCAGGAGCACGGCGATCGACCCCGCTCCCCGACCCAGCAGGTCGTGGGCCGTGATCGCGACGATCGCCTGCGCCCCGAAGTAGCTGCCGCACAGCACGGCCACCACCAGGACCCCGCTCGGTCGACCACGCCGGGCGGTCAGCACCCCGGCTGGCAGGATGCGCCCCGACGCGGTGATCACCACCACCGTGCCGACCGCCGCGACTACCAGGCTGGGCCAGGACGGACCGGCGAGGGAGACCAGGGTGATCCCCGCGGCCAACGCGATCGCAGGGATCACCCCGAGCGGCCGGTCACCGTCCTGCCCGGCGCGGTCCAGCCTCCGGAGCCGGGAGATGACCACGGCCCGGGCCACGAGCAGGAGCGGCAGGTAGGCGACCAGCGCCCACCGCCACCCGATGACGGCCGCCGTCCACCCGGCATACAGCGGCCCGACCAGGGAGGCGACCAGCCAGACCATCGCGTAGCCCGCCAGGACCCCGCGGCGCCAGGACTCGGGCAACGCGGTGACCAGCGCCGACATCCCGACCGTCATCAGCGCCCCGCTGGCCAGCGCCGCCAGGACCCGACCGGCGAGGAAGACCGGGAAGGTCGGCGCCAGCGCGCTGACCACCCCGCCCAGCACCACCACGGGCGTGAGCCAGGACAGCATGGTCGCCGCGGACCACCGCGAGAGCAGCGCCGCCCCCAGCGGCATGGTGAGGAAGAGCCCCGCCTGCACCGCGGCCACCAGCAGGCCGTAGTGCTGCTGTGCCCCCAGGTCGGCGGCCATCAGCGGAGTGATGGTGCCGGTGACGTAGGTCTGCATCGCCGCGACCAGCTCGACGGACAGCATCGCCACGGCGAGGACCGCGGCGGACGACCGAAGACCCTGCCGTGTCGTCGAGGATGCCGTCATACCGTGATGCTAGCAATCTAAGAATGAGCAGACAAACGGGCCCGGGTGGGAGGGTCAGTCGTCCCCGTCGAGCGGCAGACCGGCGAAGACGTCGTCGACCGGGCCGGCGAGCGGCACGCCGGAGGCGTAGCGGTAGCTCTCCTCCCACAGCAGCCCGGGCGGGGCGCCCTCGAGCTTGAAGAAGAACTCGTCCGGGCGGATCTGGCTCTGGTGCGCCCGGAGCGCCGCGAACCGTTGGGCCGCGTAGGGGTAGCCGTCGATCCGGACGTCGATGTGCTCGTCCCGCACGCTCAACATCGGCGGCTCGTCCGAGCTCAGGTCGAAGGAGTCGAAGAACTCATCGGTCTCCCCCGCGTCGCGCGCCGCCTGGATCATGGTGCGGACCATGGTCTCGGCCATGGCGGTCCACAGGGTGCGCTGGACGCCCCAGGCGGCGCCCAGGTCCGGGCGGTGGGAGGGCACGGCGGCGAGCGCGACGGCATACGTGGCGACCCGGTGGGCCTGGATGTGGTCCGGGTGGCCGTAGTGGCCGTTCTCGTCATAGGTGATGAGCACGTGCGGTCGCCGGTCCCGGATCAGCGCGACCAGCTCGTTCGCCGCCTCCAGCAGGTCGGCGCGCCAGAAGCTGCCCTCGTGCGGGTCGGGGGCCGGGACCACCCCGCGTTGCGGGTCGTATGCCATGCCGGAGTCGCGCCACCGGCCGTCGCCGCCGAGCCGCACGAAGTCGGTGACGCCGAGGGCGGCCATCGCCGTGCCGAGCTCCTCCAGCCGGCGGGGCGCGAGGGCATCCTCCCGGTCGGCGGCCAGGTGGACCAGGTCCGGGCTCACCACCTCTCCGAGCTCGCCCAGCGTGCAGGTGACGAGCGTGACCCCGGCGCCCTCGGAGGCGTACCGCGCCATGGTCGCGCCGGTGGTGCTCGACTCGTCGTCGGGGTGGGCGTGCACCAGCATCAGCCGGCGGTCCGGGGCGGACGGGGGTGGGAGCGGGCGCTGGTCCTCGGTCACCCGTGCACCGTAACCACCGGGACGAGGACACCCAGCAGCAACCAACAGACCGGCGCCGTGACCAGCAGGGAGTCCAGCCGGTCCATGACGCCGCCGTGGCCGGGCAGCAGGTTGCCCATGTCCTTGATGCCCAGGTCACGCTTGATGGTCGACTCCGACAGGTCGCCCATGGTGGCGAAGCACGCCACGCACGCCCCCAGCAGCAGCCCTGCCCACACCGGCCCGTCCAGCAGGAGCGGCACCGTCAGGGCCCCGGCGACCAGGCAGCTGGAAACCGACCCGGCGAAGCCCTCCCAGGACTTCTTCGGGCTGATCGAGGGCGCCATCGGGTGGCGCCCCGCGACCACGCCCACGGCATACCCCCCGATGTCGCTGACCACGGTGACGATCGCGAAGGTCAGGATGCGCCCCACCCCGTCCTCGGCGGCGAGCATCAGCATCGCGATCCCCGCCATCACCGGCAGGTAGGTGAGCACGAAGACCCCACCGGCGACATCCTTGAGTGCGCCCTCCAGCCCGTCGACGGCCCGCCACAGCAGGATGCCGATGCTGGCCAGGACGAACCCGAGCACCAGCCCCTCGGGCCCCGCGTAGTAGGCGACCGGCACGATCAGCGCGGTGCCCAGCAGCGTCGGCACGTACGGGACGTGGATCCGCCCCTGGGTCAGCGCGCCGATCATCTCGACGGCACCGAGGACGATCGCGGCGGTCACCAGGATGAGGAAGGCCGGCTTCCAGATCACCAGGGTCGCGATGACCAGCGCTCCCAGCCCGACCCCGACCCCGATGGCGGCCGGCAGGTTGCGGCCGGCCCGGGAAGGCGAGGGGTTGCCCCCTTGGGCCCTTCGCTGGGCCTGGAATGCGCGGCGCGAGGAGGCCGCAGGCGGGGTCACGCTGTCTTCCTCCTGGACGTGGTCGGTCAGACCTCCAGCAGTTCGGCTTCCTTGTTCTTGAGCAGTTCGTCGATCGCGTCCACGTGCTTCTTGGTGAGCGCCTCGAGCTCCTTCTCGGCGCGGCTGCCCTCGTCCTCGCCGATGTCGCCGTCCTTGACGGCCTTGTCGACCACGTCCTTGGTATGGCGGCGCACGTTCCGGACGGAGACCTTGGCCTCCTCGCCCTTGCTGCGGGCCAACTTGATGTAGTCGCGGCGACGCTCCTCGGTGAGCTGCGGCATCACGATCCGGATGACGTTGCCGTCGTTGCCCGGGTTGACCCCCAGGTCGGACTCGCGCAGCGCCTTCTCGATCTCGGACATCGCCCCGCGGTCGAACGGCTGGATGAGGACCGTGCGGGCGTCCTGCACCTGGAAGGAGGCCAGCTGCTGCAGCGGGGTCGGCGCGCCGTAGTAGTCCACCAGCAGCTTGCTGAACATGCTCGGGTGGGCTCGGCCGGTGCGGATGCTGGCCATGTCCTCGCGGGCGACCTCGACGGCCTTGGCCATCTTCTCCTCGCCCTCCAGCAGGGCCATCTCAGTGGTGTCGGACATTCGCATGCTCCTTGCGTCTGCGTGCTCGGCTTTGCGGTGCTCGGGTCAGTCGGGCCGTCGTGCCGCGGGGCGGCGGGCCAGGTCGGTCATTCGGCGGTGACCAACGTGCCGATCTTCTCACCCCGCACGGCGCGGGCGATGCTGTCCTCGCCGTCCATCCCGAAGACCAGCATCGGCAGGTCGTTCTCCATGCACAGGCTGAACGCGGCCGCGTCGACCACCTTCAGGTTGCGGGACAGCGCGTCGGCGTAGGTGAGGGTCTCGAGCTTGCGGGCCTCGGGGTCGGTCCGGGGGTCGGCCGTGTAGACCCCGTCGACGCCGTGCTTGCTCATCAGGACGGCGTCGCACTTGATCTCCAGCGCCCGCTGGGCCGAGACGGTGTCGGTGGAGAAGTAGGGCATCCCGGCGCCAGCCCCGAAGATCACCACGCGCCCCTTCTCCATGTGCCGGATGGCGCGCCGCGGGATGTAGGGCTCGGCCACCTGGCCCATCGTGATCGCGGTCTGCACGCGGGTCTCGACCCCCTCGTGCTCCAGGAAGTCCTGCAGCGCCAGGCAGTTCATGACGGTGCCGAGCATGCCCATGTAGTCGGCGCGGGACCGCTCCATCCCGCGCTGCTGCAGCTGTGCCCCGCGGAAGAAGTTGCCCCCTCCGACGACGACGGCGATCTGGACACCCTCCCGGGCCACGGTCGCGATCTGCCGGGCGATCCCGCGGACCACGTCGGGGTCCAGGCCGACCTTGCCGCCGCCGAAGGCCTCGCCGGAGAGCTTCAGCAGGACGCGGCGGGTGCCGGGGTGGTTGCCCTCGTCGGGTCGGACCGGGGATTCGGCGGGGTGTGTGATGACGGCCTCCTCGGGCATGGAGATACTGGCGGTCACGAGGCCTCCCGGCGGTTCGTGCGGAAACTGGCGGTCGATAGATCCTGCCATACCGGCCGCGGGCACGCCGATCGTGCCTGGTGGGTGCGCCCGGGACGGGTCCGGCATGATGACCCGGTGGGCAGTGAACGGGTAGGCACGGAACTGGTGGCCGTCATCGCCGCCGTCACCGACGGCACACCCGTGGTGCTCACGACGGACGGCGGCCGGGACCGGCTCCCGGCGGGCCCCCTCCGGTCGGACCATCGGTCGATGCAGGCGGGGCTGAGCGCGTGGGTGGAGCAGCAGACCGGTCACCGCCTGGGCTACGTCGAGCAGCTCTACACCTTCGCCGACCCCGATCGGTCCGGCTCCGCGGGCAAGGTGATCTCCGTCTCCTACCTCGGCCTGACCACCGTCGCCGCCCCCGGCCCGGAGTGGCGGGGTTGGTACGACTTCTTCCCCTGGGAGGACCGCCGGGACGCCGGAGGGTCCGCCGGGACCGAGCCCGACGCGACGGCCCCCCTCGTGGCGGCGCTGCAGGACTGGTCGACGGCTGTGACGGGTGCCGAGCGGGAGCGCCGGGCGCTGCGCCGCACGGTGTGCTTCGGCCTGGAGGGGCGCCCCTGGCGGCCGGAGCTGGCCCTCCAGCGCTACGAACTGCTCTACGAGGCCGGGCTGATCCCCGAGAGCGGCCGGGCCGAGCCCCTGCCCGGCTCCGGGGAGCCGATGCCCCTGGACCACCGGCGGATCCTGGCCACCGGGATCGCGCGGCTGCGCGCCAAGATCCAGTACCACCCGGTGGTCTTCGAGCTGATGCCGGACACGTTCACCCTCGGCCGCCTCCAGGCCACGGTCGAGGCGCTGGCCGGCCAACCCCTGCACAAGCAGAACTTCCGGCGGCTGGTGACGCACCAGGACCTGGTCGAGGCGACCGGCGAGACCGACTCCGACACCGGCGGTCGGCCCGCCAGGTTGTACCGCTTCCGGCGCGAGGTCCTCGACGAACGCCACGTCGCCGGCACCAAGTTGCCCGAACCGCGCACCCGCTGACCCGCGCGGTGTGACGCACCGCACGCCCTCACAGATTGATTAATGCTCAGTTTCAGCATTAGAGTGGTCCCACCTAGATATGCTCATTCATAGCATAAGAGCCTCGAGCGAGGAGACCCCGATGACCGAGACCATGAGCCGTGCCGGGGGCACCGGCCTCCCCGACCTGATGGAGCGCACCGCCGCCCTGTATGACCGGGTCCGCCACGTGATCCCGGAGGTGGAGTGGGCCGTCCACGCGGCGGACGTCGAGGCCATCCTCGACCTCAAGCGGGAACGCAACGCGGTGATTCTGGCGCACAACTACCAGACCCCGGAGATCTTCCACTGCGTCTCGGACATCGTGGGCGACTCGCTGGCCCTGGCGCGGGAGGCCCAGACGGTCGACGCCGACGTCATCATGCTCGCCGGCGTGCACTTCATGGCCGAGACCGCCAAGCTCCTGAACCCGGCCAAGACAGTGCTGGTCCCCGACCTCCGGGCGGGGTGCTCCCTGGCGGAGTCGATCACAGCTCAGGACGTGCGGGACCTGCGCAGCCAGCACCCGGGTGTCCCGGTGGTCACCTACGTCAACACCTCGGCGGCGGTGAAGGCCGAGAGCGATATCTGCTGCACCTCGGGCAACGCGGTGCGGGTGATCGAGTCCCTCGGGGTCGACCGGGTGATCATGATCCCGGACGAGTTCCTGGCCCAGAACATCGCCCGCCAGACCGGGGTCGAGGTGATCACCTGGGCGGGCCACTGCGAGGTCCACGAGCGGTTCACCCCGCAGGACATCCGACAACTACGGGTCGACCACCCCGACGCCGTGGTCCTGGCACACCCCGAGTGCCCGCCCGACGTCGTGGCCGAGGCGGACACCTCCGGGTCGACCGCCCAGATGCTCGACTTCGTGGTCACCCGGCGCCCGAGCACCGTGGCACTGATCACCGAGTGCTCGATGAGCGACAACATCGCCGCCCAGCACCCGGAGATCGACTTCGTCCGGCCGTGCAACCTGTGCCCGCACATGAAGCGCAGCAGCCTGGCCAAGATCCGCGCCGGGCTGGAGTCGCTGACCCACGAGGTCACGATCGAGCCGGACGTGGCGGACCGGGCACGCCGCGCGGTAGAACGGATGTTGGCCGTATGACCGCCCGGACGCACCTGCCCCTGGACGCCGGGCCGGTCATCGTGGGAGCGGGGCTCGCCGGACTGGTCGCGGCCCTGGAGCTCGCACCGCTGCCCTGCACCGTCGTGACCACGGGCGAGGTCGGGACCCTGGCGGCCAGCGCCCGTGCCCAGGGCGGTCTCGCGGCCGCCCTCGGTCCGGGTGACTCCCCCGAGCAGCACGCCGCCGACACGCTGGCCGCGGGCGCCGGCCTGTGCGACCCCGTGGTGGTGCGACGCGTCACCGACGCCGCCGAGGGCGTCGTGGATCTGCTCGCCGGACTGGGCGCCCGGTTCGACCGCACCCCGGAGGGGGCCTACCGCCTGGGGCTGGAAGGTGCCCACGGCCGGAGCCGGATCGTGCACGCCGGTGGCGACGGCAGCGGCGCCGAGATCCTCCGCGCCGTCGCGGAGGCGGTCCGGCACACCCTCTCGATCACGGTGCTCCCCCACACGACGGCCCGGGACGTCGTCGTGCACGACGGTGCGGTGGTCGGCCTGGTCGTGGAGGACGCCGGGGCGACGCGCCGGATCGCCACCGATCGGGTGGTGCTGGCCACCGGCGGCGCCGGCGGCCTGTGGCAGCACACCACCAACCCCACGGGCGCCCTCGGTGGCGGGCTCGTCCTGGCCGCCCGTGCCGGTGCCCTCCTCCGCGACCTGGAGATGGTCCAGTTCCACCCCACGGCACTCGACGTGGGCACTGACCCCATGCCGCTGCTGAGCGAGGCCGTGCGGGGTGCGGGCGCCGTCCTCGTCGACGCCGGTGGTGCCCCGCTGCTGCCGGACAGCCTCGCCGCACGGGACGTCGTGGCCCGGGCGGTGTATGCCAGGACCCAGCGCGGGCAGGGCGTCTTCCTCGACGCCCGGGGCGAACTCGCCCTTCGGCTGGTCGAGCAGTTCCCGGCGTTCGGCGGCGCCTGTCACGCCGGCGGTATCGACCCGGTGACGGACCTGGTCCCGGTCAGGGCGGCGGCGCACTACCACTGCGGCGGGGTGGCCGTGGACGAGCGGGGCCGGAGCACCGTCCCCGGGCTCTGGGCCTGCGGAGAGGTCGCCAGCACCGGGCTGCACGGGGCCAACCGCCTGGCCAGCAACTCGCTGCTCGAGGCCGTCGTCCTGGGCCGCGCCGTCGCGGCCGACCTGCGCGAGGGCGAACGCTCCCCCGGTGCGCCCCCGCGACCGCGGTCGTCCCCACCCCCGGACGGGCCTCACCCGGCGGCGAGCCGGTGGACTCCCGCCACCGGGCAGGGTGACCTGACCGCCATCCGGACCCTGATGGAGCGCGCGGTCGGGGTGGTCCGCGACGGGCCCGACCTGGGTGCGGCCAGCGAGCGCCTACGGGACATCGCGGCCCGCACCCCCGCGGGACGGGTCCACGACGCGGCCGTCGCCGCGCTCATGATCAGCGCGTCTGCCCTGGCTCGCACCGAGAGCCGGGGTGGCCACGCCCGGGCCGACTACCCGGACACGGATGCCACCCCCCGACATACCGACATCCGGCTGACCGACGTCCTCGGACCGGTCGGCCCCGACATCGCCAGGAGCGCCTGATGCTGCACACGCCCCTTCCCGACGCCCTGCTCGAGCCCGTGGTCCGCGGTGCCCTCGCCGAGGACCTCGGTCGCGCCGGGGACCTGACCACCGAGTCGGTCGTCCCCGCCGACGCGACGGCCGAGTTCGTGCTCACCGCCAGGCAGGAGGGCGTGATCGCCGGGCTGGACACCGCCCGCATCGCGCTCGCACTGACCGATCACCGGATCGGGTTCGAGCCGCTGGTCCACGACGGGCAGCGGGTGGCACCCAGCATGCCGGTCGCCCGGATCGCCGGGCCGGCGCGCGGCATTCTCACCGGCGAACGGGTCGCCCTGAACTTCCTGGGACACCTCAGCGGCGTCGCGACCGCCACCGCGCAGCTCGCCGACGCGATCGCGCACACCCGCACGCGGGTCTGTTGCACCCGCAAGACCACGCCGGGGCTGCGCGCGCTGGAGAAGTATGCCGTCCGCTGCGGCGGCGGGGTGAACCACCGGTTCGGCCTGGACGACGCGGTGCTCGTCAAGGACAACCACATCGCCGTCGCCGGCTCGGTCACCGAGGCCGTCCGACGGGTCCGGGACCGGGTCGGGCACCTGGTGTCCGTGGAGGTCGAGGTGGACTCCCTGGAGCAGCTCGCCGAGTTGCTGCAGGACCCGGTGGACGCCGTCCTGCTGGACAACATGGACGCCGCGACCACGGCCCGGGCGGTCCGCATGGTGGGTGGGGCGATGGTCACCGAGGCGTCCGGCACGGTGACGGCGGCCACCGCCCCGGCACTGGCCGAGGCGGGGGTCGACCTGGTGTCGGCCGGCTGGATCACGCACAGCGCCCCGGTCCTGGACCTCGGGCTGGACCACCCGGGCGGCTGACCCGAGGACGGCCCCGGGTACGCGTGAGGCCGGGTCCCACACGGGGACCCGGCCTCACGGCATACGGCAGTGGTGCCTGCTCAGACGCCGACCTTGAAGCGGGCGAAGGCCTGCACCTGCGCGCCGCCGTCCTGGGCGACCTGGGCCACGGACTTCTTCGGGTCCTTGGCGAACGGCTGGTCGAGCAGCACGTTCTCCTTGAAGAAGCCGTTGACCCGACCCTCGATGATCTTGGGCAGCGCCTGCTCGGGCTTGCCCTCCTCGCGAGCGGTCTCCTCGGCGATGCGGCGCTCGTTCTCCACCGTCGTGCTGTCGACCTCGTCGCGGGTCAGCACCGTGGGGCTGAACGCGGCCACGTGCATGGCGATGTCGCGGGCGAGCTGCTCGTCGCCGCCCTCGGTGGAGATCAGCACACCGATCTGCGCCGGCAGGTCGGGGCTGGTCTTGTGCAGGTAGGACACGACGTTCGCGCCCTCGAGCCGGGCCACGCGGCGGATCTCGATCTTCTCGCCGATGGCCGCGTTGGCCGCGTCGATCACGTCGCTGACCTTCTGGCCGTCCAGCTCGGAGGCCAGCAGGCTCTCGGCGTCGGTGGCGCCGACGGCCACGGCCTGGGCCAGGACCTTGTCGGCCAGCGCGCCGAACTTCTCGCCCTTGGCGACGAAGTCGGTCTCGCAGTTGATCTCGAGCAGGGTGCCGGTGCCACCGTCGACGTGGGCGGCCACCAGGCCGTTGGAGGCCGAGCGGCCTTCACGCTTGGTGACGCCCTTCAGGCCCTTGACGCGCAGGATCTCGGCGGCCTTGGTGCTGTCGCCGTCGGCCTCGTCCAGTGCCTTCTTGACATCCATCATGCCGGCACCGGTCTGCTCGCGCAGGGCCTTGATGTCGGCGGCGGTGTAGTTCGCCATTATGCGGGTTCGCTCCTTAGTGGTCTGCGAAGGGAAGGGGAGTCTGCGGTCGCTCAGGCCTGGTCGGCGGCCGGGGTCTCGGCGGCCTCCGCGGCCGGGGCCTCGGTGGTCTCAGCAGCGGGGGCCTCGGTGGCCGGGGCCTCGGTGGTCTCAGCAGCGGGGGCCTCGGTGGCCTCCGCAGCCGGAGCCTCAGCGGCCGGAGCCTCGGCGGTCTCGGCGGCCGGGGCCTCCTGAGAACCGGCGAGCAGCTCGCGCTCCCACTCGGCCATCGGCTCGGCGTTGGCCGAGCCCTCCTCGGCGGTGCCGCCGGAGGAGCGGGCGATCAGGCCCTCGGCCACGGCGTCCGCGATCACGCGGGTGAGCAGGGCGACCGAGCGGATCGCGTCGTCGTTGCCGGGGACCTTGTAGTCGACCTCGTCCGGGTCGCAGTTGGTGTCCAGGATCGCGATGACCGGGACGCCGAGCTTGCGGGCCTCGGTGACGGCCAGGTGCTCCTTCTTGGTGTCGACGACCCACACGGCCGAGGGGACCCGGGCCATGTCGCGGATACCGCCCAGGGCGCGCTCGAGCTTCTCCATCTCGCGGCGCATCATGAGCAGTTCCTTCTTCGTGTGCGAGGAACCGGCCACGTCGTCGAAGTCGATCTCCTCGAGCTCCTTCAGACGGGTCAGCCGCTTGGACACGGTCTGGAAGTTGGTGAGCATGCCACCGAGCCAACGGTGGTTCACATACGGCATCCCGACCCGGGTCGCCTGCTCGGCGACGGACTCCTGCGCCTGCTTCTTGGTGCCGACGAACAGGATCGTGCCGCCGTGCGCCACGGTCTGCTTGACGAAGTCGTACGCCTCGTTCAGGTAGTTCAGCGACTGCTGCAGGTCGATGATGTAGATGCCGTTGCGCTCGGTCATGATGAAGCGCTTCATCTTGGGGTTCCAGCGACGGGTCTGGTGCCCGAAGTGGACGCCGCTCTCCAGGAGCTGGCGCATGGTGACGACGGCCATGCCGAGGTCTCGCTTTCTATGGGTGACGGTTTGGTCCTGGCACGGGCGACGCTCCCCACCCGGGCTGCGAACAGGTCCGGGACCGCGGGGCGCGCCCCGTCACGGTGACGGAAGGCTCGTGCGCGAATTCGTCTGGCGAGCCGGACCGGGGTCCGGACACACCACACGTGCGTCCCATCCTACGACTCGCGGGCGCAGGCACGAAATCGCCACGGGCTGCCGGACGGCGGGACACCCCCGGCCGTTACGCTCGCCCCGTGGCCACCCCAGAGAACCCCTACCTGATCTCCCGCTTCGCCGGCTTCGGCGAGACCATCTTCTCGGAGATGACCCAGCGGGCCCTGCAGTTCGACGCCGTCAACCTGGGCCAGGGCTTCCCCGACACCGATGCCCCGCCGGAGGTGCTCCAGGCGGCCAAGGACGCCATCGACGGCGGGCTCAACCAGTACCCACCGGCGCCCGGCATGCCGGTGCTGCGCCGCGCGATCGCCGACCACCAGCGGCGCTTCTACGGTCTGGAGGTCGACCCGGACACCGAGGTCCTCGTCACCGTGGGTGCGACGGAGGCGATCGCGGCGACCGTCCTGGCGCTGTGCGAGCCGGGTGACGAGGTGGTCACCTTCGAGCCCTACTTCGACTCGTACGCCGCGACCGTCGCCCTGGCCGGTGCCACCCGTCGCACCGTCCGGCTGCGGTTCCCCGACCTGTCCATCGACGAGGAGGAGCTGCGGGCCGCGTTCTCCGACCGCACCCGGATGGTGCTGCTGAACTCGCCGCACAACCCGACCGGCAAGGTGTTCTCTCGCGAGGAGATCGAACTGGTCGGGCGGCTCGCCGCCGAGCACGGCGCCTGGCTGGTCAGCGACGAGGTCTACGAGCACATGGCCTTCGACGGCCTGCAGCACATCCCGCCGGCGACGCTGCCGGGGTTGGCCGAGCGCACCATCACGATCTCCTCGGGCGGCAAGACCTTCTCGGCCACCGGGTGGAAGGTCGGCTGGCTGCACGGACCGGCCGAGGTGGTCACGGCGATCAAGGGGGTCAAGCAGTTCCTGACCTTCGTCGCGAGCGGACCGTTCCAGCCCGCCATCGCCCTGGGGCTCGAGCTGCCGGACGAGTTCTTCACCGGGCTCGCCGACTCGATGGAGCACAAGCGGGACGTCCTGGTCGAGGCGCTCACCGGCGTGGGCCTGGAGGTGGCCCCGTGCCACGGGACCTACTTCGCGATCGCCGACGTCGCCCCGCTCGGAGCGACCGACGCGGTGGACTTCTGCCGCCGGATGCCCGAGGAGATCGGGGTCGTGGGGGTGCCCGTGTCAGTCTTCTGCGACGACAAGGAGTCGGTGAAGACCCTGGTCCGGTTCGCCTTCTGCAAGCAGGAAGAGGTCCTCCAGGAGGCCGCCAGGCGCCTGGGCCGCCTCGCCGGACGAGCCGGCTGACCCCGGAGCGGGACCTGCACCCCCGTTAGGGCCGGGCCTCGATGACCATGTGGAAGTCGTTCTCGGTGGCGCGGCGGACCACGCCGAACCCTGCCTCCGTGAGCACCTCGCGCAGGGCCGCCTCGCCGGCCAGTGCGCCGAGCGCACGGCCCACGGGTTGCGACAGCGAGTTGGCCGTGCACAGGAAGGTCGAGGCGGCGTACCCAATGGCGGCCATCGGGACCGAGGTCAGGTTGGCGGCCAGGTCGTCCTCGGACCGAGGCTCGACGAGCACCAACGTGCCGTCGGGGGCCAGCGAGCGCCGGGCATGTGCGGCCGCGCCCACCGGATCACCGAGATCGTGGAAGGCGTCGAAGAAGGTAATGACGTCGACCCCTCGGTCCGGGTATCCATGGCAGTCGTTCGCCTCGAACCGGACCCGGTCGGCCACACCCTCTTCCGTCGCCCGCTGCCTGGCGGTCTCCACGGACGCCGGGTGCCTGTCGTATCCGACGAAGCGCGACGCAGGAAACGCCCCGGCCAGCAGCAGCAGTGGAGCCCCGTGTCCGCAGCCGACATCCAGCACCCGCGCCCCAGCCTCCAGCTTGGCCTGCACACCCCCAAGCGCGGGGATCCACTCCCCGACGAGGCTGTTGCGGTAGCCCACCCGGAAGAACCTTTCGGTGCCCTCGAAGGTGGCGGGGTCCTGCTCGCCCCACGGGATGCCGGCACCGGTGCGGAACGCCTCGACGAGTTGGTCCGTGCGTCGGTGCATCCCGCTGATCTGCGGTGCCGCCCCGATCATCGATGCAGGTGACTCCTCCGAAGCCAACACCGCGGCGTGCTCCGGGGGGAGGGTGAAGGTCGTGTCGGCCGGGTCGTAACTCACGAACCCGACCGCCGCCTGCTGGGCCAACCACTCACGTACATACCGTTCGGCGGTACCGGTCGCCCCAGCGAGCTGGGCCGAGGTGAGCGGCCCGCCCGCGGCGAGGGCGGCATACAGCCCGGTCCGGTCCCCGACGACCATCATGGCGGCGGTCGCCCCACCGGCCAGCATGCCGCCGACCCGCTCGGCGAACGCGCCGACCTTCTCAAGATCCAGTGTCTGCGTAGTCACAATGACTCCTTCGGTTGATGATCAAACAACCGTGCACGAGGCGGGTTTCACCAGGGTTTCACCAGGGCGTCGGGCACACTGGAGTCATGCCTGACCTGCGTGTGGGCGTGTTGGGCACGCTCGAGGTTCACGTCGACGGGCGCCCGCAGGTCGTTCCTCCGGGCCGTCAGCGGGCGGTGCTGACGTGCTTGCTCGCACATGCCGGTCAGCCGGTGTCGCGTGATGCCCTCATCGAGGCAGCGTGGCGCGACGACGTTCCGCACAACCCGCCCAAGGCGCTGCGCACCGTCCTGTCGCGGCTCCGCACCGTGCTGGGACCTCAGTCGATCGAGTTCACGCCGGCCGGATATCGACTCAGTTTCGCGACGGTCGATGGCGACGAGTTCGTCGACCTCGTCCGACGGGCCAGGTCGACGGATCCGCTGGAGGCGTCGGACCTGCTCGAGCGTGGCCTAGCCCTGTGGCGCGGGCCGGCCTACGGCGAGTATGCCGACGCCCCCTACGCGACCGCCGTCGCCCAGTCCCTGGAGCAATTGCGGATGGAGGCGGTGGAGGCCCGCGCCGACGCCCTGCTGCAGCTCGGTCACCCGGCGGCGGCCATCACCGCGCTCCAGGAACTGCTCGTCGACCAACCCTTCAGGGAGCACGCCCTGGAGGTGCTGGCCACCGCGCTGTACCACGCCGGCCGTCAGACCGACGCGTTGGACCTGCTCCGGAACCACCGGAAGACACTGGCCGCCGAGCTCGGGCTCGACCCTGCACCCGGCCTGGCGGACCTGGAGGCGGCCATCCTCGGCCACACCATGAAATCGCCCCGCGCGGTTGAGGCGCCGCCGGCCTGGCTGGACACATCGACTGCGTTCGTGGGACGCGAAGACGAGTTGTCGGACGTGGCTGCCTCCGTCGTGGCCAACCGGCTGAGCATGATCACCGGCCCCGGTGGCGTGGGCAAGTCCCGACTCGCTGCCGAAGCACTGCCGCGGATACACAGAGAGCTCGGACTGCCGACAACTGTGGTCGAGCTGGCACAGGTGGGGGCACACCAGGCCATCGCCGCCGTCGCGGACCGGATTGGGCTCCGTTCGACGAGTGAGCACGACCGTGACCACCCCGGCCGCCCGGCTGCCGATTGTGACAGCACAAGACCGGACCTGACCTCGGCCGCAGTGGTGGGCGAGCTCGTCGCATACCTGGAGGCGGTGCCCCACCTCCTGGTGCTGGACAACTGCGAGCACGTCCTCCCCGAGATCGCCACCCTGGCCTCGACCATCGCTCGTCGGTGCCCCGGCACGAGGGTCCTCGCCACGAGCCGCCACCGCCTCGGGGTCCCGACCGAACGCGTCCTCCCGCTGACCCCGCTGCGACTGCCCGACCCCGCCACGAGCGCCGGACGCCAGGAGGCGACGTCGTCGATGCGGCTGTTCATCGACCGCGTGCGACGCCTGCGCCCGACCTTCACCCTGACCCCCGACAACAGGGCTCAGGTCGTGGACCTGTGTCGGTGGTGTGACGGTGTGCCGTTGGCGCTGGAGATCACCGCCTCCCGGGTGGCGTCCACCAGCGTGGCCGACGTGGTGGAGTTCCTGCCCGGGGACCTGACAAGGAGCGACCTCCATGCGGTCGTGGACTGGTCCTACCGCCTGTTGGGGGCACCGGAACGCCTGGTGTTGCAGTGCCTGTCCGTCTGCGCCGGCGATCTCGATGGACCCTCGATCCTCGGTCTGATCGAGCACCTCGGGGAGGACGGGCAGGACCTCTCCGGTGCCCTCGGCGAGCTCGTGGAGTCCTCACTCGTGGTCCGTGTCGACGTCGAGGGCGGCACGACGGGTCCGGCAACGGTGCGGTACCGACTGTTGGCGATGGTGCGGGCCTACGCCGCTGAGCGCCTGGCTGATTCGGGGCGGGCAGCGGACGTCCACCGTGCGCACGCCCACTGGGTGCGCACGGTGCTCGAGGGCGTCCAGCAAGACTGGTCGCGCGAGGACGGCGCCCGGCTGAGCGCCCGTCTGACGGCGCACGCGCCGGAGATCGGGTCGGCCCTGCGGTGGGCCCTGGACGCCGATGATTGTGAGCTGGCTGCAGGCCTCTCCCACACCTTGGTGCGGTGTTGGCACTGGACTCCCAGCCCGCCGGTGCGCGACCTGATGGCCGCGGTGGCGGAGACGGCCACCCGATACCCGGGGCCGACGACCGCGCCGGGCCTCGCAGCCGGCGCCTTCATCGCCGCTGAACACGGCGAGGTCGCGCGTGCCGCCGAACTGGCCAAGGAGGCGCTGGTCGTGAGCGACGCCGGTGAGGTCCACACGACCGCATACCTGGCCCTCGCTGTGGCAGCGATGTACGCGGCAGACCTCCGGGGAGCCCAACGCCACTTCACCGAGGTCGCGAGGAATCCCGAGACGGCCGGAGAAGCCCACGCCTCGTTGGCGCTCACCGCCTGCTACGCCGACGACCTGACTGCGGCACGCGAACACGCCGCCATCGCGCTCACCGCCTGCTCCGCCGGGAGCGACCACGCGCTGGCGTTCGCCCAATACGCGGCGGGAGAGGTGCGGGCACGCACCGACCCGGACGCGGGGATGTCGCTCCTGCGTCAGGCGATCGCGGAGGCCGAGCGGGTCAGTGCGGAACAGGTCGCCCGGGTGGCCCGGATCGCGCTGTTTGCCCGACTGGTGCGGGACGGCGCCAGTGACGAGGCCGTCCCCCTCGGACTGATCCTGATCACTGACCTTCGACGGCTGTCAGCGTGGAACCAAATCTGGACTCTGCTGCGGCTGCTCGCGGAGCTACTCGCGGCCAACGGCCGGTGGTCCGATGCGGCCTTTCTGTGGGGCGCGGCTGCCGCTGGCGGGGCGCCGCCACCGATGGGCGACGATGTCGAACGTTATGCGCAGCTGGAGGCTCTGCTCGCCACACATCTCGAGGCCGGATTCCGATGCCGGATAGAGGACCTCGCCGCGGCCACCCCGCGCCACCGTGTTCTCAGCCGCGCCGAGGACCTGCTCGCCCGCTGGCACCGCGCGGGACGGTCGGAACCTCCTGCCTCCGACGCCCGGTGAACGGATGCGCCAGGACCCGTCGTCCCCTGGCCGGGGACCTCAAGCCCTAGGGTGCGCCTGCCGGTATGCCGATCGCAGCCGCTCGACGGACACGTGCGTGTAGATCTGGGTGGTGGCCAGGCTGGCGTGGCCCAGCATCTCCTGGACCGTCCTCAGGTCGGCGCCGCCCTCGAGCAGGTGGGTCGCTGCGGAGTGCCGCAACCCGTGGGGTCCCAGGTCCGGCGCGTCCGGCAGGTGCGCGAGCAGGTCGTGGACGGCACTGCGGATCTGGCGTTGGTCGACCCGTCGTCCCCGGCGCCCGAGGAACAGCGCGGGTCCGGACTCCGCCGTGACCAGCAGCGGTCGGCCGCGGCTCAACCAGTCGCCGAGCGCCCGTCCGGCGGGGACGCCGAAGGGCACCGTGCGCTCCTTGTTGCCCTTGCCGAGGACCCTGGCCACCCGCCCGGTGAGGTCCAGGTCTTCCAGGTCGAGCCCGACCAGCTCGCCCACCCGGATCCCGCTGGCGTAGAGCAGTTCGAGCGCGGCCCGGTCCCTGAGGTGGACGGGGTCGTCGTCGTCCGCGGACACCTCCGCCAGGTCGAGCAGCCCCGCGGCCTCGGACTCCTTCAGCACCCCCGGCAGGTGACGCGCCTGGCGCGGGGTCCCGAGGCGGACGGACGGGTCGCTGGGGACCCGTCCGGTGCGGTGGGCCCAGCGCAGGAAGGTCTTGGCGGCCGCGGAGCGCCGGGCGATGGTGGAGGCAGCGACGCCTGACGCGGCGAGTGTGCCCAGCCAGCTCCTCAGGTCGGACAGGGTCACATCCGGCAGGTCCTCGACGCCGGCCACGGCCAACGCCCCCGACATCGAGCGCACATCCCCCAGGTAGGCCCGGATCGTGTGCTCCGACCGGTTCTTCTCGGCCCGCAGGTGTCGCTCGTACTCCGCCAGGACGGCGGACGGCACGATTCCCTCGCCGACTGACCCTGCCGGCGCGTCGTCCGCGGTCTCGCGGGAGGCGGTGCTCACGCACCCACCGTGACACGGCGGGCGCGCCCAGAGCGCCCCGGCACGCCGGAGTCAGCCGGTCGGCAACAGGGACAGCTCCCAGCCGTTCAGGAAGAGCATCGGGTCGACATACGTCTCCTTCCCCCGGATGGCACCCAGGTGCAGGCACGTCACCAGCACACAGTGCCCGCCACTGCCGAGGACTCCCACCCGGTCGCCGGCGGCGACGACCGTGCCCGTCCCCACCCGGTCCTCCACCGGCTGGTAGGTGCTGCGCAGGTCCGGCCCGTGGCGCACCGCGACGATCCCGACACCGTTGATGACCCCGCTGTAGGAGACCACCCCGTCATCCACGGCGGTCACCGGGCTGCCGACCGCGCCGAGCAGGTCGACCCCGCGGTGCCCGGGCAGCCACTTCTTGGCCGGAGGCCGGAACGGGTCCACCACGACGACCGGTCCGGGCAGCGGGGGTGACCAGCGGACCGCGGCGTCCGGAGCCCGCAACCCGGTGACCTCGCCCGGGAAACGGACGGGGTCGCCCACCAGCCACCCGAGGATGAGCGCACCACTCTGCGACGGCTCGGCCACCGGTTCGGTCACCGGCTCGGCCCCGTCCCCGACCGTGGCCGGTGCGGGCGCGGCGGCACCCTGCGACCCCACCACGAGGGCGACGAGCAGCGCCGTCCCCAGGATCCGGCGGGTCCTCACCGGACCCTCCCCCACCCGTCCAGGCGTCGTTCCACCAGCCCGGCAGCCTCCAGCTGTCCCAGTCCGGCCAGCACCTCCGCGGCGGACAGCCCCGCCAACCCGGCCAGCTTCTCGACGGTGGCCGAGCGGTACTGCGGCAGCACCGCACGGACCTTCTGGGCCCCGCCGTCCAGGTCGTCGCCGGGACGCGACGGGCCGCGCTTCGGCGTGGCCAGGTGCTCCCCGATCCGGCCGAACAGCTCGGCAGCCTCCTCCGCGTCGGTCACCAGCACCGCCTCGGCGTCCCGCACCATCTGGTGGCACCCGGCCGATGCCATCGAGGTGACCGGCCCCGGCACCGCTCCCAGCGGACGGCCGAGCCGCAGCGCGTGCCGGGCGGTGCTGCGCGCCCCCGACCGCAGGCCTGCCTCCACCACCAGCGTGCCGGCCGTCATCGCCGCGATGAGCCGGTTGCGCTGCAGGAACCGGACCCTGGTGGGGGCCGCCCCCGGGGGGACCTCGCTGACCACCGCCCCCACCTCGGCGATCTGCGCCAGGAGCCGTTCGTGCGCCGCGGGGTAGGGCCGGTCGACCCCACCGGCCAGCACCGCGATGGTCGACCCGTCGACTGCCAGGGTGGCCCGGTGGGCCGCCCCGTCGATGCCGAAGGCCGCTCCGGAGACGATGCCGAACCCCGCCCCGGACAGCCCCGCGGCCAGCTCGGTGGCCAGGTACTCCCCGTAAGCGGTGCTCGCCCTCGACCCGACCACCGCGACTCCGGTCGTCGCGACCCCCACGTCGAGCGGCCCGCGCGCATAGAGGCAGAACGGGGGCAGCTCCAGGTCGTCCAGACCGACCGGCCACTCCTCGTCCGACGGGGTGATCACCCGGGCGTCACACCGGGCGGCGATCTCCAGGTCCCGCACGGGATCCAGCTCCCGGGCCCGGGGCGCGTACTTGGCGGTCTTCGCCGACCCGGCCCGCAGCGCCACGGCCAGGCCGTCGACGATCCCGTAGCGGACCACGAGATCCCTGGCCGTGGTGTCCCCGGGTTCGGCCAACCGCGACCAGGCCACCCGCGCGATCCGCTCGTCCAGCGCCTCAGCGGCAGCCGGCGAGGGTGTGCCCCCACGGGTGCTCATCCCGCCACCCCCGCGCTGTTGCGCAGCGCCAGGGCATGCGCGATCTGCTCCCGGTGGGGCCGGTCGGCACCGGCGAGGTCGGCCACGGTCCAGGCGATCCGCAGGCACCGGTCGTAGCCGCGCAGGGTCAGCCGCCCGTGGTCGACCGCGCTGTCGATGTCGCGGGTGTCGGCGGCGGGCAACCGCCACCGGCCCGAGCGCAGGAAGGTGCCCGGCACCTCGGCGTTCACCGACCAAGGGGTGCCCTCCCACCGGCGGCGCTGCCGCTCCCGGGCTCCGAGCACCCTGGCCGCGACCGCGGCGCTGGCCTCGCCCCCGCTCCCGGACAGCGAGGCGCGGGACACCGGCAGCATGCCCACCCGCACGTCGATCCGGTCCAGCAGCGGTCCGGAGAGCTTGCCGAAGTAGCTGCGCCGGGCCTGGGGCGTGCAGGTGCAGGCCAGCCCCTTGCCGTAGCCCAGGCCACAGGGGCAGGGGTTGGCGGCCGCGATCAGCTGGAAGCGCGCCGGGAGCCGCACGTGCCGGTCCGCCCGCGCGATCACCACCTCACCGGACTCCAACGGCTGGCGCATCCCGTCGAGCACGTCCCGCCGGAACTCCGGGGTCTCGTCCAGGAACAGGACACCCCGGTGGGCCCGGGACACCGCGCCGGGCCGCACCCGGCCGCTGCCGCCGCCGATCACGGACGCCATGGACGCACCGTGGTGCGGCGCGACGAAGGGGGCCCGGCCGACCAGGGAACCGGCCCCGGGCAGTTCACCCAGCACGGAGTGCACCGAGGTGACCTCGAGCGCCTCCTGCCGGTCCAGGGCGGGGAGCAGCCCCGGCAGCCGCTCGGCGAGCATCGTCTTGCCCGCGCCCGGAGGGCCGACCAGGAGCATGTGGTGGCGTCCGGCCGCGGCGACCTCCAGCGCGGCGCGCGCCTCGGCCTGCCCCACCACGTCCCGCATGTCCGGGAGGTCCGTCGGTGCCTCCGCCTCGGGCGACACGGCCCGCAGGCCCGGCTCCGCCCCGCTGGCCAGCGCCCCGTAGAGACCGATCAGTTCGCCCAGGGTGGCCACCGGCCGGACCGTGATCCCCGGCACGAGGGCGGCCTCCCGGGCGTTGTCCCGCGCCACGACGAACTCGCGGGCCCCGGCCGCGGCGGCGGCGATCACCATCGGCAGCACCCCGGGGACCGGACGGACCGACCCGTCCAACCCCAGCTCCCCGATGTGGGTGACCTGGCCGACGAGGTCGGTGGGCAGCACGTCCATGGCCGCCAGCACGGCGGTGGCGATGGCGACGTCGAAGCCGGAGCCGTGCTTGGGCAGCGAGGCCGGGGACAGGTTCACCGTCCAGCGCCTCGCCGGGATCCGGTGGCCCGAGTTGCCGGCGGCGGCCTTGACCCGGTCCGGCGCCTGGGCGCACGCGGTGTCGGGCAGGCCACCGACGACGAAGGTGGGCAGCCCGTCGGCCAGGTTCGCCTCGACCCGCACCGGGTGTCCCTCCACCCCGGTCAGCGCCACCGCGCGGGTGACCCCGAGGCCCATCAGGCCACGCCCCTGAGGTGCTCGACCTCGGCCGCACCGGAGCGCTGGACCAGCACCCCCAGCACGTCGATCCGGACCTCCCGCCGGTGCAGGTCGTGCTCGCGCAACCATTGCAGCGCGAGCCGGCGCAACCGGGCCGCCTTGGCCGGGACGACCGCCTCAACCGGCGACCCGTAGCGGTTGGACCGCCGCGTCTTCACCTCACAGAAGACCAGCGTGTCGCGGTGCAGCGCGACGATGTCCAGCTCCCCCTGGTCACACCGCCAGTTGCGGTCCACGACGACGTAGCCGCGGTCCTCCAGGTAGCGGCACGCCACCTGCTCGCCGTAGTCACCCACCGACCGCGCCACGCGGTACGGCATACCCCCGTCGGCCACCTCGACCACCTCCACCGCCGAGGCTGCCCTCCGGCGCACGCAGAGGAGAAGCGGCGGCGGGGTCCCTGTGGACGGTGCGAGCCCACGCCCGGCGTTGTGGACGACCGGGCCGGCGCCCTCAGCGGCGCCGCGGGAGGCGGATCAGGAGGGGAAACCGCCGCCCTTGGGGATCTCGAGGTCGCTCTTGGCCAGTTCCTCCACGTTGACGTCCTTGAAGGTGATCACCCGCACGTTCTTGACGAACCGGGCCGGCCGGTAGACGTCCCACACCCAGGCGTCGCTCATGGTGACCTCGAACCAGGTCTCCCCGCTGCCGGTCCGCACCTGCACGTCGACCTCGTTGGCCAGGTAGAACCGGCGCTCGGTCTCCACCACGTGGGTGAACAGGCCCACCACGTCGCGGTACTCGCGGTAGAGCGCGAGTTCCATGTCGGTCTCGTACTTCTCCAGGTCCTCGGCACTCATGCCTGACTCAGCTCCCTCGGGTCGACGACGTTGCCGGTGATGTTCCAGCTGCGGCGGTGGTACGGGCTCGGCCCCAGGGTGCGCAGCGCCTCCTGGTGCTCGGGGGCCGCATACCCCTTGTTCAGCTCCCAACGGTATGCCGGATGCTCCGGCGCCTTCTCGATCATCTGGTTGTCGCGGGTCACCTTGGCCAGCACGCTGGCGGCGGCCACCGAGGAGCAGGTCATGTCCGCCTTGATCAGGGTCCGCACCGGCACCGGCGGAGCGACGGCGGGGTCCAGCAGGCCGAGCAGCCCCTCCCGGGACGGGTCGGTGAGCCAGTCGTGGTTGCCGTCCAGGATGACCAGGTCGGGGGCGGTGGGCAGGTGGGCGAGGGCGCGCTGGCCGGCCAGGCGCAGGGCGGCCATGATCCCGACCTCGTCGATCTCCTCCGGCGAGGCGTGACCCACCCCCCAGCCGAGGCACCAGCGTTGGATGGCGGGCACCAGGCGCTCCCGGGCGGGGCGGGTGAGCAGCTTGGAGTCCTTGACCCCCTGCGGGGCGCTCCGGCAGGTCTCGTCGATCGCGACGACACCGACCGAGACGGGCCCGGCGAGGGCGCCCCGTCCGACCTCGTCCATCCCGACCAGCACTGGGTAGCCCTCGCGCTGCAGCGCCCGTTCCAGGCGCAGGCTGGGCTTCCCGCTCGGCGGGCGGGCCGGTCGGCGGCGACGGGTGACGGTCACGGCGCCGCGCTTCCCTCCGGGGCCGGCACGTCGGCGAACACGTCCCCGGCGCCGTCGCCGAACCAGTTCCACCGGTCCAGCGGCCACACCAGGACCATCGCCTGACCGACCATGTGGTCGGCCGGCACGGACCCGGCGGCACCGGTGCCGTCGTCGTTGGCCCGGGAGTCCCGCGAGTTGGAGCGGTGGTCGCCCATCATCCAGTAGTGGTCCTCCGGCACCACAACGTCGAACGCCTCGAGGCTGGGTTCGTCACCGGGGTAGAGGTAGGTCTCGTCCAGCGGCTCCCCGTTGACCGTGATCCGGCCCTGCTCGTCGCAGCAGACGATGTGGTCCCCACCCATCCCGATGACCCGTTTGATCAGGTGGTTGCTCTCCCCCGCGGGGGCCAGGCCCACGAACTCCAGGGCGTCCATCACCGGGTTCAGGATGGGCCCCCGGTCGGTGTCCACCTCCTGGTGCATCAGCCAGCCACCCGGGTCCACGAAGACGGCGATGTCGCCGCGCTCGATCTGCGTCGGCCCCGCCTGGATCTTGGCCACCATCACCCGGTCACCGTAGATCAGGGTGTCCTCCATCGAGCCGGACGGGATCCAGAACGCCTGCACCACGAAGGTCTTGATCAGGAAGGAGATGACCAGTGCCGTCCCGCCCACGATGAGGACCTCGCGCAGGAAGGACCCGAACCCCGACCTCCGGCGCCGGGCGGGCCGCCGGGTGGCGGCGACCTCGTCCTCGGGCCCGGGCCCGGTCCCGGCGGGGTCCGTGTCCGGGAGGTCGGTCTCCGGGAGGTCGGTCTCCGGGAGGTCCGCGTCGGACGTCCGGTCGGGCCCGGGCAGGTCCTCGGGTTGCTCAGGTGGCACCTGTCACGTCCTGTCTCCTCTGTCCGGGACCTCGGTCCGTCCGCTCGCGGCGCCCCGTGGCGGGAGGCCTGCCAGCGACCCTAGTACCGCGGGCTGTGGGTGGCCGCGTGACCCCGCGGGCCGCGCCGCGGCGGGGCACCCGCCCCCGGAATGCGATGTCCACCCGGGCCGGGGCCATCGGGTGGACATCGCGTGCGTCACCGGGCCGGATGTTTCCGGCGGCGGGGACTCAGTTGCTGGGGGTCTCGCGCTTCTCGCGGATCTTGGCGGCCTTGCCGCGCAGCTCGCGCAGGTAGTACAGCTTGGCGCGACGGACGTCACCGCGGGTGACCAGCTCGACCTTGTCCACGTTCGGGGAGTGCACCGGGAAGGTGCGCTCGACGCCGACGCCGAAGCTGACCTTGCGCACGGTGTAGGTCTCACCGATGCCACCACCGTGGCGGCGGATCACGACGCCCTGGAAGACCTGGATACGGGAGCGCGAACCCTCGATGACCTTGACGTGGACCTTGATGGTGTCGCCGGCGCGGAAGTCCGGGATGTCGTCCCGCAGGCTCTCGGCGTTCAGGTCGTCGAGCGTGTGCATGATCGTTCGCTTTCTCGCAGGTGCCACAGGTCACCCACGGCTGTCGTCATCCGTCATCGGATGGTTACGGTTAGGGCGCGTCACACCGGTCAGTCGCACACTTCCCCCTGTGGCAGGGGCGCGATGGTTCGGTCCGACGTGGACGCAAGGATCAAGTTTGCCACAGCGGGGGCAGCAGGTCGAAATCGGAGCGGAGGCATCGTGCCGGGTCAGTCACGCGAGTCGGTATGCCGTGGGGCGGCGACCGCGCTGCTGCTCGCCGGGGCACTCACCCTGGCCGCGTGCGGCGGTGGTCCGGACCCGGACGCCGGCACCCGGTCCACCGGCGCAGACACCGTGCCGGGCCCCACCGCGCACCCCGACCCGACGTCGGAGCCGGAGCCCAACCCGACGACGGAACCGGAGCCCGACCCGACGTCGGAGCCGGAGCCGGAGCCCGGGGTGGTCTCCCTCGCCGTCGTCGGCGACCTGATGCTGGGCCGGACCGCCGGTGACCGGATCCTCTCGGACGGGCCGGAGGCGCCGCTGGTCGCGGTGCAGCCCCTCCTGGACGAGGCCGACCTGACGGTCGGGACCCTGGAGACGGCCATCGGGACCGCCGGTGCACCGGAACCCAAGGCCTACACCTTCCAGGCACCGCCCGAGAGCGTCGCCACCCTGGAGCACGGCGGCTTCGACGTCCTCACCCTGGCCAACAACCACTCCATGGACTTCGGCGCCGACGGACTGGCCCAGACCATCGAGGTGCTGGACGCCGCGGGGATCGGGCACGTCGGGGCGGGGGCGGACGCTGCAGCCGCGCACGCCCCCGTCGTGCTGGAACGGAACGGGCTGTCCGTGGCCTTCCTGGCCTACGCGGACGTGCCGGAGGAGTCCGGCGGCTACCCGATGTCGACCTGGACGGCGACCGGGTCCTCCCCCGGCATCGCGTGGGCGGACCCGGAGGAGATCAGCACCGCCGTGGCCGACCTGGCACGCCGGCACGACCACGTCGTGGTGCTGCTGCACAGCGGCACCGAGGGCTCCGACGAGCCCGACGAGGCGCAGCGGCGGGCGGCACGGGCGGCGCTGGACGCGGGCGCCACGCTGGTGCTGGGCTCGCACCCGCACGTGCTCCAGGCGATCGAGGTGCACGACGGGCAGCTGGTCGCCTGGAGCCTGGGCAACTTCGTCTTCGACGGGTTCGACGGCTACTACGGGGACCGCGGCGTGGAGTCGGTCGTCCTGTCGATCACCCTGGACCGGGACGGGGTCACCGACGTGACGACCGAGCCCGTCCGCCTGGTCGACGGCTTCCCGCAGCCGCTGGGCGCGGGCGAGGCCGCGCGCCTGCTCGAGCGCCTGGAGTCCCTCCCCCGCGCCTGGAGCGACCGCTGACCGGGGCGCCGAGTGGACGCGCTGTGGCCACCCGGTCCTCGAATCACCGTGCACGACCCGTGCAGTCGGCGCGTCCCGGCTAGGCCGGCGGCACCCCGCCGGTCCGCCTGCGCTCCTTGCGCATCGCCACAGCACCCGGGACCGGCGTGCCCGGGACCTTGCGGTAACCCGCCCGCTTGTAGCGCCGGATGTTGGCCGTCGACCGGGCCCCGGTGAACAGCACGTATGCCGTCACTTCCTCGGGTGCGCGTCGCTCGGTGAGTTCCAGCAGCGCCCGCCCCAGGCCGCGCCCCTGTAGGTCGGGGGCGACCATGAGCCGGCCCACGTCCCACACCGGCGCACCGTCCGGCCCCGTCTCCTGCCGGCCGCGCACCGCCCCGACCAAGCGGCCCTCGGCCCGGACCACCCAGGTGTCCCACTCCCCGATCCAGCCGCGCACGTCCTCGACGTCCTCCTGCAGGGCGGGGATCGCGAAGGTGTCGTTGTCGATCGCCTCCTGCAGCCAGCAGGCCCGGGACAGGATCAGGATCTCCCCGGCGTCGGCGGGCACGGCGGGCCGCACCTCGGCCTCCTCCAGCCCGGCCAGCGTGGCCGCGGCCGGCAAGAGGTCCGGCCGGCGCGCGGCGGTGCGCTCCAGGCGCTGCTCGTGCCGCCACCGGGCGATGGCCCCGTGGTCCCCGGAGAGCAGCACGGCCGGGACGTCGCGGCCCTGCCAGGAGGCCGGCTTGGTGTAGACCGGGTACTCCAGCAACCCGTCCTCGTGGCTCTCCTCGACCAGCGACGCCTCGTTGCCGATGACGCCGGGCAGCAGCCGGGCGACCGCCTCCACCATCGCGAGCACGGCGACCTCACCGCCGTTGAGCACGTAGTCTCCCAGCGAGACGACGGTGACCGGCATCCGCTCGGCCGCGTACTCGTAGACCCGCTCGTCGATCCCCTCGTAGCGCCCACATGCGAAGGCCAACCAGGGTTCGGTCGCCAACTGACGGGCCATCGCCTGGGTGAACGGCACCCCGCCCGGGCCGGGGACCACCAGGTGCGGGACGGCGCCATCCGGCACCGACGCGGCCGCCCCCGCGGCGAGTACGGCGTCCAGGGCCTCGGCCCAGGGCTCGGGCTTCATCACCATGCCGGCACCGCCGCCGTAGGGGGTGTCGTCCACGGTCCGGTGCCGGTCGTGGGTGCTGTCGCGCAGGTCGTGCACGGCCAGGTCGATGAGGCCGTCCCGGCGCGCCTTCCCGATCAGCGACAGGTCCAGCGGGGCCAGGTAGTCCGGGAAGATCGTGACGACGTCGATCCGCACGCTCACTCCTGCCGGTCGGACCCGGGAAGGTCGAGGAGCCCCTCGGGCGGGTCGATGACGACCCTCCGCGTGTCCTCGTCCACCTCGGGCACCAACTCGTCGACGAATGGCACGAGCGCGGTCCCGCCGCCGGGCAGCCGCACCTCCAGCAGGTCCTGCACCGGGCGCAGGTGCAGCGCGCTCACCGTCCCGACCTCGGTGCCGTCGGTGTCGAGCACGGTGAACCCCAGCAGGTCCTCCTCGTACCACCCGTCGTCGGCGTCCTCGTCCGCCGCGCCGTCGGTCAGCAGCAGGCGGGTGTTGCGCAGCGCCTCGGCCGCGGTCCGGTCCGGGATCCCCTCGAAGCCGAGGAGGTAGGTGCCCTGGTGCACCCGCACGCTGCGCAGCACCAGCGGCTCCCCCGCTGCACCGGAGGGGGACTCCGTCGCGAACTCCGCGCCCACCAGGAACCGACCCTGGGGGTCGTCGGTGTGCACCTGCACGGTGACCTCACCACGCAGGCCGTGGGCCTTGCCGATCCGGGCTGCGACGTACACGGGGCCTCCTGGGCGACGGACGATCGGGGACTTGTGGGGAGAAACGGCTCAGGAGGGGTATGCCGACAGCTGGCGCTGCGACATACCCCTCCTGAGTGGGTGGTGCGTTGGGCCTGGCCTAGCGGAGCCGGTCGGTGTCGACGATGTCGACCCGCACGTTGTCCCCACCGGACAGCGCACCCATCACGGTGCGCAGGGCGCTGGCGGTGCGGCCGCGGCGGCCGATCACCCGGCCGAGGTCCTCGGGGTGGACCCGGACTTCGAGGACGTCGCCGTACCGGACGTTCTTGCGACGCACGACGACGTCGCCGTCATGGTCGACGATGCCCTTGACCAGGTGCTCCAGGGCCTCCTCCAGCACGGGTCAGTCCTCGGACTTCGCGGAGCCCAGGTCGGCACCGGCGTCCGCGCCCTGGGCGGCGGCGCCACCGGCGGGCTCGAACCCGGCCGCGGCGGCGGCCTCGGCGGAGCGGAACCACACCTCGGCGACGGTGGCGTCATACCACTGCGAGCCCTCGGTGTGGTACTTCATCGAGTCCTTGTTGCCCTTGACGGTGAAACCCTCGGGGGCCGAGCCGTCCTCGGTCGCCGGGGCCGAGTCGGGGCCGAAGCCACCGTCGGTCGCCGCGGCAGCGGGCTCCTCGGCCTTGGCGTCGGCCTTCGGCTCCTCCGCCTTGGCCTCCTCGGCCTTCGGCTTGTCGGCCTTGGGCTCCTCGGCCTTGCGGCTCTTCTTCGGGGTGGTCGCGGAGGACCCGGAGTCGTCCCCGCCGGCAGCGGCGAGGGCGGCCTCGTACAGCGCCTTCTTGTCGGGGCGCGGCTCGGCGAACTTCAGGGTGCCCTCGGCACCCGGCTCACCCTTGAACTTCTGCCAGTCGCCGGTGACCTTCAGCAGCGCCATGACCTGCTCGGTCGGCTGGGCGCCGACGGACAGCCAGTGCTGGGCGCGCTCGGAGTCGATCTCGATCAACGAGGGCTCGGCGGTCGGGTGGTACTTGCCGATCTCCTCGATCGCACGGCCGTCGCGCTTGGTGCGCGAGTCGGCCACGACGACGCGGTAGAACGGTGCACGGATCTTGCCCATGCGCTTCAGGCGGATCTTGACAGCCACGTGTGCGGTGTCTCCTCATTCTTGGTCTGGGTGAGCGGACGCCGTCCCACGTGGGGAAAACACGCGTGGAGCGACCGCTGCAGATGGACACATCCGACCGCGGTGAGAGGGGCCACGGCAGATGGGTACCCGGGTATTGTGCCAGATCCTCGGCGCCGGACCTACTCCGGTGCGTGGTCGGCGACGAACTGCAGCACCTCGGTCTCGTCGACACCCGGGAAGACCCCGGGCGGCATCACCGCGAGCAGGTGAGAGTGGGCCCTGGCACTCGGCCACACCTGCCCCGACCACGCCCGGGCCAGCGCCTCCGGCGGCGTCGCGCAGCAGGAGGGGTCCGGGCACCGGGATGCTCCCCGCGCGTCGGTGTCCCTGCCCCGCATCCACTTGACATGGGCGTAGGGCACCCCGACGCTGACCGAGAACCGGCCGGCGGCGGTCTGCTCGACGATGGCGGTGCACCAGTAGGTGCTGCCGCGGCCGGTGTCCGTGTACTGCTGGTAGGCATCGCCACCCGGCTGGTCGAAGACCACCCGGGCGGTCCAGTGCCGGCAGACCCGCGCACCCTCGATGGCGCCGGTGTCGTCCATCGGGAAGCGCACGCCGTCGTTCTCGTAGGCCTTGTAGATGACCCCGTCGCTGCTGATCCGCATGAAGTGCACGGGCAGTCCCAGGTGCCGGGTGGCCAGGTTGGTGAACCGGTGGGCGGCCGTCTCGTAGGACACGGCATACCCGTCCCGCAGGTCCTCGATGGCGATGTCCCGGGCGGCCTTGGCCCGCTGCAGCATCGGCACGGCGCTGGTCTCCGGCAGCAGCACCGCCGCGGCGAAGTAGTTGATCTCGACCCGCTGGGCCAGGAACTCGGCGTAGTCGCGGGGCGGCTCGTGCCCCAGCACCAGGTGGCCCACCGCCTGCAGTGCCAGCCCGCGCCCGTCCCGCCCGCCGGGCTTGGGGTGCGGCAGGTAGATCCGGTGGTTGGCCAGGTCGGACACCGTCCGGGTGGACGGTGGCAGACCGTCGGTGGGCACCACGGTGAACCCGATGTGCGCGGCGATCCGGTCCACCTCCGACCGGGTCACCGGACCGCCGGCGTAGTCGATCGCGCGGAGCAACCGGCTCGCCTCCGCCTCGATCTCGGGGAAGTAGTTGTCCGCCTGGCGCATCCGTCGGCGCAGGTCGCTGTTGGCCAGCCGGGCGTACTCGGGGGTCGCGGCGCGCTGCCGCTGCAACGAGGTCACCGTCTCGTGCAGCCCGACGAGGGCCTCCAGCGCGTCGGTCGGCAGGCCGGGACCGGCCTTGACCGAGGGGATCCCCAGCGCCTCGAACCCCGGGGAGCGCTGGGCCCGCTCCCACTTCACCTCCAGCGAGGCGCGCCGGGACGGGGCCGCCCCGGAGAGCAGGTCGCCCAGCTGGACGCCGAGCGCGGAGGCGACGCGACCCAGCACGGACAGCCGGGCTTCCCGCTTGCCGTTCTCGATCAGCGACAACGCCGACGGCGACAGGTCGACGGCGCCGGCCAGGTCGGCCAGCGTCATCCCCCGCTGCTGGCGGAAGTGCCGCAGCCGGCGACCGAGCGCCAGCGGGTCGGGGGCGCCGTCGGGCGCGGTGGACTCCTCGGCCACCGCCCCGTCCGGCACGAACGGCAACAACCGGCCCGGGGCCGCCTCGATGCTCATGTCCGTCACGCTAGCGCAAGAAGCCAGAAAATTGACAGGAGTTTCCGGGGTGATCGACCCGAAACGTGGCTCAGTGTGTGGAGAACCAGGCGATTCACCGATCTTCCCGACCCGGGGAGAACCACACAGGAGGACCCATGACCATCACCGAGCAGACAACGGAGCCGACCCAGGGCACCCAGCCCGGCCAGGAGCCGTTCGCCCAGCAGGCCGAGGAGCTGCGTCAGCAGTGGATCAACGACCCCCGGTGGGCGGGCATCGACCGGCGCTACTCCGCCGAGGACGTGGTGCGGCTGCGCGGCTCGGTGGTGGAGGAGCACACCCTGGCCCGGCGCGGTGCCGAGCGGCTGTGGGAGGCGCTGCGCACCAAGCCGTTCGTGCGTTCCCTCGGGGCGCTCACCGGCAACCAGGCGGTGCAGCAGGTGCGGGCCGGGCTCGAGGCCATCTACCTGTCCGGCTGGCAGGTCGCCGCCGACGCCAACCTGGCCGGCCAGACCTACCCGGACCAGAGCCTCTACCCGGCGAACTCGGTCCCGGCCGTGGTGCGCCGGATCAACAACGCGCTCCAGCGTGCCGACCAGATCGCCTGGTCCAACGGGGAGACCGACACCGACTACTTCGCCCCGATCGTGGCCGACGCCGAGGCCGGCTTCGGCGGCCCGCTGAACGCCTTCGAGCTGATGAAGTCGATGATCGCCGCGGGTGCCGCCGGGGTCCACTGGGAGGACCAGCTCGCGTCCGAGAAGAAGTGCGGTCACCTGGGGGGCAAGGTGCTGGTCCCGACCCAGCAGCACGTGCGGACCCTGACCTCGGCCCGGCTGGCCGCCGACGTGCTCGGCGTCCCCAGCCTGGTGATCGCCCGGACCGACGCGCTGGCCGCGGACCTGCTCACCAGCGACGTCGACCCGATCGACCAGGAGTTCACCACCGGCGAGCGCACCGCCGAGGGCTTCTTCCGGGTGCGCAACGGCATCGAGCCGGTGCTGGCCCGCGCCAAGGCCTACGCGCCCTACGCCGACCTGATCTGGGTGGAGACCGGCAAGCCCGACCTGGGCCTGGCCCGCGAGTTCGCGCAGGAGCTGCACAAGGACTTCCCGGACCAGATGCTGGCCTACAACTGCTCGCCGTCGTTCAACTGGAAGTCCGCCCTGGACGACACCGAGATCGCCGCCTTCCAGGACGAGCTGGGCGCGCTGGGCTACAAGTTCCAGTTCATCACCCTGGCCGGCTTCCACGCGCTGAACCACTCGATGTTCGACCTGGCCCACGGCTACGCGCGGACCGGCATGTCGGCCTACGTGGAGCTGCAGGAGCGCGAGTTCGCGGCCGCGGCCCAGGGCTACACCGCGGTGAAGCACCAGGCCGAGGTCGGCACCGGCTACTTCGACGAGGTCAGCAAGGTGATCAACCCGGACAGCGCCACCACCGCTCTGTCCGGGTCCACCGAGACCGAGCAGTTCCACTAAGCCGCCCACCGGGTCCCCGCAGCGGACCCACCCCGCCGACCCACCCACCGTGAGGAGATCCCCATGGACCGACCGGACCTGAACCTCGCCGCACCCGGCACCGACCGGGCGACCGACCTGTTGGACGGGCCGACCAGGCACGTCCTGGCCGGGCTCGAGGCGGCGTCCAGGTCCGGTCGGGCGGACCTGCTCCGGGCCCGCAAGGACCTGGCCCGTTCGGTCCTCGCGGGGGGTGAGTTGGCGGTGGATCCCGCCACGGCGTCCATCCGCGAGGACGCCACGTGGCGGGCCGCACCGGCCCCCGACGACCTTCCCCGGCGGCAGGTCGAGCTCTGCTCCCCCGCCACCGAGGCCGACGCCCGGGCGGCGCTGTCCAGCGGTGCCGACACCTGGGTGGCCGACCTGGAGGACGGGCTGGTCCCCACCTGGGACCGGCTCGTCGCCGCCCAGCGGGTGCTCGCGGGCGTCGCCACCGCGCCGGAGGCGGACCAGCCCTCACCGGCCCTCGTCGTGCGGCCCCGCGGCCTGCACCTGGACGAGGGGCACCTGCAGCACGACGGGGCCCCGGTGAGTGCGCCGGTCGCCGACGTCGGGTTGTTCCTCGCGCACTGCGCCCGTCCGCTGCTGGAGGCCGGGCGCACCCCGCACCTGTACCTACCGAAGCTGGAGTCCCATGCCGAGGCGACCTGGTGGGACGCGCTGCTCACCCGCGCCGAGGAACTGCTCGACCTCCCGGCGCACAGCGTCCGGGTGAGCGTGCTCGTCGAGACGGTCCAGGCGGCATACCAGCTGGAGGAGATCGTGCACGCCCTGCGGCACCGGGTGACCGCCCTGGCGGCCGGCCGCTGGGACTACGTCTTCTCCCACCTGCGCACCTATGCCACGCGGCCGGACCAGGTGGTGCCGGACCGCGACTCGTTCACCATGAACACCCGGTTCCTGCGCAGCTACACCGACCTCATCGTGCGCACGTGTGGGCGCCGCGGCCTCCTCGCCATCGGCGGACCGGTGGCCGACGTGCCGGGCGGCCCGTTCGAGGAGGCCACGCTGCGCGCGGGGGCCCGGGTCCGCCGCGACAAGCTGCGCGAGGCCCGCCAGGGGTTTGCCGGCGCCTGGGTGCTGCACCCGGCCCTGGTCCCGGTGGCCCGCGAGGCCTTCGAGCAGGTCGGGTCCCACGACCTCCCGGACCACACCGGCCCGGTCGTGGTCGACGGGGAGGCGCTGCGCGACATCAGCAAGCTCCCGGGCACCGCGACGCTGAGCGGCCTGCGCTACAACATCCGGGCCTCGCTCACCTTCCTGACCGGCTGGTTGTCCGGCCAGGGCACCTGTGTCATCGAGGGACACCTGGAGGACTTCGGCACCGTCGAGTTGGCGCGGATGCAGGTCTGGCAGTGGGCCCACCACGGGGTCCGGCTCGCCGAGGGGCCGACCGTCGGCCCGCTGCTGATCGCCCGCGTCGTCGGCGAGGAGGCCGCGACCCTGCGCCGCCGCCTCGCCACGGCCGACGACCGGATCGACCGGGCCGCCGAGCTGCTCACCGAGGCCTTCGAGATCGTGCCGCCGCTGGCCTTCCTGTCCCAGCGGGCGTATGCCGTGCTGCTGTCCGGGGCACCCGCGGGCAGCAGCAACGGGTCCGCCGCCTGAGGGACCGGCCCTACACCGCGTCGTGCCGGTGCCGCCCCAAGGATTCGTGGGCGCGGCCGCGCAGGACCACCCGGTGGGGGTCGGCGAGGGTCCGCAGGTCCTCGCGGGGGTCCGCGGCGTACACCACGAGGTCGGCCGGTGCGCCCTCCTCGATGCCGGGGTGGCCGAGCCACCGTCGGGCCGACCAGGTGGCCGCGTCGATCGCCTCGAGCGCGGTGAAGCCGGCCCGGGTCAGTTCCGCGACCTCCCGGGCCACCAGCCCGTGCGGCAGCTGTCCGCCGGCGTCCGTCCCGACATACACCGGCACCCCGGCCTCCCGGGCCAACCCGACGGTCTCGTAGCGCCGGGCGTGCAGGTCCCGCATGTGGGCGGCGTAGGCCGGGAACTTGGCCTCCCCCGCGTCGGCGAACTTCGGGAAGTTGGCGATGTTGACCAGGGTGGGCACGATCGCGATCTGCTGCTCGGCGAAGCGGGCGATGGTGTCCTCCTGCAACCCGCAGGCGTGCTCGATGCAGTCGGTGCCGGCGGCCGCGAAGTCCCTGAGCGACTGCTCGGCGAAGCAGTGCGCCGTGGTCCGGGCCCCCTCCTCGTGCACGGCAGCAACCGCCTCGGCCAGCACGTCGGCGGGCCACAGCGGCGCGAGGTCGCCGACCTCCCGGTCGATCCAGTCCCCCACGAACTTCACCCAGCCGTCCGAGGCGCGGGCCTCCGCCCGGGCATACTCCACCAGGTCCGCGGGCTCGATCTCGTGCGCGAAACGGGGCAGGTACCGCTTCGGGCGGGCCAGGTGCGTGCCGCCGTGGAGCATCACGGGCATGTCCTCCCGGGCCGCCATCCACGAGGTGTCCGCCGGTGACCCCGGGGAGCGCAGCAGGAGGGCCCCGGCGTCCCGGTCGGCGAGCGCGTGCTCCTCGGCACGGTCCTGTCCCACCGCCCCCTCGATCTCCAGCCCGACGTGGCAGTGCGCGTCGACCAGGCCGGGCAGCGCCCACCCCTGGATCGTCTCGACCTCGCCGGACGTCGGCGGGGTCAGGCTGATCCGTCCGTCGATGGCCCAGACCTCCCCGAGGGTCTCCTCCGGTCCCACCAGGACCTGGCCACGGATGTGCAGTGCGGGCGCGCCCATCTGTTCCTCCCTCGGTATGCCGTGTGGGCACGATATCGGGCTAGCGTGACCCCCATGCGAGTGGATGCTGTCGTCATCGGGGCCGGCCACAACGGGCTGACCAGTGCCGCCTACCTGGCCCGGGCTGGCCGGTCGGTGCTGGTGCTGGAGCGGTCGGACCACATCGGGGGCGCGGCCCGCTCGGACCGGGTGTTCCCGGCGCACGACGCCCGCCTGTCGGCCTACAGCTACCTGGTGAGCCTGCTGCCGCAGCAGATCATCGACGAGCTGGGGCTGCAACTGGACCTGCGCCGCCGCCGGATCTCCTCCTACACCCCGGTGGGCGACGGCGGGATCCTCGTCGACAACGGCGACCCCGCCAGGACGGCCGCCGACCTGGGGCCCGACGCCCAGGCGTGGGAGGACTTCTACGGGATGACCGGTGAGCTGGCCCGACGGTTGTTCCCGACCGTCACCCAGCCCCTGCGCTCCCGCGAGGACGTGCGGGCCCTGGTCGGGGCCACCGCGTGGGAGGACGTCTTCGAACGTCCGCTCGGGGAGGCACTCGAGCGCCGGTTCACCTCCGACACGGTCCGCGGCATCGCGCTCACCGACGGCCTCATCGGGACCTTCGCCGGCGCCCGCGAGCGCGACCTGCTCGCCAACCGCTGTTTCCTCTACCACGTGATCGGCCGGGGCACGGGCGACTGGGACGTGCCGGTCGGCGGGATGGGGGCGGTCACCGACGGACTGCTCGCGGCGGCCGAGGCTGCCGGGGCGCAGGTCCGCACCTCTACCACGGTCACCGGGATCTCGACCGACGGCACGGAGGCGGTCGTCCGGACCGCCGACGGCGAGGAGATCACCGCCGGGCTCGTCTTCAGCAACGCCGCACCGTCGGTGCTGGCCGGTCTGCTGGGCGAGGCCCCGCCGGGCCCGGCCCCCGAGGGCGCCCAGCTGAAGGTCAACATGCTGCTCTCCCGCCTCCCGGCCCTCCGGGACGACTCGGTCACCCCGGAGCAGGCCTTCGCGGGGACCTTCCACATCAACGAGGGCTATCAGGCCCTGGAGGCGGCCCGCGCCCAGGCGGGCGCGGGGCAGATCCCGGACCTGCCGCCCTGCGAGGTGTACTGCCACAGCCTGTCCGACGACTCGATCCTGGGCCCCGACCTGGTGGCCGCGGGCGCCCAGACACTGACCCTGTTCGGCCTGCACATGCCCGCCCGCCTGTTCCGGGAGGACCCCGAGGGCGCCCGGGAGCGCGCGCTGGCCGCCACCCTGGCCTCCATCGACAGCGTGCTCGCCGAGCCGATCGAGGACTGTCTGCTCGACGAGGCGACGATCGAGGTGCGCAGCCCGCTGGACATCGAGTCCTCGGTCGGGATGCCCGGCGGCCACATCTTCCACGGCGACCTGCAGTGGCCGTTCGCGGAGACCACCGGGGACGTCGGCCGGTGGGGAGTCGAGACGGCATACCCGAACGTCTTCGTCTGCGGCGCCGGCGCCCGGCGCGGCGGCGGGGTCAGCGGGATCCCGGGGCGCAACGCGGTCGCCGCCGCGCTCGGCGAGGAGGCCGTGGGCTAGCGGTAGCCGCCCTGCTTCTCCACCCAGTCGAAGGCCGCCGCCCGTTCCTCAGCGGAGCCGAAGGCATCGGACCCCAGGTGCACGATGGCGTAGGGGTCGGCCAGCCAGGAGTCGAAGTAGCCCCCGGAGCTGAGGGCTCCCACCGACCACCACCGGCGGTCCAGGTCCAGCGTCACATACCGTTCGGCGACGACCGCCGGGTCCAGCGCCTCGGCCCGCTCGAGCCACCGGCGCGGCGTGGGGACCACCCCGTCGTACCGGCGGGAGAAGCAGAACCGCGCCGACACCCCCTCCTCGGCACGCAGGTCGTCGAGCGCCTTGCCGATGTTGCGGTGGTCGGGGTGCGCGTCCAGGAAGGAGTGGGCGACCAGGTCGGCGCCGGGATGCTCCCCGAGGAAGGCCTCCATGACCTCGCGGGCGGCGGCGACGGTGACCTCCTTGTCCGGGATCCCGGTGGTATGCCGTCGCGGCCGGGGCACCCCCAGCCGGGAGCCCGCCTCGTCGAACTCGGCCCAACGGGCCTCGGCGAACTCCTGCCGGGTCGGGGTGTAGCCGAGGATCTCGGCCAGCTCCCGGGTGCGCACCACGGCGGCCGAGCCGTCGGTGAGGCACACCAGGTGGACCGACCTGCCGGTCTGCACCTGGTTGGCCACGGCCGCTGCCCCCTGCAGCGTCTCGTCGTCCTGGTGGGCGAAGAAGAAGCCGGTGACCCCCGCCCCGCTCACGCCTGCGCCACCGCCTGGGCCACGACATCGCCGAAGGACTGGGTGGTCCCCGTCCCGCCGAGGTCCGGCGTGGCGGTGCCGTCGGCGACGCCGCTCTCCAGTGCCGCCTCCACCGCCCGCACCGTCGCGGCCGCCGCCTCGGTCTCACCGAGGTGGTCGAGCATCATCGCGCCGCACCAGATCTGACCGACCGGGTTCGCGATCCCCTGCCCGGCGATGTCCGGTGCGGACCCGTGGACGGGTTCGAAGAGGCTGGGGTGCTGGCGGGTGGGGTTGATGTTGGCGCTGGGCGCGATCCCGATCGTGCCGGTGCACGCGGGGCCCAGGTCGGACAGGATGTCGCCGAACAGGTTGCTCGCCACGACCACGTCGAAGCGTTCCGGGCTGAGCACGAACCGGGCGGTCAGGATGTCGATGTGGTAGCTGTCGACCTCGATGTCGGGGTACTCCTGCCCCACCGCGCGCACCCGTTCGTCCCAGAACGGCATGGTGATCGCGATGCCGTTGCTCTTGGTCGCCGAGGTCAGCTTCTTCCGCGGACGGGTCGCGGCGAGCTCGTAGGCATACCGCAGCACCCGGTCCACCCCGGTGCGGGTCATCACCGTCTCCTGGAGGACGACCTCGCGGTCGGTGCCGGGGAACATGTGGCCGCCCACGCTGGAGTACTCGCCCTCGGTGTTCTCCCGCACGATCATCATGTCGATGTCGCCCGGCTCCTTGTCCGCCAGCGGGGAGCGCACGCCCGGCATCAGGCGGACCGGTCGCAGGTTGACGTACTGGTCGAACTCGCGGCGGAACTGCAGCAGGCTGCCCCACAGGGACACGTGATCCGGCATCGCGGCCGGCCAGCCGACGGCGCCGAAGTAGATGGCGTCGAAGCCGGACAGGGTCTCCTTCCACCCCTCCGGCAGCATCGCGCCGGTGCGCTCGTAGTAGTCGGCGGAGGACCAGTCGAACTCCTCGAACTCCAGCCCGACGTCGTAGCTGTCCGCGACACGGCGCAGCACCTTGACGCCCTCGGGCATCACCTCGGTGCCGATGCCGTCACCGGCGATGACGGCGATGCGGTGGGTCCTGCTGGCCATACGGTCCTCCTCGGGGAGTGGTCGGGGCACCACCGTATGCCGTGGGCCGGGCCGGGTGACCGGCGCCCGGTCCCGCGTGGGAACCGCGTCCCTGGGTCCCCCGCGGCGAGCGCTACTTGCCCTGGTCGAGGAACTTCTCGAAGCCCTTGGGCAGCTGTAGGTTGGACATGTCCGGCGCCCCGTCCTGGCCCTGGCCGGCCCCGAGGCCGAAGGCGTTGCCCTGGGAGGCCTGTGCCTTCTCCTGGGCCGCCTTCTCCTCGGCCGCCCGCTTGGCGGGGTTGCCGCTGCGCGACTTCTTGCGCTGCGGCGCCTTGCCCTTCCCCTTGCCCTTGCCGCCGCCCATGCCCGGCATCCCGGGCATCCCCGGCATACCACCGCCCTTGCTCATCTGCTTCATCATCTTCTGCGCCTGACCGAACCGCTCCAGCAGCTGGTTGACCTCCGAGACGGTGACCCCCGAGCCCCGGGCGATGCGGGCCCGGCGGGAGCCGTTGATCTGCTTGGGGTGGTTGCGCTCGAACGGCGTCATCGAGTGGACCATCGCCTCGACCCGGTCGAACTCGCGGTCGTCCAGGGCGTCCAGCTGGGCCCGCATCTGCTGCATCCCGGGCATCATCCCGAGCATCTGCTTGAGCGAGCCCATCTTCTTGATCGCCTGCATCTGCTGCAGGAAGTCCTCGAAGGTGAAGTCCTCCGCGGCCATGAACTTGCGGGCCATCTCCTTGGCCTGCACCTGGTCGAACGCCTTCTCGGCCTGCTCGATCAGGGTGAGCACGTCACCCATGTCCAGGATCCGGCCGGCCATCCGGTCCGGGTGGAAGATCTCGAAGTCCTTGACCTGCTCACCGGTGGAGGCGAACAGGATCGGCTCCCCGGTCACCGTCGCCACCGACAGCGCGGCACCACCGCGGGCGTCGCCGTCGAGCTTGGTCAGCACCGTGCCGGTGATCCCGACACCGTCGGCGAACGCCTTGGCGGTCTCCACCGCGGCCTGGCCGATCATCGCGTCGATGACGAACAGCACCTCGTGCGCCGCCGTCTCCACCCGGATGTCGTGCGCCTGGCGCATCAGGTCCACGTCGACCGCGAGCCGGCCGGCGGTGTCGATGATGACGATGTCGTAGCCCTTGTCGCGGGCGTGGGTCACGCTGTCGACCGCCACGTCGACCGGGTCACCGAAGGACCGGGTGCCTTCCCCCGTCTCCAGGGCCGCGTCGTGGCCGAAGACGTTCCCGCGCTCCGGGGCGAAGACCGGCACGCCGGCCCGCTCCCCCACGACCTCCAGCTGGGTCACCGCGTTGGGGCGCTGCAGGTCGGCGGCCACGAGCAGCGGGGCGTGCCCCTGCTCCTTGAGCCAGTAGCCGAGCTTGCCGGCCAGGGTGGTCTTACCCGAACCCTGCAGACCCGCCAGCATGATCACGGTCGGCGGGTTCTTGGCCAGGTTCAACCGCCGGGTCGCACCGCCCAGGATGCCGACGAGTTCCTCGTTGACGATCTTGACGACCTGCTGCGCCGGGTTGAGCGCCTCGGAGACCTCCGCCCCGAGGGCCCGCTCCCGGATCCGCCCGGTGAACTGCTTGACCACGGGCAGCGCGACGTCCGCCTCGAGCAGCGCCACGCGGATGTCCCGGACCGTGGCGTTGACGTCGGACTCCGAGAGGGTCCCCCTCCGCTTGAGGTTGCGGAAGGTGTTGGACAGGCGGTCAGAGAGGCTGTTGAACACGACCCAAGGCTAACTGCTGTCTCAGTCGACGATGGCCTCGACGAAGGCCTGCGGGTCGAACGGGGCCAGATCGTCCGGCCCCTCCCCGAGGCCGACCAGCTTCACCGGGACGCCCAGCTTGCGCTGCACGTTGACCACGATGCCACCCTTGGCGGTGCCGTCCAGCTTGGTCAGCACGATCCCGGTGACGGCCACGGCCTCCCCGAAGACCTCGGCCTGGCGCATGCCGTTCTGGCCGGTGGTGGCGTCCAGCACCAGGAGCACCTCGTCGATCGGGCTCTTCTTCTCGATGACCCGCTTGACCTTGCCCAGCTCGTCCATCAGGCCGACCTTGTTGTGCAGCCGGCCGGCGGTGTCGACCAGCACGACGTCGGCCTCCATCTCCTGCGCTGCGCTGACCGCGTCGAAGGCGACCGACGCGGGGTCGGCACCCTCCCGGTCCGAGCGGACGGTCGGGACCCCGACCCGCTCGCCCCAGGTCTGCAGCTGGTCCGCCGCCGCGGCCCGGAAGGTGTCGGCGGCGCCCAGCACGACGTCCTTGTCCTCGGCGACCAGCACGCGGGCCAGCTTGCCCACCGTCGTCGTCTTGCCGGTGCCGTTCACCCCGACGACCAGGACCACGGCGGGGCGGTCCTCCACCCGGGACGCGGCGATCCGGCGGTCCATGGTCGGGTCGACCAGCCGCAGCAGGTCCTCGCGCAGCCACCCGCGGACGGTGTCGGGATCGGTGGTGCCGTCCACCTTGACCCGGGTGCGCAGCGCCTCGACCAGCTCCTGGGAGGCCTCGACCCCCAGGTCGGCCTGGAGCAGGGTGTCCTCGACGTCCTCCCAGTCCTCCTCCTCGAGCCCGCCACGGGAGAGCAGCCCGAGCAGGGCGGAGCCGATGGCGGAGTTCGAGCGGGCCAGCCGGGCCCGCAACCGCTGCAACCGGCCTCGCGCCGAGGCGGGCCTGTCCAGCGTCGGCGTGGGCTCGAGGACCTCGGGCTCGACCGTCTCCGGGGGCTCCAGCACGTCCGTGCCGACCCCGGTCCCGCCGGCGTAGCCGCCGTCGCCCTCACCGTCGGGAGGCTGCCCCTCCGGGGTGCGCTCCGGCTGCGCGGGCGGCGTCGTGGGCCGCTCGATGGTCTTGGACCCGGATCGCCCGCGCCCCCGCACGAGGCCGACCAGCAGGGCCAGTCCGGCCAGTGCGATGACCGTGGCGACGGTCAGAATTTCCCAGAGATTGTCCACCCCCACAGTCTCCCAGACCGGCGGGGTGCGCCGGTGCGCCCCTCGTCAGGACGCGGAGCGGCGCGACACGGCGTCGGCGGTCTTCTGCCGCAGCGCCTCCCCGCGGTCCCGCAGGTGGTCCCCGCGCCGACGGACGTCGGCCAGGATCTGCTCCCCCTGGGGCGTGAAGAGGTCTCGTCCGTCGCGTCGGGCCTCCACGGCCACGTAGCCCACGACGAGGGCCGCGGGCACGGAGCAGGCCAGGACGGCGATCAGCAGGACGATCATGTTCCCAGGGTGACTCCCCGCCCGGTGCGCCACCAAATCCATTCCCCCGTTGCGGAAGTGAGAATGGTCACTCCGTCGCCGGGCCGGTGCCGACGGGGGTCACGGGGCCCCTGGGTCCGGTGCCCAGGGCGATCAGGGCACCCAGCGCGGTCATGGCCGCCAGCAGGTAGAAGGCGGTGGTGTAGCTGCCGACCAGCTCGGCCAGGTAGGCGCCTCCCGCCGGGGCCACGACCATCGCCGCCGTGGTCGGGACGGTGGAGATCCCGTTGAGGCTGCCGAAGCTGCGGGTGCCCCACCGGTCGCTCACGCTGGTGGCCTGCAGCAGCGTGTAGATGCCCCGGGCGGCGCCCGCGCCGATGGTGGCGACCACCACGACGGCCAGCACCGCGGGCACGGTGGCCAGCGTGGCGAGCATCAGCGCCCCGACCCCGAGCACCAGGGTGGCCCGCACCGGCGCCGCCAGTCGCCGGGAGAGCCGCGGGTAGCCGAACCGCCCGACGAACTGGCCGATCCCGACCAGTCCGAAGACGACGGCGGCCACCTCGTTGCTGACGCCGTGCTCGGCCAGGAACGGGATCAGGTTGAGGGTCGCCCCGAACAGGCCGAACCCGGCGAGCCCGAGCACCACCAGCAGGAGGACGAAGGGTCGGCTGGTAGCCGTCTGACGGACGTAGCCGGTCGAGCCGTCGGTGCCGCCTTCCTCGCCCCGCGAGCCGGCCGCGGGCCAGGGCAGGTTGAGGTAGCGGGCGTGCAGCGGGATCGTCACGGCGGCGAGCACGCCCGCCAGGACCAGGGTCGTGGCCTGCCAGCTGAGGTGGCGCAGCAGGAGCGCGGTGACCGGGGCGAAGACCGTGCCGGCCAGACCTCCCATCACGGTCAGGGTGGTGATCGCCGAGACCCTCCGGGGGCCGTACCAGCGGGTCAGCGCGGCGAACGCCGGTGGGTAGAGGACCGCCGACTGCGCCAGCCCGACCGCGACCCACGCCAGCACGAACCAGGGCAGGCCCGGGGCGAGCGCGACGGCGACCAGCGAGACCGCTCCGAGCACCGATCCCCAGGCCATCACCGGTCGGGGCCCGACCCGGTCCAGCAACCGGCCCACCCACGGTGCGGCGACGGCGGAGGCGAGCAGGCCGGCGGAGAACGCGCCGAACGCGGTGCTGGTCGACCACCCGGTGTCGGCCGTCACCGCGGCGAGCATCACCGGGTAGGCGTAGTAGAGGATCCCCCATCCGGTGAGCTGGGTGATGCAGAGCGCCACCAAGACCCTGCGCAGCGCGGCAGGGCTGGCGGCGGGGTCCTCGGGGTTACCGGGCTGGGCGTCGGTCCTCGGACGGTCCAAGGGTGGTGTGGGCGCGGGCCCTACTCGCGGCCGGCAGGTGCCAGCTTGCTGCCGCGGAACTGCTCGGCGTGGCCGCGCAGGTCGTCACCGCGGCGGCGCACCCCGGCGAGGAACTCCTCGCTCTGCGGGGTCAGGACATCGCGCCCGTCACGCCGCGCCTGCATCGCGACGTACCCGACGACCACGGCTCCCAGCAGGAGACACACCAGCATCGAGATCACCAACACGACCATGGGACCAGAGTGACCCATGTGACGAACCACACCAAGGCTCGCCGCGGCGTGTCCGAGGAATGCCTCCCGGGGCGCGAGCAGGTCAGGCGGGCTGTGGCTGGACGTCCCGCAGCCGCTGGGAGACCACCGTGGTGACGCCGTCGCCCTTCATGGACACGCCATACAGCGCGTCGGCGACCTCCATGGTGCGCTTCTGGTGGGTGATCACGATCAGCTGGCTGGAGTCGCGCAGCTCCTCGAAGAGCACGATCAGGCGACCCAGGTTGGTGTCGTCGAGCGCCGCCTCGACCTCGTCCATGATGTAGAAGGGGCTCGGCCGGGCCTTGAAGATCGCCACCAGCAGGGCGACGGCCGTCAGGGACCGCTCCCCGCCGGAGAGCAGCGAGAGCCGCTTGATCTTCTTGCCGGGCGGGCGCGCCTCGACCTCGATGCCCGTGGTCAGCATGTTGTCCGGGTCGGTGAGCGTGAGTCGGCCCTCCCCACCGGGGAAGAGCCGGGAGAAGACGCGTTCGAACTGCGCCGCGGTGTCGTGGAAGGCCTCGGTGAAGACCCGCTCCACCCGCTCGTCGACCTCCTTGACGATGGCCAGCAGGTCCTCCTTGGACCGCCGCAGGTCCTCGACCTGCTCGGTGAGGAACTTGTGCCGCTCCTCCAGCGCCGCGAACTCCTCCAGCGCCAGCGGGTTGACCCTGCCCAGGGCCGACAGCTTGCGCTCGGCCGAGCGCAGCCGCTTCTCCTGGACCTCGCGGACGAAGGGCACCGGTTCAGGCGTCTCGCCGTCCGCCTCGGCCGCCTGCTCCTCGGTCAGCACCGGCGGGATCAGCTGGTGCGGCCCGAACTCCTCGACCAGTGCCTCCGGGTCGATCCCGAGCTCCTCGACGGCGCGGGCCTGCAGCGCCTCGATCCGCAGCCGCTGCTCGGCGCGGGCGACCTCGTCCTTGTGGACGGAGTCGGTCAGGTCTCGCAGCTCCTCGCCCAGCACACCCACCCGGCTGCGGGCCTGGGACAGGCCAGCCTCGCGCTCGGCCTGCTCGGCACGGGCCCGGTCCCTCAGCTCGGCGGCCTGGCCCACCATCCCCTGCACCTGCTCGAGCAGGTATGCCGCGCCGCTGCGGACCGCGGTGGCCACGCGCGCCTCCTGGCGGCGGCGTTCGCGGCGGGCGGCGGCCCGCTCCCGGGCGGCGATCTCGTCGCGGGCGGCCGTCTCCAACGCCTCGGCCCGTCCGGTGATGGCCCGGACCCGTTCCTCCTGGGTGCGCAACGACAGCCGCACCTCGGTCTCCCGGCTGCGGGCCCTGGCCGCCTCCATGGCGAGCCGCTCCCGGTCGTCGGTGGCCGGCTCCTCGGTATCCGGCTGCGCCTCGGCGTCGGCCAGGCGCTCCTCCAGGGCGGCCAGCTCCTCGCGCCGCTGCGCGACGCCCTGCTCGGCCGAGGCGATGGCCTTCTCGGACCGCTCTCGCTCCCCGGCGGCGGAGCGCATCACCGTGCCGAGCTGGCCCAGCTTCTCGCTCACGGCCGCCATCCGGGCGTCCGACTCGTGCAGCCGGCCGAGCGCGGACTCCGCGCGTTCGGTCTGCTCGACGAGCGCGGCCCCGGCGCCGTGCAGCTCGAAGGTGGCCCGCTCCCGGTCCTGGTCGACGCGGGCCAGGCTCTCCCGGGCGGCGTCCAGCGCCGACTGGATCTCGATCAGGCTGGGTGCGGCGCTGCTGCCCCCGCGGACCCAGCCGGGGCCGTAGACGTCGCCGTCCTCGGTGACCGCGGTGAGCTGTCCCGACCCCGCGGCGACGAGGGCCGTCGCGGCCGCCTGGTCCGGCACCACCGCAACGCCGCGCAGCAGGGCGGCCACGGCGGATCCGGCCCGCCCGTCGACGTCGACGAGGTCGACCGCCCAGCGGGCACCCGCCGGAAGTTCGGTGTCCGGTGCCGCACCGGACTGCGTGGGGGCGGTCTCCGGGACGAGGAGTGCCGCCCGACCGTGGTCGCCCTCCCGCAACACCCCGACGGCGCTCCCGGCGCTGGCGAGGTCCTCCATCACCAGGGCATCCCCGGCCCACCCGAGGGCCGCGGCGATCGCCGTCTGGAACCCCTCCTGCACGGTGATCAGACCCGGGACGGCCCCGACGACCCCGCGCACCGAGTCGTCGGCCAGCAACGCGGCGGCACCGTCCTTGCGGTTCAGGCTCAGCTCCAACGCCTCGCAGCGCGCGGTCAGGCCGGCCCGCTCGGACTCCGCGGCGCGCAGCTTCTCCTGCCAGGACTCGACGTCCTCGGCCGCCCGAGCCCGGGCGGCCTCGGCGGCCTCGTGCTCCTGGTCCAGCCCTTCCTCCCCCTCCTCGGCGTCCAGCACCGTGGCCTCCAGCGCGGCGAACTCCTGCTCGGCGGCCTTGGCCCGCTCGGCGGTGGCGCCCAGGCCGTCCCGGAGCCGGCCGATCTCGGCCTCCTCGGCCTCGATCCGGCTGCGCAGGGCACCGACCTTCCCAGCGAGCCGGGCCAGTCCCTCGCGGCGGTCCGCCGCGGCGCGGGCCAGCCTGGCCAGCCGCTGCTGCTCGGCCTGGTGGGCCTCCTCGGCGTCCGCCCGCTCCTGCTCGGCCGTGGCCAGCTCCCGGGCCGCCTCGGCGATCCGCTGCACGATCGCCTGCTCCTGGGTCCGCATCTCGGCGGCCTCGCGGCGCAGCTGCTCGGGGTCCCGGCCGCTACCGGAGGCGGCGTCCTCTTCCTCCTCCTCGCTGCTGAGCAGGCGCACCCGTTCGGCGGCCAGGTCCCCGGTCGCGCCGAGCCGCTCGACGAGCGCCGACAGCGCATACCACTGGTCCTGCGCCTCGGTCAGCCGCGGCCGCTGCTGCTCGGAGGCCTGCTCGAGCTCGGCGACGGCGGCCTGGGCGGCTCTCAGGTCGGCCTCGACCTTCTCCCGGCGCGCCAGCATGGCGGACTCGTCGGCAAGTTCCTGCTCGAGGTTGGCGGTCAGCTGCACGAGGTCGTCGGCCAGGATCCGCAACCGGGCGTCGCGGACCTCGGCCTGGATGGTCGCCGCACGGCGGGCGGTCTCGGCCTGCCGGCCCAGCGGTCCGAGCTGACGACGGATCTCCGAGGTCAGGTCGCCGAGCCGGGTCAGGTTGCCCTCCATCGTCTCCAGCTTGCGCAGCGCCTTCTCCTTGCGCTTGCGGTGCTTGAGCACCCCGGCGGCCTCCTCGATGAAGCCGCGCCGCTCCTCCGGGGTGGCGCGCAGCACCGCATCGAGCTGTCCCTGGCCGACGATGACGTGCATCTCCCGGCCGATGCCGGAGTCGGAGAGCAGTTCCTGGACGTCCAGCAGCCGGCAGGAGGTGCCGTTGATCGCGTACTCCGAGCCACCGTTGCGGAACATCGTCCGCGAGATGGTGACCTCGGTGTAGTCGATCGGGAGGGCGCCGTCGGTGTTGTCGATGGTCATCGTGACCTCGGCGCGACCCAACGGCGCGCGGCCGGAGGTCCCGGCGAAGATGACGTCCTCCATCTTGCCGCCGCGCAACGACTTGGCCCCCTGCTCCCCCATCACCCAGGCGAGCGCGTCGACGACGTTGGACTTGCCCGACCCGTTGGGGCCCACGATGCAGGTGATGCCGGGCTCCAGCCGCAGCGAGGTCGCCGACGCGAACGACTTGAATCCCTTGAGGGTCAGGCTCTTGACATACACGTCGGGCAACGTCTCCTAGTGCGGCGGACTCTGCGTCACTGTACCGGCGGGGAACCGGCTTTCTGGTCAGGCTGGCCACTGCTTGCCGACACCTCCGTGGCGCCGGCGCCAGGCTCAGCGCTCGGCGAACCCCGTCAGGTCCTCGCGCGGCTCGTGCCACTGCACCACGACGGAGTCCACCCGTCCGGGGCGCCGGTGCCGGCTCGGGGTCTCCTTCAGCAGGTCCACGAGGGCCTCGATCTGGTCCGCCTCGCCCTGGGCACACACCTCGACCCTCCCGTCGGGCATGTTGCGGGCATGCCCGACCAGCCCGAGCTCCAGGGCCCGGGCCCGGGTCCACCAGCGGAACCCGACACCCTGCACCCGCCCCCGGACGAAGACAAGGGCGCGATGCGCCTGATCCCCGGGTGTGGGGCCGGTCACCGGGTCCCTCCAGTGGTCGCCCCATCCCGCCGTACGTCGACATTGCTGTTCACGGTGTCGAGGCTACGTTCACGCCCTGCTCACGGCTCCGCCGACCTCGCGGTGGCGATCACCGCGTCCAAGCGCGTCTCGATGGACTCGACCATCAAAGTGACCTCCTGCTCGCGGATGCCGTTTCTCCGAGCGGCGTCGCGCCACCCGGCGACCGATTCGGCCACGCGCACCATCCGCTCGCGGGCCTGCGCGGGCGAGAGGCTGTCCGCTTCGTCGACGAGGACCTCAACCGTGGTCATCGCGCGCGCTTCTTCGCGAGGTTGCCTGCGCGTAGCCGGCCGATGTCGCTGCCGAGCGGGTCGACGGCCGTGACCACCTGATCGAGAACACCGAGGGCGCGCAGCACCTGCGCGACGTTCCCGAAGCCCACGCTCGGGTCACCGGTCTCGATCTTGCGCAGGGTGTCCCGGGTGATCCCGGCACGCTCGGACACCTGCTGCGCTGTCAGACCGAGCACCATACGCCAGCCGCGCACGTGCTCGCCGAACTCGGTGAGTTCTCGGTCGATGCGGTATCCAGCCATGAAACACTCCCGTCACCTATGACGAGGCTAGCAGTCATAAAGTGCTGATGTGACGATTACCTTAGGCGTAAAGCCCGAAGATCGCCCGTCGGTCTTACCTGCGTCTCGGCGTGGCGGCCGTGGAGGCCGTGGAGGCCGACGGCTGCGCCTGGGAGAGACGCAGATGGAGCAGCGGATACGGCCGGCCCGCTTCATCGACCTCGCTCCGACCCGCGACCACGAAGCCGCGGCGGCCGTAGAAGGCGACCGCCGCCGCATTCTGCTCGTTGACGTCAACCCGGGACACGTCCTGATGTCGGACGACGTGGGCCAGGAGCGCGGACCCGATCCCATCACCGCGCCGCGCGGCATCCACGAACAGCATCTCCAGGTTGCCGTCGAGTGTGCCGGCGAACCCCACCGGCAGACCGCCGATCTCCGCGACGGAGAGGGCGACGGATGGGAGGTACTCCGACGCCAGATGCGCCTCGATCTCGTCGCGGTGGGATTCGTGCACGAAGCCGTGAGTTGCGTCGACCGCACTGCGCCAGATCGCCACCAACGCCGGGTACTCATCGGCACCGATCGACGGTCGGATAGTCAACTCCGGCACGAGAACCCTCCTCGAAGTACTCGGTGCACACCCGGCTACCGTTGCCGCTGTCCATCCGTGTCCAAGCGTGGGCAACCTTCCACTGACTCACCGGGCCGTCGGCGGACCAAGGGCAGCCCGCCTGCCTCACAGATGTCGTGCCGGGTCCATCCGCTGGTGCAGGATCCGGATCACGTCCACGCCGTCGGCGCTCTCGACGTAGAAGAGCAGGTGGCTGCCGATGCTGTACCGGCGGTAGCCCTCCCGGATCTCTTCGCAGGCCCTCCCACGGCCGGGGTCAGCCGCGACGCGCTCAATCGCGGCTCTGATCTCGGTCACGTATGTCTCCGCCTGGCGGACGTCCCAGCGCTCCTCCGTGTAGTCCCAGATCGAGGAGAGGTCGCGCTGCGCAGCCGGAGTGAGCCGGTACCGACTCACGACTTCTTCGCCGCGATGAAGGCGTCGAAGTCGAAGGGCTGCGCCGCTCCACTCTCCTCGCCGGCGATGAGGGCCTCGCGAAGCGCGGCCAGCTGCGTCTCCTGGTCCTCCAGCAGCCGGAGACCGGCACGGACGACCTCGCTCGCGGACCGGTAGCGCCCGGACGAGACCGCACGGGAGAGGAAATCCGTGAAGTGGTCATCCAGGCTGATCGACGTGTTCTGGGCCATACCGCTATGGTACCAAGGATTGGTAGTCACGCATCGAGCGACCGATGTCGCTGCCGAGCAGTTCGACCGCCTCGGCGAGGCCGACCACCAACAGCTCACGGTGTTGCCGCGCAGCGGATCAATCGCTCACGCGAGTCTCGATCAGCTCCTTGCGCAGCTGCTCGCGCTCGACCGGTGTGAACATACCTCCATGCCTATGGCGGCCACCGTGTAGCGAGCGGTCGACGACTACCGTTTCCGCTGGCAGCGCGGGCAGTAGTGCGAGGACCGGTTCATGAACTCCTCGCGCCGGATCGGGGTGCCGCACCGCGGGCAGGGCCGTCCGGTCTGCCCGTAGGCGTTCAGCGAGCGGTCGAAGTAGCCGCTGGCCCCGTTGACGTTCACGTAGAGCGCGTCGAAGCTGGTGCCGCCCTGGTCCAGCGCCGAGCGCATCACGGCGGCCGCCTCGTCGAGCACCCGGCCCAGCACCGGCTTGGTGAGGGACGCCGTCTCCCGCCGGCCGTTCACCCTGGCCCGCCAGAGCGCCTCGTCGGCGTAGATGTTGCCGATCCCGCTGACCAGGCCCTGGTCCAGCAGGGCGCGCTTGATGGCGGTATGCCGGGTCTTGAGCCGGCGCACGACCGCCGCCTGGTCGTAGCCCGGCTCGAGGGGGTCGGCGCCGATGTGCGCGACCGGTTCGGGGACGCCGTGCGGGTGGGCCGCCGCCGCGCCCTCGCGCGCCGGCCCCACGGCATACGGGTCGGCGACCAGCGGCGTGAGCGCCAGGCCACCGAACGTGCGCTGGTCCACGAAACGCAGCTGGGATCCGCCGTCGGCGAAGTCGAAGACCGCGTGCAGGTGCTTCTCGCGCGGCGCCCGCGGGTCCTCGACGAGCAGCTGACCGCTCATCCCGAGGTGGATGACGAGGGCGTGCGGGTCGTCGGCGGGCGGCACGACCACCAGCCAGAGGTACTTGCCACGCCGGTCGGCGGCCTCGACCCGGGCCCCGGCGAGGCGGTCGGCCAGGTCCCCCGGTCCGGCGACGTGCCGGCGGGCGACCCGGGCGCCGGTGAGGGTCACTCGCCCCAGGGTGCGCCCCACCACGTGGTCGGCCAGTCCGCGGCGGACCACCTCGACCTCAGGCAGCTCCGGCACGGGGGTTCAGTCGGCCGCGGGCCGGTCGGGGGTGTCCGGGTCGTCCGACCCGGCAGGAGGTTCGGCCGACGGCTCGGTCTGCACCATCTCGGCGGCCCGTTCCGACAGCGTGCTGAAGGCGCTGGCGGCCGCCTTCTGCTCGGCCTCCTTCTTGGAGCGGCCGGTGCCGGTGCCCAGCACCTCCTCGGCCACCACGGCGCTGGCCGTGAACACCTTGTCGTGGTCCGGCCCCTCGTCCTCCACCCGGTACTCCGGCGACCCGAGGGCGCCGTTGGCGGCGAGTTCCTGCAGGCTGGTCTTCCAGTCCAGGGCGGCCCCGAGGTTGGCGGTGCGCTGCATCAGCGGGTCGAGCAGGTGGTGCACGAAGGTGTCCGCGGCGGCCAGCCCGACCGAGATGTAGACGGCGCCGATGACCGCCTCGGTGGTGTCGGCCAGGATCGAGGCCTTGTCCCGGCCGCCGGTCGACTCCTCGCCGCGGCCGAGCAGGACGTAGTCGCCCAGACCGATGGTGCGGGCCACGTCGGCCAGGGCCCGTGAGTTCACGACCGCGGCCCGCAGCTTGGCCAGCTGCCCCTCGGGCAGGTCGGGGTGCGCGCGGAACAGGGTGTCGGTGACGACGAGGCCGAGGACGGCATCGCCGAGGAACTCCAGGCGTTCGTTGTGCGGCAGGTTGCCGTTCTCGTAGGCGTAGGACCGGTGCGTCAGGGCACGCCGAAGCAGCGCCTCGTCACAGGCCTGACCGACCACCTCGGTGAGGTAGTCCGACAGGTCCGTCACGGGACGCTGCTGGGGCTCCTGGGCGTGACCGGCCGGTGTCGTGTCTCCGGAAGTCATCGCTGGGCCAGGCTCGTTCGTCAGCCCTGGTGCTCGGTGCGCTCGGCGGTGCCGTAGTGGCGGCCGGCGTAGGTGCCACAGGACGGGCAGGCCACGTGCGGCTGCTTGGGGGCCTTGCACTGCGGGCAGCTGGTCAGCGCCACCGGGGCGGCCTTCCACTGCGAGCGGCGGGCGCGGGTGTTGGAGCGGGACATCTTCCGCTTCGGGACAGCCACGTCAGTTCCTCTTCTCGTCGTCGGGGGCGGCACCCTGGGCGAGTTCGCTCAGGACCGACCACCGTGGGTCAATCAGGTCATGCTGGTGGTCGAGGTCGTCGGCCAGGCGTGCTCCGCACTCGGAGCACAGTCCCGGACAGTCGTCCCGGCACACCGGTTGGAACGGCAGGGCGGTCACCACCGCGTCCCGCACCACGCTCTCCAGGTCCATCAGGTCCCCGTCGAGCAGGTGGTCCTCGTCCTGCTCCTCGGCGTCCCCCACCTCACGGTGGTGGGCCGCCCGGTCGGGATAGGCGAACAGTTCCTGGAAGGTCACGTCGAGGTCCTCCTCGACGGGATCCAGGCACCGCACGCACATCCCGGTGGCGGTGGCCGAGACCGATCCACTGGCCAGGACACCCTCGACGACGGACTCCAACCGCACCTCGAGCTCGACCGGTTGCCCGGCCTCGATGGCGATCACGTCCGTCCCGATGCGGTCCGGAGCCGACACGACCCTGGACAGGGTCTTCATGGTGCCAGGCCGCCTGATCAGTTCCCGGGTGTCGAAGACCCAGGGCCGGGCGGCGTCCTGCGCGTGCATGAGACCCCTCGTACAGTCGTGTGGATCGGCCCGAGCCACGAGGCGCAGGCCGAGGGACCACGGTACCGGAGCAACGGGCCTAGCCTCAAATCCCCCGGGGCCGGTGCCCGGTAGGTTGGGCCCATGACCCGCCGCTGCATCTGCCCCGGCTCCTACGACCCGGTGACCAACGGCCACCTGGACGTCATCCTGCGTGCCGCCGCACTCTACGACGAGGTCGTGGTCGCGGTGTTGCACAACCCGGACAAACCCGGCCGGTTCCCGGTGGAGCGACGCCTCGAGCTGATCAGCGGCTCGCTGCCCGAGTGCCTCCCGGTCCGGGTCGAGGCATTCCACGACCGGCTGCTGGTCGACGTGGCCACCGAGGTGGGTGCGGGCGCCATCGTGAAGGGGCTGCGCGGCGGCACCGACTTCGCCTACGAGCTCCCGATGGCCCTGATGAACCGGCACCTGACCGGCATCGAGACGGTCTTCCTGCCGGGCGACCCCGCCCTGGAGCACGTCTCCAGTTCGCTGGTCACCCAGGTGGCCTCGATGGGCGGCGACGTCACCGGGCTGGTCCCCGACGCCGTGCGCGACGCCCTGGTCTCCCGGTGACGGCGCCCCCGATCACGGCGGTCCTGTTCGACTTCCACCAGACCCTGGTGACCGGCGGTGACGCCGCCGGGTGGCTCGCCGACGGCTGGGCGGACACGGGGCGCGGGGGCGACCCGGTCGCCGGGCTGGGCGCCGCGGGCGCCGCGGAGGCCGCGGCCTTCCTGGACCGGGTCTGGGAGCACGCGCGGGAGGTGGACCCGCACGCCGAGCGCGACACGGACCCGCGGCGCCACCGGGCCGTGTTCGAGGCCACCGTGGCGCGCTGCCCCGGGATCGACACCGACCTGGCGGCCGGCCTCTACCGCACGATGGCGGACCGGTGGGAGCCCTTCGACGACACGGTGCCGGTGCTGCGGGAGCTGCGCCGCCGGGGAGTCCGCACGGCCGTGGTGTCCAACATCGGGTTCGACGTCACCGGGCGGCTGGCCGAGACCGGGATCGCCCCGCTGGTCGACGCGGTCCTGATGTCGTATGCCGTGGGGAGCGTCAAGCCCGACCCCGGCATCTTCGAGCAGGCCCTGGACCGCCTGGGGGTGGGCCCGGAGGAGTCGCTGATGGTCGGGGACAGCTGGCGGGACGACGGTGGTGCCGCGAGCCTGGGCATCCGCACCCTGCTGCTGCCGCGCACCGCCGGCCCGGTTCACGGGCTCGGTGCCGTGCTCGGGCTGGTCGCCTCCCTCGCCCCGTCCGGAGGCGGCGCCGACTCCTCGGCGTAGTGCAGCGTGGTCTGCCCGTAGGTCTTGGTGTCCAGCGGCACGAGACCGGGGGGCCAGGTCGGCCCGGCCGACCGGGACGACCGCTCGACCACGACCAGCGCCCGCTCGGCCAGCCAGCCCTGCCCGACGAGGCCGCGCAGCACCTCCGCGAGCCCCTCCTCCCCCAGCGGGTAGGGCGGGTCGAGGAGTACGAGGTCGTAGGCCGTGCCGAGCGGTCCGCCGGCGACCACCCGCTCCGCCCGGTCCCGACGCACCCGGCACCGGTCGCCGACCCCCAGGGCCGCGATGTTGTCCTGGAGCAGGGCCGCGGTCGACCGGTCGGACTCCACCAGCAGGACCGTCGCCGCGCCGCGGCTGGCGGCCTCCAGGCCGAGGGCCCCCGAGCCGGCGTAGAGGTCCAGGACGTGCGCCCCGTCCAGGTCGGTCCACGCCTGGAGGCGGGCGAACAGCGCCTCGCGCACCCGGTCCGTGGTCGGACGGGTCGCGCTCCCCCGCGGCGTCCGGATCCGGCGACCGCCCAGCGCCCCGGCGATGATCCGGGTCACGGCCTGTTCACCCCCGCTCCAGGAAGGCGGCGCGCTCGGCGTCGATCCTGGCCAGCTCCTGCTGCAGCCCCGGGTGGCGCCGCAGCTCGGGGTCGGCCTCCACCACTTCCCAGGCGGCCTCGTGGGCCGCGACGATGAGATCCTCGTCCCGGACCAGGCGCAGGAACCGGACGGTGCTGCGTCCGCCGGACTGGGAGGCGCCGAGCACGTCGCCCTCCCGGCGCAGCTCGACGTCCAACCGGGCCAGCTCGAACCCGTCGGTGGTGCCCGCGACCGCGGTCAACCGCTCCGGGGCCTGGTCGGAGGTGGCCTGGGTGACCAGCAGGCACAGGCCCGGTTTGCCGCCCCGTCCGACGCGCCCCCGGAGCTGGTGCAGCTGGGAGACGCCGAAGCGGTCGGCATCCAGGATCACCATCTGCGTGGCGTTCGGCACGTCCACACCGACCTCGATCACGGTGGTCGCGACGAGCACGTCCACCTCGCCGAGGCCGAACGCGCGCATGACGGCGTCCTTTTCCTCGGCCGGTTGCCGGCCGTGCACCATCGCGATCCGCAGGTCCCGGGTGGCCGGCAGCTGGCGCAGGGCGCGTTCCACCTGGTGCACCCCGTGCAGCTGCGGGGCGGCCGCGCCGTCACCGGCGCCGTCCGCACCGTCACCGGCCGGTTCGTCCACGACCTGGTCCAGCCCCTCGTCGTCACCTACGCCCCCCGCCGCGCCGACCGGCCCGCCGGGCCCGACCGTGCTGCCGTGCGGCAGGTCCGGGTCGTCCGGGTCACCGATCCGGGGACAGACGACATACACCTGGCCCCCGGCGGCCACCTCCTCGGCGACCCGTTCCCAGGTCCGGGAGATCCAGGTCGGGCGGTCGGAGGTGACCACGTGCGTGCTGATCGGCTGTCTCCCCCGGGGGAGTTCGGACAGCGTGGATGTCTCCATGTCGCCGTAGACGGTCATCGCCACGGTGCGCGGGATCGGGGTCGCGGTCATCACTAGGGTGTGCGGGGCGGTCTCGGCCTTGGCCCGCAGCGCGTCCCGCTGCTCGACGCCGAAGCGGTGCTGCTCGTCGACGACCACCAGCCCGAGCTCGGCGAACTGGACGTGCTCCTGGATCAGCGCGTGCGTGCCGATCACGATGCCCGCCTCGCCGCTGGCCGCCTGCAGCAGGTTGGCCCGGCGCTCGGCCGCCGACTGGCTCCCGGTCAGCAGCGCGACCCGGGTGCCGTGGTCGGCCCCGCCCAGCAGCCCGGCCTCGGCGAGCGGGCCCAGCATGGCCGTGATCGAGCGGTGGTGCTGGGTCGCCAGCACCTCGGTGGGGGCCAGCAGCGCTGCCTGACCACCGGCGTCGACCACCCGGAGCATCGCCAGCAGCGCGATCACGGTCTTGCCGGAGCCCACCTCCCCCTGGAGCAACCGGTGCATCGGCACCTCGAGCGCCAGGTCGGCGGTCACCTCGGCGAGCACCTGCTCCTGCCCCTCCGTGAGGTCGAACGGCAGTCGCTCCCGGAAGTCGTCGGCGATGCCTCCATCGACCGCCGGTCGCGGGGTCGCTGGGACCGCCTGGCTGGAGCGGCGCCGCTGGGCCAGCGCGGCCTGCAGCACGAAGGCCTCCTGCCACTTCAGCCGCCAGCGGCCGCGCCGGTGGTCCGACTCCTCGCTCGGCTGGTGCACCAGCCGGTAGGCCTCCTCCAGCGAGGGCAGTCCGTGGCGCAGGCGCACCGCCGCCGGGATCGGGTCGGGCACCTCGCCCATCGCGTGCAGCGCGAGGTCGACCGCGCCCGAGACCTTCATGGACGTGGTGCCCTTGATCGCCGTGTAGACCGGGATGGGTCCCTCGCCGTATGCCGTGGGCGCGCCGCTGTCGGCGCCCAGCACCTGGTACTCCGGGTGGGTGAGCTGCAGCCGCCTGCCGTAGTGGGTCACCGTCCCCGAGCAGACGACGCGCCGGCCGGGGACCAGGGCCCGCTCGTGGCCGTAGGGGCGGAAGAAGGTCAGGTCCAGCTCGCCGCCCTGCTCGTCGGCGACGACCACGGTGAGCATGGTGCCGCGCCGGGCCTTCATCCGCCGGGTGCTGGCGTGCCGGACGACGGCCAGCAGCACGACATACTCCCCCTCGTGCAGCCGGGTGAAGTCGGTCGCGCGGGAGGGGTCCAGGTAGGTGCGGGGCAGGAAGTCCAGCAGCTCCCCGATGGTGCCGATCTGCCGCTGCTTGGCCAGCGTCTCGGCCAGCTTGCCCAGGACCGGTCGCAGGGGTGCTTCCAACCCGGTGCGGACTCCGGGTCCGTCCATCACGCCACCCCCATCACTCGACCCCGAACACCCACGGGTAGGTCCGTTGCAACCCCTCGAGCACCTCGACCTCCACCCCGGGGTGGGCGGCCGCCACGTCCCGGACCACCGCCAGCCCGGCCTCCCGGTCGGCGTCGAGCCCGACGACCACGGTGAGCAGCTCGGCGGTCGCGGCGTCCCCGCCCGGCCCCGCGGTGTCCGCCCCCGGCCCGGCCAGCAGGAGGCGCAGCACGCCGGCGATCGCCTCGGCCGCCGTGTCGGCGACGACCGCGATGTCCCAGTCGACCAGGCCCAGGGCCTGGCCCCGGCGGCAGGGCCCCACCGGGGTGTGTCCGTCCTTGCTGGCCTCGGTGACCGCCCCGTGCCGGGTCGCCCGCACCGCCTCGGTCATCGCCGACAGGTTGCTCTCCAGGCTGCCCTCCGGGTCGAGGACGGCCAGTGCCGCCAACCCCTGGACGCTCGCCCGCGAGGGCACCACGTGGACCGCCAGTTCGTCCTCGACGGCCGCCTGCGCGGCGGCGTCCGCGGCCAACCGGGTGTCCGGGTCGTTGGGCAGCACGATGACCGACCCGGCCCGGGTCGCCCAGATCGCGCTGAGCAGCTGACCGGTGGAGGCGCGGTCACCGGGTGTGGACCGGACCACCTCGGCGCCGGCGCCGGCCAGGATCTCGAGCATGCCCTCACCGGCCGCGCAGGCGACCACGCCCACCGCGGGCCGGGGTGCCTCCTGACCCTCGGCAGGACCGGCAGCAGGCCCCCCGTCGCCGGACCGCGCCGCCACCTCCCCGGCCCCGCCCCCGACCAGCGGTTCCGGCAGTGCCATGACCGTCACGTGCTCGACCCGGCCGGCCATCGCCCCCGCCTCCAGGGCGACGTCGGTGTCGGAGAGGTGCACGTGCACCCGCCACTCCGCCGGACCCCCGGCGACCAGGACGGACTCCCCCACGTTGGTCAGGTGGCTGCGCAGGTGCTGGGCCCGTTCCGGGTCGGACCCGGTGAGGAGGTACATCACCTCATAGCCCCCGCCCTCCATCGAGCAGTCGGCCCCCGGATGACCGGCACCCGCCGGACCGTGCCCGGATGGTGCCCCGGCGCCCCCTGACCCAGCCCCGGCGGTCTCCGCCCGTGCCCCGGCGAGCTGCCAGTGGCGCAGGTCCTGCAGGGCCTGCGGGTCGTCCTCCCCCGTCTCGCCCAGCACCCGTTCCAGCGCCTCGAGCACGACGACCAGACCAGCGCCGCCGGCGTCGACCACCCCGGCGCTGGCCAGTACCGGCAACTGCTCCGTGGTCCGCGCCAGGGCGGTGCGGGCCGACTCCAGCGCCGCCTGCGCGACCGCGTGCACGGTGCGCCCGTCCGGTGTCGCGGCCGCCGGCGACAGCGCCGCCGCGGCGCCGAGGGCGGACGCCCGGGACACCGACAGGATGGTGCCCTCCACCGGGGTGCTCACGCCGTCCCAGGCGAACCGGTCGGCCCGCGCGAAGGCGTCGGCGAGTACCTCCGGGCCCACCTCCGTCAGGTCCGGCCCGGCCGCCGCCACCGCCTCGTGCAGGCCGCGGACCAGCTGGCTCAGGATCACTCCGGAGTTGCCCCGGGCGGAGAGCAGCATGCCGCGGGCGATCAGGGCCAGCCCCTCGGTGAGGCTGATCTCGCCGGTACGGGCCTGGTGGTGCCCGCGGAGCACGTCGAGGGAGCCGTCCATCGTCAGGAACATGTTGGTGCCGGTGTCCCCGTCGGGCACCGGGAAGACGTTGAGGGCGTTGATCCTCTCCCGGGCGTCGGCCAGCATCGAGCGGGCGCTCAGCGCCCACCGCCGGGCGGCCGCGAGGTCGAGCCGCACCGGGGGCTGAGGGGTCTCCGGATCGGTCACGCGCTCACCTCGCTCCCTCGGTCGGGGCACCGGGCGGTACCATCGGTCTCGGTCATCGTTCCCGCCATCGCGGGGACGTCGGTCCCGCACCCGCAGGGTAGCGGCCGGGCCCGACCGACCGGACACGCCGTCCCCAGCGCCCGCCCATTTTGGTGTGCGGAGTGCCTGTCGGCTACGCTTGACCGGTTCCCCGGACCTTGCGACGCCTCGTCGCGGGGACGGACCTGCACTTGCTCACATTCGACCTCAGGAGAACACCGTGGCTGCCACTTGCGATGTCTGCGGCAAGGGACCGAGCTTCGGTCACACCATCTCGCACTCCCACCGCCGGACCAAGCGTCGTTGGAACCCGAACATCCAGCGCGTCCGTGCGCTGGTCGGCCCGAGCGGCGTGACCCCCAAGCGTCTCAACGTCTGCACCTCCTGCCTGAAGGCCGGCAAGGTCACCACCCGCTGAGCCCAGCGGCCACGGCCGCGACGCGATGACCGGTACCCGGATCGGGGTGCCGGTCTTTCGTTGTCCCCCACCGCCCGCGTCGCGCGTCAACCGCCGAAGTGGTCCCATCCCCCGCCGGCGAGCGGTTCTCCCCGGTAGCGCACCCCGGGCGCCGGCGCCTCCCCCTGGGCTCCAGCCTCGCGCACCCGTCCGATGACCATCCACCCGGTCAGTGCCCCGAGCGCGCCGTCGGGGAAGGTGGCGAGCATCTCGTGCTCCTCCCCACCCCGCAGCACGCAGTCCAGCGCCACGTCCTCGGGCAGCTCCGGGGTGAGCGCCGCCGCGTGGGCCCCGACCGCGTCGGCGTCCAGGTCGATGAGCACGGCGCTGGCACGGGCCAGGCGACCGGCGTCCCGCACCAGCCCGTCGGAGACGTCGATCATCGCGCTCGCCCCGGCCGCGGCCGCTGCGGGCCCCGCGGCCAGGTCCGGGGTCGGGGCGCGGTGGTAGTCGACCAGGTCGCGCCGCGTCGTCCCGTCCCACCCGGCGCGCAGCAGTTCCAGCCCGGCCGCGGACCGTCCGACGGGGCCGGCCACCGCCAGCACGTGCCCAGGGCGGGCGCCGGACCGCAGCACCGGCCGGGCCACCGTCAGTTCCCCGAGCGCGGTCACGGACACCATCACCGGCCCCTCGGTGGAGGACAGGTCCCCGCCGATCACCGGGACGCGGGCGGCCCGGGCGGCCGCGGCGATACCGGCGGTGAGGTCCTCGACCCACGCGGCCGGGGTGTGGCCAGGGGCGACGAGGGTGACCAGCAGTCCGGTGCCGGCCCCGCCCATCGCCGCCAGGTCGGCCAGGTTCTGGGCCACCACCTTGGCCCCGACGTCCCGGCCCGTCGACCAGTCGTCCCGCCAGTCCCGCCCCGCCACGACGGTGTCGGTGGTGGCCAGCACGGCGCCGCCGGTGGCCAGCAGGGCGGTGTCGTCCCCCGGCCCGACCAGGACCCGCCCACCGGCTGCCTCCTCGTCCCGGAAGGCGGCGAAGACGACGCGCAGGATCCCGTCCTCGCCCAGCTCGCCCAGCGTGGGCCCCTGGGCCCCGCCGGGCTCTGGCGTGGACCGTCGACCCGACTCGCCCTGCGACATACCGGTCCTCTCGTTCGGCAGATCCTCTCGGCACGGTAGCGTCTCGCCCAACGCACCCCGCCCTACAGGAGGCTCCCATGGTTCAGGCGTACATCCTCGTGCAGACCGAGGTGGGCAGGTCCTCGCAGGTCGCCCACGCGATCGGCGACCTGCCGGGTGTCCGGTCCGCCGAGGACGTCACCGGCCCGTACGACGTCATCGCGCTGATCGAGGCCGAGTCCGTCGACGACCTCGGTCGACAGGTCATCGCCAAGATCCAGGAGGTGCCGCACATCACGCGCACCACCACATGCACCGTCGTCCATCTGCGCTGACGGCCCTCCGCCCGCTCGCGGCGGCCGGGCTCCTCCTGGTCGTGGCGGGATGCTCCTCGGCGGTGAAGGCCACGCCGTTCGCGGACTCCGACTCCGCCGTCTGCCGCGAGGTCGCTGCCGCCTGGCCCGCCACGGTGGGCGGCCAGACCCCGCGCGAGGTGGCCGTGCAGTCCGAGGGCGTAGCGGCCTGGGGGGACCCGGCGATCATCGCCCGGTGTGGAGCGACCTCCCCCGGCCCCACGACCGACCCCTGCATCGACGCGGACGGCGTGGACTGGGTGGCCCATGAGTTGGAGGATGGCTACGCCTTCACCACCTTCGGCCGCGAACCCGGCATCGAGGTCCTGGTGCCGTCGGCATACGCCCCGGAGCCCCTCCTGCTGTCGGCCTTCCGTGCCGCCGCCGAGGTCGTCCCCCCGACCGGCCCCCACTGCACCTGACCGGACGTCCGACCGGGCGGCCCCACACCCCCACCAGACGTCCGACCGGGCGGCCCCCAACCCGCACCGGACGTGCGACCGGGCGACATCGACCGACCGGCAGGTCGGGCCTGAGATTGGTCGGGTCAGCGCAGACCGAGCGGGCGGTTCAGCGCCAGCTGCAGCAACTCGTCGATGAGGTCGGGGTAGGCGATGCCCGAGGCCGCCCACACCTGGGGATACATCGAGTAGGGCGTGAAGCCGGGCAGGGTGTTGATCTCGTTGATCAGCACTCGCCCGTCGTCGGCGTAGAAGCAGTCGACCCGGGACAGCCCCTCGCACCCGGCGGCCTCGAAGGCCACCGCGGCGATGCGCCGGATCTCCTCCCGGACCTCGTCGGGCACCTGTGCCGGGCAGGAGAGTTCGACGTTGCCCTCGTCGAGGTACTTGGCGCCGAAGTCGTAGAAGTCGTGACCACCGGTGACCGCGATCTCGCCGACCTCGCTGACCCGCGGGGGCGCGTGGTCGCGTCCCTGCAGCACCCCGACCTCGAGCTCACGTCCGTCGATGCCCGCTTCCACGAGCACCTTGGGGTCGTGCTCCCGTGCGCTCTCGATTGCCTCGGCCAGTCCCTCGGGTCCGGTCACCTTGCTGATGCCGACCGAGGACCCGGCCCGGGCCGGTTTGACGAAGACCGGGAAGTCCAGGGCGCCCGCCTCGGCGAGCACGCCGTCCCGGTCGGTGCGCCACCGCGCGTCCGTGATCACCACGTAGGGACCGACGGGCAGGCCGGCGCTGGTGAAGACGGTCTTCATCATCGCCTTGTCCATCATCGCCGCCGACGCGAGCACCCCGCAGCCCACGTAGCGGATGTCGGCCAGTTCCAGGAGGCCCTGCAGGGTCCCGTCCTCGCCAAAGGGTCCGTGCAGCAGCGGGAAGACCACGTCGACCTCGCCCAGGGTCGCCGGCACCTCACCGGGACGCGCCACGGTCAGCGTCCGGTCGTGCACACCGAGCGGCAGCACCACCTGGGTGCCGGTGTCGGCCACCTCAGGCAGTCGGTCTCCGCTGATCTCCAGGGCCGCGGGGTCGTCGGCAGCCTGCACCCAGTAGCCGTCCCGGGTGATGCCCACCGGGATGACGTCATACGACTCGCGGTCGATGGCCCGCAGCACGCTGGCAGCGGTGGCACAGGAGATGGCGTGCTCCTGCGAGCGACCACCGAAGACGATGGCCACCCGTGGGCGCTTGGCGGGCGGGGGGCTCTGGGGCGTGGGCGTGCTGTCCATCGTCGCCGAGCCTATCCGGCGGTGACTCCCCCGACCCGTCGGGACACGGCCGGCCCCGGCACCGACCTCCTAGCGCCGAGCGGACGCGTTGTGCACGCTTCCGGCGCGAAAAGCGGCAACAACGCGTGCAGTCGGCGCGCCCCGACCGGGTCGGCGCCGCGACCGCGTCGGACCAGCGTCGCCGGGCCTACTGCCGCTCGTGCTTGCGCGGCCGTCCCATCAGCGCCTCGGCCACCTGGCGCGGGTGGACCCCCTGCTCGACGACCGCGGTCACCCCGGTCGCGAGCGGCATGTCGACCTCGTTGCGGAGCGCGAGCTCGAGCACCGAGTGGCAGGACTTGACGCCCTCGGCCGTCTGCTTGGTCACCGCGACCACCTCGGCCACCGACATGCCCCGGCCCAGGTTGAGCCCGAAGGAGTGGTTGCGGGACAGCGGCGACATGCAGGTGGCGATGAGGTCGCCGACCCCGGCCAGCCCCATCAGCGTCGCCGGGTCGGCACCCAGCGCCTCGGACAGCCGTGCGGTCTCGGCCAGCCCGCGGGTGATGATGGTGGACTTGGTGTTGTCCCCGAACCCCAGGCCCTCGGCCATCCCGGCGGCGAGCGCCACGACGTTCTTGACGGCACCACCGATCTCGGTGCCGACGACGTCGGTCTGGGTGTAGGGGCGGAAGTAGGGCGCCGCGCACGCCTGCGCCACCACCTCGGCGGTGCCGATGTCGGCACAGGCGACGACGCTCGCGGCGGGCTGCTTCGCGGCGATCTCCCGCGCCAGGTTCGGGCCGGAGACGACTGCGACCCGGTCCGGTTCGACGTGGCCCGCCTCGCTGATCACCTCACTCATCCGCAACCCGGTCCCCAGCTCGATCCCCTTCATCAGGGAGACCACCGGTGCGTCCCCGGGCAGCACGTCCGCCCAGGTCGCCAGGTTGTCCCGCAGCGTCTGGGAGGGGATCGCCAGCACGACCAGGTCGGCGCCGTCGGCGGCCTCCGCGGGGTCGGTGGTGGCGCGGATCCCGTCGGGCAGGCTGAGCTCGGGCAGGTAGTCGGCGTTGACCCGGTCCCGGTTGATCCGGTCGACCAGTTCCTGTCGGCGACCCTGCAGCCGCACGGTGCACCCGGCGTCGGCCAGGATCGCGGCGAACGCGGTGCCCCACGAGCCGCTGCCGAAGACCGCGGCGGTGGTCATTCCCGCTCCCCCTCAGTACCTGACGAACCCGACGAATCCGTCGCACCCGGTGACTCCGGTGACTCCGCGGAAGCCGGCGGGTGGGCCGACCGCCGTGCCTTCTTGAGGCTCTCCCGTCCGGACTCCTGGCCGGTGCGCCGGTAGACGAACGGCTTCTCCGGGGGTTCCTCCCCCCGCAACCGCGCGAGCTGGACCGTGATGGCGGCCATCACCCGGTCGGTCGCCTCGCGCAGCGCGCCCGCGTCGTCCTCGCGCCCGAACAGGTCGTCCAGCGGCACCGCCGGACCGGCCGTGACCTGCATGGTGTGCCGGGAGAACAGCCCGGTCGGCCGGTTGGCATACGGCGCCAACAGCTTCTGGGCACCCCACTGCGCGATCGGTATGACGGGGGCCCGGGTGACCAGCGCCAGCCGGGCCACCCCGACGTGGGCCCGCATCGGCCACAGGTCCGGGTCCCGGGTCAGCGTGCCTTCCGGCATGATCGCCACGCAGCTGCCGTCCAGGACCGCCTGCTCCGCCTCGGCGAGCGCGTCGACCGCCCGGCTGGTGCCGCGGTGCACGGGCACCTGGCCAAGCCCCTTAAGTGCCGGCCCGACCAGGGGGATCTTGAACAGCGACGCCTTGGCCAGGAACAGGGGCGGGCACCCGTGGTCGACCAGGTAGTGGGCCACGATCAGCGGGTCGATCTCGGAGAGGTGGTTGGCCGCGGCGACGAACCCGCCGCTCTCGGGCAGGTTCTCCCCTCCCGACCAGTCCCGCGTCGTCAGCGCCATCAGCGGCGGACGCAACGTCGCGATCGCAGCCGCGTAGGACGTGGGGACTTTGGTTCGCTTCGGCATACGGCGCACGGGCACATCTTGTCACCGGCCGGCGCAGGTTGGCAGCACCGAGCGGTGATACTGGCGTGGTGTCCCCCCTCCCCGCCTGGCGACTCGTGGTGCCGGTCAAGGACGCCCGGCTGGCCAAGACCCGGCTGGAACCGCCGCCCCCGCTGACCCGTCCGGACCTCGCCCGGGCGATGGCGCGGGACACCCTCGAGGCCGTATGCCGTGCGCTGCCCCCGGCGGACGTGCTCGTCGTTAGCTCCGACGAGGCGGCGGTGCGGACCGCCCGCGGCCTCGGCTGCGTGGTGGTGCCCGACCCGGGTGCCGGGCTCAACGCCGCGGTCGCCGCCGGGCTCGACGCCGCCCGCACCGGTCACACCGGACCCGTGGGGGTGCTGCTCGGCGACCTCCCCGCGCTGCGCCCCGAGGACCTGGGCGCGGCGCTGGCCGCCTGCCTGGCCCACCCGGTGGCGGTGGTGCCGGACGCCGAGGGCGGCGGCACGGTCCTGCTGACGGCGGCGGCGGGCAGCACGCTGCGCCCCCGGTTCGGCCCGGACTCGGCCGCCCGGCACGCCGACCTGCCCGGCGCGGTGCGCCTCCCACTCCAGCTGCCCCGGCTGCGTCGGGACGTCGACGACGCGGCGGCGCTGGCCGAGGTGGCGGCACTGGGACCGGGTCGGCATACGGCCGCGCTGTTGGCCACCGTCCGGGGACCACGCACCTCGACCGGATCACCCGGTCGGCCCGCGACGGCCGGTTAGGGTGAGGCCATGCAGGGCAGCGTGCACTCCTTCGACCCCGCGACCGACCACGGCAGCGTGCTCTTGGACTCCGGGCGCGAGTTGCCCTTCGACGACGCGGTCTTCGCGGCGAGCGGGCTGCGGCACCTTCGCGTGGGGCAGCGCCTCAGCCTGGAGATCGACGGCGACCCCGAGCAGGAGGGCACACGGGTGACCCGCGTGTGGCTCGTCGGGATCGGGACGGGCGAGGTCATCCGCTGACCGTCCCGGACCCGGTCAGCTCGAACGGCTCCCGCTGGGGGCACGGCCCCCGACGAAACCGTCGGCCGGCAACTGGTCCGGCTCGGCGACGACTTCCTTGAAGTAGGTGCCGGGGCGGAACCGCGGGCTGCTCGTGCCCTCGATCGGGACCAGTTCACCGGTGCGGGGGTTCCGGCCGGTGCGGGGTGCCCGATCGACGCGCTCGAAGGTGCCGAACCCGGTGATGGTGACCCGACCCCCGGCAGCGACCTGCCGGATGATCACGTCCACCATGGCCTCGATGGCGGTGGTGGCCAGGGTCCTTCCGCCCAACTCTTCGGACAGCCGCTCGATAAGATCAGCCTTGTTCATGATGCTCCGTCCTGCCGGGGTGTCGAACCCTCGTCACGGTGAGTGATCGACTTCACCCAAAGGTAGAGGTAACGGGGCACCCACGGCCACTACCTGGCGGCAGAAGTCCGGACGGGTTCCGTTCCGCCGCCTGCCCGCACGACCTGCCCGCAGAAACAGACGACCCCCGGTCGGCGTCTGCCGACCGGGGGTCGAGTGGTAGCCCCGACGGGATTCGAACCCGCGCTACCGCCTTGAGAGGGCGGCGTGCTAGGCCGCTACACAACGGGGCCCTAGCTGTTCGGCTGCTGGGCAGCCGAGCCGACACATTACCGCACCGGATCGGGAAGTCCGAAATCACCGTGCGGCCGCTGTCGCGGCGCTGGGGTACCAGGACTCGAACCTAGACTAACTGAACCAGAATCAGTCGTGCTGCCAATTACACCATACCCCAAGGGGGTACCACCGCCGTTCCTCCAGAAGGAGTTCCGGGTGGCGGACCGATCGCCTACCTTACCGGTCCGATGAGGGACTTCCCAAATCCCCCCTGCCGCCGCGGACCAGGGCGCCGACGAGCAGGCCGGCGACCGACAGGCCGGTGGCCCAGAAGGCCCACCAGGCGCGGGTGCCGGCGGCCTCCAACCGGTCGATGACCGGGTCCGTCGTCGCCTCCCGCAGCCCGTCCAGGGTCAGCGTCAGCCCCATCAGGACAGACTCCGACTCCTGCGGGGTGCCCAGCGTCGCGTCCAGGCGTTGGAGCTCCGCCAGCCCGGGCTCGGCCCGATCGGCCGCCAGGTCCCGGAGCAGGTCGATGTGCTTGGCGTAGGCGGCGTCGTCCGCGGGCGTGATGGCCAGGCTCTGCTGGCCGCGGGTCTCATCGACCCGGGCCTGGGTCACCAATTCCAGGTTGTCGTTGGCCACCCGCAACCAGTTCAGGTCGCCACGAGCCTCGTGCTGGGCCCGCATCGAGGCGCCCAGCACGGCGCCGCCGACCACGAGGAGGAGCAACGCGGCCACGAGAAGGACTCGCGGGGACCGGACGACCTGACGCATGGACTGCTCCTCTCGGGGGCCGCTGCTCACGGCTCTGGGACGCCGCGTCCGGCCCGGACGGTTCCCGGTCAGTCCGACGTGGCGGCCAGCTCGTCACGCAGGCGCGTCAGCCGTGCCATCGTCGAGGCCTTGCCGAGGATCTCCATCGACTCGAACAACGGCGGGGAGACGCGGGCCCCCGAGACGGCCGTGCGCAGCGGGCCGAAGGCCAACCTGGGCTTGATCCCCAGACCGTCGACCAGCGCCTCGCGCAGCGCCGTCTCGATGCGCTCGGTGGTCCACTCCACGCCCTCCCCCAACGGGGTGCCGGCGGTGCCGTCGATCGGGTCCAGGACCGCCAGCGCCGCCGTCAGCACCTGCTCCGCGGTGTCCTTCAGCTGGCCGCGGGCGTCCTCGGCGATCTCTAGGTCGGCGTCGCCGGTGTAGAACGGCGCGATGAGCGGCACGGCCTCCGTCAGCGTCACGATCCGGGTCTGCACCAGCTCGGTGACGGCCCGCAGCCGGCCCAGCTCGGGCAGCGTCGGCTGCGGCCCGAGCACCCCGGCGTCCTGCAGGAAGGGCAGCAGCCGGCTGGCCAGCTCCCCGACCTCGAGCTCCCGGATGTAGTGGCCGTTGAGCCAGTTGAGCTTCTCCAGGTTGAAGATCGGGCCGACCGTGTTGACCTTGGCCCAGTCGAAGCGCTCGGTGAACTCGGCGAAGTCGAAGACCTCGCGCTCCACCTGCTGTCCGTCCTCGCCCCGCTCGATCACCGGCGGGTAGCCGAGCAGTGCCAGGAAGTTCAGCAGCGCCTCGGGCAGGTAGCCCTGCTCGCGGAACCAGGTGAGCCGGGCCCACGGGCTCTTGCGCTTGGAGATCTTGGCCTTCTTCTCATCCCGCAGCAGCGGCATGTGCGCGAACGCCGGCTCGGGCAGCCCGAGCCACTGGTAGAGCAGCACGTGCTTGGGCGTGCTGGAGATCCACTCCTCGCCACGCACCACGTGGGTGATCCCCATCTCGTGGTCGTCGACCACGACGGCCAGGTGGTATGTCGGGAAGCCGTCCGCCTTCAGGATCACCTGGTCGTCGGGTCGGGGTGCGGACACCTCGCCACGGATCAGGTCGGTGAACGTCGTCGGGGCGTCGTCCGGGATCAGCATCCGCACCACCGGCGTCTCGCTGTAGCCGGGCAGCTGCGCCCGCTCCTCGGCCGTCTTCCCCAGGCACATCCGGTCGTAGCCGGTGGGCTGCTTGAGCGCCTGCTGGCGCTCCCGCATCTCCTTCAGGCGCTCCCCCGTGCACCAGCAGTGGTAGGCCTTGCCCTCGGCCAGCAGCCGCTCGACATACGGGCGGTAGGTGTCCAGCCGCTCGGACTGGCGGTAGGGCGCATACGGCCCGCCGATGTCCGGCCCCTCGTCCCAGCCCAGCCCCAGCCAGTGCAGGGTGTCGAAGATCTGCTGCTCGCTGTCGGCCTGGTAGCGGGCGCGGTCGGTGTCCTCGATCCGGAGGACGAACTGTCCCCCCTGCTGGCGGGCGAAGGCCAGGTCGAACATGGACATGTAGGCCGTGCCGACGTGCGGGTCCCCCGTGGGCGAGGGCGCGACGCGCAGGCGGACGGGACGGGAGGTCGTGGAGTCGCTCATGGTGCGACCGAGTCTAGGCCCGGCGCCGACGCCGCCGACGCTCAGTCCATCAGGGCCAGCGTCACCGTCTCCTGCAGCCAGGTGAGGAAGTCGTAGTAGGCCATCTGCTGGGCGACGGCGGGGTCCAGGTCCTCCTCGCCGGACAGGGCCCGTTCCAGCGCGGTGTGCAGCCGGTCGGAGTCCTCGTCGGTGCGCAGCCCCAGGCGCTCCCCCAGGATCAGCCGGACATCGGTGAGCGCCACGGACAGCGCCCGGGCCTGGTCCAGGTCGAGGTCGACCTTCGGCGGCGCGGCCGCGTCGAGGGCGGCGATGGCCGTGGCCAGGTTCGCGGCCTTGCGGGAGCGGAGGTTGTGCTCGGTGAGCCGGCGGAACTCGGCGGCCTGGTCGGTGTCGGTCCGGTGCGCCGGGGGCAGCAGCCGGCGCAGGGCCGGGTCGCTGGGCTCGGTGGGGTCCGGGTCGGACTCGCCCAGCCCGGCGATCAGGTCCAGGAACGGGTCACCGGTGCCCTCCCGCTCCGGGGCGACGAAGTCGCGGGTGAGGGTCAGCAGGTGGACCACGACGAGGATCTCCTCGGCATCCATCCTGCCGACCACCCGCTGCCCCTCGCGGTGAAACGCCTTGGCCACTCAGTCGTCCTTCTGGAAGGTGGCCCACAGGCCGTAGGAGTGCATCGCCTCGGTGTCCGCCTCAACCTTCTCCCGGGTGCCGTGGGACACCGCCGCTCGGCCCTCCTGGTGGACCTGCATCATCAGCGTCTCGGCCTTCGCCCGGGAGTAGCCGAAGTGGGTCTGGAACACCCAGGTGACGTAGGACATCAGGTTGACCGGGTCGTTCCAGACCAGGGTCACCCAGGGGACGTCGGCCTCCGGGCGGTCCAGGACCGCGACCTGCCCGGCCTCCTGCGGACCGGGGCTCGCGGGGCCGCTCGGCGGCACAGGGACGTCGGTGGACACGACGCCCACTCTACGGCCGGCCGGGCGGCCTCATCCCGCGAGGCTGCGCACCAGCAGGGCCAGCGCCGACGCGGCACAGACCAGCAGCATGGTGCTGCGGATCCGCATCGGGGAGACCCGCCGACCCAGGTGCCGGGAGAGCCACAGGCCGCCGAGGAGGAACGGCGTGAACAGGACGGCGAGCCAGAACTCCCGGGCGTGCAGCTGCCCGCTGATGCCCAGGCCGGACAGGCTGAACACGGCGCCGAGCACGAAGTACACCGCCAGGGTGCTGCGGATCTGGGTCGGGGTCCGGTGCTGGTAGAGGATCGCCATCGGGGGGCCACCGATCGAGGTCGCGGTGGAGGTGACGCCCGAGATGGTCCCGGCCCCGAGGAGGCTGGTGCGGCTGATCGGCACGGTCACCGTGCGCCAGGTGAGCAGCACCGCCAGGAGCACCATCACCCCGACCGCCACCGAGAGCGCCCGCTCGGTGAACACCATGACCAGCCAGACCCCGAGCACCGTCCCGGGGATGCGGGCCGGCAGCGCCCAGGCCAGCCCCCGCCAGTCGATCTGCTCCCGGTTGCTGGCCAGCTGCAGGCTCGGCAGCAGGGCCGCGGCCCACAGCAGCACGCCCGGCATCAGCTCCGGGGCGACCAGGGTGGCGATGGGCGCACCGACGAGGCCGAGGCCCAGCCCCACCAGCCCCTGGACCGTGGTCCCGGCGAACAGGGCCACCGCAATCACCAGGAGCGCCCACACCTGTACCCCGAGAATCACCGACTCACCCTAGAGTGCTGCGGGTGACCGAACTGAACAGCCCGCGCACCTCCCTGCTCACCGACCACTACGAGCTGACCATGATCCAGGCGGCCCTGGCCGCCGGGACCGCTCACCGACGCAGCGTGTTCGAGGTCTTCGCCCGAAGGCTGCCGCACGGCCGCCGCTACGGCGTGGTCGCCGGCACGGGACGGTTCCTGGAGGAGCTGGCCGATTTCACCTTCGGCGGGGCCGAGCTGGACTTCCTGCGGCGGACCGGGGTGGTGGACGAGCCGACCCTGGAGTTCCTGGCGGACTACCGGTTCTCCGGCGACATCTGGGGGTATGCCGAGGGTGAGTGCTTCTTCCCCGGCTCGCCGGTGTTGGTGGTCGAGTCCACGTTCGCCGAGGGGGTCGTGCTCGAGACGCTGGCCCTGTCGATCCTGAACCACGACTCCGCGGTGGCCGGGGCCGCCTCGCGGATGACCGCGGCGGCGGACACCCGGCCGTGCCTCGAGATGGGGTCGCGGCGCACCCACGAGTGGTCCGCGGTGAGCGCGGCCCGCGCCGCCTACATCGCGGGCTTCACCGCCACCTCCAACCTGGAGGCGGGACGGTCGTTCGGCGTGCCGACGATGGGCACCGCCGCGCACTCCTTCACGCTCCTGCACGACCAGGAGCGGGACGCCTTCCGGGCCCAGCTGGACAGCCTGGGCCTGAAGACCACGCTGTTGGTGGACACCTACGACGTCACGGCCGCCGTCGAGCTCGCGGTCGAGCTGGCCGGTCCCGAGCTCGGCGGGGTCCGGCTCGACTCCGGGGACCTGGTCGAGCAGGCCCACGAGGTGCGCAGGCAGCTGGACGGGCTCGGCGCGACCGGGACCCAGATCGTGGTCACCTCCGACCTGGACGAGTACGCTATCGCCGCGCTGCAGGCGGCTCCGGTGGACGCCTACGGCGTGGGGACCAAGGTGGTCACCGGGTCGGGTGCACCGGCGGCGGGCATGGTCTACAAGCTGGTCGCCCGGGAGAACTGCGAGGGCGTGATGGAGGGCGTGGCCAAGGCCAGCAAGGACAAGGTCTCGGTCGGCGGCCGCAAGTTCGCCCTCCGGCGCCGCAATGCCACGGGCGTCGCGGAGGCGGAGGTGCTCGGGATCGGGACCGTGCCGGAGGACGACGGCGACGACCGGCTGCTCCTGGCGGAGCTGGTCCGCCAGGGCACCGTGGTGGCCCCCACCGACGCCGAGACCGCCCGGGAGCACCACGCGATGTCCCGGGCCGAGCTGCCGACGCGGGCTCACCGGCTGTCCCCCGGGGACCCGGCCATCCGCACCCTCTACCAGGACGAGCGGTCGCGGGCCGAAGTCGAGGACGACTGACCGTCCCGGGACGGCCAGGTCGTCGGCGCCGTTCCGGTCTACGGTGGGGACATGGCCAGGGCACTGATCATCGTCGACGTCCAGAACGACTTCTGTGAGGGAGGCTCCCTCGCCGTCACCGGTGGGGTGGAGGTCGCGTCGGCGATCGCCCGCTACGCGACGGGGCACCGGGAGGGGACGGACCGGCCGGCCCCGGCATACGACCACGTCGTCGCGACGGCGGACTGGCACATCGACCCGGGCGACCACTGGTCGGACGATCCGGACTTCGTGGACTCCTGGCCGGTGCACTGCCAGGTCGGGACGCCGGGCGCGGGCTTCCGCCCGGAGCTGGCGCCCGCCCTGGAGCGGGTGGAGGCGGTGTTCCGCAAGGGCCAGTACGAGGCGGCCTACAGCGGTTTCGAGGGGGCAGCCGAGGTGGACGGCGCCGCGGTCGGCCTGGCCGACTGGCTCAGGCAACGGTCGGTGGAGGCGGTCGACGTCGTCGGCATCGCCACCGACCACTGCGTGCGCGCCACGGCGCTCGACGCCGCCAGGGAAGGCTTCGAGACCACCGTCCTGCGCGACCTCACCGCCGGGGTCGCGGCCGAGTCCACCGAGGCGGCGATCCAGGAGCTGCGGGCCGCCGGCGTCACCGTCGGCACCTCGTCCGCCTGACCCCGAACCTGCGGGGTCCCGGGGCGCTCAGCTGGTGCTGAACACCTCGCCGCTGCCGGGGTTGTCCCCGTCGGGACCCTGCGGGTTCAGCCCCTTGATCCAGGACCGGGCGTAGAGCCCGTCGTCGACCGCCCGACCCGCCTCACCGAGCTCCAGCGGCCGGAAGGTGTCGACCATGACCGCGAGCTCGTCGAAGTAGTCCACGCCGATCGACTTCTCGGTGGCCCCCGGTTGCGGCCCGTGGGCGTGCCCACCGGGGTGCACCGAGATGGAGCCCTTGCCGATGCCCGAGCCCTTGCGCGCCTCGTAGTCGCCGTCGACGTAGAACATGATCTCGTCGGAGTCGACGTTGGAGTGGTAGTACGGCACGGGGATCGACAGGGGGTGGTAGTCGACCTTGCGCGGCACGAAGTTGCAGATCACGAAGTTGTAGCCCTCGAAGACCTGGTGGACGGGCGGCGGCTGGTGCACCCGCCCGGTGATCGGCTCGAAGTCGGCCACGTTGAACACGTACGGGTAGAGGCAGCCGTCCCAGCCGACCACGTCGAGCGGGTGGTAGGGGTAGGTGTAGGCGGTGCCGACCAGGCCCCCGGACGAGTGCTCCCCGGACCCGCGGTGCTTGATCAGCACCTGGGTGTGGGCCGCGGCGTCCTCCCCGACGTCCTCGGCCAGCAGGGGCCCGTCCGGCCCGCGCAGGTCGCGCTCGCAGTAGGGCGCGTGCTCCAGCAACTGGCCGAACCGGCTCAGGTAGCGCTTGGGCGGGGTGATGTGGCTGTTCGCCTCGATGGCGTAGGCGCGCAGCGGCTCCGCGAAGCCCTCGTCCCCCTCGACCACGGGGATCCAGCGGTGGGTGGTGGCGCGCGGGATCATCATGTAGTCGCCCTGGGCGACCTCGAACGCCCCGAAGACCGTCTCGACCCGCGCGGCCCCCCGCTCGATGTAGACGCACTCGTCGCCGATGCCGTTGCGGTACCACGGGCTCACGGTGTCGGCCACGACATACAGCAGCCGGACGTCGCCGTTGCCGAGGACCAGCCGCCGGCCGGTGACGACGTCGACGCCCTGGCGCTCCTCCTCGGATGCGAACAGGTCGTGCAGCTTCAGGTGGCGCGGCGTGATCGGGTGGTTCGGCACGGTCGCCATGTCGCCCAGGTCCCAGACCGCCGCGTCGGCGATGGCCGAGGGGATGTTGCGGTGGTACAGCAGCGAGGAGTCGGAGGAGAAGCCCTCTTCGCCCATCAGCTCCTCGTAGTACAGCTCCCCCTCTGGGGTGCGGTGCTGGGTGTGCCGCTTCGGCGGGACGTTCCCCACGCTGCGGTAGTGGGCCATGGCTCGCTCCTGGATCTGCGCGTCCGATTACCGGACACGAGTGTCTCCGGCTCTCTCACCATGCAGTAGCCTGCCGATCGTGTCAACGAGGACCCCGACCCAGGCCGAGCACCACACCGAGCGGTCCCTCTTCGCCCGGCTGATCGACGACGCCGCGGTGTTCCCGCCGGGGTCGGCGGCCGTCGACACCGCCGTGTCGGACTACCTGGCACGGCGACGCGGGCCGTATGCCGACCTGGTGGGTCCGCTGTTGATCCCCGCCTCCGCGGCGGCCCAGTTGCTCGAGGTGATGGGCCAGACCCCCGTGCGCCGGCCCCTGCCGGTCGTGCTGATCGCCCGCCCCGGCACCTCGCTGGACCAGGTCGAGATCGCGCTCAGCATCCTGCGCGGCACCGGGGGCATCACCCTGGTCGGGCTCGAGGTCGCCCACCAGCCGGACTGGTCCCACGCGCTGCGCCACGACCTCCCCCTCGCGGTCGAGGTCGGCCGCGACCCCCAGGGACAGCGCGCGGCCCTCGCCTCGTTGGCCAGCGCCACCGACCAGTCCGTGGACCTGCGCGCCAAGCTGCGCACCCAGTCGGCCGGGGACCTCCCGCCACCGACCGCGCAGGAACTGGCCGGCTTCCTGCTCGGCTGCCTGCGTCTCGACCTCCCGTTCAAGTTGACCGGCGGGCTGCACCACGCCGTCGCGCGGACGGTGGACCTGCCCGACGGCCGCACCGAGGAGCAGCACGGTGCGCTCAACGTCCTGCTCGCGACCCACCGCGGCATGACCGGCCACGAGGTCGACGACCTCGTCGAGACGCTGCTGGTCCGGGACCCGGACACCCTGGTGGAGTCGCTCAGCGCGCTCACCGACGAGGAGGTCGGCGCGACGCGCAGCCGGTTCACCTCCTACGGTTGTTGCGGTGTGCTCGACCCCGTCGGGGAGTTCCACGAGCTCGGCCTGATCGGCGACTGAGCACCGCACGACCACCACCTGTCCCCCACGGCACGAGGAGCCCGACCACCGATGACCGCCACCTGGCCCGACCTTCCCGCCGACCACCCCTACGGGACCGAGCACCTGCCCTACGGGGTGTTCAGCACCGGCGCCGCACCCGACCGCCGCAGCCTCGGCATCCGGATCGGGGACCACGTGCTGGACCTGGGGGCGGCCGCCACGGCCGCCGGGACGGAGTGGGCGGACACCGTCTCCGGTGGATCGCTCGACCCGCTCCTGGCCGCCGGCCGGGCCACCTGGTCCGCGGTGCGCGCCTGGGCCCGTCAGGCACTGACCGACCCGGCCTCCCGGGGCGCGGTCGAGCCCCACCTGCACCCGGTGGACGGGATCACCCTGCACCTGCCGTTCCGGGTCGCCGACTACGTCGACTTCTACGCGAGCGAGCACCACGCCACGAACGTCGGCCGGATCTTCCGCCCCGACGGGGACGCGCTCACCCCCAACTGGAAGCACCTCCCGATCGGCTACCACGGCAGGTCCTCCACGGTGGTCGTCTCCGGCACCGACATCGTCCGACCGACCGGCCAGCGCAAGGGCCCGAACGACCCGGCACCGGTCTTCGGCCCGAGCGTCAAGCTCGACATCGAGGCCGAGGTCGGCTTCGTCGTCGGGGGCGCCACCGAGGTGGGCTCCCGGGTCGGCGTCGACGAGGCCGCGGACCACCTGTTCGGCGTCGCCCTCTTCAACGACTGGTCGGCCCGGGACATCCAGGCCTGGGAGTACGTGCCGCTCGGCCCGTTCCTGGGCAAGTCCTTCGCGTCCTCGATCGCCGCCTGGATCACGCCCCTGGAGGCCCTCTCCGCCGCCCGGGTGCCGCTGCCCGGCCAGGACCCGACCCCGCTGGACTACCTGCGCGGCAGCGAGGGGTCCGCGTTCGGCCTGGACCTCGACCTCGAGGTGAGGTTGAACGGCACCCTGGTCTCCCGCCCGCCCTACCGGACGATGTACTGGTCCCCCGCCCAGATGCTGGCGCACCTGACCGTCAACGGCGCAGCCCTGTCCGACGGCGACCTGTTCGCCTCCGGCACGGTGTCCGGGACCGACCCCGCCAGCCGGGGGTCGCTGCTCGAGCTGACCTGGAACGGCACCGAACCGATCACCCTCGAGGACGGCTCCACCCGGTCCTTCCTGGAGGACGGCGACACCGTGACGATCTCGGCCAGTGCCCCGGGACCGGACGGGTCCCGGATCGGCCTGGGCGAGGTCTCCGGGACCATCCGCCCGGCCGTCTGAGGAAGCCGACCGGGCCGACCGTGGGTGGGCGGCTGCCCGCCCACGGCCTACAGGTGGTCGGGGACGACGAAGTTCTCCGGGTCGTCCGGGTCGCGCCGCACCGGCATCGCAGCGAGCGCGGCCCGGACGAAGGCCACCGTGGACGCCACCAGTGCGGCCCGCTTGCGGTCCGAGAGCTTCTCCCAGGCGCCCTCCCGCCGGGCCTCGACCTGGTGGCGGACCACGCCCTCGGCGGCCTCGCCGAGTTCCTGCTCGGTGAACTCCGGACGGGCACCGACCACGGGACGCTCGGGCAGGGCGGTGAGGGCCGGCAGCACCACCTCGCCCGCCGCGGCCCGGTACTGGTACTTCTTCAGCGCCGGGGCGTCCTCCCACGCCGTGTCCGCGTCCTTGCGGCGCCACGGCGGGCTGCTGGCCGCCATCGTGAGCCGGGCCGCGGCCTCGACCGCGGCGGTCAGCTCCCGCTCGGTGAACTGCATCGTCAGCGCTTGCGCACGACGTTCGTCTTGGCGACCTTGTCGTGAATGGCCTGCTTGTTGGGGTCCCACAGCGGCCACAGCCCGTTGAGGATGGTGAACAGGCCGGCCAGCGTGCCAAGGAAGTTCTGCCCGCTGATCAGGCTCGGGCCGGACCAGATGGCACCGCGGATGGCCGCGGTGGCCCAGGGCAACGGCCCGGGCTGGTCCCGCAACCGCACCCGCAGGCCGGCGACCAGCTTGCCCACCGTCGCCCCGACGTACTTCAGCATCAGGATCTCGTAGGCCAGTCCGAGGACGCCGGAGAAGATGCCCACCTTGAGCAGGTCGGAGTTGATGCTCTCCGGGACGGCCGGGGTCACCGTGGAGCCCGCCTCCGCCGCGTCGAACACCGAGTCCAGCCACTGCCCCATGTTGTCCATCAGGTCGGGCGCGACCACGGTGAACGCGAGGCCACCGATCACGACGCCCATCAGGATCGCGTCGATGATGCGCGCGAGCAGCCGCATCCACCACCCGGCCAGCGGCTGACCGTCCGGGGTCGTCGGGCCACCGGCCCCCGCATACGCACCGCCGCCGGGCATCGGGGTCCCCCAGGCGCCCTGCTGCCCGTAGCCTTGCTGGCCCTGCTGGCCGTATGGCGCCTGCTGGCCCTGCCCGTACCCCTGCTGCCCATAGCCCTGCTGGCCCTGCTGGCCGTAGGGCGCCTGCTGGCCCTGCCCGTACCCCTGCTGCCCATAGCCCTGCTGGCCCTGCCCGTATCCCTGCTGACCCGGCGCACCGGCCTGCGGAGGGGGTGAGCCGATCGAGGAGTCACCCAGGTCCGGCTTGTGCTTGGGGCTGGTGTGGTTCGTCCACTGCACCCCGTCCCAGTAACGCATGATCTGTGGATCCTGCGGATCGTCGTACCAACCTGCCTCACGTGTCATGGTCCAAGAGTGTCACGCGGAGCACCCGAAACCGGAACGGGCCACCGCGGACGCCGTCCGTGTCCCCGGGACGACCCACCTGCTACGGACGGCCCGCGTCCTGGGCGGCTTCTCCCGCCCCGAGGGCAAGCGCCACCCGGCTGGCCGCGGCACGGACCGCCGCCGCCACCTCCGCCCCCTCTAGCGACCCCATGGACACCAGGCCCACGGACGCCTCCAGCCCCGGGATCCCCAGCACCGGGACCGCGACGCCGTAGGCCCCCGACTGGAGCTCGCCGTGGGTCAGGACGGTCTCGTCCAGCCCCTCCCGGCCGGCGAGGACCGCACGCCCTGCCGCACCCTGGGTGAGCGCGTGACGGGTCCCCACCCGGTAGGCCACGTGGAAGTCGGTCCAGCTCGGTTCGACCACCACCAGCGCCACCGCCTCCGCCCCCTCGACGATGGTCAGGTGGGCGGTCGCGCCCGCCGTGTCGGCCAGGTCGCGCAGCACCGGACGGGCCGCCTCCACCAGCATCGGTCGCACCGCGACGGACAACCGGGTGAGCCCCACCCCCAACCGGACCCGCCCGTCCTGGCTGCGGCTCACGAAGTCCCGGGCCACCAGGGTCGCGACGAGTCGGTAGACCACGGCGCGCCCGACCCCGAGGCGGCCGGCCAGCTCGCTGATCGTCAGGCCCCCGTGTCCGGTGGGTCCCCCGAGCAACTCCAGGATCTGCAGGCCGCGGTCGAGCGTCTGGGCGGTCTCCGGACCGGTCGCGCCCCGCGGCGCCGGCACGTTCATCCCGGCACGGTAGCAATGCCCGGCCGCAGCCGCGCGGCATCGGGATGGGTCAGCGCCGTCCCACGATCCACCGGCGGATGGTCTCGACCCGCTGGGTCACCTGCTCGGTCGTGGCGGTGGCCAGCTCCGGGCCCCCGCAGGATCGCCGGAGCTCGGCGTGCACCACGGCGTGCGGTTGACCCGACTTCCGGGCATATGCCGAGACCAGGGTGTTGAGCTCCTTGCGGTGCTGGGCCAGCGCCCGGTGGGCGGAGACCCGGGCCGCGGCCTCCCGGCCGCCACCGTTGCGTTGCTGCTTGCGCTGCCGCTCCCGCAGCAGGTGGCTCATCTGGTCCGGCTCGAGCAGTCCCGGCAGTCCGAGGTAGTCCTGCTCCTCCTCGCTGCCGGGCATGGCCCCCATCCCGAACTGTTGGGCGTCGAAGAGCACGTGGTCGAACTCGGCGTCGGACTGCAGCGCCTCGAAGCTGCCCGTGGAGTCCATCGCCTGCTCCGCCGCCTGGGCCCGCGCGAGCAGGTCCTCCTCGGGGGCCCAGATCCCCTCATCGCCCTCCTCCGCCCGGCCCTTGCGGTCCAGCGCGTGGTCCCGCTCCAGCTCCAGGTTCGCCGCGTGCTGCAGGATCAGCGGCACGCTGGGCAGGAAGACCGAGGCGGTCTCGCCGCGGCGCCTGGCCCGGACGAACCGGCCGATCGCCTGGGCGAAGAACAGGGGCGTCGACGTGGAGGTGGCGTACACCCCGATGCACAGCCGGGGGACGTCCACCCCCTCGGACACCATCCGGACGGCCACCATCCAGCGCGCGTCGCCGTCGGAGAACTCCTCGATCCGGCGGGACGCCCCCGCGTCGTCGGAGAGCACCACCGCCGGCTTCTCCCCGCAGATGGCCTCCAGCTGCTTGGCGTATGCGCGGGCCGAGGACTGGTCGGAGGCGATCACCAGGCCCCCGGCGTCGGGCACGTGGTGGCGCACCTCGGTGAGCCGCTTGTCCGCCGCGTGCAGAACCGACGGGATCCACTCCCCGGCCGGGTCCAGGGCCGTCCGCCAGGCGTGCGCGGTCAGGTCCTTGGTCAGCGGCTCCCCCAGCCGCGCCTCCACCTCGTCGCCTGCCTTGGTCTTCCAGCGCATGTTGCCGCCGTAGGCCAGGAACAGGACCGGGCGCACCACCCCGTCCCGCAACGCCTCGGCATACCCGTAGGTGTAGTCGGCGCTGGAGCGCAGGGTCGCCTGCTCGTCCAGCTCGTACCGCACGAACGGGATCGCCGCCGTGTCGGACCGGAACGGCGTGCCGGTCAGCGCGAGCCGTCGCGTGGCCGGCTCGAACGCCTCCCGGATCGCGTCCCCCCAGCTCAGCGCGTCGCCGCCGTGGTGGATCTCGTCGAGGATGACCAGGGTGGGCGCGGCCTCGGTCCGGGCCCGGTGCAGCATCGGCTTGCTGGCCACCCCGGCATACGTCACGGCCACGCCCTGGAAGTCCGCGCTGTGCCGGCCCTGGGCGTTGGCGAACTTGGGGTCGATCGCGATCCCCACCTTGGCCGCGGCCTCGGCCCACTGGGTCTTCAGGTGCTCCGTGGGCGCCACGATGGTGATCCGCTCGACCACGCCCCGGTCCAGCAGTTCCGTCGCGACCCGCAGCGCGAAGGTCGTCTTTCCGGCCCCGGGTGTGGCGACCGCCAGGTAGTCGCGGGGCTGCTCGGTCAGGTAGGTCCCGAGCGCCGCGGCCTGCCAGGCGCGCAACTTGGGCGCGGTCCCCCACGGCGCGCGTGCGGGATAGGCGGGAGGCAGGTGGGAGGCGGCGGAAGTGGACATCGCCGCTCAGGATAGAAAACTTCCGGCGCCGACATGCCGGGGGGCGGTTGCCGGCCCGACCGACGTGGACCGTGTTATAGGCCGGGCGAGAAGGTCAGCGTCGGGCGGCCCGAGGCCGTGGTGCCGGGCCGTCCGACGGGGCTACTCCCCGCCGTCCTGCGGGGCCCGCAGACCCTCGTAGATCTCCTTGCAGGCCGGGCAGACCGGGAACTTCTTGGGATCGCGACCGGGCACCCACACCTTGCCGCAGAGCGCCACGACCGGGTCGCCGCTGAGGGCGCTCTCCATGATCTTCTCCTTGCGCACATAGTGCGCGAAGCGCTCGTGGTCACCCGGCTCGCTCAGCCGCGGGTCGGTGCGGGTGTCCTCCCGCTCGAGCACGGCCGTGCGCGTCGACGGGGCCGTGGGCGCCTCCGGCGCGTCCAGCGGCTCGGACATGGCGGTGATCTGGGTGCGCTCGTCCATGGGTCCAGTCTAGGACCCGGCCCCCGGGCGGGGGCGTGACCTCAGTTCAGCTCCGGCGTATCGGTATGCGTGGCCACCAGCGAGAGCGTGTCGCGCTGTCGGACCAGGATGTCGCGCCACAACCCGGACGTGTCGGGCTGGAACGGGTCGCGCGGCTCGCACGCCACGACGTACCAGGCACCATCGCGCAACTCCTGGTCGAGTTGCCCGGGCGACCACCCGGCATACCCCACGAAGATCCGCAGTCCCGCGATCTCGGGGGTCACCACCGGCGGCGGCGCGTCCAGGTCGACCAGCCCCAGTCCGCCGAACAGCAGGGACACGCCCAGCAGGTCATCGGTGGCGTCGCCGGGCACGCTGACCAGGCCCATCGCGGTGTCCATACCCACCGGGCCACCCTGGAAGAGCATCCCGGGTGCGGTGACGTGGGGTTGCCACTCGGGGAGCACGGCCGCGACCTCGGCCTCCGTCGGGGAGTTCAGCACCAGACCGTGGGCCCCCTCCTCGTCGTGGTGCAGCACCAGCACGACGCTGCGCCGGAAGAAGTCCCCCGTGAGCGGTGTCGCGACGAGTAGTTGCCCGGCCGTGGAGGTATGCGGACTCACCCGTCCCCCCGCAGGGCGCGTTCGGCCTCGGCCGGGTGGAGGGAGGTCGACCGTCGGGTGCGCCGGAGCAGCACGGAGGCCACCACCACGCCGAGCACGATCCCGACGAGGTCGGCGACCAGGTCCCAGGGGTCGGCCACCCGGGAGGTGGTGAGCCAGGCCTGCAGCGGCTCCGACAGCAGGGCGTGGGCCACGACGACCCCGACCGCCCACGGGCGTCGCAGGAGGGCGGCGAGCCCCGCGGGCACGCCGAAGATCAGCAGGTGGGCGACTTTGTCGTCGTAGGGGAAGTAGGGCTCACCGGATCCCGTGCTCAGGTAGAGCAGGTACACCTGGGCCAGCAGGAGGAGCCAGAACAGGCACCAGCCCAGCAGCCGGAGCGGTCGCCCGACCGTCGACTGCTCCGTCGGGAGGGGCGTCTCAGTCCGACTCGGCATGCTGCTCGGCCTCGGCCGCAGCCCGGGTCCGGCTGGACCGGTCGTTCAGCGACCGGCCCAGGGACAGCGGCCCGACCACCTCGACCTCCCCGTCCGGGGAGGGGGTGGAGAGCAGCTCCTCGACCGTCTCCTGACCCGCCCGGGCGACGTCGGCCACCGCCTTGGCCACGGCCTTGGTCACCCGGGAGTTGAACACGCTGGGGATGATGTAGGTCGGGTTCCGCTCGTCGTCGCCCACCACGTCGCCGAGCGCGATGGCCGCGGCGAGCAGCATCTCGTCGGTGATCTTGTCCGTCTGCGCGTCCAGCAACCCGCGGAAGACCCCCGGGAAGACGAGCACGTTGTTGATCTGGTTGGCGAAGTCGCTGCGCCCCGTGGCGACCACGGTCGCGTGCTGGGCCGCCGCCGTGGGATCCACCTCGGGCACCGGGTTGGCCATCGCGAAGACGATGGCGTCGTCGTTCATGTTGGCGATGTCGTCCCCGGTGAGGATGTCGCCGGCGCTGACCCCGATGAAGACGTCGGCGTCGACGACGGCGTCCCGGACCGTCCCGGTGAGCCCGGCCTCGTTGGTCTGCGAGGCGATCCAGGCCATGGTGCTGTTGTCGCCGCTGGCGATGTCCTCCCGGTGCGGGTGCAGGATGCCGTGGAAGTCGCTGACGACGACATTGCGCGCACCGGCGCGCAGCAGCAACCGCAGGATCGCGGTGCCGGCCGCCCCGGCCCCGGAGAGCACGATCTTGACCTCGGACAGCTCCTTGTTCACCACTCGGAGCGCGTTGCGCAGGGCGGCGACGGTCACGATGGCCGTGCCGTGCTGGTCGTCGTGGAAGACCGGGATGTCCAGCTCGTCCCGGAGCCTGGCCTCGACGTAGAAGCAACGCGGGGCCGAGATGTCCTCCAGGTTGATCCCCGCGAAACCGGGAGCGATCGCCTTCACGATGCGCACGATCTCGTCGGCGTCCTGGGTGTCCAGGCAGATCGGGAAGGCGTCGATGTCGGCGAACCGCTTGAACAGGGCGGCCTTACCCTCCATTACCGGCATCGCGGCGAGCGGCCCGATGTCCCCCATCCCCAGCACGGCGGTGCCGTCGGTGACCACGGCGACCGTGTTGCGCTTGATGGTCAGCCGGCGGGCGTCCTCGGGGTTGTCGACGATGGCCTGGCAGACCCGGGCGACCCCCGGGGTGTAGACCAGCGACAGGTCGTCCCGGTTGCGGATCGGCAGCTTGGACTCCACGCTCAGCTTGCCGCCCAGGTGCACCAGGAAGGTGCGGTCACTCACCTTGTGGATCTGCACGCCGGTCACCGACCGCATCGCCTCCACGACCTGCGGGGCGTGGTCCGCGCCGCGGGTGGAGACGGTCAGGTCGGCCCGCAGCCGCTCGGTGCCGGACTCGGTGATGTCCACGGCCGTGACCATCCCGCCCGCCTCCTCGACCGCGATCGAGATCTCGCTGACCGCGGTGGCGCGGGCCGGGAGCTCCAGGCGGACGGTGATCGAGTTGGACACGGACGGCGCGGCGGGAGACATGGTCCCCATTCTGTCCCAACCCCACGGTCGTCCGTGCCACGTGCCGGGTGGCGCGTCGCGCCCCTCGGGAATCTCCGGGGCGGGTCCGGTGGTTGACGCCTGCATGAGCACCGTGGAACTGACGACCGAGAACCTCGACCGGACCCTCGACGAGAACCCCATCGTCCTGGTCGACTGGTGGGCCTCCTGGTGCGGACCCTGCCGCGCCTTCGCCCCCGTCTACGAGGAGGCGTCCGAGCAGCACACCGACGTGGTCTTCGGCAAGATCGACACCGAGGCGCAGCAGGAGCTGGCCGCGGGCGCCCAGATCACCTCCATCCCCACGATCATGGCCTTCCGGGAGGGCGTGCTGCTGTTCGCGCAGCCCGGCGCGCTGCCCAAGGCCTCCCTGGAGGAGCTCATCCAGCAGGTGCGGGACGTCGACATGGAGGACGTGCGCGCGAAGTTGGCCGCCGCCGAGAGCGACGCCTGACCCCCCAGCGCGAGCAGCGCCCCCGATCACCTGGGCTCCGGCGCGCGCCGACCTCCCTCTCCGTGCCACGATGAGTCACGAAACACCAGCAGGGCTCGACGAGCGTGACGAGGGGGTACGGATCCGGTGAGCGCCCACATCCGGCACCGCCTGCGCCGTGCCGCCACGCAGTTGACCGCCAGGGCTCGTCGGGACCCACCGGAGGACGAGGCCCCCAGTTTCTTCGGCGTCACCCGGTTCAGCGTGTACCGCCCCGACGGGGCCGCCTGGAAGCTGACCCGCAACACCGATGACGCCGACGCCTACCGGGAGCAGTTGTGGTCCCCGGAGCGGATGCGCCCCCGCTGCGACATCTTCCTCACCCTGACCCTGCCGCTCCTGCAGCGGATGTCCGAACGGCACACCTACCGCCACGTCGTGATGTATTCCGAGCAGATGCCGGACCCGTGGCGCTCGGAGCTGTTCGCGGCGGCCGAGCAGTACCCCGTGCTGTGCCTGCAGGAGAACGCGCGCGGGGAGACCGCCAACCCGACCGTCGAGGAGCTGCTCGCCGCCGAGGACCGCCCGTCCCGGACCGTCGTGCGCTTCCGGCTCGACGACGATGACATCCTCGCGGTGGACTACCTCGACCGGATCGCTGCCTTCGCGACGCCGAACGACCGTGGTCGCTCGGTGAGCCTGGCCGCGGGTTACTCCGGCCTCTACGACCGGGGGACGGTCCGCCAGGTGCGGGCAGCCCGGCGCCTCTTCGGCGCCCAGGGGCTCGCCGCGATCGGGCACTACGACGCGGCCGCAGGGGAACTGACCCTGCGATCCGGCGCGGGACACCACAAGGTCGATCGTTCGATGCCCACCATCGTGGACTCGCGCCAACCTGCCTTCTTCCAGATGCGGCATACGGGGCAGGACACCCTGTCCGACGCCGACGAGGCGCGGGAGCAGATCGTCCGGGCGCTGGACAAGTTGTCCGAGGTCACCGACCTGTCCGAGGTGCTGCGACGCTTCCCCACGCTCGAGGGACACCTCGAGGACGGCTGAGGGCAGGGGCTGACCGCTGCGCAGTGCTACGGACCCAGGGGTTGGGTTGCGATGAAGGTCGCAAGATCGTTGGGGTCACGGTGCCAGTCATACAAGCCCAGCTAGCTCGTCAGGATCGGCGGGAGTCTGCCCGTAGCCCGGCTGCAGGTTACGCCGGGTGCTGGCGCCGCTTGTCCAGCATCCGCTGGACACTCGCGGAGCGCACAAAGCCGGACGGCACCGTGCGCCGCTCAAGCTGGGCCGAGGCCCTGGTCGACCGGAGGGCTGAACGCCTCAGGGCGGCCCTGCTCACGCTTACGACGCGACACGACACTCACACCCTTCCCGCCCACCAGATCGACAACTCCAGATCTCATCATAGAAACCACCCGGCTCAGCCGGGAAGACAGAACGGAGCCTGCGCAACGCCGTGACCCAACATCGAGAGCTTCACCCCACCGCACGCTTCGACGTAGTAGCCGTGAGGTGGGAGCCCGTCAGCCACCCCGCAATTTGCGAATCAGCGGCGCTCGGGAGTTGCCGGGGTCTCTCGGGATCCTCCACTCCCACAAGAACTGGGTCTTCGCGTTCCTCGGAAGCAGGTTGACTCTTTCGAAGACATCGTCCAGCATCCATCCGTTCAGCGCCGAGCGGTTGAGGCCCTGCTTGCGCGCACTGACGATGTACGCCCAGATTTGCTGGGCGTGCTCGATCTGTCTCTGCGACGATAGTGTGGCCTCAGCGCCCTTCGCCCACTCCGCCAGGTCCTTCTCCAGCTTCTCGAGCTCGGCCAGCAGCATGCCCTTCTCCGGCTCCGGCCTCTTCTCGAGCCCGCTGAACAAATCATCTGTCGGCTCGGCCGGAAGCACGCCAGACTCGCCGCTGCCCTTCTCCCGCTGCTCCTCTTTGACGTCGTTGATCACCTCCGTGGCGACCGCCTTCGCCTCGGCGTCGTCGTCCCCCTCCTCGGAGATCTTGGGCTGCTCTTTGGGGAAGCCGATATGCGACGTGATGTCCCAACTCAAGTGGACGCGGTCGCTCAACTGCGCCTCATAGGCAGGGTTGATGTGCGGCCTTGAGCCGCTCCTCATCCCTGCTTCTCGCATCGCGGTTACTATCCCCATCCAGGGACGCGCGCCGTAGACGGAACTCACGCGGGTTGCCTTGTCCTTCTCGTTAATCTTCTCGAAGCTGATCACCACGGCCGGGTTCTTCGCCCGGGCCATCTGACATGCCACGACGCGCCGCGTGTCGAAACTGTAGACGCGGCCTTTGTACACCCCGATCTTGACGGCGGGCAGCCGGCGCGCGAGTTCGGGGTCCTCCGCGAGCCGGTTGCCGAGGTCGGCGACCTTCCCCTTCGACTTATCCGCGAAGTGCAACTCGATGCCGGGTTGCACCGTCCGCAACTTGAAGGGGTTCAGCCTCCCCTTCTCGGGCAACGCCTCGAACTCCTGCACGGTCAGGATCCGGTCGTCCACAGCGACGTCATCGTGATCTGCGCCGCTGTCGTAACCCGCGTCCTCTTCGACGAGTGTCTCCTTGCCCTCCAGAATTTTCGTGATCTTCGCCTGGGCTTCCGTGATGGTCAGATGCTGTTGGTCACTCTTGTGGAGCGCGAGCGCTATCGCCTTCTCCGCCGCACTCAAGCCCTGATACCACGGCACCTTTCGATGTTCTGGTAGTTGCCGCCTTCCTCCTTGGCCTTGTCATCTTTGTAGATGAGGCGCTGGAGCATCCGCGACGTAGCAGCATTACCGGCCGATCGCTGCAGGACCCGCAGCACGTGCTCCGGCGTCTGCGAAACCGGGGACGCGGCCCTGCGATGCGTCGCCGGCGACGGCTGCCGATAGTTGCGGGTCGACACGCGAACCATGCTAGGCCGCGCCTCCGAACGCGGTCAACGAATACCAGTCGCCGGGCGAAACCGGCGTATTACTCCAACGCTCCACGTGGCATGGTCGGAAGCAACGGGGTCGAGGTGACGGAAGTTTGGCGCCACATGCGAAGACGTGGCCAGCCGTGTCCCAAACACAGAAACCCCCGGACCTGCAGTTTGTGCAGGTCCGGAGGTTTTGTGGCTGCACAGTGTGACGCGCCACCCGCAGGTGGTGGAGGTGGCGGGAATCGAACCCGCGTCCGCTGCCGGGGAATGAGGACTTCTCCGGGTGCAGTGCGCTACGGATTTTCTCGGCCCCAGGGCTCGCACGCACACGTCCCCTGACAGGCCCAGTTGAGTGAGAGTCCCGCGTGATCCCCCAACATGATCACGCAGCAAGTTTCCTAGCTGACGCCAGGCACTGAGTCGGAAACTAGCTCAGGCTGACGGACTTCGTGGCTCGCTCAGGCGGCGAGGGCGAAGTCGGTGCGCTTGGAATCGGCACCTATTGGTTTGCAAGGAACGTTTACGAGATGACCTTGCCTTCTCGACCCGCTTCTCCGCATTGGCCGAACAACGTCGAAACCGATCACCCCCATGGTCGGGGGCACGTCACACTGTGCAGTTGTCAAGATCCGACGGGCCGTGGTGCCGGCCCGTGGAGGACTGAGCCTACCGTGCCAACGCCGGGGTGCTCCACCGCATTCCCGCCGGTGAGCGCGGCGGCGGGACGGTGAACTACATTGTCCCCCCGTGACTACTCCTCCTCCCGCCAACTACGGCTCCACGAACGGCCCTGCCCTGCTCCGCATCCTCTTCATGCTGACGTTCGCCTTCATGGGCGCGTTGGTGATGCTGGCGGTCGTGGCCTACTTCGTCGCGCCGGACGTCGTGCTGCCCCCGGTGTGGGTGAGCCTGGCGCTGCTCGGCGTGCTCGTGGTCGCCATCGGCCTCTCCGAGCTCCTGCTCCGCCGGGCGACCCCGCTGCCCCCCAACGCCACCGGCGGGCAGACCTTCCAGGCGGTGCAGGCCCTGCACCTGCCCCGGATGGCGGTGCTGGAGGCTCCCGCGCTGATCGGTCTGGTCACCATGTTTGCGCTGCCGGACCAGTCCTTCGTGACCTACCTGGTCCCCGCCGTGCCGACGCTGATCGCGATGGGCCTGCTCGTCGTGCCGCACCGGGCGACCCTGGAGCGCTACGCGAAGGTGCTGGACGGCACGGGTGCCCACTCGGGCCTGGCCGACTGGCTGACCGGCAGCACCCGCTGATCCTCAGCCGTGCTGGCGCAGGTGGGCCGACATGGCCCGCTGCGCCTCCATCCGGTCCTGCCGCTCCCGCAGGGTCTGCCGCTTGTCGTGCAGCTTCTTGCCCTTGCCCAGGCCGAGCTCGACCTTGGCCCGGCCGTCCTTGAAGTAGAGCGACAGCGGCACGATGGTGTGACCGGCCTGCTCGGACTTGGCGATGAACTTCTCGATCTCGGCCCGGTGCATCAGCAACTTGCGGCGGCGCCGGGCCGCGTGGTTGGTCCAGGTGCCCTGGGAGTACTCCGGGATGTGGACGCCCTCGAGGTACAACTCCCCCTGGTAGTTCACGGCATACCCGTCGACGATCGTCGCCCGGCCCATCCGCAGCGACTTGACCTCGGTGCCGGTCAGCACCAGGCCGGCCTCCACGGTGTCCTCGATCAGGTACTCGTGGCGCGCCTTCTTGTTGCTCGCGATGAGCTTGCGCCCGCTCTCCCTGGCCATGGCTCCGTCCCTCGTGTATGCCGTTCCTCGAACGGCCCAGGTTAACCGGCCGGGGCCACGCCGACCCAACCGTTATCGGGTGGGGCCGGTCAGAGCCAGCCGCGCGGGTTGACCGGCACGCCGTTCTCCCGCGTCTCGAAGTGCAGGTGGCACCCGGTGGACAGACCAGTCGTCCCGACGTAGCCGATGATGTCGCCGGCCGCGACCGTGCCGGAGGTGCGCTCGTAGCCGCTCAGGTGCAGGTAGCGCGTGGTCAGGTTGACCCCACGCTTCACCCCATGGTCCACGACGATGACGTTGCCGCCGCCGTCGCTGAACCCGGCCGAGATGATCGTGCCGCTGGCCGCGGCCCGGACCGGCAGCCCGCAGGCGATGGCGTAGTCGAGGCCGGCGTGCAGCCGCGGGTAGCCCAGCACCGGGTGCATCCGGTAGCCGAACTCGCTGGAGGTCGGGGCGTTGACCGGTGCCGACAGGGCGCCTGGGTTGGCCGGCGGCGGTGCGGGCTCCGGGGCAGGAGCCGGCTCCGGGGCGGCCGGGGGCGCGGACACGGGGGGTGAGGCCGCAGGGGGTGCCGGGGCCGGTGCCTCCCGGCGCCGGCGCGCCTCCTCCTCGCGCTGGCGCTGCGCCTCTTCCTCGGCCCGCTGCCGCGCCTGTTCGTCGGCGATCCGCTGCTTCTCGGCCTTCTCCTCGACCTCCAGCCCGTACTTCTCCTCGGCGAGCCGGGACAGCTCCTTCTCGAGCTCGTCGGACTCGGCCTGGGCCACGGCCAGGTCCGCCTCGAGCGCCGCCTTCTCCTTCTCCAGCTCGGCCTTGTCCTGCGCCTGCTGCGCCTCCAGCGCCTCCAGGTCGCGGGTGGCCTGCTCGGCGTCGTCGCGGGCCTGCTCCGAGCGCAGCACGTTGGCCTCGGCCTCCGCTAGGAGCAGCGAGATGTCCCGTCGCACCCCGGCGAGCCGGTCCTGCTCGGCGACCTCCTGGGCCTGCTGGGTCATGAGCTCCTGCAGCGTGTTGTCCTGCACCCGCAGCACCGTCCTGGCCCGCGACATGTCGCCGAGCACGTCCTCGCTGCCGGAGAGCACCTCCAGGGTCATCGTCAGGTTGCCCAGGCCGTTGCTCTTGTAGCTCTCGCGGGCGATCGACCCCGCCGCGGCCTGGGTGCTGGCCCGGTCGGCCGCCACCTGGTCCAGGCTGCCCTGAATCTTCTCCTCGTTGGCGTAGGCGAGGGTCAGTTCACCGTCGATCCGCTCGGCCTCCGCCTCGGCGTCGGCCAGCTCCTGCTCCGCGGCAGCGAGGTCGAGCCGGGCCTGCTCGACCTTCGCGGTCGTCGCCTCCAGCTTCTGCTGGGCGGTCACCAGCTCCTTGGAGGTGTGCTCCAGGTCGTGTTCGAGGTCGCCGATCTGTCCCTCGACCTCTCCGTGGGACTCCTGCGCCTCACGTTGCTGACGCTCGACGTCGCTCATCCGGTCCCGGATGTCGTCCAGCCCGAGGGCCGGCCCGGAGAGGGCGAGCAGCCCGCTGAGCGCCAGTGCCGTGGCCGCGCCGAGGCGACGGCGTGTCGTGGGCCGGGTCATCATCGTGTCCTCACCTCGGTCACACCCTTACATGTCGGATCAGGGCCAGCCAGGAGGTCACGATCGCCAGCAGCGCAGCGCCTCCGACCAGGAACGGAACGATGGCCCAGAGGTCGCCGGTGCCGATCAGCCCGATCATCCCGCCCTCCCCGGCGAGCAGATCGGTCAGGAAACCGGCGATCCCGTAGTGGACCATGGCATACAACAACCCCACGGCGAGGGCGGCGCCGAACAGGGTCGCGAGCACCGTCTCGATGATGAACGGGGTGTGGATCGTGAAGGCGGAGGCGCCCACCAGCCGCATGATCGTGGTCTCCCGCCGTCGGCTGTAGGCGGTCAACCGGATCGTGGTGCTGATCAGCAGCACCGAGCAAACGACCATCGCCCCGGCCAGCGCCACCGCGCTGATACTCACGGCGTTGAGGAAGGTGAACAGTTTGTCCACCACCTCCCGCTGGTCCTCGACGCTCTCCACCCCCGGGGCGCCCTCGAAGGCGCTGGCGACGACGTCGTACTTGGTGGGGTCGGACAGCTGCACCCGGAAGCTCTCCGGGATCGATTCCTGCGGGATGTTGTCCAGCACCGGCGAGTTGCGGAACTGGTCGCGGAACCGGTCGTAGGCCTCCTGGTTGGACTCGAACCAGTACTGCTCCACGAGCGGGCTGAGCCCGTCCAGGTCCCGGGCCAGCTGGTCGCGCTGCGCCTCGGTGGCGCCGCCGCCCGCACAGGAGGCGACGTCGCTGTTGTCGGGGGTGCACAGGAAGATCGAGACCTGGACCCGGTCGTACCAGTAGCCCTTGAGCGTGTCGACCTGCCGCTGGGCGAGCAGGCCGCTGCCCAGGAAGAACAACGAGACCATCGTGACCAGCACGACGGAGACGAACATCGAGGTGTTGCGGCGCAGCCCGTTGGCGACCTCCCCGGCGAGGAATCCCAGCCTCATGCCAGCTCCACCTCGACCGCCTCGTACTCCCCCTCGGCCTGGTCGCGGACGACCTGACCGTCGCGCAGCTGGATGACCCGCTTGCGGAACTCGTTGACGATGGTGGTGTCGTGGGTCGCCATCACGACCGTCGTCCCGGCCCGGTTGATCCGGTCCAAGATCGCCACGATCTCCTGGCTGATGCCCGGGTCCAGGTTGCCGGTCGGCTCGTCGGCCAGCAGGATCGTGGGCTTGTTGACCATCGCCCGGGCGATGGCCACGCGCTGCTGCTCACCACCGGAGAGCTCGTTCGGCATCCGCTTGGCCTTGTCGCTGAGCCCCACCAGTTCGAGGGTCTCGGCCACCTGCTGCCGGACCGCGTGGCGCTTGACCCCCAGCACCTGCGGGACGTAGGCGATGTTCTGGGCGACCGTCTTGGTCGAGAGCAGCCGGAAGTCCTGGAAGACGATGCCGACCTGACGGCGCAGGTGCGGGATCTTGCGGTTCGGCAGGGTGGACAGGTCGTGACCGGCCACCAGCACCCGGCCCTTGGTCGCCTCCTGCTCCAGGATGATCAACCGCATCAGCGTGGACTTGCCCGAGCCGGAGGCGCCGACGACGAAGGCGAACTCGCCCCGGGAGATCTCCAGAGTGACGTCCTGCAGCGCCAGGGGGTCGCCCTTGGCGTACCGCATGGTGACGTTCTCGAACGCGATCATCGTGGGAGGCCTCAGTGGTCGGGTCGACCGGCACGGAACTGGGCTCGACCGGCCGGCCGCCTGGGGTCAGGGGGCTCGACCACAGGCACAAGCAGGTTACGTCCGTGACTGGAGTGATTGGTGAATATTGTCTTGCTCGGCGCGCCGACATCCTTTCGCCGCGTCATGACCCGCCTCCACAGCCGGTAGAATCTGCTCGTATAGCACCGGTACTCCCAGGGGGTCAGCACCAGCATGACGGACGCCACCATGTCCCTCACCACCAGCGACGTCGTCGACAGTGACCGCGCCCGCAGCGGGATCCCCCGCCGGCGTCTCGTCTCCGGCGCGCTCGGCGTCGCCGGCGCCCTGGCCATGGCTACCGCGGCCGCCCGTCCCAGCCAGGCCGCCTCCCCGCTGGGTGGGGCCGGCCTGCACACGGTCGTGGGGCTGGGCTCCCGGGCCGCGCACGTGCACCCGCTGCAGCAGGCGCTGTCCCAGAAGGGGTACTGGCTGGGCGAGCCCGACGGGTACTACGGGCACCTGACCCAGCAGGCCGTCTACGCCCTGCAGAAGGCGAACGGCCTGACCCCCGACGGCCAGTTCGGCCGCAACTCCTTCTTCGCGCTGGCCGGGGAGCTCCCCGCGCCGCGCACCCCCGCGCCGGACCTCCCGGGCAACCGCATCCCGCGCGGCGTCCGGATCGAGATCGACCTCGGCGCCCAGCTGCTCAAGGTCATCGAGGGCGGCCGCACCCGCTGGGTGTTCAACACCTCCACCGGCAACGGGCAGCCCTACGACTGGTACGGCCAGACCCTGTCAGCTGTCACCCCGGCCGGGTCGTTCTCCGTCTTCAACACCTACTCCCCCGGTTGGCAGCCCGGCCCGCTCGGCGACCTCTACCGCCCGCAGTACTTCAACGGTGGGATCGCGGTGCACGGCTCGGAGTACATCCCGCCGTGGGCCGACTCCCACGGCTGCGCCCGCGTCTCGGTCGCCGCGATGGACATGTTCTGGGAGACCGGGACGATGACCATGGACACCCCGGTCACCGTCGTCTGACCGGTCCGCTACCGCGCCGCTACTCCGCGGCGCGCTCCTGGCCACGCTTCCAGCGGATGCCCGCCTCGAGGAAGGCGTCGATCTCCCCGTCGAGGACGGCGCCGGTGCTGCCGACCTCGTACTCGGTGCGCAGGTCCTTGACCATCTGGTAGGGGTGCAGCACGTAGGACCGCATCTGGTCCCCCCACGAGGCCTTGATGTCGCCGGCCATCTCCTTCTTGGCCGCCTCCTCCTCCTGCTTCTTCAGCAGCAGCAGTCGGGACTGCATGACGCGCAGCGCGGCGGCGCGGTTCTGGATCTGGCTCTTCTCGTTCTGCATCGAGACCACGGTGCCGGTCGGCAGGTGGGTCATCCGGACGGCGGAGTCCGTGGTGTTCACCGACTGACCGCCCGGGCCCGAGGACCGGAAGACGTCGATCTTGAGGTCGGACTCCGGGATGTCGATGCTGTCTGTGCTCTCGATGAGCGGGATCACCTCGACCGCGGCGAAACTGGTCTGCCGCCGGCCCTGGTTGTCGAACGGGCTGATCCGCACCAACCGGTGGGTGCCGGCCTCCACCGCGAGGGTGCCGTATGCGTAGGGCGCCTTCACCTCGAAGGTCGCCGACTTCAGCCCCGCCTCCTCCGCGTAGGAGGTGTCCAGCACGTTCGTCGGGTAGCCCTGGCGCTCGGCCCACCGCAGGTACATCCGCATCAGCATCTCGGCGAAGTCGGCGGCGTCGACGCCGCCGGCACCGGCCCGGATCGTCACGACGGCATCGCGCTCGTCGTACTCCCCGTTCAGCAGGGTGCGCACCTCGAGCTCGCTGACCGCCTTGTGCAACGAGGCGAGCTCCTTCTCCGCCTCGGCCATCGTCTCGGCGTCGGACTCCTCCTGGCCCAGCTCGACCAGCGCCTCGAGGTCCTCGACGCGGGCCTCCATGGAGGTGACCCGGTCGTGCTCGGCCTTGGCCCGGGAGAGCTGGCTGGTCACCTGCTGGGCGGCCTCGACGTCGTCCCACAGGTCCGGGGCCGATGCCTTGGTCTCCAGGTCGGTGATCTGCGCCTCCAGCTTCTCGAGGTCGCTCACCTCGGCGATGGAGCGCACGGTCGCACGAAGTGCCTTGATCTCGCTTTCGAAGTCCACTGCCACGGAGAGACAGCCTACGCGAGTCGCGGGCCCTGCCCCGTCGGGGCGTCGGCCGCCACCCCTCCGGTCGGGGGTCAGCCGACCGGCGTCCCGACGCGGGCGTCGACCCCGTTCGAGCGATGGTCCCCGGCAGCCCCGTGCGGTCCGTCCTCCGGCGGCCCCTGCGGCGTCCGCCGGAAGGGGGCGGTGAGGGTCGGCACGATGTGCCGCCGGTGGTGGACGAGGACCCCCGCGGCCAGGACGAGGTACACGCCGGCCAGGACCAGTCGCCCGGTCGTCCCCGGGATCGCGAACTGGACCACGAACAGGCCCAGGAGGGACCAGGCCGCCCACCGGGGGAAGCGCAGGCTGAGCAGGACCGCGACGCCCAGCACCGTCTGCGCCGCCGTGAGGAAGACCTCCTCGACCTGCCGGGCGTCCAGCACCAGCACGCCGTCGCCCCCACCGGTCAGGTGGGCGATCGGCAGGCTCCCGATCAGCAGGCTCCACTGGTTCACCTTGGCCGAGATCAGCATCACCAGCGCCCCGACCGCGTTGCCGCGCGTGGCGAAGATGAGCGCGACGATGAACTCCGGCGCCTCGGACGCCAGCGGGGCCAGCCACTGCACGAGCAGGAACTCGTCGACGCCGAGGGCCTGACCGGAGGAGACCAGCGCATCGGCGAACGGCTCCGCACACAGCACGATGACCGCCGCGGACAGCACGAACATCGCGATGACCGTGACCCGGCGCGTCGTCGTGGGCAGCGAGCCGACCGCGGCCGCCGGCCCCACCAGGTCCGGCTCGGACCCGTCGTCGTGACTCGCGACCCGCACGAGGTAGTAGGCGAAGAAGGCCAGCAACACGCAGCCCAGCACGATGTGGATCTGCCCCGTCGCCGGGATGACGAAGGCCACCAGCGCCAGCACGGCCAGGAAGCCCACCTCGAGCCGGTGCCGCGCCTCCAGGACGACCTCGCGCACCGGCCGGCCCGAGCGCCGGGAGGCGACCCAGACGCTGACCAGCACCACCATCGACCACCCCAGCCCCAGCAGCAGCCGGTTGGAGCCCGTCATGTTGGCGGCGGCGTACTGCACGTAGGTCGGGTCCGACCCGGCGCGGAAGGCGAAGAACAGGTCGACCGCATACTCGGGCAGCACCGCGATCACCGCCAGGACCGCGACCGCCAGCCCGCCGGAGATGTCGACCTCCGCCGCCTCGGCGGCCCAGGCCAGCACGAACGAGGCGGCCACCACGGCCGCCCCGAAGACGAGCAGCGCGACCGGCGCGACCGGGTGCGTCCCGGTCACCCGGACCAGGACGGCCGGCAGGACCAGGAGCGACGGGAGGGCGAGATTGCGCAGGACCCGGCCGGGCAGGCTCGAGGTGCTCGGGGTGGAGTGCATGTCCCTACCCTGACGTTCATTTCGTCATTTGCGCACGTGAGAAATACTCAAAGTGATCAGGATCACGGTGTTGCCCGCGCGGACCGACCCTGCCTCGTGGACAATGTGGCGATGATCACCGAGCCGACGGGGCCCCAGCTGGAGGTGGCGGCGCGCACGTTCGCGCTGCTCTCCGCCCCGGTCCGGCTGCACCTCGTGGCGCTCGCCGCGCAGGGCGAGTACGACGTGAGCGGGCTGGCGCAGCATGCCGGGGTGAGCAACGCGACCGCCAGCCAACACCTGAGCAAGCTGCGGTTGGCCGGGGTGATCAGTGCGCGGCGGGACGGCAAGCGCCAGATCTACACCGTCGACGACCCCCACGTCCTGACGATGGTCCACCAGATCTTCGAGCACATCGCACCCGACGGGTCACTGGCCCCGGACCCTCCCCTCGGCGAGGGCCTCCCCCGCTAGGAACCTCAGGCGAACTGCACCTGGCGGACCAGGCTGGCCGGCACCCGGGTGAGCAGCCAGTCGACGGCCTGGCGCGCGGACCAGCCCTCGACATACCGGCCGATCAGCTCCCTGGCCCCGGCCAGGTCCTGCCCGAGGGTGACCAGGCGCACCTCGACATACCCGTCCTTGCGCTCCTGACCGAGCCCAATGTTGGCCATCAGCCCGTTGCACAGGCACTTGCGCCCGACGGTGGCCTCCTCCTGGCCGCCCTTCTTCAGGTACATGTGGACCGGCTCGGCGGGGCAGCGGTAGCCCACCTCGCCGTCCTCCTTCTCATACGGCGTGCGCAGGTAGGACAGGTCGCACAGGCGCGGCCGGGCCTCGTAGGTCTCGGCCTCGCTGGCGGTGTCCTCCAGGCTGGCCACCTTGAACGGGAAGCCGGTCGGGCTGGCGAGCGGGTCGTTCTTGACCTCCAGCTCGCCGGCGCGCAGTTCCTCGAGCATCGTCTCGCGGGTGGCATCGGTGATCCCCGAGTCCCGGGAGAGGGCGAACAGGGTCCCGACCTGCACCCCGGCCGCGCCGTGGTCCAGCGCCTCGGCGACCCGCTCCGGCGTGCCGTATGCCCCGGCCAGCCAGAACGGCAGGCCCAGCTCGACCATCTTCGCCAGGTTGGCGTCGTCACGGGGCCCGTAGATCGGCTCGCCGTGGTCGTCCAGCTGCATCTTGCCCCGGGGCGGGGCGCTGTGCCCACCGGCGGGCGGCCCCTCGACGACGAAGCCGTCGGGCCGGATCTCCGGGTCGCGGTAGAGGTAGTTGGCCAGGGCCTCGGCCGACACGATCGCCAGGAACTCCGGTCGGCGCAGCGTCGGGAGGTCGTCACCGAGCAGGTCCACCGGGTCCACCTCGATGTGCCGGGTGATCTTGCCGCCCAGCACGTCGGCGGTGATCCGGCCCACGCTCCCGTGGCTCAGGTCGGTGAGCAGCCGCGGGATCTCGCGGGGGATCCCGGCACCCATCAGCACGTAGTCGACGTCGGCGAGCATGGCGCCCAGCAGCGCCGTGGGCGTGGCCATCTGGACCTTCTCCAGACAGTTGATGCCGACGACACCGTCGTGCCCCTCCTTGGCCAGCCACACCTCGGCGAAGTTGCCGACGACCGCGAGTTCCTGGCCGGCGCGGGCGGTGGCCAGGGTCAGCTTGGGGATCGGCTTGTAGGGGGTGCCGGGGCGGCGGCCGCCCTCGATGTAGTACTTATCCAACACGCGGGCGGCCATCTCGGCGGAGGGGAAGGCCGCGAGCGCGCGGCGCATGTGCCCCCCGGGGTCGCCGTCCTGCAGCCTGCGGGAGAGGACCGCGTCCATCGCGGTGCCGGAGATCACGCCCAACTGCCCGGACATCGAGACCTCACGGGCCAGTTGCCACGATGAGACCGCGACGCCCATGCCGCCTTGGATCACGACCGGTCGGGTGGTGGGAGCCACGTGATGGCCTCCTGAACGTTTGGGGTGTCGGAACCTACGCCTTCGTAGGTTCCGCTTCCGTAGGTTACGGTACCGTAGGCATCGGGGTGACGACCAGCCCTGCAGGTCACGCCCGTCGCACGACGGCCCGACGACGGGTCCAGAATCTTCGCCCCGAACCCTCGACACCACCCACCGGGCCGCCGGTAGCATCCGTGCATGACCGACCAGACTCCAGCCGTCGAGGCTGCCACCACCGACTCCCCCGCCCTCTCCGCCGGCCAGGTCCCGACTTCCTGGTACAACATCGCCGCGGACCTGCCCGAGCCGATCCCGCCGCACCTGCACCCCGGCACCAAGGAGCCGATCGTCGTCGACGACCTGCTCGGGCTGTTCCCCAGGGCACTCGCCGAGCAGGAGCTGAGCACGCAGCGGTGGATCGAGATCCCCGAGGCCGTGCGGGACGTCTACGCGTCGTGGCGCAGCACCCCGCTGCTGCGGGCGCGGCGGCTGGAGAAGGCGCTGGGCACCTCCTCGCACATCTACCTCAAGTACGAGGGCGCCAGCCCGGTCGGCAGCCACAAGCCCAACTCCGCGGTCGCGCAGGCCTACTACAACCAGCAGGAGGGCATCACCAAGCTCACCACGGAGACCGGCGCGGGGCAGTGGGGCAGTTCGTTGGCGTTCGCCGGTGCCCTGTTCGGCCTGGACGTGGAGATCTGGCAGGTCCGCGCCTCCTACGAGTCCAAGCCGTACCGGCGCCACCTGATGGAGCTGTACGGCGGCGTGGTCCACTCCAGCCCCAGCGAGCTGACCGAGGCGGGCAAGGCGATCCTGGCCAACGACCCTGACACGACCGGCAGCCTGGGCATGGCGGTCAGCGAGGCCGTCGAGGTCGCGGTGGGTGACCAGGCGGCCCGGTATGCGCTGGGCAGCGTGCTCAACCACGTGGTGCTGCACCAGAGCGTGATCGGCCAGGAGGCCATCGCCCAGCTCGAGGCGGCCGGGGAGGACGGCGCGGACATCGTCTTCGGCTGTGCCGGCGGTGGGTCGAACCTCGGTGGCCTGGCCTTCCCCTTCCTCCGTCACGTCCTCAGCGGGGACTCCAGCACGAAGGTGGTGGCCGCCGAACCGGTCGCCTGCCCGTCCCTGACGGCGGGTGAGTACCGCTACGACCACGGCGACTTCTCCGGGATGACGCCCCTGCTGAAGATGTACACCCTCGGTCAGGACTTCGTGCCGGACCCGATCCACGCCGGCGGTCTGCGCTACCACGGCATGGCACCGGCGCTGAGCCATGTCGTCCACCTGGGTCTGGCCGACGCCGTGGCCATCGAGCAGGATGCGGCCTTCAACGCCGGCATCCTGCTGGCCCGCACGGAGGGCCTGGTGCCCGCACCGGAGTCCACCCACGCGCTCGCGGCCGCGTTCCGGCACGTCAGCGAGAGCAGCGCCGAGGAGACCGTGGTGATCGGGCTGTCCGGGCACGGCAACCTCGACCTGCCGGCCTACGGGTCGTTCGTGGAGAACTACCCCGGCTGACCCGGGCGCCTACTCCAGGTCGGAGCGGGCGCGGGACTGCACGGTGATCGTCACGCCGCCGCCGAACGGATCCAGGATGCGGCTGACCACCGGGATGCTCGCTTCGCCCTGGAGGACGACGACGGCGGTGCGCCCGTCCGGACTCCCGCTGCCCGGACCGAGCGACCAGCCGGTGATCCGCGGGGGAAGTCCGCGGTCGGCCAGGTGCTCGCCGGCAGCCTCGAGGACGCCCGCATCGGTCAGCGGGACGCCGTCGCCGAGCCCGCGCTCGTAGACCGTGTCCCGATCGATCGCGTCGGCCGCGTCGAGGGCGGCGGCGTCCGCGGCGTCGAGCAGACGGATACGGCTCAGTTGCACCGAGGTCGCCCCGACCACTCCCAGCACGAGGAGCAGCGCGATGGCGACCATGCCGATGACCAGGACGCTGACGCCCCCGTGCTCGGGATCCCGGTATGCCGCACGGCACCGTCCGGCTCCGTCGTGCCCTCTCATCGCTCCCGGAACTCCTCGACGGCCTCCACGTGGGAGGAGACCAGCTCGATCTGCGTGGGCACGATGCCCGCCATGAAGTCGGGGATGAGGGGCAGGGACACCTGCACGGTGCTGTCCACCCGCACCGTCGAGCCGGGTGTCAGGCACGGGTCCTCCGAACAGGTGAAGGCCAGGGTCCCCTCCTCGGGCGTGAAGCCGTGGCCGTCCAGGACCAGGCCGGCGGCGGCCACCGCCCGGCCCGGCGCGAGGTCGACCTGGGCTGCGGTGACGTAGGCCCGACCGCCCTCCCGGGCAGCGGCGGACACCGCATACGCACCGGCTTGCAGGCGGGCCAGTGTCGCGACCAGGTAGAACACCGGCAGGCTGAGGAGCGCCACCAGGACGACCGCCTCCACCAGGATCGTGCCCCGCTCCCCCGCGCCCCTGGTCACGGTTGGTCCTCGGCATACGCCTGCCCGGTCACCGTCATGCTCGAGGGCGGGCCCAGCGGACCGAGGACCGGCAGCGGGAGCTCGGCGCTCACCTCGACGACCACGACGCCGCCGACCACGGTCTCCCGGGCCGTGACGTCGGTGCCGTACCGCCCCGGCAGCGTGGTGCCCAGCAGCTCCCGGGCCCGGGCCACGCCGTCGGCCGGGGTGTGGTCGGCCCGTGCCCCGTAGCGGGCACCCTCGATGACGTGGGCCGTCGCGGTGTTGCGCACGTGCAGCGCATAGCCCAACTGCAGCGCCGCCAGGAAGAGCAGCGCCAGCAGGGCCGAGACCAGTGCGAACTCGGCGACGGCCGCACCCCGCTCGAGGTCCCGGCCGCGCAGGTTCACGGCCCGGTGACCCCCGAGACCGCATCGGTGAACAGGCTGGACAGCAGCGGTTCGGCCACCAGCCACAGCGCCGCGACGAGGCCGGCGCTCATGATCGTGATCAGGACCCAGCCGGGCACGTCGCCGCGTTCGGGTTCCTGGCGGTAGGCGCGGCCCAGTCGGCCCGGCAGGTCGAGCGCGGCCCGCAACAGCCTGGCGCGGACCCTGGTGAGTGGTGTCATCGTGTTTCCTCCTTGGGTGGGGTCATCGGGATTCAGACGGAGATGCGGAGCAGGGAGAGGCCGGGATAGACGGCGAAGAGCACGGTCACCGGCAGGACCAGGAAGACCACCGGGACCATCATCAGGATTTCGCGCCGGCCACCCTCCTCGACGAGTGCCTGGCGGGCGGCGACGCGGGCATCCTGCGCCTGCGCGCGCAGCACCTCGCCCAGCGGCGTGCCGCGCTGGATCGCCACGACGAGTCCGTCGACGAACCGGGTGATCGGAGGGGAGGCGGTGCGGTCGGACAGGCCCTGGAGCGCCTGGGGCAGGCTGGCACCGGTGCGGGCCTGCGCCAGGCAGGTCTCCAGCTCAGTGGACAGTTCGCCGCCGGCCGAGCGGGCCACCCGGTCCAGCGCCTGCGCGGTCCCCTCACCGGCGGTGACCGAGAGCGCGAGGAGCTCGGCCACGGCCGGGAACTCGGCCAGGATCCGCTGTTGGCGTCGGGTGGCGGCACGGCTGAGCAGCTGGTCGCGCAGCATCACCCCGCCCAGGGCGCTGCAGGCGGTCACGACGAGCAGGGCGGTGGGACTGGACCCCCGGGCCCACCAGAACAACGACCCCAGGCCACCGGTCAGGACCGCCGCCCCGATCCCCCACAGCACCTGCTGGACCCGGAACCCCTCGAGGTCGGGTGCCAGACCGGCCTGGGAGAGCCGGCGGCGGACCGAGTCGGCACCCCCCAACGTCTGGTCCAGCAGCGAGGCCAACCGGCGGGCCGGCGGCTGCAGGAAGTTGCCCAGGCGCCACGGCTCGGCGGCGCCCTGACCGCCGGCCCGGCCACGGAGGCCACCAGCCTGGCGGTCCAGGTAGGGGGCGATGCGCTGCTGCAGGTCCACGTGGCTGGTCAGCGGAAGTCCGCGCAGCACCAGGAGGACCCCGATCGCGAACATGGCGCCCAGTCCGGCACCGAGCACCGCCAGCGGGACCGCTGCCGAGGTCAGGCTCATCGGAGTACCCGCTCTTCCTCGGGCAACCGGCCGATCCGCAGCATGATGCGGTAGGCCAGGAAGCAGGCCGCCGCCCCCGCCGCCAGTACGAAGAAACCCGTGGGTTCGCGGTAGGCCTCCAGCGCGGCACCGCGGGTCGCCATCAGGAGCAGCACGATCCACGGCGCGGCCATCGCCAGGCGCGCGGCATTGACGGTCCAGCTCTGCCGGGCCTCGAGTTCGGCACGGGACCGGGCGTCCTCGCGCAGGAAGGCCGACAGGGCGCGCAGCAGCCGCCCCAGGTCCGTGCCGCCGACCTCCCGGGCGATCCGGAGCGCCTCGATCAGCCGGTCCGCCACCGGGTCGGCCAACCGTTCCTTGAGCCGGTCCAGGCTGTCCGAGAAGTGGCCGCTGGCCCGGTAGTCGTAGGCGAACGCCGCGAAGGACTCGCGCAGGTCCTCGGGTCCACGCTCCGCGAGTTGCACCAACGCCTCCGGCAGGGAAAGCCCGGCCCGCACGGCCGAGGCGACGTGGTCGACCACGTCGGGCCACAGGTCCCGCAGTCCGGCACGACGCTTCCGCGCCCGGGCACGCACGTAGCCGATCGGTGCGACGGCAGCCATCACCGCGAAGGCCACCGCGATGGCCGGGGTCCGGGTGAGCGCGGCGCCGAGCAGCAGCACCACGAGGCCGGCCCCCGCCGACAGCGCCAACAGGGTCGGGACACCCAGGCCCCGGATGCCGGAGAGCACCAGGTCGTCCTTGAGACCGGTGAGCAGGAGTGCGCGTCGCCCCGTCCGGGAGGACGGCTCGGGCCGTGGCCAGAACGACCACCAAATGCAGGCCAGGCCGCACCCGAAGACGAGTCCCAGCAGCGCCCCGCTCATGCGACCGCGCTCCCCAACAGCGTCGTCAGGTTGAAGCCGGCCCTGGCGAACCGGTCGGGGTGCGGGGGGAACCCATCGGCCCGCACCAGGTCCCCGTCCGAGCGGACGAACAGGTCGGCCACCTCGACGACCTCGTGCTCGGTGCGTCCGGGCAGGGCCACGATCTCCTGCACCCGGCGGCTGCCGTCTGCCTCCAGGGCGAGGTGGACCACCAGGTCGATCGATCCCGCCACGGTGGGCACCACGAAGCTGCTGCTCACGTTGGACCCCGCCAGCAGGGGCAGGGTGCACATCTTGGTGATCGCCTCGCGCGCGCTGTTGGCGTGCACGGTCGCCATCCCGGGCAGCCCGCTGTTCAGGGCGATCAGCAGGTCCAGGCTCTCGGCCTGGCGCACCTCGCCGACCAGGATCCGGGACGGACGCATCCGCAGTGCCTCCTTGACCAGCCTGCGCATGGGCACCTCCCCGGTGCCCTCCAGGCTCGGTTGCCGACACTGCATCGCCGCCACGTCCCGCAGCGGTACCTTGAGCTCGAACACCTCCTCGACGGTGATCACCCGCTCATGGGCCGGGATGGCGGCACCGAGGCAGTTGAGCAGGGTGGTCTTGCCGGCCTGGGTCCCGCCGGCGACCAGGATGTTGAGCCCGCTCGCCACGGCCGCCCCCAGGAAGGTCGCGGCGGCGCTGGTCATCGTCCCCAGCCGGACCAGGTCGTCGAGGTGGTCAGCGGCGACGACGAACTTGCGGATGTTGACCGCCCAGTGGCGGCGGGTGATGTCGGGGATCACGACGTGGAGCCGGCTGCCGTCGGGCAGCGAGGCATCGACGAAGGGGGTGCTCAGGTCGACCCGGCGGCCCGAGGAGCGCAGCATCCGCTCCACCAGGTCCTGCACCTGTTGCTCGGTGAGGAAGGTGGGGGTGAGCTCGGAGCGCCCGTGCCGGGCCACGAACACCCGGCTCGGCTCGTTGATCCAGATCTCCTCGACGGTCGGGTCGTCCAGGTAGGGCTGGAGCGGCCCGAAACCGGCGACGGACTCGAGCACCCGCCGCCCGGCGTCCTCGGGATCCGGCAACGGGGCGGCGCCATCGAGGAGCGCCCGCTCGTCGTACTCGGCGACCGCCTCCTTGATCAGCTGCCGGATCGCGACGTCGTCGCGGGCGGGGTCCAGCCGGCGCAGGCGGATGAGCTCCCGGACGTCTTCCTCGAGCAACTCGAGCGCCGACATGACACCCCCTCACCACACCACCATGGTGTGACCGCTTGGCTCCGGAGGTCCTGGGCACGAACCCCCGCTGCCGATCCAGCCAACCCCGACCGACCCGAATATGTAAACAGAGTTGGCGGGGTCTTGGAGGCCCACTGACCAAATCTGTGGACAAGGTCCGCGTTGTGGACAACGGCGTCCGCCCAGAGGACGCCGGAGCGCGCCCGAGTCCCGCTCCACGCGGGCCGCACCGGCTGGGGCCACCGGCGGCGCGGTGGGTCACGGCCCACCTGTGGACAGCCCACGCGGGCGCGGTGGACGACGGCCAGAATCGCCCCGTGGGGGTACGGTTCACGGTCGGCGACGACCACGCTGCCGAGCTGCTCGACGTGGCGACCGCCGGGCCGGTCAGTTGGGCGGAGCTGGTGCCGCACCTCCCGGCACCCTGGTGTCGCCGGACCGCCTGGTATGCCGTGGGCCGGCCGGGTGCCGCACCGTCGGCCCTCACCGGGGACGAGGTGGTGGGCGAGCCCCCGCTCCTGCACGGTGCCCAGCTCCGGGCGGCGCCCCTCCCGGACGCCCCTCCCGCCGCACCGGTCACCGTGCGGGTCAGCGAGGGCCCGGACTGCGGGCTCTCGGTGTCCCTCCACCCCGGCCACGGGCTCACCGTCGGGCGGTCCCCTGGGTGCGACCTGACGGTGACCGACGCCGGCCTCTCCCGGCACCACCTGACGGTCTGGACCGCCAGGGGCGGCGTCCTGGTGGAGGACGCCTCCTCCACCAACGGCAGCACCCTCGACGGGGTCGCACTGGAGGGCCCCACTGCGTGGCACCCGGGCGTGCCGCTGCGGGCGGGCGCCACCCGCCTGGACCTCGTGCGGCATACGGTGGCCGTCGACCCGGCCCGGCCCGACGGTGCCGGGCGCCTCACGCTCAGCGTCCGACCCGCCGTCGCGCCCCCGGTCCCCGACGTCGCGGTCGACCTCCCGGAGCTCCCCGAGCCGCCTCCCCGACCCAGCCCGCCCGTGCTGTCCTGGGCGATCCCGCTCGTCGTGTCGGGGCTGCTGGCGCTGCTGCTGCGGATGCCGATGCTCCTGTTGTTCGGGGTGATGGCCCCGGCCCTGACCCTCGGCAGCTACCTCAGCGAGCGGCGGCGGCACCGGGCCGAGACCCGCCGGGCCCGGGAGAAGTACCGGACCGACCTGCGACGGGCGCGCTCGGACACCGACGCCGCGGTCGCGGCCGAACACCGGGTCCGGCGGGACCGCACCCCCGACCTGGCCGAGCTGCGGGCGCGGGTCTGCCAGCGCCCCACCTCAGGGGTGTGGAGCCGGGCACCGGACCAGGTGCTGGTCCGGCTGGGCACCGCCGACCAACCCTCCCGGGTGCGGGTGGCCGGGCAGCCGATCACCCTGGCGGACGCACCCTTGGAGATCGACCCGCGCGGTGGGGTGGCGATCATCGGACCGGCAACGGCGGCGCGTGGCCTGGCCCGGAGCCTGGTCTGCCAGCTCCTGGTGCAGCACCGGCCGGGGGACGTCGTGGTCGTGCCGCCCACCTGCCCGCGGGGCGAGCGGACGTGGGACTGGCTCGACTGGGCTCCGCACCTCGTGGCGGAGCCCGCGGCGGACCCCGCGGCGGACCTCCGCGACCCGGCGCCACCGACAGGCACCGTGGTCCTGGTCGAGGACCACCACCTCGGCCCGGGGACCCGGGCCGCACCGGTCCGTCCCCCGGAGGGCCTGCTGCCCGTCGTGCTGGTCGGCCCGTCCGAGCCCGCTCCACCGCTGGCCACGATGGTGCGGATCCGCAGCGATGGTCGCCTCGAGGTGACCGGGGCCGTCTCCGCGTCGTCCGTGCGCGGCGACCTCATCGGGACCCGGTGTGCGCGCGACATCACCCGCGGGCTCGCTTCGCTCCGGGTGGCGCAGGGACCGGTCGAAGCAGGCATCCCGGACGAGGTGCACTTCGCGCAGGTCGATCCGGCCGCGAGCGCGACGGACCTCGTGCAGCGCTGGCGGTCCGCACCCCGGTCCACCCGGTTCGTCCTCGGGCTCGGCGAGGGCGGCCCGTGCGAGCTCGACCTCGTGGCGGACGGTCCGCACGCGCTCGTCGGGGGCACCACCGGCTCGGGCAAGTCCGAGCTGCTCCGCACCCTGGTCACCTCGCTGGCCCTGGCCAACCGTCCGGACGAACTGGTCTTCGTGCTGGTCGACTACAAGGGAGGCTCGGCCTTCGCCGAGGCGGCGCAGCTGCCGCACACGGTCGGACTCATCACCGACCTCGACCCGCACCTGGCCGACCGGGCGCTCACCTCTCTCGGCGCCGAGCTCAAGCGGAGGGAACGCCTGCTGGGTGCCGTGGCGGCCCGGGACCTCGCCGAGTACCAGGCGCGGGGTGGCCCGCCCCTGGCCCGGCTGGTCCTGGTCATCGACGAGTTCCGGGCGCTGGCGGAGGAGCTGCCGACCTTCCTGGACGGCCTGGTCCGGATCGCTGCGCTCGGCCGCTCCCTCGGGGTGCACCTGGTCCTGGCCACCCAGCGTCCCGGGGGGATCGTGTCCGCCGACGTGCGGGCCAACGTCAACCTGCGCATCGCCCTCCGGGTGCGGGACGCGGCCGACTCGCACGACGTCATCGACAGCGCGGCCGCCGCATCGCTGCCCGAGCGGTTGCCGGGTCGTGCGCTGGTGCGCACCGGCGCACGACCACCCCGCCCGGTGCAGGTGGCCAGGGTCAGCGAACCCACGGCGCCGCGGCACGTGGGGACCGAACGGATCCGGGTATGCCGGGTCGGCGGACCCCTGGAGGTGGGGCCGCGAGCGGCTGCCGTCCGTAGCACCGAGTCGACGGGCAGCGACTCCCAGCTGTCCCGGCTCAGCGCCCAGGCACGGGAGGCCGCCGACCGGCTCTCGTGCACCGCGCCGCCCTCCCCCTGGCTGCGACCCCTGCCGGACGTGCTCCCGCTCGCCGAACTCCCGCCACCCCAGCGCGCGGGGCAGTCCTCGTCCACCGCCGTGGCCTTTGCCCTGGCCGACCTCCCGGCCGAGCAGGAACAGCGGGCCACCACCTGGGACCCGGTCACCGACGGGCACCTGGCCGTCGTGGGCGCTCCCCGCACGGGACGCTCCAGCCTGCTGCGCACCCTGGTCGCGGGGCTCCTCGAGGGCGCCGGAGCCGGCGACGTGCAGCTGTACGGGTTCGACCCCGCGGGCGCGCTCGGTCCCCTCGCGAGGTTGCCCCAGACCGGCGCCTGGGTCGGTCCCGACGACGTGCCCCGCGGGCTGCGCGTCCTGGAGGTGTTGGCCGACACCGTCAACCGGCGACAGCAGGAACTCGCCGCCGCGGGTTTCACCAGCATCGGTGAGCAGCGCGAGGCCTCCCTGCGCGCCGACAGACCAGCCGATGACCGGGATTCGGGCACGGACGCAGGTCCGGGCGCCCTCCCGGTCGTGTGCCTGGTCCTGGACGGGTGGACACGCTTCCTGGAGGACTACGGCGAGGTGGACCGGGGTCGCGGTTCCGAGCTGGTCACCCAGATCCTGCGCGAGGGGCCCTCCGCAGGGGTCGTCGCCCTGCTGACCGGCGACCGGACGCTGCTCACCTCCCGGGTGGCCCCCCTGCTCGGCTCCACCTGGTGCCTGCGGATGAGCGATCCGCAGGACCTGCTGATGACCGGGCTCACCCGCAGGCAGGTGCCCGAGCGGATGCCACCGGGCCGGATGATCCGGCTCGTCGACGGCACGGTCGCCCAGGCGGCGGTGCTGGGCACCGAACCGGCAGGCGAGGCCCAGGTCCGCGAGCTCGGCTCTCTCCTCGACCGGCTCGTCGTCCAGCCGGTCGCCCGGCCACGCGGCCGACCCCCGGCATACGTCCGACCGCTGCCGCGGCAGGTGGCCCTGGCGGACCTCCTTCCGGCGGCGACCCAGGGTGCCGGGTCGTCCACCGGTCTGCTCGTCGGGGTGGGCGGGGACGATGCCGGTCCGTGCACGGTGCCGATCGATACCGCGGGAGGCGGGACCGTTCTGGTCTCCGGGCCACCGGGCAGCGGCCGCACCACGACCCTGCGGACCCTGCTGGACGCGGCGCGACGGGCGGGACGCCCAACCCTGTTCGTGGACGGCGACCGCGCGCTGCGCGATCCCGACGGGGCGCTGGCCGACGTGCGGGCAGCGGCCGGGAGCACCGGGACCGTGGCGGGGCGCGGGCTCGTGGTGGCCGTCGACGGCGCCGCGCAGGTGGCCGACGGACCTGTCGAGGACGCCCTCCTCGAGCTGGCCAGGGGCCTGCCCGCGACCGACGGGGCACTCCTGGTCAGCGGCGAGCCCGAGGAACTGGCCGGCAGCTACCGGGGACTCGCCCCGCTGGCGACCCGGAACCGGACCGGCATCCTGTTGCAGCCCACCACACCCTCGGACGGGGCACCGCTCGGGGTGTCCACCGGCGTCCCGGGGCTGGCGGTCCCGGGCCGTGGACTCCTGGTCGTGCGTGGCCGCGCGACCGTCCTCCAGGTGGCGCTCCCCACCCCTCCCCCGTCGGCTGGGCTCAGTCCAGCCGACCCATCCCGATGACGGAGACGATCGTGACCACCGCAGCGATCAGCACCGTCGCCGCGAGCCACGCCGGGGCGAACTGGAACAGCGCGATCCCGAGCGGCACCAGCAGCCCGTTGAAGGCGATGGCCGGTGCCTGGGCCCGGGGGTGGCGTCGTCGCAACCCGGCGGCGACGTAGCCGAGGCCGACGACGAAGACGAGCATCGTCACCACCGACATGATCACGATCATCGGGTCCTGGCCCTCGCCGAGGACCAGTTCCACGAGGTAGAAGACCGCGAACCCCGCGATGGCCATGGCCTCCAGGGCGACGAGCCCGGCCGCAACCCGCCCACGGGTCAGCTGCTGGGGCGTGGGCGCGCTGGCGGAGGTCACGGCTGCAGGGTAATCGAGCCGGCCGGATTGACCCTCAACCAGGTGCAGACCCCAGAGTTGGGGTGTGCACCACGACCCCGACACCACGCCCTTCGAGGGACCCGACCACGACCCTGCCGAACCGGCCCCGGCGCTGCTCGGCATCGGCGCCCTGTCCCGGGCCAGCGGCCTGAGCGTCAGCGCCCTCCGGTTCTACGACCGCGAGGGCGTGCTGGTGCCCGCCGACGTGGACGGCGCCACGGGCTACCGGCGCTACCACCCGGACCAGGTCCGGCCGGCCCGGCTGCTCGCCGGGATGCGCCGCATCCAGGTCCCGGTCCCGGAGATGGTCGCCGTGCTGGAGAGCCTGGGCGATGGCGAGGCGGTGTCGGAGCTGCTGGACCTGCACCTGGCCCGGTTGGAGCAGGGGTTGGCCGACGCCCGACGGGAGGTGACGCGGCTGCGCGAGCTCGCCCAGCAGGACACCAGGACGCCGCGCACCCTCCACCTCGACGGTGCGGCACTGCATACGGCCCTCGCCGCCGTGCGGTATGCCGCCGGTGAGGACCCGCAGTTCCCGGTCCTGTCCGCCGTCCTGCTGGACCGCGACGCCGACGGGGTCCGGTTGGTGGCGACGGACCGGTACCGCCTGGCCGTCGCGCTGGTCGGGGCGGCGGCCGGTGGCGGGCCGGTCCAGGTCCTGCTCCCTCTCCCCCTGGTCGACGAGGTGCTCGCGGACGGACCCACCGGCACGACGCTGGAGGTCACCGCCGACTCCGGCCGGGTGACGATCGCCGCGTCCACCGCACGCGGGACCGGGCCACGGTATGCGGGCAGGGAGCCGGAGGGCGACTACCCCGACATCCGCCGGGTGCTGGACAGCGGGGTGCCGCGCACCGCCGAGGTCCCCGTCGAGGACCTGCGGGCCACCCTGGCCGGCCGTGCGGAGACGGGCCCGGACCGCGTGTACGTCTCGCCCGCCGGGTCCCCCGAGGACACGGACCGCCTGCTGGTCGACCGCGGGTTCCTGTGGGACGCCCTGGACCGGGTCCGGGACGGGCACGTGGTCCTGCCGCTCGGTGGGGCGATCGCGCCGTTGCTGATCCGCAGCGCCGACGCCTCGCGCCTCGGCCTGGTCATGCCGGTGCGGGAGGAGCCGTGAGCGTCCTGCTGCACCTGTGCCGCACCTGCGGCCACCGGGCCACCTCGCACGACGGCGGCGACCGCGGCTACAGCGGCTGCCGGTGCTGCCGGGGGCCCGGCGACCTCGACCCCAACCCGCTGCTGGTCGACACCTTCACCTCCCCGGGCGGGCGCCCCGAGCCGCTCTACCGTCCCGGGTCGGTCTGGAACGCCGGCACCATGCACAAGCTCACCCTCTGCGGGTGTTCGGCCTGCGCCACAAGGTATGCCGAGCTGTCCTCGGGTGTGGACTCGGCGACCGGTTAGGGCTCCCGGCGGATTAGGCTGGCCCGCATGCCTGCCCTGCTGGACCGTGCGTCCGCCGTGGCCACCACCCACTACGACCTGCTCCGGGTCGAGCTGGGCAGCGAGGTCATGGGCGTGTGGCTGATCGGGTCGGCGATCCTCGGCGACCTCACGGTGCGCTCCGACGTCGACACGCTCACGCTTACCGCCCGGCCCCTGGAGACCGCGGACACCCCCGCGCTGGAGCGGGTCCACCACCAGCTGCTGCAGGAGTTCCCCGACCTGGCCTACGACACGACCTACCTGTCGGTCGCGACGCTGTCCGAACCGGCCGTGCCCGGTCTGATCACCCCGTTCAGCGTCGACGGCCGGCTGCACGTGGGGAAACCCGCCGGAGAGGTGCACCCGGTGACCTGGCTGACGCTGCCCGAGGCGCTGCCGGCCGCCGGCATCGACCCGGGACGGGTCAACGTGGCCGCCGACCGGGCGGCGGCGGAGGCCTACACCCGGGGCAACCTGCAGACCTACTGGGCCTCGGTCGCCGAGGGGCTGCGGTTGCAGCTGGCCGGGCGCCACCCGGATGAGGAGCTCGAGGGCTCGGCCACCCTGCAGTGGGTGGTGCTCGGGGCACCGCGCCTCGCGGCCTTCCTCTCCGGGATGAGGACCACCGGCCCGATCCCGTCGAAGTCGGAGGCGGGGCGCTGGGTGATCGATGCGCTCCCCCGGCACGCCGACCTGGCCAAGCGCGCGCTACAGGCCCGGAGCGGCGCCCGGGTCAGCTTCACGGTGGCCGACGCGCTCGAGGCCGTCGACCTGGTCAGCACGATCGTCCACGGCCACGGCTGACCGGAGCGGGGGGCCGGCTCAGTACTGGTTGACTCCGCACGCCGCGACCGGCACCGGCGGGGTGGCCGGCTTGCCGATCGAGGGCATCCCGAGCGTCACCTTGGGCCGTCCCGCGTCGGGCTGGTCCTGGAGCGCCGCCCAGGCGTCGCCGCCCCGGGTGCGGCGCACGGCATACGTCCCGCCCTGCACGCCCGAGTCCGCGACCAGGTGGTGCGGGGCGCCATAGGTGACGCCGACCGTGACGACGTCGCCGGGGCGGGGCAGCTCCGCGCCCTCCGGCACCGCGAAGTGGACCAGCCGGTTGTCCTCGGCCCGGCCCGACATCCGGTGGGTCTCGGCGTCCTTACGGCCCTCGCCTGGAGCGACCAGCACCTGGACCTCGCGTCCCTCCTGGGCGCGGTTCTCCACCCAGGAGACCTCGTCCTGCACCGCGATCAGCCGGTCGAACCGCTCCTGGACCACGGCCTTGGGCAGCTGGCCGTCCATCTCCGCGGCCGGGGTCCCGGGACGGATCGAGTACTGGAAGGTGAAGGCGCTGGAGAACCGGCTGGCCCGCACCACGTCCAGGGTCGCCTGGAAGTCTTCCTCGGTCTCGCCGGGGAAGCCGACGATGATGTCGGTCGTGATCGCGGCGTGCGGGATCTGCTCGCGCACCCGGTCCAGGATCCCCAGGAACTTGGTCGACCGGTAGGAGCGCCGCATCCGCTTGAGCACGTCGTCGGAGCCGGACTGCAGGGGCATGTGCAGGCTCGGCATCACGTTGGGGGTCTGCGCCATCGCGGTGATCACGTCGTCGGTGAAGGCGGCCGGGTGCGGGCTGGTGAACCGGACGCGCTCGAGCCCCTCGATCTCGCCGCAGGCGCGCAGCAACTTGGCGAAGGCCCCGCGGTCGCCGAACTCCACGCCGTAGGTGTTGACGTTCTGTCCCAGCAGCGTGATCTCGACGACGCCCTGCTCCACCAGCGCCTTGATCTCGGCCAGGACCTCCCCCGGTCGGCGGTCACGCTCCTTGCCGCGCAGGCTCGGCACGATGCAGAAGGTGCAGGTGTTGTTGCACCCCACCGAGATCGACACCCAGCCGCTGTATGCCGAGTCCCGCCGGGTCGGCAGGGTGGACGGGAAGACCTCGAGGGACTCCAGGATCTCGACCTCGGCCGCCTTGTTGTGCCGGGCCCGGTCCAGCAGCGCCGGCAACGAGCCGATGTTGTGCGTGCCGAAGACGACGTCGACCCACGGCGCCCGCTCGACGATGGTGCTGCGGTCCTTCTGCGCCAGGCAGCCACCGACCGCGATCTGCATGTCGGGGTTGCGCTGCTTGGCGGGCCGCAGCTGGCCGAGGTTGCCGTAGAGCTTGTTGGCGGCGTTCTCCCGGACGGCACAGGTGTTGAAGACCACGACGTCGGCGGTGTCCGGTCGCTCCCCCTCGGGGATGCTGGCCAGGTCGACATAGCCGGCCGTCTCCAACAGGCCGGACAGTCGCTCGCTGTCGTGCACGTTCATCTGGCACCCGTGGGTGCGCACGTCGTAGGTCTTCAGTGCTGTGTCCATCGCACCCACAAGGGTAACCGCGTCGGCGAGGGCCACGACGTGACGAAGATTACCTACCAGTACTTTACTTGACGTTTGCATTACCGTGAGGGAAGTGGCATCCTGATCTCGCGGGGGTTCGCCGCCGAATCACACACTCCCACAGGCCGTCCGAGTCGATCTCGGGTGCCCTGACCCTCCTTGCTGTCCGGAAGAAGCACCATGAGCACCATCACGCAGCCACACCTCGATGCCGCCCGGGCCCGTCCGCGGCCCGCCATCGCATGGGTGGGTCGGCAGGAGGTCGGGGTCCGACGGCAACTCTTCCGTCTCGTCGTGGTGCTCTGCATGGTGCCCCTGCTGGTCCTGCTGGCCACGCGGGTGCAGGACTTCCTCCGCAGCCGCTCGTCCTGGCCTACGGCATGGGGGTGCTGGGCTCGACCGCCTTCATCTTCTACCGGGCGTACGCCTCCTACGAGGACCTGTCCAACCCGCTGATCTCCCGGGTGCGCAACCGCGCCGAGGCTCCCCCGCTCCCGGCGGTCCCGAGCGTCACGCTGATCGTCGCCGCCATGAACGAGATCGACGTGATCGACCAGTGCGTGGCCTCGATGACCGGGTCCGACTATCCAGACCTCCAGGTCATCGTCGTGGACGACGGCTCGGATGACGGCACCCGTCAGCGACTGCGCGAACTCACCGCGCTGCACAACTTCACGCTGGTCGAGATGCCCCGTCGCTCCGGCAAGAAGCGAGCGCTGGTCGCCGGTCTGCGGCATGCGACCGGCGACGTCATCGCGTTCACCGACTCCGACTGCGTGCTGGCCCCGGACGCCTTGCGCCGGTGCGTGGCCGCGCTGGTTGCCCACCCTGGGCTCGGTGGGGTGTCCGGGCACGCCCGCGCGCTGAACGCCGACGCCACGCTGCTCAGCCGCATCCAGGACACCTGGTACGAGGGCAGCTTCCGGATGAGCAAGGCAGCCGAGTCCACCTTCGGCTCGGTGACCTGTGTCTCCGGTCCGCTCGCGGTGTTCCGCCGGGACGCGATCTGGAACTATCTGCCGGTCTGGGCCGAAGACCGGTTCCTCGGGGCCGAGTTCAAGTTCGCCACGGACCGCCAGCTCACGGGGTACGTCCTGGGACAGAAGTGGGTCGGAGCCAAGCTCAAGGCCCAGCACGCCGGCTCGCCGTTCCTGGCGATCGACCACCGTGAGCGCGAGTGGGCCGTCGGCTACGTGCGCTCGGCCCTGGTCTGGACCGTCGTGCCCGAGCGGGCCCGCCCCTTCCTGAAGCAGCAGGTGCGGTGGAAGAAGAGCTTCATCCGCAATCTGTGCTTCACCGGAACGTTCATGTGGCGCCGCGGGATGGGGCCGAGCGTCCTCTACTACGGTCACGCCATCTGGGTGATCGCCGCTCCGCTCATGGCGGTCCGCCACCTCGTGGTCGCCCCGCTGGCCGGGATGTGGCTGCTGACCGGGCTCTACCTCGCCGGCGTCCTCGTCAAGGGCGGGGTGTGGGGTGCCGCGTATGCCGTCGACAACCCCGGTGACCCGCGGTGGCGGTACCGCCCGCTGATGAGTCTGATCTCCTCGATCGGGCTGTCCTGGTTGCTTCCCTACTCGTTGCTGACCGTGCGTCGCGGCATCTGGTCGAGGTCGGCATGAGGCTGCGACAGCGTCTGACCGGCGTCCTCCTGGCGGTGGCCCTGATCCTGTCCTACCTGTTCGTCTTCACGAAGGGGCAGTTCTGGTGAGCACCGACCCCAAGGCAGCAGCCCTCGCCCTGCTCCCCGAGTTGACCTCCCGACCCCTACCGCCCCGGCTGCGGCGCCATCGCGTGGTCCAGCAGGCGTTGGCCCTGGTGGCCACGGTCGTCCTGCTCAGCACCCTCGCGATCCCGCTGGCCCTCGCCCGCGACTCGGGCATCTCCGAGCAGATCGCGACTCCCGTGACGGTCCTGGAGACGGCCGACCGGTCGGCATACGAGACCCACGCCACCGGTGCGGACCCGGACGTGCCCACGGCACCTGTGGTGCTGTCCTACCACGACATCGGGCCCGAGACCGGTGACGGCGACTACGTGGTCACGCCCACCGATTTCGAGTCGCAGATGCAGATGTTGGACCTCGCCGGCTACCGGTCGCTGACGCTGGAGGAGTTCCTGGCCTACCGCGACGGGACCTTCACCCCGCCTGCCCGTTCCTTCCTGCTCACCTTCGACGACGGCACCTCCGGGCTGTGGCGCTATGCCGACCCGATCCTGGAGCGCTACGACATCACTGCGGTGTCCTTCCTGATCACCGGGTCCGTCGGCACCCACCAGCCGTACTACCTCCCCTGGCCCGAGGTGGAGGAGATGGCCCGGTCCGGGCGTTGGCAGTTCGGCTCGCACACCGATGCCCTGCACTACCGGACCCCGGTCGACGCGGACGGGACGCTGGGTGGCGCCCTGACCCACCGGCTCTGGGACGGAGACGACGAGACTGGCCATGAGGCATCCCGTCGGGAGACCGAGCAGGCCTTCGCCGAGCGGGTGGCCAGCGACCTGGATCGCTCGATCGCGGCGATGACGGAGCACGGGCTCCCCGCCCCGACGGTGTTTGCCTACCCCTTCTCCGAGCTCAACGACCGCGCCACAGATCGCGAGGACCAACAGGTCGCGACCTCCCTCATCGGTGAACGGTTCGAGGTCGCCTTCGTCAACGCGGCCCGTCAGCCGGCCCCGGTGTCCCGCCGCGCCGCAGCGGCCCGCACGGTCGAGCGCCTCGAGGTGTTTACCGGTGACACGGACCGGGCCCTGTTCGACGAGGTCGCCGCGATGACGACGCTCCCCGTCACCGCCCTGTCGTTGGACTCCGGCAGCAACGACGCAGGCACCCACGGTTCCAACACCCACGGCTCCGGCACCCGTGCCACAGCATCTCTGGTCGACCGCCGCGAATGGTCCACCCCCGCCCGCGACGAGGCCCCGGTGCGAGCCACCTCCAACGGCATCACGCCGGCACCGGGAACTGTCGGTTATGTGGCCGCCGAGTGGGCACCGGCTCGCACCGCCGACTGGACCGAATACACGATCGCTGCCCGCGCGGCCAGCCTGCGGGGAGATGGCCGGACGGTCGGCCTGTCCGTCCGCGTCGGCAGCGCCCAACCAGTGCGCGTCCGCGTCTCGGACCGGCAGGCACAGGTCCTGGACAGCGCCGGTGACGTGTTGTCCGTTGCTGACCTGGACCCCGGCGACCAGCACGACATACGGGTCCGGGTATCGGGTACGACAACGACCGTCGAGGTCGACGGTGCCACCCTGGCGGAGGTCCCGGTGCAGCGGGGCTCCATCGCCACCGGTGGCTTCGCCCTCGACTGGGGAGCTGCGTCGCCCTCCGCGGGACACGCGGTCGTGACCTCGCTGTCCGTGACCCCCTCCGGCGTGGCCACCACTCCCTGATCCACGCCGTCCGGGCCGCGCCCGGTGCGGAGCGGGTCTAGGCTCGGGAGCCTGACGAAGGGAGCAGCCCACGATGAGTGACCAGCCCGGCCGGGAGAACCTGGACAACGAGTACGGCAGCTACAGCCTGGACGACGAGGACCAGTTGCAGCCCGAGGACACCCTCGACGGCACCGAGGATCCGCTGGACCGGGGCTACGAGACGGCGGACCGGTTGCAGGGCGTGACGGCGTGGGGCACCACCGCCGAGGAGGAGCGCACCGAGGAGACGATCGAGCAGCGGATCCGCCAGGAGGTCCCCGACCCCGACTCCGCCTACGGGGCCCCCGACAACGAGAGCGGCCTCGATGAGGACAGGGTCGGCGGTGACGACCCCGACGCGATCCCGGCGGACCGCGACTTCCTCGGCAGCGAGGGCGAGCGCGTCGGCAGGCTGGTGGCTCCCGACGGCGGGCAGGGGGAGGACCGGGAGAAGGACGAGGTGGCCCGGGAGAGTCGGCCGACCGGCGACGACTCCCCCGAGGAGTCCGCCATGCACTACGTGCGGGACCCCGAGGACGACCTCGAGGACTGACCCCCGACCGCCTCCGCGGGGGCGACCTCAAGACCCGGACGCTGCTAGTCGCGCTGGTGTTCCGGGAGGTCGGCCAGCGCCTCCCTGATCACCTCGTAGGCGACCCCTCCGGAGTAGCCCTTGCGCGCCAGGAAGCCGGCCAGCCGCCTGGTCTGCACCTCGCGCTCCAGGCCGCGCATCGTGCGTAGCCGCTTGGCCACCAGGCCGCGCGCCTGCTCCTTCTCGACGTCCGGATCCACGTCGTCGAGGGCCTGCTCGATGTGTTCCTCGGCAACCCCCTTGCGCCGCAACTCATGGGTGATCGCGCGGGCCGCCAGCCCCTTGGTCTCCACCCTGGTCCGGGCCAGGCTCCGGGCATAGGCCTCGTCATCGACCAGGCCCACCTCGGTCATCCGGTCCAGCACGGTCTTGGCGACATCGTCGGCGCAGCCGCGCTGGCGCAACTTGTCCTCCAGCTGCTTGCGGCTCCGCGGGGCCATCGTGAGTTGCCGCAGCACGATCCGCCGGGCGACGTCGTGCGGGTCCGGCTCCGCGTCGTCCAACGGATCCTCGCCACCACTGGCCGCAGCGCGACGGCCCCCACGACCACGGGTCCCACCACGACGGGGGCGCCCGGCATCGTCCCCACCCCCGGCTTCACCGGTCGTGGCGCTCCCCCCGCCGACTTCACCGCTAGTAGCGCTCCCACCACCGGCGCCACTGGCCGCCGCGGACTGCTCCGCGGCGGCCAGTGCGGCCCGCGCACGGGCGAGCCGGTCGTTCTCCTCGTCAGCCATCGGCCTCAGAAGTTGACCGAGACCTCACCGGTCTCGGGGTTGACGCCCTCGGGCACTCCGTCCATGCCGTCACCCGCAGCGTCCGAGCGCGGACCCACGCCGAGCTTGTCCTTGACCTTGCGCTCGATCTCGTCGGCGATGTCCGGGTTCTCCTTCAGGAACTGCCGGGCGTTCTCCTTGCCCTGCCCCAACTGCTCGCCCTCGTAGGTGTACCAAGCACCGGCCTTGCGCACGAAGCCGTGCTCCACACCCATGTCGATCAGGCCACCCTCGCGGGAGATGCCCTGGCCGTAGAGGATGTCGAACTCCGCCTGCTTGAACGGCGGGGATACCTTGTTCTTCACCACCTTGACGCGGGTCCGGTTGCCGACCGCGTCGGTGCCGTCCTTGAGCGTCTCGATCCGACGGACATCCAGCCGGACGGAGGCGTAGAACTTCAGCGCCTTGCCACCGGTCGTCGTCTCGGGAGAGCCGAACATCACGCCGATCTTCTCTCGGAGCTGGTTGATGAAGATCGCCGTCGTCCCGGTGGAGTTCAGTGCCCCGGTGATCTTGCGCAGCGCCTGGGACATCAGCCGGGCCTGCAGACCGACGTGGCTGTCACCCATCTCGCCCTCGATCTCCGCGCGCGGCACCAGGGCCGCGACCGAGTCGATGACGATGATGTCCAGCGCACCGGAGCGGATCAGCATGTCGGCGATCTCCAGCGCCTGCTCGCCGGTGTCCGGCTGGCTGACCAGCAGCGCATCTGTGTCCACCCCGAGCTTCTTGGCGTAGTCCGGGTCGAGCGCGTGCTCGGCGTCGATGAAGGCGGCGATCCCGCCCGCCTTCTGCGCGTTGGCGACCGCGTGCAGCGCCACCGTGGTCTTGCCACTGCTCTCCGGTCCGTACACCTCCACCACACGACCACGCGGCAGGCCGCCGATCCCGAGCGCGACGTCGAGAGCGATCGCCCCGGTGGGGATGACCGCGACGGGCGGTCGGATGTCGTCACCCAGGCGCATGACCGCGCCCTTGCCGTGCTGCTTCTCGATCTGTGCCATGACCGTGTCGAGGGCCTTGGACTTGTCCTGGTGCATCGGCGTGACCTTGCTCGGTTGTGCCATCTCCTGCTCCTTCACATCGTGGGCGGGCGCGCCTACATTCGACCGACTGCGGCTCGCCCGCGACCCCTGGGCCGCTGCGTTGATCCGTGTCCTGTCAGACGCTAGGTGCAGCCACCGACACTGCGGCCGCCCCAGCCTGGAGCTGTGGACAACCCGCCGTGCCTCCTGCACCTGTGGACCACCGTAATCGCAACTCTGTACGAGACACGGCAAGGGTGTCCCGACACGCCGCAAACGTGCCGGAGACTCCCGATGGCCGACCCGGTGCCGCCTTCGATGGCCGGAGCCTCACTCCGGCGGGAGCGGTTGCCCGATGAGGGCGCGGAGGTCCTCGTTGACGTCCCAGATGTTGACGTTCATCGCGGCGGTCACGACCCCGTCACGCACCCAGTAGGCGATGAACTCGCCCTTCGCCTCGTCACCCCGCACCACGACGTCGTCGTCGGCCGAACCGCGACCGACGTACTCCATGCCCAGGTCGAACTGGTCGGTGTAGAAGTACGGCTGCCAGTCGTAGGTGGCGCTGCCGCCCAGGAGCACCTGCGCCGCGAGGGCACCCTGACGCTTGGCGTTGTCCCAGTGCTCCACCCTCAGGCGACCACCGAGGACCGTGTGCTCGGCCTCGGCCACGTCACCGATGGCGAGGATGTGCGGGTCGCTGGTCCGCAACCGGGCGTCGGTCCGTATGCCGTTGCCCACCTCAAGCCCGGCGCCCTCGGCGAGCGCGGTGTTGGGCACGGCGCCCACGCCGACGACGACCAGGTCCGCGGGCACGACCGCTCCCCCGGCCCGCACGCCCGTGACGCGTCCATCCGCGCCGTCGAATCCCTCGACCTGGACCCCGAGCCGCAGGTCCACACCGTGACGCCGGTGCAGGTCGGCGAAGTAGTTGCCCAACCGTTCTCCCAGCACCCGCGCGAGCGGCACCTCGGCATACTCCAACACCACGACGTCGGACCCGGCGAGACGTGCGGCCGCGGCCACCTCCAGACCGATCCACCCGGCACCCACGACGACGACCCGGACCCCCGGGGCGAACGCGTCGTGCAGCGCCCGGGAGTCGGGGATGCGCCGCAAGACGTTCACACCAGCCAGATCGGCACCGGGCACGTCCAGGGTGCGCGGGCTCGCGCCCGTGGCGAGCACCAGGTCCTCGTAGTGCAGGACCGTCCCTGACGCGAGGGTCACGGTGCGGGCGTCGCGGTCGAGCGACACGGCCGCGTCGGCGGCGTGCACCGTCACCCGCTGGTCCTCGTACCACTGCGCGTCGTGGACGTAGACCGACTCCACCTCGGCGTTGCCGAGCAGGACCTCCTTGGACAGGGCCGGCCGTTCGTAGGGCAACTCGCCCTCGTCACCCACGAGCGTCAACGGACCGTCATAGCCGCCCGTCCGTAGTTCGCCGATGAGGTCGGCGGCGGCGAGCCCGGCCCCGATCACGACAATGCCTGCAGAACTCATCAGATCCTCCTGGTGCGGTCGGCGACGGCAGCCAGGAACTCGGCCCTCGTCGCGGGGTGGTCGTGGATCGCGCCGGTCAGCGCGGTCGTCCTGGTGGTCGAGCCACTCACCGTGGCCCCTCGCAGGCTCATGCAGGAGTGGCTCGCCTCGACGATGACGCCCACCCCACGCGGAGCGAGCGCCTCGTGCAGCCAGTGGGCGAGCTGGCTGGTGAGTCGTTCCTGCACCTGCGGTCTGCGGGCGAACGACTCGACCGCACGGGCGAACTTGGACAGTCCCAGCAGCCGTGCCCCCGGCAGGTAGCCGATGTGCGCGACACCGGTGAACGGCAGCAGGTGGTGCTCACAGACCGAGGTCACCGGTAGATCGCTGACGAGCACCAGTTCCTGGTACCCCTCGTCGTTCGGGAAGGTGGTCATCGTGAACTCGGGGGCGCTGAGCAGGTCGGCGTAGGCCTTGGCCATCCGCCGTGGACTGTCGAGCGTCCCCGGCGTCTCACAGTCGACGCCGAGCGCCTCGAGGAAGTCCTGCGCCGCCCGGGTCGCGGCCTCGAGTCCCACCTCCGCATCGGGACTGGGCATCACCCGGAGATCAGGGAACTCAGTTTCTAACGTTGTCATATCTGGACGTTAGAGCGTTGACGGTCTATCGTCAAGGGATGGAGTCGATACAACCCATCGCCGGGAGGGACCAGTGATGCGGGCCGAGGACATCACCGGCATCGCCGCCCTCAACGACGAGGTGCGCCGCGACCTCTACCTCTTCGTCTGCTCCCGGCCGGAACCCGTGGGACGCGACGAGGCCGCACAGACGCTCGACATCCCGCGGCACCGGGCCAAGTTCCACCTCGACAAGCTCGAGGAGTCGGGCCTGCTGGTCAGTGACTACCGTCGGCTGACCGGGCGGACGGGGCCCGGGGCGGGACGTCCGGCCAAGGTGTATCGCCGGGCGGACGAGGAGGTCTCCCTGTCTCTGCCGGCCCGTAACTACGGCCTCGCCGGTGAGTTGATGGCCCAGGCGATCACGCGGTCCGCGTCGAGCGGGGAGCCCGTGTACGACGCACTCGCGCAGGTGGCCCACACCTACGGGAGCTCCTTGGCCGGCGGACCGGCCGGGGACACGGTGGCGCCCGAGGATGCCGTGACGTCCGACGGTGTCGTCGCGCACGGGGAAACCACCCGCGAGCGCGCCCTGGACCAACTCCGCGACCAGGGGTATGAACCGCGCGTGGACGGCGAGCAGATCCTGATGCAGAACTGCCCGTTCCACGCGCTGGCTCACACGCATACCGAGTTGGTATGCCGGATGAACCACGCGCTGTTGTGCGGCATGGTCGAGCGGATCGCCCCCGACGAGCTGCGGGCCGATCTGGACCCTGCCCCGGGTCGGTGCTGCGTCGCCCTCAGGACCACCGCTCCGGATGACCGGTCAGACTCGTCGGACCAACCGGCGCGCTGAAGGCCGGGGCGCGCCGAGGTTCTAGACTGGCCCCCAGTGACGACGGCGTCAGCCGAACCTTCGTCCCCCTGCCCCCGTCCGGAAGTTCCCATGGCTCTCCTCGTGCAGAAGTTCGGCGGCTCCTCGGTCGCCGATGTCGATGCGATCCGTCGCGTCGCCCAGCGGGTCGTCGCGACCCACAACCGCGGCAACGACGTGGCCGTCGTGGTCTCCGCCATGGGCGACACCACCGACGAGCTGCTTGACCTCGCCCAGCAGGTCAGCCCGCAGGAGCCCCCCGAGCGGGAGTTGGACATGCTCCTCACCGCCGGCGAGCGGATCTCGATGGCGCTGCTCGCGATGGCGATCCAGGAACTCGGTGTCCCGGCACGATCCTTCACCGGGCAGCAGGCCGGCATGCACACCGACAGGAGTTTCGGTCGTGCCCGCCTGCTCGATGTCACTCCCGGGCGCGTGGCCGACACGCTCCGCGCGGGCTCCGTCGCGATCGTCGCCGGTTTCCAGGGGGTCTCCGAGGACGAGGACGTGACCACCCTCGGCCGAGGCGGGTCCGACACGACCGCCGTCGCGCTGGCCGCGGCGTTGGACGCCGACGTCTGCGAGATCTATACCGACGTCGACGGGCTCTACACCGCCGACCCGCGCATCGTGCCGACCGCCAGCCGGATCACCCGGATCACCATCGAGGAAACGCTCGAGATGGCCGCGCACGGCGCCAAGATCCTGCACCTGCGCGCGGTCGAGTACGCGCGTCGTTTCGCCGTCCCGCTGCACGTGCGGTCGAGCTTCTCCGACAAGGAGGGCACCTGGATCCTGGTCGCCCGCCCGCTCACCGCCGCCCTCCGTCGGGACGGCTCCCTGCGGCCGGAGGGCACCGACCCGCACCAACCCGAACAGACCACAGTCCCGCCCACCTCCGGGGAGGAACCCATGGAAGACCCGATCATCTCCGGCATCGCGCACGACAAGTCGCTCGGCAAGATCACCGCTGTCGGCGTGCCGGACCGCCCCGGGGCGGCGGCGCTCGTGGTCGGAGCCGTGGCCAGCGTGGGCGTGAGCATCGACATGATCGTGCAGAACGTCTCCACCTCCGCCGCCGGCATGACCGACATCTCGCTGACCCTGCCGGAGGCCGACGGCACGGCGGCGGTCGCGGCGATCCGCGAGCTGCAGCACGACCTCGGGTTCGCCGACGTGATCTACACCTCCCACATCGGCAAGCTGTCGCTGGTCGGCGCGGGCCTGCGGTCCAATCCGCAGGTGGCCCACCGGATGTTCGGCGCGCTCGCCGAAGCCGCGGTGAACATCGAGATGATCTCCACCTCGGAGATCCGCATCTCGGTCATCACCGACCAGCGCGACCTCGAGGATGCCGTCCGTGCGGTGCACACGGCATTCCAGCTGGACGCGGAGGACGAAGCAGTCGTATACGGAGGGACGGGACGATGAGCGGGATCAACATCGCACTGGTCGGCGCGACCGGGCAGGTCGGCGAGGTCATGCGCCGCCTGCTCGTCGAGCGGGACTTCCCGGTGGCGACGGTGCGTTACCTGGCCTCCGCCCGGTCGGCCGGCAGCACGCTGCCCTGGGAGGGGCGCTGGGACAACCAGCCCGCGACTGGGACGCCGCGGGAGATCGTCGTCGAGGACGTGGCCACGGCGGACCTCGCCGGGATCGACGTCGCCCTGTTCTCCGCCGGCGCCACGGCCTCCCGGGCCCACGCACCCCGGTTCGCCGAGGCCGGAGCCGTCGTCGTGGACAACTCCTCGGCGTGGCGGATGGACGACCGGATCCCCCTGGTGGTGAGCGAGGTCAACCCGGACGCGCTCGACCTGGCAGTCGCCGAGGGCGGGCCCCGGATCGTGGCGAACCCCAACTGCACCACGATGGCCGCGATGCCGGTCCTGAAGGCGTTGCACGATGTCGCCGGGCTGTCCCGGCTGATCGTCTCCAGCTACCAGGCCGTCTCCGGAAGCGGTCTGGCGGGGGTCTCCGAACTGGCTGACCAGGTGCGGGCCGGGGCGGCACAGGACGTCGAGGCGCTCACCCACGACGGCACCGCCGTCGACCTCCCCGAGCCGCACGCCTACGTGGCCCCGATCGCCTTCGACGTCGTCCCGCTCGCCGGGGACATCGTCGACGACGGCTCCGAGGAAACCAACGAGGAACAGAAACTGCGCCACGAGTCGCGCAAGATCCTGGACCTGCCCGGGCTCCCGGTGGCAGGCACCTGCGTCCGGGTCCCGGTGTTCACCGGTCACAGCCTGGCCATCCACGCCGAGTTCGACCGGGCCATCACACCGGACCAGGCACGCAGCGTGTTGGCCGATGCTCCGGGCGTCGCGCTGGCCGATGTGCCGACTCCCCTCGCGGCCGCCGGAACGGATCCGTCCTACGTGGGCCGCATCCGGACCGACCAGTCGGTCCCCGACGGCCGCGGCCTGGTTATGTTCGTGGTCGGTGACAACCTCCGCAAGGGTGCCGCGCTCAACACGATCCAGATCGCCGAGGTGCTCCTGGAGCGTGGCCTCGTCGGCGAGTCGGCCCGCGTCTGACGCGACGCCCCTCTGCCCGTCGCCAGGGCTGTGATCAGAACGGCGGAGGCTCGCTCGATGGGTCGGGCCGTTCGGGTTGCTCCGGTGGCTCCTGCTCCGCGGTCGCGTCCGCGATGAGTTCCTCGGGAGTGGGCTGGTGCGGCGGTGCACCGTTGCGTCGTCTGCCGGAGCGGGTGAGGTGTCGCAGTTGGATCGGGGCGTGCCGGTGCAACCAGCCCCGGCCGAGATCGAAGTACTCCGGGGCGGGCTCGTCGTCGTCCGCCGCCAAGGTGCCGCCCTCCCGATCTCGGTGTGCGAGCGCCGCGTAGATCAGGTCGTCCCGCAGGTCACCGTCGTCCCGCACCGCGTCAGGTAACCCGGAGGTTGGCCCGTCACCGGACCCACCAGGCCCACCGGACCCACCGGACTTTTCCGTGGCCGCATCCCGCGTCCACGGATGCGTCAGGGTGCCATAGTCGAAGGCGCGCGTGGTGTAGATCCTTCCGAACAGGGTGGTCCAGGTGACATTGCGGTAGGTATCCATCACCGCCTTCCACGCGCCCCACGTCTTGAGCTGGTGGTGCACGCCGTACAGGGACTGCCCGTTGGCCTCGCTGGTGAGCCCGCCGGTCTCGCCGTCGACGTAGTTCTCCACATGGTCGAACTGACACCTCTCGGCGCGGACCAGGCATCCGGGGGCGCGGCAGGTCCGGTCGGCCGCGGCCACCTGTGCCCGCATCTCCCGGTCGGGGCGATACGAGCGTCTGGAGCGTTCGACCACCCGCCCGTCCAGCTCGTCGGTCACCAACCGGTGCAACACGCCGCCCGCAGACAGGGCCAGCTCGCGAATCTCCTCTGCCGACAGGTATCCCCCACCGGACAGCATCCCGACCCCACTCGAATCGGCACTGAGCAGGACCTCGAGCGGGACGATGACCTCGAGGTTCGCGGTGGGCCGTCCGAACAGGACCGCGGCCAACGCCTCGTCGGGCGCCGCGGGGATGTCCTCGTCGGAGGAATCTCCACCCGTGCTCGCGGCGGCGCCGTCAGCCTGCGCAGCGTGCGAGGAGACCTTCGGATCCGGGTGGCCGGTGGCCGGCGTGATCGACCCGTGGACCAGCAAGGACATCGCGATGTCGGCACGGAGTTGGGCGAGCGTGCGGGGATCACCTGCGGCACGGACGGCCCGCGCGATCTGGTCGACCCGGTCCATTGCGGCCGCGACCGAGGAGGACCGCCCCATGATGGTCAGTTCCCCGGTGCCGTCGTCATCAAGGCGCGCGGTAGCGTCCCTCCGGGACACGGCAGCCCGTCGCTCCTTGCGCGCGGCGTCGGGATCCTCCCCCAGCAGGGCGGCCACCAGCCTGGCCAGGGTGTCCTTGGTCTCGCCGAAGGAGGGGCGCGCAGTGTCATCCCGCTCGCCTGTTCTCCCGCTCCTCCTGCGCATGGACCGAGCGCGGTCCGAGTCCGGCCCGAAGGTCCGCGCGGCCATCTGTGCCGCGACCTCCACCGGCATCCCCCGGCAGGTGGACCACCAGGCCCGGACCTGCCCCCACTGCACCTCGCCGAGCGCGAGCGCAGTCCACGGGATGCTTGTCTGCTCTCGGGACACCAGGGCAAAACCGACCCGGTCGTGACAGTCCTGGATCGCCCATCCGGTCAGCACCTTCAGCTCATTGGCCAGCACGGACTTCGTCTTCGCCCGCCACTCCTTCCGCGCCGTCGTGGACAGTTCGTCCGGGTCCACGACGCCCTTCTCCCCGAGGAACACCTCCCCCGTCGCGGCCCCCAAGTCGGCCAGCACACCGGCCAGCGCTGCGTCCGCCCAGCGCTGCAGGACGACCAGGGCCTCGGCCGCGGCGACCAACGCGGCATCCTCCGCACGCTCACCTCCCCTTGAGACGCGAGCCCCGACGTCGCCCGAACGCCGGTGGTCCAGTCTTTCGTCGTCCGGTCCCGAGTGGTCCGGGGCTGCTCCGTCGCCAGGCCCGTTGCGGTCCTGGGTCACGCTCCCCTGGTCCTCGACGCCGACGGTGGGGACCTGGGGCTCGGCCGTCGCAGCCGGGCAGGTGCCGGACCTACCGGTCGTCAGCACGGGCGCCAGGGCCACCAGGTGGGCGACGATGTGCTCCGGGAAGCCGGCCGCCGTCAGCGCGGACCTCAGCCCCTGACCCGCGTCGGGCGCTTCGACAGGCGGCGCTTCGACAGGCTCGGAGTCCCAACAGCGGGCAGCCGCACTCGCTTCCTCCTGCAGTTCCCACGGGATGAGGTCCAACGGCTCGGGAGCCCAGTCCCCGAACTCGGCCTCCCACTCCAGCCACGTCCAGCGGGCGTCCTGCGGGGACATCCCGGACACATCGGGCAGGGCGGGCACCTCCATCAGAACCGCCCCGGTCCCGGCCTCCCTCGATGGACCTTCCATCCCGCTCACCCCCGTCCTGGACACGCCTCGACCGCCCCCTCCACCTGCTGGGACGACCTACTGGATCGATACCAACAACGATAGAACATACGTCTGACAGAGCTAGCGGAACGCCCCGACAAACGGCCCGACTCGCTCCGGTTGACATTGACGTTGCGTCAACCTGCATCCTGGTTGCAGACCGGGAAACCCCGGTCCCGGTAGACACGGCGACGGAAGGAGGAGCGATGGCCTGGTCCATGCACGAGATCGTGCAGGCAGCCGGAACGACCAGCCGGACGCTGCGGCACTACGACCGGATCGGGTTGCTGCCGCCCAGCCACACGGGCACCAACGGCTACCGCTACTACGACCAGGATGCCCTGGTGCGACTGCAGCGCATCCTGCTGCTGCGGGAGTTGGGCATGGGGCTTCCCGCCATCGGCGATCTCCTGGCCGGGGAGCAGGACGCCGTCCCGGCGCTCCGCCATCACCTGGCGCAACTGGCCGAGGAACGCGACCGGGTGGACCGACTCATCAGGTCCGTAGAGACCACCATCGAGAAACTGGAAGGCGGTGAGGAACTCGTGGCTTCCGAGACGTTCGACGGGTTCGATCACAGACAGCACAAGGCAGAGGTCGAGGAGCGGTGGGGCGCCCAGGCATACGCCGACTCCGACGCCTGGTGGCGTTCGCTGGACGACGCCGGCAAGCGGTCATTCCAGGATGAGGGCAGGGACCTTGCCGAGGAGTTCGCCATCGCCGCGACCCGCGGGCTCGACGTGCGCAGCGAGACGGTGCTGGCCCTGGCACAACGTCAGTACAACTGGGTGCGTGCTGGGTGGGGCGGCAAGGCCCCCAGCGCCGAGGCCTTCGTCGGGCTCGGCCAGATGTATGTCGATGACCCCCGCTTCCGCACGAACTACGAGGTGGACGGCCGCAACTACGCCGAGTTCGTCCGCGAGGCGATGACCGCGTATGCGGAGACCCACCTGGGCTGAGGGCCCCTCAGGGTCTCAGAAGGGACCCTGCTCCCGTCGTCGGTCCCAGCGCTGCTCAAGGCGCTCCATGAAGTTCCCGCTGCCCTTGGTCCGGCCGCCTTTGCCGCGGTGCGTCCTGCCGCCGTGGCCCGCGTTCGAGGAGCCGGTGCGGAGCGTGATGTTGCCGTCGTCCTGCACGGTGCCCAGGGTCGGCCCCTGGCTCTTGCGGGGTGGTGTGAAGGCCAGCGCGGCCCCCAGGACCATGGCAGCGAAGCCGATGCCGCCCACCCAGATCTGCTGCACGGTCACGCCGAGCACGATCAGTCCGAGTCCGAGGATCGCAGCCAGGATCCCGACGCCCATCCGACGGCGCGCCGCCTTGGCCTCTGCCTTGCCGACCATCTGGTTGGCAAAGCGGGGATCCTCGGCATAGAGCGCCTGCTCCATCTGCTCAAGAACACGCTGCTCATGCTCGGAGAGCGGCACTGGGACCTCCCATTGACCTATTCGTTGCGGCACCGCCGCCCCGTGGGGACGGTGTCAACACCCCCGTCGATCTGACGGCGATGTCTAATCTCAGGATAGTTCGTCAACGCGTATAGCACTAGCCGGGTTCCACACCTGGTAGACGCGCTCACCCCCGGAAGACGTTTTGTCGGGGTCCTCGGGCCCAACTGCGGACCCCGATCTTGCTCAGCTGGCTGCCGGACGGGTCACTATCCGGATGGCGTCCGCGCCGGGTGCCGTCGCCCACCAGGCTGGCCGGGCGGACCGCGCCGTGGCCGAACCTGGCCGTGGCCCGGTCGATCGCCCGCTCGGCGTCGCGCCACCCGTGCTCCGGCTCGTCCAGCAGCCCCTGCACGGGGGTCCGGTCCCCCTCGGTGAGGTTCTCGGCCCGCACGCCGAGCAGCCGGATGCGGGCACGTTGCAACCCGAGTGCGTCATACAGGCCCCGGGCGGTCGCATAGATCTCCCGCCCCACATCCGTGCTCTGCCGGATCGTGCGCGAGCGGGTGATCGTGGTGAAGTCGGAGAACCGGACGGTCAGCACCACCGTCCGGGACACCATGCCCGCGTGCCGCATCCGGGCCGCGACCCTGTCGCTGAGGCTGAGCAGCTGCCGGTAGATCACCTCGGGGTCGTCGATGTCGTGGCTGAACGTCTCGGAGTGACCCACGCTGCGCTCGACGGGCAGCGGGGTGACCCGACCGGTGTCCCGCCCCCAGGACAGGTCCTGCAGGTAGGCCGCGGTGCCCGGTCCGAAGGCCCGCTCCAGCGTGGCCCGCGGGAGGTGGGCGACGTCGGCGACGGTGCGCAGCCCGAGTCGGTGCAGCGCCGCCTCGGTGCTCTCCCCCACGCCCCACAGCGCACCGACCGGCATCGGGTGCAGGAACGGGACGACCTCCTCGCCGGGCACCAGCAGCATGCCGTCCGGTTTCGCCGCCCGGGACGCCATCTTGGCCACCACCTTGGTCGGGGCCCCACCGACCGAGCAGGTGATCTGCTGCTCGTCGGCGACCGTGTCCCGGATCCACTGGGCGATCCGGGCGGGACCACCGAGGGTGCGCCGCGCACCCGACACGTCGAGGAAGGCCTCTTCCATCGAGACCGGCTCGACCAACGGACTGACCTCGCCGAAGATCTCCATCACCGCGTCCGAGATCCGGGAGTACCGGTCGAAGTCGGGCCGGACCACCTGGACCGCGGGGCAGAGCCGCCGCGCCTTGGCCATCGGCATCCCGGACCGTATGCCGTGTGCCCGCGCCTCGTAGGTGGCCGAGAGCACCACGCTGCGCAGCCCGCCACCGATGACCACCGGCTGGCCGTGCAGCTCGGGGCGGTCGATCAGCGAGGCCGCCGCGTAGAAGGCGTCCATGTCGACGTGCAGGACCGGGCAGTCCCGGACGGTGAGCAGATCCGGGTCTGGGCCTGGGCCTGGGCCTGGGCCTGGGCCTGGGCGGATCGTCGGCTGCACCGGACGTGCCGTATCGACCGGCACCACCCCAGACACGACCACCCCAGACGTCACCACCCCGAGCTCCCCGGGGAGGAGTGCCACAGCTTGGTGGTCGGCTCGGCGGGCTTCACGTCGGCATACGGTGACTGGCGGAACCCGGACGCGTGGACCAGCACCCGGCGTCCGGCGTGCTCCTCGGCACCCGCTGCCGCTCCTGCGAGGGCCTCCCGCTCGGCCGAGTCCATCAGGTCGCGGACCGCCTCGACCCCACCGGTCTCGAAGGCCTGCCCCAACATGGCCATCTCCCACGCACCGGTCGCCCGCAGTGAGACCCCCCGTGGCCCGGTGCGGCGGACCACGCCGCGGACCACGAGCAGCCAGGAACTGAACACGGTGGCGGCAAACGGCCCCTGGACGTCCTCGAAGAAGGTGGCGTCGGTCGGCCCGGTGCCGTCGTCGAGGGTGAGGAAGACCACCCGCCGACCACTCCGGATCGGTGGGGTCTGGGTGGCGACCTTGGCGCCGGCGATGAGCACCTCGGCCTTGTTCCGCTGCGCGAGCATCCGTTCCGACGGGACCACCCCGAGGGCCGACAGCATCGGCCGGTAGGTCGTGGTCACGTGGGAGCTGACGTCCATCCCCAGCACCTCGAGCTCGGCCAGCATCTGCTCCTGCGGGGTCATCTCGCTCAGTCCGCTGCCGCTGGTCAGGACCGGTTGGTCTCCCAGGTCCAGGGTCAGTTGGGTCGGGTCGACCTGCCGGGTGTGCCAGGTCCGGGCACCCTGGGCCTGCGCGCCGGCCCGGGTCCCGACCTCACCGACCGTGCTTCCGGCAGCCCCGGGAGCACCACCGGCGGGTCCGAGCGCGGGGGCAACTGCTCCCCGGGTCCGCCGGCGGCCGGCCGACCGGACCGGCTTGTGCCACCGTTCCAGCTCGGCCACGTGCAGCAGCAGGTCGCGCCGGGTCGGGTTGTCCCGCCGCTGCCCGCGGGCGGTCCCGACCCCGTGCAACCGATCGAAACCGCCGGCCACCACCAGCCGCTCCACGACCGGCCGGCTCACCCGGGCGCGCTGCCAGAAGTCGGCCAGCGAGTGGTAGGGCTGACCGGCCACGATCCGGTCGACCTCGGCGTCGCTGATCCCCTTGACGTCGGCCAGCGACAGCCGGATGCCATAGGCACCGGCCCGCTCCTGCACCGCGGCCATCACGGTGTCGACCCGGTCCCCGCGACCGGCCCGCGACCGGGCCCGGCCCGGTGGTGGCCGGTCGTCGGCCGGGACCTTCTCCACCCGGTATGCGTCCCGGGAGGCGTTGACGTCCAGCCCGAGCACGTGCACGCCCATCGTGCGGGCCTCGTCCAGCAGCAACCGCTTGGGGTACATGCCCGGGTCGTGGGTGAGGACGCCGGCCAGGAAGGCCGCGGTGTGGTGGGTCTTCAGCCAGGCGGACTGCACGGTGGGCAGCGCGAACGCCGCGGCGTGGGCCTTGCAGAACCCGAACGAGGCGAACGAGGCCAGCACCTTCCAGATCCGGTCGACCTCCTCGGGGGTGTAGCCGCGGGCGGCCGCCGCAGGGCGCCACCACTGCTCGACCTGCTCCTGCCCCTGCGGACTGCCCATCGCCCGCCGCACCTCGTCGGCCTGGGCAAGGGTGACCCCCGTGGTCTCGGCGACGATCTGCAGCACCTGCTCGTGGAAGACGACGACCCCGTAGGTGCTGCGGAGGTAGGGCACCAGGGTCGGGTGCAGGTACTGCGGCTCGTCCCAGCCCTGCCGGGCGTGCAGGAACGGGCGGACCATGTCGGACTTCACCGGGCCTGGGCGGAACAAGGAGATGTCGATGATGATGTCCTCGAACGTCTCCGGGGCGAACTTGCCGACCAGCTCCCGCTGCCCCGGGGACTCGATCTGGAAGCAGCCGAGGGTCCGGGTGGACTGGATCAGGGCGTAGGTCTCCGGGTCCTCCAGGTCGACCTGGCCGGGTCGGTTGTCGTCCAGGTCCACCGTCACCCCGTCGACCCGCTCCACCTCGGCCACCGCGTGCGCCATCGCCGACTGCATCCGCACGCCGAGCACGTCGAGCTTGAGCAGGCCGAGGTCCTCCACGTCGTCCTTGTCGAACTGGCTCATCGGGAAGCCCAGCCAGCTGGCCTCCACCGGCGTCCGCTCCAGCAGCGTGGTGTTGGACAGGATCACCCCGCACGGGTGCACCGCGATGTGCCGGGGCAACCCGTCCAACCCCTCGACCAGCTCGAAGAGCAGCTGCATCCGCGGGGCGTCGAATCCGTGTCGGCGCAGCTCGGGCAGGTCCCGGATGGCCGAGCGGGCATCCCTGGCCCGGATGTGCGGGAAGGCCTTGGCTATGACGTCGATCTCCCCCGGCGGCATCCCCAGCGTGGCCGCGACGTCACGGATCGCGTGCCGCACCCGGTAGGTCTCCATCATGGACACGCAGGTCACCCGCTCGGAGCCGAAGCGCTCCAGGATCCGCTCGTAGATCTCGGTGCGCCGCGCGGACTCCACGTCGACGTCGATGTCCGGCAGTTGCGCCCGCAGCGGGGAGCAGAACCGTTCCATCAGCAGCTCGTGCCGCATCGGCTCCACCCCACTGATCCCGAGCAGGTAGTTGACCAGGCTCCCCGCCCCGGACCCCCGTGCGGCGACCCGCACCCCCATCTCCCGGATCAGGTCGCACACCTGCGCCACGGTGAGGAAGTAGGTGGGATAGCCCAGCCCCGCGATCACGCCCAGCTCCTCCTCCAGCCGGCTGTGCACCCGGTCCAGGTATGCCGTGGGCCGGCCGGGATAGCGCTCGTGCACCGCCGCGCGGCACCGCTGGGCGAGGACCTGTTGCGCCCCACCGATGCCGGTGACCCCGAGCACCTCCGGCTCGGGCAGGTGGACCCTGCCGATGCCGAGGTCGCTCCGGGACTGTTGCACGCACTCGGCCGCCAGCCGGGTGGTCGCCGACAGCAGGGCGTCCGCGTCTCCGGCCGGGCCGACCGCGTCGGCCAACCGGTGCGCCAGCGCCACCATGTGACCGGTCTCGGCCAGGTGGCCGGCGGTGCTGACCCGGTCCAGGTGCCGCTCGTCCAGGGCGACCATCCGGCGGGCCGCGTCGAGCACGTCGACGATCCGGGCCTGGTCGGCGGTGGCATGCCGGGCGGCCGAGGTGAGGACGGCAGGCAGACCGTGCTCCATGGCCAGCCCCCACATCCGGGCCGCGTGGGCCAGGCTCGCCGGGCTGTCCGCCGGCCCGTCGTGGCAGACCACCTCGATGACGACCGCCCCGGCGGGCAGCCGGTGGGTCCACGCCCGCACCAGGTCCGCCGCCCGGGCGTTCCTGCGGTGCCGGACCGCGCGGCCGACGTCGGAGTCCGGCCCGAGCAGCACCACCACCGGTGCCACGCCGTCCACGGGAGCGGCCGCCCGGGCCAGGAGCTCCGGCGTGGTGCGCGGAGAGCCCCGCTCCCCGGCCAGGTGGGTGTGCGTGATCAGCCGGCACAGTCGCGCCCATCCGGCACCCGGCGCCATCCCCCCGTGCTGCCCCCGGGCCAGCACGGTGACCCGCGGGTGCTGGTCGTCGACCAGGGCGCCGCCCTTGACCGGCTGGGCGCGACCGGGACGCGGCACCAGGGCCGCCTCCGGGAGCTCCAGGGTGCGGGTGCCCACGGCCTGGTCCGCCCGGCGTGCCCCCGCCCCCCACGCTGCCCCCGCCCCCCACGCTGCCCCCGACCCCCACGCTGCCCGCGCTGCCCCGGCGGCGCTGGGGTCGAGCGCCGACCGTTCCAACGCCAGGTCGACCCCGAGCACCGGGGAGATCCCTGCCCTGTCGCAGGCCTGCACGAACCGGACCGCCCCGTAGGCGCCGTCCCGGTCGGTCAGCGCCAGGGTCGACTGCCCCAGCTGCACCGCACGCTCCACCAGGTCCTCCGGGGTCGAGGCGCCATAGCGCATCGAGCAGCTCGACGCCACGTGCAGGTGGGCGAAGTCCGGGACGGCCATCAGCGGATGATCGGCGTCAGCTCGCCCGGGAGCGGTGCGGCCATCGGCAGGTGCAGCGCGGCACGGATCAGCTCCAGGAAGGTCTCGGCCTGGCGGACCAGGTCATCGGCCTCGCGGGGGCTGACTCCCGACATGGACCGTTCCAGGGAGATCCTGCGCCGTCCGGTGCCGGCGAAGAAGGTCGCCCACTCGCCCAGCTCGGGCGCGACGGTCGGCAGCACCTCCCAGACGCTGCGCGGCCGGGCCCGCCCGGACGGGGCACTGCGCGATGCCAGCAGCGCGGCCGCGGCGCGCAGCGCCGCCAGGTGGGCCTCGGTGTAACGCTCGGCCGCCAGCTCGCTGTGACAGGCCTGCACCAGCCCGTCACGGGAACGTTCCAGCAGGTCCAGCACGGTCGCCGCGGGCGCCGTCGGCGTGGGCTCTCCCCGCTCCCCCGCGGGTCGCGGTGTCGCCACCCCCGGCACGGGACTCGTCGTCGTCATGGTCATCGTTCTCTCCTCTGCTCGCTTCTCACACCTGCCGCCTCTCGCTCAGTCAGCGACCCGGAGCAGCCGCCACTGCTCGCCACGGGTCAGGTCGTAGACACCGGCGCCGAGCAACCGCCCCGCGCTGGCCTCCACACGCCATACGTCCTGTTCCAACTCCGTCTGCACCTCCGTCCCCGCACCCTCGGACCAGGCCCCACGCCACCACGGGAGTCGCTGGGTCCAGTGCCCCAGCACCGCCGTGACCACGTGCAGCCGGCCCCGCCAGATGAACGCCGTCGGCACCGTCCCGAACCGACCCACCGCCCCCTCCAACGGACCGGTCATCGGCTCCCCCATCCGCACCTCGACCTGCTCCGAGTACCGCCGGCTCACGCTGACCTCCACACCATTCGATCGGACTTATGTTCGATAGCACAAATGTACGCTTCGCCACCGACACCATGTCAATCCCCGTCCCCTCCTGTGGACAACTTCCCGGGGAACACCTCCCGCGCGACACCATCGGACACCACGGCACCGACAGGACGGGTCGGGCCACGGAGGGGATGGCCCGACCCGTTGCCGCACCCACGCGGGGACCACGTAGGCTCGGACCTGCCGGACGACCCGTGCGCCGGACAGGAGGACCCCGTGCCCCAGCACCCCCGGTCGGGTGTGGCGCTGCGCGACCGCGTGCAGGCCGCCCTCGACACCGAGATCGCCCACCAGCGATCCGTGCTGTCCGAGCTCGGCGACCCGATGAGTGCCCTGGTCGACGCCGTCGACAACCTGCTGGCCGGCGGCAAGCGACTGCGGGCCGCGTTCCTCTACTGGGGCTACCGGGCGGCCGGCGGCGCGGACTCCGAGGCACTGGTCCGCGCGGCCGCCTCGATGGAGATGTTCCAGGCCGCGGCCCTGTTGCACGACGACGTGATGGACGACTCCGACCTGCGCCGCGGACGTCCCACCGCCCACCGCACCTTTGCCGCCACGCACGAGCAGGCGGGGTGGACCGGCGACTCGGCCCGGTTCGGCGAGGCCGGCGCGATCCTCGCCGGCAACCTCTGCCTGACCTGGTGCGACCGGATGTTCGCCGGCTCGGGGCTCCCCGCCGACCAGCTCGCCAACGCCCGCGCCGAGTTCGACGACATGCGCACCCAGCTGATGGGCGGACAGTTCCTCGACGTCCTGGAGTCGGTCCGCGACTGGGACGACCTCTCCTACCCCGAGCGCGTCGAGCAGTGCCTGCGCGTCATCCACTACAAGAGCGGCAACTACTCGGTGCGCCAGCCGCTGCTCATCGGTGCGTATGCCGCGGGCTGGGACGAGTGCACCGCCGCCGGCTTGAGCGACTACGGCCGGGAGCTCGGCCGGGCCTTCCAGCTGAGGGACGACATCCTCGGGGTGTTCGGCGACCCGGACGCGACCGGCAAGCCGGCCGGCGACGACCTGCGCGAGGGCAAGCGCACGGTGCTCATCGCACACGCGGTGGAGCATGCCGCGCCGGACGACGTCGAGATGCTGCTCGGCGCCCTGGGCGACCCCGACCTGGACCCCGCCCGCGTGGCGACGGTCCGGAACGTCCTGCTCCGCAGCGGTGCGGTCGAGCTGACCGAGCAGATGATCACCGACGGTGCCGACCGGGCGACGGCGGCCCTGCACGGCATACCGGATCTCGCCGAGGAGTCCCGGGCCGCGCTCACCGACCTGGTGGCCGCCTGCACCGCCCGCACCACCTGACCGGACGGGCGATCAGCGCAGGAAGAGTGCCCTCAGCCGGGTCGTGCTGAACCACACGCCGACGACCGTCATCACCACGAAGTACAGCGCGTGGCCTGCCGTCGGCCAGGACAGGTACCCGAAGGCCAGGTGGCGCATGAGTTCCACCCCGTGCCACAGCGGCATCGCCTTGATGAACCACTGGAGCGCCTCGGGGAACACCTCGATCGGGTAGAGCGTGGCCGAGAACAGGAACATCGGCAGCATCACGAAGTTGACGACGTCCATCTGCTGGAACGACTTCAGGTAGGAGGTCACGGCCATCCCGAAGCTCGCGAAGCCGACCGCGATGAGCAGCGCCACCGGGATCATCAGGATCGCGTAGGGCGAGGTCACCAGGCCCATGACGACCATCACGCCCATGAACCCGCAGGCATAGAGGAAGCCGCGGAACAGCGCCATGAAGATCTCGCCCAACGCCACGTCCATCGGCCCCAGCGAGGTCTGCAACATCGCCTCGTAGAGCCGGGCGAAGCGCAACTTGAAGAAGACGTTCCAGGTCGAGTCGTAGATCGCGCCGTTCATCGCCGAGGTGGCCAGCAGCGCGGGGGCGATGTATGCCGGGTACGGCACCTGGGTGCCGCCGGGGCCGGCGACCTCCCCGACGAGGGCCCCCAGGCCCAGCCCCATCGCCAGCAGGTAGAGCACCGGTTCGAAGAAGCCGGACACCAGGATCATCCAGTTCTGCCGGGCGATGACCCGGAAGCCGCGCTCGATGACGGCGCGGGCGTTGCGGCCGTAGAGGCCGGCCAGGGGTCGCGGTTGGGTCGTCATCTCAGCTCCCCAGCCTCCGCGTGTAGACCCGGCGGGCCCAGACCAGGCCGGCGATCGTCATACCGGAGAGCACCAGCAGGTGCACCACGGTGAGCCACCCCGGCTCGGTGGCCCCGTAGGTCACCAGGCGCGCCAGCTCGGTGCCGTGCCAGACCGGCGAGATCCAGCCGATCCACTGCAGGTAGCCGGGCATCGTCGCCAACGGGAAGAAGGTGCCGGCGAAGAGGAACATCGGCATGATCACGAACCGCTGGATGAAGGCGAACTGGTAACCCTCGTCCTTCAGGGTCGCCGCGTAGGCCTGGAGCGGGGCGCCGAACGCCGCGGCGGACAGCACCGCGATCGGCACCACCAGCAGCGAGACGAGCCAACCGCGCGGGACCGCGCCGAAGCCCAGCAGGAACAACCAGAAGATCACCGCCTGCACGACGAAGCGCAGCATCACCCCGACGAACTGGCCCGTCGCGATCTGGGCCGGGGTCACCGCCGTGGCGTGCGGGCCGTAGTAGAGCCGGTCCCACTTGAAACCGGCCATCACCGGATAGGTGAGCTCGGCCCCGGTCGACATGACGACGGTGGACACCAGCAGGGCGGGCGCGACGAACACCAGGTAGGAGACCCCGTCGACGGTCCCGACCCCGCTGTCCACCAGCGACCCGAGGCCGAGCCCGAGCGCGATGAGATAGAGCAGCGGCTCGCCGATCATGTAGCCGACGATCGACACGGCCCACGCCTTGGCGGTGCGCAGCCAGTACTCGACGTAGTACCACCAGCCCCAGCGACGGGCGCGTGCTGCCATCACCTCCGGCGGGGGCACCCGACCGGAGGCGGCGAGTCTCTGCAGGTCCTGGAGCGAGTCAGTCAATGAGACTCCGCCCGGTGAGCCGGAGGAAGACGTCCTCCAGCGAGGCGCGCCGGACCAGCGAGGTCACCGGGGACAGGCCGCGCGCGGAGATCTCCTCCAGCGCCCCCTCCCCGTCGTCGGCATAGATCAGGATCCGGTCCGGCAGCACCTCCATCCGGGTCCCGACCCCCTCCAGCTGGTCGACGACCTCCGCGTTGCGCTCGGCGCCGAAGCGCACCTCGAGCACCTCGCGGGTGGCGTAGTCCCGGATCAGCGACCGGGGGCTGCCCTCGGCCATGATCACGCCGCGGTCGATCACGATGAGCCGGTCGCACAGCTGCTCGGCCTCGTCCATGAAGTGGGTGGTCACGACCAGGGTGACGCCGACCTCCTTGAGCCGGAACAGCCGGTCCCACAGCACGTGCCGCGCCTGCGGGTCGAGTCCGGTGGTCGGCTCGTCCAGGAGCAGCAGCCGCGGCTCGTTGATGAGCGAGCGGGCGATCGTCAGCCGGCGCTTCATGCCGCCGGACAACGACGTGGTCTTGGCCCTGGCCTTCTCGGTGAGCTGGGCGAACTCCAGCAGCTCGTCGGCCTTGGTCCGCAGGTAGGAGTGCGGCAGGCCGAAGTAGCGGCCGTAGACGATCAGGTTGTCGCGCACGGACAACTCCTCGTCGAGGTTGTCCTGCTGCGGGACGACCCCGAGGTGGGCCCGGACCTCCGGCCCGTCGGTGTCGGGATCCAGCCCGGCGACGCTCATCGCACCGCTCGTGCGGGTCAACGTGCCACCGATCATCCGCATCGTGGTCGACTTGCCGGCGCCGTTGGGGCCGAGCAGGCCGAAGGACTCCCCCGTCGTGATCCCGAAGGAGATCCCGTCCACCGCCCGGGTGTCGCCGTAGATCTTGGTGAGGTCCTGCGCGACGACGATCGGATCGCCCGCCCCTGGTTGAGTCACAGGGAGCATCTTGGACCCGAGCACCGACACTCACCAAACGGTTTCCGAAAGCCACCCGCGGGGCCGGCGAGCCACCCCGTCCCGGGGCTCAGAAGGCGAGTTCCTGCGCCCTACGACGGACCTCGGTCTTGTTGCCCTGGCGCAGCGCCTCGATCGCGCTACCCCCCTGCAGGGTGTCGTCGGCGCGGTGCAGCCAGTCGATGATCTCCTCGTCCGCGAACCCGCTGTCGCTGAGCACCGTGATCGTGCCCTTGAGCGTCTTGACCGGCCCCTCCGCCGTCACGAAGGACGCGGGGACCATGACCGCCTTGTTCGGCCCGCGACGGGCGCCGACGAGTTCCCGGTCCTGCAGCCACCCCTTCACCGTGGGCAGCGAGGCACCGGTGAGTTCCATCAGGTCCGGCACCGCCAACCAGGCGTCGTCCGGCAGAATTACATCGTTGTCGTTTACCACATTATCCAGTCTTTCACACTGACCGACACGCCGTCGATCTGGCCCCAGGGGCTCGAATCGGATAAGTTGCCCACTCGTCACAACAGTCACACACGTCACACCTCTCACGCCTGTCACCGACGAAAGGCCCACCGCGCATGAGCCCGCTGGCCGATCTGCCACCCGAACTGCCGACCGAGTTGCACGCCACGGTGCTGACCGACAAGAGCACCCGCTCCCACGAGGTCGTGCCGGGCGACACGCTCTACGACCTGGCGGCCCGGTACGGCACCACGGTCGCGGCGCTCCGGGAGCACAACGACCTGCCCCACGGCGGCCGGTGGCTCATGCCCGGAACCGTGCTGGAGGTGCCGACCAGCGGGTCGTCGGACAAGGCCGGGGACAGCACGGCGACGAAGGGCAGCACCGGCAAGGCGTCGAACCAGGCGGGCAAGGGCGCCGGGAAGGGCACGAAGGTCACCGTGCGGCCCGGCGACACGCTGTCCCACCTCGCGGTGCGACACGACGTCTCGGTCGCCGCCATCGTGCAGGCCAACGGGCTGGACAACCCCCGGATGATCCACGCGGGCCAGGTCCTGACCATCCCCGGGGGCACGACGCAGGCGGCCAGCCCGGGCACCAGCAGCACGTCCGGCGACCAGGGCCGCTCCGGCACGAAGGCGGCCTCCCGCGGCGCCGCCGGCGGGTCGGTCACGATCCGTCAGGGCGACACGCTCACCAGCATCGCCGCGCGGCACGACGTCTCGCTGAGCGCGCTGGTCAAGGCCAATGCGGGCCTGAACCCACAGGCCCTGTGGGTCGGACAGCAGGTGAACCTTCCCGGCGGGACCGCGGAGGTCCGGACGACCACGGCCCGGCCGGAGAACGTCGGCGACGCCAAGGCGGGTGAGCACGTCGACCGGACGTTCCTGCACTACACCTACCCGCACGACGTGGCCCGGTCCGCCGCCGCCAACCGCGACCACCTGGCCTCCGTCGACGTCCCGTCCCGGGACCAGGTGCGGCAGATGGTCGCCGACACCGCCCGCCAGCACGGCGTCGACCCGGCACTGATGCTGGCGCTGTCCAGCACGGAGTCGGGCTGGAACCAGCGCGCGGTCTCCCCGGCCAACGCGATCGGGGTGATGCAGGTGATCCCCAGCTCCGGGGACTGGGCCTCCGGCCTGGTCGGTCGCGAGCTCAACCTGCTGGACCCGCAGGACAACATCACCGCCGGCACCGTGATCATGCGGTCCCTGCTCCGCACCGCGGACGACGAGAACCAGGCGATCGCCGGCTACTACCAGGGCCTTGCCGGGGTGCAGAGCAACGGCATGTATCCGGACACCCGGCACTACGTCGCCACCATCCAGGCGCTCAAGAAGCAGATGTGAGCCGCCCCCGGGCCGGCGCCACGCCAGCCCGGGGAGGGGGGTTGCATCCCTGCCGCGGGTCTGGCAAGGTCGTGGGCCGTCGGGGGACACAGTCTCCCGGTTGCTCGGTCGGCAGGGGGCTGGCCGGGGGCATGCCGCAGGGGGCGGTATGCAGAGGGGAAAGAAATCATGAAGTTGCTCAAGCACGCCCTGGCCACCACCGCGGCCGTCGTCATCGGGGGCACCATGTTCGCCGGGGTCCCGGCCAACGCCGCCGGCTCGAACTGCGACGGCACCCAGGTCAAGACCTGCATGAACGTGCGGATCAGCGGGGGCAAGGCCACACCGGCGGCCCGGATCACGGACATGCCCGACGGGGTCGACTTCCAGGTCAAGACCACGCACGTGGTGCTCCAGCGGCAGAGCAGCAACGGCACGTGGACGAATGCGACGGCAGTCGTCAAGGACTTCGACGGCTGGCACGACCGCGAGGACCTCGCCCTCGGCAAGGCCGTGCCCTGCAAGCCGGGGCACCCGGTCAAGGTCCGCGCCAAGGCCCGCTTCGACTGGAAGCGGATCGGTTCGGACCACGAATGGGCCTACTCCAAGCCGGTGAACCTGATCTGCGCGAACTGATCCGGTGACGCTGCCGGTCCGCCACGGTTGACGGTCCGCAGCACACAGGAGGTCGCGGTGCCACCCCAGGGTGGTGCCGCGGCCTCCTTCGCAGTTCCCGGCCGCTCGCCGAGGTCGGCCGCCTCCCCCGGATTCTCATCTTCGCTTCGTAAACTCGAGGAGTGAGCACCACGGCCTCCTCCGGGATCGATCGCGTCGTCGACGGTCGATACCGCGTGGAGTCCTTGCTCGCCCGGGGCGGGATGGCCTCGGTCTACGAAGCCACCGACACGCGCCTGGAGCGCCGGGTCGCGCTCAAGGTCATGCACCCGGACCTGGCCCGCGACCACGACTTCGTCGAGCGTTTCCGCAGCGAGGCGCGCAGCGCCGCACGGCTCTCGCACCCGCACGTGGTCGGCGTCTACGACCAGGGCGAGGACGGCGACCTGGTGTTCCTGGCCATGGAACTCGTCCCCGGTCGCACCCTGCGCGAGGTCATCTCCTCCGAGGCGCCGATGTCGGTCCGCGACGCCGTGAACTACCTCGACCCGGTGCTGCAGGCGCTGTCCGCCGCCCACCACGCGGGGATCGTGCACCGGGACGTCAAGCCGGAGAACGTGCTCATCGACAGCCACGGCCGGGTCAAGGTGGCGGACTTCGGCCTGGCCCGCGCCATCACGGCCGGCACCCAGAGCCGGAGCACCGGGCTGACCTGGGGCACGGCGGCCTACCTGTCGCCCGAGGAGGTCGAGCGGGGCAGGGCCGACGAACGCAGCGACGTCTATGCCGCGGCGCTGCTGCTCTACGAGCTCCTCACCGGCAGCAAGGCGTTCCCCGGCACCAGTCCGATCCAGGTCGCCTACCAGCACGTGCACGGTGCGGTCCCCCGCGCCTCCGAGCAGGTCGACACGGTGCCTCCGGAGATCGACGCCCTCATCCAGTGGGCGGCGGCACAGGATCCCGAGCACCGGCCGGCCGACGCCGGCGAGTTCCGGGACGAGCTCCAGCAGGTGGTCGGAGGGCTGACCGCGGCCCAGGTGGACGCGACCCCGGGTGCTCCGCTGCTGCCCGACCCGGACGCGACGCAGGCCTTCGACGCGACCCGTCCGATCCGGTCCGACCACACCACGGCCGTCCCACCGCTGGGCAGCGAGGGTCACTACGCCCGCACGACCGGCAACCGGAGCCCGCGCAAGGCGAAGGCACGGAACCGGCCGAAGGAGAAGGAGTCCCCGGCACCGCCGCCGCAGCCGCGGGCCGCGCCACCGCGCCGCCGCCGGCGCGGGCTGGCCTGGTTCCTGGGCATCCTCCTGGTGCTCCTGGCGGCGGGCGGCGCCAGCGCCGCCTGGTACTACACCGAGGGTCCGGGCGTGTACTCCCCCGTGCCGGTCCTGGAGGGTCTGACCGAGGACGAGGCCCGCGAGGCCCTGGATGCCCAGGACCTCGACGCCGTGACGGATCCCGCCTACTCGGAGACCATCGCCGAGGGCGTCGTGATCTCCGCCTCCCACGAACCCGGCGAATCGGTCCGGCACGGCACCGACGTCACCCTCGAGGTGTCACGGGGACCCGAGCGGTATGCCGTGCCGAGCCTGGTCGGTAAGACCGTCGAGGAGGCCGGTCCGCTCGTCGAGGACGCGAACCTGACGCTCGGGGAACCCACCGAGGAGTATGACGAGCAGGTGCCGGAAGGGCAGATCCTCAGTTCCACCCCGCCCGGCGGCGAGTCCGTCAAGCCGGGCACCACGGTGGAGGTGGTGGTCAGCGCCGGGCGCGAGCCGATCGAGGTGCCCGACGTCACCGGGGACACCCAGGTGGAGGCGCAGAGCGCGCTGACCGCCGAGGGGCTGGTCGCGGTGGTCGAGGAGGAGCGGGTCTTCGACGACGACGTCCCCGAGGGCTCCGTGGTCAGCCAGTCCCCCGAGGACGGCACCCTGTTCCGTGGCGACGAGGTCACCCTGACGATCTCCAAGGGACCCGACCTGGTCGAGGTTCCCGGCGTGATCGGCAAGCAGTGGGAGGACGCCCAGGCGGAGCTTCGCGACCTGGGCTTCGAGGTCAAGAAGGAGGAGATCGCCGGCGCCTACTTCGGCACGGTGCGCTACCAGTCGGTCGACGCGGGCGAGAAGGTCAAGCGGGGCACCGAGATCACTCTCTCCGTCCTCTGACGCCGTCGCCCCCGCTCACCAGACGTGCGGGACGAAGGTCTGCTCGTGCATGGGTGGCCGCACGTAGGGCACCGGCTTCATCGTCGGCAGGTTCACCGCGTCCGGGGCCACGTCCTCGTAGTCGAACTGGGACAACAGGTGGGTGATGCAGTTGAGCTGCGCGGCCCGCTTGTCGTCGGAGGGCACGACATACCAGGGGGCCTGCTTGGTGTCGGTGAACTGGAAGGTCGCGTCCTTGGCCATCGAGTACTGCACGTACAGCTCGTGCTCGGCCAGGTCCATGTCGGACAGCTTCCACCGCTTCAGCGGCTCGGCGTTGCGTGACTCGAAGCGTTTGCGCTGCTCCTCGTAACTCACCGAGAACCAGTACTTCAGGAGCACGATCCCCGAGCGCACCAGCATCCGCTCGAACTCGGGGCAACTGCGCATGAACTCCTGGTACTCCTCGTCGGTGCAGAAGCCCATCACCCGCTCGACGTTGGGCCGGTTGTACCAGGACCGGTCGAACAGGACCATCTCCCCCGCGGCCGGCAGGTGCTCGACATACCGCTGGAAGTACCACTGGGTCCGTTCCCGCTCGGTCGGCTTGGGCAGCGCCACGACGCGCACGATCCGCGGGCTGGTCCGCTCGGTGATCCGCTTGATCACCCCGCCCTTGCCCGCCGAGCCGCGCCCCTCGAAGATCACCAGCACCTTCAGTCCCTGCGACTGGATCCAGTACTGCAGCATCACCAGCTGCTCCTGCAACCGGGTGAGCTCGGCGCAGTAGACCGCCCGGGCGACCCGACCGCTCTTGGTGTAGACCGACCGGTCACGGTCGGGCTTGGCCACCGGGACGTCGTCGGCCCCCTCGGGCACCGTGGCAACCTTGCGCATCGTTCCTCCTCGGCCGGATACCGGTGAACCTAGGCCCACCTCCCGGCGAGGTCAATGCGCCGTAACCAACCCGACCAGGGTCGACCGCGCGTGCTCGGTCATCGCGTCGTCGACGTCGAGGTGCCAGACGAACCGGACGTGCGAGGCGTCGGTCGGGTAGCCCAGCACGCCGGCCTCGCGGGCCGCCGCGCTGAAGTCGGCGGCCGTCCACCCGGCTGCCCCCACGTCGAGGACCAGGATGTTGGTGTGCACCCACCGGGGGTCCACCACGTCCGGGGCGGCCTCGGCGAGCGCCTCAGCCACCAGCCTGGTCCGCCGGTGGTCCTCGGACAACCGGTCCAGGTGGTGGTCCAGGGCGTAGCTGCCGGCCGCGGCGAGGATTCCCACCTGGCGCATGCCGCCACCGAAGCGCTTGCGCCAGGCGCGGGCCTCCTCGACGACCGCCGCGGACCCCGCCAGCAGCGAGCCGACCGGTGCACCCAGCCCCTTGCTCAGGCACACGGCGACGGTGTCGGCGCACGCGGCATACTCCTGCAGCGGGACGCCCGAGGCGGCGTGCGCGTTCCACAGCCGGGCACCGTCCAGGTGCACCGCGATCCCGGCGGACCGGGTGAGCTCCCGCAGCGACTGCATCCGGTCCAGCGGCTGCACGGTGCCCCCACCGAAGTTGTGGGTGTTCTCCACGACCACGCAGGACGTCCCGACCTGGTAGGTGCCGGCGCCGACGGACATCACCTGCTTGACGGTGTCCACGTCCAACTGGCCGCGCTCGGCGATCCAGGTGCGCGAGGTGATCCCGGACAGCTGGGCCGCGGCGCCCATCTCGGCCCGCAGCACGTGCGCCAGGTGGTCACCGATGATCTCCTGGCCGGGGCCGGCGTGCGCGCGCACGCCCAACTGGTTGGCCATCGACCCGGTGGGGGTGAACAGCGCGGCCTCGGTGCCGAGCAGGTCCGCGACCCGTTCCTCCAGGGCGTTGACGGTCGGGTCCTCGCCGTAGACGTCGTCGCCCACCTCGGCGTCGGCCATCGTCCGGCGCATCCCCGCGGTGGGGCGGGTCAGCGTGTCCGAGCGCAGGTCGGCGGTGGGGCCGCTCACCGCTCGCCCTGTTCGAGCATCTCGGCCACCTGGAAGGCCATCTCCAGGCTCTGTTGGTGGTTCAGCCGGGGGTCGCACAGCGTCTCGTAGCGCAGCCCCAGGTCGTCCAGGTCGATCGGGCTGACCCCGCCGACGCACTCGGTAACGTCGTTGCCGGTGAGCTCGACGTGGATACCGCCTGCCCACGTGCCGACCTGCTGGTGCGCGGCGAAGAAGCCCCGCACCTCGGCCACCACGTCGTCGAACCGCCGCGTCTTGTAGCCACCGGGCGAGGTGAAGGTGTTGCCGTGCATCGGGTCGCACACCCAGGTCACCGAGCCCGCCTCGTCCCGGACCGACTCCAGCAGTGCGGGGAGCACGTCGCCGATCCGCTCCGCGCCCATCCGCGTGATGAAGGTCAACCGGCCCGGCTCCCGCTCGGGGTCGAGCTTGTCGAGCAGCGCCAGCACGTCGTCACGGGTGGCCGTCGGGCCGAGTTTGACCCCCACCGGGTTGTGCACCCGGGAGATGAAGTCGATGTGCGCCCCGTCGAGGTCGCGGGTCCGCTCGCCCACCCAGAGGAAGTGGGCCGAGGTGTCGTAGGGACGTCCGGTCCGGGAGTCACGGCGGACCATGGCCCGTTCGTAGTCCAGCACCAGGGCCTCGTGCGCCGCGTAGAACTCGACCCGGCGCAGCTCCTCGGCCTCGGCCACGCCGGAGGCGTCCAGGAACCGCATGGCGCGGTCGATCTCCCGCGCCATCTGCTCGTAGCGGGCCTGGGCCGGGCCGGACAGGAAGCCCTTGTTCCACATGTGGACGCTGCGCAGGTCGGCGAACCCGCCGGTGGTGAAGCCCCGCACGAGGTTCAGGGTCGCGGTGCTGGCGTGGTAGGCGCGCAACAACCGCTTCGGGTCGTGCCGCCGGGACTCCGGCGTGAACTCGAAACCGTTGACCATGTCGCCGCGGTAGGCCGGCAGGGTGACGCCGTCGCGCGTCTCGACGTCGGCCGAGCGCGGCTTCGCGAACTGCCCGGCCATCCGCCCGATCTTCACGATCGGCATCCCGGCGCCATAGGTGAGCACGACCGCCATCTGCAGGATGGTCTTGATCCGGTCCCGGATGTTGGGCCCGGTGACCCCGGACAGGGTCTCGGCGCAGTCCCCGCCCTGGAGGACGAACGCCTGCCCCTGCGAGGCGGCGGCGAGCCGCTCGCGCAGGATGTCGGCCTCGCCGGCGAACACCAGCGGGGGGTAGTGCGCGATGGTGGCCAGGACCTCGGCCAGCTCGGTCGGGTCGTCCCAGGACGGCTGCTGCTTCACCGGGAGGTCCGGCCAGTCCATGTGGTGCGGCACCGGCACCCCGGTCACATCGGTAGTCACCCGGCCCATGGTAGGAGCCTGCGAGTGCGGACCCGGCACCGGTCGCTCAGCGGCCGGTCGCGGCGTCCTCGGCCTCGTCGGGGTCCGGGGCCTGCCCTTCCGCGTTCTCGCCGCCCTGCACGTCCTCGTCCGCGCCGGGCTGCTCGTCCGCGTCCTCGCCGGAGCGGCCCGCCACGATCCGGTCCCGGGTCTGTTCGACCTGGCCGCGGACCTGCTCCGCCGCATGCTCGATCTGCTCCCGCGCGGTCACCAGGTTGGCCTTGGCCTGCTCACTGGCCCGTTCGATGTTGACCTTGGCCTGGTCCCGGGCGGTCTCGATCCCCGCCCGGGTCTGTTCCAGCCCCGTCTCCAGGCCGGCCCTGGCCTGCTCCACGGTGGCCTTGGCCCGGGCCGCGATCCGGTCCTTCACGGTCGAGGCGTAGACGTCGACGTACTCCTGGCCGGAGAGCTTCATCAGCTCGTACATGATCTCGTCGGTGATCGACCGCAGCACGTAGCGGTCGTCCTGCATCCCCTCGTAGCGGGAGAAGTCCAGCGGCTTGCCGATCCGGATCCCCACCTGCCCGCGCTGCACGTTGGGGATCTTCTGCCCGGTCGGCTGGGCCTTGTCGGTGTCGATCATCGCGACCGGGATCACCGGGACTCCGGCCTCCAGCGCCATCCGGGCCACGCCGGTCTTGCCCTTGTAGAGCTTGCCGTCGGGGCTGCGGGTGCCCTCGGGGTAGATGCCGAACAGCTCGCCCCGGCCCAGCACCTTCAGCCCCGAGTTGAGCGCCGACATCGAGGCCTGCCCGCCGGACCGGTCGATCGGGATCTGTCCGACCCCCTTGAAGAACGCCTTGGTCAGCCGGCCCTTGATGCCGGTGCCGGTGAAGTACTCCATCTTGGCCGGGAAGGTCATCCGCCGCGGCACGACCAGGGGCAGGAAGATCGAGTCGGAGAAGGACAGGTGGTTGCTGGCGAAGATCGCGCCGCCCTGCTCGGGGATGTTCTCCGCACCCTCCACCCAGGGCTTGAAGACCACCTTGATGATGGGACCCAACAGGATGGTCTTCAGGAACCAATAGATCACCGGGGCCTCCTCACCTCGCGGGGCAAGGTTACGGCATCCCCGGTCCGGCGTGACAAGATCGAGGCGTGCAGACGATGGCGGGTGCCGAACCCTTCCGGGCAGACGGCTCGGGCGAGCGCGCGGAGGTCGCCGTGCTGTGCGTGCACGGGCTGACGTCGACGCCCCAGATGATCCGTCCCGTCGCCGAGCACCTCGCGGGCCAGGGGTATGCCGTGCACGCCCCTCTGCTGCCCGGCCACGGCACCACCTGGCAGCAGATGAACCGCACCCGGTATGCCGACTGGCTGGGTGTGGTGGAGCAGTCCGCCTTCGAGCTCGCGGACAGCCACCGGTCGGTCGTGGCGGTCGGCGTCAGCCTCGGCGGAGCGCTGGTCACCGACCTGGCGCTGACCCACCCGGGGATGGTCGACGGCCTGGTCCTGGTCAACCCGGCGTTCGCAGCGACCGACTGGCGGCTCCGCCTCCTGCCGGTGCTCAAGCACGCCCTGCCCAGCATGGCCGGCCTGGCCGGTGACATCCGCCGCACCGGTGGCCCCACCGAGCTCGCCTACGACCGCCTGCCGCTGAAGGCGTTCCACTCCTTCGTCGAGCAGTGGCCCCAACTGGTGAGCCGCCTGCCGCAGCTGACCGAGCCGGTGCTGCTCGCCCGCTCGGCGCACGACGCCGTGGTCCCCCCGCTCTCCGGGGAACGCTTCCTGGAGCACGTCGGCAGCCGTGACGTCACCCAGCTGCTACTGGCCAACTCGGCCCACGTGGCGACCCTGGACCACGACGTCGACCTGCTCCTCGGCGCGACCAGCGACTTCATCGAGCGGGTCACCCGGCAGGGCGACCGGGAGCGCTGATCCGGTGAGCGACCAGCCCGACGGCCGTCCCGACGACGAGGACATCGACGCCCGGTTCGCCGAGATCGTGCGCCACCTGCGGACACCGGGCGGCGGCCAGTCCGGTCAGGCAGGACCGACGGACCGGACCGGGCCGCGCCGGGCACGGTGGCCCGGCACCGGTGCGTCGCCCACGGACCCGCCGAATCCCCCGCCCGCGAGGTTCCAACGCCCTCCCGCACCGCGCCCCGAGCCGGAGGAGACTGCGCGGCCGGCCGCCCCGGAGCCCACACCTGCCCCCGAGCCCGCCACTTCCGACGGCGACGGGAGCCAGCCGGCCAGCTGGCGGGAGTGGGTGGACCCGGAGGTCGAGGAGCACTTCGTCCCGCCCGACCCTCCGCCCCTTCCCGCCGGCGACCTGCACTTCTGGGGCATCCTGGTCGGACTCATCTGCGGGCCACTCATCCTGCTGCTGGCGCACGGCATCCAGGTCCTCCACGGCTCGGTGTGGACCTGGCTCGGCCTGCTGCTCTCCCTCGGCGGCTTCGTCCTCCTGGTGCTGCGCTCGCCCACCGACCGCCACGACGACCCTTCCGGCGGCGCGCAGGTCTGACAACGCCTGACGCTCCCGTCCAACGGCGCTCCGCAGCCCGATCGGTGACCGGCTGGCCTGCCCTCAGATCCGCAGGTCCGCCCAGACGGGGCGGTGGTCGGTGGCGGCGGCGAGCACCGTGGGGTCCAGCTCGACCGGACGATGGACCAGTTCCTCGGCGATCTCGGTGCTGGCGAAGACGGCATCGATGAAGGTGCGCGGCCGCGACGACGGGAAGGTCGGCTCCTCGGCGCTGACCAGCCGCAACCGCTCCCCCAGCAGGTGCCAGGCCTCGCCGTCGGTCGACTCGTTGAAGTCCCCGCCGACCACGAACGGCCCGTCCGCCAGGCGAGGGTTCTTGGCCAGCTCCGCCAGCACCAGCCTGGTGTGGATGAGCCGCTCGTCGGGGAACAGCGGCAGGTGGACCGAGACCACCGTGGCGTCCCGGCCGCCAGGGCGCTTGACCTGTGCCACCGTGTAGCACCGGGGGTTGAGGCTGCGCTTGCCGCGTCCCCGTTTCACCGGCAGCGCCCGGTCGGTCGAGTCGGTGGCGATCACCCGCAGGCTGGTCATGATGGCCGTCCCGGAGACCAGGCGGGTCCGACCGGACCACAACAGGTCGCACCGCCGGGCGAAGTCAGCGATCTTGTAGGACGACCCCGGGTAGCGCGGCACCTCCTGCAACAACAGCACGTCGGGGTCGATGGCCCGCACCACGGCGGCCGCCGCCCCGACGTCGTCCTGCAGCGCCCGGAGGTTGTAGCTGGCGACCCGCAGGGTGGGGGAAGCCTCCTCGCGCGGGGAGTCGGAGGTCTCCCCACCGGGCAGCTCGGCGGTCGGCGCGGGCTCTGGCCCTTGGTTCGGGTCGGTCGTCATGTCATCCACCCTGTCCCACCTCGATCCGCAACAGGTCGGCCGCCCCCACCAGACCCGCCCGGGTCCCCAGGTGGGCGGGCAGGATGAGGGGCACCGGCCGGTGCCCGCGACCCGTGAGCTGGCGGGCGAAGGCCTCCCGGGTCGGGACCAGGAGCAGGTCCCCAGCCTCACTGACACCACCCCCGACCACGATCGTGCCGGGGTCGAGCGCCGCCGCCAGGTTGGCCAGCCCGACCCCCAGCCACCGGGCGATGTCCCGCACCATGTCCTGCGCCGCCTGGTCCCCGGCCCGCGCGGCCTCGGTCACGTGCCGACCCTCGACCCGGGCGGGGTCACCCCCGCAGAACCGGGCCAACCCCGCGGCATACGGACTGTCGGCGACCAACAGTTCCCGGGCCACCCGCTGCATCGCCTTGCCGCTGGCGTACTGCTCCCAGCAGCCGCGGTTGCCGCACTCGCACAACTGCCCGTCCGGGACCACCTGCATGTGCCCGAACTCGCCCGCCAGGCCGTGCCTGCCCCGCTCCACCCGTCCGTCCAGCACCAGGGCGCCCCCGATCCCGGTCCCGAGCGTCACCATGAGCAGTCGGTCCTCGCCACGGGCCGCGCCGAACCGGTGCTCGGCCCAGGCGGCGGCGTTGGCGTCGTTGTCCACCACGACGGGTATGCCGAGGCGCGCGGTGAGGCGGTCGCGCAGCGGCTCGTCCCGCCAGGACAGGTGGGGGGCGAACACCACCGTGGCCAGGTCCCCGGACACGAACCCCGCCGCCCCGACGCCCACGCCCAGCACCGCGCGGCCGGCCGCCTCGTCCAGGAGCTCCGCCACCGCGTCGACCATGATGTCCTCGACCACGTCCGGCGTGGTGGTCCGGTCCGGGGTGTCCCGCCGCGTGCTCGCCAGGACGCTGCCGGACCGGTCGACCAGCCCGGCGGCGACCTTGGTGCCGCCGACGTCGACGCCGATGACCAGGGAGTCCTCCCGCATCACCCGCGACGGGCCACGGCCAGGTCGGCGGCCCCGACCATTCCTGCGTCGTTGCCCAACCCGGCCAGGACGAGGGGTGCCGGATCGCGGTGCCCCCGCCCGCTCAGGTGGGAGGCGAAGGACGCCCGCGCGGGGTCCAGGAGCAGGTCGCCCGCGGCGGCGACGCCGCCGCCGACCACGATCCGGGCCGGGTCCAGGACCGCGACCAGGTCGGCGATGCCCTCGCCCAGCTTTCGCCCGACGTCGCAGAACAGCTCGGTGGCCGCCGGATCACCGGCCAGCGCGGCCTCGGTGACCATCACTCCCTCCAGCGAATCGGCGTCCCCTCCGCACCGTTCGGCGAGCCCGCTGGCGTGCGGGCCGCCTGCGCGGACCAGTTCGCGCGCGTCCCGCACCAGGGCCGTGCCGCTGGCGTACTGCTCCCAACAGCCGTGGTTGCCGCAGCCGCAGAGGTGACCGTCCGGCACCATGCGCAGGTGCCCCACCTCCGTGGCGAAGCCCTTGGCCCCGCGCAGCACCCGGTCCTGGATGATCGCCCCGCCGCCGATGCCGGTGCCCACCGTGATCAACAGCATGTCGTCGACGTCCTCGGCGGCGCCGAACCGGTACTCCCCCCACGCGGCGGCGTTGGCGTCGTTCTCCAGGATCACCGGGAGTCCGGTCGCGGCCTCCAGCCGCTCCTGCATCGGCTCGTTGCGCCACGCCAGATTCGCGGCGAACACGATCGTGCTGCCCGCGGCGTCCACGAACCCCGCGCACGCCACCCCCAGCGCACCGACCGTCTCGCCCCCGGCCCGGGCCTGGTCCCTGAGGTCCTCGACGAGGTCGGCCACCGCCACGGTGATGGCGTCGGGGTCCTGCGCCGGGGTCTCCCGGAGCGCGCGGTGCGCCACGGTCCCGGCCCGGTCCACGGCGCAGGCCGCGATCTTGGTGCCGCCGATGTCCACCCCCACGCTGAGCGTCATGTCCGGTCCGCCTCTGCCTGCTCGCCCGCCGCCTGTTCCTCCGGCGACGACTCGGGCCCCGGGCCCGTCGGGCCCTCCGCACGCTCGTGCCCGGCGCGCCGGGAGTCGGCGAAATGCCGCAGGCTCACCGCGGCGCTGGCCAACAGGTCGGCGAGGCTGTCCAGGGTGTCGGAGCCGATCGGGCCGGCCGCGGCCTTGGCCCGGCACCAGGGACAGCCCGTGCACAGCACCTGCTCCCGGTGCTGCTCGCCCGCGGTCTGCTCATCGGCCGTCCCGGCTCCCCAACTGTCAGCCGTCCCCGCTCCTCGACTGTCGGGCGCCCCGGCTCCCCGGCCCCCGCCATACCGTGGTCCGGATTCCTCGCTCGTGGCCTGTTCCGTGGCCTCGTCGGCGGGGGTGTCCTTGCCACCGACCTGGGTGCCGAACCACGCTGCGGCGGCACGCACCAGGGCGTGGGCCTCCTCCTCGACCGAGCCGACGTGTCGGCCGTCGTCCTCCTCCGACTCCGGTGCCGCCTCAGCCACGGCTCTCGACCCGGTCCTTGAGGGAGCTGAGGGCGGTGTCGACGATCATCCGCTCGGCCTTGCGCTTGAGCATCCCCAGCATCGGGATCTTGACGTCGACGGCCAGCCGGTAGGTGAGTTCCGTGGACTGCCCGCCGCCCTGGGCGGTCAGCGTGTACGAGCCCGTCATCGCCTTGAGCACCTCGGCGCTCACCAGGTCCCAGGACACCACCCCGGTGCCCTCCTTGGCGACCTCCCAGTCGTAGGCCAGGACGTAGGTGTCCTTGATCAGGCCGGCGTCGAGGGTGAACTCCACCTGGTCGGCCCGTCCGTCCACCTCGGTCGTGAGGACGGAGACCTGGCGCACCTCCTTGGCCCATTCCGGATAACTGGCGAAGTCGGCGATCACCTCCAGGACCTCGGCAGGCGGTGCGGCGATCACGATGCTGGATTCGGTGCGGTCAGCCATGCCCGAAATCTATACCGGACCGGCGGATAGAGTGACTCGCCAGTGACGCCGACCAAGAAGGAATCGTCGATGCAGGAGATCTCTGTCCCGCCGTTGGTCCAGCCGACCACGCACGGGAACCTGTCCGATCTGCCGCACGGGTGGGCGCAGCGGGAACCGGCGCGCCCACTCTTTTCGGTCAACGAGGGTGGGCAGTGGCGCGACGTGTCCGCAGCCGACTTCACCGAGCAGGTGCGCGGCCTGGCCAAAGGTTTCATCGCCGCCGGTGTGGAGATAGGGGACCGGGTGGCGATCATGTCGCGCACCCGCTTCGAGTGGACGCTGACCGACTTCGCGCTGTGGACCGCCGGTGCCGTTCCGGTCCCGGTCTACGAGACCTCCTCCGAGGAGCAGGTCCGGTGGATCCTGCAGGACTCCGGCGCCGTGGCGATCGTGGTGGAGGACGCCGCCCACATGGCGCTGGTGACCGGGATCCGGGAGGACGTGCCGGACCTGCGCGACGTGTGGCAGATCGAGGGCGGGGCCCTCGACGAGGTGGCCTCGGCCGGCGCGGAGGTCACCGACGAAGATGTCGACCTCCGGCGCTCCCAGCTCGACCGGACGGCCCCGGCCACCATCATCTACACCTCGGGCACGACCGGCCGCCCGAAGGGGTGCGTGCTGACCCACGACAACTTCATGGCCCTGGCCGAGAACGCCATCGAGCGGTTGGACCAGGTGCTCAACCGGGAGGGCGCCTCGACGCTGCTGTTCCTGCCCCTGGCGCACGTCTTCGCGCGGTTCATCCAGGTGGCGGTGGTCGCCGCCGGAGCACGGATGGGCCACAGCCCCGACGTGAAGAACCTGCTCGACGACCTGGCCGCCTACCGCCCCACCTTCCTGCTGGCAGTCCCCCGGGTCTTCGAGAAGGTGTACAACTCCGCCGAGCAGAAGGCGGCCGGCAGCGGCAAGGTGAACGCCACCGTCTTCGCCCGCGCCGCCGCTGTGGCCTCGGCCTGGAGCAGGGCGCAGGACACCGGCGGCCCGGGACTGGCGCTGAAGGCCCAGCACGCGCTCTTCGACACCCTCGTCTACAGCAAGCTGCGCGAGGCGATGGGGGGCCGGGTGGAGTACGCGATCTCCGGCGGTGCCGCCCTCGGCGACCGGCTCGGCCACTTCTTCCGCGGGGTCGGCATCACGATCCTGGAGGGCTACGGCCTGACCGAGACCACCGCGCCGGTCGGCGTCAACACCCCCGAGCAGGTCAAGATCGGCACGGTCGGCAGGCCGCTGCCGGGCGTGGCGGTGCGGATCTCGGACGAGGGCGAGATCCTGGTCAAGGGGTGCAACGTCTTCGACGGCTACTTCAAGAACGACGAGGCCACCGCCTCCTCGATGGCGGACGGGTGGCTGCGCACCGGAGACCTCGGGTCGCTCGACGACGAGGGATTCCTCACCGTGACCGGCCGGAGCAAGGAACTGCTGGTGACCGCTGGCGGCAAGAACGTCTCCCCCGCCCCGCTGGAGGACCGGCTGCGTGCCCACGTGCTGGTCGGCCAGTGCATGGTGGTCGGGGAAGGTCGCCCCTTCATCGCCGCCCTGGTGACCCTCGACGAAGAGATGTGGCCGACGTGGTCGGCCAACCACGGCCTGGAGGGCGTCAGCCTCGAGGAGGCGCGCACCCACGAGGCGGTCGTCGCCGCTGTCCAGGAGGGCGTCGACCAGGCCAACAAGTCGGTCAGCCGCGCCGAGTCGATCCGCAGCTTCACCATTCTCGCGAAGGACTTCACCGAGGCCAACGGCTACCTGACCCCCTCGTTGAAGCTGAGGCGCCACGTCGTGGTGAAGGACTTCGCCGACGAGATCGAGGCGCTGTACAACGCCCCGCGCTGAGCGACCCTGGAGGTCAGGACCGGGCGACGAGGTCGGTCAACCAGTGCTGCCAGCCGGTGAGCAGTTCCTCGTCGCTGACCCCGAGCACCGCGGGCACGGCCTGCTCCCACGACCGACCGTCCTGGACCGTGCGATAGAGCGTCACGAGGTCGTCCTCGGAGTACTCCCGGGCGATGTAGAGGCAGGCCAGCCAGGCCGTGGCATACCCCTGCCACTGGCCGCCGGTCCCACCCGTGGCGGGGACCGCTCCCGGCCATCCGGTGGGCAGGCTGCCCTGTCGGACTGCGTCGAGGGCCGAGCCGGCGATCTCCTGCGGTGACAGGGTGCTGCGACGGTGCGCCGTGTATTCGGCCAGCCCTTCCCCGAACCATCCCGGCACGGGCCCGTCCCCCTGCATGGCCAGGTGGGTGACCTCATGGGTAAGCACCGCCTGTCGCCCGGCCGGGGACAGCCGGTCCCAGGCGTCCGGGTGGATCACGACCCGGGCCCGTGGGCCCGAGCCCACCGTGCTGGCCGGCACCTCGGACTCGTCCTCGGCGTGGCCGGTCAGGCCGGCGAAGGCGGCACCGTCGGCGGGCAGGACCAGACGCACCGGGCGGGCCACGGCCCCGGACCCCCAGAGGCCCTCGACCTCGGCGAGCGCCAGGACCGCCATGTCCTCGTAGGCCGAGGTGCGGGCCGGTCCGACCCGGCTCTCCACCACGACCTGGTCGGTCGACTCGACCTCGGTCGACGGATTGTCCATGGACGGGCTACTCGTGGACCCGTCCCCGGGCGCGGGGTGGGTCCCACCGCACCCGGCGAGCACCACACCGCAGAGGGCACAGGCCACGGCGGCTGACCACCACGGGCTGCGCGCACCGGTGCGCGCGCGGCGGCCTGCGGTCATGACCCGAGGCTACGCCGCGCACGTCCTCACCCGATCTGTCTTGCCAAACCCCGGGCACCGTCCGGAACGGCCCGCAGGCCCTCGGCCGCGCGCGGCGTGAGCAACCCTGCGCGGACGAAGGCACCGACCGCCGTCATCTCGGCGCGGTCGAGCGGTCCGGGTCCGGTCAACACCTGCCGCGGAGCGTCCTCGCCGCCGGGAGACGCGGGCCGGCGCCCGATCGCCTCCTCGGCCATCCAGATCTTTCCCAGCACCGGCACGAAGCAGTCACCGCAGTGCCGCCCGCGCACCGGACACGTGTCGCAGTCGATCGTCGTCATCTGGTCCTCACCTCCGTTGTCCTGCCGTCTGCTGACCTTGCGCCGACGACGCTAGAGGGGAGGTCTGACACTCCTGTTCTACCTCGGGTCCTCCGACCGCTCCGGCGGCGGGCAAGGGGTGCGGTGACGGCCGGCGACCTCCCCCGGGCCCGGCCTGTCGGCGCCGCTCTGTCGGACCCGCGTCCTAACGTCGGGGTCATGCAGATGGTGCAGGAGACGTTCGAGGACCTCGGGTTCGCCCTGTCCGACGTCACCTTCGTGGTGGTCGACCTGGAGACCACGGGTGGTTCCGCCGCCGAGTGCGACATCACCGAGATCGGCGCGGTCAAGGTCCGCGGGGGCGAGGTGCTGGGCGAGTTCCAGACGCTGGTGCGGCCGACCGCGCCGATCCCCCCGTTCATCACCGTCCTCACCGGCATCAGCAACCAGATGGTCGCCGGGGCCCCGCGGATCGAGTCCGTGCTCCCGTCCTTCCTGGAGTTCGCCGCGGGATCGGTGCTCGTGGCACACAACGCCGGCTTCGACGTCTCCTTCCTCAAGTCGGCCGCTGCCCACGCCGGGCACCCCTGGCCGGGCTTCCCGGTGCTGGACACGGTCCGTCTGGCCCGTCAGCTGGTGCACCGGGACGAGGCGCCCAACCACAAGCTCTCCAGCCTGGCCACCCTGTTCGGCGCACAGACGGTGCCCAACCACCGGGCGCTCCAGGACGCCCGCGCGACCGTGGACGTCTTGCACGGCCTCATCGAGCGCGTCGGCAACCTGGGCGTGCACACCCTGGAGGAGCTGCAGAGCTACTCCAGCAGGGTGACGCCGGCGCAACGGCGCAAGCGCTTCCTCGCCGACGCGATGCCGTCCGCCCCTGGCGTGTACGTCTTCAAGGACCGCCGTGGGGAGCCGCTGTACGTCGGGACCGCCGGGGACATACGCCGCCGCACCCGCTCCTACTTCACCGCCTCGGAGACCAGACGCCGGATGGCCGAGATGGTCGGCATCGCCGAGTCGATCACCCCGATCGTGTGCGCCACCCGGTTGGAGGCCCAGGTCCGGGAGCTCCGGTTGATCGCCCAGCACAAACCGCGCTACAACCGGCGCTCCCGCCAGCCCGAAAAGGCGCTGTGGGTCAAGTTGACCGTCGAGCCCTTCCCCCGCCTGAGCATCGTGCGCCGGGTCAAGGACGACGGCGCGCACTACGCCGGCCCGTTCGGCTCGCGCAAGAGCGCCGAGCAGGCGATCACCGCCGTGCACGAGGTGGTCCCGCTGCGCCAGTGCAGCCAGCGCCTGTCCGCGAAGCCCGGCACCAGCGCCTGCGTGCTCGCGGAGATGGGCCGGTGTGGCGCTCCCTGCATCGGCGGCCAGGACGTGTCCGACTACGCAGCGGTCGCCGAGCGTGCCGCCAAGGTGCTGGTCGGTGACGGGCGCGAGGTGGTCCAGGCCCTGCGCGCCCGGCTCGATGCACTGTCGGCGCAGGAGCGCTTCGAGGACGCCCGGGCGCTGCGGGACCGGATGCTGGCCCTGGTCCGGGCTGCCGCCCGCAGCCAGCGGATGGCCCCACTGGCGAAGACACCGGAACTGGTGGCCGCGCGACGCAGCGAGGCGGGGGGCTGGGAGGTCGTCTGCGTCCGCTACGGCCGTCTGGCAGCGACCACGGTCACGCCGCGGGGCGCCGACCCGGTGCCGTTCATCGCGGCGTTGCGGGCCACCGCCGAGGTGGTGGCCGCCCCGGAGGGACCGACCCCGGCAGCGTTCCCGGAGGAGACCGAGCAGATCCTGCGCTGGCTGGAGACGCCCGGCACCCGGCTGGTCGACCTGCAGGGCGGCTCCTGGACCTGCCCGGTCGGCGGCGCCGGCCAGACCAGGGCACAGTTGGAGCCGATGTCGCGGACCTGGGGTGGGTTCGACCGCGACCGGGAGCATGCAGCCCTGTCCGGGCAGCGGCCGCTGGAGCGTCCACCGGGGGCGCTGCGCGCCGATGCGGCAGAGCGCACCGCTAAGGTGGAGACGTGATTTCCGCCATCGTGATGATCAAGGCCGACGTAGCCCGTATCCCGGAGGTAGCCGCCGAGATCGTGGCCATCGACGGGATCAGCGAGGTCTACTCGGTGACCGGTGAGATCGACCTCATCGCCGTGGCCCGGGTGGCCCGACACGAGGACTTCCACACGGTGATCGCCGACCAGCTGAACAAGGTGCCCGGCGTGCTGGAGACGAGCACGCACATCGCGTTCCGCACCTACTCGGACCAGGACCTCGAGGCGGGCTTCGCCCTGGGCCTGGAAGACGGGGACTGACCCCGGACCCGGACACGCGGTCAGCCCGCGGTGGCCGACCGGGGTCAGCCCGCGGTCGCGGCGACCCAGCCGTCCAGGGCGCGTTGCGCGGAGCCGTCGTCGATCGCCGCGGCCGCCCGCTCCATCCCCGCCCGCACGGAGGCGTGGAACTCCTCCTCCGAGGTAGGCACCCGAGAGTCCTCCCCCGCCTGCACGACCGCCAGCGCCGTCCCGGCATTGAGCAGCACCGCGTCGCGGACGGCGCCCGTCTTGCCGGCGAGCAGGTCCCGGGCCACCCCGGCGTTGAACGCCGCGTCGTCACCACGCAGCGCCTCGATCGGGTGCCGCGGGACACCCAGTCGCTCCGGGTCGAGGGTGAACTGGTGGACCTGACCGTCCTGAACCCACCAGACGGTCGTGGTCGTGGTCGTGGTGATCTCGTCGAGCCCGTCATCCCCCCGGAAGACGGCGGCCACCTGACCGCGGTCGGCCAGCACACCGGCCAGCAGCGGCGCCATCCGGTCGTTGGCCACCCCGATCGCCCCGTACCGCGGCTGGGCCGGGTTGGTGAGCGGACCGAGGAAGTTGAAGGCGGTCGGGATGCCCAGTTCCCGACGCACCACGCCGGAGTGCCGGAACGAGGGGTGGAAGGTCATCGCGAAGCAGAACGTGATGCCGCACCGGCGGAAGGTCTCGTGCACCGCCTCGGGTGACAGGTCGAGGCTGACCCCCAACGCCTCCAGCACGTCGGCGGAGCCGGACTTGGACGATGCCGCCCGGTTGCCGTGCTTGACGACGCGGACCCCGGCGCCGTTGGCCACGATGGAGGACATCGTCGAGATGTTCACGGTGTGCGCGCGGTCGCCACCGGTGCCGACGATGTCCAGGGCCGGACCCTCGACCTCGAAGCGCAGCGCGTGGGCGAGCATCATGTCGGCCAGGCCGCGCATCTCGGCGACGGACTCCCCCTTGGCGCGCAGCGCCACGAGGAAGGCGCTCAACTGGGTCGGCGAGGCCTCGCCGCGCATCACCTGGTCCATCGCCCACGCGGCGGCCTCGGCGGAGAGGTCCTCCCCGGCCAGCAGGTGGGTGAAGACGTCCGGCCAGGTCGTGGCCGGCTGCCCGTTCACCGGGTGACGAGCCGGGCGACGGCACCGGCCAGGGCGGCCGGGTCCAGCGGGTGCGGGACGACGGCCTCCGCCTGGGACCAGGCCGCCAACCACCCGTCGTCGGCCCGGCCGGTGAGCACGAGCACCGGCGGGCAGTCGTGGATCTCGTTCTTCAACTGACGGCACAGCCCGAGACCCCCGTAGGGCGTGGCCTCCCCGTCGAGCACGAGCACGTCGAAGCCCCCGTCCTGCACCGCCTGCAGCACCGCGTCGGGGGTTGCGCACTCGAGCCACCGCTCGACGTGGACGTCCCTGCTCGGGGTACTTCCGACCCCCAGCCGGACGGCGTCACGGGTGGCGCGGTCGTCGCTGTAGAGCAGCACGGTGATCCGGCGAATTCCGGAGGCCTGGTCGGCGGTCGTCGCAACGGTCATGCCCTGATCGTACCCAGCCCGGCCAGGGTCCACATTCACCCCGGAGGGTCGGTGCCCACGACGGATTGCTTTAGGACATAATGGCCGACGTGGCGAGTACTCCAGCAGCGACAGCAGACCCCGCGGCCGCGGGGATGTCCCTAGGGCACGGACCGGTCTCTCGGCCGAACATGACGGCGGTGGGCACCATCGTGTGGTTGGGCAGCGAGATCATGTTCTTCGCTGGCCTCTTCGCGATGTACTTCACCATCCGCGCGGTCTCCCCCGACCTGTGGGCCGAGCGCACCTCGATGTTGAACTTCCCGTTCGCCCTCACCAACACTTCGATCCTGGTCATCTCCTCGATCTGGTGCCAGTTGGGCGTGTTCAAGGCCGAGGCCCGCAAGCCCTCCCGCAGCGGCAAGCTGTGGCAGATCGGCAGTTGGGGGATGCGTGAATGGTTCGTCCTGACCTACATCTTCGGCGCGATCTTCGTCGCCGGACAGGTCTGGGAGTATGCCGAGCTGATCCGTGAGGGCGTGACCCTCGCCTCCGACGGTTACGGCTCGGTCTTCTACATGACCACCGGATTCCACGGCTTGCACGTGACCGGCGGCCTGCTGGCGTTCTTGCTGATCATCGGGCGCAGTTTCACCGCCAAGCGGTACACGCACGCCCAAGAGACCGGCGCGATCGTGGTGTCCTACTACTGGCACTTCGTCGACGTCGTGTGGATCGCCCTGTTCCTGACGATCTATGTGGTGAAGTGAGGACCTGGACTGTGAAGAAGCTCGCCGCCCGACGCCGCAGCCCGATCGCCATACTCGTGCTGCTCCTGCTCGGTCTCACGATGACCGGCACCGCCTACGCCGTGATGAAGCCGGAGGCGCCCAGCGCCGTCCCGACGGCCACCGCCGACGCCGACGACGTCAAGGCCGGCAAGGAACTGTTCCTGGCCAACTGCGCCTCCTGCCACGGCACCAACGGTGAGGGCAACCCGCCGGCGGGGCCGTCGCTGGTCGGCGTCGGGGCCGCCGCCGTGAACTTCCAGGTCGGCACCGGCCGGATGCCGCTGGCCGCCCCCGGGGTCCAGGCCCCGGCCAAGGGCCGTAACCACTTCACCGAGGAGCAGACCGCGCAGCTGGTCGCCTTCGTCGCCTCGCTCGGTCCCGGACCGGCGTTGCCGGACCCGGAGTTCCTCGACCTGGAGGGCGCCAACATCGCCGAGGGCGGGGCCATCTTCCGGACGAACTGCGCGATGTGCCACAACTCCTCCGGGTCCGGCGGCGCCCTGACGCGCGGCAAGTTCGCCCCCAGCCTGATGGGCGTGGAGGCCACCCACATCTACGAGGCCATGCTGACCGGCCCGCAGTCCATGCCGGTCTTCAACGACTACAACATCACCCCGCAGGAGAAGGAGAACGTGATCGCCTTCCTCAAGGACGTCGAGGAGGGCGGCAACTCCTTCGGCGGCCACAGCCTCGGATCCCTGGGGCCGGCCGGTGACGCCCTGTTCATCTGGACGATCGGAGCGGCCCTGATGATCGGCTTGGCCGTGTGGCTCGGACGGAAGGCGGCCTGACGTGAGTGACACCACCCAGGAGCTGGCACCGCACGGAGGAGAGAACTCCGCCGCGACGACCGACCGGTTCGAGAACCCGGGGATCCCGCCGCACGTCCCGCGTCGCGCCGACGTGGACCCCAAGGCCGCCAAGCGCGCCGAGCGCCAGGTCGCGGCCCTGTTCACCCTCTCGATGCTGGGCACGCTGGGCTTCATCGCCGTCTACTTCTTCATGGAGGAAGGCCAGCGCGGCTGGGTCTTCTGGATCGGCGAGATGGACGTCTACCACCTGGGTCTCGGGCTGACCCTGGCGGTTTCGCTGCTGGGCATCGGACTCGGTGCCGGGCACTGGGCCAAGACCCTGATGTCCGACGTCGAGGTCTCCGAGGAGCGCCACCCCCAGGCCTCCGACGACCAGGCCAGGCTGGAGACCGCCCAGCACCTGTCCCGCGGCTACCGCAGCGCCCAGTTGAACCGGCGCCCACTGCTGCTGATGACCGCCGGTGGTGCGCTGAGCCTGTTCGCGCTGCCGCTGGCCCTGCAGGTCGCCGGCGGGTTGGGCCCGCTGCCCGGCAACAAGCTGTCGATCACCAACTGGAAGAAGGACATGCGCCTGATGATCGACCCGTCAGGCACCCCGATCCGGCCCGAGCACGTCACCCAGGGCTCGGTCTTCCACGTCATGCCCGAGGGCTTCGTCGGGGAGGCGGCCCACGAGCTGGACCCGAGCGTGATGATGACCGCCAAGGCGAAGGACTCGATCATCCTCGTCCGCCTCGACCCGGCGAAGATCAAGAGCAGCAAGCAACGCGAGTGGGGCTACCAGGGCATCGTGGCCTACTCCAAGATCTGCACCCACGTCGGCTGCCCCGTGGCGCTGTACGAACAGCAGACCCACCACTTGCTGTGTCCGTGCCACCAGTCGACCTTCGACATGACCGATGACTGCAAGGTCATCTTCGGTCCGGCCAAGCGCCCGCTGCCCCAGCTGCCGATCACCGTCGACGGCGAGGGCTACCTCGTCGCGGCGGACGGTTTCGCCGAGCCGGTGGGCCCGAGCTTCTGGGAGCGTGGCTGATGAGCACCACACACGTGCCGCAGGGCGCGGACGCGCTGCGCGGCGGCGACTCGCCGGCCGGGACCGTGCGGTCCGACAGCCCCACGGCGGAGGTCGCGAGCAACCCCACGTTGCCGCCCCCGCTGGTCTGGGCCGACGAACGGCTGGGCGCTGCCAAGGGCATGCGCTTCATGATGAAGAAGATCTTCCCGGACCACTGGTCGTTCCTGTTGGGCGAGATCGCGATGTACTCGATGATCATCTGCCTGATCACCGGGACCTTCCTGACCTTCTGGTTCGTCCCGAGCATGGGCCACGTCGTCTACGACGGGTCCTTCGTGCCGCTGCAGGGCGTCGGGATGAGCGAGGCCTACGCCTCCACCCTGGACATCTCCTTCGAGATCAAGGGCGGGCTCCTGATCCGGCAGATGCACCACTGGGCCGCGCTGCTGTTCATCGTGGGCATCGCGCTCCACGTGGCCCGGGTCTTCTTCACCGGCGCGTTCCGCAAGCCCCGTGAGATCAACTGGGTGATCGGTGCGGTCCTGTCGCTGCTGGCCTGCATCGAGGGCTTCGCCGGGTACTCCCTCCCGGACGACCTGCTCTCCGGCACCGGCATCCGGGCGATGAACGGCTTCATGCAGTCCGCCCCGGTCATCGGGTCCTACATGACCTTCTTCGTCTTCGGCGGGGAGTTCCCGGGCGAGTTGATCATCCCCCGCCTCTTCATCGCCCACGTGCTGCTGCTGCCGGCGCTCCTGGTCGGGCTGTTCACCGCCCACATCGTGCTGGTCATGGTGCACAAGCACACCCAGTTCCCCGGCCCGGGCCGGACCAACGACAACGTGGTCGGCTTCCCGTTCATGCCGGTGTACCTGGCCAAGGCCGGCGGCTTCTTCTTCATCGTGTTCGGTGTCGTCGCCCTCATCTCGGCACTGGTCACGATCAACGCCGTGTGGGTCTACGGACCCTACGACCCGACACAGGTCACCGCAGGGTCCCAGCCGGACTTCTACATGTGGTTCTCCGACGGGGCGCTGCGCCTGTTGCCCGGCTGGCTCGAGTTCGAGTTGTGGGGCTTCACCTGGAGCTTCAACATCTTTCTGGGCTCGTTGGTGCTGCTCCCCCTCGTCTGGATCATCCTGGGCGCCTACCCGTTCCTGGAGGCCTGGATCACCGGTGACAAGCGCGAGCACCACCTGCTGGACCGCCCGCGCAACGCCCCGGTCCGGACCGCCATCGGTGCCGCAGGCATCTCGATGTATGTGGTGCTCGCCCTGGCGACGGTCAACGACATCCTGGCGATCAAGTTGCACCTGTCGATCAACGACATCACCAACTCGTTCCGGGTGGCCTTCTTCGTCCTGCCGATCGTGGTGTTCATGGTGGTCAAGCGGGTCTGTCTGTCGTTGCAGCGGGCCGACCACGACCTGGTCATGCACGGCGTGGAGTCGGGCCGGATCGTGCGCACCCCCGAGGGCAAGTTCTACGAGCACCACGAGCCGCTCTCGCCCAGCGACCGGTGGCACCTGGTCCAGCACGAGCCGCAGCGCCCGCTGTCGGTGACCGAGGGGTCCGAGGTCGACGAGCACGGCGTGCGCGAGCCGCGGGGCATGCTCTACAAGGCCCGCCGGGCGCTGTCCGAGTTCTACTTCAAGGACCGGGTCGAGCCCGTCACCCCCACCGAGCTGGCGGCCGCACACCACCACGGTGAGACCGAGGCCCTGCCCGCGGGCGAGTCCGAGGACGAGCGGGCCGAGGCCCTGGAGCCGGGTCAGCATCACTGAGCAAACCCCGCACGAACCGCACCGGCACGGCCCCGAGGACCCGGAGGACCCGGACGACCCGCTGTCGATGACCCGTGAGGAGTTCGAGGACGCCGTCGGTGACGCCTTGGACCAGGTCCCACCGGAGTTGATGGACCTGCTCGACAACGTCGTGTTCTTCGTCGAGGACGAGCCGCCCGACGACGACCCCGAGCTCTTGGGCGTCTACGACGGCACCCCGCTGACCGAGCGCGACCTGTCCTGGGGCGGGACCATGCCGGACCGGATCACCATCTTCCGAGGACCCACCCTGCGGATGTGCCGGGACCGGCAGGAGGTCATCGAGGAGGTGGCCGTCACGGTGGTCCACGAGATCGCCCACCACTTCGGCATCGAGGAAGACCGGCTGCACGCACTGGGCTGGGGTTGACCCGGTCCGACACCCGCCGACCCTGACCCACAGCAACAAATTCCGATGAGGTTTGTCGGTGTGAGCGGTCAGACTGGCATGGTGAAGAACCTCCCCCCGGTCGGCCGCACGTTCACCCACCTGCTGGTGAACACGGCCGTCGCCGGGCTGACGACCAGCTTCCTGTGGTTCGCGCTGACCTTCTGGGCCTATCTTGAGACGAGATCGGTGCTGGCCACCGGCGTGATCGGCGGTGCCTACATGCTGTTCGTCTCGGCGAGCAGCATCGTCTTCGGCTCGGTCGTGGACCACCACCGCAAGATCACCGTGATGAGACTGTCGTCGGTGACCACGCTGGTCCTGTTCGTGGTGGCCGCGGTCTTCTACCACCGGGTCCCCGGCGCCGCCCTGACCGACCTGCAGCAGCCCTGGTTCTGGATGCTCGCGGTGCTCATCCTGATCGGGTCCGTCGTGGAGCACATGCGCAACATCGCCCTGTCCACCTGCGTCACCATCCTGGTGCCGGAGGCCGAGCGGGCACGCGCCAACGGACTGGTCGGCACGGCCCAGGGGATCACCTTCCTCGCGACCAGCGTGCTCTCCGGACTGGCCATCGGGTACCTCGGCATGGGCTGGACCATGGTGGTCGCCTGCGCCGCCGTGGGCATCGGGCTGGTCCACCTGCTGACGATCCGGATGCCCCAGGAGCCCGAGCCCGCCGCGGCCGGCTCCGACGACCAGGGCAGGGTCGCCATCCGGGGATCGATCGCGCTCATCGCGGCATCCGCGGGACTGTTCGCGCTGATCTTCTTCTCGACCTTCAACAATTTCATCGGTGGCGTCTACATGGCCCTGATGGATCCCTACGGCCTGGAGATGTTCGACGTCACCGTGTGGGGGCTGGTCCTCGGCGCCACCTCGCTCGGGTTCATCGTCGGCGGCGGCCTGGTCGCCAGGTTCGGTCTCGGGCCCCGACCGGTGCGCACCATGTTGCTGTGCGTCGTCGCCATGGGCGCGCTGGGCGCCGTCTTCACCATCCGCGAGTGGGCCTGGCTCTTCGTGGTGGGGATCTTCCTCTACATGTGTCTGATCCCTGCCATCGAGGCGGCCGAGCAGACCATCATCCAGCGGGTGGTCCCGCTGGAACGTCAGGGCCGGGTCTTCGGGTTCGCGATGGCCGTGGAGACCGCCGCGGCCCCGCTGACCGCCTTCCTCATCGCCCCGATCGCCGCGCGCTGGATCATCCCCTTCGCGCGGTCGGAGTCCGGGCAGCTGGCCATCGAGCCGCTCGTGGGCGCCGGCACCCCGGTCTCCCGGGGCATCGCCCTCGTCTTCCTCGGCGCCGGCCTGATCATGGTCGTGGTCGGGCTGCTCGCCCTCGTCTCCCCCGCCTACCGGGCGCTGTCGACCACCTACGCGGCTGCGGTGCCGCCCCCCACCGCAGAACTAGGGCAACCGGTGACGCCGACTGCCGGCGAGGTGGTGGCGACTGCCTCGGCCGCTGCTGCCCTCACGCTCTCGCCCCCACCCCCACCCGATGGTGCAGGGAGTGCAGCGGACGTTGCTGGGGTGCCACCACCGGGCGCCCCGCGCGACGGGCACGTTCCCCAGGACCCCTAGGCCCGGGGGCACGCATACGGCGCACGCACGAGGGCACAGCAACCAGGAGACGCCCCGTCCTTTGCAGGAGGGGCGTCTCACCTGGAGGGGCGCTGCAGAGGGCTCAGACGGCCTTCTCGCCCCGGAAGTACTCGAAGGTCCAGCCGACGGTGGCCAGGGCCATGAACGGGGCGGCGATCATGACCAACCACCAGCCGATGGCCACGCCGAGGAAGACCACGGCACTAGACAGTCCGAGCCAAAGCGGCCACCAGGAGTGGGGGCTGAAGAAGCCGTAGTTGTCCGTCGCCGCGTCGGAGATCTCGCCGAGTTCGTTGTCCTCGGGCCGGTCGTCGACCTTGCGCGAGGTCAACCAGATGAAGCCGGCGATGAACGCGCACAGGCAGGCGGTCAACGACAGCCCGACGATCCCGACCCACTCCATCGGGTCGGTGAAGTAGGCGTAGACGGCCGCGACCACGACGAAGAAGGGCACCAGCAGGGCGAACGTCTTGAACTCGGTCGACAGTGTCTTGACCCTCACCGCTGGCCACCTTCCTGGTCGCGCCCGGCCTGCGGGTCCGACTCGTCACCGCTGTGTGTGCCCACGCGACCCTCCGGGTCGGTCGTGGGACCGCCGAGCAGTTCTTCCATGACGCCCTTGTCCGGCTCCGGCGACTCCATCGTGGCGACCGCCGGGTGGTGCAGGTCGAACGCCGGACGCTCGGAACGGATCCGCGGGATGTGGTCGAAGTTGTGCCGCGGCGGCGGGCACGAGGTGGCCCACTCCAGGGACCCTCCATAACCCCACGGGTCGTCCACCTCGACCTTGGGGGTCTTGAAGCTCTTCCAGACCGCCAGCAGGAACGGCAGCATCGAGGCGCCCAGCAGGAACGAGGAGACGGTGGAGACCTGGTTCATCCAGGTGAACCCGTCCTCGGGCAGATAGTCCGCGTAGCGGCGCGGCATACCGACGACGCCCAGCCAGTGCTGGATCAGGAAGGTGCCGTGGAACCCGAAGAAGAGCATCCAGAAGTGCAGCTTGCCCAGTTTCTCGTTGAGCATGTGACCGGTGAACTTGGGCCACCAGAAGTAGAAGCCGGCGAACATCGCGAACACGACCGTGCCGAACACCACGTAGTGGAAGTGCGCCACGACGAAGTAGGAGTCGGTCACGTGGAAGTCGAGGACCGGGCTGGCCAGGATGACGCCGGTGAGGCCACCGAACAGGAAGGTCACCAGGAAGCCCAACGACCACACCATGGGGGTCTCGAAGGTGATCTTGCCGCGCCACATGGTGCCGACCCAGTTGAAGAACTTCAGCCCGGTCGGGACCGCGATCAGCATCGTCATGATCGCGAAGAACTCCAGCAGCACCGCACCGGTGGCGTACATGTGGTGGGCCCACACGCTCACCGACAGGGCCGCGATCGCCACGACCGCGAAGACCATCGTCTTGTAGCCGAACAGCGGCTTGCGGCTGAACGTCGGGACGATCTCGGAGATCAGGCCGAAGAACGGCAGCGCGATGATGTAGACCTCGGGGTGGCCGAAGAACCAGAACATGTGCTGCCACAGCATGGCGCCGGCGTGCTCGGGGTCGAAGATGTGCGCGCCGACGATCCGGTCGGCCGCCATCCCGAAGAAGGCCGCCGCGAGCACCGGGAAGACCATCAGCACCAGGATCGAGGTCACCAGGACGGTCCAAGTGAACATCGACATCCGGAACATGGTCATGCCGGGGGCGCGCATGCAGATGATCGTGGTGATGAAGTTGACCGCACCCAGGATGGTGCCGAATCCGGTCAGCGCCAGGCCCATCACCCACAGGTCCCCACCCATCCCGGGGCTGTGCATCGCGCCGGCCAGGGGCTGGTAGGCGAACCAGCCGAACGCCGCGGCGCCGCCGGGCACCAGGAAGCCGCCCATCACGATCAGGCCGCCGAGCAGGTACAGCCAGTAGGCGAACATGTTCAGCCGCGGGAAGGCGACGTCGGGGGCACCGATCTGCAACGGCATCAGCGCGTTGGCGAAACCGGCGAACAGCGGGGTCGCGAACAGCAACAGCATGATCGTGCCGTGCATGGTGAACATCTGGTTGAACTGCTCGGGGTTGTCCACGACCTGCAGGCCAGGGGTGAACAGCTCGGCGCGGATGACCAGTGCCATCAGGCCACCGAGCATGAAGAAGATGACGGAGGTCGCGAAGTAGAGGTTGCCGATCACCTTGTGGTCGGTGGTCGTGATGACCTTGACGAAGAGCCGACCCAGGTCGCGGCGCGGTGCCGCCGGTTGTGGGGCCGACAGTGTGTCCGGACGCTCGCCGGTGACGATAGCCATCAGTCCGTGCCCTCCTCGTAGTCGAGTTCCTGTCCGTCGTGGAAGTCGTACTGGTTGAGCGTGTTGTCGAGCTGGCCGGTGTTGCCGGCGGCCTCGAGGTCGGCGATGTGCTGGTCGTACTCCTCCTGGGAGACCACGTCGACCATGAACAACATCTCCGAGTGGTAGGCACCGCAGAGCTCGGCGCACTTGCCCATGAACTCGCCCTCCTCGGTGGTGACCACCTGGAAGGTGTTCACCTGCCCGGGGAGCATGTCCATCTTGGTCAGGAACTGGGGCACCCAGAAGGAGTGGATGACATCGCGGGAGGTCAGCACGAACTCGACGCGGGAGTCGATCGGCAGCACCAGGTGCGGCAGCGTGTCCGGGATCCCCTCCTCACCCTTGCGGAGGTCGACCGCCTGGGTGCCGGCGATGTAGACGTTCTCGTTCACGTAGTTGAAGTCCCAGGACCACTTCTTGCCGATCACGTTGACCGTCACGTCGGCCGGGCGGTCGGTGTCCAGCATCTCGTTCTGCAGCTCCACGGTCTTGCCGAAGAGCACGCCCACCATGATCACGGGGACGACCGTGTAGAGGATCTCCAACGGGACGTTGTAGCGGATCTGCGGCGGCAGCTCGCCGTTGTCGTTCTTGCGGCGCCGGTAGGCCACCATGCACCACAGGATCAGACCCCAGACCAGCAGGCCCATCGCGAGGGCGGCGATCCAGGTCCAGTTCCAGAAGTGCATGACCTGCGTCGCGTGCTCGGTGACCGGCTCGGGCATGTAGCCACGGCGGAACTCGGCCCCGCACCCGGACAACAGCAGCGTCGCCGCCAGGGCTCCGGCGACCAGCGTCGCCTTGCGCGCCCCCCTGTGGTCTCGGGGCTCAATTCGCCGTCGCAATGCGCACCTCACAGTCCGGCCTGATCATGACAACGGAACTCTACCCCTTCCCCTGTGTCCCGTGTGGTCAGGGTGACCCCGCGTCGCGGTGGCTCCACGCGTCGGGGGCGGGTTGCCGCAGGACGTGCCCGAGCAACTCCAGGTAGCGCTCCCGCGGCAGCTCCCGGATCCCGAGCGTCGCCAGGTGCTCGGTGCGCCACTGGACGTCGACCATCCACCGGGGCAGACCCGGTTGCCCGCCGTCACCGAGTAGCTCCACGAGCCCGACGAGGGCGGCCTTCGAGGCGTCGGTGACGGTGTGGAACATCGATTCTCCGGCGAACAGCCCGTTGATCGCCAACCCGTAGAGCCCGCCGACCAGGCAGCCGGCCTGCCAGGTCTCGACCGAGTGCGCCCAGCCGAGCCGGTGCAGTCGTCCGTATGCCGTCGCGATGGCCGGGGTGATCCACCGGCCGTCCCGCGACGGGTCGGCACAGCGCCGGACCACCTCCTCGAAGGCGGTGTCGACCCGGACCTCGAAACGGGGCAGCGACCGCCGCAGGGACCGGCTCACGTGCAGGTCGCCCGGCAGCAGGACGCCCCGGGGGTCCGGGGACCACCAGCCGATCGGGTCGGTGCCGCCCTCCCCCAGTCCCATCGGGAACAGGCCGATCCGGTACGCCGCCAGCACGGTGCCCGGCTCCAGGTCGGCACCCACCCCGGCCAGGTCCTCGCCGGGGACCACCTGGGCCAGGCTCAGCGCCCACTCGGTGGGTGGTGGCTCGGTCGGCATACGGCGTCGTGCGCGGTAGGGAACTGGTGGCTGCGGGCCGGGCGCCGGCCTCAGCCCGCCAGGCCCAGGTGCGGGGCGACCTCGTCGGCGGCGGCCTGGCCGTAGGCGGTGCCGAAGCGGTCGAGGAACTGGGCCCGGCTGAAGTCGTACTCCTGGGTGCCGACCGTCTCCAGCACACAGCCGGCCAGCATCGAACCGATCTGGGCGGACCGTTCGTGGTCGAGCTCCCAGGCCAACCCGGTCAGGAAGCCGGCGCGGAAGGCGTCACCGACCCCGGTCGGGTCGACCCGCTCCACCGGCTTGGCGATCGGCACGTGGATGCTGTCCTGCCCCTTGGCGTGGATCGACGCGCCGTCCCTGCCGTGCGTGATCACCCGGTAGCTGACCCGGTCCAGGATCTCCTCGGCGGACCAGCCGGTCTTCTGCTCGGTGAGCGCGGCCTCGTACTCGTTGGTGACCAGGTAGTACGCCCCGTCGACCAGCCGCCGGATCGAGTCGCCGTCCATGAACGCCAGCTGTTGGGAGGGGTCGGACACGAAGCGCAGGCCCCGGCTCCGGCACTCGGCGCAGTGGCGCAGCATCGCCTCGGGATCGTCGGGGCTGACCACGACCAGGTCGAGGCCGCCGACGGCGTCGACGATCGGGCCGAGCTCGATCTCCCGGGCCTCGCTCATCGCACCGGCGTAGAAGGTGGCGATCTGGGCCATCTCGGTATCCGTCGTGCACACGAAGCGGGCGGTGTGCCGGGTCTCCGAGACGTGCACGTGGCTGCAGTCGACCCCGTGCCGCTCCAGCCATGACCGGTAGGACCCGAAGTCCTCCCCCACCGAGCCGACCAGGATCGGCCGGTGGCCGAGCTTGGCCATCCCGAAGCTGATGTTGGCCCCGATCCCCCCGCGACGCACCTGCAGGTCCTCCACCAGGAAGGACAACGAGATCTTGTCCAGCGCATCGGGGATCAGGGAGTCGGTGAACCGACCCTGGTAGGTCATCAGGTGGTCGGTCGCGATGGACCCGCAGACGGCGATCTTCACCCCGGCAACCTACCGCCACGGCCCCCGGACGGCCGAACACCCCGGCTCGGGTGCCGGTCCGGACGTGTCCGGGGCCGGGCCCTGCCGGGGTGTTCGACGGGGTGTCGCGCGTGGCGGGGGTGGTTCAGCTGAAACTGTCACCGCAGGCGCACGAACCGCCCGCGTTGGGGTTGTCGATGGTGAAGCCCTGCTTCTCGATGGTGTCGGCGAAGTCGATCGTCGCACCGTCCAGGTAGGGGGCGCTCATCCGGTCGACGACGACCTCGACGCCGGCGAAGTCCTCGACCAGGTCGCCGTCGAGGGTGCGCTCGTCGAAGTAGAGCTGGTAGATCAGGCCGGAGCAGCCGCCGGGCTGCACCCCGATGCGCAGGCGCAGGTCGTCCCGTCCCTCCTGCTCCAGCAGGCTCTTGACCTTGCCGGCGGCGACGTCGGTGAGGACCACCCCGTGCGCCGGCGTGGTCTCGGTGGTGGCCGGGCTGCCCTGCGTGTCCTGAAGGCTCATCGCTGTCTCTTCCTCTCGGTGGTGCTGCTCACGGGATCCAACGCCGCGTGGACGTCGCTTTGTTCCGTCCCTGGTCCCCAGGCTACGCCTGCGGCCCCGCTCCCGGGGAGCCCGGTGTCGCCGGCGGCGTGGGCGGCGGGGGCGGCGGGGACCACGTGCGGGCCACCCGGGCGGCGAGCGCCGGGAGGTCCTCGCCGTCGGCGAGCGCATAACTGCCCGAGATCCCGAGGGACATCCCCTCCCGACGCCCCACGCCCACCCGCTCCGCGAGGACGACGGTCGGTGCGGCATACCCGAGGGCGGCCCGGGCCACCTCGGCGATGACGCCGTCGCGGATGCTCTGCCAGTCGTATGCCGTCGCGCCGGTCACCACGAGGGCGCCGGGCAGGAGGTCGGGCAGCCCCAGCTCCTGCATGACGAAGGCGGCACCGGGCACGTGGGTGCCGCCGAGGAGCAGGGTCGCCCACCCGACTCCCCCGCCCGCGCCGGCACCTGCCTCCCGCTCGGGACGGATCCGGCTGCCGGACAACAGGTCGCGGCGCGGCGGCAGCAGCTGGCCGACCACCTCGGTCAGCCGGCCCATCCGCTGCTCCAGGGACTGGGTGACGGGGTCGGGGACGCCGTGGTCGGTCCCCAGCGCAGCGCTAGCACCGTGGAAGCCGAGCAGCGGCAGGTCGACGGCCGCGGCGAGCACGAGGGTCGTCCCGGTGAGACCGGCCCGCACGGCCGGCAGGTTGCCGAGGTCCTCCCCGGCCCCGAGCGCCTCCAGCATCCCCCGGCCGCCGTCGTGGCTGGCCAGGTCGCCGACGCCGAGCACGATCCGGTCCGCCCCGGTGTCCACCGCCGCGCGGAGCAGCTCGCCGACCCCGCGGCTGGTCAGCGCGGTCGGGTCGGCCAGCGCGGCCTCGCCCACCAGGTGCCGGCCGGCCGCCTGTCCTGCCTCCAGGTAGGCGGTGCGTCGCCCGTCCAGCTCGGCCACCAGCACCTCGGCCGGGACCTGTCGCCCGTCGGGACCGGTGACGACCAGCGGCGCGGGCTGCACGCCCAGCCCGTGCGCCAGCGCCTCGACGAACCCGGTGCCCCCGTCGGACAACGGGCACGCCAGCACCTGGTCGTGCGGCGCCTGGCCGGACCAGCCCCGAGCGAGCTGGTGGGCGGCTTCCACCACCCCCGGCACCCCGGCATACGGACCGGTGGCGAGGACCACCCGCATGGGTCCGCTCCCCTCAGTACTGCATCTGCATGGCGGTGCGCACCTCGTCGAGCGTCGCCTCGGCGATCTCGGTGGCGCGCGCGTTGCCCCGGGCCAGCACCTCGCGGAGGTAGGCCTCGTCCGCGGCCAGCTCGGCTCGGCGGGCCCGGATCGGGGCGAAGTGCTCGTTGACCGCCTCGGTGACCACCTTCTTCAGGGTGCCGCCGCCGCCGTCCCCGATCTCCTCCGCGATCTGCGCCGGGTCGCGGTCGGAGGCCAGCCCGGCCAGTAGGAGCAGGTTGGCGACCTCGGGCCGGTTCTCCGGGTCGTAGGTGATGTGCCGGTCCGCGTCGGTGACCGCCTTCTTGAGCGCCTTGGCGGTGGCGTCGGCGTCCATCCCGAGCTCGATCGTGTTGCCCTTGGACTTGCTCATCTTCTGCCCGTCGGTGCCGAGCAGGTTCGCCGCCTGGGACAGCAGCGCCTCCGGCGCGGGGAAGACCGGTGCGTCCGGGACGGCCCGGCCGTAGCGCTCGTCGAACCGGCGCGCGACCACCCGGGCCTGCTCCAGGTGCGGCAGCTGGTCCTTGCCGACCGGGACCAGGTTGGCCTTGCAGAACAGGATGTCGGCCGCCTGGTGGACCGGGTAGGTCAGCAGCAGGCCGGACATCGGGCGGCCCCCGGTCGCCTCGAACTCGGCCTTCACCGTCGGGTTGCGACGCAGTTCGGCATCGGTCACCAGGGACAGGAAGGGCAGCATCAGCTGGTTGAGCGCCGGGATCGAGGAGTGGGTGAAGATCGTGGTGGCCTCCGGGTCCAGCCCGACGGCCAGGTAGTCGGCCAGCAGCGAGAGCACCCGCTCCCGGATCGCGCCGACGCCGTCCCGGTCGGTGATCACCTGGTAGTCGGCCACCAGGATGAAGGTCTCCACGCCCTTGCGTTGCAGCAGGACCCGGTTGCGCAGCGTGCCGAAGTAGTGACCCAGGTGCAAGTTGCCGGTGGGCCGGTCGCCGGTGAGCACCCGGAAGCCCGAGGGGTCGACGTCGATCTGCCGCTCGATCTCGGCGGAGCGGGCCGTGGTGCGGGCCAGCGAGGCCCCGGAGGTGGACCCGGCCAGGGCGTCCCCGGCGGACTCGGCGCCCACGGTCTCGGTGGTGGTCTCGGTCGTCATCATTGCCTTTCTGCCGCCCGAGGTCGATGCGGTGCCCGGACACAGGTCAAGGCCGCCCACGGGACGGCCTTGTGCGGGGTGCGCGTCAGTGCCGTCGGGTCGACGGCCACCAGGAGCACACAACGGTCATGCCCCGATGGTAGTGCCTGCCCGACCGGGACCCTCGCCAAGACAATCCGCCGTGCCGGGTCCAGCATGAGGGGATGGCTGTGAACCGAGCTGACGACACGATCGACCGGGGCTTCTTCGGACAACCCCGGATGTTGGCGAACCTGTTCAGCGTCGAACTGTGGGAGCGCTTCTCCTTCTACGGCATGCAGGGCATCGTCCTGATCTACATGTACTTCCAGACCACCGACGGTGGCCTGGGCATCGACCAGGGGGTGGCCGCCGGCATCGTGGGCGCCTACGGCGGGTCGGTCTACCTGTTCTCGATCGTGGGCGGCTGGGTCGCGGACCGGCTGATCGGGTCGGAGCGGACGATGTTCGTCTCGGCCGTGCTGATCATGCTGGGCCACATCGCCCTCGCGGTGATCCCGGCCGTGCCCGGGCTGGCCACCGGACTGATCCTGGTCGCCATCGGGTCCGGTGGGCTCAAGGCCACCATCACCAACCTGGTGGGGGCGCTCTACGGCACCGACGACCCCCGGCGGGACGCCGGCTTCTCGATCTTCTACATGGGCGTCAACATCGGCGGGCTGATCGGACCCTTGCTGACCGGTCTGGCGCAGCAGCGCTGGGGCTTCCACCTGGGCTTCGGGTTGGCGGCGATCGGGATGGCCATCGGCCTGGCCCAGTACGGCCTCGCCCGCCGGCGGCTGCCGGACACCGTGCACGCGGTCCCCAACCCGCTGCCCCGGCAGGAGTACCCGAAGTGGCTGGGCATCGCCGTCGCAGCGGTGCTGGTCGTCGTGCTGGCCGTGCTGTTCGGCCTGCTCACCGCCGAGAACCTGGCCGACGTGGTGGTCGGGGCGACGGTGATCTCGGCAATCGCCCTGTTCGCGATCCTGCTGACCAGCAACCGGGTCTCCCCCGACGAGCACTCCCGGGTGGTCTCCTTCATCCCGATGTTCATCGGGTCGGCAGCCTTCTGGGCGCTGTTCCAGCAGCAGTTCACCGTCGTGACGATCTACTCCGACACCCGGCTGGACCGCGACCTCTCGCTGCCCTTCCTCGGCGACTGGACGATGCCGATCTCCTGGGTCCAGTCGTTCAACCCGTTCTTCATCATCCTGCTGGCCCCGGTGTTCGCCGCGGCCTGGACCCGGATGGGTGACCGCCAACCGGTGACTCCGACCAAGTTCGGCCTCGGGATCGCGCTGATGGGCGCTGCCTTCCTGCTGTTCCTGCCGATGGCCAGCGTGACCAGCGTGCCGGCCCTCTGGGTGGCGCTGATCATGCTGGTGGCCACCTGTGGTGAGTTGCTGCTCTCCCCGGTCGGGCTGTCCCTGTCGACCAAGCTGGCACCCAAGGCCTACCCGGTGCTGATGGTGGCCCTGTTCTACCTCTCGGTCGCCCTCGGCACCGCCCTGTCCGGCAGTCTCGCGGGCTTCTACAGCGCCGAGAACGAGGTGGCCTACTTCGGCACCCTGGGAGCGGTGACGATCACCATCGGGGTGGTGCTGCTCCTGCTGTCCCGGCGGATCACGGTGCTGATGCGCGGGGTGCACTGACCCGGCTGCCGGCTCCCCCGCGGTTACAGCTCGGGGACCCGCTCGGCCTCCGGCGGCGGCCCGGGCGGCGTGCCGTCACCGAACGGGCGGCCGCCCAACTCCTCCCGGCCGTGGGGGGTCAGCCACGACGAGTTGTCGGGCCCCTTGGGGATCACCCCGGTCGGGTTGATGTCCAGGTGCGTGCCGTAGTAGTGCGCCTTGATCTGGTCGAAGTCCGTGGTGTCGCCGAAGCCGGGCGTCTGGAACAGGTCCCGGGCGTAGGCCCACAGCACCGGCATCTCGGTGAGCTTGGACCGGTTGCACTTGAAGTGGCCGTGGTAGACCGCGTCGAAGCGGGCCAACGTGGTGAACAGCCGGATGTCGGCCTCGGTGATGGTGTCCCCGACCAGGTAGCGCCGGGTGGACAACCGCTCCGAGAGCCAGTCCAGCCTGCCGAACAACCGGTCGTAGGCCCGGTCGTAGGAGTCCTGCTTGCCCGCGAAGCCACAGCGGTAGACCCCGTTGTTCACGTCGTCGTAGACCAGCTGCTGCACCTCGTCGATCTCGGCCCGCAGGGCCTCCGGGTAGAGGTCCGGCGCGCCCTCGCGGTGGAAGGCGGTCCACTGCGTCGCGAAGTCCTCGGTGATCTGGCGGAAGTCGTTGGTCACCACCTGCCCGGTGGTGGTGTCCACGATCGCCGGCACAGTGACGCCGGGCTTGTACCCGTCCGGGCGCGCCTCGTAGGCGTCCTTCAACCGGGGGATGCCCAGGACCGGGTCCACCCCGCCGGGGTCGAGGTCGAAGGTCCAGCTGTCGGCGTCGTGGATCGGCCCGCAGATCCCCATCGAGATCGCCCCCTCCAGCCCGAGCAGGCGCCGGGAGATGACCGTGCGGTTCGCCCACGGGCAGGCCCGGCTCACCACGAGGCGGTAGCGGCCGGCCTCCGCCGCGAACCCGTCCGGCTGCCCGTCGGCCGTGATCCGGGTGGGGATGTAGCGGGTGTCCCGTCGGAACTCGTCCTCCACGTAGGCGCCCTGCTTCTCCTCGGCCATCAGCCCATCCTTCCCAGTCGGTCCAACAGCAGCGCCTCGGCGAGGCAGACCCGTTCGAACTCCCCCAGGTGCAGGCTCTCGTTGGCCGCGTGGGCCCGGGTGTCCGGGTCCTCCACGCCGGTCACCAGGATCGCCGCCTCCGGGAACTTCTCGGCGAACGCGGCGACGAACGGGATCGACCCGCCCACGCCGATGTCGACCGGCGGCACACCCCAGGCGTCCTCGAAGGCGGCCCGGGCCTGTTCGTAGATCGGTCCCTGCGCGTCGGCGGAGAACCCGGCGCCCTGGTCGTCCAGGGTGACGGTCACCTGGCAGCCCCACGGGGCGTGCTCGGTCAGGTGCGCCTCCAACAGCCGGTATGCCGTGTCCGGGTCCTCCGCGGGATGGATCCGCATCGAGAGCTTGGCCCGGCCGACCGGGGTCAGCAGGTTGGCCGCCTTGGCGACCGAGGGTGCGTCGATGCCGATGACCGTCATCGACGGCTTGGTCCAGAGGCGGGACAGGAACGAGCCGGAGCCGATCGGGGACACCCCCTCGGCCAGCCCGGCCTCGGCCCGCAACACCTCCTCCGGGTAGTCCAGTTCGGCCGCCTCGGAGGTCAGCAACCCCTGCACCGCGACGTTCCCCTCGTCGTCGTGCAACGTGGCCAGCAGCCGGGCCAGGGCGGTCAACCCGTCGGGCACCGCCCCGCCGAACATGCCGGAGTGCACACCGTGGTCCAGGGCCTTGACCTCCACCACCACCCGGACCAGGCCGCGCAGCGTGGTGGTCAGCGCGGGCACCCCGATCTTCCAGTTCTGGCTGTCGGCCAGGACGATCGCGTCCGCCGTGAGGCTGTCGCCGTGCTTGTCCAGGATCGCCGGCAGCGACTCCGAGGCGATCTCCTCCTCCCCCTCCACGAAGACGGTCACCCCGACCGGGGGGCGGCCGCCGTGGGCCCGCAGGGCCGCGACATGGGCCATCACGCCGGCCTTGTCGTCGGCGATGCCCCGGGCATACACCCTGCCGTCCCGCTCGGTCGGCTCGAACGGTGCCGAGTCCCAGTCCGCGTCATCGCCCGGCGGCTGGACGTCGTGGTGGGCGTACAGCAGGACCGTGGGCGCACCCTCGGGTCCCGGGAGGTGCCCGATCACGGCCGGTCGTCCCCCCTCGCGCACGATCCGCACCTGCATCCCCTCGGCCTCGAGCAGGTCCGCCACGGCCGCGGCGCTGTCGTCCACGTGCCGCTGGTCGAAGGAGTCCAGGGACACCGAGGGGATCCTGGTGAGGGTCTCCAGGTCGTCCCGGATCGCGGGCATGAGGTCCTGCACCCGCCCAGAGAGTTCGGCGCGGCGGTCGGCGTGGGAGGTGGAAGTCGGGTTCACCCCACCGAGCCTATCCAGGTCGCCGCCGGATCACCCGACGCCCCGTTCGGGACCTGGCGCCACGAGCAGGCGGGGATCCTCCAACCGCTGCCGGCACCGGTCGGCGAGACGCCCCGCCGCCTCCGGGTCCTCGCGGAAGCGGGAGAACTCCTCGGGGGTCAGGCGGTAGTACTCCTCCGCGTCGACCAGCCTGAGCGCGACCGGGATCGAGAGGTAGAACTGCTCCGTCGTGGTCTCGCGCCCGAGGCTGAACCGGCGCTCCCGGTCGACGGCGAGGTCTTGGAAGTCCATCGCCACGTCATACAGTGGACCCGTGTTCTCGCGCAAGAAGTCGGTGACCGTCCCCGCCAACCCCGAGCCGGAGGCTCCGGCCCGCCCCGGGGTCAAGGGCCGTCCCACCCCGAAGCGGAAGGCCCAGGAGGCGGCCAACCGGCGCCCCCTGGTGGGCGGCAGCAAGGCCAACACGGCCGAGCAGAAGGCCAAGATGCGCCAGGCCCGGGCGAAGGCCCGGGAGGGGATGCTGCGGGGCGACGAGAAGTACCTCGGTCCGCGGGACCGCGGCCCGATCAAGCGGTTCCTGCGCGACTCGGTCGACAGCCGCTGGAACATCGGGGAGTTCCTGCTGCCGTTGATGGTGATCATCCTGGCCATGTCGCTGATCAACCAGCCGTGGGCCCGTCTCGGGGTGTTCGGCGCCGCCTACGGGATGATCCTGATCGGCATCCTCGACTCGGTCCTGCTGTGGCGCCGGACCAAGAAGCGGGTCCGGGAGACGTTCGGCGAGGAACCCCCGAAGGGGTCCGCCTCATACGTGGTGCTCCGCGCGTTCCAGATGCGGATGTCGCGGGTGCCCCGACCGCAGATCAAGCGCGGCGACCCCGTCGTGCGCCGTTGAGCGAGCCGGATCATCCCGGGCTCAGGCTCATCGGGCCGTAGACCACCTCGTCCCGGTCCATCAACGAGACCGACCCGACCCCGGCGTCGGCCAGCGTGCTCCACTCCTCGGCCAGCCACGCCTCCGCCTCGGACCGGGTGGGGAAGGCGGCGCCGCTGAGCCCGAGGTCCGGGATCGGTGCGCCGTCGGCGTCACAGTAGGTCCAGCTGAATACACCACTCATGGGCGCCACCGTAGCGCCGGATCCTCACGCCGTCCGGGTGACCTGCCCGCCGGGTGTGCCCTAGGGTCGGATCAGCACGCGGCCCGCCCGGGGCCACGATCCAGGAGGTCATCGATGAGCCAGTTGGACGAACTGTTCGCGAGCATCCCGATCCAGGACCTCGCCCAGCAACTCGGGGCGGGCGAGGCCGAGACCGAGCAGGCGGTGCGGCAGGCACTGCCGGCCCTGGTCGGTGGCCTGCGGCTGAACGCCCAGGAGCCGGCCGGCGAGGAGTCGTTGGCCTCCGCCCTGGCCGACCACTCGGGCAGCGGCCTGGGTGAGGGACGGCTGCAGCTGAACCAGGTCGACACCGCCGACGGGCAGAAGATCGTCGGTCACGTGTTCGGCGACCAGACCGACGCCGTCGCCCACCGGTTGGGCGGGCAGGGCGGGTCCGGCCTGGTGCAGAAGCTGCTGCCGATCCTGGCGCCGATCGTGCTCGCGTGGCTGTCCAAGAAGCTGGGTGGCGGTGCCGCCGCCGGGGGTTCCGCGGGCGGCGGGCTGGGCGGGGCGTTGGAAGACCTGCTCGGGGGCATCCTCGGAGGGGCCCGGCAGAAGTCTGCCGGATCATCCGGCGGCCTCGGCCTGGACGACCTGCTGGGGTCGATCCTGGGCGGCGGCCGGTAGTCCGCGCCCCCGACTCCCTCCCCCTCGACACCCTCCCCCGCCGCCCCCAAGGAGCCGTCGTGCCCAAGCCGTCCCCCCGCCCCCGTCGCCGCACTGTAGGCCTGGTCGTCGCCGCCCTCGTCGGTCTCCTCACGATGGTCCTCGCGCCGGTGGCGGCCCATGCCGCCGGATACCAGTTCTGGGGCTACTACCAGCTGACCGAGGGGGAGTGGGGGTTCGCCACCGAGGGGGCGGGGACGACCGTGCCGGAGGACGGCGCTGTCGAGGGGTGGCGGTTCGCGGTCGCCGCGGACGACGACACCCGGTTCCCCCGGGCGACACCCTCCTTCGACGACGTCTGCGGTGCCGCGCCGGAGGCCGGCGAGGGCGAGAAGCGGGTGGCCGTCGTGGTCGACTTCGGGCGCGACGTCGACGCCCCCGAGGGCGAGACTCCCCGGGAGCCGACCGCTGCCTGCGTCACCGCACCCGAGGCCTCCACCGGTCAGCAGCTGGTGACCCTCCTGGTGGAGGACGTGCGCACCGACCCCTCGTCGGGCCTGATCTGCGGGCTCGGCGGGTTCCCCTCCGCCGGGTGCGGGGACCCGGTCGAGGAGCCGACGGAGGACCAGCTGGCGCCCGACGAGCCGATCGAGATCGCCGTGGGCGCCCCGGTCGGCGGCGGGACGGGTGCGACCGACGCTCCGGAGACCACCGGGGATGAGGACGCCACCGAGGGTGGCGACGACGCCGACGAGGACACCCCCGCCGAGACGACCGACGCCACCACCGACGACACGGACGAGGCCGAGGAGGGTGCCACCGAGCCGTCCGACACGGCCGGGGACGAGGCCGGGAGCGAGGACGCCGACACCGAGTCCGGCGACGTCGCCGGCGACCCCGGGGACGAGGGTGACGGCCCCACCCAGGACGTGGCGGAGGACGGCAACGGCGGCATGCCCATCTGGGCGTGGCTGCTGGTCGGTCTCGTGGTGATCGGTGCGCTGCTCGGCGCCGTGGTCGGCGCCACCCGCCGACGGGACCAGGAGCGCGAGGCCGGGGTGGACCCGGACATCTAGGCCGGTCCTCGGCAGCCCATCGCCCAGCCCCAGGTCAGGAGGGATCCCCCATGTCCTCGACGCTCGTCCTCGGCCCTGCAGCGGGCGGGCGGTCGCACCACGCGCTGTCCCTGCTCTCCGGCACGCCCCAGGTGACCTGGGTGTGCCCCCCGGAGCCGGCCGGTCAAGCCGGTGTCGAGCCCGCCCCGGAGGTGGCCCAGCCGCTGACCACCAACGTCCCCGCGCCATCGACGTGGATCCGGGTGGAGACCACGGACCTGGCCCGGGCGCTCATCCAGTCGCGCCACCCGGTGCTGATCGACGACCTCGAGACGTGGGTCGGCGCCGTCCTCGACTCGACCCAGGGGTGGGAGGACCCGGAGACGGCCACCGCCCTGGTGCACGACCTGGTGGACCAGTTCCAGGTGGCCCTGATGGCGGTCCCGGTGGACGTCGTGGTACTCGGCCGGGACCCGGGGCTGCTGGCCGCCGCCACCGCTCCCGGCGAACAGTTGCTGCACGACCTGCTCGGAGCCGTCGTGCGCCGGGTGGGCGCCACCTGCAGCAGGGTGGAGCTGGTCGTCGCGGGACGGCTGCTGGACCTGGGGTCCTCGCTGCGCGTGCAGGGCGCCGCGCTGCGCTGACCCGAGCCGGTCAGCCCGCGACGCCCGCCTCCACGAACGGGGGCTTGACGATCTCGGCCGCCACGTCCCGTCCCCGCACGTCGATGACCACGGCGGTCCCCACGGACTGACCGCGGTCGAGCAGCGCCAGGGCGATCCCCTGCTTCAGGGTCGGTGAGAAGGTGCCGGAGGTGACCACCCCGATGGTGGCGCCGGACCCGTCCCGCACCTCGCACCCGGCGCGCGGGATGCCCCGGCCGGTGACGCGCAGACCCCAGGACAGCCGGCTCTCCTTGGCGGCCCGCTGGGCGGTCAGAACCTCCTTGCCCCAGAAGGTCTCCTTGTCCCAGCCCACGGCCCACACCGACCGGGCCATGACCGGCGTGATCTCCGGTCCGAGGTCGTTGCCGTGCAACGGGTAGCCCATCTCGGTCCGCAGCGTGTCGCGGGCGCCCAGCCCGGCCGGGATCCCGCCCAGGGGCTCGGCCGCGGCCAGCAGCGCCTCCCACACCTCCACGGTGTCCTCCCAGTGCGGCACCACCTCGAAGCCGGTCTCGCCGGTGTAGCCGGTCCGGCAGACGATCACGGGCCGACCGTTCCAGTCCACCTCGGTGAAGGACATGTAGGACAGGTCCACGTCCAGACCGATGGCGGCCAGCACCTCGGGGCTGCGGGGCCCCTGCACGGCGATCACGCCGAACTGCTCGTGCTGGTTCTCGACGACGACCCCGTCGGGGGCGGCGGCCGTGAGCAGTTCGACCACCCTGCCGGTGTTGGCGGCGTTGGGGATGAGGAAGACGTCCTCGTCGTTGCGCAGGTAGGCGATGAGGTCGTCGACGACCCCGCCGTCCTCCGCGCAGCACATGGTGTACTGCGCCTTGCCCGGCTCGATCCGGCCCAGGTCGTTGGTGAGGCAGGCGTTGACGAAGGCGGCGGCGCCCGGTCCGCTGACCCGGGCCTTGCCCAGGTGGGAGACGTCGAAGACGCCCACGGCCTCGCGGACCGCGGTGTGCTCCTTGACCACCCCTGCCCCGGGGTACTCGATCGGCATCGACCACCCGCTGAAGTCGGCCATCTTGGCCGAGAGGGAGACATGGACGTCGTGCAGCGGTGAGGTCTTCAGGCCAGCGTCAGTCATGGCCGAAACCCTAGCGCCGGCCCCACGCCGGGGACAGGTCTGTTCACCGTGTCGGTGTCTGGCGTTACCCTCGTGCACGTAGAGAAGCAGTCATGGGGGTGCGACATCCTCGGGCCGCTGCACGCCATGTCGATGAATAGGACGCCGATGACTGAACTCACCCTCGCCGACTCCGCCCCCGCCTCCACCAAGGCCGACGCCTTGGTCCTGGCCGCGGTGAAGCAGGACTCGGGGGCCGCGCTGGCCCCGGGGACCACGCTGCCCAAGGCGACGACACGGCACATCGACGAGGCGCTCGCGGCCGTGGGTGCGGAGGCCGGCGCCGAGGAGGTCACCAAGCTGTCCGGTGTCCCCGGCATCAGCGCCCCGCTGGTCCTGGTCGTGGGCACCGGCCCGCAGTCGACCGAGGACGGTCTGGCCCGGACCGAGGAGCGGCTGCGCCGCGCGGCGGGTGCGGCCGCCCGTGCCCTGTCCGGCCGGGCCAAGGCCGCGTTCGCCCTGGGTGACGGCTCGGCCGAGCAGACCGCGGCGGTCGCCGAGGGGGCGCTGCTCGGGGGCTACGCCTTCCAGACCTTCCACGGCGCCGGCAAGCAGGACTCCGCCAAGGCCCCGCTGGGCACCGCGGTCGTCCTCGGCTCACTGAAGCCGCGCAGCAAGGAGGCGAAGGCGCTCACGGCCCGGCTGAAGGCCGTCACCGGTGCCGTCAGCTACGCCCGCGACCTGGTGAACACCCCGCCCAACGTGCTCTACCCGGAGTCCTTCGCCGAGTCGGTGACCCGCCGCGCCTCCGGGAGCAAGGTCTCCCTCGAGGTCTGGGACACCGAGCGGTTGGAGGCCGAGGGGTGCGGCGGGATCCTGGGAGTCGGGCAGGGGTCCGGCCGTCCGCCCCGCCTGGTGGTGATGAGCTACCGCCCGCGCAAGGCCACGGCGCACCTGGGTCTGGTCGGCAAGGGCATCACCTTCGACTCCGGTGGTCTGTGCATCAAGCCGGGTGCCTCCATGGTCACCATGAAGTGCGACATGGCCGGCGCCGCCGCGGTGGCCGCCGCCATCCTGGCCCTGGCCGAGCTCGAGGTCCCGGTGGCCGTCACCGGCTACCTGTGCCTGGCCGAGAACATGACCGGCGACCTGGCCCAGCGGCCCGGCGACGTGGTCACCATGCGCGGCGGCAAGACCGTGGAGATCATCAACACCGACGCCGAGGGCCGCCTGGTCATGGCCGACGGCCTGGCGCTGGCCACCGAGCAGTCCCCGGACGCGATCGTCGACATCGCCACCCTCACCGGCGCCTGCGTGATCGCGCTGGGCGACCGCACGCTGGGCATCATGGGCAACGACGAGTCGCTGACCGACCGGGTGCACCAGGCCTCCTCCAACGCCGGTGACAGCTCCTGGCCGCTGCCGATGCCGGAGGAGATCCGCGCCACGATGGACTCCCCGGTCGCCGACATCAAGCACACCGGCGAGCGCTCCGCCGGCGCCATGGTGGCCGGCACCTTCCTGCGCGAGTTCGTGGGCAAGGACGCCGACGGCCAGCAGATCCCGTGGGCGCACCTGGACATCGCCGGCACCGCGTTCAACGACAAGGCCCCGTGGGGCTACACCCCCAAGGGCGCCACCGGCTCCGGGGTCCGCGCGCTGATCGCGCTGGCCGAGTCCTACGCCTGACCGACTCCCCCGCCGCCGACCCGGCGGTGCAGACACGCAAAGGGGCCGACCGCACCTGCGGTCGGCCCCTGAGCGTGTCGGGAGGTGGGCGGCTCAGCCGCTCTTGCGGCGGAACATCTGCTGGGCCCCGGAGGTCTTGGCCCTGCTCGAGTGGTCCACCTTGCCGTGCTCGGACTGGTCCGAGACGTCCTTGCCCCCGTGGGAGTGCTTCTTGTCCAGGGCGGCGCGGAACTTGGCCTTGACGTCGTCGGTCACCTCGGCTCCCTCGTGTGCTGCGTCCTGGGATCCCTGCTGGTCAGCCATGGGGCAACCTCCTGTCGTTGGTCGGTGGCACCACCCTGTCATGGCCGCCCGCACCCGGCTAGTGGTTTGTCACGACCCCCGGGGGGCGCGACGGGGAGCGCCGGTCACGGACGTGCGCCGTTGCCCTTGTGCCGACGGTTCCACTCCCTCATCCGCGACGGGTAGCCAGTCTGGTTCACGTCATAGACCGGGATCCCGAGGTCCCGGCACAGCTGGAATCCGGCCTTGGGGCTGCCCACCGCCCGGCGGGTCCACTCCCCGTCGTGGGCGATCAGGATCAGCGTCGTCGTGCTCACGTTCGTGGCCGGCTCGACATACCCCTCGACGCCGCGCCGGGACTCCACGAACTCCTGGGCACGGCCGCGCACGGCCCCCAGGTCGATGCTCATCTGAGGTCCGTCGGTGCGCGGGGCGGGGCCCCCGGAGAAACTCCCCCCGCCTGCCTGCCGCTCCTTGCGCTTGCGATTCCACCAAGCCATACGGGTGAGCGTAAACCCTCGGTGGTCGGGAATCGCGCGCAATGACAAGATGCTCCGTATGGAGGAATCGTCGACGCCTGACCAGACCTATGACCTCGTGATCCTCGGCGGCGGCAGCGGCGGCTACTCGTGCGCGTTGCGCGCCGCCCAGCTCGGGCTCACGGTGGCGCTGGTGGAGAAGGACAAACTCGGGGGGACCTGCCTGCACCGTGGCTGCATCCCGACCAAGGCCATGCTGCACGCCGCCGAGGTGGCCGACTCGGCCCGGGAGGGCGCCGCGTTCGGGGTGAACGCGACCGTGGAGTCGATCGACCTGGGCAAGGTCCACAGCTACAAGGACGGGGTGATCGGCCGGCTCCACAAGGGCCTCCAGGGGCTGGTGAAGGCCTCGTCGATCGACTACGTCGAGGGCGAGGGCAGGCTCACCGGCCCGGACACCGTCACCGTGGGCGAGCGGGTCCTCACCGGTCGCCACATCGTGCTGGCGACCGGGTCGTACGCCCGCTCGCTGCCCGGCCTGGAGATCGGTGGCAGGGTCATCACCAGCGACCAGGCGATGACCCTGGAGACGGTGCCGGAGCGGGTCGTGGTGCTCGGGGGCGGCGTGATCGGCGTCGAGTTCGCCTCGGTCTTCCGCTCCTTCGGCGCAGAGGTCACCGTGGTCGAGGCACTGCCCCGGCTCGTGGCGGCCGAGGACGAGGCGGTCTCCAAGACGCTCGAGCGCGCCTTCCGCAAGCGCAAGATCACCGCTCGCACCGGGGTGAAGTTCACCGGGGTCACCCAGACCGACGGCGGCGTCACGGTCGAGCTGGAGTCGGGTGACCCCATCGAGGCGGACCTGTTGCTCGTGGCGGTGGGGCGTGGTCCGGCGACGGACGGCCTCGGCTTCGAGGAGGCCGGAGTGGCCCTGGACCGCGGGTTCGTGACCACCGACGAGCGGCTGCGCACCTCGGTGCCGACGGTGTATGCCGTCGGGGACATCGTCCCCGGCCTCCAGCTGGCGCACCGGGGCTTCGCGCAGGGCATCTTCGTCGCCGAGGAGATCGCCGGGCTGGAGCCCCGCCCGATCGACGAGGCCGGGATCCCGCGGGTCACCTACTGCGACCCCGAGATCGCCTCGGTCGGCCTGACCGAGACCGCCGCCCGCGAGCGGTACGGCGAGGTGACCACCTACGAGTACAACCTCGGCGGCAACGGCAAGTCGCAGATCCTGGGCACCGCCGGCTTCGTCAAGCTGGTCCGGGCGCCCGACGGACCCGTCGTCGGCGTCCACATGGTCGGCGCGCGGATGGGCGAGCAGGTCGGTGAGGCCCAGTTGATCTATAACTGGGAGGCGCTGCCCGACGATGTTGCTTCACTGATCCATGCGCACCCCACCCAGAACGAGGCGCTCGGAGAAGCGCACCTGGCCCTGGCCGGGAAACCCCTGCACGCCCATGCCTGACCCGACGACCCCACCGGCTGCCAATCCGGCAGCCGCCCCCGTAGACTGCGAAACCCCCGGACGAGGAGACGCCGAGAATGTCTGAACGTGTGACCATGCCAGCCCTGGGTGAGTCTGTCACCGAGGGCACCGTGACCCGCTGGCTCAAGAGCGTCGGCGACACGATTGAGGTCGACGAGCCGCTGCTGGAGGTGTCCACCGACAAGGTCGACACCGAGATCCCCTCCCCGGTCGCCGGGGTCCTCCAGGAGATCCTGGCGGAGGAGGACGAGACGGTCGAGGTCGGTGCCGACCTCGCCGTGATCGGCGACGGCGAGGCCTCCGACTCCGGCGGCGACGCCGCCGACGGGGCGTCCGCCGAGGAGCCCGCGGACGAACCCGCCGAGGAGCAGCCCGCGGAGGAGCCGGCCGAGGAGCCCGCTGCGGAGGAACCCGCCCAGGAGGCCTCCTCCGGAGGCGGGAACGCGGGCGGCGGCGAGGGTGAGACCGTCACGATGCCGGCGCTGGGTGAGTCCGTGACCGAGGGCACGGTGACCCGCTGGCTGAAGTCCGAGGGTGACACCGTCGAGGTCGACGAACCGCTGCTGGAGGTCTCGACCGACAAGGTCGACACCGAGATCCCCTCCCCGGTCGCCGGCGTGCTGTCCAAGATCATCGCCGGGGAGGACGAGACCGTCGAGGTCGGCGGTGCGCTCGCGGTGATCGGTGGCGAGGGGGGCGGCTCGTCCGAGTCCGCCCAGCAGGAGGCCGAGCCGGAGGAGTCCGCGCCGGAGCCGGAGCCCGAGCCCGCCAAGGAGCAGGGCGAGGGCGACCTGGCCGACGAGAAGGAACTCCAGGAGGCTGCGGCCGCCGAGTCGAAGGAGAAGACCGACTCCGCCGAGCCCGCGCCGGCGCAGGCCCCTGCGGAGCCCGAGAAGCCGGCCGCCAAGCCCTCCGGCACCGCCAGCGGCGTGGGCTCCGAATCCGCCGCAGGAGATGTCAGCGCCTACGTCACCCCGCTGGTCCGCAAGCTCGCGGCCCAGCACGGCGTGGACCTGAACGAGGTCAAGGGCACGGGCGTCGGTGGCCGCATCCGCAAGCAGGACGTGCTGGACGCCGCCCGCGCCATCGAGGAGGCCGCCAAGTCCGCTCAGTCGGCCCCCGCCCCGTCGGCCCCGGCCTCCTCCGCACCCGCGTCCGCAGGTGTCGGTGCCGCCCCCGCCGCGACGGGCCGGAGCACCGAGGCCACCCAGGCCCTACAGGCCAAGCGCGGGTCCCGGGAGAAGATGTCCCGCCTGCGCAAGCTGATCGCCACCCGGATGGTCGAGTCGCTGCAGACCAGCGCCCAGCTGACCACGGTGGTCGAGGTGGACGTCACCAAGATCGCCCGGCTGCGCAACCGGGCCAAGGCGGACTTCGCCGAGCGCGAGGGCACCAAGTTGTCCTTCATGCCGTTCTTCGCGCTGGCGGCCGTCGAGGCGCTCAAGGCGCACCCGAACGTCAACGCCAGCGTGGAGGGTGACGAGATCGTCTACCACGCCCAGGAGAACCTGGCGATGGCGGTCGACACGGACAAGGGCCTGTTCGTCCCGGTCATCAAGGACGCCGGCGACCTCAACATCGCCGGGCTGGCCCGCAAGATCGCCGACCTGGCCGAGCGGACCCGGACCAACAAGCTGCTCCCGGACGACGCGTCGGGCGGCACCTTCACGCTGACCAACACCGGCAGCCGCGGTGCCCTGTTCGACACGCCGATCATCAACCAGCCGCAGGTCGCGATCCTGGGCACCGGCGCGGTCGTGAAGCGACCGGTCGTGGTGATCGACGAGGACGGCGGCGAGACGATCGCCATCCGGTCGATGGTCTACCTGGCGCTGAGCTATGACCACCGGATCGTGGACGGCGCCGACGCGGCCCGGTTCCTGGGCACCATGAAGGCACGGCTCGAAGAGGGTTCCTTCGAGGTCTGAGGACGCCACACGGCAGGACGGAGAGAGCGGTGACGCAGTCCCCGGAGAGCACCCGTCGGGTGGCCATCACCGGGGCCAGCGGACTGATCGGTTCGGCACTGTCGGCATCGTTGCGGGGTCGCGGCGACCAGGTAATCCACCTGGTCCGCCGCGACCCCGCTGCCGCTCCTGCCGAGGGCGTCACCGAGGTCCGGTGGGACCCGGCGCGGCAGCAGGTGGACACGGAGTCCCTGGTCGGGGTCGACGCGGTCGTGCACCTGGCCGGCGCTGGGCTCGGGGACAAACGGTGGACCGAGGACTACAAGCGCACCATCCGGTCCTCCCGGGTCGACGGCACCAGCACGATCAGCAACGCCGTGGCGGCGCTGGACCCTGTGCCCCGACTCGTGTCCGGCTCCGCGATGGGCATCTACGGGCACCGCGGTGACGACGTCCTGACCGAGGAGTCCACGCTGGGCGAGGACTTCCTGGCCGGCGTCTGCCAGGACTGGGAGGCAGCCACCCGGCCGGCGGAGGAGGCCGGCTCCGCCGTCAGCCACCTCCGCACCGGGCTGGTGCTTTCCCGCGAGGGCGGGGCGATGGGCAGACTGCTCCCGTTGGCCCGGCTCGGACTGGCCGGTCCGCTGGGCACGGGCGACCAGTACTGGTCCTGGATCACGCTGCGCGACCACGTGCGTGCGGTGCAGTTCCTGCTCGACCACCCCGAGATCACCGGACCGGTCAACGCGGGTGGGCCGCACCCGGACACCCAGCGGGACGTCGTCGCGGCCCTGGGCAGGCAGTTGCACCGTCCGACCGTCCTGCCCGCCCCCACCATCGCCCTGCGGCTCGCGCTGGGCGAGATGGCCTCGGACATCCTGGGCAGCATCCGGATGCTCCCGGCCGTCCTCCAGGAGGCGGGCTTCGAGTTCGACCACCCCGACCTGGAGAGCGCCATGGCCTGGTTGGGGACGCGGACCGGCGACACGCGATGACGGAGCTGTCAGGGGGCAGCGCCCATCGGCGTCCCGGGGACGGGAGGCGGTGGGACTGGCGCTATGCGGTGGCGGGCCTCGGCTGGGGCCTGGCCGTCGGCATCCTCACCGGCGTCCTCGTCGGCCTCGTCGTCGTCCTCGCCAGCACCTTCTCAGCGGGCACCGGCGTGGTCGGTCAGCTGACCCTCCTGGTCGTCGTCCCGCTCTACGGGGCGCTCGTGGGAGCCCTGATCGGCACGCCGGTCGGTCTGGTCGCCGGCCTGGTCACGACGGGGACGGTCGGGGGGACGTTGGACCCCCGACGCGCCCGGTGGAGGGCGTTCTGGACCACGCTGGTCGTCGGGGCGCTGTCCACTCCCCTGGTGGCGGCCGTGGTCTACCGCGCGGTGCCGCCGGTCGCGGACCTCGTCCAGATCGTGGCGCTGCTGGCCCTACCGGTGCTGCTCGGCGCCTACCTGATGTCCAGGACCAGCGGCACGGTGGTCGCCGCGGCCGAGGAGCGGCTGCGCGAGTTCGGCTCCGTCAGCGGGTGACGCCGCCTCAGAGCACGACCAGGTTCCACGCAGCGAGGCAGGCGACCAGCACGAGGTCCACCACCAGCACCGACCGGGTGACCCGCGGCAGGCTGGCCCGGTCCGTCTCGGCCACACCGTCCCGCGGGGTGGACACCACCGCGAGCAGCACCCGGGCGGGCGAGGCCATCGTGAACAGGCACGCCGCGGCATTCTGCACGCCGACCAACCCCACCGGACTGACTCCCAGTCCCGGGGCCACCGCACCGGTGCCGGCGGCGAACATGGAGTTGGCGCCCGCCCCCGAACCGGTGACGTAGCCACCGAGCGCACCGATCACCGGGGTGAGCACCAGGGCGAACGGTCCGGTGGACCCCAGCGCCCGGGCCAGTGGCTCGGTGAGTCCTCCGAGCACCATCACCACCCCCAGCGCGAGGAAGGCCGCGGTCGGCAGGGCGACCCCCTGCCACATCGAGACCACCTCCCGGGCCACCGCCGCCCGCTCGGGACCGGCCAGCCGGGTCCACGACACGGCGACCAGACAGGTGACCACCAGCCAGGTCCCCGGGGAGGTCAGCAGGGCCCCGGCGCCGCCCACCGGCAGCAGGGGCACGGTCCAAGCGGACACCAGGATGCCGGCCAGCAGTACGACATACGGGACGAGGGCCCGGCGGACCTCCCGGGCCATCCGCACCGGCGCACCCTGGGCACGGCGGACCAGCACGTGGCCCACGATCGCCAGCAGCGCCCCGAGCGCACCGGAGGGGGCCATCCCGATGAGGATGTTGGAGGCCAGCACCCCGAGGCCGACCAACAGCCCGGAGAGCAGCGCGGCCCCCAGGTGCACCGGCGCCGGGCGCCCGGGAGAGGCGATCAGCACGGCGGCGACCCCGACACCGACGAAGACCAGCAGGTTGGGCCAGGCGGTGGCTACCCCGACCTCCTGCGCGGACGCACCGATCAGCCGGCCGGCGATGATGGTGCCGGGGCCGAGCGCACCCCAGGGCACGGCGCACAGCCCCAACAGTCCCAGCACCGCCGCGCGGTGCGGGCCGAAGCCGGCCGCGACCAGCAACGGGACGCCGACCATGACACCCACGCCGAAGCCGGTGACCGACTCGGCGAACGGCGTCACGCCGTGCACCACCAGCAGCGCCGTCGGCACGGGCCCGCCGGTGAGACGCCCGACCCAGTCCGCCAGGACGCCCTGCGCGCCGGACCGGTCCATGATCCGGCTCAGCGCGATCCCCCCACCGAGGATCACCAGCACCTCGATGAGGGTCGGGGCCCAGCCCACCAGGCCCGACCCGAGCTCGCTCAGGTGGTCCCGGAAGGCGACCGCCACGACCCCCAGGGCGACCAGGATGCCGAGCAGGGCAGCACGCAGCGCGGGCATGCGGAGCGCGAGCGCCCCGCATGCCACGAGCAGCGGCAGGCCTGCCAGCAGTGCCTGACTCAACGGGCGTCGATCAGGAGCCGGACCTCCCGGCGATGACCCGGCGCCGGTCGTCTTGGTCGATCTCCAGCAGCGAGGCTCCCTTGGACTCGCGCATCACCAGCGCCGCGATCAGGCTGACCGCGGCGGCCACCGCGATGTACCCGGCGATCGCGGTCCAGTTCTCGAACTGGCGCAGCAGCGCGGTACCGATCAGCGGGGCCCACGACCCGGCCACGATGGCGGTGACCTGGTAGCCGAGGGACACCCCGGAGTAGCGCATCCGGGTCGGGAACATCTCGGCCATGATGGCCGGCTGCGGGGAGTACATCAGGCCGTGCACGACCAGCCCGAGCATGATGGCGCCCAGGATCATCGGGGTGGACTCGGTGTCGAACATCGGGAAGGCGATGAACGGCCACACGATGGCCGACCCGGAGCCGATCAGGTAGATGGTCCGGCGGCCGATCCGGTCCGAGAGACCACCGAACGCCGGGACCACGAAAGCGTGCAGGATGTGCGCGAAGAGCAGCAGGGTCAGGATCCGACCCGTCTCCACGCCGATGTGGTCCAGGTAGGTGATCGAGAAGGTGACCACCATGTAGTAGAGGATGTTCTCCCCGAAGCGCAGACCCATCGCGGTGAAGACGCCCCGCGGGTAGTGCCGGAACACCTCCATCAGGCCGTAGCCGGCGGCGGCCTCCTTCTCGACCTGCTCCTTGGCGGCCTTGAAGATCGGGGAGTCGCTCACCTGGGTGCGGATGTAGTAGCCGATGGCCACGATGACCACGGACAACCAGAACCCGACGCGCCAGCCCCAGGACAGGAAGGCCTCCTCGCTGAGCGCACTGTTCAGCACCAGCAGCACGATGGTCGCCAGGAGGTTGCCGAGCGGGACGCCGGCCTGCGGGAAGGATCCCCAGAACCCGCGGCTCTTGTTGGGGCTGTGCTCGGTCACCAGCAGGACGGCCCCGCCCCACTCGCCACCGAGGGCGAAGCCCTGGATGAAGCGCAACGTGACCAGCAGGGCCGGTGCCCAGTAGCCGATCTGGTTGAACGAGGGCAGACAGCCCATCAGGAAGGTCGACCCACCGATCAGCACGAGGCTGAACTGGAGCAACGACTTGCGCCCGATCCTGTCCCCGATGTGCCCGAAGACCACACCGCCGAGCGGCCGGGAGATGAAGCCGACCGCGTAGGTCCCGAACGCCAGGATGATGTTGTCCAGCGGGTTGTCGCTGTCCGGGAAGAACAGTTGGCCGAAGACCAGCGTGGCCGCCGTGCCGTAGAGGAAGAACTCGTACCACTCCACGATGGTGCCGGCCATGGAGGCGCCGACGACCTTGCGCAGGTAGGACATGTCCGCGGTGTGCTCGTGCTCCATCCGCGACTGTTCGACGGCGAGCTCCTCGGCCCCGTCCTCCGGACCCTGGGTGTTCTCGCTCATGCGGTCTCGCCTCCCTCGCTGATCGTGCCGTCGACGATCTTGACGATCGCGCTGCAGTCCTTGTCGGCATACCCGGCCTCGCGCAGCCGCTGGTACATCGTCGCCGCGTGCCGCCCCAGCTCGAGCGTGGTGCCGGTCTGGTCGGCGGCCGCCACGGCGAGCCCGACGTCCTTGAACAGCAGTTCGGTGGAGAAGGTGGCCGCGAAGTCGCGGTTGGAGGCAGCGGTCTCCACGATGCCCGGGATCGGGTACCAGGTGCGCAGCGCCCAGGAGTCACCGGAGGAGACCGAGGCGATGTCCCAGAAGACCTGCGGGTCCAGGCCGAGCCGGTCCGCGAGGACCGCGCCCTCGGCGGTGGAGACCAGGTTCATCGACAGGATCAGGTTGTTGCAGATCTTGGCCGCCTGGCCGGTGGTGGGGCCACCGGTGGGGATGATGTTGCCGGCCATCGGCTCGATGATCTCGCTGGCGGCCGCGACGTCTGCCTCGGCTCCGCCGACCATGAAGGTCAGCGTGCCCGCGGCGGCGCCGCTGATGCCGCCGGAGACCGGTGCGTCCACGAACCGGAAGCCGGCCGCCTTGGCCCCGTCGTGCAGCGCCTGCGCCGACTCGATGTCGATGGTGGAACTGTCCACCAACAGTGTCCCGGGCGCGGCGTTGGCAAAGATCCCGTCCGGGCCCTCGTAGACGGCACGGGCGTGCTCACCCTTGGGAACCATCGTGAAGACGGCCTCGGCCCCGGCGAGCGCTTCGGCGATGCTCGAGGCCCGGGTCACACCCCCCTCGGCAGCGGCGTCGAGCGCCGCCTGTGAGAGGTCGAAGCCCTGCACGGTGTGGCCGGCACGGACCAGGTTCGCAGTCATCGGCGCGCCCATGTTCCCAAGCCCGACCCACGCGATGGTGGTCATCTGTCACTCCTTTGTCGTGGCCGCATCCTGACCCCGTGTGGTCCCGATAGCCGGCTCAGGGCGGGACTATAACGACCCCCCGAACCACGACGACAGCCAGCAGCCCGGGTCCGATCGGTCGGTTGCTGCTTCCGTGTGGCAGGCAAGCGTTCTCAGTCGACCGCCCACGACCAGATGCGCCAGCCCTGCCCGTCGACCCTGCGCAGCTCGAAGGTCACCTCCTCCCGGCTGCCGGGGTGCGGCTCACCCGACCGGCCGTCGCCGACGACCTCGTATGCCGACCGCTCGACCCGTGCGCGCACCACGAGTCCGTCGGTGCCGGGCTCGAGCACCGTGACTCCGCTCGCGGTGAAGGCCAGGTCGCGGTAGGTCAGGCCACGGTCGGCCGCCTCGGTCAGGTCGGCCCGGTCCGTCTGCCACGCGACGGAGTCCGGCGCGTGGACCCGCGCCAGGAGGGAGGGGTCCCCCGCCCGCCACGCGGCGGCCCGGGCGTCCAGCAGGTCCTGGAGGTCCTGCGCCACCTCGCCCCCGTTCTCCTCCGCCGGTGACTCCGGCTCCTCCGTCGGCGCCTCCGGTTCAGCGGGTTCGTCGGGTTCTGGGGGTGCGGCGGGTCCAGTTGTCTCGGCCGGAGGGGAGCCGGTCGCCCGCGCCCCGTCGTCCGCGGGTGGGGTGGTCCGGACGGCCCCGTCGGGGAAGGTCCCCTCGCTGGTGACCACGCCCTCCGGGGCGTCCAGCACCCAGGCCGCGGCCCACCGGACCCCCAACAGTGACAGCGGCAGCAGGACGGCCGCCACCGCCGACCCGAGCAGGATCCGGGAGCGGCGGCGGTGGCGCTCCCGGTCCCGCCCCCTCGCGCGCCGGTCGCGGCGGGAGACCGGCTCCCCCACGTCGGCCGCGTCGTCGGCACCGAACGGGTCGACCGCCGCGGCCCGACGGATCCGTTGCGTCAGGCCGGCCGCCGGGTCGGCGCCCGGTCCGAGCTCGATCGGCTCAGCCGGCGCCGCGTCGAAGGCCAGTGCCGCCACCTCTTCGGCGTCCGGGCGGTCGGCGGGCTCGGGCTCCAGGCAGGCCAGCACCAGGTCGCGCAGCGCCTCGGGCACCTCCGGGGCCAGTTCGGCCAGCGACCCCCGCGTCCCGACCCACCCCGGCGGGTCGCCGACCAGGCAGGTCCAGGCGACCGCGCCGAGGGCATAGACGTCGGCCTCCGGTCCCGGGGGAAACCCCTCCAGGAGCTCGGGGGCGACCATACCGTCGGTCCCGTGGACCGCGGTCGGGGTCTCGCCCGCCACCCGGCACACGCCGAGGTCGGCGAGCATCGGCATACCGTCCCCGAGGAACAGCACGTTGCCCGGGGACACGTCACCGTGGACCACACCCGAGCGGTGCAGGTCGGCCAGCGCTCCGGCGAGCGGGACGAGCAGCGTCACCAGCTCCCCCGCGCTGAGGTGACCCCGGCCCGCGAGCACCCCGGCCAGCGAGCCCCCCTCGGCCAGCTGCATCGCCAGCGCCACCGCCGCGGGCTGGCCGTCCGGTCCGGGCAGCGGCACCACGTCATACAGGTGGACGACGTGGTCGTGGCGCACCCGCGAGAGGACCGCGGCCTCCCGCAGTGCCTCCGACAGGCCGCCCGCCCGGACCGGCAGCACCTTGACCGCCAGCATCCGGTCGTCGGCCAGCCGGCGGGCGCGCCACACCCGGGCGCTGGCCCCCGCACCCAGCAGGGTGAGGACGTCATATCCGGGGATGCTCGGGTAGGCCTGCTCCATCCCGCCACTGTGCCCCGGACCGGGCGGGCGCGGGCGCGTTGTCCACAGGCGGCTGGGTAGGCTGCCGGTATGCGCGTGGAAGACCTCGGCTTCGCCCCCTCGTTCGTGGACTACCAGCAGGCCTGGGACCACCAGCGCTCCGTCCACGCCCGGGTGGTCAGTGGCGACCTGCCGGACACCCTCCTGCTGCTGGAGCACGCCGCCGTCTACACCGCGGGCAAGCGCACCGAGCCCCACGAGCGCCCGACCGACGGCACGCCGGTCATCGATGTCGACCGGGGCGGCAAGATCACCTGGCACGGACCCGGTCAGCTGGTCGGCTACCCGATCGTCCGGTTGCCCTCCCCCGTCGACGTCGTCGCCCACGTGCGTCGCCTCGAGGACCTGATGATGGGGGTCTGCTCCGACCTGGGGCTCACGACCGAGCGGGTCGAGGGTCGCAGCGGGGTGTGGTTCCGCGCGGACTCCCGGGGACCGGACCGCAAGGTCGGGGCCATCGGTGTGCGAGTCAGCCAGGAGGTGACGATGCACGGCTTCGCGCTCAACGCGAACTGTGACCTCTCCTGGGCGGCGCCGATCATCCCCTGCGGCATCCCGGACGCCGGGGTCACGTCGCTGTCGGCCGAACTGGGCCGCGAGGTGACCGTCGCCGAGATCCTGCCCCTGGTGCGGTCCCGGGCAGCAGCGATCACCGCCTCCCAGGTCGCCTAGCTTCCCGCGGCCCGGCGGGGACGGGCTCCCCGCCGGATCGCACCGCGGGTCGCGCTCGCGCCTCCCACCGTTGGGCCACCCTCCTGCGGTAGACCTGTCCTGTCGCGTCGACGTCGGGTCGGGCGGGCAGGGAGCACGAGCATGGGGAACAGTCCCGACGGCGGCAACGCGGTCACCACCCGGGGGTTGCGCAAGTCGTTCCGGTCCGTGCGGGGCCGCCGACCGGCGGTCCACGGGCTGGACCTGGACGTGCCGGCCGGTGGTGTGCACGCCTTCCTGGGCCCCAACGGCTCCGGCAAGACCACCACCATCCGGATGTTGCTCGGGCTGCTGCACGCCGACGCCGGCACGATGCACATCTTCGGCGCACCGGTCCCGGCACGGCTCCCCCAGGTGATCGACCGGGTCGGCGCGATCGTGGAGTCCCCCAAGTTCTTCCCCGCCTTCACCGCGGAGCAGAACCTGCGCCTGCTGGCCGACGCGATCGGCACGCCGCGGGAGCGGGTCGGCCAGGTGCTGGAGGCGACCGGGTTGCACGAGCGGGGCAAGGACAGGTTCGCCGGCTTCTCGCTGGGGATGAAGCAGCGGCTGGCGATCGCCGCCACCCTCCTGAAGGAACCGGACCTGCTGATCTTCGACGAGCCGACCAACGGGTTGGACCCCGCCGGCATCCACGAGATCCGCCAGACCATGCGGCGGCTGGGTGACGAGGGCCGGACCGTGCTGGTCAGCAGCCACATCCTGGCCGAGGTGGAGCAGATCGCCGACACCGTCTCGATCATCGGCCGCGGCCGGGTCGTCGCGCAGGGCAGCGTGGCCGGGATCATCGGCGCCCAGGGGGCGGAGGCCCTGGAGGTCACCGTCCCGCAGGCCGACCGCGACCGTGCGGTCGGCGTCCTCCGGGGCGCCGGGCTCGAGGTGGCCGGGGACACGGGTCCGTTGGCCGTGGTCGGCGCCCCGGACCCCACGCAGGTGACCCGGCTGCTGGCCGAGCAACGGATCTACCTGTCCCGGTTGGTGCCGGTGCGCCGGGACCTGGAGTCGGTCTTCCTGGAACTCACCCGCGAGGACGCCCTCGGCGCGCCGAACCCCCCGGCGGGGAGCACGCCCGGGACCTCGACGGAGGAGCGCCGATGAACCGGTTGACCCTGGTGGAGCTGCGGCGGCTGGGCTGGCGCCGCCTGGTCTGGGCCGTCCTGCTGATGGCCGTCGGCGTCGTCGCGTTGACCCTCTACGGCGTCAACGACATGGTCCGTATGTCGAGCGCCGAGCTGGCCAACGCGGACCGGTACTACCAGGAGGCGGTGCAGGACTGGGAGGTCAACGGCGAGCGGTACCACGAGGAGTGCCTGCAGGACCAGGAACGCGAGCGCGAGGCCACCGGTGACGACACCCTCGACTTCGGGTGCGACCAGATGGTCGCCCCGGAGCTGGCGGACTTCCAGTGGGGGCCGGAATCGCTCTTCGTGCAGGTCAACGAACTCCTTGCCCAACTGGTGTTCCCGATGCTCTTCCTGGTCCTCCTGGTGGGGGCCACCGCGACCGCGGCCGAGTTCGGCGCGCGGACCATCGGCACCTGGCTGACCTTCGAGCCGCGCCGCGACCGGGTGTTCACCAGCAAGGTGCTCGCGCCCGGCCTGTGGGCGGTGCCGGTGTCGGTCGGCTACCTCGTGCTCGTCGTGGCCGGGGTGTCGGCTGTCTTCCGGCTGCACGGCGTGGACGACCACATCAGCAACGACGAGTGGGCCGACCTGGCCTGGGTCGGCCTGCGCAGCGTCGCCGTGCTGGCGCTCGTAGCGGCCGCGGGCGCGGCGGTCGGTCTCGCGGTCCGGCACACCGCGGCGGTGCTGGGCATCGTGGTGGGCTACCTGGTGACGGTCGAGATTCTGCTCGCCCAGTTCTTCCCGGGGATCGCGCGCTATTCGCTGAGCAACAACATCCTGGCGTGGGTGAAGGGGGGCCACGAGTGGGAGACCTGGCGCTGCCCGAGCGACGGAGGAGAGTGCGAGGCCATCTCGCACGTGGTCAGCACCACGGAAGCGGGCACCCTCCTCGGACTGGTCGTCGCGGCCACCCTGGTGGTCTGTTGGTTGGTGTTCCGTCGTGCCGACGTGAACTGATGGTGTCGGTCGGTCACGGAGTCCTGTCAGGACTGCGACGTCGCTCTGCTCAGGTCTCCCCCGAACCCACGGGTTCCCGCACGCGGCCGTGGCATACGCTGGGCCGTGATTGCGCTGTCACGTGCAACCACCGTCTTCGACACGAGGGAGTAAGCCAGTGGCCGTAGCACCCGAGGGTCGCCGCATGCTGCGGGTCGAGGCCCGCAACGCGGAGACACCGATCGAGCGCAAGCCGTCCTGGATCCGCACCACCGCCAAGATGGGGCCGGAGTACACCGCGCTGCACTCGATGGTGAAGAGCGAGGGGCTGCACACGGTCTGTCAGGAGGCCGGCTGCCCCAACATCTTCGAGTGCTGGGAGGACCGCGAGGCGACCTTCCTGATCGGTGGTGAGCAGTGCACCCGCCGCTGCGACTTCTGCCAGATCGACACCGGTCGCCCCGCCGACCTGGACCGTGACGAGCCGCGCCGGGTCGCCGAGTCCGTGGAGCAGATGGGGCTGCGCTACGCCACCATCACCGGTGTCGCGCGCGACGACCTCGTCGACGGCGGCGCCTGGTTGTATGCCGAGACGATCCGCAAGGTGCACGAGCTCAGCGAGAGCACCGGTGTGGAGATCCTCATCCCGGACTTCAACGGCATACCCGAACTCGTCGGCCAGGTGATCGACGCCGCCCCCGAGGTGTTCGCGCACAACGTGGAGACCGTCCCCCGCATCTTCAAGCGGATCCGCCCCGCCTTCCGCTACCAGCGCTCGCTCGACGTCATCACGATGGGTCGCGAGGCCGGCCTGGTGACCAAGTCCAACCTGATCCTGGGGATGGGCGAGGAGGACCACGAGATCGAGCAGGCGCTCCGGGACCTGCACGACGCCGGCACCGACCTGATCACGATCACCCAGTACCTGCGGCCCTCGCCCCGGCACCACCCGGTCGAGCGGTGGGTCAAGCCGACCGAGTTCGTGCACTGGAGCGAGGTCGCCAAGGAGATCGGGTTCAAGGGTGTGATGGCCGGTCCGCTGGTGCGTTCCTCCTACCGCGCGGGCCGGCTGTACGCCCAGGCGATGCAGCAGTGGGGCCGCGAGATCCCGGAGCACCTGGCACACCTGGCGAAGAAGGCCGACCTACCGGCCCGCCAGGAGGCTGCCTCGCTCGTGGACCGCCCCGTCGCCGACGTATCCTGACCCCTATGTCCAGCAACACCGACGCCAGCGCGCCCGAAACCAAGCGCGGCCTCTTCCGGCGCAAGAAGAAGGTGAAGGACCCGAACAACCCGGGTCGCATCGCCCAGTTCCGCCAGGTCTTTGCGATGACCCGCAAGCAGGACCCCAGCGCGGTCTGGTGGATGGCGCTGGCCTTCCTCGTCGTGATGCTGGCCGCCCTGCTCGTCGGCATCTGGCTGGACCTCGTCATCTACGTGATGATCCTCGGCGTGCCGCTGGCGGTCCTGGCCGCGCTGGCCGTGCTGGCGCGCAAGGCCGAGCGTGCCGCCTTCGCCCAGATCGAGGGGCAGCCGGGCGCGGTCGGCGCGGTGCTCGGGTCGCTGCGCCGCGGCTGGTTCTACGACCAGGAGCCGGTGGCCGCCGAGGCCGGCGGCAAGATGCGGGGTATGCGTGACCTGCACAACGCCGCGATGATCTACCGGGCCGTCGGCCGGCCCGGTGTCGTGCTGATCAGCGAGGGCCCCAAGGGTGCCGCGCTGAAGCTGAGCCAGTCCGAGAAGCGGCGGGTCAGCCGCGTCGTCGGCGCGGAGGTGCCGGTGCACCTGATCCGGGTCGGGACCGGCGAGGACGAGACCCGGCTGTCCAAGATGACCAAGTCGATGAAGAAGCTGGACAAGAAGATCACCAAGGACGAGGCGATCGCGGTGCACCAGCGCCTCAAGGCGCTCGGCGTGGCCAAGGCCGCGGTCCCGGCCGGGGTGGACCCCCGCCGTGCCCGGATGGACCGCCGCGCGCTGCGCGGCCGCTGACCGTCCGATTGGGTCCGTCAGCGGCTCCGCACGATGACCGTCCTGGCCCACCGGTCGTGCATCCCGCGACCGTCGGCGTCCCAGATCAGGGCGGGGATGGCCAGGCACAGCAGGACCGTCCGTATGCCGCCGCGCGCGAAACCGGGGACGCCCGCCACGAGCGTGGGCCCATCGGGAGCCCGGACGGGTTCGGCATACACCCGCAGCACCTGCAACCCGACGATGCGGTGCCCGATGGTCGTGCCCAGGGTGGAGACGAGCAGCAGGTTCTCGACCGCGAAGACCGCCAGCGGCGCGAACGACGCGGCGCCGGAGGCCTCCCCGAACCCCAGCCCCAGCGCCGCGTTCGCGATCAGCAGGCAGAGCACCCAGTCGATCACCACGCCGGCCAGGCGGCGCGGGAACGTCCCGATCGAGCCGCGGCCCGCCTCCGGGAGTCCGAGGCGGTCACCTGGGTAGGGTTGGACGACGGTCACCCAGGCAGGGTATCCGGCGAAACATTGGTGAAACACTTGGGTCACGACCGGGAAATGCCCCGGTCCTAGGGTCGTCGCAACTCGGTCCCCCGGCCGGTCAGCCACGAAAGTACAGGAGTTCACATGTTCAACAGCGCACAGGAGGTCCTCGCCTTCATCAAGGAGGAGGACGTCCGCTTCATCGACATCCGGTTCTGCGACCTCCCGGGGGTGATGCAGCACTTCAACGTGCCGGCCGCGACCTTCGACGAGGAGGCGTTCGTGGCGGGCCAGATGTTCGACGGCTCGTCGATCCGTGGCTTCAAGGCCATCCACGAGTCGGACATGAAGCTGGTGCCGGACCCCAAGACGGCCTACCTCGACCCCTACCGGGCCGAGAAGACGCTGATCATGAACTTCGCGATCGTCGACCCGTTCACCGACGAGCCGTACGAGCGGGACCCGCGACAGATCGCGGCGAAGGCTGAGGAGCACCTCGCCTCGACGGGGATCGCCGACACCGCCTTCTTCGGGGCCGAGGCGGAGTTCTACGTCTTCGACGACGTGCGGTTCGCGACCGGCCCGAGCGGTGGGTACTACCACATCGACTCCATCGAGGCCGCGTGGAACAGCGGTCGCGCGGAGGAGGGCGGCAACCGGGGCTACAAGACCCGGGTCAAGGGCGGCTACTTCCCCGTCCCGCCCGTCGACCACTTCGCCGACATCCGCGACCGGATGTGCCTGGACCTGGACTCCGTCGGCCTGGAGGTCGAGCGCGCGCACCACGAGGTCGGCAACGCCGGTCAGCAGGAGATCAACTACCGGTTCAACACCCTGCTGCACGCGGGCGACGACCTGATGAAGTTCAAGTACGTCATCAAGAACACCGCCTGGGCCGTGGGCAAGACCGCGACCTTCATGCCCAAGCCGCTGTTCGGGGACAACGGCTCGGGGATGCACACCCACCAGTCGCTGTGGAAGGACGGGGAGCCCCTGTTCTACGACGAGAGCGGCTACGGCGGGCTGTCCGACATCGCCCGGTGGTACATCGGCGGCCTGCTCTCCCACGGCCCCTCCCTGCTGGCTTTCACCAACCCCTCGATGAACTCCTACCACCGCCTGGTGCCCGGCTTCGAGGCCCCGATCAACCTGGTCTACTCCGCCCGCAACCGCTCGGCCTGCGTCCGGATCCCGATCACCGGGTCCTCCCCGAAGGCCAAGCGGATCGAGTACCGCGTGCCGGACCCGTCGGCCAACCCCTACCTGTGCTTCGCCGCGCAGCTGATGGCCGGCCTGGACGGGATCAAGAACCGGATCGAGCCCCCGGAGCCGGTGGATAAGGACCTCTACGAGCTGCCGCCGGAGGAGATCGCCGACATCGACCAGCTGCCGACCTCCCTGCCAGAGGTGCTGGAGGCTCTGGAGCAGGACCACGACTACCTCACCGAGGGCGACGTGTTCACCGAGGACCTGATCTCGGCCTGGATCGACTACAAGCGCAAGAACGAGATCGACCCGATCCGGCTGCGCCCGCATCCGCACGAGTTCGAGATGTATTTCGACATCTGATTTTGGGTGTCTGAAGGTCAGGCGGTCAACGCCAACTATTGACGAAAACCCGCCTCTGACCTGCGGAAACGCCGCCGACGACCTTCGTGGTCGCTCGGCGGCGTTTCTCGTGGTTTTCCACTGGCTTGTTACATGAGTGGTACATGGAGGGGCGGCTGACGCCCGCACGCCACCCGCGTCGCTTACGCCCGGGCGGACGGTTCCCTGCGGACATGACTGCACAACTCGCCGAGTTGTGCAGCCTCAGCCGCGGCGGCCGACGCGCTCGGCGAAGGCGTCGAGCGCGTCGATGACTTCTGGGGCCAGCCAGACCCGGTTGCGGCGGCCAGAGCTCGCCCGGGTGAGGATCTCGACGTTCTCCAACTGCTCGACCGCGCGCTGGGCCGCGGACAGTGCCGCGCCGGTCACGTGCTGGATGTGCGCGACGTTGACGGCGGGTTGGTTGAGCAGGTGCGGGAGCAGTCGTCGTGCAGCCGATCCGCGTCGTGACGCCAGCCGGGTCGACCACCCGTCGTAGATGCGTTCCAGGTCGTCGACCAGCTCGCGACCGTTGGCGACCGCACGAAAGGACGCATTCGCGAACTGCTGGACGATCGGCTCGAGATCGCCCTCGCGATAGGCGGTCAGAGCGCGGAAGTACGCCGAGGTGTCGGTCAGCAGGCCAGCGGAGATCGGCACCGTTAGACGTCGCGTCACGTCCGCGTGGCGCAGCATCGCGTGCACCAACATCCGACCGACGCGACCGTTGCCGTCGTTGAACGGGTGGATGGTTTCGAACTGGGCGTGGGCGATCGCGCACTGCACCAGCACCGGGAGGTCGGCTCGTTGGACGAAGGAGATCAGGTCCTCCATCCCGGCCGCAACGCGCGTGTGGTGCGGCGGCACGAACGTAGCCGTGTGCGGACTCACGGCGTTGCTGCCGATCCACACCTGGGCCGTCCGGAACCGGCCGGGCGCGGCGTACTCGTGTCCTCCCAGGAGCGCCTCGTGGGCGGCCAGGATCGAACCGACGCTGATGTCGTCGGCCAGCTCGACTGCGCGCTGCATCGCGACCACGTTGGCGGTGACGAGTTGCGCGTTGGGTCCGGTCTTCGCTTCGATAGCGGCGAGCGCCAGGGCCCGCGCCCCCGCGGTGACCCCCTCGATCTCGGACGATGACGCTGACTCGGTCCGCAGCAGCGCCGAGGCAAGCGGAGCAAGTTCCGTCGCGGGATCCTCGCCCTCGGCTTGGGCACGCCGCTCCGCGAGGGCGGTGACGTCGGCGTCGAAACGGGTGATCTCCCGGATGGCGTCCTCAACCTCGGCCTGAGTCTGCGCACTGACCGGGACAGACAGGTCGGCAATCCGAGCAGGAACCGCGGCTCGGTACGGACCGCGCGCGGACAGGCGCTGGCGACGGGAGGCGGCACGATCTGGCTCGCGCTGCCACTCGTGGGTCTCCAGCCCGATGGCGAACCCTTCGGCCACGTGGTCCATGAAACGATTTTACACCACTTTATATGCATAAAGTGGTGTATCTGGCCCGCTGTTCCCACTTGCCCCAAAGCCGGTTGCTGACCACCCGAACCCCGGACTGACACACTCGACGAGTGACCACCAGGGACGAGACCTGGTGCCGACCATCGATCATCCACGGCGCGACGACGGGTACGACGAGTCGCTCGAGCTCATCCACGCTCTCTCGCTGCTTGCCGCGCTGGAGGAGGCGACCGACCTCGAAGGACACGCCGCAGCACTCCCCTACCTAGGCATGGCACGCGCCGAACTCACCGACTTCGGACAAATGCGGGTGGAGCGTTACGTCCCCATGGCGGTCAGCGACCTGCATGGCGGACTCCGCGAACTGGAAGATCGGCTGAAGACCCTTCTGGCCAAGACGGGCGTCCCGCAGCACAGGCTCAGAATCGAAGCTGCGCTGAGACTACTCGGCCGCAGTGACCCTGCCTGCGAGCGGCGCTACCGGCGCTGACGCTCCCCCTGCGCGAGGCGCCGTCGGCATGCACCCGCATGCCTGGTCGAAGTATGCATTCGTAGCCGGACTGGCGGCCTCATCCTGCCGGCCGCTCCTGCTGCTTCGCCCACGCGATCACGGTCGAAGGATGCCAGCGCAGGTGCTTGCCGACCTTGATCGCCGGCGGCCCATAGTTCTTCTGCCGCCACGAGTAGATCGTCTGCCTGGGGACGCCGAGGTAGAGCGCGACGTCGTCGATCCACCAGAGCTTGCGCTCGTCCACCGGCTCGCCGGGACGTTTCGGTTGAACCGGTGCACGACGCTGCGGTGGGACCGGTGCGGCGCCGGCTCGCTTCCTCGGGGTGGCCCGACCCTTGCTGCCGGGCTCCGTCATCGGCCAGAGTCCCGGCTGGCCGTCGTCACGGTCTCGTGTCGTCATGTCACTCGTCCTTCCGGTCACGAGGACGACGCTCCGGTCGCGATCGTCCTCTCACAAACGAGAAGCAACGAGAAGGAACCGAGATCGGACAGCGGCCGGCAGGTTTTCTGGCCCATTCATTCGGCCGGTCGCCCATGGACCTACTCCGGCGCCTGACGGATCTCGGTCAGCGCGATCTGAACTTCGGCGAATTCGGGGCGCTCGAGGACGCCGTCTCGGTGAGCGCGTCGGACTGCGTCGAGGACTTCAGAGATCGCGTGGGGCGACTCGAGTACGGCGATGATGCTGTCACTCAGGTCATGCGGCGCCGGCACCGCTGCCCGTGACGGCTCGGAGGCACTCGCGGCGGTGGGCTTGGACTCCGCAGCCGGGGGCGATGAACCCGCCTTCTTCCGTGCCCGGTACGCCCTCTGCCGGCATGCGTCTGAGCACCAGGTTCGGGTCCTTCCCTTGGCGGTCCCCGGCAAGACGGTCGGCAGCGGGCGGCCGCAGCCCGGTCCGGGACACATGGGCGGAGGGTTGGCCTCCAGCCAGGCCTTCTCGAGCCGCTCGTCACGGGCGCGCATTGCCCTTTCGATGCGTCGGCTGGTGTTCCTCACGAAGCCGATCCTACGCCTGATGCGTTACGAAACGTTACAACCAGTCCGACAGTGCATGGGGTCCGTGGCAGGTGGGTGTCGGCGTGTCGAGGTTCGCGTGATGGATGTCGAGATGCAGCGAACATTGACGACCGCTGCCAATGTCAAGATCTTCCGATCGCACGGGACGGCAGTGAAGGAGACACCGACGGTCGTCGAGGTCGCGAAGTCATGACACCGCGTCAAGACCTACGGCGAGGTCCTCACACCTCGTCACATGGTCGACCAATGCTGGACCGGGTGGGGGCGGAACTGGAGAGTGGCGCCTAGAACCGCAAGCTCCGCGCGACCGAGAAGCGACACCCGCCCGAAGCGTGGCCCGAGGCGTCGCTGTTGGCCGTTGCGTCGATCCCCGCGGAGCCCCTCATCTGCATGAGCCCAGTTTTGCGCTCGCTCGGCGACGTAGCTTCTGGCCTGTGTCGGGGGTTCGATGCAAACTGGTGATTGTGAACATCGGCGAACTGGCCGTCCTCCTCCTCTTGGCCGCCGCGCTTCTTCTCGCGTTTTCCTACGCGGCGTGGCAAGTGGCGAAGGAGCTGTCGGAAGCGCTTCATACTGCGATCTCTCCCACGTACCGGCAGCGGCGTCGGGACGAGCAAGCGGAACGGGTGCGGGAAGCGCAGGCCGAGGCGCAGAAGGAATCTGATCGCCGAAACGCGGCGATGGCGCAGGAGATGGAACGCCAGAGGGCGGCGTTCCGGGATGCTCAGATGCGAATTGCCCGAAAACCGGAAGTGCACGCGGCGGACAGATCGTCGGTCGGCGGCGTGGTGCGACCGACCCGATCCTGGGGCGGATCGGCGACGTCGACATGGCGTGAGGCGTCTGTGAATCGCCCCGGGTTTCGTGGAGGCTCGGTTACTTGGAACCAGCCCCTGCCGGGACGGTGATCTCAGGGTAGTGGACGGGGGTGTTGGTGGCCTGGTGGTTGGCCTCGAACTCGGCGGGCGGGACGAGCCCGATCTCGCCGTGAAGGCGTCGGTGGTTGAACCAGTCGACGTATTCGGCGACGGCGATCTCGACGTCGGTGACGCGCTTCCAGCCGCCCTTGGGGCGCATGGTCGGGTTGCGGATGCATTCGGCCTTGAACAGCGAGTTCAGCGCTTCGGCCATGGCGTTGTCGTAGGAGTCCCCGCGCGATCCGACGGACGCGACGGCCTCGGCCTCGGCGAGCCGTTCGGTGTAACGGATCGCTCGGTACTGGACTCCGCGGTCGGAGTGGTGGATCAGGCCGGTGACGTCCTGGCCGGCCCGCTGCCGGGTCCACAGGCCCATGTCGAGGGCGTCCAACGCGAGGTCGGTGCGCAGGCTGGTGGACACCTGCCAGCCGACGATCATCCGGCTGAACACGTCGAGGACGAACGCGACATAGGTCCAGCCGGCGTGGGTGCGGACGTAGGTCAGATCGGCCACCCAGAGCTGGTTCGCCCCGGTCGCTGCGAACTTCCGGTTGACCAGGTCCTCGGGCCGCTCGGTCTCGGCCCCGTCGCCGACGGTGGTGCGACGGGTCTTCTCCCGCGGGATGCCGCGCAGGCCCTCGGCGCGCATCAGCCGTTCCACGGTGCAGCCGGCGACATCGACGCCCTCGCGGTTGAGTTCGGCGTGGATCTTCCTCGCACCGTAGACACCCAGGTTGGCCTTGTGGGCGATCTTGATGTCCTCGATGAGCTCGGCGTCGCGGATGGCGCGCGCCGAGGGCGGGCGCTTCTTCGCGGCGTAGTAGGTGCTCGGGGCGATCTTGGTGCCGGCCTCGGTCAGCACGGCACAGATCGGCTCGACCCCGAAACGGTCGCGGTGCTGGTCGATGTAGTCGACCAGCACCGCGGTAGGAACTTCTACTTGATCTTGCGGTCGAGCTCCGCGGCCGCGAAAAAAGCTGCGGACGTCTTCAGGATCTCATTCGCCCGACGCAGCTCGCGGACCTCACGCTCGAGCTGTGTGAGCCGCTCGGCATCCTCGGTGGTGGTGCCGGGACGGACACCGCCATCGATCTCGGCCTGCCGGACCCAGCCCCGCAGGGTCTCGGGGTGCATGCCGAGCTGCTCGGCCACGCGCTGGATCGCGCCCTGCCTCGTCGCCGGATCCTGCCGCAGCTCGACGGCCATTCGAGTGGCCCGCTCACGCAGCTCGTCGGGGTACTTCCTGGGTGCTGCCATGACTCTCATCCTCCATGGATTGAGAGCCTCCATCAGACCCGGGGCGATTCACTGATCGCTATGGAGAGGCTCATGCTGCGCTGCGTCGTGCCTGGGCGGGCATCATCCGGGACCACGGGGCCGACTGCATGGAGACCATCTGCGTCATGCCAAGTCGCCGTATCGAAGCTGGGTCGCCGGGGCGTGCTTGGGATCTCGCTCATGATCACACAAAGGGTGGTACGCACGACTACCTCGGGCCCGCCCACAAGGAGTGCAACCAAGCCGAGGCACTCGGTCGCGGCGTCAGTTGGGAAGGAGCTCCTTCACTTCGAGACCTCCTGGCAAGCGTTGGCTACGACGGCGACTACCCCACAGCCGAAGGAGATGACGACGGGTACGTGGTGGGCACGTTCACCGACGGCCGTGGCGGGATCTGGGAGGTAGCAATGGAGGTCGGTCCACGCCCCGGAGAACTCGTGCGAACCGAGAATTTTCTTGGAGGGCCTGACGACCACCCACTGAATGTGCACCGCCGCAAGTGGGTGATCGGTGAAGTGCGTTTCCCTTATCCGGGATCTTCCTACTTGGGGTGAGGGTGAGCGGCGCGGCGTCGCGTCCTGGGGCGAGGTCCTCGGCGACACCATCGTCGCTGCCATGCGCGACCGCCTCCTCCGCCGAAGGATGGTGCTCGGCCTCGACGGCGAGTCCTACCGCCTGCGCGACCACTGCGCTAGGAACGACGCCATGCGACAGACCGCGACCGGCACCCGTCGACCGCTACGGTGACCACCGCCCAGGGTGGGGACCTTCGGATGAGCACCCCTGGGGAATTTCGTTGAGCGTCATCAGCCTCGTCATCCGGAACCAGTCACACTTGAACCATGTCTGAACCCGTGAGTGGTCAGTCCCTGCGCGACGTACTGAATGAGTTGCCGCGCATGGCGGACCGCGACCTCCGCACCGTCACTACAGATTCTGAGCTCGCTCTCACCCACGCATGGTTTGTTCGCTGCGTCGACAGCATCAACGCGGCTCTGGTGCTGCACGACCAGGGGCTGGGCCGTGTGGCCGATCCGCTGGTTCGGTCGGCCATGGAGCATGCCGTGGGCATGAGGTGGCTCCGACAACTCGGTCACGATGCCCTTTTCGCCTTGGGTCGCAGTCACCAGCGTTGGGCAGCAAATGTCCAAAGTGCGGTAGCTGCCTCCAACGAGCAGGAGAAACAGCTCGGACGCACCGAGTGGTCGCCGGAGCTCGATGCGGTGTTCGACGAGCTCGCTGCACAGGAAATCCCTGAAGGTTCGGTGGACGGGGAATGGAAGATTGAGAATCGGTTCAAGGTTGCCAAGGCTTTCGACCTATACGTGGCGTGGCTGAGTGAGACCGCGACCAGTCACGCCACCCAGGCGAGCGCTGCTCCCTACGTCGTCGTGGGGAGCGACCGATACCATCTGCTCCGATCTCCTCGAAGCCTCGGCGACACTCTGGAGTTGCGCTGCGCCTCAGTCGCCGTGGACGCCTTCCGCTCGATGGGCGAGGCGCTCGGCTCGGATGTCTGGCGCGCCACCGTCGACCGACTCGACGAGCGACTGACAGCGGCGCTCATAAGGGCAACAACTGCAGGCCTTCTGGACCCGCCCTCGAGCGACGACTGGTCGAGCCGCTTCGAGCACTGACGCACGCGACGAGCACCCTGTGTAAGCCGCGAGGTGGCGACTCTTCCCGCCGATTCCTGCGTCAGCGACGCAACAGTTCCCACTTGCGGCCGGGTACTTCCGAAACCGAGTGGCGCAGCAAGGCACGCCCTGTCAGGCTGGTTCGCCGCACACGACGAAGGGAGACCGCCATGACCACCTGGTTCACAAGCGACCAGCACTTCGGCCACGGCCGCCTCCTGGAGCTCTCCCCCGCCCGCGGCGCCGCGTTCCCGACCGTCAGCGAGATGAACGCGCGGCTCGTCCACAACTGGAACTCCGTCGTCCAGCCCGACGACACCGTGTGGGTGCTCGGGGACGTCGACATGCACGGCAAGGACGCCACGCTCGCGCTCATCGACCAGCTCGTCGGCACGAAGATCCTCATCGCCGGAAACCACGACTCCTGCTGGGCTGGAATGCGGGACGGCTGGAAGAACCGCGACCTCTACCTCGCTGCCGGGTTCAACGCGGTCATGGACTTCGCGGTCACCACGCTCCCGCCGCTGCGCCCGCAGGCGCCGGCGACCCGCGTCCTGCTCTCCCACTTCCCCTACGCCGGCGACAGCCACGACGAGGACCGCTACGCCCAGTTCCGACTCCGCGACGAAGGCATCCCGCTCCTGCACGGACACGTCCACGAGTCGTTCCGGGAGCGGCGTACGAAGAAAGGGACGTGGCACATCAATGTGGGCGTCGACTGGTGGGACTACGCACCGGTTTCAGCAGAAGTGCTCGCGCAGCACCTTGACGACCTGCGCCGCGACCGCGTCACGCCGATCACGGGATGACGGGGGCGCAGAACCAGATTGTCGCGGCACCGACGCGACAATTCGACACCCACCCCGGTCAGCCGTCGCGGAAGAAGTCTGCGACCTCGCAATCGAGGACGGCGGCGAGGTCGGGGAGCCTCTCGAACAGCAGCCCTCGGCGCCCGTGCTCCAGCTCGATGAGCTGGTTCCGACTCAACCCCGACTCGAGCGCCAAGGCTTCCTGCGTGAGGCCGGCGGCGGTCCTCAACGTACGAACCCGACTCCCCACCTGTGCTCGGACCTCGGCCCAGCGTGCAGCAGCATCCTCAGGCGTTTGTGAAGGGCGAATCGGCACGAGCCGATGCCACACTGAAAGGGCGTCGATGTCTGCCCTACTAGTAGTACTCTCCGGTCATGGCACAGTCTTGGGTGGAGACCCACGGCATCGCCGCCAAGTGGGAGAGCCCGTGCACCCTCTGTGGCGGACCGATCGCCGTCGGCGACCGCATATTCAAGCTGCCCGCGAAGCGTGGCGGCTCCTGGGTGTGCTGGACCTGCCGATGGCCGACCGCGACGACGAGCCTCGAGTCGGTCCGCCGCAAGCTCCGCCACCGCTTGGCGCTCCACCAACCGATCGGGCTCAACAAGACCGAGGCGGGTGTCCTTGCTGACGCACTGAACGCGATCGGGGCGATGAGGTCTACGACGCAGGATGTCGACGAGCTCCGCAACTGGTTGACAATCTCGGTGGACACCGGCGTTCCAGCCAATCTGAGCATGGACGAAGCCCACACCGTGTTGCTCGCGTTGGACTCGGAGACGCCACCGTGATCGGCAACGGCGAACAACACGGAGTGTTCCCGAGCAACCACCACGAAGTCTCGACGCGATCACTGCTCAGATCTACCGTGGCCAGACCCCGAGAGGAGCAGCCATGGCCAGCCTGACCACCACGAAGGCGAATGACGGCAGCCCGCGCTACGTCGTCAACTACCGCGATCTCGACAACCGACAACGCCGCAAGAGCTTCCGCCGAAAGGGCGAGGCGGAGAGGTTCCGCAACACCGTCGAGGCTGACAAGCTCCGCGGCACCTACATCGACGTCGACGCCGGGCGCGTGACGTTCAGCGAGTACGCCGCCGAGTGGCTGGCCGGCCGCACCTTCGAGGAGACGACGTACGAGGCGACCGAACTGCGACTGCGCCTCCATGTGCTTCCCATCCTCGGGCAGATGCAGCTCCGGCAGATCAAGCCGTCGACGATCCAACGCCTGATCGCGTCGATGGACCTGTCCGACACCTACAAGCGGATGATCCTCTCCAACGTGTCGGCGATCTTCGGCGCCGCGGTCGACGACGACCTGATCGCCAAGAACCCGTGCAAGGCCGGCTCAGTTGCACGCCCCAAGGTCGTACGCCGCAAGGTCGTGCCCTGGCCCGCCGAATGGGTCAGCGCGATGCACGACGCCCTTCCGGAGCGCTACCAGATCGCCGTCACTCTCGGGTCGGGCCTCGGCCTGCGGCAGGGCGAGGTCTTCGGCCTCTCCCCCGACGACGTTGACTTCCTCCGCGGCACCGTCGAAGTACGCCGCCAGGTCAAGATCCTCGCCGGCAACAAGCTGGTGTTCTCGCTGCCGAAGGGCCGCAAGACCCGAACCGTCCCGCTCCCGAAGACCGTCGCCGACGAGCTGAGCTCATACCTCGCGCGATTCCGGGCCATGCCTGTGGAACTGCCGTGGCGGACGCTCAACAGCGGCGAGAGCGTGCGCGTACCGCTCGTGCTCACCACCCGCGAACGCCGCCCCCTCAACCGCAACTACTTCAACGGCAACCTCTGGCGTCGCGCTCAGGCGACCGCGGGAGTCGTGCCCACCCGCGAGAACGGCATGCACGCCCTTCGCCACTGGTACGCCTCAGTCTTGCTGGACGCCGGCGAGTCGATCCGCGCAGTATCCGAGTACCTCGGGCACAGCGACCCCGGCTTCACGCTGCGCACCTACACGCATCTGATGCCGAGTAGCGACGAACGGACCCGTACTGCGGTCGACTCGGCGTTGACAGATCACAAGGAGGCAGGTGCTCGAGCACCTGCCGCGTGCAACGCTCCTTGAGCTTCGGATCGATCCGAAGCTCCCCTTGCCCGCATGGACATCCCGACCAGCCCGCGTGACAGTGTGACGTACGCGGACACCTGTCAGTCAGTCGCGCCAAATGCGCGCGATCGCCTCCCGAGCGACGCGGCCCGGAGCCTCGACAACCTGTGCAAGCGTCTGCTTCGCTACGTCAGCGGAATGCCGATTCGCGTGGAGAATCATGAGCCGCGACGGCTCAAAGAACAGTTTGAGTTGCACCGCGCGGATCTCCCTGACCAGCTCGTCGGCCTCGTCATCGCTCGGGAGATCCGTGATAGCAGCGCTCTTTGCATGCTTCAGGCGATTGTTCATCAACTCGTGGACCCCGTCGGCCCGCTGTTCCATCGTGGAACCGACGGCGGCGTGCGCAAAGCGGTCCCGCTCCTGCTTGAAGCGCCAGTACGACTCCTCGATGTCCGCGGTATCGATGTCCACGATGCTCGAACGCTTCAACTCTTTGAACGCCTGCTTGAGCGCGCCCACGGAGGCGACATGCTTCATATAGTCCTGGGACGCTCGGGCACCCGGATCGAGAGCCGCGCGCACTTTCCCGATGCGCTCCTCGAGGCAGGCGAATTCGACGGCGATTCGTCCAACGTTGCGGCAGTGTCGTTCAAGTTCGTCAGACATGTCGCCTGCGAGGAATCGCTGAGTCGACTGGCTGATCGGATCGTCTGGATCAGACATCGTTCCCTTTGCTCGCCTTCTCGTTCAGCTTTCCTCGAACCCGGACTGATCGAACTTCAACGTCTTGGCGTTCTCCGAGACGGTACGGATCTTGCCGTCCTCGAACCCGCTGGTGTTGGTGGCTTCGATCTCAATGCGGACGGTCAGCTCGGTGCCGTCGTCGGCGCGGAGGTTGGCGATGACCTCGTCGGCGATGTTCTTGAAGTCGATCGCGATCTTGCTGGAGTTGAGGGTCTTGACGCCGAAGAAGCGAGTCTTGGCCTTCGGGTAGACAACGTCGACCCTCGGTGCCGACGGGTCGCGCTCTGCAGTCCCCCCGTGCTGATCGATGAGATCTGCGACCTGCTCTTCGGGCGACGCCTTCGCTGCAGACTCCGCCTCACGCTGCTTGGTGGCAACATCCGGGCGGACCAGCAGCAGCGTGTCCGTGGCAACCGGCGCCGGCCCCTTGTCCTCCGGGGTCCACAGTCCGATGTAGCGTCCCGCGTCCTCGTCGTACCCGGTCGCAAGGGCGAATGCGTCGGTCTGCCAGATCATCGGGAGGTCGACGATGCCTTCGTCGAGCACCTTCCGGTCACGCAACCGAGGCATATAGGGGTACTGCGCGTACAGGCCCCAGAGTGCGCCGAGTGAAACGTGGCCGTCCTTCCAGATCTGCGGCACGTTGCTGATCGCCAGCCGGATCGTGGCGGCTGCTTGGCGTGTGGACAGGTCCCCGTCGTTCCCGAGACGCCGTGACACGCGTTCCGCGAGAGATTCGGACTGGCCCTCGACCTTGGTCTCGCGGATGAGGAACGGCGAGCCCGGGTCGGGCTGCATGGGTACGAGCGCCCAGGTGAAGGTCTGCAGCAGCCGCGAGGTCACGGTCTGGTCGGCCTGGTCGCGGCGTTGGGCTGCCTGGTTCTTCTGGTTCTGGGTCAGGTCGAGGTCGGCCTCGTTGTCGAGGACGTGCTTCCAGCCGAGGTAGTCCCGCGTCGCGGCATCCAGCTCTTCGCGGCGGGCCTCGTCGGCGGCAAGGTAGACCACCGTGTTCCGGTTGGTCCGGTTGGCACTCCCCCGCTGTTCGGTCGCCTTGTGTGCGAACTCCTTGGCCTCGGAGTCCTTCTTGCCCTTGTGCGCGACCTTCGGGTGGAGGATCACCAGCCGTGCCTCGTCGGTGTCCGGGATGTCGGCATTCGTCTCTGGGCACACGTGTACGCCGGCGAAGTCACCCCGGGTGCGTCCCTGGCCCTGGAGCCGGCGCACGATCTCGGCCCAGACGTCCTCCTTGTGGAGGCGCTCGGCCTGGTCCTTCGCCGTTCGGGTGATGTTGGGCTGCAGGTCGTACCAGTGCTTGCCCGAGCCGGAGTAGAAGTACGTCGCCCGGTCACCGAGCTGCGTCAGCGCGGCGTGGAAGTTGCCGGGCACGTCACCGGGTACGGCGGTGCCGAGGAACACTCGCTGAGTGCCGATGCCCTTGTGGGTCGAGCCCGGCGCGATCGTCGGCGCGGCCCCGAAGAACACGGTCCGCGCCAGACGCTTCGTCAACGCACGCTGCCCGAAGAGCGGCTTCTCCTTGTCGATGCGTCCCGGCTCGGAGTTCGGGCCATCGACATCGGCGTCGATGATCGCCTTCCACGAGTCCTGGAGGTACTGGGTCAGCTCAGCGTTCACGTCCGCCGTGGCGAGCGGGATCGACCCGGGCATGATCAGCGGCGAGGCGTCCTCGCCCGTCCAGAGTGCGTGGATAACGGTGCTCATCAGGCGCAGCACGCCACGGGTGCGCTGGAACCGCTCCAGTGACGACCATTCCTCATAGAGCGTGTCGAACAGCTCGGGGTGGATCGGATATGTGCGCTTGATGCGGTCCTCGTACGACGCGTCGCGAGCCCCGCGGGGGAAGTCGTCGGTGTACTTGCGGTACATCTCGACGTATGCCCGTGCGGTGGCGCCGATCGTGGCGAGTGCGGCGGCGTCGGGCTGTTTGAAGAGCCGCTGCTTGACGATGTGGTACGCCTCGTCCGAGGACGCCGGACGCCACTGGTCGGCCACGCGACGGACCACGTTCTGGAGCCGCTTGAGAGCCTCCAAGCCATTGGCCCCGCCGACCTCCTCGGCATTCCCAGTCGCGATCTCCGAGTCGTCCCCACTCTCCGAGGCAGGGATCGAGATCGCCAGCAACACCCCTGGCGTGCCCTTCGACGCCTCGGTCAACGACTGAGCGAACGTGAACTGATCGTCGAACGTGCCACCAGCAAGATCGTCGCGTCCAACGAGAGAGCGTGCATAGGCAACCCACTCATCGATCAAGATGACAGCAGGTGCGTACTTCTTCAAGAGCTCGTGCAGTGCGTCGCCAGGAAGCGTCCGGTCCCGATCGGCATTGGCGACAACCGCATACGCTTCGGCGCCGCCGAGTTGCCAGGCGAGTTCGCCCCAGATCGTGTTGACCTGGGTGCCGTCGTCCTTGATGACACCGGACGGGCTGGTGTGGTTGCCGACGATGGCGACGCGGTTGACTTTGTCGCCCTTGTAGTCGTTGGCAAGGAGCAACTCTTGTGTCTCTTGCGGGTAGTCGCCCACGGGCAGGCCAGCGGCGACGTGCCACAGCGACAGCATCGAGTGCGTCTTGCCGCCACCGAAGTTGGTCTGCAGGTTGATGACCGGCGACGCGTTCTCGTCCCCGGAGAGGCGGCGCACCGCGCGACCGATGAGGTCGCTGAGACCTTCAGTGAGGTAGGTGCGTTTGAAGAACTCGACGGGGTCGGCGTAGTCCGAGTCGACCTCGCCGCCGGTCGCGACCTTGTAGAGATCAGCCGCGAATTCAGACGCATGGAAGTTGCCGGTCGCGACATCATCGTGCGGCTGGAGCACCTCACGCCACGGCTTGAGACCTTCGGCCTCGGGGTTGTCCCCGGCCGCGGTCTTGAGCGAGCGCTTGTCGTCCTTGTCCGCGGTGACACGGCGCAGGTTGAGGCGAACGTCCTTCACCTGCGCGGCCTCGTCGGCAGCGCCGATCAGCGAGAGAAGTCGCTCCCCCGTGTCGAGCGCCCGGTAGGCGTCGTCGTCGGTGAACGACCCATTGTGCGCCCACGTGTTCCGCACATCCCGGAGCTCGCTGGCGAACGATTCGCCAGTCCGGCCGAGCGCATCGCTGAACGGGTACCAGCCCTGCTTGACCTTGGTGCAGATGTTCTTCTCGGTCAGCATCCGGAACTGGACCTGCGGATCGCGAGGGTCATAGTCTTTCTCTGACCCAGCGCCGTCCTTGGCCCGGACCAGCTCCGCCCACTTCGGCCCAGCAGCGGCATGTACCGCCCCGATCTGCGCCGAGATGAAGTCATCCAGGGCCGGCGCCATGATCTCGAACATCTTGTTGATGCGGTCGCGGTTGCTCAGTGCCATGTCAATCCTGCTCCTCGATCATCTCCGAGACCTCGGCCGTATCGAAGCTGTCGGACGCCTCCGACGCTTCACCTCTGTCGAGGTCGCGGGGAACCGCCTTGCCCATTGCCTTCTCCACCAGCCTGCACAACCGCTCTCTTCGCTCTGCGAAGTAGCCGTCGAAGTCGTCTGCACGGAGCAGATCGCTGGGTACTAGGTGCGACTCGAGAAGCGCGTCCAGCTTGTCTGCTGAGATCTGCGCCTTGTCCTCGATGACCCTCAGGTATCCCGATGGGGCTGCACCGCCGATCACCCGGTTGGTGCGGGCGCTGATGGCGGTCTTGTTGATGATGGACTCGCGGTGCTCGTCGTCGATCTGTCCGTCGTTGCACCACTTCTTCGGGAAGATGTGGTGGATGTCGAGATCCAGATCGACGTACTGCACCTTGTCGAGCTGCTTGTCCTCCATCCAGTCACGCGCCTCGTTGGCGAGGAGCAGTGCATAGATTCCCTTGTACGCGGCTGCGTTCCGAGTCCGCAGCGAGTGGAGCCGCGACTCAACGAACGTCGCGTCCTGGACGGTGTTCGGCGTGGCAGCGCCTTCCTCGCCCCGTGCCCAGGCGGGCACCTGCTGCAGGTCACGCACGAACCGGGTTTCGATGGCGCCGCCATAGAGCTCGCCGAGGATCCCACACCAGAACCACTGGACGATGCGGTCGCGAACGCCAATCAGGTCGGCATCGGCTCCCATCACGACCTTGATCGCCGCGAGCGGCACCAACTGCTTCGGATACGGCAAGAACTTGGTGTCGAAGATGTGCCGGTCGGCCATGAAACTCGCTGCCCAGATGAAGGCCTCCCGCAGCGGGCTGACCCACTCCAGGTAGTCGCTGAGGTCCAGCTTGAGGACATCCTCGCGCTTCGCCGACACCGCGGTCGGCCTGGCGCTGGTGTCGGCCAGATTGCGCTTGCGCGTAGCGAGGAGGGTGACGGCCTGCAGGAAGTCGGTGTTTTCCAGGCCGGCCAGGACGGGGTGCGACGAGAACTTCTGCTGCGTCTCCAGCCAGTCGTCGTTGAGCCGAAAGTCTGTGCCGTGCTCGTCGTAGTAGGCCTTGTCTCCGGCAAAAGTGGCGGTGAGGAGTTCGAACACGTTCAGCGGGAGGCCGCCGGTGTTGACCTTCTCGAAGACGGTCGCAACGGCCGCCTTGCTGGTCCGCTTGTCGAGCTGGATGGCGGGGATCGAGTACTTTCCGGCCTCGGCCACGATCTTGGAGTGGAAGTCCCGGCCGAGGTCGCGGTCCTCCACGTCGAAGAGCCACTCGGTCGCCGAGGAGCTGTTGTAGAGCAATGACAAGGGGAAGTAACCGTTCTTCCGCTGCAGCTCGGGCGTAGAGAGGTCGAGCACGATGTCGCGGTCGAAGTTCTCCTTGATCCTGCCGTCAGCGGGAACAGAGATCACGGCCTCGTCGAGCCGATCCTCGCCGTCCAGGGCCATGGCCATGTGGACGAAGTAGCGCCGCCGCATCAGCTTTCCGCGGCTGTCCTTCGTGTCGACAACTCCGTCACCCGTCAGTGACTGAGTCAGTGATGTCAGCCGCTGTTGGCCATCCAGCAGCAGGTGCTCGGGCGGATCGCAGGCGGTTGCATCGACGCCCTCGATGGGGCGCGGCTTGAAGCGCACCTCGTTGCTACCGGTGTCCAGCAGCATGACCACGCCCATCGGGTGGCCGCGGAGGATGGTGACGAGGAGCTGCCGAATCCGCTCGTCCTCCCACTTGTAGCCGCGCTGGAAGTCCGGCAGTTGGATCTTCCCAGACGTGGTCCACTCCAGATAGCTGCCCAAGCCGTGCTGCGGTGTCTGGAAGCCCATCCGCTCCCCCTCAGTTGGTCTTCGTGTTGGTCAGGTGCGTGCCGATGTAGCCGACGTAGACCATCGGCTGCTTCGGGTGGCAGTCGAGGATGTACATGCGGGGCGACTCCATCCCGATCTGGGCGAGCCTGAAGTGAGCCTTCATCTCAGCACGCTCCGCTACGTCTACGGAGGCAGGCACGGGGAAGATGCGCTCGCCGCCCCAGCCCTTCATGGTTTGGGCAGTCTCGGTGTGGGCCCATTTTCCCGGCGAAATCGTGCGGTATCCGGTCGGCGTGTGTTTGATGTAGTGATCGAGCCCGTTGTCGCAGTCCCCGGCTGCACGCGCTTTGACGTAGTCCGCAAGCGTCAGCACCGCCTCCCAGGCCGTACGCAGTGCAGCCTCGTTGGTGTCGATGGCATTGAGCTTGTCCACGTCGTCCATCGCGCCCGTGAATTCGACGCCGTCAAGGTCTTCGATCTGCTTGATGAGGTCCTCGAAGCTGTCGGGACGCTCGACCCTGTACTCGTCTGGCACCTCTGCATAGCCAGCCTCGTAGTCACCCGCATCTCGCAGTCGCGACTCGAGCCACCTGATACGTCCATCCCGTTTGTCGAGGTCCAGCTTGGCGTCCTCGGCCTCGAGCTGCGCGGTGTCGAGCGCCTCGCGAAGGTCTACACCCTCGTCTTCCAGCCTCTCGACGCGCACCTGCAGCTGGTCCACCCGGTCTTGGAACTGCTGCATAGCCTGCTGGTGAGAACCGACGCGCGCAATTCGGTCGGCGATGCCCCGAAGGCTCGCCTCTGTGATCTCCTCGAGCTTGAGCATGCGCTTGACCAGCGCGATTTCCGCAAGCTGCTCCTTTGCTCGGCCAAGCCGTTCCCTACCGGCCTTCGCCGCCGACCGCTTCTCGACCTTCAGCGGGAGCTGAGGTGCTTCCTTGGTCTCAAGCCCCAGCTCGAGTTCGGGTTGGCCCAGCGTCTGGACGAGCCGGCGATTCTCGTGTCGCTCGAACCGGCGCCGGACCCGCTGGACCTCCACCGGCAGTCCACGCTTGGCGGCATGATTACGCGCGATCTCGCCAAGGAGGTGTCGGGTGCGGCCCGGCTTCTGATTGGCCAACCGCGCCGTGCCCATCATCCGGTGGTGCCTCGAACTCGCCGGGTCGTCGAAGTCGACACCGGGCTGATAGGTGCGAATGGTCCAAGCAGGGGCCTTGAACCGCTCCCCCACCCGGTTTGCGAACTCCTGGGTTGCGATGGGATCGAGCACGACGACCTGAGCCAACCCCGCTACGTCACGGGTCCAGTCGCCAACAGCTTCCCGGAACTTGTCGAACGGGATCCCGTCAGCGGCTGTCGTGCCGGCCACCAGGACGAGCCCGTGGCGCTCTCGGTCGGCTAGCAGCTCGACAAGGAGATCGAGGTCCGCAGTGTGGTGAACGACCGGTTCTTCGCGCAGTTCGAGCTTGCCGTCGCCGAGCGGTAGCGCACCCATCAGGTACTTCGCCACGCGCGGAACGCTCGCGTAGTTGCCCTCCTTGTTCGCGACCGTGACGTGGACCCAGTCAGACTCGCCGGGCGCGTCGTGGGCGACGAGGTCAGTGGCCCACGTCCCGCCGTCGTTCTCCTCGACCATCCGGATCCGGAAGTCCTGCGCGGCGTCGTCGCGGATTGCGCGAATAGCGAGGCGAGCACCCTTCGCGACGAGGTCTTGATCGGTGTTCAGGTCAACATCGCCGAACCCCTTCTCCCGGAGCCACTTCCCCACCTGCTCCGCAGCCCGAGGCAGCCATTCGTCACCGGCGTCACAACGCATGAACGCCGCATAGTCGCGCGTCCACTCGCTCTCGACGGCTGCCGCGATCATGACTCGGTGACCTCGTCGAAGTCGATCTCGCCCTGCTCACTGGTGGCCTTGCCGACCTCGCGGGAGGCGTCGAGGATCTCGGGCCAGCTGGTGACGACGGTATTGCAGTCGAGGGCTTCCTTGGTCCAGCCGTTCTTTTCACTGACGCGGAAGACGAGGTGGGCAAGTTCCTTGATGAGGTCGGCCTCGATGTCCCCCTCCGGACGGCTGAGTGCGGTCGCAAGGAATGATCCCGCTGCCTGGACGCCACCGGTGTTCAGAAGGCGGATCAGGTGGTGCAGGACCTCCCAGCCGCTGGTCGACTCGTCGGCCAGCACGTCATAGTCGGCCGGCATGTCCTCGGGACGAATCAACTGCACCTTGCCCGCAGCGGAGGTCAGCACGCCCGCGCGGGCCATCGCATCCACGCTCGTGTTGCGAGCGTTCGCGAGAGTGTTGGCGTCGCCGAAATCGCCCACCGCGTACCCGTGCTGCCGGTACCACGCCAGAGCGAACCTGGTCGTCGCGTGGAAGTCGCCTTCCTGTTCATTTAGAACCTGATCGAGGATCTCGTTGATCCTGGACAAGGCAGCCCGCACAGTCATCTTCGTGCCGTCCGGTTCAAGGACCGCGCTGTAGCGACTGAACACCGCCATGCCGGGACCGATGGCGGCCTGGGGCAGGTCAACAGGCGCGATCAGGCCCTGCTGAAGCTTGCGGAGAGCGTCAGGCAACTCCGCCTCAAGCGTTGCGATGAAGCCACGCCTGTCAGTGGTCCGCGCATCTTCTGCGCGCGGACGGAGCGAGAGGACGATCGATGACGCCAGCGCGTTCGTGCCCAACCCGACCGCTCGACTGGAACGCTCGCTTCGAACTGGCCACGTTGAAGTGATCTCCCAATTTGAGCGGATCATACCTTCGAGCAGGGTCTCCCACCCGGATGAGGTCTCTCCAGCGTCTGACTTCTCACTCTGTTTGAAGGCGTACCACACGACCATAGGTGCGTGAGTTGCGGCACTCTCACGCACCTTCGCAAACACGCGTCTGAATCCCGACTCGAAGAAGCCATTGGCCGCAGATTTTCCACCATGTCGATACTGGTTTGCCACGAGCTCTTCTGCCTTGGGCACGAGCATCGTCGAGAGTAGGTCTGGATACTGTTTCCGGAGGGCACGGCGCAACCAGACATAAAAGAAGTCGGACAGGTCCGAGTAGCCAATGTTGTCGTAGTACGGAGGGTCTGTATTCACGACTGCCCCCAAGTACGACCGCGCCGAGGCATCTGCCTGTTGCGCAACGCCACTCGTCGCCGGTACGAGCTCCGCGAAGCCCTGGCTGACCACCTGCACGCAACGTGACCAGCTTCCCCCTATGTCACACAGCGGGTTGACTTCGGGGAAGTCCCACACCATCGGGATGGACTGTCGGGCAAACAGATTCTTCGGGCGATCCTCCTTCGGATACCAAACCGCAAGCGAGTTCCCATAGTCAGCCAGCTTGCTGACAGAAAATGCGAGGTAAGTCGCGACGGCGTCGGCGTACTCCGGCGTGCCGCCGTCGGCGCGAACCTTCTCCCTGGCCTCGGAGACCAGGTCGCTGAAGGTGGTCAGCGCCACCAGTTGGCGGTTGGTGAAGAGATTTACCCACTTCGTCATGCCGTACGCCTGCACCCGGAAGCCAAGCGCCTGATCCGGGATCGAAGGGTCAGGAAGGTCATCCGGACGGGGTACATCTGCTGCCAAAGAGTGGACCTGATCTGGCGCCACATATGCGCGGGAGCGGTTGCCTTCGGCGACCACGGCCATCAGTGTTTGCCCCGTACGCCCGTCGCGACCCTCAGCTCGGACGTACTTCAAGTCGACCGCGGTCTCGCAGGCGATGCAGAAGGCACCATTTCGGCCGACGGTGCCGTCGGTCTCCTTGGTCGGTGAACCAGCCTTGTCGTGCCCGATGTCGAACTGCACTCGCTGGCCCGAGGGGTGGTCCGGATCACCCACGACGGTGGGGACGACGTACGCCTCCTTGCCCCTCTTCTTGCCCAGCCACCAGGAGCGGACCAGTGGCATTTCGATGCCGCAGGCAGGGTTGGGGCAGGTCACGGTACGAGCCCAGATCCAAGCGATGACGTTCGCTTGGGTGCCATCGTCGAGAGTTGCCTTCGGGTAGAGATGACCGGTCCACTTCTCGGCTTCGTCACGCATCCAGCCGCCGTAAGCGCGGACATCGGCTGCGAGCCCTTCAGCGCCCTTCCAGTCGCGGATCTCGGAGTCGGCGAGGTCAGGATAGGAAGGGGCTTGGTCGCGGAACTTCGGCGGGATCTCGATGAGTGCCTTGTTGATGAGTACCGCGACCGGGTTGAGGTCGGAGGCGTGGGCTTCGAGGCCGAGGCGCTGCGCTTCGAGCGGGATGGTGCCGCCGCCGGCGAACGGGTCGAGGATCGGCGGCGGGTTGCCGTCGGTGGACTTGAGGATCTCGGCGTGGGCTTCGGCGAGGAGTTTCTCGTCGCGGACGTTCTCCCACCTGACGAGGCGCTCGATCAGTCCGTGGAGGCGCTCGCGCTCGCGGCGCTGGTCCTCCTCGGTGGGGAACTCGTCCGGCCGCGCGGACGGGTCATCGACGAGCTGGGCGAACAGCACGGCACGGGCTGCCGCGAGCGGGCGCTGCGCCCACCACTTGTGCACCGACGATGGGTTTCCCCTGTAGATGTAGTTCTCCCTCGCCGACTCCTTGTTGATCGCCTCCAGCGGGAGGGCGACCTCGATCAGCTTGCGCTTCAGTTCTCCCACGCGCACCACCCTAGCCTCGGTGTTTCACGTGGGTGGTGCGGCACGGTCCTTGAGTTGACGTGAAAAGTGCTCCTGAACTGGGATGATGTGACTTGTCAAGAGTTCACGTCGTCACAGTTCAAGGAGCACTTCTCAGGTGAAGCGTAACGGGTCGGTCCGACGGGTGAAGGTCAGCGCCGATGGTGAGGGCGTCGTGTCGCACGCCGGGCTGGGGATGTTGCGGGAGGTGGCCGAGGACACCGGCCTGGTCGAGGCCCTGGACGGGGCGTTGGCCGACACCTACCGTGGGCCGTGGATCCATGCCCCGGGCCGGGTGCTGACCGATGTCGCGGTCGCCGTGGCCGACGGGGCGGATGCGATCACCGGGATCGAGGTGCTGGGCGACCGGGAAGGGATCTTCGGGCCGGTGGCCTCCATGCCGACCGCGTGGCGGGTCCTGGACCGGGTCGATGCCGACCACCTGGGCGCGGTGCGGGCGGCACGGTCGCTCGCGCGGGAGCGGGCGTGGGCGGCCGGGGCGGGGCCGGACCTTTCCCAGGAGCTGGCGATCGACTTCGACGCCACGATCACCATCGCGCACTCGGAGAAGGAGAACGCGGCCGCGACCTGGAAGCGCACCTTCGGCTTCCATCCGCTGCTGGCCTTCCTGGACCGCCCACAGATCGCCGGCGGGGAGGCGCTGGCCGGGTTGTTGCGCAAGGGCAACGCCGGGTCCAACACCGCCGCCGACCACATCGCGGTGCTGGACATGGCGCTGGCCGCGCTGCCCGAGCACGCCCGACCCCGTCCGGGTGATGCCGAGGGCCCGCGGGTGCTGGCCCGGTCCGACTCCGCCGGTGCCACGCACGCGTTCGCCGCCGCGTGCCGCAAGGCCGGGGTCGGGTTCTCCTTCGGCTTCCCCGTCGACCTGCGCGTACAGGACATCGTCGATGCCGTCCCCGAGAACTGCTGGCACCCGGCCATCCAGACCGACGGCGACCTGCGGGACGGGGCCTGGGTGGCCGAGGTCACCGGCAACGTGGACCTGTCGGCCTGGCCTGCGGGCTCCCGGCTGATCCTGCGCAAGGAACGTCCCCACCCCGGCGCGCAGCTGACCTTCACCGATGTCGACGGGATGCGGATCACCGCGTTCCTGACCGACACCGCCCCCGGCGTCGTCCCCGGGCAGATCGCCGGGCTGGAGCTGCGCCACCGCCAGCACGCCCGGGTCGAGGACCGGATCCGCCAGGCCAAGGACACCGGCCTGCGCAACCTGCCCTGCCGGGCGTGGAACGAGAACGCGGCATGGCTCGAGGTGGTTCTGATGGCCACCGACCTGATCGCCCGGACCAAGCTCATCGCCTTCGCCGACCACCCGACCCTGGCCAGGTGCGAGGTCGCCGCGTTCCGCTACCGCGTCCTGCACGTCGCCGCCCGCATCACCCACGGCGCCCGACAGGTCCGGCTGCGCCTCGACAGGACGTGGGCCTGGGCCACCGCGATCGCCACCGGCTGGGGCCGGATCCGCACCGCGTTCACCTGAACGCAGACCCCCGTCCCGACGACCAAGGACCTCGGAAACCGCACACCCGGCGCGACAGCCGGGCACCACCCATGCCCACCCACCAGAATCAGGCCAGACCCGCCTCACGACCGGCCAGAACGGGCACCGTCAGCAGCCGCATGAAAGACCGAGGCTAGGGCAGCCTGGTGATCGCGAGCAGATCGTCGCGGAGTCGGACGTCATCAGGGCTTAGGCCTGCGAGGACGTCGTCGAGTCCTACGTCCGTCTGGAGAATCTTGTCAATCGCGCCTAAGTCAGGTCCTTGGCGACTCACGAAGATCTTCGAGTAGTCGGGGTCAGCGATCGGTTCAGCGACAACAGCGTTCTCCGCCACGGCCGTCGGGCCGAACTCGAAATGGATGCGCGGGTGTGGAACTGGCCGCTCAAGGGCAACGGCCCACTCCCACAGGCCGCGGAAGTTCGTCGAGACCGTGGTGATATGCCCCGCCGCCACCGCTTCGTTGACCTGCCCGGTCAGCGTGTGCTCGGCGTAACTTCTCAAGGTCCGTTTCACCGTGGCAAGGGTCCTGCGGCCATCCTCGAACTGCCTCTGGGCATGCTGCGCCACGAGGCTCGCGAACTCCTGCCCGGCGGCGTCCTGCGGGCGGTGACCGTATCGAACACTCTCGCCCGTCTCGCACATGGCTTTGATGAATGCGATCTGGTCACCGGTGCTCACAGCCGTTGGGCCTTCCGTGAAGTGTTGGACGAATTCACTGATGAAGAAGTTCTGTCTGGGGTGGGCACGCTGCCAGGCCTGGTCGCCGGCGATGTGCGCATGCAGGTTCTCAAGGAGTTGTGCATAGGTGAGGACGGCAGCGTTCTCCCAACCTCCTCGCTGGAGTTGGCTCTCGCGTCTGACGCACAGCAGAACCACGACACTCTGCCTCCCGCCCAGGGCGCCGTGCGCAAGGTACCGGTGATAGCCGTGGCCGTGACCGTCGGAGACCTCGTAGTTCTCCACGACCACGCTCGCACGGTCGTTCGTGAGGACGATGTCCGCGATGTCCGCGCCCTCTTCTGCCACGGAGGTGTTGACCTCCTGGATCACGCGATAGCCGGTTGTGGGGAGCTGTGCTGTCTCGTCGAGGAACTGGTTGACGTGCTCGAGGAAAAGCCGCTGGAACGCATCGCCCAGTTCGTGTGTCGCTCCTGGCGTCAGGAGCCAGGCGAACACGTTGGACAGTTGCTTCTCATGGGTCCCGTGGTGCATCACGCGGAAGACGTTGAACTGCTCAGCCAGACTCCGAGACAGGGTCGGTACGAGCGCAGTGACCATCTGCTCGACGGAACTCGCAAGGGGGGCCACGCCGGCCAGGATAGCGCCGACGATTCTTGGTCGGCCATGCCGCCGCGCGCCATCCTGAAAGGCCTGCCACTCTGACCTCATGACCGCGGAGACGCAAGGCCATCTGTTCGTCGTGCATGGTGACCTGACCAAGCTGTCCTGGGACGCGGTGCTGATCCCCTGCGACCAGGACAAGGCCGTGAGCAGCTGGTGGTTCCGGCTGTTCGACACCACGCGGCAACCGCAGGACGCGTGGGAACCGCTCCCCGAGGGCGCAGGCCTGGCGCCTCGCCGCCGAGGTTCGCAGGAGCGCGAACCGGACCCGACGGCATACGAACTCGTCGACACGGTCTCGCCGGAGGATGTGGAGCAGCTTGCCGAGGCGGTCGTTTCGGGACTCGAGCGTCTGGTTCCCCGTCTGCCGCAGGGTGCTCACGCAGGCCGTACCCGGCGTCTCGTGGCGATGCCGCTGCCCGGCACTGGGCACGGAGTCTTCGCGCACCGCCGTGGTGCCGTGGTCGGAGCGGTGGTGCCAGCGCTGGTGACGTGCGCCGAACGGCTCGGCGTTGACGTCGCGCTGGTGATGAGGGATCCGCGGGACTACGCGGCCGTGCAGGGAGCGACGGAGCGGACATGGAGCGTCAGCAAGGAACTGCTAGATCATGCGGATCGCCTCGGGGAACTTGCCGGCCGCGGTGAACTGTCGGTGTTCGTCGGTGCTGGCGCGAGCGTCCCGCTCGGGATGCCGAGCTGGGGGCAGTTGGTGCACAGTCTCTTACAGCAGGCGGAGGGACAAGATCTCCCTAAAGGGTCCGACGAAGTGGCCTACAAGGCGGCTGCGCAACGGGCAAAGGACGCACTGGGCGAGGACAGATACGCCAGGCTGCTCGAGCAACTCTTCGCGACCGAACATCACGCGTTGAGTCATGGACTCATCGCCAGCCTGCGGCTCCGTCAGAACGTCACCACGAACTTTGACACAGCCCTAGAGGCAGCGATGAAGTTGACTCACGGCGAGGACCTGCGTGTCATGGCGCATCAGTGGGCGACGACCAGCGGCCCGTGGCTGCTCAAACTTCACGGGACAGTGGGTAAACCACGTGGTGTCGTCCTGACTACGGATGACTACGTGCGGCACGCAGAAGACGGCAAGCCGCTGTACGGGCTGGTCCAGGGGTTGCTGATGACGAGTCACGTGCTGTTCCTGGGCTTCAGCCTCATGGACAGCGCCTATTTGGAACTAGCCTCGGCGTTTCACGCGGGGGCGGTGGCGCGGGCTTGGGTTGACGTGGAAAGTGCTCCTGAACTGGGATGATGTGGCTTGTCTAGAGTCACGTCGTCGCAGTTCGAGGAGCACTTCCAAGGTGAAGCGTAACGGGTCGTTTCCGCGGGTCAAGGTCAGCGCTGACGGGGAGGGCGTGGTGTCCCACGCCGGTCTGGGAATGTTGCGGGAACTGGCTGAGTACACAGGTCTGGTCAGCGCCCTGGACAGGGCACTGGCCGATACCTACTCCGGCCCCTGGGTGCATGCCCCAGGTCGGGTGCTGACCGACCTGGCGGTCGCGGTCGCTGACGGTGCGCAGGCGATCACCGGTATCGGCGTACTAAGCGACCGGGAAGAGGTCTTCGGGCCGGTGGCCTCGATGCCGACCGCATGGCGGGTGCTGGACCGGGTCGATGCCGATCACCTGGGCTTGGTGCAGGCGGCTCGGGCAGACGCACGAGAACGAGCGTGGGCTGCCGGGGCAGGCCCGGACCTGGCCCAGGAGTTGGCGATCGACTTCGATGCCACGATCACGGTTGCCCACTCGGAGAAGGAGAACGCTGCCGCCACGTGGAAACGCACGTTCGGGTTCCATCCGCTGCTAGCGTTCCTGGACCGCCCGGAGATCGCCGGCGGGGAGGCGTTGGCCGGGTTGCTGCGGGCAGGGAACGCCGGGTCGAACACCGCCGCCGACCACATCACCGTCCTGGAGCAGGCGTTGGCGGCCCTGCCGACCCAGGCCCGGCCCCGACCAGATGACCCCGGCGGCCCGCGGGTGCTGGCCCGCTCGGACTCGGCAGGGGCGACCCACGCCTTCGCTGACGCGTGCCGCCAGGCCGGGGTCGGGTTCTCTTTCGGGTTCCCTGTTGACCTGCGGGTCAAGGACATTGTCGATGCCATTCCCGAGGGTGCCTGGTACCCGGCGGTCGAGACCGACGGGATGCGTGAGGGCGCCTGGGTCGCTGAGGTCACTGACAATATTGACCTGTCGCCCTGGCCGGATGGGTCTCGGTTGATCCTGCGCAAAGAACGGCCCCACCCCGGCGCGCAGCTGACGTTCACCGATGCCGACGGGATGCGGATCACCGCGTTCCTGACCGACACCGGCCCTGGCGTGGTGCCCGGGCAGCTCGCCGGGCTGGAGCTACGCCACCGCCAGCACGCCCGCGTCGAGGACCGGATCCGCCAGGCCAAGGCCACCGGGCTGCGCAACCTGCCCTGCCGGGCTTGGAACGAGAACGCTGCCTGGTTACAGGTCGTCCTCATGGCCACCGACCTGATCGCCTGGACCAAGCTCATCGCCTTCACCGACCACCCCATCCTGGCCCGGTGCGAGATCGCCGCGTTCCGCTACGCCGTCCTGCACGTCGCCGCCCGGATCACCCACGGCGCCCGACAAGTGCGGCTACGTATCGATAAGACCTGGGCCTGGGCCACCGCGATCGCCACCGGCTGGGGCAGGATCCGCACCGCGTTCACTTGAACCCAGCCCCCTGCCCCTACCACCCGAAAGACCTCGGAAAACGTCCACCCGGTACGACAACCCGGGACACTGGCCTGCCCAGACCCCAGCCGGGAGCCCTCCGCCCCGCACACCCCAAGAATCCGCAGCCGATCCAGACCCCCATGAAAGGCCGAGGCTAGAGCCAGCGCCCGACGGAATGTCCGAAGTGACCACGACGTTGGGCAGTCCATGACGTCACAGTTCCCGGACATCGACAGAATCGCGTTTCGCCGGGATGACCAGTCCGACCACCCCGGCGGCGGCCACTGTTCCTTCCTTGAGGGCGACGAGGAGAACGGGGGGTGGCTGGGGATGCTGGACCAGCATGCACGCGCCCTGAGGATCCTCTGCACCGCGGCCCATACGGACGAACCGTTGACGCGGCCGATCATCTTTGCCGCCCACCACACCTGTGAGGTCGCGATCAAGGCTGCCTTGGTCCAGCGCGGGGTCGCCATCGAAGGCGAGCTCAAGGGGCACCTGCTGAACGACCTGCTCAACGAACTCGGCACGACCGGCTGGGCCTCCAGCGCTCCGGACGGCCACCAGCAGTGGGTCGCGGAGTTCGTGGCAGCAATGGTTGCGGTGACCCCGAACGGATTCGACGGGAAGTATGCGGAGCTTCCCAACGACATGGCCTCGGACTGGTGCTGCGTGAACCCGATAGGCATGCTGGCCACCGTGGAGACGTTCATCGCGTTCGTCATCGCCGACGTGCCGTTGGAACACGAGTAGGGCTCCGAGCCGGGCAGGCCACACCGCAGGCGCGCGATCAATCGCCGACCGAGCTCCATCCGGAGCCTCTCGACCAGAACCATCCACGCATGGATCCGCGATGGACGATCCACAGAACGTCTACGACCGGCTCGACGTCGGGGTCGCCTGTCGGCAGCCGGAAGTGCTCGTACTGCTGCGCAGGGTCGTCCATCAGCGGGCGGGAGATCTCGTAGTCCGTCTGACCATCGAGCCAGACGAATAGATGCTTTTCGTCGCCTGTCGCTTCGCGGAGCTTGTCGTAGTTGTCCGGCTTGGCGGCGAGCTCGCCGAAAATCAAGGTCACGGACGCATCGCTGCCTTTCGCCACAAAGCTGCCGTGTGTGGCCAGCGAGAGATGGACAGCCCCATCTCCTTCGTCGTACGCGTTCGCGCGGTCCGCCTCAGCAGCAGCGAGAGCGCGCCCCCCTGGCGACCATGCGATTCGAGCGCCGGATGACGTCCAATCAACCGGGGGCCTGTGGCGGTCGAAACTGTCCTTCCCTTCGGCCTCAAGGAGTTTCAAAGCTGAGTGGATCCGAGATCGAACACCTTTCGCACGGGCGCTCTCGGGCAGGAATACCATCCAACTCCTGCGGAGATCGTCCACGGGGAACGGTCCAAGCTCACCACTCCACGCGACGTCGTTCACTTTGCGATCGGGGTTAGTTACGGAAGTGACCTCGACGACACCGACACGGCCGTCGGGTCGCACGAAGCGGTAGTCCGCAATCCTCTTCCCGCCCAGGTCGGTGAGCTCCAGCTGAACGCCCAATTGGCGCTCGAGGAGCTCACGTGCGTGACGCTCATCCTCCCTCTCCGGGACTCGCTCGGCCATCAGAATGGCAACTTCCCCTTGGCCCACTGCTTGGCCCAGTCGCCGCGGACGCCGGTGGCGTCGAAGCCGCCGAGGTCGGTGGTTGCGAAGGGGTCGTCGAGGTAGCGGACTTCGTCGTACTGGGCTCCGCGTGGGTCGACGCGGACGAGGGCGAGGCGGTATCGCGGGACGGCGTTCTTGCCGGTCATCACTTCGTTGTGGGTGACGAAGAAGTCCTTCGCTCCGTCGATGCGGGCCTTGACCTCGATGCGGTAGGTGTCGCCCTTGGCGTCGGTGGAGAGGATGTCGAAGCCGGGGTTGTTGAAGGCCTGTTCGACGGGCTTGCGGCCGAGTTCGCGTTCGCGGGCCATCACGAGGTCGACGCCGCGGCGTTCGACCTCCTTGGTCTCCTTGGCGTGGATCGGCGCTGTGTCGGGCAGCTCCGATTCCAGCATCCCGACGGGTAGTACGAGTGCTGCGGTGACGATGCGGGGCGGCTTGGTGGACATGAGTTGCTGCTGGTCCATCAGCTCGAGCCGCTTGCGCAGCCGCACGTCGAGTTCGACGGCCTTACGGTTGAGGCTCTCCGACGAAATCTTGGGCTTGTCGCCAGCCTGTTCCTTCTCCGACGCCACCGCGGCATCGAGGAGGAGCCGGTCGCGTTCTCCTTCGAGCCGTTTGACGACCAGGGCGCGTGCTTTGTCCAGCTCGGCGAGTCGACGCGGCTGGACCTCGGACAGGTACTCGGGCAGCCGGTTGGCGATGATCCAGCTCATCGCCTTGTCCTCAGCATCCACGAGCCACGGCAGCTCTCGGACGGCGTCCACGACAGGGCTGTCCGGCGCGGCGACGCAGTCGAGATAGGGAGCGGGCCCGGCTGGGGTGACGGTGCCGTAGTTGTCGACGTAGGCGTAGCCGAAGCGTCGGGACACGGACTCGCCGGTCGCGTCGGCGACTTCCTCGACCACGCCGACCAGCAGGTGGGGTTCCTCCAGGGTTGAGGACACAAGGACGGTGCCTTGGTTGAGGGTGTCCCCGAATTGGCGGACGGCTTCGTCCATGACCGTGTCGTGGAGCGGGTGGCCTGGGGCAAGCAGGTCGGCCCGGGTGTGTTCCTCGGCGTGGACCTTGTCGAGTTCGAACGTCACGCGGTCGTACTTGGTGGCGATCGGGCCGGTGCTGGCGGCGCGGATCTGTTGGGGCACGTTCGCGATCTCGTAGCGGCCTTGTTCGCGCTTCACGATCCGTCCCCCGAGCCGGCTGAACGCTGCCTTGAACGCGAGCTCGATGTAATGGGGCTGCAGCCGGCGGGCCCGGGCCTCGTCCATTGCGGCGCGCAGGGCCTGCATGTCGCCCTCAGCAAGGTTCTCCGAGGCGAGCGCACGATCATCGAGCAGGTCCTTCAGTCCATCGCCGACGGAGGAGTCGACGACCTGGTGCATCTTGGCCTTGATGTCGGGACGTTCGCCGTACTGGATCGCCTCACGCAGCAGGTTGCGCAGAGGCGTTTCAGTAAACGCCTCCCCGAGCACGTCGAAGACCTTGCCGCCATAAGTTTCACGCATCTGCTCGAGCTTCGTCAGCAGGCGGGTGAAGACCTCACCCTCGCGGGTGTTCGAGGCGACCAGGTTCCACAGCCGGCAGACCTCTTCCTGGCCGATGCGGTGGATGCGTCCGAAGCGCTGCTCGATGCGGTTGGGGTTCCACGGCAGGTCGTAGTTGACCATGAGATGCGCGGCCTGGAGGTTGAGTCCCTCTCCTGCGGCGTCGGTGGCGAGGAGGATCTGGACGTCGCGGTTCTTGGTGAACTCTTCGGTGATCAGGCGACGCTCGCCCCGGCGTACACCGCCGTGGATCGCCTTGACCGCGTCCGGCTTGCCCAGCAGCGAGCCGATCTTGCCTTCGAGGTAGTCCAAGGTGTCGCGGTGCTCGGTGAAGATGATGAACTTGCGCGGCATCCCGTTGGCGTCCGTGGTCAGTGCGTTGTCCTGGAGGATCGTCGACAGTTCCGTCCACTTGCGGTCGGTGCCGGTCTCGCGGACCCTCTTCGCGGTCTCGATCAAGTCGTCCAATTCGAGGAGCTCCGCGTTGAGTTCCTCCACCGTCTGCGCAGCAGTGGCCGCGTCGAGGAGTTCCTCCTCCATCTCCTCCATCTCTTCGGCGTTGTACTCGTCATCATCGATCTCGCTCAGGTCAACCGACGGCTCCGATTCGGTGTAGGTGCCGTTGAGGATCTCCTGCTTCTTGCGCTCCAGTCGCTCCGAGCGGCGCACGAGGCTCTTGTAGATCGCCTCCGGGCTCGACGCCAGGCGCCGCTGCAGGACCGTGAGCGCGAACCCGACGGTGTTCTTCCACTTGCCACCCAGCTTGTCCGCTCGGTTCATCCCCTCCCGGACATAGTGGGTGACATCCTCATAGAGCTCCTCCTCCAGCGCGGTGAGCTCATACGGCACCGTTTCCGCGATGCGCTCGGGGAAGAGCTTCTTCCCCTCGAAGGTAAGCAGGTCTTCCTTGACCATGCGCCGCATGACGCCGGAGACGTCAACGGACTTCCTCTGCTTGCCCTCGAATCGGTCGCGATCAAGCAGCGTCAGGAAGAGCTGGAAGTCCTCCTCCTTGCCCGAGTGCGGGGTCGCGGTCATCAACAGCAGGTGCCGGGTGATCTCGCCCAGCAACTCTCCGAGCTGGAACCGCTTGGTCTTCTCCAGCTTGCCGCCGAAGTAGTGCGCCCCCATGCGGTGCGCCTCGTCGATGATGATCAGATCCCACTCGGTCTCCTTGAGCTGCGCCTGGAGTTCCTCGTTGCGCGAGAGCTGGTCCATGCGAGCGATCAGCAGCGGGCTGTGCTCGAACACGTTGACGTTGATGTTCGCGTCGATCAACTGGTTGGTGAGCAGGTCGAACCGGAGACCGAACTTGAAGAACAGCTCGTCCTGCCACTGCTCGACCAGACCACCAGGCGCGACGATGAGGCACTGCTTCACGTCGTCGCGCAGCAGCAACTCCTTGACATAGAGCCCGGCCATGATCGTCTTGCCAGCACCAGGGTCATCGGCCAACAGGAACCGCAACGGAGTCCTCGGGAGCATCTCGCCATACACGGCACGGATCTGGTGCGGCAACGGCTGCACGTCGCTCGTGGCCACCGCGAGCATCGGATCAAACAAACCCGCGAGCGTGATGCGCTGTGCTTCCGCGACCAACTTGAAATCACTCGCCTCGGCGTCGAAGGCGCGGCCGCCGGTCTGGGCAACCGACAGGTTCGCCTCCTCCTTGCGAAACACGACCTGCTGGCCGAGACGACCGGAGGAATCCTTGTAGGTCAGCTCCAACGCATCCGTGCCATGCCACTGCGTCGCGATGACAGTGATGACCTCGGACGGGATCAACCCCTCAACCCGCAGACCGGGCTTGAGCTCCTCGAGCTGCACTACTGACCTCCTGATCGACAGTCGGCCTACGTTACGCGAGCGGTCCGACAAGGTGCGCGAACTCCGACGCCTGTCGCCCATCTTGGCAGGCAACCTGCAGTCCGGGTTGGAGTTGCGCCCCTGAGCCCGTTCCACTCGCGGTCACGGATTGTTCGTCGTTGCTGGCCGTCCCTACATTGCTGGTTTGGGTCGTCAACCGACGCAGCGCGGGCGATCGACTCGTTACACGGGTGGTACATGCAGCGCCTGCAGAGCGGCGTTTGCGCAGGTGAGCGCCGTACGACGTCCTCTATTACGACATCTGATCCGAGGGTTCGCCCTCTGTCAGTAGTTGCCGACAACGGCGGCTGACCTGTGGAGACGCCTTCAGCGTCTTCCAGCGTCAGCCGCCGTTCGTCGTTCTCGGGCACAACCAGTGCGCACCCATCCATCGAGCCGATCCGATACTTACGCTTGCCGTTAGTATCGTTGCGCGTTACGCTTGTGTCGTGATTCGGTCCTTCAAGAACACCGAAACCGAGAAGGTCTGGAATCGCGAACACGTTCGGGCCTTCGGACCCGAACTACAGCGGGCCGCGCAGAAGAAGCTCCGCCTCCTCAACGCGGCCTCCGAACTGAACAGCCTGCGAGTGCCACCCGGCAACCGTCTGGAGAACTCGTCGGCAACCGCGCGGGACAACACTCCATCCGCATCAACGACCAGTACCGAATCTGCTTCAGTTGGACAGACACCGGTCCAACTGACGTCGAGATCACCGACTACCACTGACCGAGCAAGAGAGGAGCCACGATCATGGCCACGACCACCAAAGCCCACGACCCGATCACTCCCGGCGAGATCCTGCTGACCGAGTTCCTGGAGCCGCTGGGCATCACCCAGTACCGCCTCGCCCAGGCCACCGGACTCCCCCAGACCCGGATCAGCGAGATCGTACGCGGCAAGCGCACCATCACCACTGACACCGCACTGCGACTGTCCAAGGCGCTCGGGGTCGACGACCGGTTCTGGATCAACATCCAGACCGACTACGACCTCGAAGTGGAGCGCGACCTACACGGTGCCGAACTGGCCAAGGTGACCACGCTGGTGGCGAGCTGAAACTCGGCCGCCGGAGGCGCCACGGCCAATCACAACCGCGTTTGCCCAGGTCAGCGTCTCCCAGCGTTGGCCGCCATTCTCGTGGGTATGTGCCAGCCAGCCGCTCTATAGATCACGCCCGATAGGGAACAAGACTGCCCCCTGACTGGCCGACTCAGGATCAATCAGCCGGTTGCTGTCCTCGGTGCACCAGAGTGTCAGCCGAGGTCTCTCAGCCGCGGGACGACGTCCTCGGTGAACTGGGTCAGGAACCGCTCCTGGTCACCGCCGGGTCGGGGTCGAAGACGCCCTGGAACATCAGCAGCGGGATGTCGATGCCCAGGTTGCGGTACTCCCGGACGAAGGCCGCGGCGTCGGTGGGCACCAGCCACATGACCAGTGCGTCGACGTCCCGGTCCAGGGACGTGGCGTACTGCAACATGTCGGTCGTACCCAACGGCACCCACTGCTGCTGGACCACCGTGCCCCCGGTGGCCTCGAAGGCCTGCGCGGCACCGTTCATCGCGTCGTGGCCGTAGGCGTAGTCCGGACCCAGGGTCGCGATCGTCTCGTAGCCCAGCTCCTCACCGGCGTAGGTGCCGAGCGGACGGGCGGTCTGGTCGTCGGGCGCCGGCCAGATGAACCCGCTGCGCTCCCCGGCCAGCGACTCCTGACCGCCGAGGAAGGTGAACATCGGCAGCTTGCGCTGGGACAGGTAGGGCGCGACCGCCTGCTGGCTGGAGCCGAACACGGGGCCGATGAGGACGTCGGCCCCGTCGCCCTCGACCGCCTTCTTCACCCGCTCCAGCGTCTGGGAGGGGTCCAGCACGTCCTCGTCCACCGTGATCAGGGTGATCTCGGTGTCCCCCGCGGCGTAGCCGGCATCCTCCAGGGCGATCTCGATGCCAGCCTTGGCCTCCGGTCCGTAGTTGGCGGAGAACCCGGTGAACGGGGCGATCAGCGCGACGGTTACCTCATCGCTCGGGCCGGTACTGGCGCCGGCCTCGCCCGTGGCGCAGCCGGTCAGCGCCAGGAGGGCCAGGGCGGACAACCCGCCAGCCCACTCACGAAATGCCATCGGGACAACCCTTCAGACGTCACCACCATTGGTCGGTCTGATAGATCGTCGCCAGCAAACGGCGTTAAGTCAAGAGGGTGATGTCGCTTTTTTCTCTGGGAAGAAGGTCCCGTGCCAGATCTGGGTCACCACCCGGGTCGCGTCCTCGACGTCGACCGTCGCGCCGTAGAGCTCGTCCTGGGCGAACCACACGTAGGCGGACTGCTCCACCATGCAGGCCACGGCTTCCGCCGCCAGCCGCAGGTCGGGGGCCGACTCACCCCCGTCGGCCGACACCTTGCCCATCACGCCCAGGAAGCGCTCGACGTGCCGCGACCGCATCGACCACCAGAAGTCGCGGAAGCGCTTGTCGACGTGGGCCGCCTCCATGAAGGCGCGCATCACGTCGCGGTACTCGTAGTAGCGCTGCAGGTAGCCCCGATTCGCCTCCAGCAGAGCCTCGTAGGGCTCGGTACGGAAGTCGTGGTTGGTGGACACGCTCGCCTGGAACAACCCCTCGTGGACGTCGGCGATGACCGCCTCGAAGACGTCCTCCTTGTTGGCGAAGTACCGGTACAGACCACCCATCGACAGGCCCGCCGCCTCGGCGATGTCGCCCATCCGGGCGCTCACGAACCCGTCGCGGGCAAAGACCCCACGTCCGGCCTCGACGATCGACTGCCGCGTCCGCAGCCCCTTGCGCGTCGTGGGCGTTGCCGACATCTCACTCCCCTGTTCCGGCGACCAGTGCGGCGATCCTAGCCCAGAAGCGACATGCGCGTCGCGGAGCCGGACCGCCCGGCTGCCCTACCGCAGGAGCGCGCTACGCAGCGACTCACGGCCGCAGACGCCGTCGGCGGTGAGCCCCAGACTGCGCTGCAGCGACCTCCAGGCGGACTCGGAACTGGCGCCGAAGGTGCTCGAGGCGATCCCGACCTGGCTGTTGGCCGCCGTGGCCCGCCACCCCTTCGTGCCCCGCCTGGCCACCGTCGCCGGCGTCGCCGCCGTCCACGTGTTGGGTCCGACGACACCGTCGACGGCGAGACCCCGGTTGGCCTGGAAGGCACGGACCTTCGACAGGGTGCCCTGCCCGAAGACCCCGTCGACGTCCAGTGCGTAACCGTGCGAGCGCAACAGCGCCTGCAGCGTCGTCACGTTCCGTCCCCGGTGTCCCTGTCTGAGCGTGGGCCAACTCGCGTCCGGTGCCAGTGCTGCTCGACTCATGTGTCCCCCTCCTCGACCGCGTGCCGCACCGTGCGGCTCCCCTGGCGGTTCAATCCGGCCAGGCTAACAACGCTTGGTGGCCCTGGCCACCGGTCAGAGGACCACCCGCAGCCGGTCCGCGTACTCGGCCGCCTCCCCCTCGGCATACTTCGTCCGCGGCCAGAAGAACCCGCGCAGCCCGTCCCCCTTGGTCCGCGGGACCACGTGGACGTGCAGGTGCGGCACCGACTGGCTGACCGTGTTGTTGATCGCGACGAAGGAGCCCTGGGCCCCGTATGCCGTGCGCACCGCGTCCGCGACCGTCCGGGCCGCGGTCATCACCGACTGCACCTGGGCATCCGTGAGGTCGGGCAGAGTGACCACATGCTCGCGGGGCACCACGAGCACGTGCCCCTTGAAGACCGGGCGCCGGTCCAGGAAGGCCACGACGTCCTCGGTGGACAGCACGATGTGCGCCGCCTCTTCACCGGCGACGATGGCGCAGAACGTGCAGCCCACGGTGACTAGCGGGCCCCGAGCTGGTCCAGCACGAAGGCGATCTCGAAGGCCGCCTCGTGCCAGGCGTCATAGCGGCCCGTCTTGCCGCCGTGACCCGCGACCATCTCGGTCTTGAGCAGGATGGGACGCTCGACCGGGTCGCTGGTCACCGTCTCCCGCAGCCGGGCGACCCACTTGGCCGGCTCCACGTAGTAGACGCGGGTGTCGTTCAGGCCGGTGGTGGCCAGGATCGCCGGGTAGGGCACCTCGCGGATGTTCTCGTAGGGGGTGTAGGAGCGCATCAACCGGTAGATCTCCGCAGACTCCAGCGGGTTGCCCCACTCCTCCCACTCCCCGACCGTCAGCGGCAGGCTCGGGTCCAGGATGGTGGTCAGGGCGTCGACGAACGGCACCCCGGCGTGCACCACCCGGAAGCGTTCGGGCGCCAGGTTGAGCACGGCACCCATCAGGAGACCACCGGCCGACCGCCCCTCGGCGGCGAGCCGGTCGGGTGCCACCCACCCGGTGTCCACCAGGTGCTCGGCACAGGCCACGAAGTCGGTGAAGGTGTTCTGCTTGTGCTCCATCCGACCCTGTTCGTACCAGCGGCGGCCCATCTCGCCGCCGCCCCGGATGTGCGCGATGGCGAACACCACACCGCGGTCCAGGTAGGACAGCCGGGACACCGAGAACGCCGGGTCGATCGGGATCTCGTAGGAGCCGTAGCCGTAGAGCAGGCCGGGGGCGGTGCCGTCCGGGGTGACGTCCTTGCGGGCCACGAGCGAGATCGGGACCTGCGTGCCGTCCGCTGCGGTCGCCCACAGGCGCTGCTGGACGTAGTCGGCTGGGTCGTACCCGCCGAGCACCGGCTGCTGCTTGAGCAGCGTCTTGACGCCCGTCGTCAGGTCGACGTCGAAGATCGAGCGGGGCGTCACCAGGGACCCGATGACCACCTGCAGGGTGTCGGTCTCATAGCTCGGGTTGGCCCCGACGCCGACGGTGTAGAGCTCCTCGCCGGCGTCGACCGCACGGCCCTCGCCGAGCCCGGTCGCGGACGAGGCGTCCAGCGGGTAGACCTCGACCTCGGCCAGCCCCTCCCGGCGCAGCGACAGCACCAGGTGCGAGGCGAAGGCGTCGACCCCGGTCAGCCGCACGCCGTCCTGACCGGGGATGACGGTCTGCCAGTCCTCGGGGGAGGTCGAGCCGAGAGGCGCCCGGGCCAGCTCGGCCTCCGGGTGCGCCCGGTTGTGCAAGATCCACATCGTGTCGCCGGCGGGCTCGACGTCGTACTCGACCCCCTCCTCCCGCGGGGCGATCACCCGGAACTCACCCGTGGGGTCGTCTGCGGGCAGGATCCGGTACTCCGTGGTGTTCTTGCTGCCGACCCCGATCAGGATGAACCGCTCGTCCCGGGAGGAGTCCAGGCCCATCCAGAACCGCTCGTCGTCCTCCTGGAAGACGAGCACGTCCTGGGCGGGGTCGGTGCCCAGCTCGTGGCGCCACACCTGGTAGGGGCGCCACGCGTCGTCCACCCGGGTGTAGAACAGGTGCCGTCCCTGCGCGTCCCACGCCACGCCATACCCGATCCCGGTGACGGACTCCTCGAGCTTCTCGCCCGTGGCCAGGTCGGTGACGATCAGGTCGAAGCGCTCGTCCCCGGAGGTGTCCACCGCATACGCGAGCCGGTCGCCCGCCTGGGAGATGTCGAAGGCCCCGAGGGCGAAGAACTCCTCACCCTGCGCCGCCACGTTCTCGTCCAGCAGCACCTGCTCACCCGCCGGTGTCGTCTCCGGGTCGAGCACCGGCCGCTCGGGGCTGTCGGCGACCGCGATCCGGGCGCGGATCGGATACTGCAGCCCCTCCACGGTGCGCGAGTAGTACCACCAGCCCTTGTCGCGCACCGGCACCGACAGGTCGGTCTCCTGGGTGCGGCCCTTGATCTCCTCGAACACTGCCTGGCTCAGGTCGGCCAGCTGCGGGGTCATCGCCTCGGTGTAGGCGTTCTCCGCCTCGAGGTGGGCGATGACCTTCGGGTCCTCCTTGTCACGGAGCCACTCGTAGGGGTCGGTGACGGTCTCGCCGTGGTGCGTTCGGACGTGGTCCACGCGGGCGGCGACGGGCGGGGCGATCGTCTGGTTCTGGTCGGTCACCGCTCCACGATACGTTCCGGGGCGGCCCATCCGGCCATCCGGCCCGGTCACCTTCCGGGTCATAGGGTGGTGGCATGAGGTATGCCGTCAGCATCCCCCCGTTCACCGACGTCACCACCGTCCTGGCGCTGGCGACCGAGGCCGAGGCCGCCGGGTGGGACGGGGTCTTCCTCTGGGACCACCTGCAGTGGAGCCACCCGGTGGAGCCGCACGACCCGTGGGTGCTGCTGGGTGCCGCGGCGGTGCAGACCGAGCGGGTCCTGCTGGGCACCCTGGTCACGCCCCTGTCCCGGCGCCGGCCGTGGGTCGTGGCCAAGCAGATGGTGACGCTGGACCACCTGAGCAACGGCCGTGCCGTGCTCGGCGTCGGGCTGGGATCGCCGGTCGACAAGGACTTCACCGACCTGGGCGACGAGGGGGACGCGCGGGTCCGGGCCGAGATGCTGGACGAGTCGCTCGACCTCATCGACCGGCTGTGGACCGGGCCCACCGACTTCGCCGGCGGGCACTTCACGGTGCAGGCCGACTTCCTCCCCCGACCGGTCCAGCAGCCCCGCCCGCCGGTCTGGGTGGCCGGGGTGATGCCCAACCGCCGACCGTTGCAGCGCGCCCGCCGGTGGGACGGCATCGTGCCGATCGGCAAGGGCGAGACCGCCCTGCCCGCCGAGCTGGCGGACTACCTGGGCCGCCTGGAGCAGCCGGCGCCGGCCGACTGGGACGTCGTGGCCCACTGGGTCGAGGGCGTCCCGGCACAGGAGTACGCCGACGCCGGAGCGACCTGGTTGGTGCTCTCGGCCAACCCGAAGACCGACGCGGACTGGGTCGGGTCGATCCGCAGCAGGCTCACCTCGCTGCGCTGACCGCCCCGGTGCTCCCCGCGCTCAGTTGCCGACGGCGGCCGAGCCGAGCAGCGCCTTGAGCTCACCGAACAGCTCCGGTGAGGCGGTGACCCGCAGCGAGGGGTCCAGCCGCATCAGCACCGAGCGGCCCGGCTGCATCAGCTTGACGTGCACCTCGGTGGCGCCCGGGTGGGTGGCCAGCACCCCCTTGAGCTGTTGGGCCAGGCCGTCCGTCACCCGGGTCAGCGGGAGACTGACGATGACCGGGCCGCGCGGCCCCTCCTTGATCTCCGGCAGGGTGAGGTCCTGGGCCAGGATCTCGACCGTGTCCTCGCTCTTCTTCAACCGGCCGCGCAGCACGCAGACGGTGTCGGTGGCGAGCATCGTGGAGACGGTCAGGTAGGCCTTGGGGAAGAAGACGCACTCGATCGAGCCGTCCATGTCCTCGACCATGACCCGGGCATACGGGTCGCCGTTCTTGGTGCGCTTGAGCTGGAGGGCGGTGATTAGGCCGGCGATGGTGACGAACTCGCCGTCCTGGGGCCCACCCTCCTCCTGCTGCAACCGGCCGATCGAGGTGTCCGCGTGCTGGGACAGGATGTGCTCGATGCCGTTGAGCGGGTGGTCCGAGACGTAGAGGCCGAGCATCTCCCGCTCGAAGGCGAGCAGGATCTGCTTGTCCCACTCGATCTCCGGCACCGGCGGCAGCGCGATCAACTGGACGCTCTCGTCCTCGTCGCCGAAGCCGAACCCGCCGAACAGGCTGTCCTGCCCGACCGCCTCGTGCTTCTTCTCCTCCGCCAGCGCGTCGACATACCGCTCGTGCACCATCACCAGGCCCTGCCGGGTCTGGCCCAGCTCGTCGAAGGCACCGCCCTTGATCAGGGACTCGATGGTGCGCTTGTTGCAGACCACCGCCGGACACTTGCGCAGGAAGTCCTCGAAGGAGACGAACTTGCCCTTCTCCTCGCGGGTCCGCACGATCGCCTCGACCACGTTGCGCCCGACGTTGCGGATGGCGGCCAGACCGAACCTGATGTCGGTCCCGACGGCGGCGAAGTTGGCGACCGACTCGTTGACGTCCGGAGGCAGCACCGAGATGCGCATCCGGCGGCACTCGTTGAGGTAGAGGGCCGTCTTGTCCTTGTCGTCCCGGACGCTGGTGAGCAGGGCGGCCATGTACTCGGCCGGGTAGTTCGCCTTGAGGTAGGCGGTCCAGTAGGAGACCAGCCCGTATGCCGCCGAATGCGCCTTGTTGAAGGCATAGTCGGAGAACGGAACCAGAATGTCCCAGAGCGCCTTGATCGAGGCCGCAGAAAAGCCATTGTCAAGCATTCCCTGCTCGAAGCCGACATACTCCGCATCCAGGACTTCGCGCTTCTTCTTTCCCATTGCGCGACGAAGAAGATCCGCCTTACCCAGAGTATACCCAGAAAGTTTCTGGGCAATTTCCATTACTTGTTCCTGGTAAACTATCAAACCGTATGTCGTTCCCAGGATTGGTTCTAGCGCCTCCGCCAATTCGGGGTGAGGATAAGAGATTTCCTGTTTCCCATTCTTGCGCAAGGCGTAATTGGTGTGACTGTTCGCCCCCATCGGGCCGGGGCGGTAGAGCGCTCCGACGGCAGAGATGTCCTCGAAGTTGTCCGGCTGCATCAGTCGCAACAGCGCACGCATAGGACCGCCGTCGAACTGGAAGACTCCCAGCGTGTCGCCGCGGGCCAGGAGGTCATACGTCGGCTGGTCCGTCAGGTCCTTGGACAGCGCGTCCAGGTCGATCTGCTGGTCCCGGTTCATCTGCACGTTGGCGATGGCGTCGTCCAGGATGGTCAGGTTGCGCAGCCCCAGGAAGTCCATCTTGACCAGCCCGAGCGTCTCGCAGGTCGGGTAGTCGAACTGGGTGATGATCTGGCCGTCCTGGTCGCGGCGCATGATCGGGATGACGTCCATCAGCGGCTCGCTGGACATGATCACGCCCGCCGCGTGCACGCCCCACTGACGCTTCAGCCCCTCGAGGCCCTTGGCCGTCTCGAAGACCTGGGCGGCCTCCTGGTCGGTCTGCAGGAGTTCGCGGAACTCGCCCGCCTCGGCATACCGGGGATGGTTCTCGTCATGGATCCCCGAGAGTGGGATGTCCTTGCCCATCACCGCCGGCGGCATCGCCTTGGTGAGCTTCTCCCCCATGGCGAACGGGAAGCCCATCACGCGGGCGGAGTCCTTCAGCGCCGCCTTGGCCTTCAGCGTGCCGTAGGTGACGATCATCGCCACGCGCTCGTCGCCATACTTCTCGGTGACGTACTTGATAACCTCGGCGCGGCGCCGGTCGTCGAAGTCCACGTCGAAGTCGGGCATCGACATGCGCTCGGGGTTGAGGAACCGCTCGAAGATCAGGCCGTGCGGGATCGGGTCGAGGTCGGTGATGCCCATCGCGTAGGCGCACATCGAGCCGGCACCGGAGCCGCGCCCCGGACCCACCCGGATGCCCTGCCGCTTCGCCCAGTTGATGAAGTCGGCGACGACGAGGAAGTAACCCGGATAGCCCTTCCCGACGATGACCTCGGTCTCGTATGCCGCCTGCTTGCTGGCGTAGTCGGGCACCCCGTCGGGGAAGCGCCTCCGCAGCCCGGTCTCGACCTCCTTGACGAACCAGCTGGTCTCGTCCTCCCCCTCCGGGCAGGGGAAGCGCGGCATGTAGCGGCCCTCGCCCTCGGTGAAGGAGACCTCGCAGCGCTCGGCCACCAGCAACGTGTTGTCGCAGGCCTCGGGCAGCTCGCGCCACACCTCGCGCATCTCGGCGGCCGTCTTGAGGTAGTAACCGTCACCGTCGAACTTGAACCGGTTCGGGTCCTGCAACGTCGAGGCGGACTGCACGCACAGCAGCGCGGCGTGGCTCTTGGCGTCCTCCCGGTGGGTGTAGTGCAGGTCGTTGGTGGCCAGCAGCGGCAGGCCCAGGTCCTTGGCCAGCTTCAGCAGGTCCTGCCGGGTGCGGCGCTCGATGTCGATGCCGTGGTCCATCAGCTCGCAGTAGAAGTTCTCCGGACCGAAGATGTCCCGCAGGTCCGCCGCCGCCTGCCGCGCCTCGGCATACTGGCCGAGCCGGAGGCGGGTCTGCACCTCACCCGAGGGGCACCCGGTGGTGGCGATCAGCCCCTGGCCGTAGGTCTCCAGCAGTTCGCGGTCCATCCGGGGCTTGAAGTAGTAGCCCTCCAGGGAGGCCAGGGAGGCCAGCCGGAACAGGTTGTGCATCCCGTTGTTGTTGCGGGCCAGCATCGTCATGTGCGTGTAGGCACCGCCACCCGAGACATCGTCCCGCCCGCCGTCTGCGTACTTGACCCGGGTCTTGTCGGAGCGGTGGGTGCCCGGGGTGATGTAGGCCTCGAGGCCGATGATCGGCTTGACGTCGTACTTCTTGCCGGTCCGCCAGAACTCGTGGGCCCCGAAGATGAACCCGTGGTCGGTCGTCGCGATCGCCGGCATCCCCAGCTCCTGCGCGCGGGCGAACATGTCCTCGATGCGCGCGGCACCGTCGAGCATCGAGTACTCCGTGTGGTTGTGCAGGTGCACGAAGTTCTGGTCCGGGGGCGGCGTGGAGGCTGACATCGGGTCGATCATAGGTCGCCGCGGGGACACTCCCGGCGAGCGGTCACAGGCTTCGCACGGGACCGCAGGCCAGGGCGCCGGAGCACCATCTCGGCGTGTCGGCCCGAACCCCGAATCGGCCTGTTTCGGTCCGAGTCGGGTCGGCGCTCCGCGGTCAGCCGGTTGCCGTCCCGAAGGTGACTCCTTGCGGCCCGCCCGCGATCCCGCCCCGGGTCTGCGTGCGGGTTTCCTGCTCCGCGCGGGGTCGTCACCTGCCCGTCCTGGCGGGGCTGCCCCCGGCTTCACCCCGGAACCTGGCGCTATCGACCGGGAAGCTTCTCCTACGAAGCGCAGGATTACCGGGTGACCCGATAATCCTGCAGCCCCACGCCACCCACGCCCGCCCGAGGGGGGCGGTCAGGCGCGGAGCACGGCCTCGTGGCCGGCGAGCGCCTCGGGCAGGCCGCGGACGCCGTCGGCACCGGTGGGGACGGTCAGGCTGGACCCGGTCAGGTCGTCCCCGATGGGCTCGGCGCGACCGCCCAGGTGTTCGGCGAGGAAGCCCTCGGCGACGGCGGTGAAGGCCTTGTTGTTCTCCGGGCGGGCGAAGCCGTGCCCCTCGTCGGGGAACAGGACGTAGGTGACCGGGATGCCCTTGTCGGTCATCGCCCCCACGATCTGGTCGCTCTCGGCCTGCTTGACCCGCGGGTCGTTGGCGCCCTGGGCGATCAGCAGCGGGCGGACGATCTTGTCCGCGTGGGTGAGCGGCGAGGCCTGCACCAGCTGGGCCCGCCCCTCCTCGGTGCGCGGGTCGCCCACCCGGCGGGCCAGCTGCTCGAACATGGCCGCCCAGTAGGGCGGCACGGTCGCCAGGAGCGTCTCCAGGTTGGACGGGCCGACGATGTCGACGCCGCAGGCGAAGGTCTCCGGGGTGAAGGTCAGCCCGGCCAGCGTGGCGTACCCGCCGTAGCTGCCGCCCATGATCCCCACCGCCCCGGGCAGGGTGACGCCCCGGGCGACGGCCCACTCCACGGCGTCGACCAGGTCGTCGTGCATGCTCAACCCCCACTGGCCGTCGCCGGCTCCGGTGAAGTCCTTGCCGAAGCCCGTCGAGCCGCGGAAGTTGACCTGCAGCACGGCATATCCCCGGTTGGTGAGCCACTGCGCCCAACCGTCGTAGCCGTAGCTGTCGCGCGCCCACGGCCCGCCGTGCACGAGGAGCACCATCGGGACCGGCTCGGCGGGCAGCCCGTCGGCCGCGCCGGTGGCGGCGTGCGCGGGCACGCTCAGGTAGCTCACCAGGGTCCGGCCATCCCGGGACGGAATCTCGACCGGCGTCATCGGCACCAGCGGCGCGCCGTCCAGGGCCGGGCGTCCGTGGAAGAGGAGGGTGAGCTCGGCCGCGTCGCGGTCGTAGCGGTAGTAGGCCAGCGGCTCCTCCGCCGCGGAGTAGGACACCAGCCAGTGGCGGTCGTCCAGCGTGCGGCTGGTCACCTCGGCCTCACCCGGCCCCAGGTCCGCCAGCCGCGCCAGGTCGTCCCGGACCGCCTCGTCGACGACCTCCCACTCCCGCCGCAGGTAGGTCACCGCGACCGCCTCGACCCGGCCGGTCCGCGGGTGGGTCAGCAGGTCCGCCACGTCGGCGCTGTCGTCCTCGTGCACCAGGGTGCGTTCCCCGTCCGCGGTGGACACGGCATACAGCCCGGTGGTGTTGCGCCCCCGCGAGTCCAGCAGGTAGAGGGTGGAGCCGTCCTCGGTGAGCGAGAGCGGGGCCGTGCTCATCACGTCCTCGAACGGGATCAGGTCGGTGGTCTCCCACTCCTGCCCGGCCCGGCTGAGCACGTCCATCCCACCGTCGGGGCGGGCGCGCAGCGCCATCCGCGGCTGGTAGTCGGCGTCGGCCAGGTAGCCGGCGATCTGTCCGGCGTTCTCCTCCACCAGGGTGCGTTCGCCGCTGGCCAGGTCGACCCGGTAGAGGTCGTGCCACTGCGCGTCCCGGTCGTTCATCCCCACGAGCACCTCGTCCGGGCGGCGGTGACTCACCCCGACCACCTGGGCGGTGGTGTGCTCGTATGCCGTGAGGTCGCGGGCCTGCTCCGGCGCACCCTCCACCTGGACCAGGTAGAGGTGGAAGTCCTCGTCGCCGCCGGTGTCCTGCAGGTAGAGCAGGACGCCGGGGCGGTAGGTCCAGAAGTACATCCGGACGCCACGGGCGGTGTCGGCGGTCACCGCGCGGGCCGCCGACAGATCGTCGGCCGGCGCCACCCAGACGTTCAGCACGCCGTCCAGCGGGGCGACCCAGCTCAGGTAGCGCCCGTCGGGGCTGAGCTGTACCAGGGCCCGCTCGGGGTTGCCGAACAGCGCGTCACGCGGGATGAGGGCGGTGTCGTCCAAGGAAGCCATGACGGCAGCCTGTCACAGGCCGTATGCCGGGGGTCGGCCGTGTCCGCCCGGCGCCGGCCCCGGCGGGTCACCGGTCGGGGCCGCCGTCCCGGCCGCTCAGCAGCCGGGCCAGCGCGGGGCCGGCCAGCAGCATGACCAGCATCCGCAGCACCTGCACGGCCACGACCACCGTGCTGTTGGCGTCGGCCCCCGCGGCGACGGCGAGCACGACGAAGATGCCCCCGGGCGTGGTCGCCAGGTAGCCGTCCAGCGGCGTCAACCCGGTCATCACGCTCAGCAGCACCCCCAGCCCGCCGCACAGCACGATGAGGCTGACGATCAGGAACAGGCCCGCCGGGAGGATGCGGCGCAGCGTGCGGAGCGTCTCGGGGGTGAACCGCAGGCCGACCTCGGCCCCGACCACGGCGAAGGCCGCGCTGGTCAGCAGGACCGGCACGGATGGGACGACCTCGATCCCGGCAGCGGTGAGCGCCGCGGCCAGGACCATCGGGCCGAGCAGGCTGGGGGCGGGCACCCGGAGCACGCGGGCGACCCAGGTGCCGACCACGGCGAGCACGATGACCCCCAGCACCGCCACCGGCCACGGCCCCGCGGGTCCGGACCCGGCCCCGAGGTCACCCTGCCGGCCGTCGGTGCCGAAGATGACGACGACGGCCACCGGCATGAGCACCACGATGAGCAGCAGCCGCAGGTACTGCAGCACCGCGACGTAACGGCCGTCGGCCCCCAGCTCGTCGCTGATCGCCACGATCCCGGAGGCCCCGCCGGCGATCATCCCGAAGATGGCGGTGGTCCGCCCCAACGTGGTGAACCGCGCGAGCAGCAGCCCGGCCAGGACGGTCAGCAGCAGGGTGGCCAGCGTGATGAACGTGACCGGCAGCCAGTAGCCGGCCAGCGGCCGCAGCGTGTCCGGCTGGACCAGGGTGCCCATCACGACGCCGATCACCCCCTGGGCGGCGGTGCCGGTCCACCCCGGCAGCCGCAGCTCGTCCCGCGCCAGCAGGGCGTACGCCAGCCCCACGACGAGCCCGGCGAACAGGTCGGGTGACGGGAGGCCGGCGGCGCCCAGCCCGACCGCGGTCACGGCGACGAGGCCGGCCAGCAGCACCAGCCGGAGGAGGGAGGGGACCGGCCGCGGGTTCAGGACGCGATGACCTCGAGCGCGTGCCGCAGGTCCTCGGGGTAGGGCGACTCGAACTCCACGTAGTCGCCGCTGCCGGGGTGCTCGAAGCCGAGCTTCACGGCGTGCAGCCACTGCCGGTCCAGGCCCAGCCGCTTGGCCAGCGTGGGGTCGGCGCCGTAGGTGAGGTCGCCCGCGCAGGGGTGCCGCAGCGCGGAGAAATGGACCCGGATCTGGTGGGTCCGCCCCGTCTCCAGGTGCACCTCCAGGAGGCTGGCGGAACGGTAGGCCTCCAGCAGCGTGTAGTGGGTGATGGAGTGCCGCCCGGACGTCATCACCGCGAACCGGTAGTCGTGGCCCGGGTGCCGTCCGATCGGGGCGTCGATGGTGCCCTCGTGCGGATCCGGCAGCCCCTGGACGAGGGTGTGGTAGGTCTTGTCGACGACCCGGTCCCGGAAGGCCTGCTTGAGCACGGTGTAGGCCCGTTCGGACTTGGCGACGACCATCAGGCCGCTGGTGCCCACGTCCAGGCGCTGCACGATGCCCTGCCGCTCCGGCGCACCGGAGGTGGAAATCCGGTAGCCCGCCGCGGCCAGGCCGCCCACGACGGTGGGCCCGGTCCACCCGACGCTCGGGTGGGCCGCGACGAAGGCGGGCTTGTCGACGACGACCATCTCGGTGTCGTCGTGCACGATCCGCATCCCGGGCACGGGCTCGGCCTTGACCTGCAGCTCCTCGGCCTCCCGGGCCGGCGGCAGGGCCACCTCGAGCCAGGCGCCGGCGCTGACTCGGTCGGACTTGCCGACCACGATCCCGTCCACGGTGACCTGGCCCTGACCGGCCAGGTCGGCGGCGCGGCTGCGGGACAGCCCCAGCATCCGGGCCAGCGCGGAGTCGACCCGCTCCCCCTCCAGCCCCTCGGGGACGGGCAGCGCCCGCACCTCAGTCATCGGCGGGGTCCGGCCGGCGCTCGTCGGCGGCGTCACCGCCGGACCGGCTGCCGTCGGGGCTGACCCCGCGCAGCGCCTGCCACCCGATCAGGATGGCGGCGGCGGTGATCCCCATGTCGGCGACGTTGAAGACCGGGAAGTTGGGCAGCGCGAGGAAGTCCACCACGTGGCCCTCGCCGAAGTTCGGCGGGCGGAACAACCGGTCGGTCAGGTTGCCGGTGGCCCCACCGAGCAGCAGGCCGAGCCCCCAGGCCCAGCCGAGGCTGCCCAGCCGCCGGGCCGACCAGATGATGTAGACGACGACCGAGACGGCCAGGATCGTGAGCAGTCCGGTGGCCCCGGTGGCCAGCGAGAACGCGGCCCCGGAGTTGTAGATCAGACGCAGCTGCAGCAGCCCCCCGACGAGCGGGATCGGGTCGCCCTGGGTCAGGTGCTGTTCGGCGAGGTACTTGGTGACCTGGTCGAGGGCGAGCCACACGACGGCCACGACGATGACCACCCAGAACAACCGTGGTCGGTGCCGGGTGGGGGCAGCCGCCCCAGTGGCATGGTCGGGTTCGGGGGTCAGCGTCGTTCCTGCTTCTGTTTGCATGTCATGCACAGGGTCGCACGCGGGAAGGCCATCAGCCGCATCTTGCCGACCGGGTTCCCGCACGACTCGCACAGCCCGTAGTCCTCGCTCTCGATCCGGGCGAGGGCGTGGGCGGTCTGCTCGAGCAGGTCGCGGGCGTTGGCCGTCAACGACATCTCCTGCTCCCGCTCCCAGGTGGCCGCGCCCGCATCCGCCTGGTCGTCCCCGGCCCCGTCACCGGAGTCACGCATCAACTCCGACAGCTCGGCCTCGGCCTCGTCGACCTCGGCGCGCAACCGCTCCATGTCGCCCTGCAACTCCCCCTTGACCTCGGCCAGCTCGGCCTCGGTCCACGGGTCCTCGTGCTCGAGCACCGGGAGGTGCTCGAGCACTTTGGCGGACCCCGCCTTCTTGGTCATGTGACCCCTTATGTGTCGTCGAGCGCCGCATCGGTGGGCGCAGCGTGTGGCGGCAGGATAGGTGAGGATCCTACCTGCGACAACAGCAGGGAGGGGCCCCGGTCTTCCGGGCCCCTCCCTGTCCGTGCGAGTCCCTACTGGGCGGCGTCGGGGATGCCGTCGCCGTCCCGGTCCAGGATGTTCAGCTGCTCGCCGATGAAGGAGCGCATCCGACCGCGGTAGTCGTTCTCGAAGGCGGTGAGCTCCTGGATCTTGGTGGCCACCGCGCTGCGCTTGACCTCCAGGTCGGCCAGGACGCTGCTGCGCTCCTCGTTGGCCTGGTTGACCAGGTCGTCGTGCTGGGTCTGCCCGGTGGTGACCAGCTCCTCGTGCCGGGCCTCACCGGTGGCGACCAGTTCGTCGTGCCGGGCCTGCCCGGTGGAGACGAGCTCGTCGTGCTTCTCCTGCCCGGTGCGCACCAGCTCGTCGTGGGTCTGCTGGCCGGTCTCGACGAGTTCCTTGGCGCGGGCGTCGGCCTCGCCGACCACCCGGTCGCGGTACTCGTTGCCCTCGGTGACCAACCGCTCCTTGGTGATCATGCCCTCGCGGACGTGGTCGTCGTGCAGCCGCTGGGCCAGGGTGATGATCGAGGTGGGGTCCTCGGCCAGACCCTGGTCGCTGGACACGGCCGCGGTGGCGCCGCCGGCGGCGAAGGCCGCGACCGGCGCAGCCGCCGGGGCGTCGCCCGACTCGTCCTGGGCGTCCTGGTGCTCGTCGGCCCCGTCGACCTCGGCCTCCTCGACCGTGGCCGCGTCGTCGGACGCACCGAGCTGCACGTCGTCCTGCTGGTCCTCGTCCTGCGGCTCCTCCGCCTGGACCCCGGCAGCACCGAGGTCGTCGGCGGCCGCGTCGGCACCGGTGGCGGTGTCGTCGTCGGGGTCGCCCCCCATGCCGCGCTCGTCGTTGTCGCCGTCGGTGCCCTCGCCATCGCCCGGCTCGCCCTCACCGGCGCCACCGGAGGCCTCGGCGCGGGCCTGCTCGAGCTCGGCACGCAGGGACTCCACCTCGGACTCCAGGGACGAGCGCTCCTCGCGCAGCGAGGCCAGGTCCTCCTCGCTCAACCCGGGCACGGCCGCGGCGGACGATGCGGGCACCGCCTCGCCCTCGGCATACCCCTTGCTGGCGCGGCAGTCGGCCAGCTGGCTGCTCAGGTCCTCGTTCTCGGCGATGAGGCGGCGCAACTCGATGACGACCTCGTCCAGGAAGTCGTCCACCTGCTGCTCGTCATACCCGCGGCGGATGTGCGTGGGGCTGAAACTCTTCTTGATGACGTCTTCGGGGGTGAGCGCCATGTCTACCTCGATCCGGAGATGATCACTGCCGGTCGCTCACGACTCGACCAGCAGGGACTAACGGGCATGCACTGACAACGAGCAACCTTAGCGACCTGCCCAGCGCAGGCCAAAGGTTCAGAACGGGATCTGCGCGGCGAAGCTGCGGGCGATGCTGACCGCCAGGATCAGCACCAGGAAACCCAGGTCCAGCGCGACGTTGCCCAGCCGCAGCGGCGGGATCACCTTGCGCAGGGCGCGCAGCGGCGGGTCGGTCAGCGAGTAGACCCCCTCGGCGATCACCAGCAGCGGCCCCGTGGGCCGCCAGTCGCGGGAGAAGACCTGGATCCAGTCGAAGATGAGCCGGCCGATGAGCACGATGAAGTACAGGAAGAGCACCAGGCTCAGGGTGGCGCCGACGATGTTGTTGTTCATTACGCCCCAGTATCGCAGGCGGCGGCAGGGCGATGGTCATCGCCGTGCCGCCGGGTGCGGACCAGACGAGCGGTGCTCAGCTCTGGTTGAACAACGGCTGCTGCGCGCGGGCAGACTCACCGGGTCCTCCGTCGACCTCCACCGTGGAGGGCGAGATGAGGAACACCCGGCTGGTGACCCGCTCGATGGAGCCGTGCAGCCCGAAGGCCAGGCCCGCGGCGAAGTCGACCAGGCGCTTGGCGTCGTTGTCGGCCATCTCGCTGAGGTTCATGATGACCGGCACACCGTCGCGGAACGCCTCGCCGATGTCCTTGGCCTCGTTGTAGGTGCGGGGATGGATCGTGGTGATCCTGGTCAACTCGGTCACCTCCGGCTGGCGGACCACCCGGGCGACCGGCGTGCGCTGCGGCAGCTGGGTCACCTCGGCGGTGCGGCGCGGCTTCTCCTCACGCTCGGGCTCCGGGGCGGCCGCGGGACGGTCGTCGTAGTCCTCGTAGTCGTCATAGCGCTCCTCGGCCTCCTGCAGCCCGAGGTACTCCATGGTCTTTCGCAGCGCCCCAGCCATGTCGTGGACTCCTTGATGCCGTGCGTGTACGTGGTCGCTGACGACGCTACCGGGGTGCGGGGCGTGATCCCAGGATTGCGCTCCCGACACGCAGGTGTGTCGCGCCCTCGGCCACCGCGAGTTCCAGGTCCCCGCTCATCCCGGCCGAGATCAGCCGGGCCTCCGGGACGACCTCCGCCACCTGGCGGGACGCCTGCGCGAGCCGGGCGAAGGCCGCGCGGGTGCCGTTCTCGGGCAGCCCCGGCGGGGCGACCGCCATCACCCCTCGCAGCCGCAGGTGCTCCGCCTGCGCGACCCGGTCGGCCAGTTCCGCGACCTGCCCGGGCAGCACCCCGCCCCGGCCGGCCCGCTCCCCCTCCTCCAGGTCGACCTGGAGGAGCACCTCGAGGTATGCCGTCCGCTCACCGGCGTCGAGCGCGGCACCGGCGGCCTTGTCCAGCGCGGTGACCAACCGGGCCCGGTCGACCGAGTGGACGACGTCGGCGTAGCGCGCCACCGACCGGGCCTTGTTGGTCTGCAGCTGGCCGATGAAGTGGACCCGGACCCCGCCGGCCACCTCCGGGGACAGGTCGGCCACCTTGGGCCCGGCCTCCTGGTCGCGGTTCTCCCCGATGTCGGTGACGCCGAGCCCGGCCAGCAGCTCGATGTCGGAGGCGGGGAAGAACTTGGTCACCACGACGAGGGTCACCCCGGCCGGGTCCCGGCCGGCGGCGGCGCAGGCCGCCTCGATGCGCTGCCGGATCGCGGCCAGGTTCGCGGCGAGCTCCGCACGCCGGTCCGTCACGCGGCACCCTCCTTCGGCAGCAGGCGGATCACCCCGGCATACCGGCCCGTCGTGCCGGCACGCCGGTGCGAGTAGAGGCCCTCGTCCTCGCGGCTGCAGCCGGGCAGCCACCGGAGCGGGACGTCGGCCCGGGAGAGCTGTTCGACGACCCCCGCGGCCACGTCGATGGCGGGGGTGCCCTGCGCGGAGACCGACCAGGCACTGGGCACCACCTCGGCCGCTTCCTGCCGGAGCGCGGCGGGCACCTCGTAGCACCGCGGACAGATCGAGGGGCCGACCACGGCCTCGAGCCGCTCGGCACCCATCTGGCGCAACCGCTCGACGGCGGCCGGGACCACCCCGCCCACCATGCCCTTGCGTCCGGCGTGCACCGCACCGGCGAGCCCGGCGACCCGGTCCACCAGGAGCACCGGGGTGCAGTCGGCGACCAGCACCACGAGGGCGACCTCGTCGCTGTCGGTGACGATGCCGTCGCAGGAGGCGGTGGGCGGGTCCATGCCGGCCGGGCGGCCGAGCACGTCGGCGACCAGGACGTCGGTGCCGTGCACCTGGTCCATGAACCTCAGCTGCGTGGCGGAGAGCCGCAGCGCGTGGGCCAACCGGTGCCGGTTGGTCTCGACCGCCCCGGGCAGGTCGCCCACGTGCGCGCCGAGGTTGAACTCGTCATACGGTTCCTGGCTCGCCCCGCCCCACCGGTCGGTGAAGGCCCAGTCGACGCCGAACTCCAGACCCTCGCCCGACTCACGCTCACGCCACCTGAACACGGGGCCCACGGTAGCCCCCTCGGGTCGCCGCCGGGCAGGTCACCTGCCGGAGAAGGGCTCCTGAATGACGAAGCGGCCCGCCCCCGGATGGGGACGGGCCGTTCCGGCCGGTCTCGACGCGGGTCAGCGCCTCACTTGAGGAAGTCGGGCACGTCCAGCTCGTCGCTCTCCTCGAAGGTCACCTGCGGCGGCGGCTGGGCCGGCCGCTGCTGCGGCTGGGCGGGGCGCTGCTGGGGCTGCCCCTGCTGCTGTCCCTGCCCCTGCGGGGCGGGCTGGGCCTGCTGCGGGCGCTGCTGCCCCTGCTGGCCACCGGCCGGCGCGCCGGCCTGGCCCGCCTGCTGGGGCTGTCCCTGCTGCGGCTGGCCCTGTCCCTGCTGCGGCGCGCCCTGGGCGGGGCGCTGCTGGGGCTGGCCCTGCGGACGCTGGCCCTGCGGGGCCTGCTGCCCCTGGCCGCGCTGCTGGCCGCCGCCACCGGCCTGGACCTGGCCGAGCGCCCGCTCGTCGGTGCGCTGCTGCGGTGCGCCGCCGTCGAACCCGGCGGCGATGACTGTGACCCGGACCTCGTCGCCCAGGGAGTCGTCGATCACCGCGCCGAAGATGATGTTGGCCTCGGGGTGCGCCGCCTCCTGGACCAGGCGGGCCGCCTCGTTGATCTCGAACAGACCGAGGTCCGAGCCACCCTGGACCGACAGCAGGACGCCGTGGGCTCCCTCGATGCTGGCCTCCAGCAACGGGGAGGAGATGGCCAGCTCCGCCGCCTGGACCGCGCGGTCCTCGCCGCGGGCCGAGCCGATCCCCATCAACGCGGACCCGGCACCGGACATCACCGACTTCACGTCGGCGAAGTCCAGGTTGATCAGGCCGGGGGTGGTGATCAGGTCGGTGATCCCCTGCACACCCGAGAGCAGCACCTGGTCGGCGGAGCGGAACGCGTCCAGCATGCTGACCTGGCGGTCGCTGATCGAGAGCAGCCGGTCGTTCGGGATGACGATCAGGGTGTCGACCTCCTCGCGGAGGTTGCCGATCCCGGACTCGGCCTGGTTCGCCCGGCGCCGACCCTCGAAGGTGAACGGGCGGGTCACCACGCCGATGGTGAGGGCGCCCAGCGACTTGGCGATCTTGGCCACGACCGGCGCGCCGCCGGTGCCCGTGCCACCGCCCTCGCCAGCGGTGACGAAGACCATGTCGGCCCCCCGCAGCGCCTCCTCGATCTCCTCGGTGTGGTCCTCGGCGGCCTTGCGACCGACCTCCGGGTCGGCCCCGGCGCCGAGGCCGCGGGTGAGCTCCCGGCCCACGTCGAGCTTGACGTCGGCGTCGCTCATCAGCAGCGCCTGGGCGTCGGTGTTGATCGCGATGAACTCCACACCCTTGAGGCCCACGTCGATCATCCGGTTGATGGCGTTCACGCCACCACCGCCGATCCCGACTACTTTGATGACGGCCAGGTAGTTCTGCGCTGATGACACGGTGCGCCTTCCTCGGGTTCGTGGCTCGTCGCGCGCGCCCGGAAAAGAGCGACGGCGACGTGGTCGGGTGGTGCTCCGCATCATAAGTCGGTGCCCCCTCCCGGCCGCCAATCCCTGGACCTCAAGTAGAGGTCGAGGGTGAGGTCCCGGCGCCCAGCTCCGCCCGGGCTCGCGGATCCTCGTCTGGCTCAGTCCTCCGGTGGCGCGATCGGCATACCGGTCAGGACCGGGGTCTCCGGTGCCGACAGGTCCACCGTGACCGGCTGGACCTCGTTGTCCGGGTCGATGCTCTTCTGCTCGAGCAGGGCGGTCAGCACCCTGGTCTTGAGCTCGGACTGGGACACGTCGCCCCAGGTCACCTTCATCGTGCCGATCGTGAACTGCACGGTGCCCGAGCTACGGAGCCGCAGGTCCGAGACGCGGGACCGCAGGTCCTCGGGCAGCGCCTCCAGGAGGCCCGCGACCCCGGCCACCTGCTCCTCCGGTGCCCCCGCCTCGGGCACCCGCAGCTTCGGGAGGTCCTCGGCAGGGCCGCCCACCGGGTCGAAGAGCACACCGGCCCGGTCGGCCGCCTGGTAGTCCCCCGAGGAGCCCGACCGCACGGCCAGCACCGGCTCCCGGGGCGAGACCACCAGGGTGATCGCATCGGGCCACGAGCGTTTCACCTCGACGTCGGCGACCCGCGGGTCCGCCAGGATCTGCTCGCGCACGTCCCCGGTATCCACCCGGGCCAGCGGACGCCCGGTGGGGATGGCCGCCGAGTCGACCACGGCGGTGGCCAGCTCTCCCTCGGTGCCCTCGACGACGACGTCGTGGACCACGAACGCCCGGGAGTAGCCGAACAGGAAGACCAGCGCGCCGACCAGCACGGCCAGCAGGGCGACCCAGCGCAGCGGGCGCAGGGGGCGGCGCCGCACCTGGGCAGCACGTTCGGCGATCCGGCGGTGGGGGGTGTTCTGCTGACCCTTCCCACGCCGGCGGGGCAGCCACCTCACGACCCGCCCCGCCCCTGCCGGTCCGGCTCGTCCGCGGCCCGGTCGGCGGCACCCAACAGCCCCAGCACCTCGGGACCGACCCGGGTCACGTCGCCGGCGCCCACGGTGAGCAGCAGGTCCCCCGGCCGCACGGTCTCGGCGACATGGTGGGCCGTCCCGTCCCGTTGGGGCAGGAAGCGGGCCTCCCCCCGGAAGTCGCGCAGCGTGAGCCGGTCGATGATCAACTGACCGCTGATCCCGGGGACGGGATCCTCCCGGGCGCCGTAGACGTCCATCACGCACACCACGTCGGCGGCGGCGAGCCCGGCGGCGAACTCCTCGGCGAAGTCCCGGGTCCGGGAGTACAGGTGCGGCTGGAACAGCACCACGAGGCGCCGGTCGGGTCCGGCGACGGCACGTCCGGCCTGGACGACGGCGGCCACCTTGTCCGGGTTGTGCGCGTAGTCGTCGATGATCTGCACCCCACCGGCGGTGCCGACGGGCTCGAACCGGCGGTGCGTCCCCGGGTAGCTCGCGAGCCCGGCCAGCACCGGGTCCGGCTCCAGGCCGAGCCCGGCGGTCGCCGCGAGGTAGGCGGCGGCCGCGTTGAGCACGTTGTGCCGCCCCGGCATCGGGACCAGCAGGTCGTGGGTGGCACCGGACCGGGTGTCGGTCAGCACCGCCCGCGTCGAGAGCCCGTCGGGCCCCGGGACGCTCTCCCCCACCTGCAGGTCCGCCGCCGGACCCGACCCGAAGGTGAGCACCCGGTTGCCCTGGTCACGGTGCTGCTCGGCCAAATCGGCCGCACCGGGGTCGTCGGAGCTGGCCGCCAACAGCCCACCCGGGCGGATTGTTGCGGCGAACCTCCGGTAGGCCGCCCTCAGGTTGTCCACGGTGCCGTAGAAGTCCAGGTGGTCGGGCTTGACGTTGGTGACGATGGCGACCTGCGGCCGGTAAACCAGGAACGACCCGTCGCTCTCGTCGGCCTCGACCACGAAGGGGCCGGTCCCCGGCGCGGCGTTGGTGCCGGTGCCGCCGATCGGGGATCCCACCACGTATGCCGGGTCCGCGCCGGCCTGCCGGAGGGCCCAGGCGAGCATGGCGCTGGTCGTCGTCTTGCCGTTGGCCCCGGCAACGGCCACAGCGTCCCGACCGTGGAGCAGCGCGGCGATCCCCTGGGCGCGGTGCAGGACGCGCAGCCCGGCCGCGCGGGCGGCCACGAGCTCGGGGTTGGACTCGCGGATGGCGCTGGAGATGACCACCGTCTGCGCTGCACCGAGGTTCGCCGGGTCGTGGCCCACGGCGACCCGCACCCCCTCGCGGGCCAGTGCCTGCAGGGCGGGGCTGTCGACGGCGTCCGAGCCGGACACCTCCGCCCCCGAGGCGAGGAACATCCGGGCCACCCCCGACATACCCGAGCCGCCGGCCGCGATGAAGTGCACCGCCCCCAGCTCCTCCGCGGGAGGAACCGGCTGGGTGAAGTCGAACCGTTCGTTGACGCCGTCGCTCACCCCGCGTCGCCTCCCCGGACGGCGTCCAGGACCATGTCCACGACCGCCTCGTCGGCGTCGCGGTGGCCCATGACCGCCGCGGCCCGGGCCATGGTGGCGAGCCGGTCGGCGTCCTGCAGCAGCGGGAGCACCTCGGAGCGGACCCACCCGGCGGTGACGTCCTCGTCGGCGACGAGCACCCCACCACCCGCGGCCACCAGGTCGGCGGCGTTCAACCGCTGCTCGCCGTTGCCGATCGGCAGCGGGACGTAGACGGCCGGCAGCCCGACCGCGGCCAGCTCGCAGACGGTGCCCGCGCCCGCCCGGCACACCGCCAGGTCGGCGGCGGCATAGGCCAGGTCCATCCGGTCGGTGTAGGGCAGGGCCCGGTAGGGCACGCCGCCGCCCTCCGGCAGCTCGATGTCCTTCCCGGCCCCGGTCAGGTGCAGCACCTGGACCCCGGCACCGGTGACGTCGCCGGCGGCCCCGGCGAAGGCGGTGTTGAGGCGCAACGCGCCCAACGATCCCCCGAAGACGAGCAGGGTCGTGGCGTCCGGGGCCAGCCCGAAGTGTTCCCGGGCCTCGGCGCGGCGGGCGGCGCGGTCCAGGTCGGCGATCTCCCGGCGCAGCGGCAGGCCGACCACGCGACCGTGCGGCAGCCTGGTCTGCGGGAAGGTCACCCCCACGTGGGTGGTGAACCGTGCGCCGAGCCGGTTGGCCAGCCCGGGGCGGGCGTTCTGCTCGTGGATCACGATCGGCACCCCGGCACGGCGGGCCGCCAGGTAGGCGGGGCTGGCGACATAGCCGCCGAAGCCGACGACGGCCTGGGCGGCCACCTCCTCCAGCACCCCACGGGTGGTGACCAGCGCGGACCGCATCCGGGCCGGGAAGCGCACGGCGGCCCCGGAGGGTCGGCGGGGGAAGGGGACCTTGGGCACGACCCGCAGGTCGTAGCCGCGGGCCGGGACCAGCTCGGACTCCAGCCCCTCGGCCGTGCCGAGCACGGTGATCCGCACGTCGGGGTCCCGACGCCGCAGGCAGTCGGCGGTGGCCAGCAGGGGGTTGACGTGTCCCGCCGAGCCGCCGCCGGCGAGCACGACCGACCGTGCTCCCGGGGGGTTCATCGGCGGCCGACCCGGGGAGTGGGCAGCACCGCGAGGGTGCGCCGGAGTACCGAGGGCTTGGCGGCCAGCGACTCCCGGGCCCCCGGCAGGGAACGGGCCAGGGCCAGCAGCAGGCCCATCCCGAGCAGGGCGGAGACCAGCGCGGACCCGCCGCTGGAGACCAGTGGCAGCGGGACACCGATGATCGGCAGCGCCCCGATGACGGACCCGATGTTGAGCATCGCCTGGGCCAGCAGCCAGACCATCACGCCGGCGGCGGCGATCCGCACGAAAGTGTCCGGGCTCCCCGCCACGATCCGGTAGCAGGCGTAGCCGATCACCACGAAGAGCAGCAGCACCGCCAGGGTGCCGGGCAGCCCCAGTTCCTCGCCGATGATGGCCAGGATGAAGTCGTTGTGCGGCTCGGGCAACAGGCCCCACTTCTCCCGGCTCTCGCCCAGCCCGAGGCCCCACCAACCGCCGTCGGCCAGGGCGTACTCGGCGTGCACCTTCTGGAAGCAGCCCTGCACGTGGGGGTTGGTGCAGGAGTCCCCGATCCAGGCGGCGATCCGCTCCATCCGGTTGGCGCTGGAGGTGGCCAGGTAGGCCACGCCGACCCCGGCGAGGGCACCGGCCCCGATGAACCACCGCGCCTGCACGCCGGCGGTGAACATCATCCCCCCGGTGATCGCGACCAGGATCAGCGCCGTGCCCAGGTCGTGCCCGAGCAGGACGAGGCCGATCAGGATGAGTGCGAACGGGAAGACGAACGGCACGATCACGTGGCCGATCCGGTGGATCACCTTGCGCTTGCGGGCGAGCACCACCGCGCCGAAGACGACCAGCGCGATCTTGCCGAACTCCGAGGGCTGCAGCTGGAACGGCCCGAGGCGCACCCAGTTGCGGTTGCCCTGCCAGTCGATCCCCAGCGGGGTGAAGACCAGGGCCTGCAACCCGACGGCCGCCACGATCCCGATAAGGCCGAGCTTCTTCCAGACACCGATCGGCAACCGGCTGCCGATCAAGCACAGCACCACCCCGGCACCGGCGAAGACCACCTGGTTGAGGAAGACCGTGTAGGAGCTGCCGCTGTCGTAGTAGGAGCCGATGCTGGAGGCGGACAGCACCATGACCAGGCCGATCGCGACCAGGATGGCGGTGCTCGTGGCCAGCAGGTAGTAGGGCGCCAGCGGCGACCGCAGGCGGTCGGCGAGGGCGGCCGTGATCGACGGCGGCTCGACCGGCTCGCCGCGGCCCCGCGACGGGTTGAGCGTCGTCACGAGGTCTCACCCCGGTCCCGGCGCCGGGCGACCGCGCCGGTGAAGTCGGTGCCCCGCGCGCCGTAGTTGGGCCACATGTCCAGGGAGGCTGCGGCCGGTGCCAGCAACACGACGTCGCCGGGGCGGGCCAGGCCGAGGGCCCGGTCCACCACCTCGTCCATCACCGCCGCCAGGGCCTCCGCGGTCCCCCGAGTCTGCTGCCCATCACGTCCCATGTCCCCAGTGTCGGCGGCGGACACCCGCACGACCGGGACCTCGGGCGCGTGTCGGGTCAGGGCGGCGGCGATCTGCTCCCGGTCCTGGCCGAGCAGCACCACGGCGCGCAGGCGGTCGCGGGCGCCCGCGACCAGGCCGTCGACGTCGGCGCCCTTGAGCTGGCCGCCGGCCACCCAGACGATGTGCTCGAAGGCGGTCAGGCTGGCGGCGGCTGCGTGCGGGTTGGTCGCCTTGGAGTCGTTGACGAAGCGGACCCCCGCGACCTCGCCGACGTCGGTGATCCGGTGCTGGTCGGGCTCGAAGCCCCGCAGGCCGTCCCGGACGGCCGCCACGGGGACCCCGACGGCACGGGCCAGCGCCGCAGCGGCCAGCGCGTCGGCCACCAGGTGCGGCGCCGGGGGGACCCCGTCCCGGGTGAGGTCGGCCAGGGTGGCCAGCTCGGCGGCCGAGGACCGTCGCTCCTCGATGAAGGCCCGGTCGGCCAGCACGTCCTCGACCAGGCCGACCATCGACAGGCCCGGGGTGCCGAGGGTGAACCCGACGGCCCGACACCCCTCCTGGACGTCGGCGTCGCGGACCAACTGCTCGGTGACCGGGTCCTGCACGTTGTAGATGCAGGCCAGCTCGGTGTGCTCGTAGACCTTGCCCTTGGCCGCGGTGTACTCCTCCAACGACCCGTGCCAGTCCACGTGGTCCGGGGCGACGTTCAGGCAGCAGGAGGCCACCGGGGCGATCGACTCGCTCCAGTGCAGCTGGAAGCTGGACAGCTCGACGGCGATCACGGCATACGGCTCGGGGTGCAGCACCGCCTCCAGGATGGGGGTGCCGACGTTGCCGGCGGCGGTGGCGCGCAACCCGGCCGCAGTGAGGATGGCGGCCAGCATCTGGACCGTGGTGGTCTTGCCGTTGGTGCCGGTGACCGTGAGCCAGGGCGCGGCCCCCTCCTGCGGACGCATCCGCCAGGCCAGCTCGACCTCTCCCCAGACCGGTATGCCGAGGCCCGCCGCGGCGGTGAGGACCGGGTGGTCGGGGCGCCAGCCGGGAGAGGTCACCACCAGGTCGGCATCGGCGAGGTCCGCCGGCAGGTCGGACACGTGCTCGGCCCCGAGCCGGACGTCGGCGTCCAGCACCCGCAGGATCTGGGCCTGTTCCTCCTGGTGCTGCCGGCCGGTCCCGGCGTCCAGCACCGTGACCTTCGCGTCCCGCTCGAGCAGGGCGTCGGCGGCGGCGAACCCGCTGACCCCGAGCCCGGTGACCACGACCTTGAGGCCGGCCCAGTCCGCGGCGCCGTGGGTGAGGTCGTCCAGGGAGCGACGCGCGGTCACAGCTGGACCACCCACTCGGCGTAGAAGATGCCCAGGCCCACGGCGACGCACAGTCCGGCGATGATCCAGAACCGGATCACGATGGTGATCTCGTGCCACCCGACGAGCTCGAAGTGGTGTTGCAGCGGCGCCATCCGGAACACCCGTTTGCGGGTCATCTTGAAGTAGCCCACCTGGATGATGACCGAGAGGGTGATCATCACGAACAGCCCGCCCAGGATGGCCATCAGCAACTGGGTGTGGGTGGTGATCGCCAGGCCCGCCAGCGCGCCGCCAAGGGCGAGCGAGCCGGTGTCCCCCATGAAGATCTTGGCCGGCGAGGCGTTCCACCACAGGAAGCCGAAGCAGGCACCGGCGACGCAGGCGGCCACCACCGCCAGGTCGTGGGCGTCGCGCACGTCGTAGCAGCGCGAACCGGGGTTGATCTGGCAGTTCTGGTTGAACTGCCAGATCCCGATGAGCACGTAGGCGCCGAAGACCATCACCGAGGCGCCCGTGGCCAGGCCGTCCAGGCCGTCGGTGAGGTTCACCCCGTTGGAGGCCCCGGCGATCATCACGTTGGCCCACAGCACGAAGCAGATCAGGCCGCCGACCGTGCCGAACACGGCGAAGTCGATGTTGGTGTCCCGCACGAAGGAGATGGCGGTGCTGGCCGGGGTGCGGTAGGTGTCGCCCGGGAACTGCAGGGCGAGCACCGCGAAGATGACCGCCACGGCGGTCTGCCCGATCAGCTTCTCGTGGGAGCGCAGGCCGAGGCTGCGCTGCTTGGAGATCTTGATGTAGTCGTCCAGGAACCCGACCAGGCCCAGCCCGGCCATCAGGAAGAGCACCAGCAGGGCGCTGATCGTGAAGGTGTTGCTGCCCAGCTCCACCAGCCCGGTCGCGTCCAGCAGCATGAGCAGCAGGTGGGAGCCGAAGTACCCCAGCAGGGTCGCGGCGATGATCACCGCACCGCCCATCGTGGGGGTGCCGCGCTTGGTGTGGTGCGAGGTCGGTCCGTCGTCGCGGATGAACTGGCCGTAGCCGCGGCGCACCAGGAACTTGATGAACAGCGGTGTGCCGAACAGCGCCACGACCATGGCGATCCCCGCGGACAGCAGCACGGTCACCATCAGTCGCTCGCCTCCGCCGCCTCGACGATCGCATCACCCAGCAGGCGCAGCCCCGAGTCCCGGCTCGACTTCAGCAGGGCGACGTCCCCCTCGCCGAGTTCCTGCTCGAGCAGCGTGCGGGCGGCATCCGCGTCCTCGGTGCGGAACACCGCGCCGGGTCCGCCCGGGCGGGTGGCGCCGGCGGACTCGAACCCCTCGGCGACCGGGAGGGCCCCCGGCCCGACCGTCACCACGGCGTCGATCCCCAGCTGTGCCGCGAGCTCGCCCACCGCGCGGTGCTCGGCCGCGGAGTCCTCGCCCAGCTCGCGCATCTCCCCCACCACCGCGAACGTCCGGCCGGTGCCCCGCATCGAGGCCAGCGACCGCAGCGCGGCCCGCATCGAGTCGGGGTTGGCGTTGTAGGCGTCGTTGACCAGCGTGATCCCCCCGGGGAGCTCGTGGACCTCCATCCGCCACCGGCTCACCGGCCCGGCCTCCCCGAGGGCACGGGCGATCTCGGGGGCCTCCATCCCCAGCTCCTGGGCCACCGCAGCCACCGACAGCGCGTTGCCCACGTGGTGCGGGCCGTGCAGCCGGAGCTGGACGTCCTGGGGCTCCGCACCGGGCAGGAGCAGACGGAAGCCGGCCCGGCCGCGGGCATCGACCCGGATGTCCTCCGCCCGGACCTGGGCGTCGGGTCCGGTGCCGACCAGCAGCACGCGGGCGCTGGTCTTCTCGGCCATCGCGGCCACCACTGCGTCGTCGGCGTTCAGCACGGCGAGGCCGTCGGCCGGCAGCGCCCGGACCAGCTCGGCCTTGGTGTCGGCGATGGCCTGTCGGCTGCCGAACTCGCCGAGGTGGGCCGTGCCGACGTTGAGCACGACGCCGATGGAGGGCGGCGCGATCCGGGTGAGGTACTCGATGTGGCCGACGCCGGAGGCGCCCATCTCGGCGACCAGGTAGGCGGTCGACTCGACCAGACGGCATACGGTCAGCGGCACGCCGACCTCGGAGTTGTAGGAGGCGATCGGCGCGACCGTCTCGCCCAGCCCGGCGACCACCTGGGCCATCAGGTCCTTGGTCGAGGTCTTGCCCGAGGACCCGGTGATGCCGATGATCCGCAGCCCCCCGGCGGCGGTGCAGCGGTCCACCACCTCCCGGCCGAGGTCGGCGAAGGCCTGTTGGACGTCGGGGGTGACCACGCAGGGCAGCTCGGACACCTCGCGGTCGGTGAGCGCGGCGACCGCCCCGCGCTCGGCGGCACCCGCCACGAAGTCGTGGCCGTCGGCGTGTTCACCCTGGCGGGCAACGTAGAGGCTCCCGGGATCGGCCTCCCGGGAGTCGGTCACCACGGCGGTCCGGACCAGGACGTCCCCCGACCCGGCTGGGAAGACCCGGCCTCCGGTGACCGCCGCGACCTCGTGCAGCGACAACGGGATCACTCAGTCGTTCCCTTCGTCCTTGATCGCGATGTCGCCCAGTGTGACACCTGAGGGCTCCCCCGGGGCAGGGTCGTCCGGGTCGTAGGTGAGCTCGATGTCCGGGGACTCGGTCGTGCTCGGCTCGATTCCCTGCTGCTGCAGGGCGAACCGCATGACGTCGGCGAACGCCGGCCCGGCGACCTCGCCACCCCACTTGCCCACCTTGGGCGCCTGCACGGTCACCGACACGATGATCTGCGGGTCCTCGGCGGGCGCGAAGCCGACGAATGCCGAGGTGACGGTGTTGTACTTGCCGGTCTTGGGGTCGACCCGGTCGGCGGTGCTGGTCTTGCCCGCGACCCGGTACCCCTCGACCGCGGCCTGGGGCGCCGTGCCGTCCTGCGTCGGCACGTGCTCCATGATGCTGGTCAGCGTGTCGGCCGTCTCCTCGGTGACGACCCTGGTGCCCTCGTGGGCTGGCTCCTCGACGAATCCGCCGTCCTCGTCCTGGGTGCCGGCGACGATCCGCGGCGGGATGTGGACCCCGCCGTTGGCGATCGTCTGGAAGACCCCGATCTGCTGCAGGGCGTTGCTGGTCAGGCCCTGGCCGAAGAGCATCGTGTACTTGGTCGTGGGGCCCCAGTTGGACGGCTCCCACAGCAGTCCCGGGGACTCACCGGGCAGGCCCAGCCCGGACGTGCTCCCCATCCCGAACTTGCGCTCGTACTCGTAGAAGACGTCGTCGTCCAGCGCCTCGCCGTACAGGATGGTGCCCATGTTGGAGGAGGTGGCCAGGGCCCCGGCGAAGGTCACGTAGGGGTTGTCGGGGTCGTGCGAGTCCTTGAACCGCGTGCCGCCCCGCGGCAGGCGGTTGGGCAGCACGATCGGGGTCTCCGGCTCGACCAGGCCCTCCTCCAGGGCGGCCGCTGCGGTGATCAGCTTGCCGGTGGAGCCGGGCTCGTAGGCGTCCTCGACGGCCGCGTTGCGCATCCCGGCGGAGGTCTGCGACGGCTCGGCCGGGTCGAACGAGGGGTAGCTGGCCAGCGCCAGCACGTTGCCGTCGATGTCGGTGATCACCACGTAGCCGGAGACCGCCTTGGCCTCCTTGACCCGCTGCTCGATGACGTCGTAGGCGTACCACTGCAGGTCGCTGTCGATGGTGAGTCGCACGTCCTGGCCGGGGACGGCCGGCTCCTCCGCGTGGTCGGCGGTGCTGATGGTCGGGCCGACCCCACCCTTCTCGAAGGTCTTGGTCCCGGGCGTGCCGGTCAGCAGGTCGTTGTAGATGAGCTCGACGCCGCCGGCCGGCTGCTCCCCGGCACCGACCCAGCCGACCAGCGGGGCGTGCGAACTGCCCCGGGGGTAGGTGCGCTTGTAGTAGTCCTCGGCATAAATGCCCGGTATGCCGAGCGCGTGCACCTCCTGCCAGACCTGGGGAGAGACGTCCTTGACCAGGTAGGCCCACTGGCTGTCCGGGTTGGCCTGCATGATGTCCAGCAGCGCCTGCGGGTCCCGACCGGTGGCCGCCGCGATGTCCTCGGCCGCCCCCTGCGCCCCCACCGTGGTGGTCACGCCGTCGACCTTCTTCTTGTACTCCACCACGGCGGTGGAGTCGACGGTGATGTGCTTGCGTTCCACGCTCTCGGCCAGCGGGAGCCCGTTGGCGTCCACGATGGAGCCGCGCGCCGCCGGGATGGTCGCCATCCGCAGCCGCATGTCCAGCGCGGCGGCCGACACCGACGCGGCGTCCAGGCCCTGCAGCCGCACCAGTTGGGCGGCGAACAGGCTGAACACGATCAGCACGCCGAACAGCATGATCCGCGCCCGGCGCTGCGGGTGGACCAGACCGCGGGAGGCCGGTGAGCGGCGACGGGCCCGGCGGGCAGGGGTCGGACGCTTCGTCGCCACAGGTCAGCCTTCCTTGTCCGCGTCCCCGGAACTCTCGTCGGTGGTGCCCGATCCGGCCCCTTCCTCGGCGTCGGATCCGGAGGTGGTCTCGTCGGTCGTTGAGGACGTCACCACGGTAAAGGTCTGATTGCCGTCGACCCCTGCCGCCACGCCGAGCACGGCGCCGTCGGAAAGTCGCAGCACGGCCGTGGAGGGCGAGGGCACCATGCCCAGCTTGTCCGCCTCCTTCGCGATGGTCTCCGGGGAGCTCAGCACGCTCAGCTCGGCCTCGAGGGTCACCCGTTCGTCGTGCAGGCGGGTCTGCTCGGCGGTCAGTGCCCCGAGCGTGAAGGCCCCCTCCCCCCGCGCCATGTTGAGCATCAGCGCGGCCATCAGGCCCCCGAGGACGAGGGCGATGCAGAGCAGGGCGAACCCGGTGTTGCCCTGGCGGCGCGGTGCCGCGTCGACGATCCGTAGGCGGGGACGCTGCGTCGTCTGACGGTTCCCCGGCGCGGGGCGGGCGGCGCCTGCCCGGGAGGCCCGGACGGCGCCTCGCGGGGCTCGCGCCGCGGTCATCTGGCTCATCGGCGGTTCTCCTTGTGGTCGGCTGGCGCGTGAAGGTCGGCGGGCGCGGTCTCTCGGATGCGTTCGGCGGCGCGGAGCCGGACCGAGGCGGCCCGGGGGTTGGCGGCGATCTCCTGGTCGTCGGCCTGCTCCGCGCCACGGGTGAGCAGGCGCAGCCACGGGCGCTGCTCGGGCAGCTCGACCGGCATCCCGGGGGGTGCCGAGCTGGTGGCGCCGGCGCCGAGCAGCTGCTTGGCGATGCGGTCCTCGAGCGAGTGGTAGGCCAGCACGAGCACCCGGCCGCCGACCGGCAACAGATCGAGTCCAGCGGGCAGCGCGGCCCGCCAGGTGGACAGCTCGGCGTTGACCTCGATGCGCAGTGCCTGGAAGGTGCGCTTGGCCGGGTGCCCACCGGAGCGTTGCGACGCGGCGGGCACGACCTCGTGCAGCAGCTGCACGAGCGGGCCGGAGGTGGTGAACGGCTCCTGCTCACGGCGGCGGACCAGGGCGCGGGCGATCTTGCGGGCGAAGCGCTCCTCGCCGTAGTCCTTCAGGATCCTGGTCAGCTCGGCCTCGCTGTAGCCGTTGAGCACGTCCGCGGCGGTCATCCCGCGCGACTGGTCCATCCGCATGTCCAGGGGCGCGTCCATCCGGTAGGCGAAGCCGCGCTCCTCCTCGTCCAGCTGCAGCGAGGAGACCCCCAGGTCGTAGAGGATCGCGTCGGCCCGGGAGATGCTCAGCTCGGCGAGCGCCGCGGGAATCTCGTCGTAGACGGCGTGCACCGGCACGAACCGCTCCCCGAAGCCGGCCAACCGTTCCCCGGCCAGGGCCAGGGCCTCGGTGTCACGGTCGATCCCGACGGCGCGGGCCCCGGGGCAGGCCCGCAGGATCGCCTCGGTGTGGCCGCCCATGCCGAGGGTCGCGTCGACATACACCGCGCCCGGCTGCTGGAGGGCAGGGGCGAGCAGGTCGACCACGCGGTCGCGCAGCACCGGCTGGTGCCGGTCTGCCGCTGCCCGTTCGGTCATCTGCGGGGTGCTCCGCTCTGCTCGCTGGATGGTCAAGGTCGGGGGTCCTGGTGCGCCCGGTCCGGGCGGTCCGCGGGTGGCCTGGTTCCTCTGGTCAGGTCTCCATCCGCTCCGGGGCGGTCCGGCACCGGGGAAGAGGTGTCGGCGACGCCACCGTTTCGACGTGGCTCCGGCGCCGGGGAAGGGACGTCGGAGCGGTGAGCGGCTGGAGACCTGGCCCGAGGAGCGCAGTGCGCACCCGCGGCCGGTCAGATGAGTCCGGGCACCACCTCTTCCGATTGGTCGGCGTAGGCAGGCTCGGTCTCTTCCAGGTAGGTGTTCCAGCTCTCGGTGTCCCAGATCTCCACCCGGGATCCGGCGCCGATGACGGTGCACTCGTGGCTCAACCCGGCATACGCGCGCAGGTTGGCGGGGATGGTGACCCGGCCCTGCTTGTCCGGGACCTCGTCGGAGGCACCGGAGAGGAAGACGCGCTGGTAGTCCCGGACGGCACGGTTGGTGGTGGGCGAGGTCTGCATCGTCGCGGCGACCCGCTCGAACTCGGCCATCGGGTAGACGTACAGGCAGTGCTCCTGGCCGCGGGTGATGACGACTCCGCCGGCGAGCTTCTCGCGGAACTTGGCCGGGAGGAACATCCGGCCCTTGTCGTCCAGCCGTGGCGTGTGCGTGCCGAGGAACACCGGTGCTCACCCCTTCCCGACCGCGCCAGTCCGAACCACTGCTCTCCTAGGCGCCCCACAGTACTCCACTTTCCTCCACCACGCATCGTTCCTGACCGCTTTCACGACCAGGTTTCCCGAATACCCGCTGGTGAACCGAGGTGGAGCCAAGTGGGGGAAGTTCGCCACGGCGGGCCCACGGGCCCCGCGTCCGGTCGCGGAGCGCACCGAACGACGGCTCCCCGGGGCGGGCGTGGGAGGATCGGGACACCGCGGAGGGGCCGAGGGTGGAGCGAAGTGGAGGAGTGCCGGTGGGCAGCGACGGAATGGCGGAGGGCGGCGCGGACCCGGGTCGCCCCACGGATCACAGTGCGGACACGATCCCCAATTCGGGTGCGGTCCCCGTGGCCCCGATGAGGCAAGATCGCACCATGTCCGTCAACGCCCCGACCGCACAGTCCGCCGACCTCGACAGCATCCGCGGGACGGCCTCGACGATCCACCACGCCGTGTCGACCGTGATCGAGGGCAAGGAACAGGCGGTCCGGACGGCGGTCACCGTACTGCTCGCCGAGGGACACCTGCTGGTCGAGGACGTCCCGGGTGTGGGCAAGACGATGCTGGCCAAGGCGTTGGCCAGGGCGATCGACTGCCGGGTCAGCCGGGTGCAGTTCACGCCGGACCTGTTGCCCAGCGACATCACCGGCGTCAGCGTGTTCAACCAGGACTCCCGGTCCTTCGAGTTCCGCCGAGGAGCGGTCTTCGCCAACATCGTCGTGGGCGACGAGATCAACCGGGCCTCCCCCAAGACCCAGTCCGCCCTGCTGGAGAGCATGGAGGAGCGCCAGGTCACGGTGGACGGCACGACCTACGCACTCCCGTCCCCGTTCATGGTGATGGCGACCCAGAACCCGATCGAGATGGAGGGCACCTACCCCTTGCCCGAGGCCCAGCGGGACCGGTTCATGGCACGGATCTCGATGGGGTACCCGGAGGCGTCGGCGGAGATGACGATGCTGGCCTCGCACAGCGAGCACGATCCGCTGGCCGCCCTGCAACCGGTTACCGACGGGGCGACGGTGCAGGCGCAGATCGAGGCGATCCGCGGCCTGCACACCTCGCCGGCGCTGCGCCGCTACGTGGTCGACCTGGTCACCGCGACCCGGCACCACCAGGGCCTGCGGCTGGGTGCCTCCCCCCGCGCCGGTCTCCAGCTGCTCCGCGCGGCCCGTGCGCACGCGGCCCTGGCTGGCCGGGACCACGTGCTGCCCGAGGACGTCCAGGGCCTGGCCGGGGACGTGCTGGCCCACCGGGTGATCCTGACCGGTGAGTCCCAGCTCGCCCGGCACACCGCGCACGACCTCATCGCCGACGTCGTCCGCCGCACGCCGGTGCCCTCCGGGCGCGGCTGACGCCCCCGGCGACCGACCTCCCGGACGAAGGAATACGATGCGCAGCCCAGGGGTGCTGACGAGCAGGGGCCAGGCCTTCCTGATGCTCGGCGTCCTGACCGCGTTGGCCGGCATCGTGCTCGGCTACCGGGACGTGACCCGGATCGGCATCCTGCTGCTGGCGCTCCCGCTGCTGGCCATGGTGTGGATGCGCCGGCGTCCGCCCTCGATCCGGGTGCTCCGCACCGTCTCACCCTCCCGGATGCTGCCGGACGAGCGCGGTGAGGTGCGGGCACTGTTCACCAACGTGGGCTCCTCCCGCACCCCGATGTACCTGGCCGAGGAGCAGTTCGACTACGCGCTGGGCGACCGGCCGCGGTTCCTGCTGCCCCGGATGGACCGGGGCGAGGAACGCCAGCTGCGCTACACGATCCGTAGTCGGCACCGCGGCAGCTACCCCCTCGGCCCGGTCACCCTCCGGCTGCGCGACCCGTTCGGTCTGACCTACCTGGTCATGCAGCTGCCCCGCACCGACGAGGCGCTCGTCCTCCCCCGCATCTACGACCTCGGGACCCGGGGGCCCCGCGGGCAGGGCCGCGGCACGGAGGGCGAGCTGCCGCAGATGGTGGCCCTGCACGGTGAGGACGACGTGAGCATCCGGTCCTACCGGGACGGCGACGAGCTGCGCCGGGTGCACTGGCCCGCCACCGCCCACCGGGGTGAGCTGATGGTGCGCCAGGAGGACCGGCCGACCCGGCGCCGGGCGGTGCTGTTGCTGGACTCGCGCTCGTCGGCCCACCCGGGCTCGGTCCACCGCCCCTCCTACGAGTGGGCGGTCAGTGCCCTCGCCTCGGTCGCCCGGCACCTGATCCAGGACGGTTTCGTGGTCCACCTGCTCACCGAGGCGACGCTGGAGGACGGCAGCGCCGCGCACCCGCTCGACCTGGACCGGATCATGACCGTGTTGGCCAGGATCCAGCCGGCGACCGGCTCCGCGGGGCTGGACCCGTTGATCGCGGCCGCGCACTCCTTCACCTCCGGCGGCGTCCTCGTGGTGGCCGCCGTGGTCGCACACGACGAGCAGGAGGTGCGCAACCTCGCGGCGATCCGGCAACCGGGCAACACGGCGATGGCCTTCGTGCTGGACCGGTCGGCCTTCGACGCCGGCTCCCCCACGGGCACGACCCGGGACACCGGCACGCTGGCCCTGGAGGGGGTGCTCTCCGAGTCCGGCTGGCAGACCGCCCTCGTGGGGCCGGCGGACCCGGTGGCCGGGGCCTGGGAGGTCATCCACGGGTCCCGCCGGTCGGAGGGCGTGCGATGAGGCCGAGCCTGGACCGCAGCCTGTGGCAGGAGGCGGCCGTCGCGGCGGTCGCCTCGCTGTGCGTGGCGTGGCCGGTGTCCTCGCTGCTCCGGGAGAACGTCTGGCTCGAGGGCGCCCTCATCATGGTGCTGTTGGTGGCCGTCTCCGGGGCGCTCCTGCGGGCGGTCGGGGCCGGGCCCACCACGACCGTGCTGGTCCAGGCGGTCGTGGCCCTGTGGGCGGTCCTCTACCGCTACCTGGGCGACACGCTCTGGTACCTGTTGCCCACCCCCGAGACGATCTCCGGCGCGTCGCGTCTGCTCCAGGAGGCCGGGCAGGTGCTGCGCACCTACGCCGCCCCGGCCCCGACGACGGAGGGCGTGGAGTTCCTCATCGTCCTGGTGATCACCCTGACCGCGCTCTCGGTCGACTCGATCGGGGTCACCGGACGCTCCCCCGCCGCGGCCGGTATCCCCCTCGCCGCCGGGTTCCTGGTCTCGGTCTCCAACACCGGGGAGGCGATGGCCCCCTACTACTTCGTGGCCGTGGCCGCGGCCTGGCTGGTGATGATCGCCCAACAGGGCGGGCGGGTCGTGGGCGGCTGGTCCTCCGCGGACCGGCGCGAGGCGGTCGGTGCCCGGGACGTCTCGCACGGGCCGACGGGCTACCGCGCCGTCGCCCGGGTCCTCGGGGCCTGCACCATCATCGGCGCGCTGCTCGCCGCCTCCCTGCTGCCCCACCTGCCCCCCACCTACTTCGCCGACGGGTTGGCCCGCAACCCGGACGGGCGCAGCGTCGGGGGTGACAGCGGGTCGGTGTCGTTCACCGAGACCATGGACCTGCGCCAGGACCTCAACAACCCGTCCCAGGCACCCGTCCTCCGCTACCGGACCAACTCGGCGGTCCCGACTCCTCTCAGGGTCACCGCCACCTCGGTGTTCGAGGACGGCCAGTGGCTGCCACCCGACTACTCCGAGACGCCCGCGGAGCGCGGCACGGACCGCTTCGAGTGGGGCGGGGAGACCGGCGCGCTGGACCCGGACGTGCCCGGCGGCACGGCGGAGATCACGGTGGTGCAGAACTCCGTGCGGGCTCCGGCCCTGGCGGTACCCAGCCCCGTCGTCTCGGCGGATCTCGGCGTCGCCTGGGCGGTGGACGGGGGCACGGCCGCGATCCGTGTCGAGGCCCCGCCGGAGTCGTACCAGGTCCGCTACCTGGAGATCGCGCCCCGGGGAGGCCTGCCGGAGGGTATCGGCGACGAGCCGGCGACCCCGCCCCCCGGCCAGGAGGAACAGTTCGAGGAGTACCTGAGGGTCGACCCGGCCTCCGAACAGGCCATCTCCGCGCTGGCCGACGAGGTCGTCGGCAACGCCACGAACGACGTCGACGTCGCCTCCCGGATCCAGAACCACTTCCGCACCGGGGCCTACCTCTACTCCCTGGAACTGGCACCCGGCGGTGACGAGTCCGACCCGATCAGCCACTTCCTGCAGACCCGGCGGGGCTACTGCGTGCAGTTCGCCACCGCCATGGTGATGATGGCGCGGCACGAGGGGATCCCGGCCCGGATGGCCGTCGGGTTCCTGCCCGGCACGATCCAGCAGGACGGCACCCGGGCGGTGCGGGCCTCCGATGCGCACACCTGGCCCGAGCTGTACATCGACGGTATGGGGTGGACCCGGTTCGAGCCCACGCCCGGCCGGGCCGGTAACACCCCTCCCGGCTATGCCCAGAGCCAGACCGAGCTGCCGGAGGACGACCCGACCGCGGACACCGACCCCACGCCGACCGCCACGCCCACCGCGCCCGACGACGCCACCGGCGGTGGCCAGGAGTCCGGTCTCTGGGACTCGGTCAAGGACCTGGCACCCACGCTCGGACGGGTCCTGGTCGGGCTCGTGGTGCTCGCCGCCCTGATGCTGCTGGTGCCGTGGGCGGGTCGCCGCTACCGCGAGGCCGGGCTGCGCAGCGCACAGAACGATCCGGACCGGATCGAGGGCCACTGGCTGCTGCTCACCCGCTCCTTGGAGGACCTCGGGGTCGGGCCGCCGGGTGCCCGCAGCCCCCGGGAGATGCGCGACCACTACCTGGCGGCCACCTCGCTGGACCGCCGGAGCAACGAGGCGCTGGGCCGGGCCGCCGACACCCTCGAGCGCAGCCGCTACGCGAGCGACACCGCCCAGCAGGAGGGTCAGGTCGCGGTGATGGCCCGGGACGTCCGGGCGGTCGTCGACGCCGCCCACGAGAAGCTGCCGTGGAACGTGCGGGTGCACAACCGGGTGCTCCCTCGCAGCGGGCTCCACGCGATCCGAGACGGGGTCAGCCGGCTCCTCCGGCGGCGGTGAGTTCCCAGGCCATCTCGCGCTCCACCAGGTCGGCGCGGCGCGGGTGCGGGGTGGTGGCTCCGGTGAACCGGAATCCGGTCCGCTCGTAGAGCCGGATCGCGGCGGCATTGCTGCTGGTGACCTCGAGCAGGATGCGCCGCCGCCCGAGTTCCAGGGTGAGCTCCCGCGCGCCGGCCATCAGCAGGTCGCCGACCCCCGACCCGCGGGCAGCCGGCACGACATACATCGCGATCAGGTTGACCGACCCCTGCGCGAACGGGACGTCGTCGGCATACCCCTCCGGCAGGATCCCCAGAGTGCCGAGCGGCGTGTCGTCCGCCGAGCGGGCCTGGAGCACGCACGCGGCACCGGTCACCGATGCGCGCCAGTCCTGCTCGGTGCGGTCGGCGACCTCCTCGTAGGTGGTCCAGAACGCGTCCGGGGCCTCCCGCAGCATCTGCAGCCGCAGGTCGCGGTGGGAGGCCCAGTCCCCGGCGGCGACACGGTGCAGGTGCAGACCCGGCGGCCCCGGCACCGGTCGCGCCACGGGCACCGGTCAGTCCAGGTAGTCCCGCAGGACCTGGGAGCGCGAGGGGTGACGCAGCTTGCTCATCGTCTTGGACTCGATCTGCCTGATCCGCTCTCGGGTGACCCCGTAGACCTTGCCGATCTCGTCTAAAGTCTTGGGCTGCCCGTCGGACAGGCCGAACCGCATGGAGACCACGCCGGCCTCCCGCTCGGAGAGCGTGTCCAGCACCGAGTGGAGCTGCTCCTGGAGCAGGGTGAAGGAGACCGCGTCGGCCGGGACGACCGCCTCGGAGTCCTCGATCAGGTCACCGAACTCGGAGTCGCCGTCCTCACCGAGCGGGGTGTGCAGCGAGATGGGCTCCCGGCCGTACTTCTGGACCTCGACGACCTTCTCCGGCGTCATGTCCAGCTCGGCGGCCAGCTCCTCCGGGGTGGGCTCCCGGCCCAGGTCCTGGAGCATCTGGCGCTGCACCCGCGCCAACTTGTTGATGACCTCGACCATGTGCACCGGGATGCGGATGGTGCGCGCCTGGTCGGCCATGGCGCGGGTGATCGCCTGCCGGATCCACCAGGTGGCGTAGGTCGAGAACTTGTAGCCCTTGGTGTAGTCGAACTTCTCCACCGCACGGATCAGCCCGAGGTTGCCCTCCTGGATCAGGTCGAGGAAGAGCATGCCGCGGCCGGTGTACCGCTTGGCCAGCGACACCACGAGGCGCAGGTTGGCCTCGAGCAGGTGGTTCTTGGCGTTCTTGCCGTCCTGGGAGATCCACCAAAGCTCACGCTTGAGCTTGGCCTCGATCTTGTCCCCGGAGTTGAGCCGCTCCTCGGCGAACAGGCCGGCCTCGATCCGCTTGGCGAGCTCGACCTCCTGCTCGGCGTTCAGCAGCGCGACCTTGCCGATCTGCTTCAGGTAGTCCTTAACCGGGTCGGCGGTGGCGCCGGCGGTGACGACCTGCTGGGCCGGTGCGTCGTCGTCGTCGGCCGAGCTGAGCACGAAGCTCTCGTCCTCGCGCTCCGGCTTCTTGTTGGCGTTGCCGGGGGTGGCGGCCTCCTCGGTCTCCTCGGCGTCCTCGCCCTCCTCGTCGTCCGCCTCGGTGACCTCGAGGTCGTCGTCCACCTTCGCGGCGGCGGCCTTCTTGGCGGCCGTCTTCTTGGCTGCCGTCTTGCCCGCCGCGGCCTTCGTCGTGCGGCCGGCAGCCTTCTTGGCAGCGGCGCGGGTGGTGCCTGCCCGGGAGGCGGTCTTGCGGGCGGTCCCCTTGGCGGCGCCCGTGCTGGTGCTCGTCCCGTCCTCGGCCGTGTCGTCCGCTCCCGCGGCCTTGCTCGCGGCCTTCTTCGCCGTGGTCGTCTTGGCCGTGGTCGTCTTGGCCGCGGTCTTGGCCGCGGTCGTCTTGGCCGCGGTCTTGGCCGCGGTCGTCTTGGCCGCGGTCTTCGTCGCAGTCTTGGCGGCGGCCTTCTTCGCTGCGGGCTTCTTGGCGGCCGACGTGGTGTCCTGCGCCTCGTCGTTGGCGGGGGCGGAGTCGGCGGGCTCCGGGCTCGACTTCTTGTCGGTCGTCTTGCTCGTGGTCTTGCTCGCCGTCTTGGTCTTGGCCGGGGACTTCTTGGCGGTCCGGCGCCGGCCGGACGGCAACTGGGAGCTGTCGTCCTCGCGGATCTCGATGGCGTTGTCGTGCAGCGTCTTGAGGACCTTCTTGCTTCCCCGGGAGCCCAGGTCCGCGCTCTCCAGCGCGACCTTCACCTCGGTCATGCTCAGGTGTCCGCGCTTCTTGCCCTCCTTGAAGAGGGTGGTCAGCTCGGGGGTGCCGAACTCAGCGGGAAGCTCGGTCGGCTCGGCGGTCTTGGCGGCGGTCTTGGGGGTCACGGGTGGCATCAACTACTTTCTGCTGCGCCGGTCCTGCGCAGCACCCGGGGACGACCAGTCAGGGCGCACGGGAGCACCAGAGTGGTCGGGGGGTTCGCGATGTGTCACCGATCGTGTTGCGTTCCGATCAGCGGCTTACTGACATTATAAAACCACCGGGCCGCCGAAGTTGTTCCCCGGCTGGTCAGCGCGGTGTCCGGGGCCTCGCGAACCCACCCGACACACGCGGGTCAGTCGTCGTCGCCCGCCTTGACGGCCAGCACCGGGCAGGAGGCGTCGAGCAGGATCCGCTGGGCGTTGGAGCCGAGGATCAACTTGCCGACCGGGGTGCGCCTGCGCAGCCCGATCACGATGAAGTCGCCATCGGACTCATCGGCGACCGCGATGAGGTCCTCGCTCGGCTCGTTTCCGCGGACCAGGGCCCGCACCTCGTGCTCGACACCGTCGGCGTCCAGCGAACGCTGCACCTTGCCCAGCTCCTCCTCGAAGCGCTGGGCCTCCCCCGCGTCGAAGTCCCGCCCACCCCGGTGAGAGTTGACCACGATGAGCTTGGTCCGTCGCAGTTGTGCCTCCTGGGCGGCCCGCCGCAGCGCAGCGCGCCCTTCCTTGGTCGGCACATAACCCACGATGATCGACATAGGTGCTCCTCATCCGCTCGAGAGAATGTTGGTGAGATTACACCGGAGCATGTCATTTCGTCCCCCGTCGGGGCCCACCGGGGTAGGGCGTGTCCGCCGATCAGGCCGCGTCCGGGCCCCGGCCCTCGCAGCGGTCGGCGGCCTCCCGGGTGAAGCGCCTCGGCCGGAGCGCGGCCGTCAGGGCGAGGTCGAGCAGTTGGGCCAGCCGGTAGTCCGGATCGACCGCGAGCGCGCGCTCGACGGCGAGGTTCGCCAGGGTGCCTGCCCCCTTGGACCACGCGTGCATCCCCAACAGGCTGAGCACGGGGACGGCGTGCTCCCGGGGGGTCCGGGCACAGAGGGTCGTCAACCGGGGGGTCAGCAGGTCCAGGTCGATCGGGGGCGGCGCGGCCAGCCCGCGCCCACGCGCCTCCTCCTCGACGGCCTCGGCGAGGCATCGTCGCTCCACCCGCACCAGCGCCGCCTGGACCCTGTTCGGGGCCGACGAGTCCAGGTCGGAGAACTGACTCGGAGCGATGAGCTCCAACAGGCAGTCGCGGAACACCCGGTACCGCAGGGAACGGACAGTCGCGACGAGATCCTCCGTACCCAACTGCTCGATGGCCGGCGCGTCCGGGTCGGTACGCAGCACCAGGGCCCACGTCCGGTAGTGCCGGAGCTCGCGGTCCTCCCAGGCCTGCAGGTCCCCCTCCCGGCGGGGCCCGTCGACATCCCCGAACGGCCCCTCCGGGTCCTCGTCGTGCAGGCGCAGCGCCTGGCGCACGGCCTGGTGCGTCAATGGACAGTCGGCGTCCAGGGCCCGCCCGAGTTCGGCCCGGTCCCCCAGCGGACTCGCGCCACGGAATACGAGGTCGGCGGCGGCCGGCACGTCGGCGAGCGCCGGGATCCTGGCCCAGGTCGGCGGGCAGTCGTGTTCGCCCAGGTGCGTGCGACGGCACCAGAACCCGTCGCTGACCTGGGCGAGCGTGTCCACGGCAGCGCCCTCGTCGGCGCAGGCCTGCCCGAACAGCCGGAGCGACCGCACCGCGTGGGCGTCCTCGCGCTCGTCGGTGTAGGCAAAGATCTGGGCCGCCCCCGGTTGCTCCCGGGCACACACCGCCCGGACCTCCTCCACCACCCGGTTGACCACGTTGGGCTCCGGGATGTCGAACCGCATGGTCATCAGCACCGCCGCGGTCAGCGGACCGCCGTCGCTGCGGGGTTCCCCCAACAGCGTCACCACCAGACTCTGCCGAGGCTGGTACCCCAACTGGTGGGGAAGCACGGCGATCTGCTCCGCTGCCCCCCGCACCCTGATCACGCCTTCGGATGCACTCATCGCCCCAGCGTGACCGATTCGGTCGCCCCCGAACCGGGAGCGACCGAATCTGTGGATAACTTCAGTCCTCGGCGGGCACCGCGGCCAACCGACGCCGGGCCGGGAACTCGACCTTGGCGTTGTCGGCGATCTTGTCGAGCATGAACGTGTCGAGCCCGGCACCGATGACGCCGCCGGCGATCGGCACGCCCTTGGTGAACCGGCTGAGCGTCTGGCCGCCGAACTTCGTGGCGACCCGGAAGCCCACACCCTTGTTGATCACCATCATCGCGGCATCGGGCAGCTGCTTGGCCGCGATCTGGGCGAGCCGGGTGCCCGTCGGGACGCCGGCCTTGTTGAGCAGCTCGGTGGAGTCGGCGCCGACCAGGGTGAGCAGGACCGCGGTCCGCACCTCCGGGCGCCGCACGTCATACCCGCGGATCTCGGCGATGCTGCCGACCATCCGGGTGGCCAGGACGTAGAACTCGATGATGTTGGCCGGGATGGCCACCGGCAGGGTGAACAGGCCACCGAAGCCGGTGACGAAACCGGCGGAGGCGACCAGCCGGGTGTGCGACCGGATGATCTTGGTGATCGCCTTCTCCGGGTCCGGGTACTTGGCGGTGAACTCCTTCACGACGTCCTCGACCGAGTCCAGCGGGCCCAGCCCGTCGAAGCCGAAGTCCATCAGCTTCTGCACGATGGCGTTGGCCGTCTTGCTGGCCACGCCTCCCTCGTCGATGGTCTTCGGGCTCTCCTCGACGGAGTCGTCCTTCTTGCCAAACAGTCCCACGGGCATCCCCTTCATCGACCTGGCGCCCCAACGGGACGGTTCGGGGCACATCCTGCCACCGGTTGTCCGGGTATGCCGTCCGGCGCGGGTTCGTTATCCCGCCGCGACCTCGGTGCGCTAGGTTGCGCGCATGGGGAACACCGAGTCTCGGGGCACCGGCCCGTCCAAGATCCTGTCCATCTTTGCCGCCCTCCTGGGCGTGGCAGGCCTGGTCCTGCTCGGTCTGGGGCTCTACGGCACGCTCACCGTGGCCAAGCCGAACATGACCGGCTTCAACCAGGGCGACACGCTCCGGATCAGCGAGAACGGCATGTCCGTGTACGCCCGCTCCGACGCGGTGCGGGAGGCGGCCGTCTGTGTCGCCACGTCGGGCAGCGAGGAGGTCGTCTTCGAGCGGCCCGTCAGCGAGTTCACGGTGGACGTCGGGGGGACCGACTTCTACGAGGTCGGCCGCACGCCTGCCGGGACCGATGCCGGCGAGTACACGCTCACCTGCCAAGGGGCCGAGGAGGCGGTGTATGCCGGGCCGCGCGCCACCCGGACCGTCGCCTCGGGTGTGATGGGCGAGCTGGGCCTGATCATCGGCGGCGTCCTGCTCGGCCTGGCGCTGCTGCTCGCCCTGGCCGCCCTGTTGACCCGCGGCAAGGGCAAGAAGAAGCAGGAAGAGGCGCCCTACCAGTACCACGCGCAGGGCCAGCCGTCCTACGACCAGCAGGGCGCCGGCTATCCCGCCGCGCCGGCCGGGTACCAGCAGCCGGGCGGGTACGACCAGGGGTCCTACCAGCAACAGGGTGGCTACCCGCAGCAGAGCGGGTACCCGCAACAGGGCGGCTACGACCAGGGCTCCTACCAGCAGCAGGGTGGCTACCCGCAACAGGGCGGCTACGACCAGGGCTCCTACCAGCAACAGGGTGGCTACCCGCAGCAAGGCGGGTACCAGGAGCAGGGTGGCTACCCGCAGCAGAGCGGCTACGACCAGGGGTCCTACCAACAGCAGGGTGGCTACCAGCAGCAGGGCGGTTACCAGGAGCAGCAGGGCGGTTACCAGGAGCAGCAGGGCGGTTACCAGGAGCAGCAGGGCGGTTACCCGCAACAGGGCGGCTACGACCAGGGGTCCTACCAGCAACAGGGCGGCTACGACCAGTACGGCCAGGACCAGCCGCAGGACCCGACCCAGGCCTACGGGCAGGGCGGTTCAGGCTCCGACCAGTACGGCCAGCAGCCCCCGCCGCCGCCCCCGGCATACGGACAGCAGCCCTACCAGTCCCCGTTCGGCGCCACAGACGACGGCGGTGAGCAAGGCACGAGCGAGACAGACGGCGAGGGCCAGTCCGAGGGCACCGACGCCGGGCAGCGCTGACCCGCCCGGCGCCGGGACGGACCCGCTGCGGGTGACTCAGTCGGCGGGACCGTCCGGGTCGCCCTCGGCGTCGGGGGAGGTGGTCTCCCGCAGGAACTCCTCGAACTCGGCACCGATCTCCTCCGCGCTGGGCAGGTCCGCCGCCTCGGAGGCCAGCAGGCTCCGGCGGCGCTGACCCTCCAGGAACCGGTCGTAGCGCTGTTCGAGCGCCTCCACGACCTCCGTGACCTCGGTCGAGCCGGCCACCTCCTTGGTGATGTCCACCCGGTTGAGGCTGGCGGCCTCGACCAGGTCGGCGGTCGGCACCTGCAGCCCGGAGTGCACCAGCAGGGTGTCCAGGGCGGCGACCGCGGCGTCGCCGAAGCGGGCCTGGGCGAGGTAGTGCGGCACGTGCACGGCGATCCCGAACGTCTCCAGACCGGCCTCCCCCAGCCTCAGGTGGAGCAGCGACTCGGCGCTGGCCGGCACCTGGACGCGGCCGAAGACCGCCTCCTGGAGGCCGACGACCTCCGGGTCGCTGCCGAACCGGGTCATCCCGACGGGCCGGGTGTGCGGCACCGCCATCGGGACGCCGTGGGCGGTCGTCATCCGCCGCACGCCGAAGGCGAGGCAGAGCTGGCGGACCGCCTTGACGAAGCCCTCCCAGCGGTAGTCCGGCTCGGAGCCGTGCAGCAGCAGGAAGTCCTGACCGGCGTGGTCCTGCATGCGGTAGAGCAGCAGGCTCGGGGCCTCGTAGTCGTCCCAGTGGTCGCTGTCGAAGGTCATCACCGGGCGGCGGCCGCGGTAGTCGACCAGCTGGTCGACGTCGAAGGTCGCCACGACCTCGTGCTCCAGGGCCTCCAGCAGGTGGTCGGCGACCTGCTCGCTGACCAGGCCGGCGTCCATGAATCCCTCGAGGGACACGATGAGGTGTGGCGCGTGCATCGGCTGCCGGGCCGCCTCGTCGGTCAGTTGGAACAGGGGACTGCGCTCCGTCACGATCTGCCCTCCTGGGCTGCAGGGTCGAACCTTGTCGACTACTCCAACGGTCCGGGGTCCCGGTTGATTCCGGCGACACCTCCGCAGGACAGGGCCACACCGCGGAGTGATACTGATGAGTCATGACGACCGTCTTCCACGACCTGATGCAGTACGTCGCCTACCCGAGGCTCTCCGGCCTCGCCCTCAGCCCCGACGGGTCACGGCTGGTGACGACCGTGGCCACGACCACCCGCAAGGGCACCGGGTATGCCACGGCCCTCTGGGAGGTCGACCCGACCGGTGAGGCCCCGGCCCACCGGATCACCCGCAGCAGCAAGGGCGAGGCCGGCGCCACGTTCAGCAGCACCGGGGACCTGTACTTCACCTCGTCCCGGCCGAACCCGGACTCCGACGAGGAGCAGCCGGAGGCCGCCCTGTGGCAGGTCCCGACCCACGGTGGGGAGGCCCGCGTCGTGCTCTCCCGTCCCGGCGGGGTCTCCGCCGTGCAGTGCGCCCGGGACGCGGCCACGGTCCTGGTCACCGCCCCCTCCTACCCCGGTGCCGACAGCGAGTCCGCCCACGCCGCGATCCACAAGGTGCGCACCGACGGCGGCGTCGCGGCGATCCTGCACGACGGCTACCCGGTCAGGTTCTGGGACGCCGACCTCGGACCGGCGGCGCCGCACCTGTTCGTCGCCGAGCCCGAGGAGTCGGACGAGCCGACCATGCCGACGACGCTGGACCACACCGCCCCACTGCGACTGCGGGACGTGACCGAGGGCATCGGCAACCGGCTCGGCGCGGGCTCGGTCCAGCTGAGCCCGGACGGCACCTTCGCGCTGGCCGCGGTGGCCCGCCCGGAGGCGCGCGGCGAGCAGCGCAGCGTCCTGGAACGGATCGACCTGACCACCGGCGAGCGTCGGGTGCTGTTGGACGAGGAGGGTCGGGAGTTCGCCCCCGGACCCGTCAGCCCGGACGGCACGCACGCCGTGGTCGTCCACCAGGGCAAGAGCACGCCGGACACCGCGCCCCGTCCCCTGCTGGCCCTGCTCGACCTGGCCGACGGCAGCCTCAGCCCCCTCGCCGAGGACTGGGACCGGTGGGCCAGCCCCGTCGCCTGGTCGCCCGACGGCACGACCCTGTTCGCCCTGGCCGACGACAACGGTCGGTGCCCGGTGTTCCGGATCGACCCCGCCACCGGCGGCGTGGCCGCGGTGACCACCGACGACTCGGCATACAGCGACTTCGTGGTGTCACCCGACGGCACGACCGGGTATGCCGTGCGCAGCAGCTACGCCTTCCCGGCGGAGGTGGTGCGGATCGACCTGGAGACCGGTGAGACCACCGCGCTGCAGGGTCCCGTCGCCCGCCCGGAACTGCCCGGTCGCCTCGAGGAGGTGGAGACCACCACCGCCGACGGCACCCGGGTGCGGGCCTGGCTGGCGCTGCCCGAGACCGACGGGCCCGCCCCGATGCTGCTGTGGATCCACGGCGGCCCCCTCGGCTCCTGGAACGCCTGGACCTGGCGGTGGAACCCGTGGCTGATGGTCGCCCAGGGGTATGCCGTGCTGCTGCCGGACCCCGCGCTGTCCACCGGCTACGGGCAGGACTTCATCCAGCGCGGGTGGGGCAACTGGGGCGGTGCGCCCTACGAGGACCTGCTCGCGATCACCGACGCCGTGGTGGCCCGGCCGGACATCGACGAGACCCGGACGGCGGCGATGGGCGGCTCGTTCGGCGGCTACATGGCCAATTGGGTCGCCGGGCACACCGACCGGTTCAAGGCGATCGTCACGCACGCCTCGCTGTGGGCGCTGGACCAGTTCGGGCCGACCACGGACGCGGCCTTCTACTGGCAGCGGGAGATGACCCGCGAGATGGGCGAGGCCAACAGCCCGCACCTGTCCGTGGACAAGATCGTGACGCCGGTGCTGGTCATCCACGGCGACAAGGACTACCGGGTGCCGATCGGTGAGGGCCTGCGGCTCTGGTACGAGCTGCTCAGCGCGTCCGGCCTCCCCGCCGACGACGAGGGCCGCTCCCCGCACCGCTTCCTCTACTTCCCCAACGAGAACCACTGGATCCTGTCACCGCAGCACGCCAGGGTCTGGTACGAGGTGGTGAGCGCCTTCCTGACCGAGCACGTGCTGGGTCAGGAGGCCGCCCCGCTGCCGGTGGAACTGGGCCGCACCGCACCGACCGAGGAGCAGGTGCGCGCGGTCGACGGGGACCAGGACGGCGACACAGACCTGGGCGACGAGGCGTCGGCCGCCGGCCAGTAGCGACCCCGCGTCGGCCGGTGGCCTCGGGTCAGCCGATGACCTCGCCGGGCACCGCCTGCCGGTTGCGCTCCCAGTCCAGGAAGTCGTCGGTCGTGCGGATCACCGTGACGGCCAGCCAGCCGACCACCACGGCGTCGTCGGCCAACCCGCCGAGCAGCAGCACCGCCTCGGGCATCAGGTCGATCGGCGACACCACGTATCCGACGGCGCCCATCATCAGGAGGACGCGGCTGAGGTCGGCCCCGGTGTAGTCACCGCGCCGGATGGCACGCACCATCCGGGGCAGCGCCGCGAGCCGGGTCCACAGGCTCGGGGCGTCCGGCGAGCTCGCCGACTTGATGGCGCGTGCGACGGCGGCGAGCGCCCCCCAGCGCAGGGCCTTGGTGGCAGTAGCAGCGGACACGGTCCCCTCCGATCGGGCAGGTGTTCTCGGGTCGGTCAACGAACGCGGACGGCCCAGGATTCCCGCGGTCGCCGCGACACGGTCCAGACTGGGCCCATGAGGGTAGGCAGTGCGACGCACATTGGACTGGTCCGGGAGGGCAACGAGGACGCCCTCGCCGTCGGTGACGGCCTGTGGGTCGTGGTGGACGGCATGGGCGGCCACGAAGGTGGTGAGGTGGCCGCCGAGGCGGCCACGCAGGCCCTGCTGGAGCATGCTGGCGCCCGGCGCGAGGACGGCCGCTGGGCCCACGCTCTCCCGGATGCGTTCCGGGTCGGGCACGAGCGGGTCTCCGCGCGCGGTGTCGAGACCGGTATGCCGGACATGGGCTGCGTCGCCGTCCTCGCCCGGCTGGGCGGCCCGGACGCGCCGGACACCGTGGAGGGCGCCTGGGTCGGCGACTGCCGCGCCTACCACCTGGTCGACGGCACCCTGCACCGGCTGACCACCGACCACAACGTGGCGGCCGAGCTGCTGGCCGCCGGGCAACTGACCCCGGAGCAGGCCCACGACCACTGGGGGCAGTCCAAACTCACCCGGCGTCTCGGCGGCGCGGGACCGGCCGCGGAGGCCGACACGCTGACGGTCGCCGCCTCCGGGCGGCTGCTGCTGTGTACCGACGACCTGACCATCCACCTGTGCGACCCCGAGATCGCATCGCTCCTGGCCGAGGGCGACCCGCAGGCGGCGTGCGAGGCACTCACGGGGGCCGCGCTGGCGGCCGGCGGGATCGACAACGTCAGCGTGGTCGTGGTGGACCTGGACGACTGAGGCCGGTCAGGCCTGGGCCAGGCTGTCCAGCACGTCGGGCAGGAGGTCGACCAACATGGCCTGAACCGCCTCCTCGTCCGCGTCGTCGGCGATCAGGCTCGTCCCGAGCACCAGCCCGTCGGAGTGCCAGATGGCCACGCAGAACGGCGGACCGTCCTCGAAGCAGGCGGTCCTGAGGTCGCCGCCCAGCTCCTCCGGCGGCTGCACGCTGTCGGCGTCGGCCACGTCCAGCGCGCTGAGCAGCGACTCGAAGTCGGACTTGCCCGCCAGGTCGACCGCGAAGACGCCACTGGCCGTCCCGAACTCCGAGTCGTGGGTGTCCCCGTCGGAGTCCCCGCCGCAGACGATCCCCATCAGGTCGGGGTGCAGCGCCTCGTACTCGCTCCACTCGATCTCGGTGCCCCAGCTGGCCAACGAGACCCCCTCGTGCCCGGCAGCCCCCAACGCCTCCTCCATCCGCTCGACGGTGATGGCGGGGCAGTCCGGGATGTCTGTGCTGGTCTGCGCGGTCTCCGGCTTGTTCTCCTCCAGCCAGGACGCCAGACCGGCCCGGGCACCGGCCACTTCCTCGGCCGCCGGGTCGGCCCCCTCCGTGGCGGTCGCCGCGTCCGTGTCGGTGCCCTCGGACCCCGCGGCGCCGTCGGAGCCACCGGTCTGCGAGACCGGGTCCCCGCCGTCCCCCGCGTCGCCCTCCGTGTCCTCGCCGTCTCCGCAGGCCCCCAGCGCCAGGACCAGCCCGGCACCCGCCGCGACCGCAGTCACCGCCCGCCGCATCCGTGTGATTCGTCTCATGACACGCAGACGTTACCGACCCGGGGTCCGTTCCCACGACGCCCGTCCCCCACGGCCCGCCGCACGACTCACCGCACGACTCACGCCGTGGCGTCCTCCGCGCGGTCCATCGCGGCGTAGATCCGCTTGGCCGAGACCGGCTGCGGCGTGCCGAGACGCTGGGCGAACAGGCTGACCCGGAGCTCCTGCAGCTGCCAGCCGATGTCGACCACGTCCGGATCGGTCCGCCGGTGCGGGGGCAGCTGGGCCAGGAAGTCGGCATACTCCTGCTCGACCTGGTGGACCGTCGCCATCCGATCGGCGTCGCGCCGCACGTCCTGCGGCCCCTTCTCCAGGCGCTCGGCCATGCCCGCCAGGTAGCGCCGCAGGTGCGGCAGCCGCGTGTACCCGGTGTCGGCCACGAAGCCCGGCCGGACCAGCTGGTCCAGTTGGCGCCTGAGGTCGGTGGCGAGGTCCGCCGCCGCCGGGCTGGTCAGCCGGGTCAGGGCGAGCCCGACCTCCCGGGCCGTGTCGAGGACCGGCACCAGGTTCTCCACGATCTGCAGCACCCGGGGCACCGCCTGCTGGCGCACCTGCGACAGGGCCGCGTCGAAGTCCTCCGGTCTGCGGACCGTGGCGCCCGGCATCTCCGCGACGACCGAGTCCACCGCGCAGGCCAGCGCGTCCTCCAGCAGCGCGGGCACCGAGCCGTGCGGGTTGTTGCCCAGCGCCAGCTTCTGCTGGTTGGTCAGCAGCGCCAACAGCCGCTTCCAGGGCGCCGTGGTGTTGAGCAGCAACAGCCGGCGGATGCCCAGGCGGGTGGCGCGGTCCCGCTCCGAGGCGGTGCCGAGCACCCGGATGTCGACCGCGGACCCGGTGTCGACCAGGGCCGGGTAGCCCTGCACCGTCCGGGGCCCGACCTGCTGCTCGAAGGTCTCCGGCAGCACCCCGAAGTCCCAGGTCGTCAGCCCCTGCTTCTCCACGGAGGCGGCCGCCCGGGCCATGGTGGTGCGGACCTGGGGGGCCAGCTGCTGTTGCAGGGCCGCGAGGTCCTTGCCCTCGCCGAGCACCTCGACGCGGCCCCGCGGCCGGCCACCCCGACGCCCGGCCGGGTCGGCGCGCCGCTCGACCCGGAAGGTGACCCGCAGATGGTCCGGCACCCTGGCCCAGTCGAATTCGTCCGGATCGACCCGCACCGGGCCGTCGGCCGACAGCGCGTCGGCGAGCGCCTCGTCGATCGGCCCCGACCCGCCCTCCGGGCCCATCGCCCGCAGCGCCCGCCGGGCGTGGTCTGGGGCGGGCACGAAGTGCCGTCTGGTGGCCTTCGGCAGCGCCTTGACCAGCGCGGTCACCAGGTCCTCGCGCAGTCCGGGCACCAGCCAGTCGAACCCGTCGGGGGTGAGCCGGTTGAGCACCTCGATCGGGATGTGCACGGTCACGCCGTCGGCGTCGGATCCGGGTGAGAACTGGTAGGTGAGCGGGAGCTCCAGGTCGCCTTGTCGCCAGGTGCCCGGGTAGTCGCTGTCGCTGACCCGGCCGGCCCCGTCGCTGACCAGCAGGTCCTCGGTGAAGGTGAGCAGCTCGGCATCCCCCCGCCGGGCCCGCTTCCACCAGGTGTCGAAGTGGGCCCCGGACACCACCTCGGCCGGGATGCGCTGGTCGTAGAACTCGACCAGGGTCTCGTCGTCGACCAGGATGTCGCGGCGGCGGGCCCGCGCCTCCAGCTCGCCCAGCTGCCGGATCAGCTTGCGGTTGGCGTGGAAGAAGTCGTGCCGGGTGTCCCAGTCGCCCTCGACAAGTCCGTGCCGGATGAACAGGTCGCGGGCCGTCTCCGGGTCCACCCTGCCCAGCGGGACGGCGCGACCGGCGGCCAGCGGCACGCCATACAGGGTCACCCGTTCGTCGGCGATCGCGCTGCCGCGGCTGCGTGACCACCGGGGCTCGGAGTAGCTGCGCTTCACCAGGTGGCCCGCCGCCCGCTCCACCCAGGCCGGGTCGGTGCGCGCATTGACCCGCGCCCACAGCCGGGTGGTCTCGACCAGCTCGGCGGTCATCACCCAGTCGGGGTTCTTCTTGAACAGCGCCGAACCCGGCTGGAGGTGGAACCGGGCGCCGCGCGCCCCGAGGTACTCGCGCTTGTCCCTGTCGTAGAGCCCGACCAGCGAGAGCAGGCCCGCCAGCAGCGACTGGTGGATCGCGTCCGGTCCCGCGTCGTTGTCGTTGAGGCCCAGCCCGACCTGCTTGCACGCCTGCTTGAGCTGGGTGTGCAGGTCCTGCCACTCGCGGACCCGCAGGTAGTGCAGGTACTCCCGTTTGCACATCCGCCGGAACGCGCTGCCGGAGAGCTCCTTCTGCTGCCGCTTCAGGTAGCGCCAGAGGTTCAGGATGGTCAGGAAGTCGGAGTCGTCGGCCCCCTCCCGGAAGCGCGCGTGCGACTGGTCTGCCTGCGCCTGCTTGTCGGTCGGCCGTTCCCTGGGGTCCTGGATCGACAGGGCGGACACGATGACCAGCACCTCGCGCAGCGCACCGTTGCGCTCGGCCTCGATCAGCATCCGGGCCAGCCGCGGGTCCACCGGGAGCTGGGCGATCGCCCTGCCGTATGCCGTGAGCCGCTTGCGCGGGAGGTGGACCGGGGCGTCCGGGTCGATCGCCTGCAACTCGGTGAGCAACCGCACCCCGTCGGCCACCTGGCGGGAGTCCGGCGGCTCGACGAAGGGGAAGGCGGCGATCTCTCCCAGTCCCAGGCTGGTCATCTGCAGGATGACGCTGGCCAGGTTGGTCCGCAGGATCTCGGGGTCGGTGAACTCCGGTCGCGACGCGAAGTCCTCCTCCGAGTAGAGCCGGACCGCGATGCCGTCGGCGAGGCGCCCGCACCGGCCGGAGCGCTGGTTGGCACTGGCCTGGCTGATCGGTTCGATCGGCAGGCGCTGCACCTTCAGCCGCTGGCTGTAGCGGGAGATCCGCGCGGTGCCGGTGTCGACGACATACCGGATCCCCGGCACGGTGAGCGAGGTCTCGGCCACGTTGGTGGAGACCACGATCCGGCGCCCGGCATGCCGGGAGAACACCCGGTGCTGTTCGGCCGCGGAGAGCCGGCCGTAGAGCGGGAGCACCTCGGTGGCCGGCAGGTTCAGACCCGCGAGGGCGTCGGCGGCGTCCCGGATCTCCCGCTCGCCGGAACAGAACACCAGGATGTCCTGGGGCCCACCGTCGTCCGGGGACTCGGTCCACAGCTCCTCGACGGCCTCGCACAGCCCGGTGACCTGGTCGACGTCCACGGTGGTCGGGGTGCCGTCCTTCGCCGGCGGGCCGGGGCGCACCAGGGGGCGGTAACGCACCTCGACCGGGTAGGTCCGCCCGGACACCTCGACGACCGGTGCCGGGCACCCCTCCCCGTCGGCGAAGTGTTCGGCAAAACGCTCCACGTCGATGGTGGCCGAGGTGATGATCACCTTGAGGTCCGGACGGCGCGGGAGCAGCTGGCGCAGGTAGCCGAGGATGAAGTCGATGTTGAGGCTGCGCTCGTGCGCCTCGTCGATGATCAGCGTGTCGTAGCGGCGAAGCTCCCGGTCGCGCTGCAGCTCGGCCAGCAGGATGCCGTCGGTCATCACCTTGACCAGGGTGTCCCTGGTCGAGTGGTCGGTGAACCGCACCTGGTAGCCGACCACGCCACCGGTCTCCACGCCCAGTTCCTCGGCGATCCGCTCGGCCACCGAACGGGCCGCGATCCGGCGCGGCTGGGTGTGCCCGATCGTGCCGTTCACCCCGCGGCCGAGCTCCAGACAGATCTTGGGCAGCTGGGTGGTCTTGCCCGACCCTGTCTCGCCCGCCACGATGACGACCTGGTGGTCCCGGATGGCCCCCGCGATGTCGTCCCGGCGCTCGACCACCGGCAAGTCGGCCGGGTAGTCGATCCCGGTCGGCACCAGCGCCCGGCGTCGGGCGAGGCGCTCCGCCCTGGCCGCGGGGTCGCCGCCCTGCCTGGGCGGGCGACGTCCCGGTCGACGGGCACGCCGAGGAGGGCGGGCGTGCTCGGGCATGGGCCCATCCTGACAAATCCCCGGGCTGCTCGCACACCCGAAAACCTGGAAGCATGGGGCGCATGTCGATCCGGGTCCGACCAGCAGCACCCCGGGAGGCCGCCGCGCTGTCGGCGCTGGCACTGCGGTCCAAGGCCCACTGGGGCTACGACGCCGAGTTCCTGGAGGCCTGCCGGGCCGAACTGACCTACACCGCGGAGCAGATCGCGGGTGCGGGGGCTCCGCAGCAGGGTGGCGGGTTCGGCGTCGTGGAATTCGGCGTCGTGGATGCCGCGGGCGGCACCCCGGCCGGCTTCTTCCGCTTCTCCGGCACTCCCCCGGTCGGTGAGCTCGACGCCCTGTTCGTCGACCCGGCGCACATCGGCACCGGCCTGGGTGGTCTCCTGCTGCGGGCCGCCCTGGAGCAGGCGGCCACGGCCGGCTTCACGACGCTGGAGCTCGACGCCGATCCGGGGGCCGCTCCCTTCTACCGTCACCACGGGGCCCGACAGGTCGGGGACTCGCCGAGCGGATCGATCCCCGGCCGGGTCCTGCCCCGCCTGCGGTTCCGGTTATCCGGTGCGGGATCGGCCATTCCGGACTAGGTTCGTTGGGATGGACCTTCTCGGCAGCACCTCCCCCGCCCGCCGCTCCACACCCCGCGTCTCCCCCTCCCGTCGCCGCGCCAGCGCCGCGGCCGCCCTCGTCCTCTGCCTGGGCCTGGCCACCACCGCGGCCGGCGCAGCCCCCGGCGAGCAGCCCGACCGCGCCCAACCCGCGGAGCGCGCCCAACCTTCGGAGCAGGGACGCCCCGTCCTCGGCGACGACGGCGCCGGCGACCCGTACTTCCCGCTCGCCGGCAACGGCGGGATCGACGTCGACCACTACTCCCTCGACCTGACCTATACCCCACCGGAGGCCGCCCCGGCACCGCTGGAGGGCCACCTGGAGGGCGTGGCGACGATCCGGCTGACCACCACCGAGAAGCTGCGCCGCTTCAACCTCGACCTGCGCGGCCCGGAGGTCAGCCAGGTCCGGATCGACGGCAAGCGCACGCGCTTCGCCCAGGTCGAGAACGAGTTGCAGGTCTGGGCCCGTGGCCTGCTGCACCAGGGCGAGGAGGTCGAGGTGGAGGTCTTCTACGAGGCGACCACCACCCGACCGACCGACATCGAGGGGGCGCTCTACGGGTGGGTCACCACCCGGGACGGCGCCATGGTGGTGAGCGAACCGGACGGGTCGGCGACCTGGTTCCCGGTCAGCGACCATCCCACGGACAAGGCCACCTACGACTTCGAGATCACCGTGCCGGACGGGCTGGTCGCGGTGGCCAACGGCGTGCTGGAGGACGAGTCCTCCGAGGACGGCTGGACCACCTGGACCTGGGACGCCCCGGACCCGATGGCCGCCTACCTGGCCACGGCGACCGTCGGCGACTTCGAGCTGACCACCACGACCGGACCGGACGGCATACCGATCATCGACGCCATCGACCCGGCGCTGCCCCCGGCGAACTCGGCCGACCTGACACGGACCCCGGAGATGCTGGAGTTCTTCGCCGAGCGCTACGGCCCCTACCCATTCGTGTCCTACGGGGCGATCGTCGACGACGACTCGGTCGGCTATGCCCTGGAGACGCAGACCCGCTCTTTCTTCAGCGTGCGGGCGCGCGAGGGCACGGTGGCGCACGAGCTGGCGCACCAGTGGATGGGCAACCACGTCAGCCCGGGCCGTTGGGCCGATATCTGGCTCAACGAGGGGTGGGCGAGCTACTCCACCTGGATGTGGAACGAGCACGACGGCGACGCCACCGCGCAGGAGTCGTTCGAGCAGGTCATGGCGATCCCGGCGGACAACGGGTTCTGGTCGGTCGTCGTCGCCGACCCGGGCTCGCTCTGCCTCTTCTGTGGGGCCATCTACGACCGCGGCGCCGCCACGCTCCACGCGTTGCGCGGCGAGATCGGCGACGACGCGTTCTTCGAACTGGCCCAGCAGTGGGTGGCGACCTACGGCGGAGGCACCGCGACGACGGCCGACTTCGAGGCGCTGGCCGAGGAGGTCTCCGGTCAGGACCTGACGACCTTCTTCGACGTCTGGGTGCACCAGCCGGTCAAACCGACGGAGTGGTGACCCCTGCCACACCGGACCGGACCGGGATGGACCGCCAGACCTGGACGGTCGCCACCGCACCGGCGACCGCCGGCAGGGCGCTGATCACGCCGAACACCGTCGGGACGATGACGGCGTAGGCCGCACCACCCATCGACACGTCCATGCAGGCCACGATGGCCCCCAGCACGAACCAGGTCGTGGCGACCGGCCGCGCCCACCGCTTGCCGCGGCGCACACCCCTGATCGACATCCACCACCCGGCGAGTCCCAGCCCGCTGCTGCCCGCGAGCCATCCGACGATGGCCATCCGCTCGGTCGCCACGGTGTCCGCCGCCCACTGGGGGTAGGCCGAACGCACGTGGTCCCCCACGATGTCGCTGGTCACGAGATCGAGCAGGGGTAACACCACCGCCAGGATCGTCAGGGCGGCCCCGATCCACAGTGCGCGCAGCCCGGGTGCCGTCATCTCTTTCCGCTCCACGTTTCCTCTTCCCTCCGTCATGCCGGTCATCACGCGACGCACGTTTTACGTCGTAAAGCACAACGTCGAGCAACGTTAGATATACGCTGTAGAACATGTCAACGGGATTTGGCTCCCCCGCCACCGCCGATCGACGAGGCCCCGCCGCGCCAGCTGGACGAGCGCGTGGACGACATGCGGGGCTAACCCGGGACGCAGTCCTCGCCGCTGCGGTGACGCTGGTGGATGAGCAGGGGTTGGCCGCACTGTCGATGCGCCGACTCGGGGCGGAACTCGGCGTCGAGGCGATGGCGCTGTATCACCACGTCGGCAGCAAGGACGCCTTGTTGGATGGTCTGGTCGAGCAGCTCTTCCTGGCCTCCCTGCCGGAGCCCACCGAGGGTGAACCGTGGCGGGAGGTGGTGCGCCGCCACGCACGGGGCATCCTGGACACGCTGCTGGCCCACCCCAACTTGGTGCCGGTGGTGCTCAGCAGACCGGCTGTGACGCCGAGCGCGCTCTCGGCGCTGGAGCGCTCCGTCGCCGTGGCCCGCACGTCCGGGATGCCGGCGCACCGCGCGCTGGACCTTGTCTACGCGGTGATCGGGTTCGTGGTCGGTCACGTCGCGATGGGTGGCGACGCCGGCGAGGGCTCGACCGCGCGGCTGCGGTTGCTGGCCAGCCTGGATTTGGACGAGTTCCCCGAGCTGGCGGACGCCGTCCGCTCCGCGGAGGGGACCGGGCCACGGACCAGCACCTTCGACGCCACCCTCGATGCCATCCTCACCGGCTTCGACACCGGCACCGACGACATATGAGACCAGACGACGTATGAGACCAAGGGCGGGTGGGCCCCGACGAGTGGCGACCACTGACGTCAGAGCGGCCGGCCCGATCAGCCGTGGGCCACGTCCACGACGAGCCGTTCGGGCCCGTCCAGCCGGCTGACCCGGAACGGCTGCTCCGAGGCGACGCCGATGTAGGCGTTGAGCTGCCCCTCGAAGGGCGTCAGCCGCAGCACCTCGGTGACCTCGGTCAGGCCGGTCCCCGGCACCAGCAACTGCGGCGGGTCGTAGACCGTCTCCTCCGCCCCGGGCAGGCCCGTCCCCTGGATATGCACCGCCAGCACGTAGTCGCCGGCCAGGTCGACCGGCGCACCGCTGCCGTCCTGGGCCGGCTCCTCGGTGTACTCCACCCGCCACCCCACGGTCCCCGTCCCGGCGAGGTCGAAGACCACCCGGTCGAACCCCGGCTGCGCGCCGACCCGCACGTCAGAGACCACCAGGTCCACCTGACCCGTGGGGTCCTGCACCGACTGCTCCCCCGGCGGCAGGAAACCCTCCAGGTCGGGGGCGCCCGTCGACGTGGTGGGCCCGGTGCCGCCCGTCGTCGTGGAGGTGGGCTGGGTGGTGCTCGGCTCGGAGGTAGCGGGGGGCCCGGAGGTCGAGTCCGGTCCGGTGCCGGAGGGTGTCGGGGTGGACGTGACGCTCGGGCTGGACAGGTCGTCCTGCGGCGGGGTGCTCGGGACCTGCGGATCCTCGGTCGCCAGTCCACAGGCGGCCAGGAGCACGACACACGCGATCGTGCCGCCCCACACGCTCCCTCGCCGGTGCACCACCCGATCACTGTGGCGCACGGCGGCCCGGTTGTCACGGGCAGCGGGGTCCTCCCGGGGTGGTCAGGCGACGTTTCCCGGCCGGAGCGCGCCGGCCGACGAGGGCAACGCGGGCAGCGTCTCCACGCCGTCCAGCGTGACGAGATGGACTCCGAGCAACCGGAGGCCCGCGTCGCGGCACTCCTCGATCACCCGCTGGTGCCATGCCCGGTCGGTATCGGTCACGCCACCCCGCCGGCGCACGAGCGCAAAGAGGACCGAGCCGCTGCGGAGCGGCTGGGGTTCCACCGGTCCCTCCGGGTCCGGGCCCAGGGCGGAGGTCGCCACCCTGACGACCGGCATCCCGGCGGACAGGTCCTGCTCCGGCGTCGCGTCGGTGATGAAGACCGGCTGCATGAGCCGGCCCGTCGCACCGCAGAACAGGATGGAGATGCCGCCGCCGTCGCGGTCCCTGTTCGAGACGACGAGGTCGAGCACATCGCGGGCGAGGCCTGCGTGGGACAGTGACCGGGTCGGCCAGTCCTCGGGGAGGTTTTCGAAGGTCATGCCAACCCATCGTGCCGATCCGCGCCGACCCGCGTGCCCGTCGTCCACAGGCTGTCCGACCCGCCGGCTCAGAGGAGCTGCGACACGGTGTGCAGCACCAGCCCGACCAACGCCCCGACCACCGTGCCGTTGATCCGGATGAACTGCAGGTCGCGTCCGACGTGGAGCTCGATCTTGGCGGCCGCCTCCTGCCCGTCCCACCGCTCGATGGTGGAGCTGATCACCGTGGTCAGCTCGGCGCCGTAGCGCTCGACCAGCACGACGGCCGCGTCGGCACCCCACTCGTCCAGCCGGGCCCGCAAGGGCCCGTCGTCGACGACCCGGGCGCCGAACTCCTGCAGCTCCCGGCACAACCGGACCCGCAGGTGCCCCTCCGGCGACTCCAGCGCCTCCACCAGCGCCACCCGCACCGCTTCCCACAGGGCGACCGCGGCCGGACCGACGGACGGGTGCTCCAGGATCCGCAGCTTCAGCTCCTCGGCCCGGGCCATGGTGACCTCGTCGTGCTGGAGGTCGCCGGCCAGGTCGGCCAGGTAGGAGTCCAGCGCCAGGATCACCCGGTGCTCCGGGTTGGCCCGCACCTCGGCCGCCCAGGCGACCAGCTCGGCATACACCCGGGCCACCACCTTCTCGTCGAGCCACTGGGGTGACCACCACGGGGCCCGCGAGGCCAGGATCGAGGCGACCTCGTCCGGGTGTCCCTCCAGCCAGGTATGCAGTTCGCGCGCCGCGATGTCGACCAGACCCCGGTGCGCCTTGTCCTCCACCACGGCCTCCAGGAGGTGGCCGGCCAGCGGGCTGAGCGGTTCGGTCCGCACCCGGGGCAGCAGGGTCTGCTCGATGAAGGCCTGCATGTCATCCGGGCGGATGCGCTCCAGTGCCCGCCTGGTCAGGGGGGCCGCCTCGGCCACGATGCGCTCGGCATTCTCGCGCCGGGACAGCCAACTACCCAGCCGGCCGGCCACCTGGGCGCCCAGGTAGCGCTCCCGGATCGTCTCACCGGTGAGGAAGTTCTCGGTCACGAACTGCTCCAGGCTCAGCGCCAGGCTGTCCTTGCGCCGCGGGATGATCGCCGTGTGCGGGACCGGCAGCCCGAGCGGGTGCTTGAACAGCGCGGTCACCGCGAACCAGTCGGCGATCGCACCGACCATCCCCGCCTCGGCCGCGGCGTGGACGTAGCCCCAGACGCCGTCCCGGCCCAGCGTCAGCAGGAAGACCACCGCGGCCAGCACCAGCAGGCCGGTCGCCACGACACGCATCCGTCGCAGGGACTGGCGACGCGCCGCGTCTGCCCCGCTCATCAGGTCGATCACCCGGGTCAGGGTATGCCGACAGCGTGTCCCGTCGCGCGACGGATCGGGGTCGGCCTGTGGAGAGGCGTTGACCCGCACGCGGCCCGGGGCCGATCATCGGGCATGAACGTGCGGCACACGAGGCCCCGCCTGGCCCTCGGGCTGGCGACGCTGGCGGTCGCCCTCGGCGGGTGCGGCACGGCCACCGGGCCCGGCGCACACTCCCACGACGCCAGCACGGCGACCCCGTCGACGAGGACGACCACGCCGCCGCCGACAGCCGGTCCGCCCCGGGCGGTGCTGGGATGCGACCTGGTGCAGTCCGCCTCGATCGACTACGCCTTCGAACCCGGGATGGGAGACGACACCCCCGAGGAGGCGATCGCCTCCTTCGTCTCCGGGGAGACCGGCCCCGGCGACCCCGTCCCGGACGGGCGTGACGTCGAGGCACCGCCCGGCAGTGACGGCAACGGTGTGGCACAGGTCTGGCACCGGATCGACGACGTCGGAGAAGTCGTGGCGGTGCTCCACCTCGAGACGACATCGGAGGGGCGGTTCGTCGTCGGTGGGATCGACACCTGCTCCCCCGCGACGGACTCGAAGGCGACCCGCGGCGGCTAACGAAGCGCCGGCTGACCGAGTCCCGCCTCGTCCTGCGATACCCAGGTCGCACGGTCGACGAACCGGCACAGGGCGTTGACCATCCGCAACTGCTCCGGGTGGTTGACCGCGGCGTCCAGGAGCGCCGGGCTGCCCACCACGACGGAGAGCGACTTCGCCCGGGACACCGCCACGTTGAACCGGTGGGTGTCGTAGAGGAAGTTCACCCCACGGGGGGCGTCGACGGCGCTCGAGGACGCCATCGAGTAGAGCACCACCACCCCCTGGCGGCCCTGGAACCTGTCGACCGTCCCGGCCCGGACGCCCTCCGGCAGCACGCTGCGCAACAGGTCCACCTGGGCGTTGTACGGCGCCACCACCAGGATGTCCTCCGGCCCGATCGGGGCCCGGCCCCCCGTGTTGTCGGTCCAGGTGCCCCGGAGCAGTCGCTCGGCGAGATCAGCGACGATCCTGGCCTCGATCTCGTTGTCGGAGCCGAATCCCTCGTGCTCGACCGGGACCCAGCGGATCCCCGACCCGGAGAGCCCCGGGACGTCGTGCACCTCCTGGAGCTCCAGTCCGGGCACCGAATCGAGCCGGTTGTCGTAGGACATCCCGGAGACGAAGTCGGTGATCTCCGGGTGCATCCGGTAGGTCCGGTCCAGGAAGATCCCCTGGTCCGATGTGATCGTCTCGTGCCCGGCGAGCAGGTGCTCCAGGACCGACACCCCGACGCCCTCGGGGTGCTGCGCACTGCTCGGCATGGTGAGCTGTTGCGGGTCACCCAGCAGCACCATCGACCGTGCCGCTGGGGCCACCGACAGCGCCATCGGCAGGGAGAACTGTCCCGCCTCGTCGATGACGAGGACGTCGACCGAGTCGGCCATGTCCGGGTGTGCCCACACCCAGGCGGTCCCACCCACGAGCCGCTCGCCGCCGGGCCCGAGCGCCTCGAGGAGCACGGCGTTGTCTGACGTTGGCCGGATCTGGCCACCCGGCTCCTCGGAGGCGGCCGCGGCCTTGCTGAGCTTGCGGACCGCGGGCCGGTCCACCCCCTCCAGGAAGTGGCCGATGACCGCGTGCGACAGCGCAGTGACACCGACCCGCAGGCCGGCGTCGAGGAGCTCCCGCACGAGCCGTGCACCCCCGAAGGTCTTGCCCGCACCGGGCGGACCCTGCACCGCGAGCACCTCGCCGGAGAGTGACCGGCCGACCCGCACCAGTGCATCTGTCGCCGTCTCCCCCGCCCGCACCGCCAGGTCGGCGGGGACGCGTCGCTCCAGCACGGCCGCGGCCAGCGACTCCTCACCTGCGAGCACGCCCTCCCCGGTGCGCAGCAGCGACTCCCGCAGCACGCCCGCTGCGATCGGACCGCCGGGACCGAACCCGCGAGCCCTGCGGGGCGGCTTGCCTTTGTGCAGTCGCACCTCCAGCCAGCCCTGCTCCGTGTCGACCGCGTGGACGGTGCCGGCCATGGGGCGGTTCCCCGTGCCCGGCTCGAGGTCGATGTCGTGGACCTTGTCGCCGACGGAGATCTTCGCCTCCTGCTTCGGGAAGATGTATCGCCAGACCAGGGACTGTTTCTCCGCCCCGACCTCCACCGGCTCCCCCAACCCACCGATCAACGAGGCGTCCTCCAACACCTCCTGGTCGGACAACAGGGGCGTGCGGTAGTACTCCCACCACTCCGCCTTGTCCTCCCGCCGGTGCCAGCCCACACAGCCCGCCAGCAGGTCGTGTCCCGCATCGCCGAGCCGACCAGCCAGGTCGTTCTCCTGCTGGGTCAGCTCGCTGTCCTTGGCCTCCGTCTGCTCCTTGCCCACCGGCCGGGCCAGGTCGCCCTCCGCCTGCTGCGCCAGCTCCGTGCGCCGCTCCTCGAGCCACTCGTGCAGCGCCCAGGTGGACCGGACGTCCTCCTCGTTGTACCTGCGGATCTCCTCCAGGATCGAGGCGTCGGTGCGTCCGTCCGCCAGCCACCGCTCGTACTTGACCACCGAGTCCAGCGCGTCCGAGACCTCCTCGGCCTCTCCCTTCTCCCGGGTGTGCCCCCAGTAGAACGCCTCGACCTTCTTGATCGAGTAGGACCCCTTGCTGATCCGCAGGCCCTGCCGCACCACGGCATACAGGTCGATGAAGCGTTCTCCGCGCAACAGCATGTCGAGCTCGGTCTCGGCCACGGCATACCGTCCGGTGAGCCGTTTCAGCGCCGCCTGCTCGTAGTTGGCGTAGTGGTAGACGTGCATGTCCGGGAACTGCTGCCACCGCTCGTTCAGCCAGGTCAGCAGTGCGCCGACCATCTCCCGTTCATGGTCGGCGTCGTGGGCCCACCAGCTCAGGAACTGCTCGTCGCGCGTCCACACGCCGGCCAGGTACTCCCGACCGGCCCCGTCCGCAGCGAACGGATCCCCCTCGAAGTCGAGGTAGACATCGCCCTCGTCGGGCACCGGGAGCAGTTGCAGCCCCTTGCCCGGCTGGGCGGGCAACAGCTCGTATGCCGGCTCGCCGGTCTCCCGTTCCTGCACCTGGAGGCGGGCCTGGGCGCGCAACCGCTGCCCCGTCGCCGCAGTCAGGCTCGCGAGATCTTCGTCGGCGGCCCGCGCCAGCGCGGCTGCCGTCGTGGTGCCGGCCGCGATCAGTGCCGCACGGTGATCCGGTCGCATCCCGGCCACCAGGGACAGGTCGTCGGCGGCCTCCCACTCGGCGCTGCAGCGGGGCTTCCAGCGGCACTGGTCGCAGAACGCACACGGCACCGGCTCGGTGGGAGGCAGCTCCGCGGCATCCGTGATGGTCGTCTCGAGGTCGTCGCGGACCCGGGTGGCGTAGGCGTCGACGTCCTCCAGCCGCCACGGGTGCTCGGCACCGTCGCCGGTGACCACCACGAGCCGCTGCGGCGCCACGCCCTGGAGCTGTTCGAGCCGCGCGGCGTACCCCGCCATCTGCAGCAGCGCCGGGACCTTCAGCCGGCGGGCCAGCTTGGTGTCGGCGATGTCGTAGGACCAGTCCCCCAGGTCACTGGGCCGATCGACCTTTAGCAGGAAGTCGGCGATCCCGAGCCAGGACCGGTCGAACAGCACCCCCTGGTAGATGACGTCGGCGCCCTCCCGCATCGCCGTCAACGTGAGGTCCTCCCGCTCGGCGAACGTGAGCGGACGCCCCGACCCCTCGGCCGTCCCGGGGGCCCGCTCCGGGATGTCCACGACCCGGAGGCCACGGTCGGCCAAGGCCTCGCGGTAGCGCTGCTCGTGCGCCATGCCCTGGCTGAAGACCAGCTGGAGTTGGTCGTCCACCCCGTCCGCAGGGGGCTGCAGCCGTCCCTGCGCCACCTGCAGGTCGAGCGTGGTCGTGTGCGGGCACGCCACGTGCCGTGTGACGTCGGTGGGGCTGAGGACGATCTGACCGTCACGGGGCTGCATCCGGGCTCACCCCTGTCCGGAACCCGCGCTCGGTCCGCCGCTGCTCGGCCGGTTCTGCCAGGTGCAGATGCAGACCTCGTTGCCCTCGGCGTCCGCGAGCACCCAGAACGCCGGCGCACGGTCGTCGGACACCAGCCGGCCACCCGCGGCGAGGGCCGCGGCCAGCCGCTCCTCGGCGACGTCGTGCGGGACGGTCAGGTCGAAGTGGATCCGGTTGCGGTCGGTGCGCGGCGGGTCCATCTCCTGGAACCAGATCGCCGGCCGCTGGCCCGTGGGATCGACCAGGTCCCCGTCGTCGGTGGTCTCGTACCCGAGGACCGCTGCCCAGAACGGTCGGATGGCGTCCTCGTCGACCGTGTCGATGCCCACCTCCAGGCTAGACACCTCGTGCGGGCTCGGCGGGGCACCGACCTCCGCGGCCAACGCGCTGATCCGGCGGGCCAGCTCGAGGTCGCGGGAGGTGACTGTCCCCACGTCGTGGCTGGTGGTGCGCACCAGGACGTACGGGTAGCGCAGGTCGACGTCCGGGTGGTGGTTCAACTCGTCGGCCACCTCCGCGATGGACTGCACGAGCGCCGCCCCGGTGGCGAAGTCGCCGGTCTCGAACCGGGCGAGCAGGGCCCCCAACCCGTAGCGCCAGTCCTGCAGGCCCTCCGCGTGGGTCGCGTCGTAGGGGGTGACCGGATCAGTCGGTGTGCTCATGTCGCCACCCTGGCACAGCCCACCGACACCGTCCCCTCCAGCAGGGCGAGGCTGCGGCCCGCGGTGCCGCGTCACGCCGGCTGCATTGCCTTGATGATCGTCACGGCCTGGGTGACCTCGTGCTCGGTCCCGGGATGCGGCGCCGCGAGCGTCCACAGCGCGTTGCGCACCATCCGGACGATGGCGTAGCTGCGGCCCAGGTCCGGATCGATGCCGGCGGCCTCGCAGAGGATGTCCACGCGGAGCCCCAGGTGCACGCGGGGGTCGTGGGCGCGCTGCACCTGGTCCCACTGGTTCCACAGGACCGGCGCCACGGCATACGCGGGGGTGCCGGCGACCACGTGCGGGTCGATCGCCACCCACTCCCCCGGGTCCGGCCGCCACAGGACGTTCTCCTGGTGCAGGTCCTCGTGGACCAGTCGTGCGTCCACGTCGGGCTCGGTCGCGAGGTCCCGCGCGAGGGCGCGGCCCTGCTCCAGCAGGCGACGGGGAAAGGCGGTGTGTGCCGCCAGGGCCCGGTCCGCGTCGTCCACGAGTTGGCCCAGGTGGTCCGACAGGGTCCGTGCCCAGGCGGGAGCGGGCCGGTCGAGCCGGGTCAGGAGCGTCCCGATCTCCTCGCAGGCGACAATGGCCGGCTCCCTGCCCAGGTCCCGGGTGTGGTCGAGCCGTTCCAGGAGCAGCGCCCACCGTGCCGGTGCCGCGGCCAGCAACCGGACCGCGCCCCGGCCGTCCCAGGCACGCAGCGCGAGATGTTCGTCCCGCCCCTCCTCGTGCGGCCAGACCACCTTCAGCACCGCTGGCGTCCCGTCCTCGCGTCGCACCGGCAGCACCAGGGCGCTGTAGCCGTGCATCGCCGCACCGTCGACCTGCAGGTCCCAGTCCTGCAACAGGTTGTCCACCAGCCGGGGCAGCCCCTCGAGCCACACCCCACCTTCCGGCATCCCGGGGCCGGGGACGTGGCGCACGACGAGTTCGCGCAGACCGGCCGGGATGAGGTCGGCAGTCACCATGTCGCGAGGCTCCCGTCCCGCTGGAGGGCCGGTCCCAGGTCCTGCTGTCGGTCCTCGCCGGTGGACTCGTCGGTCACGGTGGACAGGCAGTGCATCGGTCGATCATCTCCTCTGTCCGGGGCCGCTTGCTGTTCCGGGTGTCGACACGGTGCTCGGCCCTGTGAACTTGTGCCTGCTGACCAGCGATGTCCTCGGATCGGGGACAGATGTTGGACTCGTCGACGGCGTTGCGCAGGCGGAGTCCAGCTGGCGGGGGCTCGATCGGCCGGGACGGACGGTCGAGGTCACGCGCTCACTTTCCAGGCCCTAGCCGGCCATCGGGGTCCCCGAGACCTCGATCCGGCGGCTGCTGCTGGAGTGCGGAGTTTTCAGGCGTGCTGACCTGCGGTGTCCTCGTGACGAGGACACCGGCTGATGGCCACCGGAACGACTCCGAGCCTTCTCCCGCACCCAAGCACATCCCCGCGGAGCCGACGGACCACAGCTGGTGGACGCGGGGCCCACTGGCCGTGCGGCGGCCGGCGCGACGACCGCCGTCCTCAACTCGGGCAACCCCCTGTCGGGCGATCTGTCCCCATTTCGAGGACACCGCAGGTCAGGCCCCACCAATACGTCGCTCGCTCCCGACACTGCACGGACGCCGAGCCGCTCTGTCAGACCTCCCTCCTACGGTGGAACCAGATCAGATCGAGGGGGTCGGAGCATGGAGTCACATGTGATCTACCGGGGGCCAGAGGCGAACCAGTCCCCAACCGCCGCCACGGAGGCCACCGCGACGGAGACTGCGAACGAGCATGAGGCCGATTCTGCGGCCGACGAGCAACTCGTGGAGGCCACGGCGGTCGTCGTAGAAGGGCTGACTGCTGCCGGTGTCACGGGCGAGGTGACGAACGCGCTCCAGTCCCTCCTGCTGCACGTCCTGGGTCAGGGCCCCTTCCGCACCGACGATGGCCGCGCCCACAGCGACACGGTGGAAGCCGTGCAGTGCCTCCACGGCTGGCTCGACGGTGTGGCCGCCGGGGCAACGCGCCAGTTGCACCGGGCCATGGCCGAACGGTTCAGACCCACGGTTCCCCACGAGGAACTGACCAAGGCCGAACAGCAACGCTGGCACCGGGACGTGCGAAAGGCCACGCAGACCGAACTCGAGACCACCACTGGCAAGGGGGCCCGGGCGACCGGTCAGCTGATCGACCTGGCCACCGCACCGCCGCTGCTCCAGGGGGCCATCGCCGAGGTGCTCGCGGACGGCGGGGCAGATTCCTACCGGGCCTGGCGGGTGCTGGACGCCACGGAATTGCTGCCCGACGCGGACCGGGCTGAGATCGCCCGGACGGTGTTGGCACGACGCCCGGGCGGGACGCGCCGGTCCCTCCAGTCGTTCAACAAGGCCTTGCAGCGGGCCGTGCAGAAGCAGATCAGCGCGGTGCCGCAGTTGGCCCGCAAACGTGACCAGCGGGCCCTCGACAAGCGGGACTCCACCTCCCGGGTCCAGGACGACGGCACCGGGCAGGTCCGCACGACCGGCGCCGTGGAGCGGGTCGTCGCCGCGCATACCCGCATCGACGGGATAGCCAGGGCCGCCAAGCGTTGCGGAGACGACCCGCGCACCCTGGCGCAACTGCGTTCGGACGTCGCCCTGGATCTCCTCCAGTTCGGCACGATCCCACCCACCGTCGAGGAAGACGCCGACGTCACCGACGACGCACACACCACGGATGACGTCGGCCAGCCGCCGGAGCACGTCACGGGCGCGGAGGCACGGCCGTCGGTGCGATACCGAGACCTCGGCGAGCTACCTCCGGCCCACGTGGACATCGTGGTCTCGCTGGAGACGCTGCTGGGCCTGAGCAACGGCATCGGCGACCTTCCCGGCCTCAGCAGCATCAGCGCGGCACGCGCACGCCAGGCCGCCTTGACCGCCGGGTCCGTCTGGCGACGACTCGTCGCCGACCCGCTCGACGGACACCTCATCGAGAAGTCCAGCCACGCCTACCGCCCCACTGCCGCGGTCCGGGAACACACCCGGGCGCGGGACGGAGTTTGTCGCTTCCCGGGCTGCCAGCGCCCGGCCATGCGGACCCAGAGCGACCACGTCATGCCCTGGACGCCCGACGGCCAGGAGCCGCTGACCGGCACATGGAACATCGAGAGCCTGTGCGAGTTCCACCACGACGCCAAGACCCGGGCCCTGTGGGTCGCGCTCATGTCTCCGGACGGCGAGGTGAGGTGGACCAGCCCCACCGGTCGGGAGTACACCACCCGGCCCCAGAACTGGGCCCACGCCACCGCCGCGTCGACCGATGCCTCCGATGCCGGCTACCGCTGGTTCCGGGACCAGTTGGCCCGTCTCATCCGCGGCGAGGACAACGACCTGGAGCTCGAGGACCTCGACATCGCCATCGAGCACGCCTCCTTCGACCACCTGGGCAGTGCTCGGGCGGGCGGCGCTCGGCCCGGCGGCGCTGGACCCGACGGTGCACGGCCGGACGCTGATCAGTCGACACCGCCGGGCGCACGGGTCGAGGAGGGCGCCAGCATCCTCGAGGAGGAACTGGCACTCGTCCTCGACGACTGGTGGGTCAACACCAAGGCAGCACTGGAGAACCTCGAGCTCTGGCACCGCACGGAGGGCGGCGCCAACCGTCGCGGGATGGCTCCCGGGGAGGCGGTGCCGCCCATCAGTACGGTGCCGCTGGCACACGAGATGGAGGTCCAGTTGAGCCGCGGGGACACGCAAGCGGCGCCCACCGCCCGACCAGGGCCGGGCGGCAGCGACTGACGGCGTCACCGGTCGCGCCGTCCACGTCCCGAGGACACCGCACCTCAGCGATACAGGCGCAACCTCAGCGAGGCAGGCGCCACCTCACAGGCCGAGTTTCTCCGTGGAGACCTTCCGCATCTCGACCTTGCGTACCTTGCCGGTGACGGTGATCGGGAACTCCTCGACCACCATGACGTAGCGCGGGATCTTGTAGTGCGCCAGCTTGCCGGTGGCGTACTCACGGACCGCCTCGGCGGTCAACGGCTCAGCACCCTCCCTGAGCTGGACCCAGGCGCACAACTCCTCGCCGTACTTCTCGTCGGGGACGCCGACCACCTGGACGTCCTGGATGTCGGGGTGACCGTAGAGGAACTCCTCGATTTCGCGGGGATAGATGTTCTCCCCGCCCCGGATCACCATGTCCTTGCTCCGTCCGACGACGATGCAATAGCCGTCCTCCCGCATCACCGCCAGGTCGCCGGTGTGCATCCAGCCGTCGGCGTCCAGCACCTCGTCGGTCTTCGCCGGCTCCTCCCAGTAGCCCACCATCACCGAGTAGCCGCGGGTGCAGAGTTCACCGGTCTCCCCGCGCGGCACGACCTCACCGCTCACCGGGTCGACGATCTTGATCTCCAGGTTGGGATGAACCCGTCCGATCGTCTCGGTGCGCCGTTCCAGGTCGTCGTCGGACCGGGTCTGGGTGCTCACCGGGGAGGTCTCGGTCATCCCGTAGCAGATCGAGACCTCCGACATGTGCATCAGGTCGACGCACTTCTTCATCACCTCGACCGGGCACGGCGAGCCGGCCATGATGCCGGTCCGCAGCGTCGACAGGTCGTGCTCGGCGAAGGTCGGGTGGTTCTGCATCGCGATGAACATCGTCGGCACGCCGTACAGGGCGGTGCACCGCTCCGCGGCCACGGCGCGCAACGTGTCCTCGGCCGCGAATCCCGGACCGGGGATGATCATGGTGGAGCCGTGGGTCGTGCAGCCGATGTTGGCCATCACCATGCCGAAGCAGTGGTAGAACGGCACCGGTATGCAGAGCCGGTCCTGCTCGGTGAAGTTGATCAGCTCGGTGACGAAGAACCCGTTGTTCAGGATGTTGCGGTGGCTGAGGGTGGCACCCTTCGGGCGGCCGGTCGTGCCGGACGTGTACTGGATGTTGATCGGATCCGTGGGCGACAGCGTGGCCATCCGCTCGGCGACGGCGTCGGTATGCAGTCCCTCACCCTCGGCGAGGAGGTTGCCCCAGTCGTCGGTGTCCACGTAGACCACCCGTTCCAGGGCCGGGCACTCCGCGGCGGTCTGCTCGACCATGCCGCGGTAGTCGCTCGTCTTGAAGCTGCTCGCCGCCAGCAGCATCCGCATACCGCTCTGGTTCACCGCGTAGGCGAACTCGTGCGTGCGGTACGACGGGTTGACGTTGACCAGGATCGCGCCGATCTTGGCGGTGGCGTACTGGGTCAGCGTCCACTCGGCACAGTTGGGTGCCCAGATGCCGATGCGGTCACCCTTCTCCACCCCGGCGGCCATCAGTCCCCGGGCGAGGGCATCCACGTCGCGGTTCAGCTCGGACCAAGACCACCGCCGGCCGGTCGCGACCTCGACCAGCGCCTCGCGGTCTGCGTGGGCGGCGACTGTCCGCTCGAAGTTCGCGCCGATCGTTTCCTCCAGCAGCGGCTCCGTCTCGCCCTGGGCGTAGGACTCCATCTCGACTCCTCTCATCCGGCATCGCCAGTCATCCGGCACCGCCAGGCTAGTGCTAGCACCCAGACTGCCACCGGCGCCTGGGGCTTGTCTCGGACCTCAGCGGCGCCTGCCCCACCTCAGGGGCCGCCCACCGGTCACGATGAGCAGCACACCGCCGACGCCGAAGAAGACCAACCCGAGCACGGCGACCGCGACGATCACTGCCTGCGGTGCGCGATCGAAGGCATAGGGGTCCCGCCAGGCCACGACTCCCATGGCGCCGAAACCGACCCCGAACAGCACGCTCGCGGCCCCCATCAACCGGGCATTCGTGGTCGGCGAGATGCGGTGTCGGCCCCGCTCCACCGCGGCGATGGCGGCGACCGCGCCGAAGAACAACGCCGCCGACAGTGCGAGGGGCCGGGCATCGGGCTGGACCACGGCGAGGAATCCGGCGAGCACGACGAAGATCAGGCCCCCGATGATCACCATGCCGGTCGTTCGTCTCTCCATCACCGCCATGATCGCACCCCGATGACCGGCGCCGGGCAGGGACTCCGGGACACGCCGGGCCACCCCGGTGCACGACCTGTCGGTGGCGTTTGGCAGTCTCTACATATGGACACGGCGGCCGCAGTTCCGCTCTCTATCGAGCGAACACTCGAGGGCTTCTTCGCGCAGTCCCGGATGCTGCGCCACCCCGCCATGTGGACACGCTCGCACGGCGTCCGTCGCAAGCTCGAGCGCTACCTCGACCTGGAGTGCGAGCGGTTCCTCACCGACAGCGAGAAGGTCCTGGTCCATGCCGAACGGCAGCTGCACTCCCTCGGGGCCGTCGTGCGGGTCGCCGGGCCGGAGACCCTCCTGCACGCACTGCCCGGATTCCTCGGCCAGCGGTGGCTGCCGCGCCACCCCGCCCTGGCACGGGTGCAGATCATGGTGGTCAGCGAAATCGTCAGCTACCTGCCGACCGCCGGGATCCTCGACCGGCGCCGGGTGGCCTGCAGCATCCTCGAGGTCGAGGCCCAGGTGATCCGCGCCCGACAGGTGCTCGCCGAGGCCGCCGACCCGACCTGACCGGCCGCTACTCCGCTCCCCGCCGCGGGGCAGGTTCCTCGGCGCCGTAGCCGCGGGCGATCAGGGCGTCCCCCAGCGCGTCGGAGATGCGCACGGTCCGCACGACCGTCGGGACGACCAGTGCCGTCAGGGACCGGCGCTGCCCACGGGCCAGGCGGGCCTGGTCCGCCTGCTCCACGGCCGCCAGCACCAGGGGGATGCTCCGGATCGCCAGGGCGATCGTCATCGCCACCCGGTCGGGGTCCACCCGCACCAGCCGCAGCGGGCCCAGCAACCTCCGCAACAGGTCCAGCATGGCGGTGACCGGGGTGGTCAGCGAGACGGTCCAGGCGAGCACGAGCATGGCCGCGATCCGGCACACCCCGACCACGGCGGCCTCCCACCCGAGCACCCACACCTGGAACGCGCCGACCAGCAGGAGCATCAGGCCGACGGCACGGGCGGGGGCCCCCAACCAGCGCCACGGCACCCGGGCCGAGGCGAGCACCAGGAGGGAGAGCAGGAGCGCGGCCCCCACGGCATACGGCTCGTCCATCCAGAGCAACACGGCCACCGCGACCACCAGGCCGCCCACCTTGGCCCCGGCCGGCAACCGGTGCAGCCACGAGTCGCCCGGCCAGTGCACCCCGATGAGGCGCGCCGCGCCGCTACCCCAGGAGCTCGACATACCGCTCCAGCGCGGGCCCGGGCGCGTCGTCGGCGACCACCCGCCCCTCGTCGATCACCACGACCCGGTCGAACCCGTCGAGCAGTTCCAGGTGGTGGGTGACCAGGATCAGCTGCTGCTCGAGCGCGGCCAGGCGCGCCGAGATCGCGCGCACGTTGCGCAGGTCCAGCAGGGTGGTCGGCTCGTCGGCGACGATCAGGGTGGGTTCGGTGAGCAGCACCGCGGCCAGCGCGAGCAACTGTTTCTGCCCGCCGGACAGCAGGTAGCACGGGTGGTCGGCATGCTCGGCCAGACCGTATGCCGTGAGCGCACCCTCCACCCGCTCGTGCACCTGGGCGGCCGGCAGCCCCGACCCGCGCAACGAGAAGGCCAGGTCCTCCCGCACCGTCGGCATCACGATCTGGTGGTCGGCGTCGGGGAACAGGAACCCGACGCGCTGGCGCACCCGCCGGGTCTCCCGGGCCACGTCGAGCCCGCCCACCAGGACCCGGCCGGACGTGGGACGGACCAGGCCGTTGATCATCCGGACCAGGCTGGACTTGCCCGAACCGTTGGCGCCGACGATGCCGACCCGGTGCTCCACGAGGTCCAGGTCGATGCTCTCCAGGACGGTGCGTCGCTCATAGCGCAGGTCGACCTGTTCGAAACGCACACCCGGCACCCGCACAGTCTCCCAGCACCGGACGGGTGCCCACGACCACTGTGGCCGGGTGGCCGGGCGGCGTGCGCCCCGCGGTCTCAGCCGGCGACCACCGGGTTGCGCAGCACCCCCAGCCCGGGGATGCGGCACTCGGCGATGTCGCCGGGGCGCACGTGGATGGCGCCGGGGGTCCCCGGCGACAGGATGTCGCCGGGCTGCAACGGCATCACCTTGCTGTGGAAGCTGATCAGGTAGGCGGGCGAGTACCGCATCCGGGAGACCGTGTTGGTCCGTGTCTGCTCGTCGTTCACGACCGTGGAGACCTCGATGTCCTCCAGGCTCCCGGCGTGGGCGACGACCTCCTCCAGCGGGACGATCTGCGGGCCGAAGGAGAAGAACCCGGGGAAGTTCTTGGACCGGGTCAGGAACCGCGGGTTGCGCGCCAGGATGTCCTCGGCCGTCTGGTCCAGCACGTTGACCGCGCCGAGCACGTAGTCCAGGGCCTCCTCGGGCTCGACGTTGCGGCAGTGTCGCCCGATCACCAGGCCCATCTCCGCCTCGCTGGTGGTCCGCTCGCTCTGCTGCGGCACCGGGATCGGCTCGCCCGGCCCGATCACCGTGTGGTCCAGCTTGATGAAGGACGCCGGCTCCTCGGGGACCGACTCCGACAGGTCGGCGGCGTGGTCGACGTAATTGAGCCCGATCCCCCAGATCATCCGGGGGTGCCGGTAGGGGGCCGTGAAGGTCACCCCGTCGACCGGGCGGAAGGCCGTGTCGGGGGCGGTCGCCGCGCGGTCGGCGAGTTCACCGGTCCGCTCGGACCGGATCGCCTCGAGCAGGGTGGCGGGCACGTCGTCCCCGAGCGCCGCGAAGGGGATCACGCCGCGCTCGGGCAGGACCAGGACCGGTTGCTCGGTGTCGGACTCGGTGCCGGACTCGGTGATGGTGGCGAAGTGGGCGGACACGGGTCTCCTCGGTGGCGTGGGTGGGACGGGGCGTCGTGGTGGGGCGGGAACAGCCGGTATGGCGTGGGGGCGGGTCGGTCAGCGGGCGCGGACCAGACCTCCGTCCACCCGGATCTCCTGGCCGGTGACGTAGGAGGCGGGTTCGCCGGCCAGGAAGGCGGCGACCGCCCCGAACTCCTCGGGACGTCCGTAGCGGCCGACCGGGATGGTCGCCATGGACGCCGCGCGGACGTCCTCGACCGCCTTGCCGGCCTTCTCGGCGTTGGCCCGGTCGAGCTTGTCGACCCGCTCGGTCTGGATCCGGCCGGGCAGCACCATGTTGACGGTGACGCCGTCCCCGGCGACCTCGTTGGCCAGCGTCTTCAGGTAGCCGGCCAGCGCCGCCCGGCCGAGGTTCGACAGGGCGAGGTTGGGCAGCGGCTGGTGCACGCCGCTGGAGCCGACGGCGATGAAGCGACCCCAGCCACGCTCCCGCATCCCGGGCAGCACGCGCTGCACCAGGTCGACGTGCGGCCGGACCAGCAGGTCGAAGGCGTCGCCGGCGGCCTCGGGGGTCGTGGCGTCCGCGGTGCCGGGCGGCGGGCCGCCTCCGTTGAGCACGACGATGTCGACCTGCCCGTATGCCGACTCCGCGGCCGCCACGATCGTCGCCGGCGCGTCGGGTTCGGTGAGGTCGGCGGTGACCGGCGTGGCGGAGGCGAGCTGGGCCGCGCGGGCCGTGGTCCGGTCGGCATCCCGTCCGACGACGACGATGTTGACGCCCTCGGCCGCGAGCGCGTCGGCGATGGCCGAGCCGATGCCGGAGGTGGCGCCCAGGACGATGGCGGTCCTGCCTTCGATGCCGAGCTTCATACGGGGGTCCTTTCGTGGTCCGGGCGGGTGGGTGCGGCGGCCAGGTGCTGCTCGAGGACGGGCAGCAGGGCCGGTGGGACGGAGGGGGCGGGCGGTCGCACGAAGGGATCCGCCAGGACTCCCCGCCGGTGCAACAGCATCTTGCGCAGCGCCAGGCTGATCCCCTGCTGCGCCTCGAAGTTGACCAGCGGCAGCCATGGTGCGTAGGCCGCCCGGGCGGCCTCGAAGCCGCCGGCCCGGTGGGCGTCCAGCGTCGCGCGGAGTCCTTCCGGGTGGCTGAAGCCGGTCATGGCCCCGGCGCTGCCGGCCGCGAGCTCGTCCAGCAGACCCACTCCGCCCAGACCGCCGAAGACCGGCACGCCGGTGCGCTCGACCATGGCGGCGATGCCCGGTGGCGTAGGCGCCGCCTCGGCCTTGATCGCCACGATCTGGGGATTGGCGGCGACGAGGTCGCCGAGCGCCGCCGCCGCCAGTTGCACGCCGGAGGTCGCCGGGTAGTCCTGCAGCACCACGGGTGCGCCGGTGCCCGCATACAACGCGTCGAGGTGGGCCTGGAGCACGTCCGGCCGACCGCTGGTGATGAGCACCATGAGGGCCGCCTCGCGGTCCGCGCCGGCGAGGGCGTTCTCCGCCTGCTCCAGCGCCACCGCGGTGCTGCGACCGGCGACCCCGAGGACCAGCGGCAGACCGTCGGCCGCCGAGGCGACCGTCCGGGCGACCTCGCGCTGCTCGGCCAGGCTCAGCGAGGCGGCCTCGCCGAAGACCCCGAGCGCCACCACCCCGTCGGCGCCGGCGTCGCGGGCGAAGCCCACCTGCCGGACCATCGACTCGTGGTCCAGACGGCCCTGCCCGTCGAAGGGGGTGGCCAGGATGATCCACAGGTCCCCCGGCAGGTGCGGGTGCCCCGCGGGTCCCTGGTGCTCCGGGGTTAGTGCAGCGGGCTCGGTCATCTCGTCAGCTCCTCGTGGGCTCGGTCGATCTCGGTGACCAGGTACTCGGCGATCGCCAGGCTCGAGGTGGCCGCCGGGGACGGCGCGTTGCGCAGCGCGACGACCCGTCCCTGCCGGTCGATCCGGAAGTCGTCGACCAGGCTGCCGTCCCGGTCCATGGCCTGGGCCCGGATGCCGCTCGGGCCGGGCAGCACGTCGCCCACCTCGAGCTCCGGGACGTAGCGGCGGGCTGCAGACACGAACCGCTTCGTGCTGAGCGATCCCGCCATCTCGGCGATCCCGGTGCGCCAGTTCTTCGCGGCGAACGGGGCGAAGCCGCGCCAGAGCACCGTCTCGGACAGGTCCTTGAGGGACACCTTCCGCCAGGAGTAGCCCTCCCGGGCGAGCGCCAGGACGGCGTTCGGGCCGATCAGCACCTCGCCGTCGGTGCGGGGCGTCAGGTGCACCCCGAGGAAGGGGTACCGCGGGTCGGGCACCGGGTAGACCAGCCCGCGCACCAGGTCGCGGCGGTCCGGGCGCAGCAGCAGGTACTCCCCGCGGAACGGCATGATCCGCGGCTCGGGACTGGCCCCCACCTGGCGGGCCAGCCGGTCTGCGTGCAGGCCGGCGCACAGGATGACGCTGTCGAACGTCTCGACCTGCGTCTCACCCTGCGCCGTGGTGCTCAGCTCCACCCCGTTGGCGGTGTTGCGCAACGCCACCACCTCGGTGCCGGTGCGGACGTCACCGCCGCGGTCCAACACCTGACCGGCCAGGGTCCGGGTCACGGCCGGGTAGTCCACGATCGCCGTCGTGGGTGAGTGCAGGCCGGCTACCCCGCGCACGTGGGGCTCCAGCTCGCGCAGCTCCTCAGGTCCGATCCGGCGCACGCCGGGCACGCCGTTGGCCTCGGCCCGCTCCTGGATCGAGGCCAGCCGCCCGGCCTCGACGTCGTCCAGCGCGACGAGGACCTTGCCGATCTCCTGGTAGGGCAGCCGGTGCTCGGAGCAGAAGTCCTTCAGCATCCCGACGCCCTGGCGGCACAGCCGCGCCTTGAGCGAGCCGGGCGTGTAGTACAGCCCCGCGTGCACCACGCCGCTGTTGCGGCCGGTCTGGTGCCCCGCCAGGGAGTCCTCCTTCTCCAGCACGGTGACGGAGGCGTCCGGGTGGACGTCGAGCAGCCGGCTGGCGACGGCGGCACCGACGATGCCGCCGCCGACCACGGCATACCTGGTCTGCGTCATGACTTCCCTTCACCTGCGGGTGGGTCCTCACGGGGCGGTCCGTCTTGGCTGCCGACCGCGGTCCCTACCTTCTCAGCATCCGACCCGCCGGAGGACCTGGCCGCCTTGGCCTCCTGACGCTCCTTGTAGCGCCGGGCCCGCCCGATGTCCCGGACCTGTGCGGTGACCGCGCGCTTGAGCAGCGGCGCGACCAGCGGGATCAGCAGGAGCAGGGCCATCGCGATAAGCAGGTACACCGAGGTGGTGCGCTGCAGGAAGATCGTGGGGTCACCGCCGGAGATCACCATCGTCTGCCGCAGCGTCTCCTCGGCCAGCGGGCCGAGGACCAGGGCGATCACCAGCGCGGCCGGGGACATCCCGAAGCGCCGCATGAAGAAGCCCAGCACACCACAGGCCAACATGATGCCGACCTCGATGATGCTGCCGTTGACGGTGTAGGTGCCCAGTACGCACAGCACGATGATCACCGGGGCCAACAGCCGGAACGGCACCCGGGCGATGCTGGCGAAGCTGGGGATCATGAAGATGTTGATCAGCAGCAGCATCACGTTGCCGAGGTACATGCTGGCGATCAGGCCCCAGGCGAAGTCGGGGTTCTGCTCCATCAGCAGCGGGCCGGGCTGCAGGCCCCACATCAGGAAGCCGGCGAGCAGCACCGCGGTCGCGCCGGACCCTGGGATGCCCAGGGTGAGCAGCGGCACCATGGCACCGGCCGATGCACCGTTGTTCGCGGCCTCGGGACCGGTCAGGCCCGGCATCGCGCCCTTGCCGAACTTCTCCGGCGTCTTGGAGACCGACTTCTCCAGGTTGTAGCTCATCAGCGACGCCACGGTGGCCCCGGCGCCGGGAGCGGTCCCGACCAGGAAGCCGAGGAAGGAGCCGCGCCACATCGAGCCGTTGGACTCCTTGAAGTCCTGCTTGGTCGGCCAGAAGGCACGGTCGCGCACCGAGACCTTGGCGTAGCCCATCTTCTCCAGGTGCCCGCCACGCCAGAGCGTATGCAGGATCTCGCCGACGCCGAACAGGCCGATCGCGACCGGCACGAAGTCGATCCCGTTGATCAGCTCGGTGGACCCGAAGGTGTAGCGCTGCTGGCCGCCGCCCGGGTCGATCCCGACGGTGGCGATGCCGAAGCCGAGCAGGGCCGAGAGCACCCCGAGCATCTTGTTCTTACCGATGATGACGATCAGCGTGAGCAGACCGGCGACCACGACGAGGAACAGTTCGGGCGGCCCGAAGGTCCGGGCGACCGAGGCCGTGGCCGGTGCGAAGAAGCTGATCAGGATGGCACCGACCGTGCCGGCGATGAACGAGGCCACCGCGGCCATCACCAGGGCGGGACCGGCGCGCCCCTTCTTGGCGAGCGGATAGCCGTCGAAGGTACTGGCCACCGTGGCCGACTCACCAGGGGTGTTGATCAGCACCGAGGTGATCGTGCCGCCATACATCGACCCGTAGTAGACCGCCGCGAGCATCACGATGGCCCCGGCCGGGTCGAGCCCGAAGGTCAGCGGGAGCAGGATCGCCAGCCCGGCGGACGGGCCCAGACCGGGCATCACCCCGACGATCATGCCGACCGTGACGCCGGCTGCCAGCAGGAACAGGTTCTGCAGGGTCAGGATCGTGGCGATCCCGCCCGCGAGGTTGTTGAAGACGTCCATGAGTACCTTTCCCGGGTGCCGCTAGAAGCGGGGCAGGATCCCGGAGGGGAGTCCGGCGTTGAGCGCGGTCTGGAACAGCAGGTACATCGCGAGCGGCACGGCGACCGCCAGGATGACGTTCGCCACCCACTTTCCCCGGTTCAGGTAGGCCAGCACCAGGAAGCAGAAGATGGCGCCGGACACGATCGCGCCGAGGGTGTTGAAGGTGACCAGGAAGACGATCGAGGCGAGCACGACCCCGAGGAGCACCATCGGGTGGCGGCCGAGGTCGGCCTCCCCCTGGTCCTCCTCCTCGAAGCCCTCGGCCTCGTCCTCCGGGTCCTTCCAGGCCTGGTAGACGGCCAGCAGGGTGAGCAGCGTGCCGAGCACCCCGATGATCCGGGGGAAGAAGCCCGGCCCGATCCGCCCCGCTTTGGTCGTCCACTCCAGGTCGAAGGCCATCTGGGTGTACCCCAGCATGATCAGCAGGAGCGCGACGAAGAAGACGAGCTTGACCGGGAACGGACGCCCGCCGGCGGTGCCGGACACCTCGGCGTCTCCCGTCTCGTGAGGATCTCGGGTCCGGAGTGCGCTACTCACTCCAGCACCCCGGCATCGGTCAGGATGGTCTCGAAGTCGGCCACCGTGTCACCCAGGAAGGCGTAGAAGTCGTCCTCCCACAGGATGTTCTCGGCCAGGTAGTTGGAGTCGATGTACTCCTGCCACTCCGGGGTCTCCACGACCTCCTTCATGGTGTTGACCCAGAACTCCTGCGCCTCGGCGGGCGCGTCGGGCGGCAGGATCATGCCGCGCGGCATCGCGGGCAGGTCGGGGTAGCCGAGCTCCTCCCCGGTGGGGACGTCGGCCAGCACGTCCAGCCGCTCGGGACCGGTGAACATCAGGGGCCTGACCTCGCCGGCCTCGACCTGACCCAGGATGGAGCCGGTGTTGGAGACCGTGGCGTCCAGCGACCCGGACAGCAGGGCGGTCTGCAACTGGCCCTCCTCGTTGAACGGCACGTACTCGATCTCGTAGCCGGCCTGGTCGGCGAGCAGCTCGTGCAGGATGAAGTCGACGTTCACCGTGCCGATGCCGCCGACCACGACGCTGTCCTGGCCGGTCGCGTAGTCCACCCAGTCCTCCCAGGTCTCGTACTCGCTGTCCCCGGGCACGATGAACAGGGCGTCGTCCGTGGCGAACAACCCGACGGGGGTGAAGTCCTCGTAGGTCCAGCCGGTGTCGGCCTGCAGCGGGGTGGTGATGAAGGAGCCGGAGGTGGTCGAGATCCCGTAGCCGCTGCCCTTCTGGTTCAGCAGGTAGCCCCAGCCGGTCGCGCCGCTGCCGCCCTCCCGGTTCTCCAGTCGGATGTTGCCCGGGTAGAGGTCGTACTGGTCGATGATGTCGACCATCGTGCGGGCCATGATGTCGTTGCCGCCGCCGGGGCCGAAGGCGATCGTCCAGTCCAGGTCCTCGGACGGGTAGTCACCGCCGTCACTGCTGCCTCCGTCGTCACCGCAGGCCGACAGCGAGACGGCGAGGGCGATGGTTCCCACTCCAGCAATCAATCGTGTGCGCATGGTTACTTCCTCCTACCGGCTTCCTTGCCGGTCTGGTGCCCAGTCGCTCCGTCGTGGACCGGGTGGGCGGGGTGGTTGGTGGATGCATCGAGCCGGTGCCAGGAACCAACCCCGTGGGCGATCTCCCGCCCATCCGGGTCGGTCATCCGGGACTCGATGTGGACGATCCGGCGGCCCTCCCGCAGGAACGTGGCGGTGCACGTCCCCGTCGTGGTCAGCGGGCGGAAGAACCGGAGTTGCATCTCGATGGTCATCGCGGCGCTCAGGAAGTGCCGGGACAGGTGCCCCATCGAGATGTCCATGGCGGTGGTGATGATGCCGCCGTGGACGCTGCCCTGCGGGTTGGTCAGGTGCGTGGCGTAGGGCAGGACGACGGTGCAGGAACGGGCCGCCTCGTCGTAGCCGATCTGCAGGCCCAGGAACCGGGACAGGAAGAAGTCGCCGAACTCCTGGGCATCCGAGGCGGCCGCGTCGCTGGCGGCGCGGACCGCGCCGGCGAAGGCCGGCTCGGCGGCACCCTCGGAACGGGCCAGCTCAGCCATCGGCCCCGGTCCAGGTGAAGACCGGCGGACGCTTCTCCATGAAGGACCGCACCCCCTCGGCGAAGTCGACCGTGTCGAAGGAGGAGTTGCGCAGGTCCAGGGTGGCCTGGTCGTCGGCCACCTGGCCGGTGGTCACCTTGCCGACCATGACCTTGCCCGCCCGGACGCTGAACTGGGCGCGGCTGGCCACGGTGGCGGCGAACTCGTAGGTGTAGGTCTCCAGCTCCTCCGGCGCCAACAGCTCGTCGAACAGCCCGAGCTCCAGGGCCCGCTGGGCCTGGATCTGCAGCCCCGACATGAGGATCCACTTGGCCCGGGAGGGTCCCGCCAGGTCGACCACGCGCTTGGTGGACTCCAGGCTGTAGACCAGCCCGAGCTTGGCCGGGGTGATCGCGAACTTGGCGTTGGTGTCGGCGAACCTGATGTCGCAGGACAGCGCGAGGCCGGCCCCGCCGCCGATGCAGAAGCCGTGGATCATCGCAATCGTGGGCTTGCTCATCTCCTCGATGGCGTGCTCGGCCGCGGCGACCTTCTCGTTGTAGTTCTTGGCCTTCGTGGCGTCGCTGCGCTCCTGCTCGAACTCCTTGATGTCCGCGCCGGAGGCGAACGACTTGTCGCCGGCCCCACGGATGATGACGACCTTCACGTCCGGGTCGGCGTCCAGCGTCCGCAGCAGGTCCGGGAGGGCCCGGTACATTCCGATGTTGATCGCGTTGCGGCTGCGCTCCCGGTTCAGGGTCAGCGTGGCGACCCCGCCCTCCTGGGTGACCAGGAGGTCCTCGGTGCGGTCGGCCGGCTCGGCAGCCTGGGTCGCGGTGGCGTGCTCGGTCATCGGTCAGTTCCCTCTCGTCGCGGAGGCCGGCTGCGCGACGGCGCCCCGGTCCTCGGGTCGGTCCTGCTGCAGGTCGGGGTGGGCGTCGAAGGCGGCGCCCGAGGCATACATCGCCTCGATGGCCTCCTCGTCCACGCCGACCTCGCGCAGCAGCTCGGTGGTGTGCTGGCCGAGCCAGGGGGCGGGGCCGCGGACCCCGTACTCGGGCAGGTTGGAGAACTTCGTCGGGGGTCCGATCGTCTTCATCGGGCCGATGATCGGGTGCTCGACCTCGGTGACCACCCCGCGGTCCACGATCTGCGGGTCTGCGAGGGCGTCGTCGTAGGTGAGCACGGGGCCGCAGGGGACGCCGGCGCGGTCGACCGCCTCGATCCACTCGTCGGTGGTGCGGGTGACGGTGATCGCCTCGATCTCGGCCTCGAGCTCCTCGATGTTGGCCATCCGGTCCGGCAGGGTGGCGAAGCGCGGGTCCTCCAGCCACTCCGGCCGCTCGAGCGCGGTGGTGGCCAGCCGCTCCCAGAGGCGGTCGTTCGCGGCCCCGATCGTGACGAATCCGTCGGAGGTGCGGAACGCCTGGTAGGGGGTGGAGCGGCGGTGCCGGGTGCCGGTCGCCTGCGGGACCTCGCCGGAGCCGAAGTAGGCGCCGGACTCCCACACGGTCCAGGCCAGCCCGGCCTCCACCAGGGAGATGTCCATCGACTGGCCCTCACCGGTGCGCATCCGGTGGATGTGCGCCCCGAGGATGGAGTATGCGGCGGTGGCGCCGGCGGCGATGTCGTTGATCGCGATCCCGACCTTGGCGGGGCGCTGGCCGTCACCGGTCATCCGCATCAGCCCGCTGAGCCCCTGCGCCATGATGTCGAAGCCCGGGCGGTGCCGGTAGGGGCCGGTCTGCCCGAAGCCGGAGATGGAGCAGTAGATGATGTCCTCGCGCAGCGCCTTGACCTGCTCGTAGTCGATGCCGAGCTTGGTCGCCACGCCCGGCCGGAAGTTCTCGATGACCACGTCGGCGGTCTTGACCAGCTCGCGGAACCCGGCCAGGCCCTCCTCGGTCTTCAGGTCGAGGGAGACGCTGCGCTTGCTCCGGTTCGGCATCGCCGAGGGGTAGCTCTCGCCGTTCACCTTGGGAGCCAGCCGGCGCGAGTCGTCGCCGGTGTGCGGCTGCTCCACCTTGATGACATCGGCGCCCAGCTCGGCCAGCACGAGGGTGCAGTAGGGGCCGGAGAGGAATCTCGTGAGGTCGAGGACGCGGAATCCGTCGAGAGGGAGCATCATCGCCGCCTTTCCTGTATTGTGGGATGCAATCTCACATATTGGGATAACTGGAGCCATACACTAGGTGGCTGCTGAGGACGGGTCAAGAGCCTTTTCCCGGACGCGACTCGACGAGGAGGACGCAGCGATGACGGAGCCACCACGCCCCCGGGTGCAGTCGATCGATCGGGCGGTGAGCATCCTGCGCTGCTTCGATGCGACCCACCCCGAGCTCGGCATCACCGAGCTGGCCGGACGGACCGGCCTGTCCACCAGCACGGTCCACCGGCTGCTGGGCTCGATGGCCGACAACGAGCTCGTCCGGCAGACCACGGACCGGCGCTACGCCCTCGGGCCGCTCGTGGTGCGTCTCGCGCACGGGGGCGCGCTGGCCAGCACCTGGCGCACCGCGGCCCTCCCGCTGGCCAAGCAGCTGCGGGACGAGGTGAACGAGACGGTCGGGATCCACGAGCACCTCCCCGGAGGGCGGCGCGCCGTCGTCGACCAGGTCGAGAGCCGGCAGGAACTGCGACGGACCTACACCGAGTTCGGCATCCCGATCCCGATCGCGCACGGCGCCCCCGGGAAGGCGATGTTGGCCTACCTTCCCGTCGCGGAGCAGGAGCGGGTGCTGACCGAGCCGATCGCCCCGGCGACCGACCGGACCATCACCGACCCCGACCGGCTCCGCGTCGACCTGGCCCTCATCCGGGAGCGGGGGTGGGCCTACTCCGACGCCGAACGCACCCCGGGCATCCGCTCCTTCGCCGCCCCGGTCCTGGACTTCGGCGGCACCATCCTGGGCGCGATCGGCCTGTCCGTCCCCGCGCTCCGGGTGACCGAGACGCGCAAGGCCGAGTTCGGCGAGCGCATCCGGGCCGTCGCCTTCGCGGTCTCGCGCGAGCTGGGCGCCTCGGAGGAGTCGCTCCGCGCCGCGGTCGAGCGCGCCACTCCCCCCGCCGGCTGACCCGACACCACGCACAGGAGGCCCGATGTTCCGACTGCACGCCCTGACCGCCCGGGTGCACCGGGCACCCGTCCGGCTCCCGCTGCTGGCCGAGCCGGCCGGAAACCGCCGGTTCGTCTCCTGCCAGATCGTCACCGACGGTGGGATCACCGGCTTCGGGGTCACCGGTCAGCTGTTGCCCACCGCGATCCGCGCGGTGCTGGTGGACGAGCTCTTCCCGCTGCTCCGGGGGCAGGACGTGCGCCGGGTCGAGGCGATCCACGACCTCGTCGCCCGGCGGCTCAACCAGCGCCGGTTCACCGGGGTGATCGCCAGCGCGCTCGCCGCCCTGGACGTGGCACTGTGGGACGCGTACGGCAGGGGCGTCGACCGTCCGGTCCACGCGCTGCTGGGTGGGCACCGGACGGAGGTGCCCGCCTACGTGACCTTCGGCGCCTCCCGGTATGCCGTGGACGAGCTCGTCGAGGCCGCTCGCCAGCAGGTCGCGGCCGGCACGGACTGCCTGAAGATGGTCGTCGGGGGACGGCCGGGTGGTTGGCGCGAGGACGCCGAACGGATCCTGGCGGTCCGCGAGGCGATCGGCCCGGACATCGCGCTGGCCATCGACGCGAACTGCGAGTTCACCCCGCTCGAGGCGTACCGCCTGGCCCGTGCCGTCGACGGCGCCGACCTCGCCTGGTTCGAGGAGCCGCTCACCGACAACGACCCGCGGCTGCTGGCCGACCTGCGCCGCCGGATCCCGGTCCCGATCGCCACCGGTCAGATGGAGGCGGACGTGCACCGGTTGCGCCAGTTCGTCGACGCCGGCGCCGTGGACATCCTGCAGGCCAACGCGGTCTACACCTCCGGCTTCACCGAGGGCCGCAGGGTCGCCGACCTGGCCTCGGCGCACCACCTGCCGCTGGCGAGCGCCGGCGGCTGGTCGCAGGTCAACATGCACCTGATCGGTGGTCTGCGCAACGGTGCGACGGTGGAGATCCACCCCGGGCTGCAGGACATCGGCGACCGGATCTTCCCCGACGCGCCCCAACCCTCCGGTGGCAGCCTCCGGCTGCCGGACGGGCCGGGCCTGGGCATGACGGTGGACCCGGACTACCTGGAGGACACCGCACTGTCCGGTTGAGCGGATCCCGCGGGGGGGGGATCAGCCGACCGGGATGCCGGCCCGCCTCCGGGTGGTCCGGTTCGCGTGCTCGGAATAGCGGGGCACCCAGCGCCCCAGGGCAGCGGCGGCCGCGCCGCCCAGGGCACTGGTGACCCAGATCCCCCCGGCGAGCGAACCCAACGCCGCCCCTGCGGAGATGACCATCGGCCCCGCGGCGTCGCCGCAGTCCTGGAAGAGCCGCCATACCCCGAGGAAGGCCGAGCGCTCGCCGGGCGGCGCGACGTCGGCCCCGATCGTCATGATGATGCCGGAGCCGATGCCGTTGCCCACCCCGAGGACGGCGGCCACGACGGCCAGCGCGGGCACGGATCCCGCCAGCGGCAGCACCGCCATCGCCAGCGCCATCAGCAGCATCGAGGGGATCCCGATCCACAACCGCCCGAAGCTGTCCATCACCTTGCCCGCCGGGTAGAACAGCAGCATGTCCAGGGCGCCGGACAGCCCGAAGATGATGGAGATGACCTCGGGGTCCAGGCCGAGGTGCTCGCCCCACAGGGGCAGCACGGTCTGGCGGGCCCCACGGACCGAGCCGACCAGGAAGGTCGTCACCCCCAGGGTGAGGAAGAGCCGGCGGTAGCGGACCAGCAACTGCGGGATCGAGCTGCGCTCGGGTGCGGGGCCGTCCGCCGGAGCCCGGCGGGCGGGTTCCCGGACAGCCACGAGCACGACGGCCGCCAGCCCGGAGCATCCGGCCGCGAGCCAGTAGGCGGGTCGGATCGAGGTCCCGAAGACCACCGCCGCGCCGAGGAACGGCCCGATGAAGTAGCCGATCCGGTGCATCCCGCCCAGCGTGGACAGCACCCGGGCACGCCGGTCCGGCGGCGTGATCTCGGTCAGGTAGGCGTGCCGCGCGAGGTTGAACACCGCGGTGGAGGCCCCCAGGACCAGGGCACCCGCACCGAGCACGAACAGGTGCGGCGCCAGGGCCATCGCGCCGAAGGCGACCACCCCGACCAGCGCCGCCACGAGCATCGCCAGCTGGTCACCAAACCGGGCGGCCAGCGCCCCGGCCGGGATGTCGGTGAGCACCTTGCCCAACGGCATCAGGGAGGCCACCAGCCCGGCGACCGCCAGGTCCCCGCCGAGCCGGACCGCGCTGAGCGGCAGGAGCGGGATGATCACGCCGATCGCGATGCCGAAGAGCAACGAGGGGGTGAAGGTGCCCAGCACCACTGTCCGCATCGGGAACATGGGCTCGCGCGACTGCCCGGCCGGCCCCTTGACGCCCATACGACCACTCCCTACGGTGTTCACTATGCGAACAGGACCACTCAACTTGTGAACAGCACTCCACCACCGGTCCTGCAATCGGTCAAGCGCGCCCTCGATGTCCTGGTCGCCTTCGAGGCCGCCGAACCCGTGCAGACCCCCGCCCAGGTTGCGAGCCGACTCGGCCTGAACCGCACCACGGCCTGGCGCTACCTGGTGACGCTGGCTGCCTCGGGGCTGGTCCGGGAACTGCCCGGGGGGCGCTTCGCGCTCGGGGGTCGCACGGTCGCGCTGGCCGAGTCCTACACCCACCAGTGGGGCAGGTTCGGCTCGGCCGGTGGCGTGGCCCTGGTCCGGTTGCGGGACGCCACGGGCGAGACGGCGGCGCTGCACATCCGGGAGGGCTGGACGCGCGTCCCGATCCGCCAGGTCGAGTCCCAACACGAGTTGCACCGGACCTACCGCGACCTGGGCGAGCCGGTCTCACTGCTGGTCGGGTCACCCTCGCTGGCCATCCTGGCGAACCTGAGCGAGCAGGAGCAGGCCTCCTACCTGGACTCCCACGCCGACCTTGCGCCGGAGGGGCGCGACGAGGTGCTCCGGAGGCTGGCCGGGGTGCGCGCCCAGGGGTATGCCACGACCGAGGGCGCCCGCGCGCCGAACGTCTCCTCCGTGGCCGCCCCCGTCCGGGACCGCCACGGCCGGGTGCTGGGCGCGATCAACGTGACGGGACCGGAGCAGCGGTTCACCGCCGACTCGGTGCCCCGGTTTATCGCCGAGGTCACCGGGACCGCCGGGTGGATCGAGGAGCAGCTGCGCGACACGGACGGCGCGGGGGCGGCGACGCCCCGACGCCGGACGGCCAGCTCCGGGAGCGTCAGCCCCGGTGGCCGACCACGTCGGGCAGCGCCCGCACCACGGCCGCGGTGACCGCCCCCGCGACGGCGGCCTTCACCAGGTCCCCGGGGATGAAGGCCCACATCACCGTGCTCATCGCCTGGCCCACCGACATCCCGGCGACCTGGGCGAACCAGGGCACCCCCACGGCATACAGCACCGGGATGCCGACCGCGGCGGCCCCGAAGAGGGCCAGCGGCAGCCGGGCCCCGTGCACGCGTCGCAGCGCCCAGCGGGCGAGCAGGCCGACCACGATCGCCATCGGCACGAACCCGACCAGGAAGCCACCGGTGGGCCCGGCGAAGAGTCCGAGGCCCCCCTTCAGCCCGCTGGCCACGGGCAGCCCGATCGCGATCAGCGCGAGGTAGACGAGCACGGCCGCCGCCCCGCGCCACGGCCCGAGGATAGCGGCGGCCAGCGCGACCCCGAGGGTCTGCAGCGTCACCGGCACCGAGCCCCCGAGCAGGTAGAGGCCCGGCACGATCGCCAGGGCGACGATCAGGGCGGCGAAGACGGCCACGCGGGCGGAGTCGCGGACGGCGCTGTCACGCAGCGCGGCGGTGGGTGCGGTCACGGCACACAGTGAACCGCACCGGGGTGCGAGTGCTCCACCCCGGGGAGCCCTTCGCGTCCCGCGGCGCCGGTCAGGTGCTGGCCAGCGGTTGCCGGTCAGCGGCCGGCCAGCTCCCGGAGCAGCTCCACGGTCCGCCGCGCGGGCGGGGTCGCGGCCACGCCGTCGCGCACCAGCACCCGGATCGTCCGGACCGGGGTCGGGTCCACCAGCGGCACCGGCACGACCCCCGCCGGCAGCACCCGGCAGGCGAGCTCGGGCATCACGGTGATCCCGAGGTCGTGGGCCACGAAGGCCAGGGCCGTGGCGAAGTCGTGGGTGTCGACCGTAAACCTCGGGTGGAAGCCGCAGGCGGCCGCGGCGTCGATGGCCAACGAGCGGCACGGCGCGCCCGGGATGTCGTTGTCGACCCAGGGCTCGTCCTCCAGCTCGGCCATCTCGACCCGCTCCCGCCGGGCGAACCGGTGCCCCGCGGGCACCACGACCAGGTAGGGGTCCTCGAGCAGGTCGTGGGACCGGTAGCCCACCGGCGGCGCCGGGTGGAGGCGGGCGACCGAGAGCTCCAGGTCCGGCGCCGCCGCGTGGGGCGTCGGGGCCAGCTCGGCGTGCTGCAGCACCAGCCGCAGGTCGGGGAACTCCCCGTCCAGGGCGGCCACGACCCGGGGCATCCAGGCGGCGCCGACCGAGGCGAAGTAGCGCAGCACCAGGGTGCCGCTGCGTCCCGCCCGCAGGTTGTCCACCACGTCCTGCACCCCGGCGAGCGCACCGAGCACGTCGTCGCTGGCCGAGGCGAGACTGCGCCCGGCGGCGGTCGGCTCGATCCCCCGCCCGGCCCGTTCCACGAGGGTCAGCCCCGTCTCGCGGGACAGCGTCGCCAGGTGCTGGCTGACGGCGGACGGGGTGTAGCCCAGCAGTGCGGCCGCCCCCTGGACCGAGCCGGTCGAGACGACGGAACGCAGCACCCGGAGCCGGTGGACGTCGAGCATCCCCCGATACTACAGTAACGCTTAAGTTTCGTGAAGAAAGATTCGCTTGTGCTTACGCGTTCTGCCCCGCAGGCTTGACCCATGGCCAGCACTGCCCTCCCGCAGCCACCACCTGCCGCCGACACCCGGCCCGGCGCGTCGTCGGGCTCCCGCGCCGGTCTCCTGGCGGTCCTGGCGGTGCTGGTGACGATGACCTTCTGGGCATCTTCCTTCGTCGCCATCCGGTATGTCGGCCCGCACCTCTCCCCCGGACCGCTCGCCCTCATCCGCGTCGTCGTCGCGACCGCGGTGCTGGCCCCGTTCGTGCTCCGTCGCGGTCTGGCGGTGCCGCGGGGCCGGGGGTGGCTGCTGGTCGGCAGCTATGCCGCGCTGTGGATGGCCCTCTACTCGGTGGTGCTCAACGCCGCCGAGCACCACCTGGACGCCGGCACCGCGGCCATGCTGGTCAACGTGGCGCCCATCCTGGTGACGCTCTGGGTCGGCTTCGTGCAGCGCGCCGGCTTCACCGTGCCCCTGGTCGCCGGGCTGGTCGTCGCCTTCTCCGGCGTGGGGATCATCGCGCTGGGCGCGGAGGACACGCAGCGCGACCTGACCGGGGTGCTGCTCGGCCTGCTCGCCGCGACCCTCTACGCCGCCGGCGTGCTCCTGCAGAAGGGCGCGCTGCGCACCATCGACCCCCTGTCCGCGACCTGGTGGGGCACCGCGCTCGGCTCCGTCGCCCTGGTGTTCTACGTCCCCTCGACCGTCGTCGAGGTCGCCGCGGCGCCCACGGGGGCGGTCCTGGCCGCGGTCTACATGGGGGTCTTCTCCACGGCCGTGGCGTTCAGCCTCTGGGCCTACGCGCTGCGCCGGGTCGACGCGGCACGGCTGAGCCTGAGCAGCTACCTGGTCCCGGCGATCGCCGTGCTCCTGTCCTGGGCCCTGCTGGCCGAGGTACCCACCGTCCACGGCATGGTCGGCGGGTCGCTGTGCCTGGTCGGGGTCGCGGTCAGCCGGCTGCGTGGCGGGCGGCGCGGCCCGGCGGGGCGGGCTGGTCAGCGACGGATCAGCGCGAAGGCCCCCCAGCCGAGGAACTCCCGCTGATAGGTCACGTGCTGTAGGGGAGCCCGGTCCAGTTCGTCGCGCACCTCAGCAGCCAGTTCGTCGCCGGGGTTGGCGTCCAGCCAGGCACGCAGGTTCCACCACTGGGCGGCGACGTAGCGGTCCCAGCTGTCCTGGTCGGCCAACACCATCTCGACCAGGTCCCACCCGAGTTCACCGAACAGGCCGACGAGCCCCGGCAGGGTCCGGAAGTCCTCGACCGACGTGGCGTGACACCCCGCCAAGGTCGCCTCGTCCTCCGGCTCCCGCCGCCAGTAGGGCTCGCCCACCAGCGCCACACCCCCGGGGCGCAGGCTGCGGCCAAGAGTTCGAGGGTGCCCGGCACGCCACCTCCGATCCAGGTGGCACCGCAGCACGCGGCCACGTCCACCGGCTCCGGCGCGACGTAGCCCGCCGCGTCGCCGTGCACGAAGGCCACCTGCCCATTCACCCCAAGGTCCGCGGCACGCTCCCGTGCTGCGGCGACGAAGTCGGTGCTGATGTCCACCCCGGTCCCGACGATGTCGTGGTCCCGCGCCCAGGTGCAGAGCAACTCCCCCTTCCCGCAGGCCAGGTCCAGCACGCGGCTGCCCGGCGAGAGGTGCAGGGCCTCCCCGAGCGCGGCCAGCTTCGCGGGGGTGAACGGGTCCAGGATCCGGTGGCTGGACTCCCGGATGCCGAAGATGCGGGGCAGGTCCACGCGGACTCCTCTCCTCAGGTCCGTGACGGTAGACGGCGACGGCACGGACCCGCCACGGGTTTAACCGCGCGCGTCGGGCGGCGTCCGGTTCCACCCCGACTCGCCGGATGGTGGCTGCCTGATCCCTTGGCCCGGCCGGTGCAGGAGGGCAGGATGGGGACCGGAGGTGGTTCCGGGATGGTGACCCCGCAGATGCCGGGCCCCCGCACGAGCGAGCACGAGGCCGCCGTCAGGGCCCTGACCCAGGACTACGCCCGGCTGCCGGCGGACCAGCCGGTGCGCCTGGCCAAGGCCACGTCCAACCTGTTCCGGCCGCGCACCGAGGCTACCCACCGGCTGGACGTCTCGGCCTTCACCGGCGTCATCTCCCTCGACCCGCCCGACCACACCGGCACGGCCACGGCACGCGTCGCCGGCATGACGACATACGAACAGCTCGTCGACGAGCTCCTCCCCCACGGCTACATGCCGCTCGTCGTCCCGCAGCTCAAGACCATCACGCTCGGTGGCGCGGTCACCGGCCTGGGTATCGAGTCCACCTCCTTCCGCAACGGCCTGCCGCACGAGTCGGTGCGTGAGCTGCAGATCCTCACCGGCAGCGGCGAGGTGGTCACCGCCACGCCGGCCGGGCCGCACGCCGACCTGTTCCGGGCCTTCCCCAACTCCTACGGCTCCCTCGGGTATGCCGTGGGGCTGGTCATCGAGCTCGAGCCGGTCCGGCCGTATGTCGAGCTGCGGCACGTGCGGTTCACCCACCTGGCCGAGGTGACCGCCGCGATCGGGGAGGTGATGGCGACCCGGCAGTGGGACGGGCAGGCCGTGGACTTCCTGGACGGCGTGGTCTTCTCGGGCACCGAGTCCTACCTGACGCTCGGCCGGTGGGCCGACCGGGTCGAGGGGCAACCCGGGCCGAACGACTACACCGGGCAGCAGATCTACTACCGCTCGATCCAGCACCGGCGGCGGGACGTGCTCACCGTAGCCGACTACCTGTGGCGGTGGGACACCGACTGGTTCTGGTGCTCGCGCGCGTTCGGCGCGCAGCGGCCGCGGGTCCGGCGGCTGTGGCCCAAGAAGTACCTGCGCAGCGACGTCTACTGGAAGATCGTGGCCTTCGAGCAGCAGCACGGGGTGATGGCCGCGATCGACCGGCGCCGGGGCCGCCCGGCGCAGGAGCGGGTGATCCAGGACGTGGAGATCCCGCTGGCCCGCACCACGGAGTTCCTGGAGTGGTTCCTGGCGGAGGTGCCGATCGAGCCGGTCTGGCTGTGCCCGGTGCAACTCCGCGAGCCGGGCGGGGGCGGCGCGGACGGCGGCTCGCCCTGGCCGCTGTACCCGATGCGTCCCGGGGAGCCCTACGTCAACGTGGGCTTCTGGTCGGCCGTGCCGATCCTGCCGGGCCGCGAGCACGGCGACGTGAACCGGGCGATCGAGGCCAAGGTCACCGAGCTGGACGGCCACAAGGGGCTCTACTCCGAGGCGTTCTACGACGAGGAGACCTTCGACGCGCTCTACGGCGGCGCGGCCTACCGGCCGGTCAAGCAGCGCTACGACCCCGACGGTCGCTTCCCCACCCTCTACGACAAGGCCGTCGGCGCGCACTGACTCCTGTCGGGCCTCACGATGCGAGCAGCAGGGACACCGTCAGCGCCAGCACGCCCGCGGCCAGGACGAGGACCAGCAGCCAGTTCCACCACGGGGACCGTCCCCACCGCCGCGGCGTCATGGTCGCGCCGACCACGGCTGCTGGTGGCGGGATCTCGTTGCGGAGCACCGTGTCCACGATCTGCGCGTGCCGGCGCCACTGATCGGCGGACAGCACGTCGTGGCGGACGAACTGGTAGACCAGCAACGTCGAGCCCCGGGTCTCGGCGCAGCGGGGACTCCCGGGGTCGCTCAGCAGGTCGATCAGCTCGGGGGTGAAGACCCGGGCCGCCGCGGCCTCGGCGCCGGGCGGTCCGTAGATCCGGAACGGCCGCTCCCCCGTGCGCTCGATGATCTGGGTTTCCGCCTCCCACTGCTGGGGCATCAGGGAGAGCGCCGGACGTGCCGCGGTGTCCAGCACCAGGTGCGGCACCGGCCCTCCCAGGTCCATCTCGAGGTAGCCGCAGCCGTCGACCAGTCCCTGTCCCCCGGTCCCCTCCACGGTGCCGATCTCGACCACCTGACCGTCCCGCTCCCAGGTCACCACGTCCCTCCGGCCGCGGGCCTCCGGTCCCTGGTGGAAGACCATCCCCTCGCGGTCAGCCGGCGGCGCGAAGAGCGCCAGGCCCAGACCGTTGACGCGGGCGAAATCCACCAGCTGCTTCCGCCGCGCCCAGGGGCCGGTGTCCTGACCCCCGCCGAGGAACCGGGCGGCCACGAGCAGCCCCAGACCCGGGACGATGAGGAAGAGCGAGAACCACCCCGCGTCCGCCTCCCCCTGGGCCACCACGACCACCAGGCCCACCAGGGCGAGGCCGACCAGGAACAGGCCGAGTCCGGCGGCCGCACACGAGCACCCGGCGCGCTGGGAGTCCTCCTCGGCCCGGGCCCGCTCGCCGTAGACCCCCTCGGACGCCTCACGACGGAACCGCTGCCCCTCCTCGCGGGTCAACTCGCGTTCGAGCGGGGAGAAGTCGAGCGGGGCCACCCCCGGATCCTACGGTGCGCTAGGGCGATTCACCCCGGCACGGGCGGGGGTGCAAGATGGGGGGTGGAGGTGCATCTGCGATGGCCATGACGGTCGGTGAGGCCTTCGACCGCTTCCTGGGCACCGTCCCCGGGCTGCGGGTCGAGGCATACGACGGATCGAGCGGCGGCGACCGCTCCCCCGACGCGCGGGTGCTCCGGCTGAAGAGCCCGCGGGCGCTGAACTACCTGCTCTCGGCTCCCGGCGAGGTCGGGCTCACCCGGGCATACCTGACCGACCAACTCAGCATCGACGGGATGGATGAGGGCTACCCCTACCCCGAGCTCAAGCTCCTGTTGGGCAGCCGGTCGGCGACCCGGCCGACCCTCCGGGAGGTTCCGGACCTGCTCGCCCTGGCCCGCAGCGCCGGGCTGCACCTGCCGGAGCTGCCTGCCGAGGAGACGCCGTCCCCGTTCCGGCGGCTGACCCACGGGCTCCGGCACGGCAGGGCCCGCGACGCCGAGGCCATCCACCACCACTACGACGTCTCCAACGCCTTCTACGAGCTGCTGCTCGGCCCGTCGATGACCTACACCTGCGCGGTCTACCCCACGGAGGACGCCACCCTCGAGCAGGCGCAGTCCTACAAGTACGACCTGGTGTGCCGCAAGCTCGGGCTGGAGCAGGGCATGCGGCTGCTCGACGTCGGCTGCGGCTGGGGTGGCATGGTGCGCCACGCGGTCCGGCACTACGGCGTCACCGCCCTGGGCGTCACCCTGTCCAAGGAGCAGGCCGACTGGGGCAGCGCCCGGGTCGCGGCCGAGGGCCTGGCCGACCGTGCCGAGATCCGACACAGCGACTACCGCGACGTCACCGAGCGCGGCTTCGACGCGATCTCCTCGATCGGCCTCACCGAGCACATCGGGGTGGGCAACTACCCGGCCTACTTCGCCTTCCTGCGCGAGCACCTGCGCGACGGCGGGCGGCTGCTGAACCACTGCATCACCCGCCCCACCAACCGCAAGCCCGGGGTGTCCAAGGGCTTCATCAACCGCTTCGTCTTCCCCGACGGGGAGCTGGCCGGCTCCGCCACCATCGTCCAGGTGATGGAGGACGAGGGCCTGGAGGTGCGCCACCACGAGAACCTGCGCGAGCACTACGCCCGCACCACCGGCGCCTGGTGCGAGAACCTCTCGGCCCACTGGGACGCCTCCGTCGCCGAGGCCGGCCTGGGCACCGCCCGCCTCTGGGGCCTCTACCTGGCCGGCTCCCGGCTCAACTTCGAGCGCAACCACATCCAGCTGCACCAGGTCCTCGCCTCCCGCACCAGCGCCGAGGGCGCCTCCGGCTTCCCCCTCCGCCCCGCCTGGGAGGAGCAGGCCCAGCCCCGCGAGTAGTCGGTGCCCCGCTACAGGATTATCGGGTTACCCGAGAATCCTGTACTTCGTAGCAGAACCTTCCCGGGACGAAGCGCCAGGTTCCGGGGTGAAGCAGGCGCACAGCCCGTATGCCGTGGGTCAGCTCCGCGCCGCGCTCGCCTCCCGGCGGGCCTGCCGACCCGTGGGGTCCTCGATCAGGTCGCTCGACGCCAGGAAGGATCCCAGCCACTGGGCACGGGGGTCGGAGTCGATCAGCACGGCCTTGGCGAACAGGGTCAGCGGGATCGCCAGCAGCGCGCCGAGCGGTCCGATCACCGCGGACCAGAAGATGAGTGACACGAAGGTGGTCGTGACGTTCAGCCCGACCGCGTCCCCGGCGAACTTCGGCATGATCAGGGTCTGGGTGACGAAGCTGATCAGCATGTAGCCCACGACCACCCCGATCATCGTCCCGACGCCGCCGGACAACAGGCCGAGGAGCGCCGCCGGGACCAGCCCGATGACGAACCCGATGTTCGGGATGTAGGCGGTCAGGAAGGCCAGCACCCCCCACACGAACGGCAGCGGGACGCCGAGGACGTAGAGCAGCACGACGTCCAGCGCCGCCTGCGCCAGCCCGAAGACGGTGCTCACCGCCCAGTAGCGCCCGATCCGGTCGGCGAACCCGCGCAGCGCCTCGGCGAGCTCCGGGCGGCGCTGCCCGATGAACGCCAGCCGGCGCCCGGCGTCGCCCAGGTCCAGGGTCAGGAAGGCCACGCCGAGGGCCAGGAACAGGATCGCCGTGCTCACCGACCCCACCCCGCCGAGGACCTGGCCGAGGAAGGGCAGCGCACTCACCGGCTCCACCCCGCGCAGCACATCCTGCAGGTTGCCCAGCTCGATCCCGAACCGCGCGAGCAGGTCGACCGCCTGGCCGTAGAGGTCGCCGAACTCGTCCTGGTACTGCGGCAGCACGGTCACCAGCTGGGTCAGCGCGATGCCGATCCCCAGGATCACCGCCAGCAGCACGGCATACATCAGCAGCAGCATCCCCACCGTGGCCACCCACCGCGGCACACCCCGGCCCACCGCCCACCGCCGGAGCGGGTCGACCGTCAGCACCAGTGTCAGCGCGAGGAAGATCGGCGCGGCGAACGCGGACACCTGACGCAACCCGTCGAAGGCCAGCACCAGCACGGCGGCGACCGCCAGGAAGGCCGCGCCGGTGGGCAGGAGGCCAGGGCCGAGAGACGGGGTCGGGTCCGGGGTGGTCTGTGCGGGAGGACTGCTCACCCCCTCATCATGACGGGCGGCGGCACCCGGAGCCTGCCGGGAGCGGTGGGAGGATCGGGACCGGCGGGCCTATGCTCCGCAGATGACCGTCGTCGCCGCCGTCCTCGTGGCCCTGGCCGCCCTCCTGCACGGCTACATCTTCGTGATGGAGAGCCTGTGGTGGCGCCGGCCGCAGATCTGGCGCAGGTTCGGTCTGCGGTCCCAGCAGGATGCCGAGACGACCGCGTCGATGGCCTACAACCAGGGGTTCTACAACCTGTTCCTGGGGGTCGGGGCGGCCCTGGGCCTGCTCCTCTTCCTGACCGGTCACGAGACCGCGGGCCGCACCCTGGTGCTGTTCGCCACCGGATCGATGGCGCTGGCCGCGACGGTGCTGCTCACCACGGGCGTCCGGTATGCGCGGGCCGCGGCGACCCAGGGCACGCTGCCCCTCCTCGGGTTCCTGCTGTTCCTGTTCGTCTGACCCGGACCCGCCCGTATGCCGTGCCGACCGTCAGTCCGGAGGGCGCGCCACCCCGGGGGTCCCGTGGTCGGCGAGCCAGCGCAACAGGCTGGGTGCGATCGTCGGTTCCTGGTCCAGCGCGGCCAGGTGGACGGCCCGGAGGTCCAACGGTCCCGCGTGTTCCTGCAGGTGCACCAGGATGGCGCGCACGCACTCGAAGGTCTGGGTCCACATCGGCCCCCGCCCCTCGTCCGACCCGGGCGGCCGGGTGATCGGCAGCTCCACGACCCGGTGACCGGCGGACCGGTCCTGCTCGGCCGCGCACCGGGCCCGGAACTCCTCCCGGGCCCGCTGGAGGTCGCTCAGCCGGCCCGGTCGGCGCTGGGCCTGGAACCGGAGCACCTCGTCGTCCTCGACCAGCCGGAAGTGCCAGACGCTGCGCTCGAGCGCACCCGAGACGTCCCGGAACGGGAAGTACCGGTGCCGGCCCAGCGCCGGCGGCTCCGGTGAGACGAAGGACCACACCCTGCGCCGCGGGGTCTGGGCGCTGAGGAACTGGTCGTGGACCATGTTGCGCACCGCGATGGGCGGGACGGGGTCCCCGGAGATCTCCCGGGCGATGTTCCAGACGGACGTGTGCCCGTAGCCGAGGGCCAGACCGGCCAGGAAGGCCACGTTGCTGGCCCACGAGTCGGGGGTGAGCGCACTCACCGCGACCGCCGCGATCCCGGGGTGCTGGTGCGGGGTCAGCGCGCGGCTGGGCGCACCGACGTGGGCGATGGTCCACTGCGAGAGCTGGTTGCCCGGGACCACGTTGAACCAGCGCCGCACGTTGGGGTTCACCGACCGGGTCTGCACCGCCCCGGCGGAGCGCAGCGCCTCACGCAGTTCCTGCCCGTGCGCCCAGACCTCCTCGCGGGTCAGCTCCTCGAGCTCGCCGGTGCGCACGCTCACCCGGCGCAGGTCGATCCGGTCCCCCACGTGCATCAGGTAGTCCTCGTCTCCCTGCTCCATCCCGGGCCCCTCCACCGCGGGGTGCACCGCCGCGCCGATGCCCCGGGCCAGGGCGGCCCGGACGACCTGGGTGGTCCCCTCGCTGCGGCCCCGGCCGCGCTCCCGGTCGGTCAGCCGTTCCAACCGGGTCATCAGCTTCTGGATGCGGTAGGCGAGCTCGACCGCCTGGGACTGGTCGGGCAGGTCCTCGAGCATCCCCATCCGGCGCAGCAGGTAGGTGGGGTCGTACTCCTCGTCCCCCTCGTCGTTCATCCGCAGGAACCGGCCGACCGGACCCAGCACGGTCAGGGACGGCGTGGTCGTGCGGCCCCAGGCGCTGATCTTGTCCTCGGTGAACGCCTTGCCCACCGGCGGCGCGAGCACCGCGTTGAGGTAGTCCGCCAGGGCCGCCCGGCTCTCCCCGCGGACCCGCAGCCACCGGGTCAGTTCGGCGCGGAAGACCGCCCAGACCTCACCGTCCTTCTGCAGCCCGGTGCGTCGCCCCATCGCCTCACCCCACTGTGAGATCCCACAATGCAGGATCGTTGATTCCTGTCTTGAGGGATTATGTCGCAGTCCGCCATCGTGGCTACTGGAGAGGGGCCGCGCCTCTACCGGGTCGGCGCGGCCCCTCCCCCGGGTGGGGTCCCACGGGGGTGGTCCGAAGGCCTCCCGTCAGAAGGCGGCGATGACGGCGCCGTCGTAGGTGTCCTCGATGAACGAGGCCACCTCCTGCGAGGTGAGCAGCTCGGCGAGCTTCTGCAGGTCCTCGTCGTCCTCGTGCCCGGCGACGGTGACCAGCAGGTTGGCGTAGGGGTTGTCGTCCGCGGACTCGACCGCGATGGAGTCCTCGGCCGGGGACAGGCCGGACTCGACCGCGTAGTTCCCGTTGATCACCGCGGCGTCGACGTCGGCCAGGCTGCGCGGCAGCTGGGCGGCCTCGACCTCGGTGAACTCCAGGTTCTTCGGGTTCTCGTCGATGTCGAGCACGGTGGCCGAGGACTCCCCGGTGTCGGCCAGGGTGATCAGCCCCTCACCGGCCAGCAGCTCCAGCGCCCGCGCCCCGTTGGTGGGGTCGTTGGGGATGGCGACCTGGGCCCCGTCGGGGAGTTCCTCGAGGCTGTTCAGCGAGTCCGAGTAGAGCGCCAGCGGCTCCAGGTGCACGGGGGTGACGATCTCGAAGTCGTAGCCGGCGTCGGCCTCCTGCTCGACCAGGTACGGCTCGTGCTGGAAGTAGTTGGCGTCGAGCGAGCCGTCGTCCAGCGCCACGTTCGGCTGGACGTAGTCGGTGAACTCCACGATCTCCAGCTCGAGGCCGGCGTCGGCGGCGAGCTCGTCCTGCACGAACTGCAGGATCTCGGCGTGGGGCACGGTCGAGGCCCCGACGGTCACCTTGCCGTCGGCGACCGCGGCGCCGTCCGAGGCCTCCGAGTCGGCGCCGCAGCCGGCCAGCAGCACGGCGGCGGCGAGGGTGGTCAGGGCGAGGGGGGTGCGCATGGTGCGGGTTCTCCTTGGGGTCGGTCGGCTCCGGTATGCCGTGAGCCGGGTGGTGCGGTAGGGGTGCGGTCGGCGGGTGGTCCCGCGGCTCGCGGGATCGGTCAGAAGGCGCGGGATGGGTCAGAAGGCGGGGACGACGGCGCCCTGGTAGGTCTCCTCGATGAACTGGCGGGTCTCATCGGAGGACAGCAGCTCCTGGAGCAGCTGCAACCGCTCGTCGTCCTCGTTGCCGGTGCGGGTGACCAGCTGGATGACGTAGGGGCTGCCCTCGGCGGACTCCACCGAGAGGGCGTCCTCGGCGGGGTTCAGGTCGGCCTCGATGGCGTAGTTGCCCGGGATGGCGGCCAGCTCGACGTCCTCCAGGCTGCGCGGCAGCTGGGCGGCCTCGACCTCGCTGAACTCCAGGTCCAGCGGGTTGTCGGTGATGTCCAGGCTGGTCGGCACGTCACCGGCGTCGTCGGCCAGGGTGAGCAGGCCCTCCTGCTGCAGGAGCAGCAACCCCCGGGCGCCGTTCACCGGGTCGTTCGGGATGGCCACGGTCGACCCCTCGGGCAGCTGCCCGAGGTCGGTGATGCTCGAGGAGTAGAGGCCCTGCGGCTGGAAGTTGACCCCCAGCAGCTCGGTGAAGTCGTAGCCCGCGGTGGCCTCCTGGTCGGCCAGGTAGACCGAGTGCTGGTAGTAGTTCGCGTCGACCGACCCGTCGTCCAGCGCCACGTTCGGCTGCACGTAGTCGGTGAACTCGACGACCTCCAGGTCCAGGCCGGCGTCCGGCGCGAGCTCGTCGGCGACGAACTGCAGGATCTCGGCGTGCGGGACCGGGGTGGCAGCCACCCGCAGTGGTCCGTCGGACCCGGAGGCGGTCCCGTCCTCGGCGTCGGCCGTGCCGCCGCAGGCGGACAGGGTCAACGCGGCGGCGAGGGCCAGGGCGGTGGTTCCGGTGGGGGTGAGGCGCATGACAGTTCTCGTTTCGTCGGTCGAGCGGGCGTGGTGGGTGGTCAGCGGTGGGAGAGCCGGCGGGCCAGGCTGTCCCCGAACACCTGGATCAGCTGCACCATGAGCAGCAGGACCGCGACGCAGGCGAGCGTGACCTCGGTGTTGAACCGCTGGTAGCCGTAGCGGATGGCGAAGTCACCCAGTCCCCCGCCGCCGATGGCGCCGGCCATCGCCGAGTAGGAGATGAGCGCCACCAGGGTGACGGTCGCCGCGGCGACCACGCCCGGGCGGGCCTCGGGCAGGAGCACCGTCCGGACGACGTCACGGCGCCGGGCGCCCATGGCCCGGGCGGCCTCGACCTTGCCGGGCGCCACCTCGCGCAGGGCCGCCTCGACGAGCCGGGCGATGAACGGCACGGCGGCGATCGTGAGCGGCACGATGGTGGCGGTCGACCCGATGGTGGTCCCCGTCGCGGCCCGGGTGATGGGGGCGACGAGCACGAGCAACACGATGAACGGCACCGAGCGGCCGATGTTCACGATCGTGCCGAGCACGCTGTTCAGCGTGCGGCGGGGGTCGAGGCCGTCGGGGGCGGTGATCACCAGCAGCACCCCGAGCGGTATGCCGAGGAGCAGGGAGAGCCCCATCGAGACGCCGACCATGTAGACGGTCTCCCAGGTCGCGTCGACGAGGGCGGGCGCGATCCGGTCCCAGTTGGTCATCGGGCGACTCCTTCGGTGGTCAGGTCTTCTCGGGTCCGTTCCTCCGCCACCCAGGCCCGGGCGGCGGCCACGAGGGCGGGATCGCCGTCCAGCCGGAGCCGGAGGCGACCGAACCGGACGCCTCCGAGGTCCTCGACCGAACCGCCGACGACGGCCACCCCGACCCCGAACTCGCGCACCAGGTCGGCGACGATGGCGTCGCTGCCCGGGCCGCCGACGGTGAGGTCGACCAGGTCCGGGTCGTCGACCGGGGACAGCGGCGGCAGCAACCGGGTGGCCAGCGGCGAGTCCGGTCGGCTCAGCACCTCGGAGATCAGGCCCCGGTCGACGACCCGTCCGCCCTCGAGCAGGATCACCGCGTCGCAGACCTTCTTCACCACGTCCATCTCGTGGGTGATCAGGACGGTCGTGAGACCGAGCTCCTCGGTCAGCTCGCGGATGAGCGCCAGCACCGAATCGGTGGAGACCGAGTCCAGCGCGCTCGTGGCCTCGTCGCAGAGCAGGACGGATGGCGAGGGGGCCAGTGCCCGGGCGATGGCCACCCGCTGCCGCTGCCCACCGGACAGCTGGGCGGGGTGGTGGTGGAGCTTGTCGCCCAGGCCCACCCGCTCCAGCAGGGCGGTGGCCCGGGCCCGCCGCTCCGCCCGGCCGGTCCCGGCGAGCTCCAGCGGGAGCTCGACGTTGCCGAGGGCGGTGCGCGAGTCGAGCAGGTTGAACTGTTGGAAGATCATCCCGATCCGGCGCCGGGCCCGGTTGAGCTGAGCACCCTCCAGCGTGGTGAGTTCCTGGTTGTCGATGACGACCGATCCCTGGTCGGGGCGCTCCAGCAGGTTGAGGCAGCGGGCCAGGGTGGACTTGCCGGACCCGGACGGGCCGACGATGCCCATCACCTGGCCCCGCTCGACATGGAGGCTGACGTCGTCGACGGCGTGCACGGCCTCGTTCCGGCGCGTGGCGGGGAACGTCTTGGAGACGTGGCTGACGGTGATCACAGGTGTCCTCGGGGTCTGGCGTGCGGGGGGCGTGGGGTGCAGCACGGATCACGGAGGTGCCGGCTGCCCGCGCAGCGTTGGGCGGTGGCCCCGGTGGGGCGTGGGGCGGGGGGAACGGGGTGGTGCAGGTTCAGCGTCGACGCGGCGTCAGACACATTCGGCGGCCCTGACAGCCGTCGAAGGTCCCGACCTCACGGTGACCGAACATGCGCTTTCCTCCATCGCTCCTGGCGGGAGCACCTTCCGGCGAGCCGGGGTTGCTGCGGTCTGAGGGCCAGGTCCCTGAACCGCTCTGGATGCGTTCCTGCCATCGATGATAGACGGGAGACGGTTGAACTTCCAAGTTTTCGACTGCATGATCCACGCCACATCCGACGTCAAGGCCCACTAATCTGCAGATTCTTCATCCAACACCGATCTAACCGATGAATACTCGGCGAGACGGCTGCCGGACCATGGACTCAGCCGAACCGGGCGACCTCGTCCCAGATCGCGACCCACCCCTGGTCACCCAGCTGGCACCGGCGGATCGGTGCACCGTCCTCCTCGTTGTCCACTCCCGCCGGGCTCCGCACCGTGGTGACCTGCTGGCACGTGCCGGCGAACCAGCGCGCCTCCTCGTCGGGGTCGAGCCGGCCCACCACGATCACGGTGCGGGCATCCTCCGGCGGCGGGCCCCAGCTGCCATAGGCGTTGTGACCGGAGTAGACCGGGGGAAGCCAGCCGGGCGCACCGTCGCCGCCGGTCCCTCCGGGCGCCAGCCGTCGGGCGCGGTCCAGCGCCCCCGCCTCGCCGTAGTTGCGGGTCAGGACGACCGTGTGGGGCCGCTCGTCCTCGGGGACCTGCGCGGCGACGTCGGTGACCAGCCCGACGTAGCCGGGCCAGCCCACCGTCTCCGCGCCGTCCGGGTTCACGGCCTGGGCGATCCGGAACACCGGCGACCCCACCGGCGCCAACGGCAACGCGAAGCAGGCGGTGGGGACGGAGACGACCAGGGCGACCGCCACGGCCCGTGCGGGCCGGTCCAGCAGGCGCTCGACCCAGGCGGGCAGCTGCATCGCACCGACCGCCACGAGCGCCGGGAACAGGCCGGCGACATAGTAGGGCTTGCCTCCCGTCACGACGACGATGAGCAGCAGGACGAGGTAGGCGATCCCGAGCCAGCGCCACGCACGCAGGCGCGCCGTGCCGAGGAGGGCCACGACGCCCACCACGATGAGGAACCCCGCCACGGGTCCGGCCATGAGCAGGTGCATCGGCGCCACGAGCCAGCGGTCGGCCGAGGACGCCGAACCCCCGGCGGCGATGTTGGCGGCCACCTCCAGCATCGGCCAGCCGTGCGCCGCCTGCCAGAGCAGGTTCGGCGCGGCCAGCACCAGGGCGAGCGCCCCGGCGAGCCAGGGTCCGGGCCCGCGCAGCGGGCGACGCGGCCCGGCGAGCAGCATGCCGACCAGGCAGCTGAGCAGGACCAATCCCGGCAGCACCTTGACCTCCAGCGCCACCCCGGCCGCCAGTCCGGTCCAGAGCCAGGGTCCGATCCGCTGGGGCACCGCCCCGACCGCCCGGACCAGCAGCAGGACCACGAGTGCGGTCATCATCACGTCGAAGGTGGTGATCGAGAACAGGTGGCCGGTGCCCAGGATCACCCCGGTGAGCGCCGTCCCGGCGGCGGCCACGACCTGCGCGCGTGGCGCTCCCCCGAGCTGTCGGCAGGTCAGGGCCGCCAGCACCACCGTGACCCCGGTCGCCACGGCCGGGAGCACGCGGAACGCCCACAGGTGACCACCGACCAGGTCGTGCCAGGACGCGGCCAGGAGCGGGATGAGCATCGGGTTGTCCGGCTGGGCCCACCCCGGGTGCCGACCGCCCTCGATGAAGTAGAGCTCGTCGCGGTGGAAGCCGTAGCGACCGGCGACCACCACGAGGCCGGCCACGACCAGGACGGCCGTCAGCCAGACCCCGCGGGGAACTCCCGCGGTGCCCCTCCCCTCTGCCTGCGACCCCATGACGTGACCCGCGTCAGGGCGCGCGGAGCTCCTCGACCGACTCGGTGAACCGGGCGAGCTTCGCCGGGTCGACGGTCACCCCGAACCCCGGGCCGGTCGGCACGTCGACCACCCCGTCGTGCATCACGATCTCCTCGGTGAGGTCCTCCTCGTAGAACCGGTTCGACCCGGAGATGTCGCCGACGAGGTTGAACCCGGGCAGCGCGGCCAGTGCGGCGTTCGCCGCGCGGCCGACGCCCGTCTCGAGCATCCCGCCGCACCACACCGCGATCCCGTGCGCCCGCGCCAGGTCGTGGATCCGGCGTGCCTCCAGGTATCCCCCGACCCGGCCGGGCTTGATGTTGATGATCGAGGCGGCCCCCATCGAGATGGCGTCCGCGGCGGCCTCCGCCGAGTCGATCGACTCGTCCAGGCAGACCGGGGTGTCCAGCACCCTGGCAAGCTCCGCGTGCTGCCGGAGGTCGGACTCCCCCAGCGGCTGCTCGATCAGGATCAGGCCGAACTCGTCGAGCCGCCGCAGGTGCCCCGCGTCGGCCAGCGTGTAGGCGGAGTTGGCGTCCACCTGGAACGGCAGGTCGGGACCGAACTCGCGCCGCACCGCGGCGACCGGGCCCAGGTCGGTCCCGGGCCTGATCTTGAGTTTGATCCGGGCATACCCCTGCTCCAGGTAGTCGGCGACCACCCGGAGCAGGGTCGCCTCGTCGTCCTGGATGCCCACCGACACCCCGGAGGGCACGCTGGCCCGCACCACGCCCAGGTAGGAGCCGAACGAGCGGTCCTGCGAGCGCAGCTGCGCGTCGAGCACCGCCATCTCCACAGCCGCCTTGGCCATCGGGTGCCCGACGACGGGCCGTAGGTGGTGGCCGACCGTCTCGGCCGTGAGGTCCTCCACCGCGAACAGGGTGGGCGCGAGCCAGCGGCGGGTGACCTCGACGGCCCCGGTCAGGAACTCCGAGGAGTAGAGCGGCTCGGCCATCGCCACGCACTCACCCCACCCGGTGAACTCCCCCGCGGGGGTGTCCAGCACCGCCTCGACCAGGTAGGTCTCCTTCTCGGTCTCGGTCGCGAACGAGGTGGTGAACGGGCTCACCAGGGGCAGCCGCACGGTGTGCAGGGTCAGCCGACGAAGTCTCATGGGGTTCCTTCCCGACTCATGGGGGTTCCGTCCCGGCGCAGGACGTAGTGGCCGGGCCGGAAGTCCGTGACCTGCCAGCCGTGACCGATCAGGGCGCCGAAGGCCTCGCGGGTCACCATCCGCCACCGGGCGGCCAGGTCGCGGTCCCGGCGGCGCAGTCCCTCGATGTCCGGCGGCACCCCGATCAGTACCTCGCCGGTGTGGTCCGCGGGGGGCGCGGTGAAGTCTCCGGGCTCGCCGTCACCGCTGGCGACCGCGACGACTGCAGGTATGCCGTCAGCCGGCTCCCCCGGGAGCGGCGCCCGGTCGCCGGTCCCGGCGGGCAGGTCCCGGGTGAGGTCCCAGCGCAGCACCATCCGGTCCGAGGGCTGCCCGGAGTTGATGGCGTCGTTCATCGGCCCGTAGAAGTCCTCGTGGTAGGACTCCGGCACCGCCCCGAGCTTGCGGATGTTGAAGGCGGCGTTGCGGGACACGAGCGGGTCGTAGGTCCAGCGCATCGCGGTGATGCCGCGCTCCAGGCACCAGGCCCGCTGGTCCAGCTTGATGGCCCGGCCCACACCCTTGCCCCCGGCGGCGGGATCGACGCCCACCACGTGGGAGTGGAAGCCCGCACCCGGTGGCCCGCAGAAGCCGACACCCCCACCGATCAGCCGACCGGCCAGGTGGGCCAGGCCCACGTAGTTGCCCGAGTGGGTCAGCGCCACGACGCTGCCCAGGTCCATCACGTCCGACTCGTGGGCGACGTCCCAGATCCGGTTGAACGTGGCCAGGAGCTCACGGGCGTCCCCGACGTCGTGGGCGGGCGACACCGCCAGCCCCAACGCCTCGGCCGCATCCCTCGCCTGCGCCCGCGCAGCAGCACCCAGGGCGTCCACGTCCGGTTCCGTCATGCGCTCCTCCTCGTGCCGGCGGGCTGCACGGTCACGGGGCCAGCCTACGGAACGGGCCTGTCCTACGCTGCGTCTCACCGGCAGCCCTGTCCCCCGCACCGGAGGTCTTCACCATGAGCGTCCGAGTCAGCACCGCCCTGGCGGTGGTCGCCGCCGTCCTGGTCACCTCCGGCTGCGGGGCGTTGAGCCAGGGAGCCGACGCCGCGGAGGAGTTCACCGAGCACTTCACCTCCACCCACCCCGAACACGTCATCGACACGATCACCAACGCCACCGACGAGCTCCCGTTCACCGGCAAGGTGAGCGGCACCCTGGTGCTCGCCGACGACACCCCGCCGGAGGTGCTGGACGCCCTGCTCACCGAGGTCGAGGAGTGGCGCCCGCACACCGGCGCCGCCTACACCCCGATGGGGGTCCAGGCCGGTGGGCTCGGCATCTGTCTGGACGACCCCCAGCGGGAGGCGAAGCGGGAGCTGCGGACCGCGCTGTATGCCGAGGGCCTGGTCCTCGACGGCGAATGGGCCTGCGCCCCGTGGCGGACCTCGACCGAGCCGGTGTACCGCGGCTCGCTCACCGACCTGGTGGCGGACACCGAGCGGGTGGGCAGCGTGCTGGCGGCCGACCACGACCTCGTGCTGACGGCCGAGGTGAGCGACCCGTGGGGGACGGTGACGACCCGGTGGACGGGCCTGCCCGACACCCTCGACGACACCCTCGAGGCCGTGGCGCAGTTGCACCCGGTCGCCGGGTTCCGCCTCGAGGGGGACGTCCTGGCGGTCAACGTCGGGGAGGACGCCGACCTCACGGAGGCGAGGACCGTCGCCGGGCAGGCGGCCGGACCGGACCTGGAGGTGCAGGTCCTCCGGGGCAGCCTGGATGCCGACGAGGCCGCCGCCAACGAGGCGCTGCTCCCGGTCGTGCAGAGCCTGCGGGAGATGCCCGGGGTCGACACCGCGAGCGCCGCCCGGGGCACCCTCGAGGTCACCACCCAGGACCCGGGCGCCCTGCGCCCGATCTACGACGCCGTCCTCGACCACCCGGACTTCCCCGAGGGCGGGAGCCTGCGGCTGCGGGTCGTCGACGCCGGGGAGACCTCGCCGGTCGAGGGGAGTTCCTACAGCACCTCCGTCGGGGACGCGCACCTGGACATGTTCGCCGGCCTGGTCGCCCTGGACACGGTGCAGGACGCGCGGCTGCTCGAGCCGGTCCCCGGACAGCCGGCGGCGATGCACGTCACCCTCACCGGAGCCTTCCCCGAGGGCATCGCCAGCCTCAAGCCCGTCCTCCTCGACGGGACGGCGGTGACCGTGCACGCCCCGGACAGCCTGCAGCGGGTCGAGCTGACGGTGGCCCGCACCCTCACCGAGGACCACGTCTCCACGATGTTCACCGACCCCGACGTCGCGGCCATCAGGAAGGCCTGGAACGACGCCCCCGCAGCGGCCGACGCCGGGGGCTGGTCTCCCGGGCGGACGCACGGCACGATGGTCGGATGAGCGAGCCCACCACGCACCTGGACGCCCGCTACGGGGACGCCACCGCACCCCTTCCCTGGGCGCGGACGCAGCAGCTGTTCGCGACCGCGGAGCTCTACTGGTTGAGCACCGTCCGCCGTGACGGCCGGCCGCACGTCACGCCGCTGATCGGCGTGTGGCACGACCGTTCCTTCTACTTCTGCACCGGCCAGGAGGAGCAGAAGTGCCGCAACCTGCTCGACGACCCCGGGGTCTCGGTCACCACCGGCAGCAACACCTGGTCGTCCGGCACCGACGTCGTCCTGGAGGGCAGCGCGGCGCAGGTCACCGACCAGTACGAGCTGGCCGAGGTGTCGGCCGCCTACCTGGCCAAGTACGGCGAGGACTGGCGGTTCGAGGTGCACGACGAGGGCGGCTTCGTCGGCGGCGGCCGGGAGGGGATCGAGGAGGACGAGACCGAGCCGCTCGCGCTGGTCTTCCGGGTGCCACCGGAGAAGGTCATCGCCTTCACCAAGGACCCGCACGGGCAGACCACGCACGACTTCGCCTGACGGTGCCGGCGCGGCGATCACCCGCTCAGCAGAAGGTCACCGTCAGCGAGCCGAACCGTCCGTAGTCGCCGGTGACCGAGTCGCCGGGCGCGATCGGCATCGGGACGGCGCAGGTGCCGGTCGTGACCAGCTGCCCGGCCTCCAGGGTGATGCCGTGACCGGACAGCTCGTTCACCAGCCAGGTCAGGGCCGGGACCGGGCCCCCGAGCACCCGGTGGCCGGCACCGTCATGCACCAGGCCGGAGCTGTGCGTGGCGCTCGGGGTCTCCGCGGCCAGGTCGACACCCTTCCAGTCCTGGTCGGCCGCCGGCTGCACCACGAGGTGGAAACCGCACGCGTTGTCCGCGATGAGCTGGGCCTCCCCCACCGTCTCGACCGCGTCGAAGCGGGTGCTCGGGATCTCCCAGGACAGCAGCAGCTCCCCGGCCGCGTCGAGCACCTCCTGCTCGCTGTATGCCGTGTCCCGCGGCGGGAGGTCGGTCACCATCCGGAAGGCGTACTCGAGCTCGGCCAGGTTCATGAAGTTGCCGTCCAGCGGCACCGGCTGCCCCGGCTCCAGCAGCCGCTCGGACAGGACCCGTCCGGCCAGCGGCCCGTCGACCTGCAGGTGGTCCTGGCCGGCCTGGGAGGTGGCCGCGATCTTCCACCCGGCCACCGCGGCGGTCTCCCCGGCGAAGTGGGCCTGCACGGCATACCCCTCGGCGCGGGTGCGGGGGCGCACCTCCTCCGGGATGCCGTCGACCGTGTAGCCGCCCTCGTGGGCGGCCCACAGCGTCTTGAAGGCCTGCTTCGTCGCCTGCTCGTCCAGCATCGTGTGGGCTCCTCTTCCGACGGGTGCCCCCACTCTACGAAGCCCGCCGATGACCACGACGAGCACCACCTGCGTGACCACTCCGACGGCGGGCACCGGCCAGGGCAGCGGCGCGTCCCCGACAGTGAGCAGGGCGGTGGCGAACCCCGCCGACACCGCCCACCCGGTGGCCTCGCGCGGCCGGTCGACGGACAGCAGGAGGGCCCCGGCCTGGGCCGCGGCGACCGCGAACGCCACCGGCGCGAACACGCCATACACGAGGGTGAGCACCGACAGGTTCACGGCGAACAGGGCCAGCGCGCCCACCAGCACGAGCATCCTGGGCCACCTGGTCGCGGGTCTGGTCATGGGCCCGACCGTAGGAACCGGCTGCACCCGTGGGCATCACCCTGCAGAGCCGTTCCCGACCGATACCTGGGAGGGAGCGTTCGGTCGCTCTGGTCAAGACCGGGCGGGCGGGAGGACACTGGAGGGGCACCACCGGATCCGTGGCCATCCCCCGGAGAGGAGCAGAAGGTGACCGTCGTCCGAGCCAGGCCCACGCCGAATTCCGGTCAGGGACTCCCGGGGGCGCCCGCGCGGTCTTCGTCGGCAGTGGCGGACGGCAGTCTCCCCGGTTCCCATGTATGGCCGAAGGCCATGACCCGGCGCCGACCGCCACCGCCGACGACCTGCCAGTGCTGACTGGCACCCTCGCTGCGAGGCGATGCACAGTCCATCACGTCCACCACTGCCGCACATCGGGCAGTTGCCCTATTCTTGTGACTTTCTCTGGGACACTAGTGACATGCCGGATCTCCCCCTCCGTGGGCGCTCCCAGGCACTCGCCGATCTGAACCGACTGCTCGACCTCCCCGGACGCCGGGTGCTGACGCTCACCGGACTCCCCGGGGTGGGCAAGTCCCGCCTGGCCAGGGAGCTGGTCACGCAGCGCCGCGAGGGCCCCTCGCGGGTGGTCGTGGTGGAGACGGACCAGGTCTACGAGGCCGGCCTGCTGGAGCGGCGGATCCGCGCGGCCGTGGGCATCCCCGGCGCGACCCCACCCGCTCCCTCCGCGCGTGCCGGCAGGGGCACCGGCACAGACCCACCCCCGGTCGAGACGATCCTGCTGGTCGACGACGCCCACCGGGCCCCCGAGACCGGGGACACCCTGCGCACGCTGACCAGGGCCCGGCCCGACCTGCGGGTCGTGGTCACCGCCCGAGCCCCCCTGTACATCCCGCGGGAGACGGTCTTCCGGGTCGCCCCGTTCACCGCTCCGCACCCCGCCGCGGGCACCGGGACGGCGGTCGAGGACCTGGCCGCCCAGCCCGCGGTCCAGATGTTCCTCGACGTGGCCGACGCCACCGGCATCTCCATCGGCACCGGGGACGGCGCCCTCACTGCCGTGGCCGAGATCTGCGCGCTCGTCGGCGGGCTGCCGTTGGCCATCGAGCTCGCCGCCGCCCGCTCCGCGGCGTTCTCCCCCACCAGCCTGCTCCACCTGCTGCGCGACCACCCGCACAAGAGCGTGCTCGGCCGGGTCCCCGGCGGGGCCCCCGACCACGACCTGTTCGACGCCATCGCCTGGACCGAGTCCCTGCTCAGCCCGCAACAGCGCACCCTGTTGCACCGGCTGACCGCCTTCCGCAGCCCGGTCCCGGTGGACGCGGTGACCCAGGTCACCGGGGTCAGCAACGTCGTCGAGGGACTGTCCGCCCTGGTCGACATGCACCTGGTGCAGGCGGACCACACGGACGGGGCGACCCGGTTCTCCCTGCACCCCCTGGTCCGCGAGCACGCCGTGGAGCAACTGAAGCAGGTGGCGCCGGAGGAGATCGAGGAGCTGCACTCGGCACACATCCGGTGGGCCCTGGGATTCACCCTCCCGTTGAGCGGGGCACGCACCGGCAGCCAGTTCCTCAGATCGACCGACCACCTGCGCCCGGTCGGACCCGACCTGCGCCTGGCGCTGCACCGGGCGCTGGACCGCGAGGACGCACCGTCAGCCGTCCGGCTGGCCCTCGGCCTGGCGCCCTACTGGTTCAGCCGGGGAGCCCCGCCCGGCCACACCCACCTGCTGGCCCGGGTCCGGGAGCTGCCCGGCTTCCCCGCGATCCCGGCCGGGCTGCGCGCCCTCCTGGCCGGCTGGCACGGGCTGCTCCTGGCGGAGACCGCCGAGACCGCGGACGCGGTGCAGCACACCCTGACCGACCTGCTCGGGGCCGTGGACCTGGCCCGCGCCACGGGCCCAGAGACGTTGCTGCGGGTGCTGGGCCTGACGCTGCGCGCCGCCCGGTTCGCCGAGGACCGTGAGGCGGTCGCACCGCTGTGCGCCGAAGGACGCGAGCTGGCCCGCACCCTGGGCTGGGAGGTCACCCTGGCCCGGTTCGAGGTGTGGAGCGGCATGCTCGCCCACCAGGGCGCGGACCTGGACGAGGCGCACCGGTGGGGTGTCTCGGCCTATCGGCTGGCCCAGCGGCTGGACGACCCCTCGGTCTTCCTCGTGGCCTGCGGCTTCCTGCGCTCGCTCCCCGGTGGCGCCGACCTGGTGCCCGACCTGCCGGCATACGAGGAGTTGCTCTCGCTGGCCCGCCGGACCGGCAACCGGCACGCCCAGGCCTGGATCCAACCGCTGGCCGCGCTCGACGCGATCGGGGCGGGCGACCTGCCCGCGGCCGCCGACCTGGCCGCCGAGGTGATCCGGATGGGTCGGTCCGCGGAGGCCTGGGGCTGGTGCGGCATCCCGATCGTCTGCCTGGCCCGGATCGCCGCGCTGCGGAGGGAGACCGAGCAGGAGGCCCGCTTCCACGGCATGCTCGCCGTGCACCTTCCGGTGCTGCGCCCCAGCGTCCCGCCGTGGACGCAGCGCGCCTACGAGCAGGCGCTCGAGGTCTGCCGCGAGCGCGGCGGAGCCACCTTCGACGCGGCCTTCCTGGCCGGCGCGAGCCTGACCCACCGGTCGGCCGCCGAGGAAGCCCTGGCGTATGCCGCCACCGTGGCCCGGTCCTCGACCGGCCACGAACCCCCGGCCCCTGCGGAGCAGCCGGTCGACGGGGCCCCGGCCCGCCGGCCCACCCCGCGCACCTCGTCCCTGCTCACCTCCCGCGAGCAGGAGGTGCTCGCGCTGCTGACCGCGGGAGGCACGAACAAGGAGATCTCGGCGGCGCTCGGCATCAGCCCCAAGACCGTGATGCACCACACGTCGAACATCTACCGCAAGCTGGAGGTCCGTGGCCGCGCCCAGGCGGTCGCCTGGCAGCTGCGTGCCGCCCAGCACGAGGGCGCCGGTGACACCGCACCCCCGACACCCCCACCGACGGCACGCCGGTAGCAATCCCAGTGCGAGACTGACCGCATGGCCGAGACGACGAGACGGGGTTCCCGCACGCCCGAGGCCACCCCGCGCCCGGAGCCGGTGGTGGGGCTGGCGCTGGGTGGCGGCGGCGCCCGCGGGTTGTGCCACATCGGCGTCGTGCGGGTGCTGGAGGACCTCGGGATCCGACCCGGCGTGGTGTCTGGCACGAGCATGGGCGGCCTGATCGGCGCCTTCATCGCGGCCGGATACACGGCGGAGCAGATGGCGGTGATCGCCACCGACCTGCGGTGGCGCAAGCTGATCGACTGGAACCCGCTGTCCGGGCGGGTGATCAACACCGAGAGCTTCCAGCGGTGGCTGCAGGACCTGCTCCCGGCCACCTTCGAGGAGCTGGACCTCCGGCTGGTGCTCACCGCGACCGACATCACCGACGGTCGGATCCACTACAGCCAGCAGGGCGACCTGATCCAGGCGCTGCGCGCCACGACCGCCTACCCCGGCGCGATCGAGCCGGTGGCGATCGGCCGGGCCCGGCTGGTCGACGGCGGGCTGCTCAACCAGATCCCGGTCGACGGCGCGCTCCTGCTGGGTGCCGACCGCGTCCTGGCGGTCAACGCCACCCCGCTGGCCGAGCTGGACCACCCGGAGCAGGACGCCGGTGCCCCGCGGCGCAAGTACCGCCTGGGCGCCCTGCGGGAGCTGTTGCGGGCGGCCGACATCATGCAGGCCCAGCTGACCATGGCCCGGCTCTCCTTCTACAAGCCGGACCTGGTGCTGGACCCGCACATCGACGGCGTGGAGATCGCCGACTTCCACCGGGCCAAGTCGGCCATCTCGGCCGGCGAGGAGGCCGCCCTGGCCCGGGCGGAGGAACTGCGCGAGCTGTTCGGGTGAGCCGGCGCCGACCCGGCCCACCGGCCGCCGGTCAGAAGTAGATCCATCCCTGACCGACGGTGCACGCGCTGTAGCCGCACCGGTAGTCGCCGGCGTGCACGAGGTGGATCGTGTTGCTGCCGAAGGTCCCGCCGTACCCGTTCTCCCAGATCACCTCGACCTCGACGTTGTAGTAGCGGCGGTAGTCGACGGGGACGGTCACGGCGGGGACGATTCCGAACGCCTGACCGGGGAGCATGCTGATCGACTGGGATCCGGTCCTGATCCGGACCCAGCGCTGCTCGGCCGGACGCCACTCGTTCACGTGCATCCGCGCGGTCACGAACTGGGTGTCCCGGCTGCCGGGTGATCGACCGACGTAGACGCCGGGCACGACGAGCCCGTAGAGACCGTTGTAGGCGGCAGCCACGGGGATGGCGCCCCCGGGGTTGCCCCACCCGCTGTTGCCGTATGCCGAGGCCGGCTGCCCGCCCAGCGGCAGGCACACGCCGACGGCGAGCAGCAGGACCGCCAGGGCACGGGCCCCGCTGCGGTGGATCCTGGAGATGGGTGTGGTGTTCATGGCACTGCCTTCCGATGTGGTGGGTGTCCGACACGTAGCACCGTCCTCGGCGGCGCTTAAGCGGGCCTTAAGCGCCGCTGCGCAGCATGGGAGTCAACGGAGCAGCACCCACAGTTCCCCGAGACCCAGGAGCCCGCCATGACCACCACGACCAGCACCCGCGGCACCATCGCCCTCCTCACCGCCGCGCTCACCCTGTCCCTGACCGCCCTCTTCGGTGTCACGACCGACCTCGCCGACCAGGCGGACGGCCAGACCTACGGCGAGGTCGTCGCCGGCCGCAGGAGCCCGTGACCCGCAGGGCCCGAACCAGACCGGCGACGCCGGGACCCCCGTGGTCCCGGCGTCGCTGCGTCCCCGTGCTGCCACGACAGCCCCAACTCGGCCTTAAGCGGCGGTTAAGCGCCCGCCGCGACGGTGGAGCCAGCACCACCGCCCGCCGGAGAGGTCGGACGGACCAGATCCCAGGAGGATGACATGCGCACCACCCAGCTCCAGGCCCTGACCACCACCGCGCTCCTCGCCGGAGCCCTCGTCGTCCCGGCTGCCGCCTCGGCGTCCGAGACCGGGGCCCGCTCCGACGCGAACGCCTCGATCGTCTGGGTCGACGTCGAGTTCCCCGCGACCGTCGAGGTCCCGTGGGAGGACGGCACGTCGACGCTCTACAGCACGGACGTGCTGGCCCTGTGCACCGGGTTCTTCGTCAGCGACGATGGCGAGATCGTCACCGCCAGCCACTGCGTCGAGGCCGATGCCACCACCGAGCGGGCCGCGGTCGGCCAGGTGGCCGGCGACCTCCAGCAGGAGGGTTACGACCTCAGCCACCTGGACCTGGCCACCCTGGACTGGGCGGTGGGGATCGGCGAGCCCACGGCATACGTCGGACAACCCACCGGCATCGCCGACGGCATCTTCAGCGGGTCCGACTCGATGATCGCCCAGATCGTGGACTCCCAGGGCTTCGCCAAGGGCGACAACGCGCTCCTGCGGGTGGCCGACCTGGCCGACAGCCCCGCACTGCCGATCAGCGAGGACACCCCCGTGGTCGGCGACCCGGTCACCTCCATCGGTTTCGCCGGCAGCGTCTCGGACGTATCGGACTACCGGCGCCAGCTCCCCTCCTACAAGTTCGGCACCGTCAGCTCCCGGCAGTACACCACCAAGGGCGTGCCGAACACCGAGATCGACGCCGCGGTCACCGGTGGCATGTCGGGTGGCCCGACGCTGGACGAGTCCGGCGCGGTGATCGGCGTCAACTCCTTCGGCATCCACGGCGAGAGCCAGCCGTTCAACTTCGTCACCGACACCGAGACGCTGCGCGACTTCCTCACCCGCAACGGCGTGGACGTGGCCGAGGCCGCCGCACCGAGCGAGGAGACCGCCACTGCTGCCGAGGTCGCGGTGACAGTGCCGCAGGAAGGAACCGGACACGTGGCTACCGACCAGGGCAGCCTCCCCGGCGCGGCGGCGGACGGCGGCGCTGCCGACACGGCCACCCCGGTGAGCCTCTCCGACGGTCCGGCCGCCCCGCCCGCGGCGGCGGACGAGGCCGGTCTGCCCGCGGTCGCCTGGGCCTCGATCGGCCTGGCCGGGCTGCTGCTCCTGCTCGGTGGCGGGCTGGGCGGACGCTACCTCGCCCGGTCCAGGTCGGCCGCCTGAGCCGCCGTGAGACCAGCGACACGACCGCCGTGCGGGTGGCCCTCGACAGGCCGCCCGCACGGTGGTCGTTCAGGTGGGTTCGGCCAGCAGCCGGTCGAGCACGCCCATCGGGTCCGCGGCGCCGATGGCCCCCACCGCCCGCCACGCCTCCTCTCCCATCCGGTCCCGCGCGGCGGCCGCGACCAGGTCGACCCGGGAGGTGCCGTCGTTGTCCAGCTGCAGGTCGGCCATGATCGCCAGGGCGGCGCCGGTCAACCGCGCCGCCTCCTCGTCCCGGCCCGATGCCGCCTCGACGGCGGCCATGGTGCGCAAACCGTCGGCGAAGGTCTTCGGGGCCGGGTGCTGGCGCCGGGCGCTGCGCAACCCCTCGAGCACGCTGCCCCGGGCCGCCGCCACCTGGCCCGCGGCCACCTGCACCGCGGCGCGGATCACCAGACCGACCACCCACTGGGGACCGAGCTCCAACCGCGTGGTGCGCTCGAACGCCTCGTCGGCGAAGCGCACCGCCTCGGCGTCCCGGCCGAGCTCGGAGAGCACCTCGGCGGCAGCCGTCAGGAGGGTGACGATGTCGTACTCGTCGCCGGCGGCCCGGGCCGTCTCCAGTCCCCGCAGACTGGCGTTGAGGGCCGTCTCCAGGTCACCGAGCTGGTTGGCGACGAAACCCTCGAGGTCCTGGACCAGCCCGACGAGCAGCGGGTCGCCCGACTCGGCAGCCGTCGCGGCCGCCTGCGCGACGGCCCGCTCCGCGGTGTCGACCTCCCCGTAGGTGGCCGTGTGCGCGGCGAGGGAGCACCACCCGGAGACGAGCAGCCGATCACTGGGCGCGCCCAACCTGGTCGCGTCGGCCAGTCCGGACTCGAGCAGGTCGCGGGCCCGGTGGTCATCGACCCACTGGGCCAGGTTGCCGTCCAGGATCGCGAGCCGGGCTCGGTCCAGCTCCCTCAGCGCGGCCCGGTCACGGAGCACCCCGGACCACCGCCTGGCCTCGGGGATCCGTGAGGCCAGCAGCCAGTAGCGGCGCAGCGCGATGAGCAGCCGCGCCGCGGCCGCGACCGTCTCGGCTGGTGCCCCGTCCTCGACGGCCCGGTTGAGCACGGTGCCGAGGACGTCGGCATCGCCGGTCAGGTTGGCGAGCGCCTCGCTGGCCTCCGGTCCGTAGAGCCGGGCACCAAACTCCTCGGCCAGGTCGACGACCACGGGCAGGAGCGGCTCGACCGGGGCGCCCCCGTCCTCCCGCACGAACTCACGGACCGGCGGGGGCAGCCGCACCCGGCCCGCGCGGTCCACCGCCGCCAGGCCGTGCGAGGACAGCTCGTCCAGCGCGGCGAGGAAGTCGTCCGCGAGCACCGGGTCCGCGACCTGCTCGAGGGTCTCCTGCCGGACCCACCCGTCGACCCCGGCTGCCAGCCGCAGCAGCTGTCGTGCGGGCCCGGACAGGCTCCCGACCGCTGCGTCGATGACCACGCGCAGCGTCGCCTGGCGTGCCGGCAGGTGACCGGTCGAGCGGGTGTCCAGGAGGGAGGTGCGGTGTTCCACGACACGGCGCAGCAGGTGTGCCGGAGTCTGCGTCCGCATCCGCCCGGCCACCAGCTCGATCGCCAACGGGATGCCGCCCAGCAGTTCACACAACTGCCGCACGTCCGCGTCGTCACCGCCCCGGTCGACATCGGGACGGACCCGTGCGGCCGCCGCCCAGAAGAGCTCGGTCGCCGGTGACGCCTCGCCCTCTCCCGCACCGACCATGAGCGGGGACACCGGGACCGTCTGCTCGCCCCGGGCACCCACGTGGGTGCGGCTGGTCAGGACGAACTGCGGCGCGGCATACCGCCGGACCAGGTCGCCGAGGGCGGCCCCGAGCCCGTCGACCTGCTCGGCGTTGTCGAGCACGATCACGTCCGCCGGCCCACTACCGATCGCCGCGGCCGCGTCGTCCTCCGGGTCCACGCCCAGATCCCGGCAGACCCGGTCCAGCGCGGAGGCGGCATCCGTCTCGGCCTCGAGCTCACAGAACAGCACAGCCCGGTCCGCCTCGTCCAGCCGGTGCGCCACCGCCAGCGAGAGGGTCGTCTTGCCGATCCCGCCCATCCCCACCAGTGTGATCACCCGACGCCCCGCCGCCACCAGGTCGAGGACCTCCTGCACCGCGTCCTGGCGCCCCACGAACGGGTCCGGCGCAGGTGGCAACGGGGGCAACGAGGGCACTGGTTCGGCCGCCTCGTCATCCGCGCCGCCGTCCGGCGCGGCCCGCCCCTCGGTGGGGTCGCGGAGCTCCTGGCGCAGGATCTGGGTGGGCAGCTGGGCCAGCTCGGGGCCGGGGTCGACCCCCAGCTCGTCGGCAAGCAGGTCCCGGGCCCTCGTGCAGGTCTCCAGGGCGGCGGCCTGGCGTCCTGCCCAGTACTGCGCCGTCGCGGCCACCACCCACCCCCGCTCGTCGTAAGGGTGGTCAGCCACCAGGGCCTGGGCCGTGGCGATCGCCTCGTCGTAGCGTCCGGTGCGCAGCAGGGCGGTGGCCAGGTCCGCCCGCGCGGACTGCCGCACCGCGACCAGTGCGTCCCGCCACTGCTCGAAGGCCGGCAGGTCACCGACGCCGTCGAACGGTGTCCCTCCCCAGAGCCGGAGTGCCTGCTCGAGCAGGTCCGCGGCGCGGCCCGCGTCGCCGCCCCGCAGCGCCGCGCGTCCCTGCGCCACGACGGTCTCGAACCGCACGACGTCGACCTCGTATGCCGAACCCGTCAGGGCGTAGCCGTCACCAGAGCGGGCGATCCCGAGGCCGAGCGGTTGGAGGGCGCGCCGCAGACCGGTCACGTAGACCTGGACGGCGTTGCGGGCGCTGGCCGGTGGCTCCTCGCCCCACAGCCCCTGGATCAGCTGGTCGTCGGTCCGGCGCGGGGGGACGCTGCCGGCCAGCAGGGCGAACAGGCCGCGCTGCTTGGCGCCGCCCAGCGGCACAGTCGTGTCCGCCTCCACGACTACCGGCCCCAGCAGGCGCACGCCGACCACGGGCACAGCGTAGGACCCGGCGCCACACTCGCGTAAGGGTCGCCGCGACATGGTGGTGGGGGCGGCGACCGGGTCCGGTCACCGCCCCCACCGCCTGCGCCTGCGTTCAGTCCTGCAGCAACGTCCCGTCAGGGGCGAACTGCTCCTCCATCCGCGACAACGTCGGGCCGTCGACTTCCGCCGACGGGCCGTGGTAGACGGCGTTGAACAGCAGGTTGAAGGTCGACCGGGGCAGCGACCGGAAGGTGATCTCGCTGCCGTAGGTCACCACCGTGCCCTCGCCGACGTCGAAGGAGACGACGTTGGCGGCACCCTGCAGGTGCTCCTCCCCGCGCAGGTAGCCGCTGGCCAGCAGCTCACCCTCCGCCGGGTAGTTGCCGGCCACCTCGGCCCCGTCGCCGGTGACCTGGTAGGCCCCGGTGTCGTAGAACCACACCGGCCAGGACTCGGGCATGCCCCACGCGACCGGGTTGGTCACGTCGAACTCCTGGTTCAGCATGCTGCCGCCGGCCAGGAACTCGTCCCGGTCCCTGGGCAGCACCTGCTCGATCGGCAGGTCCAGCAGATCCTGGACGGTCGGCACCGAGTCACCGATCGCCAACAGCGTCCCGCCGTCCTCGACGAACTCGCGCAGCTTCTGCAGGCCCTCCTCGCCGACGCCGTATGCCCACGCGTAGTCCTCGTCGTACCTCGCCGGGTCCAGGCCCTCCACGATGTCCTCGGTCGAGATCCCCTTGGAGAGCACGATCGTGTCGTAGAGCTCGGTCAGCGAGTCGTACTCGAAGTCCTGGGCGGAGACGACGTCGTAGTCCACGCCGTACTCGTCGAACAGCCACATGTCCCAGCCACCGGGCATGTTGTTGGCGCCGCGGAAGAGCCCGACCTGGGTCTTGGGCTTGAGTTGCACGCCCTCCACGCGCGGGGCCCGCTGGACCGCCTCGACCTCCAGCCCGACCTTCGCGGACGCGGTGGCGAGGACGCTGCGCGCCTGCGGCGTCGCCGGGACGACGTAGGTGCCGGCGGGGTAGGTCGTCCTGGCCTCGCGGAACTCCTCAGCGGCCCGGAAGGTGCGGATGTTGTTGTCCTGCAGCGCCGTGACGATCTGCACCGTCCCGTAGGACGCCGGGTCCACCAGGTAGGCGCCGTGCCGGCCGGGGGCCTCGGGCATGCTCACCTCGGGCAGTTCGACCGACTCGACCGGCTCCAGGCTGGCCTCGAACGGCTCCATCACCTCGTCGACGTCCACCCCGAGCAGCAGCGGCATGGTCGTGGTGGTCTCGGCATACGGCAGCAGGATCGGGCAGTCCGCGCAGTCCCGCAGCTCGGGGTACTCGTCGACCCCGAGCACCTGGTGCGCCCAGTTGCCGCGGGGCTGCGCCATCCGGATCACGTAGGAGCCCTCACCGTAGGTCTTGCCTCCGGCCTCGAAGTCCGCGGTCGCCCGCTCGATCTCGACCTGGGTCCACTCCAGGCGCTGGAGCATCTCGAAGGTCGCGTACGGGTCCCGCTGGTCCGCGTCCACCACGAACGCGTAGGTGCCGGACGGCACCCCCTCGTTCAGGTACTCGTGCGGCACCGAGAAGAGGTTGTCGTAGAGCAGCTGCGTGCCGTGCGAGGCCGTGTACTCCATCCCCGCGTAGGTGGCCGTCTCGGCATACGCCACGATGTCCGCCAGGGTCCAGACGTCGCTGTCGTAGGGCTCGAGCAGGGTCATCATCGGGTCCTGCGGCCCCAGGTTCGACCCGTCCTGGGACACCTGGGGGTAGGCGTAGTCGACCACGCTGGCGATCTCGGTCAGGAAGACGCCGGTCCCCGTGAACGGGTAGAAGCCGACCGGCTGCTCCAGCGCCCAGAAGATCGGGTAGTCGCCGGTGCCGACGCCGGTCTTGCCCTCGGCCGACATGGCGCGGGCCGCGTGCTGGCCGATCGCGTTGACCGCGGTCGTCATGTTGGTCGGCACGTTGTCGTTGTTGATGCCGCCGTAGGGCGGGACGAAGATGCGCTCCCCGCTGTTGCCCTGCTGGTGCATGATGTGCACGATCGCCGGCCGGTACTTCTTGATCAGCTCCAGCCGGTACTGCGCCTCGACCTGGGTGAACATGATCCAGTCGCGGTTGTCGTCGTGCCCGGTGTACTTGTGGTAGAGGTCGGGGAAGGTGCGGGCCAGGTCGGTGCCGGCCGTCTCGTTGAAGTGGTCCACCACCAGGTGTTGCCCGTCCGGGTTCTGCGACGGGACCAGGACGATCACCGAGTTGTTCAGGACGTTCTCGGTGAATTCGGAGTTCTCGGTCGCGAGCCGGTGCACGATGTCGTTGATCGCCTGCCCGTTGCCGACCTCGCTGGAGTGGATCGTGGCCTCCAGGTGGTAGAACGGCACACCCTCGTCCGCCAACTCCCGCGCCTCCTCCGGGGTGGTGCTGCGCGGGTCGGACAGCTGCTGGTTGATCTCGACCAGCCGGTCGATCCGCTCGAGGTTCTCCGGCGAGCTGATCAGCACGGTGGCGTACTCGTTGCCCATCGTGGTCTCGCCGATGGTCTCGTAGTCGACCCGGTCCGAGGCGTCGGCGATGAGGCGGAAGTAGTCGAGCACGTCGGGGTAGGCCGCGAGGCGACCCTCGGTGCCCATCGCGAACCCGAAGTACTCCTCCGGTGTCGGGACGTCCGCGCCCGGCCCGAGCTCACCGGCTGCGGCGACCGGCAACCCGGCCTGGGCCCCCGCCTGTGGTCCGGACGTGAGGGGTGCGACCAGTCCGGCACCGGCCAGGGCGGTGGCGAGGAGACCGGCGAGCACCGGTCTCCGCCTGTAGTGGGGATTCATCGTCGAACCTTCCTGGAGACGCAGAAGCCCCCGGGCCAGGACGGTCAGGGGGCAGCACGGATCGGACGATCCGTGGGCAGTGCGGGACGGGTCAAACGCGCGGTGCGATCCTTCGACCCCGACCGCCCCGTCACCTGTTGGCACCATAGAAACCGCAGGTCAGAGGGTCAATAGCGCAGGCTGGGAATTTACTGTGGACCGGCAACGCAGACCAACGCCCGGTGCCGTTCATACCTCCCGTTGCCCGCGTTCATGCCCGGCGGGCCGGTCCCGGCCCGAGCCGGGACCCGCTCACCCCTCGCGGTCGTCCTGCTCCTCGAAAGTCACCTCGACCTCCTCGTAGTCCTTGGTCGCGGTCGCCTGGGCGGCGTCGGTGATCGCCTGCTCGTCCGCGTCGGTCAGCGACTCCTCGTCGCTGAACGGTGCGAGCAGCGCCCGCGGGTACAGCCGTTTGGTCAGCACCACGTTGAGCTCGACGGACAGCACCACGATCACCGCGGCCAGGTAGAGGAACCCGACCAGGCCGAGCACCACCCCGAAGACACCGTAGGCGTCGTTGCTCTGCGCGACGCGGGTGACGTATGCCGTGCCGAACCACTGCAGGAGCTGCCACCAGAGCGCCGCGACCAGGGCGCCGGGGAGCGCCTCCCGCCAGCCCAGCGAGTAGGTGGGCGTGATCCGCATCGCGAGCAGGAAGACGGCCAGTGCCACCAGGAACGCGAGGACGGTCGCGAGCAGCCGCAGGAACGCCTCGACCTGCAGCCCGTAGGCGTCCGCGTTGCCGGCCAGCACCGACACCAGGGTGCTGCCGAGGAGCATCAGCCCGGCGAAGCCCAGCAGCGGCAGGCTGCGGACCGGCGCGCGCAGCGGGTCTGGGCGCTCGCTGCGGGGCACCGCCCAGCAGACGTCCATCATGTGCAGCGTCGCCTGGCAGGCCCGCACCGCACCCACAGTGCCACGAGCGCGCCGACCACCACGGCGAAGCCGCTGCCCTGGATCCCCTCCGGCGTGCCCAGCTGGGAGCCGAGGACGGGGAACTGGCTGATCGCGGTGTCCAGGATCTGCTGGGTCAGCTCCGGCTCGCCGGCGAGCAGGAAGCCCAGCACCGAGGTCAGCAGGAGCAGCAGCGGGAACAGCGCCAGGAACCCGTAGTAGGTGATCAGCGCCGCGAGGTAGGGGCCCTGGTCGTCGGCGTACTTGAACACGACGGCGGTGGGGACGCCGAGTCCCGGGTGCCGACGTTGAGCCCGGTCCAGCCGTTTCGCCAGCCACATGGGCGCGCTAGGGCTTCCCGGTCGGCACGCCCAGGTTCCGCGCGACCTCGTCGCCGCCCATCTCCCGCACCACCCCGGGGTCACCCACGACCACGAGACGGTCCGTCGCGCGGGACAACCCGACATACAGCCGCTCCCGGGACCGGTCCCGGACATCCTCCTGGTTGACGCAGAGCACGACCGCCCGGCGCTCCAGCCCCTTGCACCCCAGGACGGTGCCGTAGAACACCTCCTCGGCGTCCCAGAAGGTCTCCCAGTAGCCGTCGTAGCCGCGGCGCTCCGTCTGATCCACCTGCATGGGGTGCCGCGAGCCGGTGGTCAGCAGCGCCACGTGCCCCGGCTCCCACCCCTCCTCGAGCAGCAGGTCGACCTGGTCGTCCGCGGTGTCCAGCGCATCCTCGGCGGCGCACGGCACGAAGGTGACCTCCGGCCCGTCGCCGCCCAGCAGGCGCATCCGCATCGGGGTGAGCGGGGCGAACGCCTGCCCGATCTGGGTGGTGTTGCGCAGGTTGTGGTCCAGCACCAACGGCACCAGCTCGATCGGTGGGCGGCCGAACCGCGGGAAGATCCGCTGGTTCTCGTCGGAGTAGACGTAGAGCCCGCCCTCGTCCGGGTCGCGCAGCGCGGCGAGCAGCGGGGTCCACCACGACTGCGCGAAGTCCTGCGCCTCGTCCACCACGATCGCGTCGAACTTCTCCCGGTCCGACAGTCCCTGGGCCAGCTCGGCCATCAGGGTCGGCAGCCGGTTCTCCCAGAAGTCGCTGTCGGTGCGGTCCCCGTCGGGCGCGCCCCACCGTCGGCCCAGCTCGTGGAAGGTCCCGACGAACGCGGGCTGGTGCTGTCGCTTCACGGCGGCCACCTCCCGGGTGAGGAAGGCCGCCAACCCCATCGAGTAGCACAGCAGCGCCACCCGCTGTGTCGGCTGCTTGTAGGCACCCCGGGTCAGTTCCTTGGCCTGGGTGAGGGCCAAGACCGTTTTGCCGCTGCCCGCACCCCCGCGGATCTCCACCCTGCGCAGCAGCCGGGTCACCTTGAGCAGCAGCGCCTGCTCCTGGGTGAGCCGGTCGGCCCGGTCCTCCCGCTCGTCGGCCTCCGCGACGACGCTCGGGGCGGGCAGGTGGCGCCCGCGCAGGATCTCCACGACCAGGTCGAGGTCGTCCTCGTCCGGCACCCGGAACCCCGACTCCTGGCGCAGCGCGCTGTCCCGCAGCCGTTCGGCCAGCCGGCCCAGGTCGTCCGCGTCGTGCACCATCCAGCGGGGGCACTCGGGGGTGGCGAAGTCGTCGGCGATGCGGCTGTATGCCGTCACGACCCCGTGCGCCCACCGCACCCGGGTGCGCGAGGAGTCCCGCCAGCGCGGGTCGGCCTCGACATACTTGCGCAGTGCGTGCTTGCCGGCCATCGCCTGGTCGACCGGCCAGATCCGGCGCGTCCGTCCCGGGCCGCTCCCCTGCCGCCAGGCCCCGGTCCCGTCGACCGAGACCGAGCCACCCTTGACCTCGACCACTACGATGCCCGCGCCCGGCAGCAGCACCACCAGGTCCAGCTCGTGGTCCTTCTCCTCGTCGGTCAGCCGGAGGTTGGCCAGCAGCGTGGCGTCGTCGCCCAGTTGGATGCGCAGCCTCTCCCACACCATGCGTTCGGACTCGGTCGTGAAACTCGGCTCGACCGGAACCAACCGGGCACCCACGGGTCCTCCCTCGCTCGTCGCTGCCGCGACCCTACTGGACCCGGAGCGGCTGCGGGAGACGGCGAGACTAAACCGCGCGCAGCCCCTAGGCTCTGGGGCAACGGTCCCCCACACGACGGAGTGTGTGCCATGACTCAGCCCTTCCAGCTGAACAGCCAGGGTCGGATGGTGTTCCCGTCCAACTTCGCCCCGGAACTCGACTTCGCGGCCCTCGCCGACGTGGAGCAACTGGAGGCGGTGATCCGCAGGGACTTCGAGACGAAGTCGCCCAGCGGGACCGAGATCCTCGCGCGCATCGAGCAGGGGCGCTACACCCACCGTTACGAGCTGATGCGCGACGTCGCGATGAACCTCTTCTGGTCCAACCGGTACGCCATCACCATGTTCGACAAGCGGCCGTGCCGCTGGGGGGACGTCCCGCGCAACCGGGACGACCTCTACATGCCGACCCTCACCCCCTGGGAGGACGGGCCACGCAAGGCCGAGGCGGTGCGCGAGGTCTACCAGCAGCTGCCCGCCACGTGGGACCAGGACCTTGAGGACCGCATCTTCGAGGTGATCTTCGACGTCTTCTCGCACCGCACCTTCCACGCCACCGACCTGTCGCCGGTCAAGCCCACCGTGGCCGAGCTGCTCGCCGACCCGGACCACCAGACGCTCCGCCTCACCGGCTACGACCCGGACTACCCGGTCTACCGGTTCGAGGACATCCTGGACGCCAGCGAGGACGTCCCGGAGCTGGAGGCGCTGCACCGGTGGGCGATGGTGCTGCACAACCAGTACCCGTGGGACCGCACCCGGAGCGAGCTCGCCCGGGTCGGTGACCTGCGCGACGACGACTACGTGGTCCTCTTCCACCCCCGCGACCGCCAGGTGCAGCAGTTCCTCACCCGGGTCAGGACGGGCGCGCCCGGCCCGTACCGGCCGTCGCACCCCCCGGTCGAGGCCCGGCAGCCGACCCGCCCCTACCGTCCCATCGCGGTCCGCGACCTCGCGGTGCAGCCGCGCATCCTGGCCCTGTCCGTCGAGCCGGGCGACCAGGTGTGCAGCAACGAGGACCTGATCCGCAACTCCGGCTACAACTGGTCGCCGATGAGCGCCGCGGAGATCAGCAGCAAGACCGGGATCGAGCAGCGGCTCTACACCTCGCTGGACATCGAGGAGATCGCCCTGCGGGCCGCCCGGTCGGCCCTGGCGCACGCCGGGGTCGGGCCGGAGGAGGTCGGCGCGGTCGTGGTGTGCACCTGCACCAGCAACCGGCTGATCCCCTCGATCGCGACCTACCTGTCGGGCGCCCTGGGGATCTACCAGTCGCACGCCTCCTTCGACCTCATCGCCGCCTGCGCCGGGATGCCCTACGGGCTGGCCGAGGCGGTGCGGCTGATCCAGGAGGTGGAGCGCCCCGTCCTGGTGGTCTGCGTCGAGAAGTTCTCGGACAAGATCGGCAACGTCCGACCGTCCCGGATGATCTTCGGCGACGGCGCGGCCGCCCTGCTGGTCGGCGTGGCGGAGCCCGGCGAGGCCCCGGACATCGAGTTCCTCAAGACCTACGCCAGCGGGCCGGAGAGCCAGGTGAACTCGATCATCTGGCCCAACCCGGACTTCGACAACAACATCACCGTCTACGGACCGGAGGTGAAGACCCTCGCCGGGCGCTACCTGGCCCAAATGTTGGAGGAGATCGGCGCGCTCCCAGACCCCGACGGCAAGGCCGTCTCGCTGCTGGACAGCATCGACCTGATCGTGCCGCACCAGGCCAACAAGACCATGGTCATCGAGCTCGCCGCCCAGTCCGGACTGTCCGCCGACCGGCTCTACTTCAACATCGAGCGGATGGGCAACACCTCCTCCGCCAGCATCCCGCTGGCCATCTACGACGCGGTCAGCGAGGGCGTGATCACGGGGCCGACCAGGATCTTCGCCCCCGGCTTCGGCGCGGGTGCCGTGGCCGGCTACGCGGTGATGACGGTCGACCCCGCGGTCATGGCACCGCGGCAGGAGGAGCCCGAAGCGCCGGAGCAGGAACGTGCGGCCATCGAGTCCACCGTCGAGGACATCTCGCAGGCCTTCTCGTAATCGCCAGGTCCCGGCAAAAGCACACCGGGCGGTAACGTACACACGGTCCCAATGGCATTACCGGACTTTCCCAAGACCGGTGGACCAATGGCGTCGCATGCTCTAGCAATCCCACCAATCGTCTCTCTTTTGCCCATTTCGATTGACGCGCCCTCACCGCACTGAAAATGTTCATTCTCACTGAACGGGGACCATTCATAGCCGGGCTAGAGAGGACATTTCCGTGTCACTGAGAAAGACGGGCCTGACCGCCTTCGTCGCCGCCGCCTCCATCGTCGGGTTGCTCTCCGGCACAACCGGAGCGACCGCGACCCTGACCCCCACCCCCACGACCCAGGGCGGCTCGGCATTCACCGCCCCGACCCAGTCCGTGCCCACGCCCGAGGAATTCTTCGGATACCCGTTGGGCGAGGAGGCAAAACTCCCCAGATTCCACGAGGTGAAGGCCTACCTGAGCCAGATCGCCGACAGTTCCCCGCTGGTGAACTATGAGGTCGTCGGGGAGACGACGGAGGGCGAGGAATTCCCGATCGTGCAGATCGGGTCAGCGGCCAACCTGGACCGGTTGGAGGAGATCCTGGACATCAACGCCCGCCTCGCCGACCCGGCACAGCTGCAGGTCGAGGCGGACGCCGCCGGGGTGCCCCGCGACGAGTACGCCCGCACCCTGGCCGCCGACAGCGTGCCGGTCTACTACATCGAGGCGGGCATCCACTCCACCGAGGTCGGCAACACCCCGGCGCTGATGAACGTGGTCCACCGGTTCGCGACCGAGCAGTCCGACTTCACCGAGAAGGTGCTGGACGCCATGGTGATCGTGGTGGTCCCCTCGCAGAACCCGGACGGGCACAACCGGGTGGTCGACTACTTCATGGACACCGAGGGCACCGACTACGCCCGGGTCTTCCCCGACCTCTATCAGAAGTACGTCGGCCACGACAACAACCGCGACTGGTTCATGTTCACCCAGGAGGAGTCCCGGATCCGGCTGGCGCTGGAGCAGAAGTACCGCCCGGTCGTGCAGCACTACATGCACCAGGCCGGGGCCAACAGCCCCCGCATCTGGAGCCCGCCGTGGGACGAGCCGATGTCCCCGGTCCTGGACCCGATCACCGTCTCCTCGGCGAACAGCATCGGCCAGGAGGCCAACCGCGACCTGATCGCCGCCGGCAAGAAGGGCGCCAAGACCGACGACGCCTACGGCATCATGTGGAACGCCGACGTGATGGGCTACAGCACCTTCCAGGGCACCACCACGTGGCTGACCGAGATCGCCTCCGCCCGGGACCTCTGGTTCACCTACACCTCCGAGAACATCCTGGAACCGTCCGCGGCGACGCTGCGCTCCCCGCTGCCCTACGACGAGACCACCTGGCGCCCCATGCAGATCGTGGAGTATGCCGAGACGGCCGTCTACTCCGGCCTGGAGACGGTGGCGGGCAACCCGCAGGAGTGGCTCTACCGCAACATGTACCAGGTCAACGCCAACAGCGAGACCTGGGACGGCGGGGCCAGCGCCTACGTCATCCCGGCCGAGCAGCGGGACCCGTTCGCGACCTACGAGCTGCTCAGCATCTTCGACCTCGGCGCGGTCGTCATCGAGCAGGCGACCGAGGACTTCACCGCCGGCGGCACGGCATACGAGGAGGGGTCCTGGATCCTGCGCACGGACCAGCCGATGGGCCGGTGGGTGGACCAGTTGCTGCGGATCGACGAGTACCCGGACGAGGCACGCAAGTGCAACGACTGCCCGCTGATCATGCCCTACAGCGAGACCACGGATAACCTCGGTCTGCTGATGGGCGTGGACGTCGACGCCGTTAACGAGCCGGTGCAGGTGTCCAGCGTCGTCGTGGACGAGGTGACCCCGGCTGCCCAGCCGTTCCCGAAGGACCCGGGCCGCACCGGTGCCTACGTGGTCGGCCCGACCTCCTACGGGCTGGGCCGGGTGATCACCGCGCTGGAGCAGACCGACGTGCCGGTCTACCGCGCCGCCGAGGAGGTGGACGTCCGCTCCGGCACCGTGCTGCCGCCCGGTGCCCTGATCGTCCCGGCCAGAGCCGACGGCGCACGGGAGGCGCTGGAGCAGGCGAGCGCCGACCTGGGTCTGCCGGTGTATGCGGTGCGCAAGGCCCCGCGCGTGCCCGCGGTCGAGCTTGAGGAGACCACGCGGGTCGGCCTGGTCCGCGGCGCCAACAATATGCCGGGCGGCTGGCTGATGTGGATGCTGGAGCAGTACGGGACCGACTACGCCGTGGTGAGCGCCGACGACTACGAGGACCTCGCCGCGAAGTACGACACCATCGTGCTGGCGCCGGGGATCTCGACCTCCCGGATCACCGACGGCCTTAACCCGGCGAACTACCCCGAGGAGTTCCACTGGGCCCGGGGCGTCCCCGATGGCCCGGCCAAGCTGGCCGAGTTCGTCGAGGGCGGCGGCAACCTGGTCGCCCTCGGCAGCGCCTCGACCACGGCCGTCGACGCGTTGTCCCTGCCGGCGGACAACATCACCCCGAGGGACCGCGACGTGATGTCCGCGCCGGGTGCCCTGCTGGAGCAGACCTTCGACCCGACGGCGCCGGCCGCGTGGGGCATGCCCGAGGCGTGGCCGGTCTGGTACGGCAACGACCCGGCCTTCGCGGTGGGTGGCGAGGCGCAGGTGGCGGCCTCCTACCCGGAGTCCGAGGACCTGCTGGTCAGCGGCTACGCCCACGGCACGTCCGCCATCGCGGGCGCCAGCAACGTGGCCACCTTCGAGGTCGGTGACGGCCAGGCCACCATCGCCGGCGGTCACATCACCTTCCGGACCTGGCCGCGGGCCACCTGGACGCTGGTCACCAACGCCATCTACAACGGCGCCGGCACCCCGCTCACCGCGGACGAGCTGGCCCTGCGGTTCCGCTGACCCGGGCGCAACAGAAGGCGATTCCCCGACCGACCGGTCGGGGGCTCGCCGTTGCCGTGGGGCCGGAGACCCGCGGCCGGGCCTCCGGGGCCCGGGGATACGCTGACCTCGCGCCCGCCGGCCGACGCCCCGTCGCGACCCGGGCGGCGCTCCCAGGGAAGGAATGGCCGTGACCGACGCCGGAATTGCTGGACTGTCCGCGGTGGAACTGCGCGCCCGGTATGCCGAGGGCTCGCTCTCCCCGGTCGAGGTGCACGAGGCGGTCCAGGACGTGATCGCGCGGCGGGAGCCGGTGCTCAACGCGTTCTGGCGGCACGACCCCGAGGGCTCGCGTGCCCAGGCGAAGGAGAGCGAGCGCCGCTGGCGGGACGGGGAACCGCTCGGGCCGGCCGACGGCATACCGCTGACCCTGAAGGAGAACGTCGCCCGCGCCGGCGTCCCGATGCCGGCCGGCACCGCCGGCGTGGAGCCGGTCGTCCCCGAGCGGGACGCCCCGATCACCGCACGGGTCCTGGAGACCGGCGGCGTGGTCCTCGGCTCCACCGTGATGCCGGACTGGGGCATGCTCTCCTCCGGCGTCTCCAGCCTGCACGGCACCACCCGCAGCCCGTGGAACCCGGACCTGACCACCGGCGGGTCCAGCGCGGGGGCCGGTGCCGCCGCGGCCGCCGGCTACGGGCCGCTGCACGTCGGGACCGACATCGGTGGGTCGATCCGGCTGCCCGGCACCTGGCTGGGCCTGGCCACCCTCAAACCGTCCAACGGCCGCATCCCGCTCGACGCGCCCTACCTGGGCCGGGCCGCCGGACCGATGGCGCGCACCGTCGGCGACCTGGCGCTGTTCATGGAGGTCCTGAGCCGGCCCGACGACCGCGACTGGACGAGCCTGCCGCCGCACTCCATCGACTGGACGCTGACCGACCTGGACCCGCGTGGGCTGCGCGTGGGTCTGCACCTGGACGCCGGATGCGGCGGCGAGGTGGATCCGGAGATCCTGGCCGCGGTGCAGGGCGTCGCCGACGTGTTCGCCGCCGCGGGGGCCGAGGTCGCCGAGGTGGCCCCGTTCATGACCCCAGACCTGCTCGACTCCGTCGACCTGTTCTGGCGGGTCCGCTCGCTGAACGACTACGACGCGCTCACCCCCGAGCAGCAGTCCCGGGTGCTGCCCTACATCGCCGAGTGGGTCGCCGGCGGCGCCGGGGCGAGCGGCGTCCGGGTGCTGGACTGCTACCAGCAGATCATGCGGATGCAGGCGGTCACCGTGGAGGCGACCCTCCCCTACGACATCGTGCTCTCCCCCGTCGCGCCGGTGTCGGCCTTCCCGGCGGAGCAGCCGATGCCCTACCCCGACAACGGGCGCGGCATGCAGCACATCGGCTTCACCGTGCCCTACAACATGTCCGGGCAGCCAGCCGCGACGGTCAACTGCGGCTTCACCACCGACGGCCGCACCATCGGCGTGCAGATCTCCGGTCGACGGTTCGACGACCCCGGCGTGCTGCGCGCCGCAGCCTGGTACGAGGCGCACCGCCCGGCCTCCGCCGTGCCCGACTGGCCGATCGGGTGACCGTTCATTGGTTCACCCCCATGGCTGCCAGGAAGGCCTCGGTATTTCCCCTGACGTAGGTCGTAATCCACCGGCGGGCTTCCGGATCACCCAGGTCGATTGTGCCGATCCAGTTTTGATCGACCAGCAGCACGGCGGTGACGTGTTCGGCCACCTCGACACTCTGCATGGCCAGTAGAGCAAGCGGCCGCAGCGCCTTCGGGTCCTCGTCCTGGTAGATCTGCTGGAGCGCAGGGATGTGTTCGCGGATGCCCGCATCCTGCGGGAGGGCGGCCAACCTCTGCTGTCCGCTGTCACGCATCCTTCCCCACTGATCGGCATCCGGGATGAATCCGTAGCGGGCCCAGACGGAGACACCTCCTGGCGCGTCGTAGCCCATGATCTGGGAAGCGGTCAGCGAGATTTTCGTGATCCCCAACCGATCGAGGATCGGGAGCAGTTGGTCACGGAAGTAGGGGCGGGAGCGCCCGGGAGCGACGATGGTCTCGACCTTGGACGTCAGAGCGCCCCCCTCGTCGACCTGGAACACCTTGTTGAGCACGAAGGTTGCCGCCCCCGGCCGAAACTGCCGCTGTGGATCCACCACATGAATCTTGATCCGGATCCCCGTTACCCGCTGGTCTGACTGCTCCACGATGACGCTCACCCCGACCTTGCTCTCCTTCCGCTCTGTGTCGTTGAGCGGGGCGAGCAGTTCGCCCAGCAGGCCGCTAAGTGTGTACTCGTGCAGATGGTCCCGCCAGAACTGGTCCGCCAGCACGATGTCCCCACCACCAAGCTGGGCGATAGTGATCATCTCGTACGTGGCTCGCAGCGCCGTCTGGGCCTCCTCGCGATCGGCTGCCAGGATGTATTGGCGCTGCACCACTGGGTCCGGCGCTTTGCTCCCTTGACTCAAAGCGCCAAACACCGCCCGGTTCCCCGCGCCAGCCTGTAGCGCCAGAAGTTTGTCGATTGCCGGAGACCGGGGCGCACTTCTACGGTCCCGCCCGGTAGGTCGGGGGCGGACGCCACGGTCCGGATGGCTTGAGGAGTATGCAGATGCCTGGGTCATCTGTTGCGCGCCTTTCGGACCGAGTCGACCGTATGGGCTGGACTGCGAGATCGGTCCAGTCTCCCCATCCAGCCGGGTCCGCCATAGCCCCAAGGCAACACGCAACGAGCACGCTTGCCTTCCCGTTCGGGCAAGCGCTCGCCCGAACGTGAGAGTCAGCCCTCCCCACGGCCTTAATTCAGGGTCGCGGACACCGCCCTGGCCAGCGCGAAGCTGCGCTGCCAGTCCCCCACGTCCAACGGGTCGGGGTCGCCGAAGTCGTAGGCCAGGAACCAGCCGTCGACCACCTCCGCCTCACGCGGCTCCGCGGGGTCATCCAGCAGCCGCTGCACCTCCTCGGTGACGACCGAGTCCTCCGGCACGTCGCCGACCTGCACCGCCAGGTAGCGGCAACTCCCCGCATCCTCCGGCCGGCCACCTCCGGGCGGGTTGCCGGAGTGCCAGGACTCGGTGGCCACCTCGGCCTGGCGGCCGTCCTGGGTCCAGGCCACCAGGTCGTGCCGGACCCGGTTGCCGGCAAGCCCCCGCCCGAAGATCCGCCCCCGCAGCTCGGAGGGCCCGGTCACCGGCACCGACTCCAACCCGTTGGCCCGGGCGAAGGCCATCAGCTGGTACGGCTCCGTCCACCCCTCGACGGCCGGCTGCACCCGCGACCGGGCGAGGAGCCAGCCCGACAGGAGCCACAGCACGGGCGCCCCGAGGCCGAAGATCAGCCCGGATGCGGCGCCCTCGGACAGCAGGATCCACCAGCCGGCGACGGTGCAGATCAGCGCGACGATCGTCCACCAGATGAAGGCCACGCCCACCCAGGCGGGTGCCGCGTTGCCGCCTCCCCCGTCACCGGAGGCGGGTCCGTGGTGCCCGATCGCCTCGTCGTGCCGACGCACGGACTCGCGCCACCGGGCGACGTCGCGGGCGTCCGGCTCCGTCGTCAGCGGCGTGTAGTCGATGTCGTTCATGGCTATAGAGCCTAGGCGGCGGGCGTTACGGACCGTCCTGACAGGATGGCCCCATGCGCACGGTCCGGTTCGACGCCTTCGGTGAGATGCCGTACCTCGCGGACGTGCCGGTCCCACAGGCACCGGCGGGCGGCGTCGTGGTCCAGGTCGGGGCGACCGGCCTGTGCCGCTCGGACTGGCACGGCTGGCAGGGCCACGACCCGGACATCACCGCGTTGCCGCACACTCCCGGCCACGAGCTGGCCGGCGTGGTGCACGCCGTCGGCAGAGGCGTCGAGCGGCTGTCCGTCGGTCAGCGGGTCACCGTGCCGTTCGTCTGCGGGTGCGGCGACTGCGCCGTATGCCGGTCCGGCGCCTCGCACGTCTGCCCCCACCAGTGGCAGCCCGGCTTCAGCGGGCCGGGATCGTTCGCGGAGTACGTCGCGCTCCCGTTCGCCGACTTCAACGTGGTGCCGCTGCCGGACGAGGTGGGCTTCGCCGTCGCCGCGGGGCTCGGCTGCCGGTTCGCCACGGCATACCGCGGCATCGTCGACGTCGGCCGGGTGCGCCCCGGGGAGACCGTCGTCGTCTTCGGCTGCGGAGGCGTCGGCCTCGCCGCCGTGATGGTCGCCCGGTTGCTGGACGCCGAGGTCATCGCCGTCGACGTCAACCCGGCCGCCCTCCAGCTGGCCGCCGACCTCGGGGCCGGCAACGTGCTCGACGCCACGCGGGAGGACCTGGTCGACACCGTGCGGGAGATGACCGGCGGCGGAGCCGACGTGGCGGTCGACGCGCTCGGTAGCGTCGCGACCGCCCGCGCGGCAGCGCAAAGCCTGACGATCCGCGGCCGGCACGTCCAGATCGGGCTGCTCCCGCCCGCCGTCGTCGCCGACCGGGCCACCGTCCCGATGCACACCGTGATCGGCCGTGAGCTCCAGATCCTGGGCAGCCACGGCATGCCCGCCCGGGACTACCCGCGGATGCTCGCCGACATCGCCGAGGGCCGGCTCGCTCCCGAACGGCTGCTCGGTCGCGCCATCGGTCTCGAGGAGGCACCTGCCGCCCTCGCCGCGATGGACACCCCGGCCGGACCCGGGGTCACGATCATCGAGCCCTGACGGCTCCCCGCGGTTGTCAGCCCGCGGCCAAGGGGCCGCTCCGGCTCACCACGATCCCGTCCGCGTCCACCGCGACCCACGACCCGGGCGTGAACAGCGCACCGCCGAAAGCCACCGGCACGTCTCGCTCGCCTTCCGACTCCTTCTTCGAGCGCCGCGGGTTGGACCCGAGCGCAGCGATCCCCAGGTCCACCTGCGCCAGTGCGTCGACATCCCGCACCGCGCCGTGCACCACGACCCCCGCCCAACCATTGGACGCAGCCGTCGCCGCCACCATGTCCCCCAGCATGGCGACACGCGTCGAGCCGCTGCCGTCCACGACGATGACCCTGCCCTCCCCCGGCTCGGCGACCAGGCGTTTCAAGCCGGAGTTGTCCTCGAAGGCCCGCAGCGTCACCACGCTGCCACTGAACCGGCGCCTGCCCCCGTAGAGCCGGATCGGCAGGTCGACGCTGTCGAGCACAGCTTCATGCACATCCATCAGATCGGCCGTGGCCGGGGATCGGTCGGCGGAGGTCGTGGACATCTCGTTCATGATCCGATCCTCTCGTGACCTCGGTGCTACTCCCGAGGCGGGCTGCCGGCTACCGGCCGCCATGGCCCACCGAGTCGCTCACCCAGAACCGGTGCAACAACCAGAGAAACCCTCGAGAACTACCTAAAGCAGTTGAATAGCGTTGCTTAAATGTTGTCAAATTCCATTGCTGAATACCTCTTGTCAGAGAGCATTCTGCGGCCCTACTTTAGTTCTGGTCACGCTTGTGCCGTTCGACCGTGGAGGCAACCATGGTGCTGACGCAGGACACAGAGAGTCCCACCACCGCGCCATCGGGCGAAACCCCAGGTGGAGCCACGGACGCGCTCACCGCAGGCTCCATCTCCGTGGCCCAGTTGCTCCTTTTCGCTGGGGTCGTCCTGGCAGTCTTCGCAGTGGTCTATATCCTTGCTCGCCTCAAGCAAGCCCACGGACTCACAGGTGCGGCGTCGTACGCGACATTTGCTCGCCTGTACGGCCTGACAACGGTCGCTATCCTCGCGGTTCTTCTTGCATTCTCCAACGTTGCGGCCGAGTCACTCTCCGCCGCTTTCGCGCTCCTGGGAACTATCGCCGGATACCTCGCCGGCGCCTCGTCCCCGACAACAACAACGACGCAAAAACCCGTCGACGGCGGAGTGGAGGTCACGAAGGTCGAGGGGGGGATGTAGGGAACGACTGCGCTGTACGAGGGTGGCGCGGGCGTGGCGAGACCAGACTCGCACACGCATCACGTCCGCGGTGCCACAGAGTCATCCTGAGCCTCCGTGCTTCGGTCAGTCATTGCGGGCTGTCATGGTCGGATCCAGCGTGGCCAGGTCTGCCGACATGACTGTGGGCTATGCGGAACCGCCAGTCCTTTGAAACAATTCGTAGTGCTGCTCAAGCAACTCTGGATCCGGATATTCCGTCCTCAGATCCGGCAGGATCATCAGCCGCTGACCATGCCTCCCCTGCAGCGAATGCTTGAGGGTAGGCCCATCGACCTCGTCCAAGATCCGGTAGGCAACCTCAACGTGCAACGAGGGCGTGATCCCCATGATGTGGGAGTCGAATGCGGCATGGTGCAGTTTGCACAGCGCCAAACCATTCCTGACGGCCGCGATTCCCTGATCCTCAGAGTCACCCACGATGTGCGCTGCATCGAGGAGTTCCACGTGCGCCAGCGCACAGACAGAGCATCGATTTCGGTATGCCCGAAGAACCATCGCCCGAAACACGGGTTGGTGCAGGCGACGCTTCACCTCCGCGCGTGCGTAACGGCGAAGCACTTCCTCAGCCGGCGATTCGGGCTCCGTCGGAACGAGTCCGTACAACTCGTCTAGCGCGAACAGGAAGACTCCGTCCTGCTCTGCCGCGACGTAGACCGGAAAGATCGGTAGGAATAACCCGCCACCCACGTCCTGGAACAAGATCAGGGGCAACCTCGCCTTCATGGCTTGGCGCAAGGCCGGCCCCCCTCGAGAGGATGCAGACGGTATCCACCGCAGCAGGCCGTCGCGTTGGGATAGCTCACGGACGGCACCCTGCGTATTCCGGATGGAAAGGGGACCGCCAAATCCTGGCGGGGACCACACCTCGCCAGGGCCGCCGACGAGACGCACTGAGACTCCACCCATCTCGAAGTCCTGCAGCGACTCGAGACTCAAGGGTTCACTGCCGTCGTGGCTTCGAGCGCTGAGCCACTCCATGACGATTTTGCGACGATCCAGGTTCTCGGAGATTGAGAGTTTGGGCGCAGCCGACTCACGACCGCGGGAGCCCTCAGCAACGATCGGAGCGGAACTGACTTCTCGACTGACGGCCGGTTCTACGGCCAGGAGGCGGAAGACCACTACCTTCCGGATCTCCCCGTTCCGGTCAGGCGCATCCTCAAAACGCCATGGGTCGTCTGGGTCGATGTAGAACTCACCGACGTAGCGCTGGAGCTTGCCGCCAGATCGTTTTCGGCTAGCCACTTCGAACAGGCGCAAGGCCCGCCCTTCGCTATCGTGTCTGAGGATCGCTCCGTTACCTGCCGCCCCGGGGTCCTGGTCACCTACCTGACCTTCCCCGGTGTAGTGAAAGACCTCCCTCTCCGACCGATCCCAACCGTCATAGTTGTAACCGTGCTGTTCGCCTTGGCTTGGGTCGGAATACACCATGACGTTCGCGGTACTTCGAGAGGGCTCGATGCCGCCGAAGATCGATCCGCCATACAGGTCCTTGACCTCCGAGCGGGTGGTGAGGTCACCTGGCTCGAAGGTCCATGACTCATCCGCCATGACCGGAGCTTAGTCATCGCGACGTGACGTCGCCTGCTTCTAGGTATGCACCGCGAGTCAGCGAAGGGCCCCACCGGCAGAGCGGTAGGGCCCTTCGCTGAACTGCTAGGTCAGCTGCAGCCGCTGGTGCTCCCGCAGCCTTCGCACACGTAGCAGGACCCGGCAGGGCGCATCTTGGTGCCGCAGGTCATGCAGATCGGGGCGTCGGCGGACTTGCCCTGGAACTGCTCGAGCAGCTCTGCGGAGGAGTGCACGGTCGGCTCGGTGACCCGGGCCGAGGCGGCGCCCGCACCAGACTGGTCGGCGATCTCCTCGACCTTCTCCTGGCGCTTGCTGGCCGGGGCCGGGGACTGGCTGTAGGACTCCAGCTCGTCCTCGAGGGACTCCTTCTCGTCGCCGGACTCGTCGGCGAGGTAGGACCCGGTCTCCAGCTCGCGGGCCCGCTCCTCAGCCGTGTGGATGCCCATGAAGCTGCGGGTGTCGAAGTCCATGTAGTCCAGCGCCAGCCGGCGGAACACGTAGTCCATGATCGACTGCGCCATCCGCACGTCCGGGTCGTCGGTCAGGCCAGCCGGCTCGAACCGCAGGTTGGTGAACTTCTCCACGAAGGTCTCCAGCGGCACGCCGTACTGCAGGCCGATCGAGACCGCGATCGAGAAGGCGTCCATCACGCCGGCCAGGGTCGAGCCCTGCTTGCCGAACTTGAGGAAGATCTCGCCCAGGTCGCCGTCGTCGTAGGTGCCGGCGGTCAGGTAGCCCTCGGCGCCGCCCACGGCGAAGGACGTGGTCTGCGAGGTGCGCCGCTTCGGCAGCCGCTTGCGCACCGGACGGTACTCGATGACCTTCTCGACCTTGGCCTCGGACTCGATGGACTCGTCGTCCTTCTTCTCGTCCTTCTTGCCGTCCGAGAGCGGCTGACCGACCTTGCAGTTGTCCCGGTAGACGGCCAGCGCCTTGAGGCCGAGCTTCCAGCCCTGCATGTAGACGTCAGCGATCTCCTCGACCGTGGCGCTCTCCGGCAGGTTGACCGTCTTGGAGATGGCACCGGACAGGAACGGCTGGGTGGCGGCCATCATCCGCACGTGGCCCATCGGCTTGATCGCCCGGGCGCCCATCGCGCAGTCGAAGACCTCGTAGTGCTCCGGCTTCAGGCCCGGCGCATCGATGACGTGGCCCTTGTCGGCGATGAACTCCACGATCGCCTCGATGGTCTCCTCGGTGTAGCCGAGGATCTTCAGCGCCCGCGGGATCGTCTGGTTGACGATCTGCATGGAGCCGCCGCCGACCAGCTTCTTGAACTTGACCAGCGAGAAGTCCGGCTCGATGCCGGTGGTGTCGCAGTCCATCATGAAGCCGATGGTCCCGGTCGGGGCCAGCACCGACGCCTGGGCGTTGCGGTAGCCGTTCTTCTCCCCCACCTTCACCACGGCGTCCCACGCCTTGGTGGCGGCCTTGTGGACGTCGGCGTCCATCCCGTGCAGGGTGCGGATCTCGTCGTTGGCGGCCTGGTGCTTGCGCATGACCCGCTTGTGGGCGTCGGCGTTGCGGGCGTAGCCGGCGTACGGCCCGACCACGGCGGCCAGCTCGGCGGAACGCTTGTAGGCGGCGCCGGTGAGCAGCGAGGTCAGCGTCGCGGCGAGCGAGCGGCCACCCTCGGTGTCGTAGCCGCGACCGGTCGCCATGAGCAGCGCGCCCAGGTTGGCGTAGCCGATGCCCAGCTGACGGTAGTTGCGCGTGGTCTCACCGATCGGCTCGGTCGGGAAGTCGGCGAAGCAGATCGAGATGTCCATCGCGGTGATGACCAGCTCGGCGACGGCCTGGTACTTCTCAACGTCGAAGGTGTTGTCGTCGCGCAGGAACTTCAGCAGGTTCAGGCTGGCCAGGTTGCACGAGGAGTTGTCCAGCGACATGTACTCCGAGCACGGGTTGGACGCGGTGATCCGGCCGGTCTCGGGGTTGGTGTGCCAGTCGTTGATGGTGTCGTCGTACTGGATGCCGGGGTCGGCGCACTCCCAGGCGGCGACCGCCATCTTCTGGAACAGCTCGCGGGCGTCGACGGTGTCGATGACCGAGCCGTCCATCCGGGACCGCAGGCCGAAGTCGCTGCCGTCCTCGACGGCCTTCATGAACTCGTCGGTGACCCGGACCGAGTTGTTGGCGTTCTGGTACTGCACCGACACGATGTCTGCGCCGCCCAGGTCCATGTCGAAGCCGGCGTCGCGCAGGGCGCGGATCTTGTCCTCCTCGCGCGCCTTGGTCTCGATGAACTCCTCGATGTCCGGGTGGTCCACGTCGAGGACGACCATCTTGGCCGCGCGGCGGGTGGCGCCACCGGACTTGATGGTCCCCGCGGACGCGTCGGCGCCACGCATGAAGGAGACCGGGCCGGAGGCGGTGCCGCCGGAGGAGAGCAGCTCCTTGGAGGAGCGGATACGGGACAGGTTCAGCCCGGCGCCCGAGCCGCCCTTGAAGATGAAGCCCTCTTCCTTGTACCAGTTCAGGATCGAGTCCATCGAGTCGTCGACCGACAGGATGAAGCACGCGGAGACCTGCTGCGGGCTCTTGGTGCCGACGTTGAACCACACCGGGGAGTTGAAGCTGAAGATCTGGTGCACCAGGGCATACGTGAGCTCGTGCTCGAAGACCTCGGCGTCCTCGTCGGTGGCGAAGTAGCCGTGCTCCTTGCCGGCCGCCGTGTAGGTCAGCACGACCCGGTCGATCAGCTGCTTGAGGCCGGTCTCCCGGGCGTCGGTGCCGACGGCCCCGCGGAAGTACTTGGTGGTCACGATGGTGGAGGCGTTCGCCGACCAGAAGTCGGGGAACTCCACGCCGCGTTGCTCGAAGATCGTCTCGCCGGTCTTCCAGTTCTGCTGGACGACGTCACGCTTCTCCCAGGTGACCTCGTCGTAGGGGTGAACACCGGGCGTGGTGTAGATGCGCTCGATCTTCAGACCCTTGCCGCCCCGCCGCGAACGGGATCGTGCCCCGGCCGTCTCCGTCATGAGCTACTCCTTGTGACTCGTACTTCGTGAACTGGTGTCTGCATCTTCAAATCCTGCTGGCAGCCTCGCACAACCGTCTGACAGACCACCGCTGACCTGCGGTGATCCGTCAGGGCCGCGCTACGGCATGCCCCCTGCTGGCGCCGCGTCCCGCTCGGTCCGCAGCAGCGTGATGGCCGCCTCGAAGTCCTCCAGGGAGTCGAACGCCTGGTAGACGCTGGCGAAGCGCAGGTAGGCGACTTCGTCGAGGCAGCGCAACGGGTCCAGCACCGCCAGTCCCACCTCGTGGGCGTCGATCTCGGCCTGCCCCATCGCGCGGATGGACTCCTCCACCTGCTGTGCCAGCACCTGCAACTGGTCCTCGGTCACCGGTCGGCCCTGGCACGCCTTGCGGACGCCGGCCAGCACCTTCTCCCGACTGAACGGTTCCGTCGCTCCGGACCGCTTGGTGACGGCCAGGGTGGCCGTCTCCACGGTGCCGAACCGCCGCCCGCACTCGGGGCACTGACGCCGCCGGCGGATGACCGTACCCTCCTCCTGCACCCGGCTGTCCACGACGCGGGAGTCGGTATGCCGGCAGAACGGACAGTGCACGACTCCTCCTTGCGTGACGGGTCGGGTGGGGACGAAGTTGGGGACGTCCTGTGGAGAACGTGTGGGCAACGGTGGTTCAGCTGTGCACAACATGTGGACGAACCACATCTGTGTAACTACTAGATATAGCGATCCTAGGCACGACCCGTCACTAGATGCAACACCCTGGAGGTCAGGTTTCTGCCGGGTTGTGAACGTCGCAGGTCAGCCCACATGACGCGCCGCCGACCCCCGTTCCGGGACCGGCGTGTCCCCCGGAACGGTCGCCCCTGCGCACCCACCGGAGACCGGCAGAACTGGACTTTCCCGACCGTCGCGGGTTGGATCCGTGGGTGTGACCCGGCGTATCGCACGCCTTCTCCTCGTCCTGGTGCCCCTGGCCGCGTGCAGCCGGGAGGCAGAGGGCGGACCCGAGGATTTCCGGGCCCGCGCCGCCAGCCACTGCACGGAGGTCGTGAACGACCACCTGCTCCTGGAGCCCGGGCAGGACGGTGTCGAGGTCCTCGCGGCCGCCCTCGGGGACGAGGAGCCCACACCCGAGCAGATCAGCGATTGGTCCGCCGGTCTCCAGGAGGAGGTGGACCGGCTCGGGTCCATCCGGGAGGCGCTTAGCGAGTTCTCCCCCGACGACCCGGACGAGGACGCCCACTGGCAAACCGTCGTGGCCGGCAGCGATGCCGAGGCCGAGGCGCTCCAGGCCCGCCAGCAACTCCTCGAGGAGGCCTGGGACGAGGTCAAGGACCGGTTCGAGCCCAGGCCGGCACCCTCCGATGACGTGGAGGACGCGCTGGCCGCGCTCGGCCTGGGGCGGACCGACTGCCACTGGGTCTACGCACCGGCCGTCGTCGAACCCGGGTCCGAGGACTTCGTCCGTGACGTCACCACGACCTGCACCGACATCGCGAACCGGCGGCACGCGGCCGGATACAGCCAGGACGCCGACGTGGCCTCGACGTGGTCATGGCGACCTTCCAGGACGGCCCGCCAGACGACCTCCCCGCCGAAACGACGGACGCGCTGAACCGCCTCCACGACGAATGGGTGCAGACCGTGGACGACCTCGAGTCGGTCGACGCCGCGAGCGCCAGCGACCCTGGAGCGTGGACCGCCACCCTGGAGGCCGCGCGCGAACGGGTCGGGATCTCCGGCGACCGGGCAGCGGCCGCGGAGTCCGGTGACCAGGCTGCGATCGCCGAGGCCTTCGAGATCGGCCGGGGCGACCACCCCGGTCCGGCGTTCGCGGAGCTCGGTCTCGAGCAGCGCAGCTGCGCCGGCCTGCAGTTCTAGCGATTCACCGAGACCCCCGGGTCAGGCCCCGCCCAGGGCCGCCGCCGTGGCGATCGCGGCCGTCGCCGCTTCGTGCCCCTTGTCCTCGACCGACCCAGGGAGCCCGGCACGGTCCAGCGCCTGCTGCTCGTCGTCGCAGGTGAGCACGCCGAAGCCGACGGGCACACCGGTGGTCACCGCGACCTGGGTCAGCCCCCAGGTCGCCGCCTGGCAGACGTAGTCGAAGTGCGGCGTGCCACCGCGGATCACCACGCCCAGGGCGACCAGTGCGTCATACCGCTGTTTGGCCAGGCGCGCGCAGGCGACCGGCAGCTCGAAGCTGCCCGGCACCCGCACCACGTCCACCCGGTCGACCCCGGCCTCGGCGAGCGCGCGCTCCGCCCCCGCCAGCAGGCCGCCCATCACCTCCTGGTGCCAGGAGGCGGCGACGACCGCCACCCTCATCCCGCTGCCGTCGACGTTCACCGTCGGTGCGCCGTGCCCGCTCATCCGGTCCTCCTGGTCAGTGCGGCCACCGGGACCGCGTGTTCATGGTCGTCGTGGTCGTGGTCGCTCCGGGTGTCCACGGCGCCGGGGATCGAGACGTGCCCCAGCCGGGTCCGCTTGGCGTGCAGGTATCCCGCGGCCTCGGGGACGGGCGGCGTGTGCGAGGCGAGCACGTCGGCCACCGTGAGGCCGGCGGCCTGCAGCGCCGCCACCTTGTCCGGGTTGTGCGTGATCAGCCGCAGCGTCCCGATCCCGAGGTCGGTGAGGATCGCGGCCGCCGCGCCGTACTCCCGCGCGTCGACCGGCAGGCCGAGCGCGGTCTGGGCGTCGACGGTGTCCACGCCGGTGTCCTGCACGGCATACGCGCGCAGCTTGTCGACCAGGCCGATCCCCCGGCCCTCGTGTCCGCGCAGGTAGACCACGACCCCACCCTCGTCGGCCACCCGCCGCAGGGCGTCGTCCAACTGGGGGCCGCAGTCGCAGCGCCGCGAGCCGAAGGTGTCCCCGGTGAGGCACTCGGAGTGCACCCGGACGAGCGGCGCGACCTCACCCGCGCCGCGCGGGGAGACGAGGGCGACATGCTCGGCCCCGGTCGTGGTGTCCCGGTAGCCGTGCACGGTGAACAGTCCGTGCGCGGTCGGCAGCTGTGTCGTCGCCGCCCGCCGCACCCGCTGGTGCCGGCGGCGCCAGGCGATCAGCTCGGCGATGGTGATCACCGGCAGGTCGTGGGCCTCCGCGAGGGCGTGCACGGCCGGGCCCCGCAGCGGCTCGCCCGCGTCGTCGACGAGCTCGGCGATCGCGCCGACAGGGGTGAGGCCGGCGGCGGTGCACAGGTCGACCGCGGCCTCGGTGTGGCCGGGACGCTCCAGCACCCCACCCGCCCTGGCCCGCAGCGGCACCACGTGGCCGGGCCGGATCAGGTCCTGCGGCCCGGTCGTCGGGTCGCCGAGCAGCCGGATGGTCCGCGCGCGGTCGGTGGCGCTGATCCCCGTGGTCACCCCGTCGGCCGCGTCCACCGTGATCGTGTATGCCGTCCGCAGCGGGTCCGCGTTCTGCGTCACCATGAGCGGGAGCTCGAGGCGGTCGGCCCACTCGGCCGGCATCGGGGCGCAGACGTAGCCGGAGCTGTGCCGCACGGTCCAGCCCAACCACTCGGTGCTGAGCGTCTCGGCAGCCAGGATGACGTCGCCCTCGTTCTCCCGGTCGGCGTCGTCGAGCACGAGCACCGGCCGGCCCTGCCGCAGCGACTCCAGCGCCGCCCCGACCGCGGCGTCCACGGAGTCCTGCTCCGTCGGGACCGGCTGGAAGGCGTTCACGAGGTCACCCCCACCGGCTGCCCCACGCGGTCGCCCAGCAACCGCTCGACATACTTGGCCAACACGTCCACCTCCACGTTCAGCCGCTCCCCCACGGCACGGCGGCCCAAGGTGGTCACGGCCAGGGTGGTCGGGATGAGGGAGACCTGGAAGGTGTCGTCGGTCACCGCCGAGACGGTGAGCGAGACCCCGTCCAGGGTGACCGAGCCCTTGTGCACCACGTAGCGGGCGATCTCCGGCGGGAGGGCAAGTGTGACCACCTCCCACCGCTCGCCCGGTTCCCGGGCCAGCAGCGTCGTGGTGGTGTCGACGTGCCCCTGGACGACGTGCCCGCCGAACCTCCCGTCCGAGCGCAGCGCCCGCTCCAGGTTCACCGGTGCCCCGGGGTCGAGGTCGCCGAGGGCGGTGTGCGCCAGCGTCTCGGCCATCACGTCGGTGCTGAACTCGCCGTCACCCACCTCGGTCACGGTCAGGCAGACGCCGTTGACGGCGATCGAGTCGCCGTGCCCGGCGCCCGCGGTGACCAGGGGGCCGCGGATCCGGAGCACGGCCGAGTCCCCCAGCTCGGTGCGGGCGACGAGCTCGCCGAGCTCTTCCACGATTCCGGTGAACATCTAGATCTCCTTCTGGGTGCCGACAGGGCGGGCGGTGAATCGGATGTCGGGGCCGACGCGGCGCAGGTCGGTGACCTCCAGGCGCGCGATCCCGTCGATGGTCGTGATCCCCAGGTCCCCCACGGCGGCCGGTCCCGCCCCCAGCAGCGCCGGCGCGAGGTAGCTGACCACCTCGTCGATCAGCCCGGCGCGCCAGCAGGCGGCCGCGAGCGTGGCGCCCCCCTCGAGCAGCACCTGGCGGACCTGGCGCGCGTGCAGGGCGGAGAGCGCCTCCGCGGGGTCGTGGGTGGGCAGGCGCAGCGTCTCGGCCTGGCCGTCCAGCAGGCGGGCGCCCTGGGGCAGGTCGCGGTGCCCCACGACGACGCGTAGCGGCTGGCGCTCCCGGAGGGTGCCGTCGTCGTGCCGGGCGGTCAGCGACGGGTCGTCGGCGAGCGCGGTCCCGGTCCCGACCATGACCGCGCCGGACGCCGCACGCAGCTGCTGCGCGTCCGCGCGGGCTTCCGGGGAGGTGATCCAGGCGCTGCTGCCGTCGGCCGCGGCGATCCGCCCGTCGAGCGTGGTGGCCATCTTCCAGACCACCCGGGGGCGGCCGTGCCGCACCGCGAAGCTGAAGGCGGCCACCAGCTGCTCCGCCTCCTGCGCGAGTTCGGCACCGACGGCCGCTGCTCCCTCGCTCACCCGCACCCCGTGCCCGCGCAGCACCTGCGCCCCGCCGCCGGCCTCCGCACTGGGGTCGGACACGGCATACACGACCGCTGCCACTCCGGCGTCGAGCAGGGCGCGGGTGCACGGCGGGGTGCGCCCGGTGTGCGAGCAGGGCTCGAGGGTGACGTATGCCGTCCCGCCCCTGGCCCGCTCCCCCGCCTGCGCCAGCGCGACGACCTCGGCGTGCGGGGTGCCCGCTCCGGCGTGGTGGCCCTCCCCGACGACCTCGCCGGCGGCGTCCAGCACGACCGCACCCACCCGCGGGTTGGGGTCGGCGGCGGGGCCGCGCAGCGCAGCGCGCAGCGCGCGGCGCATCGGCTCACGGTCCACCGTGCTGGTCATCGGAAGGTTCACTCCCTCTCGCTCGGCCACTGGCTCGAGCTCCGGGAGGATGGGCGACCGGCCTCGGGGTGCGCGTGGACCAACGTCGGAGTCCGACGTCGGCCACGGTCTCCCGGACCGTGCCTGGACCTGCGGTGCAGGTCACGCGCTGCCTACCATCCGGACTTTCACCGTCGGTCCTGGAGTTCCACCAGGTCAACCGGCCGCTGGCTGCGGACGGGTCGCGGACTATCACCGCCGGTTCGGAATTACACCGACCCCGGAGCGCGTGCGGCCAGTATGCCCCGTCGTGCCGGGAACCGGAAGCCCGGCCCCTCCCGGTGGCCCCCACGGACGGCCGCGGCGGACGGTGTCAGGAGCGGTCCCGGGGACCGTCCGTGATCACCGGTCGGAGATCTCTTACGGAATCTTTACCTGTGGAAAACTCCCATCCGGGCCGATGGGCGACCACACTGGCAGGACCCGGGACCGCGGGGGCACTGCGGTCCGAACTGAGATCCGGGAGGGTCCCGTGAAACGAACAGTGCCGTTCGTCCTGATCGGCGTGCTTGCCGTGGCCGGCTGCAGTGGGAATGACGAGCCGGCCCCGATGCCGACGCCGGAAGATTCGTTGACGACTGTTACCGCCGTCCCGCCCGCAGACGACACCGAGCAGACGACCGATGCGCCGGCCGACGATGACCCCACGACCTCGGCACCCGACGATGCAGAGGAGACCACTGAGACGGGAGACATAGAGTCCGGCGCCACGGACGCCGTGTACGAATACGTCTCCACCCTGAACGAATTGAGCGAGCATCCGCAGTCTGGGGTCTTAGAAGCCCTCTCAACCGCAGACTGCGAAACCTGCCGTAACTTCGAGAACGGGATCGATGAACTGGTGTTGAATAACCACCACACCGAAGGGGCGATCGCGGAACTCTCAGATGTGGACGTACTGCGACTGGCGGACAACGTCCAGGTCTCGGGCCGTCTCAACCAATTGGGCGCAAGAGTGTTGGACAACGATGACGGCGTTGTGCGCGACTCGGCCGATCCAACTTCCCTGAACGTGATGTTCGTTGTCGTGCAGGAGGGCGATGCCTGGCTCGTCGATAAGATCCAGGTCGCACCATGAGATTCCTCCAAATCGTGGCGATCTCGATCCTGCTTCCGATCGCAGGGTCACCTTGGGAACCAAACTGTCCGATAGAAGATCTCGAGAAGTGCATCGGCGAGGGCGACGGTGTCTATGTTGGCTTAACGCTCGCCGAAACCACGTCACTCTCCCAGGTGTACCCGGAGGAGAATCCTGGCCCCAACCCCGAGCTCTGGTACGAGTACGCAGCGGTCGTGAGCTGCGTCGGCAACACCCCCGAGAACCCCGAACTGGTCCGGTGCGTCAGCGCGGAGCAGTACTGCCGGGACGTGCAGCCACAGAGCGAGGGCCCCCTGTCACTGCTCTACCGCCGGGAGGCCGACGACGGCGGCCCGTTGACGCCCTGGCAACACTTCAGCCACACCTGCTACACGAGTCATGTCCCGCCGCGGTCCGGCGCCGAGGTCGAGCTGACCGAGGCGATGATCATCGAGCAGTTCCACCGCACGGCCTTCGCGCTCCCGACCGCGTCGCTCCAGCCGGAGGACAACCGGGCGCTGGTCAACCTCCCGGTCTACTTCGCGCTCGAGTGGCCGGAGGAGGGGTTCGAGCCGGGTGAGGTCGACACGACCACGATCGTGGGGCACGAGGTGCGCATCCGTCCCGTCTTCCAGGACGCCACCTACTCCTTCGGTGACGGGACGAGCGAGGGACCGACGGCATCGATGGGCGGCACCTATCCCGACGGCGACATCACGCACGAGTACGCCTCCTCGGGCGAGGTCGGTCCGAGCATCACCGTGACGTACGGGGGTGAGGTCAGTGTGGACGGTGGCGGCTGGTCCACGATCCCCGCGACGATCGAGATCTCGGGCCCGGCCCAGCCGTTGGAGGTCCTGACCAGTCGCAACCGGCTGCGGGGCGACTGACCCTTCGCCGGAGTCCCGGGTCCCCTGCAGCACCGGTCGGGATAGGGCGGGAGGTCGCCGCGCCCAGACCGCGGTTGGGTAGCATCACCGTCATGCACCGCACGCGCATCATCACCCCGCCGGTCCGCTCCTGAGCAGAGCCCGACCGGTCCACGCCCCACGGCGGGCGTGGTGACCTGACGTCGAGCGTCACAGCGCTGTCGGTCTCTGCTCCTCGCGGTCCCAGCCACCTCGCACCGTCGGAGCATCCCCCATGACCTTCCGTCCATCCTCACCTTCAGCACGCACAGCACGCGACCTCACTCCGCAACCCACGACCTCCGGGTTCGGTCTCCTCGTCATCGCCGGCCTCCTCTGGGGCACCGGTGGTGTCACCGGCGCCGCCCTCGCCGACGCCACCGGCCTGGGCGGACCAGCGGTCGCCACCTACCGGATCGGACTCGGTGGCCTGCTGCTGGTCCTCGTCCTCCTGGCGCAGCGACGCCGGGTGCCCCGGGGGCGTCCCGCTGTCACCCGGATCCTGCTGACCGGCCTGCTCGCGGCGCTCTTTCAGGGCTGCTACTTCGCCGGGGTGCAACTGGCGTCGGTGAGCATCGCCACGCTGATCGCGATCGGCTCGGCCCCCATGGTCGTCATCCTGACCCAGTCGGTGCGGCAGCACCGGCTCCCCACGGTGCGCCAGCTACGACCCGTGGTGCTCGGCATCACCGGCCTGGCGGTCCTCGTCCTCGGCCCAGGTGGCGGGGACCGCGGGCCGGACCTGCTGGCCGGCACCGCGCTGGCCCTGGCGGCCGGGGCGGCGTTCGCCATCTTCACCATGCTCGGGGCCCGGCGCCATGTGGGCACCGACGCCCCGATGGTGACCGGCTACGGGTTCCTCGCCGGCGGAGTGATGCTCGCCGTCGTCACGGTGCCGTTCAGCCCGATGACCTTCGCCCCGACGGTCAAGGGGCTCGGGCTGCTCACCCTGCTCGCCGTCGTGCCGACCGCACTTGCCTACACGGTCTACTTCCGCGGCCTGCCGCACGCAGGCGCCGCCACCGCGACCGTGGTCGCACTGCTCGAGCCGCTCACGGCCACGGTGCTGGCCGTGCTACTGCTCGGTGAGCCGTTAAGCCTCCCGCTCGTGCTCGGCGGCGCACTGCTGCTCAGCTCGGTCCTGGACGCACGCCCGCGGGTGCCCAACGAGCACCCGGCCCCGCACCAGCGGTAACAGGACCGCGACGACCACCGCTCAGCGCAGCCAGCCCAGCCGCCGCACGCCGAAGCGGACGGTCGCCCCCTGCTCGACCTGAGCGTGCAGCTCGAACGCGTCGGCGGTGCTGACATCACCGACCTGCGCCTTCCGGAAGTAGGTGCCGCTGCGCCGCTCCTCCAGCATGAACGTCGGGTGCTTGCTCTTCGGGCGCTTCGTCATGTCCCACTTCCAGCGGGCCACCCGCGTGCCGCCGGCGTAGAAGTCGGCATAGAACGCGACCACCCCGTCGATGTCGAGCGGGTCGAGCTCGAACCGGACCCCGCGGACACCGGTGCAGCGGAACTGCATACCCGCGTAGTGCCCCTTCGCCCCGCGCAGCGCCGGGACCCTGCGCAGCGGTCCCCGCCCCAGCCGGCCCAGGTTCGCGGCCAGCGCGGGGTCGGCCTCGGCCGTGGCCTCCAGGTAGGCCCCCCGCTCGTTGCGCTCCGGGTCGGCCGGCCGCACCCGGTGGGAGGTCAGCCGCCGGTTCCAGCGCGACTCCACCGGCTCCACGTCCACGTTGTCCACGCGCATCGGCCACTCGGGCGGGGCCTCCAGGTCGGCGACCAGGTCCGGCACCGCGGCCGCGGCCAGCGCCGAGCGACCGCTGCCCCGCGGGTCGCGGCTGGCCAGCACGAAGACCCACGTGTTGGCGAGCGGCTCGACGTGGTGGACCGTCAGGCCCGCGGCGGCCAGCATGTCGCGCACCCGGGCGGCGCCGAACATCGCGACGTGTCCCCAGATGGTCTCCAACCGGCCTCGCAGCGGGACCGAGACCAGCAGGTCGGTGCCCTCCGGCAGCGCGTCGGCCAGCGCCTTCAGCCCGGCCTCGGGGTCGGGGACGTGCTCCAGCACCTCGCAGCAAACCAGCAGGTCGGTGCCGTGGTCGGCGACCACCTCACGGGTGAGCTGGTAGAGGTCGCCCTGCTCGGCGGTGGCCCGGTCGGCGAAACCGTTCGCGGCGAACATGGCGTTGGCCGCCCGGACGTTGCCCGCCTCCAGCTCGATCCCCCGGTAGCCCCCGATCCCCGCGTCGCGCAGCAGCATGGTGGCCAGGAACCCGCGGCCGATGCCGATCTCCATCACCCGCTCCCCCGGGCGCACCAGGGCGCAGGTCCACGCGAACCGGGTCAGGTTGCCCGGCGACTCGTACATCGCCCGCTGGAAGGCCGACAGCCCCTCGGTCGGCGGCAACGGCGTGTATGCCGACGCGCCCCGCTCGGTCGACCGTTCCCACCGGGGCGCGAACACCGTGCCCGTCCGGGCGGGGCCCAGCCGCTCCATCACCTCGACGAGCTCCCAGCCCTGTCGCACCAGCGCCTGCTCCCACGGATGCTGACCCTGCCCCTCGGCGGGGCCGTCGACCCCCGCGACGACGTCGTTCCCGTCCATGCCCCGCTCCTCACCGTTGTGGTGGGCGTCAGGTTACCCACGCTGGCTGCGCGCACGCGGCAGGCGCCGGTATGCCGAACGCGTGGGTCGGCATACCGGCGCGGCGTGACCACGGGATCGGTGGAGGTCCGGTTGCTGCCGGCCGGCTCCCCCGTCCTGCCGATGGTGCGCGCCCAGGTAGCCCGGCTCGACCGTGAGCTGGGCCTGCCCCGGACCTGACGCCCCCTGCCACGGGAGGTGGCGCCCTATGCTGACGGCCAACGACGCGCCGGCATACGGTCGGCACGGGGACGGAGGTGCCGTGGGCTGGGTCGAGCACGCGATCTGGTGGCACGTCTACCCCCTCGGTTTCACCGGTGCACCGATCCGCCCCGAGCACCCCGGTGACGCACCGGAGCGGGCGCCGCGGCTGCGCCGCCTGCTCCCCTGGCTCGACTACGCCGTGGACCTCGGGCTGAACGGCCTGCTGCTCGGGCCGGTCTTCGCCTCCGCGAGCCACGGCTACGACACCCTGGACTACCGGCGGATCGACCCGCGCCTCGGCGGCGACGCCGACTTCGACGACCTGGTCGCCGCCTGCCGCGAGCGGGGACTGCGGCTGGTCCTGGACGGGGTCTTCAACCACGTCGGCCGCGATCACCCGACCCTCACCCGGGTGCTCGCGGAGGGTCCGGACTCCCCCGACGCCGACCTCTTCGCGATCGAGTGGGACGGCGCCGACGGTCCGCGACCGGCCGTCTTCGAGGGTCACGGCGGCCTGGTCGAGCTGGACCACCGGAGCCGGCGCACGGCCGAGGAGGTCACCGGCGTCATACGGCACTGGCTCGACCGCGGGGCGGACGGGTGGCGGCTGGACGCGGCCTACGCGGTCGACCCGTCCTTCTGGGCCCGGGTCCTCCCGCAGGTCCGGGAGACGCACCCCGAGGCCTGGTTCGTCGGCGAGGTGATCCAGGGCGACTACCCCGCATTCGTCACCTCCTCCGGCGTGGACTCGGTCACCCAGTACGAGTTGTGGAAGGCGATCTGGTCGAGCCTGGTCGATGCCAACTTCTTCGAGTTGGACGCAGCGCTGACCAGGCACAACGGGTTCCTGGACACCTTCACCCCGCAGACCTTCGTCGGCAACCACGACGTCACCCGGCTGGCCAGCAGGGTCGGTCCCGAGCGGGTACCGCTCGCCGTGGCCGTGCTGCTGACCGTGGGCGGCATCCCGTCGGTCTACTACGGCGACGACCAGGGCTACACGGGGATCAAGGAGGAGCGGGTCGGCGGCGACGACCAGGTCCGGCCCGCCTTCCCCGAGCGGCCGGATGACCTGTCCACCCTCGGCGCGGCCGTGCACCGCGCCCACCGCGAGCTGATCGGCCTGCGCCGGCGCCACCCCTGGCTCACCACCGCGCGCACCGAGACCCTGGACCTGACCAACGCCCGCATCGTCTACCGCGTGCACGCCCGCGACGGGCAGCACCGGCTCGACGTGGAGCTCGACGCCACGGCGCCGTCGGCCACCGTCCGGGACGGCGCCGAGGTGCTCTGGCAGGTGCCGTAGGCCCGCCGCGGCGGGCCTGACATCGTGGCCCCATGGACATCCGTGAACTGCGCCCGCCCGTCCCGGACGGGCCGTTCCCGCCGCCGACGCACTACCCGCCGATCAGCACCACCGGGGTGCGGGGCGCCCGGTCCTGGACCGGCCTGACCTATGCCTTCGTCCACGGCTTCCGTCCGCTGACGCTCGACCTGCACGTGCCGACCGGCGCGTCGGGTCCGGTGCCGCTCGTGGTGTGGATCCACGGCGGCGGCTGGGTCGAGGGTGACCGGCGCTACGTGCCGTTGCAGTGGGGGCAGCAGACCCTCTTCGACACGGTGGTCGGGGCCGGCATGGCGGTCGCCACGGTCGACTACCGGTTGCTCGCCGAGGAGCCCTTCCCGGCCCCGGTCCACGACTGCTTCGCCGCGCTGCGCTACCTGCGCCGTTATGCCCCGGATCTGGGCGTGGACCCCGGCCGGGTCGGGGTCTGGGGCGAGTCGGCCGGTGCGCAGCTCGCCGCGCTCCTGGCCTTCGCCGGCAGCCGTCCGTATGCCGATCCGCACCTGGTCGGCGACCTCGGCGTCGGCTCCGGTCCCGTGGATACCCGGGCCGCGGTCCTGTTCTACGGGCCGGACCGGCTGGAGGAGTTCGCGGCAGACGACGGCGGCGCACCCTTCCTCGGCGCGGCGGCCTTCCAGGGCGATCCGGACGTGCTGCGCGCCATGGCACCGGCCGAGCACGTGCACGGCGCGGTCCCGCCGACCCTGCTCATGCACGGCGCCAGCGACGGGGTCGTCGGGGTGGAGCACAGCGAACGGCTGCACGCCGCCCTGCTGGGTGCCGGCGTCGACAGCACCCTGGAGATCACCCCGGGGGCCGACCACTGCTTCATCGGCACCCCCATCGGGCCGCACCTGGACAGGGCCGTCGCCCACCTGCGCCAGCACCTGCGCTAAACCGGGTCCCCCCGCCGCCAGACGGCCAGCGGTGCGAGCGGGGCGGGGGATAGTCTGCCGGGCATGAGGATCCGGGGAGGACGACCGTGGACCGTGTGCGCCGTGGGCGGCGCGCTGGCGCTCGCCGGCTGCGGCGGTGATGGGCCGGTCGTCCAGGAGGCGCCCTCCGCCACCGCCGACGACGCGTCTCCCACCGCGACGGAGGCACCACCGGCGGACGACGAGACGCCCACGACCGACACCCCCGGGGACGACACCGGGCCCACCAGCGCCCCGGCGGACGACGCTGCGACCTTCACCGCCCCACCGGCGGAGGACTCCCCCTCGGCGGCACCGACCGGCAGCATCCGGGACGCCGACTTCGCCGGCCTGACGTTCACCGACACCTGGACCGGTCAGGAGGTCACGCTTGAGCAGGGCACCGCCACCATCGACACCGACGGCTTCCCGACCCGCTACACGCTGCAGGAGGACCCCGACTTCGCCGACGTCGACGGCGACGGCGCCGAGGACGCGCTGGTGCGCATCTTCGCCGAGCAGGGCAACGGGTGGGCGGACTACACCTATGTCCTGCTGTGGGAGGAGGAGACAGCGGGACCGCGCCAGGTGCTGCCCGCCATCACCGACGACGCCCGCTGCGGCAACGTCACCACCGCGATCGTGCCGGAGAACGGCGTCATCACCGTCGACTACCTGGACCGCACCGTAAACTCCGAGGCGTGCGCGGAACAGCCCAGCGCCGAGGCCACCCGGACCGTGAAGATCGTCGACGGCTACGCCTTCGAGATCGAGCCACACCTGTCGGCGCTGCTCTACTGCGGAGCCATAGGTGCCGAGCCGGCCCCGCCGGAGGACACCGGCCTGCCGGACGGCAGCATCCGGGCCTATCCCGACGACGCCGCGATGGCCCTGATCGACCTGGACGAGACCTACCGGCTGTCCATGCCCGAGGAGGGGATGCGCACCGACCCGGCCCATCCCGGGTGGACGATCATCCAGTTCATCCTGCCCGGGCAGGACACCAGCGCCTTCGAGCGACAGTGCGGCTGGTTGAGGACCGACTGACCCCGCCCTCCGGTCCATTGACACCCGCGAACCGTTGGGTGAATCCTGTGCCCAACGGACGGAGGCGCGGATGGCGATCAGGATCGTGACCAGCGAGGATGACCCCGAGGGCAACCCGATCCGTTACGTCCGGCTGAGCACCGACGTCACCAAGGTGGAGCTCAGCACGTGGGCCGACAGCCTGCCCGGGAACGCCCGGCTCACGATCGAGAGCCGGTCCAGCGAACTGTCCCGGACCGAGATCGTGGACGTGGTCTCCCCGCACGTGACGTCGGTCCGGGTCACGATCGCAGACCTGGATGACTAGACGGATCCGGGCGGCCGCGCGGGCCGCCCTCGCGGCCCTGCGGGGCGGTCCCGACGCCGCGGCTGACGGCACCGCCGGACCCACACCCGGCTCCACCGCGACCAAGGCCTCTTCCGCCGGGGAGAAGGCGGGCGCCGCCAGCAGCGACCCGGGCAACCCGTTCGCCGAGGCCAACAACCAGTACCTCAACTCCATCAAGTGGCTGATCGGTGCCCTGGCGGCGATCGCGGCCCTGTTGCTCGCGGGCACCCAGCTCTCCGACATCCGCGAGCTGTCCTGGCCCGAGGACCGGATCCGGATCTTCCTGGCGGGCGGCACCTTCACCGTGGTCCTGCTCTCCGTCGTGGTGGCGGTCGGACTGCTGGCACACGTGCAGATGCCAGGCCGAGGCAGCGACCTGGCACGGCTGAGGAAGATCGTGCAGGAGGGTCGGGGCCACGAGGTCGTCCGGTCGGTGGACGAGGACTCCTCCTACCACCGCGGCACCGGAAGCCTGGCCGACCTGCTCGCTAAGGTCGCCGAGACGAGCACCGAGTACTACCAGGCCCGGGACGACGCGATCACCGCCCGGCTCGCGGCGGCCGCCGACCCGGACTCGACCCCGTTGGCCAAGACCAAGGAGGCCGCCGAGGCCACCCTCTCGGTCCGGTCGGAGGTCTACGCCCGCTACCGTCTCGGGCTCCGGCAGGTGTCCCAGCTGGACGGCCACCTGCAGATCGCCAGGCGGGCCCAGCGGGTGACCAAGATCGTGCTCGGGCTGACCCTGGTCTCCGCCCTGTGTCTCGTCGGGTTCGTCTGGGCCGCGAACCCACCGGTGACACCGGCCGAGAAGGCCCTCGACCCGGCTCCGGTCGCCGCGCACCTGCGGCTGACGGGCGAGGGGGAGGTCTGGGCGCAGCGGCTCGGCGCGGGCTGCGCCGAGGCCGCGGCGGAGGACGCCGGGATCCCGGTGATCGCCCTCGCCTCGGGCACCGGGGGCGTCACGGTGATGGTCGTCCCGAGCCAGGCCTGTCCGGACCCCGTGCAGGTCACTGTCGCGGCCGGTGAGGGCACGGTGACGCCCGACGAGGTGGTCGAGCTCCCGGCACCCTGACCCCTCGTGGTGACGGCACCGGGGGGGGTGCTGCCCGCGCCGGGAGCAGACTGTCCCCATGCTCGAACACACCTTCCCGACGACCGTGACCTGGAGCGGCTCCACCGCCGAGGGGCTGCGCCACTACACCCGCAACCACACCGGCACGGCGGGGCCGGGCCTCGAATTGGAGCTGACCGCCGACCCGCACTTCCGCGGGGTGGCCGACCGGCTCAACCCCGAGCAGCTCGTCGTCCTCGCCGCGAGCAGCTGCCAGATGCTGTCCTTCCTCGCCGTCGCCGCCCGCGAGCGGCTGGACGTCGTGGCCTACACCGACGACGCGCTCGGACGGATGCCGATGGCCCGGACCGGGATGCGGATCAGCACGATCACCCTGCGCCCCCGGATCGTCCTGGCAGCGGGCAGCGACACCAGCCGGATCGCGGAGCTCACCCAGCGCGCCCACGAGGAGTGCTTCATCGCCAACTCGTTGAACAGCGCCATCACCGTCGAGCCGGTCGTCGAGATCGCCGACCCGGAACCGTCCACCGAGTGAGACGGCACCGGGTGGGAACACCCGGGCCACAGGATTGTTGACGCAGGTATGCCGAACCCTGCCCACCGCATACCCCTGTCCGTCCTCGAGCTGGCCCCGCGGTCCCGGGGCATGTCCCCGGCCGACGCCCTGGCCGAGTCGACGAAGCTGGCGCAGGAGGTGGACCGGCTGGGGTACCACCGGTTGTGGGTGGCCGAACACCACGGCAGCGAGGCGTTCATGGCGTCGGCGACCTCACTGCTCCTCGGGCACATCGCCGAGCACACCGGGCGGATCCGGCTCGGCTCGGGCGGGGTGATGCTGCCCAACCACTCCCCGCTGATGGTGGCGGAGTACTACGGCACCCTCGCCACGCTCTACGGCGACCGGTTCGACCTCGGCCTCGGACGGGCGCCGGGCACCGACCCGATGACGGCCGCGGCGCTGCAACGCGGGTCCGGGCAGCTGGACACGTTCGCGCGGGACGTGCTGGACCTGGTGGGCTACCTGGGCGACCCCGACGGTGAGCGCAAGGTGCGGGCGCTGCCCGGCGAGGGCACCAAGGTGCCGTTGTGGATGTTGGGCTCCTCCACCGGCGGCGCCCAGGTGGCCGCCCTGCTCGGGCTGCCGTTCTCCTTCGCCAGCCACTTCGCGCCGCAGCAGATGACCGAGGCGATCGCGCTCTACCGGGAGCGGTTCCAGGCCGACGCCGACACCGCCCAGGTGGACCGCCCGACCGTGATGGCCGGCGTCAACGTCCTGGTCGCCCCCACCACCGAGGAGGCGGAGTTCCTCTTCAGCACGGCCCGACTGATGGCCGCACGGATCCGCACCGGTCAGCCCGCGCCGCTCGACCCGCCGGTCGAGGACCTCGGCTCCGTCCTGCCGCAGGGGGTCCTCGAGCTCACGTCCGGGCTGCACTCCTTCCGCGCGGTCGGCACGCCGGAGGAGGTGGTGGACCGGTTGGAGGCCATCGTGGCCGAACACGACCTGGACGAGTTGATCATCACGACCTACACCTACGACCCGGAGCTGCGCCGCCGGTCCTTCCGGCTGCTCGCCGACGCGTGGGGTCTCCCGGAGTCGTCCGCCTGACCTCGGGGTCACCAGCAGGTGACAGACCCTCGGGCCACCAGCCGGATCGGCCGAAGTGGACACGGGCCCGACTGCCGAGTCGCGGATCACACGAGGCACCATGGCCTCCACGTTCGAGTTAGGTTAGGCTGGCCTTACGCCTGCAGCGCCGCGCTCCGCCCGCGTCGCTCGCTGCAATAGTCGCCACAACTCTTCAACGGGTCACCGTTCGGGAGCGGGCCTGCAGGCGGCCAGGTCCCCCGCCGCGCGCCGGGCGGGCGGGGTCACCGTCATCCACAGCACGTCACCGTCCACAGGCTCCGACCGCGGTGCGGACACGTCTCGATGGGGCCGATTACGGTGGGGGCACAGTTCGGGAGGGGGCTCCGGCGACACCGGTCGGCGGAGTCGGGACGCGGCAAGGGGGTGTGTGGTGGCGGTCCAGCCAGTCGGGTCGGAGGAGGAATCGGCCGCGGACGCTCACGCCCTCGACGTGGGCCCTGGCACCGCCGGCACCGCACCGGCGCCGGCCTCCCACCCGCTCGAGGCCATGGTCGACACCGTGGAGGCAGCGATCCATGCGACGGACCGCTCAGCCTGGGAGGGCCTGGCCGAGCCCGAGATCCGGGCCCTGTACGGCCGACTGAGCCGGGTCTGTGAGCAACTGTCGGCGCACCGGATGACCGCCGCCCGGGTCCTGGACGCGGCGGGGACCGCCGCCAAGGACGGGGCGACCTCGACGGGATCCATGCTCGGCGCCGACTTCGGCGGAGACCGGCGTACCGGCGACGATCTGGTCCGGCTCGGCAACAACCTGTCGAGGGCGAAGGCCGTCGCCACCGAGGAAGGATTTGCCACCGGGGCGATCAGCCAGGCCCAGGCCGACGTGATCGCCGGGATACTCAGCCGCCTCCCGGACGATGTCACGCCGCAGGACCGCGAGATGGCCGAGAACACCCTGTTGGCCGAAGCACCCACGATGAGCCTGCGCGACCTGCGCCGGCGGGGTGATCGGATCAGTGAGGTGTTCCGGAGCACCGTCGAGCAGGCCGACGCCGACGAGGAGGCGATCGTGAAGGCGCGGGAGGCCCGCGCCCGCGCCAGGACCGAGTTCTGGCTGCGCGACAGCGGCAACGGGACCTATCGGGGCGGATTCACGATTCCGACCCTGCAGGGCGAGATGCTCAAGACCATGCTCGAGGCATCCGCTGCTCCGCGCAGGGACCACATCCGCACCCGGGCCCAGTGCGGCGCGGGCGAGCCGGGTCCGGTGCCGGATGAACGGACGTATCCGCAGAAGCTCGGGCAGGCCTTCTGCGCGCTGATCGAGCACGTGCCCACCGACGGGTTCGCCCACGCCGGCGGCTCAGCTGCGGTGATCGCAGTCTCCCTGTCCTGGGAGAAGCTGGCTTCGGGAACCGGGTGCGGCAGTACGAGCACCGGGGTCCGCCTCTCCGCCGGGGAGATCCGCCGGCTGGCCTGCACCCACAAGCTCCTCCCGCAGGTCTTCAACGGCACGAGCCTGCCCCTGGACCACGGCACGACGAAGCGACTGTTCGACTGGCACCAACGAGTCGCCTACGCCCAACGGGACCAGGGATGTGCCACCCCCGGATGCGACCGACCGCCGGCCTGGTGCGAGGTCCACCACGCGGGCGACGCCTGGGCCGCCGGGGGCCCGACCGACCTCGACCAGGGCGTGATGCTCTGTCCGTTCCACCACCACCAGCTCCACCAGGGCCTCTGGGTGATCCGCTTCAACCCGCGTGACGGCATCCCCGAGTTCCGCAAACCGCTGGGGACCACGGGACCCGGCGATACCGGCAGGGGCGCGGTGTGGAGACGCAACACCCGGTACAAGCCACCCCGGGACCTCGGGGCGGCACCCGAGACAGCCTGACCGCACGCCCAGGTGCCGGGGCCCTGCTGCGTCACGGGCGGGCGTCGGTGCCCCGGGCCGCTTGAAGGTCGAGCACCAGTCGCGGACGGCGCCACCGGGTGACCTCACGGGCCCAGTGGGCCACGGGGTAGGCGAGCCGGACGACGTAGTAGTTGAGGTACTCGACCATGCCGAACACCCAGACCGCCCACACCAGGAGCGCCTCCGCGACTCCCGCGGGGTGGTTCGCCAGGACGCCTACGGCCCCCAGCAGGAGCACCGGAGGCCCCAGCACCCGGCATACCCGGAATGCCCCCGCCACCCGTGGCGGCATCGCTCCGCGTCCCACCCAACTGCGCGCCAGCAGCCAGTAGGCCCCCGCCTGGACCAGCACCAGGAGCAGCGGCGCGAGAGCCCACCAGAGCGCCAGCGCCGCGCGGGCGTCCAGCCGGGGCACGACGACGGTGGCTGCGACGACGGCGAAGACCGCGGCCGCCGTCCACTCGCCCCACCCGAGGCTCAGGTAGCGACGCCGCCACCGGGCACGAGCCGCCGAGTCCCTGGTCACGCCCCCCACGCTACGTGCGTGCCCGCGAAGGAAGGTGACGCGACGCGGCCCCGGGGTCCGGGCGATGGATATTGGCCAGCACCACTGACCGGAGGACCGCACCCATCCGCCGACCCGCCGGCGCCGAAGACCCGGTGTGACCACCTCCGACCCCGCCACCGGCCCACCGCTGGCCCACGGTCCGCACGGCGCCCGCCGCCGCGGGGCCGCGGCCGGCCTGGTCGCGGCTGCGGCGGGGGTCCTGGCCGGGGAGGGTGTCAGCGCCCCGCTCCCCGGCGTCACCGCCCGGTCCTCACCGACCGGGCCGCCGGGGCGAGCACAGCGCTGCGGTTGCTCCCCGTGGTGGCGATGGCCGTGGTCGGGGTCGGGGGTCTGTGGTGGATGCTGCGGACCCTCCGCCCCACGAGCGCCCACCCCACCGACGCCAGGACCGCCTCGCCTCCCGTCCCGCAGACCTGGGCGGAGCGCGCACCGGGCCGGACCCGGGTGCTGCTCACCGACGACATGGCTGGCAGGGAGGTGCCGCCCGGCTTCGACCGGCGCGCCTTCCTCCGGGCCGCAGGAACGGTCGCGGCGGTCGGCGCCGTCGGGGGCGCAGGGGCCCGACTCGGCGCCGGCCCCGCGGCCTCGGGGGCACGGGACACCCTGACCCTTCCCTCCCCGGCCGAGGCTGCGCCACCGGTGCCGACCGGGGTGACCTTCGAGGTCCCCGGTCTGACGCCGTACCTGAGCAGCAACGCCGACTTCTACCGGGTCGACACGGCCCTCACCGTGCCCGACGTGCCGCTCGAGGGCTACCTGCTGCGGATCCACGGATTGGTCGACACCCCGCTGGAGCTCAGCTTCGCCGACTTGCTCGAGCGCAGGCTCGTCGAGCGCCGGATCACCCTGACCTGCGTGTCCAACCCGGTCGGCGGCGACCTCGTGGACAACGCGACCTGGCTCGGCATACCGATGCGCGACCTGCTCGAGGAGGCCGGCGTGCAGGCCGGCGCCGACGCCGTGAAGTCCACCAGCGCCGACGACTTCACCGCCGGCACCCCGCTCTCGGCGCTGACCGACGACCGCGGGGCCCTGCTGGCCATCGGGATGAACGGTGAGCCGCTCCCCCTGGAGCACGGCTTCCCGGTCCGGATGGTCACGCCCGGCCTGTACGGCTACGTCTCCGCCACCAAGTGGCTGGTCGACCTGGAGGTCACCCGGTTTGCCGACTTCACCCCCTACTGGACCGACCGTGGGTATGCCGAGCAGGCCCCGATCAAGCTGTCCTCCCGGATCGACGTGCCCGGCCCGTTCGCCCAACTGGGCGCCGGCCGCGCCGTCGTCGCGGGCGTCGCCTGGGCACAGCCCCGGGGGATCGAGCGGGTCGAGGTCCGCGTCGGCGACGGCGAATGGCAGGACGCCGAATTGGCCGAGGAGGACTCCACCCATACCTGGCGCCCCTGGCGCTGGGAGTGGGAGGCCGCCCCCGGCACCCACCGCCTGGAGGTCCGCGCGACGGACCGGACCGGCGACACACAGACGTCCCAGCGGGCCCCAGTAGCGCCCGACGGGTCGACCGGATGGCACAACGTGACGGTCACCGTCACCTGATGCCGACACCCACCACGGAAGGAACCACCATGCGCACCCTGCGTACCAAGAAGTCCCTGCTGGCCCTCGTCGCTGCCTCGGCCCTGGCCCTCTCTGCCTGCGGCGGCGACGGGGACGACGGCGACGCCGGCATGGACGACATGCCCGGCAACGAGCAGTCCGAGGGCAACGCCGCCGACGACGGCACGGCCGAGGACGACATGGCCACCGAGGAGGGCATGGCCGGTGAGGACGACATGGCCGAGGAGACGACCGAGGACATGGCGGCCGGCGGCAACCTCGTCGGGCCCGGCTGCGCCGCCTACGCGGAAGCGGTGCCGGACGGCGCCGGGTCGGTCGAGGGCATGGCCCAGGACCCGGTGGCGGTCGCGGCGAGCAACAATCCGCTGCTCACCACGCTGGTCGCCGCGGTGTCCGGCGAGCTGAACCCGGACGTCGACCTGGTCGACACCCTCAACGGGGACGAATTCACCGTGTTCGCCCCGGTCGACGACGCGTTCGCGGCGGTCGACCAGGAGACCCTCGACGCGCTCTCCACCGACGCCGACCTGCTGACCACGGTGCTCACCTATCACGTGGTGCCCGGCCAACTGTCTCCCGAGGAGGTCGTCGGCGAGCAGACGACCGTGCAGGGCGGCACCGTCGAGGTGGCTGGCGAGGGCGACTCGCTGACGGTCAACGACGCCACCGTGATCTGCGGGGGCGTCGAGACCGAGAACGCCACGGTCTACCTGATCGACGCCGTCCTCATGCCGGAGATGTGAGACCGGTCCGGTGACCGGCACGGCCCCCGGCAGCACGGTCCCGGTCGGTGAGCTCGGCGACCAGCCGGGCCGCACCGCCGGTGATCGTGTGCCCCAGCCCGAGGGCACCCCGCAGCACACCGTGGTGCGCGCCGCCGACCGCGACCAGCAGGTCGGGGTCGGCGGCGCGGAGCGCGTCGACGGCTTCCTGTGCTGCGGGGACGTCCACCCCCATCGGCACCGCCACGACCGCGGCCACGGCACCGTGCCGGCGTACCCCGTCGACCCAGCCGTCGGCGGGCAGGTCCGGTCCGGTGTAGAGCACGTCGACCCCCTGCCGCCGGGCGGCCGTCGCGAACGCCAGGGCACCCAGCTCGTGGTGCGCACCGGCGGGCAGCCCGATCAGGACCGGGTGACCGGCGGAGGGTCGTCCCGCCGCTTCGTAGGCGGCGGCGAGCCTGCGCAGGACCGCGTGGGCCGCGAGGTGCTCGCCGCTGACCGAGACCGTGCCACGGCTCCAGGCCTCCCCCAGCTCGGTCAGCGCCGGCATCAACCACCCGTCGGCGAATGCCTCGAAGCTGGCGTGGGCCATCACCTCGTCGAGCACCGCCGCGATCGCCACCCCGTCGAGCCGCGCCGCCGCGTCCACGAACCGGGCCGCGGCATCGGCCGGCACCTCACCGGCGTCACCGGGGTCAGCAGGGCCCCGCTCGCCCCCCGGCGCGGAGGCGTCGCCCAGCACCTGCTCGGCGGCCTGCTTGGGCGCCCACCCCTGGGCGACCAGGTCGCGCATCCGGGTCAGCCGGCGCAGTGCCTCCTCGTCGTACACCCGGTAGCCGCTCTCCGTGCGGGCCGGCGAGACGACGCCGTAGCGCCGCTCCCAGGCGCGCAGCGTCGCGACCGGGACCCCGGTCTGCTCGGCGGCGCGCTTGATCGTGTACATGGTGCGGACATCCTAGCCATCCCTCGACATACATTAGACAAACATTGGACATACCCGCTACGTTGGGCCAACGTCACGCACGAGTGAGACCAGGACAAACCCTAGACAGATCAGAGGTGGGCAGCATGGTTGACGGGCGACCGACCGCGGCCGTCATCGGCAGCGGCGTGTCCGGGCTGACCGCAGCACACGTCCTGTCGGGCAGCCACCGGGTGACCCTCCTCGAGGGCGATGACCGGTTCGGCGGGCACGCGCACACCCACGCGGTGACCGACTCGGCCGGCCGGTCGCAGCGGATCGACAGCGGCTTCATCGTGCACAACGAGCGCACCTACCCGCACCTGCTGCGGTTGTTCGGCGAGCTCGGGGTCCGGACCCGGGAGACCGAGATGAGCATGTCGGTCACCTGCGGCGGGTGCGGTCTGTCGTATGCCGGGGGCCGGGGACCGCGCGGCATCCTCGCCCAGCCCCGGCGGGCCGCGGACCCGCGGTTCGTGCGGCTGCTCACCGAGGTGCCGCGCTTCCACCGGCTGGCCCGGCGGCTGCTCGGGGCGGGCGAGGACGACGTGGCCGCGGACGACGCCGGCGACGCCGCCCGCGGTCAGGGCTCCCTCACCTGGGGCCAGTTCCTGCGGGCCGGCGGGTTCAGCCGCTACTTCGTGCAGCACTTCGCGGTCCCGCTGGTCGCCTGCGTCTGGTCCGCCAACGGGCAGGACGCCCGCGACTATCCGGCCCGGCACCTGTTCGCCTTCCTGGACCACCACGGGATGCTGTCGGTCACCGGCTCCCCCACCTGGCGGACGGTGGTCGGCGGGTCGGCCAGCTACGTCGACGCGCTCGTCGCCCGGGTGCCGGTCGCGCGCAGCGGTGCCCCCGTCCTCGCCGTCGAGCGGCACGACGACGGGGTGGACGTGCGCACCGGCGACGGGACCACCGCCACCTTCGACCGGGTGGTGGTCGCGACCCACGCCGACGACGCCCTGGCCCTGCTGGCCGACGCGAGCGCCGAGGAGAAGTCGGCCCTGTCGGCCATCGGGTACTCCACCAACCGCACGGTGCTGCACCGGCACCCGGCCGTGCTGCCCGACCGCCGCCAGGCCCGGGCCTCCTGGAACTACCGGCTCGAGGACTGCGCCGGCGGGGACCGTCCGGTCCTTGTCAGCTACTGGATGAACCGGCTGCACGGGCTGGACTCCCCCGACGACTTCGTGGTCACCCTCAACCCGGGGGACACCGTGCCGGGACGTGCCGTGGTCGCGGAGATGACCTACCGGCACCCCGTGTTCACCCACGTCGCGGTCGCCGCGGCAGGGGTACTGCGCGGTGCGGGAGGACCGCGCCTGGCGTTCGCCGGGGCGCACCTGGGTTGGGGATTCCACGAGGACGGGTGCCGCTCCGGCGTGCAGGCCGCGGAGCGGCTCGGGGCGACCTGGTGAGGGCCGTACCCCCGGCCCTCCCGGCCGTCGTGCGCGGTCGGGTCGCCCACCGCAGGCTCTCCCCGGTCCGCCACGACGTCGGGATGACCGGATACCTGTGGCTGGTCGACCTGGCCGAGGTTCCGTCCCCCCGCCTGGTCGCCGCCTTCCCCACCCGGGGGCACTTCGACCCCGAGGACCCCCGCCCGATCCGGGACAAGGTGGTCGACTTCGCGGTCGCCACGGGTCGGGCCACGGCACCCGGCCCGGAGGACCGGGTGCTGATGCTCGCCGGCGCGCGCACGCTGGGGCACGAGTTCAACCCGCTGTCGGTGCACTGGTGCGTGGCCCCCGACGGGACGGTGCGGTGGTCGGTGCTGGAGGTGCACAACACCTACGGGCAGCGGCACGCCCAGCTGCTCGAGCCCGACCGGAGCGGCCGGGCCTCGGTGCCCAAGGAGTTCTACGTCTCCCCGTTCCTGTCCGTCGACGGGCGGTATGCCGTGCGCCTGCACCTCTCCCCGGACCGGGTGTCCGTCTCCGTGGTGCTCCACCAGGACGGTGCCCCGGTGCTGGCGGCCTCGTTCACCGGTCGGCCCCGGCCGGCCACCCGGCGCGAGCTGGCCAGGGCACTGCTGCGCACCCCGCTGGTGATGCACCAGACCAGCGCCCGGATCCGGCTGCACGGCAGCTGGCTGTGGCTGCGCCGACTCCCCGTGTTCCCTCGACCCAGCTCACCGCATACGAGCATCCCGACCCCGTCCACCAGGAGACCCGCATGACCCAGGACACCGCCCGCCCCACGACGCGGGACCTCGGCGGCCCCGCGCCGACCGGGACCGCCACGGCCCCGAGCGTCACCCCGACCCACCACCGAACCGATAAGCAGGGCACTGACCAGCGGGCCGACGGCCCGTGGGCCGATGTCCAGCGGACCCGGCGGGCGCCGGTGCGCGGGCGGGTGGCCCGGGCCCTGGTCGGCCGCGCCGTCCGCGACCTCGACCTGCAGCTGGTGCTGCCGGACGGGACGGTGCTGGGCTCCCCCGGCGCGGGGGCGCCCCGGCTGGAGATCTCGACCGAGCGGTTCTTCGACCGGATCGGCGCGGACCTGAGCATCGGTGTCGGCGAGGGCTTCCAGGCCGGGGAGTGGGCGCCCGCACCGGGCAGCGACCTGGCCGACGTGCTCACCCCGCTCGCAGAGCGGCTGACCACCCTCGTGCCCGGCTGGCTCAAGCGGTTCCGGCGCGTCCTGGAGCCGAGCCACCCCGCGGACGAGGGCGGTGACCCGGAGGGCGCGCGGTCCAACATCGCGCGGCACTACGACCTGTCCAACGACCTGTTCGCGACCTTCCTGGACGAGACCATGTCCTACTCCGGCGCCCGGTTCGAGGGTGCGGAGGCGCAGCCGGGCGAGGACCTGCTCGCCGCCGCGCAACGGCACAAGGTGGACGGCGTGCTGGACCTCGCGGGCGTCCGGGCGGGCAGCCGCGTGCTGGAGATCGGCACCGGGTGGGGGCAGCTGGCCATCCAGGCCGCCGGGCGCGGCGCGCGGGTGCACAGCATCACGCTGTCTGCCGAGCAGGCCCGGCTCGCGCAGGAGCGGGTCGCGGCGGCGGGGCTGGGTGACCGCGTGACCGTCGAGGTCCGGGACTACCGCGACATCCGGGAGCGCTACGACGCGGTCGTGTCGGTCGAGATGATCGAGGCGGTCGGCTACGACTACTGGGACGCCTACTTCGCCGCGGTCCGCGCGGCGCTGGTCCCGGGCGGCCGGTTCGGGCTCCAGGCGATCACCATGCCGCACGAGGTGATGCTGGACTCACGGCACGCCTACACCTGGATCCACAAGTACATCTTCCCCGGCGGGCTCATCCCCTCGGTCGAGGCGATCGAGGAAGCGGCCGCACGCGCCGGGCTCCGGATCGACGGCCGGCGCAGGATGGGCGACGACTACGCCCGCACCCTGCGGGAGTGGCGCAGCCGGTTCCGGGCCGGGGCGGAACGGGTCGGCGCCCTGGGCTTCGACGCGCAGTTCCAGCGGGTGTGGGAGTACTACCTGGCCTACTCCGAGGCCGGCTTCCGCGCCGGCCACCTGGACGTGTGGCAGTTCGGGTTGGACGCCGGCGCCGGGTCCCCGGCGGCGGACGCGGGAGGCGCGCGATGAGGCTGCTCGGATCGACCGTCTGGGTGGTCGGGGCGTCCTCGGGGATCGGGGCCGCGCTGGCCCGTGAACTGCAGGCCCGGAGCGCCAGGGTCGCGGTGTCCGCGAGGGACGGGGCGAAGCTGGCCCGCGTGGCCGGGGGGACGATGACCGTCGTGCCGGTCGACGTGACCGACCGTGCCGCGGTGCGCGAGGCCGCCGGTCTGGTCGAGGCAGCCGTCGGACCACCGGACGCCGTGGTGGTCTGCTCCGGGCTGTGGGAGCAGGGACGCCCCGGCGAGCTGGACCTCGACTCCTTCACCAAGCACCTGGACACCAACGTGCTCGGGATGGCGACCTGCATCGCCGAGGTGCTGCCCGGGATGCGCGAGCGCGGGCACGGCAGCATCGTCGGGGTCGCCTCGGTGGCCGGCTACCGGGGGCTGCCCGGCGCGGAGGCCTACGGCGCCTGCAAGGCCGCCCAGATCAACCTGCTGGAGTCACTGCGCGCCGGGCTGCACGGCACCGGCGTCCGGGTGCAGACCGTCTGCCCCGGCTTCGTGGATACCCCGATGACGAGCGCAAACACCTTCCCGATGCCGTTCATCATCACCGCCGGGCAGGCCGCCCGCGCGATCGCGGACGGGATGGCCAAGGACCGGTCCGAGATCGTCTTCCCGCTGCGGATGGCGGTGCTGATGAAGGCCGCCCGCCTCGTGCCGGTCGGGCTGTGGGCCCGGTTGGCGGCGCCCTCGGGCACCTCGAAGACGACGACCACTACCAAGGAGCACGCATGATCAGGGTCACCCGCAGCACCACCGTGACCGCGACCCCGGAGGCGGTCGTCGGCTACCTGCAGGACTTCGGCCACGCCGAGGAGTGGGATCCGGGCACCCGCTCGTGCACCCGGCTGGACGACGGGCCGGTCCGGGTGGGATCGAGGTGGCGCAACGTGTCCAGGGTGCTGGGCCGGGAGACCACGGTGGAGTACACCCTCGTCGAGCTGCGCACGGACGGCGTGGTCTTCGAGGGGCGCAACGCCGGCGCCCGGACGGTCGACGACATCCGGGTCGCACCCGCCGCCGGCGAGGACACGACCGGCTCCGTGGTCGACTACCACGCCACGGTGGAGCTGCGCGGCTGGTCCCGGCTGGCGTACCCGCTGATGCACCTGGCGTTCAGGAGGCTCGCGGACAAGACCGTCGAGCAGCTGCGCCGGACCCTGGACGGCCTGCGCACCTGACCGGCGCCGCTCAGCCGGTGGCCACCCACGTGACGCCGCGCATCACGGGGCGGGGCGCACCGGGACCGGTCACCATGTCGACCCAGGTCCGCACGGCGGGGGTGAGCGGCCGGCGGGCATCGCGGAGCAGCACGATGCGCCGGCTCACCGTCGGCACCAGCGGCACGTAGTGCAACCGGGCGAACTCCAGGGGCGGCAGCACGAAACCGGGGACCGCGGCGACCCCCAGGCCCCCGGAAACCAGCCCCGCCACCGACCCGACGTTCTGCGCCTCGATCGTCCCGGACGGTTCGACGCCGTGCGCGGCCAGCGCCTCGTCCACCAGGCGCCGGATGCTGGAGGAGCCGGAGAAGCCGACCAGCGCCCGATCGTCCAGGTCGGCCCAGGTCACCTCCTCCCGGTCGGCCAGGTCGTGCCCCTGCGGCACCGCCAGGAAGAAGTCGTCCCTGGCCAGCGGCAGCACCTGCGCCTGGCGCGGCCGGTCCGGGCCCAGCGCGGTCACCGCCAGGTCCACGGCACCGCTGCCGAGGCTGGTCAGCACCCCCTCGCTCAGGCGGTCCTCGACGGTGATGCTCACCCCGGGGTGCGCCGAGCGCAGCGCGAGCACGAAGGGCGGCAGGAGGGTGGCCGCCAGCGACGGGAGCGTGGCGATCCGCAGCGACCCCCGGGTCCCGGACAGTAGCCCTCGACGTGGGCGAGGCCGGCCTCGACGTCCGCGACCACGGAACGGGCCACGGCCACGACGGCGGCGCCGTCGGCGGTCAGCGCGACCCGCCGGGTGGTGCGCAGCGTGCCGGTGACAAGGGCGACACGCTGATCCTGGCCGTCATCGCCCGGGGCGGGCCGGCCCACCGGACGCTGGTCGAGCGGCTGACCGAGGAGGTCGTGACCGCTGCCTACGCACCCCTGCTGACCGGGCCGGTGTCCCGGAACGTGCTGCCGCAGCTGCACGCCATGGTGTTCACCCTGCCCGGGGTGCTGGGTGGCGGGGTCACCGGGTCCCCGGTGCTCGACGGGCACGGCAAGACGATGAGCTACCACCTGGCCACCGTGCGGCTGTGACGTCCGGCGTGGCCCCTCTCACCAGGTCAGGCCACGCAGCGAGAGCTCCGCCTCGGTCCGCATCCGCTCGACCGGAGGCAGCGGCGGGTTCTCCGGCGGCGGGATCTCCAGCGCCAGACAGCACTCCCTGAGGGTGTCGTCGTAGGCCAGGCTGATCGCCTGCAGCCGGTGCGCGCGCGCCGGGAGACGGGAGGCCTCCACGGCCGCGTAGTCGGTCTCCAGCCGGCGCAACGTGGCCACCAGTGCCTCCAGGCTGCGCGCGGTCGGCACCGGATCCGGCGCGGTGGTCGCGGCAGGTCGCTCGTGACCCACGAACCAACTGACCAGACGGATGAGGACGGCCGTCACGGCAGCCGGGAGCAGGCACAGGGCCAGGTAACTGAGGACCGCGACCATCACCGCCTCCTGGTGCTCCGGTCGGGCACCGGTGCGCGACCGGTCCCTCCATGATCCTGCGCTGCACGCCGGCTGTCGAGGGTCCCCGGCCGGGTCCCGTATCAGCGACCGGGCCGACGCGCTCCATACGGTGCGGTCTCACCCCGGTCGGCCCAGGTCGGCCCGGCACGAGGAGGCACGGTGAGCGAATACATCCGACAGGCCGTCGTCGTCATCCACGGCATGGGCGAGCAACGCCCCCTGAGCACCGTCATCGGCTTCATCGACAACGCGCTGGACCCGGCTCCCGGGACCGGGAGCACCCGGACCTACTACTCCCGCCCCGAGTCGGTGACCGGGTCGTACGAGTCCCGCCGGTTCCTGGCACCCGCCCGCTCCGTCACCGGCCGCGACGGGGAGGTGGAGGTGAACGCCCACACCGAGTTCTTCGAGTACCACTGGTCGCACCTGATGCAGGGCAACCGGCTGGCCGACCTGACGGACACCGTCCGCCGGATCCTCGTCCTCCCGATCACCCGCGTGCCGTACGGGCTGGTCTGGGCGTGGCTGCTGCTGTGGGCCGCGGCCCTGGCCTCCCTGTGGGCGCTGGTGTGGGGGCCCTGGTCCTCGGTGCTGGCCGGAGGCGGGGAGGGCGACCTGGTGACCCGTCTGCTCGGGACGGTCCTCTCCGGTGGCGCCATCGCCGCCGTCGTGACGTTCGTCGTCGGCAAGGTGCTCCCGGGGTGGCTGACCACGAGCTTCGTGGACGTGGTCCGCTACCTGGACACCTCGCCCCGGTCGTATGCCGTGCGCCGGGAGATCCGACAGGGCCTGGTCGAGTTGCTGCAGCGACTGCACGATGCACGACTGCGGGACGGCCCCCGATACGACCGGATCATCGTCGTCGCGCACAGCCTCGGCAGCTACCTCGCCTACGACGCGATCAGCTACCTCTGGGCCCAGGGCAACGCCAAGAACGCGGGGGCCCGCGCCCCGGAGCAGTTCCGTGGCCTGGCAGACCTCGAGGAGGCCGCCTCGGCTCTACCTGACCAGGGTTACCGGCCCGGCGTGCTCCCGGTCCTGGAGGACGGGGCACTGGAGGCGTTCCGTGACGCCCAGCGTGCGGCCTGGATCGGGCTGCGCGAGCAGGGCAACCCCTGGCGGATCACCGACCTGATCACCGCCGGGTCTCCGATGTACTTCGCCGACCGGCTGATCAGGGCCAAGGGCAAGCTCGCCTTCCGGGAACGGGTGCTGCGCGGGGAGCAGCCCACCTGTCCCCCGCAGAACGAACTCGAGGAAGGCAACCGGATCCACGGGACCCGTCGCTTCTTTACCTGGGCCAGGGGCAGCCGCCGCGTGCTGCACGAGGGTGCGCCGTTCGCCGTCGTCCGGTGGACCAATCTCTACTACCCCGCCCGGCTCGGCTTCTTCGGCGACTGGTTCGGCGGCCCGCTGGCCCCCCTCTACGGCACCGGCATCAAGGACGTCATGGTGACCGGGAACGGACCGCGGGGCATCGAGGCGCGCCCATGGCGCAACCGGCTGGTCCCAGGCTTCGCCCACAGCCTGTACTTCTCCTTCCCCGACGACGATGCCCCAGCCTCAGCCGCCACGATCCTGCGTGAAGCCCTAGACCTGGCGGCCTCCGGATGGGTCCCCTCCGCCGGGGAGCTGGAGAGGTCGCTGGCCCCTGACGCGAGGAAGAGGGCGAGGTCCCGGACGCGCACCCCGGCCGGTGTCGACAAGGACGGAGCGAGGAAGGACCGAGCGGATAAGGCCGGGGAGGAGAAGGCCGGGGACGGTCGTGGTCCGGCGGGGACGGACACTCAGGAACCGGAGTTGTCCGGCTCCCCCGCGTAGTGGCCGAAGCTCCAGAGGTTGCCCTCCGGATCCGCCACCACGAAGCTCCGGTTGCCGTAGTCCTCCTCCTGCAGCTCCATCCGGATGTCCGCACCCGCGGCCCGCGCCCGCCGGAAGATCTCGTCCACGTGGCGGGTGACCACATAGCAGCCGGCCCCGCCCGGCGGTTGCTCCCAGTCGGAGCCGTCACGCACCGACCCGAGCATCACGCCGCCGCCCTCCGGCCACCCGAGCTGGGCGTGCTCGACGACGTCACCGTCGGCATACACCGCTGTGCGGGTGAAGCCGAGGACGTCGGTCAGGAACGTGATCATCGCCGGTGCGTCCCGGTAGCGCAGCGTCGGCCAGACCGTGGGCGGCGGGGGCGCGCCGCCTGCGACTGCCTGGGGCTCGGGGGTCGTGGAGTCTGATGTGGTGTCCATGCCCTCAGTCTTCGGGGTAGGGGTACGTCTCGGCTTGGACGTTTCGGCGTTCGTGCTCCAGCCACCCGGTGGGGCTCAGCGAAGTGAACTCCCGGAACTCCCGGACCAGGTGGGAGTGGTCGGCATACCCGCAGTCGGCGGCGATGTCGGCCACCGACTCGCCCGAGCCGTGGGTGGTCGCCACGACCCGGCGCTTGGCGTTGTGGAACCGCATCAGCCGGCTCAGCCGCTTCGGCGAGACGCCGAACTCCCGGTCGAACAGCGTGCTCAGTTGTCGCGGACCGAGGTGGACGTGACGGGACAGGCCCTCCATGGACCCGCTCCCCCGGTGCCGGGCGATCCAGGTCCAGCCGGCCACGAGTTCGGCGCGGGGAGGCGGCGTGCGGGAGTCCTCCAGCCGGCGCCGCAGGTAGCGACCCACCTCGGCGAAACCCTGTTCCCAGGGGAGCTCCTGCATCAGCCGCTGCCGCAGCCGCTCCGCCGCCGACCCCAGCACGTCCTCCCCCTCCCCGACGAGCGGCAGTTCCCCCGCCGGTACCCCGAAGAGCGCACGCGAGGCCAGCGGGTTGATCGCCAGCTGGATGCCGGACTGACGCTCCGGCTGGACCACGAACGCCGGGCTGGTGTGCAGCCCGCTGAGCAGGATCGTCGTGGCCTGCCGGTCGTCCGCACCCCGGTCCGGGTCGAACGTGGTCTCGACCGGCCCCTCGAGGGAGAAGATGAAGGTCAGGTATGGCGAGGGCAGCCCCAAGTGGGTGCCCTGCGGCAGCCCGGTGGACCGGTAGCCAACCGTCGTCGCGACGCCCGGCACCGCCAGCCTCGTGGCGCGGAACTCCGACGTCGCTACGGTGTCCACCGTGCCAGTATCCGCCGCGACTCCCCCCGGCGCCACGTACATCTCAGCCGGCGGTACTATCCCCCCTTCCTCGACCCCGCCCCCTTCCTCGACCGAGCGCGTCGTCTGGCGGCCTCCACCCCCCACCGAATGTCTGATCTGGCTGCCTCCACCCCCCACCGAACGCGTGACCTGACGGCCCCATCCACTGACCGAGCGCATCAACGGGCGAACCCGCCGTGGGCGAGCGTCGATCTCAGGCCCTGGGGCGTCCCGCACGCCCGTCCAAGCACGGTTGAGCCGCCAGGTCACGCGTCCTGTGGGGTGGATCCGCCGCCAGGTCGGACGTCCGGTCGCGGGTGGAGACCGCCAGGTCAGGCGTCCGGTCGCAAAGGGAGGGTGGGGTGGGGTGCGGGTGGGAGTGGGAGTGGGAGTGGGAGTGGAAGTCAGCCGGCCTGGGCGAGGGCGAAGGGGAGGACCTCGTCGGCACCGGCGAGGCGCAGGGCGCGGCCAGCGACGGTCATCGTCCAGCGGGAGTCCACCAGGTCGTCGACCAGCAGCACCGGGCCGCGGGTGGTGGCCAGGGCCTGCGCCAGTTCGGGGCCGACCGCGAAGCGGTCCCACACACCGGCCAGCCGGAAGGCCGAGTTGCCCCCCGCTTCGCCGGTCGGTCCGCCGTGCACCAGGTCGAGGGATCCGAGCAACGGCAGGCGACCCAACTCGCTGATCCGCTCGGCGAGCGAGGTGACCAGCTGGGGGTGGGTGCGGGACGGCATACCGACCACGGCGACGGGCCGGGTCACCCAGTCCCACTCGGCGAGCACCTGCACGACGCCGGTGACGACCTGGTCCGGCACCGGCTGGTCCTCGGCCAGCAGGGACCGGATCCGTTGGCCCCACCCCAGGTCCGACAGGCGGGCGAGCACCCGGCCGGTCGTGAGCCCCTCGCCCGCCGGGATACGGCCCTTCACCGGGACGCCGAGACGATCCATCCCGGTCGGCCACTGGGCGCGAGCGTCGAGGTCCACACCCACCCGGGAGATCTGCCCGAGCGCCAGGTCCACGGCCTCGCGGGGGATCTCGGTCGGGAACCACGGCTCGGTGCAGTTGTCGCACCGGCCGCACGGTGCGGCCGTCGCGTCGTCGAGCGTCGACTGCAGGAAGGCCATCCGGCAGTCGGCCGTCGCCAGGTAGTCGAGCATGAGCTGCTGCTCCCGCTCCCGCGCCTCGGCGACCCGGTCGTAGCGCTCCGCGTCATAGGTCCACGGCTCACCGGTGCCGGTCCAGCCGCCGGACACCCGCTGCACGGCTCCCTCGACGTCGAGCACCTTCAGCAGCAGCTCCAGCCGGGTGCGGCGCACGTCGACCTGGGTCTCCAGGGCGGCGGTCGACATCGGTTTCGGGGCTCCCGCGAGCGCGGTCAGCACCGCGTCGGCCTGCTCCTGACGGGGCATCGAGGCGGAGGCGAAGTAGGCCCAGATGTTGCGGTCCTCCACACCGGGCAGCAGCAGCACGTCGGCACGCTCGGTGGCGCGACCGGCGCGTCCCACCTGCTGGTAGTAGGCCACCGGGGAGGACGGTGCCCCGAGGTGCACGACGAAGCCCAGGTCGGGTTTGTCGAAGCCCATTCCGAGCGCGCTCGTGGCCACCAGCGCCTTCACCTCGTTGTCCCGCAGCGCCCGCTCCAGCTCCAACCGGTCGGCCGGGTCGGTGCGGCCGGTGTAGGCCCGGACCTCGTGACCGGCCCGTTGCAGGGTGGCCGCCAGGTCCTCCGCCGCCGACACCGTGAGGGCGTACACGATGCCGCTACCCGGCAGCGACCCGAGGTAGGCCGCGAGCCAGGCGATGCGGCGCTCCGGTGTCTCCAGGGTGAGCACGCCCAGACGCAACGAGGCACGTGCCAACGGTCCCCTGATCGTGGTCACCGACCGGGCCGACCCGTCCGCGCCGACCGACAGCTGCTCCACCACGTCGTGCACGACCCGCTCGTTCGCGGTCGCGGTCGTCGCCAGCACCGGGGTGTCGGCGGGCAACCCCGCCAGCAGGGTGCGGATCCGCCGGTAGTCGGGGCGGAAGTCGTGCCCCCAGTCGCTGATGCAGTGCGCCTCGTCGACCACCAGCAGGCCGCAGCGCGCGGCCAGTTCCGGCAGCTGCTCCTCCCGGAACCGGGGGTTGTTCAGCCGCTCCGGGCTGACCAGCAGCACGTCCACCCGGTCCGCGGCGAGGTCCTCCCGGACCCTGCCCCACTCCTCGGCGTTGGCCGAGTTCATCGAGACCGCGTGGATCCCGGCCCGAGAGGCGGCCTCGATCTGGTCGCGCATCAGGGCCAGCAACGGGGAGACGATCACCGTCGGCCCGGCACCCTCGGCGCGCCGCATCGCGGTGGCCACGAAGTACACGGCCGACTTGCCCCACCCGGTGCGTTGCACCACCAGGACCCGCTCGCGCCGTTCGACCAGTGCCTGCACTGCCTCGAGCTGGCCTTCGCGGAAGTCCGCGTCGGTCCGTCCTACCAGTGCGCGCAGCGCCTGCCGCGCCCGGTCCGTCATCGCTGTGTCGGTGGTCATCGCCGTCAGGGTACGGTCAACGGCCGCCAGAACGCGTCGCCAGGGGTCTAGCGCTCGGCGGTGGGACGGTCTATGTTGCGGAGGTTCGCTGCACGCGGGTCCCTCGGGGGGCCGGGAAGGACCACCATGTCCAGAATGAGTCTCGGCACGCAGTTCACTCGACGCAAGCCGATCGGCGCTGCCCGCACGGGATCGGCGGACGAACACCTGGAGCCCAGTTTCGGCACCTTCTCGCTGATGATGTTCGGCGTCGGCGCGACCGTCGGCACCGGGATCTTCTTCGTCCTGCAGGAGGCCGTGCCGGATGCCGGCCCGGCGGTGGTGATCTCGTTCCTGGTCGCCGGTCTCGCGGCCGGCCTGTCCGCGATCTGCTACGCCGAGATGGCGAGCACGATCCCGGTGAGCGGCTCGACCTATTCGTACACCTACCACACGCTTGGCGAGCTCATGGCCATGGTGATCGCGGCCTGTGTGATCTTGGAGTATGGCGTGGCGGCCGGGGCGGTGGCGGTCGGCTGGAGCGGGTACTTCAACAACCTGCTGGACAACACCATCGGGGTCAGCCTGCCGGACTCGCTGTCCTACTCACCCGTCCCGTTCGAGGGCGACCCCTCCGGCCTGATCAACCTGCCGGCCGTCGTCCTCGTCTTCCTGTGCACGTTGCTGCTGATCCGCGGGGCGAGCGAGTCGGCGCGGGTCAACGCCATCATGGTGGTCGTCAAGATCGGCGTGCTGATGCTGTTCGTCGTGATCGGGTTGACCGCGTTCAAGTCGGACCACTTCGCGGGCTTCTGGGACGCGGGCTTCGCCGGCATCGGCGCGGCGGCCGCTACGATCTTCTTCTCCTTCATCGGGTTGGATGCGGTCTCGACCGCCGGCGAGGAGGTGCGGGACCCGCAGAAGGCGCTCCCCCGGGCCATCATCGGCGCCCTCTTCGTCGTCGTCGCGGTCTATCTGCTGGTGGCCCTGGCCGGGGTCGGGGCGCAGGAGGTGGAGCGCTTCGAGGATCCCGAGCAGCAGAGTGCCGGGCTCTCGGTGATCCTGACCAACATCACCGGGTCCTCCATTCCGGGCACGATCCTGGCGGCCGGCGCGGTGATCTCCATCTTCTCGGTCACCCTGGTCACCCTCTACGGCCAGACCCGCATCCTGTTCGCGATGGGCCGGGACCGGATGCTCCCGGAGAAGTTCGCGCACGTGAACCCGCGGACCATGACGCCCACCTTCAACACGATCGTGGCCGGCACCGTCGTGGCCCTCATCGCCGGTTTCGTCCCCGCCGGCTACCTCTGGGACACGGTCTCCATCGGCACGCTGACCGCCTTCTCGGTCGTCGCGATCTCGGTGATCGTCCTGCGCCGCAGGGAGCCTGACCTGGAGCGTCCGTTCAAGGTGCCCGGCTACCCGGTGGTGCCGATCCTGACCGTGGTGGTCTGCGTCTACATGCTGACCAACCTCTCGCTGATCACCTGGTCGGTCTTCCTGATCTGGCTGGTGCTCGTGCTCGCGTTCTACCTGCTGTGGGGCCGGCACCACTCCCGGCTGGATCCGGACAGCGACGCGGCGCCCCTCGAGACGGTGGAGGACTGACCGATGACGATCCTGGTCGGCTTCGCCCCCCACAAGGACGACTCCTCCGCGATCGAACTGGGTGCGACCCTCGCCCGCTCCCGGGGCGACGACCTGCTCGTGGTCAGCGTGGTGCCGGCGCCCTGGCCGACTCCGCTGCCCGGGGGCGCGGACAAGGAGTTCGCCAGCTGGTCGCGGGAGCGGGGAGAGGCTGCTGTCGCCGAGGCGGAACAGTTGCTGGCCCAGCACTGCCCCGACCTGGACACGGAGGCCACCTGGGTCACCGGCCGGTCGGTCCCCTCCACCCTGTGGAGCCGGGCCCGGGAGGCGAAGGCCTCGCTGATCGCCCTCGGCTCGGGCAACAACGGCCCGTGGGGCCAGGTCGTGGTCAGCACCACCGCGGACTGGTTGCTGCACACCGCCGAGGTCCCCGTCGCCGTCGGGACCCGCGGGTACCGGGCCGACCCCGACAGCCGGGTCAGCCGGGTGACCTGCGCGTTCCGCGGGGACGACGCCTCCCGCCGAGTGCTCCGGCAGACGGCCCACCTGTGCAGCGACATGGGCGTGCCGATGCGGGTGGTGACTTTCGCCGTCCAGGGCAGGTCGATGCACACCGCCGGGGTCAGCGGCGCCGAGGAGATGGTGGCCGACCGCTGGGTCGAGCAGGTGGGTGCCGCCCAGGCACACGCGGTCGAGGGGCTGACGGGGGTCGACCCGGAGACGGTGGAGCAACTCGTAGCGGCGGGGCGCGACTGGACCTCGGCCTTCCGCCGGGTCGACTGGATCGCCGACGAGGTCCTGGTGGTCGGTTCCTCGGTGAGCAGCCCGGTGACCCGACTCTTCCTGGGGCACGCCGCGACCAAGATCGTGCGGCAGTCCCCCACGCCGGTCATCGTCGTCCCCTGACCGCTTTTCCGCTCCGTCTCAGCACGACCTGTCACGACTCCAGGGCTCCGGCGTATCAGGAGGACGCCCGCGCACTCATCACCGGTCGATGGATCCCCACCGCGCTCCCCGCGCGGCCTTCCCCGACAGGAGTCGACCCCATGCGCCCCACCGCCGAGCCCCGTGCCTCGTTGCTCACCCCCGCTTCCCACCGTCGTCCGCTGACCACGCTTTCCCTGGCCCTCCCGGTGGCCCTGCTCGCCGCCGGCTGCGCCGGCGGTGACGCCCCCTCCGTCTCGACCCCGACCGCCGACACGCCGACGGTGGCGGCGGCCGACAATGCCGTGGTGACGGCCGAGCCGGCCGACGTGGAGGACGTGGCGGACGCGGGCTCCGGCGGAGCGATCAGCAGCTTCGACCAGGCGCAGCCGGCCGTGATCCAGATCGTGGCGCAGGGCTCGTTGCGCGACCCCGAGGTCGGGATGCGGACCACCGCCGGCTCCGGCAGCGGTTTCGTGATCAGCCCCGACGGTCTGGCCGTCACCAACAACCACGTGGTCACCGGCGCCGCGACCCTCGAGGTCTACATCGGCGGGGACACCACCCGTAGCTACAACGCCCGCGTCGTCGGCGCCTCCGAGTGCAACGACCTGGCCCTGATCGACATCAGCGAGTCCGCGCCGCTGCCCTACCTGGAGTGGTCCGACGAGCCCATCGCCACCGGGCTGGAGATCTACGCCGCCGGCTTCCCGCTCGGCGACCCGGAGTACACCCTGACCCGCGGCATCGTGGCCAAGGCCAAGGCGGGCGGCGACCTGACCGGCCTGTCCTCCATCGACCACACCATCGAGCACGACGCGAAGACCCACCCGGGCAACTCGGGCGGCCCGTTGCTCACCGTCGACGGCCAGGTGGCCGGCGTCCACTACGCCGGTGGCCGGGCGCGGGAGACCACCGACCACCAGCACTTCGGCATCGCCCACGACCTGGCCGCCCCGGTCGTGGAGAAGATGCGCGAGGGCGACTTCGAGTCCCTGGGCATCAACGGTGCCCCCGTGTTCGACGAGGCCCTGGGGATCAGCGGGATCTGGGTCTCCGGCGTCAAGCCGGGCTCCACCGCCGCCAAGTCCCAGGTCCTGCCCGGCGACATCATCACCACCCTGAACGGCCTGCCGATGGGCACCGACGGCACCATGCGGGACTACTGCGACGTGCTCCGGACGGCCGGCGACGGCAGCCCGATGGCGATCGAGGTGCTCCGCTGGGACAGCCAGGAGGTGCTCCGCGGGGAGTTGAACAACCCGATCGAGGACCAGGTCGCACTCACCCCGGTGATCTCCTTCGCCGACCAGATCGGCGACGACCTCGCGGATTCCGGCGACGACGGCGAGGTCACCTACAGCTACGAGCCGGTGGTGGACGACTTCAACCAGATCACCGTCAACGTCCCGACCGCGTGGGCGGACCACAACACCCTCCCGCAGACCGACGAGGACGGCATGTCCTGGCCGTTCATCGCCGCGGCCGCCGACCTCGACCGGTTCCAGCAGCGCTGGGACGAGCCAGGGCTGGTGTTCACCATGACCGACCCGATCGAGGACATCGAGGGCTTCCTGGACGAGTTCGGCTACGAGCAGTACTGCACCCTGGAGGAGTCCGCCCCCTACGACGACGGCGTGTTCATGGGGTCCTACCGGATCTACAGCGCCTGCGGGGGCGGCGACGCCATGCTGGTCTCGCTGACGGCCAACCACGTGGACGGCTCCGGAGCGGCGGCGCTGATGGCCCAGTTGGTGACGGACGCCGACGTCGATGCGCTGGACCAGGCGCTGCGGACCTTCAACACGGTCGGCTGACCCACCCTCCCACCGCCGGTGCGTATGCCGTGTGCCCGAGTCGGGCACACGGCATACCCCTGTCTGGCGGTCGGCATACGGCTGCCCGGCGGTCGGCGCCACGCGGGCGCGGTGTTCGGGATCGGTCGGGACGCTGGGCCGGGTCCCCGACCGGAAGACAGAATGTGCGGGAACGACCGTGACGTGGGCTGCGTCACACCCGCAGTCAGGACGCCGGGGTCACTGGGCACCGGCCGGTACCGCCACAGGAGATGAGCACCGTGAACCGCACCAGGCGCCTCGCCCCCGCCCTCACCCTGCCGATCGCCCTGGCGCTCGGGGCCTGCGCGGGAGGCGCACCCGAGACCGCCACGCCGCAGCTCGGATCGGGTGGGGGGACGCAGGTGCAGACCATCGGGGACGGGACCGACTCCACCGCCGGGCCCGACGGGGACGACGCCGACCGCACCGAGGGACCGGACGACGGGGGCGGGATCGCCCGCTTCGACGAGGCGCAGCCGGCGGTCATCCAGATCATCGCCTCCGGCACCCTGCGCGACCCCGAGGTCGGGCTGACCACCACGGCCGGGTCCGGCAGCGGGTTCCTGATCAGCGAGGACGGGCTGGCGGTCACCAACAACCACGTCGTGACCGGGGCGGGCACCCTCGAGGTCTACATCGGCGGGGACACCAGCACCAGCTACAACGCCACGGTGCTCGGCGCCTCGGAGTGCAGCGACCTGGCCCTGATCAGGGTCGACGTCGACGGTGCCGTGCCCTACCTGCGGTGGTCGGACGACGAGGTGGTGCCGGGGCTGGACGTCTACGCCGCGGGCTTCCCGCTCGGCGACCCGGAGTACACGCTGACCAAGGGGATCGTTTCCAAGGCCAAGGCCAACGGCGACATCACCGGGTCCTCCTCGATCGCGCACACGATCGAGCACGACGCCACGATCCAGCCGGGCAACTCCGGCGGCCCCCTCATCTCGGTGGACGGCGAGGTCGTGGCGGTGAACTTCGCCGGAGGGGCGCTGCGCGAGGGTGCCTCGAACCAGTTCTGGGCGATCGCCGCCGACCTCGCCCAGCCGATGGTCGAGTCCCTGGGGGACGGGGACGTCGAGTCGCTGGGCATCAACGGCTGGCCGGTCTTCGACGACCAGCTGGCGATCAGCGGCATCTGGGTGGCCGGGGTGAAGGCCGGCTCTCCCGCCGCCCGGGCCGGCCTCCTGCCGGGGGACATCGTGCTCACCCTGAACGGGATGCCGATGGCCCAGCAGGGCACCTACGCCGAGTACTGCGACGTCGTGCGGACCAGCGGCCACAACACGCTGAGCGTGGAGGTGCTGCGCTGGGACACCGCCCAGGTGCTGCGCGGGGAGATCAACGGCGACCTCGAGCTGGAGCCGATCCTGTCCCTGGCGGAGGAGGTCGGGGACGAGGTCGCCGGCGGCGGGGGCGAGGACACCCCGGCCCCCCCGGACGAGGAGGGCGTCTACGAGACTGTCGTGGACGACACTGGGTCGATCCAGGTCGATGTCCCGGTCCGCTGGAACGACCGCGAGACCTCCTCGGACAACTCCCCGGAGGGGTGGCCCTTCATCGGGGCCTCCGACGACATGGCGGCCTTCCGCGCCGGTTGGACCCACCCCGGGCTCGTCTTCTACCTGCGGCCCTACCAGGGTCATGAGCGGGACATCCTGAGCCACTACACGTACGAGGACGTGTGCGCCGAGCAGGTCACCGAGGAGTTCTCCGATGCGATGTACCGGGGCCTCTACCAGATCTGGAGCGACTGCCAGGACACCGACGGTCTCGTCGTGACGCTGCTCGCCTCCGACCACGACCAGACCTACACGGCGGTGATGGTGACCTACGTGGCGACCGAGCAGGACCTGGAGGCGCTGGACCGCGCGTTCGCCAGCTTCAGCATCTTCTAGCGTCCCGACCGACCACGGGGTGCCCCGGCACCCCCGCCGTCCCCTACGCTGGGCGGGTGCAGTGGGACGACTACGACGCAGCCCTGTTCGACCTCGATGGGGTGCTGACCCCCACGGCCGAGGTCCACATGCGGGCCTGGAGCCGGATGTTCACCGACTTCCTGGCCGACCGCGGTGGCCAGGAGCCGTACACCGACGAGGACTACTTCGCCCACGTCGACGGCAAGCCGCGGTACGAGGGGGTGGCCACCTTCCTGGCCTCCCGGGGGATCGAGTTGCCCCACGGGGATCCGTCGGACAGCCCCGACGAACTCACCGTCTGCGGGCTCGGCAACCGCAAGAACGCCCTGTTCAACGAGGTGCTCCACACCGAGGGGATCGAGCCGTATGCCGGCTCCGTCCTCCTGCTGGACCACCTCGCCGAGTGCGGGGTCCAGGTGGCCGTGGTCAGCTCCTCGCGCAACGCTGGCGACGTACTGCGGACGGCCGGGCTGGCCGACCGGTTCACCGTGGTGGTCGACGGGCTCGTGGCCACCGAGCACGGGCTGCCCGGCAAGCCGGCGCCGGACACCTTCACCTACGCCGCCGGCCAGCTGGGGGTGCCGACCTCCCTGTGCGTCGTCCTGGAGGACGCGCTGAGCGGGGTCCGGGCCGGGGCCGCCGGTGACTTCGGTCTGGTGGTCGGCGTGGACCGGGGGGCGGGGTCGAGGGCCCTCCGCGAGGCCGGGGCCGAGCTCGTCGTCGCGGACCTGGCCGAGCTCATCGTGGCCAGCGACCCGGTGGATCCGGACGAACTCGGCGGCGAGGGCGGTGCCGGATGACGCACCTGAAGTACCCCTCCCCCCACCTGCCTCCGGCCCCCGTCGACCCGCTGGACCGGACCCGCTTCCCGGTCGATAAGTGGGCACTGACGGAGACCGCATACGACACCACCGACCTGGGACAGACCGAGACGCTGTTCGCCGTCGGCAACGGCTACCTCGGCATGCGCGGCAACCCCGAGGAGGGCCGCGACACCCACACCCACGGCACCTACGTCAACGGCTTCCACGAGACCTGGCGGATCGAGCACGCCGAGGACGCCTTCGGCCTGGCCCGGGTCGGCCAGACCATCGTCAACGTGCCGGACCCGAAGACGATCAAGCTCTACATCGGCGACGAGCCGCTGCTGCTCTCCGACGCGGACCTGGACGGCTACTCCCGCACGCTGGACTTCCGCGACGGGACGCTGCGCCGCGAGGTGATCTGGGCGACCAGCGCGGGCATCCGGGTCCGGATCAGGTCGTCCCGGATGGTCAGCTTCACCGAGCGGCACGTCGCCCAGCTGCAGCTGGAGGTGGAGCTGCTGGACGGGGACGCCCCGGTCGTGATCTCCTCCCAGCTGCTGAACCGGCAGGACGGGTCGGACGAGTACCACGTCAGCTCGGCAGCCATGGGCGAGGGGCTGGACCCGCGCAAGGCCGAACAGTTCTCCCGCCGCGTGCTCGACCCGCAGGCCAGCGAGGTCCGGGACGACCGGATGCTGCTGGGCTACCGGTGCCACGGGTCCCGGATGACCATCGCGGTGGCCGCCGAGCACCACCTGGAGACCGAGTGCGAGTACAGCGAGGAGATCACCGCCGAGGAGGACCTCGCCAAGCACGTCTACTCCCTCGCCGGTCGGCAGGGCCAACCCATCACGCTGACCAAGACGGTCGCGGTCCACACCTCCAAGGGGGTGCCGGTACGCGAACTCGCCGACCGCTGCTGGCGGACCCTGGACCGGGTCGTCCCCGCGGGCCCGGAGGCGCTGCTGGCCGACCAGCGGGCCTGGCTGGATGCCTTCTGGGAACGGTCCGACGTGCAGCTGACCGGGCAGCCGGCCCTGCAACAGGCGATCCGGTGGAACCTGTTCCAGCTCGCCCAGGCCTCGGCCCGCGCGGACAACGTCGGCGTGCCGGCCAAGGGGGTCTCCGGGTCCGGCTACGGCGGCCACTACTTCTGGGACACCGAGATCTACGTGCTGCCCTTCCTGACCTACACCACGCCGCAGGCAGCGCGCAACGCCCTCCAGTTCCGGCACCGGATGCTGGGCGCGGCGCGCAACCGCGCCCACGAGCTCGCCCAGGAGGGCGCGCTGTTCCCGTGGCGCACGATCAACGGTTTGGAGGCCTCCGCCTACTTCGCGGCGGGCACCGCGCAGTATCACATCGACGCCGACATCGCCTTCGCCCTCGACAAGTACGTCCGGGCCACCGGCGACCGCGGCTACCTGCTGAATGAGGGGCTGGACATCCTGGTCGAGACCGCCCGGATGTGGGCCGACCTCGGCTTCTGGCAGGGCAACGGGACCAAGGCGTTCCACATCCACGGGGTGACCGGACCGGACGAGTACACCACGGTCGTCAACAACAACCTGTTCACCAACGTGATGGCCCGGCACAACCTCGAGACGGCCGTGTCGGCGATCACCGAACTGGCCGAGGTCGACCCCGAGGGCCACGCCCGTGCGGTCGCCCGGCTCAGCCTGGACCCCGGGGAGGTGGAGGAGTGGGCGGCCGCTGCCCGGGGCATGCACATCCCGTACGACGCCGAGGTGGGCGTCCACCCCCAGGACTCGCACTTCCTCGAGCGCGAGGTCTGGGACCTGGAGACCACTCCCGCCGACAAGCGCCCCCTCCTGCTGCACTACCACCCGCTGGTGATCTACCGCTTCCAGGTGCTCAAGCAGGCCGACGTCGTGCTGGCCATGTACCTGTCCGGGCACCATTTCACCCCGGAGGAGAAGCGGGCCAACTTCGAGTACTACGACCCGATCACCACCGGGGACTCCACGCTGTCCGCGGTGGTGCAGTCCATCATGGCGGCCGAGGTCGGCTATGCCGACCTGGCGTTGCGCTACTTCTACGCAGGGCTGTTCGTCGACCTCAACGACCGGCACGGCAACACCACCGACGGCGTGCACGTGGCCTCGACCGGTGGCGTGTGGAGCGCCCTGGTGGGCGGGTTCGGCGGGATGCGGGACAGCCACGGGCAGCTCGGCTTCGACCCCCGGCTGCCCGCGGAGTGGCCCGAGCTCTCCTGGACGATGGCCTGGCTCGGGTCGCGCCTGCGGATCACCGTGCGGCAGGACGAGATCGTCCTCCGGGTCGAGGACGGCGAGACCGTCGAGGTCTCCGTGCGCGGCGAACACCACACCGTGGGTTCCGAACAGGTTTCCGTGCCCCTCGACGGCCAGGGCCCCCTCCTGACGACGCCGACGAAGACCTCCTGACGACGCCGGAAAAGCCTTCGTGACCAGGCCGGCGAAGGCCCCTTCAGGGCCTGTCGGCCCCCCGCCGGATGCGGCGCTGCCCACGGTCTTGTGGTGAGGTGGACCCATGAACGACCCCCAGGAACTGCAGCCCGAGGACCTGACCGGTCAGGATCCGCTGCTCCCGGAGACCGGTGAACCGACCCCCGGGGAGTCGGAGATCGACCGACTGGTCGAGCAGATCGAAGGACCCGAGGACCGCACCGGCATGGCGGCCCTGTGGAGCGTCACGATGAACCTGCCGAACTGGTGGTTCATCGCGGTCGGTGAGGAGGGGATGGAGTCCCCCGCCGCGGCCGAGGTCGACGGGCAACTGGTGCTGCTGGCTTTTACCGACAGCCACCGGGCACGCCACTTCGCGGTCCAGCAGCAGATGATTGCCGAGGGCGAGGACCTCGCGGCGATCGCCCTGCCGCCGCGTCAGGTCGTCGAATCTGCCGCCGCCTACAGTTCGGCGGACATTGAGGGCCTGATGTTCGACTCCAACATCAGTGGGTTCTACCTGCCAGTCGACCAGATGGCCGCCCTGTGGGATGCGGTCATGGAGTCCGACGACGAACCCGACGAGGGCACGGAGCCCGGCCAGCCGACCGGCTGATCACGGCGCTGGCCGAGCCGACGCCGGCTCCCACGCGATCGCGTGCGAGCGCCCCTCCGGGGCCCTGACTGTGCCGGTCCGCGCGAGCCTCGCTCTCGGCCGGGCTCCGCTGTCCGGGACGGCCCGGATCAGTCGGTTCCCCAGGAGGGACGGGCTCAGTTGCCCGGGATCTCCAGGACCTGGCCGGCCTGCACCTGCAGGCTGTTCATGTCGTTGGCCAACTGGATCTGCACGATCGCGGAGTTCACCGAGAGGTCGGGCAGCTGTGTCGCGGCGATCTCGGACAGGGTCTGCCCGGGCTGGACCACGACGGTCTCGACCGAGGAGGCCCCCGCCGGGAGCACCGATCCGATGACCGCGGCCACGGTCACCGCCAGCAGGAGCGTCACCGTGCCGGTCAGGACCAGCCGACCGCGACGGGTGATCCGCCCGCGGGCCGGGGCCACGCGGGCAGGGGCTACGCGGACCGCAGCCGCCGGAACCTCGGGGGCGGCGAGCACGCGCAGCCGCGGACGGCTGACCTTCGGATCGCGCTCCGAGAGCGGCGCGACCGGCGCATGCCCCTGCGCCAACTCCCCCTCGTGGACCAGCCGCAGGTGTCCGCGGCCGCCCCGGGGGGCCCTGCGCTCCGGGGCCTCGGCCAGGTCGTGCAGTACGGGTGCTGCGCTCATGGTGTCCTCCAGCTCTGTCGTCGGTCGTCCTGCTCGACGCGTACATGCGTGCGATAGAACGTCTGTCTCATGTGTAGCACAGTCGTACGAGAAATGTCGACACGCCGCGTCGAACAGATGTTTGCCCGACGGGTCGAATGCTCGTACGCTTGTTCATGTCGGGAAGCACACCAGACGCCACCGACAGAGCGGCTGACCAGCCGTTTCAGGGCCCGAGGGGTAGGAGAAGACGATGGGCAAGATCCACGAGTTCCCGGAGCGGGACGAGGAGCGTCCCGCGCTGACCGCGCGACAGCGCAAGGTACTGGACATGATCCGCGAGTCGGTCGACACCCGGGGCTACCCACCCAGCCTGCGGGAGATCGGCGACGTCGTCGGCCTCACGTCCCCCTCCTCCGTCGCGCACCAGCTGAAGATGCTGGAGCGCAAGGGCTACCTGCGCCGCGACCCCAACCGCCCGCGCGCGATCGAGATCGTCGTCCCGGGCGCCGACGGCCAGGCCACCGGATACCGTCGCCCCGTCGGCGCCGGCGCGGCCCCCTCGGGCACGGGGGAGCACCCCGTCACGGACGTCGGCGACGAGACCGGCATCGGGGACGCGCGGCCCGAGGCGAGCTACGTGCCGCTGGTCGGCCGGATCGCCGCCGGCGGTCCGATCCTGGCCGAGGAAGCCGTGGAGGACGTCTTCCCGCTGCCCAAGCAGCTGGTGGGTGATGGCGAACTGTTCCTGCTCAACGTGGTCGGCGACTCGATGATCGACGCCGCGATCTGCAACGGGGACTGGGTCGTCGTGCAGCGGCAGCAGAGCGCCGACAACGGCGACATCGTCGCGGCGCTGCTCGACGACGAGGCGACCGTCAAGACGCTGAATCGCAAGGACGGCAAGGTGTGGTTGATGCCGCACAACGAGGCCTACGACCCGATCGACGGCGACCACGCCGTGATCCTCGGCAAGGTCACGGCGGTGCTGCGCCGCATCTGATCCCGCTCCGCACGGCGCCGTCCCCCAGGCGGCGGCGCCCCCGTGCGGCACATACCGGTGCCGCCCGCCGACCCTCCACCCCTTCGGCGGGCGGCACCGTCACGTGCAGGCCGTGCCGGCCCTGCATGCCGTGCCTGACAACAGGCTGCGCCGGCGGTCAGGCCCGCATGCCAGCGCTGCGCAGGTGTTGCGCCCCGGGATGGTGCCCCCCGGCATACGAGGCGGCATGGGCGGCGGGCACGTCGGGCGAGTATCCGGAGAGGTTGCGCGCGAGGTGCTCCTGCTCGAGCGGGACGTCCATCTCGGGGTCGGGCCCGACGGTGCCCCGGAGCCCGTAGTAGCTGAACCACTCGTCGGGCGTCGCGTGCACCCCCTCCGGTGTCTCGGTCAGCGTGGGCCCGTAGTCGATCGCCTCGCCGGAGTAGGGCACCCGGATCCCGTCCTCGTGCGGCACCGCCCCGTAGAGCGGCACGACCCGCAGCACCTCGCCGTGCTGGATCAACCCCCACGCCGGGTGGTCGTCTCGCGTGTCGAGGAAGGCCTCGAGCAACTCACCGGCCGCACGACCGTCGAGGTCGAAGACGGGGCGACCGGCCAACACCGACACCTGGTCCTTGGTCATGCTCATCGCACACCTCCGGGCGAACGGGGTCCCGGGGACGTCCCGGGTCCCTCCCCCGAACGTAGCCCTCCCTGGGCGCCCGCGGTAGTCCCGGAAGTCACCGACCGCGGCTCAGGCGAGGTCCGCGACGAGCCTGGGCAGGACGTCGCCGAGCAGCGCGTCGACGCGCAGGCTGACCTCCTCCTGCGCCCGGGTGTCACCCCGGGTCACGACCGTCACCGGGATCCCCAGACGCGCCGCCCGCCGGACGAACCGGTAGCCGCTCATCACCCGGAGGGAGGACCCCAGCACCAGCAGGGAGCGCGCGTGGTCGACCATCGCGAACGCCTGCTCCACCAACGGCTTGGCCACCGACCCGCCGAAGAACACGACGTCGGGCTTGAGTTGGTCCGAACCGCACACGACGCAGCGGGCGAGATGGAACCGGGCGATGTCGTCCTCCGGGATCACGACGTCGCCGTCCGGTCGCACCTCCTGGGTCTCGACGCGGAACCCGGGGTTCGCCTCGGTCAGCCAGTCGTGGACCACCTCCCGGGAGTACACCTCCCCGCAGTTCAGGCAGCAGACCCGGGCCAGGTTGCCGTGCAGCTCCAGGACCCGGCGGGAGCCGGCCTCGTGGTGCAGCCCGTCCACGTTCTGGGTGATCACGCCGGAGACGAGACCGAGCCGTTCGAGCTGCGCGACGGCACGGTGGGACTCGTTCGGGCTGGCTGCCTGGAAGCGGCGCCAGCCGGCGTAGCTGCGGGCCCAGTACCGGCGCCGGTTCTCCGGGGAGGCGAGGAACTCGTCATGCTGCATGGGCTGCACCCGGCGCTGGCCGTCCGGACCGCGGTAGTCGGGGATCCCGGAGGCCGTCGACATCCCGGCGCCGGCCAACACCACGACACCGCCGCCCGACACGACCTCGCGCAACCGCGCATAGGCGACCTCGTCCACCGGGGTCCGGCCGGGCAGCGTCTGCGAGGGGTCCACAGGCACACGGTATGCCGTGGCGCGGGGTCCTGGCGGAACTCACCCGGCGCTGGGCTCGGGCGTCGAACGCCCCCACGGCGTGATCCGGTCGGACCCGGCCAGCAACTCGGCCGCCCAGGCCGGGTCCTCGACGGACTCGTGGGGCGGCCGCACCGGCGCGGGGCGGGAGACCAGGTGGGGTGCGTAGCGGCGCATCGAGTCGTCGCAGACCAGGTATCCGTGCCGCTCCAGGACCATCTGCTCGGCCGGATCGAAGGCATCCAGGTCCGTCCGCACCCGGTTGATCACGGCGACCGTCCCCGGCGGGTAGTGGCGGGCGTCCCCGGTAGGACGGTGCTCCGGGACGGCAGTGGCCACCGCGTTGGGGGACTCCAGCGACCAGGTCGCCCCGTGGAGCAGCCCCTGCGAGAAGCACGCGCGCAACCACCGGAGCCGGGTGGTGTGCCCACCCGAGGAGGCGATCGACATCAGGTGCCACCACCGGCCGAGGACCGACCCCGGGCCCCGGCCGCGGGACACCGCTCCCCCGTCGCTGACCAGGACCGCCTCGTGGTCGGCCCAGACCTGCTCGAGGGCCAGGTTGTCCACCACTCCCCCGTCGACCAGCTCGATCCGCGTCCCGATCAGCTCGTGGACGAGCGGCTCCTCGTCCGGGTCGGGGACACCACCCACCAGTCCGAGCGCCGCCCCGTCGAGGACGAGCGGCTCGAAGATCGGCGGGTAGGCGAGCGAGGCGGTCACGGCGTCCACGACCCGCAGGCCAGGCGGCGGCGCGGCATACCCCAGCCGGTGGTCACCGACCCGACCGTGTGGCGCGCTGCTGCGGGCGTCCGCGAACGACCACGTCACGCCGTAGCCGACCTCGGTCGCACTGGTGAGCACGGCCGGCCCCGCCCGCCGGACATCGCGCAGGTCCCGGTCCCACCAGGGCACGGCACCCAGGAGCTCGGCGGCCACCGCCTGGGTCGTGGCGGCCGTGCCGCCCCTCCGGGGACGGAGCCTGGCCAGCAGCGCCGGGGTGCGCACGTTGCGCGATGTCAGCCGGCGCAGCGGATCGACGACGAACTCCTCCAGGCCGCCGACCCGACCCGAGGGGCCGAGCGGGTCGGGCCACTCCAGCCGTGGGTCGGTGAGCAGGTTGGCGACGATGGCGCCTCCCGAGACGGCACTGACCGTGCGCAACCGGCCGAGCACCCCCAGCTCGTCGAGTCGGCGGACCGCGCCGAGGTGGAAGAGCGAGGCCCGGAACCCTCCCCCGGACAGGCAGAGCGCGGTGCCGTGCCGGGGGCCGGTGGCGGCCGGCCCGTGGTGCGCGGTGGCCCGCGCCGCGTGGAGCTGCGCGGCGACCGGGTCACCGGTCGGGGCGTGGAACTGGAGCACGCTGCCAGACAACCCCCGACGCGTGACGTCCCGGTGAACGCCACGCGCACCGACGGGTGACGTGGTGGCGACCAGTCCGGGATGGCCCCCGTCAGCCGGCGAGCGTCCGGAGCACGAGGTCCACGTCCTCCTGGGTGTTCCACAGGTGGAAGGCGATCCGGACCCCGCCACCCCGGGAGGCCACGGTCGCGCCCGCCCCGGTGAGCCGCCCGGCCAGCGCCCCGTCCGGGTCCGGCAGCGCCAGCACCGGCCGTCCGCACGGCTCCTGCCCCAACGTCTCGCGGACCTGGTCGGCCAGGCCCCCGACGTGGGCGCGCACCGCCTCCATGGACAACTGCGCAAAGACCTCCCCGGCGGCCTGGGCACCCACCCAGCTGAGCCAGGCGGGCGAGACGTCGAACCGGCGGGCGTCGCCGGCCAGCTGCATCCCGGGACCGTAGGTCGAGTCCCAGATCGACTCGCCCGCATACCAGCCGGCGCTGACCGGCCGGAGGGACTCGGTCAGCTCGGGCCGGATCGTCAGGTAGGCCGTCCCGCGGGGCTGGCACAGCCACTTGTATGCCGAGCAGACGGTGAGGTCGAACAGGTCCGCCTCGACCGGCATCCACCCCGCGGCCTGGGTGGTGTCGCAGAACGTGCGCGCGCCGTGCCGTCGGGCGGCCTCGGTCACCGCCGCGACGTCCACCAACCGGCCGCAGGCACTCTGCGCCAGGCTGAACACGACCAGGTCGGTGGTCTCGGCCACCGCGTCGGCCAGCCCCTCGCGCGGCACGAGCCGCACGGTGACGCCCCGGTCGGCCTGCTGCTGGACCAGGAACGGAAAGAGGACGGAGGTGAAGTCGTCCTGGATCGCCACGACCTCGGCCCCGTCGGACAGCGAGGCCGCCACCATCCCGGCGAAGACGGAGGTCTGCGCCCCGGTGGCCACCCGGTCGGGGGACACCCCGACCAGTCGGGCGTAGCTCTCGCGGGCGGCGTTCACGGAGGCGTCGTACCTGGTCGGACAGGCCGTCCCGGCCGCCCACTCGGCCACCGCCTCCTGCATGGCCGTGACCACAGCGCACGGGGGAAGGCCCAGGGTGGCGGCGTTCAGGTAGCCGGGCACCCGGTCCCAGGAACGGGCGGCCTGGTCGGCCACCTCCCCGGGACGGGCATCGGTGAGCTGCGGTGCGGCGGTGACGGACGGCATACCCCCACTGTCGCCGAGATCGAGTCATCACACAATGACGTATGTGATTGAAGATTGGTAACTCAGCCTAATGATCGCAGGTCAACGACGCGTCATCCGTCCCCACGGCGATCAGTTGCCGAACAGGTCACCCAGGCCGGATCCGGACGAGGAACCCTGCTGGTGCCCACCGGTCACGACCCCCTCGGACGGCTGGACCAGGACGTGCCCCTGCCCCCCGAAGGCCATCTGGATGGTCTCCCCCGAGCCGCCGCGCACCAACGACTTGAACCCGCCGGTGTCGATCTTGACGTCCATCCGCACCCCCGAGGTCCACAGCACGACCGCCTGTGCGTCGGCGAACGTCGGCGCGCTCGCCACGTCGAGCGCGACCGGCTCCCCGTCGGTGGTCACGGCCACGTACCCGGTCCCGCTGAGCTCGACGTTGTAGAGCCCGCCGGCCATCATCCCGCCCTTGGCCTGCACCCGGCGGATGTCCCAGTTGATCGAGCCCGAGAAGGCCAGCACGCTGTTGCCGTTCACCGAGACCAGGTCGTTGTCCAGGTAGAGGATCTGGATGTCGGCGGCCGCGTCGGCGAGGAACATCTCCCCCTGCCCGTTGCAACTCATCAGCCGGACGCCCTCACCGGTGACCGCGGACTTCACGATCCGGTTGAGCCCTCCCGAGCCCTTGTTCTCGAACCGGACATCCCCCTGGTAGGCGACCATCGAGCCGGCCTTGGCCCAGACCTGGCCGTAGGCCATGGACACCTTGAGCATCTTCTTGTTCTGTAGGACGAACGGGTCCGCGGACTGGTTCTCCTCGAACTGCTGGAACAGTGATCCGTAGATGGTCATGCCGGAAGTATGCCGAAACAACCGTCATCCGTCACCGGTCATGGCCGATGACAACCTGACCACGCCCTCCCATTTTTCATTATCTTGCGTTATGGTCTGCGGATGTTCGACGCAGCAGGTCTTCGTGTCATGCGAGCGATCGCCGAGAAGGGGAGTTTCACGGCGGCCGCGCACTCCCTGGGCTACACCCAGCCCGCGATCTCCCAGATGGTGCGGCGCCTGGAGAAGCGCAGCGGTACGGCACTCGTCGAGCGCAACGGCCGTTCGGTGCGGCTGACCGAGGCCGGCGAGGTGCTCGCCCGGCACGCGGTCAACGTACTGGCCGCCCTGGACAACGCCCAGGCCGAGGTCTCGGCCATCGCCGGACTGCAGGCGGGACGGGTCCGCCTGATGGCCTTCCCCTCCTCCTCCGCCACCCTGGTCCCACGGGCGCTCGCCCGGGTCAAGGCAGCACACCCCGGCATCGTCGTGCAGTTTTCCGAGGGCGAGCCGCCGGAGTCCTTGGCCGCGCTTCGCGACGGCACCTGCGACCTCGCGGTGGCCTTCACCTACGACGGCACCGACGTGGGTCGCGGCGAAGACGACCTGCAGGGACTGGTCGTGCTCGACGTCCTCGACGACCCGGTCCTGGCCGCGCTGCCGGCCGACCACCGCCTCGCCGACCAGGACGTGGTCGACCTGGCCGACCTGGCCGGGGAGTCCTGGATCGCCGGCTGTCCCCGCTGCCGGGGTCATCTGCTGTCGTTGAGCGAGAGCGCCGGCTTCACGCCCGAGGTGTCCTACGAGACCGAGGACTACGTGGCGGTCCTGGGCCTGGTGGCCGCGGGCCTCGGGGTCGCGCTGGTCCCCCAGCTCATCCTCACCTCGGTGTCCCACCCCAACGTGGTGACCCGCCCGGTCCGCCCGCACTCCAGCAGGGCCGTCCAAATGGTCACCACCCCCGACCTGCAGCGGGTTCCGGCCGTCAAGGCGACCCTGGACGCGCTCTGTGCCAGCGCCCGCGAACTCGAGGCGGACCTGCAGGTCACTCCGGAGTGACGAATCGGTGAACAGCCCGTGAAGACAGGCATCCTCGGGCGACCGTGCACCCCACCAGTTCGACCAACGGCGGACCTACCTGTTAAGTTCGTGTCCGCGGACGGGCTATCTAGTTACCCGCCGTCGGGGGGTGCCAGGAGAGGGACCGCCCGTTGCGCAAGATGAAATGGGGAAACGTGTCACAAGCAAGCAGCAGGACCCGTCGCGGCCTGGTGGCCGTCGCGGCGTTCGGGCTCCTGGCAGGGATGGCTCCGGCCGTCACCGCCGGTGCGGCTCCGGATTTCAGCGACGACGCGCAGGCGCACATCACCGACGAGGTCCGAGCAGACCTCGACAAGAACGGTGAGGCCAACGTCTGGGTTCACTTCAGCAACCGTCCCGACCTGTCGCAGTTCGAGGGCCTCAACTGGTCCGACCGCGGCAAGGCGGTCAACGACGCGCTGCGTGCGGCCGCCGACGAGAGCCAGGCCGACCTGCGCGCCCAGTTGGACGAGGCCGGTGTGGACTACAAGTCCTTCTACATCACCAACGCGATCAAGGTGAACTCGGCCGACCTGGACCTGGTCGAGTCGATGGCCGCGGACGCTGGCGTGGACAAGATCTACCCCGAGTTCGAGGTCGTGCAGCAGGAGCCGGTGTCCAAGACCGCCAGCGGGACTGCTCCGCAGGCCACGGAGTGGGGCCTGGACAACATCAACGCCCCCGCTGTGTGGGACCTGGGGTACACCGGTGAGGGCATCGTGGTCGCCACGGTCGACACCGGTGTGGCCGGTGAGCACCCGGCCCTGGCGGACCACTACCGCGGTGCCGAGACCGGCAGCGACGACTACAACTGGTTCGACCCGCAGGGCGGCGCCGACAGCCCGACCGACTACGACGAGCACGGCACCCACGTGACCGGCACGATGGTCGGCGACGACGGCTCCGGCAACCAGATCGGTGTCGCTCCCGGCGCCAAGTGGATCGCCGCCGCGGGCTGCTGCCCCGACGACGAGGCCCTGATCTCCTCCATGGAGTGGATGCTGGCCCCGACCCCGGTCGGTGGCGGCGAGGGCGACACGGACATGCGTCCGCACATCGTGAACAACTCCTGGGGCACCACCGCCCCCTCGAACGACCCGTTCGGTGAGGAGATCCAGGAGGCCTGGGCCGCCGAGGGCATCTTCGGCGTGTGGTCCAACGGCAACAACGGCCCGGAGTGCAACACCTCCGGCTCCCCGGGCAGCCGTACGATCAACTACTCGGTCGGCGCCTACGACGTGAACAACACGATCGGCGACTTCTCCTCGCGCGGTCCGGGTCAGGACGGCGAGATCAAGCCGAACATCTCCGCTCCCGGCGTGAACGTCCGGTCCTCCGTGCCGGGTGACGGTTACGCCAACTTCAACGGCACCTCGATGGCCGCCCCGCACGTTTCGGGCGCCATCGCGCTGCTGTGGTCCTCCAACCCCGACCTGGTCGGTGACATCGAGGCCACGACCGAGCTGCTGAACACCACCGCGATCGACACCGCGGACGACCAGTGTGGCGGCACCGCCGAGGACAACCCGGTCTACGGTGAGGGTCGTCTCGACGCCCTGGCCCTGGTCGAGGCCGGCGCCGGCGAGGAGCCGGAGCCCCCGGCCCTGGAGGTCGAGCGGATCGAGGGTCAGCACCGCTACGCGACCGCTGCCAACATCTCGGCCACCTACGGTGACGACGTGAGCACGGTCTACGTGACCACCGGTCAGGGCTTCGCCGACGCGCTGGCTGGCGGCTCCGCCGCGGCCAACGGCCAGTTCGGCACCCTGGAGACCCCGGAGGGCGACGCCGCTCCGGTTCTCCTGGTCCGTGGCCTCGAGGACGACCTGTCCTCCGAGAAGTTCCACTCCGAGGTCAAGGCCCAGCTGGAGGCCCTCTCCCCGGACAACGTCGTGGTCCTGGGTGGCACCGGCGTGGTCTCCGAGGGCATCGAGGCCGAGCTCGGTGACTACGCGGCCAACGTGCGCCGCATCGGTGGCGAGGACCGGTACGAGACGGCCGCGCTGCTGGCTGCCGAGTTCGACTCCCCCGACACCATCTACGTGGCCCGCGGCAACGGGGACAAGGCCTTCGCCGACGCCCTGGCCGGGTCGGCCGCGGCCGGCCGGGACAACGCCCCGGTCCTGCTGGTGAAGGACACCGAGGTTCCCCCGGCCACTGCCGAGGTCCTCGCCGACAACCCGGACGCCACCGTCGTGGTCCTGGGTGGCACCGCCGCCGTGTCCGACGCGGTCTACGCCGAGGTCGGCGCCTCCGAGCGCCTCTCCGGTGACAACCGCTACCAGACCGGCCTGGCCGTGTCCGCCGGGTACGAGGCCGCCGACGTGGTCTACGTGGCCACCGGCCAGCAGTACGCCGACGCCCTCGCCGGCGGTGCTCTCGCCGGCTCCGAGGACGTCCCGGTCCTGCTGGTCCGCGGTAGCGACGACAACCTGTCCGGCAAGTTCGGTGCCGGCATCGAGGAAGAGATCGCTCGCCTCGGCGCCAGCAAGGTCGTCATCCTCGGCGGTACCTCCGCGGTGTCCCAGGGCATCGAGGACGACATCGCCGACGGCGCTGACGACTGAGGTAGTCACCACCTGAGCAGCACACGCTGACTCACACCGAGGCCGCCGGGCCGGGGAACCACTCCCCGACCCGGCGGCTTCGTCATACCCCCGCACCCCCTGCAGGATTATCGGGACGCTCCTATGGACCGTCAAGGCCTGATCGGGCCTGCTTCGAGCAGGCGGTAGAGATCGCGAGCGATGTAGCGCTTGAGGCAGCGTGTGATTTCGCGGTTGGTCTTGCCCTCGGCGGTGCGACGGGTGACGTATTCGCGGGTGGTTTGGTCGTAGTGGATGCGGGAGAGCGCGATGGTGTGCAGTGCCCGGTTGAGCTGTCGGTCGCCGTACCGGTTGAGGCGGTGTCGGGTGGTGACCTGGCCGCTGTTGGCCGGGATCGGGGCTACGCCGGCGAGCATCGCGAAGGCGGCCTCGGAGTGGATCCGGCCTGGGTGGGACCAGGCGCACAGCACGGTCGCGGCCACGATCGGCCCGACACCGGGCTGGGCCAGGACGTCGGGGCGCCAGGCCAGCACGATCGCCCGGATGGCGTTCTCGTGCTCGGCGGCCTCCTTCGACAGGGCACGTGCCCGCCGGGCCAGGGCGCGCAAGGTCCTGACGGTCGTAGTGGTCTCCAGGTCCCACGTTGAGTTCAGACGCATTTTCGCCGCGGTCCTGATCATCGCCGGGACCTTCTGGCCGCGGAACCGCTCGCGGATCGGCTCGGGCGCGGCGATGAGGAGGCTGAACAGCTGGCGTTGGGCGTCGGTGGAGGCGTTGACTGCGGACCGGCGCGCGGCCAGCAGCACCGAGAGCGCCTGGCGGTCCCCGCCACTGCGCGGGGTGCCGAGCTTCGCGCGGGACAGTGCTTCGCGGGCGGCGCGGATCGCGTCGAGCGGGTCGGACTTGGCGCCGTTACGTCGCTTAGCGCGTTCGGGACGGTCGAGCTCGACCACGACCTCCTGGTTGCGCTCGAGGTGCCGGGTCAGGCCGGCGCCGTGCCCGCCGGTGCCTTCGATCGCCCACGCCCGCAGTGCTGCGTGCTCGTTAGCGAACTCCACCAGTCGGGCATAGCCGTCGGTCGTGGCTTCGACGGTGATCTCCTCAAGCACACCGCCGGTCCGCGCGTCGACCACGGCCGCTGAGTGAGTCTGGACGTGGGTGTCGACGCCGATGACGGTATCGACGACGTCACGTAGATCGGTCACACTGGTCATGCGTTCTCTCCTTGCCTGGGAGCGGATGTGGTTCCGGTCCGGGGCGGAGACTCGGCAGGACTGTGATGAGACACGACCGGTGCGTGAACACCGGACGGTCAAGCTCCTGATCAGGCCAACTGCTCCGACCGGGCCGGGGCCGGCAACCCCAAGCGGACAAGTCCCGAGAAAGGCACAAAGCCAGTCACCCGAAGGGTCACACTCACGGTCACCGACCAACAGCCCAGCACCATCAGGCTGCAAAGGGAATCCTCACAGTCACCCGATAATCCTGTGCTTCGTCCCAGAACCTTCCCGGGACGAAGCGCCAGGTTCCGGGGTGAAGCGGGGCCCTGACTCTCCCGGGCTGCCGAATCAGGCGCCGGTGGAGCGTCGGGTGACCAGGCTGGGGGCGGGGCCGACCGGGGTCTCCGAGGGCGTCTCACCGGCCAGGACTCGCAGGAGCAGGTCGACCGCCCGCTCCGCCACCTGGGGGAGGTGCAGGTCCAGGGCCGTGAGCGGCGGGTCCGCGAGCTCCGCCCGGCGCCCGCCACACCGGGTGGCGACGGGGACGTCGTCGGGGACCGAGCGCCAAGCGTCGCGCAGGGCGGTCAGGGTGCCCGCCGCGAAGGCGTCGACCAGGACGCAGATCCCATCACGTCCGGCACCTCGCGCAGCAGTCGCTCGGTCTCCGACGACCCCGCCCGGGTCGCGTCCTGGACTTGGCCCATCCCCCGCAACGCGTGCGAGACCGTCGTCCGCGAAACACCCTGCCTCGCGGGCGCCATCGGCAATCGTCAGACGTGCGGACATGGTGCTCGGCACCTTGTCACAGGGCCCGCAGGATGACCGCCAAGCCCGAGACGACCGAGAAGACGAGCACCAGGATCCGCACGATGGGACCGTCCAGCCGGTGGTGCACGAAGCGGCTCAGCCACGCCCCCAGGAGCAGCGGAACGACCAGGGTCGCCGTGTCCCGCAACATCTGTTCGCTGATCACCTCACTCACCCCAAGGCCCACCAGGGAGATGACCTCACCGACCAGGAAGCACAGCGCGACGGTCGCCCGCAGCGTCGGACCGCTGGCGTGTTGGTATGCCAGGGCTAGCGGCGGTCCGCCGATGCCGGTCGACGTCTCGGTCACCCCCGTCACCAGGCCCACCACCCCGAGCATGTTGCGCCCCGGGGTGAACTCGGGTGCGGCCAGGGCCAGGAGCGCGGCGGCCACCGTCGAGACCCCGATGAAGAACTCCAACGACCGGCCGGAGATCACGGTGAGGATCCACAGCCCGGCGAAGGTCCCGAGAAAGCGGCCGAGGGTGATCCACCGGGCGCCGAACCAGTGGATCGCCGCCCGTTCCCGGTAGGCAACGTAGGCGTTGAGCGGCAGCATCAGGAACAGCACCACCACCGGGATCAGGCTGGGCTCGATCAGGCTGAACACCGGGACCGAGATGAGCGCGAACCCCATACCGGTGGATCCCTGGATGAAGGCGGCCACCAGGACGGTGGCGACCAGAAGGGCATACGCCAGCGTCATCTGCGGGGACCTGCCGGGGGGTGAGTTCGGGACCGGTGTCGCGAGTACTCGGTTGCGACAGGGTGCAGCCTACCCACCGGCGACTCGATGTCCCCGGACCCGGGCTGGCCCGTCACCAGGTGCCCATTGATTCGGCTCCGGTCGCCCGATGACCACGATCATCGAGCCGATCGATCGCAGGTGGGAAGGAGCGGAGCAACGCGGTGAAGGCGGGGCGCGTCACGAGGGAGCACACAGCGGTCATCAGCACGGCACCGGACGCGACCGGCAGGCCGAGCTCCCGGCGATGGTGAACATGACGGCGGGACTCCCTCGGGCAGCATCACGTACGGGAGCCCGATCCCGGTCCCCGGGGGACCGAACGACTGCAGGAGCGATGCCAGAGAGCACGCCGGTGACGGCCAGGAGCTTGACGGCGGCTAGCCGTCCCTCGTCAGCACCTCAAGTCCAGGGCCGTCGCCGATCACCACGTAGTCGCCGTGCAGGTCCGTGCGCAGGACCACGGCGCCCAGGTCCCGCAACAGCCCCAGGGCCCGCGGCGTCGGATGCCCGAAGGTGTTGTCACGCCCCACCCCGATCAGCGCCACCCGGGCGCCCGACCCCAGGAGCAGGTCCGGGTCCTGCGCGGCCGACCCGTGGTGCGGGACCTTGAGCACGTCGAACCGCTCGTCGCCCACAGCCTCCCGGACTGCCCGTGCCGAGGACGGCTCCAGGTCACCGGTGAACAGCATCCGCGGCCCCGCACCGCCGGCGACCAGGTCCAGCACGACGCTGGCGTCGTTCGCGCCGAGCACCGGTGAGGGGTCGGGAGGAGGCCACACGACGTCCGCGGCGACCGACCCCCAGACGAGGTGGTCGCCGGCCACCACCTCGTATGTCGTGACCCCCGCCCCGGCCAGGAGGTCCAGGGTCCGCGCCGCCTCGCCGGGCGGATCCCGCACGGGCGTCACATAGGCGGCCCCCACCGGGAAGTGGTCGAGGACCTGTCCGAGCCCGCCGACGTGGTCGGCGTGGAAGTGGCTCAGCACCACGGCATCCACCTGTCGGGTCCCGAGTGCTTCCAGACAGCCGACCACCTCCCCCGAGTCGGGACCGGTGTCCACCAGCACGACCCGGCCAGGCCCCGCCGCGACCACGAAGGCGTCCCCCTGGCCAACGTCGCACCCGGCGACCACCCACCCCGGGGGTGGCCACGGACCACGCGGGACCGGCCACACGGTGGCGAGGGCCAGCGCCCCGGACACCACCCACACCCACGGGTGGGAGCGAGCGTGCGCCCGCAGCCAGGGCCCGCAGGTCAGCAGAAGCACCGTCAGGACGGCGAGCAACGACGCGCCGGCCGCACCGTCCACCCACGGCAACTGACCCCAGGGGAGCAGGGCGCACCACCGGGCGACGCGACCGATCAGCCAGGCCGGCAGCGCACCCACCCAGGCGACGGCGACGCCGAGCGGCACCCACACCATCGACAGCAGCGACGCGACGATGCCGGCCACCGTGGTGGGCGCGACGAACGGTGCCGCGAGCAGGTTGGCCAGCACCGCGACGGTGCTGACCGTGCCCTGGAGTAACACGATCACCGGGCCACACACGACCTGCGCGGCCAGCGGGATCGCGATGGCGTCGCCGAGGAGCGCGCAACGGGCCGGGAGCCGCCGCGCGATCGCGTCACCCCAGGGTCGGGCGAACACCACGAGGCCGAGCGTGGCCAACGTGGACAGCGCGAACCCGTGGGAGCGGGCCAACCAGGGGTCGACGCACAGCAGCACCACGATGGCCGCGGCCAGCGCGGGCAGACTGGACCGGCGCCGGTGGGTGCTCAGCGCGAGCAGTCCCACCAGCCCCATCGCACCGGCCCGCAGCACGCTCGGCTCCGGGCGGCACAACACGATGAACCCGCCCAGCGCCAGGACGGCGACCGGCGGCCGCCAGCGCCTCGGCACCCCGAGCCAGCCGCACACCAGCACCACCGCACCCAGGACGATCGCGACGTTGCTCCCCGAGACGGCGCTCAGGTGCGTCATCCCGGTGGCACGCATGGCCTCGGTCAGCGTGTCAGGCGTCAGCGAGGTGTCACCGATCACGAGTCCGGGGATCAGTCCCCGGGCGTCCTCGGGCAACGGCCCCACCGCCTGCCGGAGCCGGTCGCGCGCCACGTCGGAGGCGGACAGCACCGCACCGCGCTCGCCCAGCCGTCCGGGCGGTCCCAGCGGGGTGAACGCCGCGAGGACCTCCTGACCCGGGTCGGCCGGTCCCAGCCGACCCTGCGCGCGCACGCGCTGGTGCCAGGACAGCCCCAACCAGTCCGCGTCGCCGAAGACGACGACGGGGGTGCTCGTGGCGCTCTCCGACCCGCGGCCCGAGAGCCGGTCGACCCGGAGGGTGAGCACGACCATGTCCGCCCGCTCGTCACCGCGACTAATCAGGCGCGGCTCGGTGAGCGTGGTGCCCTCGACCCACACCACGGCCCGTGCCCGTGCTAGTTCCTCGACCGGGCCGGCCCGGTCGACCGTCAGGTGCGCCCACCCGGCCAGCGCGACGAGGGCCGTGGTTGCCAGGGTGAGCGGTAGGACGACCAGGCCCCGTCGTATGCCGTGCTGCCCGCGCCTTCTCCGGCGGCGCAGCACCTCGAAGGTCCCCGCGACCACGAGACACCCCGCGGCAACCGCCAGCAGCCGCCGGGGCGGGCCGGGAAGCAACGCCACCAGCACGGCCCAGGCGACCAGTGCCGGCAGCAGCAGGCGGAGATCCAGCGGGAGGCGGCTCGGAGAGTCCGCGGACTGCTCCGCGCGCTCGGGTTCGGACCACTTCCTGCGCCCGGGTTCGGGCCCGGTCCGGTCCGCCGGCATCACCAGGCGAGATGGGGCCGGAGCTGTTCCAGCGTCCGCTCACCGATCCCGCTGACCTCGAGCAGTTCCTCGGCGCTGCTGAACCTGCCGTTCTCCTCCCGCCAGGCCAGGATCCGCTGCGCCGTCACCGGCCCGACTCCGGGCAGTGTCTCCAGCGCGGCCTGGTCGGCGGTGTTGAGGTCGACGACGGTGCCGGTGTCCGCTCCCCCGTCCGCGCCGCCCGTCCCCCCGGAACCCGCCTGCGGTCCGCCTCCGGGCAGCTCCGGCTCCTCCTCCCCCGGGACCGGCACCCAGATCCGTTCCCCGTCGGTGACGGGGCGGGCCAGGTTGATCCGGCCGGTGTCCGCGTCGGGACCCAGTCCACCGGCCGCCGCGACGGCCTCCCGCACGCGGGACCCGGGCGCCAACTCGACCACCCCCGGCTCGAGCACCGCGCCGGCCACGTGGACGACGAGCACCGTGGGCGCCGCGCCACCCGGATCACCCGCCGCCCCCGCCCCCTCGGCGCCCGTGCCCGTGCTATCCACCACCGCCCCATCCCCGGAGGCGGGTCCGGACGCCATCGGCGCCGCGGTCACCTGCCCGCCGTCGCCGGTCGCCACCACCGGGCTCACCGGCCTCGGGACCGCCGCCCGCCCCGAGGACCAGACCCGCCAGCCCAGGACCACGGCGACCAGCAGCACGACGAGGAGCATCCCCAGCACCGCGGCGGGATTGACCGCCACCTGGGCACCCCGCAGCGATTCCGGGAGGCTGAACAGCGGCGGTCGCCCCGATGTCCGGTGCCGTCCCGTGTCCGGCAGGTCCGTGGACGGTGCGCCGAGCAACTCCTCCGGGTCGGTCCGAGCCTCCAGAGTCGCCCGGTGCGGTCGCCACCGGCCGCCCGTCACCTCGGTGGGTTCGTCCGGCTCCAGCCTTTGCCGACCTGACGCGGAGGCCCGTGCCCCGTCGTCCGTCCAGCCATGCCCGGAGCCGCCGCCCAGCAGTTGCTCGAGTCGCTGCCGGACGAGCGCCTCCTCCGGTGCGGGCTCTCGACGGGCGAACGGCATGACCGCACGCTAGGCACGCGGCGGACGAAGCCGGGACTGCCAGCGCTGGGCCTGTGGACGGAGGTCCCCCGTGGCCGCGGCTGTGGATGCCGCGCGAGGCACCGCGTCGCGGACCGGCCCCGGCTCAGCCGGCGGGACGCGGTGACACGACCACCGCCAGCGTGCCCGGCCCGGTGTGCACCCCGGTGACGGCTCCGAGCTCGACCAAGTCGACGTGCGCCGTGGCGCCGACTTCCAGGCGCAGCCGGTCACCCATGTCCGCCGCCTGGTCGGGCCAGCCGAGATGGTGGACCGCCACATCCGCCCCCGACGCACCGGCCGCCTTGACGTCGGCGATGCACCGCTGCTCCAGACGTGCCAGCGCCTTGGCCCGGGTCCGGACCCGCTCCGAGAGCTGCACCTCGCCGTCGGCGAGGGTGAGCAGCGGCTTGATCGCCAGGGCGGACCCGACGATGGCGGCCGCGGTGCCGACCCGGCCGCCGCGCCGCAGGTGCTCCAGGCTGTCCAGGTAGAAGTAGGTGCTGGACCCCGCGGCCCGCTCGCGCGCGAGCGCCGCCACCTCCTCCAACGCCGCCCCGCCGGCGGCGGCCTCGGCGGCCGAGCACGCGGCATACCCCATGGCCATCCCGAGGACCCCGCTGTCGACCACCTCGACACGGACCTCCCCGGCGACCGCCTCGGCGGCCAGCCGGGCGGAGTCGACCGTGCCGGAGACCTTGTGCGACAGGTGCAGCGACAGGATGGCGGTGCACCCGGTGCGTTCGGCGAGGTCGCGGTAGACCTGCACGAACTCACCCGGCGCCGGTCGGGACGTGCTCACCTTCTCCTGCCCCTGGCGCAGCAGGGTCGCGACGCGTGCGGCGTCGATGTCCACCCCCTCGGCATACGTCTCCCGGCCGACGACCACGTGCAGCGGCAGCACGTGGACCCCCGCCGCCCGGGCCATGGCGGCCGGCAGGCAGGCGGTGGAGTCGGTCAGGACGACGGTGCTCATGGGCTGCGCTCAGGCCGGGACGATGTTGACCAGCTTGGGTGCCCGGACGATGACCTTGCGGGGCTCGGCGTCGCCAAGGATCTCGCGGATCCGGTCGGTCCCCAGCGCCTGCTCCCGCAGTGCGTCCTCGCTGATGTCGGCCGGCACCTCGATCCGGTCCCGGACCTTGCCCTTGACCTGGATCACCGCGGTGACGGTGTCGTCCGCGACCAGCTGCGGGTCGAACTCCGGGAACGGTTCACGGGCCAGCGACTGGCCGTGCCCCAGCCGGGACCACAGCTCCTCGGCGACGTGCGGCGCGACCGGGGCAACCATCTTGATCACCGGCTCGACCGCGTCGCGGGGCACCGCCACCAGCTTGGTCAGGTGGTTGTTCAGCTCGATCAGCTTGGCGATCGCGGTGTTGAACCGCAGGGCCTCGTAGTCCGCGCGCACGCCGGCGATCGTCTTGTGGACGGCCTTCTCGGTGGCGGGGTCCATCGGGACGTCCGCCACGGTCACCTCGCCGGTCTGCTCGTCGACCACGTTGCGCCACAGCCGCTGCAGGAAACGCTGGGAGCCGACCACGGCGCGGGTCTCCCAGGGTCGGTACTGCTCCAGCGGGCCCATCGACATCTCGTAGACCCGGAAGGTGTCGGCGCCGTAGGCCGCGAACATCTCGTCGGGGGTGACCACGTTCTTCAGGGACTTGCCCATCTTGCCGTGCTCACGGGTGACCGGCGTGCCGTTCCAGCGGTAGGTCGGCTCACCGCCCTCCGGGTCCGGGACCTCCTCGACCTCCTGGGCGGGCACGGGCTGCCCGCGGCCGTCGCGGTAGACGTAGGCCTCGATCATGCCCTGGTTGATCAGTCGGCGGAACGGCTCCTCGCTGTGCACGTACCCCAGGTCGTGCAGCACCTTGTGCCAGAACCGGGCGTACAGCAGGTGCAGCACGGCGTGCTCGGCACCCCCGACATACAGGTCGACACCGCCGGGGTCCCGGGTGCCCTCCGGGGCGCCGGGCACCGGCTCGGGGCGGGCCCCGATCCAGTACTTCTCGACCTCGGGATCAACCGGGGCCTGCTGGTTCTCCGGGTCCAGGTAGCGCAGGTGGTACCAGCACGACCCGGCCCAGTTGGGCATCGTGTTGGTCTCCCGCCGGTAGCTCCTCGGCCCGTCGCCCAGGTCCAGCGTGACGTTGACCCAGTCGGTCGCGCGGGCCAGCGGCGCCTCCGGGTTGGAGGTGGCGTCCTCGGGATCGAAGGTGCGGGGCGCGTAGTCCGGCACGTCCGGCAGGGTCAGCGGCAGCTGGTCGTCGGGCAGCGGGTGCGGCACGCCGTCCTCGTCCCAGACGATCGGGAACGGCTCACCCCAGTAGCGCTGGCGGCTGAACAGCCAGTCCCGCAGCCGGTAGGTGGTGGTCCGCCGGCCGCGGCCCGTGGCCTCCAGCCAGTCGATGATCGCCGCCTTGGCCTCCTCGATCTCCAACCCGTCCAGGCTGATCTCCTCGTTGGCCGAGTTGATCGCCGGGCCCTGCCCGGTGAACGCCTGGTCCTCGGGGTGGTCCGCCGGCGGCTGGACGGTGCGCACGATCGGCAGGTCGTATGCCGTGGCGAAGGCCCAGTCCCGCTCGTCCTGTCCGGGGACGCCCATGATCGCGCCCGTGCCGTAGCCCATCAGGACGTAGTCGGCCACGTAGACCGGGATCCGGTCCCCGGTCACCGGGTTGAGGGCGTATCCGCCGGAGAAGGCACCGGACTTGTCCTTGCCCTCGGTCTGCCGCTCCACGTCGCTCTTGCGGGAGGCGGCGACCTGGTAGGCCTCGACCGCCTCGCGCTGGTCTGCCGAGACGATCTGCTCGATCAGCGGGTGCTCCGGGGCCAGCACCATGAAGGTGGCCCCGAAGATCGTGTCCGGCCGGGTGGTGAAGACCTCGATGGCGGCGTCGCTGCCGACCACCGGGAAGTGCACGTTGGCGCCCTCGGACCGGCCGATCCAGTTGCGCTGCTGGATCTTGATCTGCTCGGGCCACTGGACCCGGTCCAGGTCGTCGGCCAGCCGGTCGGCATACGCGGTGATCCGCATCATCCACTGGCTCAGGTTGCGCTTGAAGACCGGGAAGTCGCCGCGCTCAGACTTGCCCTCGTTGGTGACCTCCTCGTTGGACAGCACCGTTCCCAACCCCGGGCACCAGTTCACCGGCGCGGAGGAGACGTAGGCCAGCCGGTACTCGTCCAGCACGGCGGACCGCTCGGCGCCGGTCAGCTCCGCCCACGGGCGACCGTCCGGGGTGGGTCGCTGGGCGGTCTCGAACTGCCGCACCAGCTGCTCGATCGGCCGCGCCGCGCCGCGCTGCCCGTCGGGGCGGGTCGCCTCCGGGTCGTACCATGACTCGAAGATGGTCCGGAAGATCCACTGGGTCCACCGGTAGAACTCCGGGTCGATGGTCGCCAGCCGGCGACGCTCCTCGTGCCCCAGCCCCAGCCGACGCAGCTGGCCCAGCGAGGTCTCCATGTTCTGCTCGGTGGTGATCCGGGGGTGCTGACCGGTCTGCACGGCATACTGCTCGGCCGGCAGGCCAAAGGCGTCGAAGCCCATGGTGTGCAGCACGTTCCGGCCCGTCGTCCGCTGGAACCGGGCGAAGACGTCGGTGGCGATGTACCCCAGAGGGTGGCCGACGTGCAGCCCCTTGCCGGAGGGGTAGGGGAACATGTCCATGATGAACAGGTGGCCCCGGTCGGCCTGCAACCGCGGGTCGTCGGGGGTCCCCCAGGGTCCGGCCGGGTTGGCCGAGTCGAAGGCGCCCTCCTGCGCCCAGCGCTGCTGCCAACGGGTCTCGATCTCCCCCGCCAGGGCCGCGGTGTACCGGTGCGGCGTCTCGTCCGTCGCCTCGTGCTGCGTCGTCATCACTGTCCTTCGCTGGTATGCCGTGTGGTCTGCGCGGTGCCGGTCCGTGACACAAAAAAGCCCCTCGCGCAGGAGGGGTCAGCCGCGTCGGCGTCGAAGACGGTCGTCAACGCGGCTGCGTAAGGAGAAGTCGCACGCAGGCCACGTCCTCAGGGTAGCGCACGCCGACCCCTGCCCAGGCACCCGATACGTGAGTAGAGTCTCCCTCGTTCACCACCGACGGAAGGCGGCACCTGTGGCTAGGAGTGCAGCGAACACGGCCCCGGCCGAACGCGAGCAGTGGACCGGACAGACCGGCTTCATCCTCGCGGCCATCGGTTCGGCCGTCGGGTTGGGCAACATCTGGCGGTTCCCCGGCGTGGCCTACGAGAACGGTGGCGGCGCCTTCCTGATCCCCTACCTGATCGCGCTGCTCACGGCCGGTATCCCGATCCTGTTCCTGGACTACTCGGTGGGCCACCGGTTCCGCGGCACGGCCCCGCTGGCCTACCGCCGGATCCACCCCCGCGCCGAGCTGCTCGGCTGGTTCCAGATCCTGCTCTCCTTCGTGATCGCGGTCTACTACGCCGCGGTGATCGCCTGGGCCGGGAGCTACTTCGTCTTCTCCTTCGGCCTGCAGTGGGGCGACGACCCGCAGGGCTTCTTCCTGGGTGAGTACCTGCAGGTCGGCGAGCCGACGATCTCGACGACCCTGGTCAGCGCCGTGGCCCTGCCGTTGGTGCTGACCTGGGCGGTCATCCTGATCGTGCTCGCCCTCGGCGTCGCCAAGGGCGTGGAGAAGGCCAACTTCATCGGGCTCCCGCTGCTGGTGCTGGCCTTCCTGGCGCTGGTGGTGCGCGCGATCACGCTACCCGGCGCCACCGACGGCCTGGACGCGTTGTTCACCCCGAACTGGGGCGCGTTGACCGACCCGGAGGTCTGGATCGCCGCCTACGCCCAGATCTTCTTCTCCCTGTCCATCGCGTTCGGGATCATGGTCACCTACTCCTCCTACCGCAAGCGCAAGTCCAACATGACCAGCCCCGGCCTGGTGGTGGCCTTCGCCAACTCCTCCTTCGAGGTGCTCGCCGGCATCGGGGTGTTCTCGGCCCTGGGCTTCCTGGCCCACCAGCAAGGCGTGGGCATCGCCGACATCGAGGGTCTGACCGGCCCGATCCTGTCCTTCGTCACCTTCCCCGCGGTCATCTCGCAGATGCCCGGTGGAAGCCTGTTCGGCGCACTCTTCTTCGGCTGCCTGGTGGTCGCCGGCTTCACCTCCATCATCTCCATCCTGCAGGGAGTCTCCGGGTCCGTGCAGGAGAAGTTCGGCCTGGGCATCCGGCAGAGCGCCGTGACCGTCTCAGCGATCTGCGCGGTGATCTCGATCGCGCTGTTCTCCACCACCAGCGGCCTCCTAGCGCTCGACACCGTCGACCAGTGGGCCAACAACATCGGCGTGGTGACCTCGGCGATCCTGATGACCCTCCTGCTCGTGTGGGTGCTCCGCCGCGGTGAGGAGCTCCGGTTCCACCTCAACGCGGTCTCCACCTTCCAGATCGGGCGCTGGTGGAACTTCCTGATCGGCGTCGTCGGCCCGGTGTTCCTGGCCTACATGCTGATCCAGAAGGTGGTGTCGCTGCTCACCGACGGCTACGAGGGGCTACCGACCTGGTACCTGATCACCTTCGGGTGGGGCACCATCGCCTTCGTCGTCGTCGGCGCGTTCCTGATGACCGCCACCCCCTGGGGCAGGCTCGGGCAGGAACCCTTCCGCCCGTGGCCGCCGTACCCGCCCGGCACCCGTCGTCCCGTCGCAGATGAGGAGGCCAGCCGATGAGTGGCTCCGCCATCGTCATGTTCATCGTCGCCATCACGATCCTGTGGGGCGGTCTGATCACGAGCATCCTCTACCTGCGCAGCCACTCGGAGGTGACGGAGGGTCCCTACGCCGTCGACCCCGACGAGTCCCCCGACACATACCCGGACCCCGGAGCCTGACCGCACCCGGAGCCTGAGGCGGCACGGGCCCGGCAGACGCAGCGAGGGCGTCCACCCGACCGGGTGGACGCCCTCGACTGCTGTGGGGCTACCTCAGAGAGAGGCGGCCTTCTTGGCCATCGCCGACTTCTTGTTGGCGGCCTGGTTCTGGTGGATGACGCCCTTGGAGACGGCCTTGTCCAGCTTCTTGGAGGCGACCTTCAGGGCCTCCTGCGCCTTGTCGGCGTCGCCGGTCTCGGCGGCCTCACGGAACTTGCGGATCCAGGTGCGCAGCTCGGCCTTGTGGGCCCGGTTGCGCTCGGTGCGCTTGTTGTTCGTCTTGATCCGCTTGATCTGGGACTTGATGTTTGCCACGAATGTCTTCCTGCTCGGTCGAGGTGTGTTGTGTCGTTGAGGGCGACACACGTGACTCGGGACCGGGCGTGGGGACACCCTTGAGAGAGTCACGTGAGGTGGTGCTGCATGCGCGCACGACCAATAGCGCGCACGCAAGGCACAAATCTACCAGCCGGGGAGGCCGGCCCCCAAACCCGCGCCGGTCAGCCGGCTGCCCGCTCCCGGCAGACGGTGAGGACGGCCCGCTCCACGGCATACTCCGGGTCGCGGGCGACCGCCGTGCCGGTGCGCACCCCGCCCTTGACCTCCACGTCGGCGGCGGCCACCGCCTGGATCGCCCGTCCCAGCCGTTGGCCGTCCCAGCCGCGCGCGGTGCGCTGCGCCTGCTCGACCTGCCAGGGGGCCATCCCCAGGTCCCGGGCGAGGGCGCCGGGGTTGCCCCGTCCGGCCGCGGCCACCCGGCCCACCTGGCGCAGCTGCATCGCGAGCACCGCGATCAACGGCACCGGGTCCAGCCCGCCGGCGAGGGCGTGCCGCAACAGGCGCAGCGCCTCGGCCTGGTCGCCGGCCAGCGCCGCCTCGGCCACCTTGAAGCCGGTGGTCTCGACCTTGTCGCCGTAGTAGAGGTGCACGGTCTCCTCGTCGACCGTGCCGGTGGTGTCCCGGATCAGCTGCGCCGAGGCCACGGCCAGCTCCCGCACGTCCTTGCCCACGGCGTGCACCAGCGTCTGGACGGCCGCGTCCCCGATGCTCCGCTTGGCGTCCCGGAACTCCTGCCGGACGAAGCCGATCTTGTCCTTCTCCGTCTTCAGCGCCTTGGCCTCGATCACCCGGGCACCGGACTTCTTCATCAGGTCCAGCACCTTCTTGCCGCGGGTGCCGCTCTTGTGCCGCACGACCAGGGTCACGCCGTCCTCGGGCGCCGAGACCATCGCGAACAGGTCCTCGACCAAGTCGTCGTCGCCCTCGTCCATGTCGTGCACCACGATCGCGGTCCACCCGCCGAACAGGGACGGGCTGGCGTGCACCGCCAACGACCCGGGCTCGTAGGAGGACGCGTGCAGGCGCACCACGTCCACCTCGGGCTCGCGCTCGCGCAGCGTCCGCAGCACACCGTCGACCGCCCGCTCGGCCAGGATCTCCTCCGGCCCCTGCACCAGCACCAGCGGGGCACCGGCCCCCGTCACCGCGCCGACTCCGTCCGACCCACGAGCTCCGTCTGTCTCACGGGGCCAGCCTGCCACGGCCTCCCGACACCCGCGTCCCCCGTCCACCGGCGGGACACCCCAGCGGTCAGTGGACGAGCTTCAGTCCTACCACGCAGCCGACGATGCCGAGCAGCAGCACGACCTTGAGCACCGACACCGTCTCGGCCCCCGTCGCCATGCCGTAGGCCACCGCCAGCGTGGCCCCGATCCCCACCCACACGGCATACGAGGTGCCGACCGGCAGCGTCTTCATCGCATAGGCCAGCCCTCCCATACTCACGACCAGCGCGCCAGCGAACACCAGCGAGGGCACCAGCCTGGTGAACCCGTCCGAGGCGCTCAGCGCGACCGCCCACACGGCCTCGAACATCCCCGACACGACCAACACGATCCACGCCATGACATCTCCTCGGACACCGTCTTGTCGCGTTCCGGGTACGGCGTGCCTCGTCCGGGAGCCCCCGTCAGGGCCCTCCCTGCAGTATCCCGGGACGCGCCGGCGGGTTCCAGTCCGGCGACGGTGATCCTGGCCACCACCGTCCTCCCCGGTCCCCCACGACCCCGGCCCGTGGCCGGTGAGTAGGTTGGGCGGATGCGCGGTGAGTACAAGGTTCCCGGAGGCAAGCTCGTCGTCGTCGAGCTCGAGGTGGTGGACGACCGGCTGGCCGACGTCCACGTCTCGGGCGACTTCTTCCTCGAACCCGACACCGCCCTGGAGGACATCGACTCGGCACTGACCGGGATGCCGGCCGACACCAAGGCCGACGGGCTGGCCGCCGCCATCGAGGGGGCGCTCGACGACTCCGTGGCGCTGATCGGCTTCTCCGCCACGGCGGTGGGCATCGCGGTGCGCCGGGCGCTGGGCAAGGCCACCGGGTGGGGGGACCACACCCTCGACGTCATCGGCCCCGTCGCGATGGACCCCGTCATGCACATGGCGCTGGACGAGGTGCTCCCCCAGGAGGTCGCGGCCGGGCGGCGGCCACCGGTGCTGCGGATCTGGGACTGGGACTCCTCGCTCGTGGTCATCGGCTCGTTCCAGTCGGTGCGCAACGAGGTGGACGAGGACGGGGCCCGGCGCCACGGCATCCGGGTCGCCCGACGGATCTCCGGCGGCGGCGCGATGTTCATGGAGCCCGGCAACTGCATCACCTACTCCCTGGTGGTGCCGGCGTCCCTGGTCGAGGGGCTGACCTTCGAGCAGTCCTACGCCTTCCTGGACGACTGGGTGCTCGGTGCGCTCGCCGACGTGGGGGTGACCGCACGCTACGTCCCGCTCAACGACATCGCCTCCGACAAGGGCAAGATCGCCGGCGCGGCACAGAAGCGGTTCGCCTCCGGCACGGTCCTGCACCACGTGACGATGGCCTACGACATCGACGCCGACAAGATGCTCGAGGTGTTGCGCACCGGCCGGGAGAAGCTGTCGGACAAGGGCACCAAGAGCGCCAACAAACGGGTCGACCCGATGCGGTCCCAGACCGGGATGGCCCGGGACCAGGTGATCGCGGCCTTCCTGGACCACTTCCGGGGCCGCTACGACACCACCGACAGCGACTACACCGAGGCCGAGCTCGCGGCCGCGCGCGAGCTGACCGAGACCAAGTTCCTGACCCCCGAGTGGACCTACCGGGTGCCCTGACCTGGACGGTGCCGACCTCCCCACGACACGTCCCACCGACCGTTCCCCCGACGACGAGGAGTATGCCGATGCCCGCCCCCCGCACCGTGCTCACCGTAGACCTGCTCGAGCGGATCCGAGGCCGGGCCGCCCAGATCGACCGGGACAACGGCTTTCCCGACGAGGACCTGGCCGAGCTCGCCGAGGCCGGCTACCTGCGCGCCATGGTGCCGACCGAGTTCGGCGGGCTGGGGCTGACCCTGGAGGAGATGACCCGGGAGCAGCAACGCCTGGCCGGGGCCGCACCGGCCACCGCGCTGTCGGTCAACATGCACCAGGTGTGGATGGGCGTGGCCCGGACCGTGCAGGCGACCGGTGACAACTCGATGGACTGGGCGTTCGCGGACGCCGTCGCCGGTGAGGTGTTCGGCTTCGGGATCTCCGAGGCCGGCAACGACCTGGTGCTCTTCGGCTCGCGCACCGAGGCCCGGCCGGACGGCGCGGGCGGCTTCTCCTTCCACGGGACCAAGATCTTCACCTCGCTCGCGCCCGCCTGGACCCGGTTGGGCACCTTCGGCACCGACAGCACCGGAGCCGAGCCGATGTCGGTCTTCGGCTTCGTCACCCGCGACGGCGGCGGGTTCGAGGTCAAGGACGACTGGGACACCATGGGTATGCGGGGCAGCCAGTCCCGCACGACCGTGCTGGACGGCGCGCACGCCCCCGCGGACCGGGTCATCCGGCGGATCCCGCCGGGCCCGACCGCCGACCCGTTCGTGTTCGGCATCTTCGCCAACTTCGAGCTCCTGCTCGCCTCGGTCTACACCGGGATCGCCCAGCGCGCGCTCGACGTGGCGGTCGACGTGGTGCAGCGGCGCACCTCGATGAAGAACGGTGGCACCCCCTACGCGCACGACCCCGACATCCGGTGGCGCCTGGCCGACGCGGCGATCGAGCTCGACGCGATCCACCCGCAGATCGCCGCGCTCGCCCGGGACGTCGACGAGGGCGTCGACCGCGGACCGATCTGGATGCCGCAGCTGTCCGCCGTGAAGTCCCGGGCCAGCGAGACGGCGCTGTCGGTGGTGACCAAGGCGATCCGCGCCTCCGGCGGTTCCTCCTACTTCAGCTCCCACGAGCTGTCCCGCCTCTACCGCGACGTCCTGGCCGGCATCTTCCACCCCAGCGACGACGAGTCGGTGCACGGCGCCTGGGCCAACGCGCTGCTGGGCCCGGTGCCCCCGCCGGAGCAACCCCACCCCACCGACGGGTGACGGTCGAGCCGGCCGGGCACTCGGAGGGCAGGAGCACGACGGCCGCCTACCACCCGGCGACCAACTCCAGCGCCTCGGTGTCCAGCGCCCGGTGGAAGACCGGGTCGCGCAGCAGGCGCAGCTCCCAGCCGCGCACCTCCCCGTCCGCGCCGGCGACCGCGCCCGGTGGGGCCGGGTGGAGGAACAGCTCGCTGGTGCCCTCCGGCAACCGGCCCAACAGTCTCAGGTAGTCCTCGCGCAGGGCCCGGTAGCCGCCGCGCCTGGCCTCCTCCGCCCGTCGCGAGACGATCGCCGCGGGCAGTCGCACACCCCACGTGTCGGCATACCGGACGGCCTGCGCGTGCCGCGCCAGGAGCGCCCCGTCCGCCCCCTCCCCCAGGAACAGGGTGGGGTCGCGCGGCAACCGGAAGGCCAGCCCCTGCTCGGCGCAGAACCGCAGCGCCCCCGCCAGCCAGGAGCTGCCGTGCAGCCCGTAGAGCGTCCCGGCGTGCGAGTCGAGGCCGGTCGGGCGCAGCCCCTGTGCCCTCATCCAGTCCCACTGGGCGGCGACCTCGGCGAGCACCTCGGCAGCCTCGCCCCGCTCCTCCAGCACCCGGGGGTCGGTATGCAGCAGGCCGGCCGGGTCGGTCAACGAACCGTGGTCGGCGCCCAGCGGCCGCCACCCGGCGAGGCCGACCTCGCTGGTCAGCGTCACGTGCAGGCGCGGCTGCACGCCCGCCGCCCGGCAGGCGAGCGCCGCCTGCCCCGAGGCCGGCGCCACCGGGATGAGCGTGGTCGCGGTGAGCGGTCCGCCCGCCAGCAGTTCCAGCACCGGCCCGACGCCGGCGGCCTCCCGCCCCAGGTCGTCGGCGGTGAGGACCAGGCGCCGGCTCACGCGAGGGAGCCCCGCGCCGCGTCGCCGGGAGCGGAGTCGCCGGGAGTGGGGTCCCCCGCCGTGGGGTCGGCGGTGCGCCGGTTCTCCGGGACGTCGATGGCGAAGGCGGCCAGCGCGCCGACCGTGGCGAGCAGGCAGGGGTAGGCGCAGACGTAGACCCGCCACGCCAGGTCGGGTTGGCTCCCCGGGACGTCGCCGGACTGGTAGCCGAAGAAGATCGCCAGCGAGGCCAGCGCCGCCCCCGTGACGATGCCGCCCAGCCTGCCGAAGAAGCCGAAGGCGGCCAGGAAGATCCCCTCCCGGTGCTGACCGTGGACCGCGGCGTCCTCGTCCAGGACCCGGGCGATCACCAGGTCGTTGCTGGCCAGCATGCCGGCGTAGCCGATGCCCACCACGAGGCCGGCCAGCGCGGCCGTCACCAGCCCGCCGGCGGCGAACAGCGGGACGAAGCTCACCGCCAGCACCACGAAGGACGCGCGCCAGACGTAGGGGGCGCCCTTGGCACGGACCACGCGGGTCCACACGGCGAGGAAGCCGACCGAGGCCAGGATGACGACCCCCTGCAGGTACAGCGCGTGGGCGACCGGGAGGCCGAGCGAGTAGCGCACGTAGAGCTGGACCCCGGTCAGCACCAGTCCCATCGCGCTGAGGTAGCAGGCGCTGGTGAGGCCGATCTGCCAGAACCGTGGGTTGGTCACGATGACCCGCGCGGTCTCCAGCAGCCGGGGCCGCACCTCCGCGACCGGGTGCGGGTCCTCCCGGACACCCACCGCCATGTAGACGATCACGGTGCAGGCGAGCACTGCATACAGGATCGCAGTGGTGGTGAAGCCCTCGGTGGTGTGCTCGGTGCCGAACACCCGGGTGGTCAGCACCGGGGTGACGGCCAGCGAGATCACCAGGGCGATCAGCTGGAACCCCTGGCGCAGCGAGTTGGCGACCGCGCGTTCCCGTTCCCGCGGGAACAGCTCGGGCAGCAGGGCGCCGTAGTTGGCGTTGAGGAGGGAGTCGAAGGCCTCGCACAGGACCGCGAAGACGGTGAACCAGATCACCAGCCCGGCACCGTCCAGGGTGGCCGGTGGGGCGAAGAACGCGACCATGCTGACCGCCAGCAGCGGCGCCCCCGCGAGCAACCAGGGTCGGCGCCGTCCCCACCGGGTCCGGGTCCGGTCGGACAGGAACCCCAGGACCGGGTTGTCGACCGCGTCGATGACTGCGTAGCCGACCATCACCATGCCGTACAGCCGGACGTCCAGCCCGAGCAGGTCGACGTAGAACAGGATCATCGATCCCTTGATCAGGTTGATCGGGATCGAGGTGCCGAACATGCCGACCGCATAGCGGGCGGGCCTGGTCCGTCCCACCCGGGCCACGTGCTCAGTCACCGGGCCAGCCTCCCATGCCGCGACCGCCACCCGGCGGACATCTGGGAGGATGGTCGGTGGGCCGGGGGGAACCACATCCGACCCGGGGCCGTCCCAGGCCCGGAACACCGAACGGTTGACGCGTCCGCCGGACGCGGGAAGGCAGGACGGGTATGTCGATGCGACAGCGATTCGCGGTGGGCGGCCTCGCCTGCCTGGGCGTGGTGGGCGGCAGCGTCGGTCTCTACGCCGTGTCGGGGCCGGACAACGCGCCGACCGAGATCCAGGTGGAGGACACCGCCGGGATCCTCTACGAGCCGGACCTGCGGGCCGCCGTCGAGGACATCCGGTTCTACGAGCCGACGACGGTCGCGGTGTTCACCAACCGGGGTGGGCAGGAGGCGCTGACCGACGACTATGCGCTCAACGACGCCGTCCTGGCGTATGCCCGGGAGACCCGGCCGGACTGGCTCAGCGAGGACGAGCAGAAGTGGGCGGACAACCTGTTCATCTTCGGGGTGGACCCCGAGGGCCGTCTGGTCGGCACCTACTTCGGTGAGGACCGCAAGGTCGGCGAGGGCACCCAGCTGGACATCCAGGACGCCGCCAAGGACGAGTTCCGGCTCGGCCAGTGGACGGAGGGGTCGATCACCGGGGTGGAGGCCGCCGCGCAGAAGATGAACGCCCCGTGGATCCGCACCGTCGGTGGTGGCGTCATGGCCCTGATCGCCTCCCTGGCCACCCTCCTGGGGGCCGGCGTGTACGTCGGGGTCGGGCAGCGGCGGCACAGCAAGAGCCGGGCCGCCCGGGCGGCCGGCGACCACAGCATGGCCAACGTGGTGCGCGACTACGAGGCCACCGAGATGAACGCCAAGCTGATCCCGCAGGAGTCGCGTTACGGCGGGGCGATGCTCAAGCGGTTCGACACCTACATGACCGGGTTCCGGGCGCTGACCGACCTCGGCAACGAGGCCAAGGCCATCCCGGAGAGCAGGTACGACTCCTCGGCCGCGGTGCAGACCCTCACCGACTACCGGGACCGGGCCGTGTCCTTGGACGAACTCGACGACGTCATCGCCGACACCGCGGTCCTGCTCAACATGGACAATAGCTGGCCCGAGGCCTGGAGCCGCCAGGTCGACCCGCTGCGCAGCGACCTGGAGGGCGTGGAGGGCCTACTCTCCAGCACCCTCCCGGACTCCGCCCGCGGCCTCCCGGAGGGGCAGCAGCTGCGCGAGTACGCGTCCGAGGCCCTCGCCGGGTTGGACGAGGTGCGTGGCCAGCTGGACCAGCGGACCATCACCGCAGACGACGCCCTGGACCGGTTGCGGGCCACCCGCGACGAACTCAGTGGGTACCTGGACACCTTGGCCGCTGCTGTGGCCAGGTCCTACAGCGACGAGGCCTCCGAGCAGAACATGATGGGCCGGTCGATGCGCGAAGCGCGCCGGGACCGCAGGGGGCCGGTCACCATCCTGACCACCGTGGACCCCGGCTGGCGCTGGTACTCGGTCGAGTCCTTCCGGACCGGCTACTCCAACGGCAGGGACGAGGTGGACCGGGCCCGTTCGGCGGCCTCGTCGTCCTCCTCCGGTGGTTCGACCTCGGGGTTCAGCAGCAGCGGCGGCAGCTTCAGCGGCTCCGGGAGCTCCTCCCGCTTCTGAGCGGTGCCGGACCTGTCACCCGGATGACGGTCGGGCCCTCGGTGTCGCCGGTGGTCCTCAGCCCCCCGTCGGCCCGGCCGCCGGGTCGGTGGGCAGCAGGGTCGGATCGTCCTCCGGGTCGGCCAGCTCCAGCTCGAGCAGGTTGAGCCGGGCGGTGACCACGTCGGGCGCCAGCTCCAGATGGTCCGCCAACTCCTCGAGGGTGAGGCCCGCCTCGACCCCGTCCCGCAGCTCGTCGTCCTGCTCGGCGGTCCAGGCGTGGCCCCCCGTGACGGCGGTGCGCGGGGACCGGGCCACCGGGGGCGGGTCGGCGACCGGTCGCGCGTCGGCCGCGGCCCGCCCGGGCACGTGGTCCACCGCGTCCCCGGTGGTCCCCGTCCCGGCGCTCGGGGCGCCCCCGACGCCGCGCAGTCCGGACTGCTGCACCGGGAGCGGGTCGGCCGCGGTCTCGTCCAGCCGGGCCAGCGCCGCGAGGACCAGCGCGCGGTCGGCCGTGGGCCAGAACGGCGGCAGCGAGCGCTGGAGGAACCCGGCGTAGCGGGCACTCATCATCCGCGAGTCCAGGAAGGCGACCACCCCGCGGTCGTCACCCCGCCGGACCAGTCGGCCGGCCCCCTGGGCGAGCTTGAGCGCGGCGTGCGTGGCGGACACCGCCATGAACCCGTTGCCGCCCATCCGTCCGATCGCCTCGGAGCGCGCGGAGGACAGCGGGTCGTCCGGTCGCGGGAACGGGATCCGGTCGATGATCACCAACTGGCAGGCGGACCCGGGCACGTCCACGCCCTGCCACAACGACATGGTGCCGAACAGGCAGGTGCTGGCGTCGGAGGCGAACTCGCGCACCAGCGTGGGCATCTGGTCATCCCCCTGGCAGAGCACCCGGATGCCGGTGTCGGAGAGCCGGTCGCGCAACTGCTCCGCGGCCGCCTCGGCGGCCCGGCGCGAACTGAACAGGCCGAGGGTTCGCCCGCCGGCGGCCCGGACGAGGCCCTCGATCTCGTCGAACACCTGCTCCGAGGTCCCGTCCCGCCCGGGCGGGGGCAGGTGCGAGGCGACATACGCGATCGCCTGCTGCGGATAGTCGAACGGGCTACCGACGTCCAGGCCCTGCCAGGCCGGGGCACCCTCCCCACGCAACCCGAGGGTGCCGGCGACCGCGTCGAAGGTGCCGCCGAGCTCCAGGGTGGCCGAGGTCATCACCACGGTGCGCTCGCCGAAGATCTTGTCCCGCAGCAGCATCGCCACGCTCATCGGCGCGACCCGCAGCACCGAGCCGCGGCGCGGGTCCTTGCTGATCCAGGCCACGTCGAGCTCGCGCTCCTCCAGCAGCCGCTCGGCGGTGTCGAACACCTCACCGATCGCGGCGCGGGCCAGCTGGCGTCCCGCATCCCCGTCCGCCCCCGACTCCGGTTTCAGCTCGGTCTGCAGGCCGCGGGCCGCGTCCCGGACACCAGCCAGGACCATGGACAGCCGGTCCGGGACACCGTGCAGCCGTCCCTCGGGCAGTTCGTCGAGCACCGCCTGCACGGTGTCCGCGGCCTCGGTCAGCGCGGTGGTGTCGGCAAGTTTGCCCGCGCGCTTGGCGGCGATGGCCACGGTGGCCGCGGTCAGCTCGTCGGTGATCGTCGAGGTCACCCGGTCGGTGAGCTCGTGCGCCTCGTCGATCACCAGCAGGTCGTGGTCCGGCAGCATCTGCCGGCCCTCGAAGGCGTCGATGGCCATGAAGCTGTGGTTGGTCACCACGACGTCGACGTCGCGCGCGGCGGCGCGGGAGAGCTCGACGAAGCACTCGGAGGCCACGGGACACTTGGTCGCGCCGAGGCACTCCCGGGCCGACACGGATACCTGTCGCCAGGCACGGGCGCTGACGCCCGGCACCAGTTCGTCGCGGTCGCCGGACTCGGTGATCTCGGCCCACTCCCGCAGCCTGGTGACCTCCTTGCCGAGCCGGGAGGCCTCCCGGTCTACGGCGCCGACCGAGAGCAGCCCCTCGTCCTCCTCCTCGGGGAAGCCGCCGACCAGCTTGTGCTGGCACAGGTAGTTGGACCGACCCTTCACCAGCGCGAAGGTCGGGCGGCGGCCGAGGACCGGACGCAGCGCGTCGGCGATCCGGGGCAGGTCCCGGTCCACGATCTGGGCCTGGAGGGCGAGGGTCGCGGTCGCCACGACCGCGGGCTTGCCGGTCGCGAAGGCGTGCGCGATCGCGGGCACCAGGTAGGCCAACGACTTGCCGGTCCCGGTGCCCGCCTGCACCAGCAGGTGGCGCTCGTCCTCCACGGCGTCCCGCACGGCGTTCGCCATCTGCACCTGGCCGGGACGTTCCGTCCCGCCCACAGCGGTGACGGCGGCGTGCAGCAACGTGTCCAGGTCCGAGGGCATCCCCCCAGGGTAGGTGCTCGCGCCGACGGACCCGGCCCGTCGTCCCCAGGTCCTCCGCGGGGCGCTGGTCGCGCGGTCAGCCGGCTCGGTCAGCCAGCGACGAGCCTGCGCGCCGCGGCCGAGTGCTCGGCGATCAGGGCCGGGACGTCCAGCCCCTCGATCGCCCCGTCGGTGACCCGCCAGCTGCCGCCCACCATCACCCGGTCGGCCGCGTCGGCACCGCACAGCAAGAGGGCCGACAACGGGTCGTGGCTGCCGGAGAAGCGCAGCCCCTCCAACCGGAACATCGCCAGGTCGGCCTGTTGGCCCACGGCCAGGGTGCCCAGGTCGTCCCGTCCCAGGGCCCGGGCGGATCCCCGCGTCCCCCAGGAGAGCGCGCGCTCGGGGGTGACCTGCTCGGCGCCGTACCGCAGCCGCTGCAGGTACATCGCCTGCTTCACCTCCAGGATCATGTTGGAGCCGTCGTTGGAGGCCGACCCATCCACCCCGACGCCGACCGGCGACCCGGCCTCCTCCAGCTCCACGGCCCGGCAGATGCCGGAGGCCAGGCGCATGTTCGAGCTGGGGCAGTGCGTCACCGCGGTCCCGGCAGCGCCGAGCCGGGCGACCTCGTCGTCGTCGAAGTGGATCCCGTGCCCCAGCCAGACCCGGTCCGTGAGCCAGCCCACCGAGTCCAGGTAGTCGACGGTCCGCATCCCGAACCGTTCGAGGCAGAACTCCTCCTCGTCGATCGTCTCGGCCAGGTGGGTGTGCAGGCGGACGTCGTGGCGTGCGGCGAGGTCGGCACTGTCGGCCATGATCGAGGTGGTCACCGAGAACGGCGAGCACGGGGCCAGCGCGATCTGGACCATCGCCCCCGGGCCCCGTTCGTGGTAGGTCTGGATGAGGCGCTCGGAGTCGGCCAGGATGACGTCCGTGTCCTGCACCGTGGTCTGCGGCGGGAGTCCCCCGTCCTCCTCCCCCAGCGTCATGGAGCCACGGGTGAGGGTGGCGCGCATCCCCAGCGCTCGCACCGCGGACACCTGGATGTCGATCGAGTCCTCCATTCCGTCGGGGAAGAGGTAGTGGTGGTCGGCCGCGGTCGTGCACCCAGACAGCAGCAGCTCGGCCATCGCGACGGTGGTCGCCAGCTCCAGGTCGCGCGGCCGCAGCCGGGCCCACACCGGGTACAGGTTGACCAGCCAGGGGAACAGCGGGACGTTCACCACGGGCGCCCAGGCCCTGGTGAGCGTCTGGTAGAAGTGGTGGTGGGTGTTGATCAGCCCGGGCACCAGCACGTGGCCGGAGGCGTCGTAGACGGCGTCCGCCGGGGTGTGCGGGGTGCCGCCGGCGGGCACCAGTTCGGCCACGGTCCCGGTGTCGGTCTCGACCACCAGGCCGCCCGCGGCATCGTCGGGAGTGCCGGTGTAGATCGCCTGGGGGTGCTGTAACCACAGGGTGGACATGGATCGCCTCTCGCTCGGCTCGGAGCGGGACCTGGGCCGGGACGGCGGCAGGTGCCGCCAGCTCAGTGTGGTCCTGTCTGCTGATCCAGGAACCCGACGGCAGGGGTTGCCGTTGCGGTCGGGTCAGCGCAGGCTAGCACCAGGGCGGGCGTCCGGGTCAACCCCTTGACAGCCCGACGAGCACTCCCGTAGTTTCTGTCCTGCAAAACTTAGATTTCGCATCGTGAACATTCAGTCAATGCTTCACCCCTGAAGGAGACCTGCCATGGCGGCGGAGACAACGACGTCCACACCCCCACTCAGGCCCGAGGACGAACGGCTGCCCATCGGCAGCTCCTTCGCCTACGGCCTCCAGCACGTGCTCACGATGTACGGCGGCATCATCGCGGTACCGCTCATCATCGGTGGCGCCGCAGGTCTGGAGTCGACCGACGTCGCGCTCCTGATCGCATCGTGCCTGTTCATCGGCGGCCTGGCGACCATCCTGCAGTCCTTCGGCATCCCGTTCTTCGGCTCGCAGCTGCCGCTGGTGCAGGGCGTCTCGTTCGCCGGGGTCGCCACCATGCTCGCCATCCTGGACGGCGGCGGCGGTCTCCCCGACGTGCTGGGCGCGGTGCTCGTCTCCTCCCTGATCGGACTGGTCCTGGCGCCGTTCTTCGCCCAGATCATCCGGTTCTTCCCACCCGTGGTGACCGGCGTGGTGATCACCACGATCGGCCTGACCCTGATGCCGGTCGCCGGCAACTGGGCGATGGGCGGCAACGCCTCGGCGGAGGACTACGGCAGCGTCGGCAACATCGGGCTGGCCGGGCTCACCCTGCTCATCGTGCTGGTGCTCTCCAAGGTCAACAACGCCACCATCTCCCGGCTGTCGATCCTGTTGGCGATCGTCGCCGGCACGGTCGTGGCCGTGTTCACCGGCGCCGCCGACTTCTCCACCGTGGGCAGCGGCTCCATCGTGGCCTTCCCGACCCCGTTCGCCTTCGGGATGCCGACCTTTAACATGGCGGCGATCATCTCGATGCTCATCGTCATCATCGTCACGATGACCGAGACCACGGCCGATATCCTGGCCGTCGGCGAGGTCGTCAAGACCAAGGTCGACCGGCGGCGTATCGCCGACGGCCTGCGGGCGGACATGCTCTCCTCGGCCGTCGCCCCGGTCTTCAACTCCTTCCCGCAGACCGCGTTCGCCCAGAACGTCGGACTGGTCGCCATCACCGGGGTGAAGAGCCGCTTCGTGGTGTCGGCCGGCGGTGTGATCCTGGTCGTGCTCGGCCTGTTCCCGCTCGTCGGCCGGGTGGTCGCCGCCATCCCGACCCCCGTGCTGGGCGGCGCCGGCGTGGTGCTGTTCGGCACCGTGGCCGCTGCCGGGATCCGGACCCTGGCCAAGGTCGAGTACGAGAACAACATGAACCTGATCATCGTGGCGGTCTCGCTCGGCTTCGGGCTCATCCCGGTGGTCCAGCCGGCCTTCTACAACGACTTCCCCGAGTGGTTCACCATCATCTTCCACTCCGGCATCAGCTCGGCCGCGATCATGGCGGTGCTGCTCAACATCCTGTTCAACCACATCACGGCCGGCAACCCCGACCAGGCATCGGTCTTCGTGGCCGGCACCTCCGTGCGGTGGCTGCGCAAGGCGCACCTGGACGCCCTGCAGGAGGGTGACTCCGTGGTCGGCGGCAAGATCGTGGACGCCGACGGCCGGGAGGTCCCCGTGGTCGACGAGGACAAGGCCGCGGACGTCCAGGCCAGGCTCGAACGCGGCGAGATCACCAGCCGCGAGGAGCTGAAGAAGATCTGCGAGGAGCCCTGACCCGCCCGGGGCGCGGTGGGGTCGCGGCCGGCCTGGTGGTTGCCGTCGGCCTCACCCTCGCGGGATGCGGCACCGCCCCCGAGACACCGGGCGCCACCACGCACGTGGCGGCGGACACCGCCGCCCAGTCCCCGGAGACGGCGGCCCCGGCCACCGACACGGCGGGCCTGACCTCCGACGCCGCGGAGACGGGGCCAGGGTCCGACGCCGCGGACACCTCCACGGAGACGGAGCCCGGATCCGACGCCACCGCCACCACCGCGGCGGGGCCGGACCCTACCGGCGCGCACTTCTCGGAGTCCTTGGTCTTCGACCCCGGCACGACTGTGGCGGAGTCCGGGGTCGGCTACCTCTTCGGCCTGGAATGGCTGTCCGCGAACTGGACGCTCACCAACGAAGGCGACGTACCGGTGCTGGTGGCCAGTGGCGTGCCGATGGGCCTGCCGGTGCAGGGGCCGCGCCCGGAGGAGATGGTCTCCCCCGACGAGCCGGACCGGATGACCTGGGTGACCTCCGGGCCGGCGGGTCGGCTCCGGGTGAGCCAGCAGGTGTTCCCGATGCTCGAGGGACAGCCACCCGCGGACTTCGCCGTCCCGGCCCAGATCCTGGAGCCCGGCAGCGGGCTCGGCGGCCACGCATTGGCGATGCTCCCGGCCCGCGCCTCCTACCCGAGCCCGGAGATCTTCCTGGTGCCCGAGCCGCACGGCCTCCCGGAGGACGCCACGGAGTGGGAGTTCTGCCTGCAACTGGCCCCGGTCCCCGACGACCTGGACCCGGCCGCACCGGTCATCCGGCACGACACCCCCGGGGCGGGCCTGCTCTGCTCCCCGCCCGCGGAGCTCCCGGCCGACTGGGCCACCAGGCCGTTGCCCGACGGACCTCCCTACCGCAGCGGCCCGGGCGGCGGCTGAGGCCCCTCGCGCGCCGACTGCACGGGCTGTTGCCACCGGGACTCGCGAAACCCGCGCACAACTCGTCCAGTCGGCGCGGGCACCGGCTCAGGGAGCGAGCACCCGGTCGCCGCGGCTGTAGACGTTGAGCCGGTCCCCCCGGTTGAAGCCGATGACGGTGACCCCCTCCTCCTCGCCCAGCTCGACCGCGAGGGCGGACGGGGCGGAGACGGCCGAGAGCACGGGGATGCCGGCCATGGCCGCCTTCTGGACCAGCTCGAACGAGGCACGGCCGCTGACCTGCAGCACCCCTCCACGGGCGGGCAGCAGACCCTCCCGCAACGCCCAGCCGACCACCTTGTCGACCGCGTTGTGCCGTCCAACGTCCTCGCGCAGGCACACCAGGTCCGGGGCGCCCGCCGGTCGACCAGACGGTATGCCGTGTGGCCGGGCCGGCAGGAAGAGCGCCGCGGCGTGCACGCCCCCGGTGCGGCCGAACAGCTCCTGCCCCTCGCGGAGCCGGTCCGGCATGGCGAGCAGATCGCCCAGTGCCACCGTGGCGTCGTCCCCTGCCGGGGTGTGCCGGGAGGCCTTGCGCACCGCCTCGATGGAGGCGGTGCCGCACACCCCGCAGCTGCTGGAGGTGTAGACGTGCCGCTCCATCGAGGTGTCGGGCAGTGGCACCCCCTCGGCCAGCCGCACGTCGACCACGTTGTAGTCCCGCTCCCCCGTCGCGGCGATCCCGGAGCGGTAGTCCATCCGCGCGATCTGGCCGTGCTCGTGGACCACCCCCTCGGACAGCAGGAAGCCGGCGACCAGGTCGAAGTCGTCGCCGGGGGTACGCATCGTCACCGTGAACGGCCGACCTCCGAGCCGGATCTCCAGCGGCTCCTCCCCCGCCAGCACGTCGGCACGCTCAGACACCGAACCGTCAGCGCCCAACCGTCGCACCCGCCAGCGCCGGGTCACCCGCGCCATCACAACTCCCGTCCGGGCGTGCACCACGCAGCACACCGCATACCCGAACCGTAGCCCCCGCGGATCCCCGCCCGGCGGGGACCGACCGCCGAGGGTGCCTGTGGACAACTCCCCGGAGCGGCTCGGAAATCTGCTGGACTCGGGGGATGCGCCGGATGACGGTCCTTGCCCCGCTCACCGTGCTGGCCGTGCTCGCCACGGCCGGCTGCCAGGCCGTGGAGGAGGACACCGCCCCGGACGGCACCGCTCACCCGGTCGAGGATCGGTCGGCCCGTTCCACGGCGCCACCCGTGCGCGAGACGGCTCCACCGACGCACGAGGCACCGGCCAGCCGATCGCCGGCCAGCCCCGCACCTGACGTCGTGGCCCCCGAGGGACCGGTCGCCAGGGAGGCCTGGCACACCGAGGAGGTGCAGCCCGTCACTGCGCCGGCGCTCATCGGCGGCGTCCTGGTGCTCTATTCCGTCACCGGCAAGGACGGGAAGGACCTGTCGATCAACGGGATCGACCCGGCCGACGGTGCGCTGCTGTGGTCGCACCCGGCCACGCCGTCCCAGTCGGTGGGTGGCGTGTCGCTCACGCTCCACGAGGTGGACGGCGCCGTGGTGCACCTGGCTCCGGTCGAGGGCGACTTCCGAGGCGAGGCGCCCGCCGTGGTGGTGCTGCGCGACCCGGTGACGGGTGAGGAACTCAGGGCCACCGAGGACCCGCTCAGCCACGGGAGCCTGCCCGGCCCGTGCGAGCACGACCCCGACCGCGTCTGCGCCCGGATCCGGGTGGACGGGGTCTGGACCGAGCTGGGGCTGGCCGACGACGGCACCTTCCGCCAGGTGCCGGAGAGCGCGGCCACCGGGTGGAGCCCGATCGCCCCGCTCGGGTTGAGCCGCTCCGGCCGGGAGGGCACCTCCCTGGCCCGGGTCGTGGGCGGCGAGGTGCTGTGGCAGGCGGACACCGAGGAGCTGTTCGCCGAGGGTTCTTCCACCAACAGCGGGTGGAACTTCCAGGCGTTCGCCGACGACACCCTCCTGGTCGGCTCCGTCGGCACCAGGACCAGCGCCCCGTCATACCGGACCGTGTGGGACCTGCCGGCCTACCGGACCGTGGGGATCGACGCCGCCACCGGCGAGCGCCGCTGGCTCGCCGAGCACACCTCGGCGTTCTGCGACGTGGACGTCACGGGCGAGGACGAGGACCCGCTGCTCGCCTGCCTCTGGCATTCCGGGCAACGGGTGACCGTGCAGCGGGGGTCCACCTTCTCCGACCTGGACGTCGACCTGGTCCGCCTCGACCCGGTCACCGGCGAGCCCCTGTGGACCGTGCCGCTCGACGAGCCCGTCTGGGCCGAGGGGCAGGTCCCCCCGGTGCTGCGCCCCGTGGACGGACAGCACCTGTCGGTGGACACCACCGCTGGCCCGGTCGTGGTGGACGTGGACAGCGGCGCGACCCGGCCGGGCGGTCCCGGTGACGTCACCTGGGTGGAGGAGGACCCGTATCACGGGGTCACCGTCCCCGGCTCCGGGGAGCCGACGTCGACGGTCACGGGGACCGGCCGGTTCGTCCCGCGGGACGCGGCGGGCCAGCGCGCGGAGCAGGTGCCCTGGCCGCTGCCCCCGACGGTCGCGGTCACCCTGGAGGACACCGGCGTGCGGGTCGTCGCCGACCGGACCGGACTGACCGGCTACGGACCGCCGTGACGGACCGTGCTCCCGAGGGCGGACGCCCGCCACACCCGGCGCGGGCGGGCGTCCCGCCCTAGCCTTGAGGACATGCGGATCACCTGGGCACAGGCCCTGAGCTGGCGGTTGCGGCGACAGTTCCTGGCGTCGGACGGAGGCTCGACCGGCTCCCCGGCCACCGTCGGGGAGGTCGTGGGGCGGTTGGGCGCCCTCCCGGCCTGGTCAGGCGACCCGGAGTATGCCGTGCGGATCCGGCAGGGCGAGGGTGCGGCGGGCACGGTGGACCGGTCGTTGCGCGACGGGACGCTGGTCCGGGTGTTCGCCTTCCGGGGAGCGACCCACCTGATGACCCCGGACAGCGCCGCCGTCCATCTCCCGCTCCGGGCCGCCGGGCGGATGTGGGAGCGGCAGAGCTGGCAGGACTTCTACCACCTCGCCCCCGGGGACTGGCCGGAGCTGCGCACCGCGGTGCGGGAGGCCGTGGCCGACGGGCCGCTCACCCTCCCGGGCCTGGCCGACACCGTGACCGCGGACCGGCGCTACGCGCATCTGCGCGAGCACCTCTCCGAGGCCGGCACCTTCCTCAAGCCGTTCTTCTGGCAGGGCGACCTCTGCTTCGGTCCCTCCCTGGACGGCCAACCCACCGTCCAGGCCCTGGCGGACAACTCGCGGTGGCCCGGCCTGCCCGACCTGGACGACGCGGGACGGGAGGCGGTGACCGGCTACCTGTCGGCATACGGCCCGGCGACCCCCGACCGGGTCCACTACTGGCTGGGCGAAGGGCTCGGCGCGGGCCGCAAGCGGATCCGGGGGTGGCTCGCGGACCTGGCGGACCGGCTGACGGAGGTGGAGGTCGACGGTGAGCCCGCGCTGGTCCCGACACACCTGGCCGAGGACCTCGCAGCCGCCGAGCCGACCGACGAGGTCCGCCTACTTACTGGCCATGACCAGTGGGCGCTCGGCCCCGGCACTGCGGACACCGCGGTCGTCCCGCCGACCATCCGGGCGGCTGTTACCCGGGGGGCCAACCTGGTGACCGTGGGCGGGGTGGTGTCCGGGACCTGGAAGGTCACCGGCTCCCACTTCACCGTCACCTGGGCGGACGGCGGCGGAGCCAGCCCCTCACGGGTGGAGGAGGAAGTCGCGCGGGTGGGCCGGCTGCTGGGCAAGGAGCTGGAGCCCCGGCAGGCCGACGGCTGAGCTCACCGGTTCGAGATCCCGTCCGGCGCGCAGACGAAGTGCGCCACCAGGGCGGTCCAGCCCGTCTGGTGCGAGGCACCCAGCCCCGCCCCGGTGTCCCCGTCGAAGTACTCGCTGAAGGTCGGGTGCGCATCCCACAACGCCCCCGCGGGGTGGTGGCGTGGGGTGCCCGGTCGGCGACCGTCCGGCCCCGGCCGGAACAGCCCGACCAGGCGCTGCTCGATCCGGCGGGCGGCCTCGACCAGGTCGACCCGCGCGGTCGCGCCGGTCGGGAACGGGACGTCCATCCCCGCACCGGCACCCCGGCCGTAGCTGCGCAGCGCGTCGGTGAGCAGCGCGTTGACCGGCATCCAGACCGGTCCGCGCCAGTTCGAGTTGCCGCCGAACATCCCCGAGTCCGACTCCGCGGGCACATACCGCAGGGACAACTCCTGGCCCTGGAACTCCACGGTGAGGCCGTCCCGATGCGCGGCCGACAATGACCTGATGCCGTGCGGCGACAGGAACTCCTGCTCGTCGAGGAGTCGGCGCACCAGCGCCGCGAGCTGCTCGCGGGACACCATCGACAGGGTCCGGACGCTGTGTCCTTGGGTGGTCGTGTGCAGCAGGGCGTCCGCGAGCTCGGGGCGGCGCTGCGTCCACCCCTGGAAGAAGTCGGTCAGGTCCGGCAGCTCGGCGGCCACCCAGTCCGGCACGATGGCCACACCGGTCAGCGGCAGCAACCCCACCATCGAACGCACCGGCATCCGGTAGGCCCGCCCGTCCTCGGTGGCCAATACGTCGTGGAAGAACTCGTCCTCGGGATCCCAGAGGGTGTCGTGGCCGGCCCCAAAGTCCTCCATCGTCTCCGCGATCGCCAGGAAGTGGACGAGGAACTTCGTGGCCACCTCGTCCCAGGCGGGGTTGTGCCGGGCCAGTTCGCTGGCCATCCGCAGCATCCGGAGGCAGAAGCTGCCCATCCAGGCGGTGGCGTCGGCCTGCTCCAGCCGCTGCCCGCTGGGCAACTGGTCGGAGCGGTCGAACAGCCCCACATTGTCCATCCCGAGGAAGCCTCCCTCGAACAGGTTCGACCCGTCCGCGTCCTTCCGGTTCACCCACCACGGGAAGTTGAGCAGCATCTTGAGCACGATCCGCTCCAGGAAGGCCTGGTCCCGGCAGCCGTCGATCGCGTAGACCTGCCAGGCTGCCCACGGGTGGACCGGCGGGTTCACGTCGCCGAAGTTCCACTCGTAGGCGGGCAGCTGCCCGTTGGGGTGCATCGCCCACTCCCGGCACATCAGCAGCAGCTGGGACTTGGCGAAGGCCGGGTCGACGTGGGCCAGGGCGACACAGTGGAAGGCCAGGTCCCAGGTGGCGAACCAGGGGTACTCCCACTCGTCGGGCATCGAGATGACCTCGGCCAGGTTCAGGTGCCGCCAGTGCACGTTGCGGCCGGTATGCCGATCCGCCCGCTCGGGCGGGGGCGGCGGCTGTCCCGGGTCACCAGCCAGCCAGCGGGGCACGTCGTAGCGGTAGAGCTGTTTGCCCCACTGCAGGCCGGCGAACGCCCGGCGGGCGATCAGCGCGTCCTCCGGGGCGGTCGCCTCCGGCAGCACCGCGGCATAGAACTCCTCGGTCTCGGCGCGCCGCTGCTCCAGCACCTCGGCGAAGGTCTGTTCCTCCTCGGTGTGGGTGCCGCCGACGGTCAACCGCAGCCGCACCGTGACCGACGCCCCGGGGGCGACCTGGGCGAACTGCCACCACAGCCCGACCTTGCTGCCGGTCCGCTCCGGATTGCAGGCGTCGGCCTGGCCGTGCACGATCGCCCGGTCCACCGAGTCCTTCGGGTATGCCGTGTGACCAGCGGGCACGGCATCGGCACCGTAGAGGGCGGCGAAGTTGGTCTCGTTCTCGCAGAACAGCAGGTCGGGGTTGCCCTCCGCGGTGAGACGCACGGTGCCGAGCTCCGGGTGCTCGGCCAGCAGCACGGCATACCCCTCCCGGTGCGGTCCGACCCGGATGACCGGTCGGGTGACGTCCTCTCCCCAGCACCAGGTATTGCGGAACCACAGCTGCGGCACGAGGTGCAGGGGCGCGGGGTCGGGTCCGTGGTTGGTCGCGGTGATCTCGACCAGGAGGTCGTCCGGCGTAGCCTTGGCGTGGGTCACCTCGACGTCGAAGAACCGGTCGTCCTCCAGGACGCCGGTGTCGGCGAGCTCGTACTCCTCGTCGGCGAAGCCGCGGGCGGCGTTGGTCGCGACCAGGTCGGCGTAGGGGAAGGCGGACTGGGGGTAGCGGTACAGCCAGCGGGCGTAGCTGTGCGTCGGGGTCCCCTCCAGCGCCCACCAGTACTCCTTGACGTCCTCCCCGTGGTTGCCCTGCGGGTTGGTCAGCCCGAACAGCCGCTCCTTGAGCCGGTCGTCCTGCCCGTTCCAGACCGCCAGGCCCAGGTTGAGGTAGCCGTCCAGGTCGCACAGCCCGGCCAGCCCGTCCTCCCCCCAGCGGTAGACGCGCCGGTGGGCGTGGCCGAACGGGAAGTACCCCCAGGCGTCGCCAGCGGCGGAGTAGTCCTCCCGGACGGTGCCCCACTGGCGGGCCGAGACATAGGGTCCCCACCGCCGCCAGGGAGCCTGCGGGTCGTCGGACTCGGCCAGTCGCTGCTGCTCGGCGTTCACGCACGCTAGCGTGTCATGCCGGACACCGGAACGGGTCGCGGGCAGGAAGTGATGGGCAGGAAGTCAGGGTGCTGGGAACCACCAACCACCCGGCTCCGTCACAGGGGCACACCACAGGGTCGAGATCACGGGAAGAAGGAACGATGACGGCAGCGGGCGCGGGACAGCCGACGGAGCCGACGGCCGGAGGGACAGGACGATCCGGACGCGCTCTTGGGTGGCAGATCGCCACCGTGGTGCTCCTGATTGCCGCCGGGGTGCTGGCCTACCTGTTCTTCAGCCAGCGCGACACCGGGTCCTCGGACGTGCTCGGTGAGACTGCGGAGAGCAGTGCCCGGGCGGCGTGCACCCTCATCGCACAGGTGCCGGAGGACGGCTTCGACATGTCGGCGGAGAACAACTTCCCCGAGGTCGACCGACTGGCGGCTGCGGAGGCCCTCGCGTACCTGGCCAAGGACCAGGACGACCAGTACGCGGGGCTGTACACCGCGATTGCCGAGCCGCGCCAGGTCAGCGTCGCCATGTTCGCCGCCGACACCCCCGAGTTCGCCGAGTCCCTGGCCCGCGCGAACGACGCCTGCGCGGAGATCGCCGACTGACCGGTGCGACCTACGCCAGGTGGGGGTGGTGGGCCGCGACGACGTCGGGGTGGGCCCGCAGCCGGCTCTTCAGCGCGTTCTCGCCGTAGACCCCCAGGATCGGGTTGGCCTCGTCCAGGGTGACCCCCGGCGCCTGCGCCGCGAGCTCCGCGGGCAGGGTGAGCCGCGGGAAGACGGCGTCCAGCGCGGGGTTGTGGAAGTACGGCACGGAGATCCGGTCGGTGCCCGGCTCGGGCGCGAGCACCCGGTGATTGGTGGCCTTGAGGTAGCCGTCGGTCGCCCACTCGAGCATCTCGCCGATGTTGACGATCAGGGCGCCCTCCAGCGGCGGGGCGTCCATCGGCTGCCCGTGCCGCTCCACCTGGAGCCCGCGCTTGCCCGGCTCCACGAGCAGCAGGGTCAGCACGCCGGAGTCGTTGTGCCAGCCGACGCCCTGGGCTGTGCCGCCCTCGACGCGGCCGGGGTAGCGCACGATCTTGGTCAGCGTGGCCGGGGCGTCGGCGAAGGTGGCGTCGAAGACGTCCCGCGGCTGACCCAGCGACTCGGCCCACTCGGCGAGCAGGCGGGTCGACAGCTCGGCGAGCGTGGCGTTCCACTCCTCCAGCGTCTCGCGCACCTCGGGCAGCGCGGTCGGCCACAGGTTGGGGCCCTGCAGGATCCAGTAGTCCGGCACGTCCGGCCCCGCGGGCACAGCCGGCCGCTCGGGGCCGATGTCGATCTGCTCGCGCCAGTCCACCTGGCCCTGCGTCCGCTCCCCGCCCACACGGGTGTAGCCGCGGAAGTGCGGGCTGGTGACGTTCTCGATCTCCAGCTTGTCCGCCTCGGGCAGCGCGAAGAACTCCCGGGAGACGGCGATGATCCGCTCGGTCAGCGCCGGGTCGATCCCGTGCCCCACCAGGTAGAAGAAGCCGTAGTCGTGGGTGGCCTCCCGCAGCATGTCCCGGAACTCCTGCGCGGTGGCCGGGTCGGCGGCCGCCCGCAGGTCCAGCACGGGCAGGCTGTCCGTGGTGAGCACGGCGGCGTCGGGGTCGCTGCTCGGCTGGGGGTGCAGGTCTTCGCTCAGGGTTTCGCTCACGAAGTTACTGTAACCATCACCTCGCGTTAGACCTCGGGCGCCCCCCTGCGCGACGGGCCGGTCAGACCGCGAACTCGCCCAGCACGCCGTGCAGGTCCTGCGACACCTTCGCGTGCACCCGGGTGCCCTCGGCGGTGTGCTGCTCGGCCAGCACCTCGCCCTCGGAGTGGATCCGGCTGACCAGGTCCCCGCGCTCGTAGGGCAGGAGCACCTCGACCCGCAGGTCGGGCCGGGGCAACTCATCCTCCAGGGCCTGCAGCAGCTCCGGTATGCCGAGCCCCGTGCGGGCGGACACGACCACCGAGTGCGGGTGGTTGCGCCGGAGCTGGGCCAGCGTCTCGGGGTCGGCCAGGTCGGCCTTGTTGACCGCGATCACCTCGGGGATGTCCGTGGCGTCGACGTCGGCCAGGACCTCGCGCACCGCGCTGATCTGACCCTCCGGGTCCGGGTGGGACCCGTCGACGACGTGCAGCAGGACGTCCGCCTCCGCGGCCTCCTCCAGGGTCGAGCGGAACGCCTCGACCAACTGGTGCGGCAGCGCGCGGACGAACCCGACGGTGTCGGCCAGCGTGTAGGTCCGCCCGTCGGAGGTCTCGGCCCGGCGGACGGTCGGGTCCAGCGTCGCGAACAGCTGGTTCTGGACCAGCACGCCCGCCCCGGTGAGCCGGTTCAACAACGAGGACTTGCCGGCGTTGGTGTAGCCCACGATCGCGACGGAGGGCACGTTGCCCGCGCGGCGCGAGGACCGCTTGGTGTCGCGGGCCGACTTCATCCCCCGGATGTCGCGGCGCAGCTTGGCGATCCGGGTGTTGATCCGCCGCCGGTCCAGCTCGATCTTGGTCTCACCGGGGCCACGGGAGCCGATGCCCTCACCGCCGGCCACCCGGCCACCGGCCTGCCTGGACATCGAGTCACCCCACCCGCGCAGCCGCGGCAACAGGTACTGCAGCTGGGCCAGCTCGACCTGGGCGCGGCCCTCTCGCGACTTGGCGTGCTGGGCGAAGATGTCCAGGATCAGCGCGGTCCGGTCGATCACCTTGACCTTGACGACGTCCTCCAGGGCGCGCCGCTGCGAGGGGCCCAGCTCACCGTCGCAGATGACGGTGTCCGCCCCCTCGGCGATCACGATGTCGCGCAGTTCCTGGGCCTTGCCCGAGCCGACGTAGGTGGCGGGATCCGGCTTGTCGCGCCGCTGGATCAGCCCGTCGAGGACCTGGGACCCGGCGGTCTCGGCCAGCGCCGCGAGCTCGCGCAGCGAGTTCTCGGCGTCCAGCGAGGTGCCCTCCGTCCACAGCCCGGCCAGCACGACGCGCTCCAGGCGCAGCTGCCGGTACTCGACCTCGGTGACGTCCTCCAGCTCCGTCGACAGGCCGGCGACGCGGCGCAGCGCCTCGCGCTCCTCGCGGTCGAACTGGTCACCGTCGGTGTCCCACCCGACGACCGGTCCGTCCGGACCGGGCAGCGTGGTCTCTTCGCCGAGGGCGGCGGCGCGCTCGGCGAGCAGGGAACGGCGGGAGGTCTTGTTCTGCGTGTTCGTCATGTTCTCCTCAGGATGTCACTGGTGAACACCGCGAACCAGTCATTTCGTCCCTACACTCGGGACGCGATGGGCACCGACCACTACTTCACCGCCGAGCCGGCCTCCCCCGGCGAGCTGCGCGACCGCACCGTCACCCTCGCCGGACGGGAGGTCACCGTGCACACCGCGGGCGGGATCTTCTCCCCCGACGGTGTCGACAAGGGCACCGCCGTGCTGCTCAAGGACGCCCCCGCGCCCCCGCATACGGGCACCCTCCTCGACCTCGGCTGCGGGTGGGGCCCGATGGCGCTCACCCTGGCGCTGGAGGCACCGGACGCGACGGTGTATGCCGTGGACGTCAACCGGCGCGCGCTGGACCTGGCCCGCCGCAACGCCGCCGCCCTGGACCTTCCCGGGGTGCGCGCGGTGACGCCCGAGGAGGTCCCGGCGGAGGTCACCTTCGACCTGATCTGGTCCAACCCGCCGATCCGGGTGGGCAAGGCGGTGCTGCACGAGATGCTGCTGGGCTGGCTGCCCCGACTGGCTCCCGGCGGCGAGGCCTGGCTGGTCGTGCAGAAGAACCTCGGCGCGGACTCCCTGCAGACCTGGCTCGGCGGAGCGCTCCCCGACGGTTTCGTGGTCGGCCGCGCGGGCAGCTCCAAGGGCTTCCGGCTGCTGCGGGTCCTCGCCCCCGGCGGCTGAGGGAACGACCCGCCACGCCACCCCGTCACACCCCCAGGACGCGGACGGGTTCCGGGAGACAAAGGGGTGTGGGACATGACGTGGCTCATCGCGCTGCTGGTCGCGCTGCTGACCGGGTTGTTCGGCGGGACCGACACGGGGCCGGAGCCTCCGCTGTCGCCGCCGCCGGCGTGGACCGTCGGGTCCCTGGCCGCCGGGTGGGGGGAGGACCGGACCGACCGATCCGACCTCGGGGAGCTCCCCTACGCCCCGCTGCTCATCGAGACCGAGGCCGGGCGGGAGCGGTTCCTGGACGGCCTGGGCGACGGGCTGGACACCACCGCCCTCGAGGCGGTCGACCTGGACACCCACGTCCTGGTCGCGGCCGCCTTCCACCGGTGCACGGAGTCGGGCTCGCTGTTCACCGACGGCACCGGCCGGGTCTGGTTCGCCGTGACGGTCGGCGACGAGTCGATCGACTGCTACTGGTCCCCGGTGCAGCTGCAGGTGTGGGCCCTGGACCGCGAGGTGTTCCAGGGGAAGGAGCCCGCGGTCACGGGCGCCCCCTGGGCTGGGTCGGACCAGGGCTGAGCGGGCTGCTCCCGGCGGGGGGTCAGGCGCGGTCCCGCACGGCCGCCAGTGCCCGGTCGAGTAGGTCCGGTGCGTCGTGCTCCAGCCAGACGGTGCGCGGGTCGGGGCCGAACCACGACTCCTGCCGCCGGGCGAACCGTCGCGTCATCCGCACCGTGTCTGCCCGCGCCTCCTCCCCGGTCAGCTCGCCGTCCAGCTGCCGCAGCGCCTGGGCGTAGCCCAGCGCCCGGGACGCCGTGCGCCCCTCGCGCAACCCCGCCCGCTCCAGGGCGGCGACCTCCTCCAGCATCCCGTCGCGCCACATCCGGTCGACCCGGTCGGCGATCCGCGCGTCGAGCACCGCCCGGTCGGCCCGCAACCCGATCAGCACGGTCGGTTCGACGAACTCGCGGCGCGGCAGCGACGCGCTGAAGGGGCGGCCGGTGAGCTCGATGACCTCCAGCGCCCGCACGATCCGCCGCCCGTTGCGCGGCTCGATCCGCGCGGCGGCGGCCGGGTCGCGGTCGGTCAGCTCGGCATACATCGCCCCGACCCCCCGGTCGGCGAGCGCCGCCTCCCACCGGGCCCGCACCTGCGGGTCGGTCGGGGGGATGTCGAGCTGGTCCACCAGCGCGCGGACGTAGAGGCCCGACCCGCCGACCACGACCGGTCGCCGCCCGCGGGACCGGATGGCCGCCAGGTCGGAGCGGGCGTGCCGCTGGTAGGCGGCGACGCTGGCCTCGTCGGTCACCTCCAGGACGTCGAGCTGGTGGTGGGGGATGCCGCGGCGGCCGTCCACCGGCAGCTTGGCCGTGCCGATGTCCATCCCCCGGTAGAGCTGGGACGCATCGGCATTGACGACCTCCCCACCCAGCCGCTCGGCCAGGGCAAGGCCCAGGTCTGACTTCCCGGTGGCCGTCGGACCGACGACCGCGATCACCGGCGCCACGGTGTGCTGCGCGCCGGGGCGGGCGGCGGCAGGAGTCGCGGGAAGCACGTCCCGAGTCTGCCAGGACCCGCGGGGCGCCAGGACCGCAGCGGTTCGTCGCGCGACCCTGGACAGGCACCGAAAGGCTCGGGAGAATCAGCCCAGCGTCGGTCCCCTGCCGTCGTGAGGGCCCGGGCCCTGGCCCGAGTGCCTCGTGAGCCCGTGAGCCCAGGAGCCCCCATGTCTGTCCCATCCGACCCGAACCAGCCCCCGAACCAGCAGCCGCCGAACCCAGGTCATCCCGGTGAGTCGGGCGGGAGCGGCCCCGTCTCGGTGAACGTGTCGGCCGACCAGGCCAAGTCCTTCGTGGCGGCGCTGCTCGACTGGCGCTTCCACACCCTGATCACCCCGAAGATCGTCAGCTGGATCTACCTGGCTTGCATGATCCTGGCCGCCTTCAGCTGGGTGTCCTGGATCGTCCTCGGATTCAGCAGCGACTTTCCCCTCCTCGGCGTGATCGCCCTCCTCCTCGGCTGGATCGTGGCACTCGTGTGGCTGGCCTTCCTGCGGATGACCCTGGAGGTCTACTTCGCCGTGGTCCGGATGTCGGACGACGTGCACCGCACCTTCCTCAGCCCGCCGGGCGGCGCTACCGGGGGGTTCCGCCCCGCGCCCTGACAGGCGATCCCGCCCACGACATACTGAGCCCATGCCCCGCGAGCCCATCGAAGTCCACGTCGTCGCCGACTCGACCGGGGACACGGCCGCGCGCGTGGCGCGGGCCTCCGCCGCGCAGTACGCCTCCTACGACGTGCGGATCGTGCGGCACCCGCGGATCGCCTCCGCGGCGGGGCTGGAGCACGTCATCGGGCACCTGGACTCGGCGCGGACCCGCGTGGCCGTCTTCTCCACCATCGTCGACGAGGCGCTGCGCCGCCGGGTGGCCGAGTTGTGCGAGTCGCGGCAGATCCCGCACGCCGACCTGCTCGACTCTGCACTGACCGCGCTGCAACAGGTCACCGGGGCCGCGCCCGAGCGCGTCCCGGCCCGACCGGTCGGGGTGGGCGAGGACTACTTCAAGCGGATCCAGGCGATGGAGTTCGCCCTCGCCAACGACGACGGACGGCTCACCAACCCGATCCAGCAGGCCGACATCGTGCTGATCGGTGTCTCCCGGACGGGCAAGACCCCGCTGTCGATGTACCTGGGCTACCTGGGCTACAAGACCGCGAACATCCCGTTGGTGGCCGGCATCGCGCCGCCGGAGCAGCTGTTCGAGGTGGACCGCTGGAAGATCGTGGGGCTGACCATCGACCCGCAACGGCTCCAGGCCATCCGCGAGAAGCGGGTGCGGGCACTGGGCAGCCGGCGGCACGGCGCCGACGGCTACACCGAGCTGGTCCGCATCTACGAGGAGCTGGACGAGGTGAACGACATCCAGCGCCGGCTCGGCTGCCCCGTCATCGACACCACCGAACTGGCCCTGGAGGAGGCTGCGGGCCGGGTGCTGGAGGTGCTCGAACGCCGGCGGGACGCCGCGCTGGGATCGACCGGCTGAGGGATCCGTCGAGCGCGTCGGCGGCCACGGTGGGCAAGGGGTCCCGCCGGGCGCCGGGCGCTCCCGGGGCAGTAGGCTCGCTCTCCAGATCCGACGTGTCGAACCGGCACGCCGGCCACGAGGACGTGACCAGCGAGGAGACGCGATGAGCGGCAGCGAGAACACCTCCACCCGTTACCTGTACGACCTGTCCGAGGGGGACGCGTCGATGAAGGCGCTGCTCGGCGGCAAGGGCGCCAACGTCGCCGAGATGCTGCGGCTGGGGGTCCCGGTCCCCGACGGGTTCACGGTCACCACGGCCGCCTGCATCGAGGCGATGAACCGGGGCGGGGACTGGCCCGAGAACCTCTGGGAGGACACGCTGGAGGCCCTGGAGCGGCTCGAGGAGCGGACCGGGCGGCGCCTGGGCTCCGGCGACAAGCCGCTGCTGGTCTCGGTGCGCTCCGGCGCCGTCGTCTCCATGCCCGGGATGATGGACACCATCCTCAACCTCGGGATCGGGGACGACTCGGTGGAGGCCCTGGGTGCCGAGGCGGAGAACCCCCGGTTCGCGTGGGACTCCTACCGGCGGTTCATCCAGATGTACGGCGAGGTCGTGGAGGGTGTCCCGGCCCACGCCTACGAGGACGCCCTGACCCGGATGAAGCGGGTGCGCGGCGTCGAGCAGGACACCGACCTGTCCGTGGACGACCTCAAGGAGCTGGTCGAGCAGTTCAAGGAGGTCTCGCGGGAGCACATGGGGGCCGAGTTCCCGACCGACCCGCGCGACCAGCTGCACCGCTCGATCGACGCGGTGTTCCGCAGCTGGCAGAACCCCCGGGCGGGCATCTACCGCCGGGCGAACGGCATACCGGATGACCTGGGGACCGCCGTCAACGTGATGCAGATGGTCTTCGGCAACCGCGGCGACACCTCCGCCACCGGGGTCTGCTTCACCCGCAACCCCTCCACCGGCGCCAAGGAGCTCTACGGCGAGTTCCTGGTCAACGCCCAGGGTGAGGACGTGGTCGCCGGGATCCGGACCCCCCGCCCGCTGGCGGAGATGGAGTCGGTGCTGCCCGAGGCCTACGGCCAGCTGCTGGAGACGATGAACCGGCTCGAGGGCCACTACGGGGACATGCAGGACATCGAGTTCACGGTCGAGGAGGGCTCGCTCTACCTGCTGCAGACCCGCAACGGCAAGCGCACCGCCCCGGCCGCCTTCAAGGTGGCCCGCGACCTGGTCGACGAGGGCGTGATCACCCAGGAGCAGGCGCTGCACCGGATCGAACCCGCCCAGCTGGACCAGCTGCTGCACCCGGCGATCGACCCCGACCACGGGCAGTCCCCGGTGACCAAGGGGCTGAACGCCTCCCCCGGTGCGGCCGTCGGCGAGATCGTCTTCGACTCCGACACCGCCGAGCAGCGGGGCAAGGCCGGTGACGCCGTGATCCTGGTCCGCTGGGAGACCACCCCGGACGACATCGGCGGCACGATCATGGCCCAGGGCGTGCTCACCGCCCACGGCGGCATGACCTCGCACGCGGCGGTCGTCGCCCGCGGCATGGGCAAGCCGTGCGTCGCGGGGGCCTCGGCGCTGAAGATCGATGCCACCGGCAAGAAGGTCACGATCGGTGACACGGTGCTGCGGGAGGGCGACACGATCACCCTGGACGGGTCCACCGGCGAGGTCTTCCTCGGCGCGTTGGAGCTGGTCCCGCCGCAGATCAACGAGGACTTCCAGGCGGTCGTCGGCTGGGCCGACGAGGTCCGCCGCCTCCAGGTGCGGGCCAATGCCGACACCGGTGAGGACGCCGCCCGGGCCCGCGAGTTCGGTGCCCAGGGGATCGGCCTCTGCCGCACCGAGCACATGTTCATGGCCGAGGACCGGCTGCCCGCCGTGCGCAAGATGATCCTGGCCGGCGACGAGGAGGAGCGGGCCGCCGCGCTGGAGACCATCCTGCCGATGCAGCAGGAGGACTTCGAGGCGATCTTCGAGGCGATGTCCGGCCTACCGGTCACCATCCGGCTGCTCGACCCGCCGCTGCACGAGTTCCTGCCCGACCTGGTGGAGCAGGCCCTGCTGGTGCAGCGCCTGGAGCTCCAGGGCGGCGACGAGACCGAGCTGCGCGAGGCCCGCGTGCTGCTGGCCCAGGTCAAGAAGCTCACCGAGATGAACCCCATGCTGGGCACCCGCGGCGTCCGGCTGGCGCTGCTCTACCCGGAGATCCCGCAGATGCAGGTCCGGGCCATCGCCCGGGCGGCGTTCGCCGTCGCCGAGCGGGGCGGGGAGCCGCTCGTGGAGATCATGGTCCCGCTCGTGGCGTATGCCGAGGAGTTGCGCCGGATGCGCGAGCTGATCGACGAGACGCTGGCGGAGGAGTTCGAGTCCGCCGGCAAGGAGTTCCCCTACACGGTGGGCACCATGATCGAACTCCCGCGGGCCGCCGTGGTGGCCGACCAGATCGCCGAGCACGCCGACTTCTTCAGCTTCGGCACCAACGACCTGACCCAGACCGGCATCGGGATCTCCCGGGACGATGCCGAGGGCAGCTTCCTGGCGGCCTACGTGGACGACGACGTCGTGCCGAACAACCCGTTCGCCTCCATCGACGCCGACGGCGTGGGCGGCCTGGTCCGGATCGGGACCGACCGCGGCCGGCAGACCAAGGGCGACCTCAAGGTCGGCGTCTGCGGTGAGCACGGCGGCGACCCCGCCTCGATCGCGCTGTTCGAGTCGATCGGGTTGGACTACGTGTCGTGCTCCCCCTACCGGGTGCCGATCGCCCGCTTCTCCGCGGCCCGCGCGGTGCTCGACGGGACCGTCGGCTGACGGCTCCCGACCCGGTAGGGCTGGCCAGGTCCCTCGACGCGCTCCAGGGGTTCTTCGGCTGGCAGGTCTCCACCGACGGGCTGGTCCCGCTGGGTCGGGCCCTGGCCGAGCCCCTCCTCCCGGCGCGCTTCGATGCGGTCCGGGAGGCGCTGGCCAACGTCGGCCGGGCGTCCGACGGTGCGTCGGGGGACGCTCCCGGGGCAGACCCCGTGGTCGACCCACGGGTCGCGGTGTCCGCGGTGCAGGTCGGCCTGGTCTCACGCCTCTGGTCGGTCGGGCTGGCGTCCGCCCTCCTGCACGGGTGGGTGCCCGACCTGTCCACGTCGCTGCTGCACGTGTCCGCCGGACACCGCAGCCCGGTGCCGCTCGCGTCCGCCGACCCGCTCGCCGGTCGTTCCGTGTCCGGTCCCGTCGAGACGGTCGGCGCCCTGCGCGACCTCATCCTGGCCGGCTCCGTCCATGATGTCGACCGGGCCTGCGCCCGGCTGGGGCGCACTTCGGCCCGGGTGATGGTCAGCAATACGGCCTCGGCCCTGGTGAACTCCGGGCGGATGCTGGTGCGCCGCCGCCCCGACCTCGAGGCGCAGGTCGACGCGGTCGTCCGGGGTCTGCTCGCGGACCGGCGGCTGGCCGGGGGCGGGTCGTTCCCCGACGGGGGGTCCCAGTTCCGCCGGCGGGGCTGCTGCCTGTACTACCGGCTCCCCGGTCACGGGCTGTGCCCCGACTGCGTCCTCGTCGGTCCGGGACGGCCCGCTGACGAGCACCACTGACCGCGGCCGACTCCACCCCGACGCGCCGGGGCCCGGCTCCCCGTCCGGGACGCACCGGTCGCCCCAGGGCGGGCGACCCCGGTGCCCTACGATGCTCGCGTGTCGAAGAAGGCCAAGGCCAAGGGCAAAGGCAAGGACGCCGCGAAGGCCAAGGTGAAGCCGCCGAAGAAGAAGTGCTGCGACAGCAAGCCGAAGTGTCGGCGCTGTCCGCTGCGCATGCTGAACGAGGGCACCCTCCCGGCGGGCTACGACGTCAAGCACCGCAGGTTGGTCCGGATCGACGGCCTGCCCCTGGAGGACCCGAAGCGCTCGAAGAAGAAGCGGAAGAAGGACAAGAAGCGCAAGCGGGAGGCGCGGGCCCGGGAAGCCAGGGCGTTGGAGGCGCGGGCCCGGGAGTCGCGTGCCGTGGAGGAGCCGGCAGCCGGCGAGCAGGTGGACAGCGGCGACCAGCCCGGTGCGAAGGCCGCCCGGGCACCGCTGGCCAGTTAGGCGCCCGAAGGACCCTGAGACCCTTCTCCGCCTCGCTTCACCCCGGAACCTGGCGCTATCGACCGGGAAGGTTCCCCACGAAGTGCAGGATTATCGGGTGACTGTGAGGATTCCCTTTGCAGCCTGATGGTGCTGGGCTGTTGGTCGGTGACCGTGAGTGTGACCCTTCGGGTGACTGGCTTTGTGCCTTTCTCGGGACTTGTCCGCTTGGGGTTGCCGGCCCCGGCCCGGTCGGAGCAGTTGGCCTGATCAGGAGCTTGACCGTCCGGTGTTCACGCACCGGTCGTGTCTCATCACAGTCCTGCCGAGTCTCCGCCCCGGACCGGAACCACATCCGCTCCCAGGCAAGGAGAGAACGCATGACCAGTGTGACCGATCTACGTGACGTCGTCGATACCGTCATCGGCGTCGACACCCACGTCCAGACTCACTCAGCGGCCGTGGTCGACGCGCGGACCGGCGGTGTGCTTGAGGAGATCACCGTCGAAGCCACGACCGACGGCTATGCCCGACTGGTGGAGTTCGCTAACGAGCACGCAGCACTGCGGGCGTGGGCGATCGAAGGCACCGGCGGGCACGGCGCCGGCCTGACCCGGCACCTCGAGCGCAACCAGGAGGTCGTGGTCGAGCTCGACCGTCCCGAACGCGCTAAGCGACGTAACGGCGCCAAGTCCGACCCGCTCGACGCGATCCGCGCCGCCCGCGAAGCACTGTCCCGCGCGAAGCTCGGCACCCCGCGCAGTGGCGGGGACCGCCAGGCGCTCTCGGTGCTGCTGGCCGCGCGCCGGTCCGCAGTCAACGCCTCCACCGACGCCCAACGCCAGCTGTTCAGCCTCCTCATCGCCGCGCCCGAGCCGATCCGCGAGCGGTTCCGCGGCCAGAAGGTCCCGGCGATGATCAGGACCGCGGCGAAAATGCGTCTGAACTCAACGTGGGACCTGGAGACCACTACGACCGTCAGGACCTTGCGCGCCCTGGCCCGGCGGGCACGTGCCCTGTCGAAGGAGGCCGCCGAGCACGAGAACGCCATCCGGGCGATCGTGCTGGCCTGGCGCCCCGACGTCCTGGCCCAGCCCGGTGTCGGGCCGATCGTGGCCGCGACCGTGCTGTGCGCCTGGTCCCACCCAGGCCGGATCCACTCCGAGGCCGCCTTCGCGATGCTCGCCGGCGTAGCCCCGATCCCGGCCAACAGCGGCCAGGTCACCACCCGACACCGCCTCAACCAGTACGGCGACCGACAGCTCAACCGGGCACTGCACACCATCGCGCTCTCCCGCATCCACTACGACCAAACCACCCGCGAATACGTCACCCGTCGCACCGCCGAGGGCAAGACCAACCGCGAAATCACACGCTGCCTCAAGCGCTACATCGCTCGCGATCTCTACCGCCTGCTCGAAGCAGGCCCGATCAGGCCTTGACGGTCCATAGGAGCGTCCCGATAATCCTGCAGGTCTTCCACCTACCGCGGGCGGACGGTGCCGGTGCGCTGCTCCTCGTCGTAGCTGTAGACCTCCTCGCCGCCGACCCAGACGCGCAGGGCGCGGGACCGCAGGTCGAGCGGGTCGCCGGACCAGAGGACGACGTCGGCGTCCTTGCCGGGGGCCAGCGAGCCGACGCGGTCGGCGACGCCCATGACCTCGGCGGGGTTGATCGTCACGGCGCGCAACCCGGCCTCGGGGTCCAGGCCCTCCTTGACGGCCAGCGCCACCTGGGTGATCAGGTGGTCGATCGGCACGACCGGGTGGTCGGTGATGATCGAGACCTTCACGCCGGCGCGGTCCAGGATGCCGGGAGCGGCGAGCGAGCGCTCCCGGACCTCGACCTTGGACCGGCTGACGATGAGCGGGCCGTAGAGCACCGGCACGCCCTTCTCGGCCACCAGGTCGGCCAGCAGGTAGCTCTCGGTGCCGTGGTCCAGCACCAACTGGTAGCCGAACTCCTCGGAGATCCGGATGGCCGTGGCGATGTCGTCGGCCCGGTGGCAGTGCTGGCGCCACGGGATCTCCCGGTTGAGCACCTGCACGAGCGCCTGGTACACCAGGTGGCCCTCGGCCGCCTCCCCGTCCTTGCCGGCCTTCTCCACCTTGGCCTGGTAGTTGCGGGCCTCGGTGAACGCCCTGCGCAGCACCAGGGCGACCCCGAGCCGGGTGGACGGCGTCTTCTTCTGGTCCCCGTAGACCCGCTTCGGGTTCTCCCCCAGCGCGGCCTTCAGACCGGACGGGCTGAGGAGCACCATCTCGTCCACGTACCGGCCGTAGGTCTTCAGCGCCACGGTCAGCCCACCGATCGGGTTGCCCGACCCCGGGTTGACGTTGACGGCGGTGATGCCCCCGGCCAGCGCGTCGTCGAAGCCGAGCTCCCGCGGGTTGATGGCGTCCAGCGCCCGGGCCGCGGCCATGACCGGGTCGGTCATCTCGTTGGTGTCCTGGCCAGCCCAGCCCTCGCCCTCCTCGTGCACCCCCAGGTGCACGTGGGCGTCGATCAGCCCGGGGAGGACCCACCGGCCGCCGGCGTCGACCACCTCGGCGCCGTCCGGCACCGCCACGTCCGGGCCCAGCGCGGCGATCTTGCCCTCCGCGAGCACCACCGTCCCGGTGAACGGCTCGCCCTCGATGGGCACCACGTGCGCGTTGCTGATGGCCAGGGTCATGGGGTCCTCCCGCAGACGGTGTGGGTATGCCGTGGGGTTGCGCGGCCCACCCACCCTACGGGCCGCGCGTGGCCGGCCCGAGGGAGCCCCACCGTGGGCCACCGGCTGACCTCGCGCTTTGCTGCCCACCGTCACCGATCCGTGATGTGATTGAAACCTCATCTCTATACCCAATAAATACTCTCGAAACCCTTGTGTCCCCCTGAAGTGACCTGTGAGTATGAGGGAACAGCATGCTGCTCCACGACGTTGGACGGCATGGAACGACCCACGGACACAATGCGGTGCCCGCCCTGAGGAATGGTGGGACCACCCTGGACAGGACGCAGTGCCCGCCACGCAACAGCCGCACCGCAGCAGGACCGCCGCGGTACCGACCGCCGGCCCACAGACTTGACCCCACCGAACACGAGTCCCGGACGGGACGGACACCAGTCCGCCCGCCGGGTGACACACAAGGAGCAACCCAGATGGATTGGCGCAGTCGCGCTGCTTGCTTGGACGAGGATCCCGAGCTGTTCTTCCCGATCGGCAACACCGGGCCGGCCCTGCAGCAGATCGAGGACGCCAAAGCCGTGTGCCGCCGGTGCCCGGTCATGGACACCTGCCTGAAGTGGGCGCTGGAGACCGGGCAGGACGCCGGGGTCTGGGGAGGCCTCTCCGAGGACGAGCGGCGCGCCCTGAAGCGCCGCAAGGCCCGCGCCCGCCGCGCCGGCTGACGCTGCCCCACACCTGACCGCGGGCGACCGGCAGGGCCCCCGACCCCGCAGGACCGGGCCCGATCGGCCCGCCTAACCGGCGCGGGCCCCGCCCGGCGCAGGCACAGGTCGAAGCCGCACGACGAACCGCGCGACGGTCCCGTGCGGCTTCGCCGGTTCCCAGCGGATCTCGCCGCGCAGGTCGGCGATGAGCGCGTCGACGATCTGCATCCCCAGCCCGGTCCGCCCCGGCTGGTGGCCCTCCGGTAGACCCTTCCCGTTGTCCGCCACGGTCACCTCGAGCAGGTCCCCCAGCTCGGTGGAACTCGTCCGGTGCGCGGTCACCTCCACCGTCCCGGAGTCGAACGCCCCCGGCTCGGTGCTGAAGCCGTGCTCGACCGCGTTGTGCACCAGCTCGGCCAGGACGGTGGCCAGCGGTGTCGCGTCCTCGGCGCGCAACCGGCCGAAGGAACCGGAGTGCAGCGCCGTGACCCGGGTCCCCCGGGCCGCGACCTCGACGGTGGCCCGGGCGACCCGGACCGCGATCTCGTCGAAGACGAGGGTCTCGTCGAACCCCTGGCTCAACGTGTCGTGCACCAGCGCCACCGTGGTGAGCCGGCGACCGGCCTCCTGCAGCGCGGCCTTCGCCGCCGGGTCCTCCATCCGCCGGGACTGCAACCGCAACAGCGCGGCGACCGTCTGCAGGTTGTTCTTCACCCGGTGGTGGATCTCCCGGATCGTGGCGTCCTTGGTGAGCAGTTCCCGCTCGCGCCGGCGGATCTCGCTGACGTCGCGCATCAGGATCAGCGCCCCGACCCGGGAACCGTCGGCATACAGCGGCACCGCGCGGAGCGTGAGGTTCAGCCCACGGGTCTCGATCTCGGTGCCCCACGGGGCCCGTCCGGTGAGCACCAGCGGCATCGTCTCGTCGACGGTCACCCCCGACGGCAGCCGCCGGGTGACGATCTCGGACAGGTCCGCCCCGTGCACCTGGTCGGTGTGTCCCAGCCGGCGCAGCGCCGACACCGCGTTGGGGCTGGCGTACTCGATCTGCCCCTCCGCGTCGAGCCGCACCACGCCGTCCCCGACCCGCGGGGTCCCGCGGCCGACGCCGGTCGGGGAACTCTCCGCGGGGAACGAACCCTGGCTGACCATCCGCAGCAGCGCCTGGGCGGTCTGCAGGTAGTTGACCTCGAGTCCCCCCTGGGCGCGCATCGCCTGCAGGTCGGTATGCCGCACCAGGACCGCGATCGACCGGCCGGCCCGGACCACCGGCACGTACTGCTCCCGGACGTAGCCGACCTCGTCCGGCAGCGAGATCGAGTCGGACTCCCTGGCCTGTTCGAGGCGGGGTCGGCGCCGGTCGTCGGCGATGGTCCCCACGACGTCGTCGGGGTAGAAGTTGGGTCCGGTCGACGGCCGGGCGTGCGAGGCCAGCACCCAGTCCGGGTCCGCCGACCTGCCCGCGGGTACCCAGAGGGTCAGGTCGGAGAAGGACAGGTCGGCCACCATCTGCCAGTCGCCGACCAGCCGGTGCAGCCACTCCGCATCGGCCTGGGGCAGGGCGGCCACCTCGGAGAGCACGTCACGGAGCGTGGGCATGCGGGCAGGGTACCCGCGTGCCCCCCGCTCAGTTCGACGTGCCCTGCCGGACCAGTCCGCGCAGCGTGCGCAGCGCCACCGACAGGGGCGCCAGCCCGGGCTGGTCCAGACCACCGACCGTGGTCAGCACCTGGGAGGTCCTGTCCAGCGCCTCCCGGTTGCTCTCCGCCCACCGGTCGATCCGGGACGGGGCGTCCTGCCCCTCGGCCCCGTCGGTGCTCTGGACGAGGGTGCGGGCCAGGGCGCGCAGCACGCCGTACATGTCGTCGCGCACCGCCCCGCGGGCCAGCGAGTCCCAGCGGTCCTCCCGCTCCAGGTGCGAGATGTGGGTGAGCAGGACGTCGATCCGGAACCGTTCGGAGACCGCGAAGTACATGGCGGCGACCTCCTCGACCGGGCGGTCGGTGTCCTCGGCCGTCTCCACGATGTCCAGCAGCGAGAACGAGTCCAGCAGCGAGGCGTAGCGGTTGGCCAGCTCCTCGGGGACCCCGGCACCGACCGCCTCGTCGCGCTGGGCCGTCCACCGGTCCCGCTCGACGCCCTGCAGGAGGGTGCTGAACTGCGGGGTCAGCGTGGCGACCGGACCGGCGAACCGCTCGATCTCGGCCGGCATGCCGCCGGACAGGGACTGGTTGTTCAGGAACCACCGGACGCTGCGGTCCAGCAGCCGGCGGAACTCCAGGTAGAGCTCGGTCTGGGTGGCGGTCGACACCTTGTTGTCCAGCGCCTCGACGGCCGCGACGAAGTCGGCCAGGCCGAACACCTCGCGGCACACCACGAACGCCCGGGCCACCTGCACCAGGGTGGCGCCGGTCTCCTCTGCCGCCCGGAACGCGAAGGTGACCCCGCCCCGGTTGACCATCGCGTTGGCCAGGTCGTTGACGATGATCTCCCGCCGCAGCGGGTGCTCGGCCAGCCGGTCCCCGAACCGGTCCTGCAGGGCCTGCGGGAAGTAGTGGGTCAGCGTGTCGTTGAAGTAGGGGTCGTCGGGGAACTCCGAGTCCAGCAGGGCGCTCTTCAGGGCCAGCTTGGAGTAGGCCACCAGCACCGAGAACTCCGGGCTGGTCAGGCCCTCGCCGGCCTGCTCCCGCTCCTCCAGGGCCGCGGTGTCGGGCAGGAACTCCAGCTCCCGGTCCAGGCCCGCCGAGTCGGCCAGGGCGGTCATCAACCGCTCGTGGACCGGGGCCATCACACCACCCTGGAACCGGGCGTTGCCGATCAGCACGTTCTGCTCGTAGTTGTGCCGCAGCACCCGGTCGGCGACCTCGTCGGTCATCGAGGCCAGCAGCTCGTCCCGCGCGGGCATGTCCAGCAGGCCCTCCCGCACCAGCGGGCTGAGCGCGATCTTGATGTTCACCTCGTGGTCGGAGGTGTCCACCCCGGCGGAGTTGTCGATGGCGTCGGTGTTGAGCTGCACCCCGGCGCGCGCCGCCTCGATCCGGCCGCGCTGGCTGAACCCGAGGTTGCCGCCCTCGCCGACGACCCTGACCCGCAGGTCCTTGCCGTTGACCCGGATCGCGTCGTTGCTGCGGTCGCCGATCTGCGCGTCGCTCTCCTCCGACGCCTTCACGTAGGTGCCGATCCCACCGTTCCACAGCAGGTCGACCGGGGCCTTCAGGATCGCCCTGAGCAGCTCGGCCGGTGTGGCCGAGGTGACGCCTTCCTCCAGCCCGAGGACCTCCCGGACCTGCGGGCTGACCGGCACGGACTTGGCGCTGCGCGCGTACACACCGCCGCCCTCGCTGATCAGCGAGGCGTCGTAGTCCTCCCAGCTCGAGCGGGGCAGGTCGAAGAGCCGGCGACGCTCGGCATACGAGGTCGCGGCGTCCGGGGAGGGGTCCAGGAAGACGTGCCGGTGGTCGAAGGCGGCGACCAGACGGATGTGCTCGGACAACAGCATTCCGTTGCCGAAGACGTCGCCGCTCATGTCGCCGATGCCGACGGCCGTGAACTCCTCGGACTGGGTGTCCAGGCCCAGCTCGCGGAAGTGCCGCTTCACCGACTCCCACGCGCCGCGGGCGGTGATGCCCATGCCCTTGTGGTCGTAGCCGGCGGACCCGCCGGAGGCGAACGCGTCGTCCAGCCAGAAGCCGTACTCGCGGGCCACGCCGTTGGCGATGTCGCTGAACTTGGCGGTGCCCTTGTCGGCCGCGACCACCAGGTAGGAGTCGTCGCCGTCGTGCCGCACGACCTGCTCGGGCGGCACGATCGCACCGTCGACCCGGTTGTCCGTCACGTCGAGCAGGCCCTTGATGAAGATCTGGTATGCCGCGACCCCCTCGGCCTGCCAGGCCTCCCGGTCCTGGGCCGGGTCGGGCAGCTGCTTGGCGAAGAAGCCACCCTTGGAGCCGGTCGGGACGATCACCGCGTTCTTGACCATCTGCGCCTTGACCAGGCCCAGGATCTCGGTGCGGAAGTCCTCCCGCCGGTCGCTCCACCGGAGGCCGCCGCGGGCCACGGCGCCGAACCGGAGGTGGACGCCCTCCACGCGCGGGGCGTAGACCCAGATCTCGAAGGCGGGCCGCGGCTCGGGCAGCAGGTCGATCTGCTGCGGCGACAGTTTGAGGGAGACGTGCGGCTTGGGGCTGCCGTCGGGCAGCACCTGGTAGTAGTTGGTCCGGAGCGTGCCCTGCAGCACCGCGAGCACCCCCCGGATGGTCCGGTCCTGGTCCAGGCTGGCGACCTGGTCGAGCAGGCCGGTGATGTCCCCGGTGATCTCCTCGCAGGCCTGCTCCCGGTCGCCCTCGCGGGCCGGGTCGAACTTGGCCGCGAACAGGTCCACCACGCGGGCGGCGATCTCCGGGTTCGCGACCAGCGCCTCCTCCAGGTAGTCCAGGGAGTTGGCCCCGACCTGACGCAGGTAGCGGACCAGGGTGCGCAGGATCACGACCTCGCGCCAGGTCAGCCCGGCGGTGAGCACCAGCGCGTTCAGCGAGTCGCTCTCGGCCCGGTTGTTCCAGACCGCGGCGAAGACCTCCTCGAAGGCGGAGGCGACCTCACCGGCGTCCCGGTCCGCGGGCTCCCACACCTCCTCGCTGGCGGCGACCATGCCGAAGTCGTAGATGTAGGTCGTCGTCCCGTCGCGGGCCTCCAGGCTGTAGGGCCGCTCGTCGGTGACGTGGACCCCGAGGTGGCTGAAGATCGGCAGGACGTCGGTCAGCGAGGTCTCGGCGTTGCGGTAGACCTTGAGCCGCCGGGCGCCGGGCTCGTGGTCCGCCTCGGCATACACGTGCAGCGGCAGCCGGACCTCGCCGGACTCGAGGGTGGACACGAACTTGAGGTCCTCGAAGCCGGTCTGGGCGTCGAAGTCCTCCTTGTAGGCCTCCGGGATCCCCCCGGCGTAGCGGGCCAGCACCTCACCGGTGGTCTCGGCGTCCCCGAAGTGCTCGTCGACGGCGCCGGCCAGCCGCTCCGTCCAGGTCCGGGTGGCCTCCTGCACCTTGTCCTGGAGGGAGTCCAGGTCGACGTCGGGGATCGAGCTGCCCCGCGGCATCCGGAGGATGTAGTGGATCTGGGCCAGGGCGGACTCCCCCACCTTGGTGTTGTAGTCCACCGACTCGGGGCCGTATGCCTCGCGCAACAGCTCCTCGATGGCCAGCCGGACCGTGGTGTTGAACCGGTCCCGCGGCAGGTAGACCAGCGCCGTGGCGAACCGCCCGAACTCGTCCTTGCGGACGAACAACCGGGTGCCGGCCCGCTCCTGCAGGTGGAGCACCTCGTGGGCGGTCCGGGCCAACAGGTCGGTGTCCACCTGGAACAGCTCGTCCCGGGGGAAGTTCTCCATGACCCCCATCAGGTCCTTGCCGGAGTGGCTGTCCGGGGCGAAGCCGCTGCTCTCCAGGATGCTGCGCACCTTGCCGCCGATCACCGGCAACCGGGTGACCGAGTCGGCATACGCGCTCTGCGTGAACAGCCCGAGGAAGCGGCGCTCGCCGACCACATTCTCGTCGGCGTCGAACTTGCGGACCCCCACGTAGTCCAGGTAGACGGGCCGGTGCACCGTCGCCCGGGAGTTGGCCTTGGTGATGGTCAGCAGCCGGCCCTCGCGGGCGGTCGCCTGGGCCTCCGGACCGAGCCGGCTCACCGTCCCCTCCTCGGCGCCCTCGTCCTGCAGGATCCCCAGCCCGCTGCCGGGCACCGAGACGAGGACCTCCTCGCCGTCGAGGGTCTCCAGGGTGTACTCGCGGTAGCCCAGGAAGGTGAAGTGGTTGTCCTCCAGCCAGCGCAGGAACTCCAGGGTCGGCTCCACCGTGTCCGGGTCGACGACGCTGGGGACCCACTCCTCGATGTCCTCGATCACGGTGCGGACCTGGGCGCGCATCGCCTGCCAGTCCTGGCAGGCCCGGCGCACGTCGCGCAGCACCCCGGTCAGGCGCTCGGTGAGCTCGGCGCGGACCTCCTCCTCCGGGACCCGGTCGATCTCCAGGTGCATCCAGGACTCCAGCCGCTCCCCGTCGTCGGGAGCGGCGTCCTGCTCCAGGACGGCACCGGACCCGTCGGCGCGGACGACGACCTGCGGGTGGATGAGCAGGTGCACGTCCAGCCCGCGCTGCTGCAGCTCGGCGAGCACCGAGTCGACCAGGAACGGCATGTCGTCGGTGCAGGCCTGGACGACGGTGTAGCGGCTGGTCCAGCCGTCCGTCGCGTCGGCGGGGTTGAACACCCGGACCGCGGCCTCCCCCTCGGGCCGCCCGGCGGACAGGTTCCGCACCCCCTCGACGATCGCCGCTCTGACCTCGGGTTCCTTGCCCAACAGGTCCTGGGTGGCCACGTGCTGGTAGAACCGTTGCAACAGTGCGTCGTCGGACGTCATCTTGGTTATCGCTCCTGAGCTGACGAGGTCTGTCGGGACACGACTGTGTGGCCCGGAGCCGAGCCTAGCGCTGATCGGGTCCCTGGGGATGACGGGGTGCGGTGGCCCGGTCACCGTAGGGTTGGCGGTATGCCGACGCCCACCCGTGTCCGTCTGCTCCGGCTGGCGCAGGACGTCGCGGGTGAGGACGCCGACCTGGGGGACCCGCTCGCCCAGCAACGTCTCACCGTCGTGGTGGACGCCCTCGCCCACGCCCTGGTGGACCTGGCCGACGGCCGCACCGCCCCGACCCAGTCACTGCGGTGGCCGCCACGGTCCGAGGGGCTGCGCCGCGGGGTGGTCGTCGACGGCGTGCGCTCGGGCGTCGACGACCGGGCCTCCTGCAGCGCCCTCGCGGCCCGGTTGCGCCGGGTGGCGGCCGTGCTGGACGGCCCGTGGCCCGACCCTGCCCCGACCGGTCCGCTCCTGGACCGGGTGCGGCAGGCCGCCGGGGTCCTGGCGGACTGCCTGCAGGACCACGCCGTCGCGCTGGTGACCGCCACCACCGCGGCCGGCCGGGCCGAGTGCGACCGGGCGGTGCTGCGCGGTCTCGGCACGGCATACGACCTGCTGCGGGCGGGTCCGGAGGGCCCTGGGGGCGACGACCCGGCCCCGGGACCACTACCTTTGCCCCATGACGACGAGGATCACCGAGACGATCGAGCACCAGGCCTCACCTGACCAGGTATTCGCCCTGTTCTGCTCCACGGAGTACCAGGAGCTGAAGTGCACCCGCAGCGGCGCGACCGACCACGACGTCGCCATCGAGGTCGAGGGTGACGCCGTCACCGTCGTGACCCGGCGCTCCCTGCCCAGCGACGGCCTGCCCGACTTCGCCAAGAGCTTCGTGGGCAAGACCATCGAGGTGGTGGAGACCCAGCGGTGGGGCGCCGCCGGCGAGGACGGCGCCCGCGAGGCGGCGCTGGAGGTGGAGATCCCCGGCACCCCCGTGCAGTTCGTGGGCGGCATCGACCTGGAACCGTCCGACGGCGGCTCGACCCAGCGGGTCGACGGCGAGCTCAAGGCCCACGTCCCGCTCCTCGGCGGCAAGATCGAGAAGGCCGTCGCCCCGATCCTGGTCCGCGCCGTGCGCCTGGAGGGCCGGGTCGTCGCCGAGTCCCTCGGTCAGGACTCCTGACCGGGGGCGTGGGCAGGCTGCAGGATTATCGGGTCACCCGATAATCCTGCGCTTCGTAGCAGAACCTTCCCGGTCGATAGCGCCAGGTTCCGGGGTGAAGCGCCCTCGCCGGCCAGCGACCGGGGGCCCTCAGCCCATGTGGGGGTAGCGCCAGTCGGTCGCCGGGACGAAGGTCTCCTTGATGGCCCGGGTGCTGGTCCAGCGCATCAGGTTGGCGGCCGAACCGGCCTTGTCGTTGGTGCCCGAGGCCCGGGCACCACCGAACGGCTGCTGCCCCACGACCGCCCCGGTCGGCTTGTCGTTGATGTAGAAGTTGCCGGCCGCGAACCGCAACGCCTCGCTGGCGTGGGCGATCGCCGCCCGGTCCTGGGCGATCACCGCCCCGGTCAACGCATAGGGCGCGACCGACTCCATCTGGGACAGCATCGCCTCGTAGTCCTTGTCCTCATACACGTGCACCGACAGGATCGGCCCGAAGAACTCCGTGGTCAGGAAGTCGTGCGAGGGCTGCGTCACCTCCAGCACCGTCGGCCGCACGAAGTACCCCACCGAGTCATCACACGTGCCACCGGCCAATACGGTCACCGCGTCGTCCGAACCCGCCTGCTCCAGCACCTTCGCGTGCTTGTCGAAGGCCCGCTTGTCGATCACCGCGCCCATGAAGTTGGACAGGTCCCGCACGTCCCCCATCGGGATCGACTCGGTCACCTGCGCCACTTCGTCGCGCAACGAGGCCCACAACGACTTCGGCACATACGCCCGCGAGGCCGCCGAACACTTCTGACCCTGGTACTCGAACGCACCCCGCACCAACGCCGTCCGCAACACCGCCGGATCGGCCGAGGGGTGGGCCACCACGAAGTCCTTCCCACCGGTCTCCCCCACGATCCGCGGGTAGGACCGGTACCCGGCCAGGTTCGCCCCGACCTTGCCCCACAACATCTGGAACACCCGCGTCGACCCCGTGAAGTGGATCCCCGCCAGATCCGGGTGCTCCAACACCACGTCCGAGACCTCCACCCCGGACCCGGTGACCATGTTGATCACCCCCGGCGGCATCCCCGCCTCGATGAGGATGTCCATCACCACCGACGCCGCCCGCTGCTGCGTCGTCGCCGGCTTCCACACCACCGTGTTGCCCATCAACGCCGGCGCCGTCGGCAGGTTCCCAGAGATCGCGGTGAAGTTGAACGGCGTCACCGCATACACGAACCCCTCCAACGGCCGGTGGTCCAACCGGTTCCACACCCCCCGCGCATTCGCCGTCGGCTGCTCGGCCAGGATCTGCCGGGCATAGTGCACGTTGAACCGCCAGAAATCGATCAACTCACACGCCGAGTCGATCTCCGCCTGGTACGCCGTCTTCGACTGCCCCAACATCGTCGCCGCGTTCAACCGGGCCCGCCACGGACCAGCCAACAACTCCGCCGCCTTCAACAACACCCCCGCCCGGTCCTCGAACGACAACGCCCGCCACCCCGGCGCCGCCGCCCGCGCCGCCTCGATCGCCGCCGTCGCCTCCGCCGCCGTCCCGTCGCGCAAGGTCCCCAACACCTCACCGTGCGCGTGCGGCTGCACCACCTCCACGACCTTGCCCTCACCCGCCACCGGCTCCCCACCGATCACGTGCGGCAACTCCACCGGCGACGCCGCCATCTCCGCCAGCGCCACCTCCAACTCGGCCCGCTCCGGACTCCCCGGCGCGTAATCCCCCACCGGCTCGTTCACCGGGTCCGGTACCTGGGCAAATGCATCCACGATGACTTCCTTCCGTGCTGTCGGCGGGGCGGCCCGATCCACCGTGTTCCGGCGGTATGGGGTCTGCCCGGTTCGGTCTCTCAGACCAGGCTAACCAGGTGGTCCAGTTCGGTCGTGTCGTACCAGGACAACTCGATCTCCGACCCGGGGTCGGCCGGGGCCGGCGGCTGCCGCGTGAGGACGTCGTCACCTACGTGGAAGGCGGCGACCCGCTGCAGCGGCAACGCCCCGGTGACCCGCACCCGCGACCCGGCCGGGGCGGAGTCGTCGAGGTCCGCGACGTCCAGGTCCGCGGCCGCCACGAGGACCGGCGCGGACCGGACGGCGCAGGACAGCGCGGCGTCCTGGAGTGCCGCGAACTCCCACGACTCCTCGTCGCCCTGCGGGTCGGAGGTGCGGACCGCCTGCGTCACGGCATACCCCTCCAACGGTCCGGGCACCGAGCGTGCCGTGCTCAGCTGCCGGCACTGGTCCGGGGAGAGCGGCAGGTAGATCCGGGCGTGGCGGCTCACGGGCGGCTCCTCATCTCAGGCGTACTCGACCAGTTCGGCCAGGGCGCTGTGGACGGCCTCGGCCAGCACGTCGAGGTCCACCATCGCATCCCGGTCACCGTTCAGGCCGAGGAAGACCCGGCCGTCGTAGGAGGTCAACCCGACCGCGAGCGCCTGCCCCCGCGCCAGCGGGATCACCGGGTAGGAGGCGACCATCCGGGCGTGCCCGGCATACCGGGAGGCCTGGGGCCCGGGGACGTTGCTGATCACCAGGTTGAACATCCGGCGGGACATGGCGCTGGCCAACCGGGCCGCCATCGAGTGCAGCGTCGAGGGGGCGAACCCGGCCAGGCCCGCCAGCCCCGCCGCCCCGACCGCCTGGCCGTGCTGCAGCTGCTGGCTCATCCGGTAGCTCACCTGGCGCAACCGCATCCCGGTGCTCGGCTCACCCACGGGCAGGTCGATGAAGGCGGCCACCACGGGGCCCCCGACGTGGGAGTCGACCGCGGTGTCGGTGACCGACAACGGCACCATCGCCCGCAGCGTGGTCGAGGCGCTCACCGGTTCGCCGCGGTTCATAAGCCACTCCCGCAGCGCCCCGGTGAGCGTGGCCAGCACCACGTCGTTGACCGTCACGTGCCCGTGGTCGGCGGTGGCGCCGAAGCGGCGGCTGCGCACCGTCCGGAAGTCCTTGAGGTCCAGCTCGACCAGCTCGACCCGGCGGGCGTTGCCGATCGTGGTGTTCAGCGGGGTGGACGGGGCGGGGCTCGCGGCGGTGCGCACCAGGGCGGTGGCGGCCTGCCCGGCGGCCTCAACGACGCGGGCACCGGTATGCCGGAGGTCTTCCAGTCCCCCGCGCAGGCCGGACAGCAGGCGCCGGGGGCTGGTGGCGGTCCCGAGCCCGGCGCGCGCCAGCAGCTCCAGGTCGCTCGGCTCCTCCTTGGGCGACCACGTCTGCGCGATGGGCACGACGTCATTGGGTGCGTCGTCCAGGATCACCTGGCCGATGTCGATGCCGGTGACGCCGTCGACCATGGCCTGGTGGGTCTTGGTCACCAGCGCGAACCGGTTGCCCTCCAGGCCCTCGACCAGGTAGACCTCCCACAGCGGCCGGCTCCGGTCCAGCAGCCGGGACTGGACCCGGGCGACGAACTCCCCGAGCTGCTCGACGGTCCCCGGCCGGGGCAGTGCCGACCGCCGGACGTGGTAGGTCAGGTCGAAGTCGGCGTCGTCCACCCACACCGGGCCGCCCAGCCCCGCGGGGACCTGACGGACCCGCTGCCGGTAGCGGTGGACGTAGGCGATCCGGTTGGCCACCAGGGCCAGCAGCTCCTCGTAGTCGAAGCCCTGCTCGGGGGTCTCGAAGATCAGCACGGACCCCACGTGCATGGCGGTGACGGACTCCTCCAGGTAGAGGAAGGAGGAGTCCAGGGGGCTCAGGCGGTCCAACACCGGGCCATCGTCGCAGATCCGACCGCCGGTTCCACAGTCCCAGGCCCCACCCCGAAGGTCTCCGGTCTCACCCCGACGACCGGAGACGCCAGCGACGGGGCTGTCGACCGGCCGGCACGGCCGCCCCCGCCCCGCCGGTGAGGCGCTCGGCCAGGTCGCGGAGCGCCTGGCGCGCCAGGGACCGCGGGGCGTGTTCCCGCAGCACCCGGCCCGCGAGGAGCGCGCCGTCCAGTGCCGCGCGGTCGTCCGGCACCAGGTGCACGTCGCGGAGCCCGGCGAACCGGGCCAGTGCGTCCCTCACCCGGCGGTGCGGGTCGCTGCCGACCGCGCTGGCCCTGACCCTGGTCACCACCACCGTGCGCGGTGCCCGGTTCACCTCGTCGAGCGCGTCGAGCCCCCGGACCAGTCGCTGCAGCCCGACCGGGTCCCCCGCGCCGGCCACGACCACCTGGTCGGCGACCTCCAGCGCGGCGAGGGTGGGGCCGTTGCGCCGGAGCGCGCGGGTGTCGAAGCTGAGCTCCTCGTCCTGCTCGAGGCCGAAGCCGACGTCCACCACGACCCAGTCCGCCAGCTGCCGGGAGATCTCCAGGATGTCGGCGAACGCGTGCTCGCGCAGCTCCGGCCACCGGTCGGCCCGGGGCAACCCGGTGAGGACCCGCAACCCGGGCAGGACCTCGGGGGCGAGCGCGGCCAGCGCCTCCCGGTCCAGCGTCCCCTGGTCGGCGGCCCGGGCCGCGGCGGCGACACCGGGTGCCTCGTCGAGCACGGAGAGCACCTGGGCCACCGACGCGGCATACGTGTCCGCGTCGATCAACAGCACCCCGCAGACCGGTGAGGCGATCTCCGCCGCGAGGTTCACCGCCACGGTGGTCCGCCCCGGCGACCCCGCAGGACCCCAGACCACGACGACCCGGCCCCGGCCCGGTACCCCGTCCTCGGGCTCGTGGGGCTCCCGGGGCTCCTGGGCCCCGGGCCCGTCGCGGTCGGCAGCGACGTCCCCGGCCGCGGGGGCCCCGTCGGCGTCCTCGGCACCGGCCGCGCGGGCCTCGCCCGGGTCGGCGGCGGGCTCCTGCTCCAGCTCGTCCTCGACCGCCCGGTCCCAGTCCGACGCGGGGCCGGCACGCTCCCCCAGCAGCCGCTCCAGCGCGGTCTCCAGGGTCGCCAGGTCCGCGTCCGCCGGCAGCACCTCCGTGACGCCCCAGCGGCGCAGTGCCCGTGCCCCGTCCTCGTCGTCGGGTGGGTGGACACCGAGCACCTGCAGCCCGTGCCCGCCGAGGTCGCTGACCACGGCGCGGTCCAGCCCCCGCAGGTCGCTGGACACGACGACGACCCGACCCAGCCCGGCCTCGACGGTTCCGAGCAGTTCGGCGAGGTCGGCGCAGCGGTGCACGACGTGCACGACATCCGACCGTCCGAGTCGCTCGGCCAGCCCGGACTCCCACCGGTGCGTGATGGCCGTCAACAACGGCTGACTGCTGCCGGGCACGCTCAGTCCCCGGTGGGCGCGCTGCGCGGGGCGGGCACCAGGGTGACCCGGGCCTCCTGGTCCACGCTGGCGATGACCGAGCCCACCGCATCGGCCGGGACGACCACCTGGACCGCGGCGCGTCCGACGCCGACGCCCAGCGCGCGGCCACCGGTCGGCACCCCGGCGACGACGGCCTGCTCGAGGAGCAGCTCCGGGGCCAGGTAGGTGGCACCCGGTGACTCCGGGTCGCGCCGGCTCACCCACAGGTCCACGACGTCACCGAGCGCGAGGGTGCCGGCTGCGGTCGGGTCCACCGGCACGGTCACCGTCTTGTCGTCCACCTCCCGCGAGGTGCCCAAGGAGGCACGCGGGACGAGTTCACCGGCGGCGACCTGCCGCAGCACGTAGGTGCCCGGCTGCACCGCCTGGCTCCCGTCCAAGTAGTGCTCCAACGGCTCCCCGATCCGGACCGGGACGGCCGTCAGGTCCTCGGCAGCCACCTGCTCACCGGGGAGCAGGACCCGGGCCGCGGCATACACCGGTGTCGTGTCGTCCAGCGCGGCCACCAGGCGTGCGCCACCGGCCACCGAGAGGAGCACCAGCAGGGCCCCCACGAGCAGCCGGGCGTCGCGCCACCCCGGCACCTGGAGCCTGCGTGCCTTCCGGGCCTGCTCCTCTGCGGCCATCCTCCAGCCTCCTGTCCCCTCGCCATCGAGGTCACCGCCACGAGGCACGCTAACCCTGCACCCCGCCGGCGCACCCATCTTGTCCACAGGTCCCTCCGGCGGGAACCCCGGGACGGTTAAAATCTGGCACAAGTCGATCTCCCCCGCGACCCCGTAGCCGTGACGAAAGAGGTGGCCGGTGCCACGCTTCCTGACCCTGACCGACGTCGCCGAGACGTTGAACGTCACGTTGGCCCAGGCCAAGGCGCTGGTCCGCAGCGGGGCCCTGGCCGGCATCAAGGTGGGGGGCCGCGGGGTCTGGCGGGTGGAGGACTCCGCGCTGGAGGACTACATCCAGCGGATGTATGCCGAGACCCGGGAATCCATCGCGCGCGGGGAGGAACTGGCCGAGTCGGAGCCGGACTCCGACTCCGAGGCGGATTGAGGTCCGCCGGCGCCGGCCCGGTATCCGGGGTCAGGCCCCGCCGGCGCCGGGCGAACCGGCGGAGGGAGCGGACGCCACCAGCGCCAGTGCCGCCAGCGGCATGACGACGGTGTGCCCCCGGCCGCGTCCCGTGCCGTCCTCGGGCACCTCCCGCAGGTCGACGTGGTCCCTGCCCACCCGGTCGATGGTCCCGGACAGCTGACCGCCCTCGAGGTCAGTGAGCCGCACCTGGGCCCGGTCCCGGCTGATCGCCCGCAGCGCATGGCGCAGCCCCAGGCGGCGCTGGGCCACCCCCTCGTGCGGGTCGGCCCGGCCGCTGAGCCCCCAGACCGCCCGGACCGCCGCCACCGGGACCAGCACGGACCGGGCCCGCGCCCCGGGTAGCTCCACCCGCAGCACCAGCCAGTCGGCCCCCAACTCGGCCAACGTCCCCTCGAGCACGCCGGCCGCCGCTACCCGGAGACGCAGCGGGCGCCCCAGGTCGGCGGCCATCCGGTCGGTCAGTCCCTGCTGCCCCCGCCTGGCCCGGGTGTGCTCGGCGACGTCGGCGAGCAACTCGGCGCGCTCCTCGGCCCGCAGCTGCGCCTCGAGGTCGTCGAACAACCGGCTCCACCGCATACGGCCCATCCTGCCCCGGCCCGGGGGCGGCCGCAGGTTGTCCACAGCCACGGACCCACCCTTGCCGTCGAGCCGCATGTGCGTTTAACTGTTCGCAATCGAATGCAAACGCACGCATTGAGCCAGGAGCGTCCCATGAAAGTCACCGCCTCGGCCCCCATCCCGGTCCCCACCTCACGGCGGGCAGGCCTGCTGGGCGGCGCTGCCGGGTTGCTCGCCGCGGCCGGCGCCCTGGCCGTGGGGCGGGCGCAGGTCGGGTGGTGGCTGGACCTGGTGACCGGGTCCGCACCCCCGCAACCGGTGGCGACCGGGATCGAGCACCTGGCCGGCACCGCCGGAGCACTCCTGCTCGGCTGGTTGGCCGTCCTGCTCCTGCTCGGTGCGGCGCTGGTGACCCGCGGTCGCGCCCTGCGCCCGGTCCGGCGGCTGGGCCGTCTGGTCGCGCCGCGCTCGGCAGCCCGGGTCGCGGCCCTCCTGCTGGCCGTGGCGGTCGCGGGCCCCACCGCGGCCCACGCCTCGACGGCGCTGGAGTCACCGGCCGTCACCGCGACGGCCACGGCACCCGCGCCCGCACCCGCTCCGGTCCCGGACTGGCGCACTGGGCCCGCGGACACCTCGCTCGGCCGCGGCGGTGACACCGACGGGAGGCCGGCCCCGCAGCCGGGATGGCAGCCGCCGGAGCCGGCGCACCGGGCCGACGTCAGGCTCCTGGTCGGCGGCGGGCCGCGCACCACCGGGTCGGGCACCCCGGACGTCTCGGAGCGGGTCGTGGTCCGGTCCGGGGACACCCTCTGGTCGATCGCCGCGCGACACCTGGGGCCGGAGGCCACGCCCGAGGACGTCGCAGCGGAGTGGCCCCGCTGGCACGCGGCCAACCGGGACGTGATCGGCCCGGACCCCGACCTGATCCGGCCGGGACAGGTGCTCGTGGCGCCGTCGGCGCACGTCCCCCACGGGGCGGCGTCATGAGCGCCCAGCCCCAGCCGGCGGCCTGGGCCAGCACCCCGGCGCACCCGGTCCAGGCCGAGCTACGGGTGCTCCCGATCCCGGCCACCGAGCCGGCCCCGGGCGACTTCGTCATCCCACCGCCGGATGACGACTTCGTGCAGGGGGTGCTCGCGGTGGACTTCCGCCGGGGCTTCGAGGACTCCTACTTCGGGCCGCAGGCGACCACGGCGCAGGACCTCCCGGATCCCGCCGACTGGGCGGGCCGGCTGCTGCGCGTCCTCCTGGAGGTCGGCGACGGCACCCGCCCGGCCGGACAGCTGAGCCGGTGGGTCACCGAGGACATCCTGGGCCGGTTCACCCGGCGCGGGGTGCTGGCGCGACGTCGGCTGCAGCGCCAGCGCCCCGTCCGGGTGCGGGCCCTGCGGGTCTGCCAGCCGGCCGACGGCGTCGCCGAGGTCGCCGCAGTGGTCGACCACGGGGGCCGGATCCGGGCCGTCGCCGCCCGGTTGTGCGGGGTCGACGGCCGGTGGCTGATGACGGTCCTCGAGCTGGGCTGACGTCGCCCGAGCCGGGCTGACGTCCCTCGAGGACCCCGGCGGCGCTCAGCCCTTGCGCTTGCGGGCGCGGCGCTCGGCGCGGTTGCCGCCGCCTTCGGCGGGGCTGCTGACCCGCGCCTGGTCGCTGTCCTCGCCCTCGGCGCGCTGCACGGCCGAGCCGTCCTCGTTGGGTGCGGTGTAGGTCAGGGACTGCTGCCGTCGGGAGGCCGCCGCCACCGCCTCGCTCAGCCCGGCCACGCTGGCCCCGGCCCGCTGCAGCCGGCTGGCCACGTCCGCCACGTCGGCACCGGCGCCGTTGCCCTGCTGCCCCGCGGCGCCGTCGCCGGAGGCCTGCCGGGTCTTGATCTCGGCGTTGAACAGGAAGCGGACCGCCTCCTCCTTGATGGACTCCATCATCGCGGCGAACAGCTGGTAGCCCTCGCGCTGGTACTCCACGAGCGGCTCGCGCTGGGCCATCGCCCGCAGGCCGATTCCCTCCTTGAGGTAGTCCATCTCGTAGAGGTGCTCGCGCCACTTGCGGTCCAGCACCTGCAGCAGGACGCGGCGCTCGACGTCGCGCATGATGTCCGGGCCGACCGCCTCCTCCCGCGCGTCGTAGGCGTGCTGGGCGTCGGAGAGCAATTGCTGCTCGAGCTCGGCGGGGTCGAACTGCAGGAGCTGATCGGCCTCGAGGGTCACCGGATAGACGGTGCGGAGTTCGTTGACCATGCCCTCAAGATCGACCCCGTCCTCGCCTGGGATGCTGCCCGTGCGGACATACTCCTCGATGACGTCGTTGATGAAGTGCCGGACCTGCTCTTCCATCTCCTCCCCGTTGAGCACCCGACGGCGCTCTTCGTAGATGACCTCGCGCTGGCGGTTCATCACGTCGTCGTACTTGAGCACGTTCTTGCGGGTCTCGAAGTGCTGCGCCTCGACCTGCGACTGCGCACCGGCGATGGACCGGCTGACCACCTTGGACTCGATAGGGGTCTCGTCCATGCCGGAGGAGGCCATCACACGGTCGACGATCCCGGCGTTGAACATCCGCATCAGGTCGTCCTCGAGGGACAGGTAGAACCGGCTCTCCCCCGGGTCACCCTGACGGCCGGCGCGACCGCGCAATTGGTTGTCGATGCGTCGGGACTCGTGACGCTCGGTGCCTAGCACATACAGCCCACCGAGCTGGGTGACCTCGTCGTGCTCGACCTTCACCGACTCCTCGGCCTCCGCGAGTGCCTTGTCCCAGGCGGCCTCGTACTCCTCCGGAGTCTCCACCGGGTCCAGCCCGGCCTGCTTCAGCGCCGCGACCGCCCGGAACTCGGGGTTACCGCCGAGCATGATGTCGGTGCCTCGCCCGGCCATGTTGGTCGCCACCGTGACGGCGCCCTTGCGTCCCGCCTCGGCGACGATCGCGGCCTCCCGGGCGTGGTGCTTGGCGTTGAGCACCTCGTGCGGGATGCCCTGCCGGCGCAGCTGCTCGGACAACCGCTCGGACTTCTCCACGCTGGTCGTGCCGACCAGGATGGGCTGCCCCTGCTCGTGGCGGTCGGCGATGTCCTGCACGACCGCGTTGAACTTGGCCTGCTCGGTGCGGTAGACGAGGTCCGGCTGGTCCTTGCGGATCATCGGCCGGTTCGTCGGGATCGAGATGACGCCCACCTTGTAGATCTGGTGCAGCTCGGCCGCCTCGGTCTGGGCGGTACCGGTCATCCCGGCGAGCTTGTCGTACATCCGGAAGTAGTTCTGCAGGGTCACCGTGGCCAGGGTCTGGTTCTCGTTCTTGATCTCGACCCCCTCCTTGGCCTCGATCGCCTGGTGCATCCCCTCGTTGTAGCGCCGGCCGGCGAGCATCCGGCCGGTGTGCTCGTCGACGATCATGATCTGACCGTCCATGTTCACGTAGTCCTTGTCCCGCTTGTACAGCTCCTTGGCCTTGATGGAGTTGTTCAGGTAGCCGATCAGCGGGGTGTTGGCGCTCTCGTAGAGGTTGTCGATGCCCAGGTAGTCCTCGACCTTTTCGATCCCGGACTCCAGCACGCCGACAGTGCGCTTCTTCTCGTCGACCTCGTAGTCGCCCTCGCCGTCCTCGCCGCGGGTCAGCAGCTGCGCGAGCTTGGCGAACTCGGCATACCACTTGGTCGGCTGGTCGGCGGGCCCGGAGATGATCAGCGGGGTCCGTGCCTCGTCGATCAGGATCGAGTCGACCTCGTCCACGATGGCGAAGTTGTGGCCGCGCTGCACCAGGTCGGCGGTGGACCAGCCCATGTTGTCGCGCAGGTAGTCGAAGCCGAACTCGTTGTTCGTGCCGTAGGTGATGTCCTTGGCGTACTGCTCCCGGCGCTCCGCCGGCGTCATCTTGGACAGGATGACCCCGGTCTCCAGCCCCAGCGCGCGGTGCACGCGCCCCATCAGCTCGGCCTGGTACTCGGCCAGGTAGTCGTTGACCGTGACCACGTGCACGCCCTTGCCCTCGAGCGCGTTGAGGTAGGAGGGCAGGGTCGCCACCAGGGTCTTGCCCTCACCGGTCTTCATCTCGGCGACGTTGCCCTGGTGCAGGGCCGCCCCACCCATGATCTGCACGTCGAAGGGCCGCTTGCCGATGGTCCGCGCGGCGGCCTCCCGCACCGCGGCGAACGCCTCCGGCAGCAGCTGGTCCAGCGTCTCGCCGTCGGCGATCCGGGCGCGGAACTTGTCGGTCTCCTCCCGCAGCTCGGCGTCGGTCAGCCCCTTGAAGTCGTCCTCCAGCGCTCGGACCAACCGGGCGGTGGTCTCCAGCTTGCGCAGCGTCCGCCCCTCGCCGGCACGCAACATCTTCTCGAACAGCTTGGGCACCCAGGTCTCCTGACACGTCGTGGTGAACTCCCCTAGGCTAAACGCTCAGGCTGTGCAGAGCGGAAACCGTATGCTCAGGCCGCAGGCGTTCGGGCTACGTTGGGCGCCATGTCCGGCGCACGTCCTCCCGCCGCCGTCCCCGCGCTGCGGGGCGGGGACCTCCTGCTGCGCGGGCACACCGAAGGGGATCTCCCGGGCCTGATCGAGCAGGCCCGGGACCCGCAGACCCTGCTGTTCACCAGCACCCCGGAGCCGTATGACGAGGGGCAGGCCCGCGCGTTCCTGGACCGGGTGCGCGCCGGGTGGGCGGCGGACGGGGAGCAGGCGCACCGGCGCTGGGCCATCGAGATCGATGACCGGGGGGAACGCCGGTATGCCGGGACGATCGGTTACCGGTACCGCGGCGAGGAGGTGGCCTCGCTCGACTTCGCCACCGCCCCGTGGGCACGCGGCCAGGGCGTGATGACGCAGGCGGTCGCCCTGGTGCTCGACCACGCCTTCGGGGAGGGCGGGGTCCGGACCATGCAGTGGGCGGCCTACCAGGGCAACTGGGGATCGCGGCGGATCGCCTGGGGCTTCGGCTTCCGGATCAGCACCGTGCCGGGCTGGCGGGTGGACCGGCGGGGTGTGGTGCGGACCGGCTGGGTCGGCACCCTGCGGTCCGACCAGCCGCGGGTGCCCGCCTCCCGCTGGCTGGTCCCGCCGGTGCTGGCGGGTGACCGGGTCGTCCTGCGGCCCTGGCGCGAGGAGGACCGTGCCGGGCTGCAGCTGGACGACCTCGCGCACCGCTATGTCGGGGCCGCGCTGCCGCCCCTGACCCCCGAGGGGTTCACGGCATACCTGCTCCGGATGCGGGAGTCCGCGGCCAGCGGGGCGGAGCTCGACTGGTGCCTGGCGCATCCCCATACGGACTCCCCGCTGGGCTGGCTCGGCATCTTCGCCATCGACCAGCGCTTCGCCTACGGGAACGCCACGCTCGGCTACTGGACGGTGCCCGCCGCCCGGGGGCGCGGGGTGCTGACCGAGGCGCTGCGACTGGCCGCCGCCCACGCCTTCGCCCCGGCCCCGGGCGACCCGGCCGACGGCAGGTCGGGACTGGGCCTGCACCGGCTCGCCGCCAACACCGACGTGCGCAACGCCGCCTCCCAGGCCGCGCTGGTCCGCGCGGGCTGGCGGTACACCGGCACCGAGCAGGACTCCTGCGTCTACGAGCCGGGCGGCGAGCGCCACGACACGGCCTCCTTCGAGCTGGTCGCCGAGCCGGCCGGGCGGGCCGGGCTGCGTCCCACCCTGGGCGCGCCGGCCACGCTGACGACCGAGCGGCTCTCCCTGCGGCCGTTCACGGAGCGGGACCTGCCGGTCGTGGCCGACCTGCTGCGGCACCCGGACATCGGTCCCGGCCACCACCCGCGGGCCGGGACCGCCGAGGCCGAACGGTGGTGGGCCGCCCTGCGGCACCTGCAGTGGGAGGGCACCCAGTGGACGTGGGCGATCTGCCTGCGCACGCCGGAGCCCGGGATCGCGGCGGCGGCCGGGGACCCCCTGGGGGTCGTGCGCGCCTACGGCATACGGCGCGGGGACACCGGTGGCACGGCCCACGTCGGGTACTGGTTGGACCCCGCCCACCGGGGGCACGGGCTGGCGCTGGAGGCGCTGGACACGGTCCTGGACCACCTGACGGGCGCCGCGGAGGACGGTGGGGCCGGGCTGAGCACCCTGCGGGCGGACACCACCCTGGACAACCTGGCCTCCCAGACGATCCTGCGGCACAGCGGCTTCCGGGTCTGGGGGCGGGAACCCCTGCCGGACGGGAGGGTGCGGCTGGACCTGGCGGTCCCCGAGGGCGTCGACCGGGTCGCGCAGGCGGCGCTGGGCGTCGCCGCCACCCTGGAGGTCCCGGTCATCGAGGGCCAGAGCGTGCGGCTGCGGCCGTGGCGCGACTCCGACGTCCCGCTGCTCGTGGAGGCGTGCAACGACCCGCTCGCCCAGCGGTTCCTTACCGACCTGCCGTCGCCGTACACCGAGGCGGAGGCCGCGACCTTCCTGGCCAGCTGTCGGACCGCCGCGCTGGCCGGCAGCATGCTGCCCTGGTGCCTGGCCGATCCCGTCTCGGACGAGTGCCTGGGCTCGCTGGCGATCATGGAGCTGGACCGGCACCGGGGACCCGCCGACCGTGCGGTGGGCGGACTCATCGGCTACTGGTCGCACCCCCGTGCGCGCGGCCGCGGCGTCATGACCGAGGCGGTGCGCCGCGCGGTGCGCCACGCCTTTATCGACGTGGCGGACGGCGGACTCGGCCTGGCCCGGCTGGCGATCACCGCGGCGGCCGGCAACGCGGCGTCCCAGCGGGTGGTGCTGCGCGCCGGCTTCACCGAGACCGGCCGCGACCGGGCTGCCGAGCGGCTCCGCGACGGCACCGTCGAGGACCTCGTCCGCTTCGACCTGCTCCGCAGCGAGTGGCCCCCACCGGACGCCCCCACAACCCGACCGGACGTCCGACCGGGCGGCCCCACCACCCCACCGGACGCCTGACCTGGCGGCCCCACCACCTGACCGAACGCCTGACCTGACGGTCTCCCCCCCACCAGACGTCTGACCGGGCGGTCTCCACCCCCCACCGGACGCCTGACCTGGCGGCCCTACAACCTGACCGAACGCTCGACCGGGCGCTTCCATCCACCGCAGCGACCAGCGACGGACCCTCCTACCCACCGACGACCGACAGACGAGACGTCCGGACGGGGTCGGAGAGCGACCGATGACGCGCTCGGTGGGCTGGTGGGACCGACCGACGACACGTTCGGTGGGGTGGGCGGAGCGCCAGATGAGACGTCCGGACGAGGGGTGGAGGCCGACCGGGTGCGTGACAGAACCGCGGGGATGCACTACCTTGTCCACATCATGAACTGATCGTCCATATATTGGAGTCGATGATGACCGCGGTCGGCGTGCTCGACAAGGTGATGGCGATCCTCGATGCCTTCGAGGACGGCGCCACCCGCCTCGACCCTGCCGCCGTCGCGAGCCGCGTCGGGTTCAGCACGCCGACCACCTACCGGCTAATGAAGGCGATGAGCCAGCACCGGTTGCTGGACCTGGAGGAGCGGGACTACCGACTCGGCAGCCGACTGCTCGAGCTGGGCTCCCGTGCCCGCACCGGGGTCCACGTCCGCACCGTCGCCCTCCCCCACATGAGGGCGCTGCGCGACGCGCTGGGCGAGACCGTCGAGCTGCAGATCCGCACCGGTCACCGCCGGGTGCCGATCGAGATGGCCGTAGGTCGCCGGACCGTGCGCACCACGGGCCAGATCGGAGTGCCGCTGCCGATCCACATGGGCGCCAGCAGCCGGGTCCTCATCGCCTGGCTGAACGAGGAGCGGGCGATGGAGCTGGCCGCGGAGAGCGCCGCCGAGTGGCCCGGACGAGCCTGGGACGCCGACACCTACCGGTCCCGGCTGCGCCAGGTCCGCGACCAGGGCTGGGAGTACAGCGACGGTGAGCGCGACCCCGAGACGTCCGCCGTCTCCGCGCCGGTCCACGACGCGGAGGGCTACGTCGTGGCGGCCCTCGTCGTCTCCTCCACGATGACCCGGCTGGCCGACGACACCCACCGCGCAGAGGTCATCCACGAACTTCGCAGGACCGCCCGTGCCGTCTCCGGCGAGCTGGGCTACCCCACCCCGCACGAGCAGGAGCAGGAGACCCTCGGATGAACGGCCCGCTTTCGGACCTGAAGGTCCTGGACATCGCTACCGTCTTCGCCGGGCCGTTCGCCGCGGCCCTGCTCGGCGACATGGGCGCCGACGTGATCAAGGTGGAGATGCCCGGCGTGGGCGACCCGCTGCGCGCGCTCGGCCCGTTCAAGGGCGATACCTCGCTGACCTGGGCGGCCTCGGCCCGCAACAAGCGCAGCATCACCCTGGACCTGCGCTCCGAGGCCGGACAGGAGGTCCTACTGAAGCTGGTGGCCGACCGGGACGTCCTGATCGAGAACTTCCGCCCCGGCACTCTGGAACGGTGGGGGTTGAGCCTGGAGCGGCTGCGCTCGGCGAACCCGGACCTCATCGTGGTGCACGTCTCGGGCTACGGCCAGACCGGCCCCAACGCCGGCAAGGCGGGCTTCGGCACGCCCGCCACGGCCTACAGCGGCTACGCGCACATCAACGGTTACCCCGACCGCCCCCCGGTGCTGCCCTCGGTCTCCCTGGTGGACTACCTGACCGGGATGTATGCCGCGATGGGCGCCCTGGCCGCGGTCTACCAGCTCAAGGTGTCCGGCGGCCCGGCCGAGGAGGTCGACGTCGCCCTCTACGAGTCGATCTTCCGGATGCTGGAGGTCGTCGTGGCCGAGTACGACGTGCTCGGCACCGTCCGGGAACGCACCGGCAACGAGCTCGCCGCGTCCTCCCCCGCCGGGATCTACCAGTCCCGCGACGGGCACTGGATCGTCATCGTGACCAGCACCGAGCGCACCTTCGCCCGGCTGGCTGCCGCGATGGACCGCGAGGACATGCTCAGCGACCCGCGCTACTCCACCAACCGGGAACGCCTCGCCCGCCGCACCGAGATGAACCAGATCCTCACCGACTGGGTCGGCGCGTTGACCCGCGAGGAACTGCACGAGCGGCTCGACGAGTTCTCCGTGCCGCACTCCCCCGTCTACAGCGCCGCCGACATCTTCGCCGACGAGCACTATCGGGCCCGGGACATGCTGGTCGAGGTCAGCCACCCCTCGCTCGGCTCGATCACGCTGCCCGGCGTGGTGCCCAAGTTCAGCGTGAACCCCGGCTCCATCCGCAACGCCGGCCCGGAGATGGGCGAGCACACCTCCTCGGTCCTGACCGAGCTGGGCTACACCCCCGACCAGATCACCGACCTCCAGGACAAGGGAGTCATCTGATGACCACCAGTTTCGACCGGGCCCGCGCCTACGCCGCCGGCACCGCCCCGCTGCCCTTCCCGATCCCCGAGCAGGTCACCATCCAGGAGGTCGGCCCCCGGGACGGGTTCCAGCTGGAGCCCGGCGTCATCAGCACCCCCGACAAGATCGCGATCATCGACGCGCTGTCGGCCACCGGCGTCCCCCGGGTCCAGGTGACCTCGTTCGTCCGCCCCGACGCGGTGCCGCAACTGTCCGACGCGGCCGAGGTGATGGCCGGCTACACCCCCGCATCGGGCGTCGAGTACTCCGTCCTGGTGCCCAACCTCAAGGGCGCCGAGCGCGCCCTGGAGACCAGCGCCGACTGCTGGGAGCTGATGCTGTCCAGCACCGACGCGCACAGCATCGCCAACGCGAATCGCCCCACCGCCGAGGCCTTCGAGCGGCTCCGCCCGGTCATCGAGCTCGGCCTGGCGCAGGGCAAGCACCTGGTGGGCGGGATGGCCACCTCGCTGGGTTGCCCCTTCGAGGGACGGACGCCGTTCGAGCGGGTCGCCTGGGTCGTCGGACTGTATGCCGAGGCCGGGGTCTCGCACGTGACCGTCGCCGACACCGCCGGCCTGGCCGACCCGGCACACGTCTACGAGATCTCCGCCAAGCTGCGCCAGGAGTACCCGGACCTGCGGTTCACGCTGCACCTGCACAACACCCGCGGCCTGGGCATCGCCAACGCGCTCGCGGGCATGGCGGCGGGCATCACCGACTTCGACACCTCGGTCGGCGGCCTCGGCGGCTGCCCGTACGCCCCCGGCGCCACCGGCAACATCGCCACCGAGGAACTGGTCCACCTGCTGGACCTGCTCGGCGTGCACACCGGGGTCGACCTGGACGCGCTCACCACGATCGCGCGCGGACCCGTGGCCACCGCCGTCCGGCACAAGCTGGAGTCCTCCTTCGAGAAGGCCGACCCCTCCTGGGTCCTGCACACCCCGCCCCAGCGGCAGGAACTGGCAGGGGCATAACAGCACATGGGCAAGACACTGGCCACCAAGGTGTGGGAGTCGCACGTGGTGCGTGCGGCACAGGGCGAACCCGACCTGCTCTACATCGACCTCCACATGCTGCACGAGCTGAACACGCCCGTGGCCTTCGACCAGCTGCGGGCCAGCGGACGCACCGTGCGGCGCCCGGACCTGACCCTGGGCACCGAGGACCACAACACCCCGACCCAGGACATCCGCAAGCGGATCGAGGACCACGCGGCCCGGCACCAGGTCGACCTGATGCGGGCCAACTGCGCCGAGTTCGGGATCGAGCACTACCGGCTGGGCGAGGACCAGCAGGGCATCGTGCACATCATCGGGCCGGAGCTGGGGCTGGCCCAGCCCGGGATGACCATCGTGTGCTGCGACAGCCACACCACGACCCAGGGCGCCTTCGGCGCGCTGGCGTTCGGCATCGGGACCTCCCAGGTCGAGCACGTCCTGGCTACCCAGACGCTGCCGCTGCACCCGTTGAAGAACATGCGCGTGCACGTCGACGGCGTGCTCCCCGCCGGGGTCAGCGCGAAGGACCTGATCCTGGCGCTGATCTCCCGGATCGGCACCGCCGGCGGTCAGGGCCACATCATCGAGTACACCGGCCCGGCCATCGAGGCCCTGTCGATGGAGGCCCGGATGACGGTGTGCAACATGACCGTCGAGGCGGGCTCCCGGGCCGGGATGATCGCCCCGGACGAGACCACCTTCGACTACCTCCGCGGGCGCCCGCACGCCCCCACCGGAGCCGACTGGGACACCGAGGTGGCGTACTGGAGGACGCTGCGCTCGGACCCGGATGCGTTGTTCGACAAGGAGGTCCGGTTCGACGGCAGCGCGCTGACCCCGTTCGTGTCCTGGGGCACCAACCCCGCGCAGAGCACCGGCCTGGACGGCACGGTCCCGGACCCCGACTGCTTCGCGACCGAGGAGGAGCGGGTCGCGGCCCGCCGCGCGCTGGCCTACATGGACCTCACCCCCGGGACGGCGCTGCGCGACATCCCGGTCGACGCCGTCTTCATCGGGTCCTGCACCAACAGCCGGATCGAGGACCTGCGCGCGGCGGCCGAGGTGCTGCGCGGGCGCCGGGTCAAGGACGGGGTCGAGGCCGTCCTGGTGCCCGGCTCCGAGACGGTCCGCAACCAGGCGATCGAGGAGGGTTTGGACCGGGTCTTCGAGGAGGCCGGGATGCAGCTGCGGCACGCAGGCTGCTCGATGTGCGCGGCCGTGAACGAGGACCGGCTGCGGGCGGGGCAGCGCGCCGCCTCCACCAACAACCGCAACTATGAGGGGCGGCAGGGCAAGGGGTCGCGGACCCACATCGTCTCCCCCGCCGTCGCCGCCGCCACCGCCGTCGCCGGCCGGTTGGCCGCTCCCGCGGACCTGGAGGGCTGACCCGATGCGTCCGTTCACCGTGCACACCGGCACCGCCGCCCCGTTGCGGCGCAGCAACGTCGACACCGACCAGATCATCCCGGTGCGCTTCCTGACCCGCAGCACGATCGCCGGCTACGGCGAGAACCTGTTCAACGACTGGCGCGACGACCCCGACTTCGTGCTCAACGACCCGCGCCACTCCGCGGCGACCATCCTGGTGGCCGGCACCGACTTCGGCACCGGTTCCTCCCGCGAGTCCGCCGTGTGGGCGCTCACCGGGTGGGGCTTCCGGGCGGTCATCGCCCCGCGCTACGGCGACATCTTCCGCGGCAACGCCATCGAGAACGGGCTGCTGCCGGTCATCGCGCCGCAGGCGTGCGTCGAGGCCCTGTGGGACCTGGTCGACGCGCAGCCGGACACCCCGGTCACCGTCGACCTGGAACAGTGCGAGGTCCGGGCGCAGGGGATCCACCAGCCCTTCGAGGTGGATCCCGACGACCGCACCCGGTTGCTCCAGGGGCTGGACAACATCGCGCTGACGCTGGCGCACGCGGCCGACATCACGGCATACGAGCAGCGCCGCCGGCCCGCCCTGCCGACCACCCGCCGCCCGGGCGAAGGGGCGGTGCGATGACCGACGAGCGACTCACCGAGGTCGTCACGCGCTTCCTGGCCCTCGAGGACCTCACGGCCGCCGCTGCCGACGCGCTGGAGGCGAACGGTCTGCCCGCTCCGGTGGTGCCCGCCCACGTGCTCGCGCCCCTCGCCCACGGTATGCGGGTGTGCGGCCCCGCGCGGACGCTGCGCTACGAGCGCGAGGACGAACCGGCCGAGTCGCTGCGCGCGGCGGGCACCGCGCCCCGGATGGGACACGCCGAGCTGCGGGCGGCCTGCCGCCCCGGTGACGTCGTGGTCATCGACTGCGGGGGCACCCACGACCTGGCCGTGATCGGGGGCCGCTCCGGGTCCGCCCTGCACGCCGCCGGTGTCGCGGGCGTCCTGGTGGACGGTTCGGTCCGGGACCTGGACGAGCTCGGCGGCACCGGGATCCCGGTGTGGAGCCGCGGACGCACCCCGCGCTCGGCGCTGCACCGTCTGCGCAGCGTGGCCACCGACGTCCCCGTCTCGCTGGCGGGGGTCCCCGTCGCGCCCGGCGACCTCGTCCTCGCCGACGGCTCGGGGACCGTCGTCGTGCCGCGGGACCGGGCCGGGGAGGTCCTGGCCACCGCCGAAGCGCTCGTCGCCCACGAGAACTCGGGGGGTGGTCGGTACTGAGACCCCGTCCGCCCACCCCGTGCCGGCCCGACCGCCCCGTCCCGCCGGCAGCACACCACCACCCCTCACGGAAGAAGACCATTCAATGAAGAAGACGCCTTTCCTTGCCGGTGCACTCGCCCTCGGCCTGACCCTGACCGCCTGCTCCGACGACGGCGGCGGAGGTGGCGGCGAGGGCGACGGCGCGGACTACCCCAGCGGTCCGGTCAACATGTCCGTCGGCGCCGACCCCGGCAGCGGGTTCGACCTCACCATGCGCACCCTGGTGGAGGTCCTCCAGAAGGAGGAGCTGGTCGAGGTCCCGATGCCGATCGAGAACCGCCCCGGTGCCGCCTCCGCGGTCTGGACCGCCCAGATGGTGGAACAGCACGCCGGCGCGGACGACCAGGTGTCGGTCACCTCGTTGGTGCTGATGACCAACAACGCCCGGGGCCAGTCCGACTACAACTACGAGGACGTCACGATGATCGCCCGGCTGCTGTCGGAGTACTTCGTGGTCGTCGTCAGTGCCGACACCGACTACCAGGACCTGGAGTCGGTCCTCAACGCCATCGTCGAGGACCCGGGCGCCGTCCCGGTCGGCGCGGCCTCCGACGACCAGCTGCCCTTCGCCCTCCTGGTCAACGAGGCCGGCGGGGACGCCTCGCAGATCAACTTCGTCGCCTACGAGGGCGGCGGGGAGCAGAGCAACGCCCTGCTCTCCGGTGACATCCAGGTCGCCATCGCCGGCACCAGCGAGTTCCTCCCGCTCATCGAGTCCGGCGAGCTCCGCGCGCTGACCGTGATCGGTGACGACCGGCTCGAAGGGCTCCCGGACGTGCCCACCGCCCAGGAGGAGGGGTACGACGTGACCATCTCCAACTGGCGCGGCATCTACGGCCCGCCGGACATGCCCGACTACGCCGTGGAGTACTGGGAGGGTGTCCTGGCCGAGGCCGTCGAGACCCCGTCCTGGGCGGACGCCGCGGAGAAGAACCAGTGGGTGACCACCTTCATGACCGGCGACGAGCTCGACACCTACCTGAAGGACACCAACGACCAGGTCACCCAGGCCTTCGAAGAGATCGGCTCCCAGTGACCTCCGCCCACCCCGAGCAGGACGCCCCGGTCGGCCCGCCACGATCCGGCCGGAGCGACGTCATCGCCGGTCTCGTCGTGGCGGCGGCCGGGGCGGTCCTGCTGGTGGCCGCCCTGAACATCGGGGACGCGGTCCGGCCGGCCCCCGGCATCGGGCCCGGCACCCTGCCCACCTTCCTGGCCGCCGCCCTGGTGCTCTCCGGCCTCGCGCTTAGCATCGTCGGCCTGCGCAAGCGGCCGGTGCAGGGCATCGAGGCGGAGGTGTTGGACACCGACGACGCCGAGCTGTTCGAGGACCTGGTCTTCCCCGAGGAGCCACCGATCCCGTGGGGCAAGCTGGCGGTGCACGTGGCCCTGTTCATCGGCTACGCCCTCGTCTTCATCCCGCTGGGTTACATCCTGTCCACCGCGCTCTACCTGACGACCGCGGTGACCCTCATCGACCCGGCCCGCTGGAAGCGCAACCTGATCTACGCGGTCCTGTTCGGGGTCATCGTCTACTTCGGGTTCACCGAGCTGCTGAGCGTCCGGCTTCCCGCCGGCGTGCTCGGCTGAGGAGGCAGCCATGGACGCACTGAACTCCCTGTTGTCCGGACTGGCCGGTGCCCTCACCCCGGAGCACCTCATGTACGTCTTCATCGGCGTGCTGATCGGCACCGTCGTCGGGGTGCTGCCGGGGCTGGGCCCGATCACCTCGATCGCGCTGCTCATCCCGTTCTCCTTCCAGCTCCCGCCCACCGCGGGCCTGATCATGCTGTGCGGCGTCTACTACGGCGCGATGTACGGCGGGTCGATCACCTCGATCCTGATCCGGACCCCCGGCGAGGTCGCCTCCGCGGTGACCGCCCTCGAGGGCTACGAGATGGCCAAACGGGGCAAGGCGGGGCCCGCCCTGGCCACCGCCGCGGTCGGGTCCTTCATCGGTGGGTCGCTGGCCGTGCTGGGGCTGGTCTTCCTGTCCCCGGTCCTGGTCGACGTGTCGACCTCGTTCGGCGCGGCGGAGTATGCCGTGCTGCTGGTGGGTGCGCTCGCGCTCACCACCTCGCTGATGACCGGGTCCCGGATCAAGGCGCTGATCTCGGTGCTCTTCGGGATGTGCGTGGGCATCATCGGCTTGGACCCCCAGGACTCGGTGCAGCGCTGGACCTTCGGCCAGATCGAGCTCTCCGACGGCATCGACATCGCGCTGCTGGCGATGGCCCTGTTCGCGATCCCGGAGGCGCTGCGGCACCTGTCGGTCGGGGAGCGCAGGGCGCCCTCCGCCCTCAACGTGCAGCGGGCCTGGATGGACAAGGAGGACCTCAGGCGGTCCTCGGCGCCGTATGCCCGGGGCACCGTCGTCGGCTTTATCGCCGGCGTGATGCCGGGGCTCGGCCCGACCCTGGGCTCGTTCGCCTCGTATGCCCTGGAGCGGCGGGTCGCCAAGCCGGAGCGCCGCAAGGTGTTCGGCCGGGGCGCCATCGAGGGCGTCGCCGGACCGGAGACCGCGAACAACGCGGGCGTCGGTGGCGCGATGGTGCCGATGCTGGCGCTGGCCATCCCCGGGTCGGCCACCACGGCGCTGCTGCTGTTCGTCTTCCAGATGTACGGCCTGCAGCCGGGTCCGCAGCTGTTCCAGAACGACGGCGACCTGGTGTGGACCATCATCGCCTCGATGTTGGTCGGCAACGCCATGCTGCTGGTGCTGAACCTGCCGATGGTCCGGGTCTTCGTGAAGCTGCTCAAGGTGCCGCCGCCGCTGTTGTACGGCGGGGTCGTGGCGTTCGTCATGCTGGGCGCCTACGCGCTGACCTTCAGCCTGTTCTCGCTGCTCACGCTGGTCGTGATCGGTCTGATCGGGTTCGTCATGCAGGAGCACGACTTCCCGCTGACGCCGGCCATCCTGGCGGCGGTGCTGCTCCCCCTGTTGGAGCTGAACCTGCGCCGCTCCCTGCTGATCGCCAACGGTGACTGGACGGTCTTCTTCACCCGACCGATCTCGCTGACCATCCTGGTGCTGATCGTGCTGGGCGTGGTGGTGCCCCCGCTGCTCCAGTGGCGCCGGAACTCCCGGGCCGCCGCCGCGGCCGACAGCCCGGCCGAGGACGTGCGCACCGGCGACTGACCCGTCGCGGCACCGCTCGTCCGAGCCACCAGACACGGCTGCCGGGTCTCCCCGCGAGGGGTGACCCGGCAGCCGTGTTCGTGTGCCGCGTGCCTACTCGAAGAGCGCGGCGATCGCCTCCTCGACCGCGGTCGAGATGGCTGCGGTCCCACCGAAGAGGGTGACCGAGCCGGGCTCCCGCTCGACCAGGGCGTCCGCCGTCGCGCCCGGCAGCTCAGCCGGGTTGGTGAGCAGCAGCGGCCCGCCCAGGTGACCCACCAGGGCCGCACCGGACAGCGCGTCCGGGAAGGCCAGGCCCGAGGCGACGAACTCGGCGCCGGTGGGCTCGAACTCCGCGGCGATCAGGGCGGCGGTTTCGTACCGGGTCGGTCCGGACAGGCGCTCGACGCTGTTGGCGTAGGGTGCCAGCTGCTCCAGGACCGTGTCCGAGATCCGGTTCGTCCCGCCGAGCACCACGATCCGCTCCGGGGACAGGCCCTCCAGCGCCTCCTGCGTGGAGTCCGGCGCCTCGGTCTCCCGCACCAGCAGGATCGGGTAACCGTCCCGTCCCGCCAGCGGGGCACCGGCAAGCGCATCGGCGTAGTCCTGGCCCGAGGCGACGTAGACGGTGTCGACGTCGGCCGCGTCGAACAGCTGCGCGGCCACCTCCGCCGCCGTGGCGTAGCGGTCCGGGCCGCTGACCCGGGTGATCTGCGCGCCGGTCAGCGCCTCGACCTCCTCCACCACGGTGTCCGACACGGCACTGCCGCCGCCCAGCACGATGATCCGCTCCGGCGCCGCCGCGGTCAGCGCGTCGGCGGTCGACTGCTCCAGCCAGTCGGTCCGGGTGAGCAGGACCGGCTGGTCGTCGCGGATGGCCGGGGCACCACCGGACAGCGCGTCCGGGAACGCCTGGCCGCTGGCCAGGACCAGGGTGTCCACGTCGCCGTAGCTCCCGACGATCTCGGCCGAGGTCTCGTAGCGGTCGGCGCCGCGGATCCGGTCCACGACGACCGGCTCCGGGTCCTGCGCCAGGGACAGCCCGATCAGGACCGGGTCGTGGTCGCTGGACCGGAACGGGTCCGGGGCGAACAGTTCCTGCTGCGGGGGCAGCTTGAACGTCATGTCGTAGTCGATGAGGCTGGCCTCGTCGGCGTTGATCGTCCACACCGTGGTGTCGGCGACCTTGCCGGCCAGCGCCTCGTTGGCCAACGCGTGGTCCAGGTAGCCCAGCTGGCCGTCGAAGACGTAGGAGTAGGCGTCCTCACCCGAGTGCTCGAGCAGCAGGTCGGTGAACCCGGCCGACTCGAGGGCCACGATCGGGTCCTCCTTGTCGTAGGAGTTCAGGTCACCGATGATCAGCGTCTCGGCGACACCGGTCCCGGTCGGGTCCCCGGCCAGCCAGTCCGCCATCGCCTCGGCCGCGTCGGTGCGCACCCCGTTGCAGTTGCCCTGACCGTCCGGGTCCTCCGGGTCCCCGACCGCCAGGCAGTCCGAGCCCTTGGACTTCAGGTGGTTCACGGCGACCACGACGGACTCACCGGTCGCGTTGTCCTGGAAGGTCTGCGCCAGCGTGGGACGGTTGAAGTCGTCCAGGAAGCGCGGGTCGTCCTCGGTGGTCAGCGTCGCGAAGTCCCCGACGGGGGTCACCGAATCGGGCTGGTAGATGAACGCCGTGGTGATCGCGTCGGTGCCGACCTTGCCGGTCGCCACGAACTCGTAGGTGCCCGCTCCCACCTCGTCGTTCAGCGCCTGGGTGAGCGTCTCCAGCGCCACGTCGTCGTTGTTCTCGATCTCGATGAGACCGACCACGTCGGCGTCCATCTCCGCCAGGGCGGCCACGATCTTGGCCTCCTGGCGCTCGAACTCCTCCGGGGTGTTCGCCCCACGGTCGTTCAACGTGGTGAAGTAGTTCAGCACGTTGAACGAGGCCACGGTGAGGTCGCCCCCGACGTCCGGCAGGGTCGGCCGCGGGTTGGCCACGGTGAACTCCGCGCCCTGGGTGGGCTGGATCCGCCACAGGTCGAACCGGTAGTCCAGGACGCCGGTGGCACCGGTGACCAGGTCCCCGCCACGGAACAGGTTGTCGAGGGTGAACTCCTCGCCGTTCGGGTGGATGGCCGGGTCCGGGTTCTGCGTGCTGCGGCCGTCGTCCAGGGTGATCCGGTTGGCCAGGTTGGCCTCCGCGAGCGCCACGGCCTCCGGCGAACCCGGCTCGTAGGTGGCGGTCGGCTGGTACTGCCGGTCGGTGCCGATCGCGATCTCACCGAACCGTCCGTAGTTGAAGTACTCCAGGATGGCCAGGTCCTGGGGGAACGTGACGTACATCCCCTCGTAGGGCTCGTGGTCCTCGATCGGCAGCTCGAGCACGGTCGGCTCGGGCAGCTCGCCACCGGTCGCGCACACCGTGATGGTGCCCGCGCTGACCTGGGTCATCCCGAAGTTCTCGCCCGCGGTGCCGGACACCCGGACGGAGTCGCCCATCGCCACGTCCGTGCCGCCGGGGGCGTACACGAAGATGCCGTCGGAGGTGGCGGGGTTGTCGTCGCCGCCGTCCTGCACGTAGAAGCCCTGGAAGCCGCCGGTCTGGAAGTCACCGACGACGGTGCCCTCGATGTCGACCTGTTGGCCGTCCAGCGGGGTCGAGTCGTCCTCACCCTGGACGGCGCCGACCGCCGTCGCGGGTTCACCGCAGGCGCCGCCGGGGGGCGGCTCCTCGGCGTGGTAGACCTCGTTGGGCGCACCGGGGGTGTTCCAGGCCTGCCCGTCGACCGGCGGACCGTCGAAGCCGGGGAAGCCGGCCAGGTCGTAGTCGTTGCGCACCCAGTCGGCGGTGGTGTCGGTGTCCGTGCCGTCCGGGATCCGCGAGGCACCCCCGGGGGCGAAGTCCGCGCCGTCGTACTCCACGGCCAGGACCGTCTCGGAGTAGACGAGGTCGCCGGTGGCGCTGCCGTTGACCGCCACGGAGTCGAGCAGCTCGTCCCAGGCGGGGGCGTCGATCTCCCCGTCCTGGTCCGCGTCCAGCACGGCCTCGCCGGTGTAGCCGGAGACCAGCAAGAGGGTCAGCGTGCCGTTCTGGATCGTGTTGACCGGCAGGTCCTCGGACCAGAACCCGTCCGCGTCGGTACTGCCGACGGCGTGCTGGCTCACCACGGTCCCGCGCGAGGAGGAGTCGGCATCGCCCTCGACCTCGAGGATGGTCAGGTCGGAGTAGTCGGTGTCGGCCTCGCCGTACACCTCGAGGAACTCCAGGTCTGCCCCGACGGTGCTGACGGAGAACTCGTTGAGCACGACGTCGACCGGACCCGCCGGACCACACTCGGCGGTGTGGTGCCCCAGGTCGCTGACGTCGTTCGTCGGCAGGCCGGTCCACTCGGTCGCCGGGTCGAAGGCGTCGTCCGGGACCACGTCACCGGCGCAGACGTCGGGGTTGCGCACCAGGGTCGCGTCCATCGTCGTCTCCGGTGGGGTGCCCCAGCGGGTCCCGGGATCCACCCCCACCTGCCCGATGGAGTCGACGACCACGCCGTCCTCACCCGCCGTGGCCAGCACGACCGCGTCGTCCCCGTTGAACTGCAGGTCCAGCGTCTGGTCCACGAGGTCGTCGCCGAGTGCCCAATCGGCGTGCGCGACCACGTGCACCTCGCCCGGCTGCAGCGTCCCCTCGGGGTAGCGCGTGTAGCTGACCTGGGCACTCCCGTTCTGGTAACCCTGGATGACGTAGTCGGCCAGGTCCACCTCCGCGGCGCTGCCGTTGTAGATCTCCAGGGCCTTGTTGAAGCCGGACCCCTCGATGTACTCGCTGATGATCAGCCCCTCGGCCTGGGGGGCCACCGGGGCTGACGGGGTGGGTGTGGCGGTCGCGGGCAGCGCCGTCCCGAGGAGTCCGGTGAGGACCAGGGACGAGGCGCCGAGGACCGCCGTGCGCCGGGTGGCGGCACGTCGTGTCATGGCATACACCTTCGTGAGCTGGACAGGGATGGTCCGGGAGCCGGACGTCCGCTGAGCCTAGGGGCAACGGGTAGCCCGCGGGGTCGCCCTGCGGGGATCGTTACATGAACGGAATGTGCCGGTCAGGTGACCTCGACCCGGCCCAGTTGCAGCCAGTCCGCCAGCAGCGCCAGCTCCTCGGCCAGGGCCTCCCGCGAGCCCCGGGGCGCGTCCGGCTCCAGGTGCACGGCCCGCACCCACAACCGGTCGGCGGCGCGGTCGGCCTTGAGGTCCACCCGGGCGACCAACTGCTCGTTCCACAGGAACGGCAGCACGTAGTAGCCGTGCACCCGCTTGGGCGCGGGGACGTAGATCTCGATCCGGTAGCGGAAGCCGAAGAGCCGTTCGGTGCGGGCCCGCTCCCAGACCAGGGAGTCGAACGGGCTGAGCAGCGCGCTGGCGCGGACCGCGCGGGGACGCCGGGCGGACGGGTCCAGGTAGGCGGGTCGGTCCCAGCCGCGCACCTGCACCTGCTCGACCTCTCCCCGCCGGACCAGCTCGGCCAGGGCCGGGGCGGCCATCTGCTGCCGGAGCCGGAAGTAGTCCCGCAGGTCCGCCTCGGTGCCGATGCCGTGGGCCCGGACGGCGCGCCGCATCAGGGCCAGGCCGGACTCCTCCTGGTCGGGGGCCCCGGGCTCCCCCGGCCCCCTGGCCACGATGTCGGCCGGCAACAGGTAGGAGGGCAGCGCATACCGCCGCTCGAACTGGCTGTTGCGCCCGGCGCTGACGATCCGGCCGGCCCAGAACAGGTGCTCCAGGCACTGCTTGACCAGCGACCAGTTCCAGCCCCAGTGCTCCCGGGTGCGTGGCACGTCGTGCTCGACCCACCGGTCGACCTCCCGCGCGGTGATCGGTCCGTGCCGGGTCACCGTGTCCAGGACGGCGCCGAGCACACCCGGGTGCTCTGACTCGACCCGGCGGGACCAGGAGTCCACCGAGGCCCGCTGCATCCGGAACCCCAGGTAGGGCCAGGTCTCCGGCGGGATCAGGCTCGCCTCGTGCGCCCAGGCCTCGACCAGGCGCCGAGGGGCCTGGGACCGCGGGCCGGCACCGTCGCGGGCCCGGTCCAGCAGGGCCGTGTCGTAGGGGCCGAGCCGGGCGAAGAACGGGAGGTACTGGCTGCGGGTGACCACGTTGACGCTGTCGATCTGGACGACCTGCAGCCGGTCGATCACGCGCTGGACCTGCCGCATCGAGGCCGACCAGGGAGCGGGCCGTCCGTCGGCGAAGCCCTGGGCCGCCAGCGCGATCCGCCGGGCCTGGGGCAGGGTCAGGGTGGGGGGCACCCACCCAACGTAACGGGGGCCACCGACACCCGCTGTGTCGGTGGCCCCCGGGGCGCCGGTGGTGCCGGGTCAGCCGACCCGTTCCGCCGCGCCCTCCTCGTCCTGGGTGTTCCGCTCCCCGGTGTCCAACCGCAGCACGCCGTAGGACCAACCGCGCCGCCGGTACACCACGCTCGGGTGCCCGCTGTCGACGTCCTCGAACAGGTAGAAGTCGTGCCCGACGAGCTCCATCTCGTTCAGCGCCTGGCCCACCGTCATCGGCTCGGACGCATGGACCTTCTCGCGCAGCTCGATCGGCGAGTTCCCCTCGGTCCCGAGGGCCTCGTCCACCGCCTCCTCCGCGGTCCGTCCGGCCCCGTTGGCACTCGGCTCCTCGCTGATCAGCGGCTCGGTGGTCAGACCGAAGGTGGCCTCGGCCACGGAGGGGAGCCGGTGCTTGCCGGTATGGCTGATCCGCTTCTTGTCCCCCAGCCGGCGCAGCCGTTCGGTGAGCTTGGTCATGACCAGGTCGAGTGCGGCGTACTCCTCGTCCGCGGCGCCCTCCGCCCGGACGACGGTGCGCTTGACGTAGCAGGTGATCTCCACCCGCTCACTGGTCTTGGTCAGCCGCGGGTTGCTCTCATGGGTGAGAACCACGTCGACCCGGCTGGTCCTCGGGGCCAGCTGCGGGATCTTTTCGAGCTTCTCCTCCAGGTGTCGGCGGAAGCGGTCGGTGACGGTCTTCTTGCGGCCGGTCACGGTGATTTCCATGTGTCCTCCTCAGCGAGGCAAGGCAGGATGGGATGTGGTGCAACGAGCATTCAGGATGCCCTCGATCGTCTCGCCACCACCCCCTCCGGGAGATCGTTGCGGACCCGGCCCGGCCCCGGCCGCCGTGCGGTCCGAGGGCCGAGAACCTGCTCCATGGAGACACACTAGCCCCCCGCCTGGGGTGAGGACAGCCCCGGTGGTCAGGACGCTGACCAGCGCCGTGTCGCGGCCACGGTGACCGCCACCACCGTGCGCGCACCCGCGCCGCGCAGCACCCGTGTCGCCTCGGCCAGGGTGGCGCCGGTGGTCACGACGTCGTCGACCAGCAGGCAGTGCGCCCCGGCCACGCGGCGCTCCGTCCGGGGGACCAGGACCATGGATCCGGCGAGGTTGACGGCCCGGGCGCGCTGGTCCAGACCCGCCTGGTCGGCCACCGCCCGGCCCTGCCGCAGGGCCGGCAGGAGCCGCGTGAGACCGGGCGGCAGGGCACGTGCGGCGACACGGCACAGCTGCACGAGCGGCCGGTCCCCGCGCTGCCGGGTCGTCGCCCTCGAGGAGGGTGCCGGCACGACGAGCAACGCGGGTGCCCCGGGCACCCGGCCCGCCCCGGCCGTCAGGAGACCGACGTCGAGCAGCTCGGCGACCGCGGCCGCCAGGCAGCGGGCCAGGACGTGGCCCAGCACCGGGGTGAGGTCGCGACGCCCCCCGTCCTTCCAGGTCACCACCAACTGCCGGACGGGTCCCTCGTAGGGCAGCCCCGCCCAGGCCCGGGGGAAACCGTCCGGGCACGGGTCCGGCCGCCACGGCCGCGGAGAGGCCCCCGCGAGCACCGCCCGACAGGCCGGGCAGCACCGCTCCCCCACGGTCCCGCACCCGCCACACTCCCGCGGCAGGACGAGGTCGACCAGGTCGGTGAGGGAGGCGAAGGGCGCGGCTGACGGCATACCGAATCGTCGGTCGCGCGCGCCCCGGCGCGCCGACCGCCGAACCTGCCTGTGGACGCTCCGGTCCTCCCCGCCCGCTGTGGACGAGCGGCCCGCCCGGGTCAGTGGCCCGGGATCACCAGGTCGTCGCCGGGCCGGTAGGTCTCCCAGGTGCTGGCCTCCGGCAGGTAGATCCGCCCCTGCTCGGTGAGCACCAGGACGACCTCCTCGTCACCGGGCACGCCGCGGATCGCGGTCGGGGTGTCCCCGGGGATCGGCGCGAACGGCTCGAGGAAACCACCGACGGGCACCAGGAACGGCGTGACGACCGTGTCCTCCCGCCGCTGCCCGAGCGCCACCAGCGTCAACGGGTTGAGCCACCCGACACTGGTCACCGTCTGCAGGGTGGGGGCCAGCGGCTCCGGCTCGGTCAGCGAGACCGGGTCGCCCGCGTCGTCGGGGTCGCCGTCGCCGGTGCGCACGATCCCGGTCAGCCCGAGCTCCTCCCGCCCCGACACCCGGTCCCGCAGGTGGATCAGCGCCTGCTGCCCGCCGGGCGCCACCTCGAAGTCCAGCACCTGCCAGCGCTCGGTGAGCCACTCCGCCTCGACCGGCCGGGCCACCGCCTGGTTCAGCGAGACCGAGAGGTCCACCACCCAGACCCGCGGCCGCTCCCCCGACGCCCCGGCGATCCAGAAGTGCCCGGCCCCGTCGAAGCTCGGGCCGGTCAGCTCGGTGCCGATCTGCCGCATCTCCTGCTCGTTGCCGGCCCGCCACCGCCAGACGGTCTCCCGGTCGATGGACACCGCGGCGAAGTCGGTCACCTCCGGGTCGGTGGCCAGGTTGACCCACCGGATCGGGACGCTGGGCAGCTCGGGCAGTTCCTCCCCGCCGGTGGGTGAGTACTCCGCCAGCCGGTAGTTGGCCGGGTCGACGATGGTCAGTTCGTTACGCACCCGCCGCAGCGCGAAGTCGACCGCCGGCCGGGGGTCGGTGAACCCGATATCGGCGGGGTCCCCGACGGAGTCCTCCTCGGGGGCGTCGACCGGCAGGGTCCGACCGTTGGCCTGGATCCGCACCCCGCTGACGCCCGGCGCCTGCCGGAGGGTGCGGGCGAACTGGGCCCAGATGAGTTGCTGCTGCTCCGTGGAGCTCCCGGACCCCAGGCCGCTCAGGTCGACCGTGGCCACCCCCGTCGCGGGGTCGACCGGCACCCCGCCGGCCACCAGGTCGAGGCCGGTCGGTATGCCGTTGCGCACCGCACCGCGCAGGTGCTCCGGGGTCGGTTCCAGCTGGGCCCGGGCCAGCGCCGTCGGTAGCCCGGCCGCCTGGGGGTAGCGGGGGAACCACCGCACGTCGGCCACGAACTCGTCGGAGGTGGACGAGGCATAGTTGACGGTCAGGGCCCGGTAGAGCCGCTCGAAGTCGGGCCGGGTCAGCCACAGCCCGAAGCTGGTCGGCAGGTCCTGGATCCGCCACTGCCCGCCGACCCGGGTCATCTCGAAGTACTCGTTCAGCACCGTCCCGCTGGGGGTCTCGGTGAGCCGGCCGTCCTCGTCCACGGTGCCCACGACCGACACCCGCGCCATCACCCGGTCACCGTCCGTGGACACCTGGATGTCCCCGCCGTAGACGAGGACCTGGGAGGTGGGTTGCCACTGCCCGGCCATCTCGTCGGTCAGGTAGTCCCGGGCCGTGTCGTGGTCGTCGGTGAAGCCCTGGTTGGCCCGCAGGAAACCCCGCACGATCTGGCCGGGGTCCATGCCGTCCTCCGGGCCGTCGGTGATCACCTGGACGCCCTGTTGCGCCTGCCCGAGCACCGGGAGGCCGGGCTCGACCGTGTTGTCGATCGGCAACCCGGCGCACCCGGCCAGGAAGACCGCCGAGGCGGCCAGCGCGGAGACCAGGACCCGGCGCCGGGTGCGGGGCCGCGCGCGGTGCTTCCTCATCGGGACTCCTCCGTCCTGCTCGGGGTGGTGACCTGCCGGACCGGTGTCCGGTCCGGCTCCGGGGCCTCGGTCGCCGGACGCGGCGCCGGCGGCAGGACCGGGGGCGGGGGCTCGGGCACGACGCTGCCCGCCGCCTGCGGCAGGGTCAGCCGGAACAGCGCGCCCTCGCCGGGCCGGCTGGTCACCTGCAGCCACCCCCCGTGCAGTTTGGCGTCCTCCATCGAGATGGCCAGCCCCAGCCCGGTGCCGCCGGTGGTGCGGGTCCGGGCCGAGTCCGCCCGCCAGAACCGCTCGAAGACGTGGCTCAGCTGCTCGGCGTCCAGGCCGATGCCGTGGTCCCGGACGGACACCGACACCGCCAGGTCGTCCCGACCGACGGCGACCTCGATGGGCCGACCCTCCCCGTGCTCGATGGCGTTGCCGAGCAGGTTGCGCAGGATCCGGGAGATCCGCCGCTGGTCCATGTCGACCGGGAGCGAGGGCCGGCTGCTGTGCACCGTCATCGTGCTCCCGCTGTGCCGGGCCAGGGTGGCGACGCCGGCGACCGCGCTGTTGACCACGCCGACCATGTCGACCCGGTCCATCTCCAGGTCGGCCGCCCCGGAGTCGTAGCGGCTGATCTCGAGCAGCTCGGTGAGCAGTTCCTCGAACCGGCCGAGCTCGCCGTACAGCAGCTCCGCCGACCGGGCGACCGGACCGGAGAACTCGTCGCGGGACGCGTGCAGCACCTCGCCCGCCATCCGGATCGTGGTCAGCGGGGTGCGCAGCTCGTGGGACACGTCGGAGACGAACCGCTGCTGCAGCTGGGACAGCGTCTCCAGCTGGCGGATCTGGTTCTGCAGGCTGTCGGCCATCGTGTTGAACGACAGCGCCAGCCGGTCCAGCTCGTCCTCCGAGCCGGTGACCGGGAGCCGTTCGTCGAGCCGCCCGGTGGCCAGCTCCTGACTGACCCGGGCGGCCCGGCCGACGGGCGCGGTCACCATCTGGGAGGCCAGCCAGGCCACGCCCCCCACGAGGACCAGGAAGCCCAGGCCACCCACCACGAACCAGCGGCGGACCAGGTCGAGCGTCTCCTGCTCCCGGGCCATCGGGTAGACGAGGTACAGGTCGTAGGCCCCGGCGCGCGGGATGTCCACCCGCGACCCGATCAGCACCGAGGGCATCGGCTGGCCCTCCCCCAGCTCGACCTCGGTCACCATCAGCTGCTGGGTGCCCTCCTCCGCCTCCAGCGCCTCCCGCAGTTGCATCGGGACGTCCCCGAGGCCGATGTCGGAGGAGGTGTTGGTGCTGATGATCGCCTCCCGGTCGTTGCCGATGGACCGGGCCAGCACCGCCCGGGTCTGCTGGTCGGCGGGTGCCACGGCGCCGACCACGTCGAAGGCGGTGTTGTTCAGGCTGGAGTTGTCCCGGCGGTCGATCGCGTCGAACTGTTCCTGCGCCTGCCGCACCCGTTGCGCCGCGTCCCGGCTCGCCGTGTCCACGGCCTGTCCCACCAGCCCCTGGGCGATCTGGGCGAAGAGCAGGTTGAACAGCAGCAGCACCAGGACGATGCCCAGCGCCATCGTGGAGGTGATGACCCGCACCCGTAGGGAGGACCGCCACCACGTGGGCAGGCCCCCGCCGGTCGGCCCGGGTGCGGGCATCGGGCTCAGGACCCTCCGGCCTTGTACCCGACGCCGCGCACGGTGAGCACGATCGTCGGGTTCTCCGGGTCCTTCTCGATCTTGGAGCGCAGGCGCTGAACGTGCACGTTGACCAGCCGGGTGTCACCGGCGTGGCGGTAGCCCCAGACCTTCTCCAGCAGGGACTCCCGGTCGAACACCTGGTTGGGCCGGCTCGCCAAGGCCACCAGCAGGTCGAACTCCAGCGGCGTGAGCGGCAGGGTCTCCCCGTCCCGCTTCACGGTGTGCCCGGCCACGTCGATCACGATGTCGCCGACCCGCAGCTGCTCCGTCTGGTTGCTCTCCGTCCGGCGCAGCCTGGCCCGGATCCGGGCCAGCAGCTCCTGCGGCTTGAACGGCTTGACGACGTAGTCGTCGGCCCCGGCCTCCAGCCCCGCCACCACGTCTCGGGTGTCGGTGCGGGCGGTGAGCATCACGATCGGCACGCCGGACTCGGCCCGCAGGTGCCGGCACACCTCCACGCCCGACATCGAGGGAAGCATCACGTCGAGCAGCACCAGGTCGGGGCGGAACTCGCGGAACATGGCCACGGCACGACCGCCGTCGGCACAGTGCGCCACGTCCAGACCCTCCTTGCGCAGCACGATGCCGAGCATCTCGGCCAGGGCCTGGTCATCGTCGACGACAAGCACTTTGGGATTCATCGCAGGTCGCTCCGGGTCAGTACCGGTAGTGGTCCGGCTTGTACGGTCCGGCCACGTCCACGCCGAGGTACTCGGCCTGCTCCTTGGTCAGCTCGGTGAGCTCGGCGCCCAGTGCCTCCAGGTGCAGCCGGGCCACCTCCTCGTCGAGCTGCTTGGGCAGCACGTGCACCCCCAGCGGGTACTCCTCGGGCCGGGTGAACAGTTCGATCTGGGCCAGCGTCTGGTTGGCGAACGAGTTCGACATCACGAAGCTGGGGTGACCGGTGGCGTTGCCCAGGTTGAGCAGCCGGCCCTCGGACAGCACGATGATCGAGCGCTCGTCCCGCTCGCCGGACGGCGCGTCCGCGCCCTGTGCCGGGAGGGTCCACTCGTGGACCTGGGGCTTGATCTCGGTGCGCTGCACGCCCGGCACCCGGGCCAGGCCGGCCATGTCGATCTCGTTGTCGAAGTGGCCGATGTTGCCCACGATGGCCTTGTCCTTCATGGCCAGCATGTGCTCGGCGGTGATGACGTCCTTGCACCCGGTCGTGGTGACGAAGAAGTCGGCCTTGTCGACGACGTCCTCGAGCCGGGCGACCTGGTAGCCCTCCATCGCGGCCTGCAGCGCGCAGATCGGGTCGACCTCGGTGACGATGACCCGGGCACCCTGGCCGGCCAGCGCCTCCGCGCACCCCTTGCCGACGTCCCCGTAGCCGCAGACCACGGCGACCTTGCCACCGATGAGCACGTCGGTGGCCCGGTTGATGCCGTCGAGCAGGCTGTGCCGGCAGCCGTACTTGTTGTCGAACTTGGACTTGGTGACCGCGTCGTTGACGTTGATCGCCGGGAACAGCAGCTCGCCGGCCTCGTGCAGCTGGTAGAGCCGGTGCACACCGGTGGTCGTCTCCTCGGTGACGCCCTTGATCCCCTCGGCGATGGTGGTCCACCGCTGCGGCTGGGACTCGAGGGTCTCGCGCACCGTCTGCAGGATGACCTGGTACTCCTCCGGGTCCTCCTCGGTGGCGGTCGGGACCGCCCCGGCGGCCTCCCACTCCTTGCCCTTGTGGACCAGGAGGGTGGCGTCGCCGCCGTCGTCCAGGATCATGTTGGGGCCCTCGTCACCGGGCCAGTCCAGGATCTGGGTGGTGCACCACCAGTACTCCGGCAGCGTCTCGCCCTTCCAGGCGAAGACCGGGACACCCTGCGGGTCCTCGGCCGTGCCGCCCGGACCGACGACGACCGCGGCGGCCGCCTCGTCCTGGGTGGAGAAGATATTGCAGGACGCCCAGCGGACCTGCGCGCCCAGGGCGACCAGCGTCTCGATGAGCACCGCGGTCTGCACGGTCATGTGCAGCGAGCCGGCGATCCGGGCGCCGGCCAGGGGCTGGCTCCCGGCATACCGCTCGCGCAGGGCCATCAGGCCGGGCATCTCGTGCTCGGCCAGTCGGATCTGGTGCCGGCCGGCGGGGGCCAGCGCCAGGTCCTTGACCTGATAGTCAAACGTCATCGCTGCGTGCTCCGTAGTCCTCGGGTTCAGTCGGGTCCGGCCCTATCGTACGGTCCCGACCTGCGGAGAACGGTCAGGAGGACTGCAGGCCGAGCAGGGCGTTCTCCACCACCTCGGCGAGCGCGGGGTGGATCCAGTACTGCCCGCGGGCCACGGCCTGCGCCGGCTGGTCGAAGCTCATCGCCTGGATCAGCGGCTGGATCAGGCTGGATGCGTGCGGCCCCATCAGGTGCGCGCCCAGGATCCGGCCGGTGTCCGCGTCCCCGACCAGCTTGGCGATCCCGGTGGTGTCCTCCATCGCCCAGCCGTATGCCGTGTCGCCGTAGTTCTGCACCTTCACGCTCACCCGGTACCCGGCCGCGCGGGCCTCGTCCTCGGTGAGCCCGACGGTGGCGATCTGCGGGTGGGTGAAGACGGCCGAGGGCACGTACCGGTGGTCGAAGGCACGCAGGTCCTCGGGGTGGACCAGGTTGTGCGCGACCGCCCGCGCCTCGTGGTTGGCCACGTGCTTGAGCTGGTAGGGCGAGCTCGCGTCGCCCAACGACCAGACGCCCTGCGCCGCGGTGCGCCCGAACTCGTCGACCTTGATCCGCCCGTCGTCATGGACCTCGACCCCGGCCAGGTCCAGGCCCATCCCGTCGCTGTTCGGCACCCGCCCGACGGCCACCAGCAGCTGGTCGACCGCGAGTTCGGTGCCGTCCGACAGCGCGAGCACGGTCCCACCGTCCTGCTCGCTCAGCCCCGTGACCTGGGTGTTCAGGCGGACGTCCCACTGCTGCCGGGCCTGCTCGGTGAACCGCTGGCTGATCTCGGTGTCCAGGTGTCGCAGCAGCGCGTCACCGCGGGCGATCTGGTGGACCCGGACCCCGAGCGCCGAGAACACGTGCGCGAACTCGGCCGCGATGAACCCACCGCCGACGATCGCCAGGCTGCCGGGCAGCTCCTCGATCCGCATGATGGTGTCCGAGGTGTGGAACGGCACACCGGAGTCGGTGAACACGTCCGGCACGACCGCGCGGCTGCCGGCGGCGAGCACGATCTGCTTCCCGGTGATCGGGACCCGCTGGCCGACCGCGTGCTCCCCACCGGGCTGGGTGATCTCGACCTCGAGCTGTCCGGGGCCGGTGAACGTGGCCTGCCCGAGGTATGCCGTGGTGTTGGGTCCGTCGACCCGGTAGTCCCGGCCCCCGGCCGAGATCGGGTCGATCCGGCCGAAGACCCGGTCCCGGATGTCCTGCCAGCGCACCCCGTCCAGGGTGGCGTCGACGCCGTAGCGGGAGGCCTCCCGGATGGTGGTGGCGACGTCCGCGGCATACACGAACATCTTGGTCGGGATGCAGCCCACGTTGAGGCAGGTGCCGCCGAAGGTGCCCCGTTCCACCACGGCCACCCGCGACCCGTCGAAGTCGGGCGTGACCAGAGAGTTGCCCGAGCCGCTGCCGATGATCACGAGGTCGAAGTCCGTCACGGCAGCACCCTACGTCCCGCTCAGGGACCGATCAGCCCCCGGACCACCGCGAGCCCGGCGGCCACCTCCGCGAACGTGGTGGACAGCGGCGCCAGGCCCAGGCGCAGCCCGTCGGGCTCCCGGAAGTCCGGGATCACCCCGCGCTGCCAGAGCTCGCGGTTGACCTCCGCGAAGTCGTGCCGGCGGATGGTGATGTGGCCGCCGCGGCACTCGTGCTCCCGCGGCGAGGCGATGCTGACGCCGAGCTCGGCGGGCCAGGACGCCACGATGTCCCAGGCGAAGTCGGTCAGCGCCAGGGACTTCTCGCGGACGGCCCCGATGCCGGCCTCGGCCAGCATCTGCACCCCCGCCCGGACCGGCACCATGGCGACCACCGGTGGGGTGCCGCTCACCAGGGAACGGACCCCGGGGGCGGGCTCGTAGCCAGGCCCCATCAGGAACGGGTCGCGCCGCCCCATCCAGCCCTGCACCGGCTGGCGCACCGTCGCCTGGTGCCGCTGCGCCAGGTAGGCGAAGGCCGGGGACCCCGGCCCGCCGTTGAGGTACTTGTAGGTGCAGCCCACCGCGGCGTCGACCTGCCAGGCATCCAGTTCGACCGGGACCGAGCCGGCGGAGTGGCACAGGTCCCACAGCACCAACCCGCCGGCCGCGTGCACCGCCGTGGTGATCGCGGGTGCGTCGGCGAGGTAGCCGGAGCGGTAGGCGACGTGGCTGAGCAGCACCACGGCGGTGCGCCCGCCCACCACCTGCGCCACCTGCTCCTGCGTGACCCCGGTCGCCGGGTCCGCCTCGATCCAGACCAGGCGCATCCCCCGCTCGGCGGCGATCCCCTCGGCGACGTAGCGGTCGGTCGGGAAGTTGTCGGTGTCGACCACGATCTCGGTGCGCTGCGGGTCCGCCGCGACCTGGGCGTCGGCCAGCGCCCGCAGCATCTTGTAGAGCAGCACCGTCGTGGAGTCGGCCACGACTGTCTGCCCGGGTGCGGCCCCGAGGGCCGCGGCGGCGACCAGGTCCCCGGTCTCCTCCGGCCAGCGCATCCACGCCTCGTCCCAGTTGCGGATCAGCCGGGTGCCCCAGTCCTCCCGGACGAAGGCGGCCATCCGGTCGGCCACCCCGCGCACCGGTCGGCCCAGGGAGTTGCCGTCGAAGTAGGCGACCACGCCCTCCGCGGTCTCGAACTGCTCGGCATACGACCCGAGCGGATCCTCCCGGTCGAGCCGGGCTGCTGCGTCGGCCCAGTCCCAGGCCGTGGGTTCGTCGGTGGCGCTCATGCCCTCAATGTATGCCGAGGGTCGCCAGCAGTTCCCGGACCGCCACCCGACCGCCCCGGTTGGCACCGATCGTGCTGGCCGAGGGGCCGTAGCCGAGCAGGTGCAGGCGACGGTGCCCGGCGACGCGCGTGGGGATGGCCCCGTCGAGGACGATCCCGCCCCCGGGCCCGCGCAGGCGCAGCGGTGCGAGGTGGTCCAGCGCGGTGCGGAACCCGGTGCACCACAGGATGACCTCGGCCCGTTGCAGCGTGCCGTCCGACCACTGCACGCCGTCGGGCACGATCCGCTCGAACATCGGGCGCCGATGCAGGATCCCGGCCCGCCGGGCCTGCCGCATCGGCTCGGTCAGCGGCAGCCCGGTCACGGAGACCACCGACCCGGGCGGCAACCCCTGGCGGACCCGTTCCTCCACCAGCGCGACGGCCGCCCTGCCCCGCTCGGGGGTGAACTCCTCCTCCGTCCACACCGGCTCCCGGCGGGTAACCCACGTGGTGGTCGTCACGGCGGCGATCTCGACGAGCAGCTGCACCGCGGAGATGCCGCCGCCGACCACGACGACGTGACGTCCCGCGAAGGCCTCCGGCGTGCGGTAGTCCGCGGTGTGCAGCTGCTCACCGGAGAAGTCGTCCCGGCCCGGGTAGTACGGCCGGAACGGTCGTTCCCAGGTGCCGGTGGCGTTGATGATCCCGTGCGCCCGGACCTCCCCCGCGTCCGTCTCGACCACGAAGTCCGGCGGACCTCCCCGGCCGTCGGCATACCGGACCAGGCGGACCCCGACCGGCCGGTGGACGGGCAGGTCGAAGCGGGACTCGTACGCGGCGAAGTACCGGGGGACGGCGTCGGCGGCGCGCACCCGGCCGCCCGTGTCGTCGACGGCGTCCGCCAGGGCCATTCCGGGCAGGTCGTGCACGCGGTTGACGGTGCTCAGCGTCAGCGAGGGCCACCGGTGCTGCCAGGCCCCGCCCGGGGCGTCGTTGTGGTCCAGCACGACGTAGCCCTCGCCCGGCGCCAGCCCGGCGCGGCGCAGGAACCAGGCGGCCGATAGCCCGGCCTGGCCGGCGCCGATGACGACGACCCGGGACCGCGCGGGCAGGGGGCTGCTCACCTAGTGGTGGTGGTAGCCGGGTGCTTCCACGTCCTGGATCCGCGAGCGCACGGCATACAGCTCGGGGAAGAAGGTGAGCTCGAGGGCCTTGCGCAGGAAGGGGACCCCGGAGGAGCCGCCGGTGCCGCGCTTGGACCCGATGATCCGCTCGACCGTCTTCAGGTGCCGGAACCGCCAGAACTGGAAGTTGTCCTCGACGTCCACCAGCGCCTCGGCCATCTCGTAGGCGGCCCAGTAGCGGTGCGTGTCGTTGTAGATCGTGCGGAACACGTCCACCACCCCCTCCTGGGAGGTGTACGGCTGCTGCCAGTCCCGCTCCAGCACCTCCGCGGGCACCGCGAAGCCCTCCCGGGCCAGGTAGGCCAGGAACTCGTCGTAGAGGCTGCGCTCGTGGAGCAGGTCGGCCAGCTCCTGCTGCACCGTCGGGTTGTGCTTGAACACGCTGAGCATGTCGGGGTTCTTGTTGCCGAGGATGAACTCCACCGAGCGGTACTGCCAGGATTGGAAGCCCGACCCGGTGGCCAGGAAGGAGCGGAACTCGGCGTACTCGCTGGGGGTGAGGGTGGCCAGCACCGACCACTGCTCGGTCAGCGTGACCTGGATGTGCTTGACCCGGGCCAACCGCTTCAGCGCCGGCTTGGTCTCGTCCGCGCGGATCAGCTCCCGGGCCGAGCGCAGCTCGTGCAGCATCAGCTTCAGCCACAGCTCGGAGGTCTGGTGCTGGATGATGAAGAGCAGCTCGTCGTGCCGCGGCGGGACGGCGCGCGGGTGCTGGGCGGAGAGCACCCGCTCCAGGTCGAGGTACTCCCCGTAGGACAGGTTCTTGCTGAAGTCGCGCTCGATGCCCGACTCGAGCTCCCGGGTGCTCCGGTTGTCGCTCGCCTGGTCGCTGCTCACGGCGCCTCCACCTCCTCGTGTTGCGGTGCCCCCAGTATCGACCCGGCCCTCCGGGGCGGGACGGCCGGGTCGGGCGGGTGAGCGGGTCGGGCGACGGCACGGCATACGCTGTGCCGGTGCTGAGGCAGCCAGCTGACAACGACCCGGTGTACCAGCACCTGGAGGTCGACCGGGTCCGGGAGACCGTCCTCCGCCTGCACCGCCGCGCCGCGGCCCTGGCCGTGGTGGACGTCGTCGCGACCAGCCCCGGGCACGCCGTGGACTGGGTGCCGCTGGTCGAGAGCGGCATCAACAACGTGGTCTTCGTGGCGATCGCCGTGCTCTTCCTGTGGGAGCGCCCGAGCGGTCCCAGCGTGGCGAGACGCTCGCCCTGCTCTACCGGCTCCGCTCGCTGGCGCACGTGGTCGACATGCACCAGCTGACCAAGGAGCCGGAACGGTTCCGCGTCGGCTACCGCGCCACGGAGCAGAGCGAGCCGCACGACCTCACCGAGGACCAGTTGCACCACTACCTGGACTACTGCACCGAGCTGTTGTCGCTGGTCGCCAAGACCGCGGCGCTGTGCGCCGAGGACACCTCCGACGGGCGGGTGCTGGACACGGTGAGCAACGTGGAGACCCTCACCACGCACATGTCGGCCAAGATCTTCCAGAAGGTCGCGCTGCTCTCCCGGGGCTGAGCGCGGCTCACCCCTGGGTCGTATGCCGTGGGGCCGGTGCCCCGACCGCGGTCGCAGGCCCGCCCCGCCAGGTCGGTCCCCCGGTCCGACGCGCCGGGCCCCCCGCGCGGCGCACCCTGGATGACATGTTCACACCAGTACTCACCGCGCAGTCCCTCACCAAGACCTACGGCAGCACCGTGGCCCTGGCCGGGGTGTCCCTCCAGATCGGCGTGGCCGAGGCGGTCGCCGTGATGGGGGCCTCCGGGTCGGGCAAGACCACCCTGCTGCACTGCCTGGCCGGGATCATCACGCCGGACAACGGCACCGTCACCCTGCACGCCCCGCAAGGGCCCCAGCAGGTGCACCAACTCCCTCCGGAGGGACGTGCCAGGCTGCGTCGCGACCACTACGGCTTCGTCTTCCAGCAGGGGCTCCTGCTGCCCGAGCTCACCGCGGTGGAGAACGTCGCCCTTCCGCTGCTGCTGGGCGGCACCGAGCGCCGCGCCGCCGAGGCGGAGGCGGCCCGGTGGCTGCACCACCTGGGGCTCGCCGGCATGGAGGACCGTCGCCCCGGGCAGCTGTCCGGCGGCCAGGCCCAGCGGGTCGCCGTGGCCCGTGCCCAGGTGACCGGCCCCGCGGTGGTCTTCGCCGACGAGCCGACCGGTGCCCTGGACTCCCGCACCTCGGCCCAGGTCATGCAGGCCCTGCTGGACACCACCGTCGGGGCGGGTCGCAGCCTCGTCGTGGTCACCCACGACGAGCAGGTCGCCGCCGGGTGCCACCGGGTGGTCCGGCTGCGCGACGGCCTGGTCGTCCAGGAGCACGCCGGTGGCGCCCGTCCCGCGGAGGTGGTCGCATGAGGCCCGCCGCCCGGTTGACGCTGTTGCTCCTGCGTCGCGGCGGTGACACCGACCGCGGTGCGCTCCTGCTCCCCGTGGCCGCCTTCGGGGTGGTCACCGCGCTCATGCTCACGGTGCTGGGCGGCGCCCGGTTCTTCTTCACGATCCGGGGCCCGATGGCCGAGACCTACCAGAGCCTGGCCGCGCTCGCGGTGATCCTGTTGGTGATCCCGCTGCTCACCCTGTGCGGGTCGGCGGCCCGGCTGTCGGCCCGGCGCCGGGACGAGCACCTGTCGACGCTGCGCCTGCTCGGGGCCCCCACGAGCACGGTCACCTCGATGACCGTCCTGGAGTCCACCCTGCTGGCCGCCGCCGGCACCCTCGCCGGGGTCCTCGGCCACCTGCTGCTCGCACCGTTGGTCGGCCTGGTCTCCTTCCATGACAGCCGGCTCGGCGCCGGCAACGTCCTGCTGGGCGTCCCCGGCACCGTGCTCTGCGTCGTGGCGCTGGTCGTCATGGCCGCCGTCAGCTCGCTGGTCGGCCTGCGGACCGTGGTCGTCTCACCCCTCGGGGTCCGGACCCGGCAGGACGCCCCGCGGATGAGCCTCGTGCGGGTGGTGGCGATCCTGCTGGCCGTCGGGCTGGGGCTGGTGGCCGGCGACCAACTGGGAGACGCCCAGGACATCGTCGGCCTGGTGATCGGCCTCGTCGCGACCTTCGGGGTGACCATGGCGGTCCTCAACACCCTCGGGCCCTGGGTGCTGCGCACCATCGCCCGCCGCCAGGCCCGCACCGCCTCCGGACCGAAGTCGGCCGAGCGGCTGCTCGCCGCCCGCACCGTGCTGGACTCCCCCAAGGCGGCCTGGCGCCAGGTCAGCGGCGTCTCCCTGACTTCCTTCGTCGCCGTCTTCGCCGGGGTCGGTCTGGCGCTCAGCAACGGGATGGCGGGGACCGGCCCGATGGCCCGCGAGGACGCCATCATGCTGGTCGACCTGCGCACCGGGATCCTGTTGACCCTGGTGATCTCGTTCGTCACCGTCGCCGCCTCGGTCGCGGTGAACCAGTCCGCGGACATCCTGGACCGGCGCGACCTCTACGTGAGCCTGGACCGGATGGGGATGCCCCGCAGCCGGGTCGACACCGCCCGTCGTCGCGCCGTACTCTCCCCGCTGCGGGTCGTCTCGCTGGGCTCGGCCCTGGTGGCCGCCCTGCTGATCGCGCCCCTGTCGGGCATCGCGCTCCTCACCGACCCGCTCTCCGGGCTGGTCATCGCCGCCGCGCTCGCCGCCGGCATCGGCATCGTCTGGCTGTCCCTCCTGGCCACCGCCCCGCTGCTGACCCGCGTCACCGGCTCGACCGTCCGCACCGCCGACTGACGCTCGGCCGGCCCTGCAGGATTATCGGGTTACCCCGAAACCTGGCGCTATCGACCGGGAAGTTTCTCCTACGAAGCGCAGGATTACCGGGTGACCCGATAATCCTGCAGCCGCTCCGAGCCCCCTAACGGGTGCGGTCGCGCAGGTCCGCGACGTGCGGGGAGACCGAGGGGTCGAGGCCGAGGCCCAGGGCCAGGTAGGTGGCGGTGAAGTCGACCGTGGCGACGTGGTCGGCGAGCCGGGTGATCGGCTGGCCCGCCTCGGCCTGGGCCTCCATCACCCGCACCCCGGCCTCCCGGGCGGTGCTGAACACGGCGTCGGTCAGCGCCCGTCCCTCCTCCGACTCGCGGGTCGGCGGGGTCGCGGGGGCGTCCCGCAGCACGAGCAGCCCCAGCTGCGGCGGGGAGGGCCCGTCCAGGTAGGGGTCGGCGAAGATGTCGTCGCCGGGGTGCCCCTGCGGGCCGCGGGGCTCCTCCAGCAGGGGGCCGTCGGGGGTGTCGAAGTGCCGGGGTTCCCAGGTGCTGGTGTCGATGTCCCCCAGCCGGATCCGCGCGTTGTCATAGGTGCCGGGTCGGCGGCCGCCGATCCGGGTGTACGGCCCGTCGAAGCAGGCCACGATCTGGCTCGCCGCGTCCGGCAGCTCACCGAACGCCGCCGGGATGCGCGCGGTGCGGGCCAGCATCGAGGAGGCGCGGGCTGCCGCCACCCCACCCATCGGCCCGTCGCCCAGCACCATTGGCACCGTCTCGGCGAGCTGGACCGCCAGGAGCTTGGCCGGGTTCACGAAGCTCTCGGACGTCGGTCGGTAGGCCTCGGCCCGCTCGTCCAGCCGCCGCGCGACCTCGGTCATGGTCTCCGGCGTGCAGTCGATCAGGCCGATGGCGTCCGCCCCCAGCAGCGCGGGCGTGAGCAGTGTCCATAACGAGGTGCGCGAGTTCTCCCGGCCCCGGCCGATCCCCACGTGGACTCCTCGCGCCCGGTGGCACACCTCTGCCAGCGGCGAGTCGTCGGCACCGACGGTGAGCAGCGAGGCCCCTCGCCGGGCCGCCTCCGCGGCGACCGCCAGGGGCCCGGGCGCCCTGCCGGACAACGAGACCGCCACGACCAGGTCCAGGGGCCCCACCCAGCCGGGCAGCGGCAGGTTGCGGCGCGCCTGCACCGGCACCGGGGACCCCGGCTCGGCCAGCAGCTCCAGCACGTCGGCCACCAGCGCCGACCCGCCGAGCGCGGCGACCAGCACGGACCTGGGCCGGTCCTGCTCGGCGAGCCGGGTGAGCCCCGCCTCCTCGGTGAGCGTCACGCTCTCGCGCACCTGGGCACCGGCGGTGGCCAGCGCCCGCAGGGTCTGCCGGCTGTCCTTGCGCAGCAGTTCGTCCGGGTCGTCCAGCAGTGCTTCGTCGATGTATGGCGCCACGAGCGGCCTCGATCTCCAGCGGTGGTGGTCAGGTGGACGGTGGGACGGGTCCGGTCAGCGGGTCACCAGGACGGCCTCGTCGGCCAGCAGGACGGGAATCCCGGACCGGACGGCATACTGCCTCCGCTGCCCGGGCCCACCACAGTCCTCCGCGCACTCCAGCACCGGGGCACCGGTGTCGTCGACGACGTCCAGGAGTTCGTGCCGGCCCACGGGGCAGCGCAGGATCTGACGGACCCAGGGCTCCAGTTCGTTGCTCACGCCCGCACCATACCCAGCACCGTGTCCCGCACCCGCGTCATGGTCTCAGTGTCCACCGCCTCGACATTCAGCCGCAACAACGGCTCGGTGTTGCTCGGGCGCAGGCTCAACCACCACATCGGCTCGCCCGGTCCGGTCAGGATGAGGCCGTCGAGGGTGTCCACCCGCGCGCCCTGCTCCCGCCCCCAGGCCAGCACCCGCTCGGTGGCGGCCGCCACGTCGGCGACGGTGGAGTTGATCTCCCCGGACGCGACGTACGGGTCGTAGCCGGCGACCAGCTCGCTCAACGACCGGTCCTGCCCGCCGAGCGCGGCCAGCACGTGCAGCGCCGCCAGCATCCCGGTGTCGGCGAAGAAGAAGTCGCGGAAGTAGTAGTGCGCCGAGTGCTCCCCGCCGAACACCGCCTCGTGCTCGGCCATGACCGCCTTGATGTAGGAGTGCCCCACCCTGGTCCGCACCCCGGTGGCCCCCAGCTCGGCCACGGTCTCGGCGACGGCCCGCGAGCAGATCACGTTGTAGACGATCGCGACGTCCTCGGGCGACCGGCCGGCAGCGACCTCTCGGGCGACCTCCCGGGACGCGATCAGCGCGGTGATCGCACTCGGGGTCACCGGTTCCCCGCGTTCGTCCACGACGAAGCACCGGTCCGCGTCGCCGTCGAAGGCAAGTCCCAGGTCGGCCCCGTGCGCCGGCACGGCCGCCTGCAGGTCGCGCAGGTTCTCCGGCTCCAGCGGGTTGGCCTCGTGGTTGGGGAAGGTGCCGTCCAGCTCGAAGTACAGCGGGACCACCTCCAGCGGCAGCCCCTCGCGCTGCAGCACGGCCGGGGCGGTGAGGCCGGCCATCCCGTTGCCGGCATCGATGACGACCTTGAGCGGCCGTCCCCCGCGCAGGTCGACCAGCCCGTGCAGGAAGTCCCCGTATGCCGTGGTGAGGTCGGTCTCGGTGACCGTCCCCGGGGTCGCGGCGGCCGTGCCGCCGTGCAGGTGACCCCGGTCCAGCTGCCACTGCGCCAGGTCGCGCACCTCGGCGAGCCCGCTGTCCAGTCCCACCGGCCGCGCCCCGGCCCGGCACAGCTTGATCCCGTTGTACTCCGCCGGGTTGTGGCTCGCCGTGAACATCGCCCCCGGGAGCCCGAGGTGCCCGCTGGCGAAGTAGAGACCGTCGGTCGAGCACAGCCCGATGACGGTGACGTCGACCCCCGCCGCGGCGGCCCCGGCCGCGAAGGCACGGGACAGCTCCGGGGAGGACGGGCGCATGTCGTAGCCCACGACGATCCCGCTCGCCCCCTCGGGGAGGGCGACGACCTGGGCGAAGGAGGAACCCAGCGCCCGGCAGACGGACGCGTCGAGTTGCTCGGGGACCAGGCCCCGCACGTCATAGGCCTTGATGAAATCGGTCAACCGGACGGTGCTCACCCGCGGGTCCTAGGTGTCGCGCAGGACGCGCAGGTGACCGCGCCGCCCCGTCCCGGTGGCAACGTCCCCGTCCTGGTCCTCAGCGGGGCGGACACTGCCCGCGACCACGCCGGACCGGTACTCGCGGACCGCCTCGGCCAGGGCCACCAGGTCGTCGGTGGGCACGTCCTGGCCGTGCTCCAGGCGCACGACGTCCCACCCGCGGGGGGCGGTGAGCCGGGCGGCGTGCTGGTCGCACAGGTCGTAGGAGTGCGGCTCCGCGTAGGTGGCCAACGGACCCAGCACTGCCGTCTGCTCGGCGTAGACGTAGGTGAGCGTGGCCACGGCGCGGTTGCCGCACGCGGTCTTCGAGCAGTGGCGGGAAACGGTCACCCGAGCACTGTATGTCGTCCGGCCGCCGCGGGCGGTCAACCACGCCGCCGGGGGACCCAGCGGGCCGGACCGCCCGGTCACCCGGCGTAGGGTCGTGCCCGTGAGCGGGATACGTCGCCGGGACCGGCACGGACACGGGATGCGGGGGCCGTTGGCCTGGCCGCGGGTGCCGTTGATGACCTCGCGCGCCCGGGTGTTCGACGAGATGGTGCTGGACGCCGTGGCCTCCCTCGAGCGTCGGCTGGAGCGGCAGCTCGACGGCCTCGAGGTCGCCGTCGAGGACGTGCCGCCCTCGGACCCCTCACCCTGGGAGACGCGGGTGGCGCTGGGCCGGTTGTTCCCGGCGCAGGGCTCGCTGCCGACCCGGGTGGTGCTGTACCGCCGCCCGCTGGAGACCAGGGCGCAGGACCCTGCAGAACTGGCCGCGATGATCTACGAGGTGCTCGCCGAGCAGGTCGCCTCGATGCTCGGGATGGATCCCGAGGACCTGTTCTGAGGTCCTGAGGGACCGGCACCCAGAGGTTCCGGAGGGCCGGCGCCCAGGGGTGGTCGGACGGGGTCAGGGCAGCCAGGGCCTCACGTCGAGCAGGTCACGGGTCAACGGCAGGTCCTGCAGCGGGAGACCGGCGAGCATCGTGCCGCCCTCGGCCTCCACGTCGAAGGCCACGAGCGCGGCGTGCGGCGCACCGGAGACCGGGCGCACCCAGACACTCATCGCCTCCTCCGGCACCCGCACGGTCACGTTGCTCGCCTCGGGGACGGAGACCTCCTCGGTCGTGGTCCCGCCCTCGGCGTCGACGGTGACCACCTCGACCCGTGCGGGTTCGATGGCCGCGAGCACCAGTTGGGTGCGCACCGGGACCGTGTCGTGGTGGAAGACCGGGGCACCGGCGAGCTCGGTGACCGGCTCCGTCGCCGGGACCCAGGCCATCTCCGACGGGAGGTCCTCCCCGGACCGGCGCTCCATCCGGGCCGCGGCGGTCACCGGCTCGTCGCTGGTCACCTGCAGGGCCTGGGTGCCCTCCGGGAGGTCGGAGATGTCGATGTCGGCCACCGAGCCAGCGTCGACCACGGTCACGTCGTGCTCCACCCGGGTCGGCCCGTCCCCCGTCAGCGCCCGGACCTGCACGATGGCGTCGTTCTCCCCGGGCACGACGACCCGCAGCTGCGCGGAACCGGCGGCGAGGTCATGGGGCATCGGGACGGCCGGGACCAGCAGTTCCTCCGCCGGGGCCGCGGCCGGCACGGTGAGCTCCAGCCCCCGGTCGAGCGTCCCCTCCAGCCAGCGGTCGCCCAGCACCGCGGCCACCGGTCCGCCGGTGGACGTCACCCGGATGGCGGGCGTGGACTCCCCGGAGGCCAGCGCGTCGAGCAGCAGCACCCTGCGACCGTCGGGCGGGACCACGACGCCCTGTCCGCCGGGGGCGGGCAGCTCTCCCTCCGCACCGAACACCTGGACCCGCACGGTCACCGGGTTGGCGCCGGGGTTGGTCAGCACGATCCGTTCCACCCGGCCCGGTTCGTCGCCCCCGGCCAGCAGCCAGGACTCGGTCGTGGCCGGCAGGCACGGGGCGGCGGTGAGGCCGCGCCGTTCGGCGGCCTGGCTCAGGTGCCACTGCGCCCCCGTCGCACCCACCGCGAGGTCCCCGGTCGCCGTGATCCGGGCGGCCTCGGCGCCCTCGATGTCCTGGAGCAGCACGGCATCCCGCGCGGTCTCCCGCTGCGACGGCCCGTCGGGGATCAGGTCGAGGGTGAGCTGCCCGTCGGTGCCGGCGTCGAGTTCCTCGGGCAGCGCTGCCGGTGGCGCCACCCCGGCCAGCACCCGCACGACCATCCGCTGCTCCTGCACCGTGGGGTCGTCCAGACCGACCTGCTCGGGCCCGGGGCAGCTGAGCACCGTCTCGGTGACGCGGGGATCCGTGACGGTCACCGACACCGGCTCCGGGACGTCCGGTCCCAGGTAGTCGGACAGGTCCAGCCCACCGGGGATCCGGCCGGCACCCAGCACCAGGCCGGTCACCACCGCGCCGAACCCGAGGAAGGCCAGCACCTTCACCGCCGCACCCCGGCCGCGGCGCCGGACGGCCGGTGCCTCCCCGTCCGCCGTGGGGCGCCCTTCGCCGGACGCCGCCCCGGGGGCCGCGTCGCCGTCGGGGTCGGGCAGGTCATCCTGGATCCCGTCGTCCCCGTCGTCGTTCCCCTCCCAGGGTTCGGGTTCGGGACGCACCAGTTCCTCGGTGCGGATCGGGTCCTCGTCCGGTTCGTGCCGGCGGCGTCGGATCATCGGATGCTCCTGCTACGGGAACCCAGCGGTAGCGCCAGGAAGGCGGCGAGCACGGCGATCGCCAGGGTGACCAGGTGCCAGGTGGAGTCCTCGGCGACCGGCGCCACCGTGATCTCCCCGGCGCCCTGCGGCAGCGCGTAGGCGGGGGGCCAGGCCGTGGGGTCGGCCACCAGTTCGGCACCGTCCGCCGTCACGGTGACGTGGTCGGGCCAGTCGGCACCCTCGGACACCACCAGGGAGGTCCCGGCCGGCACGGCGGTGCCCGGCTCCGCGCCGTCGGTGCGGGCGTGGCCGCCGCTCACCGGCACCGTGGTGAGGGCGTCGCCGTCCGTGTCGCGGACCCAGATACGGGCCGGGGAGACGAGGTCCTCACCCTCGCCGATGGCGGCGACCCGCCACAGCACGAGGTCCTCGGAGCCACCCAGCCGGGTCAGTCCGGGCGTGCCGTCCAGGACCTCCACCAGGGCGTGGTCGGCGTCGGCCCGCAGCCCCACGAACCCGACGCCGAGGTCGTGCAGGTCCGCCAGCGTGCCGGCACCCTCCCCGTCCGCGCCGTCCGTGGATGCGGTCGACGGCTGGCCGACGAGGGCGTTGACCGTGGCGGCCAAGTGCTCCTCGCCGGGGCCGGCCGCAGGCACGGTGAGCCCGCTGACCTCACGGGCCCGGTCGCGGAGCCACAGCCCGGGCTCGCGCCCCTCGAGCCGGTAGGTGACGGAAGGGCCCTCGGGGGTGAGTTCCAAGATGCGCAGCGCGTCGCGGCCGCTGGCCTGTTCCGCCACGACCGCGGGGTGCGGCGGCGAGGCAACCGTCAACGAGGGGCCGGTCCCGCTCCATACGGTCGAGCCGAGCAGGCCCAGCCCGGCGACCACGGCGACGCCGGCGAGGACCGCCACGGTCGGGCGCCCCGCCCGGGACATCCGGCTGACCCGGTCCACCGAGAGGCCCGCGGCGAGCAGGGCGCAGGCACCGACCGCGCTGAGGTAGGTGCCCGGCCAGGCGGTGACGGCGGCCCCGGCTGCGCCGTGCCCCTCGGGCAGCGTCCCCAGCTCCAGCAGCGGCACGGCCAGGGCGGCCGCCAGGGAGAGGACCCCGCCGACCAGCAGCACCCCCGCGCGCCGACCGCGCTCCCCCCGACGGAAGATCCCCACCGCGGCCAGCACGAGCAGCGGGATGGTCCACCAGAGGGTCGGCGACTGGGCTCCCCCGGGATGCAGCAGGAGGGTCTGCCAGGGCTCGCTGGCGGGGTGGGTCGTGGTGGCCCCGGCGCCGCCCAGGACCAGCCGTGGGTCGCTCCACACCGTCTGCAGCCAGGGGCCGAGCAGCAGCCACGGCAGGGCGGCGAGCACCAGCCCGCGCGCCCGGCTCCACCCCGGACCCAGCACGAACAGGAACAGTCCGGCGACCGTGGCGAGGACGAGCAGGCCCGGCACGAACATGCCGAGGAGGCCGAGCAGCAGGGCGGTGCCGAAGGTGGCGGCGGTGCGCCTGGTGCCCTCGCCGCGCCGTGCCGCTGCCAGGAAGCCGGCGACGACGAGCGGCAGCAGGACGTGCGCCAGGACCGGGCCGACCCGGCCCTCCTCCACCCCGGCGGCCAGCGGCGGCAGTCCCGCCCACAGCAGGCCCGCCACCGCGCGCTGCCAGCGGCTGCGCAACACCGAGCGGGTGGCCAGGTAGGCCGTCACCACGGACAGCGGGAGCGCGGCGAAGAGCAGCCAGGTCGCGGTCACCGCGGCCGGGGAGCCGTCGCCGTCGACCCAGGGCAGCCACTCCACGAGCCGGGTCATCCCCGCCATGGGGAGCAGCCACGGCTCGTGCGGGACCGCGGAGCCCAGGCCCGGGCCGCGCCAGGTGAACCACCAGGACTCCCACAGGTCGCCGCCGTCGCTGGCCACCGGCCACAGGTCGCCGGCCGCGACCCCGGACCGGGAGAGGCTCAGGCCGGAGAGCACACCCCGCCACCAGGTGAGGCCCAGGACGACCCCCAGCAGGGTCACCAGCACCAGCGGCCAGCTCCAGACCCGGTACCCGAACCGGGCCGCCGCCAGCGACTGGGCGTCCTCGTCGACCGGTCCGCTCTCCCCGTCGCCCCCGGCCCGGCGGGCACCGGCGGCGCGGGGGGTGAGGGCGTCCTGCACCAGGTCGGAGGTGCCGCGCCAGGCGCTGGCCGAGGTGGGGAACAGCGTGGCCAGGTCCCGGCGGCGCACCGACGTGCGACCCCGGAAGCGCCAGCGGGCACCCAGTCCGCGCCAGGGGGTCAGGGCGCCCCGGACGTCGGCCAGCTCTCCGGCCGAGGCGGACGGGCGCTTGACCAGCAACAGCCCCAGCGCGGCCAGCAGGGAGGAGAGCACGACGCCGACCGCCCGGAAGGGCATGCTCCACCAAGAGCCGCGCGCGAGCGCCATCTGTCGGGTGCGGGTGCGCGTCCGGGTCGGGTTGACCACCCCCAGGCCCGCGCCGCCCTGGCGGACCACGGCGCCGGGCGCCACGAGCACCCGGTGACCCGCCAGGTGGCTGCGCCAGGACAGGTCGAGCCCCTCCACCCCGTCGCCGAAGGCCGGGTCCAGTCCCCCGAGTTCGCCGAACAGGTCGGCGCGGACGAGCATGCCGGCCACCGGGACGCCCAGCACGTCGCTGCGCTGGTCGAACTGTCCCTGGTCGAGCTGTCCGGCGACCGAGTCACCGGGGCGGCCGTTGCGGGTGACCGCCTGGCCGACCGCGACGAGGTGGCGGGGGTTCTGGGCCTGGACCAGTTTGGGGCCGACGATGCCGACACCGGTCGACCGGGTGGTCGCATCGATCAACTCGGCGAGCGCCTCGGGGTCCGGGAGCGAGTCGTCGTGCAACAGCCACCACCACCGGCCCTCCCCGGCATCCAGGTCGGCGGTGGCATCGGCCAGGACCGCCTGCAACGGAGGTTCGTCCGGACCGTCGAGGGGGTCGCGGACCAGGAGGCGCGCTCCGTCGCGGACGAGGGGGTGGTCGCGGGCCTGGGCGACCTCGGGGTCGTCGCGTTCCAGACCGGTGATGACGACGCGCTCCGGGCGCCGGGTCTGGGACGCGAGCGCGTCGAGCACGTGGGAGACGACCGGACCCCCCGGATGGGTCAGCAGCACGACGGTGACGTCGTGCACCGGCGCGCGACGACGATCACGCGCCAGACCTCGTGGTGACCCGGGCGTGGCAGACACTGGGTGTCGGGGCGCCTAGACGGCGCGCTTCTTCAGCTTGCGCCGCTCTCGCTCGGAGAGCCCGCCCCAGATGCCGAACCGCTCATCGTGGGCGAGGGCATACTCCAGGCACTCGGCGCGCACCTCGCACCCGACGCAGACCTTCTTGGCCTCGCGGGTGGATCCACCCTTCTCGGGGAAGAACGCCTCCGGGTCAGTCTGCGCGCACAGTGCGCGCTCCTGCCACGAGGCCTCCTCGTCCTCTTCGGTCGTGTTCAGGAATGTCAGCAGGTCCAGCTCGTGCACGGCTCCTCCTCGACCCTCCGGCACAAACAACATTGAGAGAATTACACGCGTGTCATGCCATTACGTCAACCCCGGCTCTGGTAAAGCGCCCTGACCTCCCACAATGGGGCCATGCAGATCACCGCAATCTCCGGTGGCGTCGGCGGCGCCCGCTTCCTGCGCGGCCTCGTGCACCACCTGGACCGTCGCGAGGGACCGGCCACGGACGCCGAGCCGCGCCTCACCGTCATCGGCAACACCGGCGACGACATCACGCTGTTCGGCCTGCGGGTCTGCCCGGACCTCGACTCGGTGCTCTACACCCTCGGCGGCGGGGTGGACGATGACCAGGGCTGGGGGCGCGACGGCGACACCCACGAGGTGATGACCGAACTCACCGCGCTCGGCGCCCAACCCGGGTGGTTCGGGCTCGGCGACCGGGACTTCGCCACCCACATCGCCCGGAGCCAGTGGTTGGGACAGGGCCGGTCGCTGAGCGAGGTCACCGCGCGGCTGGCCGCCCGCTGGGGGCTCCCCGACCAGGGGGTCCGCCTGCTGCCCGCCACCGACACCCCGATCGAGACCCACGTGGTCCTCGAGGACCCGGACCACCCGGCCGACGACGGCTCCCCCGGCGAGCGCGCGGTGCACTTCCAGCAGTGGTGGGTGCAGCAGCAGGCCGCCGTTCCCGCCAAGCGGTTCACCGTGGCCGGCCTCTCCGCGGCGACGCCGGCACCGGGCGTCCTGGAGGCGCTGCGCTCGGCCGACGTGATCCTGCTGCCGCCGAGCAACCCGGTCGTCTCCATCGGCATCGTGCTGGGCATCCCGGGGCTCCGGGACGCCCTCCGCGGCTCCCGGGCGCCCGTGGTGGGGGTCAGCCCCATCATCGGCGGGGCCCCCGTGCGCGGCCACGCGGACGCCTGCCTGGCGCCCCTCGGGGTCCCGGTGAGCGCGGCGGGCGTCGCCGGTCTCTACGCGGACTTCCTCGACGGGTGGCTCGTCGACACCGTCGACCGGGACCAGGCCGGTGCCCGCTACCCGGCGCGGGCCGTGGTGCACCACCGGGACCTGCGGATGCGGGACGTCGAGACGGCCGCCGAGATCGCCGCGGCGGCCCTCGACCTGGCCCTCGGCCTGCGCGCCGGCGGTGCGGCGTGAGCGGCCGGGCGGGGGCGGTGGAACTGGTCCCGGTCACCGGGATCGGCGAGATCCGCAGGGGCACCGACCTCGGCACGGTGATCCGGGACGCCCTCCGGGCGCTCGACCTGCGCCTGGCCGACGGTGACGTGCTGGTGGTCTCCAGCAAGATCGTCTCCAAGGCCCTGGGGATGCGGGAGTCGACCGACGACAAGCAGGCCCTGGTGCTCCGGCACAGCCACCGGATCGTGACCGAGCGCGAGACCCCGAACGGCGTGACGCGGGTGGTCCACGCCAAGGCCGGACCCGTCATGGTCGCCGCCGGGATCGACGCCTCCAACGTCGGGGACGAGGGTGGCTACCTGACGCTGCCGCACGACCCCGACCTCGCCGCGCGGTCGTTGTATGCCGAGTTGCTGGCCGCCTACGCACCCTCCCCCGTCCCCATGATCGGGATTGTGCTGAGCGACACCGCCGGCCGGCCCTGGCGGCTCGGACAGACCGATTTCGCGCTGGGGTCCTGCGGGGTCGCGGTCCTGGACGACCTCCGCGGAGGACAGGACGCCGACGGCCGGGACCTGACCGTCACCTCCCGCGCGGTGGCCGACGAGGTCGCCGCGGCGGCCGACCTGGTCAAGGGCAAGGTCGGCGGCATCCCGGTGGCGCTGGTCCGGGGGCTCCCCGACGGCACGGTCACCGACCCGGGTGCCCCGGGCGCCTCGTACCTGGTCCGCACGGGACCGGACGACTGGTTCGCCCACGGCGTGCAGGAGGCGGTCCGCGCGGCACTGGGCGTCGAGCCCGGGACGGCGGCGGCCGCGCAGATCGGGCTGCCCTCCGTGCTCCCCGAGGACGCCCGCACCCGGCTGGACCGGGCGGTGCGCCTGGCCCGGTTCGGCGAGCCGGAGGGCAGCACCGTCGAGGAGTCCCCGGACGACACCGGCCACCTGACGCTGCGGGTCTCCGGCCCGGACCCCGTGCCCGTGGGGCGGCTCGCCGCCCGGCTCGAGGTGGCGCTGCGCGCCGAACGGCTGGCGCCGCCGCAGGTTCGGGTGGAGGTGCGGGGCGGCTAGCGCACCGGCAGGTGTGCCCGCGGCGGCATCCGCGGCCCCCGTCGGGGACGCCGGTGCCCGGCCAGCTCGAGCAGCCGCTGCACCCGGTAGCGGTGGCCGGCATAGGGCGCCAGCAGTTCGGCGAGCTCCTCGTCGTCGACCGGGCTGCCGGTCAGCGCCCAGCCGATGTTGGCCGCCACGTGGTAGTCCCCGAAGCTGACCGCGTCGGCATCGCCCAGCGCCCGCTGCGCCGTCTCGGCCGCCGTCCACACCCCGACCCCGGTCACCCCGGTGAGGCGTTCCTGCGCGGCCGCCGGGGGCAGGTGCACCGCCTCCTCGAGCCGGTCCGCGACCGCGAGCACCCGCATCAGCGTGTCCGCCCGCTGCGGCGTGACCCCCAGGCGGGCCCACTCCCAGGAGGGGATCCTGCGCAGGGTCGCCACGGTCGGCGCCACCCACAACCCCATCGCCCGGCCCGGCCCCGGCGCCGGCTCGCCGAACCGGCGCACGAGGTGACGCTGCCCGGCGAACGCCTCCTGCCCGGTGACCTTCTGCTCGATCACGGCCGGGACCAGCGCCTCCAGCACCATCCCGGTGCGCGGCACGCGCCACCCCTGCCGCTGCGCCCAGGCCTGCGCGACCACCGGGTGGTGCGGCCGGAACCCCGTGGGGTCGTCCGTGGACCCCAGCATCTCGGGCAGCGCCCCGAGGACGTGTCCGGTCGCCTCCGGCGTCCCCCACGCCCGTCCCTCGACGGCACCGGCCGAACGGTCGGTGCGGACCTGCAGGGTGACCGGGCCGAGGGCGGTCCGCACCCCGCGCCACACGGTGTCGCCGTGCTGTTGCCAGGTCGGGTCACCGCCCCCGCGGCGCAGCGTGCCCCAGGTGGCGGTCAGGTCCACCGGACGTCCGGGAACCCACCGGGACCGTCGCATCACGGTGGGCTGATCGGACGACATGTCCACAGCCTGACACGCCCCGGTGACCGACCTGCGTTAGCGTCATGGTCGTGCACACGCCCGCCCAGGTCCTCGCGGACCTCCTGTCGGAGGACCCGACCCGGCCTGCCATCACCTTCTACGACGACACCCCCGGACCCACCCAGGGGGAACGCATCGAACTGTCCCGCAAGGTGCTGGACACCTGGGTCGCCAAGGCCGCCAACGCGCTGCAGGAGGGCCTGGACGTCGAGCCGGGGTCGGTCGTCCTGCTCGACCTGCCGGTGCCGCACTGGCGCTGGATCTACTGGTCGCTGGCGGTCTGGTCGGTCGGTGCCACGCTGACGCTGGACCGGCACGAGGGGGCCGACGTGCTCGTGACGGCCGAGCCCGACTCCCCGACCGCGGAGGACGCCGACGAGGTCATCGCGGTGTCCCTGCCAGCGCTGGCCCGCGAGTTCGCCGGCGACCTGCGCTCCGGGGTGATGGACGAGGCCAAGGAGCTGCCCAGCTACGGCGACAGCTTCACCGCGTGGGACGAGCCCGAGCCCGACGAGGCCGCGCTCATCCACGACGGCCAGCGGACGGCATACGAGTCCGTGGTGCCGGCAACCACCTGGGCCCCCGGCTGCCGGGTGCTGGTGACCGCCGCCTCGCCCCAGGCATTCCTGCACCACGTGCTGCACGCGTTCGCGGCCGGTGGGTCCGTCGTCGTGGTCCGTGGCTCGGAGCCCAATGCGGGGGACGACCGGATGCGCAGCGAGGGCGTGGACCTGACTGCCGACGGGTGATCGGCCCCCGCTAGTGTGCGGGCATGGACAAAGTGGTTGCATCAGCCTCCGAGGCAGTGGAGGGCATCAGCGACGGGATGACGCTGGCCGTGGGCGGCTTCGGGCTCTCCGGGGTCCCGTCGGTGCTCATCGCCGAGGTACTCGCCCGCGGCACCAAGGACCTGGAGGTCGTCAGCAACAACTGCGGTGTCGACGACTGGGGCCTGGGCATCCTGCTGAATGCCGGTCGGCTGCGCCGGATCATCGCCTCCTACGTCGGGGAGAACAAGGAGTTCGCCCGGCAGTACCTCGCCGGTGAGCTCGAGGTCGAACTCACCCCGCAGGGCACCCTCGCCGAGAAGCTGCGGGCCGGGGGGTCGGGGATCCCGGCGTTCTACACCGCCACCGGCGTCGGCAGCCAGATCAGCGAGGGCGGGATGCCCTGGAGGTACAACGCCGAGGGCGGCGTGGACATCGCCTCCCCGCCGAAGCACACCCAGGAGTTCGAGTTCAACGGGCAGACCCGCGAGTACGTGCTGGAGCACTCGATCGTCTCCGACTTCGGGCTGGTCCGGGCCGCGGTCGGCGACCGCCACGGCAACCTGGTCTTCAACAAGTCCGCCCGCAACTTCAACCCGCTGTGCGCCATGTCCGGCCGGATCACGGTCGCCGAGGTGGAGGAGCTGGTGGAGCCCGGCGAGATCGACCCCGACCGCGTCCACCTGCCCGGCATCTACGTCCAGCGGGTGCTGCCGTTGACCCCCGAGCAGGTCAGCGCCAAGCGCATCGAACGGCGGACCACGCGTCCCGCCCCGACCACCGAGGAGGCCTGAGATGGCTCTGTCCCGCGAGGAGATGGCGGCCCGCGCCGCCGAGGAACTGTCCGACGGCGACTACGTGAACCTCGGCATCGGCCTGCCGACCCTGGTGCCCAACTACGTCCCGGACGACGTGGAGCTGGTCCTGCAGTCCGAGAACGGCATCCTGGGCGTCGGCGCCTACCCGGTCGAGGGCACCGAGGAGGCCGACCTGATCAACGCCGGCAAGGAGACCGTCACGGTCCGCCCCGGCGCCTCGTTCTTCGACTCCGCCACGAGCTTCGGGATGATCCGGGGCGGCAAGGTCGACGCGGCGATCCTGGGCGCGATGCAGGTCTCCGTGGCCGGCGACATCGCCAACTGGACCATCCCCGGCAAGATGATCAAGGGGATGGGCGGCGCGATGGACCTGGTCCACGGCGCCAAGAAGGTCATCGTGCTGATGGAGCACGTGGCCAAGGACGGCTCCCACAAGATCGTCCAGGAGTGCTCGCTGCCGATCACCGGGCTGCAGGTGGTCCAGCGGATCATCACCGACCTGGCGGTCATCGACGTCACCGACGACGGCCTGGTGCTGCGCGAGCTGGCGCCCGGTGTCACGGTCGAGGAGGTCGTGGAGAAGACCGGTCCCGAGCTGACCGTCGCGCTCCAGGACGCCTGAGCACACTCTCGTCCGCCGGCCGGTCGGTCCCGCCGTTCAGTCCCCGGTGCCGCGCAGGAACCCGGCCCCCCAGGCCAGGTGCATCACGGCCAGCACCGGGGGCACCCGGACGGCGACGGCCGGTCCCTCCTTGGCGCCGATCGCCAGTCCGCCGACGGTCACCGCCGCCGCATAGGCAGCGGGCGCCAGCCACAACGGCCGCCACGCCAGGCCGCCCACCGTGGTCAGGGCCAGACCGGCGACCGCCACCGGCGGGGCCAGGTAGCGGTAGTTCAGCGACTTCGGGTGCTGCCGGGCGAGCCGGCGGCGCCACTGACCAGTGCGGTAGAACTGCCGCGCCAGCGCCCCGAGGTCGGGCCGCGGACGGTAGGTGACGGTCAGGTCGGGGGTGAACCACACCGTGCCGCCCTCCTGCCGGATCCGGTAGTTCATCTCCCAGTCCTGGGCCCTCGCGTAGGTCGTGTCGTAGCCGCCGACCCGGCGCAGCCACTCCCGCTGGAACACCCCGAGGTAGACCGACTTGGTCGGCCCGGCCGTGCCACCCACGTGGAACCGCGCGCCGCCGATGCCCAGCGGCGAGCGCATCGCCCCCGCGACGGCCTTCTCGAAGTCGCTCTGCCCCTCGGCTAGCATGATGCCGCCCACGTTGGCGGCGCCGGTCTCGAGCAGCACCTCCACCGCCCGGGTGATGTAGCCCTCGGACAGCTCCCCGTGACCGTCCATCCGCACGATGATCTCGTGGGCCGCCGCCTCCAGCGCCCGGTTCAACGCATCGGGTGTGCGCCCCGAGGCGTTCTCCACGATGGTGATCCGGGCATCCGCGGCGGCCAGCTCCCGGGCCACCTCCATCGTCCGGTCCGTGCTGGGACCGATCGCCAGCACGACCTCCAATACCCCCGGATACGCCTGTGCCAGCACGGAACGCACGGCGTGCCGCAGGTGCCGCTCCTCGTTGAGGATGGGCATGATCACCGAGACGGGCGGATGCGCTGAGGTCACGCTGGAAGGGTATCCGCCCGGGCCCGCCGCCACGTACTGCCGGTGTGGCGGGTTCGGCCCGCCCAGGGACCTCGCCTACTCTGGGCCGGTGCCGCACCACCCCGAGGACGACTGGACCAGACCGCTCCCCCGCACCCCGCGGAACCGGCGGCCGGACCCCGTGGACCCCGACCTGCCCGGCTACCTGTCCGGGGACGGGACCGCGGACGAGACCCAGCAGATCGACTACCGCGAGCTGGAAGGCCAGGAGTCATACGACCGCGGCGGGTACCAGGACGCCGCCTACGCCGGACGGTACGACGGCCAATACGCAGACGGCCGGTACGCAGATGACCGGTACGCGGACGGTGGGTATGCCGACGACGGGTATGCCGACTCCTACGACGAGGCGTACGACCAGCCCGAGGACCGCGAGGTCTACCGGGGGCAGGGCGGGCCACCCCCGGCGCCCGGCGGGCGCCCCCCGGGTGGACCACCCCCGGGCGGGCCGCGGCGGCGTCGCAAGCGCCCCCGCTACGGGCTGCGCCGCTTCATGGTGGTCCTGCTGGTCCTCGTGCTCGCCTATGTCGGCGCGATGATCTGGGCCGTCACGGCCACCTGGAACTCGATCGACCGGGTGCCCGCGACCCCGACCTCCGCCGACCGTCCCGCCGCCGGCAGCGGGTCGAACTTCGTGCTGGTCGGCACCGACAGCCGGGACAACCTGACCCGCGCGGAGCGCAACGAGCTCGTGGCCGGGCACAGCACGGAGGGTGCCCGCGCCGACACGATCATGGTGCTGCACCTGCCCGATAGCGGCGAGCCGACGCTCCTGTCGCTGCCCCGCGACAGCTACGTCGAGATCCCCGGGCAGGGCGAGAACAAGATCAACGCCGCCTACTCCATCGGTGGACCGCCGCTGCTGGTGGACACCATCGAGCAGAGCACCGGCCTGCGGATCGACGGCTACCTCGAGATCGGCTTCGGCGGCTTCGTCGAGGTGGTCAAGGTGGCTGGGGGCGTCCACATGTGCCTCGACGAGCCGGTGGTGGACGAGAAGACCAAGCTGGACCTTCCCGCGGGGTGCCAGGACCTGGCCGGCGCCGAGGCGCTGAACTACGTCCGGATGCGCTACTCCGACCCGCGCGGCGACCTGGGCCGGGTCGAGCGGCAGCGCGAGTTCCTCTCCGCGCTGGTGTCCAAGATGGCCACCCCGCAGACCATCCTGGTGCCGTGGCGGCTGCACGACGTGGGGACCGCCACCGGTTCCGCGCTCGCCATCGGCGAGGACACCTCGATGTGGGAGACGATCCAGATGGCCCTGGCGATGCGCAAGGTCTCCGGCGGCAACGGGCAGTCGGTCACCGTCCCGATCGAGAACGCCAACTACAGCACCCCCGCCGGCAGCGCCGTCCTCTGGGACACGGTCAAGGCGGAGGCCATGTTCGAGGCGCTGCGCAACGACGAGCCGCTGTCGATCGAGCCCTGAGGAAGCCCTCGCCGTGAAACCTCCCGCCGTCCCGCGCTGGTGGCTGAAGGCCGCTGCACAGGGGGCCCTGTCGGTGCTGCCGGGGGCACCCCGCGTGGACGAGTGGGTCCGGGGCAAGCGGTCCGGCCACGCCCTGGCGGAGGACTACTTCCTGACCAAGTGGCACCACGTGACCGCCCACGTGCGGGCCCTGACCGGCCGCCTCGACGGCGACCTGACCGGCAGCACCGTGGTCGAGCTCGGCACCGGGTGGTTCCCGATCGTGCCGCTGGGGCTGGCCCTGTTCGGTGCCGAGGTGATCAGCGTGGACGCGAACGCCCACCTGGACCGTCGCCGGGTGGCCCGCGTGCTCCAAGTGACCCTGGACCTGGTGGACCAGGGCGAGATCAGCGTCCCGGACGGCCCGCGGCAGGAACTGCTGCGGAGGCTGGCACCGGGGGCGATGGGGCGTCCGGTCACCGACAACCTGGCCCCGTTCGGGATCACCCCCCGGGTGGCCGACGCCAGGGACCTGGGGCGCCTGCCGGAGACCCACGGGGCCGACCTGGTGGTCTCCAACAACACCCTGGAACACATCCCCGGGGACGTGTTGCGCGACATCTTCACCGAATTCGCCAGGGTCAGTGCACCGGACGCGCGGATGAGCCACTACGTGGACCTGGCGGACCACTATGCCGCCGTGGACCCGACCATCACCGAGTTCAACTTCCTGACGCTGACCGAGCGGCGGTGGCGGTGGGCGAACAACCGCCTGCACTACCAGAACCGCCTGCAGATCGCCGACTACAAGGCGCTGCTGGACGAGACCGGCTGGGACCTGCTGCAGGCCCGCAACACGCGCCGTGCCAAGACCGCACTCGACGGACTGGACCTCGTGCCCCCCTACGACCAGTTACCGGTCAAGGAGCTGCTGGTCGTCAAGAGCCACCTCACCGCACGGCGCCGCTGACCCGGGGCCGGGCCCCTCAGGGGCGGACCTGGACGGTCACGCCGTCCGCCCGGGGAGGCAGCACCTCGCCGACCACGACGGCCCCCGGCAGGTCCACCTCACCGACCAGCAGCAGCCCCCCACTGGTCTGGGCGTCGGCGAGCAGCAACAGGTCGAGCTCCCCGACACCGTCGGCGTCCAGCGATGGCGAGACCCAGTCCAGGTTGCGCCGGGTCCCCCCGCTGACGTGGCCGTCCGACGCGACGTCCCGGGCCCCGGGCAGGTAGGGCACCGACCCGGCGTCGATCCGGGCGCTGACCCCGGAGGCCCGCATCATCTTGTGCAGGTGGCCCAGCAGACCGAACCCGGTGATGTCGGTGGCGGCCGCGAGACCGGCGTCCGTGGCCGCGGCGGCGGCCGCGGCGTTTAGTTCGGTCATCGCGGTGATCGCCTCGGCCGACCGCTCGCCGGTGCGCTTGTGCCAGGTGTTGAGCACCCCGATCCCGAGCGGCTTGGTCAGGGTGAGCGGCAGCCCGGCGGTCGCGGCGTCGTTGCGCAGCAGCCGTGCCGGATCGGCCGTCCCGGTCACGGCCAGGCCGTACTTGGGCTCCGGGTCGTCGATCGAGTGACCCCCGACGAGCGGGCACCCGGCGAGCGCCGCCACCTCGGCGCCGCCCCGGAGCACCTCGGCGAGGACGTCGGTGCCCAGCGTGCCCCGGGGCCAGCCCACGAGGTTGATCGCCATGACCGGGGTGCCCCCCATCGCGTAGATGTCGGAGAGCGCGTTGGTCGCCGCGACCCGCCCGAAGTCATACGGGTCGTCGACCACGGGGGTGAAGAAGTCGGCCGTCGCGATGACCGCAAGGTCCGGGCGCACCAGGACGACCCCTCCGTCGTCCCCGGTCTCCGTCCCGACCAGGACATCCGGGCCCGCCGCGGCCACCGGGAGTCCGGCGACCAGGGTCTCCAGTTCCCCCGGGGGGATCTTGCAGGCGCAGCCCCCGCCCGCGGCATACTCCGTCAACCGCACCCGTCCGGCACCTTGGTGGCTCATACCGCCCAGCCTGCCATGCCCGCCGAGCGCACCGGTGGGCCGTCCCGACGCACGGCCGCGCGCTTCTTGCCCCGAGCCACGAAAACCGACAAGATCTACCCCACCAACGACAGGAGTAGAGCATGCAGATCGCCGAAGATGCCGTCGTGGTGGGCTACGACGGGTCGGACCGGAGCAAGGCCGCCCTGCACTGGGGAGCCTCGCTGGCCGACCTCGAGAACCTCCCGCTCGTCGTGCTGCACGCGTCGGGGGTGATCGTCCACGCCCAGGACAAGGGTGTCGGCAACTTCGACGCCGGTCGGGCCAACGCGCAGGCCCAGAAGATCGCCGAGCACGGCGTGGAGCTCGCGACCAAGGACTTCCCGAAGGTCGAGGCCACGACCGCGACCTCGCTGGGCAGCGCCTCGCTGGCCCTGCAGGAAGCCTCCATCCGGGCCCGGTGCGTGGTGCTCGGCAACCGCGGGCGGGGCCGGATCAGCGGCACGCTGATGGGCTCGACGGCGTTCAACACCAGCGAGCACGCGCGCTGCCCGGTGGTCATCGTGCCCACCGCCAAGGCGGACCTGCCGGGGCCGGACAGCCCGATCATGGTCGGGGTGGACGGGTCGGAGGCCTCGCTGCGGGCCGTGGACCGGGCCGCCAACATGGCCGGCTACACCGGGGCGCCGGTCACCATCGTGGTCGCCTGGAGCAAGGCCACCAAGGACGCCCTGGGCAATCCGCCCTCCGGATTCGCCTCGGTGGACGAGGCCTCCGAGCACCGCAAGGCGGGCGCCGAGCACTTCGTGGACAAGGCCCGCGCCCGGCTCCTGGAGCGCACCCCGGACGCCACGGTCGAGCTCCTCGTGGAGACCGGCCGACCCGACGAGGTGCTCGCCAAGGCCTCCGCCGATGCGGGCCTGCTCGTGGTCGGTGCCCGTGGCCGCGGTGACCTGGCCAGCCTGCTGCTGGGCTCGACCAGCCGCGCCGTGCTGCACCGCGCCTCCTGCCCGGTGACGATCGTCCGGTGACCCCGCCGGTCCCGCGGGGCGACCTGGCTACCCTCGGAGGGTGACCGAGACCGACCCGCGACGACACATCCCGCGGACCGACCGGCTGCTCGCCGACCCGCGCCTGCGCGCCGCGTCCACCGGTGTGGGTCAGGCCCGGGTCCGCGCTGCCGTGCGGGCCGCCCAGGACCGGGCCCGCTCCGGGGTGATCGCGCCCGGGGCGGTCCTCGAGGAGGCCCTCGCGCTGCTGCCCGGCAGGGCCGGCGCGATCCGCCCCGTCCTGAACGCCACCGGCGTCGTGGTCCACACCAACCTGGGCCGGGCCCCGCTGTCGCCCACGGCGGTCGAGGCCGTCGTGCGCGCAGCGGGCTACGCCACCGTGGAGTATGACGTGGCGAGCGGTCGGCGGGGACCGCGCGGGGCGGCGGTGCTGGACGCGCTGTCCGCGGTGCTCCCGGGGGACGCCAGGGCTCTGGTCCTCAACAATGGCGCCGCGGCCCTGCTGCTCGCCGTCACCGCAGTCGCCGGGCCGGGCCGGGAGGTCGTCGTCAGCCGGGGCGAACTGGTCGAGATCGGCGACGGCTTCCGGCTGCCCGACCTGATGGCCAGCGCCGGGGCGCGGCTGCGCGAGGTGGGCACCACGAACCGCACCCGGCTCGCCGACTATGCGGGCGCAGTGGGCCCGGACACCGGGTGCATCGTCCGGATCCACCCGAGCAACTTCCGGGTCGACGGATTCGTCGGCACCCCCGACGTCGAGGAACTCACCGGACTCGGGGTGCCGGTCGTGGTCGACATCGGGTCCGGGCTCCTCGCCCCCGACCCGGCCCTGCCGGAGGAGCCGGACGCCACGACGGCCCTGCGCCGGGGTGCCTCCCTGGTGACCGCCAGCGGCGACAAGCTCCTCGGCGGACCCCAGGCCGGGCTGGTGCTGGGCGACCCCGACCTCGTGGAGCGGCTGCGGCGGCACCCGATGGCCCGCGCCCTGAGGGTCGACAAACTGACCCTGGCTGCCCTCGAGGCGACCCTGCGGGAGGCGACGGTCCCGGTCACGGCCTACCGCACCGCCGACCCCGACACCCTGCGCGCGCGGGCCGATGTCCTCGCCCAGCGGGTCGGCGGTCGGGTGCGCCGGCACGACGGGGTCGTCGGAGGCGGTGGCGCCCCGGGGGTGGTGCTCCCCGGGTGGGCGGTGGCCGTGCCCGCGGACCTGGCCGGACCGCTCCGGGCGGGCGACCCTCCGGTTGTCGGGCGCGTCGTCGACGGGGAACTGCTGCTCGACCTCCGGTGCGTCCCCGAGGACCAGGACAGGACCCTGGCCCGGCAGGTGGAGGCGGTTCTCAGCCCTTGAGCAGCTGCCGGGCCATGACCACGCGCTGCACCTGGTTGGTGCCCTCGTAGATCTGGGTGATCTTGGCGTCGCGCATCATCCGCTCCACCGGGAAGTCCTTGGTGTAGCCGTAGCCGCCCAGCAGCTGGACCGCGTCCGTGGTGATCTCCATCGCGACGTCGGAGGCGAAGCACTTGGCCGCCGCCCCGAAGAACGGCAGGTCCGCGTCACCGCGCTCGGACCGGGCGGCCGCGCTGTAGACCAGCTGCCGGGCCGCCTCGAGCTTCATCCCCATGTCGGCGAGCATGAACTGCACACCCTGGAAGTCGGCGATCTTCTTGCCGAACTGCTGACGTTCCTTGACGTAGCCGAGCGCGAAGTCGAGGGCGCCCTGGGCGATCCCCACCGCCTGCGCACCGATCGTGACGCGGGTGTGGTCGAGGGTGCGCAGCGCGATCTTCAACCCCTCACCCGGTGCCCCGATCATCCGGTCCCCGGGGATCCGGCAGTCGGAGAAGAGCAGTTCCCGGGTCGGCGAGCCCTTGATCCCGAGCTTCTTCTCCGGCTCACCGAAGGTGAACCCCTCGTCGGACTTCTCCACCACGAAGGCGGTGACGTTGCGGCCCCGCTCGCCGTCCGGGTCGGTCACCGCCAGCACCGTGTAGTACTCGGAGACCCCGGCGTTGGTGATCCAGGACTTCTGTCCGTTGAGCACGAAGTCGTCACCGTCGGCGATCGCCTTGCACCGCATCCCCGCGGTGTCACTGCCGGCATTGGCCTCGGACAGCCCGTAGGAGAACATCGCCTCGCCCCTGGCGACCGGCGGCAGGTACTTCGCCTTCACCTCCTCGGAGGCGCCGAGCAGGATCGGCATGGTGCCCAGCTTGTTCACCGCGGGGATCAGCGACGAGGAGGCGCACACCCGCGCGACCTCCTCGATCACGATGCAGGTGGCGAGGGCGTCGGCACCCACGCCGTCGTAGTCCTCCGGGATGTGGGGGGCGTGGAAGTCGGTCGCGGTCAGCGCGTCCAACGCCTCCTGCGGGAAGACGCCCTCCTCGTCGACCCGGGCCGCGTGCGGCGCGATCTGGGCCTCGGCCACCTCGCGCACTGCCTCGCGCAGCGCCTCGTGGTCCTCGGAGATGCGGAAGAGGTCGAAATCACTCATGCCGGAAGCCTACCCAGGCTCGGGCACTGCCCGGGACCAACGGCCCGGTCGACCGTCACCGGCTCAGGCGAGCTCGGGGATCACCGCGCGCTCGAACAACTCGATGCCCGTGGTGTCGTAGGCCGTCTCCGCGAAGTAGGTGATGGCATAGCCCAGGCCCGCGTCGCCCAGGCCGCGCAGCGCCTCGACGATCTGCTCCGGGGTGCCCACGAGCGGGCCCTTGCGCGCGGCGGCCACGGCCTTGTCGGCCCGCTCCTGGGAGAGCCCGCTGCGGACGGTCTGCTCGCGCAGCCAGCCGAGCCGCTCCTCGACCTCGGCGTCGTTCTCACCGATGACGACGTTGTAGTCGGCGGTACGCACGATCGACCCGAAGTCCCGCCCCACCGCGGTGCAGTGCTCCCGGAGCACCTCCGACTTGTGGGTGAAGGTCTCCAGGTCACCGGCGAAGTTGGTGTAGTCGGCATACTCGGCCGCGATCCGGAGCGTCTTCTTCTCCCCGCCACCGGCGACCCAGATCGGGATCCCGTTGAGCTCCGAGCCGGGCAGCGCGGTCCCCTGCAACGGTCGCGGGAAGCACAGCGCCCCGTCCACCTGGTAGTGCGCACCGTCGAGGGTGGCCGACCCGGTCGTCCACATCTGCCGGAAGATCTCCACGCCCTCGCGCAGCCGGGCCAGCCGCTCCCCGGCACCCGGGAAGCCGTAGCCGTAGGCCCGCCACTCCTGCTCGTACCAGCCGGCCCCGATCCCCATCTCGGTGCGCCCCCCGGAGACGGCGTCGACGGTGGCCGCGACCTTGGCCAGGTAGGTGGGCTCCCGGTAGCTGATGCAGGAGCACATCTGGCCGAGCCGGACCCGCTCGGTCACCGCCGCGAAGGCCGCCATCAGGGTCCAGGCCTCGTGGTTGCCGTGCTCGGTCGGCTCGGGGGTGGTGTGGAAGTGGTCATAGACCCAGATCGACTCCCACGCCTGCCCCTGGTCGGCACGGACGGCCAGGCCCTTCATCACCTCCCACTGCCGGGCGGGTTCGATCCCGAGGAGGTCCATCCGCCAGCCCTGTGGCACGAACATTCCGAAGCGCATGGGCCCACGCTACGGCCTGGCCGGGCCCGGCCGTGCGCCAGGGGGCGCGTGCTGCCCGCGACGGCACCGGGAGACAATCGGGACATGTCGACCAGTCCGCACCGCAACGACGACACCGTCATCCGTCACCTGTTGACGACTCCGGCGACCTGGGCGGTCGTCGGGCTGTCGGCCAACACCCAGCGCACCGCCTACGGCGTGTCCCAGTTCCTCCGGTCCACGCTCGGGCACCGGATCATCCCGGTGCACCCCCGTGCCGAGGAGGCGCTCGGCGAGACCGGGTATGCCGCTCTCGCCGACATCCCCGACGGCACCGCCGTGGAGGTCGTCGACCTGTTCGTGAACTCCTCCCTGGTCGGGACCATCGTCGACGAGGCCATCGCGCAGAAGGACCGGTTGGGCATCCAGGCGCTGTGGCTGCAGCTCGGGGTGGTCGACGAGGCGGCCGCCGCCCGCGCCGCGGAGGCGGGGCTGGACGTGGTGATGAACACCTGCCCCAAGATCGAGTACCCGCGGTTCCGGGTCTGAGGCCGGGACCGGCCGGCTAGCCCTGCCGGTCCGGGGAGCGGTCGTCCCGGCGCTGCCGGGTGAGGTCGCGCAGCCGCTGCCCCTTCGCGTGCGCCTGGCCGCGCAGATCCTCGGCGAAGGCGGCCAGACGGTCCCGCAGCGCGGTGGCGTCCGCGTCCGTCCCCGCCGCCAGCACCCGCGCCGCGAGCAGGCCGGCGTTCCGGGCGCCCCCGACCGACACCGTCGCGACCGGGATCCCGGCCGGCATCTGCACGATCGAGAGCAGGGAGTCCATCCCGTCCAGGTGCTTCAACGGCACCGGGACCCCGATCACCGGCAGGACGGTCACCGAGGCGAGCATCCCGGGCAGGTGGGCCGCGCCCCCCGCCCCCGCGATGATCACCCGCAGGCCGCGGTCGGCGGCGGTGCGGCCGTAGTCGATCATCTCCGTCGGCATCCGGTGCGCCGAGACCACGTCGGCCTCGTAGCCGATGCCCAGGTCGTCCAGGACGAGCGCGGCCTGCTCCATGACCGGCCAGTCGCTGTCGCTGCCCATGACGAGGCCGACCACCGGCCCCGGCCCGCCGTCGTGCTGCTGTGTCATTCGGTGATCACTCCCTGGAGGTAGTCGGCCGCGTGCCCCGCGCGCTCCCGCAGGGAGTCCAGCTCGTCCGCCCCGCCGTAGACCGTGACGTGGCCCAGTTTGCGCCCCGGGCGCACCCCCTTGCCGTAGAGGTGGACCCGCAGCCCCGGGTCCCGGGCGAGCAGGTGCCGGTAGGTCGGGTAGAGGTCCGGGTGCTCCCCGCCCAGCACGTTGGCCATCACCGTCCACGGCTGGCGCGCGGTCGGGTCGCCGAGCGGCAGGTCCAGGACCGCGCGCAGGTGCTGCTCGAACTGGCTGGTGACGGCCCCGTCGATGGTCCAGTGACCGCTGTTGTGCGGCCGCATCGCCAACTCGTTCACCAGGTATGCCGGGGCGCCGGTCTCCCGGTCGCGCACCTCGAACAGCTCGACCGCCATCACGCCGGTCACCCCGAGCTCACCGGCGATCCGCAGCACCGCCTCGCCCACCTCGGCGGCCAGGTCCGGGTCCAGCCCGGGTGCCGGAGCGAGCACCTCGGTGCAGATCCCGTCGGTCTGCACGGTCTCCACCACCGGCCAGGTGGCGGCCTGGCCGCTGGGGCTGCGGGCGACGAGGGCGGCCAGCTCACGGGTGAAGTCGACCGCCTCCTCCAGGAGCACCCCGTCGCGCAGCGGGCCCGGGCGGCCGGCCTCGGCGAGCCAGTCGGACAGCTCGTCGGCCGAGTGCACCAGGCGCACGCCCTTGCCGTCGTAGCCCCCGCGCGGGGTCTTGGCGATCACCGGCCAGCCGGTGTCCGCGGCGAACGCGTCGACCTCCTCGGCCGTGCTGGCCGCGGTCCACCGGGGGCACGGGATACCCAGCTCGGTGAGCCGACGCCGCATCACCAGCTTGTCCTGCGCGTGGGTCAGCGCCTCCGGCCCGGGGTGCAGCACCACCCCGTCGGCCCGCAACGCGGCCAGCACCTCGGCGGGGACGTGCTCGTGGTCGAAGGTGACCACGTCACAGGCCGCGGCGAAGCGGCGCACCTCCTCGACGTCCGTGTGCTCCCCCACCGGCGAGTGCGGCACCACCAGGGCCGCGGAGGCGGTGGGCGACTCGGCCAGGACGGACAGCGTCAGGGACAGCCCGACCGCCGGCGGCTGACACATCCGGGCCAACTGCCCACCCCCGATGATGCCGACGACCGGGAAACCACCCTCGGCACGCAGCGGACCGGCGTCGGCGGGGAGGGTGGCGGAGGACTTCTGGGCGGGGGCGCTCACGACGGGTCAGCCTACTGTGCTGGTCGTAGACTGGATCGGTGACCCGTGACCACCCCAGCGTGTTCGAGCGCGCCCGCTCCACGCTCGACGTCCTGGTCAGGGAGGCCGCCAAGTTCGGCGTGGTGGGGCTGGTCGCGTTCGTGGTCGACACCGCCCTCTACAACTACTTCGTCTTCGGCCTCCCGGGGGCCGGCGAGGGCCCGATGCACGACATCCCGCTGCGGGCCAAGGTCGCGGCGACCGCGGTGGCCATGGTGGTCGCCTGGCTGGGCAACCGGTACTGGACCTTCCGACACCGCCGACGGACCGCCGTCGCGCGCGAGTTCGCCCTCTTCGTCGTCTTCAACGTGCTGGGCCTAGCGATCGCGGTGGCCTGCCTCGGGTTCTCCCGCTACGTGCTGGACCTGCACAGCCAGCTGGCCGACAACGTCAGCGCCAACGGCGTGGGTCTCGTCCTGGGCACCCTGTTCCGGTTCTGGGCCTACCGCACCTTCGTCTTCCGCGGGGACGCCCTGGCCGACCTCGACACCCACCTGGTGCGGGACAGCGACGGGCACAGCACGGACGACCGTCAGGTCGACGGGACTCAGCGCGCCGGCGCCATCGACACGTAGAGCGCGAAGACCACCGGGCGGGCCTGCACCAGCTCCAGCCGGCCACCGAACTGCTCGGCGGACTCCCGGGCGACCGCCAGCCCCAGGCCGGTGCCCCCGCCACCACTGACCGCGCGCTCGAAGATCCGGCGGGCCAGTTCGTCGGGGATCCCCTTGCCCTCGTCCTGGACCTCCAGGACCGCGGAGGGGCCGCTGCGCCGGGCGGTGACCCGCACGTCACCCGCTCCGTGCACCAGAGCGTTCTCCAGCAGCGTGTTCATGATCTGGGAGATCGCCGACGCGGACGAGCGCACGATCATCCCGCGCTCGAGGGTCACCGAGACTGAACGACCGGCCGAGGCGAAGGCCTGCGTCCACTCGTTCTGCAAGGTGGACAGCACCGTGTCCAGCGACACCGAGCGACCACCGTCGGCGTGGCCGGCCCGGGTGCGGTGGAGCAGGTCGTCCACCACACCGGCGAGCCGCTCGGTCTGCGAGATGGCGATGACTGCCTCGTTGTGCATCTCGGGCACGCTGTCGGACTGCGCGATCTCCTCCAGCCGCATCAGCAGCGCGGCGAGCGGGGTCCGCAGCTGGTGCGAGGCGTCGGCGGCGAAGGACCGCTCGGCGGACAGCGCCCGGGACAACGCCCGGGAGTTGCGGTCCAGGATCCGGGAGACGTTGTCGATCTCCTCGATGCCGGACATGGTGACGCTGCTGCGGCCCTCGCCGGAGGTGAGGGAGTCGAACGCGAATCCCCCGCTGCCGAACTCCTCCGCGCGCTGGGCCAGCAGGCGCAACGGCTCCAGCAGCCGGCGGGCATCACGTTCGGCGACCAGGTAGCCGACCCAGACCGCGATCCCACCGGCCAGCAGTACCAGGACCACCGCGCAGACGACCAGGATCCAGGGCGCCAGCCCGCTGACGGAGGCCAGGCCCTGGGCCTGCTCGAGCTGGTACAGGACTGCCCCGAGGATGAACGCCACCAGGACGACCAGGCCGGCCGTGATGGCCGCCGACTGGATCGCGAGGGCGCGGAGGGCCTTACCCACGTCGGGTTGGGGGCTCAGCCTTCCGGTTCGTTCTCGAACCGGAATCCGACCCCGCGCACCGTGACGATGTGCTTGGGGTCGTTGGCGTCCTCGCCGAGCTTGCGACGCAGCACCGACACGTGCATGTCCAGCGTCTTGGTCGACCCGTACCAGGTGCTCTCCCAGACCTCGCGCATCAGGTCCTCGCGGGAGACGACCTTGCCGCCCTCCCGCATGAGCACGCGGAGCAGGTCGAACTCCTTGGCGGTCAGCTGCAGTTCCTGGCCGTTCAGGAAGGCGCGACGGGCGTTGTTGTCGATGGTGACCGGACGGTCACCGCCGGACTCCGGCCCCTCACCGCCGCGTCGCAGCAGGGCCCGCACCCGGGCCAGCAGCTCGGCGAGCCGGAACGGCTTGGTGACGTAGTCGTCCGCACCGGCGTCCAGGCCGACGACGGTATCCACCTCGTCTCCGCGGGCGGTGAGGATCAGGACCGGACAGGTCAGGCCCTGCTGGCGGATCCGACGACACACCTCCAGCCCGTCCACGAAGGGCAGTCCAAGGTCCAGGACGACGAGGTCGGGCGGCGTGCCGCCGGCGAGTTTCAGCGCCTGACGGCCATCCACCGCCACCTCGACGTCGTAGCCCTCGCGCAGCAGCGCACGGGCCAGGGGCTCGGAGATGTTTTCATCGTCCTCGGCCAACAGCACACGGGTCATGTTCTCAATCCTAGTTGGCTGGGGTTCACTTTCCGGGCCACCGGGGGGCGCGCTTCTCCACGAAGGCCGCGATTCCCTCCTGCCGGTCGGCCGACAGCGCCGTCGCCCGCCACCCGGAGTCCTCGATCTGCAGCCCCGTCGCGAGGTCCACGTCCGAGCCGAAACGCATCGCCCGCTTGGCGTTGCGCACCCCCACCGGCGAGTTGCCGGCGATGGTCGAGGCGAGGTCCAGACCATGCTCCCGCGCGGTCCCGGCGGGCACCACCTCGTCCAGCACGCCGAGTTGGTGCCCCTGCGCCGCGGTCAGCCGGCGGGCGGTGAAGATCATCGAGGCGGCGCGGGACCAGCCCACCCGGCGGGTGAGCAGCTGGGTGCCACCCCCGCCGGGTATCACCCCGACCGACACCTCGGGGAGGCCGACCGTGGCCTCCTCCCCGGCCACGATCAGGTCGCAGGACAGAGCGATCTCGAAGCCACCGCCCAGCGCGAACCCCTCGACCACGGCGATCGCGGGCATCGGCAGGTTGAGCACGCCGGTGTAGGCCAGCTGGGTGATCAGCCGCTGCTCGGTCATCTGCTGGTCGGTGAAGTTGTTGCGTTCCTTCAGGTCCGCCCCGACGCAGAAGGCGCGCTCGTGCGTGCTGGTCAGCACGACTGCCCGGGCGCTCGGGTCCGCCGACAACTCGGCCGTGACCGCGGTGATCTGCTCGGCGAACGCGGTGGAGATCGCGTTCATCGCCTGGGGTCGGTTCAACGCCACCTCGACCACGTGCCCCTCGGGCCCGTGCCGGGTGACCTGCAGCATCGATTCGTCGGAGGTCATGGAGGCAGGCTAGCCAGCCGGTCGCACGTGCACCACGTCGCCCACGTGGTGCACCGTCCGGGTGTCGCGCGACTGCACCACCAGGAGCCCCTCGTCGGTGATCTCCACGGCCCGTCCCGTCCGCTGGTACCCGTCGGGCTGGTGCACGGTGACCACCCGGCCCAGCGTGTCGCAGCGGGACCGGTAGGCCGGCCGCGCGGCCGGCAGGTCGGCGAGGTGACGGGCCAGATGGTCCAGGTAGGCCGCGAGGAACTCCTCCCGGGCTCCGTCCGGCAGCGGCGCCCCGCCGCCACGGGCCAGCCGCCAGGAGGTGGCGGTGGGGACCGGCAGGTCCTCGCGCTGCTGGTCGACGTTGAGGCCGGCCCCGACCACGACGACGGAGCCGTGCGGGCTGCCCGGGACGGCCTGGGCCAGCACCCCGCAGACCTTGCGCAGCTCCCCCGCCTCGGCAACCAGCACATCGTTGGGCCACTTCAGCCGCGCGGACACGGCATACCTACTGTCCGTCAACGCCTCCGCCACCGCGAGCCCGCTGGCCAGCGGCACCCACCCCAGGTCGGCACCCTCCGGCGCGGGCAGCACCACGCTGACCGCCAGCGCGGTGTCCGGCGGGGCGGTCCAGGTCCGTCCGCGACGCCCCTGCCCCGCGCTCTGGTGGTGCGCCACGACCACCCGGCCGGGTCGGGGGTCGGCGAGCACCTCGGTGTTCGTCGAGGGCACCGTGGTGTGCCACTCCGGGGTGCCCCATCGCAACTGCTGCACCCGCTCAGGCTAGAGGGCACGACCGAGTGCGGGAGTCGGGTGCGCCCACAAGTAGGTTGTCCCCATGACTGAGGACGTCACGCCGGACATGCGCACCACGGCCGGGCGACTGGCCGAACACCGTCGTCGCGCGGACGAGGCGGTCCACGCGGGCTCGAGCCGGGCGGTGGAGAAGCAGCACGCCAAGGGCAAGAAGACCGCCCGGGAACGGATCGGTGAACTGCTCGACGAGGGATCGTTCACCGAGTTGGACGAGCTGGCCCGGCACCGGTCCACCGCGTTCGGCCAGGAGAAGAGCCGTCCCTACGGCGACGGCGTGGTCACCGGCTACGGCACCGTCGACGGTCGTCCGGTGGCGGTGTTCGCCCAGGACTTCACGGTCTTCGGGGGCTCCCTCGGCGAGGTCTTCGGGGAGAAGATCGTCAAGGTGATGGACCTGGCGATGAAGATCGGCTGCCCGGTGATCGGCATCAACGACTCCGGCGGGGCGCGGATCCAGGAGGGTGTGGTGGCGCTCGGCCTGTATGCCGAGATCTTCCGTCGCAACGTGCACGCCTCCGGGGTGATCCCGCAGATCTCGCTGGTGATGGGGCCGTGCGCCGGGGGTGCCGTCTACTCTCCGGCGATCACCGACTTCGTCGTGATGGTGGACCAGACCTCACACATGTTCATCACGGGTCCGGACGTGATCAAGACGGTGACCGGCGAGGACGTCACATTCGAGGAGCTGGGTGGTGCGCGGACGCACAACACCCGCTCCGGGGTGGCGCACTACATGGGGACCGACGAGTCCGACGCGATCGAGTACGTCCGGGACCTGCTGGCCTACCTGCCGCAGAACAACCTGGAGGACCCGCCGGTCTTCGAGGCCGAGGACGGGCTCGAGGTCACCGATGAGGACCGGGAGCTGGACACGCTGGTGCCGGACTCGGCGAACATGCCCTACGACATGAAGACGGTCGTCGGGCACGTGCTCGACGACGGCGAGTTCCTGGAGGTGCAGGAACTCTTCGCCCCCAACATCGTGTGCGGCTTCGGCCGGGTCGAGGGCCACTCGGTCGGGGTGGTGGCCAACCAGCCGACGCAGTTCGCCGGCACCCTGGACATCGATGCCTCGGAGAAGGCGGCCCGGTTCGTCCGCACCTGCGACGCCTTCAACATCCCGATCCTCACCTTCGTCGACGTCCCGGGGTTCCTGCCCGGCACCGACCAGGAGTGGGGCGGGATCATCCGCCGCGGGGCCAAGCTGCTCTTCGCGTATGCCGAGGCGACCGTCCCGCTGGTCACCGTGATCACCCGCAAGGCCTACGGCGGCGCCTACGACGTGATGGGCTCCAAGCACCTGGGCGCCGACCTCAACTTCGCCTGGCCCACCGCGCAGATCGCGGTGATGGGCGCCCAGGGCGCCGCGAACATCCTCTACCGTAAACAGCTGGCCGAGGTGGCCGAGGCCGGCGGCGACGTGGAGGCCGAGCGCGCCCGCCGCATCCAGGAGTACGAGGACACCCTGGCCAACCCCTACATCGCGGCCGAGCGGGGTTACATCGACGCGGTCATCGCTCCCTCGGACACCCGGGTGCAGGTGGCCAAGGCATTGCGCACCCTGCGCACCAAACGGGAGAACCGCCCGCCCAAGAAGCACGGGAACATCCCGCTGTGAGCACTCCTTCCCCGGCTGCGGACCAGGACCCCGCGGCGACGCACCCCGACCCACCGGCACCCACCGTGCGCATCGAGCACGGGCGCCCCACGGCGGAGGAGTCCGCGGCACTCGTCGCCGTGCTCACCGCCCTCGGCACCCGGGCAGGAGCGACTCCTGCGCGGGAGGTCCGGTCGCTGTGGAACTCGCACGCCCGCGCCGCCCGCCCCCGGCTCTCCCCCGGCCCGGGCGCATGGCGCAGTTCGGGTCTTCCGCGGTAGCCGGGCTCCCGCCCGATATGTCAAGGTGGTGTTGACACCTGGTGAGTGTCAACCTATCGTTGACGTCATGACGACACCTACACCCGAGTCCCGCAGCCCCCGGGCCAGCGCCAGGTTCCAGCTGGCCGCCGGCGTCCCGGCGATCCTGGTCGGCTTCGCGTGCTACTTCCTCGCCGACCTCTTCGACGGCGGCTTCCTCCGCGGCCTGTTCCAGGGCGCCACCATCGCGCTGATGGTGATCGGCGCCTACCTGATCGGCGCCGGCCTGTGGCACGCCCGGAAGGGTGAGCAGGAGCTGGACGACGGCGCCCAGTGGCTGCCCAGCCGCGACAACGCCGGGGGCGACACCGCAGGTGGCCGGCAGTGACCGACGCCGCGGCACCGGACGGGGCGCTGTCCCACGCGATCGGGCAGGCGGTGGGGCAGGCGATCATCGGCGGCGGCGCTGACCAGCTCCCCGGCCTCGACCCGGCCGACCCCGACGACCAGCTCCACCTCGTGCGCCGCGCCGCGGCCGCCGAGTCCGTGTCGCGGGAGCTCCTGCAGCAGTCCGTCAGGGCGGCCCGCGCCGCCGGACTGAGCTGGGCGGCGATCGGTGCCGAGCTCGGGTTGAGCCGCCAGGGGGTGCAGCAGCGGTTCGGCTCCCGCACCGAGCCCGAGCCGTCGGCGCAGTACCGCTGGCTGGGCCCGGTCACCGCCTTCGAGGAGATGGCCGAGCTGGAGATCGCCGGCCGGCTGGGCTGGCACACCGTCGAGGCCGGCATGCTGCGCCACCGGATGGTCCGCACGGACACCCAGTGGGAGCACCGCCGCGCGGTGTGGTCCGGCGCCGTGCGTCGGTACGAGCAGGAAGGGTGGCAGGTGGGCGCCCGGGCGTTCCCGTGGGTCTACCTGGTGCGCGACCTCGGCGCGCCCGCAGAGCAGCCCGCTGAACAGCCCGTCGAGCGGCCTGCCGGATAGGACACGCTCGAGGACGGCACGTCCCGGCACCGGAGCGGCGCGACCGTGGGAAGATGTCGCGCGATGGCTCCCAAGATCACCGTGACCCAGGCCGGACGACGGCTCCGTCGGGCAGTGCAGGCAGCCGGCCGCGAGGTCCGCGGCGGCGCTCCACGACCGGCGGCCCCCACCGCTCCCCCGACGGACGGGTCGACGCCGCAGACGCCCTCCGCACCCGCCGAGGCGGTGACCGCGCCCCACAGCCCCACGGCGCCCCTGCCCCTCACCGTGGCGGTCGCGGCCGGGCCGCGCCTGACCGACCTCCTCGCCCCGGAGTGGCGCCAGCGCACCCTGGAGCGTCGCACCTGGCGGGCTGCCCTCGAGGGCGCCGACCTCGTGGTCCTGGAGGGCGTGAACGGCTCCGTGCCCGGCTGGGGGGACGGGACCCCGCTGGCCCCCGTCCTGCAGGCGGCCTCGGCCGCCTCCGTCCCGACCGTCCTCTGGGTGACCGACGACACGATGCCGGGTGACTGGGCCGGCACCGTGCAGGTGCTCGGGGCCTCGTCGCTGCGGACCGTCGAGGCCCTGTCGGGCTCCGGCCGGGAGGTGCACCACTGGGCCCCTGCGGCGCAGCCACGGGCGAACGGTCTGGCCCGGGACGACGACACCACCTCACGGAGGGCGGGCGCCCTGGTGGTCGTCGACGGCCTGTCCCGGCTCACCGACGACTCGGTGCTCCGGCTCGTCTCGGGCGCGGTCTCCCCCATGCCGCGGACCCAGACGACGGTAGTCCGTTCTCCCGGGAAGGCCTCCTCCGTGACGCTCCCCGGAGCTTTGGCCGAACGGCTCGAGGGTGACCGCGCGCCCGTCGGGAAGGCCAGCGTGCTGCTCGACCTGTCCGCCACCGCCCCGGGCGGAGCCTGGACCACGGTCGAGGCCGCCGCCGCCCAGACCCCCGTGGTCGGCCCGGACCGGGAGGCCGACCTACCCGACGACCTCGCCCGGCTCATCCCCCGGGTCGATGACCCCAAGCTGCTGCGCAGCGAGCTGGTGGCCCGCATCCACCAGCCCGAACTGGTGGCCCGGGAGGGCCTGCTGCTGCAACGGGCGGTGCTGGCCGGGCACACCGCCGCCCACCGGGCCCGCGCCCTCGCCGGCGCCGCCGGACTGGAGGTCGAGGCGTCGGCGCCGGCGACCGTCTCGGCGGTCGTGCCCACCAACCGCGAGCACGAGCTGGAGAACGTCTTCGGCAACATCGCGCGCCAGGACCACCCCGCCCTCGAACTCGTGCTGGTGCTGCACGGCCTGGAGACCGACGACGCCGAGCTGCGGCGCCGGGCCGCGGCGGCGGGGGTGTCGGACCTGCAGATCGTGCACGCCGCCGCCGACCTCACCCTCGGGTCCTGCATGAACCTGGGGGTGGAAGCGGCCGGCGGGAGCTTCATCGCCAAGATGGACGACGACAACTTCTACGGCCCGCACTTCGTGTCGGACCTGCTCGCCACGTTCGGCTACACGGACGCGGGGATCGCCGGGAAGTGGGCCCACTACGTGTGGTTGCGCTCGACCGGGGGGGTCGTGCTGCGCTACCCGGACTCCGAGCACCGCTACGAGCGACGCATCCAGGGCGGCTCCATGCTGTTCGCCGGTGACGTCGTCAGGTCGCTGCGGTTCAGCGACATCCCCCGGGCGGTGGACTCCGACATCCTGGACCGCGCCATCGCCGAGGGCATCCGGATCTACTCCGGCGACCGCTACAACTACGTGTCGGTGCGTGGGTCCGACCGGCATGCCCACACCTGGACGGTGACCGACTCGACCTTCCTGACCGCCACCGGCCGACTGCTCTTCTACGGCGACCCCACGACCCACGTGAGCCTGTAACACCACCACCGCCGGTGACCGCCGCCCCCACGGTCACCGGAGAAAGGCCAGCCCATGCCGAACCTCGATGTGCGCGCCCTGCGCACCACGTCCAAGCGCGCTGCCCGGGCAGCCCTGCGCAGGATCCCCCTGACCCCGGTCACCGCCCTGCCCGGACACGGCGGCGCCGCCGGCCACCGGGTGGTCCTCGCCAAGGCCCGGCTGCAGGTGCTGGAGGGCAAGCAGTTCCGGGAGGGGCTCCGGCTGCTCGGCCAGCTGCCGGAGTCCGCGCTGGGCGCGAGCGGGCACGGCCTGATGGCCTGGGCCTACCTGTCCCTCGGGGACCTGGAGGAGGCGGTTCAGGAGGCGCACCGCACCCTCGCGCTCGACCCCGACCCGGAGGCGCTCGGCCTGGCACTGGCCGTGGCGCAGCGGAGCCGGCACCGCGACCTGCTGGCGGCCACCCACGACCTCGCCGCGACCACCCAGCCGCGCACCGTGCGGGACGCCCGGAGGCTGCTGGACTGGTTCGCCACCGACGACCCCGAGGAGGCCAGGGCGTTCCTGGCCAACGTCGACACCTGGCAGGTCGCCCACGACCCGGCGGCCCTCGAGGTGATCCGCGCGGAGTCCCGGATCCGGGAGGCCGGTGAACCCGCGGAGCAGCGGGCCGAGGCGCTCCGGGTGGGCGCCGCCAGCCCCCAGGGGTTCCGCGCCGCGAGCCGCCTGCTCGGCTCGCTGGACGCCTGGGACGAACTGCGCGAGCTCTACACGGCGGCGGACCCCGAGACGGTCGGGGCGGTGCCCGTCCGGACCGCGGTCGCGCTGGCCCAGCGGGCCGCCCGGGCCGGCTGGCTGGACACGGCGCAGGTGATGACCGACCGGATCATCCGGAACCGCAACCACAAGGGCGCCCGGCAGACCCACGACCAGGTGTCCGACCAGATCCACATCTCCCGGACCGGCTGGCCGGTGGACGAGCCGCGCGCCCGGTCCTACGAGCCGAGGCCCCGTGCCGTCCTGTCCGTCCTCGCCCAGTCCCTGCCGCACCGGTCGGGGGGCTACGCCACCCGCAGCCACGGCCTGCTGACCGGCCTGAGGGGCCTGGGCTGGGACGCGCAGGCGGCGACCCGGCTCGGGTTCCCCCACGACTTCTGGGGCGCGTCGGGGCAGCGTGAGGTGGCCGAGCGCGACGAGATCGACCGCCTCACCTACGTCCGGTTGCTGGAGCCGGGCCGCACGGACTACGGCACCACGCCGATGGCCGGCTACATCGAGCGGTTCGCCACCCGGCTCGAGGAGGTCGCCCGGGAGCACCGGGCCTCGCTCATCCACGCCAGCAGCTTCCAGAACAACGGCCTCGCCGGGCTGCGGGCGGCGCGACGGCTGGGCATCCCGTTCGTCTACGAGATGCGCGGCCTGGAGGACCTGATGAAGGTCTCCCGCAACCCCGGGTTCGCCGACACCGACGCCTACCGCTACCTCACCGGGCTGGAGCTGCACGTCGTCCAGCACGCCGACCTCACCTTCGTGATCACCGAGGCGCTCCGGGAGGAGATGATCGGCCGGGGCGGTCCCGCCGAGCGGATCCGGGTGCTGCCCAACGGCGTGCACACCGCCCAGTTCGAGCCGCGTCCGCGCGACGAGGCCCTGGTGGCCGAGCTCGGGCTGGAGGGCAAGACCGTGATCGGGTATGCCGGGGGGCTGGTCGACTACGAGGGTCTGGACCTGCTGCTGGAGGCCGCCGCCACGCTCAAGAAGGTGCGCGACGACTTCGCCGTGATCCTGGTCGGGGACGGCCACTACCAGGACACACTGCAGCGGATGGCCCAGGACCTGGACGTGCTCGACGTGGTCACCTTCACCGGGCGGGTGCCGCACGACCAGGTCGCCCGCTACCTGTCGATCTTCCAGATCACCCCCTTCCCCAGGCTGCCGTTGCCGGTCTCGGAGCTGATCAGCCCGATCAAGCCGTTCGAGTCGATGGCGATGGGCAAGGCCTGCATCGCCAGCTCGGTCGCCGCCCTCACCGAGATCGTCGAACCCGAGGTGCGGGGCCTGGTCTTCGACAAGGGCGACGCCCAGGACCTCGCCCGCCAGCTCGCGCGCTACCTGGACGACCCCGGGCTCCGGGAGAAGATGGGACACCAGGCCCGCGAGTGGGTGCTGGCGGAGCGGGACTGGAGCGACATCACCCGGATCGCGGACGAGGCCTACCACCAGCTCCTGGGCTGAGCAGGAGACGCTCGGTCAGGGCATGTCCTCGACCGTAATCTCCCCGACCTCCCGTTCGGTCAGCCCCTCCGTCGCCAGCCCCCGGTAGAGGAAGGGCGTCAGGGACCGGATGTAGCTGGCCGTGACGTGGCTACCCTGCCGGTAGACCAGGGTCTGCCCGATGACCGGAGGGCACCGGTCCCCGGGCGGGCAGATCCACTCGTTGAGGTCCAGAAACGGCAGGTCGAGCTCGTTCGCGGCATCCTGCAGGATGCCGCTGCCCCGACCGTCACGGCCCTGACCGCTCGCGTCGAAGGCACACGCCGAGAAGTCCTCCGGGTTCTCCTCCACGCACGTGTAGACCTGACCGTTCGCCGGGCGCGGCGAGTCGGCGAGCACCACGACCTGGGTGCCCATCCCCGAGATCTCCTCCAGCGCGGCCGTCAGCCCCTCCGGGAGCCCACCCCCGGTCCGGTCGGACCCCTGCGAGATCAGGGCGACGTCGGGGGCGCCCTCCTGGGCGAAGTGCTCCAGCACGTTGCCGGTGAACTCCTCGCAGTCGACGGCGGCCCCCTGCTCGGTCACGGCGCACGCGGACTTCAGGTAGAGCTCGAGGCGCCACCCTTCCTGTTCGGCGATGTACTCCACGGCCGGGAACCACTGGCCCATCTTCGAGTCGCCGAGCAGGGCCAGCGTGCGGTCCCCGTCGGGATCGCCGTAGACACAGTCCGGGTTGATCTCGGGGTCACCCTCCAGGACCTGGCAGTCGTCGTCGTAGTAGGTCGGGGCGTCGGCGGCGGCCACGGCCGGGTCCGGCGTGACCTCTCCAGTGGTGGTCAGGACCGCGGACAGGTCCTCCCGAAGCGTCCAGTCCGTGGCTCCCGGGTCCGCGATGAGCTCGGTCGCCCCCTCCACCGGTGCGTCCGGGTCCAGCTTCGGCACGGTGGCCCAGACGGCCAGTCCGACGAGCGCGGTGACCAGCATCGTCGCGAGCCCGAAGAGCAGTCCCCGGACGGCCTTGGCGCTCAGCCCGGCGTGGAACCGGATGGGGTCCTCCACCAGGTGCTTGGTCAGCCAGGCCAGCACGACCGAGAGCACGCCCAGGAGGGCCAGGTGCCGGATCCGCAGGTCGGGGTTCCAGACCTTGGCCAGCACCAGCAGCGGCCAGTGCCACAGGTAGATGGCGTATGAGAGCCCGCCGATCCAGACCATCGGCCGCAGGCTCAGCAGGCGGGCCGTGACGGTGGACTGGCTGGCGCAACCTCCCGCGATCACCAGGGCGGCGCCGACAGTCGGGGCCAGTGCCGCCGAGCCCGGCCAGGGCGTGCTGGTGGTCAGCAGGAACGCCGAGCCGACGGTCAGCACCAGCCCCACGCCGGCGAGCAGCTCGGCCAGCCCCCGGGGTAGACGGGTGAGCCGCACCACCAGGAAGGCCAGCAGCGCCCCGATCGCCAACTCCCAGATCCGGGTGGTGGTGAAGAAGTATGCGGTGGCAGGGTCGGCGGCCGTGTGCCGGACCGAGTAGACGAAGGAGGCCGCGGCGACCACGGCGAGGAGGCCGAAGAGCAACGGCTTGGGTCGGGCCGCGGTGCGCCGGGCCAGGAAGAGCCCGAGGATGATCAGCAACGGCCAGACGACGTAGAACTGCTCCTCCACCGAGAGGGACCAGTAGTGCTGGACCGCCGAGGGCGCCGCGTCCTCGGCCAGGTAGTCCACCGACCGGGCGGCCAGCGCCCAGTTCACGACGTAGAAGGTCGCCGCGACGACGTCGGTCCCCACGTTGGCGCGGTCCTGGCCCGGCAGCACCAGCCAGCCGGCGACCGCGGTGAACAGGAGCACCAGCGAGGCCGCCGGCAACAGCCGCCTGGCACGGCGGGCGTAGAAGTCCGCGAGCGAGATCCGACCGGTGGCGGTGGCCTCCCTGATCAGCAGCGAGGTGATCAGGAACCCGGAGATGACGAAGAAGATGTCGACGCCGACGAAGCCGCCCCGCATGAACGGCACCCCGACGTGGAAGATCAGGACCGTGCCGACGGCAACGGCCCGGAGCCCCTCGATGTCACCACGGAAGGCGGACTTCCCCCGCTGACCGTGGTGTGCCCCGGCCGCCTGCTCGCGGGCGGAGTCGACCTCCCCCCGGACCGAGCCCGTCACGCCTCCGCACGCCGCCCGGCGCCGACCGAGCCGGCCAGCACCGCGGCGATCCGGGGGCCGGCCTGCCCGTCCCACAGCGGTGGCGTGGGCCAGGTCTCCAGGCGTCCCGCGGCCAGGACCTCGCGCACCCGGTCCGGCAGGGTCTGCCGGGTCACCAACTGGTTGGTGCCGTGGGTGATCGTCACCGGTCGCTCGGTGTTGGGTCGCAGGGTGAGGCACGGGACACCCAGGATCGTGGTCTCCTCCTGGACCCCGCCGGAGTCGGTCACCACGGCGGCGGCGCCGCGGACCAGGCCCATGAACTCCAGGTACCCCAGCGGGTCGATCACCCGCATCCCGTCGTGGTCGAGGAACCCGGCCTCCTCCAACCGCGCCCGGCCCCGCGGGTGGAGCGGGATGACGACCTGCGCCTGGTCGGCGACCGCGTGGACGGCCGCGACCAGCTCCCGCACGTCGGCCGGGTCGTCGACGTTGCCCGGCCGGTGCAGGGTGGCCACGATGTAGTCACCCTCCAGGCCCAGCTGTTCGCGGACCCCGGCCGCGTCGAACCGGTCCCTGTGCTTCAGCAGGGTGTCGATCATCGGGTTGCCCACGAAGTGGATGCGGTCGGGGTCGGTGCCCTCGTTGCCGAGGTGGGCGATGGCGTCGGTGCTCGTGGTGAGCAGCAGGTCGGAGAGCCGGTCGGTCACCATCCGGTTGATCTCCTCGGGCATCGTCAGGTCGAAGGACCGCAACCCCGCCTCGACGTGGGCGAAGGTGATCCCCAGCTTGGCCGCGACCAGCGCCGCCGCCACGGTGGAGTTCACGTCGCCGTAGACGACCACCAGGTCCGGGCGCCGCTGGGTGAACAGCTCCTCCAGGGCGATCATCACCTTGGCAGTCTGTGCCCCGTGGGCGCCGGACCCCACCCCGAGGTTCACGTCCGGCTTGGCGATGCCCAGCTGCCGGAAGAAGATGTCCGACATCGCGTCGTCGTAGTGCTGGCCGGTGTGCACGAGGAGTTGCTCGACGTCGTAGTCGGCGAGCGCCTCGAGGACCGGGGCGGCCTTGGGGAAGTTCGGGCGGGCACCGGTGACGTGGACGACGAGACTCATCTCAACCATTCGCTAGAGGGCATCGGCAAACAGATTTCAACGGACAAGTCTGGCACGGATCCGGCCGTTTCCCGGACAACCCGTCGACGGCTGCGGCATCCTCGGCTACCGGGCGGACGCGGGGCGCCGCGTGCGGCGCGCCACCACCTCGGCCAGTTCCGCGTGGTGCTCCGGGTCCAGCGCCCCGGCCTCCAGCACCCGGGTCGCCGCCGCCAGGTCACCGGTGAACGCGCGGAAGGCACACACCACGTCGACGCCGTGCCCGGGCGCCGACAGCACGGTGATCGCGTCACCCTGCCCGATCTGGCCCGGCCGGTCGACAGCGCAGTAGACGCCGGTGCGTCCGTGCTGGGTGAACCGCTTGACCCACCCCGCAATGCCCATGTGTGCGGCGAAGGTGCGGCACGGGATGCGCGGCCCGCACACCGTGAGCACGGCGCCGTCCCCACCCGGAGGGCCGAAGCCCAGCACGGTGCCCAGCTCGAGGTCGTCGATCGCGATCCCGGTCGTCGTGACGTTCTCCCCGAAGCCCCCCGGCGCGACCTGCCGACCGAGCTCGGTCCCCCAGTGGTCCAGTTCCTCCTCGGCGAACAGGTACACCGCCTGGGTGCGCCCGCCGTGGTGCCGTTGGTCACCGATGTGGTCGCCCAGGACACCGCTGCCCGCCCCGCCGTGCTTGGGGCCGGGGTCGCGCACGACCAACCGGTCCACCGGGCGCTTGTCGATCCCGGTGGTCCCGGTCGGCGCGCTGGTGGCGTCGGACGGCACCGCGGAGCCGACGTTGACTGAGAGGACCCGGGCTGACGGCATACGACCACGGTATGCCGTGTCCGGCCCGTCGCGGCGCACCGGAATCCGGTACCGCGCGCTCCCCCGCCTGGGTTAGGTTCGGCGGGTGACCGACACCACACGACCGCAGACCGAGATCGACCGGATCGCCGAGGCGCACCTGGACGCCTTCATCGGGCTGAGCCCGATCACGGCCACCTACCTGGGGACAGAGGGCCGCCACGGGGAGATCGACGACCTCACCATGGAGGGCCTCGGCGCGCGCGCCGAGCTGGACCGCTCGACGCTGGCCGCCCTGGAGCGGGTCAGCCCCGTCGACGACGTCGACCGGGTCACCGTCGCGGCGCTCCGGGAGCGCCTGGGCCTGGCGGGCGAGCAGTGGCAGCGCGTGGTCGACGGCGCCGACCCGGCCCCGCTGAACGTGGTCGCCTGCGCGGTGCAGGAACTGCGCGACGTCTTCGACATCATGCCCAAGGACGGGGAGTCCCACTGGGCCGACGTGACCGCGCGGCTCCGGGCCGTGCCGAGCGCGTTGCGCCAGTACCAGCAGACCCTGTCCTACTCGGCCGAACGCGGCGCCGTCGCGCCCCGCCGCCAGGTGTCCAAGGTCGCGCAGCAGTGTGCCGACCAGGCCGGGGAGGACACCACCTACCAGGCGCTGGTGCGGGAGGCAGCGGCCCAGGACCTGCCGGAGTCGCTGAGGCAGGACCTGGACGGGGCCGTCCGCGAGGCACGCGCCGCCTACGGCGAGCTGGGTGACTTCCTGACCGGCACCCTGCTGGACCGGGCGCCCGAGTCCGACGCCTGCGGCATCGACCGCTACCGGCTGGAGTCCCGGTCGTTCCTGGGTGCCGCCGTCGACCTCGCCGAGACCTACGCGTGGGGCCTGGAGGAGGTCGCCCGGATCGACGCGATGATGCGCGAGACCGCCGAGGCCATCCAGCCCGGCGCCTCGGTCACCGAGGCGATCGAGGTGCTCGACGCCGACCCCGCCTACCAGTTGCACGGCACCGAGGAGCTCCGGGCCTGGATGCAGGTCAAGGCCGACGAGGCCGTGGCGGCGCTCGCCGACACCCACTTCGACATCCCCGGACCGGTCCGCACCATCGAGTGCATGATCGCCCCGAGCCAGACCGGCGGCATCTACTACACGGGTCCCAGCGAGGACTTCAGCCGGCCCGGTCGGATGTGGTGGTCGGTGCCCAAGGGGGTCACCGAGTTCACCTCCTGGCGCGAGCTGACCACCGTCTACCACGAGGGCGCGCCGGGCCACCACCTGCAGATCGGCCAGACCGTCTACCGGAGCGAGCTGCTCAACCGGTGGCGGCGGCTGGCCTCCTGGACGTCCGGGCACGGCGAGGGGTGGGCGCTGTACGCGGAGTGGCTGATGGCCGACCTGGGGTTCATGGACGACCCCGGGAACCGGCTGGGGCTGCTCGACGGCCAGGCGCTGCGGGCGGTGCGCGTCGTCCTCGACATCGGGGTGCACTGCGGGTTCGAGGCACCGACCGAGGTCGGGGGCGGTGACTGGACCTACGACAAGGCCTGGCAGTACCTCACCGCCCACACCCACGGGGAGGAGAACTACACCCGGTTCGAGCTGGACCGCTACCTGGGTTGGCCCGGCCAGGCGCCGTCCTACAAGATCGGCGAGCGGCTCTGGCTGCAGCTGCGCGAGGAGGTCCGGCAGCGGGAGGGCGCCGCCTTCGACCTGAAGGCCTTCCACCGCCGGGCCCTGGACATCGGCAGCGTCGGGCTGGACACGCTGCGCGGGGCCGTGCTCGGAGAGCTCTGACCGGGCGCGTCGGCGCCGGGTTAACCTGACGCGGTGTCCACCCGCCTCGTCCTCGCCTCCGCCTCCCCTGCCCGGTTGAGCACCCTCCGCTCCGCGGGTGTGGACCCCCTCGTCATCGTCTCCGACGTCGACGAGGACGCGGCCCTGCACCGCGCCGAGCAGGTCCACGGACCGCTCCCCGGGGCCGACGTCGCGCTCACCCTGGCGAGGGCCAAGTGCGAGGCGGTCGCGGCCGGCCTCCCCCCGGCCGACCTCGTCCTCGGCTGCGACTCGGTCCTGGAGCTGGACGGGAGCATCCACGGCAAGCCCCGGGACGCGGCGGAGGCCACCACCCGGTGGCGTGCAATGCGGGGGCGCTCCGGGGTGCTGCACACCGGGCACTGGCTGACCGACCTGCGGGACCCGGACGCCGGCGGCAGCGGGGGCACCGTGGGCGGGACCGCCTCCACCACCGTGCACTTCGCGGAGCTGTCCGACACCGAGATCGAGGCCTACGTCGCGACCGGTGAGCCGCTGCAGGTCGCCGGTGCCTTCACCGTCGACGGGCTCGGTGGCCCCTACGTGACCGCCATCGAGGGGGACTTCCACACCGTCGTGGGGCTCAGCCTGCCGCTGCTGCGGGACCTGCTCGGCCAGCTCGGCCTGCTCTTCCACGAGCTCCGGGACCACGGGGTGGGCCGGGGATGACCCCGTCCTCCCCGACCGCGCCGCCGGCGGGCGCGCACCCCCGGGTGTTGCTGGCCGCGGCGGCCGCGGCCTTCGGGGAGGACGCGGTCGTGGACTGGTGCTGCCGGCTCGTCGGGGAACGCGAGCGACCGGACGACCCCGACCTCCGGTGGCTGGGCGGCAGCGAGGACTGGCCCGGCTACTGGTGTCGCGTGTGGGGGTGTCGCGGCCTGCTCTACGTGTGGCCGCCCGGGGAGGCCGGGCGGGGCCGCACCGTGGACGTGGTGGGGCAGGCGCTGCGGGACGAGCACTGGCGGGTGCGGGAGATGGGGCTCAAGGTGGCCAGGGCGCGTGTTCTGGCGGACCTCACCGGGACCGTGGCGCGGCTCCGGGAGGACCCGAACGCCCGCGTGCGGGCCGCCGCGGAGCGTGCCCTGGTCGCGTTGGCCGCGGTCGACGGCCCGGCCGATTAACCCCGCCTCGCGCGCTCGAGCGCCTCGATCAGGGTCCGCGCGTCGTGCGGTCCGCGGTGCCGGTGCCCGTTGACGAAGAAGGTGGGGGTGCCGCGCGCCCCGCTCACCCGGGCACTGTCGGCGGACCGCTGCACCAGGTCGGCGACGTCGGGGTCCTCCAGGTCGAAGGCGAACTGCTCGACGTCCAGGCCGAGCTCGTCGGCATACCCCAGCAGCGACGACGTCTCCAGGGCGTCCTGCCTGCTGAACAGCAGGTCGTGCATCTCCCAGAACCGGCCCTGCCGCCCGGCCGCCTCGGCCGCGACCGCGGCGCCCCACGCGTGCGGGTGCACGTCCTCCAGGGGGAGGTGGCGGACGACATACCGCAGGTCGGCACCGAAGTGCGCGTGCAGGTCCCGCCACATCCCGGTGGCCCGGGCGCAGAACGGACACTCGAAGTCGAGGAACTCGACCAGCGTCAGCGGCGCGTCCGGCTCGCCGCGGACGTGGTCCGCCCCGGACCCCGCCGCCGGCTCCAGGGTCGTCGGGAGGTCGGCCGTGGTCTCCCCCCACCTGCGCGCCGCGAGCCGGAAGATGGCCCACCCGAGCGCGGCCGCCAGCACCATGGCCAGCAGCACGCCGACGGTCGCCTCCCGGCCGAGGTCGGAGGCGCTGTCGAAGGCGAGGCCGATGATCAGCAACGAGACGGTGAACCCGATGCCGGAGAGCGCGGCACCTCCCAGCACGCTCCCCCGTCCCACCCCCTCGGGCAGCTGGCCCAGTCCCAGCCGCACGGCGGCGAACGTCGCGAGCGCGATGCCGACCAACTTGCCGACCACCAGGCCCAGCACCACGCCCCAGGTGACGGTCGACCCCAGCGACTCCCCGAGCAACCCGCCGCGCAGGTCGACGCCCGCGTTGGCCAGGGCGAAGACCGGCACGATCACCAGCGCGGAGGCCCCCCGGAGCGACTCCTGGAGCCGCTCGTTGACCGAGATGGACCGGGCCAGCCCGCGGCGGACCGACCGTTCGACCCCGGCCTGCGGCGACTGCCAGTAGTCCCGGAACAGGGTCCTGGCCGCCTCCACCTTGTGCCGCTGCGTGGCGTAGGCCGGCACCAGCAGCCCCGCGGCCATCCCCGCGAGCGAGGGGTGGACGCCCGCGGTGACGGTGGCGTACCAGAGGAGGACCACCACCACGACATACGGGGCGCTGCGCCACTGCCGGGTGCGGGCGAGCAGCCAGAGCGCGCCAAGACACCCCACCGCCACCAGCAGCGGCACCACCTCGAGGTCCTCGCTGTAGACCAGCCCGATGATGGAGACCGCGAGGAAGTCGTCGACCACGGTGAGCGTGAGCAGGAAGATCCGCAGCTGGTTGGACAGGGCGGGACCGACGATGGCGAGCGCCCCCAGCAGGAACGCGGTGTCGGTCCCGACGACGACGCCCCACCCCCGGGCGGCCTCACCGCCCCCGACGACGGCCAGGTAGATCAGGGCGGGCACGAGCACCCCGGCCAGTCCGGCCACCAGGGGGACCCGTGCTCGGCTGCGGTCGCGGAGCGCGCCGACCGCGAGTTCCTGCCGCACCTCGAGCCCGATCAGGAAGAAGAAGATCACCATCAGGCCGTCGTTCACCCAGTGGTGCAGGTCCATGTCCAGGGTGAGGTCGCCCACCCGCAGGCTCACCGGGGTGTGCCACAGCGCGGTGTAGGAGCCCGACCAGGGCGAGTTCGCCCACAGGAGGGCCACGAGGGTGACCACGACCAGGAGCCCGGCAGCGCCGGACTCGGTGCGCAGCCGCCCGAGCACCCCGTGCAGCGACGCCACCCCGGCCCCGCCGGGCGACCCTGGACGCGAGGCGCGAGTCATCCGGGCAATCTACGCCCGGGCCGGCCGGAGCGCGGCCGGGACCGGGGGATCAGACCGGCGGGACCCCGTGCCGCTTGGTCGAGAAGTGCCGGTCCCGGCGGGCGGCGTAGCGCAGCCGGTGGAGCAACTCCTCGCGCAGCGCGTCGGCCTCGACGATGCCGTCGATGACCAGGTCGGCGGCGAGCCGCTCCAGGTCGACGTCCTCCTCGTACTCGGAGCGCCGGGCCGCGACGAAGGCGCTCTGCTCGTCGGGGTCCTCGATCTCGGCGATCTTGTTGGCGAAGACCGCGTTGACCGCGGCCTCTGGGCCCATCACCGCGATCTTTGCGGTCGGCAGCGCCAGCGTGGCGTCCGGCCCGAAGCCGGGTCCGCCCATCGCGTACAGCCCGGCGCCGTAGGCCTTGCGGAGCACGACGCAGAACTGCGGGACGGTGGCCTCGGACACCGCGGACACCATCTTGGCGCCGTGCCGGATGATCCCGCCCCGCTCGACCTCGGAGCCGATCATGAAGCCCGGCACGTCGGCCAGGTAGAGCAGCGGGATGCCGAAGGCGTCGCACAGCCAGATGAAGCGGGCCGCCTTGTCGGCGGAGTCGGTGAACAGCACCCCGCCCTTGACGGCGGAGTTGTTCGCCACGATCCCGACGGTCTCGCCGTCCATCCGGCCGAAGCCGATCACCAGCTCGGCCGCGAACAGCGGCTTGATCTCGAAGAAGCTGTCGTCGTCCACCAGGCCGTCGATGACCTCGTGCACGTCGAACGGCTGGGACTCGGCCTCCGGGACGGTGTGCCGGGTCAGCGGCGCCGCGGGGGCCTCCGCCACGTAGCGGGGTGCCGGAGCCTGCCAGGTGTCCGGGACGTACGAGAAGTAGAGCTTGGCCAGCTCGATCGCCTCGGTGTCGTCCTGTGCCAGCAGGTCCCCCACGCCGGACACGGTGCAGTGCATCCGGGCACCGCCCATCTCCTCCAGGGAGACCTTCTCGCCGACGACCATCTCGGCCATCCGGGGGCTGCCGAGGTACATGGAGGCGTTGCCCTCGACCATGATGATGATGTCGGTGAAGCTGGGGATGTAGGCGCCGCCGGCGGCCGACGGACCGAACAGGCAGCAGATCTGCGGGACCTTCCCGGAGAGCGCGACCTGGTTGTGGAAGATCCGGCCCGCGCCGCGCCGCCCGGGGAACAGGTCGACCTGGTCGGTGATCCGGGCACCGGCGGAGTCGACGAACCAGAAGATCGGCAGCTCCTCGCGCAGCGCCGCCTCGGTGGCCCGGATGATCTTCTCGACGGTGCGCGCCCCCCAGGAGCCCGCCTTGACGGTGGGGTCGTTGGCCACCACGATCGCGGGCCGGCCGTCGACCTCCCCACGCCCGGTGACCACGCCGTCGGCCGGTAACCCCTGGGCGGTGGCGTTCGCGTACCGCCCGTCCTCGACGAAGGTGCCCTCGTCGAAGAGCAGCGCGATCCGGTCCCGCACGTAGAGCTTGTGCTGGCCGTCCAGCTTGGCGCGCGCCTTGTCGGTGGGCGCCTCAGAGGCCAGGTATGCCGAGGCGAGCCGCCGGCGCAGGTCGCCCACCTTGGCGTCGCCGCCCTCCGACGGGTCGGCGAAGGGGGTGCGTCCGCGGTCGGTCCGGGGTGTCATGGGTGTCATCGTGTCAGGTCCCGTCGCGTCGGTGTGCCGGACGGTCAGGCGGTGGGCAGGCCCAGGCCCCGGCCGATCAGCATCCGCTGGACCTCGGAGGTCCCCTCACCGACCTCGAGGATCTTGGCGTCGCGGAAGAACCGGGCGACCGGGTACTCCTCCATGAAGCCGTTGCCGCCGAAGATCTGGGTGGCGGTGCGGGTGGCCGTGACGGCCGCCTCCGTGGCGTACAGCTTGGCGATCGAGGCCGCGTGCTTGACCTCGGCGACGCCCCGCCGGCCGGCCTCCTGCTCGTCCTTGAGCCAGGCCGCCTTGTAGGTGAGCAGCCGGGCGGCCTCGACGCTGACGGCCAGGTCGGCGAGCTGGAAGGACACACCCTGGTTGACCCCGATCGGCTTGCCGAAGGCGATCCGGGTCTTGGCGTACTCGGTGGACTCCTCGAGCATCCGCTGGGCGCAGCCGACGGCCAACGAGGCGATCGCGATGCGGCCGTCGTCGAGGGTCTTCAGGAACTGCTTGAACCCCTCCCCCCGCTGGCCGAGCAGGTTGGTCTCCGGGACCTGGCAGCCCTCGAAGGTCAGGCCGTGGGTGTCGGAGATGTGCCAGCCGAGCTTGCGGTAGGCCGGCTCCACGGTGAAGCCGCGCGTGCCCGCGGGGACCATGATCGCGCTGATCTCGGCCTTGCCGTCGGCGGTCTCGCCGGTGCGGGCGGTGACGGTGACGACGGAGGTGATGTCCGTGCCGGAGTTGGTGATGAACGCCTTGGCACCGTTGATGGTCCACTGTCCGTCGGCCAGCGTGGCCCGGGTCCGGGTGGCCCCGGCATCCGAGCCCGCCTCGGGCTCGGTGAGGCCGAAGCCGGCCAGCGCCCGTCCGGCGATCAGGTCCGGCAGCCAGGTCTGCTTCTGCTCGTCGTTGCCGTAGGTCAGGATCGGGTTGATCCCCAGCCCCACGCCCGCGGACAGGGTGATGCCGATCGACTGGTCCACCCGGCCGAGTTCCTCGATCGCCAGGCACAGGTAGGTGAACCCGCCCTCGTCCAGCCCGGCCCCGCCGAACTCCTCGGGGGCGTTCAGGCCGAACAGGCCCAGCTCACCCATCTTGGGCACCAGGTCGGCCGGGAAGTGGCTGTCCCGGTCCCACGCCTCGACGTGCGGGGCCACCTCGCCCTCGGCGAAGTCGCGCACCAGGTTGCGGAAGTCCTCATGGTCCTTGGTCAGCTCGAACATCGGTGCCGGCCTTTCGCTGCAGGGTCGTGCACCGGTCGGCGCACTGCTTGACGTTGACGTAAACGTAAAGCATTCTGGTGTCCATGACAAGTGCACCGGCCCTGCGCCCCACCGACCCGGGTGACGACCGCACCCCGGACCCCGGCCGGACCTGGACGATCGCCCAGGTCGCCGAGGAATTCGGGATCACGCACCGCACCATCCGGCACTACGAGGACCTGGGGCTGGTCTCCCCCGAGCGGCGGGGCACCGTGCGCGTCTACCACCGCAGGGACCACATCCGGATGCAGCTGATCATGCGGGGACGCCGGCTCGGCTTCTCCCTGGAGGAGATCCGCCGCATCATCGGGATGTATGACGAGCAGCCCGGCGAGGTGGGCCAGTTGCGCTACCTGCTGGAGCAGATCGAGCGCCAGCGGGAGGACCTCCTCGCCCGCCAGCGGGACATCGAGGCGGCGCTGGGCGAGCTCGAGGGGGTCGCCGAGCGCTGCCGCGCCGACCTGACCCGGCTGGCGGGCACCGATGGCTGAACCGACGACCCCGCCGGGCGGGCGCGCTGCCCCTGTCGCGGGCGGGGGCACTAGAGTTCGGCGCATGCCGATCAGCAAAGTCCTCATCGCCAACCGCGGCGAGATCGCCGTGCGCATCGCCCGGGCCTGCACGGACGCCCGCCTGGGCTCGGTCGCCGTGTATGCCGAGCCGGATCGCGACGCACTGCACGTCAAGGTGGCCGACGAGGCCTACTCGTTGGGCGGCAGCACACCCGGCGACTCCTACCTGGTGCAGGAGAAGCTGCTCGAGGTGGCCCGGCGCAGCGGCGCGGACGCCGTGCACCCCGGCTACGGCTTCCTCGCCGAGAACGCCTCCTTCGCCCAGGCGGTCATCGATGCCGGGCTGACCTGGATCGGGCCTGGTCCCGAGGCGATCGACGCGCTGGGCGACAAGGTCAAGGCGCGGCACATCGCCACCGCCGCCGGCGCGCCCCTGGTGCCCGGCACCAAGGACCCGGTGGCCGACGCCGACGAGGTCGTGGCCTTCGCCCAGGAGCACGGCCTCCCCGTGGCGATCAAGGCGGCCTACGGCGGCGGGGGACGCGGCCTGAAGGTGGCCCGCACCATCGAGGAGATCCCCGAGCTGTTCGACTCGGCCGTCCGCGAGGCCGTCTCCGCCTTCGGCCGCGGTGAGTGCTTCGTCGAGCGCTACCTGGACAAGCCCCGACACGTGGAGACCCAGTGCCTGGCCGACCAGCACGGCACGGTCGTGGTCGTCTCGACCCGCGACTGCTCCCTGCAGCGCCGGCACCAGAAGCTCGTGGAGGAGGCGCCCGCACCCTTCCTCACCCAGGAGCAGCACGACGAGTTGGTCCGGGCCTCGACCGCGATCCTCACCGAGGCCGGCTACGTCGGCGCCGGGACCTGTGAGTTCCTGGTCGGGCAGGACGGCACGATCTCCTTCCTCGAGGTCAATACCCGGCTCCAGGTGGAGCACCCGGTCAGCGAGGAGGTCACCGGGATCGACCTGGTCCGGGAGCAGTTCCGGATCGCCGACGGCGAGCCGCTGGGGTACGACCACACCACCGTGCGCGGACACTCGATCGAGTTCCGGATCAACGGCGAGGACCCGGGGCGCGGCTTCCTGCCGGCCCCCGGCAGCGTGTTGACCTACCAGGTCCCCAGCGGGCCCGGCGTCCGCCTGGACTCCGGTGTCGAGCAGGGCGACGTCATCTCCGGCGCGTTCGACTCGATGCTGGCCAAGCTGATCGTGACCGGCCGGGACCGCGCCGAGGCGCTGGCCCGTTCCCGTCGCGCGCTCGCCGAGTTCCGGGTCGAGGGGATGCCCACGGCGCTCACCTTCCACCGCGCCGTCGTCGACGACCCGGCCTTCGCCCCGGCGGACCCGACCACGCCGTTCTCGGTCCACACCCGCTGGATGGAGACCGAGTTCGACAACACCATCGAGCCCTACTCCGGCCCGACCGCGGACGGGGAGTCCGAGGCGGAGCCCCGGCAGACCATCGTGGTCGAGGTCGGCGGCAAGCGGCTGGAGGTCTCGCTCCCCGGCGATCTCGCCCTCGGGGGCGGGGGCGGCACCGGCGGGGCCCGCAAGAAGGCCCCCAAGCGGGCTCGTGGCGGCTCGGCCGCGGCCGCGGCCTCCGGAGACGCGGTCACCGCCCCCATGCAGGGCACGATCGTCAAGATCGCCGTCGAGGAGGGTCAGGAGGTCGCCGAGGGCGACCTGGTCGTGGTGCTGGAGGCGATGAAGATGGAGCAGCCGATCAACGCCCACAAGGCCGGCACCGTCACCGGTCTCAGCGCCTCGGTCGGGGAGACGGTCGGCAACGGCGCCACCATCTGCGAGATCGCCTGACCGGGGTCGGCCCGGTCCCCACCGTCACCGCCCGTCGCACCGCCCCGTCGCCCGGGGACCGTCATGCGGGTGGGTTCAGAGCCGCCCGCGCACCGGGGTGCGCTCGGCAGGGTCGCCCTCCTCGGGCATGACCAGCTCGGCCCGCACGCCCAGCAGCCGCACCTCCCGCTCGGGGTCGAGGCGGTCGACCAGGTCCAGGGCGGCCTGGACGACGTCCTCCGGGCGCCGGGTCGGCGCCGGCAGCTTGTGGCTGCGCAGGAAGGTCTGGAACGGGGCGTAGCGCACCTTCAGCCCCACCCGGAACACCGGCCGCCCCTCCGCCGCCGTGTCCTCGACGACGCGTTCGGCCAGTTCCCGGACAGCCTCCCGCACCTGGTCCGGGGTGGTGAGGTTCTGTTGGAAGGTGGTCTCCCGGCTGCGCCCGCGGGCGATCCACGGGCTGTCGTCGACCACGGTCGGCCCGAGCCCGTGGCCGAGGTCGGCGTACCAGGCACCCATCCTGGGTCCGAACTCGGCGACCAGCTCCTCCCGCGGAGCCGCGGCGAGCTCCGCGACGGTCCGGATGCCGTGACCCTCCAGCCTGCGGGACACCTTGGGGCCGACGCCCCACAGGTCGATCACCGGGCGCTCCCCCATCACCGGGAACCAGTTCTCCGCGGTCAGTCGGAACATCCCGCGCGGTTTGCCGAAGCCGGTGGCGATCTTGGCCCGCACCTTGGTGTCACCGATCCCGACCGAGCAGTGCAGCCGGGTGGCGGCCAGCACCGTCTCGCGCACCCGCAGGGCGAACGACTCCGGATCGTCGGTGCTCACCCCGAGGAAGGCCTCGTCCCAGCCGAGCACCTCCACCACTGCGAGTTCGCGCAGGGTGGCCATGACCTGCTCCGACGCCTCCTCGTAGGCGGGGTGGTCCACAGGCAGGAGCACCGCCCGGGGCGCCTTGCGCACCGCGACGCGCAACGGCATACCGGACCGGATGCCGAGCTCCCGGGCGGCGTAGGAGGCGGTGGCGACGACCGCCCGCTCGGTCGGGTCGCCGCGCCCGCCGACGATCACCTGTCGGCCCGCGAGCTCGGGGTGCCGCAGCACCTCCACCGCGGCGATGAACTCGTCGAGGTCGACGTGCAGCACCCACGGCCGGGGTCCGTCAGCCATCCCCCCAGTCTGCCCGACGCGCCCGACCGGGGACGGTCAGCGGGCCAATCAGTCGGGCATTCAGTCGGCCATCGAGTGCAGCTGCCGGGCGGCCTCGGCGACGGAGCCGGACATCGAGGGGTAGACCGTGAAGGTGGAGGCGAACTGGTCGACGTTGAGCCGGTTGGCGACGGCGAGCGCGATCGGGAAGATCAGCTCGCTGGCGCGTGGCGCCACGACCACGCCGCCCAGGATGGTGTCGCTGCCCTTGCGGGCGAAGATCTTCACGAAGCCGTCGCGCACGTTCTGCATCTTCGCCCGCGGGTTCTTGGTCAGCGGCAGCATCACGCCGCGGGCCTCGACCCGGCCCTCGTCGATGTCGGCCTGGGAGATGCCGACGGTCGCGATCTCGGGGTCGGTGAAGATGTTGGAGGACACCCGGCCCAGCGACAGCGGGGCCACCGCGTCGCCCAGGGCGTGCGCTATCGCGATCCTGCCCTGCATGGCCGCGACGGAGGCCAGCGGCAGCACGCCCGTGACGTCACCGGCCGCATAGATCCCGTTGACGTTGGTCCGGGACACCCGGTCGACCTCGATGTGGCCGGCCCGGCCCAGCACGACCCCGGCCTCCTCCAGGCCCATGTCGGTGGAGTTCGGCAGGGACCCGACGGCGAGGAGGGCATGGCTGCCCTCGACGGTGCGCCCGTCCTCGAGCTCGACGACCACCCCGTCCCCCGCGCGCTGGACCCCGGCGGCCCGCGAGCGGTTCAGCACCTCCATCCCCCGGCGCCGGAAGACGTCCTCCAGCACGTTCGCCGCGTCGGCGTCCTCGCCGGGCAGCACCCGGTCCCGGGAGGACACGAGCACGACCTCGCAGCCCAACCCGAGGTAGGCGTGGGCCAGCTCGGCACCGGTGACACCTGACCCGATGACGATCAGCCGGGTCGGCAGCTCCTGGAGCTCGTAGATCTGCTGCCAGGTGAGGATCCGCTCCCCGTCGGGCACGGCCGTGTCCATCACCCGGGGCCGGGCACCCGTCGCGATCAGGGTGACGTCGGCGGGCAGCTGCACGGTCCGTCCCGCACGGACCTCGCCCTCGGAGGGCGCCGGTTGCTCCCCCGACTCGACCGCGTCGACCTCGGTCGCCACCTCCACCAGGCCCGGCTCGAGCAGCCGCCCGGCGCCCCGGACGATGTCGATGCCGTTGGACTCCAGCCGTTCGGCGATGTCGGTGCTCTGGGCGGTGGCCAACGTCATGATCCGAGCATTGATCTCACCCAGGTGCGCGGTGACCCCCTGGTCCCCCGGCGCCCCGTCGAAGCCGACCCCGATCCGCTTCGCCGCCGAGAACCGGTCCATGAAGTCGGCGGTCGCGATCAGCGCCTTGCTGGGGACGCAGTCGGTCAACACCGCCGCCCCTCCCACGGACTCCCGCTCGACCACCGTCACCTGGGCGCCGAGCTGCGCCGCTGCCAGTGCCGCCTCGTACCCCCCGGGTCCGCCACCGATCACCACGACTGACTTCTGAGTACTCACCGGACCATCCAACCATCGGTACGCTGAGCCGGTGAACTCCCGATTCCCCGACCTGTCCGATCCCCAGGTGGATCCGTTCGCCGTGGCGCAGGCCGCGGCCGATGTCATCGCCGAGCGCAGCGGCGTGCCCGACCACCACGTCGCCCTGGTCCTCGGCTCCGGCTGGGGAGCGACCGGGGACCTGATCGGCGAGACCGTGGCCACGATCGAGAACACCGACGTCCCGGGCTTCTCCGCCGCCGCCGTCGCGGGACACTCCGGCGCGATGCGGTCGGTCCGGATCGGTGACACGGACCGGCACGCCCTGGTCTTCGGCACCCGGACCCACTTCTACGAGGGGCGCGGCCTGCGGGCCGTCGTGCACGGGGTGCGCACCGCAGCCGCCGCCGGGTGCCGCACCATCGTGCTCACCAACGGCTGCGGGGGGCTGAACCCGGACTGGGCGCCCGGCACCCCGGTTCTCATCCGCGACCACCTCAACCTGACCGGTGCCTCCCCGATCGAGGGGGCCACCTTCGTCGACCTCACCGATCTCTACACGCCGCGGCTGCGCGAGCTGGCCCTGGAGGTCGACCCGGATCTCGACTCGGGCGTGTACGCCCAGTTCCGCGGGCCGCACTACGAGACCCCGGCCGAGGTGCAGATGGCCAAGATCCTGGGCGCCGACCTCGTCGGCATGTCCACCACGCTGGAGGCGATCGCCGCCCGGCAGGCTGGCCTGGAGGTGCTGGGCATCTCGCTGGTCACCAACCCGGCCGCGGGGATCAGCCCGGAGCCGCTGTCCCACGAAGAGGTCCTCGAGGCCGGCCAGGCCGCGGCCCAGCGGTGCGGCCGCCTGCTCGCCGACATCGTCGGCCGGATCTGAGGCCGGGATGACCGAGCCGTATGCCGACCCGTCCGGCCGCGCAGACCTCATCGCCCGGGCCCGGGCCTGGGTGGACGACGACCCCGACGAGGTGACCCGCGCGGAGCTCGCCCGCCTGCTGGACCGCGTCCAGGGCACCGACGAGGCCGACGCTGCCGAGGCCACCGAGGACCTGGCCGACCGGTTCGCCGGGCTGCTGCAGTTCGGCACCGCCGGGTTGCGCGGTGCCCTCGGCGCGGGTCCCAACCGGATGAACCGGGTGGTCGTCATCCGGGCCGCGGCCGGCCTGATGGCCTACCTGAAGGAGCGGGTGGACCCCGAGCCGACCGTGGTCATCGGGTTCGACGCGCGCTACAACTCCGACGTCTTCGCCCGCGACACCGCCGCCGTGGTCACCGCCGCCGGCGGGCGGGCGATGGTGCTGCCCAGGCCGCTGCCCACGCCGGTCCTCGCCTTCGCGATCGGCCACCTGGCGGCCGATGCCGGGGTGATGGTCACGGCCAGCCACAACCCGCCGCAGGACAACGGCTACAAGGTCTACCTCGGCGACGGGTCGCAGATCGTGCCACCCGCCGACGCCGACATTGCCGCGCACATCGGCGCGGTGCCGTCGGCCGCCTCGGTGCCGCTGGCGACGCAGGGGTGGCAGACCCTGGACGACCGGTTGGTGCAGGCCTACGTCGCCGCCGCGGTCGGGGTGCTCGACCCGGCCGGCCCGCGCGAGGTCTCCATCGTGCACACCGCGCTGCACGGCGTCGGCTCGGCCGTCCTGGTGGAGGCCTTCCGGGCGGCCGGTTTCCCCGAGCCCTCCACCGTGCTGACGCAGTCGGCACCCGACCCGGACTTCCCCACCGTGGCCTTCCCGAACCCCGAGGAGCCCGGGGCGATCGACGCCGCGCTGGCGCTGGCCGAGCAGGAGTCCCCGGACATCGTCATCGCCAACGACCCCGACGCGGACCGGTGCGCCGTCGCGGCCCCCGGCCCGGACGGCTGGGCGATGCTGCGTGGTGACGAGGTGGGCGCCCTCCTGGGCTGGCACGTGATCGCCCGCCGGATCGACCCGACGTCGGACCGCACGGTGCTGGCCCGCTCCATCGTGTCCTCCCGCCTGCTGGGCACCATGGCGGCGGCTGCAGGGCTGCCCGCCGCGGAGACGCTCACCGGCTTCAAGTGGATCGGCCGGGTCCCGCACCTGGCCTTCGGCTACGAGGAGGCGCTGGGCTACTGCGTCGACCCGGGCACCGTGCCCGACAAGGACGGCATCTCCGCGGCCCTGATGATCGCCGAGATCGTGGCGGGCCTGCGGCGCGAGGGGCGCACGGTGCGGGAGGTGCTCGACGACCTGGCCCGCGAGCACGGCGTCCACCAGACCGACGCGTTCGCCGTGCGGGTGGAGGACCTCACGCTGATCGGGACCGTGATGGACCGGCTCCGCAGCACGCCGCCGCAGGAACTCGGCGGGGTGGCCGTCGCACGGGCGGAGGACCTGGCGCAGGGCAGCGACGACCTCCCACCGACCGAGGGGCTGCGCTACTACCTGGCCGACGACACCCGGGCGATCGTGCGTCCGAGCGGGACCGAGCCCAAGCTGAAGGTGTACCTCGAGGCGATCGTCCCGGTCGAGGGTGAGCTCGCCACGGCCAGGCAGGAGGCGGCCCGCCGCCTGGCGGCCGTGCGGGCGGACCTGGAGGTCCTCACCCGGGTCTGACGCCGGATCACCGAGCGGCGCCGGCCGGTGTGGTGCGCGGGTCAGCCGGCGAGCAGCGCCACGACGAGGAACACCAGCGTCGCGGCCAGTGGTCCGAGGGCGGACCACGCCCACCGGACCCGGGCCGGCTGGCCCTCCTCGGTGCGCCCGCCCTCCATCTGCCACCGCTGCACGGCGTGTTCCACGTGCCCACGGACGTGCTCGGCGTGCACCGACTCCCGGGCCCTGCCCTTCTGGGTGGCCTCGGCGTAGCTGTCGATCGGGCGGCGCAGACCGTAGTCGCGGCGGGCCGGGACGGCCCACGAGCTGTGCGTCCGCCCGGCGGTGTCGACCACCTCCAGCGCCCACCGGTTGCCGATCCGCGCCACGTGCTCGAAGGGCACGTCGACGTCGGTCACCAGGTTGCTCAGGTGGATCCCGGTCCGGCTGAGCCGCACGCAGGGACGCAGCAGCACGACCCACACGACCGCGATCACCAGGGCCATCACCGCGATCGGGGTCAGCACGCTCAGGTCGCGCTCCTGCTCCCCCCGGGTCAGCAGGACACCCATCACGACGCACACGACGACCAGGCCCAGCCCGATCACGCGGGCGGGCAGGGTGCGGAAGGTCCGGTCGACGCCGTCCTGGTGGGAGTCGGAGCGCGGTCGCATCGTCATGGTCCGGCCAGTCTAGGGAACCCGCACCCTCACCAGGGGCAGCACCGCCGGGCCCCGACGGGTGAGGTGCGACGCGACCGGTCCACCTACACTGTCGCTCCGTGACGGCCGCCGACTCCCCCAGCCCCACCCGCGTCGTCGTGCTCTGCGGCCCCAGCGGCGCCGGCAAGTCGCGGCTGGCGCGGCGTCTGCACGACACGCACGGGTGGCCCGTCGTCCAGCTGGACGACTTCTACCGCGAGCTCGGGGACCCCGACCTGCCGATGAGTCCTCTGGAGGGGCTGCCGGACTGGGACGACGTGCGGTCCTGGTGCCTGACGGACGCGGTCGACGCCCTGACGACCCTCTGCCGGGAGGGCTCCGTGGAGGTGCCGGTCTACGACATCTCCACCTCTCGGGTGTCCGGTCGGCACCGGGTGATCACCGGCGGTCATCCGATCGTGATCGCGGAGGGCATCTTCGCCGCCCACACCATCGCCCCGCTGCGGGACCGCGGACTGCTCGGCGCCGCCTGGTGCGTCCGGGGCCGACCGTGGAAGACCTTCGCCCGCCGCCTCGCCCGGGATCTCGCCGAGCGCCGCAAGCCACCGCTCACCCTGGTGCGCCGGGGACTGGCCCTGCGTCGCGCCGAACCAGGTATCGTCGGGGCGCAACAGGCCCTGGGTGCCGAGCCGATGACCGCACGCGAGGCGGAGGAACTGAGTCGGGACCTGCCCAGCGCCTCACACGCCTAGGGAGGGCAGCAGATGGGACAGCCGCCGCAGGAGCCGCGCGGCTGGCGCGTGCCCGGGGCGGACGACGACCCGGACCCCGGCCCGGGAGCCGGCCACGACGACGGTTCCGGCACCCAGCCCATCCCCCAGGACGGCACCCGGCCCATCCCGCAGGACGGCACCCGGCCCTTCCCGCAGTACGGCCAACCCCCGGCATACGGGCAGCCTCCCGCATACGGCCAACCCCCGGCATACGGGCAACAGCCCCCCGGGTACGCCCAACCTCCCTCCTACGGACAACCCCCGGCCTACGGGCAGCAGCCCCCCGGGTACGCCCAACCCGGACAGTACGGCTCACCCACCGGGGGCGCCTGGCACCAGTTGCCCCCGGAGCAGCTGATGCGGCTGAACAAGCCCGGGGTCATCCCGCTGCGGCGGCTCACGATGGGCGACATCTTCGAGGGGTCGCTGCGGACCATGCGGCGCAATCCCGAGGCCACCATCGGGATGGCCGTCCTCGTGCTGGGCATCATGCTGGTGCCCTCGTTGCTGCTCTCGCTGTACCTGCCGCGGCTGTTCGACCTCGCGCTGACCGACCAGGTGGCCCTCGCCAGCCTGATCCCGAACCTGCTGACCAGCATCGCGACGCTGGCGCTGAGCGGGTTCGTGATCTACGTGGTGAGCGAGGCCGCGCTCGGCGACAGGGTCGGGATCGGCCAGACCTGGCGGGCGGTCCGCGGCCGGCTGCTGGCGCTCGTCGGGGTGACCCTGCTCGTCTTCGTGGGGCTGCTGGCCGTCGCGCTCGCCATCGTCCTGGTCTCCACGCTCCTGGTCGTCGCGCTCGGCCCGGTCGGCGCCGTCCTGCTGGTGCCCGTGATCATCGGGTGCGTCCCCCTGTTCCTGTGGCTCTACGCTCGGTTGTCGCTCGCCTCCGCCGCGGTCGTCCTGGAGAAGGCCGGGCCGGTCACCGGGATCAAGCGCTCCTGGGCGCTGACCACCGGCAGCCAGGCCTGGCGGGTGCTGGGGATCACCATCCTCGCCGGGATCCTGGGGTTGATCTTCTCGGTGGCCGTCAGCTCGGTCTTCGTGTTCGCCCTGGGGGCCCTGCTGAACCTGGGCACCGGCGACGGCACGGCCCTCTTCTACGGCCAGGTCGTCCTCGACCACGTCGTCTCCCTCGTCGTCAACGCCGTGGTGACCCCGTTCACCGCCGGCGTGGCCGCCCTGCTCTACCTGGACCAGCGGATCCGGCGGGAGGGCCTGGACGTCGGGCTGGTCAAGGCGGCGCAGGAGCGTGCGGCCGGCCGCGGTGCCTGACGTGTTCGCCGGTTTCCTCGACCCGGACCGGGACGAGGCGCGCGACCTGCTTTCCCGGGAGCTCAGCAAGAGCGACTACCACCGTCCCGAGTCCTTCGTCCGCAAGGCCGTCGGATGGCTGCTGGAGCGGATCGACGGGCTGATCGAGATCCTGCCCGGTTCCTCCGGCCTGTCGACCCTGTTGCTCGGGGCGGTCCTGGCGCTGGTCCTGGTGGCCGTCGGCTTCGCGGTCCGGGGGACGCGCCGCGGTAGCCGGCTCCGCGAGCCGGGGGCGCGCCCCGTCCTCGACGAGCCGGGGATGTCGGCCCAGGACTACCGGGACCGGGCAGCAGCCGCGGTCCGGGCCGGCGACTGGGACGCGGTGCTGCTCGACTCCTACCGGGCCATCGCGGCCGGCGCCGAGGAACGCACCCTGCTCGACGAGCTGCCCGGCACCACCGCGCACGAGGTGGCCGTGGGGCTGCGCGGCCCGTTCCCCCAGCACGCCGACCAGATCGGCCAGGCAGCCGACCTGTTCGACGCCGTCTGCTACGGCGACCAGCACACCGATCAGCAGGAGGCGGAGCGGGTGCGTGAGCTCGACCGCGTCCTGGCCCGCACCCGTCCGGCCCGGGCACTCGTCGGATGACCGGGGCGCGCACCCGCCGTCTCGCCCTCTGGGTCGGCGTGCTGCTCGTGGTGGCCGTGGCCTCCGCGGTCCTCGCCGGGATGCGCGGCAGCAACCAGTTGCCGCTGGACCCGGAGAACCCCGAGGACGGGGGCATGGCGGCGCTCGCCCGGGTGCTCGAGCAGCAGGGCGTGGAGGTCACCATCGCCCGCGGGCTCCCCGCCCTGGAGCGGCAGGACACCGGCCCAGGGACGACGGTCCTGGTCTCCGGTACCTCGCTGCTCGGGACCCAGGCCGGCGACACCCTGATGGCCCGCACCCGGGATGCCGACACCCTCCTCGTGCTGAACCCCTCGCAGAACGTGGGCGACCTCCTCGACCTCCCGGTGCGGGTCACCGAACGCGGCCTGAGCTCTCCCGCCGGGGCCGGGTGCGAGGACACCGCCACGAACTGGCGCGAGGGGGACCGGCTGGCCAGGGGGGACGTGCTCGTCGACGTCACGGGGGACCGCGAGTTGGCGCGGGCCTGCTTCCCGCCCAGCCCGGGCTACAACGCGGGTGGCGCGATGTCCGGGTATGTCGTGCAGCTGGCCGGCGACACCGACCGGCCGCTGGTCGTGCTGGCCGGGATCGGCAGCGCGCTGACCAACGAACACATCGAGACCGAGGCCCACGCCGCGATCGGCCTCCGGCTGCTGGGCGCGAGCGAACGGCTCGTCTGGTACGTCCCGGCACCCGGGGACGCCGGCGAGGACGCGACCGCCCAGTCGCTGATCGACGTGCTGCCCGACCTCGTGGTCCCCTCGACCGTGCTGCTCCTGGTGGCCCTGGCCACCACGATGGTGTGGCGGGGCCGCCGCCTGGGCCGGGTGGTGACCGAGCCGCTGCCCGCGGTCGTCCGCTCGGTGGAGACCACGCAGAGCCGCAGCCGGATGTACCAGCGTGCCGGGGACCGACAGCGGGCCCTGGCCTCGCTGCAGCTCGCGGCCCGGCGCCGGATCGCGGTCCGGCTCGGGCTCCCGGCGACCTCCGACCCCGGGACCGTGGTGCAGCAGACGGCCCTGGCCACCGGTCGGCATACCGATGAACTGCGGCGGGTGCTCGCGGACCCGACCGCGCCCGATGACGAGACACTGGTCCGGATCGCCCGCGAGGTGCGGTCCATCGAGGAAGGGATGATCGGCTGATGACGACGTCGCAGCAGGAGCACGGACAGCGCAGCCCCGAGCAGGCACGGGAGGCGCTGCACCGGGTCCGCGCCGAGGTGGCCAAGGCCGTGGTCGGTCAGGACGCGGCCGTGTCGGGGATGATCGTGGCGCTGCTGGCGCGGGGGCACATCCTGTTGGAGGGGGTGCCGGGGGTGGCCAAGACTCTGCTGGTGCGCACCCTGGCCACCGCCCTGGACGTGGACACCAAACGGGTCCAGTTCACCCCGGACCTGATGCCCGGGGACGTCACCGGGTCGCTGGTCTACGACTCGCGCAGCAGCGACTTCGAGTTCCGTCCGGGCCCGGTGTTCACCAACCTGTTGCTGGCCGACGAGATCAACCGCACGCCACCCAAGACGCAGTCCTCGCTGCTCGAGGCGATGGAGGAACGGCAGGTGACGGTGGACGGGTCGCCGCGCCCGCTCCCCGACCCGTTCCTCGTCGCCGCCACCCAGAACCCGGTGGAGTACGAGGGCACCTACCCGTTGCCGGAGGCCCAGCTCGACCGCTTCCTGCTTAAGGTCGTCCTGCCGGTCCCGCCGCGGGAGGACGAGTTGGAGGTCCTCCGGAGGCACGCGGGCGGCTTCACCCCCCGGGACCTGGCCGCCGCCGGGGTGCGACCGGTGGCCGGCCCGGCCGACCTCGCAGCCGGGTCCGCGGCCCTGCGGTCGGTCCAGGTCGCCCCGGAGGTCGCGGCCTACATCGTCGACATCGCCCGGGCCACCCGGCAGTCCCCCTCGCTGCAGCTCGGGGTGAGCCCCCGGGGCGCCACGGCCCTGCTGGGCACCAGCCGGGCCTGGGCCTGGCTCAACGGCCGGGGCTTCGTCACCCCCGACGACGTCAAGGCCCTCGCCCACGGCACGCTCGCGCACCGGCTGTCGCTGCGCCCCGAGGCCGAGCTGGAGGGCGTCTCGGTCACCTCGGTGCTGGACAGCGCCCTCAACGCCGTGCCCGTCCCCCGCTGACGCACCGGCCACGACAGACCTGACCACACCCACGCACGGAGGAGGACCGGTGGCACTGACCTGGCGGGCCGCGGCGCTGGTGCTGCTCGGGCTGTTCCCGGTGGCCCAGTGGCCCTCGATGACCACCGTCCGGTGGTGGGTGCTCGGCTGTCTCCTGGTCTTCCTGGCCGACCTGCTCCTCGCCCCCAAGCCGTCCTCGCTCTCCCTGGACCGCTCCGCGGACACCCAGGTGCGCCTCGGCGAGCCCGCCTCGACCACGCTGCGGGTCGGCAACCCCGGACGGCGCCGGGTCCGGGGCAGGATGCGGGACGCCTGGGTCCCGTCGGCCGGGGCCCGCGGCGACCCGCACACCGTGGACATCCCGGGTGGCGAGCGGCGCCGGTTCACCACCGACCTGCTCCCCACCCGCCGCGGCGACCGCCGCACCGACGCGGTCACCCTCCGGCTCACCGGCCCGCTCGGGATCGCCGCGCGGCAGCAGTCGTTCCGCGTCCCGGGCTCGGTCCGGGTGCTGCCCCCGTTCCACTCGCGCAAGCACCTGCCGAGCCGGCTCGCCCAGTTGCGGCAGATCGACGGCCGGTCGGCGGTGCGCACCCGCGGGCAGGGCACCGAGTTCGATTCCCTGCGCGACTACGTCGAGGGGGACGACGTGCGCTCCATCGACTGGCGGGCCACCGCCCGCCGCCAGCACGTGGTGGTGCGCACCTGGCAGCCCGAGCGGGACCGCCGGGTGATCCTGGTGCTGGACACCTCACGCACCAGCGCGGCCCGGATCGAGGACCAGCCGCGGCTCGACGCGGCGATGGACTCCGCCCTGCTGCTGGCCGCCCTGGCGTCCAGGGCCGGCGACCGGATCGACCTGATCGCCGGAGACCGGCAGATCCGGGGACGGGTCACCCCCAACACCGACCGCACGGCGCTGCTGCACCAGCTGGTCACCGTGATGGCACCGATCGAGCCGGTGCTCGTGGAGGCGGACTGGACGATGCTGGCCGGCCGGGTCACCGCCCTCACCCGGCGCCGCGCCCTCGTCGTGCTGCTCACTGCCCTGGAACCCGCGGCCGTCGAGGAGGGGTTGCTCCCCGTGCTGCCCGCCCTGACCGCGCACCACCGGGTCGTCCTCGCATCGGTGGCCGACCCGGAACTGGGCCGGATGCGGGAGGACCTCTCGGACCTGGAACACGTCTACGACGCCGCCGCGGCCGAACGCACGATCTCGTTGCGGCGGCGCACCGGCGACGCGCTGGAGCGGATGGGCGTGCACGTCCTGGAGGCCGACCCGGAGGCGCTACCCCCGATGCTGGCCGACCACTACCTGGCGCTCAAGGCCCAGGGCCTGCTGTAGCGCCTGCACCTGCCGGTGTCCGGGGGCCGCCGCCGGCGCTCAGCCGGCGGTCGGGGCGGAGGCCGCGACAAAGGACTCGTCCACGTCCCCGCTGACGCCCCGGCGGACCGCCGCACGCCCGAGGGTGAAGACGTAGGCGAGGAACAGCAGGAGGGCCAGCACCCCGATGCCCACCCGGGCCCAGGTCGGCAGGGGCGAGGGGGTCACGAACGCCTCGATGAGGCCGGAGACGAGCAGCACCACGACGAGGCCGAGGGCGACCCCCGCGGCGGTGCGGCCCTCCCTGCCGAGGGAGGCCAGGCGGGTCTGCGGCCCGGGATCCACCCACGCCCAGAACAGGCGCAACCCCACCCCGGCGGCGACGAAGACGGCGGTCAGCTCGAGCAGCCCGTGCGGGGTGATCAGCCCCCAGAAGACGTCCGCCCGGCCGTGCTGGTGCATCAGCGAGCCGATGACGGCGACGTTGGAGACGTTCTGCCAGAGCACGTAGACCACCGGCAGCCCGAGCACCCCGAGGGCGATGCACTGCGCGGCGACCCACGCGTTGTTCACCCACACCTGGGTGGCGAAGCTGCTGGCGGCGTGCTCGGAGTAGTAGGACTCGAACTGCACGTCGACCAGCTGCTGGACCTCCACCGGCGACAACAGGGTGTTCTCGACGACGGGGTGGTAGTACAGCCAGGACCCCAGCGCCAGCCCGACCAGGACGCTGATGATCGCGGTCAGCCCCCACCACCAGCGGAGCCGGTAGAGCGCCGCGGGGAAGTCCTCGACGAAGAACCGGCCGACCCCTGCCCACGACATGCTCCGGGCCCCCGCCGAGCGTTGGCGGGCCCCGGCCAGGATGGTCGACAGGTGGGTCACCAGCGAGGGGTCGGGAGCGGTCGAGCGGACCATCGACAGGTCGGTCGCCACCCGCTGGTAGCCGTCGAGCAGCTCGTCGGCCTGCTCCCCGTCCAGCCGCCGCTGCCGGGACAGGTCGGACAGCCGTTGCCACCCACCCTGCCTGCGCGAGACCAGCGCGTCGAGATCCACCGTCCCAGGATAGGCGGCGGGGACCCACGGGTCGGTACGCTGACCGCACCATGGCGGCTCGGGGCATCTTCGAACGCGACGGCTTCGTCACCTCCGAGGCCGTCGAGATCGACCTGCCCCCCGCGACCCTGCCGCTCCGGATCGCCTCGGGCGCGATCGACCTGATCATCGTCTTCGTGCTGCTGGCCCTCATCGTCTGGATAGCGCCCTGGTCGCTGGTCGGCAGCGACCTGGCGCTGCTCCAGGCCCTGGTCATCCTGATCGTCGTCTCGGCCTTCGTCGCGGTCCCGGTCACCCAGGAGACGCTGACCCGGGGACGCACCGTCGGCAAACTCGCCCTCGGGCTGCGCACGGTCCGCGACGACACCGGCCCGATCGGCTTCCGGCACGCCCTGATCCGGGGGCTCACCGGGTGGGTCGAGATCTGGCTGACGCTCGGTGGCGTGGCCGTCCTGGTCGCGGCCACCAACGACAAGGGCAAGCGCCTGGGCGACCTGCTGGCCGGCACCTACGTGGTCCGCGACCGCAGCCGGCTCCAGCTGCCGCCTCCCCCGGCGATGCCCGACCTGCTGATGGGGTGGGCCCAGGACACCGACATCGGGGTGGTGCCGGACGCGCTGGCCGTGGCCGTGCGCCAGTTCCTCGCCCGCAGCGGCGACCTCACCCCGCCGGCCAGGGCCGCCACCGGGACGGCGCTGTATGCCGACCTGATGCGTCACGTGGCCCCGCCGCCTCCGCAGGGGGCGCACCCCGAGGCGGTGATGTCCGCGGTCATGGCCGAGCGGCGGCGCCGCGACATGATCCGGCTCGACCGGCAGGACCGCCTCCGGGCCAGGGTCCTGGGCCCCGACCCGTTGGCCCGATGACCGACGGGGACGCCCGCACCCTGCTCGCCGAGCTCGGCGCAGCGATGATCGCGACCGGGCAGCCGGTCCACGAGATCGAGGCCGAGCTGGTGGCCCTGGCGGCCCGGCTGGGGCACCCCGACGCCCAGATCGGCGCGGGCCCGACCAGCCTGACCATCGCGCTCGCCAGCGGCGACCCGGCCACCTTCGAGCAGGTCACCTCACCGCTGCGGCTGGACCAGGCGACGCAGGTGCGACGGATCCGGCACCAGCTGCACCACCGGCAGATCAGCGGCACGACGGCGATGGCCGAGCTCACGGAGTTGCGCCGGTTGCGGCCCCGCTATCCCTCCTGGGCATCCGGTCCGGCCCTGGTCCTGGTCGCCGTGGGGATCGCCGGGCTGCTCCAGCCCGGCTGGCCGAACCTGGTTGCCGCGGCGCTGGGCGCCCTGGCGGTCGACGCGCTGATGCGGCTGGCGCGGCGGCACCACCTGGTCGCCACGCTGCTGCCGACCCTCGCGGCGCTGGTGGTGGCGGTCCTCGTGTTGTCCGCGGCCCGCGCCGGCCTCCTGGAGGGGGCACTGCGGACCATCCTCCCGCCGATCGCGCCGCTGCTCCCGGGCGCCCTCATCGTCACCGGGATGTCCGAACTGGCCGCGGGGCAGATGCAGGCCGGCTCGGCCCGACTCGTCCACGGCGTCGTCCAGCTCGGCCTGTTCGCCCTGGGCATCGTTTCCGCCCTGTACCTCCTGGGCCTGCCCGCGACCACCCTGCTCAACGTGCGGGTCGACGACCTGGGGTGGTGGGGTCCTCCGGTGGGGCTGCTGCTCATCGCGATCGGGATCAGCCTGATGGAGAGCGTGGCCGTGCGGGAGGCGCCCTGGGTGCTGGTGGTGCTGCTGCTGGCGTACGGAGCGCAGTTGTTGGGTCAGCACCTCGGCAGCGTGTCGCTGGGCGGGTTCCTGGGTGCCGTCGCGGCCAGCCTCGGCGCCACGCTCGTCGAGCTGCGTCGGCCCAACGTGGCCCGGTTGGTGCTCTTCCTGCCGGCGTTCTGGCTGCTGGTCCCCGGGAGCCTGGGCCTGGTCGGGGTGAGCCAGCTCGTGGTCGATCCCTCGTCCGCGGTGGAGTCCGTGCTGGGCGTCCTGGGGCTGATGGCGGCGATCGCGCTCGGGCTGCTCGTGGGCTCCGCCCTGGGGGACGCACTCCGGAACAAGGTCCGGCCCGACTGACCGGCGCGAGGACCGCGCCGGGCACCGCTCGGTCAGCCGTCGTAGGCGGGTTTCACCACGTCCTCGATGATCGCCAGCCGCTCGTCGAAGGGCAGGAAGGCCGACTTCAGCGCGTTGACCGTGACGCGCCGCAGGTGCGCGAGCTCCCAGCCCGCCCGGTCCACCAGCAGCCCCATCTCCCCGCTCATCGAGGTGCGGCTCATCAACCGGTTGTCGGTGTTCAGCGTCACCCGGAAGCGCAGCCGGTCCAGCAGCGTGATCGGGTGCGCCGCAATGGTCGGGGCGGCACCGGTCTGCAGGTTGCTCGAGGGACACATCTCCAACGGGATCCGTCGGTCCCGCACGTAGGCCGCGAGGGCGCCCAGGCGGACCGCGGCCAGCATGTCGTCGGTCCACTCGGCATACGGGGTCTCGACCTCGGTCACCGGCACGCCGTCCAGGGTCAGGTCGTCCACCAGCCGCACCCCGTGCCCGAGCCGTTCGGCCCCGCACCACTGGATGGCCTCCCAGATGCTCGGCAGCCCGAACGCCTCCCCGGCGTGGATCGTGAAGTGGGCGTTCTCCCGGCGCAGGAACTCGAAGGCGTCCAGGTGCCGGCTGGGTGGGAACCCCGCCTCGGCACCGGCGATGTCGAACCCGGCGACTCCGTCACCCAGGTGCCGGACGGTCAGCTCGGCGATCTCCCGGGAGCGGGCCGCGTGCCGCATCGCGGTCAGCAGGGTCCGGGCGACGATGGGCCGTCGGCCGGACCCGGCGACCTCCTCCATGCCCTCCTGCACCCCCCGGTGCACGGCCAGCACGACCTCGTCCAGGTCCAGTCCGCCGCGCAGGTGCTGTTCCGGGGCGTAGCGCAGCTCGGCGTAGACCACACCGTCCGAGGCCAGGTCGAGCACGCACTCCCGGGCCACCCTGGTCAGCGCCTCCGGGGTCTGCATCACGGCGAGGACCTGGTCGAAGGTCGACAGGTAGCGCTCCAGCGAGCCGGAGTCGGCCGACTCGGCGAACCAGTCCGCGAGCGCCGACTCCTCGGTGGCCGGCAGCCCGTCGTAGCCGACCTCGTCGGCCAGGTCGATGATGGTCTGCGGCCGGAGCCCACCGTCCAGGTGGTCGTGCAGCAGCGCCTTGGGCAGCGCCCGGATCTGCTCCGGACTCGGCGCGGTCGTCGGGGTCGGGGGTTCAGTCGTCACGATGGGCACTCTCCGGGGTGAAGGCGGGGACACACACGGCCAGGTACTCGGCGCCCTGGTCGCCGGTGGAGTAGCGGACCCACTCCCCGGACCGGGTCAGGATCGCCTCGCCGGCCGCCACCGTCTCGCTGCCCCCGTCGTGCTCCACCCGGACCTCGCCGGCGATCACGTAGGTCACCTCGTCGAAGTCCGGTCGTTGACCCGGCTCCTGCCAACCGGCCGGGGCCACCATGTGGGCGACCGAGTAGTTCCCGTGCTGCGTGCTGGCCTTGCCGGCCAGCTCCTCGATGACCTTGCCACCGGGGACCGGGATGCGGACGGGGTCGAGTCGGAGCGGCATGCCCCGAGTCTAGGGGCCGTTAGACTCCGGCAGGTGAGCACCGACACCGCCGTCGACCCCGACGCCACCGCGACGACCCGGGAACGGGCCCGCGACATCCTCGGGGTCTCCCGACTGACCAACAGCGCGCTGACCTCCTGGCTGCACGGCCTGCCGGGGGTAGACGAGGTGGGGGCCGACGCCCGCGCCGCCACGTTCGGCACGCGTTCCATCAAGACCACGGCCAAGGCCTGGGCGATCGACGCCGCGATCTCGATGATCGACCTGACCACCCTGGAGGGCGCGGACACCGCCGGCCGGGTGCGGGGCCTGTGCACCAAGGCGCTGACCCCGGACCCCAGCGACCTGAGCACACCCCGGCCCGCGGCCGTATGCGTGTACGGCGACATGGTGGCCACCGCCAAGGCCGCCCTGGGCTCCAGCGGGATCAAGGTCGCGGCCGTGGCCACGGCCTTCCCGAGCGGGCGCGCCAGCGTCGCGGTCAAGCTGGCCGACGTCGCCGACGCCGTCTCGGCCGGGGCCGACGAGATCGACATGGTGATCGACCGGGGGGCCTTCCTCTCCGGCGACTACCTGACCGTGTTCGACCAGATCGTCCAGGTGAAGCAGGCCTGCGGCGACGCCAGGCTGAAGGTCATCATGGAGACCGGTGAGCTGGTCACCTACGACAACGTCCGTCGCGCCTCCTACCTGTCGATGTTGGCGGGCGGCGACTTCATCAAGACCTCCACCGGCAAGGTGTCGCCCGCCGCGACCCTGCCGGTCACGCTGATCATGCTCGAGGCGGTGCGGGACTGGCAGGACCTGACCGGCACCCAGGTGGGCGTCAAGCCCGCCGGCGGGATCCGGAGCAGCAAGGAGGCGATCAAGTTCCTGGTGACGGTCAACGAGATCGCCGGCGAGGCCTGGTTGGACCCGCAGTGGTTCCGGTTCGGCGCCTCCAGCCTGCTGAACGACCTGCTGCTGCAGCGTCAGCGGATCCGCACCGGCGCCTACTCGGGCGCCGACTACATCGCCGACGACACCCCCAGCCTCTACTAGAGGCAGAAGGACCGAGGACCACCCAGATGGCAACGTTCGAATACGCACCGGCGCCGGAGTCCCGCGCCGTCGTCGACCTCAAGAGTTCCTACGGGCTGTTCATCAACGGCGAGTTCGTCGAGACCGATGGCGGCTCGACGTTCAAGTCGATCAGCCCGGCGACCGAGGAGGTGCTCGCCGAGGTCACCGACGCGAGCCCCGCCGACGTCGACAAGGCAGTGGCCGCGGCCCGCACGGCATACAGCCGGGTCTGGTCCCGGATGTCCGGTGCGGACCGGGGCAAGTACCTCTTCCGCATCGCGCGCATCCTGCAGGAGCGGGCGCGGGAGTTCGCGGTGCTGGAGAGCCTGGACAACGGCAAGCCGATCAAGGAGTCCCGCGACGTCGACATCCCCACCGCGGCGGCGCACTTCTTCTACCACGCCGGCTGGGCCGACAAGCTCGGGTTCGCCTCGCTCGGCGCGGACCCGAAGCCCTACGGGGTGGTGGGCCAGGTCATCCCCTGGAACTTCCCGCTCCTGATGCTCTCCTGGAAGATCGCGCCGGCCCTGGCCACCGGCAACACGGTCGTGCTCAAGCCGGCGGAGACCACGCCGCTGACCGCGCTGCTGTTCGCCGAGGTGTGCCAGCAGGCCGAGCTACCCCCCGGGGTGGTCAACATCCTCACCGGCGCCGGGGAGACCGGCCGCGCCCTGGTCGAGCACGAGGGGGTGGACAAGGTCGCCTTCACCGGCTCGACGGCCGTCGGCAAGGCGATCGCGCGGGCCATCGCCGGCACCCGCAAGAAGGCCACCCTGGAGCTGGGCGGCAAGGCCGCCAACATCGTCTTCGACGACGCGCCCATCGACCAGGCGGTCGAGGGCGTGGTCAACGGCATCTTCTTCAACCAGGGCCACGTCTGCTGCGCCGGATCGCGGTTGCTGGTCCAGGAGTCGGTCGCCGAGGAGTTCGAGCGCAAGCTCAAGCGGCGGCTGGAGACCCTCCGGGTGGGCGACCCGCTGGACAAGAACACCGACATCGGTGCGATCAACTCCCGCGAGCAGCTCGACCGGATCCACAACCTGGTCAGGATCGGCGAGGAGGAGGGGGCGACCCGCTGGTCCCCCGAGTGCGAGCTGCCCAGCAACGGGTTCTGGTTCCGCCCCACCGTGTTCACCGGGGTCAGCCAGACCAACCGGATCGCCCAGGAGGAGATCTTCGGGCCGGTGCTGTCGGTGCTCACCTTCCGCACCCCGCAGGAGGCCGTGGCCAAGGCCAACAACACCCCCTACGGGTTGTCCGCCGGGATCTGGACCGACAAGGGGTCCCGGATCCTGTGGATGGCCGACCAGCTGAAGGCCGGGGTGGTGTGGGCCAACACGTTCAACAAGTTCGACCCGACCAGCCCCTTCGGTGGGTACAAGGAGTCCGGCTACGGCCGGGAGGGCGGGCGCCACGGGCTGGCGGCCTACGTCAGGACGGGAGCAGACGCATGAGCCGGGTGGATGTCCGCAAGACGTACAAGCTCTACATCGGGGGCAAGTTCCCCCGCAGCGAGTCCGGTCGCAGCTACGAGGTCTTCTCCTCCGGCCGCTCCCCCGCGTTCCTGGCGAACGCCGCGCAGGGGTCCCGCAAGGACGCCCGCGACGCGGTGAAGGCAGCGCGCGGCGCCCTGTCCGGCTGGGCCGGCGCCACGGCCTACAACCGCGGGCAGGTGCTCTACCGGGTGGCCGAGGTCATGGAGTCCCGACGCGCCCAGTTCGTCGGCGAGGTCCAGGCGGCCGAGGGGCTCACCGCCGCGAAGGCCGAGGCCACCGTCTCCGCCGCGATCGACCGGTGGGTCTGGTATGCCGGGTGGTCCGACAAGTACGCCCAGGTCCTGGGCGGGTTGAACCCGGTCGCCGGACCGTTCTTCAACATCTCGGCGCCGGAGCCGACCGGCGTGGTGGCCGCCCTGGCACCGCAGCAGTCCTCCCTGCTGGGTCTGGTCTCGGTCGTCGCGCCCATCGTGGTCTCGGGGAACACCGCGGTGGTGCTGGCCTCGGAGGACCGACCCGTCCCGGCGATCACCCTCGCCGAGGCACTGGCCACCTCCGACGTCCCCGGCGGCGTGGTGAACCTGATCACCGGTCGCACCGCCGAGGTCGCCCCGTGGCTGGCCTCGCACCGCGACGTCAACGCGATCGACCTGACCGGGTCCGCGGGCGTGGACGGGCTGGCCTGGGGCGACCTGGAGGAGGCCGCCGCCGAGAACCTCAAGCGCGTCCTGCGCCCGGCCGGCAGCGGCACCACGGCGGTCGAGCCGGACTTCACCCAGGTCCCGGACCTGCACCGGCTGGAGGCGTTCCTGGAGACCAAGACCGTCTGGCACCCGAAGGGGCGCTGACCACCCGCCACCGACCGGGCGGCGCTCACGCGGGCGCCGCCCCCGTCAACTCGAACCTGGCCACCAGCCGCTGGGCGTTGCTGTAGCGCGGGTGGCAGGTGGTCAGCGTCAGGACCCGCTCGTCCGCCACGGGGTCCAGGACCCAGACGTCCTCGGGCGCCACGACGAAGGACTCCACCCAGGTGTAGGTGTAGACCCGACCGGCGGACTCCACAGAGATGACGTCGCCGGCTTGCAGGCCGTCCAGGTCGGGTACCAGCCCGCGGTGGGCTGCGACGGCGAAGTTGCCCTCCTGGCCGGGCCTGGCGGTCCCCGGGTAGTGTCCGACGCCGACATCGAGGTCGGTCGCCGATACCGACGGTCGGAGCACCGCCTCCAGCCCCTGCGAGGGGATGGTCACCAGGCCGGAGACGACGGACGGTGCCGTGGCCAGCGGCGGAGGGTCCCTGTCGACCGGACCGACGACGTTGGCCGATCCGTCCTCGCTGTCCGGGCCACCCCGGTCGCTGGCCCCTGCCGGCGGCGCGCTCAGCTGGGTCGGTCCGACAGGTGTTCCCGGGCCGACGGGGGCAGGCGCCTCCTCGCGCGCTGCCGCGACCGCGGCCGCGGCCCGTGAGCGCAGGCCGCCTTCCGAGTCGTGGTGCACCCAGAGCGCGATCCCGAGCAGGACCAGGCCGGCGATGAGCAGGAGGCTGCCCACCCACCGAGAGCGCACGGCAGGCTCAGGCCCAGTGGCCCGAGTCGATCGAGGCACGAGACGCCCGGCGCGGACCGATCCGCAGGACGGCCGCGCCCAGGGCCAGGAGCGCGAACGCCGCCAACCCCAGCCACAGGCTGTTCGTCCCGGTCATCGCCAGCATGCCACCCGAACCACCGGCGGCCATCGGGGCGGAGATGTTGTTGTACATGGGTCACCAATCTCTCGTGCGGTTGAGTGCAGCGTCGGCGTAGGCCTTGGCGTGCACGATCTGGAGGAAGAGGTCGATGGTCAGTTCGTACATCGAGGCTGACAGGACCATCTGCCGCCAGCCCCGATAGCGCACCGTCACGACGCGCTCGATCACGAAGACGCCGGTCACTGCGAGCCAGAATGGGTGGATGTGCACCCCACCGGCGGCCAGTGCCCAGACGAGCGTCCCCAGGTAGATGAAGGTGACCAGGACACCCAGGGCGGTCAGGAGTTGCCGGCCCCAGTAGCGCCAGGTGACGGCGGTCAGCCCGTACTGGAAGCAGTTCTCCACGGCCCCGCGCTTCCAGCGCAGCCGCTGCTTCCACAGGTCCCCCCACGAATCCATCACCTCGGTCACCAAGGTGCAGTCCGTCGGCGAGGCGATGGTGTAGCCGAGGTGCAGGAGCGCGAAGGACAGTTCGTTGTCCTCGGTGAGGACGGTGGTGTCATAGACCCCGCCCGCCCCGTCGCCGGCCGGGATCCGCCCCTCCAGACGCGCCCGGGAGACCGCGCCCAGGGTGGCGGCCCGGAAGAGTGCGGCGGTGCCGGTGACGACCAGGCACCGGCCGCCCAGCCGGTGGACGTCTCGGGCGTACCGGGCGTACTCGTTGCGCTGGAGGTGCCCCACGAAGCCGCCACCCTCCGACCCGGCGAAGACGCCGCCCACGGCGCCCAGGTTCGGGTGGCGTCGGGGACGCCGGACCAGGTGGCGTTCGGCGTTCTCCAGGAAGTCCGGGGACAACACCGAATCGGCGTCCTGCACCAGCACCAGTGCGTCCTCCCCCACGCGCGGAAGGAGTTCGCGCAGGGCCTGGTTCAGGGCTCCCGCCTTCTTGGCCGTGTTCCCGACCGTCTCCATCACCTCGACCCCGTACGAGGCCGCGATCGCGACAGTGGCGTCCGTGCAGTTGTCCGCAACCACCAGGATCGAGTCTGGCGGCCGGGTCTGGGTCAATAGGCCCTCGATGGTCGCCCCGATACCGGCCGCCTCGTTGTGCGCCGGCACGAGCGCATGGATGGGAACGGCAGCACCAGCCATGAGAACTCCCCTCGGGCCCCAGGGCAGGGGAAAGTCCCCCGTCCTGCGGGTCAGCAGTCAGTGACCAGAGGGGCTCCCTTCGAAGCCGCTCTGTTGGGTGCGCCGACCGGCGACCCAGCAGTAACGTAAAGGGAAGTTAAAGAAAAAGCAAGTTCGCGTCTAACTTGTGTCTGGTTTCCTCAAGTTTTGTACTGGTCGACTCGGAGGATGTCGGCCTCAGGCGGAGACCCGGTCGATCACGAGCGGCCCGGGCTGGACGCTGCTGTCGGCGATGTCCCAGGCACCGTCCAGCGCCTCGGTAGCACGGGCGAACCGTTCGGGGGTGTCGGTGTGCAGGGTCAGCAGCGGCTGCCCGGCGCGGACCTGGTCGCCGGGCTTGGCGTGCAGCTCCACGCCCGCGCCGGCCTGCACCGGGTCCTCCTTGCGGGCCCGCCCCGCGCCGAGGCGCCAGGCCGCCACCCCGACCGCGAGGGCATCCAGCCGGCTGAGCACCCCGTCGGCCTCGGCGGTCACCACCTGGGTCTCCCGGGCGACCGGCAACGGGGCGTCGGGGTCCCCGCCCTGCGCGGAGATCATCTGCCGCCAGACATCCATCGCCCGCCCGTCGGCGAGCGCATCGACCGGGTCGGTGTCGGTCACCCCGGCGGCCTGGAGCATCTCGCGGGCCAGGGTCACGGTCAGCTCCACCACGTCGGACGGTCCGCCGCCGGCGAGCACCTCGACGCTCTCCCGCACCTCGAGGGCGTTCCCGGCCGTCAGCCCCAACGGGGTGCCCATCTCGGTCAGCAGGGCGACCGTCGTGACACCCGCATCGGTGCCCAGCCCGACCATGGTCCTGGCCAGTTCCCCGGCCGACGCGGCGTCCTTCATGAACGCCCCTGACCCCACCTTGACGTCGAGGACCAGGGTCCCGGTGCCCTCGGCGATCTTCTTGCTCATGATCGAGGAGGCGATGAGCGGGATCGCCTCCACGGTCCCGGTGACGTCCCGCAGCGCGTACAACCGCTTGTCCGCCGGGGCGAGCCCGGCACCGGCCGCACAGATCACGGCCCCGACGTCCTCGAGCTGGCTCATCATCGCCTCGTTGCTCAGGTCGGCCCGCCAGCCGCGGACCGCCTCGAGCTTGTCCAGGGTGCCTCCCGTGTGCCCGAGCCCCCGGCCGGAGAGTTGGGGCACCGCGACGCCGCAGGCGGCCACGAGAGGGGCCAGCGGCAGGGTGATCTTGTCGCCCACCCCTCCGGTCGAGTGCTTGTCGGCGGTGGGGCGCGACAGGGCCCCGAAGTCCATCCGCTCGCCCGAGGCGATCATCGCCGCGGTCCAGTCGGCGATCTCCCGCCGGTCCATCCCGTTGAGCAGGATCGCCATGGCCAGCGCGGACATCTGCTCGTCGGCCACCACCTCGCGGGTGTAGGCGTCGATCACCCACCCGATCTGCTCACTGGTCAGCTGCTGCCGGTCCCGCTTGGCGCGGATGATGTCGACCGTGTCGAAGGCTTCGCTCATGGGCCCATCCTGCCAGGCGTGTGCCATCCTGAGCCGGTGAATGTCGCCCAGACCCTTTCCCTCGTCGTGCCGGCCGTCCAGGACTTCAAGCGCAGGTCGATGACCCGCAGCGACGGGGAGCAGACGCTGTTCCCCACGCTGGTCGCCCTCCGGGACGACCGGGTGCTGTGCGTGGTCACGGCACCACGGCCGGCCATCACGCTGTCCTGCGCCCCCACGGTGGCGGTGGGGCTGGCTCCGCAGTCCCTCGTCTTCGCCGCCCAGGTGAACCTGCCGGCGCAGGAGGCCACGGAGGACCACGAGGGTCAGCAGGCCGGGTCGGGGCTGGCCTACACGACGATGTCCCGGGACCGGCAGGCCGCGATGGCGGTGCAGCGGTATGCGCCCGGTCCCGACGGGGAACTCCTCTTCGGCCGTCCGGCCAAGGCCGAACCGCAGGACCGCTCCGTGATGGATGCCCTCGCCGGCGCCATGTCGCACCAGCCCCTCGACCCCGCGACCGTGGTCGACAAGCAGGCATCCGGCGCCAAGGGGGACAAGGTCTACCTGCCCGCCGAGCGGGGCCGCCACGTGCTCGACTCGAGCACCGCCACGGCGCTGCTCGGCAAGGTGAAGGGGGTCGCGGGCAGCGTGCTGTTCCTGGCGGGATCGCCGGCCCACGCGACCAACCTGCTCGGCCACGGGATGCCGCAGGAGCTGCTGTTGGGGCACGGCGCCGACTGAGCGCCCGGACGGCGACGGCGCCGGCTCAGCGCACGGCGTCCAGGTCCTCCGGCCCGAAGGCCTGGGGCAGCACCTGCTCCATCGTGCGCTCCCCCTCGGGGGTGAGCATGCGGCAGGCCGCGCCGCCGTGCTCCCAGATCAGCTGGCGGCAGCGTCCGCAGGGCATGATCAGTGCCCCGTCCCGGTTCACGCACAGCACGGCGACGAGACGACCGCCGCCACCGGCCACCAGGTCCGACACCATGCCGCACTCGGCGCAGAGCGTGACGCCGTAGCCGGCGTTCTCCACGTTGCAGCCCACGACCACCCGGCCGTCGTCCACCAGGCCGGCTGCACCGACCGGGTAGTGCGAGTACGGGACGTAGGCCAGGGCCGCCACCTGACGGGCGCGGTCCTGCAACAGCGCCCAGTCCGGTCCGGTCGAATGGTCCTGCGTCACGGTCGGTCTCCCCTCACTTGGTGTACGGGATGCCCTCGGCGGCCGGCGGGCGGACCCGTCCGACGAATCCGGCGACCGCGAAGATGGTGATCACGTAGGGCAGCATCAGGAGCAGCTCGGAGGGCACGCTGGAGCCGATGGTGCTCAGCACGTTGCCCAGGTTCTTGGAGAAGCCGAAGAGCAGCGCGGCCACCACCGCACCCTTGGGGTTCCACTTGCCCAGGATCATCGCGGCCAGCGCGATGAAGCCGTTGCCGGCCGACATCTCGCGGCCGAACGCGAGCCCGGAGCCCACCGTGAAGAACGCCCCGCCCAGTCCGGCGATCGCGCCGCCCAGGATGGTGTTCCACACCCGCCGCGGGTTGACCTTGATGCCGACCGTGTCGGCCGCCTTGGGGTGCTCGCCGACCGCGCGGGTGCGCAGCCCCCAGCGGCTGCGGAACAGCATGATCTGCAGCAGCACGATGACGGCATACATGATGTAGACCAGGATCGTCTGCCGGAACAGCACGGGGCCGAGCACGGGGATCTGGCTGAGCAGCGGGATCTCCAGGATCCCCAGCGGCTGCCGGCTGTTCCAGGTCGACACGTCGGCCCGGAGCACCGTGGAGAAGAAGAACCCGGTCAGTCCGAGCACCAGGGTGTTCAGCACGACCCCGACGATGAGCTGGTTCACGTGGTACTTCACCGAGAACCAGGCGAGGACGGCGCCGACCGACGCACCGGCCAGGGGCGCCCCGACCAGGCCCAGGTAGGGCTGGGCGAACAGTGAGGCGATGACCGCGGCCGCGAACGCACCGAACAGCAACTGGCCCTCGATGGCGATGTTGATGATGCCGGAGCGTTCGCACACCACCCCGGAGAGCGCGCCGAAGATCAGCGGGACGGACAGCGCCAGCGCGCCGGCCAGCAGGGAGGTGACCGGGATGACGCTGGTCTTGCCCGCGCCGACCCACACCAGGAACCCGACCACGAACAGCAGGCCGACGGTGGCGTTCAGCCACATCGGGATCGGGCGGCGGGCACGGGTCAGCCAGAAGGCGTAGGCGGTGGCCGCCGCCAGCAGCAGGGTCAGGACCCAGGCCGTGGCCGCCGCAGGGACCCCGAAGTTCGGGATGGTGAACCAGCCCGACCCCGACGCGATCTGGAAGGTCGTCTCCCCCTCGGGCGCCCCGACGGCGAACCCGAGCAGGCAGACCAGGGTGGCCACCGCGAAGACGATGGGGGTCTTGTAGCTGATCCGCTGGGCCACCGCGCTCATGTCGTCGGCGGGGGTCCCGGCGGCCAGCGGGACGACGGGGGTGCTCATGCCGCCGCCTCCTTCTTCGTGACGGGTGCCCGGGAGGGCGCATCAGGATCGGGCAGCCGGAAGATGCTGCGCACCAACGGCGGGGCCGCGATGAGGAGCACGATGACGGACTGCACGACGAGGATGATGTCGATCTCGGTGGCGGTGATCCGTTGCATCAGCGAGCCACCGGCCTTCAGCGCACCGAACAGCAGGCCGGCCAGGAAGGTGCCCAACGGTCTGGACCTGCCCAGCAGCGCCACGGTGATCGCGTCGAATCCGTAGGAGGCGGCGACCCCGGCCGTCAACGACCTCTCAGTGCCGAGCACCTGTGCGGTCGCCGCGAGGCCGGCGAGGCCACCGGCGATCACCATGGTGATCACGGTGATCCTGCCGACCGACATACCGGCGGTCCGGGCCGCGTGCGGGTTGGCACCCACCGCGCGCAGCTGGAACCCGATGGTCGAGCGCTCCAGCAGCCACCACACGAAGAGGGTCGCCAGGATCGCCACGACGAGGCCCCAGTGCAGCCGGAAGCTGTTGCCGGGGACCAACCAGTCCGGGATCAGCCGGGGGTAGAGGGCCGAGTCCAGCACGGCCGGGCTGCGCTGGCCCGAGCGGCCGGGGTTGAACACGGCCTGCTTCAGGGTCCAGGCGATGCCGTAGACGGCGATCCAGTTGAGCATGATCGTCACGATCACCTCGTTGGCGCCGGACGTGGCCTTCAGGACACCGGGGATCGCGCCGTAGAGCGCGCCCCCGACCAGTGCACCCAGGATGGCCAGGATCAGGTGCAGGCCGATCGGCAGGTCCCAGGCGAAGCCGATGTAGCTGGCCAGGATGGCACCCACGATGATCTGGCCCTGGGCGCCGATGTTGAACAGGCCCGCCCGGAAGCCGACGCTGATCCCGAGCCCCGCCAGGATCAGCGGGATCGCGTAGACGAAGGACTCGGTGATCGGCCGGATGGAGTCGGCGAAGGACGCCGCGCGCCAGTCGAAGACCGCGCCCCGGAACATGGCGACGTAGGCGTCGCTCACCGAGGTCCAGGCCGCCCCGAGCAGGTCAAAGGGCCGGGCGAAGAAGTAGCCGGCGGCCTCCTGGACCCGCTCGTCGGCCAGCGCGATCAGGAACCCGCCGAGGACGAGGGCCACGACGATGGCCAGGAAGGAGATGGCCGCGTTGCCGTTGACGATCTGCCGCAGGGCAGCCCGTCCCTGGTCGCCGCCCAGGCCTTCCTGGTCGGTGCTCGCGGCTGGGTCCTTGGGAGGTGTCTCGTTCGGGGGTGTCTCGGGGTTGGTCGCGGGACGTTCCTCGGTCACGACAGGCCCTCCTCGTTGTCAACAGCGAGATCGGCGGCGGCCAGCGTGGAGTGGTGCTTGGCCGCCTCGGCCTGCGCCTCCTCCAACGGCACACCGGCCATCATCAGTCCGAGCACGTCACGGTCGACGTCGACATTGTCCACGATGCCCACGATCTTGCCGCGGTACATGACCGCGATCCGGTCGGCGAGCGCGAGCACCTCGTCCAACTCGGTGGACACGATGATCACCGGCGTGCCCTGGTCCCTCTCCCGGACGATCCGCTTGTGCACGAACTCGATGGAGCCGACGTCCAGGCCACGCGTGGGTTGCGAGGCGACGAGCAGGCTCAGTGGTCGGGACATCTCCCGCGCGAGCACCACCTTCTGCGCGTTGCCGCCGGAGAGGGTGGAGATCGGGTCACCCACGTTGGTGTAGCGGACGTCGAACTCCTCGGTGCGGTGCAGCGCGTTGGTGTGCACCTCCGAGGGCGACATCTGCACGCCCCGGGCGAACGGCTCGGTGTCGTAGAGGTCGAGGATGAGGTTCTCGGCGATCGAGAAGGTGGAGATCACGCCGTCGGTCGACCGGTCCTCGGGCACGAACCCCAGCCCAGCCCGCAGTCGCTTCTTGATCCCGAGGTCCAGCAGGTTCTTCCCGTCGAGCTCGATCTCGCCGGCGGAGGCGTCGGTCATCCCCAGGATGGTCTCGGTGAGCTCGGTCTGACCGTTCCCCTGGACCCCGGCGATCGACAGGATCTCCCCACCGCGGACCGAGAAGCTCACCCGGTCGACGACCGCCGTGCCGTTGGCGTCGTGCACGGTCAGGTCCCGCACCTGGAACGACTCCGGCCCCGGCTGGGCCGATTCCTTGGCGACGGTCAGGCTCACCGAGCGGCCGACCATCATCGAGGCCAGCTCGGTCTCGCTGGAGGTCGGGCTGGCTTCGCCCACCACCTTGCCACGCCGTATGACGGTGATCCGGTCGGCGATCGCGCGCACCTCGCGCAACTTGTGGGTGATGAAGACGATCGAGGTCCCGGCCTGCTTGAGCTCCTCCATGATGCTGATCAACTCGTCGGTCTCCTGGGGCGTGAGCACCGCGGTGGGCTCGTCCAGGATGAGGACGCTGGCGTCGCGGGAGAGCGCCTTGATGATCTCCACGCGTTGCTGCACCCCGACCGGCAGGTCCTCGATCACGGAGTCCGGGTCGACGTCGAAGCCGAACCGGGAGGAGATCTCCTGCACCCGGCGGCGCGCCGTGCCTAGGTCGAGCAGCCCGCCCGGCCCGGCGGGCTCGTAGCCCAGCGCCACCGACTCGGCGACGGTGAAGACCGGGACCAGCATGAAGTGCTGGTGCACCATGCCGATGCCCGCCGCGACCGCGTCCCCGGGTCCGGAGAAGGTCACGGGTCGGTCCTCGAGCAGGATCTGACCCCCGTCGGGCTCGTACAGGCCGTAGAGGACGTTCATCAACGTGCTCTTGCCGGCACCGTTCTCCCCCAACAGCGCGTGGATCTCCCCGGGTTCGACGACGAGATCGATGTGGTCGTTGGCTACCAGGGGCCCGAAGGTCTTGGTGATGCCACGCAACTCCAGCTTCATGGGTGTCCTGCTCCCGTCACGGTGGGTCTGCGATCGGCACTGATCAATGCGGTGACAGCGTAGCGGCCCGGCCCCTCGAGGCCGGGCCGCTACGCCGAGCGGGTGTGTCTGCTCAGGGCAGGGTCACCTCACGGGGCGTTCGGCGACTCGATGACGAGCTCGCCGGAGATGATCTGCTCCTGGTAGTCGGCGATCTGGTCCTTGAGCTCCTGCGGAACGTCGCCGTCGAAGTCGTGGAACGGCGCCAGGCCGACGCCCTCGTTCTCCAGCGTGCCGACATACGGCTCGTTGGTGAAGTCCTCCATGCTCGCGGCGATCGTGTCCTCGACCGCCGGGGCGATCTGCTTGACGACCGAGGTGAGCATGATGTCGCCGTACTCGGTGGTCTCGTAGCCGTCGGAGTCCACCCAGACGATCTTGACGCCGTCGCTGCCCTGGGCGGCCGCGGCCGCACCCAGGCCGACCGGCCCGGCGACCGGCATCACGATGTCGGCGCCCTGGGCGATGAACTGCTCGGTGAGGGTCTGCCCCTGGGACTGGTTCTCGAAGTCACCGGAGAAGGAGCCGTTCTGCGCTTCCTTGTCCCAGCCGAGGACCTTGACGTCGGTGCCGTTGTCCTCGTTGTACTTGTTGACGCCGTCGACGTAGCCGTCCATGAAGATGGACACCGACGGGATCTGCAGGCCACCGAAGGTCGCCACGGTGCCGGTCTCGGTCATCCCGGCGGACAGGTAGCCGGCCAGGAAGGAGGCCTCCGCGGTGTTGAACAGGATCGGCTTGCCGTTGTCGAGCTCCTCGCTGAAGGTGGAGTCGATCAGGGCGAAGTGGGTGTCCGGGTTCTCCTGTGCCGCGGCCGTCATCGACTCCTGCAGCAGGAAGCCGACGCCGATGGTCAGGCCACAACCCTGCTGGACGAGGCCGTTGACGTTGGTGACGTAGTCCGCGTCCGACTGGGACTCGACCAGCACCGTCTCGACGCCCAGGTCGGCCTCGGCATTCTCCATACCGATCCGGCCGGACTGGTTGAACGACTGGTCGTCGAACCCGCCAGAGTCCGACACCATGCAGGCGGTGAAGTCGCCGGCACCGGATCCCTCGGTGGACTCGCCCCCGTCGGAACCCGCGTCGGCATTGTTTCCGCTGTCTTCTTCCTCCGGCGCGTCGCCACAGGCGGACAGAGCCAACGTGGCGGCCGCAGTCAGGGCCGCAAATTTCATCACCCTACGCACGGGCACTCCTTGAAGTCGGGGGGACGTAACGAGGGGGATCGTAGCCGGTCCCACGCGAACTTCTCGGCAAGACCACCTGTCCGTAACCAGAAGGTAATGGAGACGTGACCAAGCGTGTCACTTCTACCACTCCCGTCACACCCGTCCCACGACACCCTCCTCAGGTCGGGAGCCGGTCCCGGGTCGGGCCGGCCGGGTCGGGCCGGCGGGTCAGACCAGGCCCGCAGGATCCACCGACGTCAGCACGCAGGCCGCGAGCAACTTCGCGGCGATGCCGATCGCCTCCTCGTCGACCACGAGGTCGCCCTGGTGCAGCTCATAGGTCGGCCCGCCGGGGGCCCGCGTGCCCAGGCGGGCCATCGCGCCGGGGACCTTGGTCAGGTACCAGCCGAGGTCCTCCCCGCCCAACGACTGCCGGGTCGAGACCACCGAGGTCGGACCGGCGACGGCGGTCGCCGCCGCGGTGAACGCCGACACGGTCGCCGCGTCGTTGTCCACCGGCGGGACACCCTTGACGTAGCGCACCTCGGCGGTGACGCCGTAGGGGGCCACCACGCCCTGCACGATCTCCTTGATCAGCGGACCAGCCGTGTCCCAGGTCTCGGAGTCCAACATCCGCAGCGTGCCGACGCACTCCCCGCGTGCCGGGATCACGTTCGCCACCGAGCCGGCCTTGACCGCTCCCCAGACCAGCGCCGTGCCGGAGCGGGGGTCCAACCGGCGCGACAGCGCGGCCGGGACGTCGGTGATCACCTTGCCGAGGGCATACGTGATGTCCTGGGTCAGGTGGGGGCGGGAGGTGTGTCCGCCCCGGCCGGTCAGGGTCACGTGCACCGAGTCGGAGGCGGCCGTGATCGGTCCGACCTTGAGCCCGATGGATCCCACGTCCACCGACGGGTCGCAGTGCACCGCGAACAGCCGGTCGACCCCGTCGAGGCCACCGGCCGCCATGACGTCGTGCGCACCCCCGGGCATCGACTCCTCGGCGGGCTGGAAGATCAACCGCACCCCCACGCCGAGGGCGACCAGTTCCTCCTCGATGGCGGCGAGGGCCAGTCCCGCACCCAGCACGCCCACCGTGTGCACGTCGTGTCCGCAGGCGTGGCAGACGCCCGGCTTGCGGGAGGCGAACGGCAACCCGGTCATCTCGTCCACCGGCAACGCGTCCAGGTCGGCCCGCAGCGCGATCCGCACCCGCGGCTCGGCGGCGCCCAGGTCCACCGTCGCCCCGCTGCCCGGCAGCGTCCTGACGACCAGCCCCGCCTCCTGCATCCGCTGGCTGACCAGGGCGGTGGTCTGGTGCTCCTGGTAGGACACCTCGGGGTGGCGGTGGATGGTGCGGCGCCACTGCACGAGGTCGTCACGTCGGCCCTCGACCGTCTGGACGACACGCTCGATCAGGTCGTCGATGGAGGGCACCGGCTGGAGTTCTGGCGGGGTCGTTGCTGTCACTGGCTGCTTCACTGTGGAGGGGTTGGTTTCTGGGCGGCCACGTTACCTTGTGCCGGACCGCGTCCCCGACGCGATCTCCCGGACCAGTGCCGGGCCGGCGTAGATCAGGCCGGTGTAGACCTGCACGAGCCGGGCCCCCGCATCCAACATCCGGGCAGCGTCCCCGGCCGTCATGATGCCCCCCACGCCGATGACCGGCAGCCCGGTCTGGGTGGATACCCGCCGGACGACCTGGAGCGCCCGGGCGGTGAGCGGGGCACCGCTGAGGCCGCCCGCCTCCCGGTCACCGGTCGGCCGGTCGGACGGCGCCAGGTGGTCGCGCGCCAGGGTGGTGTTGGTCGCGATGATGCCGGCCACTCCCGCCCCCGTCGCCACCTCCAACGCCTCGTCGAGGGCGGTGTCGGTCAGGTCGGGTGCCAGCTTGACCAGGACCGGGGCGTCGGCGCGGTCCACCACGGCGGCGAGCAGCTCGCGCAGCGGCCCGGCGTCCTGCAGGCTGCGCAGGCCCGGGGTGTTCGGCGAGGACACGTTGACGGCCAGGTAGTCGGCCAGCCCCGCCAGTGCGTCCACCGAGGTCAGGTAGTCCCCCACGGCATCCTCCAGCGGTGTCACCTTGCTCTTGCCGATGGAGACCCCGACCGGGATGTCGACGGCGCCGGCGGCACGGGCCGCCCGCAGGCGTTCGGCCAGCGCGCGCACCCCGTGGTTGTTGAAGCCCATCCGGTTGATCACCCCGCCACTGGTCGGGAGGCGGAAGAGTCGGGGCCGCGGGTTGCCGGGCTGCGGGAGGGCGGTGACCGTGCCCAGCTCGATGTGGCCGAATCCCAGGGCACCCCAGGCGGACACCCCGACGCCGTTCTTGTCCATCCCGGCGGCCAGCCCGACCCGGTTGGGGAAGCGCAGGCCCCAGAGTTCCACCGGGCCGTCACCCGACGGGGCGGCCAGGGCGGCCCGGGTCAGCCGCACGGCGGAGCGGCTCCTGCCCAGCGCCCCCACGGCCGCGACGGTCCGGTGGTGGGCGGTCTCGGCGTCGCCTCCCCCGGCGCGGAAGAAGACCGGACGTGCGACCCGGGCATAGCCGGTCGCGAGGGCTCGGGTGGTGAGGTCCTGGGGCACGACCTCACCCTACGGCGGCACGCCAGCCGCACGGCCGTGGCGACCGCGACCCGAACCGTCCTTACACTGACCAGGATGAGCAGTGAGGAAGCGATCCCGGACTTCTGGTCGGTGGTGCCCGCCGGGGGATCCGGCACGCGGCTGTGGCCGCTGTCCCGCCGCTCCGCCCCCAAGTTCCTCCAGGACCTGACCGGCAGCGGTCGCTCGCTGCTGCAGGACACCGCCGCCCGGTTGACCCCGCTGTCGCAGGACCGCCTGGTCGTGGTCACCGGCATCCTGCACGCCGACGCCGTGCGGGAGCAGCTGCCCGAGCTGGCCGAGGACCGGCTGCTCGTCGAACCCTCCCCCCGCGACTCGATGCCGGCCATCGCCCTGGCCGCGGCGACGATCGAGCGGATCGACCCGGACGCCGTGCTCGGCTCGTTCGCCGCCGACCACGTCATCGGCCAGCCGGAGACGTTCCGCCGCTGCGTGCGCGAGGCCGTGCAGGTGGCCCGCGCCGGGGCGCTGGTCACCCTCGGCATCCAGCCCTCCTACCCCTCGACGGGCTTCGGCTACATCGAGGTCGGCGGGCCCTGGCGGGTCGACGGGGCGCCCTCGGCGCACCGGGTCGACACCTTCGTGGAGAAGCCCGACCGGGCGACCGCGGAGCGCTACCTGGCCGGGGGTCGGCACCGGTGGAACGCCGGCATCTTCGTGGTCCGTGCCGCCGTGCTGCTGGAGATGCTGGGGACCTGGCACCCCGACCTCGTCGAGGGGGCCCGGCTGATCGCGGCCGAGCCCCGGAGGATCCAGGACGTCTGGCCCTCGATGACCAAGATCGCGATCGACCACGCCGTGGCCGAGCCGGCGGCGGCCGCCGGCAAGGTGGCGGTGATCCCGGGCGACTTCCCGTGGGACGACGTGGGTGACTTCGCGTCCCTGGCCACCCTCCTGGAGGAATCCGGCGACCACCCCGGCCTGCGCATCCTGGGGCCCCGCGACCAGGTGATCAGCCAGGACAGCTCCGGCGTCGTCGCGGCGCACGCCGGACGAACCGTCGTGACGCTCGGCGTGCCCGACGTGGTCGTGATCGACACTGTCGACGCCCTGCTCGTCACCACCCGGGAACGGGTCCAGGACGTCAAGGGGATCGTGGAGACGCTGCAGCGGATCGGCCGGGAGGACCTCACCTGAGCACCCGCCAGCCACCCCCGCGACGCACCGCGCCGCCGCCCGAGCCTGTCCGGGCGGATCGCCCGCCGCGCACCCGGGGCGCGCGCGACGCACTGGGTCACCCACTGGCCACCTCCCGCTCACGCAACACCCCCCAGGACGTCGGTGACCCACCACCCGCGGGCGGGACGCTCGGACCCATGCGGATCGCGATCGTGACCGAGTCCTTCCTCCCCGCCCTCAACGGCGTGACCAACAGCGTGTGCAAGGTCCTGGAGTCGCTGCGGGACAAGGGACACCAGGCCCTGGTCATCGCGCCAGGGACCAGCCCGTGGAGCACCACCGCCACCCCCGAGCACTACGCGGGCTTCCCGATCCATCCCGTCACCAGCGTCCCGGTCCGGCAGTTCCGGGTGGGACTGCCCTCCTACGAGATGGAGACGGTGCTGCACCGGTTCGCGCCCGACGTCGTGCACGTGGCCTCACCGTTCGTGCTCGGCGTGCGCGGACTCACCGCGGCCCGGGGGCTGGGCCTGCCGTCGGTGGCCATCTACCAGACGGACATGCCGAGCTACATCCGGCAGCACTCCGGCCCGGTCGGGGACCTGACCGCGCGGGCCGCGTGGCGGTGGATCCGACGGATCCACGCGCAGGCCGACCTGACCCTCGCCCCGTCCGCGTCGGCCCTGGCGGACCTGCAGGAACACGACGTCACCCGGGTCGCGCTGTGGGGTCGCGGGGTCGACTCCGACCTGTTCCACCCGGACCGGCGGCAGGACCCGCGCACGATCGCCCTGCGGCGCCAGCTCGCCCCCCGCGGGGAGGTCCTCCTCGGCTACGTCGGGCGGTTGGCGCCGGAGAAGGAGCTGCACCGGCTGGCCGAGCTGAACCGGTTGCCGGGGACCCGTCTCGTCCTGGTCGGTGAGGGCCCGAGCCGCCCCGACCTGGAGGCGATGCTCCCGGGCGCCGCGTTCCTGGGCCGCCAGGAGGGTGAGGGACTGGCCCGTGCCTACGGCGCCTTCGACGTCTTCGTGCACACCGGGACCCGGGAGACCTTCGGGCAGACGCTGCAGGAGGGTGCCGCCGCGGGGCTCCCGGTCGTCGCACCCCGCCGCGGCGGACCCATCGACCTGGTCGACGACGGCGTGACCGGGTTGCTCTTCGACCCCGACCGTCCCGGCGCCCTGCGCGCCGCCGTGGCCTCGTTGCTGGCTGACGACGCCGGGGACGGCAGTGCCGCCGACCGCCGGCACCGGATGGGCGTTGTCGGGCGGGAGCGGGTGCAGGAACGGTCCTGGCCAGCACTCACCGACCAGCTGCTCGACTACTACCGGCAGGTCATCGGCCACGTGCCCGCGCACGTGGCCTGACCGACCCGGCCCCCGTCGGACCGGTCACCCGGTGAGTTGGAAACGGCGCAGCGTGCGCCACACCTCGTCGCCGTCGTGCACGTAGAGGGTGAACCGGTCGGCGGTGAACTCGCAGTGGAACGAGGACAGCTCCTCGAAGGCACGGTCCAGGGTGGCGGACTCCATGTCGTGGGCCACCGTGACGTGTGGGTGGTAGGGGAACTGGAGTTCCCGCGACACCGGCCCCTCCCGGACCGCGCGCTCCAGCTCCTCGCACGGCGCCACCCCGTTGGCGACCTGGATGTAGACCACGTCCGACACCGGACGGAAGGTGCCGGTGCCCCGCAGCACCATGGGGAAGGCGGCGTGCCGTTCGGCGACACCCGCCAGGTGCTCCTCGAGGTCGGCGCACCGGTCGACCGCCACCTGGGTGGGTGGCAGCAGGGTCACGTGGGTGGGGATGTGCGCCGCTCGCTCCTCGCCGAACCCGAGCCGGACCTGACGCAACTGCTCTCCCCAGGGCTCCGGGATCGGCAGCGCGACCCCCACGGTAAGGCTCTGCTCGACACGGGCTGTCACCCGACCGACCCTACCCCGCAGGGCCGCCCGGACACCCGCGGCACGGCATACCCCGGGGACGGGCCGGTGCCGCCGAGCCGCAGGACGTAGAGTCGGGCCCATGGTCGACGACGCTCAGGACGGAACCCCCGCGCAGGACCCGGACGGCACCGCCGCCGACGCCCCCGACCCAGGTCAGGAGGGGCGCAGCAGCACCCCGGCGCCACCCGAGGACGACCTCGTCACCACCCAGCACACCCTGAAGGTCGGTCGGCGCACGCTGCGCTACTCCGCCACGACCGGACGGGTCGTGCTGCGCGAAGAGGTGGTCAAGGACGACGTCTTCACCGGCGTCGAGGCGAAGGCGGAGGTGTTCCTGACCTCCTACGTGCTGGACCAGCCGGCGAGCGCCCCACCGCGCCCGGTGACCTTCGCGTTCAACGGTGGCCCCGGCTCCTCCTCGGTGTGGCTGCACCTGGGGCTGCTCGGACCGCGCCGGGTGCAGATGGGCGACGTGGGGGCACTGGAGGCCCCGCCGTATGCCCTGGTGGACAACGCCGAGTCGTTGCTGGCCGTCTCCGACCTGGTCTTCATCGACCCGGTCTCCACGGGCTACTCGCGCGCGGTGAAGGGTGGCAAGGCCAAGAGCTACCACGGGTTCACCGGTGACATCGAGTCGGTCGGCGAGATCATCCGGCTGTGGACCTCCCGCAACCAGCGGTGGATGTCGCCCAAGTTCCTCGCGGGCGAGTCCTACGGCACCACCCGGGCCGCGGCCCTGGCCGAGCACCTGCAGCAGCGCTACGGGATGTACCTGAACGGCATCATGCTGATCTCCTCGGTGCTCGACATGGGGTCGATCGGCCTGCACGAGCCGGACAGCGACCGCGCCTTCGTCGGCTTCCTGCCCACCTACGCGGCGGTCGCCCACTACCACGGCAAGCACGGGCGCAAGGCGCTGTCCACCGTGGTCCGCGAGGCGGAGGAGTACTGCGAGCGCGACTATCCCTGGGCGCTGGCGCAGGGGCGTCGTCTGACGGGGGCGCAACGCGCCGAGCACGTCCGGAAGGTCGCCGGGCTCACCGGGCTCTCCCCCGAGTGGGTGGACCGCGCCGACCTGCGGATCGAGCACCTGCGGTTCTTCACCGAGCTGCTGCGCGACCAGGGCCGGGTCGTCGGTCGGCTGGACTCCAGGTTCACCGGGCCGGCGGCCGCCGGAAACGCCGAGCTGATGGACGCGGACCCCTCCCACGACGCCATCGCCGGGCCGTACGCCGCCGCCTTCAACCACCACGTCCGGTCCGAGCTGGGCTACGAGTCGGACCTGCACTACGAGCAGATCTCCGGCAAGGTCCACCCGTGGTCGTTCGCCGAGTTCGAGGGACGGTCGGTCGACGTCACCCCCAAGCTGGCACGGGCCATGCGGGCCAACCCCCACCTCCAGGTCCACGTGGCCTACGGCTGGTTCGACGGCGCGACCCCCTACTACGCCGCACGCGAGGTCTTGCAGCACCTGGCCATCCCCGCGGAGCTCGACGCCAACATCGAGCACAAGTACTACGAGGCGGGCCACATGATGTACGTCCACGAGCCGTCCCGGCTCCAGCAGTCGGCGGACCTGGCCGACTTCGTCGCCCGGGCGAGCGGGAGGTCCTGACCGGTGGCCTTCACCTGCGACAACTGCCGGAAGCGACAGATGGGTAACCCCCAGCGTTCGGTGACCGGGCGCTACCTGTGCCGCCGCTGTCACCGCCGGCTCAGGAACCGCAGCGTGGGGCGGGGCCTGGGCAGCAGCAGCGGCGCCGCCGCCGCGGGCAGCTGGCTCGGCCGGGTGCGTCGGGCGATGGGCCGCGGGGACTGAGGCCCCAGGACACCGGAGACCGCGCGCCGGTCCGGCGCGCCGTGCCGGCGGACGGTTGCGGGGCCGCCCGGGCGGGGGCAGGATCGACACGACAGGTCCCTGCAGACGGAGGTTGGCCCATGACACTGCCCGTGTACCTCAGCGTCGATCGAGCGCTGGCCCGGCTGGACGAGGCGGACAAGGCCCTCGCGGCCACCCTGGGCAAGCTCGACGAGGAGACCCTGCGCGGCCCGTCGCTGCTCCCCGGGTGGACCCGTGCCCACGTCCTGGCCCACCTGGCCCGTAACGCCGACGCCCTGCAGCACCTCGTCGGCTGGGCGTCCACCGGGCGCGAGGTGCCGGCCTACTCCTCCCTGGAGCAGCGGGAGGCCGACATCGAGGAGGGCGCCAAGCAGTCGCTCCAGCGTCTCCGCGCCGACGTGACCACGGCCTCCAGCGCGTTCCGGCAGCGCGCCGAGCGCCTGCGCGGGCGCACCGACCTCACGGACGTCCGCACCGGCAGCACGGCGGTGACGATGGCCGGCAGCCAGGTCCCGTGGATGCGGCTGCGCGAGGTGACCATGCACCACGTCGACCTCGATGTCGGCTTCCTCTTCAAGGACTGCCCCACCGAGGTCGTGCACGCCGCCCTGGTCGAGGCCGCCGACCGGCTGAACGGCAAGGTCGGCTGCCCGCACGTCACCCTCATCCCGTCCGACGGCCGCAAGATCCACCTCGGCGGCGGCGGTCAGGTGGTGGAGGGCAACACCGGCCGGATCCTGCTCTGGGTCACCCGCGGCATCGACCGCGGCGTGCAGAGCGACAAGCCCCTGCCGGTGCTGCCCAGCTACGGGTAATCAGCCGAGCGTGGCCAGCACCTCGTTGAAGGTGGCCGACGGGCGCATCACCGCGGCGGCCTTGGCCTCGTCCGGTCGGTAGTAGCCACCGATGTCCGCCGGCTGGCCCTGGACCGCCAGCAGTTCCCCGGTGATCTTCTCCTCGTTGTCCGCGAGCGCGCCCGCCACCCCGGCGAACGCCGCCGCGAGCTCGGCGTCCTCGGTCTGGGCGGCCAGTTCCTGGGCCCAGTAGAGCGCGAGGTAGAAGTGGCTGCCGCGGTTGTCGATGCTGCCCAGCTTGCGGGCCGGGGAACGGTTCTCGTTGAGCACCTTCTCGGTGGCCCGGTCGAGGGTGTCGGCCAGCACCTGGGCCCGGGCGTTGCCCGTGCTGGTGGCCAGGTGCTCCAGGCTCACCGCGAGCGCCAGGAACTCACCGAGGCTGTCCCACCGCAGGTAGTTCTCCTTGACCAGCTGCTGGACGTGCTTGGGCGCCGACCCGCCGGCCCCGGTCTCGAAGAGTCCGCCACCGGCGATCAGCGGGACCACCGAGAGCATCTTGGCGCTGGTGCCCAGCTCGAGGATGGGGAACAGGTCGGTCAGGTAGTCACGCAGCACGTTGCCGGTGACAGAGATGGTGTCCTCGCCGCGGCGGATCCGCTCCAGGGTGTATGCCGTGGCCTCCACCGGGGACTTGATCGAGATCTCGAGTCCCTCCGTGTCGTGGTCCGCCAGGTAGGTCTCGACCTTGCCGATCAGGTTGGCATCGTGCGCCCGCTCGCGGTCCAGCCAGAACACGGCCGGGGTCTGCGAGGCGCGGGCCCGGGTGACGGCGAGCTTGACCCAGTCCCGGATCGCCACGTCCTTGGTCTGGCAGGCCCGCCAGATGTCACCGGCGGCGACCTCGTGCTCCAGCAGCACGGCGCCGGAGGAGTCGACGACCTGGACCACCCCGTCGGCCCCGATCTCGAAGGTCTTGTCGTGGCTGCCGTACTCCTCGGCGGCCTGGGCCATCAGGCCGACGTTGGGCACCGAGCCCATCGTGGTCGGGTCGAACGCGCCGTGCGCGCGGCAGTCGTCGATGACGACCTGGTAGATGCCGGCGTAGCTGCTGTCCGGGAGCACCGCGAGGGTGTCCGCCTGCTCACCGTCGGGGCCCCACATCTTCCCGGACGTGCGGATCATCGCCGGCATCGAGGCGTCGACGATGACGTCGCTGGGCACGTGCAGGTTGGTGATGCCCTTGTCGGAGTCGACCATCGCCAGCTCCGGGCCGTCGGCCAGCCCCTGCTCGATGGCCGCCCTGATCTCCGCCCCGCCCTCGACCGAGTCGAGCCCGGCCAGGATCGAGCCCAGCCCGTTGTTGGGTGACAGGCCCGCCGCCGCCAGCTGCTCGCCATACTGCTCGAACACCTGCGGGAAGAAGGCGCGCACGACGTGCCCGAAGATGATCGGGTCGGACACCTTCATCATGGTGGCCTTGAGGTGCACCGAGAAGAGGACGCCCTCCTCCTTGGCCCGCGCGACCTGCGCGGCGAGGAAGGTGTCGAGCGCGGCGGCCCGCAGCACGGTCGCGTCGACGACCTCGCCCTCGAGGACCTTCAGCCCGTCCTTGAGCACCGTGCGGGTGCCGTCCCCGGCGAGGTGGGCGATGGTGAGCGTGTCGTCGGCCGCGAGGACGACGGACTTCTCGTTGCTGGCGAAGTCGTCCTGACCCATCGTGGCCACGTTGGTCCTGGAGTCGGCGGACCAGACCCCCATCGAGTGCGGGTGGGAGCGGGCGTAGTTCTTCACCGCGGCCGGTGCACGCCGGTCGGAGTTCCCCTGGCGCAGGACCGGGTTGACCGCGCTCCCCTTGACCTTGTCGTAGCGGGCCCGGGCGTCCTCCTCCTCGGGGGTACTCGGGTCCTCCGGGTAGTCCGGCAGCGCGTACCCCTTCTCCTGCAGCTCGGCGATGGCGGCCTTCAGCTGCGGCAGCGAGGCGCTGATGTTGGGCAGCTTGATGATGTTGGCGGACGGGTCGTGCGACATCTCACCCAGCTCGGCGAGGGCGTCACCGGCCCGCTGCTCCTCCGGCAGCAGGTCCCCGAATACCGCGATGATGCGTCCGGCCAGGGAGATGTCGCGCGTCTCCACCTCCACGCCCGCGGTGGAGGCGAACGCCTCGATGACGGGCTTGAGCGAGTGGGTCGCCAGCATGGGCGCCTCGTCGGTCAGGGTATAGATGATCGTGGCCATGGATGTGCCGACTCCTCGGACAGGTTGGGTGCTCGGTGCACCCCGAGGTTATCGCGCTCCCCCACGGACCTGGGTGTCCCGTCCGGTCCCGCCCGCTGCTACCGTCACCACAGACCAGATTCCTGCTCGACGAAGGGTCACGACATCGTGAACACCACTCCCGTCAAGGTCGCCGTCACCGGCGCCGCCGGCCAGATCGGCTACAGCCTCCTGTTCCGCATCGCCAGCGGTGACCTGCTCGGCCGGGACACCCCGGTGCAGCTGCGCCTGCTGGAGATCACCCCCGCGCTCAAGGCCCTCGAGGGCGTCGTCATGGAGCTGGACGACTGCGCGTTCCCCACCCTGGCGGGGGTCGAGATCGGCGACGACCCCAACACCATCTTCGACGGCGCGAACATCGCGCTGCTGGTGGGGGCGCGCCCGCGCGCCAAGGGCATGGAGCGTGGCGACCTGCTCGAGGCCAACGGGGCCATCTTCACCGGTCAGGGCAAGGCGCTGAACGACCACGCGGCCGACGACGTCCGGATCACCGTGACCGGCAACCCGGCCAACACCAACGCGCTCATCGCGATGAGCAACGCCCCCGACATCCCGCGCGAGCGGTTCTCCGCGCTGACCCGGTTGGACCACAACCGCGCCCTGGCGCAGCTGGCCGCCAAGGCCGGGGTCACCGTGTCCGACATCTCCAAGATGACGATCTGGGGCAACCACTCCGCCACCCAGTACCCCGACATCTTCCACGCCGAGATCGGCGGCCGCAGCGCGGCCGAGGTCGTGGACGACCAGGACTGGTTGGAGAACACCTTCATCCCCACCGTGGCCAAGCGCGGCGCCGCCATCATCGAGGCTCGCGGCTCCTCTTCCGCAGCCTCCGCCGCATCGGCCACCATCGACCACACCCGCGACTGGCTGCAGGGCAGCCCCGAGGGGTCCTGGCTGTCCATGGCGGTCCCCTCCGACGGGTCCTACGGCGTCGCGGAGGGCCTGATCAGCTCCTTCCCGGTGACCACCTCCGGCGGAGAGGTCTCGATCGTCCAGGGCCTGGAGATCGACGACTTCTCCCGCGGCAAGATCGACGCCTCGGTCGCCGAGCTGGAGGAGGAGCGTCAGGCGGTCACCGAGCTCGGCCTCATCTGAGCGGCCGGACGGCGTCGTATGCCGGATCGACGGCGCCGTCCGCCGGTCAGCGGATCCGCAGGGTCGCGCTGAGGAAGGCCACCGCCAGCGCGAAACCCCACAGGCACGCCACGTCCAGCCACCGGGACCTCACCAGGAGGCCGCCGACGGCGCCCCGGGGCAGGACCAACCGGACCAGACCGGCGGTCGCCAGGGTGCCCGCCACGACGTAGCCGAACTCGCGCAGCTCGCCCTGCAGCAGCACCCCGAACGCTGCGACGAGGCCGACCGGCAGGATCCACCACCAGCCCAGCGGTTGGCGGCGCCGCCAGGTCGGGAGCGGCGGAGCCACCGCCTGGTCCCCCACCTCCACCCCGTCGGCCGCGGCGTCCTCGTCCGGGCCCGGGGCCGGGGTGTCCTGGTGCTCCGTCACGGGGTCGGGGCGGGGCCCGCAGGGATCGACGGGGCGCCACCGGCCGCAGCCTGACGCTCGGCGGCCTCGACCACGTTGGTCAGCAGCATGGCGCGGGTCATCGGGCCCACGCCGCCGGGGTTGGGCGAGATCCAACCGGCCACCTCCGCCACGTCGGCGGCGACGTCGCCCGCGATCTTGCCGTCCACCCGGGCGACTCCCACGTCCAGGACGGCTGCCCCGGGACGGACCATGTCGGCGGTGACCAGGTCCGGCACCCCGGCAGCGGACACCACGATGTCGGCCCGCCGCGTGTGGGCGGCCAGGTCGCGGGTCCCGGTGTGGCACAGGGTCACCGTGGCGTTCTCCGAGCGACGGGTCAGGATCAGGCCGAGCGGGCGGCCGACCGTCAGGCCACGCCCCACCACCACGACCTCGGCCCCGGCGACCTCGACGTCGTGGCGGCGCAGCAGCTCCACGACCCCCACCGGGGTGCAGGGCAGCGGAGCGGCCCGCCCGAGGACCAGGCTGCCCAGGTTGACCGGGTGCAGTCCGTCGACGTCCTTCTCCGGCAGCACGCGGGACAGGATCGCGAACTCGTCGAGGCCGGTGGGTTGCTGCACCAGGAAGGCCGTGCAGGCGTCGTCGCCGTTGAGCTCGTCGACCACCGCCTCCACCTCCGCCTGGGTGCTGCCGGCGGGGAGGTCGCGGCGCATGGACTCGATGCCGATCTCGGCGCAGTCGCGGTGCTTGGCGTTCACGTACCAGGTGCTCCCGGGGTCGTCCCCCACGAGCACGGTGCCCAACCCGGGGCGGACCCCCTGCTCCCGCAGCGCCCGGACCCGGAGCGCGAGCTCCTCCTTGATGGTCGCCAACCCGGCCTTGCCGTCAAGGATCTGTGCCGTCATGCCGGCCAGTCTAGGTGTGCGGAGCTGCCGCCGGGACGGCGCGGGTGGGGCCGGCCGCCGGGCCTCACGGGTCTCACCGGGCAGCGGGCAGCGGGCGCCGCTCGCGGTTGGCGGCCAGCGCCGCCCCGCAGGCCGCCAGCACGGTCAGCCCGATGCCGATCAGCAGCTGGGGACCGATCAGCGCCCGGGTCTCGGCGACGGCGAGGTCGAGCGCCAGGGCGATCGACATCTGGCTGGTGATCGTGACGAGCCCGAAGAGCAGGATCCCGATGTGCCGGACAGCCCATGCCGCGAGGGCGATGTAGCAGATCCCCAGGATCCCGCCGACCCAGACCCACCACGGCTGCCCGGAGGGGTCCGGCGGGCCGGCTCGCAGCACCGCGACGGCCCCCACGACCAGCAGGGTGAGCAACCCGGTGGCGAAGTTCAGGTGGGCGGTGACCAGGGAGTCCCGCGCGGCCACCCCGACCTGCCCGTTGAACGCCTGCTGGACCGCCGACCCGAGCCCGATGACGAAGGCCAGCGCCACCGGGACGACGCCGAACGTGCCGCCCCCGTTACCCCCGGCCGTGGCCGCGATGGCGACCCCGGTCGCGGCCACGGCCGCCGCCAGGACCCGGGCGGTCGACAGCGCCTTGGCGCCGGCCGGCCCCAGTCCCCACTTGTCCACCAGGAGGGCGCTGACCACCTGGCCACCGACGATCGCGATCAGGAAGGCGGCCACCCCCACCAGGGGCACGGCATACGCCTGCACGGCGACGAGCAGGCCGCCGCACACCCCACCGAGCAGCTGCCACCAGCGCAACCCCCCGGACCGGAGCGCGGCCGGGATCCGCGCGACGTGCTCCCGGTAGCGGGGCGCCAGCAGGAACAGGCACAGCAGCAGGGCCCCGGAGCCGAAGCTCCACCAGGCGGTCTGGAAGGTGCCGATCCCGCCCGCGAGGATGCCGTGGATCCGCGACTGGATGGCCAGCAGCGCCCCGCAGGTGAACGCCGCCAGGAGCGCCAGGAACAACGTCCGACCGGACGTGGACGCGCTCAACGCGACGAGGACTCAGTGCGCAAAGTGCCTGGTCCCGGTGAAGTACAGGGTGGCACCGGCCTGCTCGGCCGCGGCGACGACCTCCGCGTCGCGGATCGAGCCGCCGGGCGAGACGACGGCCCGGACACCCGCGTCCAGCAGGATCTGCAGGCCGTCGGCGAACGGGAAGAACGCGTCCGAGGCACCGACGGACCCGGCCGCCCGTTCCGCCCCGGCCCGGGAGACCGCCAGCTGGCAGGAGTCGACCCGGTTGACCTGCCCCATCCCGATCCCGACGCTGGCGCCGTCCCGGGCCAACAGGATCGCGTTCGACTTGGTGGCGCGCACCGAGCGCCAGGCGAACGCCAGGTCGGCCAGCGTCGCCTCGTCGGCGGCCGCACCGGCCGCCAGGGTCCAGGTGGCCGGGTCGTCGCCCTCGGCGTCGATGGCGTCCACGGCCTGCATCAGCATCCCCCCGGACACCGGCCGCGTCTCGATCCCACCGCCGGACGGGGACGTGGCCCGGAGCAGCCGCAGGTTCTTCTTCGCGGTGAGCACCTCGACCGCGGCCGGCTCGAAGTCCGGGGCCACCACGACCTCGGTGAAGATGTCCTGGAGCTGGTGGGCGAGCTCGAGGGTCACCGGCCGGTTCGTGGCGACGATGCCCCCGTAGGCCGAGACGGGGTCGCAGGCGTGTGCCTTGCGGTGCGCCTCGGCGATGTCCTGCCCGACCGCGATGCCGCAGGGGTTGGCGTGCTTGATGATCGCGACCGTCGGCTGGTCCCCGTGGTCGTGCGCGGCCCTCCGGGCGGCATCGGCATCGATGTAGTTGTTGTAGGACATCTCTTTGCCGTGCAGCTGCTCGGCCTGCGCCAGGCCCGGCTCGGTGAGGTAGCCGTCGGCATACAGGGCGGCCCGCTGGTGCGGGTTCTCGCCGTAGCGCAGCACCGCCTGCCGCTCCCAGGTCGCCCCGACCCAGGACGGGAAGCCGGTCCCCTCGCTGGTGTCGGTGAGCACGTTGCCCATCCAGGAGGCGACCGCCACGTCGTAGGTCGCGGTGTGCCGGAACGCCAGGGCAGCCAACTGCGTGCGCTCCGCGAGGGTGAACCCCCCGGCGGCGACGGCTTCCAGGACCTGCAGGTATGCCGAGGGGTCGGTGACCACGGCGACGCTCGCGTGGTTCTTGGCGGACGCGCGGACCATCGAGGGCCCCCCGATGTCGATCTGCTCGACGCACTCCTCCGGCGTGGCGCCGGAGGCGACGGTGTCCGCGAACGGGTACAGGTTGCTCACCACCAGGTCGAACGGCTCGACCTCCAGGTCCGCCAGCTGGCGGACGTGCTCGGGGTTGCGGGTGTCGGCGAGCAGCCCGGCGTGCACCTTCGGGTGCAGCGTCTTGACCCGGCCGTCCAAGCACTCGGGGAAGCCGGTGACCTCCTCGACCCGGGTGACCGGCACCCCGGCCGCCTCGATCCTCCCGGCCGTGGAACCGGTGGACACCAGGGCGACCCCGGCGGCGTGCAGGCCCTGCACGAGCTCCTCCAGGCCGGTCTTGTCATAGACCGAGATCAGGGCCCGGGAGATCGGGCGGCGACCCTCGTCAGTCATGGGATGGTGACCTTTCGTCCGGTGACGGTGAAGCCGTCGCGGGCCATCCGGCCGACGTACTCGACCAGTTGGGGCCGCTCGGCAGCCTTGATGCGTTCGGTGAGTTCGTCGACGGTGTCCTCGGCCAGGACCGGGACGGTGCACTGCGCGACGATCGCACCGGTGTCGACCCCCTCGTCGACGACGAACAGTGTCGCACCGGTCACCTTCACGCCGTAGGCGAGGGCGTCCCGCGGGCCGTGCATCCCGGGGAAGGACGGCAGCAGGGCGTTGTGGCTGTTCAGGTAGCGGCCGCCGAAGGCCGCCAGGAAGGCGGGGCCGACCAGCTTGAGGAAGCCCGCGGAGACGACCAGGCGCGGCCGGTATGCCGTGACGGCGGCGGTCAGCGCGTGGTCCCACTCCTCCCGGGTCCGGTAGTCCGGCACCCGGTGCACGAAGGTGGGGATCCCGGCCTGCTCCGCCCGGCGCAGGCCCTCGACCCCGTGCCGGTCGGCACCGACGGCGACGACCTGCACGCCGTAGGCGGGGTCCGCCGAGGCGTCCATCAAGGCCTGCAACAAGGTGCCGCTGCCGGAGACCAGGACGACCACGGGGACCGGCCCCGGGGAGGCTGGGCCGGCGTTGCTGACGGACGGATCGGTCGGTGCGGCCACCCGCGCACTGTAGCCCGGAGGGGCCGTGATCCCGCAGCCCGGTCAGCGGGTGAGCCGGCGCGCCCGCACCAGGTGCAGCAGGCTCAGCGTGGTCAACGACCCGGCGAGCAGCAGCACCAGCGCCCCTCCAGTCACCCGCAGGGCGTCGGTGCCCACGGTGCTCAGGTAACCCGGCGACATCCCACCGCTCGTCAACAGCGACAGGGCCCCCAGGGCGAGGGAGGTGAACAGGCAGGCGGAGCCGGCGATCTGGGCCTTGGCCCACCAGCTGGCCAGTCGCGGCGCGGCGGCGATCGACCGCCAGCCGACCCAGCAGCCGGCGAGCAGCGGCAGGGCGATGGCGGCCCACATCCAGGCGGGCAGCGGGCCGGGCTCCGGCAGGGCCCCCAGGACCGGGATGAGCGGCAGGTCGCCCTCGGTCGAGCCGGTCCACCCGACCGTCACCGTGCCGACCGAGACCTCGGCGCCGGTCGTCCAGCCGGCCGCCCAGACGGTGAGGTTCGGCAGCGCCGCGGCCTGCGCCAGGGTCAGCACGCCAGCGCCCACCACGCCGGCGTCCACCGTGGTGTAGAGCAGCGCGATCCGGTCCCAGCGCAGGACCAGGAGCAGCCCCACGACGACCAGGGCACCCACGGTCAGGATCAGCAGGGCGTGGGCCGCCGGGCGCAGCCCGCGCCGGACCAGGACGGGCGTGTGGTCCTCGACCCAGCGCAGCCCGCGGTCGATGGTCGGTTGCTCCTGCACGCGGTGCTCGCGCCACAGGCCCCACAGCACCGCGACGACCGGGACCAGCACCAGGCCGGGGACGGCGCTGGCCACGCTCACCGGTGCCTGGCCGAGCCCGGCCAGGACGCACAGCAGCAGGCCGCTGAGCACGTAGCCGCCGACGAAGAGGGACAGCTCGGTGCCGGCCAGGGCCTGCCACGCCGCCCGGGCCCCCGACACCTCACGGAGCGCGCCCCGGGTCTCCGGCCGGTCCACGAGGACCTGGTTCACGGCATACCGGCAGGCCAGCAGCGGGACCAAGGTCAGCAGCAGCGGGGCCAGCACCACCTCGGTCTGCCCCACCAGGACCGTGGCCCGGTGCGCCAGGGCCCACAGGTCCACGGAGATGCCCATCGCCTGCCACAGGCTCACCGAGCTGAGGGACTCGGCGAACCAGGCCAGCAGGACCGGGACGCTGATCACCATCAGCGACAGGAAGGCGGCGAGGGACCCGGCCACGGCGGCCAGGCCGAGGGTGCGCACCCGGCGCAGGACCGTGGCCTGGTCCTGCCCGGTCGCTTCGGTGGTGGCCCGTGGGGGGCGTTGCAGCAGCGTCATGTCGGGTCCCATGCTCACCCGCCCCGCCCCGGGGACGACGGAGGCGCACCGGGGACGCTCGATTCGGTCCCGGTGCGCCTCCGACGGCAGGGGTGGGTCAGCCGCCGAGCGACTGCATGATCTCGGCCATCAGCGCGGCGGTCTCCGAGGGGGTCTTGCCCACCTTGACACCGGCGGCCTCCAGGGCCTCCTTCTTGGCCTCCGCGGTGCCCGAGGAGCCGGAGACGATGGCGCCGGCGTGGCCCATCGTCTTGCCCTCCGGGGCGGTGAAGCCGGCGACGTAGCCGACCACCGGCTTGGTCACGTGCTCCTTGATGTAGGCCGCGGCGCGCTCCTCGGCGTCGCCGCCGATCTCGCCGATCATCACGATCGCGTCGGTCTCCGGGTCCTGCTGGAAGGCCTCGAGCGCGTCGATGTGGGTGGTGCCGATGATCGGGTCACCGCCGATGCCGACGGCCGAGGAGAAACCGAACTCCCGCAGCTCGTACATCATCTGGTAGGTGAGCGTGCCCGACTTGGACACCAGCCCGATCCGGCCCGGGCCGGCGATGTTGGCCGGGATGATCCCGGCGTTGGACTTCCCGGGGCTGATCAGGCCCGGGCAGTTCGGGCCGATGATCCGGGTCGCCTTGTCGGTGGAGTAGGCGTAGAACTCCGCGGTGTCCTTCACCGCGATGCCCTCGGTGATCACGATCGCGAGCGGGATCTCGGCGTCGATCGCCTCGACCACGGCCGACTTGGCGAACGCCGGGGGCACGAAGACCACCGACACGTCGGCACCGGTCTGCGCGATCGCGTCGGCCACGGTGCCGAAGACCGGCACGGAGGTCCCGCCCTCGAACTCCACCGTCTGCCCGGCCTTCTTCGGGTTCACCCCGCCGACGATGTTGGTGCCGGACGTGAGCATCCGCTGGGTGTGCTTCATACCCTCGGAGCCCGTCATGCCCTGGACGATGACCTTGGAGTCAGCGTTGAGGAAGATAGCCATAAGTGTGTGTCCTCCCGGCCTTTCAGTTGGCGGCCGCGGCCAGTTCGGCGGCCCGGCGGGCCGCTCCGTCCATGGTCTCTTCGATCGTCACGAGGGGGTGACCGAAGTCCGCGAGGATCTGCCGGCCCTCCTCGACGTTGTTGCCGTCCAGCCGCACGACCAGCGGCTTGGTGGCCGCGTCACCGAGGTTCTTCAGCGCCCCCACGATGCCGTTGGCGACGGCGTCGCAGGAGGTGATCCCGCCGAAGACGTTCACGAAGACGCTCTTGACCTGCTCGTCGCCCAGGATGATGTGCAGCCCGTTGGACATCACCTCGGCGGAGGCCCCGCCGCCGATGTCCAGGAAGTTGGCCGGCTTGGGTGACCCGGGGAACTCCTCGCCGGCGTAGGCGACGACGTCGAGGGTGCTCATCACCAGGCCCGCCCCGTTGCCGATGATGCCCACGCTGCCGTCCAGCTTGACGTAGTTGAGGTCCTTCTCCTTGGCGGCGGCCTCCAACGGGTCCGTCGCGTCCTTGTCCTCGAGCGCGGCGTGGTCGGCGTGCCGGAACTCGGCGTTGCCGTCCAGGGTGACCTTGCCGTCCAGCGCGATGACCGCGCCGTCCTCGGTCTTGACCAGCGGGTTGACCTCGACCAGGGTGGCGTCCTCGCCGGCGTAGACGTCCCACAGCTGCTTCAGGACCGGCACCAGGGCCGGCTGCTCCTCGGCGGTGAAGCCGGCGGTCTCCAGAATCTCGGTGGCCTTCGCGTCGTCGATGCCGGTGTTGGCGTCGACCGGCACCTTGGCCAGCGCCTCCGGCCGCTCCACGGCGAGCTGCTCGATCTCCATGCCGCCCTCCTTGCTGCACATGGCCAGCAGGGAGCGGTTGGCGCGGTCCAGCAGGATCGAGAAGTAGTACTCCTGCGCGATCTTGGCGCCCTGGGCCACCATCACCCGGTGCACCGTGTGCCCCTTGATGTCCATCCCCAGGATGGCCCCGGCGGCCTCGACGGCCTCCTCCGGGGACTTGGCCAGCTTCACACCGCCGGCCTTCCCCCGGCCCCCGGTCTTGACCTGGGCCTTGACCACGACGACTCCGCCGCTCGCGGCGCCGACCTGCTCGGCGGCCGCTGCCGCCTCCCCGGCCTCGGTGACCACGGCGGCCGGCAGGACCGGCACTCCGTGGGCTTCGAACATGTCACGCGCTTGGTACTCGAATAGATCCACGAGTCAGCTATCCCATCAGGTGAGTAGGTGTCGGCGGGTGCCACCCCACGAAAGGTGCATCCGCAGGGTATCGCAGGCCGGAGGGTCAGCCGCCCGCGGTTCGTTCCGCATCGTGGAAGGGGATTCTCAAGCCGGTCGGTGTCGTACTAGGGTCGAGGACCGCCTCGTGCCTGCCCGCACCCCTCGTCGCGGGCGCACGCCGCCTGCCCAGCCCACGACCGACGGGAGTACCCGTGAGCCCTGCCACCGGCCGACGTCGCCCCCAGGGGCGGCACCGACCGCCCCGCAGGCGACGGCCGCTGCTGCGCGCGGTGCCGCTCACCGCCCTCGCGGCCGGTGTCCTGCTGGGCGTCGGGGCCGAGACGGCAGGTCCCGGCACGGTGCCCCGTGCGGCGGTCAGCCCGCCGGGTCAGGCCGCCGGGCCCTCGGGAGGGGACGTCCTGCTCGCCCCGGTCGACACCTCGCAGCGGCAGAGCCCCGCCGCCCAGCGCTCGACCGGACGGACCGCGGTCGCGGCGCCCGTCCCGCAGCAGGTGCTGGCGCGGACCGCGACCGCGGCGGGGGACCTGGCCGAGACCGCGCGGGTCAGCGCGAGCTCGCTCCGCACCGGGGTCGAGACCGCGGGCGAGAGCCGCGCGCAGCTGGCCGACATCGTCGCCGCACGCCAGCTGCACCGGCCGATCCTGGAAGGCACCCGGACCTCGTCCTACGGCTGGCGCTGGGGCCGGATGCACGAGGGGATGGACATCGCGGCGGACCACGGGACCCCGCTGTATGCCGTGGGGCAGGGACGGGTGACCACGGCCGAGTTCTCCGGCGGGCTGGGGCTGCACGTGAAGCTGACGCTCGACGACGGGACGGTCCTGGTCTACGGCCACCTGTCCACGCTGGCTGTGAAGGTCGGTGACGAGGTGGCCGCGGGCGAGGTCCTCGGTGAGGTCGGCAGCACCGGACGGTCCACGGGGGCCCACCTGCACTTCGAGGTGCGGGTCGCCGACGAACCCCTCGACCCGGGCCCCTGGCTCACCGAACGCTTCGGCACCGAGGGCTGGTAGCGGCCCTCAGAGCTTGTCCAGGGGGGCGAATCGCAGCAGCAGTCGCTTCACCCCGGTCTCCCCGCCGAAGTCGACGTGCGCCATCGCCCGGTCGCCCTGGCCCTCCATCCGGATGACGGTGCCCAGGCCGAAGGCGTCGTGGCTCACCCGGTCCCCGGTGGTGACGGAGACGGGTTGGCGCTGCGGGGCGGGACCCGACCCCCGCGGGTTGAGGCGCACCACCCCGGCGCCGCGGCCGCCGCCACCCGAGCGCCCGCCTCCCCCGAAGCCACCGGTGCCACCGGTGCCGCCCGACCACGAGCCGGACCACTGCGTCGCCGCCGCGCTGGGACGGCCCGACATGCTGGCCCGGTCGGAGTCGGTGCGCTCCCAGTCGATCAGGTCCGCGGGGATCTCGTCGAGGAACCGGGACGGGGGGTTCCACTGCGGGGCACCGAAGGCGGCGCGGGTCCCGGCGCGGCTCAGGAACAGGCGCTCCCGGGCCCGGGTGATACCGACGTAGGCCAGCCGGCGCTCCTCCTCGAGCTCGTCCGGGTCGTCCAGCGAGCGCTGGTGCGGGAAGGTGCCGTCCTCCATACCGGTGAGGAAGACCACCGGGAACTCCAGCCCCTTGGCCGTGTGCAGCGTCATCAGCGTCACCACCCCGGCGTCGGCGTCGCTGCCGTTCGGGATCTCATCGGCGTCGGCCACCAGCGAGACCTGCTCGAGGAAGTCGACGAGGCTCCCGTCCGGGTAGTTGTCGTCGAACTCCCGGGCGACCGCCACCAGCTCCTCGAGGTTCTCCACCCGGGTCTCGTCCTGGGGGTCGTGGCTGGCGCGGAGTTCGGCCAGGTAACCGGACCGGTCCAGGATCGCCTCCATCAGGTCGGCCACCCCAGCCTCCGGGTCCCGGGCCACCTCCTGCAGCCCCTCCAGCTGGGCGGTGAAGGCGCGCAGCGCGGTGACCGACCGGGTCACGATGCCCGGGGCGTCCTCGGGGCGGCCGAGCGCCGCCACGAACGGGATGCGCTCCCGCTCCGCGAGCGCCGCGACCGCGGCCACGGCCCGGTCCCCGATCCCCCGCTTGGGGACGTTGATGATCCGGCGCAGGCTCACGTCGTCGACCGGGTTGGCGACCACCTTGAGGTAGGCCAGCGCATCCTTGACCTCGCGGCGCTCGTAGAACCTGGTGCCGCCGACCACCTTGTAGGGCAGCCCCCGCCGGACCAGGACCTCCTCCAGCGCGCGGGACTGCGCGTTGGTGCGGTAGAACACCGCGACATCCCCGGGCCGCACCCCCTCCTTGTCGGTGAGCTCATCGATCCGCCCCGCGACGAACGACGCCTCGTCGTGCTCGTCGTCGGCGACGTAGCCCACGATCATCGGGCCGTCCCCGGAGTCGGTCCACAACTTCTTGTCGCGGCGCTTGGGGTTGCGCGAGATCACCGCGTTGGCGGCCCGCAGGATCCGCTGGCTCGAGCGGTAGTTCTGCTCCAGCAGGATGGTCCTGGCCTGCGGGTAGTCCTGCTCGAACTCGATGATGTTGCGGATGCTGGCGCCGCGGAAGGCGTAGATCGACTGGTCCGCGTCGCCCACCACGCACAACTCCGCCGGTGGCACCTGGTGCACCGCCGCGTCGGGGATGTCGTCCTCGCTCCCGACCAGCTCCTTGACCAGGGCGTACTGGGCGTGGTTGGTGTCCTGGTACTCGTCGACCAGGACGTGCCGGAACCGGCGCCGGTAGTGCTCCCGGACCGCGGGGAAGGCGCGCAGGATGTTGACGGTGCTGGCGATCAGGTCGTCGAAGTCCAGGGCGTTGGCCTGCCGCAGCCGCTGCTGGTACATCGTGTAGGCCCGCGCCACGGTGGCCTCGTAGGGGTTGTTGCCGACCTGGGCGGCGAAGGTCTCCTCGTCGATCAGCTCGTTCTTGGCGTTGGAGACCTTGGTGGTGAACACCCGGGGCGGGTAGCGCTTGGGGTCCAGGTCCAGGTCGCGCACCACCATCGCCATGAGCCGCTGGCTGTCCGCGGCGTCGTAGATCGAGAAGGTGGACTTCAGCCCGACCGAGGCCGCCTCCCGGCGCAGGATCCGCACGCAGGCGGAGTGGAAGGTGGACACCCACATCGCCGCGGCCTTCGGGCCGACCAGCGCCGCGACCCGCTCGCGCATCTCGGCGGCCGCCTTGTTGGTGAAGGTGATCGCCAGGACCTGCCCCGGCTGGACGTGGCGCTCGGCCAGCAGGTAGGCGATCCGGTGGGTGAGCACCCGGGTCTTGCCCGAGCCCGCACCGGCGACGATGAGCAACGGCGACCCCGCATGGACGACCGCCTCGCGCTGTGGCCCGTTGAGCCCGGCAAGGAGCGCCTCCACGTCCACCGCGCGGCCGCGACCCGGCGAGCGCCCCGCGGGACCGTCGCCGACGAACTCCGGGGCGGGGGCGGCTCCCCCGTCGAGCGCCCACAACGGCACACCGGAGTCGTCCACCGGGCCGTGGGAGGTGTCTTCGCGGGGAACGGTGCCGCTCGCCCGGGCGGGGTCCATCCCGGGCAGCGGGAGGTCGTCGAAGAGGCTGCTCATCGTGTCGCCAGTCTAGGTCGCGCGCCCGACACGGCCGCCCCGTCCTCCACCGGTCGCCACGGATTACGCTGGGCCGGTGATCCGACCCGCCCGACCCGCCGACCTGCCGAGGATGCTCGACCTCGTCCGCGAACTCGCGGCATACGAGCGCGAGCCCGACGCGGTCACCGGCACTCCCGAGTCGTTCACGGACTGCCTGTGGCCGGCGGACGGCTCCCCGACCGCGTGGGCGCACGTGGCGGAGGAGGACGGCGAGGTCGTCGGCATCGCGATCTGGTTCCTCACCTTCTCCACCTGGGAGGGCACCAACGGGATGTGGCTGGAGGATCTCTACGTCTCCCCCGACCACCGCGGCAAGGGCCTGGGCCGGGCGCTGTTGGCCACCCTCGCCGCGGTCTGCGTCGAGCGCGGCTACCGGCGGATGGAATGGACCGTGCTCGACTGGAACACCCCGGCACTGGAGGTCTACCGGCGGGTCGGCGCCGAGCCGATGCGGGAGTGGACTACCCAGCGGTTGACCGGGGACGCCCTGCACCGGCTGGGGACGGCCGGATGACGGGCGCAGCGGGGTCGTCCGGCTACCTGGACGTGTGGACCACGACCGGGCTGACCGTCGGCCTGGTCGCCGCCGCCGTCTGCGTCGTCGCCGGTCTGCGGGGACGTTCCCCGGACCGGTGGAGCCTGGGGGCCGCCGCCGTCCTCGAGGCCGTGCTGCTCCTCGTCGTCGGCAGCTTCCTGGTCCGCTCGCTGCGTGGCGAGAGCCCGGTCGGTCCGGCCTGGGAGCTGTGGGCCTACCTGGTGACCGTGCTGCTGCTGCCGGTCCTGGCGGTCGTCTGGGCCCGGGAGGAGCCGAGCCGGTGGAGCACCTTCGTCCTGGCCCTGGCCGGGTTCGTCGCCGCGGTGATGACCGCGCGGGCCGGGCAGGTCTGGTACGGGGTGGGGCTGTCGTGAGTTCGCCCCGCACCTCAGGCCCGGGCCGGCTGATCATCGCCGTGTATGCCGTGTTCGTGATCGGGTCGGCGTCCCGGGCCGCCGTGCAGATCTCCACCCGGTGGCACGAGGCGCCGTTGGCCTACGGCCTGTCCGCGTTCGCCGCCGCCGTGTACGTCCTGGCCACGGTCTCGCTGTGCATCTCCGGCCCCCGCGCCTGGTGGGTCAGCCTCTGCGCGATCAGCACGGAGCTGGTCGGCGTGCTCGCCGTGGGTCTGTGGAGCGTGCTGTCGCCGGAGAGCTTCCCCGACGACACGGTGTGGAGCGGGTTCGGGCGGGGCTACCTCTACGTCCCGCTGGTGCTGCCGGTCGCCGGCCTCTGGTGGCTGTGGCGGACCCGCCCGTGGCTCAGTTCCAGGTGAAGGCGATCAGCATGTTGGCGATCACCAGGACCGCGGCGACGTGCACCAGGATGGGCGACGCCGTGGCGCCCCGCCGGTTCCGGCCGTTGGAGATCTCCACGAGCGCGGCGACGGCGATCGCCACGACCAGCTTCACCCCGATCTTGGTGTGGTTGAAGTCGTGGTCCAGCGCGGCCTCGCCGAGACCGACCAGGATCAGCCCGGTGAGCACCTGCGCCCGGGCACCCCACACCATGAGCGGGCCGGGGGCCACCGGCTCGGTCTTGCGCGTCACGGCGATGACATACCCCACCAGGAGGGCGACGAGCCCGACGAAGTGCAGGCCGACGACCAGGTTGTAGACGAACTCCATGGGCCCAACCTTAGGACGTGGCGACCCCGTCGAGGATCACCGGCCGCGCCCACTCCAGCACCGGTATCCGGTCGAGGTCGGCCAGCGGCACCCAGGCCGCGTCGGCGGTGGTCCCCCCGACGTCGTGCACGACGGGGGTGCCGGGTCGCTCACACACGCCGTGGTAGATCAGCCGGACCGCGTGGAAGTCCTCCACCCGGCCGGCGGGTGAGGGTCCGGTCCAGTGCGCGGTCACCACGGTCACCGGGGTCAGCCCGGTGACCTGCTGGCCGGTCTCCTCGTGGACCTCCCGGCGCACCCCGTCCAGCGGGTCCTCCCCCGGGTCCAACCCGCCGCCGGGCAGGCCCCACCAGCCGTCCCGTCGGGTCCCCCGGAACGAGGTGAGCAGCACGCACCGCACGCCGTCGACTGTCGCCGGGACCACCGCGTAGGCGGCGATCCGCTGGTACGGGTGCGGGCGCTCCCGCGGCACGACCTCGAAGTGCAGGACGACATCGCCCGCGCCGTCCCGGGCGGCACCGCGGAAGGTGGGTTCCAGCCCCTCGGCGCGGAGCAGCTCCACGGGGTCCGCGCCGTGCCGCACCGGCCGCTCGCGCCGCACGGCGCCGGACGGGTCAGTCGCGCGGAGCCGCAGCACGGCGCCCCCTGGCCTGCTCGTAGGTGGACACCGTCGCCTCGACGACGGCCGGCCAGGCCTGCGCCGGCGGGGTGGTCCGGTTGTGCCCGGCGATCCGGTCGAGCAGCGGGCGGTCCCGCACGAGCTCGACGACCCGGGTCACCAGGGCGTCGTCGTCCGGGGCCAGCACCCCGCTGACCCCGTCCTCGACGAACTCCCCGATCCCGCTGCCCTCCAGCCCCGCCACCGGCAGCCCGGCGGTCCGCGCCTCCAGGGCGGCGATGCCGAACGACTCCAGCCGGGCCGGTGAGAGGTAGAGGTGGCTGTGGTGGTAGCGCCGGGCCAGCTCCGGGCGCGGCAACCGACCCGGCAGGTGCAGCCAGTCCGCCCACCCCTGCCGGCGCACGACCTCGCGCATCGGCGCCAGCAGCGGGCCGTCGCCGGCGACCACCACCTGCACGTCCACCTCGCCGGCCAGCTCGTCCCGCATCCGGTGCACCATGTCGAGCACCGCCAGCGGCCGCTTGCGACGGGCGAACCGGATCGCGCACGCCACCTGCACCGGTCCGCCGCCCGGCGGGGGCGCCGGCGCCGCCCAGTCGGCCACCTCGATGCCGTTGGGCAGCACCTGGACCGGCGCCACCGAGCCGGTGGCGCGCTCCACCTGGTCGGCCGCGGCGCGCCCCACGGCGGTGGGCACCGCCCCGCCACGGACCCACCGGCGCCAGGGCTCGGCATACCGGAGCAACGGGGTGAGGGCACCGAACATGCTGTGCCAGGTGACGACGGTCGGCAGGCCCATCCGGGTGGCCCGGGTCGCGGCCATGGAGGCGAACGGCGCCACGATCCCCAGGTGGACGTGGACGACCTCCGCCTGCGCCATCAGGTCACGCAGGTCGGCGCCCGCCCAGGGGTTGATCGGGACCGGCAGCCGCACCGGCGGCAGGAGGCGGACCACCCCGGGCGTCTCAGGACCAGGGGTCGCCGTGGCCACCCGCACGTCGTGACCGGCCTCCCGCAGGTGGTGGGCCAGGTCGTCCACCTGCACCTCGATCCCGCCCAGTCGGGGCAGGTAACAGTCGGACACCAGCAGGATCCTCACCGGGCCAGCCTGCCACGCCAGGTACCGTGGACGGATCGGAACTGGGTTTTGTGCGCGGGTCGCGGGGGCAGGAGGAGGTGGGCCATGGTTCATACCGTCGTGGCGGTGAACGCCCACCCCGACGACGAGGCGATCCTGACCGGGGGCACCCTCGCCAAGCTCGCCGCGGCCGGCCACCGGGTCGTCCTGGTCACCGCGACGGACGGTGACGCCGGGCCCGCCGCCGCGCAGTTCGGCACCGGCGGGGAGCTCGGCGCCAGGCGGTTGGCGGAGCTGCGGGCCAGCGCGGAGGCGCTGGGTGCGGCCGAGGTCATCCACCTCGGCTACTCCGACAGCGGGCTCGACGCGGACCCCGCGGTGGCGCCACCGGGTCGACGCCGGTTCGTGGACGTACCCGTCGAGGAGGCCGCCGAGGCGCTGGCCGTGGTCCTGCGCCGCGAACGGGCCGACCTGGTCCTGGGCTACGACCCGGCGGGGGGCTACGGGCACCCGGACCACGTCCGGGTGCACGAGGTGGTCCGAGGTGCCCAGCAGCTCGCCGGGGTCCCCCGGCTGCTCGAGGCGACCGCCCCGCGGGAGCCGATCACCACGGCGCTGCGGCTGGCCGCCCGCCTGCACGCCCTGCCCACCGGGTTCGACCCGGCCGAGTGGGCCCACGGGTTCACCCCGCGCGCCCGGATCACCCACCGGATCGACGTCACCCCGGTGATCGCCGCGAAACGGGCCGCCATGGCCGCCCACCTGTCGCAGGCGAGCGGCGACGACGGGTCCGGAGGGCGTAACCTTGCGGCCGTGCTGAAACTGCCCCTCGCGGCCTACCGTCGCGCCCTGGGGCGAGAGTACTTCGTCGACCCGGCGGCCACGCCCGGGACCGTGCAGGGCCAGATCTTCGGGGCACCGGCATGAGCGGCACCGCCGCCGACGGCCCGGACTTCGAGCCGAAGTTCGGGGGGATCGGCTGGCGCCAGGTCCTGCAGTCCCTCGTCGGGTTCGCGATCGCGGGGGCACTCCTGGTGTGGGGGTTGCCACGGGTGGCCGAGACCACCTGGCCGGAGATCGGCCACCAGCTGACCCTGGTCGGCTGGCCGGTGGCGGCGCTGATGATGGCGTTGATGCTGATCGGGCTCTACTGCTACACCTACACGCTGATCGGGTCGCTGCCCGGCCTGACCCACTTCCGCGCCCTCATGGTCAACGCCGCCGGGTCGATGGTCAGCAACATCCTGCCGGCCGGTGGCGCCGTCGGGGTCGCGCTGACCTACATGATGTACCGCACCTGGGGGTTCACCAAGCGCAACATCTCCACCTCGCTGGTGGTCACCGGGGTGTGGAACCTGCTGGCCCGCCTGGTGCTGCCGGTGCTCGCCTGCCTGGTGATCCTGGTCGGCCCGGTGAACGCGCCCCGGTCCGTGCTGATCGGCAGCGGCATCGCCGCAGCGATCGGGCTGGCCATCCTCGGGCTGTTCATCGCCGTCATCTACTCCGACAAGGTCTCCCACCTCGTCGGTCGCGCCGTCGGCCGGCTGGCCAGGCCGTTCTCCCGGCGGGTCCGGGAGGGCCGCGACTTCGACCACCTGATCCAGGACCAGCGGGACCGGATGTCCAACGTGGTCGGGGTCCACGGGGTCCGGATGACCCTGGGTCTGGCCGGCATGTTCGGCTTCTTCTTCGTCCTGTATGCCGTCGCCTGCCACGCGGTGGGGGTGGAGCTGCCCTACGTGGAGATGTTCGCCGCCTACGCCTTCCGCCAGTTCCTCACCGTCGTGGCGATCACGCCCGGTGGTCTGGGGATCACCGAGGCCGGGACGGCCGGCGTCCTCGTGGCGTTCGGCGCCGAGCCGGCGTCGGCCGCCTCCGCCGCCCTGCTGTATGCCGTGTTCACCCACCTGCTCGAGGTGCCCCTGGGCATCGGTGCCGTGCTGCTCTGGTGGTTCGGCCCCAACCACCCGACCACGGAGCAGCTGGGCGCCGGTGGGGAGGAGCTGGTCCCGACCGAGTCGTTGCCACAGGCCCAGCCGCTCGACACCGAACCCGCGCCGGACGCCACCGGGGCGGGACCGGAGACCGGTCCACCCCCGGACACCCCGTAGCGCTGCTGCGCGCTCAGGCCCGGAGCAGCCGGTCGACCTGCCGGGCGTGCGCCTGCTCGGCGATCGTGTCGTCCACCTCTCCGGGGGCGAAGGCACCGGTCGCCCGGGTGGCGGCGGTGGCCAGCAGGGCGTCGGCGAGCGCGGGGTTGGCGGGCAGGATCGGTCCGTGCAGGTAGCTGCCGATCACCTGGTGGGAGCGGGCCCCCTCGGTGCCGTCCGTGCCGTTGTTGCCCTGCCCGTGACGGACCGTGCCGAACGGCTGCTGCCCGTCCTCCAGGATCGTGGAGCCGGAGTGGTTCTCGTACCCCACGACGGTGCCGAACTCGGTGTCCAGCACGACCGGGCCGATCATCCGGGTGGCGTTGCCCTGGGTGGTCACGTCGAGGATGCCCAGGCCGGGCAGCCGGGCCCCGTCCACGGTGATGAACGCCTTCCCGAACAGCTGGTACATCCCGCAGATCATCAGCATCGGGACACCGTCCGCGGCGAGCGAGCGCAGCGTGTCGGCGTGGCGGGCGAGGTCCTCCTGCACCCGGACCTGCCCGGAGTCCTGTCCCCCACCGCCCACGACCAGGTCGACCCGCTCCGGCCACGGCGCGCCGGGGTGGTGCGCGTGGACCACCGGGGTGTAGCCGTGCCAGGACAGCCGTGCCGCCAGGCACCGGGTGTTGCCCAGGTCCCCGTAGATGCTCATCTCCCGGGGGTACAGGTGCACCACGTGCACCTCGCCCTTGCTGTCCCGGGTCGGGGGCGGCGCGACCGGTGGTTCCAGGCTCATCCGGGGGTGTCCTCTCCGAACCGGGCGAGTCCGAACCGGGCGGCCAGCCGTCGTCGCAGGTGCATCATCGCGGTGTAGGTGCAGAAGATCCGGGTGGGTCCACCGCGGTGCTCGGCCAGGAAGGAGTCCAGCGCCCCGTCCAGGTCGGTCTCGACCCGTCCCGTCTCGACCCCGTCGTACCGCAGCCGCAGCGCCATGTCCCAGCCGCGCAACCCGGAGGTCATCGCGACCCCGGTCTCCCGCAGGCTCTCGAAGGAGACGTCGTAGAGCCACGAGACGTCCCGGCCGTCGGCGTAGTCGTCGTTGATCGCGATCATCGTGGCGACCGGTTCGCTGCCGTAGGTCCCCAGCGCCACCGTGAAGCCCGCCGGGTTCTTCACCAGGACGAGCTCCAACGGGTGGCCGTCGACGTCGATCACCTCGCCCCGGCCGAACGGCGGGGTGACGGCCTGCAGGGCCCGCACGGCGCTGGCGGCGTCGAAGTCCCCACCCAGCAGGGCCCGGGCGGTGGTCGTCGCGGCGGTCGCGTTGATCATCGCGGCCAGCCCCCGCTGCTTCAGCGTGACCGGACCCACGGTCTGTCCGCCCAGGAGCACCGAGAAGGCCCGCTCGTCGTCGGGGTGCAGCAGCCCGACCGGGTCGCCGTCGCGGATGTGCGGGGCCACCTCGTCCTCGGCGAACCGGACGTCGGCCTCCTGCAGCTCCGGCAGCCGGTCGGCGATCTCGGGGTCCACCCCGAACCAGTGGACCGCGACCCCGTCCCCCACGTGGTCCACGATCCGCGAGATGAAGGAGTCGTCGGCGTTCAGCACCACGCCGTCGGTGGTCTGCTCGGCCAGGGTGGTCAGCAGCCGGGCCGTGTGGTCGATCTCGGCGAACCGGTCCAGCTGGTCCCGCGCGACGTTGAGCAGCAGGGCGTGCGTGGGCGCGACCTCCGCGGCGAACTTCAGCGCGTGCGCCTCGTCCAGCTCGAGCACCGCGCAGTCCGCGTCCAGCCGCCCCCGCAGGGTGACCTCGCCGAGCATCGCACTGATCACCCCGCGGGTGAAGTTGCTCCCGGTGGGATTGGTGAAGACCCGCACCCCGTGGCCGCGCAGCACCGCGACGAGCATCTTGGTGGTGGTGGTCTTGCCGTTGGTGCCGCTGACGACCACGATCCCGCGGGGCAGCCCCGCCAGGGTGTGCCGCAGCACGGCCGGGTCGACCCGCTCCGTGACCAGCCCGGGCAGCGCCGAACCCCCGCCCCGCAGCCGGGAGGCCACCCGGGCCACCTTCCCGGCGGCCAGCGCCAGCGTCATCCGGCCGGTGGCCCGCCAGGACCGCTGCCGGTCCGTCGTCCGTCCTGCCACGGCTACTCCCACTCGATCGTGCCCGGCGGCTTGCTGGTCACGTCGAGCACGACGCGGTTCACCTCGGCCACCTCGTTGGTGATCCGGGTGGAGATCCGGGCCAGCACGTCATACGGCACCCGGGTCCAGTCCGCGGTCATGGCGTCCTCGCTGGACACCGGGCGGAGCACGATGGGATGGCCGTAGGTACGGCCGTCACCCTGCACCCCGACGGAGCGGACGTCCGCCAGGAGCACGACGGGGCACTGCCAGATGTCGCGGTCCAGCCCTGCCTTGGTCAGCTCCTCGCGGGCGATCCGGTCGGCCACCCGCAACGTGTCGAGGCGGTCCCGGGTGACGTCGCCGACGATCCGGATCCCGAGGCCGGGCCCCGGGAACGGCTGGCGCCACACGATCTCCTCGGGGACCCCGAGCTCGAGGCCGACCTGGCGCACCTCGTCCTTGAACAGGGTGCGCAGCGGCTCGATCAGGGTGAACTGCAGGTCGTCCGGCAGTCCGCCGACGTTGTGGTGGCTCTTGATGTTGGCCGTGCCGCTGCCGCCCCCGGACTCGACCACGTCGGGGTAGAGGGTGCCCTGGACCAGGAACTCGACGGGGTGTCCCTCGTCGTCGGCGGACCCGGCGATGTCCCGGGCCGCCTGCTCGAAGACCCTGATGAACTCCCGCCCGATGATCTTGCGCTTCTCCTCCGGGTCGCTGACCCCGGCGAGCGCGTCGAGGAAGCGTTGCTGGGCGTCCACGACCACCAGGTCCACGCCGGTCGCGGCGACGAAGTCCTTCTCGACCTGCTCGGCCTCGCCCTCGCGGAGCAGCCCGTGGTCGACGAATACGCAGGTCAGCTGGTCCCCGACGGCCCGGTTCACCAGGGCCGCGGCCACCGCGGAGTCCACGCCGCCGGAGAGCCCGCAGATCGCCCGCGCGTCCCCGATGGTCTCCCGTGCGGAGGCCACCAGTTCCTCGGCGATCGAGGACCTGGTCCACGTGGGTTCGATCCCGGCACCGCGGAGCAGGAAGTTCTCCAGCACCCGCTGGCCGAACGAGGAGTGCAACACCTCGGGGTGCCACTGGACGCCGTACAGGCGACGGTCGTCGTCCTCGAAGGCCGCGACCTCGGCACCCGGGGTGGTCGCGGTGACCTTCATCCCCTCGGGCGCGGCCGAGACCGAGTCCCCGTGCGACATCCACACCGTCTGCTCGGCGGGCTGCCCGTCGAACAGGGTGCTGTCGGTGTCGCTGATCCGGGCCTTGGTCTCGCCGTACTCGCGCATCCCGGTCTGGGCGACCGTGCCGCCGAGCCCCCGCGCCATCGCCTGGAAGCCGTAGCAGATCCCGAGGACCGGCACCCCCGCCTCGAACAGGGCCGCGTCGACCGCCGGCGCGCGGTCGGCATACACCGAGGACGGGCCACCGGAGAGGATGACCGCGGCAGGGTCGCGGGCCAGGATCTGCTCGACCGGGGTGTCGTGCCCGACGATCTCGCTGTACACGTCCGCCTCGCGGACCCGGCGGGCGATGAGTTGGGCGTACTGCGCACCGAAGTCGACGACGAGTACCGGGCGCTCATGCAGGGCGTCTGTCACCGCTACAGGTTACCGGCGCACGGTGGGCGGTGCGTCCGCCCGTGCCGCGAGTTGGGCCCGCGCCTGCCGGCTCACCCGGTGCTCGACGTAGAAGGACAGGAAGGGCACCACCCCGGCGAGCATCACCCCGACGATCCGGCCCATCCCCCAGCGCAGCTCGAAGCCGAGCATCATCACCGCCACCAGGTAGACCATGTAGAGGAAGCCGTGCGGCATCGCCCACCAGTCGAGCACGTGGTTGCCGAAGCCGTAGCGCAGCACCATGTGCAGGGTGAGCACCAACAGGGCGACGCCGACGACGAAGGCCATCACCCTGAAGAACACGAGCTTTGCCTGGTCAGACATGGTGGGACGGGGTCCTCTCCGCGGGGTTGGCGCCGGGGTCGTCCGGCACCTCCACTGTATGCCGTGCCGCCGGGACCTCCTGCGCGAGGGCACCCGCCTGCGCCCGGTCCAGCTCGTGGTCGTCCCGCACGAACCGGACGAACATGTAGACCGCAAAGGCCGCGAAGACCCACCACTGGAGGGCGTAGCCGAAGTTGCGCCAGTCGACCTCGCCACCGAAGGACGGCGGCGGGATGAGCCTGACCTGCTCGGCGGTGACCTGGGGCTCCTCGTCCGTGGCGAAGATGAAGGCGTTGTAGAACTCCCCGGGCCACTCGTTGGCCAGCGCGGACAGGTCGATGCTGTCCCGCTGCCCCTCCGGCAGGTCCTTGCGGACCTCCGGGGCCTCCCCCGGGGCGAGCGTGCCGCTGACGGCGACCGGGGTGTCGTCCGGCCGGTCGGCGGCGGCCGGGTCGGTCACGAAGCCGCGCACGACCGCGAGGTTGGCGCCGGTGTCCGCGACGACCAGGGGCGTCACGACCCAGTAGCCGGCCTCACCGTCCAGCACCCGGTCGGGCACCAGGAACTGCTGGTCGCCGACGTAGTGACCGGTCGCGACCACGGGACGACCCGCGCCGTCGTCGGGGAACCGCTGGTGCGGTACCAGCGCCTCGTCGACCGGGACCACCGGCCGGGCCAGCTGCTCGGCACGGGCCTGCTCGACGGCGTCGTCCTGGGCGACCGAGAGCTGCCACAGGCCGAGCCGGGCGAAGGCCACCACGACGACGGCCAGCACGGCGAGGAGCAGCAGCCACCGGGGTTTGATCAGGGTGCGCCACACCCCTCCAGGGTAGGCCCTGGGTCAGTCGCCGGCGGCGCCCGCCTGGTCGTCGAAGACGTAGAGGCTGCCGCCGTAGCAGGCGACCCAGACCTGGTGGGTCACCGGGTCGTAGGTGATCCCGATCGGGTTGGCGTCGGTGGGCTCGGTCTGGAGCACCTCCATGTCCTCCGTGGCGATCTTGGCCACCGAGGGCTCGTAGTAGTTGACCACGTAGAGCGCGGTCCCGTCCGGGGAGATGCTCATGCTGCGCGGCTCGGCCCCCGAGACGACCTCGTCGACGATCTCCTCGGTCTCCGTGTCGATCTTGTAGATCGTGTTGGCCCCGCTGACCGCCATGTAGAGGTACTTGCCGTCGGGCGAGAGGTTCAGGTGCCGCGGCTTGCGGGTGGTGTCCATCATCAGCTCGGAGGTGCCCTCCTCGAGGTCCACCTTGAACAACTTGTTCGCATACATCGCGGCGACGTAGGCGGTCCGGTTGTCCGGCAACACCTCGATCCCCCGGGGCGCGGCGTCGACCGGGATGACCTCCACCTCGGTGGCGCTCTCCCGGTCGACCACCGAGATGGTGGAGTCGCACCAGTTGCTGACCAGCACCCTGGTCTGGTCGGGGGTGATGTCGACGTACTTGGGCACCGCCCCGACCTTGATCACCTGGTCCCAGTCCATCAGCTCGGCGTTGAACCGGTAGAGGTAGGAGGCCCCCACGCCGCTCTGCGGGCTGCAGTCGTCGAACCCCTCGACCCCGAAGTTCTGGCCGTACATCGTGTACTGGGAGACGTAGGCGTACTTGCCGTTGTCGGTCCAGGCCGCCTCCACCGGCGAGCCACTGGACTCCCCGGGGTGGTCCGGGATGCCGAAGTCCTCCATCACGACGCTGTCGGAGAGGGTCTCCAGCAGCTCGCGGCTGGTGGAGTCGTACACCGTCATGGTGTGGCTGTACATCATGTTGTTGGCGATCACCAGGCCGTGGCCGGAGGCCACCACCGACTTCGGGGTGATCCCGCCGGTGATGTAGTCGACCCGTTCCATGGTCGACTCGTCCGAGGGCAGCGCCTGCTCGGCCGGGGATACCGCGTCCTCCTCGCCGGTGTCGTCCCCGGTGTCCTCCCCCGACCCCCCGCCGGCCGGGTCCTCGTCCCCGGTCGCGCTCGCGGTGTCCTCGTCCCCCGCGAGCAGCCCCCCGCCGGTCATCAGCGCACCGTCCCCGGCGCCGTCACCGGAGGACTGGTCCGTCTGGGCCACCGACCCCTCGTCGGAGCCCTCGTCGTCCTCGCCGCCGAGGCAGGCGGTCAGGGTCACCCCCGCCACCACGAGTGCCACCGCTCCCCCGGCGACCCTGCGACGACGCCGGTACCGACGTTCCTGGCGTATCTGCATACCCGATGTTCCCTTCGCTCGGGGTCAGCGTACGTGGACCGGCGCCGCCAACCGCCCGAACGGACCGACACGCCGTCACCGGCGGCGTGCGGTGCCCGCGGTCAGCGCGGTTGGTACGGCGCGACCACGATCTCCACCCGCTGGAACTCCTTGACGTCGCTGTAGCCGGTGGTCGCCATGGCCCGGCGCAGCGCGCCCATCAGGTTGGTCGTGCCGGAGGCGTCCACGCCCGGGCCGAGCAGGATCTCTTCCAGGCTGCCGGAGGTGCCCACGTGCACGCGCTCCCCGCGGGGCAGGAGCGGGTGGTGGGCCTCGGACCCCCAGTGGTAGCCCTGCCCGGGCGCCTCGGCCGCGCGGGCCAGCGCCGCACCGAGCATCACGGCATCGGCGCCGCAGGCCACCGCCTTGACGATGTCGCCGGACAGTCCGACACCGCCGTCGGCGATGACGTGCACGTAGCGGCCCCCGGACTCGTCCAGGTAGTCCCGGCGCGCGGCCGCGACGTCGGCGATCGCGGTGGCCATCGGGGCGTGGATCCCCAGCGTGCTGCGGGTGCGGAGGGCGGCCCCGCCGCCGAAGCCGACGAGCACCCCGGCGGCCCCCGTCCGCATCAGGTGCAACGCCGCCGTGTAGGTGCCGGCGCCGCCGACGATCACGGGGACGTCGAGCTCGTAGATGAACCGCTTGAGGTTCAGCGGCTCGGCGTTGCTGGAGACGTGCTCGGCGGAGACCGTGGTGCCGCGGATCACGAACAGGTCGACCCCCGCGTCGACCACGGTCTTCCAGAACTGCTGGGTCCGTTGCGGCGAGAGCGCCCCCGCGACAGTGACGCCGGCGTCCCGGATCTCCCGGAGCCGTTCGGTGATCAGCTCGGGGCGCACCGGTGCGGCATACAGCTCCTTGAGCCGGGCGGTGCAGCCCGGGGCGTCGAGCGAGCTGATCTCGGCCAGGTGCGCCTCCGGGTTCTCGTACCGGGTCCAGAGGCCCTCGAGGTCCAGCACCCCGAGACCGCCGAGCCGACCCACCTCGATCGCGGTCGCCGGCGAGACCACCGAGTCCATCGGGGCCGCGATGACCGGCAGGTCGAAGTGGTAGGCGTCGATCTGCCAGGAGATGGACACCTCCTCCGGGTCACGGGTGCGCCGGGAGGGCACCACGGCGATGTCCTCGAAGGAGTATGCGCGCCGCCCGCGCTTGCCACGTCCGATCTCGATCTCGCTCACCCGCTCAGGTTATCCGCAGCGGTCCCGGACGGCCGCCCCCTCCCGCCGGGGCGCGTGGCGCGGCATGATGGCACCGTGTCGAACGCCACCGCCCCGAGCACCCGGCAGCCCGTCCTGTACCTGTCCCACGGTGCCCCTCCGCTGGCCGACGACACCCGCTGGTGCGCCGAGCTTGCGCAGTGGTCCCGGACCCTGGCGAAGCCGAAGAACATCCTGGTCGTCTCCGCCCACTGGGAGAACAACCCGCTCTCGCTGAGCGCCACCCGTCCCGGGGTGCCGTTGCTCTACGACTTCTGGGGATTCCCGCAGAAGTACTACGAGGTCACCTACGACGCGCCCGTCGCGCCGGACCTGGCCGACCGGGTGACCGCCCTGGTCGCCGACCGGGGGCAGGTGCGGCACGACCAGGGTCGGGGGCTGGACCACGGTGCCTACGTGCCGCTGGTCGAGATGTTCCCCGACGCCGACGTGCCGGTGCTGCAGATGTCGCTGCCCACGCTGGAACCGCGCGAACTGTTCCGGCTGGGCCGTCAGCTCGCCGAACTGCGCGACGAGGGCACGCTGATCATCGGGTCGGGCTTCACCACGCACAACCTGCGCTGGTTCGTCCCGCGGGCCGGTGCGGACACGCCCCCTCCCGCTGCGTCGGCGGAGTTCGACCACTGGGCGGCAGAGGCGATCGCGGCGCAGGACATCGACGCCCTGCTCACCTTCCAAACGGTCGCACCGGCGGCACACGAGGCGCACCCCCGGACCGAGCACTGGGCCCCGTTGTACGTGGCGCTGGGCGCGGCGGACACCACCGGCGACCTGGCCGGTGAGAACGCGGTCGAGGGCTTCTGGTTCGGCCTGTCCAAGCGCTCCTGGCAGTTCGGCTGACTCAGCTCCGGGAGTAGTTGGGCGCCTCGACCGTCATCTGGATGTCGTGGGGGTGGGACTCCTTGAGCCCGGCCGCGGTGATCCGCACGAACCGTCCGCGCTCCTTCAGCGCCGGCACCGTGGGCGCCCCGACGTAGAACATCGACTGCCGCAGGCCGCCCACCAACTGGTAGGCCACCGCGGCGAGCGGGCCGCGGTAGGCGACCTGGCCCTCGATCCCCTCCGGGATGACCTTGTCGTCGTCGGCGACATCACCTTGGAAGTAGCGGTCCTTGGAGTAGGACACGCCCCGTCCCCGGGACTGCATGGCGCCCAGGCTGCCCATGCCCCGGTAGGACTTGTACTGCTTGCCGTTGATGAAGACCAGGTCGCCCGGGGACTCGTCGCAGCCGGCCAGCAGCGACCCGAGCATCACCGTGTCGGCCCCGGCCACGAGCGCCTTGGCGATGTCGCCGGAGTACTGCAACCCACCGTCGCCGATGACCGGCACCCCAGCCGGCCCCGCGGCCAGGGCGGCCTCGTGGATCGCGGTCACCTGCGGCACGCCGACCCCGGCGACCACGCGCGTGGTGCAGATGGACCCCGGCCCGACCCCCACCTTGATGCCGTCGGCGCCCGCGTCGACCAGCGCCTGGGCACCGGCCCGGGTCGCCACGTTGCCGCCGATCACGTCGACCCCGGACGTCGCCGGGTCGCTCTTGAGCTTGCGGATCATGTCGGTGACCCCGCGGGCGTGCCCGTTCGCGGTGTCGACCACCAGCACGTCGACCTCGGCCTCCACCAGCGTCATCGCCCGCTTCCAGGAATCGCCGAAGAAGCCGACCGCGGCACCCACCCGCAGCCGTCCCGCCCCGTCCTTGGTGGACAGCGGGTACTTCTCGGTCTTGGTGAAGTCCTTGACGGTGAAGAGACCGCGCAGCTGGCCCCGCTCGTCGACGATGGGCAGCTTCTCGATCTTGTTGACCGCCAGCAACCGCAACGCCTCGTCCTTGTCCACCCCCACCGGGGCGGTGACCAGCGGCGACCGGGTCATCACCTCCCGGACCGGACGGGAGAAGTCGGACTCGAAGCGGATGTCCCGGTTGGTGATGATCCCGACCAGTGCGCCCGCGTCGTCCACCACGGGCAACCCGGAGATGCGGAACCGGCCGCACAGGTCATCCATCTCCTGGAGCGTGGCGTCCGGTCCGATGGTGACCGGGTCGGTGACCATCCCGTTCTCGGAGCGCTTCACCCGGTCGACCTGGGTGGCCTGGTCCTCGATGGACAGGTTGCGGTGCAGGATGCCCAGCCCGCCCTCGCGGGCCATCGCGATCGCCATCCGGGCCTCGGTCACGGTGTCCATCGCGGCGGAGAGCAACGGGATCCGCACGCTGATGTTGCGGGTCAGCCGGCTCCCGGTGTCCGCCTCGCTCGGGATGACGTCGGTCTCCCCCGGCAACAGCAGCACGTCGTCGAAGGTGAGTCCGATCGTGCTGAACGCAGCCGGAACGTCGGGGGTCGGGTCAGCCGAGGTCATTGGTCCAGTGTAGGTCGGCCGGCTGAGTGGGCCGACCGCGCCTCCGAGGCTCGACGGACCCTCCGAACACACTGGGCCACAACGTCTTTGCCCGATGGCTTCCCCAGGCGCAGCGATCCACCTAGAGTGACGGGTGTTGGGGAACGTCAGCCAGCAGGGGCGTCGACGGTGACGCCAGGACAGCAGACGAAGTGGGAGGTTGCGTGAGATGAGCGCCGAGCCAGCACCGGTAGCCGAACTCTGGGAGTGGCAGTACCGCGGGTTGTGCCGCAACGTCAGCCCGGAGGTCTTCTTCCACCCCGAGGGCGAGCGGGGCGCCGCCCGTCGCCGCCGCGACGAGATGGCCAAGAGGGTCTGCCACGAGTGCCCCGTCCTGGAGCAGTGCCGGGAGCACGCGCTCCGGGTGCACGAACCGTTCGGGGTGTGGGGGGCGATGACCGAGGCCGAGCGCGAGGACCTGCTCGAAGCCGCCCACCGGATGCCGACGCGGGCCTCGCTGAACTGAGGCGTCGCCGGCACCGACCACGCCGAGCCCGACGACACCGAGACTGACCTACCTGATCGGGCCCGCCCCACCGCTGTCTGCGGTGGGACGGGCCCGATCAGTGCGTGGGGGGGACCCTCAGTGGGAGTGCGCCTCCTCCTCGTCCTCCGGCTTGTCCACGACGAGCGTCTCGGTGGTGAGCACCATCGCGGCGATCGACGCGGCGTTGCGCAGGGCGGAGCGGGTCACCTTGACCGGGTCGAGCACACCTGCGGCGACAAGGTCGACATACTCGCCGGTGGCCGCGTTCAGGCCCTGCCCGGCGGGCAGCTCGGCCACCTTGGCCGTGGCCACGTAGCCCTCGAGCCCGGCGTTCTCGGCGATCCACCGCAGCGGCTCCTGGACCGCCTTGCGGACCAGCGCGACACCAACCGCCTCGTCGCCCTCCGGGGTGAGTGCGTCCAGCGCCGTGGCGGCGTGGATCAGGGCCGAGCCACCGCCGGCGACGATGCCCTCCTCGATGGCCGCCCGGGTCGCCGAGACGGCGTCCTCGACGCGGTGCTTCTTCTCCTTCAGCTCCACCTCGGTGTGGGCACCGACCTGGATGACGCAGACGCCGCCGGACAGCTTGGCCAGCCGCTCCTGCAGCTTCTCGCGGTCCCAGTCTGAGTCGGTGGCGGCGATCTCCGCGGTGATCTGGTCCACCCGGGCCTGCACCTCGTCGGCCGCACCGGCGCCGTCGACGATGGTCGTGCTGTCCTTGGTGGCGACGATCCGCCGGGCCTGGCCCAGCACCTCGAGGCCGACCTGGTCGAGCTTGAGGCCGACCTCCTCGGCGACGACCTGGCCACCGGTGAGGGTGGCCATGTCCTGCAGCATCGCCTTGCGGCGGTCGCCGAACCCGGGGGCCTTGACGGCCACCGCGTTGAAGGTGCCGCGCATCTTGTTCACCACCAGGGTGGACAGGGCCTCGCCCTCGACGTCCTCGGCGATGATGAACAGCGGCTTGCTCTCGCCGACGACCTTCTCCAGCAGCGGCAGCAGGTCCGCGACCGAGGAGATCTTGCCCTGGTGCAACAGCACGTAGGCGTCCTCGAGGACGGCCTCCATGCGCTCGGTGTCGGTGACGAAGTACGGCGAGAGGTAGCCCTTGTCGAACTGCATGCCCTCGGTGAACTCCAGGTCCATGACCGCGGTCGAGGACTCCTCGACGGTGATCACGCCGTCCTTGCCGACCTTGTCGAAGGCGTCGGCGATCAGGTTGCCGATGACCTCGTCCTGGGCGGAGAGGCTGGCGACCTGGGCGATCTCGTCGCGGCCCTCGAGCTCGCGGGCGTTGGTCAGGAGCTGGTCGGACAGCGCCTGGACGGCGGCGTCAATCCCCCGCTTCAGCGCGGCCGGGGCGGCGCCTGCGGCGACGTTGCGCAGGCCCTCCTTGACCAGGGCCTGGGCGAGCACGGTCGCGGTGGTGGTCCCGTCACCGGCGATGTCGTTGGTCTTGGTGGCCACCTCCTTGGCCAGCTGGGCGCCCATGTTCTCGTAGGGGTCCTCCAGCTCGACCTCGCGGGCGATGGTCACGCCGTCGTTGGTGATCGTGGGGGCGCCCCACTTCTTGTCGAGGACGACGTTGCGGCCCTTGGGGCCCAGGGTCACCTTGACGGCGTTGGCGAGGGCGTCGACGCCCCGCTCGAGCGCCTTGCGGGCGTCGTCGTTGAACTGCAACTGCTTAGCCATTGATCGGCCTACTTCCTTCCACGTGCACGGGTATGACGAGCGCCCCGGGGACCCGCGACGAACGCTGGGTCACCGGGGCGGCTCGGTGCGTCAGTTGGCGACGACGGCCAGCACGTCGCGCGCGGACAGGATCAGCAGCTCCTGGCCGCCGTACTTGACCTCGGTGCCGCCGTACTTGCTGTAGATCACGCGGTCGCCGACGGCGATGTCGAGCGGGATGCGCTCGTCGCCGTCCTCGTTCCAACGGCCCGGGCCGACCGCCAGGACCTCGCCCTCCTGGGGCTTCTCCTTGGCGGTGTCCGGGATGACCAGGCCGGAGGCGGTGGTCTGCTCGGCCTCGACGGCCTGGACGACGATCCGGTCTTCGAGCGGCTTGATAGAAACCGACACGGTGGGGCCTTCCCTTCAGGTGTGTCGACAAATGTCTGGCAGATGTCTGTCTGTCTGGTCCGATCTGGGCCGCCGTCGCGGGGGTCGGCTTCGACCTGACCTCGTTGGCACTTGCCGGGGGCGAGTGCCAACACCGAATCTATGTCGCTCATTAGCACTCGGTCAAGCCGAGTGCCAGGATCCGTCGGTCCCGGTGCTCAGAGCAGCGGGCTGAACGGGTCCAGCAGACCCTCGGCGACCCTGGCCAGGAGGCTCCGGTCGGCCCACTCCTCAGCGGTGAGCTCGTGGCAGTTCTCCAGGTCCCGGCGGAAGATCGCCTCCATCTCGGCCGCGTGGTCGCGGTCGCGGAACTCCAGGTTGACCTCGTAGTTGCCCAGCAGCGAGAGCCGGTCGATGTTGGCGGTGCCCACGGTGCTCCACCGCCCGTCCACGGTCGCGGTCTTGGCGTGCACCATGGCGCCCTCGTAGAGGTAGAGCCGCACACCGCCCCGCAGCAGCTCGGAGAACCGGGACCGCGCGACCCAGTCGGCGATCACGTGGTTGGACACCGCCGGCATGATGACCCGCACGTCGACTCCGCGCTCGGCCGCCGTCAGCAGGCCGTCCACGATCTCCCGGTCGGGGATGAAGTAGCCCTGGGTGATCCAGACCCGCTGGGTGGCCCGGTCGATCGCCTCGAGATAGATCCCCCGCACCGGGTAGACCAGCCGGCTCGGCTCGTTGCGCGCCGCCCGCACCGGACCGGTCCAGTCGTCGTTGCCCGAGTTGGGCAGGTCCGGGTGGATGCGCTTGCGGTGCCGGTTCCAGAAGTCGACGAAGGTGTTGGTCAGTTCCCAGACCGAGGGGCCCTCGACCCGGACGTGGGTGTCCCGCCACTGCGTGGCATAGAGGCCACCGATGTTGTAGCCGCCCACGAACCCGACCCGGCCGTCGACCACGAGGATCTTGCGGTGGTCCCGGCCGGTGCGCCGTAGGTTGAGCAGGAACCCGCCGCGGACCGTGGGGAACTTCAGCACCGCTAGCGGCTCGGGGAACTTCTTGAACTCCCGCGGGACCACGACGTTGGCGAACCCGTCGAAGACGACGCAGACCTGCACGCCACGGCCCGCCGCGGCGATCAGGGCGTCCTTGAACCGCTGGCCGAGGTCGTCGCCCTTCCAGATGTAGCTCGCCAGGTAGACGTACTCGGTCGCGCCGTCGATCGCCTCGAGCATGGCGTCGTAGAGGTGCTCGCCGTAGGTGTAGGTGGTGACCGCGTTCTCCCCCACTGCCGTGGAGCTCGGCTCGTGGTCGGGTGCTCCGTGCGCCTCGGTGGTGCGCCGCTTGCGGAGCGCGTCGACCCCGACCACCGTGCCCGCAGCGACCAGTTGGGCCGCGAAGGTGGCGGCCGCCGCCCCGACGAGCACGCGCCGGGCCGAACGCACCCGGGACCGCAGTATCGACATGCGGCCAACCTACCCGGCCCGGGCACCGCGGGCGCTGGTGGATAATGGGGTGATGGGCCCGGACCTGGTGCGCCGCCTGAGCAGCGGCGAGGGCTGGGGGCTGCTCCAGGCGCTTCCTCCGTATGACGAGCAGCAGGTCATCGCGCTCGGGGACCGGCTGAGGGGTGAGGGCTTCGACCCCGAACTGGTGGCGGCCGCGCTGACCCAGTCCCGGCTGCGGGCCCGGGGCAGGGACAAGTTCGGCGACCGGGTGGACGCGATGCTGCTCACCCCGGACGGGGTGGAGCAGGCGACCAGGTCGGAGATCGCGGCCCGGCACGCGGCCCGGTTCGTCGGTGCGGGCGTCACCCGGGTGTGGGACCTGGGTTGCGGTATCGGTGCGGACGCGATGGGCGCCGCCGCGGCGGGCCTGACGGTCAGCGCCGTCGACTCGGACCCGGCGACCGTCGCGGTCGCCGAGGTCAACCTCCGGGGGTGGCCCTCGGCACGGGTCCGGCAGGCGACCGTGGAGGAGGTCCTCCCGGAACTGCCCCACGGACCGGACGCGGTGGGGTGCGGTGCCTGGCTCGACCCGGCGCGACGGGTGCCGGGCGCGACCGACGCCGGGGGGCGGACTAGGCGCATCTTCCGGCTGGAGGAGATCTCCCCGTCCTGGGACACGGTGCGCGAGGTGGCCAGCCGGGTGCCGGCGGCCGGCGCCAAGCTGAGCCCGGCGTTCCCGCACGCCCGGGTCCCCGAAGGGGCGGAGGCGCAGTGGACCTCCTACCGGGGCGAGGCGCTGGAGTGCACGGTCTGGTGGGGCGACGCGGTGCGGGTGCCCGGGCGGACCGCGGCGGTGCACACGGACGACGGGTGGGTCGAGATCCACGACGCGGGCACCGGTCCGGCGCCGACCCTGGCGACCGCAGAGGACATCGGCGGGTGGTTGTACGAGCCGGACCGGGCCGTCCTGCAGGCCGGCCTCGTCGGGACCCTGGCCGCGGCCGTGCAGGGCTCGGAGCTCGACGGCGGCGTCGGCTACGTGGGCGCGGACCAGGTCACCGACCTGCCGTGGGCCCGGCGCTGGCGCGTGCTCGAGGTGCTGCCGCTGCACCCGAAGCGGCTCCGGTCCTGGGCCAGGGACCACGACCTGGGCCGGTTGACGATCAAGAAGCGTGGTGTCCGGCTGGACGCGGACGAGCTGCGCCGACAGCTGCGCCTGAAGGGGTCGGCGGAGGCCGTGGTCGTGGTCACCCGCATCGTGGGCCGTCCGGTGGTGCTGCACGTCCAGCCGCACTGACCTTCAGTCGCAGCCCGACCCGATCGGGAGGTCACCGACCGGCACCGGCAGCTGACCGGCCGCCTCGGCCTCACCCAGCAGCACCCGGACCAGGGCCTCGAAGGTGGCCTCGTCCCGGCCGTAGGCGGCCAGCCGGGCGGTCCGGGCCGTGCTCGCGGCCAGCGGGTAGGGCACGTCGAGGGCCACGACCACGTCCCCGGTGACACCGTCGGTCCCGCCGCCTCCCCCACCGGCCTGGTAGGTGGGAGCGCCGACCAGGGCCACGACGTCGCCGGAACCGGTGCCCAGGCCGGCCTGTTCCGCCGCCGCGGCCAGTCGTGCCCGGTCCGTCTCGGTGCCACCGACCACCTGGATGGCATCACCCACCAGTCGGTCGCCGCAGGTACCGTCCAGCTGGGTGATCGAGGCGGCGGCCGCCGCGACCGCGAGGTCGTGCCCGCTCCCGATGACGCCCGGGTCCGGCGCCGGCACTTCCTCGCCCTGTCGCAGGGTGGCCACGACCCGTGCGGCCGACTCCTCGAGCCGCTCGCGCTCCAGCGTCCCGTCCTGCACCGCGCCGACCAGGGCGGCCGTCGCGGCCCCGGGGTCGGCGGGCATCAGGAGGACGTCGGCGCCGGCCTGCACCGCCAGGACCGCCGCGTCGCCGGTCCCGTAGGTGTTGACGATGGCCCCCATGTTGAGCGCGTCGGTGATGATCAGCCCGTCGAAGCCCAGGTCGTCGCGCAGCAGGCCGGTCAGGACCGGTTCGGACAGGGTCGCGGGTCGCCCGGGATCGAGCGCCTGCACCTCGATGTGCGCGGTCATCATGGCCGGGATCCCCTGGTCCGCCAAGGCCTCGAAGGGCACCAGGTCCCGGGCCCTCAGGGTCGCCAGGTCCGCGTCCTGCACGGCCGACCCGAGGTGGGTGTCGGCGGTCACCGACCCGTGCCCCGGAAAGTGCTTCGCGACGGGGACCAGCCCGGCATCGGCATACCCGTCGGCCTGTGCCCCGGCGATCTCGGCGACCAGGACCGGGTCGGCCCCCGGCGACCTCGCGGCGATCGTGGGGTCGTCGGGACCGGAGGTGACGTCCGCGACGGGGGCGAAGACCACCGTGTAGCCGAGGGCCCGCACCTGCTCCCCCGAGGCGGCTGCCACGGCGTGGGCCAGCCCCGGGTCGCCGGCGGCTCCCAGTGCCATGCCCGAGGGCCACCGGGGCAGGGGAGCACCGACCCGGGTGATCGGGCCACCCTCCTGGTCGATCCCCAGGAACGCCGGCCAGTCCCGTCCGTCGGCCGCCACGGCACCATCAACCGCCGCCGTGAGGTCCTGGAGTGCCCCCACCCTCTGCTCCGGGTCCTCCGGCACGTTGTCCCCGAGGGTGATCACGCCGGCCAGGTGGTAGCGACCCACCAGGTCCGCGGCGCCCTGGGCGTCGGTGCCCCCGTAGGAGGCCACGACCAGCTGGCCGGCGAGCTCCTCCAGGGACAGCTCGCTGACCTCGCGGCGGGCCCGGTCCAGCTCCTCCGGCGAGGGCCGACCGGAGATGGCCGGTGGCGCGTCGGTGGCCTCCCCGCCCGACGAGGTCCCCGTCGACGTGTCCTCCCCGGGTCCCGAGGTGGTCTCCCCGTCCGGCGGCTCGGCGGTGGCGCCGGCCCCGGAGTCTCCCGTGGCCTCGCCCGTAGGGGTCGTCGGCGCGGGCGTCGGGCCGGAGCCCGCCCCCCGGTCCGCGTCGCCGGACCCGGCGCACCCGGCGGCCAGCACCCCCAGCACGACCAGCGGCACGAGCAGCCGGAGCGGCCGCGTCATCCGCGCACCTGCTCCACGGGCAACGAGGAGTCGGCCGGGAAGTCGGCCGGTGACGGGTCCTGACCGGCCCGCAGGACCTGGGCTCCCAGGGCGGCCACCATCGCGCCGTTGTCCGTGCAGAGGCCCGGCCTGGGCACCCGCAGCCGGATCCCGGCCTCGGCGCAGCGCTGCTCGATGAGTCCCCGGATCCGGCTGTTCGCCGCGACCCCACCACCGAGGACCATGTCGTGGACGTCGTGCTCCCGGCACGCGAGCACCGCCTTGCGGGTGAGCACGTCGGCCACGGCCTCCTGGAAGCTGGCGGCCACGTCGGCCACCGGCACGCCCTCACCGGCGCGCTCGGTGGCCTGGACCCAGCGGATCACCGCCGTCTTGAGCCCGGAGAAGGAGAAGTCGTAGCGGTGCCGCTCCATGTCCCGGCCGGAGGTGAGCCCGCGCGGGAACCGGATCGAGGGCGTGCCGTCGCGGGCCGCCCGGTCGATGTGCGGCCCCCCAGGGTAGGGCAGCCCGAGCACCCTGGCCACCTTGTCGAAGGCCTCCCCGGCCGCGTCGTCGATCGTGGTGCCGAGCGACTGGATGTCGGAGGCGATGTCCCGGACCAGGAGCAGGTTGGTGTGTCCCCCGGACACCAGCAGCGCCATCGTCGGGGTCGGCAGCGGTCCGTGCTCCAGGATGTCCACCGCCACGTGCGCCGCCAGGTGGTTCACGGCATACACGGGGCGGTCCAGCGCGATGCCCAGCGCCTTGGCCGCACCGACCCCCACGAGCAGCGCCCCGGCCAGGCCGGGACCGCTGGTGACCGCGATCGCGTCCACGTCGCGCAACCGGACCCCGGCCTCGGCGCAGGCACGGTCCAGGGTCGGCACCATCGCCTCCAGGTGCGCCCGGCTGGCCACCTCGGGTACCACCCCACCGAACCGGACGTGCTCCTCGACGCTGCTCGCCACGGCGTGCCCGAGCAGGGTGGTGCCGCGCACCAGCCCCACCCCCGTCTCGTCACAGCTGGACTCCACGCCCAGCACCAGCGGTTCAGCCATCGACCGACACCTCTCCCGGGAGTACCCCCGTGCCCTGTCGGGTCACGTCCCGTCGCATCACCAGTGCGTCGACCCCGCCCGGGTAGTAGCCACGACGGGTGTGCACCGGGACGAACCCGTGGCGCTCGTACAACCGGATGGCCGGCGCGTTGTCGGCCCGGACCTCGAGCATCAGGGAGCGCACCCCCTGCGCGGTCGCCCGGTCGACGAGCGCGCCAAGCAGCAGACGGCCGAGACCGGCGCCCTGCCGGTCGGGATCGACCGCGACGGTCATCACGTCCGCCACGTCGGGGGCGAGGTCGAGGCCGGCATAACCCAGGACGGTCCCGGCGGAGTCGCCGAGCACCACGTAGTCGCGCCGTGGACGGCCGGCCAGTTCGGCCCACCAGCTCCCCGTCGACCAGGCGTCCTCGGGGAACAGCCGCGCCTCCAGCGCGCTCACCGCCGGCAGGTCCGTCCAGCGCATCGGGCGCACGACGGCGCTCGTGGGGGCGCTCACCGGCTCCCCCTCGGGGACGGCCCGGGCGCCAGCACCTGCTTCACGGGGCCCGGGACGGCGGCGTCGGGGCGGCGCAGGTAGAGCGGCTCGGGGTCGAGCAGCACCCCGTGCGGGTCGCCGTCGGCGAGCGCCCCGGCGGCCACCGCTGCCAGCGCACCGGCGCGCACGTCGACCGTCCCCTCCGGGGCCCCGGCGCCGGTCCCGCCGGGCGCGGTCAGGCTGTCCGGGTAGAGCAGCGGGCCACGGCCGAGGCAGGGCAGGGCCCGCAACGGTGCCGGCAGGTCGGCGGCGCGAGCCACCTCCGGCCCGGCCACCCGCAGGGCGAGACCGTCCGAGACGGCATACCGCGCCCAGTAGACCTCCTTGCGCCGGGCGTCCGTGGCCACCAGGAACTCATCGTCGAGCAGTCCGGACCCGACCCCGTCGTGCGCGATCGCGTCGAGGGAGCACACGCCGTAGACCGGGACGTCCGCCGCGTGCGCGAGGACGAGTGCCGTGACCACGCCGACCCGCAGCCCGGTGAACGGTCCCGGGCCGACCCCGCACACGACGGCATCCAGGTCACCGGTGCGCACCCCGGCCCGGTCCAGCGCGGCGCTGAGCGTCGGGGCGAGCAGTTCGCCATGGCGCCGGTCGTCCTGCGTGGCGACCTCGGCCAGCAGCCGCCCGTCATGGTGGACGGCCACCCCCACGGAGGCGGTGGCGGTGTCGAGAGCGAGCAGCACCGTCCCAGGCTAACCGGCCGGGCTCACACGTCGAGCCGCACCACGTCCCGGCCCGACAGCAGCCCCTCCCGCTGCAGGACGCGGCACAGCGAGCGGAAGACCAGCGGGTCGTACTCGTACCCGGCGCTGAGCCGGAGCCGCTGGGTGGCCCGCCGCACCGCCTCGGGCTCGCGATCGGGCCCCACGAGGTCGTCGAAGGCGTTGGCCACCTTCAGTGTCCGGCTCGCCAGGGAGACAATCCCGGTGTCCGTGGTCCGTCGGTAGGCGACGGCCTGGTCCTGCACGACGGTGGCCAGTCGGGACAGTTCCGCCGTGCGGGACAGGATCGCCGCACCCGCCGCGGCGATCCGCCGCTGGTCCAGCGGGGAGGTGAGCAGGGTCGCGCCGCCGGGGATCGGGCGCCGCAGCGATACCTGGCCGAGGTCGTGCAGCAGGGCGGCGGCCTGCAGGTCCACCAGCTCCCGCTCCGACATCCCCATGTCCCGGCCGATGGCGACCGAGTAGTCGGCCACCCGCGCCGCGTGCCCCGGGGAGGTGTACCCGCTGAGGTCGGTGAGCCGGGACAGCGCGAAGATCGTCTGGCGCTGGGCGGTGCGGACCCCTGCCTGGCGGGCGACCGCCAGATTGAGCAGCATCAGCGGGATCAGGAACAGCGGGACGGCGATCGGACCCAGCGTGCCCACGGCCAGGGCGACGACGACCGCCGTGGACGTGGTGGCGGCGGCCAGCGGCCCCACCGCGGTGGCCTCCTCGAGGAATGCGCGGCGCAGGATGGCGTGCGTCCTGGCCGAGCGCTGCACGCTCATCAGCAGGATCTGCCAGCCGATGGCCAGGCCGGCCACCACGAAGAGGGCCAGCGCCACCCACCAGCGGTCGTCGCCGACAGTGTCGATCCGGTCCACCAGGGTCGCCCCCTCATAGGGCACCGTCCGGGCCAGCATCGCCGCCAGCGCGACGACGATCACCCGGGTCGCGACGAGCGAGAGGTCCATCGGCAGGTCCGCGGTGCGGGCATACAGCGCGTGCCCGGCGAAGCTGGCCAGCGCGGTGCCCACGATCACCAGGCCCGGGACGTGGGTGACGGTGACGTTCTGCGGGAGCTCGGCCGTCACGGCGAACGCGACGGACGAGGCGACCGCCAACGGGGCGAGTTCCCGCGAGTTCGGGATCCGCACCCGCCAGTTCTCGCTGAGCGCGATCGTGACCAGGAACATCAGGTGCAGCGCCACCGCGGCGGAACCGACCGGTTGCACGGTGCCGACTAGCAGCACGAGGGACCCGAGGACGATCAGCGCGGCGACGGTCACCAGGATACGGTCGACGGTCTCGCCGGACAGTTGCACCCTCATCGGACGGTCCCGTCGATCTCGCCCTGCCGGACGGCGGCCTGGACCTGTTGCCCCGGGGCGGCGTGGTCGGCGTCGGGTGACCACTGCGCGTACTGGTCACTGACCAACGGGTCGTCGTGGTCGTGGACGTCGCCGAGCGCCGACCGCAGGTCCTCGTGGATCAGGGTCGGTTCCCAGGCCCGGGCCGCCAGCGCGTCGGCCAGGGCTCCCACGACCTCGCCGTCCAGGTGGGTCCCGACCCGACCCCGCAGTTGTCTCAGCGCGGCGGCCTGGTCGAGCGGGTCCCGGTAGGACCGGGTCGTCGTCAGCGAGTCGAAGGCGTCGGCCACCGCGATGACCCTGGCGAACCAGGGGATCTCCTCGCCCCGGAGTCCGGCGGGGTACCCCTTGCCGTCCAACCGCTCGTGGTGGTGCAGGATCCCGGGGAGGGCGTTGGCCAGGAAGTCGATGTCCTGCAGCATCCGGACGCCGGCCTGGGGGTGCTCGCTCATCGCCACCAGGAAGCCCACGTCCACCGGACCGGACGCCCGGGGCGCCTGCGGCGGCACCGCCACCATGCCGATGTCGTGCAGCAGCGCCGCAAAGTGCAGTTCCTCGGCGGTCGAGCCGGTGATGCCCAGGCGCGGGGCCATCCGTCGGCACAACTCCGCGACCCGGGCACTGTGACCGACCGAATAGGGGTTGGCGGCCTCCAGGGCGGCCACGAGCGTGCTCACCGTCCGGGTGTGCGACCGCCGCTCGTAGGTGTCCCGGCTCAGCGTCCACTGGGCGATCAGCAGGGGCAGCAGCACCAGGGCGGCGCTGAACATGCCGACCTTGGCCGGGACCCACAGCACCACGAACAGGAAGGCGACCACCGCGTGGGTCACGTAGCCCCAGCCCAGCCCGCGGATCGTGCGGCCGAACACCTGGCTGAAGGACATACCTCCGGCCAGGCGGGCCATCACCGCCACGAGAGTCACGTTGAGCAGGGTCATCGCCGCGTAGCCGACCACCATCGGGGCGGCGACGCCCAGCAGCAGCGCCATGGCCGTCGCGTCGGGGTCGAGGGGTGACTCTCCCCCGCAGAGCCGGTAGACCAGGCCGCCGCCGGCGCCCAGACAGGCGGTCATGCCCGCGTTGAACAGGCGGGCCCGCGACCGGGAGTTGCGGGCGCCGACGATGTGGCTCACGTAGCCGACGATCGCGGCCCCGATCGGCCCGGCCAGCGGGAGCGAGGCGGCCAGGATCACCGTGCCGAACGACACCCCGACGTGGGGGCCGAGCTCGCGCTCGCGCATGGAGGCGCCGAGGGCCGCCAGCGCGGTCAGCATGGCGATGCTGCCCCAGCGGAGGTCCATCCCCCGCGAGAAACCACCGACCAGGATGATGGAGAAGGCGGCGACGTTGAGCAGGCCGACGTAGCTGTTGACGACCCAGCGGGAGGCGGGACTCGCCTCCGTGGACGCGGACGGCTCAGGGGACGCGGAAGGCGCGGCCCCTCCAGGGGACCGCGCCTCCGATGGGTGCTTGGGAGGTCGGCCTGTGCCGGAACTGTCCTTGCTCATCAGTGCCGATCAGACCGAGGGATCATTCCTCCCAGGTGACGACGTCCCCGATGAGGTTCAGGACGTCGGCCAACTGGCCATTCGTCACCAGGTCCAAGAGTGCCTGCAGCATAGTTGGGTCCTTCCGTGGCCGGGTCAGCAAACTCCTGCGGCCGGTTGGGGGCCGGCCGACTCTCAGGAGACATGTCAAGAATGTCACAGATCTGCCAAGAGCGGGAGTGTGCCAGAAGGTCCTCCTGCCGATCTTGACGGAGTATTTACCCACCGGTGATGTACCGCTGAAGAGTGACACCGGGGGTCGTCCACGGTGTGCGATCATGGTGGCGCACGTCTCCCGGTCGGCACCCGTCCGGGCGGCGCACCCCAATCAGCCTGCAGGAGGCCAGAATGAGCAAGCGCGCGCGCAAGCGTCGTGACCGCAAGAAGAAGGGCGCGAACCACGGCAAGAAGCCGAACGCCTGATTCCCGGTCATCCGGCATACGCGACGGCCCCCGACACCTCGGTGTCGGGGGCCGTCGGCGTGTTGTTGGGGAATCGGTGCCCGGCGGTGCCGCCCGCCTAGTGCTCGGTGATGGTCCTGGTCACCGAGACACGGGTGATCCGGGCCATGATCTGGGTGCGGAGCTGCTCCGGGGCGGGCTCGCACCCGCACGCGCGGCGCACGACCTCCTTGAGCACCCGGTCCCGCTCGTACTCCCGGAGGCAGGAGCCGCACTCGTCCAGGTGGGCCTGGATCCAGCGGCAGTCGTCGGGGCCGGCCTCGTTGTCCACGAACTCGAACAGCCGCAGCACCACCTCGGTGCAGTCCGGCTCGCGGCCAGGGGTGGGTGTGCCGTTCACGACTGCACCTTCTCCCCGGAGATGAACCCGCGCTCCAACGCGTAGTCGGTGAGCAGGTCGCGCAGCTGGCGCCGTCCCCGGTGCAGGCGGGACATCACCGTGCCGATGGGAGTGTCCATGATCTCGGCGATCTCCTTGTAGGCGAACCCCTCGACGTCGGCCAGGTAGACCGCGAGCCGGAAGTCCTCGGGGATCTGGGCCAGCGCCCGGGTCACGTCGGAGTCGGGCAGGTGGTCCAGCGCCTCGGCCTCGGCCGAGCGCAGCCCCGTGGAGGTGTGCTGAGCAGCGCGCGCGAGCTGGTAGTCCTCGACCTCGGCAGCGTCGGACTCCTTGGGCTGCCGCTGCTTCTTGCGGTAACTGTTGATGTAGCTGTTGGTCAGGATGCGGTACATCCAGGCCTTCAGGTTGGTCCCGGGACGGTACTGGTGGAAGGCGGCGAACGCCTTCGCGTAGGTCTCCTGGACCAGGTCCTCGGCGTCGGTGGGGTTGCGCGTCGTGCGCAGGGCCGCGCTGTACATCTGGTCCAGCAGCGGCATCGCCTCGCGCTCGAAGCGGGCCGCCCGGTCCTCGGGGCTCTCGGTCGCGACGTCGACGACCTCGTCCGCACCATCAGCCGTGGCCGGGTCGATGCTCGTGCTCTCGGGTGTCTGGTCCTGGCTCATCGTCGCCCAGCCTAGACCTCCGTGCCGACCACCGCCCGGGCCGGCGAACCGGAGGGCTCCTGGAGCCACCGCCTGGTGGTCCGGGGCGGCGAGCAGCGAAACCGACATACGGGCGGGCTCCTGGTGGTTGTGGGCGGTGGGCAGGTCGTGCGATCGGTCCAACGACGCCTGCCCCCGGGTACATTCCCGGGCCCCCGGAGCGACCCACCGTGATCCGACCGGTGCCGGGTCACGGCCCCGGCAGTGCGACCATGTGTCGGTGAACGCCGCCACCACCGGGGTCGACCTGCGCCCCCTCCGCCAGCCCCGCAAGCTGCAGAACGTGCTCTACGAGATCCGGGGACCGGTTGCCGCCCGCGCGGCACAGCTGGAGATGGAGGGTCACCGGATCCTCAAGCTCAACATCGGCAACCCGGCACCGTTCGGTTTCGAGGCCCCCGACACGATCCTGCAGGACATGATCGCGGCGCTGCCGATCGCGCAGGGCTACTCCGACTCCAAGGGGATCCTGTCCGCCCGGCGGGCGGTGGTCAGCCGCTACCAGGACGTGCCCGGGTTCCCGCGGGTCGACGTCGATGACGTCTACCTGGGCAACGGCGTCTCCGAGCTGATCATGATGACCCTGTCGGCGCTCCTGGACGACGGCGACGAGGTCCTGGTCCCGGCACCGGACTACCCCCTCTGGACCGCGGCGACCAGCCTGGCCGGCGGCTCGCCGGTGCACTACCTGTGCGCCGAGGAGGACGGCTGGCAGCCTTCGATCGAGGACATCCGGAGCAAGATCACCCCGCGCACCAAGGCGCTGGTGGTGATCAACCCGAACAACCCCACCGGTGCCGTCTACAGCAAGGAGCTGCTGACCGAGCTGGTGCAGGTCGCCCGCGAGCACTCGCTGCTGTTGCTCGCCGACGAGATCTACGACCGGATCCTGTTCGACGACGCCGAGCACGTCTCGCTGGCCACCCTCGCCGACGACCTGCTGGTCCTCACCTTCAACGGGCTGTCCAAGACCTACCGCGTGGCCGGCTACCGCGCCGGGTGGATGGTCGTCTCCGGGCCCCGGCACCACGCCGCGGGCTTCCTCGAGGGCATCGACCTGCTCGCCTCGACCCGGTTGTGCCCGAACGTCCCGGCCCAGCACGCCATCCAGGTGGCGGTCTCCGGCCTGCAGAGCATCACCGACCTCATCCAGCCGGGCGGCCGGCTGCACGAGCAGCGCGACCTGGCTCACGAGATGCTCAACGCGATGGACGGGGTGTCCTGCACCAAGCCGGCCGGCGCGCTCTACGCCTTCCCCCGCCTGGACCCGGAGGTCCACGAGATCCACGACGACATGCAGCTGTGCCTGGACCTGCTGGAGCGCGAGCGGATCCTCGTGGTGCACGGCACCGGCTTCAACTGGCCCTCCCCCGACCACCTGCGAATCGTCACCCTCCCCTGGGCCCGCGACCTGCGCGTCGCCCTGGAGCGGATGGGCAACTTCCTGTCCTCCTACCGGCAGTGATGCCGGTCCCCGCAGGCCCGGGAGGGACCTGCGGGAACCGGCCGGATCACGGCCTCCGGGATCGGGTCAGCCCAGGGCCACGTCGTCGATGAAGAACGACGTCCCGAGCGACTGGTCCTCCACCCCGAGGAAGCGCACGGTCACGGACTGCCCGGCATACGAGGACAGGTCGACGCTGTGCGCGACGTACGACGAGGAGGCGTCCAGGTTGGAGAAGGTCGCCAGGGTCGTCTCACCGGCACCGGTCACCACCTGCACGCGCAGGGTGTCGTATGCCGTGGTGCCGGTCGTCTCCGCCGTCGCGACCCGCAGGTAGAAGGACAGGTCCGCCCCGTCGGGGACGGTCACCTGCTGCGCGGCGCTGTCGGTCGAGCTGGTGCCGTAGCCGTTCAGCCACGCCTTCGCCGACCCGCTGCGCGCGGCCGGGCCGCTGGTGCTGATCACGCCGCTGGTGGTCGTCCACCCGGTGCTGCCGTCCTCGAATCCGCCGTTGACCAGGTCACTGGGCTCCGGGTCCGGGTCGGGGTCCGGGTCGGAGCCACCACCCGTGCCGGTGAACAGCAACAGGTTCGGCGACCCGGTGCCGGGCGAGCCGACCACGCCGGACGTGGCGTTGCCGGTCAGGCCCGCGGCCACCTGGGCCGGGCTGGACCCCGGGTTGTCCGCCAGGTAGAGCGCCGCCGCGCCGGCCACGTGCGGCGAGGCCATGGAGGTCCCGCTGATCGTGTTGGTGGCGGTGGTGCCGGTGTACCAGGCCGACGTGATGTCGCTCCCCGGGGCGAAGATGTCGACGCAACTGCCCCAGTTGGAGAAGCTGGACCGCGCGTCGGTGCTGGTCGTGGAGCCCACCGTGATCGCCGAGGCGGCACGGGCCGGCGAGACGTTGCAGGCGTTCTGGTTCTCGTTGCCCGCCGCGACCACCACGGTGACACCGCCGGCCACCATCCGGTCCACGGCCTGGTCGGTCGCCGTCGAGGCGCCGCCGCCGAGGCTCATGTTGGCCACCGAGTCGCCCGAGGCGTGGTCGGCCACCCAGTCCATCCCGGCGATCACCCCGGAGTTGGTGCCGCTGCCGTCACAGCCCAGCACCCGCACGGCGACCAGCGAGGTGGCCTTGGCCACGCCGTAGGTGCTGCCGCCGACGGTGCCGGCCACATGGGTGCCGTGGCCGTTGCAGTCCTCGGTGCCCCGCCCGTCCTGGATCGCGGTGTAGCCCGAGCTGGCCCGGCCGCCGAACTCCTGGTGCCCGGAGAGGATGCCGGTGTCGATGACGTAGCTGGTCACCCCCGAGCCGGTGGCGCCGTAGCTGTAGGTGCCGTTCAGCGGAAGGTTGCGCTGGTCGATCCGGTCCAGGCCCCAGGTGGCATTGCCCTGGTCGGCGGACAGGGAGACGACCGCGTCCTGCTCGACCAGCGCGACGGCCGGGTCGTTGCGGACCTGCTCGAGCTGCCGCTCGTCCAGGTCGGCGACGTAGCCACCCAGCTCGCCGTACTCACGCTGCACCGAGATGCCCTGGGCGCGGGCCCGGTCCACCGCGTTCTCGACCGTCTGCGGCGCCATCGTGCCCTCGGCGCCGGCCTCCAGCAGCACGATGTAGCGGCCCTCGATCGCCCCTGACGCGGGCTCGACCAGGGGTGCCCGGCCGTCGCGCTGTCCGACGACCCGGTCCGACCCGAACCCGTCGCCGGCGCCGGGCGCGGCACCTGCTGCGGCACCCGGCACCGCGAGCGCGGCGGCGATGCAGAGGGACCCCAGCACGGCGGCGTGACGTTGCCTCTTCGACTGTCTGATCACTACTACTCCTCATTGAGCGGAATCGGCACCCCCGGGGCGGGATGCCTGCCGCAACACCGTGATCCATTCGCATCCGGGAAAGACAGCGATCCGGCCAAACCTTTACTGACTCGCGGGTAACTTATGGCGGGCGGCGGGTCGGCCGGTGGGCGTAGGCTGACGAGACATGTGCGGAAGGTATGCGGCGAGCGCCAACCCCGACGAGCTGATCGAGGAGTTCGAGGTCGACGTCGACGGCACCGGTGAGCCCTCCCGGTCGACCCTGGTCAATCCGCAGGATCCCCCGGCCGGGACGCCGGACTACAACATGGCCCCGGCCAAGCTCGCACCCGTCGTGCTGACCCGGCCGCCGCGGGGGCAGGACGACGCCGAGCCGCTCCGGCAGCTCCGGCTGCTCAGCTGGGGACTGGTCCCCTCCTGGGCCAAGGACCCCAAGGTCGGCATGCGGATGATCAACGCCCGCCTGGAGTCGGCCCTGGAGAAGCCGGCCTTCAAGAAGGCGGCCCTGTCCCGCCGGGCGATCGTCCCGGCCCGTGGGTGGTACGAGTGGCAGGCCTCCCCCGTCGCCCGGGACGGCAAGGGCAAGCCGCGCAAGCAACCGTTCTTCCTGACCAGGGAGGACGGGGACGTGGTGGCCTTCGCCGGGCTCTACGAGTTCTGGCGGGACCGGGCCGTGGACCCCACGGACCCGGCGGCCTGGCTGGTCAGCTTCACCATCCTGACGACCGAGGCCGAGCCCGGCCTGGACCGGATCCACGACCGCCAGCCGGTCGTCCTGGACCGGGACCGGTGGGCCGACTGGCTCGACCCGACCGCCACGGACCCCGACGCGGTGCGGACGCTGGCGCAGTCCCCCGGGGCGGGCCGCTTCGTCACCTGGCCGGTCGGGACCGCGGTCAACGCCACCCGCAACAACGGAGCCGCCCTGCTGGAGCCGGTCTCGCCCGAGTCGCTCGACGGGGTCGTCGACCCGACCACCGGGGAGGTGCTCGGTGCCTGACCCCACCGCCGTCGTCGAGGTCGAGACCTCCCAGGGGCCGGCGCGGGTCCACCGGTATGCCGTGTCCGGCACCTCCCGGGGTCTGCTGCTGCTGGGGCACGGGGCCGGTGGCGGCGTCGGGGCCGCCGACCTCCAGGTGCTCACCCGGCTGGTGGACCACGGCTGGGAGATCGGGCTGGTCGAGCAGCCGTGGCGGGTCGCCGGCCGCAAGGTCGCGACCCGACCGCCCGCGCTCGACGCCGCCTGGCGCGACCTGGTGCCCCGCTACCTGGAGCACCACCCCGCACCCCGCGTCGTCGTCGGGGGCCGCAGCGCCGGGGCCCGCGTCGCGTGCCGCAACGCCCCCGGGGACGCCGCGATCGGCCTCCCGCGCGCGGTCGCGGTGGTCTGCCTCGCGTTTCCGCTGCACCCGCCAGGCCGACCGGAGAAGTCCCGGGTGGCCGAGCTGCAGACCCCGCTGGCGGACGGCATACCGACCCTGGTCGTGCAGGGTCTGAAGGACCCGTTCGGCCCGCCCACGGAGGTCACCGAGGCGCTGGGGGCCGACCCCGGTCCGGTCACCGTGCACCCGGTGCCGGGCAACCACTCGCCGACGACGAGTCTCGTCGCGATGTGCGGGACGGTTGCCGACTGGTTGGACGCCCACACGGACGGACTACCGTAGGCGGCAACCCATGCCCGACCGAGGAGACCAGATGCTGCTGCGCAAGATCGCCCGACCGCTGCTCGCCAGCGCCTTCATCGCCCGCGGGGTCGACGCCCTGCAACAGCCGACCAGCCGGATCCCCGCCGCGGAGCGGTTCTCCGCCACGGTGGCCGAGCCGCTGGGGGCACCCACCGACCCCGAGCTGCTCGTCCGGGTCAACGGCGCGGTGCTCGCCGGCGCCGGCGCCCTGCTCGCCCTCGGACGTGCCCCCCGCCTGGCCGGGGCCGCGCTGGCGGTCAGCCTGGTGCCCGGCACCCTCTTCGCGCACCGGTTCTGGCAGGAGGAGGACCCCGAGGTGAAGGCCGCCGAGAAGAAGGCCTTCTTCACCAACCTCGGGCTGCTCGGCGGGGTGCTCATCGCCTCCGCGGACACGGCCGGGGCCCCGGGACTGGTCTGGCGCTCGCGCAATGCCGCCCGCATCGCCGGGCTGGAGGCCGAGCTCGCGGCCCGCACCGTGAGCCGCAACGTCTCCGACAAGCTCCCGTTCTGAGCACCGTGACCGCCTGGCCCGCGCCCGCGTCCGACCGCCCCGTCCACGGTGCCGTCACCGTCCCGGGCAGCAAGTCGCTGACCAACCGCTACCTGCTGCTCGCGGCCCTGGCCGACGGCCCCAGCACCCTGCGGGGCCCGCTCGTCTCCCGCGACACCCTGCTGATGCTGCAGGCGGTCCAGTCCCTCGGGGTGCAGGTCGAGCGGTCCGCCGACGACGACCGGTGGACCCTGACGCCACCGGCCACCCTGCGGGCGGGCACCCGGATCGACTGCGGCCTGGCGGGCACCGTCATCCGTTTCGTGCCCCCGGTCGCCGCGCTGGCCGACGGCGAGGTCGCCTTCGACGGTGACGCCGAGGCCCGGGTGCGTCCGGTCGGCCCGCTGCTGGAGGGACTGCGCCAGCTCGGCATCCGGATCGAGGACGAGGGACGCGGCACGCTGCCGTTCACCGTCCACGGGACGGGCTCGGTCCGCGGCGGTGAGGTCCAGGTGGACGCCTCCGCCAGCTCGCAGTTCGTGAGCGCTCTGCTCCTGGCAGGGGCCCGCTTCACCGAGGGCCTGCTGCTCCGGCACACCGGCGCCTCGCTGCCGAGCGTGCCGCACATCGACATGACGCTGCAGGTGCTCCGCGAGGCCGGCGTGCGGGCGGCACGGTTGAGCGAGGCCACCTGGGTGGTCGACCACGGACCGGTCCACGGGCTGTCCGTGCGCGTCGAGCCCGACCTGTCCACCGCTGCTCCCCTGCTGGCGGCCGCGGCCGTCACCGGCGGTCAGGTCATGCTGCGGCACTGGCCCGAGGAGACCACCCAGGGCGGCGCCGCCTTCCGGGTGATCCTCGAGCAGTTCGGCGCCCGCACCGAGTGGACCGAGGAGGGCCTGACCGTCGAGGGGCCGGGCCGGGACGCGCTGCGTGGCGTCGATCTCGACCTGCACGAGGTGGGGGAACTCACGCCAGTGGTGGCGGCCGTCGCCGCCCTGGCGCAGGGCCCGTCGGTGCTGCGCGGCGTGGCGCACCTGCGGGGCCACGAGACGGACCGGCTGGCGGCCCTGGAGGCCGAGCTCGGGCGGATGGGGTGCGGCGTGGAGCAGACCCCGGACGGCCTGCGGATCACGCCGGCGCCGCTGCGTCCGGCCGTGCTGCAGACCTACCACGACCACCGGATGGCGCAGGCCGCGGCGGTGCTCGGCCTGGCCGTGCCCGGCACGGAGATCGAGAACGTCGAGACCACCGACAAGACGTTCCCGGGCTTCGCCGCCGCCTGGACGGACCTGGTGCACGGGTGAGCAAGTACGACCACTACGACGAGTCCCTGGTGCGGGTCCGCCCCAGCCGACGTGGCTCGCGTCCCCGGACCAAGGAGCGGCCCGCCCACGAGGACGCCGTCACCGGCCTGGTGACCGGGGTGGACCGGGGCCGGTTCACCGTGCGCTACGAGGACGTGGACGTCGTGGCGATGCGGGCCCGGGAGGTCGGTCGCAAGCAGATCGTCGTGGGCGACCGGGTCGGCATGGTCGGTGACGTCACCGGCAACCCGGACGGGCTGGCCCGGATCGTCCGCGTCCACGAGCGCACGTCGGTGCTGCGACGCAGCGCCGACGACTCGGACCGGGTGGAGCGGGTGATCGTGGCCAACGCCGACCAGATGGTGGTGGTCACCGCCCTGGCCGACCCCGAGCCCCGGCCCCGGATGATCGACCGTTGCCTGGTCGCCGCCTACGACGCCGGACTGGACCCGCTGCTGGTGCTGACCAAGGCGGACCTGCGGGACCCGGAGGAGTTGCTGTCGGCATACGACGCCCTGGACGTGCCCCACGTGGTCAGCTCGCTCGCGCCGGGGGCGGACCCGGGCCGGACCGGCGCGGCGGGTTCCGGGGTGGACCAGGTGCGTGCCCACCTCACCGGACGGGTCAGCGTGCTCGTCGGGCACTCCGGGGTCGGCAAGTCCACCCTCGTGAACGCCCTGGTGCCGGACGCACGGCGGAGCACCGGGGTGGTCAACGCGGTGACCGGGCGCGGCCGGCACACCTCGACCAGCGCGGTGGCGCTGGAGCTGCCCGAGGGCGGCTGGGTGGTGGACACCCCCGGCGTGCGGTCCTTCGGGCTCGGCCACGTGGACCCGGCGACCTTCGTCGAGCACTTCCCCGACCTGGCCCCGGGCGCCGCGCAGTGCCCCCGCGGGTGCTCCCACGACGAGCCGGACTGTGAGCTGGATGCCTGGGTCGAGGGCGGCGCGGCCGGACCGCACGGGGCGGCCCGGCTGGAATCGTTGCGCCGGCTGCTCCGCAGCCGCACGGGTGAGTCCCCGGCCTGAACCGGCCCCCGGGCAGGTAGGTTGCCAGGCGTGGCTACCTTCGAGGACGACCTACGACTGGCCCACGTCCTGGCGGACGCGGTCGAACGTTCGACCCTGGACACCTTCGCCTCCCCCGAGCTGAGGGTCGAGGTCACCGAGGACGGCACGCTGGTCACCGACGCCGACCGGCACACCGAGGAACTGCTGCGCCACCAGTTGCAGCGCACCCGCCCCCGCGACGTCGTCCAGGGGGAGCAGCTGCCCACCACGGGGCACGGCAACCGGCGCTGGGTGCTGGACCCGATCCACGGCACCGTGAACTACGTGCGCGGGGTCCCGGTGTGGGCCACCCTGATCGGGCTGCTGGTGGACGACGCGCCGGTGCTGGGCCTGGTGGCGGCGCCGTCCCTGGCCCGCCGCTGGTGGGCGGCGATCGGGTCGGGCGCCTGGACGGGCCGGGCGCTGACCCGGGCCCGCCGGATCCACGTGGCCGACACCTCCCGCCTGGAGCACGCCTCGGTGAGCTACGGCGACCTCTCGCCCTGGTTGGACTCCCCCCGCAGGGACGGCTTCCTCCAGGTCGTCGACCGGGCCTGGCGCAGCCGGGCCTATGGGGAGTTCTGGTCCCACGTGCTGGTGGCCGAGGGAGCCGCCGACGTCGCCCTCGGACCGGATCTCGACGTCCACCAGATGACCGCGCTGGCCCCGATCGTCACCGAGGCCGGTGGCCGGTTCACCGACCTGGAGGGCACCGACGGTCCCTTCGGGGACGCCGGGGTGAGCACCAACGGGTTGCTCCACGACGAGGTGCTCCGTGCGCTCGGGGGGCCCGACGCGCCATAATGGGGCCGATGGCACCCCTGACCCGACGCGCCGTGCTGGCGCTGGGCGGGCTTGCCGCGACAGGTCTGCTCGCCCCCCACGCGAGCGCGGACGCCGCGCCGGCCACCGGTGGGCGACTGCCCCGGCAGGTCCGTCGCGCCGGTTCGCCCACCGACCTGGAGCGCCACGACCGGGACAACCTCCTCGTCGTGGTGACCAAGGACCGACCCCTGGACCCCGTCGACTACGCTCCGGACGACCTGGTCGACTGGCGTGACCCCGACTACCAACTGCGCGCGGAGGTCGCCGACCAGTTGTCCGACCTGTTCGACGCGGCGCAGGAGGAGGGCCACCGGCTGCGGGTGATCAGCGGATACCGCTCCCATGAGACCCAGCGGGAGACCTACGACTACTGGGTGCGCACCACGGGACGCAAGGCGGCCGACGCCACCAGCGCCCGACCGGGGCACAGCGAGCACCAGACCGGCCTGGCCGTCGACCTCGACAACGACAAGGGCACCTGCTACCTGGACCAGTGCTTCGGGGACACCGCCGAGGGCCGCTGGCTGGCCGAGGAGGCCCACCGGTTCGGGTTCGTGATCTCCTACCCCGAGGGCCAGCGCGAACGCACGGGCTACACCTACGAGCCGTGGCACGTGCGCTACGTCGGCCCGACGGTGGCCGGGGACATGCACCGGGAAGGGTTCCTGCTGCTCGAGGACTACCTGGCCGCGGAGGCGCTCCGGCCCGCGCTGCGCCGGCCGGGCCGGGCACGCCCCGTCTGAGCGACGGCTACCTGCGCCCGCCGCTCCTGCGCACCTCGACCGGGCCCCGGCCCAGCGCCTCGATCGCGGAGCCGTGCGCCGCGGCGTCACCCACGGCGATCACCGTCCAGCGCCCGTCCACGTGGGCGTCCCAGGCGGCGCCGGCCGTCGCGGCGTCCATCGTCCGCACCTGGGTCAGCGTGCGGGTGACGAAGTCGGTCGCCAACCCGTCCATCGCCAGCCCGATCGCCTCACCCGCCAGGACGTCCGCCGTCGCGTAGCGACCCGGCGCGGTCTGCGCGACGAAGTCGGCCGCCTCCCGCACCTCGGCCTCGGTCAGGTCGCTGCCCGGCATCGCCAGCAGGTCCAGGAGCGTGTCCAGCGCGGGGACGGTGGCGTCGGCCCGGACCGAGCCGCTCACCAGGAACAGGCCGCCCCGGGTGCGCGGACGGAAGCCGGCGTGCACCCCGTAGGTGTAGCCCTTCTCCTCCCGCAGCACCCGGTCGAGCCGGGACTGGGGAGACCCGCCGACCGCCAGCGACAGGACCTGGTAGGCCCCCCACCCGTGCGGGTCGCGGCGGTCCGGACCCGAACACCCCAGGTAGAGGTCGGTCTGCACGGAGCCGGGGCGGTCCACCAGGACGATCCGGGCCGCGTCGTCGGCGCGCTCGTCGCCCCCTGCCGGTGGGGCACCCTCGTCCGCACCGCCGGGGGCCCATGCCGAGAGCGTCTGGCCCAACAGGGCCGGCACATCCACCCCGGTCAGGTCCCCCGCCACGACCAGGTGCGACCGGTCCGGGTGCACCATCCGCCGGTGGTGCGCACGCACCGCCTCGGAGGTGATCGCCGCGACCGACTCGAGACTGCCCCCGGACGGGCGGGACGCGCGGCTGCTGGGCCGGAAGTAGGTCGGCAGGAACTCGAGCGCGGCCCGACTCATCGGGTCGGCCAGGTCGTGCCGGATATCGGCGATCCGGTTACGGACGTGCCGGGCCACCTCCTCCTCGGGGAAGGTCGGGGTGGTGAGGCACTCGGTGAGCAGTTCCAGCCCGGCCCCCAGGTTGCGCACGGCGACGTCGAGGTCCACCAGGATGCCGCGCTCGCCGACCCCGGCCCCCAGGAAGACGCCCTTGCGCTCCAGCAGACCGGCCATCTCCTCGGCGTCGTGCGCCTCCGTCCCCTCGTCGAGGGTGCGGGACAGGATCGTGGCCACCCCCTCGACGTCCACGGGCTCGGCGGCGAGCGGCGCCGGGATGCCCAGCCGCACCGAGACGACGTGCTGGCCGGGCAGATGGAAGGTCTGCACGGACAGGCCGTTGTCGAGGGTGAACACCTCGGGCACCGGGAAGGACCAGGCGGCGGGCGGGCGCACGCCGGGACGGGCAGGCAACGGGGTGGCGGTGGTCATCAGGCCACTCCTTCCGTATGCGGTCCGCTCTCCCCCGCGGTCAGGTCACCGAGCGGCACGTCCTGGTCGACGGGATCGCCGTCCCGGTAGATGACGGCGGCCCGGTGCTCGGGCTGCAGCCACCGCTGCGCGGCCAGCTGGACCTCCTCCGCGGTCACCGTGGCGACCTCGTCCAGGAAGGTGTTGACGAAGTGCGGGTCGTCATACAGGCAGGTCGAGTGGCCGATCAGGTCGGCCCGCTCGTCCATCCCGGCCAGGGCCTCCAGCCAGGACCGCTCGGTGTCGGCCAGCGAGGCCTCGAGCTCCAGCTCGGTGGGACCGGTGCGGGCGAACTCGAGCAGCTCCTCCAGCAGCGTCTCCTCCGCCTCCGCGATGTCCCGTCCCTCGCTCACGTCGACGGCGATGAAGGCCAGCGAGGTCCCGTCGACCAGTCCCATGCTCGAGGCGGAGACACCGGTGGCGACGTCGTCGCGCCGGACCAGCCGCCGGTGCAGCCGGCTGATAGCGAGCCCACCGAGGGCGTCGAGGGCGACGGCCCCCGCGAGGTACTCGGCGGTGTGCCCCTGGGGGAACCGGAAGCCCAGGTAGATCCGGTCGTTGGGAACCTCCTGGACCCGGACGACGCGTTGCGGGGCAGGCAGGGGTCCGAGCGGTGCGGAACGGGGCTGCGGCGAGCGGTTGGTGCGCGGCAGGTCCCCGAAGTAGCGTTCGGCCGCCGCGAACCCCTCCTGCGCGGCAACGTCCCCCACCAGGGTGAGCACGGTGGTGTCCGGCCCGTAGTGCCGGTCGTAGAAGGCGTGCACGGTCTCCAACGACGCGGCGTCGAGGTCCTCCATCGAGCCGATCGTCGGGTGGTGGTAGGGGTGTCCCTGCGGGAAGACCAACCCGACGAGGTCGTTCACGGCGTTGCCGTACGGCTGGTTGTCGTAGCGCTGCCGCTTCTCCTCCTTGACCACGTCCCGTTGGTTGTCCAGGTTCTCCTGGGTCAGCGCGGAGCGCAGCCGGCCGTGCCGGTCGGCCTCCAACCAGAGCGCGAGGTCGAGCGCCCCGGTGGGAACCGTCTCGAAGTAGTTCGTCCGGTCGAACCAGGTCGTGGCGTTGAGCCGGCCCCCGTGCGCCATGAGGGCGGCGAAGTGCTCGCCCTCCGCGACGTTCTCCGAGCCCTGGAACATCAGGTGCTCGAACAGGTGGGCCAGCCCGGTCTGCCCGGGCACCTCGTGCCGGGAGCCGACGTCGACCCAGAGGTTGACGGTCACGGCGGGGACGGAACGGTCCTCACTGACGACCACCCGCAGGCCGTTGTCCAGCGTGCGGGTGACGATCGGGTAGGTCAACGGCATCCGCCCACTGTAGGACGTCGCACGGGGGGCTCCGCCCCCCCGTGCACCCCCCGACAACTCACACGGGCGAGGAACCGCCCCGTGCACCTCCTTGGATCAGTCCACCGAGGCGGGTGGGCGTTCGGAGACCTTGCGGAGGTCGACCGGACGCTCCATCTGTTGCATGGCGAGCCGGGCGAAGGTCTGCTGCTCGGTGACCGCACGCTCGGAGCGTCCGCGCCCGATGAAGCTCACGAACCAGTGGAGCAGCGTGGTGATCCGGGACTTGAAGCCGATGATGTAGACCAGGTGCACCGCCAGCCACATCAGCCAGGCGACGAACCCGGTGAGCTTCAGGCTGCCGACCTCGGCGATCGCCCGGAACCGGGAGATCGTCGCCATACTCCCCTTGTCCTTGTACCGGAACGGTGCCCCGGTCGGCTCACCGTTGATCCGGCGCCGGATCTCCTTGGCAGAGTGCCGCGCGCCCTGGATGGCGACCTGGGCGACACCGGACAGCCCGTCCAGGGTCACCATGTCCCCCACGACGTGCACCTCGGGCCGGCCCGGGAGGGTGAGGTCCGGCTGCGCGGGGATCCGTCCCGCCCGGTCCACGGTGACCCCGACCTGGTCGGCCAGCTGCTTGGCGAGCGGGCTCGCCGCGACACCGGCCGCCCACACCTTGGTCAGTGCCTCGATCCTGGTCCGGTTGCCCTCGCTGTCCTCGGTCTCCAGGCCCCGGCCGTCGACGTTCACGACCTTGGCCCCCAGCCGGACCTCGACACCCAGCTTCTCCAGCGCCTGCCGGGTCTTGTCCTGCAACTTCTCGTCAAAACTCCCCAGGAGCGCCGGGGCGGCGTCCAGCAGGATCACCCTGGAGTCGGTGGGGTCGATGTGGCGGAAGTCGTGCTTGAGCGTGCGCTTGGACAGCTCCACCAGCTGGCCGGCCATCTCCACCCCGGTCGGGCCTGCGCCCACGACGACGAAGGTGGTGAACCGTTTGACGTCCTCGAGCCGCCCTTCCGCGGCGGCCTGCTCGGCCAGCTCGAACGCCCCGAAGATCCGGCCGCGCAGTTCCAGCGCGTCGTCGATGCTCTTCATGCCGGGGGCGTACTCGGCGAACTCGTCCCGGCCGAACCAGGACTGGTTGGCCCCGGCGGCCACGATGAGATGGTCGTAGTCGTGCGTGTGCACCTCACCCAGGGTGTTGGCGGTGACCACCCGCTTCTCCAGGTCGATGTCCGTCACGTCACCGAGGACGACCTCGACGTTGTCCTGCCGCGAGAGCACCTCCCGGGTCGCGGGCGCGATCTCGCCCATCGACATGATCCCGGTGGCCACCTGGTAGAGCAGCGGCTGGAACAGGTGGTGCGTCGTCTTCGCCACCAGCGTCACGTCCACGGCGTCGCGCTTGAGTGCCCGGGCAGCGAACAGCCCGCCGAATCCGGATCCGATGATGACCACCCGTGGGCGGTGGCCGGCCTGTGTCGTCATGTGTGCCTCCTCCACCAGCGTCAACACCCTGGGGGTTCCCAGTATGTCGTGAGGTACGCCACGCGCCCGCAGGCTCGCCCCCTTGGCTCATCCGTGCCCGGTGGCCGTTGTTCTGGGTGCCTCACCACGGGCGGGAGAGGAGCAGGCGGTTCACCCGACTTATAGCAGGATTCCCAGTCGGTCGCGCAGCACGGACTGGGTACGTGGGAAGGACCGGGCCATGGCGAGCAGCTCAGAAGGCTGCCCGCCGCGGCGCAGCCACCGCTTGAGTGCCTCGATACCAGGTCCTCCCTTCAGGTGCCGCATCCGGAGGGCGTCGATGATGGTGCGCTCGGGTGAATAGATGCCCATTCTGCGGCCACCACCGATGTCGAACTGCTCGCGACCAGCCTCGAAGGTGCCGGGGTCGAAGTGTCGCCACCTGACTGGCGCGACCGTCTGCGGGGTCCACGATCCGCGCGGGATCGCGATGTCGATCTCTGCAGGGATGTCATCGATCAGCCCGTGCCGGGCCAAGGCCGACCGCAAGCACAGCGTGGCCCGGGCGGCCTTGGCGGCAACTTCGATGAGATCTTCATCGCCGAGGCAATCACTCTTGCGGTATAGCCCCCGCGAGAACGCGATGATGCTGCCCACATCGACCAGGCGGCGAAGCTGGCGCTGGCTGACATGCTCCAGGGCCTGGGAGTAACTGAAGGTCTCGGGTAGACGGTCGAGCAACTCATCCATCGTGTGTGCCATGACCGGAACTCCTACGTAGGGAAACCTCAACACCACTGCATCTCGTGTAGAGGAATTCCTCCACTCCATGGCCGCACGCGACGTCGACCGACCTGAAGAGCGGGCTACTCAACCACAGACGGTCCATGTGATGGGTAAAGGATGCGGTCGCACGTTTGCCCCAAAGCGAAAGTCCAGGTCAACCTGTGGCTGACCTGGACTTTCTTGGTAGCGGGGGCAGGATTTGAACCTGCGACCTCCGGGTTATGAGCCCGGCGAGCTACCGAACTGCTCCACCCCGCGACGGTGAGACCACCATACGTCACCGGTGCGGGGCGGACCAAATCCGCTACGGAGCCGAGGTCTGCTCCGCGTCGTCGGCTCCGTCACCGGGCTCGCTCGGGTCAACGCTTACCGACCCGCCGTCCGGCGCGGCCTCGACCGCGCGGCTGATGGCGTCCTCCAGACGGTTCTGCGCCTCGGCGTAGCCCTCCCAGTCACCCTCGGCGAGGGCGGCCTGACCGTCCTCGTAGGCCTGCTGGATGTCGGCGATTGCCTGGTCGAGGGCCGACTGGTCGGTCCCCTCGTCCGGCGGCGTTTCACCGTCGTCGGGAGGCGTATCGCCCTCGTCCGGCGGTGTGTCGCCCTCGTCGGGGGGTGTGGCGCCCTCGTCGACGGGCTCCTCGCCGCCGGTGCCCTCGTCCGCCGCGGTAGCCCCGGAGTCACCGCCGAAGAGCTCGTCCAGCGCCCCGTCCAGGGTGTCGGACCAGGCCAACTGGTCACCGAACGCGACGACCACCAGACGCTGCAGCGGGTAGGAGGACCCGCTGCGGGCCGACACGTAGACCGGCTCGACGTAGAGGAGACCACCACCGACCGGCAGGGTCAACAGGTTGCCGATGTGCACGTTGGAGCCCTGCTGCCGGTTCAGCGACAGGAACTGCGACAGCGTCTGGGTGAACGCCTCCGAGGTCTCGTTGGAGGACTCGATGTCGTTCTGGAACTGACCCGGCCCCATCACCGTGGTGTCGCGGGGCAGGTCCAGGACCCGGATCTTGCCGTAGTCCTCCCGTCGCTGCCCACCCTCGGAGCCGGCGTCCGCATCGACCGCCATGTAGCCGATCAGGTTCTGCCGCTCACCCTGCGGGATGAAGTTCGTGGTCAGCGAGAAGGTCGGCTCGTCCTGCCCGGGCATCGCGATGCTCAGGTAGTAGGGCGGCATCGGCACGTCCACGTCACCACCGACGCTCGGGTCCTCCGAGACCCGCCAGAAGTCCTGACCGGTGAAGAACGCCTCGGCGGTGTCCACGTGGTAGCGCGCCATGACGTCCCGCTGGACCTTGAACAGGTCCTCGGGGTAGCGCAGGTGGCTCATCAGGTCGCCATCGATCTCATCCATCGGCAGCACCGTGTTGTCGAAGGCCGCCGACCAGGCCTTGAGCAGGGGGTCGTCCTCGTCCCAGGCATACAGCTTCACCGAGCCGTCGTAGGCATCCACGGTCGCCTTCACCGAGTTGCGGATGTAGTTCACCTCGCCGCTGCCGATGGAGCGGATGTTGTCCGAGCCGGCCACCAGGGAGTCGGTCGTGACGTCACCCAGTTGCTCCCGCTGGGCGTAGGGGTAGTTGGCGCTCACCGTGTAGCCGTCCAGGATCCACAGGATCCGCCCGTCGACCACGGCCGGGTAGGGGTTGCCGTCCAGCCGCAGCCACGGGGCGACCCGCTCCACGCGCTCGTGCGGCTCCCGGTGGTCCAGCAGGCGGGAGTCACCGGTGACGCTGTCGGACAGCAGGATCTCCATCTGGCGGTACTTCAGCGCGTAGGCCAGCTGCCGGGGGAAGGAGCCGATCGCCACGCCACCATTGCCCTGGTAGGTGTTCCGGGTCTCCCCGGACTCGCTCCCGCTGTCCGGGTAGTCGAGTTCGCGGGGGGTCGCACCCTCGGCCGCACCCACGATCGAGTAGTTCGGCGAGTACTCCCCGAAGTAGATCCGCGGCTCGAAGTCACCCAGCGGGCCGACCGGGGGGATGTTGCGCTGGTAGAAGATCGGCTCACCATCGGCCGACCGCTGGTTGCCGTATGCCGCCACGAGGCCGAACCCGTGGGTGTAGACCGTGTGGTCGTTGACCCAGTTGCGCTGGCCCTCGGACACACCGTCCAGGTTCAGCTCGCGGACCGCGACGACCGTGTCGGCGGTCTCACCGTCCACCTCGTAACGGTCGACGTCCAGGGTGTCCGGGAACTGGTAGTAGTTGCGCACGCCCTGCAACTGACGGAACGTCGGGGACACGATCGAGGGGTCCACCAGGCGGATGCCGGGGATGGTGTCCGCGTCGTTGCGCAGCTGGCCGGGAGTCGCCTCCGTCTCGGCCTGGTAGTCGATGATCTCCGCGTCCTCGAGGCCGTAGGCGGCCAGCGTTGCGTCGATGTTTCGCTGGATGTACGGCTCTTCCATCTGCGCTTCGGAGGGACGGACCCGCAGCGACTGGATCAGCGAGGGGTAGACCCCACCGACCAGGACCGCCACGACGACCAGGCCCACCAGGCCGATGATCGGCAGCCGCCAGGACTTGCTCCAGATCGTGGCGATGAACAGGACCGCGCACAGCAGCGCGGCGATCGCCAGGACCCCGCGGGTGGGCAGCACCGCGTGCACGTCGGTGTAGGTCATGCCCGTCATCCGGGCGTGCTCGGCCGTCACCAGGTCGTAGCGCTCCAGCCAGTAGGCCACGGCGCGGACCAGGATGAGCACCCCGATGAGGACCGACAGGTGGATCCGGGCCGCCTTGGTGGTGCGCTCCCCCGGGCCCTGGAGCTGGATGCCCCCGTAGATGTAGTGCGTGAGCAGGGCCCCGATGACCGCCAGCCCCAGCACCAGGGTGGCGAAGCTGACCAGCACGTTGAGCCACGGCAGGGTGAACACGAAGAAGCCGATGTCCATGTGGAACTGCGGGTCGGTCATGACCTCACCGTCCGCGTCCAGGAACGGCTGGCGGTTCCACCAGAGCAGGAACGTCTGCCACTGCGACGCGGCGGCCGACCCGGCGAACAGACCGAGCACCACCGGTGCCCCGATGAAGACCAGCCGGCGCATCGGCTCCAACGCGGCGCGGTAGCGGTCGAGGTTCTGCTGCTCGGGGCTCACCGGGGCGTAGATGGGCCGCGACCGGTAGGCGACGTGGAGGGCACTCCAGATCACCAGGGCGGTGAGGGCCGCCGCCGCGACGAACAACAGGACCTGGGTCAGCAGCCTCGTGGTCAGCACCGACCGGTACCCGAGGGAGTCGTACCAGAGGAAGTCCGTCCAGAGGGTGGCCAGCCAGCCCAGCAGCACCACGCCCACCACGAGGATGAGCAGGGTGGGTCCGATCCGCCCCCCGCCGAACAGGCCGCGCCGGGATGTCGCCACCCCGCCTGGTCTTCCGCTGCCCGGGCCGCCTGCAGAGTCAGCGGCACCCGCGCCGTCCGGCCGGCGTCCGTCGCCGGGGTCCGGGTCGTTGTCCTGGCTCACCGAAAATCCTTGTCGCTCGTACCCCGCCGGGCCGCGAGTTGGCCCGGGAGTTGGTTCGTCCGTGGGACTAACCTACCTAGCGGTGGGTCGTCCTCCCGCATCCGGTGACACCATGGCCTGGTGGCAACGCTGAACGAGTCTCCCGACAACGAACCCGCCGGCCCCCGTGTTCCGGATCCGGCGGGTCAGACCGACACCGAGCGATTCCTGCTGGACGCCGCCGCCGACACCGAGCGGCACGTGGCCCGCCTGGGGTGGGACCAGGCGCCCCGGATGTTCGCCCTGGTGCGGACCGCTGACCTGCTCGAACGCGAGCCCACCCTGCGCCCCCAGCTCGAGGAGGGATCCCCGGAGGGGTTCACCGCGATCGAGCAGGAGGGGATGCTGCGCACCTCGAACCTGGAGTCCCTGCTCGGCCGGATCGCCTGGCCGCCCGAGGTGGACGGCGTCGCCCTCGCGGTCGAACGCCTGGTCGTGCCGCCCGAGGCCGAGCGCGACCTGCCGACGGACCCGGTCGCCGCGACGGAGGCGCTGGCCGCCCACCCAGACCGTCAGGACGTGCGCCTGCTCGCGGCGGTGCTGCGCAGCGGGGAGTCGGTCTGCCTGCTCCGGCAGCGCCGCCACGACGAGGACGACGCCGTGGCGCGGGGCCAGGACATCGCGCCCGGGTTGGTCCACGCCCTGCAGGCCACCCTGCAGGACTGACCGGGCCCCGCGGGACTAGCAGCGGGGCAGGTCGACGTCCTCGCCCTGGCCGATCGCCTCGACGACGTCCCGGGCCTGGTCGAAGGTCTCGATCTTGACGACCTCCATCCCGTCGGGCTCGTTGCCCCGGACGTCGTCGCAGTTGCCGGCGGGGGCCAGGAAGTACTCCACCCCGTGGTTCGCCGAACTGATCATCTTCTGCCGGATCCCGCTGATCGGCCCCACGGTGCCGGAGGAGTCGATGGTGCCCGTCCCGGCGAAGACGTGGCCCCCGGTGAGCTCCCCCTCCGTGAGCTTGTCGTACACCGCCAGGGAGAACATCAGGCCCGCCGACGGGCCACCGACGCTGCCGGCGTCGATGGTGACGTCGAACGGCAGGTCGAAGTCGGAGGCGAGGTAGACCCCGATCACGGTCCGCGTCTCCGTGCTGCCGTCCTCGGCCTCGACGTCGTCCTCCCCGGTCGGGACCTGGAGGGTGATCTCCTCGCCGTCTCGGACCAGCACGAACTCCACCTCGTCACCGGGCTCGAAGCCCTGCAGGACGTCGCGGACCTGCGCCGGGTTGTGGATCTCGGTGCCCCCGACGGAGCGGATCTCGTCGTTGACCTCGAGGGTGTCGGCGGCCGGGGCGTCCACGATGATCTGGGCGACCTTGACCTGCTCGGGCACCTCGACCCCGGCTGCGCGCACCCCCACCACCGCCGCGGCGTCCTGCGACTCCATCATCAGCTCGGTGTTCTGCTCCTGCACCTGCTGGGCGGTCATGTCGGGCGGGTAGACCAGGTCCTCGTCCACGATGTCGGTGTTCGGGTCGAACTCCGCCAGCAACCAGTCCCAGGCGCTCACCGGGTAGCGCGGGCCGCCGTAGAGGGTCACCGTGGTGAAGTTGAGCTCTCCCCCGGTCGGGTAGGTCTCGGCGTCCTCCACCACCACCGTGGGGTGCCCGTTGGTCTCCCCGAGGGTGTTGTAGATCGGGCCGGGGCGGTACAGCACCTTGGCGACATCGACCATGTTCATGATCGCCACCCCCGCCACCAGCAGCACGCACAGCACCAGCCCGATCGCCATCCCGACCGTGACCCGGGTGCCCCCGGCACCGGTGGGCCCGGAGGTGTCGGCCGTGGCATACCCCCGGTAGTAGCCGTCCGCCCCGCCCTGGCCGGTGTGGTCGTGCCCGGCGCTCACAGGCCTACCCACTGGGTGTCGCCGTCGACGAACGCCTGGTGTTTCCAGATCGGCACGGTCTGCTTCAACTCCTCGATCAGCCCGCGACACACCTCGAACGCGGCCGGCCGGTGGTCCGCCGACACGGCGCAGATGACGGCGAGGTCACCGACGGCGAGGCTGCCGATGCGGTGTGTCGCAGCGACGGCACGGACGCCGTCGCGCGCCGCCGCGGAGTCCACGAGTTCCTGCAGCACGGTGCCGGCCTCGGGGTGGGCGGAGTAGTCCAGGGTGACGACCCCGTCCTTGCCACCGTCGTGGTTGCGCACCGTCCCGATGAACAGGACCACCGCCCCGGCGCGCGCGTGCCCGACCTCGGCCAGCACGGCGTCGACGGACAGCGGCTCCGCACTGATCCGTGCGTGCCGCACGGTGGTGGCGCCGGGGCCGGTGGGTGGGGAGGTCGAGTCGCTCACCGCGCCATCATCTCCCATCAGCCTGGCGAAAACCTGAAGGGCACCGGGACCGGGTGGTCAGGTCCGGCGCTTCCGGCGACGCATCAGCGCCGCCGTCGCCGCCGCGGCCACCGCGGCGCTGGCGGCACCGGCTGCGGCGCCCAGGGCCGCCGCGTCCTTGCGTTGCACCCGCCGGGCCATCACGGCGTGGTGCCCGCGCACCCCCTCCAGCAGGACGCCCAGGGCGGCGGTGTTGTCGTATGCGGGGGCCCAGCCGCGCTCGGCGAGCGCCCGCGGCTCCACCACGAGCGGGTGGGAGACATAGGCGAGATCGGAGGCCGGCAACGGCAGCACCCCGATCCGGTGCAGCCGGTCGGCGGCGCCGTAGGCGGCGGACCAGGACAACTCGATCCTGCGCATCCCCGAGATCTCCTCCACCTCCGCCTGGGTCAGGCTCCCCCACGACCCGACGGTCACCACCGGCGGGACGTCCGCGTGCAGGACGGTCAGCAGGGCCCGGCCCAGGTCCTCCACGTGACAGAACTGCCAGGTCGGCTCGTGGTCCCGGACCACGAGCAGGCGCGGGGCCTCGAAGTGGCGGGTGATGATGGTGTCCACCGACGGTCCGACGAGCGCCGCCGGGCGGACGACGGTGATCTCCAGACCGGGGTGGACGGTCCGCGCCGTCTCCACGATGGCCTCGACCTCGACCAGGTCGGCCACCACGCCCTCGACGTCGTCCGCGCGCAGCGGGCTGTCGTCCGGGACCGGTGCCGGGTTGTCGGCCCGCGCGCCGTAGACCAGCACGGAGCTCACCACGACCAGGTGCCCCACCCCGGCGGCGGCCGCCGCGGTGCTGAGGGTCTGCATCTCCCGCACCAGCCGGGCCCGTCGGACCGCCGAGGGTGAGGCCAGGGAGCGCACGAGGTCGGCGTCGTGGGCGACGTGGACGACCGCGTCCACGTCCCGCAGCGCCTCGACCACCTCGGGCGCGGCGATGTCGCACAGCCGCCACTCCACCACCCCGGCGGCACCCGCCTGCTGGTCCAGGCCGACGACGTGGTCCCCCGACCCGGCGACCTGCTCCGCGAGGACGGCGGCCAGGCCGGAGCCCGCCTTGGTCACGCCGACCCGCAGGGCCCCCGCGCTACGCCGAGAGCGAACCCGTGCACCTGGGGAACTCACGGGCACCTCCTCGTGGTTGTCATGGTGAAGACTCATCCTGTCAGGCCCCAGCCTGCTGACATTCGCGGACCAGCCGGGAAGGAACCACCGTGGCCGACCAACACCCCTCCTCCGACGACGAGCAGCGCCCCGAGGGGGAAGGGCCCGTGGAACCCTCGGGCGGCGCAGGCTCCGGGGACGACCCGTTCGCCGCCCTGTTCGGCGGCCAGCTGCCCCCCGAACTGCGGGAAGCGCTGAGCTCCCTCGGTCTGGACTCGGCGGACCCCGGGATGATGCAGATGATCCAGTCGCAGGTGCAGGCCATGATGGCCGCGGACGACGGCGGGGCGATGAACCAGACGCTGGCCACCGACACCGCGCGCCGGCTGGTCGCGGAGGCGGGCGACCGGTCCGTGGGGCCGGCCACCACCCGCGACGTCGAGCAGGTCGTCCAGGTGGCGAACCTGTGGCTCGACCAGGTGACCGAGTTCAACCCGCCGGACGGTGGGGCCCGGGCGCTCAGCCGCGCCGAGTGGGTCGAGGAGACCATGCCGGTCTGGCGCCGGGTCACCGAGCCTGTGGCCGCGGGGGTCGGCGCGGCCATCACCAGCACGATGCAGGACCAGTTGAAGATGCTGGGCGAGGAGGGCGCCGACGGGAGCCTTCCCGAGATCCCGGGCCTGCCGCCGGGGATGAACCCGGCGGCGATGCTCGGCCAGATGCAGCCGATGATGCGCAAGATGAGCAGCGCCATGTTCGGCGCCCAGGTGGGCCAGGCGGTGGGTGCGCTGGCGGGTGAGACGGTGAGCGGCACCGAGGTCGGGCTGCCGCTGCTGTCCGGCGAGGTGGTCGCGATCCTGCCCGCCAACGTCTCCGCGTTCGCCGAGGGGCTGTCCGTAGATGCCGGCGAGGTGCACCTCTACCTCGCCGTCCGCGAGGCGGCCCGGGTCCGGTTGTTCGCCGGGGTGCCGTGGCTCGGCCCGCAGTTGCTCACCGCGGTCGAGGACTACGCCCGGGACATCTCGATCAACACCGAGGGGATCGAGGAGACGCTGCGTTCGGTCAACCCCCAGGATCCGCAGGCGATGCAGGAGGCGCTGGCGGACCAGCTGTTCACGCCGGAGCCGAGTCCGGCCCAGGAGGCCGCGCTGGGTCGCCTGGAGACCTACCTGGCCCTGGTGGAGGGTTGGGTGGACCTGGTCTGCGAGAAGGCCGTCTCGGCGCACCTGCCGCACGCCTCCGCCCTGGCCGAGGCCGTCCGGCGCCGGCGCGCCACGGGCGGGCCGGCGGAGAAGGTATTCGCCTCCCTGGTCGGTCTGGAGTTGCGCCCGCGCCGCCTGCGCGACGCGGCCAACCTGTGGGCGGCCCTGGAGTCCGCGCACGGCCAGGCGGAGCGGGACAGGGCCTGGGCCCACCCCGACGTCGCGCCCACCGGCGCCGACCTGGACGACCCGCTCGGGTATGTCGAGCGGCACGGTTCGGGGGCGGCCGCCCAGGGCGACGCCATGGACGCTGAGCTCGACCGGCTGCTGCGGGGCGCTACCGGCGAGGGCGAGGAGGGGCCAGACGCAGACCGCGGAGACGGTCCGTCCGATTCCGCGGGTCCGGCCTAACCGGCCCCCACGTCGTCCCCCTCGAAGGCGCCACCCGGGTTGCCCCGCGCCCAGCTGACACCGTCCAGGAAGGCCGACGCCTCGGCATACCGGGGGAAGCCGCGGACCAACGCCTGGAAGCGCGGGCCGTGGTTGGCCTCGAGCAGGTGGGCCAGCTCGTGCACCAGCACCGCGTCGACCACCCACCCGGGCATGCCGTCCAGCAGGCTGGAGATCCGGATGCGGCCGCTGTCGGGGCTGCACGACCCCCACCGGCTCCCCTGGTTGGTCACCCACTTGACCTCGGTGGGCACCGCCCGGCCGCCGAGGTACTCGCGGGAGAGTCGGGCCGCCCGGGCGGTGAGGTCCTGCCCCGTCAGCCGACGGCGCTGGTGTCCCTTGCGCAGCTTCTCCACCAGGGCCGCGACGTGCTTCTCCTCCTGCTCGCGGCTCAGGCCCGCGGGCATCAGCACCACGATCTGGTCCCCCTCGACCCGCGCGGAGACGGTGCGCTTGCGGCGCGCGCTGCGCCTGATCTCCACCCGCTCCGGCGGAGCGTCCACCGAGTCCCTCGTGACCATGACAGCACCGTAGACGGCGGCACCGACAGAGCTGCCGCACGGCTCCCGCACGCAGCGACACGCCGGACCCCGTTCGGCACAGGACCACGGCCCGCACGCACGCTCCGGTTACTGTGAGGTGCAGACAGGGCCACACGGCCCCCGAGATCGGACAGTTGTCCGAGCGATGAAGGAGAGTGACATGGCCGAGACCGGCGAGACCTACAAGGGCGAGTTCTACTGCGTCAAGTGCAAGGAAAAGCGCGAGGCCGAGGGCAACGTCGTGGAGACCAACGGCCGGCGTATGGCCAAGGGCAAGTGCCCGGTCTGCGGCACGAACCTGAACCGCATCCTGGGCAAGGCCGCCAGCGCCTGACCCACAGACCACCCGACGCGGGGCGGGACCGACACGACGTCGGTCCCGCCCCGCGTCGTTTGTGACCGGGGGGACCGGGTCCTGTGGATGCGTCGGCCGGAGCGGTCCGGGGCGTGCCACGCTGCCTGGGTGTCCACCCCCCTGCGCCTGCGACCCGACGCCCGACCGGCCCGGCGGGCTCCCGGGACCGTGCAGTTCGGGCTGTGGCCGGGACCCGGGTGCGTGGTGACCGGTCTGACCGAGGACGAGACCGACCTGCTGCTGGCACTCCGGGACGTCCGGTCGACCGGTCAGCTGGCCACCATCGCCCGGCGGCACGGGGTGACGCCGGAGCGGGCGGAGGAGCTCCTGGCCCTCCTCGGTCGGCAGGGGCTCCTCGCCCGGGGTGAGCCGGACCGGTCGACGCTCGGTGCCCTGCAGGGACGCTACGTCTGCGTCCTGGGGCAGGGACAGTTCCCGGACCGGGTCCGGGAGGAGCTCCGGCGGTGCGGGGTGGGACGGGTCGGCGAGGCATGGACCGAGGGCAGCACCGTCGACCTGGTGGTCCTGGTCGCCGGTGGCGCCGTCGCACCGCAGGAGGCACCGGTCTGGTGGGCCCGCGGGCTGGGCCACCTACCCGCCGTGGCGCAGGGTGGACGGGTCGTGGTCGGGCCGTTGGTGCTGCCCCGTCATGGCCCCTGCCTGCACTGCCTGGACCTGCACCGGCGGGACCGGGACGGCGCCTGGCCACGGGTGCTGGCGCAGGTGGCACCGGCCGCGACCGACCTGGCGGGTCCGGTCACCGTCGACCCCGCCCTGGCGAGCGCGGCCGCCGCGGTCTGCGCGATGGTGGTGCGCGACCACCTGTCGGAGCGCCCGGTGCCTCCGGGCGTCGCGTGGGAGGTCCGGCTGCCCCGGGGTGAGGTGACCGCCCGGCAGTGGCCTGCCCACCCCGGGTGCCCGTGTCAGGCCGCGACGAGCGCCTAGGCTGGCAGGTGCTGGGCGCCGACCGCAGGGAGGAGATCACCGTGGCCGAGGATCCGCCGCCGTTACCCCTCTCCGGGGCCGGTCGGGCGTTGCGCCTGGCCCGGCTGCCGCTCGGCGTCGCCGGGCGGGCCGCCGTGGGGCTGGGTCGACGGATGGGCGGGGCCAGCGGCGAGTCGGTCACCGCCGAGCTGCGCCAGCGGACGGCCGAGGAGGTGTTCGCGGCACTGGGTGAGCTCAAGGGCGGGGCGATGAAGGTCGGTCAGGCGCTGTCGGTCTTCGAGGCGGCCGTGCCGGACGAGATGGCCGGGCCCTACCGCGAGGCGCTGACCCGGTTGCAGGACCAGGCGCCGCCGATGCGACACAGCCAGTTGGGGGACGTGCTCGCCGAGTCCCTGGGGGAACACTGGCGCGAACGGTTCCGCGAGTTCGACGAGGACGCGGCCGCCGCCGCCTCGATCGGCCAGGTGCACCGGGCCGTGTGGGAGGACGGGACAACGGTCGCGGTGAAGGTGCAGTATCCGGGCGCCGGCGTCGCCCTGGAGTCGGACCTGCGCCAGCTCGGTCGGATCAGCCGGATGATCGGGCCGTTGCTGCCCGGGATGGACCTGTCGCCGGTGATCACCGAACTCCAGGAACGGATGGTCGAGGAGCTGGACTACCGCCGGGAGGCGTGGTCACAGGACGCCTTCGCCGAGGCGTATGCCGACGACCCGGACGTCGTGGTCCCCCGGGTCCTGGCCTCGGGTCCACGGGTCGTGGTCAGTGAGTGGCTCGACGGGGTGCCGCTGAACCAGTTGATCCGCGAGCAGGACCGGGCCGGGCTCGACCGGGTCGCCGAGCGCTACATCTCCTTCCTGCTGGGTGCCCCCAGCCGGGTGGGGCTGTTGCACGCCGACCCGCACCCCGGCAACTTCCGGCTCACCCCGGACGGCCGGCTCGGCGTGGTCGACTTCGGCGCGGTCGACCGGCTGCCCGAGGGGCTGCCGGTGCCGATGGGCCGGCTGTTGGCCGTCGCGCTGCGCGAGGAGGCGGACACCCTGGTGGACGGGCTGCGCGACGAGGGGTTCATCAGGGACGCGGTCGACATCGACCCCGTGGAGCTCCTGGCCTTCCTGGAGCCTTTCGTCGCGCCCTGCCGGGTGGACCGCTTCTCCTTCACCCGGGACTGGCTGCGGTCGGTCACCTCCGAGATCAACGACCCCCGGGGCACCGCCTTCCAGGTCTCGCTGCGGCTCAACCTCCCCCCGCAGTACCTGCTGATCCACCGGGTCTGGCTGGGTGGCACAGCCGTGCTCGCCCAGATGGGTGTGGACGTGGCCACCCGTGCCGTGGTCGACCGGTACCTGCCGGGGATCGACCTGCCCCCGCTGGCCCGCTGACCGGCCCGGAACACACCTGAGGCGGAGCCAGGAGTGGCTCCGCCTCAGGTGGTCGGCGTGCTGATCGGCAGTTGGCGGTCCGGGATCCCGTCCGCCCCGGTGGCCGTCATCGGACGGTTCACCGGGTGCGGCGGGTGCGGCGGCCGCGCGTGGATGCCACGCGGACGTGCTGCATGCGGCCGGAACGGTTGCTGTACTCGGGTTGCAGCAACTGCATCCGCTCCACGTGCCGAGCGCGCGCGAGTTCCTGATCCATGGCGTGGAACATGACGCTCTCCTTCCAAGAGTGGTCACGACGGTTGATGTCACTGTCGGGGCGGTTAGGCCGCGACAGGGTTCTTGCGGGGACGGCCCCGGGGCCGCTTGCGGGGGACGACCGTGCCCTGGAGCACGAGTTGGCCTCCCCAGACGCCCCACGGCTCTGCCCGCTCCAGGGCGCCCTCGAGACACTGCGCGCGCAGCGGGCAGTCGCCACACAGCGCCTTGGCCATCTCGACGTCCTCGGGGAGCTCGGCGAACCACAGGTCGGCCGGGTTCTGCCGGCACGGCAGGTCCATCTCCTCCGAGAGGTTCGTCGCCCTGGTGTGCGCTGCGGTGTCCCAACTGGGGGCGGCGTCGACGACGCCTGCGTGGCTAGACACGCTGATCCTTTCCTCGCGGGTGTGCTGGGCGGTGTGTCGGTGGCCCTGCTGCGGCCACCGATCGTGATCGGTCATGGCGGGTCCTCTCCGAGTTTCTGGGGGAGGATCCACGGCCGGCAGGTGCGAGTAGTGGCACACACACGAAGGCCGCGGATCCCAGATCGGGTTCCGCGGCCGGCGAGGTCGGTAGCGCTAGGTGGCTACCTCACCTGGTCAGCAGGGAACGCCGCATCTGCGACGGGGGCGGGGGACGGAGCGACTCCTCCGGCGGCAAAGCCGCCGATCCCACGCAGCCGAGAGCCGCAGAGGATGGAATCGGGCAGGGTGACGCCCCGGTCCACCACATCGATCACGGTGATGTTCCTCATGATTTCCATCCTCCTCTCTCTTCCGACTGCTGCCCCGCACGCGACCGCAAGCGATCCCTACGGGCTGGACAGGAAACAGAGTACGACCCCCGCGAAGGGCCGTGCAAGGTATTTAACGAGTTTCCGCGGACGAGCCCAGAATCCGCAGCACGTCGGGCCCGTATCGCTCGAGTTTCGCCGGTCCGACGCCCGCGATCCGGCCGAGTTCGGCAGTGTCCGAAGGGGTCCCCTCCGCGATGGCGGTGAGGGTGGCGTCCGTGAAGACGACGTAGGCGGGAACCTCCTGCTCCTTCGCGGTCGCCAGGCGCCACTCCCGCAGCGCCTCGAAGGTCGCCTCGTCGTAGGTGGGCGGGCAGGCCTCGCAGCGCCCGATCTTGCGCTCGGCGGCCGTCGCCAGCTCACCCCCGCACCCGCGGCAGACCTTGCGCTTCTTCGGTTTCCCGGCGGCACGGCTGCGTCCGGGCCCGCCCTCCTCCCGGGCCATCCCGAGCAGTCCCGCCGCCGGCAGCAGGAACCGGCTCATCCGACGGGTGGCGCGGCCGCCCTGCCCACGCGCCCCGGCCCAGCTGAGCCGGATCTCCCGACGCGCCCGGGTGAGCCCGACGTACAGCAGCCGCCGCTCCTCCTCGATCCGGTCCGGCCCCTCGGCCACCGAGATCGGCAACAACCCGTCGCTGCAGCCGGCCAGGAAGACGATATCCCACTCCAGGCCCTTCGCGGCGTGCAACGAGGCCAGCGTCACCCCCTGCACGGTCGGCGCGTGCTGCTCGGCGATCCTGCGGTCCAGCTCGGCGACCAGTGCCGGCAGCCGCAACTCGGGGTCCGCGGCAGACAGGTCGTCCGCGAGGTGGACCAGCGCCTGCAGCGACTCCCACCGCTCGCGGGTGGCCCCCGAGGCCGAGGGCGGCTCGGGGGTCCACCCCGCACCGCTCAGCACGTCCCGCACCACCCGGCCCAACGGCATACTCACGTCATCGGACCTGGCCGCCCCCCGGAGTAGCAGGATCGCCTGCCGCACCTCGGTCCGGGAGAAGAACCGTTCGCCGCCACGTACCAGGTAGGGCAGGCCCGCCGACGCGAGGGCGTTCTCGATCGCCTCGGACTGGGCGTTCGTCCGGAACAGGATGGCGATGCCAGCCGCCTCCTGCCCGGAGGCCACGAACTTCCCGATCTGGGCGGCGATGCCGGCCGCCTCGGCCACGTCGTCGTCGTAGCGGGTCACCCGGGGGTCGGGTCCGGGCTCCCCCGCGGCCTGGAGCCGGACCGGGTTGGCCCCCGGCGCGGCGGCGAGGACGGTGTTGGCCAGCTGGACGACCTGGGGGCTGGACCGGTAGTTGCGGACCAGGCGCACCACGTCGGCGTCGGGGTGTGCCTTGGCGAAGCCGAGCAGGTGCCGCGGGGAGGCCCCGGTGAAGGAGTAGATCGTCTGGGCGGGGTCACCCACGACGCAGATGTCCTTGCGGCCCCCCACCCAGAGGTCCAACAGCTGTTGCTGGACCGTGTTGACGTCCTGGTACTCGTCCACCACGAAGTGCCGGTACTGGTCGCGGATCGCGGCCGCGATCTGCGGGTGCTCGGCCAGGATGCCGACCATGAGGAGCAGGACGTCCTCGAAGTCGATGACGTGGCGCTCCCCCTTGACCTCCTCGTAGGTCTGCATCAGCCGGGCCACCGCGGTCGGCTCGTAGCCGGCCGGCTGCCGGGACTCCCGCCGCGCCGCGGCCGGGTAGGTCTCCGGGGTCAGCATGTTGACCTTGGCCCACTCGATCTCGGCGGCCAGGTCCCGGAGCTCGGTGCGGTCGGTCCGCAGCCGCAGCCGTCCGGCCGCCTCGGCCACCGCCGGCGCCTTGTGCCCGAGCACCTCCGGGGGTGCCCCGCCGACGGCCTGGGGCCAGAAGTACTGCAACTGCCGCAACGCGGCGGCGTGGAACGTGCGGGCCTGCGCCCCCGGCACCCCGAGCCCGCGCAGCCTGGTCCGCATCTCACCGGCGGCCCGTGCCGTGAACGTCACGGCGAGCACGCGGTGGGCGGGGTAGGCACCGGACCAGACACCGAAGGCGATCCGGTGCGTGATGGCCCGGGTCTTGCCCGACCCGGCGCCGGCCAGCACGCACATCGGCCCCAACGGCTGCTCGGCCACCCGCCGCTGGTCGGGGTCGAGGGCGACCAGGATGTCGTCGGCCGTGCCCGGGACGGTCACGAGTCCCGCCCCCGGAACGGCTGGCTGACCTCCTCGGAGGCCTCGATCTCCCCGCCGAACCAGTCCTCGATGAGCCGCCGGGCGATGGACACCCTCGGCGGGAGCTGCACGTCACCGTTGCGCACCGCCCAGTTGAGCTCGCCCCGGGTGAACCACTCCGCCCGGACGATCTCCTCCTCGTCCAGCTCGAGCCCGGTGTCGGTCGCGCGGGCCGAGAAGCCGACCATCAGCGAGGCCGGGAACGGCCACGGCTGGTTGCCGCGGTAGACGACGTCCTCCACGTGCACGCCCACCTCCTCGAAGACCTCGCGCGCGACGGTCGCCTCCAGCGACTCCCCCGCCTCGACGAAGCCGGCGAGGACGGACAGCCTGTTCTCCGGCCAGTGCGGGCCGCGGGCCAGCAGCAGCCGGTCCTCCCGGTCGGTCACCGCGACGATGATGGCCGCGTCCGTGCGGGGGAAGTGCTCCGACCCGTCCTCGGTGCACCGGCGGGACCACCCGCCCTGCTCGGGGACGGTCTCCGCCCCGCACCGCGGGCATCGCGGGTGCCGGGCGTGCCAGTGGGCCAGCGCCAGCGCGCTGGTGAACACCCCGGCGTGGGTGTCGTCGAGCTCCGCACCGGCCTCGCGGAGCGTGCGCCAGCCCGGACCGGGTGCCTCGGCAGCGCCGTCCTCCGCGCCACCGTCCGCGCTGTCCCGGGGCAGCGCCACGTAGGACACCCCGTCGCCGTCCACCCCGAGGTAGAGCACCAACTGGTCGCCGTCGCCGAACTGCGGCGGACGGAAGACCAGTTGCAGCGTCCCGTCGACACGGCAGGTCGGTGCCTGCTTGTCCACCATGTCCAGGACCTGCGTCTCCGGATCGGCCAGCACGGCCTTGATCAGGCCGGGGTCACGCCTCCTGGTGTGGGACCGGTCGAGGGTCCCCCGGGAGAGCGAGAGGTCCAACAGGTAGTCGACGGAAGGGCTCACCCGGTCACTGTAGGCGGCTCGGGTGACAACCGGACGGGGCGTCCTGCCACGCTTGGGCAAGCACACGGCATACGGTGTTGGGGTGACCCGTAGTGACCTCGCCCTTGCCGCGCTGGCGACGGCCGCCGTGCCCGGGATGAAACCCGTCTCCGTGGCCGGCGTGCGGCCGGCGACCGACCAATCGACCCCGCGCTACCAGGTTGCCTTCGTCGAGGACGCCACCGGACGGACCTGGGTCGTCCGGGCCCCGCTGGATGCCGCCGGGGGCGCGGAGCTGGAGCGCAACGACGAACTGATCCGGATGCTGGGCCGGCACCTGCCGTTCAAGGTGCCCGCCGCGGCGGGCTACGCCGACCTGGGCGCCGCCGGCCGGGCCGCGGTCTACCCGTATGTCGAGGGCTCGGCACTGAACTTCCGGCACCTCCCGGTGGGTCCCGGCCTGACCAGCGCGGTCGGGCGGGCGCTCGCGGCCGTGCACAACATCCAGCGCGAACTGTTCGAGGAGGCCGGGACGCCGGTCTTCGACGCGGCCGCCTACCGGGCCCGGCGGCTGGCCGAGCTGGACCGCGCCGCCGAGACCGGCCATGTCCCGACCGGCCTGTTGACCCGGTGGGAGCAGGCCCTGGAGGCCGCGCCCCTGTGGCAGTTCTCGACCACGGCCACCCACGGGTCCCTGGACGGTGGGTCGTTCCTCGTGGCCTTCGCCGAGGACGACGCGGCGACCGGCCGCGTGGTCGCGCTGACCGGGTGGGAGAACGCCCAGGTCGCCGACCCGGCGGACGACTTCGCCGCCCTGGTCAAGCAGGCCAGCCCGGAAGTGGTCGACGCCGTGCTGGAGAGCTACGCCATCGCCCGGTCCCAGCGCCCCGACGGCTACCTGATCCACCGGGCCCGCCTGGCCTCCGAGCTCCAGCTGGTCGCCGGCCTGGCCCACGCCGTCGACGCCGAGAACACCGCCGTGATCCGGGAGCGTGCCGAGAAGCTGCGCAAGCTGGACCGGCTGACCTCGGTCGACGACTCGCTGGTCCCGCGGACCGCGCTCGTCGCCACCCCGAGGTCCGACAGCACCGTGACGACCGCCCCGGAGGCGAACGTCTCACCGCAGCCGGTGGTGCAGCCGGACGCGGCGACGGAGGCGGACGGCGGATCCTCCGCAGGGGCCGACGACCACGACCCGGACGCGACGGGCCCGGTGCCCCCACCCGGCGAGGAGGACGTCGCCGAGGGCCGGACCGAGGACGCGGACGGCGCTGCAGACGTGGACGAGACGGACGACGCAGACCCCCTGGACGGCGGCGTCGTCGAGGTCTCGGACCGCCCTGCTGCCTGGCAGACCGTGCAGGGCCGCCAGGCCGAGCCGGCCGAGGACCCGACCGAGGAGATCCCCGCCCCGGAGGGGACCGGGGCGCCGGAGGAGACCGTCACAGCGGAGCCCGTCACTCCGGAGGAGGCGGAGGCAGCGGAGGACCCGGAGGTGCCGGAAGACCCCGCGGAGGGGGCAGATGCACCGGAGGACTCCGCCGACGCGACGCCGGACCTCGGCGACGACGAAAGCGACGAGGCCGGCGAAGACGACGCGGACGACGCAGCGGATCGCCTGCAGACCCTCTACGGCATGCCGACGGAGCCGGACGCGTCCGCCACCGACGCCGAGGACGCCGCTGCTGAGGATCCGGCCGACGACCCCGACGGTCAGGACGGGGAGACGTCTGCCGACCGCGCCTGAGGGGTGCCGCCGAGCAGCTCCCCCACCAGGTCCTCGAGCTGGTCCTCCCCCAGCAGGTCCGGTGTCTCCGACACCCCGTTGGCGGCGAAGAAGAAGGCCGCCTCGATCCGGTCCACCGGGACACCGGTGAGCCGGGAGTACGCCACACGGTAAGCCGAGAGCTGGACGGCCCGCCGCCGCCGTGCGGCGTCGTCGCCCTGTGTGCCGGTCTTCCAGTCCACGATGGTGTGGCGCCCGTCCTCCCCCACGAACACCGCATCGATCCGGCCCCGGACCGGGATCCCCGCCACGAGGGTCTCGACGGCCACCTCCACGGCATGGGGGGTCCGGGCGGCCCAGGGCGAGTCCAGGAAGTTCTGTCGGAGCCGGGCCAGGTCCGGCACCCCGCTGCCCGAGGAGGATCCCGTCCCCTCCTCCAGGTCCTGCAGGTCCGCGAGGTCGACCAGCGTGGCCGCGGCGAAGTGCTGCTCCACCCAGCTGTGGAACTCGGTGCCGGTGCGGGCCGCGACGGCCGGCGGTGCGGGCACCGGCCGGCGCTGCCGCCGCCAATAGCCGTCGGGGTCCGCGGAGAGCTCGACCAGCGCCGACGTGGACAGGTGCTCCGGGCTCGCCGGTCGCCAGCCGTCCCGCCCGGAGCGCTTCCGGGCCCGTTCGGCGAGCAGCAGGGCGATCTGGTGGTCCCGGTCGGCATCGGCCGGCTCCTCCGGCGGTCCGTCGGCCGCAGCCCCGTCGGCCGGGGCGCCCGCCGGTGCGGCTCCGGTGCGGGCGTCCAGCACGGCGCGGACCAGGTCGCGCGCCTCGGTCCTGCGCGCGTCGGGCCCCACCGGCCACCCCGCCCGGGTCTCCTCCTCCAGCAGCGGGTTCACCGCCTCCCCCGGGTCCGCGGGGTCGGGCATCGGGTCCCACCGAGTGATCCGGACCGGCACGGCGGGGTCGGCGATCAACTCCTCGAGGAACCGTGAGGTCACCCGTGGTGTGGAGCCGGTCGACCAGACCGGTGCGGTCAAGAGCATCTCGCTCCTGGCCCGGGTGAACGCCACGTAGGCGAGCCGGCGTTCCTCGGTGAGCTGGTGCCTGCCCCCGGCAGCGCGGTGGTCCTCGAGTGCGTCGCGCAGGTGTGTCGTGTCGCTCAGGCTGTCCCACGGCATCGTCGGGAGCCCGTCGGCGTCACCGCGCAGCGGGTAGGGCAGGGACCCGATCCCGGTCAGCCACCCCCGGTCACGGGGCTCGGGGACCACCCACCCGCCGTCCTCGACCCGGGCCCGCTGGGTGTGCGAGGGGAAGACCGCCTCGGCCAGCCCGGGCACGGCGACGACGTCCCACTCCAGCCCCTTGGCCGCGTGCACGGTCAGCACCTGGACGGCCTCGGAGGACACCGAGACCTCGGCGGGCTCCAGCCCCCGCTCGCGGTCCCGCGCGGCCTCCAGCCAGTCGATGAACCCGCCGAGGGTGGGGCGCTGCGCGGAGGCGGCGAACCCGGCGGAGACCTCGACCAGCGCGTCCAGCTGGGCACGCGCCCAGGACGCCGGTTGGTCCGGGTCGGCCGCGACCTCGATGTCCAGGCCCAGCAGCCGTTCGGCTTCCACGAGCAGGTCCGGCACGGGGAGCCCGACGAGGCCGCGCAGCCGGTCGAGCACCCGCCCGAGCGCGGTCACCCGGGCGAGGGCCGTGGCCGAGATCGACTGTCCGGTCGGCGCCGTCCAGGTCTCGGCAGGAGGCGTATGCAGTGCCTCGGCGAGGAGCGCGGGGTCGGACTCGGGGGCTCCCGCCTGGCGGTGCAGGGCCCGCGCCCAGGCCCACAGCACGTCGAGGTCGGCGGCGCCCAACCGGCAGACCGGTCCGGTGAGCAACCGCATCAACTGGTCACCCCGGCCCGGGTCCTGGGTGATCGTCAACAGCGCGACGAGGTCGGCCACCTCGGGGGCGCTGAGCAGGCCGCCCAGGCCGACCACCTCGACCGGCAGTCCCCGCCGGCGGAGCGCGTGGACGATCCCGTCGAACTGGGCCCGGTTGCGGCACAACACCGCCGCGGAGGTGCCGGTGCGTTCCCCGGACGCGTCGAGCCATCGGGCGTGGATCCAGCCGGCGACGTGCTCGGCCTCGTGTTCGTGGGTGACCAGGCGCGCGGCCTCGATGTCGCCGGTCGGCGCACCCGGCCGGGACACGAGCTCCTCCACGGGGACCCGGCTGGCGTCCCGGAGCGGCCGGGCCGTGCGGTTGGCGGCGCTGAGCACCCGGTCGGCGTTGCGCCAGGAGGTGCTCAGCGCCAGGACCGGCGCCGCAGCGCCCCCGGCACGGAAGCGTTCCGGGAAGCGGGTCAGGGTGGTCGCGCTGGCGCCGCGCCAGCCGTAGATGGACTGGTTCGGGTCCCCGACGGCTGTGACCGGCAGGGGGTGCCCGGCATACAGCGACTCCAGCAGGACCATCTGCGCCTCGCTGGTGTCCTGGAACTCGTCGAGCAGGACCGCCCTGAACCGTTGCCGCTCCAGCACACCGACCGCCGGGAGATCACGCGCGATCCGGGCGGCCGCCGCCATCTGGTCGGCGAAGTCGAGGGAGCGCAGCGATGCCTTGAGCGCGCGGTACTCCTGCACCAGCGGGTAGACCCTGGCCATGTTGCGCAGGTCCCGCGCCATCTCGGCGCCGACCTTCAGCGGCTTCCGGTGGTCCTTGCCCGGCAACGCCGCCACCCGCTCCGCCAGCCGGCTCAGGAACTCCTGGGCCTGGTCCGGTTCGACGAGGTGTTCGGCGAGCTCCCCCGACACCGACAGCAGGGCCTCGGTCACGGTGGACACCGCCAGCGGCACCTCGTCCATATCGCCGTCGTAGGTGCGCACGACCTGCCCGGCCAACTGCCAGCTGGCCGCCTCCGATAACAACCGCGACTCCGGCTCGATGCCGATCCTCAGCCCGTGCTCGGTCACCAGCCGTCCCGCGTAGGCGTGGTAGGTGGAGACCGTCGGCAGCGCCGACGCCTCCCCGTCGTCCTCGGTCCGCCACAGCCCGGCATCCCGCACCGCACGCAGCCGGGTGCCGATCCGCTCGGCGAGCTCGATCGAGGCCTTGCGGGTGAAGGTCAGGCCGAGGACCTCCTCCGGACGGACCAGTCCGTTGGTGACCAGCCAGACGACCCGCGCCGCCATCGTCTCGGTCTTGCCCGACCCGGCGCCCGCGACGACCAGCGTCGGCTCGAGGGGCGCCTCGATGACCGCGGTCTGCTGGGGGGTGGGGGGCGGACTGCCCACGGCCGCGGCGATGTCGTGCGCGGACAGGCTCATCGCAGAGTCCTCCCCTCCGGCTGCAGCGGGCAGCTGAACTTGACCGCACAGGTGCGGCACCAGCCACCCACCGTGGCCGGGAAGCTGGACCCGGCCATGCCGACGGCGGTGCGTTCCAGCAGGTCGTGCGCCCACCGCGGATCGTCATCGTCCCTGAGCGGCCGCTGCGGCTGCACGGACGCGGCCTTGCCGGCGGCGCGGCCGATGTGCACGAGGGCCGCGCCACCGGACTCGGCAGGGTCCTGGACGGGCCCCTCGTCGCCCGGTTCGCCCACCAGGTCCTCGGCGGCGCTCACCGCCACCTGGTAGACCCCGAGCTGGGGGTGCCGCGCGACCTCCGGCGCCGTCGGCTTGCTGGCCCCGGTCTTCAGGTCCACGATCCGCAACCTGCCCTCGGGGTCGCGCTCCACCCGGTCGGCCCGCCCCGTGATCCGGGCCGACCCGACCGGGACGTCGAGGTCGATCTCCACCGCCGCCAACTCGTAGCCGGCCGCCCGGCTGCTGTCGACATAGCCGACATAGCGACGCAGCATGTCCCTGGCCCGGTCCCGGTCCCGCCGGTCGGCCCAGCCGTGCCCCAGCCCCAGTTCGGGCCAACGCTCCTCCAGCGCCGCGTCGAGCGTCTCCAGGTCGGCCTCCGGCTGCTCGGAGATGACGTCGTGCACGAGCGTCCCGAGGGAAGCCGACGCCGCGCCCCCCGGGTCGCCACCACGGCTGGACAACAGCCACCGCAGCGCGCACTCGTCGAAGGTCTGCACCCGCGATGGGGATACCCGCACCGGGCCCGTCTCCTGCAGCGGCCGCCCGTCGGACACCGCCCGCGCCTCCCACCACGAGTCGGGGTCGGCCCCGGTGATCCCCTCGGCGGCCAACCGCTCCAACCGGGCCGCGGCCCGGTCCCGGGCGGCGAGGTCACCGCCACGGTGCGCCAGCACGAGGTCCCGCCGGAGCCCGGCGACCAGCCCCCGGAGGGTCAGTGCGGGCGGCACGACCTCGACCCGGCGCCCGGTGCCGTCCGGGTCCAGCAGGTCCAGGAACGACGACGGCTGTTCCTCCGTGCCGGCCACCGCGGTCACGACCAGGTCGGCGCGCGAACGGGTGATCGCGCTGTAGAACTGCCGGGTCTCGTCGGCCCGGACCTGGCCCTGGGCGGCCCGGACCCCCTCCGGTCCCTCGAAGGGTCGACCGCGCAGGGCGCTGACCAGCGCCTCCGACCCGAGCAGGGTGTCGCGGAGCCGGAGGTCGGGCCAGACCCCCTCCTGCACGCCGACGACGGCGACGAGGTCCCACTCCCGCCCGGCCGCCCCCTGGGGGGTGAGGATCTCCACCGCCTCGTCAGGCCGGGCCCGGGCGACGAGGCTGTCCGGCCTCACCTCCTGGGCGGCGACGTGCTCGAGGAAGCCGGCCGGCCCCATCCCCGGCAACCGCTCGACATAGCTCGAGGCCGCGTCGAACAGCATCATCACGGCGTCGAGGTCGTGGTCGGCCCGGACCCCCGCGGCGCCGCCCTCCACCGCCTGCCGGGCCCAGCGGTCGGAGAGCCCGGAGGCCTGCCACAAGGACCACAGGACCGATTCGGCCGTCACGTCCGCGGCCAGGTGCCCGGAGTCGAGCCGCGGGGCCGCCGCGCGACCCGCCTGCAACACCCGCGCGACGGCGCGCGCCGCTCCGAGGTCCGGATCATCGGCCAGTTCCGCGACAGGCCCCGCCAGCAGCTCCGCGAGCGCCTCCTCGGGTGCCCTCATCGAGCCGAGGCCGTGCTCCCGGACGCGCAGTGCGCGCCGCAATCGGAGCAGGGTCACGGGATCGGCACCCCCCAGCACCGACGTGACCAGGTCGACGGCCTCTTCCGGGGTGGGCCCCGGCTGCTGACCATCGGGTGCCGCGTCCCGCAGCGCCACCGCGAACGCCGTGAGCAGGGCGCGGACCACGGGCTCGTCCCGCAGCGGCAGGGTGCCCCCGGGCACCACCACCGGGACCCCGGCCGAGGCGAAGCCGCGCCGCAACCCGTCGTGTCGGCCGCGGCTCCGGGCGATCACCGCCATCCGGGACCACGGCACCCCCTCCAGCAGGTGGGCCCGCCGCAGCCGGTCCGCCACGTATGCCGTCTCCTGGGCGGTGGTGCGGACGGTCACCACCGCGCACCCACCACCCGGACGGCTGGCCGTTGTCGCTCGGTGGGCGGTGCCGGTGCTGACCCCGATCCGGTCGGCCACCCGCCGTGCCGCCGTGGCGAGGTCCTCGGGCATCCGGTGCTGGGTCGTCAGCACCACCCTGGTCGGTCCGTCCGGGCCCGCGAGGTCGGCCGCGACCCGGTCGAACCGCGCCGGGTCGGCCCCGCGGAAGCCCTGCACCGTCAGGTCACCGTCGCCCAGCAACAGCAGGTCCGTCGCCGGGTCGTGCATCGCGCGCAGCAGCCGGGAGGCGGATGCGGTGAGTTCGTGGGCGTCGTCGACGACCACCAGGCGCAGCGCCCGGCGGACCCGCCGCGCCGCTGCCGGGTCCTCCTCCAGCAGGTCCGCCGCGGCCGTGCAGATCCAGGCGGGGTCGAACGCCCCGGGGCTGCGCAGGGCTGTGACCTGGTCATACTCCTCCAGGACCTGCGCCGCGGCCCGCCACTCCGGGCGCTGGTGGCGCTGCGCCAGGTCCATCAGGTCGGCGGGGTCCAGGCCGTGCTCCACCGCGCGCATCAGCAGGTCGCGCAACTGGTCACGGAAGCCGCGAGTGCCCAGCGCCCCCCGGACCGAGTCGGGCCACTCCGGCGCGGGAGCACTCCCCGCTGCGTGCCCGGCCAGCAGGTCGGACAGGATCAGGTCCTGCTCCGCGCCGGACAGGAGGCGGGGCGCCGGCTCACCACCGAGCGCCGCCGCCTGGCGCAGGACCGCGAATGCCAGGGCGGAAGGGGTCCGGGCGAGCGGCTCGGTCGTGGTGGCCGCCAGCCGCCGGGTGACGGCCACCCGCAGCGCGCCGGCTGCCACCCGGGTCGGGGCCAGCAACAGGGCGCTGTCGGCCGGGAGGCCGTCCCGGTGGACCCGGTCCGCGACGGCCTCGACCGCGACCGTCGTCTTGCCGGTGCCGGGGCCCCCGACGACCTGGAGGACCCCGCCGCGGTGGGCAACGGCGGCGGCCTGTCCGGCGTCGAGTCTTGGTGCAGTCATCCCGGACAGTCCATCAGGACCCACCGACACCACCGTCGGCAGGCGTCGGGCCGGACCACCGGGCGCGGCCCATGTCCACCCGGCCGCCCCGCCGGGGGATCCCCTCGGCGTCCCAGCGCGCCCTGGCGCGGTCCTCGTGACCGGGCGGAGGCGACCCGTCGGCCATGACCACCCGCCACCAGCAGGTGAGGCTGCCGTAGCGGCCGAGCACCTGACCCACCTGCCGCGGCCCGCCGCGCTCCACCAGCTCGGCGACATCGCCGTAGCTGAGTACCCGTCCGGGCGGCACCCGGTCGACGAGGTCGAGGACGATCTCGGCGAACTCCGGCAGGTCCCCCGCTCCGTTCGACCGCGCCCGTCCCATCGCGCCAGGATAGGCGGGGCGGGAATCGCCCTCGGGGCCACGTAGGATTGCGAACTGCTGAGGAGGAGGACCGTGAGCAGACCCATCAGCACGACCCGGCGGCGGATGAACCGCACGGAACGTCGCGCCCAGTTGCTACAAGCCGCCCAGGAGTCGTTCGTGCACAAGGGCTACCACGCCACGGCCATGGACGACATCGCCGAGCGGGCGGGCGTGTCCAAACCCGTGCTCTACCAGCACTTCGCCAGCAAACAGGACCTCTACCTGGGCCTGGTGGACCTGCAGGCCGACCGGTTGGTCGCGCTGGTGCGGGCGGCGCTGGACTCCACGTCGGACAATGCCGAACGGGTGGCCGCCTGCGTGGGCGCCTACTTCGAGTTCGTCGACCACGACCCCGGCTACCGGTTGATCTTCGACTCCGACCAGTCCTCCGACCCGGAGGTGCGCTCCCGGCTCACCCGGGTCGTCGAGGCCTGCGCCGGAGCCGTCGCCGGGACCATCCAGGAGGACACCGGGCTCCCCGGGGAGCAGGCGGCGCTGCTGGGCACGGCCTGCATCGGCCTCGCGCAGTCCTGCGCCGAGCGCTGGGTCGCCGAGGGCCGGCCGGTCGCCCGGGAGCAGGCCGCCGACCTGGTCGCACAGGTCGCCTGGCGCGGTCTGGGCGCGATGCCGCTGATCCGCGCGGAAGGATCCGCCGGCTAGGTGAGTTGTCCCTGGCGACAGACATACGTCCCACAACACAGTTCGTCGGACCGGCCCACGGGACGGTCCGCCCCCATGAGGAGGTCGTGATGGAAATTCGGATCGGTGTGCGCGAGGTGGCCCGCGAGGTCAGCCTGGAGTCGGCACAGTCGGCGGAAGAGGTGGAGGCCGCGGTGTCCGCCGCGGTGGAGAGCGGCACCGGCGTGCTGAGCCTGACCGACGAGAAGGGCGGCAAGGTCATCGTCCCGGTGAGCTCCGTGGGCTACGTCGAGATCGGCTCCCCCGAGCAGCCGCGGGTCGGTTTCGGCCGCGGCTGAGCCAGAGGCCGGTGCCGCGTGCCCCGTCGGCGCACGCCGCACCGACAGGTCACGACCCGGTCACGGAAGCGTGTCGGGCTGCGCCGCCTACCGCCCGGTCCTATGCTGGGGGCGCGTCATCTGTGACTCCTGTGACAGGTGAGACATCCGATATCCGCTGTCTGGGGTATCCAGCTCGAAAGGCACGAACATGATCGGAACCATCATCGGGGCACTCATCGCTGGGTGCATCATCGGTCCCCTGGCCCGGTTGGTCCTGCCGGGCAAGCAGAACATCTCCGTTCCCATCACGATCGGGCTCGGAGCCCTGGGTTCGCTGGGCGGCTCGCTGATCTACACCTGGCTGAGCGGCAACACCGACACCAAGGGCATCGACTGGATCGCCTTCTTCATCGGCATCGTGGTCGCTGCGGTGCTGATCCTCATCTACGGCGCCGTGGCGGGCAAGAAGGTCTGACACACGCCACGCACAGCACAGCCAGAGGGCGCGACCGCACCGGCGGCCGCGCCCTCTGGCTGTGTCGGTGCCGGCAGCGGCAGTCCGCTCAGGCCGTCAGCCCCAGCCGCTGCATCCGCGCGGCGTGGGCCTCGGTGAGCCGGGTGATCATCCGGCCGAACTCGGCTAGGTCCAGACCGGACCCCAGCCCTCCCCCGACGATCACCGAGGCCAGGGAGTCCCGCTCGACCATGACGTACTGGGTCTGGGCGATCGCCTCGCCGACCAACCGTCGACCCCACAGGGCCAGCCGGCCGGCGAGCCTGGGGTCCTTCTCGATGGCCTCGGTGACCGAGGCGACCACCAGGTCGTCCTGGTCGCCGTCCCCGAGGACCTGCTCGACCAGCGCCCGGTCCAGCGGCTCGAGGTGGACAGCGACCTCCCGGTAGAAGTCGCGTGCGATCCCGTCCCCGACATAGGCCTTCACCAGGCCCTCCAGCCAGTCGCTGGGGGTCGTCCGGTCGTGGTACGCCCGGATCGCGGGGACGAACGGAGCCATCGCCTCCTCCGGGTCCCGCCCCAACTCGGCGAGTCGGGCCGTGAGACGCTCGAACTGCCCGAACTCGACCGTCATCATCCGGCCGAGCGCCGACTGGACCGGGATGCTGGGCGCCCGCGCCGCGTCCGCGGCCATCTGCAGGCTCGCCGTCAGCTCGGCATACGCCAGCGCGCCGAACAGGTCCGCCAGCGCACCCTGGTCCACCGTCCCGGACCCCTGCGGGGGCTCCTGCGACACCACATCACCAGTCATGGTGCCAACCTACTGCCATCGGGCGATACACTGGCCGGACATACGGTGCCCGGTCGGCACGATGCACCGGCTGTCAGAGGCAGCCACCGAAGGACTTGACTCCGATCGGCCCACAGTGCAGGGGCACACCTCGCGTTGACTTTGCCACGCGCCCACTGACCCGCGTGCCCCCCGACCGGAAAGACAGTCCCACCATGGAAGAAACCCGCACGTTCGCGGACTTCAACGTCCACCCCGACATCGTCAGCGCCCTGGCCGACCAGGGCATCGTCCACCCGTTCCCCATCCAGTCGATGACCCTGCCGGTGGCCCTCGGAGGTCACGACATCATCGGCCAGGCCAAGACCGGCACCGGCAAGACGCTCGGCTTCGGGGTGCCGATGCTGCAGAACGCGGTCGGTCCGAACGACGACGGCTTCGCCGACCTGGCCGCCCCTGGGAAGCCCCAGGCGCTGGCCGTCGCCCCGACCCGTGAGCTGGCCGTCCAGGTCGCGGCCGACCTCACCAAGGCCGGCGCCAAGCGCGGGATGCGGGTGCTCACCGTCTACGGCGGTCGCGCCTACGAGCCGCAGGTCGAGGCGCTGCGCAAGGGCGTGGAGATCGTGGTCGGCACCCCCGGCCGGCTGCTCGACCTCGCCAACCAGGGCCACCTAGACCTGGGGCACGCCCGGATCGTCGTCCTCGACGAGGCCGACGAGATGCTCGACCTGGGCTTCCTGCCCGACGTCGAGAAGATCCTGGCGCTCACCCCGGCGGGCCGGCAGACGATGCTGTTCAGCGCCACCATGCCCGGGGCCGTCGTGTCCCTGGCCCGCCGCTACATGACCCAGCCGACCCACATCCGGGCGATGGGCGAGACCGACGAGGGGCACACCGTCGCCGCCGTCGAGCAGTTCGTCTACCGGGCCCACGCGATGGACAAGGTCGAGATGGTCGCGCGGATCCTGCAGTCGGAGGGCCGCGGCCTCACGATGATCTTCGCGCGCACCAAGCGCACCGCGGCCAAGGTCGCCGACGACCTGTCGTCCCGGGGCTTCGCGGCGGCCGCCCTGCACGGGGACCTCGGCCAGGGCGCCCGCGAGCAGGCGATGCGCGCCTTCCGCAACGGGAAGGTCGACGTGCTGGTCGCCACCGACGTGGCCGCCCGCGGCATCGACGTGGAGGCGGTCACGCACGTGATCAACTTCCAGTGCCCCGAGGACGAGAAGACCTACCTGCACCGGATCGGCCGGACCGGCCGCGCCGGCGCCACCGGCGTGGCCGTGACCTTCGTGGACTGGGACGACATGCCCAGGTGGGGACTGATCAACAAGACCCTGGACCTGGGCATCCCGGAGCCGGTCGAGACCTACTCCTCCTCCCCGCACCTGTACGAGGACCTGTACATCCCCGCGGGCACCAAGGGCACGCTGCCCCGCAGCGCCCGCACCCGCGAGGGCCTGGACGCCGAGGTCCTGGAGGACCTGGGCGAGACGGGTCGCGGTGGCGGTCAGCGCAGTGGTCGTCGTGGTGGCGACCGGGGCGGGCGCTCCGGTGGCGGTCGCTCCGGCGGCGGCCGCTCGGGCGGGGGCCGGTCCGGCGGTGGTCGCTCCGGTGGCCAGGGTCGGGACGGCCGGGGCGACGGCCACGGTGGACGCCGCGGCGAGGGCACGGAGGGCGCCCCGAAGCGCACCCGGAGCCGGCAGCGTCGCCGTCGCGGCCCCAGCACCCAGCCCTCGGGTACCGCCGGCGAGTAGGACCCGGCCGGCTCCGGCCGGTCAGCCCAGCGGGGCCCCGAGCATCGGGTGCCCGCTGGCCCGCTCCAGGAGTGCGGTCAGCACCTCGGGCGAGGTGGTGTTCTCCCCCAGCCGGTTCGGCTTGCCCGTGTCCCCGTGGTAGTCGCTGGAGCCGGTGGGGAGCAACCCGAGCCGCGCCGCCAGGTCGGCTGCCCTCGTCCGTGCCGCGGGCGAGTGGTCCCGGTGGTCCACCTCGATGCCGGTCAGCCCCGCCTCGGCGAGCTCCTCGATCACCTCGTCGCCCACGACCTCGCCCCGGGTCTGGGCGAACGGGTGGGCCAGCACGGTCACCCCGCCCGCGGCCTCGATCAACCGGACCATGTCCCGCGGGGTGGGGGCGTAGTGTGACACGTAGTACCCGCCGTCCCGGGCCAGCAGCGACTCGAAGGCGGCATTGCGGTGCTCGACCACACCGGCAGTGACGAGCGCGTCGGCCAGGTGCGGGCGCCCGAGGGTGGCCTCGTCCCGGGCGTGGTCCAGCACCGCCTGGTAGCTCACCGGGTAGCCGTCGGCCTGTAGCAGTTCGGCCATCTTCCTGATCCGCCCCACCCGCGACTCCCGGGACCGGGTCAGGTCGGCCACCAGGTCCGCGCTCGTCGGGTCGAAGAGGTAGCCCAGCATGTGCACCGAGATGCCGCGGTGGCTACAGGACACCTCGATCCCCGGGACCACGCTCACCCCCAACTGCTGCCCCACCCGGTCGGCCTCGGCCCACCCGCTGGTCACGTCGTGGTCCGTGAGACCGATCACATCGAGACCCGCTGCGGCGGCCGTCTCCACCACGACGGCAGGGGTTTCCGTGCCGTCGCTACGGTTTGAGTGGGTATGCAGGTCGATCCTCACGACGCCACCCTAGGCCGGGGCCGGTCATACTGGGAACGGACCACGAACCCCGCGGCGGCCCACCGCCCGACCCAAGGAGCTTGTCTATGACGCGTCGTCACCTCGCCCGCACCACCCCGCTCGCGGCGGCCCTGCTGGCCACCGCCCTGCTGGCCGGATGCTCTGGGGACGACGACCCCGTGGTGACCACGACCGACACCTCCTCGGCCACCGAGGACGCCGGCGACGACGAGGCGCAGGAGACCACGGAGGCCCCGGCCGACGATGCCGAGGAGACCACGGAGGCCCCCGCGGACGAGGCGGAGGAGACCACCGAGGCCCCGGAGGAGGGGGCGACCGGACCGGTCACCTCCGCCGACGGCGCCTTCACCCTCACCGTGCCCGACGGCTGGACCGACGTGCGGAGCTTGGTGGCGGAGGACGTCGAGGTCGCCGTCCGCGCCGGCGAGATGAGCGACGACTTCTTCAACAACGTGGTGATCACCGGCGAGCCGGCGATCGACGACATCGAGGGCACCATCGAGGCCGCCGCCGAGGACCTCGTGGGTGACGACGGTTCCTACGAGCTGCTGGACCCGATCGAGATCGGTGGCGAGGAGGCCTTCGGCTACACGCTGCTGCGCGAGCAGAACGGCACCGAGATCGCGCAGACGCAGCGCTGGGTGAACCACGGGGACACCCTCTACGTGCTGACCCTGTCGACCGCGGCCAGCCAGCAGGAGGAGGGTGAGGCCCTCCTCACCGAGATCCTCGACACCTGGGAGTGGCAGGACTGACCTCCGTCGGACGGGGGCGCCGGGCGACCGGTGCCCCCGCTCGGGTGGTCACCCCGCTCAGCTGAAGGAGCCCCGCGCGCGCCTCCGGGCCCGCACCGCGGCCCGGTCCAGGCCGAAGGCGTGCCGGGCGGCGAAGCCGCCGATGGAGACACCGGCGGCCAACCCGAGAGCGATCGAGACCGCGCGGAACCCCTCGACCATCGCGGTGCTCACCAGCCCGGCCGAGTCCTCCATCATCCAGAACAGCGCCCGGTAGACCGCGAGTCCGGGCAGCAACGAGACGATCCCGGCCGTGGTGATCGCCAGTTCTGGCACCCGGAAGGTGCGGTGCGCGGCATACCCGAACGCCCCGACTACCGCGGCGGCCACCCCCACCGTCATCGCGTTGCCGAATCCCAGGAGCGCCATCAGCTCGTAGGCGACCCACCCGGTGCCGGCCGCCGCCGCGGCCACCACGATCCCGCGGAAGCCGGTGTAGGTGGACATCGCGAAGCCGATGCCGACCAGGACGGCCGCGAAGGTGTTGGTCACCGCGGAGCCGTCGACCCGGACCGTCGGGACGACCTCCATCGGCACCTCGAAGGCGCCGGCGATGGCGAGCACCACCGAGATCCCGGTCGCGATGCCCGCGGTCAGGATCAGCACCTCCAGCCCCCGGGCCCCGGCCGTCACGTAGTACCCGTCCAGCGCGTCCTCGGCGGCACCGACCACGGTGAGCCCGGCCAGCAGCACGATGATCCCGGAGATGACCACCAGGGACGGTGACTGCACCCCGGCCACGTTGATGCCCTGGTCCATCGCCCAGGAGAGCAGCACCGCGATCGTCGTCGGGATCGCCGCACCGATCGCCTGGTTGAAGAAGGCGGCCACGCCGAACCGGGCCAGGGCCCGGGTGACCCGGTCCACCACGGTGGCGCTGATCGCGGCGACGAGCCACATCCCGGGCTGGGCACCGAACAGGGCCGTGACGGCGGCCGCGAGCAGCGCGAAACCGGCCGTGACCACCCACCGGCGGTAGGGGTGCGGCTGGGCCAGCACCTTGCCCAGCTCCTGGCGGGCCTCCTGGACCAGCATCCGGTCCTCGAGGCCGTCCGGCTCCACGATGCGGGACACCAGGTCCTGGACCCGTTGCAGGCGGGAGTAGTCGGGCGACCGGACCGAGACGACCCGCATCACGGTCAGCGGGTCCTCGTCCACGCCCCGGTTGATCGAGACCTCGATCGAGGTGAAGGTGATGTCGATGTGCGCCTGGCGGATGTCGTAGCTGGTCATCACCCGCAGCACGTTGGTGACCACGTCGGCCGCGGACGCCCCGGTGGAGAGCATCGCCTCCCCGATCCGGAGGGCGAGGTCGATGACCATGCGGGCGTGCCGCTGGGTGACCTCGTCGTCGTGACCGGGCAGGCCGATCGGGACGGTGGGCGGACCCACGCCGCGGACCACCCACTGCGCCCGGTCCCGCCACACCTTGCCCACCCGAGGGACCGGCCTGACCTGGGGCCCGGTGATGTCGGCGCCGGAGGGCGGGCTGGCTGGTCGGCGCTCGGGACGTGTGGCCACGGACCAAGCGTAGGCACCACCGCAGCCCGCCACCGAACCGACCGTGCGACGATGGGAGGGTGAGTGAGAAGCAGATCAAGGTGGGCCACCGCAGCCGTCCGACGAGCGAGGAGTTCCGTGCCTTCGTGGCCTCGGGGTGGGCTCCCCGCCCGGACACGTTGCCGCAGGAGGCAGCCTTCGCGCCGTATGCCGCCCGTCGCCGGCAGGCGCTGTCGGACGCCTTCCCGGGGGAACGGCTGGTCGTCCCCGCCGGCGGGTTGAAGGTGCGCAGCAACGACACCGACTACGTGTTCCGGCCGCACAGCGCCTTCGCCCACCTGACCGGGCTCGGCGCGGACCGCGAGCCGGACGCCGTGCTCGTGCTGCACCCGCTCGAGGAGGGCGGCCACGAGGCGGTCCTCTACTTCCTCCCCCTCGCCGACCGGGACAGCGAGGAGTTCTTCGCCGACTCCCGCGTCGGAGAGTTCTGGGTCGGCGCCCGCCCGACGCTGGAGAGCATGACCGCCGAGCTCGGGATCACCACCCGGCACCTGGACGAACTGCCGGACGCACTGGCCAAGGACGCCGGCGTGGTCCGGCTGCGGGTCGTGCCGGATGCGGACCAGGACGTGACCGCCCAGGTCGCCTCGGTCCGGACGCAGGCCGGGACCCAGCCGCAGGACGAGGCGCAGGCGCAGACCGAGGAGGACGTGGAGCTGGCCCGCTTCCTGTCCACGCTGCGCCTGGTCAAGGACGAGTGGGAGATCGAGCGGATGCAGGAGGCGTGCGACGCGACCGCGGACGCCTTCGACGCGGTGGTCGCCGAACTCCCCGAGGCGGTCCGTCGCGGACGCGGCGAGCGCTGGGTGGAGGGGGTCTTCGGACTGCACGCCCGGCACTCCGGCAACGGCGTGGGATACGACTCGATCTGTGCCGCCGGTGACCACGCCACGACGCTGCACTGGATCCGCAACACCGGTGACGTCTCCGACGGTGAGCTGCTCCTGCTCGACGCCGGCGTCGAGACCGACTCGCTGTTCACCGCGGACGTGACCCGCACGCTGCCGGTCAACGGCACCTTCTCGGAGACCCAGCGCAAGGTCTACGACGCCGTCCTGGAGGCCCAGGAGGCGGGTCTGGCGGCGGCGAAGCCCGGCAACACCTTCAAGGACGTCCACGCCGCGGCGATCCGGGTGATCGCCACCAAGCTGCACGAGTGGGGCCTGCTGCCCGACGGCGTGACCATCGAGCAGACCCTGGACCCCGAGCACGGCCAGTTCCACCGCCGCTGGATGGTGCACGGCACCAGCCACCACCTGGGCATCGACGTGCACGACTGCGCGCTGGCGCTCCGCGAGGACTACATGGAGGGCACGCTGACCCCCGGCATGGTGCTGACCGTCGAGCCCGGCCTCTACTTCAAGGCCGACGACGAACTGGTGCCCGAGGAGTACCGCGGCATCGGGGTCCGGATCGAGGACGACGTGGTCATCACCGAGGACGGCCACCGCAACCTGTCGTCCGCGCTCCCGCGGACCGCCGACGAGGTCGAGGCCTGGGTCCGTTCGGGCGGACGCCGCTGACGCTTGTAGGGTTCGGCCGCCGCGGTCAGTTCCGCTCGCGGGCGGGCAGGTCGGCGAGCAGGTCGCGTGCCTGCTGGGCGAACTTGTGCTCGGTGAGCACCTCGTAGCGGGTCGCCACCACCTGGGAGACCGAGGTGAAGTCGCGCTTGCCCCGCGTCATCCCGTAGCCGAGCATCGCCCAGATCAACGCGAAGACGGCGCCGAAGGCGACGCAGGAGAGGACCGTCACCAGGGTGTCCCCCACGGTGCCGAACAGCGCGAAGATCAGCCCTACGAACAGGCCGAGCCAGATGCCGGAGACCAGGCCGCCGAGGGCGACCCGCCCCATCGTCAGCCGACCGGTCACCCGCTCGACCTGACGCAGGTCGGTCCCCACGATCATGCAGTTCTCGACCGGGAACTGCTGGTCGGACAGATAGTCGACGGCCCGCTGCGCGTCCTGGTACTGGTCGAAGACGCCCAGGGACATCGGGTAGTTCAGCGTCAGGCCCGTCATGCGCCCGGCGGATCCCATCTGCGGATGGCTGCTCACCCGCCCATCATTGCACCCTCGGGGGCCGGTGTCGCACCACGCCGGAGCCCCGACCTCCTGACACAGCAAGACCCCCGACCGAGGGGGTCGAGGGTCTCGTGATCGTGGCGGGCACCGGCTCGTGCGGTGCGCCGCAGGCTCAGCGCTGGAAGAGCCCGCGCCGCGGCTTGACCGGCCGGCGCGCGATCTCCTGCGCCCGCAGCGGGTGCCGGTAGGCGCGCAGCGTCGCGGTGTCGTAGGTGTTGCCAGTGATGATGCCCATGGGCGTGTGCTTCTCCTGCGTCGGTGTGGTGCTCGGTGGGTCGAATTCCGCCGGGCGCCAGACCGTCTGCTCCCTCGCAGACGCCACCCGGCTACACGGTTCAAGCCACGGATCGCGTCAGGTATTCCATATCGTGATGTGATCCGGACCACTGTCCCGAGGATCCTCGATCCGGTCGGTAGTCTGCCCCCGTGAGCCCTCGTGTCTTCGTCGCCCGCCTGAACGGGCTCAGTGTCTTCGACCCGCTGGGGGACGAGGTCGGCCGCGTGCGGGACGTCGTGGTGAGCCTGGCCGGTGCCGTCCGCACCCGCGGGCCACGGGCCATCGGCATGGTGGTGGAGGTGCCCGGCCGGCGCCGCGTCTTCGTGCCGATGACGCGGGTGACCAGCATCGACTCCGGGCAGGTCATCACCACCGGCCTGGTCAACATGCGCCGCTTCGAGCAGCGGCCGGGCGAGACGCTCGTGGTCGCCGAGCTCTTCGACCGCGAGGTCACCGCCACCCAGGACGAGGAGACCTTCCCCGCGGTCGTGGAGGACCTCGCGCTGGAGATGACACCGAGCCGCGACTGGCGGGTGACCAAGGTGTTCGTCCGCAAACGACCCACCGGGTCCACCAGCTCGGCGCTGCGACTCCGGCGCCGGCGCGGGGAGACCGTGCTGGTGGGGATCGAGCAGGTCGAGGGCCTGCACCTGGACGCCCCCGGGCAGGAGGCACACCGGTTGCTGGAGAGCCTGGAGGACCTCAAGCCCCAGGACCTCGCCGGTGCCATCCACGACCTCAGCCCGAAGCGCCGCTCCGAGGTGGCCGACGCGCTCGACGACGAGACGTTGGCCAACGTCATGGAGGAGCTTCCCGACGACGACCGGGTGGAGATCCTGACCCGGCTGAGCACCGACCGGGCGGCCGACATCCTGGAGGCGATGCAGCCCGACGACGCGACCGACCTGTTGGGCGACCTGCCCGAGGACGCGGTCGAGGAGCTCCTGCAGCTGATGGAGCCGGACGAGGCCGCCCCGATCCGCCGGCTGCTGGCCTACGACGAGGACACCGCCGGAGGTCTGATGACCACCGAGCCGGTCATCCTCGGCCCGGAGGCCAGCATCGCCGAGGCCCTCGCCGTGGTCCGCCGGGAGGAGCTCAGCCCCGCGCTCGCCTCCCTGGTCTACGTCACCCGGGCGCCCCTGGAGACCCCCACCGGCCGCCTGCTGGGCATCTGCCACATCCAGAAGCTGCTCCGCGAGGCCCCGCACAACACGGTCGGCTCGGTCGTCGACAAGGACATCGAACCGATCGGCCCCGACGCCGATCTGGGCCAGATCACCCGGACCCTGGCCACCTACAACATGGTGGCCCTGCCGGTGACCGACGAGGAGGGGCGGCTGCTGGGCGCGGTGACCGTCGACGACGTCCTGGACCACCTGCTCCCCGACGACTGGCGCGAGGACCGCGACGACGACGCGACCCCGGAGGCCCACCATGTCTGAACCCACCAACCGGCCCCGCCGCGAGCGCCTCGCCGAGCGCTCCGTGGACCGGGCGGCCGGGCGGGACGACCGCCTGGACCAGCCGCTGGCCCAGGCCAGGTCGTGGCGGTGGCGGCCGCAGATGGACCCCGAGCAGTTCGGCGCCTTCGCCGAGGGGTTCGCCCGGTTCATGGGCACCGCCCGTTTCCTGGCATACATGACGATCTTCGTCACGGTCTGGCTGGTCTGGAACGTGCTGGCCCCCGACAACCTGCGGTTCGACCCCTACGCGTTCATCTTCCTGACCCTGATGCTCAGCCTGCAGGCGTCCTACGCCGCGCCGCTCATCCTGCTCGCGCAGAACCGGCAGGCCGACCGGGACAAGGTGATGATCGAGCAGGACCGGACCCGGGACGAGCGCAACCTGGCGGACACCGAGTTCCTCACCCGCGAGGTCGCAGCGCTCCGGATCGCGCTACGAGACACCGCAACCCGCGACTTCGTCCGTTCCGAGCTGCGTAACCTGCTGGAGGAGCTCGACGAGCGTCAGCGCAGGTTCGACCCGGACGACGGCGAGGACGCGACGGAAGACGCCCGCGACTGATCCGGGACCGCGCCCGACCGAGCGGCACCGCGGACCTAGCCGCGGGAGACCACGTGCAGAGCGCGCCGCGGCGCGACCTACCATGGGGTTATGCCCGTTCCTACCCTTGACACCATCCAGGCAGCCCTCGCGACGGTGAACGACCCGGAGATCCGGCGACCGATCACCGAGTTGGGCATGGTCGAACGGGTCGACGTCTCCCCCGAGGGCCTGGTCTCCACCACCGTCCTACTGACCGTCCCCGGTTGTCCGATGAAGGACACCATCACCCGGGACGTCACCGCGGCCGTGTCCGCCGTCGAGGGGGTCACCGACGTGCAGGTCCAGCTCGGGGTGATGAGCGACGAGCAGCGCCAGGGGCTGAAGCAGCAGTTGCGCGGGAACGCCCCGGAGCGGGAGATCCCGTTCGCCCGCCCGGACTCCCTGACCCGGGTGTATGCCGTGGCCTCCGGCAAGGGTGGGGTCGGGAAGTCCTCGGTCACCGTGAACCTGGCCGCGGCGATGGCTGCCGAGGGCCTGCGGGTCGGGGTGGTCGATGCCGACATCTACGGCTTCTCGGTGCCCCGCATGCTCGGGGTGGAGCACCAGCCCACGCAGGTCGACGACATGATCCTGCCGCCGATCCAGCACGACGTGAAGGTCATCTCGATCGGGATGTTCGTGCCCGGCAACCAGCCGGTGGTGTGGCGCGGCCCGATGCTGCACCGGGCGATGCAGCAGTTCCTGGGCGATGTCTTCTGGGGCGACCTGGACGTGCTGCTGCTCGACCTGCCCCCGGGCACCGGCGACATCGCGATCACCGTGGCCCAGCTGCTGCCGAACTCCGAGCTGCTGGTCGTCACGACCCCGCAGCAGGCCGCCGCCGAGGTGGCCGAACGGGCCGGGTCGATCGCCCTGCAGACGCACCAGCGCCTGGTCGGCGTGGTGGAGAACATGTCCTGGCTGGAACTGCCGGACGGCACCCGCCAGGAGATCTTCGGCTCCGGCGGCGGGCGCACGGTCGCCGAGTCGCTGTCCCGCTCGATCGGTGCCGAGGTGCCGCTGCTCGGGCAGATCCCGCTGGACGTCACCGTCCGCGAGGGCGGCGACCAGGGGCTCCCGGTCGTCCTGGGTCAGCCGGACTCCCCGGCCGCGACCGCGTTGCGCGCCGTCGCCCGTGGCCTGTCCGGCCGCAGCCGCGGCCTGGCCGGACGCAAGCTCAGCATCTCCCCCACCTGACGGTCACCCCCGGCTGGGGCCCGCCCATGGATCGGTCAGGCCCCGTGGCCGGCCGTACCGCGCGACCAGGTGCCACACCCGCTTGAGCAGCTGCCCGTCCGCGCCGGCCGCTGCCGCCAGTCCGATCACCCGCGCATCGAGCTCACCGTGCCGGGCGATCCGTCGCGCGAGCTCGACTGCCTCGGGTCCGCGGAAGGCCACGTGGCGCTCCGCCTCCTGCACCGTCAAGCGCCGGCCCTCGTGCCAGCGGACCGAGACGGGCAACGCCCGGGCCTGCTCCTCGATCTCGGTGCCGCGGTAGCAGGGGTCCAGCGCGAGCACCTCGACGTCCCGGGCCAGCTCGACGCGGCCGTGGACGTGCGCCTCGACATACGCGTCGAGCAGTCCGCCCTCGCGCGCCTCGTCGGCCTCGTCGACGCCATCACGCACGCGCCGGGCATACTCCTCGGCGTGCCGCACCAGGTCGCAAGCATCTGCCGTGCCGAAGAGTCCGGGCCCGAAGACCGAGTCGGGGAAGCAGAAGGACGTCCTTCCCAGGACCTCTGGGGTCAGCCGCAGGTAGGCCGACCCGAACCTCGGGGCGCCACCGAGCGGTCCTCTGCGGTGGTCGAGGGCACCGTAGACCGGACGCTCGGCGGCCGGCGCGTCGTCGTAGGCGCCACCGAAGATGTCCCGCTCCCACCGCCAGCGCGCGCCACCCTCGTGGGCGGTCAGGCCACCGTTGCTGGTCCCGGTCTCGAACTGCGACCGGTAGGTCCCGTCGAGCCGCAGGTGCTCCAGCACGGTCCGACCGCGGCTGAGCCGGTCGGGGTGGAAGTTGAGGGTGACCCGGAGGTCCGGGTCCAGCGGCGGTCCCACGCTCCGGGAGCGGACCCGCGCCAGCGCCTCCCACGCCGCCGGCCTCATCCGGGCCTCAGGTGGCCTCGGGGTCGAACGGCGTGGGCAGGGAGGGGTCCATCAACCGGACCGTCGGGCCCCCGCCGGAGGCATGGTCGACCTCCCGCTGCGGCGGCTGCGCCTGCCCGGCGTCGGCGCTGGCGGCGGCTGGCGGCTCGTCCTGCAGGGCCTCCCGCACGATCCGGCGCGGGTCGTACTGCCGGGGGTCCAGCTGCTTCCAGTCCACGTCGTCGAAGCCGGGCCCCATCTCCTCGCGCAGCTGCACCTTGGCGCCCTCCGCGAGGTCCCGCAGCTGCCGGACCCCCTTGGCGAGCCGCGAGGCATACTCAGGCAGCCGGTCCGGGCCGAGGATGACCAGGGCGAGCACGATCAGGATCAGCAGCTCGGTCCCGTTGAGGTTCCACATCAGCAGGCTCCCGCCGGCTGCGAGGGGTCGTTCATTCCCCAGATCCTGCCAGGGTGACCTGCTCGGTCCGCTCCGCCCCGTCCGCCTCGCGGATCAGCACCTCGACGGTGTCGCCCACCTTGTGGGACCGCAGCAGCACGATCAGGTGGTTGGAGTCGTCCACCCGCGTCCCGTCGATGGCCAGGATGATGTCGCCAGGCTCGATCCCGACCTTGTCGGCCGGTCCCCCGTCGACGACCGCGTCCTGGTCCCCGGCCTGCGCCTGGTCCAGCACCCGTGCCCCGCCGTCGCGGTAGGTGGTGTCCACCAGGATCCCCATGACGGGGTGCTCGCTGGTCCCGGTCTCGATGAGCTGCTCGGTGGTGCGCTGCACCTGGTTGCCGGGGATCGCGAAGCCGAGCCCGATGCTGCCGGACTGGCTGACCGTCATGTCGGGGATCTGCGCGATCGCCGAGTTGATCCCGATGACGTGTCCGGCCATGTCCAGCAGCGGGCCGCCGGAGTTGCCCGGGTTGATCGCGGCGTCGGTCTGGATCGCGTTGATGTAGGAGGTGGACTCCCCCTGACCGGCCACCACGGGCCGGTTGACGGCCGAGACGATCCCGGCGGTCACCGTGCTGTCCAGGCCCAGCGGGGCGCCGACCGCGACCACGCCCTCCCCGACCTCCAGCTGGTCGGAGTCACCGAACCGCAGCGCCGGCAGCCCCGCGCGGTCCACCTTGAGCACCGCCAGGTCGTAGGGCACGTCCCGGCCCACGATCTCGGCCGGGAGCGGCTCCTGGTCGTGGGAGAACTCCACGGTGATGGTCCCCCCGTCGGCGGCCCCCTCGATGACGTGGTTGTTGGTCACGATGTAGCCGTCCTCGCGCACCACGAACCCCGAGCCCACCCCGGCCCCGTCGTCCCCCTCGACGCTGATGAAGACCACGCTCGGCAGCGCCGTCGTGGCGATGGCGGTGACCGGCGCGGTGCCCCCGGTGCCGATCTGCGCCCCGATCGCCGGCTCCACCACCCGCGGGGTTTCCGACTCCGTCCCGAGGTAGCGGTCCGAGAGGACCCCGCCGGCCACGCCACCGACCAGACCCAGGCAGAGGCCGGCTGCGAGCCAGCCGGCACCGGCACGTCGACGGCCCCGGCCCGGAGCGGCGGGGGGTGTCTCGGCCACGGAGCTGCTGCTCACGGGCGCTGCCGGACGGTCCGGCCCGAACGCCGAGTGGTATGCCGTGGGTGCCGGTGCGGCGGATCCGCTGCCTTCCGGCGGGGTCGCCTCCGGGACGTTGCGGGGCGGGGCGCTGCGCCACTGCAGGGTGCGGTCGACCGGGATCCCCTGGGTGTCGTCCTCGCGCTCGGCCATGATCGGTGATTCTGCCTGATCGCCGCCCCGACCGGGCAATGCGGGCACTCCGCGACTCAGCCGAGGACGGGCAGGGGGGCGGTCGTCGGGCCGCGGCGGGCCGGCTGCGGCGCCCGGTGGGCCAGCTGCTGGCGCAACTGGGCACGGCCGCGGTGGATCCGCGAGCGCACGGTGCCCAACTTGATGCCCAGCGTCTGGGCCACCTCTTCGTAGGTGAACCCCTCGATGTCGCTCAGCACGACGGCGGCGCGGAACTGGGGCGAGAGCGAGTCCAGGGCACGCTGCACGTCGTCGTCGAAGTGGGTGGCGTCGTACGCCGCCTCCGGGCCGAGCGAGCGGCTGGGGATCCGGGCCGCGGCGTCCTCGCTGAGTGCGTCGAAGCGGATCCGCTGCTTGCGCCGCGCCTTGTCCAGGAACAGGTTGGTGGTGATCCGGTGCAACCAACCCTCGAAGGTGCCGGGGCGGTAGGTCTGCAGCGAGCGGAAGACCCGGACGAAGACGTCGTGGGTCAGGTCCTCGGCATCGTGCTGGTTGCCGGTGAGCCGGTAGGCGAGCCGGTAGACGCGGGCGGAGTGGTCACGCACGATCTCGTCCCAGGACGGCGGCTGCCAGTCCTGTTCCTCGTGCGTCCGCTCGTCCATCGTGTCCTCCGTGGCTCCGCCGACTGCCGGGGTCGGCGTGATTCGTGGTGACCAGACTGGCAGCAGATCCTGGGAATTACCTGAGCGCCCCGGGGAGGTTAGGGTTGGCCCCATGGGTGCACAGAAACCGGCCTCGTGGGCCTACACCGAGGACTTCATCACGCCGACCGAGGTGATCGAGCAGGCCGGGGGTCGCGGGGAGTCGCTGGGCTGCATGCCGGTCAGCGCCGGGGTCGGTGCGGCACTGCGGCTGCTGGCCGCCTCGCTGCGCGCCACGCACGTGGTGGAGATCGGCACCGGCGCCGGGGTCTCCGGCCTGTGGTTGCTCGAGGGGATGGCCCCGGACGGCATCCTGACCTCGATCGACATCGAGCCGGAGCACCAGCGGGCCGCCAAGGAGGCCTTCGCCGCAGCGGGCATCCCCACCCAGCGGACCCGGGTGATCGGCGGGGACGCCGGTCAGGTGCTGCCGCGGCTCACCGACGGTGCCTACGACCTCGTGCTGGTCGACGCGGACAAGCCCAGCTACCCCGTGTATGCCGAGCAGGCCATCCGGCTGCTCCGGTCCGGCGGTGTCCTGGTGATGGACAACATGCTGTGGCACGACCAGGTCGCCGACCCCGCGGCCCGGGACGAGACCACGACGATCCTGCGGGACCTGGGCAAGACGCTGCGTGAGGACGAGCGGCTGATCCCGACCCTGCTCCCGGTCGGGGACGGGCTGCTCGCCGCCGTCAAGCGCTGAGCAAGGAAGACCCCCCACGCCGACGACCGGCGCGAGGGGGTCTTCGTCTCGGGCCGGAGCCCGTGAGGTGTGTGGGTGGGAACCCGGGCTCAGCCGCCCAGGCACTCCTCGATGGCGGCGCCCAGGGCGCCGGCCTCCTCGGCGTTCATCTCCACCACGAGCCTGCCGCCACCCTCGAGCGGCATCCGAAGCACGATGCCACGGCCCTCCTTGGTCACCTCGAGGGGGCCGTCCCCCGTACGCGGCTTCATCGCTGCCATCGTGAACCCTTCCTCCTGCCGCGGCGCACCGCGGTGCCCGCCGCCGAAGTGCCGCGGGCTACGATCACTGCCCCCATTATCCCCTGTCCGTGCCGATGGTCGAAATCCTCCCTACGGCACACTGGAGCGGTGCGCGCGCGATCGGCTGTCTTCGACCTCTACGGTGACCACCTCACCGAGTTCGGCTCGTGGGCACCCATCTCCAGCGTGGTGACGTTGCTGGGGTCCTGCGGGATCCGTCCTGCGGCGACCCGTACCGCGGTATCCCGGATGGTGACCCAGGACTGGCTGGCCCCGGCGCGCCGCAACGGGGTGCGGGGCTACCTCGCGACGCCGGCCGCCACCGCCCGGTTGGCGGCCGCCCACCAACGCATCTACCGGCCGGTCGAGGTGCCCTGGGACGGCCGGTGGCGGGTCATCGTGCTGGACCGGGCCGGCGACCGGGCGCAGCGGGACCGGGTGGCGGCGACGCTCGGCTACCTCGGGTACGGACGTCTGGCGGCCCAGACCTGGGTGGCGGCCCATCCCAACCCGGAGCTGGAGTCCGCGCTGGGGCCGCTCGGGGTCGGTTGGCAGTCCTTCGCGGCCGACCACCTGGGCGAGCCGGCCACGCTGGCTGCCCAGGCGTGGGACCTGACCGACCTGGCGGCGCGCTACCACGGGTTCCTCGACCGGTATGCCGAGCTGGTGGCCGGCGGCCGTGCCGACCTGACCCCGGAGGAGGCCTACCCGATCCGTGCCGAGCTGGTGCACCGGTGGCGCAGTTTCCTCTTCATCGACCCGGAGCTGCCCGCGGGGGTGCTCCCGCAGGGGTGGCCGGGCAACGCGGCACGGGCCCTCTTCCTGGAGGCAGCCGAGACACTGCGACCGGCAGCCCGTACATTCGTCAGCGACACCCTCGCCCTCGCCGGGGCGCCACTGACAGGAGCCGAGTGATGACCCAACCGCCCGCCGACCAGCCCGCGAGCCCGGAGCAGCACACCGTCGTCGTCGAGCGGGCCGCGGGGGTGGCCACGGTCCGGTTCAACCGCCCGGAGGCGATGAACTCCCTGGACACGCCGACCAAGGTCGCGCTGCTGGAGGCGCTGCAGGACGTCGCGGCCGACCCCGGGGTCCGGTGCGTCGTCCTGACCGGGTCGGGACGGGCCTTCTGCGTGGGGCAGGACCTCAAGGAGCACATCAAGCTCCTGCAAGCCGAGGACCAGTCGCTGTGGCGCACCGTCCCCGAGCACTACAACCCGATCGTCACCCTGCTGGCCACGATGGACAAGCCGGTCATCGCCGCGGTCAACGGGGTGGCCGCCGGGGCCGGGGCCGCGTTCGCGATGGCCGCGGACCTGCGGATCGTCGCCGACACGGCGGGGTTCAACCTGGCCTTCGTCGGGATCGCGCTGTCCTGCGACTCCGGGTCCTCCTGGTCGCTCCCGCGCCTGGTCGGCACCGCCAAGGCCAAGGAACTGCTGCTGCTGCCGCGCACCGTGCCCGCGGACGAGGCGGCCGCGATCGGGCTGGCCACCGAGGTCGTCCCCGCCGACCAGCTGGCCGACCACGTCGCCGCCCTCGCCGCCCGGCTGGCGGCCGGGCCGACCCGGGCCTACGGTGCGGTCCGGCGGGCCGTGGAGGTCTCGGCCGGGGCCCCGCTGGAGCAGGCGCTGGAGCACGAGGCCGGGTTGATGGCCGAGACGGGTGCCAGCGCCGACCACCGCGCCGCCGTCGCGGCCTTCCTGGCCAAGGAGACGCCGGTCTTCACCGGCGAGTGAGCACCCACCGTCACGGCGGGTCGTCGCGCGGTGGCACGAACATGAACAGCTCCCAGGTCCACCAGACCTGCCAGCCCAGGAACAGCACCAGGAGGACCACCAGGCGGGTACCGGTGAGCCAGGTGGGCTGGACGTACCCCTTGCGGTCCCCCGGTCGCCAGCCCGCGCCGACGAAGACCACGAACAGCGGGAACATCATCAGCAGGTAGCGGTAGATGCTCGTCCACGGGTCGAGCGCCGCCGCCAGGTAGAACGGGTAGGCCAACAGCCAGGCGCGCAGCTCGGCACCGAGCGCCCGCGCCCACGGCCCCAGCACGGCGACCAGGAGCAGCACCGTCCCGCCCAGCAGCAACCAGGTCCCCCGGTCGCCGAACAGGAACTCCAGCAGGTCCAAGGTCGGTTGGAAGGGCGAGATCTCCTCCCCGCCGCGCCAGGCAGACATCGTGGTCGTGTAGCCGTCCGGTTCCCCGGTGCCCCGCCAGACCAGGGCCGGCCAGATCAACCCGGAGACCCCGCAGCCCACCAGGGCGGCCAGCATCCGCAGCACCTCCCCGGCACCCAGGGGACGCTCGCCGCGGGCCCGCCAGCGCAGGAAGACGGCCACCAGTGCCACGACCCCCAGCGGCAGCGCGATCGGGCGGGCCAGACCGGTGAGCACGGCCACTCCGGCGGCCCACAGCCACCGTTCCTTGCTCAGGAGCAGCAGCACCAGGCAGAGCAGCAGGATGGCCAGCGACTCGGTGTAGGCGACCTGGAGCGTCGGCGAGGCGGGGAACGCGGCATACAGCGTGACGGCCGCCAGGGTGCCGACCCGACCCACCCGCTCGTGCAGCAGCAACGCCATGACCAGCACCGCGGCATACCCGATGACCGTGGCCAACAGCGGGGCGACGACCTCGAAGGGCTGACCGGTCAGGTGCATGAGCAGGGCCGCGGTCTTCGGGAAGATCGGGTAGAACGCCCAGGGGTTCTGCCGCACCGTGCCGTCCTCGTAGCGCGGCAGCTCCGGCGGGTAGCCCTGCTCGGCGATCTCGCGGTACCACTTGCCGTCCCAGGCGGTGGCCACGTCGAAGTAGCGGGGGTACTCGTCGGTGAAGATCACCGGGTCCTGCTGGCTGTGCGTGATCCAGAGCAGCACGGCGGTGGTGAACAGCCGCAGGACGGTATAGATCGCGAGGACGGTCAGCAGGAACCGTCCGGTGGGCCGGGTGGTCATGCGGCGCGGACCTGCGCGACCATCCGGTCCAGGGCACGCCCGAACAGCCACCGGGTGACGAGGTCGCTGAGCAGGGTCAGGCGGCGTCCCAACCATGGGGGACGGACCGTGATCTCCTCGGTCCACCGCACCGTGGTGCCGGCCGCCCCCGCGACGAACCGGACGTCGGCCCAGCCGTCCAGCACGGGGCCGAGCTTGCGGACGCTGAACCGGTGCGGCGGCTCCCACGCGGTGACCGTCATCCGGTCGACCACCACGAGCGGTCCGACGCCGGTGCGCGCGGTGAACGACCAGCCCACCCCCACCGGCAGCGGGTCGGTCTCCAGGGTGGTGGCCACGACGAACCGTCCGTATGCCGTGAGGTCGCCGACGACGGCGAACGTGGCCTCCAGGTCGGCGGGGACCACCCGGACCAGCTCAACGGCCCCCATGCCCGGTCTCCTCGCCCCCGCCCGGGAGACCGCCGCCCTCGTCCCCGGTGACGGCCAGGTCGTCCCCCGCGCCCGGCTCCTCCCCGGCCCTCTCGGCACGGAGCAGCGCGATCTCGGCGTCCCGGGTCCGCACCTCGTCGACGAGCCGCTCCAGGACCGCGTCCACCTGCGACATCCGGTAGCCGCGGGGGACCATGTCGAACCGGAGCGCGGCCAGGTCGGCGGGCTCCATGCCCCCGCGCGGCAGCCCGGCCGCGGACTCCGAGCTCACCGGCGGGAGGAGGCCGCCGGCCGGGATGCGTCCGGCGAGAACCGCGGCGACGAGCCCGGCTAGCAGCACCACGACGACCACGAGCAGGATGATCACGGCTCGCCCCCGGCCCCGCGGGATCCCACCACGTGGTCCACCGCCTCGTCGACGTCGTCGGTCAGGTGGAGCAGGTCCAGGTCCTTCGGCGAGATCGTGCCCTCGGCCAGCAGGGCCTCCTGCAACCAGTCGACCATGGGCCGCCAGAACCGGGTGCCGAGCAGCGCGATCGGGAACCTGGTGATCTTGCCGGTCTGCACGAGGGTGACCGCCTCGAACATCTCGTCCAGCGTGCCGAACCCCCCGGGGAGCACGATGAAGCCCTGGGCGTACTTGACGAACATCGTCTTGCGGGCGAAGAAGTACCGGAAGTTGATGCCGAGGTTGACGTAGGGGTTCAGGCCCGCCTCGAAGGGCAGTTCGATGCCCAGCCCGACCGAGGTGCCCCCGGCCTCGGTGGCGCCCTTGTTGGCCGCCTCCATGGTGCCCGGGCCTCCCCCGGTGATCACCGCGAAGCCGCGCTCCACGACGGTCCGCCCGACCCGTTCGGCCAGCTCGTAGGTGGGGTGGCCGGGCTCGGTCCGGGCCGAGCCGAAGACGCTGATCGCCGGGCCGATCTCGGACAGCGTGCCGAAACCCTCGACGAACTCGGCCTGGATCCGCAGCACCCGCCAGGGGTCGGTGTGCACCCAGTCAGCGGGCCCGGCACTGTCCAGCAGCCGCTGGTCGGTGGTGGTGGCCGGCACCTGGCGGCCCCGCAGGGTCACCGGTCCCTGGAGGTGTTCCCTCTGATCAGTCACGGGCACGAACCTAGTCGGCGACGCTGTGCCGTGCACGTCCCGGGTCGGGACGTCCGCCCCGGTGGGTCAGGACAGCCAGCGCAGGAGCGCCTGCTCGCACTCGCCGAGCTGGCGCAGCAGGCACCGCTCGTCGGCCATGTGCGCGAACCTGCTCTCGCCCGGCCCGAAGTTCACCGCCGGGATCCCGAGGGCGCTGAACCGGGCCACGTCCGTCCAGCCCTGCTTGGCCCGCACCGGGAGGCCGAGCGCGGTCACGAAGTCGGCGGCGGCCGGCAGGTGCAGCCCCGGGCGGGCGCCGTCGACCGCGTCCACGACCTCCACCTCGAGCCCGGCGAAGACCTCCTCCTGCAGGTGTCGGACCGCGGCCGCCGCGTCGCGCTCCGGGGCGAACCGGTAGTTCACCGTGACCACCGCGTGGTCGGGGATGACGTTGTCGGCGATCCCCCCGCTCACCGCCACCGCGTTCAGCGACTGGCGGTAGGTGAGGCCGTCGACGTCGACGTCCGGCAGGTCCGCGGCGGTGATCCGGTCGAGCACCCCGGCGAGGTCGTGCACGGCGTTGTGCCCCATCCACGGCCGGGCCGAGTGGCAGGCCGTGCCGCGGGTGTGCACCCGGACGGTGACGTACCCGTTGCAGCCGCCCTCGACCCCGTCGTCGCTGGGCTCCAGCAGCACCGCGAAGTCGCCCCGGAGCAGCTCCGGACGCTCCCGGGACAAGCGGGCGAGACCGTTGTGTTCGTCGGCCACCTCCTCGCCGTCGTAGAAGACGTAGGTGACGTCCCGGGTGGGCGCCGTCAACTGCCCGGCCAACCGCAGCTGCACAGCCACCCCGCCCTTCATGTCGGTGGTCCCCCGTCCGACCAGGTAGTCCTCCTCGATGCGCACCGGCAGGTTCGGCGGGTCGGTCAGCGGCACCGTGTCCAGGTGCCCGGCCAGCACGACCCGTTCCGCCCGGCCGAGGTCGGTCCGGGCCACCACGACGTTCCCGTCCCGCACCACCTCCAGGTGCGGCAGCGGGGTCAGCGCCGCCTGCACGGCGTCGGCGATCGCCTGCTCCTCCATGCTCACCGAGGGGATGTCGCACAGGGCGGCGGTGAGGGTCACCACGTCGGCGGTCAGGTCCAGCCCGGGGTGCGTCGCGGGGGCGTCGGTGCTCATGGCGGACCACCCTAGGTTGCCGACCTACACTGAGCGTCATGCCCCCCGACGACCATGGCCACCGGCTGCCCGAGAGCGGTCGCACGACCCGCCGCGGTCGGTCCGCGGCGGGCACCGCCGTGCTCGCCGTGGCCCTCCTGGCCGCCGGGGCCGGCGGGGTCCTGGGAGCCCGCTGGGTACTCACCGAGCTCCGGTCGCAGGAGTGCGAGTTCCGGGCGGCGGAGCGGACCGAGACGTTCACCCCCGAGCAGTCCGCCAACGCCGCCACCATCACCATGGTCGCGGTCGAGCGTGACCTGCCGCGGCGCGCCGTGTCCATCGCGCTGGCCACCGCCATCCAGGAGTCGGGGTTGCGCAACATCACCTACGGGGACGCCGACTCCGTCGGACTGTTCCAGCAGCGCCCCAGCCAGGGCTGGGGCACCGAGGAGGAGATCCTGGACCCCGTCTACGCCTCCCACGCCTTCTACGACGCCCTGCTCGAGGTCCCGGGCTGGCAGGACCTGGAGATCACCGTCGCGGCCCAGGAGGTGCAGCGCAGCGCCTACCCCGACGCGTATGCCGACCACGAGTGGGAGGGCCGGGTCCTCGCTTCCACGCTCACCGGGGAGACCCCTGCCGGCATGGGGTGCTCGCTGGACCCGGCCGGGGAGTCCGGGTCGGCCACCGACCTGCTCGCCAAGGCCGAGCGCACGTTCGGTGCCTCGGGGCAGGTGGAGGGCACCACGCTGACGATCACCGCCGCCTCCGAGGACTCGGCCTGGGCGGTCGCCGCATGGGCCGTCGCGCACGCCGAGGCCGAGTCGGTGGTCTCGGTGCAGGTCGACGGTATGCAGTGGGACCGGTCCCAGGAGACCCCGACCTGGCACAACGATGAGGACGGCGGCGCCAGCGGCGCCACCGTCCTCATCACGGTTGCCGGTTAGCCCGGCCCCACCCTCTCAGCGCTGGTCGGAGGGCGTCCAGTCGCGGACGGGGGACCCGGTGTACAGCTGCCGGGGGCGACCGATCCGGGTCTGCGGGTCGTTGATCATCTCGCGCCACTGGGCGATCCAGCCGGGCAGCCGACCGATCGCGAACAGCACGGTGAACATGTTGGAGGGGAAGCCCATCGACTCGTAGATCAGGCCGGTGTAGAAGTCGACGTTCGGGTAGAGCTTGCGCTCGACGAAGTACTCGTCCTCGAGGGCGGTCTGCTCCAGCTCCAGGGCCAGGTCCAGCAGCGGGTTGCCGCCGCCGACCTTGGAGAAGATCTCGTGGGCGGTGCGCTTGACGATGGCGGCGCGCGGGTCATAGTTCTTGTAGACCCGGTGGCCGAAGCCCATCAGCTTGACGCCCTCCTCCTTGTTCTTGACCTTCTTGACGAAGTCCTTGACGTCGCCGCCGTTGGCCTTGATCTCCTCGAGCATGGTGAGGACCGCGGAGTTTGCCCCACCGTGCAGCGGGCCGGACAGCGCGTGGATCCCGGCGGAGATCGAGGAGAACAGGTTGGCCTCGGAGGACCCGACGAGACGCACGGTGGAGGTGGAGCAGTTCTGCTCGTGGTCGGCGTGCAGGATGAACAGTTGGTCGAGCGCCCGGGCGACGGTCGGGTCCAGCTCGTAGGCCTCGGTCGGCTGGCCGAAGGTCATCCAGAGGAAGTTCTCGACCAGGTTGTAGTCGTTGTTCGGGTAGAGGAACGGCTGGCCCTGGCTCTTGCGGAACGCATAGGCCGCGATGGTCGGCAGCTTGGCCATCAGCCGGATGGTGGAGATCTCCACCTGCTCGGGGTCGAACGGGTCCAGGCTGTCCTGGTAGAAGGTGCCCAGCGCGGAGACCGCGGAGGAGAGCACCGGCATCGGGTGGGCGTCGCGCGGAAAACCGCCGAAGAAGCCCTTCATGTCCTCCACGAGCAGCGTGTGCTTGCGGATCCGCTGGTCGAAGTCGTCCAACTGCTGGGCGGTCGGGAGCTCGCCGTAGATGAGCAGGTAGCTGGTCTCCAGGAAGTTGGACTTCTCGGCCAGCTGCTCGATCGGGTAGCCGCGGTAGCGCAGGATGCCCTGGGCGCCGTCGATGTAGGTGATCTCCGAGGAACACGAGGCGGTGTTCCCGTAGCCCACGTCCAGCGTCACGTCGCCGGTCTCCTTGAGCAGTGCGGAGATGTCGAGACCGTTGTTGCCCTCGACCGCCGGGACGAAGGGGAGGTCCAGTTCGTGGTCACCGTGTCGCAGTGTGGCGTTCTCGCTCATATATTCCTCCTGCTCGTGCCCTTCGGGCAGCGGGCCGACGCGCGGCCCTGGTTCGATGGATGGATGTGGTGCAGGAGTGGACGCGTGGGCACCCGCCCCCTGCGGGCGGAGTCACTCGTCGTGTTCCTGCGGAGGTAGGTCCGCGATGATCGGGTGGTCCTTGGGGATCAGTCCGAGCTTGGCTGCGCCGCCCGGGCTGCCGAGGTCGTCGAAGAACTCGACGTTGGCCTTGTAGTAGTCCGCCCACTGCTCCGGGACGTCGTCCTCGTAGTAGATCGCCTCCACGGGGCACACCGGCTCGCAGGCACCGCAGTCGACGCACTCGTCCGGGTGGATGTACAGCGAGCGCTCACCCTCGTAGATGCAGTCGACTGGGCATTCCTCGATGCATGCCTTGTCCTTGAGGTCGACACAGGGTTGGGCGATCACGTAGGTCATGGGGACAACTCCTGCTCGTGGAACTGCTGGTGCGGCGGTCCGGCACCGGGGCACCCCGGGCCGGAATACTCCGCCGATTGTATGCCGGGGCAGCACTGCCGGCCGAACCAGGCCCACTGGCCGGGGCTCATCCGCCGGTGCAGACGACCTCGTCCGAGGCGTTGTAGTGGGTGGTGTAGGAGCGCCGGTCGACCTCGTCACCGCCGCGCAACAGCACCCTCGTCACGGTGACGTCGAACCCGACCTGCGGTGACTGGTAGAGACAGTTCGGGCTGTCGTCGGTCTTGCGTCCGGGCTGCACGACGTTGGACCGCCCGCTGGTGTGCGTCTGGACCGTGTACTGACGGTCGCCCCAGAAGCGCATCACGATCTCGTCGCCCTCGATCCGGGTCTGCACGATGATCGGGCTGTCGGTGTCGTTGGTCCACTTGTTGTCGATCACCGGGACCGAGATGGTGGCCTCGCGTCCCTCCGGGTAGCGGGAGATGTAGTAGGAGTGCGGCGTGAACTCGTCCAGCTGCACGCCGGACTCCCACGCGGTGTTGAGCACGGTCGTGGAGACCTGCGACAGGCCACCGCCCAGGCCCTCGACGAGCCGCCCGTCGGAGATGACACCGGCCTTGACGTACCCGGCGTCCTCGGTGATCGGGGACAGCGCGTCGCCCAGGCTGAACTGGTCCCCCGGCATGACCACGGTGCCGTTGACGTGGCCCAGGCCGACCCGGATGTTCTCGGTGCGGTCCTCGTTGCCCGGCGTCGTGGGGAACTGGCTGCGGAACTCACCCATCTTCTCGTCGATGGTCCACTTCGCGGCGTCCTCGTCGGTGATCTTGGGGTCGACCGGGGTCGTGCCGACCCGGATCCACCGCGACCCGTCCTCGAACAGGGCACGGTTGACCTTGGTCAACAGCTCCTCGGAGTCCAGCACCCGCCCCTTGTCGGCCTTGATCAACTGCGGCTTGCCGTTGCTCCCGAGCCGGACGGAGGCATTCTGCGGGGTCTTCTCGGCCTTGCCGAGGGCGCCGCGGGCGACCTCGACGGTCCCCTCCTCGTCCAGCACCAGGGAGAGCGTGTGGTCCTCGCTCTCCTCCACGGTCAGCAGCCGCGACAGCTGGTTGGGCGTGATGGCGGCGTCGTACTTGCTGCCGACCTTGATCACGATCGAGGAGTCGAGGGCCGGCTCGGCCTCCTCGGAGACGAACCGATCGATCTCCTCGGCGGACAGGGCGGGGAGCACCGGCTCCCAGCTGCCCTCCACCTCGCGGGTGTCCGGCCATCCGGCCTCGACGGCATCGGCCGTGCCGGCGACGTCGAGGCTGCGCCCCTCGACCGGTTCCTTGACGTCCACGGTGCCGAGCTTGAGCGCGACGCTGCCCTCCTTCGCCTCCTGCCCGAAGGCGTCGGCGTGCTCGGCGACGGCGTCCTCGAGCTGGGCCCGGTCCACGGTGTCGACCAGCTCGAGCTCCCTGCCGCTGTCGGTCACCCGGCTCCAGAGCACCCGCGGGTCGTAGCTGACCCCGGCGATCCCCTCCAGCGTGGCGTCCACGTCCAGCCCGAGTCCCGCGGTCGCCGGGTCCAACGAGATCTGCTCACCGTCGATCTCCACCACGACCGGGTCGGTGGCCAGGTCCTCCAGCTTGGCGGTGACGGTCTCCCGTGCGTCCTCTGGGGTGATGTTGCCAATGTCCACGCCGTGCACGGTGGTGCCGTTGGGGATCCGGTTGCCGAAGTACTGCGCGATCCCGAAGTAGGCCGCGCCCAGCACGGCCAGCGCCAGCAGGGTGCGGATGGTGATCCCCAACCACTCATTGCGCTGCGGCTCCTCGTGCAGCGTGCTCTCGGTCTCCATCGTCAGCTTTCCCTCATCGGCTGTCCCTCGTGGTCGCGGCGCTCCCGCCCGCCAGCAGTATGCCTGCTCCGCCTGACAGTCTCGGGGACCCCGGCCCGGTCACGCCGCCGGTGTTCCCTACTGCCACGTTGAATGCCCGGTCACGTTCCCCGCTGAGGATGAGCCAATCTGTCGTGGGGATCACCGAGATCGATCTCGTAGAAGTCGAACCCTTCCTGCCCAGACCCATCGGGCTCGTAGCCCATGGCTTGGTATGCGGCGCCTGCGGGCCCCTGGTTCGCGTACCAGAACACGTAGCGAACTGGTTGCGAGCGCGCCCAGGACTCCACCGCCTCCATCAGGAGTCTTGCCACTCCTCGGCGTCGGTGAGCGGGTGCGGTGTAGAGGTCGTCCAGCTTGACCGTGCGGTGCGTGTTCCCGGATCGCAGATGCTGTCCCAGGTCGTGTAGGGCGGCATAGCCAAGGAGCGCTCCGCCCTCGTCGACGGCGACGAGGATCGGGTGGTCGACGGATGCGCAGAAGAGTGGGAATCGATCGCGCAGTGCGGCCTCATCATCGACGAACCCCATGTCCAAGAGCATCGGAAGGAGCAGTTCGAGATCACCGGGCTCGGCCAGACGTGCCCTCATGGTGACATGAACCTCCCTGCGAGTCGCGGCTCAGGGCAGGATCCCGTAGCGCCCGCGGAAGTGCACCAGGGCGGCCTCGACCCGGGCCGGGCTCTCCACGGAGAGCACCTCGCCCACGACCAGGGTGTGGTCGCCCGCGGGGTGGGCGGCCACCGTGCGGCACTCGAGGGTGGCCAGTGCCCCGTCGAGCAGCGCGACCCCGGTCTGCGGGCCCCGGTGGTGGGCGATCCGGTCCAGTTGGCCGTGCAGGGGACGTCCCGGCGAGGCCAACCACTCGGCCGTGGGTCGGCCGTGCTCGCCGAGGATGCTCACCCCCCACACCCCGGACTCCGCGACGGCCTCGTGCCACCGGGAGTCCTGCTCGACGCTGACCAGCATCAGCACCGGGTACAGGGAGACGCTCGTCACCGAGTTGGCGGTCATCGCGTGGTCGTGCCGGCCGGCGAAGGTCGTCACCACCGTGACCCCGGTGGCGAACCGGCCGATCGCCCGGCGGTACTCCAGCGGGTCCACCGGCTCCCCGGCCGCCCCGGTGCCGTCCGACGGCACCGGCTGCCCGCTCACGGTGCTCCCCCTCCGGTCGGCTCACCCGCGCCCGACGACCTCCCGGCGCCAGCCGGTCCCCCCGGGAACGTCCCGTCGGGGTCCAGCAGGGCATATCCCTCCCGCCCCGCGAGCCGCGCGGCGATGTCGTTGGAGAGTGCATAGTAGCCGTCGTAGACGGTGACCTGCGTCGCGTGCTCCCGCAGCGCGGCGACCTGGGACCCCAGCGCCGCCGGGTCCACCACCGCGTGGGTGACCAGGTCGTCGTCCACGACGGACACGGCATACGGCTCGTCCGGGCCCGGCACGGTGAGCCCGGCGTCCGCGGGCACGTGCCCGGCCAGCCAGGCGCGGTCCTCCCGCGCCCAGGAGGACGGCGTGAGCACGGCATACAGCAGCGGACGCGCGGCCGGGGGCAGCGAGCGGACCGCGGCCACCGTCACCTCGTGGGTGCGGATGTGGTCCGGGTGCCCGTAGCCACCCTGCGGGTCGTAGGTGAGGACGGCGTCGGGGGCCAGTTCGGCCAGCCGGGCCGCCAACAGTTCCGCGGCCTGTGCCAGGTCGGCCCCCACGAACGCCCGCGGGTGCTCCGCACTGGCGGTGCCGGCCATCCCGCTGTCGCGCCAGCGCGGGACGGGGCCACCGAGGTACTCGTGGTCCACCCCGAGGCGGGCCATCGCGGCCGACAGCTCCCCGGCGCGGTAGGGGCCGAGCGCGTCGCTCCCCTCCAGGTGCGCCAGGTCCGGCGGGATGACCTCCCCCTCCTCCCCCAGGGTGCAGGTGATCACGTGCACCCGGTCGCCGCGGGCCACGTGGTGCGCCAGCGCGACCCCGGTCGCCAGGGTCTCGTCGTCCGGGTGGGCGTGCACGGCGACCAGCACCCCGGGGGAATCCCCCGGGAGCAGCGGTCGGCGCCCGGCGCTCATGACCTGCGGGCCCTCGCTGTGGCCCGGTTGCGCTCCACGTGGTCCAGCACCACCTTGCGGATCCGGACCGCCTCCGGCGTCACCTCGACGCACTCGTCCTCGCGACAGAACTCCAGGCTCTGCTCCAGGCTCAGCCGGCGCGGCGGGATCAGCCGTTCGAGGACGTCGGCCCCGGCTGACCGGACGTTGGTGAGCTTGCGTTCCTTGGTGATGTTGACGTCCATGTCGTCGGCGCGGGAGTTCTCCCCGACGATCATCCCCTCGTAGACCTCGGTCGTGGGCTCGACGAAGAGGGTTCCCCGCTCCTGCAGGTTGAACATCGCGTATGTCGTCGCGGCGCCGGACCGGTCGGCGACCAGCGAGCCGCTCTGCCGGGTGCGGATCTCCCCGAACCACGGCGCGTACCCGTCGAACACGTGGTGCGCGATGCCGGTGCCCCGGGTCTCGGTGAGGAACTCGGTGCGGAACCCGATCAGACCGCGGGAGGGCACGACATACTCCATCCGGACCCAGCCCGTGCCGTGGTTGCTCATCTGGTCCATCCGGCCCTTGCGGGCCGCCAGCAGCTGGGTGATCGTCCCCAGGTGCTCCTCGGGGGCGTCGATGGTCAGGTGCTCGACCGGTTCGTGCAGGGCGCCGTCGACCGTCCTGGTCACCACCTGCGGCTTCCCGACGGTCAGCTCGAACCCCTCCCGGCGCATCTGCTCCACCAGGATGGCCAGCGCCAGCTCGCCGCGGCCCTGCACCTCCCAGGTGTCCGGACGCTCGGTCGGCAGCACCCGCAGCGAGACGTTGCCGACGAGCTCCTTGTCCAGCCGGTCCTTGACCAGGCGGGCGGTGACCTTGGCGCCCTTCACCCGCCCGACCAGCGGGGAGGTGTTGGTGCCGATGGTCATCGAGATCGCCGGTTCGTCGACCGTGATCAACGGCAGCGGCCGGGGGTCGTCGGCGTCGGCCAGGGTCTCCCCGATGGTGATCTCCGGGATCCCGGCGATCGCGATGATGTCGCCCGGGCCGGCCTCGTCGGCGGGCACCCGCTCCAGCGCCTCGGTGAGCAGCAGCTCGGTGATCTTGACCTTCTCGGTCGACCCGTCCCGGCGGCACCAGGCCACCTGCTGACCCTTGCGGATCGTGCCGGAACGCACCCGGCACAGCGCGAGACGTCCCAGGAACGGAGAGGAGTCCAGGTTGGTCACGTGCGCCTGCAGCGGGACCTCCGGGTCGTAGGACGGGGCCGGGATGGTCTCCAGGAGGGTGCGGAACAACGGCTCGAGGTTCTCCTCCTCGGGCAGCTCGCCGTCGGCGGGACGGGTCAGCGAGGCCCGTCCGGCCTTGGCCGAGGCGTAGACGATCGGGAAGTCCAGGCCCTCCTCCAGCCCCGCGTCGTCCATCAGGTCCAGAAACAGGTCCTCGACCTCGCCCACCACGGCCTCGATCCGGGCGTCCGGACGGTCCACCTTGTTGACGCACAGGATGACCGGGAGCCTGGCCGCGAGCGCCTTGCGGAGCACGAAGCGGGTCTGCGGCAGCGGGCCCTCGGAGGCATCGACCAGCAGGACCACCCCGTCGACCATGGACAGGCCGCGCTCGACCTCACCGCCGAAGTCGGCGTGGCCGGGGGTGTCGATGATGTTGATCGTCACGCCGTCGACCTGGCCCAGGGCCGCCGCGGACGGGCCGGCGTAGGAGATCGCGGTGTTCTTGGCCAGGATCGTGATGCCCTTCTCCCGCTCCAGGTCCCCGGAGTCCATCACCCGCTCGACGGCGTGGGCGGCGGCAGCGTGCTCGGCGAACGCGCCGGCCTGCCAGAGCATGGCGTCGACCAGGGTGGTCTTGCCGTGGTCGACGTGGGCGATGATGGCGACGTTACGGACGTCGTCGCGTGAGGCTAAAGGCATTTGCTCATTGTCTCAGCCCGCGAGCATCCGCTGCGCCACGGCCGTGACGATCGCCACATTGGTGCGCAGCCAGGGCACGCTGTGCAGGTCCTCCGGCGCCAGCCACCGCAGTGCGTCGTGGTCCTCCAGCGGTTCCGGTCGGTGCTGCGGGACCGCCCACCACAGGTGCATCCGCCAGGCGCCGGTCAACGGCCACCCCTCCTCGTGCGGCGCGGGCAGTCGGTCCCCCAACGTCAGCTCCGTGCCCAGCTCCTCGCGCAGCTCGCGCCGCAGGGCCTGCACCAGGTCCTCGCCCGGCTCGACCTTGCCGCCGGGGAACTCCCAGCAGCCAGCCAGCTCCGGCGGCGCGCTGCGCCGGGCGGCCAGCAGCCGGGTGGGCCGCACCAGGTCGTCGACCAACAGGGCGGCGACGACGGTCATGGTGGGCACGGTGCGTCAGTATGCCGTGTCGTCCCGTGTCTCAAGTCGATCAAGGTTCTGCAACGAGTGGTGGCGAATGCTTCCCCACCCCCGTGGCTGCGCGTAGGGTTCCGCCCATTCCGACCAGGCTCGTCCCAGGCGTCAAGGCCCTGGAGAGCCCCTTCGAGGAGGCACGATGATCAACCGCAAGTTTGCGGCAGCCGCCGGCGTAGCCGCCATGGCGCTGGTCCTGTCGTCCTGCGCGCAGTCCCAGCGCGACGACGACACCGGCGGCGACGGTGGTGGCGACGCCGGCAGCGAGACCGACGGCGGCTCCGGTGAGGCTCCCGAGCCCACCGACGGCACGTTCGTCTTCGGGGCGGCGGGTGCGCCGACCACCTTCGACCCGTTCTACGCCAGCGACGGCGAAACCTTCCGGGTGTCCCGGCAGATCTTCCAGAACCTGGTCGGTATCGAGGCCGGCGGCACCGAGGGAGTCCCCGAGCTCGCCACCGACTGGGAGGGCAGCGAGGACGGCCTGACCTGGACCTTCAACCTCCAGGAGGGCGTGACCTTCCACGACGGCACGGACTTCAACGCCGAGGCCGTCTGCGCCAACTTCGAGCGGTGGGCCGACCAGAACGAGGTCGGGCAGAACCCGGCCGTGGCCTACTACTACGGCAACGACTTCGGCTTCGGCGACGACTCGCTCTACGGTGGCTGCGAGGCGACCGAGGAGCTCACCGCCGAGATCACCATCACCCGCCCCACCGGCAAGTTCCCGATGGTGCTCAGCCAGTCGGCATACGCGATCCAGTCGCCCACGGCGATGGAGGAGTACAACGCCAACGACGTCAAGGCCGAGGGTGAGGCATTCGTCTACCCTGAGTATGCCGAGGAGCACCCGACCGGCACCGGCCCGTTCAAGTTCGAGTCCTACGACAACGCCGGCGCCACGGTGACCCTGGTCCGCAACGACGACTACTGGGGCGACGCCGCGGGCGTGGCCAACCTGGTCTTCAAGATCATCCCGGACGAGAACGCCCGCCGGCAGGAGCTCGAGGCCGGCACCATCAACGGCTACGACCTGCCGAACCCGGTCGACTGGGCCTCCCTGGAGGAGGGCGGCAACCAGGTGATGATCCGTGACCCGTTCAACATCCTCTACCTGGCGCTGAACTCGGTGGCCGACCCGCAGCTGGAGGACCCGCTGATCCGGCAGGCCCTCTACCACGCCATCGACCGCGAGACGCTGGTCCAGAACCAGCTGCCCGAGGGAGCCGAGGTGGCCACCCAGTTCATCCCGAACACGGTGAGCGGCTACAACAGCTCGATCGAGCCGTACGCCTACGACCCGGACCTGGCCAAGGACCTGCTCGCCGAGGCCGGCGCCTCCGACCTGACCATCGACCTCTGGTACCCGACCGAGGTCACCCGCCCGTACCTGCCGGACCCGCAGCGCATCTACGACGCGGTGAAGGCCGACTGGGAGGCCGTCGGCGTGACGGTGAACCCGGTGTCCAAGCCCTGGTCCGGTGGCTACATCGACGGCACCCAGCAGTCGCAGGCCCCGGCCTTCTTCCTCGGCTGGACCGGAGACCTGAACTCGGCGGACAACTTCCTGTGCGCCTTCTTCTGCGGTGACGACAACCAGTTCGGCACCGAGCCGCTGCCGTTCCACCAGGAGCTGCAGGACGCGCTGCGGGCCGCCGACGGCGAGCCGGACGAGGAGACCCGCACGGCGATGTACGAGGAGCTCAACGCCAACATCATGAGCGAGGACTGGCTGCCCGGTCTGCCGATCTCGCACAGCCCGCCGGCGATCGTGGTCGGTCCGAACGTCGAGGGGCTGATCGCCAGCCCGTTGACGGCCGAGGACTTCTCCACGGTCACGGTCACCGAGTAAGCAGCACAGCACCACCACCCGCCCTGCGTCAGCGCTGACGCAGCCGGACACACGACGGGCTGGGCTACTCTGGCCCAGCCCGTCGCCGTGTCCGGGCACCCAGCCGTACCGGACCACTGGAGGACAAGTGCTGAAATTCATCGTGCGCCGGCTGCTCCAAGCAGTGCTGGCCATGTTCATGATGAGCCTGTTGCTCTTCGCCTGGCTACGCTCGCTGCCCGGTGGTCCCGTCTCCGCCCTGCTCGGCGAGCGCGGCACCCCGGAGTCCGCAGCGGCGCTGCGCGAGCAGCTGGGGCTCAACGACTCGATCTTCGTGCAGTACTGGCGGTTCCTGACCCGGGCCGTCCAGGGCGACTTCGGCATCTCCAACGGGGTCTTCCGGGGCCAGCCCGCGATGGAGGTCTTCCTCCAGCGCTTCCCCGCCACCATCGAGCTGAGCATCATCGCGATCGCGATCGCCCTGGTCCTGGCGATCCCGCTGGGCTACCTGGCGGCACGGCGCCGCGGCGGGATCTTCGACACCGGCAGCGTGATCTTCTCCCTGGTGGGTGTCGCCGTCCCCGTCTTCTTCCTCGCCTACGTGCTGAAGTACATCTTCGCCGTCCGGTGGGGCCTGTTGCCCCCGTCGGGGAGGTCCGGCGTCGGGATCAACGCCACGCACATCACCAACTTCTACATCCTCGACGGCATCATGACCCGGGAGTGGGACGCCGTCTGGGACGCCCTCAAGCACCTGATCCTGCCGGCGCTCGCGCTCAGCTCGATCCCGTTCGCGATCATCTTCCGGATCACCCGGGCCTCGGTGATCGAGGTGATGGACGAGGACTACGTGCGGACCGCGCGGGCCAAGGGCCTGACCTCCTCGACCATCCGGGGCCGGCACATCATGCGCAACGCCCTGATCCCGGTCGTCACGATCATCGGCTTGCAGATCGGTGCCCTGCTGGCCGGCGCCGTGCTGACCGAGAAGGTCTTCGCCTTCCCCGGGATCGGCGACGCCCTGGCCCAGGGCTTCACGTTGCGGGACTACCCCATCCTCCAGGTGGTCATCATGATGGCCGCGCTGATCTACATCATCGTCAACCTGCTGGTCGATATCGCCTACGCGATCATCGATCCACGCGTCCGGACCCGGTGAAAGGGCTGTGATGGCGACAGACACCACGTTCGGTCAACGCAAGAAGGACCGGATCGACAGCCTGGCCGAGGCCGGCACCCTGTCCAAGGACGAAGGGGTCAGCCTGCTCCAGAGCGCGTGGCGCCGGCTGCGCCGCGACCCGGTCTTCCTGATCGGGCTGACCATCGTCTCGGTCTTCGTCCTGGTGGCGATCATCGCCCCGTTCGTGGCCCCGTTCGACCCGACGAAGGCGGTGCCGGAGCTGCGGTCCCAGATCAGCCCGGCCACCCCGATCCCGCCCGCCCAGGAGGGCCACCTGCTCGGTGGCGACAATGCCGGGCGCGACCTCTTCTCCCGGTTGCTGGTCGGGTCCCGACAGACCCTGATCGTGGGCGTGCTGGCCACCCTCGGCGGTCTCGCCGGAGGGATGCTGCTCGGCACCCTGGCCGGCGGCATCGGCGGGTGGATGGACAGCGCGGTCATGCGGGTGGTCGACGTGATGCTCTCCATCCCGTCCCTGTTGATGGCCTTCTCCATCGCGGCGATGTTCGCCCGCCCCAGCCAGTGGACGGTGATCCTGGCGATCGCCATCATCCAGGTGCCGATCTTCGCCCGGCTGCTGCGCGGGTCGATGCTCTCCCAGCGGCACAGCGACCACGTGCTCGCCGCCCGCGCCCTCGGCGTGAAACCGGCCGCCATCGTCTTCCGGCACATGCTGCCCAACTCGCTCGGTCCGGTGATCGTCCAGGGCACCCTGGTGCTGGCCGTGGCGATCATCGACGCCGCCGCCCTGTCCTTCCTCGGGTTGGGCAACCCGGACGACTCCGTCCCGGAGTGGGGCCAGATGCTCGGCGCAGCGCAGCGGTTCTTCAACACCTTCCCGCACATCGCGGTCTACCCGGCGATCTGCATCATCGTGGTCGCGCTCGGCTTCACCCTGATGGGTGAGTCGCTGCGCGAGGCCCTCGACCCCAAGTCACGGAGGTGACGACGGTGAGTTCTGCGACAACCGGTGCACTCCTGGAGGTCGAGGACCTCCGGGTCACCTTCGGCCAGAAGGGCAAGCGGCAGTTCACCGCCGTGGACGGCGTGAGCTTCACCGTCAACCCGGGCGAGACCGTCGGCCTGGTCGGCGAGTCAGGTTGCGGCAAGTCCGTCACCTCGTTGGCGATCATGCGCCTGCTCCCGAACCGCGGCAACACCGTCACCGGCTCGGTCCGGTTCGCCGGTCAGGACCTGTTCTCGCTGTCCGACGGTGAGATGCGGGACCGTCGTGGCCGGGACCTGGCGATGATCTTCCAGGACCCGCTCAGCTCGCTGAACCCGGTGGTGCCGCTGGGCACCCAGGTCACCGAGGTGCTGCAGCGACACAAGGGGATGAAGCGCGGGCCGGCCAAGACCCGGGCCACCGAACTGCTCGACAAGGTCGGCATCCCGGACCCCACGCGACGGCTCAGCGAGTATCCCCACCAGCTCTCCGGCGGGATGCGGCAGCGGGCACTCATCGCGATGGCGCTGGCCTGCGAGCCACGGCTGCTGATCGCCGACGAGCCCACGACCGCCCTGGACGTCACCATCCAGGCGCAGATCCTGGCGCTACTGCGCGAGTTGGTGGTCGACTCCGGCACCGCCCTGATCATGATCACCCACGACCTCGGCGTCGTGGCCGGTCTGTGCGACGAGGTCAACGTGCTCTACGGGGGCCGGATCGTGGAGCGCGCCCAGCGACACGACCTGTTCAAGGTCCCGCGGCACCCCTACACCGGTGGCCTGCTGGCCTCCATCCCCCGGCTGGACGACCCCCGCGGGCGCCGGCTCAGCCCGGTCCCCGGCTCGGTCGCCGACAACATCCCGTGGGACTCCGCCTGCGCCTTCGCCCCCCGGTGCAGCAGCGCGATCGACACGTGCCGCACCGTCACCCCTGACCTGGTGGCCGACGACGCCGTACCGGACGCCCGGCTGCTCCGGTGCCACAACCCGTTGCCCGTCGACGGCAGCCAGGCCCCGACCGCCCCGGCGGACCCGACCACGACGACGGAGGCCAGCTGATGAGCGAGCAGACGCCCGACCCCGCGACCGAGCCGGACGGCGGCGCCACGACCGCGACCGCCGAGCGGGACGTCCTGGTCGACGTCCGCGGCGTCAAGGTGCACTTCCCGATCAAGCGCGGGATCATCTTCGACCGGACCGTCGGCCACGTCTACGCGGTGGACGGCATGGACCTGCAGATCCTGCGCGGTGAGACCTACGGGCTGGTCGGCGAGTCCGGGTGCGGCAAGTCGACCTTCGGCCGGGCGCTGCTGCAGCTGGAGGAACTCACCGAGGGCGAGGTGGTCTTCGACGGCACCGACCTGGCCTCCCTCAAGGGCGAGGCGCTGCGACGTCGCCGCCACGACATGCAGATGGTCTTCCAGGACCCGCTCGGCAGCCTGGACCCCCGACAGACCGTGGAGCAGCTCCTGCTGGAGGGGATGAAGGCACACGGGCTGGTCAAGGGCCAGGACGCCCACGAGCGCCTCGTGGGGCTCCTGCAGGCCGTGGGGCTGCCCAAGACGGCGCTGCAGAAGTACCCGCACGAGTTCTCCGGCGGTCAGCGGCAGCGGGTCGGGATCGCCCGGGCACTGTCCGTCGACCCCAAGTTGATCGTGGCCGACGAGCCGGTCAGCGCCCTCGACGTCTCGGTGCAGGCGCAGGTGGTCAACCTGTTGGAGGACCTGCAGGAGGAGTTCGGTCTCACCTACCTGGTGATCGCGCACGACCTCGCCGTGGTCCGGCACATCAGCGACCGGGTCGGCGTGATGTACCTCGGGTCCCTGGTGGAGGAGGCGGACGCGGACGACCTCTACGCGTTGCCCCTCCACCCCTACACCCGGGCGCTGATGTCCGCCGTGCCCGTCCCGGACCCGGTCGTGGAGGACAGCAGGGAGCAGATCCTGCTCGCCGGCGACCTGCCGAGCCCGGCCAACCCGCCGAGCGGCTGCCGGTTCCACACCCGCTGCCCGTGGCGGCAGGAGACCCGGTGTGACACCGAACGTCCCGAGCTGCGCACGCTGCAGGTCGAGGGCGCGACGCAGAGCCACCGGGTCGCCTGCCACTGGGCCGAGCAGATCGCGTCCGGTGAACTGCAACCGCACGCCGTCGAGATCCAGGTCACCGACCCGACCGAGGGTGCGAGCGACACGGGTGAGGAGTTCTTCGGCCCCGCCTCCGTGAGCGAGGTCGGCTGACCGCTACATTGCCCGGATGAAGCACCGCCTGCTGGTGATCCAGCACCAGGAGATGTGTCCACCGGCGTGGTTCGGCGCCTGGGTGAACGGCGCCGGGATCGAGACCGACGTGCTCGACGCATCCTCGGGCCGGGCCATCCCGGCCGCGCTCCCCGATCACCACGGGCTGGTCGTGCTGGGCGGCTCGATGGACGCCGACGACGAGGGCACGCCCTGGCTGCCCGCGACCCGGGCGCTGATCGCCACGACCATCGCCGGCCGGCTGCCCTTCCTCGGCATCTGCCTAGGCCACCAGCTCGCGGCACTGGCCCTGGGCGGCACCGTCGGGCGCAACCCGCACGGCCGGTACCGGGGGCTGAGCCCGTTCAACCCCACCGCCGAGGGGCGGGAGGACCCGCTGCTCCGGGCCGTGCTGCCCGGGGCCCCGGCCATCCAATCGAACCAGGACGTCGTCCTGGACCTGCCCCCGGGCTCCCGGGTGCTGGCCACCTTCGCCGACGGCACCGTGCAGGCGGCACGGTTCGGCGAGCGCGCCTGGGGGGTGCAGTTCCACCCGGAGGCCAACGCCGACGTCTTCGCCGGGTGGTTGGACCACGAGGCACCGAAGGTGACCCCGGAGGTGCGGGCGGGCTTCGGCGAACTGGGCGACCGGGTGCGTGCCGCCGAATCCCAGCTGCGCAGGTCCTGGCAGCCGCTCGCGCAGCGGTTCGCACAGGTGGTCAGGGGGTCGGCCGGCGACTGAGGCCGGTCAGTCGCGGGGCGCCTTCACCACGATGACCGGGCACGCCGCGGCCTCCAGCACCTTGTGGCTCACCGAGCCGAGCAACTTGCCGGCGAAGCCGCCCCGGCCCCGGGTGCCGATGACCATCAGGTTGGTGCGTCCGGTGGCGGCGGCGAGGGTGGTCGTGCTCGGTCCGTGCAGGATCTCGACCTGCACCTCCACGTCCGGGTAGCGACTGCGGGCGACCTTGATGGATGCCTCCACACGCCCCCGCTGGCGTTCCTCGATCGCCTGCCACTCCGGGCTGTCCGGCTCGGTCACGACATACCCGTCGACCACCTCGAGGTACCAGGTGCTCAGGCAGACGACCGGCACCGAGCGCAGCGCGGCCTCCCGGAAGGCGACGACGGCCGCGGCGGCGCTGTCCCGGCTGCCGTCGACGGCGACGAGCACCCGGTCGGCGAACGCCTCGGTCACCTTGACCTCGCGGTTGACCACCGCCACCGGGCACGTCGCGTGCATCGCCGTGTTGAGCGAGGTGGTGCCCAGCAGGAACTGTCCGATGCCACCCTTCTGGCCCGAGCCCACGACGATCATCAGGGCCTCGTCCTGGAACCCGACCAGGGCGGCGGAGGCCGCACCGGAGGCCTCCACGACCTCCACGGGGAGGTCGGGGTAGATCTTCTGCACCGTGGCGGCGGCATCCCGCGCGTACGGCGGGGCCTGCCCCTCCCTGCGCAGGACCTCCATGACGGCCTGGCTGCTCATCGACGGGTCGTCCTCCAGCGCCCCCACCGCGGTGACCTCGGCCGAGTGCACCAGGCGCAGCGGGACCTGGTGCAGCGCCGCCGCCTTCGCCGCCCACAACACGGCGGCGGAGTCGGTTCCGGTGCCGTCGACCCCGGCCACGATCGGGCGCACCGGCGCGGGGCTCGTGCTCTGCTGCTCTCCACCCTCGGAAGTCATGCCCCATTATGGCCCATCACCACGCCTCCCGGCCTGGCCGGCACCCGCTGCCTAGCATGGGCTCCATGGCGGACCGGCGCGTGCTCGCAACCCTCCTGCTCGCCGCCTTCGGGGTGCTCGCGGTGGGGCACCTGGCGGCCCAGCTGGCCGGGGCCACCCGCCTGGCCGATATCACCCAGTGGCTGCTGATGCCCGCGCTGGCCGGCGCGCTCCTGACGCTCACCGCGCGTCCCCGCCCCCGCCTGATGGTGCTGACCCTGGTCGCGCTCGGGTGCTCCTGGGTGGGTGACACCGCGCCCGACCTGACCGACGGCGACGCCGCGTTCCTGGTGATGGTCGGGGCCTTCCTGCTCGCCCAGCTCGCCTACATCGCGGCCTTCTGGCCCGACCGTCGGCGCAGTGTCCTCCTCGTGCGCCGGCCCCTGCTGACGGCATTCGTGCTGGCCGTCGCGGCACTGGTGTGGGCCTGCGCCCCGCACGCCGGGCCGCTCCTGGTGCCGGTGCTCGTCTACGGCCTGTGCCTGGGGGCGATGGCCGTCCTGGCCACGGGCGTGCACCCGGCCGCGGGCGTGGGCGGCGGGCTGTTCCTGGTCTCGGACGGGCTGATCGCGCTGGACGCCTTCGCCCCGGGCTACCACCTGGCCCACCACGGCTTCTGGGTGATGCTCACGTATGTGCTGGCACAGGCCCTCCTCGTGCTCGGGGTCGTGCTCCGGGCCCGGGAAACCCGGTAGACGGTCGACCGCGGGCCAGGGCAGGGTCGGGGTCATGAGCGGGAGGCCAGCGGGGTTCGAGTATGTCGTGCGGGACGGGTCCGTGGTGCAGATCCTGCACCACGGGCGGGTGGCGACGACGCTGCGCGGGCGCCGTGCGGCCGACTTCCTGGAGGACGTCGGGGCCGGCGACGACCAGCAGCTGATGGCCCGGCTAACCGGCAACTACCGCCACGGCAACGAGCGGGTCGCCAAGAACCACCCGCGCAACCGCGGGCGCTGACCCGGGCCCGACGGGCGCACGGGGCTCACGCCGGGTGCTGTCCCCCGGCGCACCAGGCCCGCAGGCCCCGCTCCCCCGACCGCATCATCGCGGTGTGGTTGGCCCGGAGCAGCGGCCCGACGAGGCGGGCCCATCGGGACAGGCCGCGCACCGCCACGACGGCCTCCTGGTCGTAATGCGCCCGCGTGCCCCCGGACCCGTCCGCCTCCACCCGCCACTGCGCCCACCCGCGGAGGTCCCCCTCGATCGAGACCCACAGCACCCGGGCCATCGGGTCCTGGACCTGTCGGGTCAGCACCAGGTGCAGGGTGTACGGCAGGCGGCTCCGGATCCGGACCCGGCCACGTTCCCCATCGAGGCGGCCGGCACCCCGGACCTCGGACCACCACCGCGGGTACCCCTCGGGGTCGGCCAGCACGGCATACACCTCCTCCGGCGGAGCCGGCACCGACCAGGTGTGCTCGAAGACGAACACGACCGGCGCGCGCCCGCCCGGGCTCATCGGCACGACCGACTGGTCCACATGACCGGCACGCTACGGGGGAAGGGCCCGCGGGCCCAGCCGGGGCGCCTCGCTATGGTCGAGGCATGTTCACCGGGCTCAGCGCCTTCCCCCTCACCCCGCTGGTCGACGACCGGCTCGACGAGGCGTCCTTCGCGGCCCTGGTGCTGCGCGGGCTGGGGCTGGACCGGTGAGCACGCCGACGCCGCCGGGCTCCCGGCCGGTCCCGGAGCCCCCGACAGCCGACCAGGTCGCGGACAACCTGGCCGAGGTCCGGCGCCGGATCGCCGAGGCCGCGCGAAGCGTGGACCGCGACCCTGCCGGTGTCCGGCTGCTCCCGGTCAGCAAGACGGTGCCCGAGGAACGGATCCGGGCGGCTGTCCCGGCCGGTCTGACCCGGCTCGGTGAGAACAAGGTCCAGGAGGCCTCCCGCAAGTCGGCGGCGCTGTCGGACCTGGGCCTGGAGTGGGCGGTGATCGGGCACCTGCAGACCAACAAGGCCAAGGACGTGGCCGCGTTCGCCTCCGAGTTCCAGGCCCTGGACTCGGTGCGGGCGGCCCGAGCCCTGGACCGCCGGTTGCAGACGCTCGGCCGCGGACTGGACGTGCTGGTGCAGGTCAACACCTCCGCCGAGGAGAGCAAGTACGGCCTGCCACCCGAGGAGGTCGGGGCCTTCCTCCAGCAACTGCCGGCCTTCACCGCGCTGCGGGTGCGGGGGCTGATGACCCTGGCCGAGTTCACCCCGGACCAGGCACGCGTGCGGGCCTGCTTCCGGCTCCTTCGCGAGCTGCGCGACCGCCTCCGGCACACCGCCCCGGACGGGGTGGGGCTGGACGAGCTGTCGATGGGGATGTCCGGCGACTACGAGCTGGCGATCACCGAGGGCGCCACGGTCGTCCGGGTGGGGCAGGCCATCTTCGGGCCGCGCGCCACCCCGGACAGCTACTACTGGCCCGGGTGAGGCGGATCCCCGGGATCTGCGAGAGGCTAGGAGTGCCGCGCCGGCGGACGACATACCGATCGGGAGGGTGACCGATGGATCAGGCGACAGCAACCGCGACCGTGCTGGCAGGCATCGAGCGGACCCGGCCGTGGCAGGAGGCGCTCTACCGCGACCTGCACGCCAACCCCGAGCTCTCGCACCAGGAGGAGCGCACCGCCGCCCAGGTGGCCGAGAAGCTGACCGAGCTGGGGTATGCCGTGCACACCGGCATCGGCGGGACCGGCGTGGTCGGACTCCTGCGCAACGGAGACGGCCCCACGGTGCTGCTCCGGGCTGACATCGACGCGCTCCCGGTGCAGGAACAGACCGGCCTCGACTACGCGAGCACGGTCGAGGCCACGGATCCGGAGGGGAACCGGGTCCCCGTCATGCACGCGTGCGGACACGACGTGCACATCACCTGCCTGTTGGGCGCCGCGGCCCTCCTCGCCGCCGACCGGACCGCATGGCAGGGCACGGTCGTCGTGCTCTTCCAACCGGCCGAGGAGGTGGGCGACGGCGCGAAGGGCATGGTGGAGGACGGGCTGGCCGACCTGGTCGGCACCGTGGACGTCGCCCTGGGCCAACACGTGCTGGCCTTCCCCGCCGGGCAGGTGGCGACCCGCCCCGGCCCGACCCTGTCCGCCTCCGACAGCATGCGGATCACGGTGTACGGCAGGGGCAGCCACGGCTCGATGCCACAGTTCGGGGTCGATCCCGTCGTGCTCGCGGCCATGATCGTGGTCCGTCTCCAGACCGTCGTCTCCCGCGAGGTCGCGCCCACCGACCCGGCCGTGCTGACGGTCGGCAGCATCCAGGGCGGGTCCAAGAGCAACGTGATCGGCGACCGGGCGGTGCTCCAGCTCAATCTGCGCAGCTACCAGCCGGAGACCAGGGAGGCCCTCATCGCCGCGGTCCGCCGGATCGTGGTCGCCGAGTGCCAGGCGTCCGGCTCTCCCCGGGAGCCCGACATCGGGGTGTTCGGGTCGTTCCCGGTGACCGAGAACGACCCGGCCGCGACCGGGCGTGTCCGGGACGCCTTCGACGCCGAGTTCGGGGAGGCCTCCGTGGACCTGGCGTTGCAGTCGGCGAGCGAGGACTTCAGCGACATCCCCGCGGCGCTCGGTGCCCCCTACTCCTACTGGGGCATCGGCGGGGTGGACCCGGCGGCCTATGCGCAGGCACAGGCCGCGGGCACCCTGGCCCGGGACGTCCCGAGCAACCACTCACCGTTCTTCGCACCGGTCGTCCAACCGACCCTCGACACGGGCACCCGGGCCCTGGTCACGGCGGCGCTCGCCTGGCTCGCCGACGGCTGACGCCGTCACGCGCCGGGTATACCTGCTGGGATCAGGCGCCGGGCTGGACCTGGGACCGGAGCGCGCTGACGTCGCCCTTGTCGAAGCCGAACCCGAGGCTGGTGATCCGCTTGCCCTGGGGCACGTGCACCAGCCGGTTGCCCTCGAAGCGGAGGTCGGCGGGACCCGTCACGGGGAACCGCTTCAGGGTCATGCCGAGCGGGTTGCGCAGCTGCACCTCGTGCGGCTCGATCTTGATGGTCGGGTTGGCCAGGTTCAGCGCGCCGACCAGGGCCAGGATCCCGCCCGCGACCACCGAGATCCACTGCTCGGTCATGAGCGAGACCCCAAGCAGCAGGAGACCCACCACGAGGAGCGTGATCGCCAGCGGCTTGCTGTACCTGATTGTCATAGGTTCCATATCGTCCGGTGCCGGGCCGATGACGACCCGTCCCGTTCCCCTTTCGTTGTGTGTGGCTCTCGGTCGGAGCCGATACTGCGACGGTCGATGTGCGCCTGCGGTTCCCTCCCTGCCTGCAGCGAGAGTGCGCAGTTCGGCCCACTGGTAGACGGTTGGAGGCACTGGTGGAATGTCCGGACGGTGCACCAGTGGCCCGGACCGTCTACCAGTGTGACGGACACGGCCACCGTGGCTGCTCCCGAGGGAACCCGGGGTCATCGGACTCCGGCAGGACTATGAGACGGGGCCGCGCTGCGTCCGGGACCTGCTCATAGCCGTGCACGAGCGTTACGCGGGGCAACCACCCCCGCGGTGATCGGGCGTCAGGCCCGGTCGCCGGGGCGGCGCAGGTCGAGGAGGTGCCGGGTCGAGTGGGCCACGAACGGTTGTCCCCCGCGCATCATCCGGTCCAGTGCACGGAGGGCGTCCTCGTACCGCTCGACGGTGAAGTCCGGCACCCACCACACGCACTTGCGCAGGATCCAGACGATGGCTCCCACATCGAAGAACTCCATCCGGCACCGGGCGGTCCCCAGCCCCACGACCTCCAGACCGACCCCCTCGGCCTGTGCCGTCTCACGCCGCGGATCGCGGCCCCGACGCTCTTCCGGCAGTGGCCCCAGGAAGTACTCGATGAGTTCGAAGGCCGAACCGGGTCCCACGTGCTGGGCGAAGTAGTGCCCGCCGGGACGCAGGACGCGGTGGATCTCTGCCCAGTCGGGTGCGACCGGGTGTCGCGCGGTCACCAGGTCGAACGTCCCGTCCCGGAACGGCAACGGGGCCCCTGGCCGGGTCTCGACGACGCGCACCCCGCGCGGCCCCAACAGCTCCCGTGCTCGCTGTGCGTTGGGCGGCCAGGACTCGGTCACCACCATGCGCGGCGGCAGGACGGGTGCTTCGTCGATCACCTCACCGCCGCCGGTGTCGATGTCCAACCCGCACTCGGCCCGCGCGAGGCGCCCGGCCGCCTGTCGGGAGAAGCCCCACGGCGGTCGTTCCTCCGTCGCCCGTCCTGCCAGCCAGGCGAAGCCCCAACCCGTGACGTCGGCCGCGACTGCCTCGGCGACCAGCTCCTCAAAGTCACGCATCCCCGGGCCGCCGGTCAGGGCCGACAGAAGTCGGTGACCTCGCCCGGCGTCACGAAGCCCGCAGCCTGATACGTCGCGACGGCTGCCGTGTTCGACGACGGCGTCGCCACCCTGGCGCTCGAGCACCCCATCCGGCGCATCTGCCCGGCTGCCGCCAGGGTCATCGCGCGTCCGTGCCCGCGCCCGCGGTGACCGCCGTGGACGCCCAACGGCTCGATGACCCCCGGTCGGTCGCGACCCGCCGACCACACCGTGGTCGCGGCGACGGCGACCCCCTGCTCATCATACCCGAGGAGACACGCGGCGTGGCGATAGGCGTGGCCGTCGGCCATCTGCCGCCAGCGATCGACCGAGAACGACGATCCGGGGAAGGCCGCCACCTCGACCCTGACCCGCTCCTGCACCAACCCCGGCCCGACGACCTCGATCCGCAGTGTGGAGGGCGGAACCGGCTGCGCGAGGTCCCGGTGCAGCGGCGTCCACGGGTCGTCGGCTCCCCAACCCCGGTCGGTCAGGACCTGCTGGAGCGCGGTCCCGAACCTGGCCTCGACGATCGCCCGGCCCGGCGGCAGCAGTTCGCCCAGGGCTTCGACGAAGTCGTCGGCGACGTGGTGGGCGATGCCCTCGTCCCCACCCGCCTCGGGGGCGATCGCCATACGGATCAGTTCCGACTCGTCGAGGAACCCGACCGCCACCGTCTCCCCATCGCGAGCCCACTCCCGCAATGCCCCCGCGAGCGCTTCGGCGCCGAAGCGTTGGTACCAGCCCAGGTCGCCGGGATGGACCTGGACGGGGGCGCCGTCGCGCTGCCACGACGCCACCGTGTCGATCACCCGGGGAAGGTCAGCGGTCGAGGGGGTCGTCATCGTGATGGCCACGCGGCCAGGCTCGCACGGTCCGCGGCCTCCTGCCACGGGTTTGATGCGTCAGTGACAATGCCGCCACACGTTGGACCCGGCAGTCATGCGATCGGCAAGGGCGAGGTCTTAGTGAGCGAGCATCTCGATCGAACGAGGCTTCACACGTCGCACCTCCACGGATCGACCAGCGTCACGCCCGTGTGCTCGAAGTCCTTCACGTTACGCGTCGCACACCTGGCGTCGTGCGCCAGGCAGATGGCAGCGATCTGGGCATCCGCGGTGCTGATCGCGGCGCCCGCCGCCTCACGAGCCGCGAGCACAGTCGCGTAGTGCTCGGCCGCAGCATCGTCAAAGGGCAGTATCGAACGACTCCCCCGGTACGGCTCGATCGCCGCGTCGATCCGTGAGGCCAGTGCATCCTTGCGCCGGCCGTCCGGAAGCCGGCGCACCCCAGCCAGCAACTCCGCGAGAGTGATCGATGTGATCGCAACATCGTCCGTCAATGACGCGAGCCACCGGACCACGCGCTGCTCCGGCGTGGGCCGGAAGATCTCCGAGATGACGTTCGTGTCGAGGACGATCACTCGAAGTCCACCCACCGGGCGACGTCATCGCGTTCTGGAACCGCCAGGCCCTCGACACCCCCGACGTCCTGCGCGGCCGCCAGCAATGCCATGCCGATGTGTGGCCGCCGAGCAGCCCTGGTGAGGATGTCGCGGACCTCGGCCTCCATGGAGCGACCGCGCTCCTTTGCCTGCTTGGCGAGTTGCCGCTTCACCGCCTCGTCGAGACCTCGAACGATAATGGATGACATCAGCGATCACCTCCTGCGCTATCACCAACGATAGCACCGGCTTTGAGCCCTCACCACAACTTCCCACCCGCTGTGCAGCGCGTCAGGCTCCCGGAGGAGACAGCGCCTCCAGCAACCAGGCGTTTCGCTGACGCAACAGCTTTGTCATGTATTGGGTCAGGACGAGTGAGTTCACGGCCCGCCCGAGCGGTCCGGCTGGCGACTCGAACTCGACGATGTCGGTCATGCGAGTCCCCTCTGCCGTCGCGCTGAATCGGTGCTCGTGCCACCAGCGTCGAAATGGGCCCGAAACCTGCTCGTCCACGAATCGATGAGGAGCTTCGTATTCGCTGATGACCGACGTCATCGGTGAAAGGGAGCCCGAAGTGCCTAGCCCTCCACGTCACGAAGTCCCCAAGATGCATCACACCGGTCGCCACCCCGTCGACGACGCGTTCCCCGGAGTCGGACATCGACGCCTGATGCGCATCCACGGACAGGCTGAGCTCGAAGCACCGCTCCGGCAATGCACGAATCTCAGTGACCAGATTCGATCTGTGGCACCACGCAATCGTAGGTGGCTGCGCCGATCGGGCGGGCTGCGCGGGCCCTGTCCGGGTCACCCGCTCGCGGTCAGCGGTCGCCCTGGTCCGCCTCCGTCACGCGGGTTGCCGGCAGCTCATGCCAGGCCAGCCGGACCTCGCCTGGCGTCCCGCGAAGCGCGTCGACGAGCGCGTCGGCCGCCGTCTCCAAGGAGTCGAAGCCGTCCTCCCCCGCCGAGGCCAGGACGATCCGCCACCCGTCCTCGTCGGTCAAGGGCGCGGACTCGACGGTGAACCCGCCCCAGTAATGGACGCGGACCCCGCCCGCGCCGTCGGCGCCCGGGTCGCGCGTGAGAGGCTCCAGGAACGCCTCCACCGCGCGATCCGCCGCGGAACCGGTGACGCACGCCTCGACCTGAACGGAGGTGTCCACGCCGAAGGGCCAGTCCTCGTACCAGTCGCTGCTGGGTCGGAAGGAAGGGATCTCGGTCGCCTCAGCCATGTGCCACTCCCCGTGCCTGTCGGTGATGGTCATCGTCGACGCCGCCAGGTGCACCGCGCGGCGTGAGGTCGGGCCTGCCGGCGACGGCCGTGGCCTTCCCCTGTGTCCATGACACTATCCGCCCGATGGGTGTCGCACTCAAGGTGGGATTGAACGGCGGGCTAGACGTTAAACCGGAACTCCACCGAGTTCCAGCACGTAGAACCATCTGGCTACGCCGGGCTCGATCTGCAGAGTGACGCCTTGCCGGCCATCCAGTTAGCACAGCGAGCTGGCCCAGCCCGCTGAAGCGGCCATCACGGCCGCGTCTCGTTCCCGGCGTCGTCTCGATGCTGAAGTCCTCGCAGCAGGACATCGACGAGTCCGACCGCAGAGGCCCGCCACGCTTCGCTGGGATTCACCGACGCGACACCGCCGAGCGCGCGCAACAGATCGACCGGGTCAATACCAGCACTCAACTGCCCAGAGCTCTGAGCCTGAAGAACCAGCTCAGCGACGCTGGACGACAACCGCTCGGTCGAGTCACGGAAGAGCGCGTCAGGGCCACGCAACAGCGTGCCGAGGACTTCCGACATCCCCCTCTTGGTGTCGAGGAACTCGACGAACAGCAGCAACCACTCGCGAAGTGCCTCGATTGGGTCGCGTTCGGCTCCAAGCTCTCGGGCCGCGGTCACGAGAGCGTCGACTTCCTCGGTGTAGATCGCTTCGATCAACGCGTCACGCTGAGGAAAGTGCCGATACAACGTCGCAATGCTCACGCCGGCCTCTTGCGCAACGCGGTCCAAGCTGCCGAGACCGCCGTCCTCGTCGACGACCGCTCGCGCGGCGGCGATGAGCCGAGACCGGTTGCGTTGCGCGTCGGCGCGCGGCCTACGGCCAGTGGGCGGACTCATGGCACAACGCTTCCCATCGACCCAGCGTAAGCGTAGAGTCACTACGGATCACAATCCGTAGTATCCCTCCGTTTCGAGTTAGGAGCACCATGCCCGACCTCACCGTCCTGATCACTGGAGCAACAGACGGCATCGGACGTCGACTCGCCACGCGGTTCGCGCGCCCCGGGAACCACCTGCTCCTCCACGGCCGTGATGCTCGTCGAGGAGCTGACGCGGTCGCCGAGGCTGAATCGGCGGGCGCTTCGGCACACTTTCTACCCGCCGACCTCGCTTCGCTCGACGACGTACGAGTGCTGGCCCACACCGTCCTCGACACCTGCGACCAGCTGGACATCCTTGTCAACAACGCCGGCATCTCGGTCCCCGGTGGACCTCGCGAACAGACCCCAGAGGGCTTCGAGCGACACCTCGCGGTGAACTACCTCGCACCGTTCCTCATGACGCGGCTCCTACTGCCGACGCTCAGCGCTGCGCGGCCGTCCCGCATCGTCAACGTCGTCTCGGCCGGCCAGAGCAGCATCAGCTTCGATGACCTCATGCTGAATAGCGGCTATAGCGGCACTCGTGCCTACGGTCAGAGCAAAGTCGCACTCGGCATGCTCACGTTCGATCTCGCCCAGGAGCATGCAACCAGTGTCTTGACCGCGAACTGCCTGCATCCCGGAACGCACCTCGATACGACGATGGTCCGAGCCGCAGGCATCGCCCCATCCGGCTCGGCCGACCAAGGAGCGCAGGCCGTGTTCCGACTGGCGACCGACCCCTCGCTGGCGGACACGACTGGGCACTACTTCGACGGCACGCGCAGAAGCCGGATGCATCCGCAGGCGTACGACACCGATGCACGCGCGCAGCTGCGCCGCATCAGCGAGCGTCTCACCGGGCTCGTCCACTGAATAGCGGGAGATGTTCGCGCCGCGTGACTAAACGTTGAAGCGGAACTCCACCGCGTCTCCACACATAGGGCAGTCTCGCGGCGCAGGATACCCCGGGTTACGTCGCTTCGCGCCTGCGGACCACAGCCAGGCGCACTCTGAACACCCTTCTGTCGGCGCTGCCCTTCGAAATCAGCCCTGCCGGCGAGCCGCCTGTCGCCACCCTCAAGCCTACACGCCACCAACCCCAAAAGCGATCCATACGGGCGTATGGTAATGTGGTTCAACCATACGCACGTATGGGTCTGAAGGAAGGAGTGGTCTGTGTTCCGGGCCTTAGAAGCAGTGGGGGTGCTGGCACCGATCGGCGGCATCGTGTTGATGATCATGTACCGGCAAAGGGCCCGGACGGGCGTGACGTGGGGAATAGCAGGTGCCGTCGTGGCGCTAGCAGCGTCGATCGTCGGATTCCTCGGGCCGCGCCTGTCCCTCTTCAGCGGCGGAGGAGCCTCAGGCGAGGCGTTCCTTGGCACTATGCGAGCGTGGGCGCTGCTGCGGGTAGCTCTGCTCGCCGTGAGCGTGATCTTGGTCGTGATCGGCGCATTCGCGGGCCGCCAGGGCGGACGGACCCCCGTCGCATGGCTCTCGACGGGGCTCGCACTGGTGGCGGTCGGATCTGCGCTGACTTTCGTACACGTGGGCTTGGGGACGAACAACGAGGATCTGTCCGAGATCTTGGGGCTGCTCGTCGAGACGGCGCAGTTCGCTCTGCTCGGCCTCGGCGTCCTTCTGCTGTGTCTCGCGGTAGTCAGCGGTCGGCCAACCGCGGATGGACGGCGGGAACCCGCGGCCGCTGTGGCAAACGCCGCTATCAAGGCCAAACAGTTCTACGATCGTGCTCATGTCAACCGCCGCTGACGCACTCACCGAGCACGTCATCGACCTGATCTCAAAGTCCGGGCTCGAGACCCTCAGTGTTCGGTCGGTGGCGAGTCGGGCCGGTGTCTCGATCGGGGCCGTACAGCACCACTTCCCGACGAAAGCAGCCATGCTGAGAGCGGCGCTGCGCACTGTAATCGCGCGATCGGCCGAACGGTATGGTCAGGCCACGTCCGCGCAGGACGCCAGGGGTCGCCTTGTGACATTGCTCAAGCTGCTCATCCCGTCAGGGATCGACGACCCTACTGCGCGTGTGTGGGTCGCCTTCTCGGCACGTGCCCTGACAGACCCGGAGATCGGTGAGGTCTACCGCGATCTTTGGGTACGCCTACGCGCCGAGGTCGCAACCTTGATCACCGAATGTGACACCGATGCAGAGAACGTCAACGCGCGTGCGACAACGGTGCTTGCCCTCGCCGACGGTCTCACGATCGACGTGCTGGCAGGTGCGATCACCGTCGAGGAGGCCCGCACCATCATCACGCGGTGGGCGGAGGGCGCGGCCCAGTGACAGCCCACCGTTGAGCGTCCGGATGCGGAGATTCTGGATACCGTCGGTCTCGCGCTCGATCCCCTCGATGCATGAACGGAGCCCCGGCTGCGGCAGTGTTGATAACTGAGCCGCGCGCGCGGCGGCACCTAGACGTTAAATCGGAACTCCACCACGTCACCGTCGGCCATGACGTAGTCCTTGCCCTCCATGCGCACCTTGCCGGCGGCACGGGCCTCGGCCATCGACCCGGCCGCATCGAGGTCGTCGAAGGAGACGACCTCCGCCTTGATGAAGCCGCGCTGGAAGTCGGTGTGGATGACCCCGGCGGCCTGCGGCGCGGTCCACCCCTTGGTGATCGTCCAGGCCCTGGTCTCCTTGGGGCCGGCGGTCAGGTACGTCTGCAGCCCGAGGTTCTGGAAACCCACCCGCGCGAGCTGTTCCAGCCCGGGCTCGGTGACGCCGACGGACTCGAGCAGCTCGGCGGCGTCCTCCGGGTCGAGCTCGGCCAGGTCGGCCTCCAGCTTGGCGTTGAGGTAGATGGCCTCGGCCGGGGCGACCAGGGCTGCGAGTTCGTCGTGCAGACTGGCGTCGGTGAGGCCGTCCTCGTCGAGGTTGAAGACGTAGAGGAACGGCTTGGTGGTGAGCAGGCCCAGCCCCTTGGCCAGCTTCGCGTCCACGCCGGCCGCCTCGCCACCGACGAACAGGGTGGTCCCCTCCTCGAGCACCCGCTGTGCGGCGAGCGCGGTGTCGAGGACCTCCTTGTCGGTCTTCTTGCCCTTGACCTCCTTCTCCAGCCGCGGGATGGCGGTCTCCAGGGTCTGCAGGTCGGCCAGGATCAGTTCGGTGTTGATCGTCTCGATGTCGTCCTTGGGCGAGACCTTGCCGTCGACGTGCACCACGTCGTCGTCGACGAAGGCGCGCACCACCTGGCAGATCGCGTCGGCCTCACGGATGTTGGCCAGGAACTTGTTGCCCAACCCCTCCCCCTCCGAGGCGCCGCGCACGATGCCGGCGATGTCGACGAAGCTGACCGGCGCCGGCAGGATCCGGGCGCTGCCGAAGATCTCGGCGAGTCGGGCCAGGCGTGGGTCGGCGAGCGGCACGACCCCGATATTGGGCTCGATGGTGGCGAACGGGTAGTTCGCCGCGAGCACGGTGTTCTTGGTCAGCGCGTTGAAGAGCGTGGACTTGCCGACGTTGGGCAGTCCGACGATTCCGATGGTGAGGGCCACGGGGACAGGAGTCTACCGTCGCGGCGGCGCCGGACGGTCCGGGGTTTGGGCACGGGAGGGTGACCTCCTGCGCGATGCGCTGACTTGGCATACGATCGTGAGCCATGACAACGACTCAAGGGGCGGGTCCTGGCGCCAGGTTCAGCAGTGCGCTGCTCGCCGGACTCATTGCGGGCTTCATCTGGATGGTCATCACGGTCCTGCTGGACGGGTTCAGCGACGCCGCCATCGTCGGCGGCGGTTTCGGCTTCCTCATCGGTGGTGCGGTGGTCACGGCGCTGGTCGCGGGAGTGATCGGCGGCCGTCACAGCGCCGCATAGCCCCCGGACGGCCTACGTCAGGAGCATCGCCAGCCGCGCCGAGAGCGCCGGCTCGTATGCCGAGTGCAGGGTCCGCAGCGCCGCCGCCAGTTCGGCGTGGGGCCAGTCCGTCGGCAGCAGTTCGGCGGGCAGTTCCGGACCCTCCAGCAGCACCGCGTGGGCGGCGAGGGAGACCCGGGCATACTCCGCCACGGCGTCCTCGACCCGGACGCGGGAGGCACCCGCCACGGCCGCCAGGCAGGCGCTGGCAAAGGTCCGGTACCGCGCAGCCAGGCCGTCGAGGGACCACGCCTCTTGCGCGGCGGTCCGCGCGTCGGGGAGATCCATCACCAAGCGCCCGGCGAACACCCGACCACCCGCGGGCGGTGGACCCACCTGGCGGGTCAGGACGTCTCCGCGACCGTGGTCGGCATGGATCAGCACGCCGGGGCGCAGCGCACCGAACCCCAGGTTGCGCGCCTTGCGTCTCAGGTCGTCGCGATAGGCACGCTCCGTCTCGGGGACGGAGAAGAACACCGCCTCGTAGCTGCCGTCCCAGTCCGCGCCCGGCGACTCCCCCTTGGCCCTGACCCGCTCGAAGCCACTCCTGCTCGGCCCGGCCGGCCGGTAGGTCACCCGGCGCCCGGCCCTGATCCCCTCGACCGCGCCGGTGCGCTCCATCCGCGCGAGCAGGCTCCGGGCCCCGGGAGCGGTCAACCCGAGGTCACCCAGGATGGCGACCAGGGCAGCCGCCGGGAGCTCCGTCCGGCCGGCGATGCCGAAGGCGAAGAACACCTTCTCCCGGGGATCGGCGCGTGGCATAGCGACCATTCTCCCCGTTCTCCGTCCGGGCGCCGAAGCGCAGGTCAGCCGCTCTGTCGGTGGCCACTCGTACAGTTGTCGCATGGAGGGGTCGACGACGACAACACCCAGCGACCGGCCGGTGGCGGTCGGTGAGCTGGAGGCCCTGCTGCGCCGTCTCGCCCACCCCGCGCCGGACCTCGACGACATGGGGCGGATCGACCAGATCGAGGTCCTCGAGCGGTTGAAGGGCGCCTGTGCCGGCGCCCAAGCCAGGCTCGCCGTGGACTACGCCACGAGTCGCCGGGACGACATGCGGCACCGGGGCGTGTCTACCCGCGATGCCCAGCGCAGCATCGGTGCGGAGGTCGCCCTCGCGCGCCGGGAGTCCCCGGCGCGGGGGCGGGGCCACCTGAGGCTCGCGCAGGCCCTGATCGCCGACATGCCCACGACGCACCGGGCCCTCCTGGACGGCCGGATCACCGAGTTCGCTGCCGGTCTGGTGGTGCGGGCCACGGCCGGGCTCAGTCCCGCGGACCGGGCCGCGGTGGATGCCCGGCTGGCGGACTCCCTGGTGACGGTGTCCGAGACGAAGCTGGAGGCGACCGCCCGGGCCCTGGCCTACGAGCTCGACCCGGAGGCCTTCGTGGCCCGTGCCCGCAAGGCCGCTACCGATCGGAGGGTCACCATCCGGCCCGCCCCCGACGTCATGTCCTACGTCACGGCACTGCTCCCGGTCGAGGAGGGCGTCGCCTGCTACGCGGCGCTCACCCAGCAGGCGGACGCGTTGCGCCGGTCCGGCGACGAACGGACCCGCGGGCAGATCGCGGCCGACACCTTCGTGGAGCGCGTCACGGGACGGTCCCCAGCCACGGGCGTGGACGTCGAGGTGCAGGTCGTGATGACCGACCGGTCGCTGTTCGCCGGCGCCGAGACGTCCGGGCGCATCCCCGGCTTCGGTCCCATCCCGGCCGAGCTTGCCCGGGACCTCGCACGCAGGGGCACGACCCGTCCGGAGGTCCCGGACGACCCGCTCCGCGAGGTGGCGCGCGCGTGGATCCGCCGGGTGTTCCTGGCGCCGGAGGATGCCTCGGTCCGCGACCTGGACTCGGGCAGGAGGGCCTTCGACGGTCGCCTGCGCCGCCTCGTCGTCGCCCGCGACCAGGTCTGCCGGACGCCGTGGTGCGGGGCACCCGTCCGGCATGCCGATCACGTGGTGCCCGTCTCGGGTGCCGGGCGGACCACGACGCGCAACGGCCAGGGCCTCTGCGAGGCGTGCAACTACATCAAGGAGACCCTCGGCTGGTCCAGTCAGGTGGTGCGCCAGCCGGACGGGCGCGATGTCGTCGAGACGACCACCCCGACGGGACACCTCTATCGCTCCGCGGCTCCGCCCTGCCTGGACTCGATGACCGACCTGCCGACCGACTGGGCGGCGGCCCGCGACGGGCCCGCCGACACACCGGAGGCAGACCTCCGGGCGGCCGTGGAGGCCTGGCAGCGGCTGGTCGAGGAGTACCGGGACGAGGAGGCCGGGGCCGCCGACCCCTACGACCTGGAGGACGACGTGATGGCGGCGCTCTGGGCAGATGCGGGTGGGGACGACGAGGACGGGCTGGCCGGGTAGCGCGCCGGGTGCGCCATCAGCGGGTCAGGACCCCAGGGCCCGCGTGACCACCGGCGCGATCGCCCGCATCCCCGTCTCACCCATCACGATCGTGTAGTGGTTGACGTCGGAGACCTCGATCATCTCCAGGCCGGGGTACTGCGCGGTCCAGTGCGCGCGGGCAGCGTCCGGGTAGAGCGGTGGGACCTCGTCCATCAGCCCCCGCGGCGCGACCAGCCAGGTGGCGTCGTGGCGCAGGTGGGCCAGCGCGGTGAGCAGGGAGTCGCCGTCGACGAGTTCGCGGATGTCCTCGTGCAGCGCCGCGACAGCGGTGGCGGGCCGCAACCGCGGTTCCTGGCCGACCAGGTCGTAGTCCACGTAGTCCTGCACCAGGTCGGTCCAGCCCCCGGCGAAGGCGGGGTGCTCACGGAAGAACTGCCGGTAGGACTCGCGGTCCGGGAACTCCATCTGCAGGCGGTCGGCGGCCGGTCCGAGGACCGCCTGCGCCAGCTGGTCCGGGGACACCCCTTCCGGGGGGAGCAACGGCATACCGCCGTCGACCAGCACCAGGGAGCGGACCCGCTCGGGGTGCCGGTCGGCGAGCACCAGGGCGACGAAGGCGCCCATCGAGTGCCCAACGATGACGGCCTGCCCGATGCCGAGGGCATCCATGGCCGCGGCCACGTCGTCCGCGTGGGAGGGCATGCCGTAGGGGGCCGGCAGGTCGTTGGAGCGTCCCCGGCCGCGCAGGTCGGGGGCGACGACGCGGACCTCCGGCAGCGCCTCGGGCAGCAGCGGCCAGGCGAGGTGACTGGAGGTGATGCCGTGGATCGCGACCACGGTGGGCGCTTCGGCGGCGCCGGAGGCAGGCTCCCAGACCCCGAGGTGCAACGTGCCGCCCCGGACGTCGACGTCCTCCGAGCGGTAGCGGTCGGGGGCTGCGCCGCCCGACGGGATCGGCTCTGGGGTGGGTGTCATGGGGACTCCTTGTCCGTGTCGTGCGCGGTGTCCGGGGCGCTCAGCGCCACCTCGATCAGGTCCATCAACGATTCGAAGACCGGCTCGGGCACGCCGGCGGGCTGGTCGGAGTTCTCCTGCTCCCACAGCACCCACCGCATACCGATCAGTTCGCCGGCACCCATCAGCGCCCAGGCGGCCACGGTCGGGTCCAGCTCGCGCACCTCGCCCCGTGCCTGCGCCGTGCGCAAGCCCGCGATGTAGCCCTCGACGATGCTGGCGTAGTGGGCGCGCATCGCCGACGGCGCGACGAACTCTGCCTGCCGGATGATCCGGTAGAGCGCCGGGTGCTCGGCAGTGAACCGGAAGTAGGCCCGGAACCCGGCCCGCTCGGCCTCGATCCGGGTCGATGCCTCCGAGGAGGCCACCGACATGGCCTGCCGGACCCGGTGGTTCAGGTCCCGCACGACCTCCTCGAAGATCTCGGTCTTGCCGGGAAAATAGAGGTAGAAGGTCCCCAGCCCGACACCCGCCTCCTCGGTGATCTTCACGATGGAGGCGTCGTGGAAGCCCAGGGTGGCGAACACCTGCTCGGCGGCGGCCAGGATCTTGGCCCGGGTGCGGGTGCCCCGGCTGGTGCGGGGTGCTGAACTCACCGTGTCTCCTGTCGTCCGGTCGACGCCGCGAGCGCCAGTTCCCGTGCCCGGACGCGGTCGACCTTGCCGAGCGTCACGTAGGGCAGGGTGTCGACGACGCGCACGACGGCGGGCACCTTGTATGCCGCGAGCTGGCTGCGGACGTGCTCGATCACCTCGGCCTCGTCCCCGGCGACCCCGGCCCGGCGCACGACGAGCGCGACCCCGACCTCACCCCAACGGTCGTCGGGCACCCCGACGACCGCGACGTCGGCCACGAACGGCAGCTGCCGCAGCACCTGCTCGACCTCGGCCGGTGAGACGTTCTCTCCCCCGGAGATGTAGATGTTCTTCAGCCGGTCGACGATCTTCAGGTACCCGTCCGCGTCCCGGGTGGCGACGTCGCCGGTGGCCAGCCACCCGTCGCGCCAGGCGTCCCGGGTGGCCTCCTCGTCGCGGAAGTACCCGGCGAACATGCCAGGACCACGGACCAACAGCTCGCCGGTGCCTGGTCCGTCGAGGTGCCGGCCCGTCGCCGGGTCGGCGATCGCGACGTCCACGTGCGGGTAGGGCTTGCCGGCGTAGCCGACCCGGGCGTGCGCGTCCTGCGGGGGGACGCAGAGCACGTTGGGCCCGGCCTCGGTGAGGCCGTAGCCCTGGGTGAGCGCGACGCCGCGGGCGTGGTAGGTCCGCAGCAACGGCGCCGGCATCGGGGCACCGCCCACGACGGCGCTGCGCATCCGGGAGAAGTCGGTGGTGGCGAAGTCGGCGTGCTCGGCCATCAGGAGGTACTGCGTCGGGACGGCCATCATGGTGGTGATCCCGCGGTCCGCGATCAGCCGGAGCGCCCGGCCGGCGTCGAAGGTGCGCTCCAGCACCACGGTCGCCCCGTGCCACCAGGCCAGCAGCGGTTGGATGTTCCACCCGCCCACGTGGAACTGCGGGAGCACGGCCAGCACGACGTCCTGCTCGGACAGGCCCAGGGTGCGGGACAGCGACAGGTTGGTCCACGAACACGTGGCGTGGGTGAGCACGGCGGCCTTGGACCGGCCCGAGCTGCCGGAGGTGAACACCATGAGCAGGGGGTCGTCGTCCCGGACCGGACCCGGTATGCCGGGGGTCGGCTCCGTGTCGTCGCTGCGCCACGGGGCGGGTGGGTCCGCCTCGACACCGGACTCCCCCAGCCGGGCGGTCGGGACCCGTGCGGCGAGCCGCCGCACCGCCTGCTCGCCGCTGGTGGCGAACTCCTCCTCCACCAGAAGCACCGCGGGGTCGGCGTGCTCCAGTTGCGCGGTCAGCTCGGCGACGGTCAGCCGCCAGGACATCGGCACCAGCACCAGGCCGGCCTTGGCGCAGGCGAAGAAGACCACGACGTGGTCCGCGGTGTTGCCGGTGAGCGTGGCGATCCGGTCGCCGCGCCGGTAGCCGGCCCCCCGGAGGGAGGCCGCCAACGCCTCGGCCCGGCGCTCCAGCTCGCCGTAGCCCAGCTCGATGCCCCGGTCGACGACGGCCACCGCGTCGGGGCGCACCCTGGCGCGGTCGGTGGTCCACCGACCCAGCGTGTGGGCACCCGCGGCGCTGCTCGTCACGGTTCTGCCACGACGTCGGTGATGGGGGCGTCGTCCTCCTCCGAATCGTGGCGCCGACCCGTCACCTTCCCGGCGGCACCGGCGATGCCGCCGGGGACGAACATCACGACCAGGACGAAGAGCGTGCCCAGGATGAACATCGGCTCCGAGAGCGGGATGCGGAGCACCGCCGGGAGGTCCCGGATCCAATCCGAGGACGCGAGCACCGCCAGGCGCTGGGTGAGCACGACGTAGACCACCGCCCCGGCGATCGCGCCCCAGCGGGACCCGACGCCGCCGAGCACCACCATCAGCAGCAGCGAGATGGTGAAGTCAGCCGAGACCGCGTGGGGGACGGCGCTGCTCTGCAGCAGCAGGTAGATCATCCCGACCCCGCCGGCGATGGTGGCCGCCGCGACGAAGATCACCAGCTTCACGGCATACGGCTGCATGCCGAGGACGCGGACCCGCAGCTCGTTCTCCCGGGTCGCCTCGGCGACGTGCCCGGCGCGGCAGGACTGCACCCACAGGACGAGCAGGTAGGTGAGCACGAGCGCGACGAGCGCCAGCCAGTAGACGTTGCGGGTGTCCGAGACACCGACCAGCCAGTCGGGGACGTTGGCCGTGTTCAGCGACAGGCCCTCCTCCCCGCCGGTCAGCTTGCCCGGGTCCCGCCGGGCCAGCACCGAGCCGGCCTGCGCGAAAGCCAGGGTGACCATCGCGAACGGAATGCCGGTGACCCGGAGGCTGATCGCGCCGAACACATGGGCCAGCACGATCACGATGACCATCGTCAGGCCCATCGCCGGCAGCAGCGGGATGTCCCACTGCCGCAGCACGATGCCGAGGCCGTAGACGCCGGCACCGAAGTAGAGGGCGTGCCCGAAGGAGAGCAGTCCCGCCACCCCGAGGAGCAGGTGGTAGCTGAGCGCCACGGCCGACATGAGCATCGCCAGGGCGAGCATGTGCAGCGCACCGGGCTGGTAGGTCGGGCCGGGCAGGATCCCGGGGATGGTGATGTTCAGCAGCGGCAGGCAGGCCATCAGCACGACGAGGAGGATCCCGCCGCCGGTGCGGATCACGGTGGAGCGGTCGAAGGTCATAGTGCCTTCCTCCCCATCAGACCCGAGGGTCGGGTGAGCAGCACGACCGCCAGGAGCACGACGACCGCGAAGTCGCCGGTGCCCGACAGGTAGTAGTTGGCGAACTGCTGCAGGAGCGCCACCAGGACCGAGGCGATGGCCGCACCGGTGAGCGACCCCAGGCCCCCGATCACGGTGACGATGAACGCGAAGATCAGCAGGGTCTGGCCGAGGACCGGGGACACGTACCCGAAGTAGTGCGACGCGAGCACCCCGCCCAGCCCGGCGGCCGCGCCGCCGATGGTGAACACCAGGGTGAAGGCGCTGCGCACGTCGATGCCGAGCGCCGTGACCATGGAGCGGTTCTCCACGCCGGCCCGGATGATCATGCCGAACCGGGTGCGCTTGAGGAAGAGCACGATCGCCAGCAGCACGAGGACGGCGACGACGATCGAGACGAACCGGTCGTTGGGCACCCGGGCCCCGAGGACCGTCGTGGTCTGGTCCAGCCAGCCCGGGCCGCGCACGAAGGTGGGGTCCGTCCCCCAGATGCCGTCGAAGAGCGCGACCACGGCGAGCGCCAGACCCACCGTGACCAGGACCTGCTCGATGTGCCGGTTGTAGAGGCGCTGCACGAGGAACCGTTCGGTCAGTGCCGCGAAGGCCGCTCCGGCCAGCGCCCCGACCACCAGGGACAGCGCGAAACCGCCCCAGGAGGTGGCGCCCACCCGCGAGGCGACCTCCCAGCCCAGGAAGGCTCCGAAGCTGAGGAAGACGCCGTGCGCGAAGTTGAGCACGCCCATCAACCCGTAGATCAGCGAGAGCCCCGAGGAGACCAGGAAGTAGATGGCACCGAGCCCCAGCCCGGTGATCAGCAACAGGACGATGGTGCTCACGCGCTCTCCCCTTCCCCGCCGTGGACCCCCAGGAAGCGCTGGGTCAGCCGGTCGTCCTCCAGGAACTCCCGCGCGTCCCCGTGGTGCACGCTGCGCCCCCCGGTGAGCACGACGACGTCACGGGCCAGGTCCCGGACCACCTTGAGGTTCTGCTCCACGAGCAGCACGGGGGCCACCTCGGCGGCGGTGGCCAGCACCCGGCCGACCTCCTGGACCAGCCGGGGCGAGAGGCCCTTGGTGGGTTCGTCGATGAGCAGGACCGCGTTGTCGTTGATCAACACCCGCCCGAGGGCGACCATCTGCTGCTGGCCCCCGGACAGCGTGCCCGCGGCCTGGCCCCCACGCTCCTTCAGCTCCGGGAACACCTCGTAGACCAGGTCGTAGCGGTGCTCGACGCCGGGGCGTTCGGCGATCCGCAGGTTCTCGGTGACGGTCAGCGCAGAGAACACCTCACGGTCCTCGGGGACGTAGCCGACCCCGAGCCGGGCGACCCGGTGCGGTTCCAGCCCGTCGATCCGCTTCCCCGCGAGGGTGACCTCGCCGGTGCGCTCGACCAGCCCCATGATGGCCTTGATCGTGCTCGTCTTCCCCACCCCGTTGCGGCCGAGGAGGGCGGTCACGCCGGTGGCGGCCACGTCGAGGTCGACGTGCTCCACGACCTGCTGCCCGCCCGCCCGGGCACTGAGGCCCCGGACGGTCAGGACCGGCTCTGCGGTCGTCATACGGTCTCTCCCAGGTAGGCGCTCTGTACGGTCGGGTCGGCCATCACGGCCTCCGGCGTGTCCATCGCCAGCAGGGTGCCGAAATGAAGCACCGCGACCTCCTGGACCAGGCCCAGCAGGACCTCCATGTGGTGCTCGACCATCAGCACGGTGCGGCCGTGGTCCCGGTGCAGCCGGGCGATGATGTCGGTGAGGGCCGGGACGTCCCCGGAGGCGACGCCGGCCATCGGCTCGTCCAGCAGGACCACGCTGGAGTCGGTGGCCAGGAGCATCGCGATCTCGAGCTTGCGCTTGTCGCCGTGCGGCAGGTCGCCGGCCCGGTGGCGCAGGCGGCGACCGAGACCGACCTCCTGCAGCAGCTCCCTGGCCCGACCGGTGGCGTCGTCGCCCGCCCGGGGGAACCGGACCAGCGACAGGGCGCCGCCCTGCTCGGCCTGGCTGGCGAGCCGGACGTTCTCCAGCACCGACAGGCCCGGGAACAGCGAGGACGTCTGGAACGTCCGGCCCAGGCCGGCACGGGCCCGCTGGGTCACGCTGCTGCCGGTGATGTCCCTGCCGTGCAGGTGGATCGTGCCCTCGGTGGGCGGACGCACCCCGGAGATGAGGTTGAACAGCGTGGTCTTGCCCGCGCCGTTCGGGCCGATGACACCCACGATCCGGCCGGAGCCGACCTGGAAGGAGATGTCCTGCAGGATCCTCGCGCCGCCGATCTGCAGGCCTACCCCACGGACCTCCAGGGCCGGTGTCCCGGCCCCGGGGTCCGTCCCGGCGGTGGTGGGGTTAGGGCTGCTGTCGGCGGCGCCGCCGACGTCGGTCACTTGCCCGTGGCCTCCGGCGGCGCGACGTCTGCGCCCGGGACCACGTCGATCAGCTCGGGGACCCAGCTGTCGCCGTCGGCGACCAGCTTGGCGGTGTACATGTCCTGGATCAGGGCGTGGTCGCTCTCGCGGATCGTGTACTCCCCCTTGGGTCCGTCGAAGGTCCACCCCTCCAGGGCGGCGATCATGCCGTCGACGTCGTCACCCTCGGCCACCGCCTGCACGATCATCTGGCCGGCGACGAACCCGTCGGGGCTGAACAGGTCGGGGGTCTCGCCGGCCTCCTCGATGGCCGCGACCATCGTGTCGTTGATCTCGTTGTCGGGGGCGCCCGGGAAGTAGTGGTTGAGGAAGCTGATGTGCTCCGCGACCGGGCCGTAGGCGTCGAAGGTGACGCTGTCGCCCAGGCCGGTGACCACGGGGGCGACGTCGAACACCTGCTGCTGCTCCAGCGACTGCCACATGTTGGCGGAGGAGGCACCGGCCCACGCGACGAAGATCATGTCGGGGTCGGCGTCCACGAGCTGGGTGGCGAACGGGGTGAACTCCGTCGCGTCCTCCGGGACCAGCACGCTGCTCACCTCGGCGCCCTGGGCACCGAGGATCGCGTCGACGGCGGCGAGGTTGCCCTGCCCGAAGGCGTTGTCCTGGGCGAACACGACGACCTTCTGGGAGTCCCCCTCGAGGAAGGAACCCGCCGTCGCGACGTCCTGCAGGCTCTGCCGGCCGGAGCGGAAGGTGTAGTCGTTGATGCCGGTCAGGCCGTCGACGGCGGCGGGCCCGGAGATGTAGAGGATCTCGTTCTGCTCGGCCTGCTCCGCCATGGCCATGGCGATGCCGGAGACGATCGTGCCGCCCAGGATCTGGTACTCCTGCCCGATCAGGTCCTTCGCCGCGGCGATGGCGGTGTCCTGGTTGCCGGTGTCGTCCCGGTAGGTGATCTCGATTTCCTTGCCGTTGATCACCCCGGTGCCCTCGGTGGCGTAGTCGATGCCCGCCTCCAGGCCGGCCTTGTACTGGGCCCCGTAGGCGGCCAGCGGGCCGGTCTCGGAGTAGATGATGCCGACCTTGACGGTCTCGGTGGGCTCGCCACCGGCGGCAGCGGTCTCGCTCCCGGCGTCGCCGCCGGCCGAGCCGTTGTCACCCTCACCCGAGTCGTCGGACTCGGACGGGGCGCAGGCGGAAAGGGCGAAGGCGGTGACCGCCGCGAGGGCGATGAGGCGCGAGGAACCCACGGAAAACTCCTTTGTCGGCGAGCTAACCTGAAAGACGATTCAGGTTTCGGGTACAAGGTAGATGGCTTCCCGGGAATGTGTCAACGTGGGGTGTCGCAAGGCCGCTGTGTCGGTGCCCGCTGGGATGGTCTGGGTATGGAGATCCAGTGGGTGGCCGTGGTGGTGGTCGTGGCGTGCGTCCTCGGTATGACGACGGGCTGGCTGCTCGCCCGGGCGTCGGGAACGGCACGGCTCGCCCGCGTCACGGCCGAGCGCGACGTGCTCGCTTCCCAGGTGCGCACGATGCAGGCCTCCGACGAGGAGGACCGCCATACCGCCGCCGAGCTGGCACCCCTGCGCCGCACCCTGGACCGGGTGGAGCAGCAGGTGCAGGCCCTGGAGCGGGACCGGCTGGAGCAGTTCGGCCAGGTCGGCGAGCGACTCGCCGAGGTCGCCGGCACGACCGCTGACCTGCGCAGCGAGACGGCGAGCCTGGCCGGCGCGCTGAACTCCTCCGGCATCCGCGGGACCTGGGGCGAGCAGCAGCTGCGCCGGATCCTCGAGCACGCCGGCATGCTCACCCGCTGCGACTTCGACGAGCAGGTCAGCTCGGTCAGCGGGCACGGGGCACGGATCCGCCCCGACGCGGTGGTGTGGCTGCCCGGCGAGCGTTCGCTGGTGATCGACAGCAAAGCCCCCATGACCAAGTTCCTGCAGGCGCAGGCGCCCGAGCTCTCCCCCGCCGACCGGGCCACCCTGCTCGGCACACACGCCGACGCGGTCCGCCGGCACGTGGACTCGCTCGCCGACAAGGCGTACTGGACCGCGTTCACCACCGCTCCCGAGATGGTCGTCTGTTTCGTCCCCAGCGACGCCGTCCTCGCGGCGGCGCTGCACGCCCAGCCGGACCTCTACGACCACGCCCAGTCCCGCAAGGTCGTGCTGGCCTCGCCGGCCACGCTGCTCGCCCTGCTGCGGGCCGTGGCCTACGGGTGGCAGCAGCAGGCGCTCACCGACAACGCCCGCGAACTGCTCGCGCTCGGCCAGGAGCTGCACCGCAGGCTGGCCACCCTGGGCAAGCACGTCGGGGACATGGGCGGGGCGCTGCGCCGCTCGGTGGAGGCCTACAACAAGATGGTCGGCGCGCTGGAGAGCCGGGTGCTGGTCACCTCCCGCCGGATGCAGGAGCTGGGCGTCGCCGAGGCGCCGGTGCCGACGGTCCCGCCGGTGGAGGAGACGCCGCGGCCCGTGACCACCGCCGAGTTGCTCCTCGGGGAGCTCGACGAGGTCGCCGGGCCCGGGTCGGCGGACCCGGAGGCGGCGATCGAGGACGCCCTGGCCCGCCGGTCGGAGCGGGGCGGCCAACGCCGCTCGGGGTGACGGCGGGCCGCAGCCCGGCGGGCAGGAAGGCACGCCGGGTGGCGCTCCGGCGGGCCTACTCCTCGCTGAGCTGCCGCAGGAAGGCCTGTCCCCGCTCGCTGCTCGGGTGCTCGAGCACCTCCTTGGGGGTGCCCTGCTCGACGATCTGCCGGTCGGCCATCAGGACGACCCGGTCGGCCGCCCGCCGGGCGAAGCGCATCTCGTGGGTGACCACCACCATCGTCATCCCGGCGGTAGCCAGCTCACGCATCACGTGCAACACCTCGCCGACCAGCTCGGGGTCCAGCGCCGAGGTCGGCTCGTCGAACAGCATGACGGCCGGGTCCATCGCGAGCGCCCGGGCGATCGCCACCCGCTGCTGCTGCCCGCCGGACAGGCTCTCCGGGTAGGCGTCGGCCTTGTCCACGAGCCCGACCCGATCGAGCAGCTCGAGCGCCCTGCTCCGGGCCTCCTTGGCGGACCGGCCGAGGACGTCCCGCTGGGCCATCATGATGTTGCTGGCCACGGTCATGTGCGGGAACAGGTTGAACGACTGGAACACCATGCCGATCCGGGACCGGATCCGGTTGATCGTGCCCTCCGCGTAGGTGAGCTCGTCCCCGTCGATGGTGATCGTCCCCTCGGAGATCCGCTCCAACCCGTTGATGCACCGCAGCAACGTGCTCTTGCCGGCACCGGAGGGCCCGATGAGCACGACGACCTCACCGGGGAAGACGTCGAGGTCCACCCCGTCGAGCACGACGTTGTCGCCGAACCTCTTGACGATGCCGCGCATGCTGACCAGGGGTTGTGCCGACGGGGACTGTGCGCTCATGCGGCGACCCTCCGATGCTTGTTCAGGCTGCGTTCGAGCCGGTTCACCACGAAGGTGAGGATCAGCACGATGACCAGGTAGTAGACCGACACCATCAGGTACATCTGCAACGGCTCGTAGTTCTGCGCCTGGAGGTTCTGGGAGGTCTTGAACAGCTCCCTCATCCCGATGAAGGACACCAGGGAAGAGTCCTTCACCGCGATGATGTACTGGTTGCCCAACACCGGCAGCGTGGTCCGCAGGGCCAACGGGGCCTGGACCCGTCGCAGGGTGTCGCGTCTGCCCATGCCCAACGAGCGGGACGCCTCGACCAGTCCCTTGGGCACCGACTGAAAGCCGGACCTGAAGATCTCGGCGATGTAGGCCGAGTTGTGCGCGGCCAGGGCGAACGATCCGGCCCAGAACGCGTCCAGCCGGAGGATCTCGGAGATCCCGAAGTAGAGCACGAAGATCTGCGCGATCAGCGGGGTGCCGCGGATCAGGCCGATGTATGCGGTGGCCAGCCAGCGCAGCGGAGCCCACTTGCTCATCACCATCCAGGCGATGACGGCACCCAGGACCATCGCGATGACCAGGGCCACCGCGGTCAGCCGCAACGTGATCAGGCTGGCATCGAGGAACAGTGGTGCGTACTCGACGAACCTGTCGATGAAGCTCATGCGCCGGGCTCAGTCACCGCTGGTCTGCTCGGCGTCGTCGCCGGGCCCACCGGAGGCGCCCTCGAGGATGTCCACGCCGAACCACTCCTGCGAGATCTCGGTGTAGGTGCCGTCCTCGATGATCGTGGCCAGCGCCTCGTTGAGCTCGTCGAGCAGCTCGGTGTTGCCCTCACGCACCGCGAAGGCGGGCTCCTCGGTGTAGAGCGGGTCGCCGCAGGCGCGCAGGTCCCGGCCCGCCTGGTCGATCTGGTAGAGCCCGACCAGTCGGTCGGTCATGCCGCCGTCGAGCCGGCCGACCTCCGTGTCCTCCAGCGCGGTGATGTCGGAGGAGAAGGTGACGATCTCGCCGACCCAGTCCTCCTCCTGGAGGAAGGTCTCGTAGGTGGTGCCGGTCGCGACCCCGATGGAGGGGCTGTCCAGCTGCGTCGGGTCCTGGCAGTCGCTGTCGTTGGTGACGAAGACCTGGGCACCCGAGGTGTAGTAGGGGTCGCTGAAGTCGACCTGCTCGTCCCGCTCGGGGGTCGGGGTCATCGAGGCGATGAGCACGTCGTAACGGTCGCTCTTGACGCCCTGGATCAGGCTGTCGAACGCCCCGGTCTCGGTCTTCAGTTCGAGCCCCAGCTCGTCGGCGATGGCCGCGGCGATGTCGTAGTCGAAGCCGGTGAGCTGGTCGCCCTCGAAGTGGCTGAACGGCTGGAACTCACCGCTCATCGCGACCACCAGCTCCCCGTCGTTGAGCAGCTTGGCGTCACCCCCACCACAGGCGGTCAGGGTCAGGGCCGCCGTGGCGACCGCGGCCATGGCGCCGACGCGGCGCACCGTCTTCTGGGTCTTGCTCATGTCTGTTCTCATCTCCTCGGTCCCGGCCCCGTCGTGCCCCGGCACGGCGCTGGGGCGGGCTCGTCGTCGCTGTCGCGGGCAGCCCGACGTGGACATCGGGCCCGGCCTCGCCGGCAGGACGACGTCTTTGAACCTAGGGAGAGGTCCGGGCAGGGTCAAACGGGGAGGGAGCCGCTCGACAGCAGGCCTTGGGTGCGCTATCGCGCGCGCCTTGGGGCCGGTGGGAGCCCGCGGTCATCGGGCTACGGGAGGGCGGAAACTTTTATCAACCCGTGACCGAGGCCGGTCAGTGCAGCGACCCGGCGTCGTGCCGGATCTTGACTGCTTCCTTGCCGTCCCGGGCCTTGAGGTCGCGCCGGATCTCGTTGGGCAGGGCGAACAACAACGACTCCTCGGCCGCGGTCACCGCCGACACGTCCTCGTAGCCCCGCTGGGCCAACCAGTCGAGCACGTCCCGGACGAGCACCTCCGGCACGCTGGCCCCGCTGGTCACGCCGACCGTGGTGACACCCTCGAGCCAGGCCTCGTCGATCTCGTCGGCGTAGTCGACCAGGTGGCCGTCCTTGGCGCCGTGGTCCAGGGCGACCTCCACCAGGCGCACCGAGTTGGAGGAGTTGGTGGAGCCGACCACGATCATCAGGTCGCACTCGCCGGCCATCTGCTTCACGGCCACCTGACGGTTCTGGGTGGCGTAGCAGATGTCGTCGCTGGGCGGGTCCTGCAGCTTGGGGAACTTCTCGCGGAGCCGGCGCACCGTCTCCATCGTCTCGTCGACGGACAGCGTGGTCTGGGACAGCCAGACCACCTTCTCCGGGTCACGGACCTCCACGTCGTCGACCTCGTCCGGACCCTGCACCAGGATGATGTGCTCGGGCGCCTCGCCCGCCGTACCCTCCACCTCCTCGTGGCCCTCGTGCCCGATGAGCAGGATGTCGAAGTCGTCGCGGGCGAACCGGACCGCCTCCCGGTGCACCTTGGTGACCAGGGGGCAGGTGGCATCGATCGTCTTCAGGCTCAGCGCCTTGGCCTCGGCGTGCACCGCCGGGGACACCCCGTGGGCGGAGAAGATGACGGTCGCGCCCTCAGGCACCTCGTCGGTCTCGTCCACGAAGATCGCGCCGCGCTTCTCCAGGGTCCGCACCACGTGCTTGTTGTGCACGATCTGCTTGCGGACGTAGATCGGCGGTTCGTACAGGTCCAGCGCCTTCTCCACGGTCACCACCGCCCGGTCGACGCCGGCGCAGTATCCACGCGGCGCGGCCAACAGGACCCGCTTGGCCCCCGCCTCGGCGGTGGCCCCGGGCACGGTCACGGTGCTGGGGTTGGTGGTCGGGGAAGTCACCGCTCCAGTGTAGGTCGAGGCCCCCGTCGAAACCCAGCCGTCCCAGACCAGGGCTCTTCGCAGGCCTCGCGCGCGCGATCCCCCGCGCGCGCCCGCTGCGTAACACCACGAACATGGTTGCGAAGGGGGTCCCCCCGCCCAGCGGAGACGTCACCGCCTCGTAACGTCGTGCCACGTCCAGTCCTCAACCCCTGCGGGAGATGCATGGCTCTGGTCGTTCAGAAATATGGTGGTTCCTCGGTCGCCGATGCGGAAGGGCTACGTCGGGTAGCCCGTCGCGTGGTGGCCACCCGTGAGGCGGGCCACGACGTCGCCGTCGTGGTCTCCGCGATGGGGGACACCACCGATGACCTCCTCGATCTGACCCGACACATCACCGACAGACCCACGGCCCGTGAGCTCGACATCCTACTCACGGCCGGGGAGCGGATCGCCATGTCGCTGCTGGCCATGGCGATCCACGAGTACGGCCAACCCGCCGCCTCCTTCACCGGCGTGCAGGCGGGACTGCGCACCAACGACGAATACGGCCGGGCCCGCATCATCGAGGTGAGCCCCGACCGCATCCGGCAGACCCTCGCCGACGGTGCGGTCGCGATCGTCGCGGGCTTCCAGGGCGGCTCACCCGAGGACGACGTGACCACGCTGGGCCGGGGCGGCTCGGACACCACGGCCGTGGCCCTGGCGGCCGCGCTGGGGGCCGATGCCTGCGAGGTCCTGACCGATGTCGACGGGATGTTCTCGGCCGACCCGCGCATGGTGCCGACCGCCCGACAACTCCCCGTGCTGTCCACCGAGGAGGCGCTGGAACTGTCCGCCCACGGGGCGAAGGTGCTGCACCTGCGCTCGGTGGAGTACGCGCGACGCCACGGCGTCCCGCTGCACGTGCGCTCCAGCTTCACCGACCTACCGGGGACCTGGGTCACCGACGACGAGCGCGTCGTCGCCCGGTCCCGTCCCGAGACCCATCCCACACAGGAGGATGCGATGGAAGAACCCCTCGTCCGAGGCCTGGCCCACAGCCGGGACCAGGCCACGGTGACCGTGGTCAACGTCCCCGACGTCCCGGGCCGCGCCGCCGCGATCTTCTCGGTGCTCAGCGATGCGGTGACCGCCCTCGACATGATCGGGCAGACGCACACCGCCAGCGATACCGGTGTCATCGACTTCTCGTTCGCCCTCCCCCTGGAGGACGCCCGCCGCGCCGCGACCGCCCTGCGGGAGCAGCAGACAGACCTGGGCTTCACCCGGGTCTCCGTCGAGGAGCGGGTGGCCAAGCTGTCCATCGTCGGATCCGGCATGCGGTCCTCCCCGGAGGTCCCGGCCAGGCTGTTCGACGCGTTGAGCGGTGAGGGCATCACGGTGCACCTGATCTCGACGTCGGAGATCAGGATGTCCGTCGTCGTCGACGAGTCCCAGCTCGAGCGTGCGGCCCTGGCGGTGCATACCGCCTTCGATCTCGACCTGGAACTCGACGCGGACGGCATACCGCTGGACGGCAGTCCGCGGGCCCTCGCGCACGCCGGGAGCGGCCGATGAGCACGCCGACCGCCACCGGGAGCCGACCGACCACCCGTCCGGCGTCCCCGCTGATCCGCCACCCGCACGTCGACGACGGGGCGCAGATGTGGCGGGTGGCGCGGGACTCGGTCCGGTTGGACCTGAACCCGCCCTACGCCTACATCCTGTGGGCCAGGGACTTTCACTCCACCTCCGTGGTCGCCGAGGTCGACGGCGCGGTCGTCGGCTTCGTCACCGGTTACCTGCGTCCGGAGGAGCCCACGACCCTGATGGTCTGGCAGGTCGCCGTGGACCGGTCCCAGCGGGGACAGGGCCTGGCCGGCCAGATGCTGGACGAGCTGGCCCGGCGGACCGGCGCCTACACGCTGGAGACCACGATCACCGCGGACAACCCCGCCTCGCGACGCCTCTTCGAGGCGTTCGCCGCCCGCCACGCGGCACAGCACAGCGTGTCCGGGCTCTTCGCCACGGAGCACTTCCCGGACGACCAGGACTGGAAGCCCGAGCAACTGCACCGGATCACCCCCCTTCGCACCACCGCACGATCCCACCACCAACCGGGCGTCGACGCCCGAGCTAGGAGTCACTCGTGACGGACACCATGACCATCCCGGACACGACGGGCACAGACGTCTTCGAGGACCGCGAGTCGGTGGTCCGGAGCTACTGCCGCAACTGGCCGGTCGTCTTCGACCGGGCTTCCGGAGCCGAACAGGTCACCGAGGACGGCGACCGCTACCTGGACTTCTTCTCCGGGGCCGGCGCGCTGAACTACGGGCACAACCACCCGGCCCTCAAGACCGCCTTGCTGGACTACCTCTCCGAGGACCGGGTCGTGCACTCGCTGGACATGTTCACCGTGGCCAAGCGGGACTTCCTGCGGGCCTTCGAGGAGACGGTCCTGCGGCCCCGCGGGTTGGACTACCGGGTCCAACTGCCCGGGCCGACCGGCACCAACGCCGTCGAGACGGCCCTCAAGATCGCCCGCAAGGCCACCGGTCGCACGGATGTCGTCTCCTTCACCAACGCCTTCCACGGGATGACGCTGGGCTCGCTCGCGGTGACCGGCAACTCGATGAAGCGGGCCGGCGCCGGCACCCCCCTCTACCACTCCTCCACCGCCCCCTACGACGACTACCTGGACGGGTCCACACCCGACTTCGCCTGGCTGGAGCGCGTCTGGGCGGACGGCGGCTCCGGCCTCGCCCTGCCCGCGGCGGTCATCGTCGAGACGGTGCAGGGCGAGGGCGGGCTGAACGCCGCCCGACCCGAGTGGTTGCGGGCCCTGGCCGACCTGTGCGCACGGTTCGGCGTGCTCCTGATCGTGGACGACGTGCAGGCCGGCTGCGGCCGGACCGGTCGCTTCTTCTCCTTCGAGGAGGCCGGCATCGTGCCGGACATCGTCTGCCTGTCCAAGTCCCTCTCCGGCCTCGGGCTGCCGTTCTCCGTGACACTGCTGAAGCCGGAGCTGGACCTGTGGGAGCCGGGAGAGCACAACGGGACGTTCCGCGGGTTCAACCCCGCGTTCGTCACCGCGACCGCCGCGCTGCGCGAGTTCTGGTCCGACGACACCTTCGCCGCGCAGGTGCGGGAGCGGGGTGCCCAGCTCCGGACCGGCCTGGAGCAGATCTCCGCCCGAGTGCCGGGCTCGGCCTACCGTGGGCGTGGCCTGCTGGCCGGACTCCGGTTCGAGGACCCCACCCTGGCCGGGCGGGTCGCGACCGAGGCGTTCGACCAGCACCTGTTGGTGGAGACTTCTGGTGCGGACAGCGAGGTCGTCAAGGTGATGCCCCCGCTGACCGTCACCGCGGCGGAACTGCAGCGCGGGCTGGACATCCTCGACCGGTCCGTCCGCTCCGTGCTCGCCGTGGCGGCCTGAACACCCCACCACGAGAGGACACCGATGAAGGTCATCAACCTGCACGACCTGGACGGCACCGAGCACGACGTCGAGCACGGCAACTGGCGCAGCCGCCGGTTCGTGCTCGCCAAGGACGGGGTCGGCTTCTCCTTCCACGACACCGTGCTCCGGGCCGGGACCGAGACCGAGATGTGGTACGCCAACCACGTCGAGTGCGTCTACGTGTATGCCGGACACGGCACCCTGGTGAACCGGGAGACCGGGGAGGAGCACCCGCTAGGCCCCGGCACCATGTACCTGCTCGACGGGCACGAACGGCACACCCTCCGCGTCGTCGAGGACATCCACTGCGCCTGCGTCTTCAACCCACCGGTCACCGGGCGGGAGGTCCACGACGAGCACGGGGTCTACCCCCTGCTGACTGAGGACGGTGATCCGGCCTGACCCGGCCCACCACCGGGGGTGTTCCGGGAGCCCCCTCGCCGGCGCCGGGACCCACCGACCGATGATGGTGTGATGACGCAGACACCTGCCCCAGCGACCGACCGACCCGCCACCACCCCACGGGAACTCGCGGACCGATACGTCCACCGGCTGGCGGACCTGGACCCGGGTGTGGCCACGTCGCTCGGTCTGCGCCCCCACGACGACCGGGTGCCGGACTACTCGCCGGCCGGCCAGGAGGCCAAGGACGACCTGGACCGGGAGACGCTCGCGGCGCTGGACCGGATCGAGGCGTCGGCCGGGAGCGATGGTCTGGAACCGCTGGAGGCGCGGTGCGCCACCCTGTTGCGCGAGCGCCTCGGCGTGCAGCTGGAGGCCTCGGCCGCCGGGGAGCACCTCCGGGCGATCCGCAACATCTTCTCCCCGGCCCACGCCGTCCGGCAGCTGCTCACCATGATGCCGACCTCGACGCCGGAGGACTGGGCCTGCCTCGGTCGCCGCATGGCCGGTTTCCCGCAGGCCTACGACTCCTACGTGGAGTCCCTGGAGGAAGGGCGGCGGCGGGGTCTGTTCGCCGCGCCGCTCCAGGTGGAGACGGTCATCGGCCAGTACGACGAGTGGGTCGGTACGGAGCCCGGGCAGACCTGGTTCCACAACCTGGTGGCCGGCGCACCGGACGAGCAGTCGGGCGACCTGCGGGCCGCCGCCGACACGGCCGTCCGGGCGGTGGCCGACCTGCGGGACTACCTGCGCACGACCTACCTGCCCGCCGCGCAGGGCACCCCGGACGAGGTGGGCCGGGAGCGCTACCTGCTCAACGCGCGACGCTGGATGGGCGCCGACCTGGACCCCGAGGAGACCTACGCCTGGGGCTGGCAGGAGTACCTGCGGATCAACGCCGAGATGCAGGAGCTGGCCGGAGAGATCCTGCCCGGCTCCACCCCCGTCGAGGCGATGCGTCACCTGGACGACCACGGACGGTCGGTCGAGGGCGTCGAGCAGGTGCGGCAGTGGCTCCAGGACATGATGGACCGGGCGATCCGGGACCTGGACGGCACGCACTTCGACATCGCCGAGCCGATCCGCACCGTAGAGGCGATGATCGCGCCGCCGGGCAGCGCGGCGGCACCGTACTACTCCCGCCCTTCCATGGACTTCAGCCGGCCCGGTCGGACCTGGCTGCCGACGATGGGGCGGACCACGTTCCCGGTCTACGACCTGGTCAGCACCTGGTACCACGAGGGGGTCCCGGGCCACCACCTGCAGCTCGCCCAGTGGGTGCACGTGGCCCCACAGCTCTCGATCTACCAGACCTCCATCGGCTCCTCCAGCGGCGCCACCGAGGGGTGGGCGCTGTATGCCGAGCGGCTGATGGACGAGCTCGGCTACCTCGACACCGAGGAGCGGATGGGCTACCTGGACTGCCAGATGATGCGGGCCGTCCGCGTCGTGGTGGACCTGGGGATGCACCTGGGCCTGACCATCCCGGAGGACTCCCCCATCGCCCCCGGCGAGACCTGGACCCCGCAGCTGGCGGCGGAGTTCTTCGCCGCGCACTCCGGCCGACCCCAGGACTTCATCGACTCCGAGATCGTCCGCTACCTCGGCTGGCCCGGGCAGGCGATCTCCTACAAGCTGGGCGAACGGGCCTGGCTCGCCGGCCGGGAGGCCGCCCGGAAGGCCCACGAGTCGCGGGGAGAGACCTTCGACCTCAAGGCCTGGCACATGGCCGGCCTCTCGCTCGGCGCGCTCGGCCTGGACGACCTGGAGCGGGAGCTGGGCAGGCTCTGAGACCGGCCGGTCGCCGTCCTGGGGACACCGCTTCGCGAGGACACCGCGTCGTCAGGACACGGATTCGTCAGCAACCGCGTCGACGGCGCGGCCGAGCACCCCGGCCAGCTCGACCGGGTGGGTCAGCGGGAGCAGGTGGGTCGCCCGCGGCACCGTCACCTCCTCGCACCGCCGGCAGTGGGCCCGGAACTGCCTGACCCCGATCCGCATCTGGTCGTACTGCCCGTTGACCAGGACGACGGGGCAGTCGACGGCCGACAGCAGCGCGGGACGGCAGTCCTGCATGACCGCGGTCCAGGCGTCCGCCATCGCGGCATACGCGGCGTGCTCGGGTAGCTGTTCCTCGGGCGTGCCCAACCGGCGCAGCAACCGGTCGACCCCGCCGCCCATTCGCTCGTAGCCGATGCGCGGCAACACCGCCGCGAACGCCTTGTAGACGACCGCGGCACGGCTGCCCGGGTCGGCGCTGGCGCCGATCAGCACGAGGGCGGCGAGGCGGTCCGGGTGCGTGGCGGCATACGCCGAGGCCAGGTACCCGCCGAGGCTGTGCCCCGCCAGCACGACCGGCTGGCCCGGGGCGGCACCGGCGACGGCGTCCGCGATCACGGCGACGGCCGCGTCGGTGGTGAAGGTCTCCCCGAGCCGGCTGCCGTGGCCCGGCAGGTCCGGGGCGACCACCTCCGCGCGCGGCAGCAGCTCGGCATACGGCGCCCACTGCCGGTGGGACATGCGGGTCCCGTGGATCAGGACGAGACGGGGCCGCACGCCGCCTACGCTAACGGGTGTGAACACCCCCCGCTCGCTGCCGGCGACCGCCCGGGACACCACCGCCGAGGAGCCGTGGCCGGTCCGGACGCTGTCCATGAAGATCTCCGACTACGTCGACAAGATGAGCCCGTTGTGGGTCGAGGGGCAGATCGTCCAGCTGAACCACCGGCAGGGCATGTCCCGCGCCTACCTGACCCTGCGGGACACCGACGTCGACATGTCCCTGTCGGTGTCCATCCCGGTGAACGCGATCAACGCGATGCCGTCCCCGCCCCAGGAGGGGGCGCGGGTGGTGGTGCACCTCAAGCCCCAGTTCTGGACCAAGCGGGGCACCCTGCAGATGGACGCCCGGCAGATGCGGCACGTCGGCGTCGGCGAGCTGCTGGCCCGGCTGGAGCACCTCAAGCAGCTGCTCCGCTCCGAGGGGTTGTTCGAGCCGGGCCGCAAGAAGCCCCTGCCCTTCCTCCCCCGGCGGATCGGGTTGGTCTGCGGTCGCAACACCGCCGCCGAGCGGGACGTCCTCGCCGGCGTGCGGCGGCGCTGGCCCTCGGCGGCCTTCGAGATCCGGCAGGTCGCGGTCCAGGGTCCGGACACCGTGCCCGGCGTGAGCGCGGCGCTGGCCGAGCTGGACGCCCGGCCCGACGTGGACGTCATCATCCTCGCCCGGGGCGGCGGGTCGTTCGAGGACCTGTTGCCGTTCAGCAACGAGGCCCTGGTGCGCGCGGTGGCCCAGGCCACCACCCCGGTGGTGAGCGCGATCGGTCACGAGACCGACACCCCCCTGGTGGATTTCGTGGCCGACCTGCGCGCCTCCACCCCCACCCACGCGGCCAGCCGGGTGGTGCCCGACCGCGAGGAGGAGCTCGGCGGGCTGCACACGGCCGTCACCCGGGGACGCCAGGCGCTGTCCCGGCGGATCGCCGCCGAACGGCGCGCCCTGACCGCGCTGACCAGCCGGCCGGTGATGACCGACCGCGCCGCGATCCTGGACCGGCACCGCGCCGACGTAGAAGCCACGACCCACCGGGGCCGGAGCGTGCTCGCCGCCCGTCTCGACCGGGAGCACGACCGCGTCGCCCACCTCGCCCGGCACCTGCGGGCCGTCTCCCCCCAGCACACGCTCGAGCGGGGGTATGCCGTGGTGCGGCACCCCGACGGCACGATCGTGCGGGACCAGGACGAGGTGGAGGTGGAGGGCCTGCTGCGGGTCACCGTCGCGCGGGGCGACTTCGCGGTGCGCGCCGTCGGCTGAGCCGTGCCGTCCTCAGGTCGCGCTCCGGGCGTAGCTGAGCATCATCACGCCGTTGTCCCAGGCCCGCTGATCGGTCAACGTCCACCGCTCGGGCGCGAAGTCCCCGTCGAAGAGCCGGACGCCGGACCCTGCCACGACCGGATGCAGCTTGAGCACCAGCTCGTCGATCTCCGGGCGGAGGACGCCGGCGATCCGCCCGCCCCCGCACAGCCAGATGCCCCTCCCTGGTTCCTGCTTGAGCTCTCGCACCTTCGCGATCGGGTCGGTCCGGACCAGTTCGACCGACGGGTCGGGGCTCTGGACCATCGTCGTGGAGAAGACGATGCTCCGCAGGTGCCGGAAGGCGTTCGTGGTGCCCTCCCGCAACCCCACCTCATAGCTGGCCCGGCCCTGCAGGACCGTGTCGAAGTGCCGGTGGGGAACGTCCTCGATCCCCACCTGTGCCCGCAGGTGGGTCGGGACCATCTCGGGGTACTCGCGCATCTGCGGCTCGGCGTGCGGCCCCTCCAACAGGAAGAAGTCCGGGTTGTCGTTGGCCGGGCCGGTGATGACCCCGTCGAGGGTGGTGGCGACCAGGTAGGTGAGCTTTCGCATGGGATCAGTCCTTGATGGAGAGTCATTCACTACGATTGAAGTACTTCACTAGTAGTACTCTGCTTGTCGTGGTGAAGCAACAGAGATTCCGCGACGACCCCGCGCGGGCCGTTCGACGCAGGAGGTAGGTTTCCGTGGCACGCAATCCCCAGCGCCGGACGGCGCTCGTCGACGCGGCGATCGACGTGCTCGCCCGCGAGGGCGCCCGTGGCCTCACCTTCCGCGCCGTCGACGGGCAGGCGGCAGTCCCCGTCGGCACGACATCCAACTACTTCGCACGGCGGGACGACCTGCTGGACCAGGTCGCCGAGCGGATCCACCTGCGGCTGCGGATCGCCCCGACCGGGGTCGACGGCGCGGAGCCCCGGGAGGTGCTCACCGCACTGATGCAGGCGTTGTTCTGGCGGATCGCCGAGGACCGGACCGGGTGGCTGGCACTGCTCGAGCTCCGCCTGGAGGCCACCCGCAGACCCGGGCTCCGGGCGGCGCTCACCCGGACCCTCCGGGACAACCTGATGGGCAACGTCGCGGGGCGACGCGAGAGCGGCCTGGCAGGAGACGACACGATGACCGTCCTGCTCTACTACGCGATGACCGGACTGATCCTGGAGCACCTCACGCTGCCGGCCGTGCTGGAGGACATGGACCCCGATGCCCTCGTCGCGGAGTTCGTCGCGCGGTCCCTCCCCGCCAGCTGAGGGGTGCGCTCAGGTGAGGTGGTCGAAGTCGCCGCGCACCCACCCGATGTGCCGGTCCGCCGAGCGGCGCAGCACCTCCCTGCCGCCGGCCTCGATCCGGTTGCCGAAGTTGCCGATGATCCGGTCGAACTCCAGCGCCCCCAGCTGGCTGGCCAGGCGCTCGACCACGGCGGCGGACAGCGGGATCTTGTTGGGGTAGCTGCGCAGGAAGCCGACCGACGCGCGGTCCGGGTTGGGGAAGACCGAGTCACCGGTGAGCAGCACGCCCCTCCCCTGCGCGCCCGCCGACCAGTGCGCCACGGAGCTGCCGGCGAAGTGGCCGCCCACCTGGAGGAGGGTGAGCCCGTCGGCGAGTTCGCGACGGCCGGACCAGTACTCCAGGACCGGGTCGGGGCGTCCCACCCACTCCCGGTCCGCCTCGTTGACCAGCACCGACGCACCCAGCGCCCGGGCCCACTCCACCTGGACCCCGAACATGTGCGGGTGGCTGGCGGCCACCGCCAGCACCGGGCCCCGCCCGAGCACCCGCTGGACCGTGGCGTCGTCCAGGTATCCGGTCGGGTCCCACAGGAGGGACCCCTCCGGGGTGGTCACCAGCTGCGCGGTCTGGTTGATCCCGACCCTCGGCTCGACGGTGATGCCGACCAGCCCGGGTTCGGTCTCCTCCCACACCAGCCGGGCCCCCGCCGCACGCTGCTCGGCCAGGTCGGTCCAGAGCTGGCCGGCGGCCGGCACCCACTGGCGCTCGTCGGCGCACACCGGGCAGACGTCCGGCAGCGGCTCGGCATACTCCACCGCGCAGGTGGCACAGATCTTCATCGGCCCCAGGCTACGTCCCGGGCGCCGTGGCGACGCGCGAATTTCCGCGCGGTTAGGCTGCTCGGATGGCCGACACCACCGAGCAGCCCAGCGACGGGACCGACGTTTCCGACCTGACCTACGAACAGGCAAGGGACGAACTGGTCCGGATCGTCGCCCGGATCGAGAGCGGGGACGCACCCCTGGAGGAGTCGATGACCCTCTGGGAACGCGGGGAGGCACTCGCCGCCCACTGCCAGGCCAAGCTGGACCAGGCGCAGACCCGGCTGGACGCGGCGACCGCCACGGGACAGGGACCCGAGGAGGCCGGGGCCGACGGCAGCGGCAGCGGCGATGGCGAAGACGACGAGCCCGCGCCGCCCATGGACGAGGCCGGGGAGGACTCCTGAGTCCGTCGCCGGACCCGGGCACAGCACGCCTGCGACCGGTGCGGGCGGACGACGCCCCCGCCGTGCTGGAGGCGTTCCGGGGCGCGGGGATGGACCGGCAGGGCGAGGTCACCACGCCGGACCAGGCCCGGGAGTGGGTCGGCCGGATGCTGCCCGGCGAGGAGGACCGCGTGGTCTTCGCCATCGACGTCGACGGCACGATGGTGGGCTGCATCGGGATCGGCCCGATCGACCGGGCCAACCGGACGGGGTGGTTCTGGTACTGGACCCGCGAGGACCAGCGCGGCAGGGGACTCACCTCGCGGGCGGCCGCCACCGCCGCGACCTGGGCACTGACCGACGGTGGGCTGGACCGGCTGGAGCTGGGCCACCGCGCCAACAACCCGGAGTCCGGCGGGGTCGCCCGCGCCGCCGGGTTCGTCCAGGAAGGGGTCGAGCGGGGCAAGTTCCTGGTGGAAGGGGTCCGCGTGGACGTCCTCACCTACGGCCGGCTGGCCACCGACCCGGCGCCGACCGTGGCCCCGCTCCCGGTCGACCGGTGAGCGGCCCGGCCCGGACTACTCGCTGAACACCTCGAGCTGCTCGACGAACTCCACCATCTCGGCATCGGTCGCCGAGCCGTGCACCACCGCGGTGGTCGTGCGGTCGCCCTCCGCCGGCAGCACCAGCGCGGTGGTCCCGTTGCCTGCCCACTGCTGCCAGGTGTGCTCGCCGTCCGGGGCGTCCAGCGGGATCTCACCCAGTTGCGCGGTGTCCCGCAGGGCCATCTCCAGCCAGGGGTCCTGCGCCCGGTCGGTCACCGACAGGGCCAGGTAGCCGTCGCTGGGGGTCACCACCCCGAGGCGCCAGGTCTGCTGGTCGGCGAGGGTCTCGAAGAGCACCGTGGTCACCGTCCAGTCCGCACCGAGCTCCCCGGGAACGTAGAGCGGCCAGTCGACCTGGGTCTGTGCGTACGAGGCGACGCTGACCACGTTGGCCTCCTGGTGCTGCACCCCGCGGTCCCCGGGCATCAGCGCCCACACCCCGAACGCGAGGGCGAACACCGCGACCAGGGAGTAGATCATGTTCTTGGTCGAGTAGGACAGCAGGCGCTGCATCCGCTTGTCCGCCGACGGGGCGGTCGCGGGGGCGGCGGCTGGTGTGGTGTCCTGCGGCGCGTTCACACCCCCATCGTCCCACCCCGTGCGGACGGTATCGTCGGGGCCAGCACCGTCGCACCCCGGAGGAGACCACATGGCACCCGAGCAGACCCGCCCCGCGAAACGAGATGCGGTCATCCCCGACCGCAACCTGGCCCTCGAGCTGGTCCGCGTAACCGAGGCGGCCGCCCTGGCCGGCAGCCGCTGGGTCGGTCTGGGCGACAAGAACCGGGCGGACGGGGCCGCCGTCGAGGCGATGCGCACCGTCATCTCCCGGGTCGCCATGGACGGCGTGGTGGTGATCGGTGAGGGCGAGAAGGACGAGGCGCCGATGCTGTTCAACGGCGAGCGCGTGGGGGACGGCACCGGGCCGGGCGTGGACGTGGCCGTCGACCCGATCGACGGCACCACCCTGACCGCCAAGGGGATGGACAACGCCATCTCGGTCCTGGCGGTCTCCGAGCGCGGCACCATGTACGACCCGAGCACCGTGTTCTACATGGACAAGCTGGTCACCGGACCCGAGGCCGCGGACGTGGTCGACATCCGCCTCCCCGTCGCCGAGAACGTCCGGCGGGTCGCCAAGGCCAAGCGCAAGGACCTGGAGAACGTCACGGTGATCATGCTGGACCGCCCGCGGCACCAGGACCTGGCCCAGGAGGTCAGGGACGCCGGCGCCCGGCTGCGGTTCATCACCGACGGCGACGTCGCCGGCGGCATCGCCGCGGCCCGCGAGGAGTCCGGCGTCGACCTGCTGCTCGGGATCGGCGGCACCCCCGAGGGGATCATCACCGCGTGCGCCATCAAGGCCCTCGGCGGGGTGATCCAGGGCAAGCTGTGGCCCAAGGACGACGACGAGCGCCAGGGCGCCATCGATGCCGGGCACGACCTGGACCGGGTGCTGGCGACCGACGACCTGGTCACGGGCGACAACTGCTTCTTCGTCGCCACCGGCATCACCAGCGGGGAACTCCTGCGGGGCGTGCGCTACGGCTCCGGCATCGCGATCACCAACTCGCTGGTGATGCGGTCCAAGTCGGGCACGATCCGGATGATCGAGGCACACCACCGGCTGGACAAGGTGGCGGCGCTGGCCGGGCAGGGCGGCTCCTGATGGCTCGGGCCGACCGGGTCGTCGTCATCGGCGAGGCGCTGATCGACGTCGTCGAGCCGACGGACGGACCGGCCCGGGAACACGTCGGGGGCTCCCCCGCGAACGTCGCCGTCGGCCTGGCCACCCTCGGGCACGGGACCCGGCTCGCGGCCCACATCGGACGCGATGACCGCGGGCGCCGGATCGTCGACCACCTGCAGGAGCACGGGGTCGGTCTGGTGGACGGCAGCGACCGCGCGGTCCGCACCTCGACGGCGACGGCCCGGCTGGACCCCCAGGGCGGGGCCGGTGGGGCGACCTATGTCTTCGACCTGACCTGGGAGGCGCCGGAGGTCGACCTGACCGGTGCGGGGCACCTGCACGCCGGCTCGCTGGGGGCGACCGTCGAGCCGGGCGGTTCCGCGGTCCTGGAGCTGATGTCCCGGGCCCGCGACTCCGTGACGGTCTCCTACGACCCCAACCTGCGCCCGACGCTGATGGGTGAGCCCCACGAGGTGCGCGGGCGGATCGAGGAGTGCATCGGCCGCTCCGACGTGGTCAAGGCCAGCGAGGAGGACATCGAGTGGCTGTATGTCGGGGCGCCGCTGGCCGAGGTCGCCCACCTCTGGGGGCTGCTCGGTCCCTCCGTCGTCGTCGTGACCCGGGGCGGTGACGGGGCGCTGGTCCACCTGACCTCCACCGACACCGACCACCAGCAGGCCGGGCGGCGGGTGGAGGTCGTCGACACCGTCGGGGCCGGGGACTCGTTCATGACCGGGCTGCTCTCGGGCCTCCTGGACGCCGACCTGCTCGGCGGGACGCAGGCACGGGAACGGCTGCGGGCTGCCTCCCTGGAGGACGTCCTGCCAGCCGTCGAGCGCGCGGTCGACTGCGCCAGCTACACGGTGGAGCGGGCCGGTGCTGCAGCACCGACCCGCTCCGAGTTGGGGATCACCGACTGACCCGCCGGGTCGGTGACCGATCGGTCACCGACCCGGCGCCGGTCAGCTGGCCTGTTCCTTGTCGAGCCGCTGGGCCCGCTCCAGCGCCCGCTTGCGCTCCTCCTCGCTCTCCCGGGAAATCCGGGCGGCCTCCTCCTCGTTCCGGGTGAGGTTGTCGCCGCTCTCCGGGTCGAAGACGTGCATCTGCATCGGGTCGAAGTGGAAGGCGGTGTGGTCACCCTCCAGGATCCGCGACCGGGCATCGAGGTTGACCACCATCTGGGTGCGCATCCCCTCACCGTCCAGGTCACGCTCCAGCTCGTCCAGCTTGGACTGGACGCTCGGGTCGGACTCGAACGGGATGTAGGCATACTGCTCGTTGCCCAGCCACTCGGTGACGTCCACCGTCGCCTCGAAGCCGATCGAGTTGTCGCCGGGCGGGTTGACCTTGGAGTCCTTGAAGTACTCCGGCCGGATGCCGACGATGACCAGGTCCTTGCCCTTGACCTTCGCCGCGAACTCCGGGCCGTAGGGGACCTCGCAGAACGGCAGCACGAGCTTGCCCTCCTCCACCCGGGCCGGCAGGAAGTTCATCGGCGGGGACCCGATGAAGCCGGCCACGAACAGGTTGACCGGCTGCTCGTACAACTCCCGCGGCGACGCGCACTGCTGCAGGACGCCCTTCTTCAACACGGCGACCCGGTCACCGAGGGTCATCGCTTCGGTCTGGTCGTGCGTGACGTAGATGGTCGTGGTGCCGAGGCGCCGCTGCATCCGGGAGATCTCGGTGCGCATCTGCCCGCGCAGCTTGGCGTCGAGGTTGGACAGCGGCTCGTCGAACAGGAACGCGTCCGCGTCCCGCACGATGGCCCGGCCCATCGCCACCCGCTGGCGCTGACCACCGGAGAGGTTGGCCGGCTTGCGCTCCAGGTGCTCGTTCAGCTCCAGCATCTCCGCGGCCCGCTTGACCCGGGCGGTCACCTCGTCCTCGGTGAACTTGCCCTTGGCCAGCCGCAGCGGGAAGGCGATGTTCTCGTAGACCGTCAGGTGCGGGTAGAGCGCATAGTTCTGGAACACCATCGACAGGTTGCGGTCCCGTGGTGCCAGGTCGTTGACCCGCTTACCGCCGATGACCATGTCGCCGTCGGTGATGTCCTCCAGCCCGACGATCATCCGCAGCAGGGTGGACTTCCCGCAGCCGGACGGTCCGACCAGGATCATGAACTCCCCGTCCCCGACGTCGATGCTGACGTCGTTCACAGCCGGGAAGCCGTCGCCATACCGCTTCACGATGTTCTTCATTTCGATGGAAGCCATGAGACATCAACCCTTCACTGCGCCGGAGGTCAGACCGGCGACGATCTTTCGCTGGAACAGCAGGACAATAATGATGATCGGGATGGTGGAGACCACCGCGCCCGCCGCCAGCAGCGAGGCCGGTCGGTTGAACGGGTCGGACCCGACGAAGAAGGAAAGCGCCGCCGGGATCGGCCTGGCGGCCTCCGTGGAGGTCAGCGAGATCCCGAAGACGAAGTCGTTCCAGGCGAAGAAGAAGGTCAGGATCGCCGCGGTGAACACGCCGGGTGCGGCGAGCGGCACGATGACCTTGCGGAACGCCTGCCACGACGTGGCGCCGTCGACCTGGGCCGCCTGCTCCATCTCCCACGGGATCTCGCGGAAGAAGGCCGACAGGGTCCAGATCGCCAGCGGCAGGGTGAACGACATGTAGGGGATGATCAACCCCAACCAGGTGTCGTAGATCCCGAGCGTGCGCCACATGTCGAACAGCGGCCCGACGAGCGAGACCACCGGGAACATCGCGATCACCAGGGCGGTGGTCAACACGAACTTCTTGCCCTTGAACTCCAGCCGGGCGATCGCGTAGGCCGCCAGCGTCGCCAGGATCACCGAGGCGAGGGTGGCGATGAGCGAGATGCCGATGGAGTTCAGGATCGCCCTGCGGAACTGCTCGTCGGCGATGACGTCGGCATAGTTCTGCCAGCCGGCGCCGCCGTCCGAGGTGGGCAGGAAGCCCGGGCTCCCCGTCGTGATCGCGTCCTGGGACTTGAACGACAGGGAGATGATCCACGCCACCGGGAGCAGGCACCAGATGAGGATGAGTGCCGCGCCGATGACGATGCCGATGCGATTCTTGGTAGCCATATCAGGACTCCTGCCGTGCTGCGCCGAGGTCCACCCGGAAGATCTTGACGATGAGGAAGGCCACCACCAGGACCGAGAGGAACAACAGGACCGAGAGTGCGGATCCGATGCCGAGCTGGAACTGCTCGATCACCTGCCTATAGGTCAGGAACGAGACCGACTCCGTGCCCTGGGCCCCGGCGGTCATCACGAAGATGTTGTCGAAGATGCGGTAGGCGTCGAGCGCCCGGAACAGGATGGCCACCATGATGGCGGCCCGCATGTTGGGCAGGATCACCTTCCACAGCCGTTGCCACCAGGTGGCCCCGTCGACCTTCGCCGCCTCGAGCATGTCCTCGGAGACCGTGGCCAGCCCGGCCAGCAGCAGCAGGGACATGAACGGCGTGGTCTTCCAGATCTCCGAGACCATGATCGCCGAGATCGCCGAGCCGTACTGGCCGAACCAGTTGAAGCCGTCCTCGACGAACGGCAGCCAGGCGTTCACGAAGCCGTTGTTGTTGCTGAACGCGAACTGCCAGGCGAAGCCGGAGACCACCGTGATGATCCCGTAGGGGATCAGGATCGAGGTGCGGATCAGCCCGCGGGCGAAGACCACCCGGTGCATGACCATCGCGAAGATGAACCCGATCACCAGCTCGACCGCCACGGTGACGACCATGATGAAGACGGTGTTGGCGGTGACCTTCCAGAACAGCGGGTCGGACAACGCCGTCAGGTAGTTGGCCACACCGACGAACTCGGTGTCATCCGGTGCGGTCAGGCTGTAGTTGGTGATGGACAGGTACAGCGCCCGGAGCATCGGGAACGCCGTCACCACCAGCATCAGCACGACGGCCGGTGCCACCAGCCGCATGCCCAACCGGTTCTCTGCCCGCGCCCGGTCGGAGAGCTCCGGCTTGCGCTGCGCGTGTTTGCCCGTCGTCGGGGCCGTCGTGACGCTCACAGCAGCCTCCTTCCGTCAAGGACGTCTCGCAGGAAGGTGGCCGACTCCTGCGGTGTCGTGGCGGGGTCCACCGCCGTGGGTGAGTGCCAGACCGACTGGATCGCCGAGGAGATCTGGCTGTAGAACGCGCTCTTCGGGCGGGGGCCGCCCTCCTCGATGCTGACCTGGAAGAGCTCCAGCAGGCTCGGGTCGTAGGCCTCCTGCAACTCGCTGGACTCGTAGGCCGACTGCCGGGCCGGCATCAGTCCGTCGTTGACGGCCAGCTCGGTCTGCGCGTCGGCGTCGGTGATGCACTCGGCCGCTTCCAGGGCGAAGTCGGTGTGCTCGGAGTAGGCCCCGACGCCGATGTCGATGCCGCCGATCGGGGGCTTGGAGTCCTGCCCCTCGATGGTCTGCGGGTAGCGGGCCCAGCCGAGGTCGGCGAACTCCTCGTCGCTGACCTGGCCCTCGTAGTTCTTGTAGACGAAGGTCCAGTTGAGCATGAACTCACCGGCTCCACCAGGGGCGTCCGGGTCGGCCGGGAACATCCGGCCCAGGCTGGTGCCCTCGTTGGACACCGTGAAGTCCGGCTGCCGGGCCTCCGAGTCGGCGAGCTTGGCGATGATCTCGGCCGCCGCCGTCCCGGCCTCGGAGTCGATGTCGACCTGCGCCTCGCGCCCGGCCTCGGTGTTGGAGACGATGTCGCCCCCAGCGCCGAGCACCATCGCGTTGATCCAGACCGTGTACGCCTCGTAGCGGTTGGCCTGCACGCCCACGGTGCCGTTGTTCTCCGCGGCGGCGTCGATGATCTGGTCCCAGGTCACGGGTTGCTCCATGTCCAGACCGGCCGCCTCGGCCAGCGACTTGCGGTACCACACGACCTGGGTGTTGGCCCACTGCGGAGCGGCATACACACCGTCGTCCCACTGGACCGTGTCGGCGGCACCGGAGAGCACGTCGTCGTCGACCACCCGGCCGGCCACGTCGTCGGGGAACCGCTCCAACCAGCCGGCGTTGGCGAACTCGGCCACGAACACCGGGTCCAGGCTCATCAGGTCGGTCGAGCTGTCCTCGGCCGCGAGCCGGCGGGCCAGCTGGGTCCGCTGGTCCGTGGCGCTCGCGGGGAGCAACTGGATGGCGATGTTGTAGTCGTCGGTGCTGCACCGGTCCGCGATTGCCGCCAGCGTGTCCTGGCCGTCCGGGTTGATGTACCAGTTCAACTGGGCGGTGCCGCCGTCGTCACCGCCGCATGCCGCAAGTCCCATCGTCGCTGAGGCCGCACACAGCATCACGGCCACCCGGGAGCGATATCGGGATTGCCTCATATCGGACTCCTTCGTCTGATCCGTGCGCGGACGGGCCGCGCTCGTGCTGTCATCAAACACCCCACGCCCCGACATTGCCAGAACCATCGCTGCGCGGGTCCCGTTTACCCTGTAGCCATGCCCGACTTCCGGTATTCCGATCTGCTCCCCATCGGTGCGGACGACACCCCGTACCGTCTGGTGACCACCGAGGGGGTGCAGGTGCTGGACGGCCCCGGGGGTCGGCGGTTCCTCCAGGTCGCGCCCGAGGCCCTGCGGCTGCTCACCGAGACCGCGATGCACGACATCGCGCACTACCTGCGGCCGGGGCACCTGCGCCAGCTCCGCGCGATCCTGCGGGACCCCGAGGCGTCCAACAACGACAAGTTCGTCGCGCTGGACCTGTTGAAGAACGCCAACATCGCCGCGGGCGGTGTCCTGCCGATGTGCCAGGACACCGGCACCGCGATCGTGATGGGCAAGCGGGGGCAGCACGTCCTCACCACGGGACCGGACGAGGAGGCCATCTCCCGTGGGGTCTTCGACGCCTACACCCGGCTCAACCTGCGCTACTCGCAGATGGCGCCGATCACCACCTGGGAGGAGCGGAACACCGGCTCCAACCTGCCGGCCCAGATCGAGCTGTATGCCGACACCACCCCCGGTCACGAGTCGGCATACAAGTTCCTCTTCATGGCCAAGGGCGGGGGCTCGGCCAACAAGTCCTTCCTCTACCAGGAGACGAAGGCGCTGCTGAACCCGTCGCGGCTGATGGAGTTCCTGGACGAGAAGTTGCGCTCGCTGGGGACGGCGGCCTGCCCGCCCTACCACCTGGCGATCGTCCTGGGGGGCACCTCGGCGGAGTTCGCGCTGAAGACGGCCAAGTACGCCTCGGCGCGGTACCTGGACACGCTGCCCACCGAGGGCACGATGGCCGCCCACGGCATCCGCGACCCCGAGCTGGAGGAGCAGGTGCACGAACTCACCCGTGGCTTCGGGATCGGTGCCCAGTTCGGCGGCAAGTACTTCTGCCACGACGTCCGGGTGATCCGGCTCCCCCGGCACGGTGCCAGCCTGCCCGTGGCGATCGCCGTGTCCTGTTCGGCGGACCGTCAGGCGCTGGGCAAGATCACCGCCGACGGGGTCTTCCTGGAGCAGCTGGAGACCGACCCGGCCCAGTTCCTGCCCGAGGAGGTGGACGCCGACCTGGACGCCGAGACGGTCGGGGTCTCCGGGACCGGCAAGCAGTCGTCCGTGCCGATCGACCTGAACCAGCCGATGGACCGGATCCGGGAGGAGCTGAGCAAGCACCCGGTCAAGACGCGCGTCTCCCTCACCGGACCGCTCGTCGTGGCCCGGGACCTGGCCCACGCCAAGATCAAGGAGCGGTTGGACGCCGGCGAGCCGATGCCGGACTACCTGCGCGACCACCCGGTGTACTACGCCGGGCCCGCCAAGACCCCCGAGGGGATGCCCTCCGGGTCGTTCGGTCCCACGACCGCGGGACGGATGGACTCCTACGTCGAGCAGTTCCAGGCGGCGGGGGGATCCCTGGTGATGCTGGCCAAGGGCAACCGCAGCCAGCAGGTCACCGACGCCTGCCAGCGGCACGGCGGGTTCTACCTCGGCTCGATCGGCGGGCCCGCGGCGCGGCTCGCCCAGGACTGCATCCGGTCCGTCGAGGTCCTGGAGTACGAGGAGCTGGGTATGGAGGCCGTCTGGAAGATCGAGGTGGAGAACTTCCCCGCCTTCATCGTCGTCGACGACTCGGGCAACGACTTCTTCGCGAGCGTGAGCAAACCACTGGCAATGACCATCGAGAGGCGGCCGGGACTGTGACCGAGACACCACGGACAGAGCCGTTCGCCGACCTGCTGGCGGCGAACCGGCGGTATGCCGAGTCCTTCGCCCAGGGCGGCTTCGACGGCATCGCACACGCCGGGGTGGCGGTCGTCACCTGCATGGACTCCCGGATCGAGCCGCTGGCGATGCTCGGCCTGCACCACGGGGACGCGAAGATCTTCCGCAACCCCGGTGGTCGCGTGACCGAGCAGGCGATGGAGGCGCTGGTCCTCGGGGTGCACCTGCTCGGGGTGCGCCGGATCCTGGTGCTGCCGCACACCCGGTGCGCCATGTCGTCCAGCTCCGAGGAGGAGTTGCAGCGGCAGGTCGGCGCCTCGGCGGGGATGGACGCCTCGTGGCAACGCTTCCGGGTGGTCACCGACCAGTTGGAGGCGCTGCGGGCCGACGTGCACATCGTGGAGTCCCACCCGCTGATCCCCGACTCCACCGCAATCGGCGGTTTCCTGTACGACGTGGACACCGGCCTGCTCACCCGGCACGCCTGACCCATACGATCAAGACATGTCGACGCCGCCCAGCACCGGACACCTACCGCTCGCGCCGGGCCACGAGGCCACCCGGGAGGACTGGGAGAAGGCCGTCGCCGGGGTCCTGCGCAAGAGCGGTCGACTGGCCGCCGACGCCCCGGACTCCGACATCTGGCAGGCCCTGACCGGCACCACCCTGGACGACATCGCGGTGCTCCCGCTCGGGATTCCCGAGGCCGACGCCGGGCTGCCCGACCCGGGCCTGCCGGGGCAGGCCCCGTTCACCCGGGGCGCGGGCGCGACCCGTCCGTTCGGCGCCTGGGACATCCGTGCCCGCTTCGAGGACCCCGACGCGGAGCGCACCGCCCAGCACGTCACCGACGACCTGGAGAACGGCGTCACCTCCCTGTGGCTGGTCCTCGGCAAGGGCGGCATCGACCTCCAGGACCTGGACACCGTCCTGGAGCCGGTGCTGCTGGACCTGGCGCCGGTCGTGCTGGACGCCCCCGAGGAGCCGGTCCGGGCGGCGTCGGCCTTCGTCCGCCACCTCGTGCACCGCGAACTCACCCCCGCTCCGGGCACCAACCTCGGCGCCAACCCGATCGGTCACCGCGACAAGCGCCCGATGGCCAAGGAGGTCGTCCGGGACGTCGCCGACCTCGCCGCCCGCGAGGGCCTGCGGGCGATCATGGTCGACGGCACCGCTGTGCACGACCGCGGCGGCTCCGACGTCCAGGAGCTCGCCTACACGATCGCGGCCGGCGCGGAGTACCTGCGGCTGCTGGCCCAGGCCGGCCACAGCCCGGACACCTCCGCCGGACTCATCGAGTTCCGGTACGCCGCCACCGCCGAGCAGTTCCCGACCATCGCCAAGTTCCGCGCGGCCCGCCAGCTCTGGGCGCGGGTGCTGGAGCTCAGCGGGGTGCCCGCCGAGCGCCGCGGGCAGGCCCAGCACGCGGTCACCTCCCGCCCAATGATGACCCGCTACGACCCCTACACCAACATGCTCCGCACCACGGTCGCCGCCTTCTCCGCGGCCGTCGGGGGCGCCGGAGCCGTGACCGTCCTGCCCTTCGACGAGCCCCTCGGGCTGCCGGAGGGCTTCAGCCGCCGCATCGCCCGCAACACCTCCAGCCTGCTGGCCGCCGAGTCGCACGTCGCGGCGGTCACCGACCCGGCCGGCGGGGCGCACGCCGTCGAGCGGCTCACCCAGGACCTCGCCGAGGCGGCCTGGGAGCTCTTCGGCCGGGTCGAGGAGAACGGCGGTCTGATCCACGACCTCAAGGACGGCTCCTGGGACCGCGCCATCGCCGCGGTGGTCCGGCGGCGCCGCCAGCAGGTGGCCCTCCGCACCCGCCCCATCACGGGGCTGAGCGAGTTCCCCCAGGTCGCCGAGACCCTGCCGCAGCGCCGCCCGTATGCGGTCCCCCGCGAGGTCGTCCGCAACGGCGCGGACTTCGAGGAGCTGCGCGACGCGCCCGCGGCCACCCCGCTCTTCGTCGCCACCATGGGCCCCGTCGCCCAGCACACCGCCCGCGCCACCTTCCTGACCAACCTGCTCACCGCCGGCGGCATCACCGCCCGCACGGTCGGGGCCACGACCGGCGTCGACGACGTCCTGGCGGCCTACCGTGGGGAGCCCGTCGTGGCGCTGGCCGGCAACGACGCCGCGTATGCCGGGTGGGGCGAGGAACTGGTCGCCGCCCTCCGCGCGGCCGGGGCCCGGCGCGTGATCCTGGCCGGCACCCCCCGCCCGGGCCAGCAGGTCGACGACCACGCGGCGGCCGGGGACAACGCGCTCGACTTCCTGCACCGCACCCGCGAGCACCTGGACCGACCCCAGCCCGAGACGAGCCAGGAGGGCGACCAGTGACCCACGTGCCCAAGTCCTTCGCCGGTTTCCCCCTGACCGGCGAACAGACGCCCACACCCGACCGGACGGCATACGACCGGGCCGTGGCCGACACCCAGCCGTGGGCGGCACCCGAGGGGATCGACATCCAGCCGCTCTACACCGCCGCCGACCTGGCCGGGTTGGACGCCCTCGACACCTACCCGGGGATCGCGCCGTTCCTGCGCGGGCCGTACCCGGCGATGTACACCACCCAGCCGTGGACCATCCGGCAGTACGCCGGCTTCTCCACCGCGGAAGAGTCCAACGCCTTCTACCGCCGCAACCTGGCGGCCGGCCAGAAGGGCCTCTCGGTCGCCTTCGACCTGGCGACCCACCGCGGCTACGACTCCGACCACCCCCGGGTGCGCGGCGACGTCGGCATGGCGGGCGTGGCGATCGACTCGATCTATGACACCCGGACCCTGTTCGACGGGATCCCGCTGGACCAGATGAGCGTGTCGATGACGATGAACGGTGCGGTGCTGCCGGTGCTGGCGCTCTACATCGTGGCGGCCGAGGAGCAGGGGGTGGCCCCGGAGCAGCTGGCCGGGACCATCCAGAACGACATCCTCAAGGAGTTCATGGTCCGCAACACCTACATCTACCCCCCGGCGCCGTCGATGCGGATCGTGGGCGACATCTTCTCCTACACGGCGGCCAAGATGCCGCGGTTCAACTCGATCTCGATCTCCGGCTACCACATCCAGGAGGCCGGGGCCACGAACGACCTGGAGCTGGCCTATACGCTGGCCGACGGGGTCGAGTACATCCGGACCGGGTTGGACGCCGGGTTGGACATCGACGCGTTCGCCCCGCGGCTGTCCTTCTTCTGGGCGATCGGGATGAACTTCTTCATGGAGGTCGCCAAGATGCGGGCCGCCCGCGCGATCTGGGCACGGCTGGTGTCCGACTTCGGCCCGCGGAACCCGAAGTCGTTGTCGCTGCGCACCCACTGCCAGACCTCCGGCTGGTCGCTGACCGCGCAGGACGTCTACAACAACGTGCAGCGCACCGCGATCGAGGCGATGGCCGCCACGCAGGGACACACCCAGTCGCTGCACACCAACGCCCTGGACGAGGCGATCGCGCTGCCCACGGACTTCAGCGCCCGGATCGCGCGCAACACCCAGCTCCTGATCCAGCAGGAGACCGGCACCACCGGCATCGTCGACCCGTGGGGCGGTTCCTACTACGTCGAGCGGCTCACCCACGACCTGGCGGACCGGGCCTGGGAGCACATCCAGGAGGTCGAGCGGGCCGGTGGGATGACCCGGGCGATCGAGGAGGGCATCCCCAAGATGCGGATCGAGGAGTCGGCCGCGCGCACCCAGGCGCGGATCGACTCCGGTCAGCAGTCGGTCGTCGGCGTCAACATCTTCCAGGTCGCCGACGAGGAGCCGTTCGAGGTGCTCAAGGTCGACAACGACGCGGTGTATGCCGCGCAGCTGGCCAAGCTGGAACGGCTCCGTGCGGAGCGGGACCCGCAGCAGGTCGAGACCGCCCTGCACGCGCTGACCCGCAGCGCCGAGCAGGGTGGCGGCGGATCGATGGAGGGCAACCTGCTCGGGCTGGCCGTCGACGCCGCCCGGGCGAAGGCGACGGTGGGCGAGATCTCCGACGCGCTGGAGAAGGCCTGGGGCCGGCACCGGGCGGTCATCCGTACCATCTCTGGCGTGTACCGCCAGGAGGCCGGGGGCGCCGGCAACGTCGAGAAGGTGGTGGCCGCGACCGAGGAGTTCGAGGCCGCGGAGGGTCGTCGTCCGCGGATCCTGGTGGCCAAGATGGGCCAGGACGGGCACGACCGCGGCCAGAAGGTGATCGTCACCGCGTTCGCCGACATGGGATTCGACGTCGACGTCGGCCCGCTCTTCTCCACCCCGGAAGAGGTCGCCCAGCAGGCGGTCGACGCCGACGTGCACGTCGTAGGCGTCTCCTCGCTGGCGGCGGGCCACCTCACCCTGCTCCCCGCGCTCCGTGCGGCGCTGGCCGAGTTGGGCCGGGAGGACATCATGGTCGTGATCGGCGGGGTCATCCCGCCCGACGACGTGGCCACGTTGCGGGAGATGGGGGCCGCCGAGGTGTTTCTGCCCGGCACGGTGATTGCCGACAGCGCCCTGTCGCTGCTGGAACGGCTCCGCGCGGGCCTCGGTCACTGACCCGATGGCCGTCGACATCGACCAACTGGCCGAGGACGTCCTGGCCGGCAACCGCACCGCGCTGGCCAGGACGATCACCCTGGTGGAGTCCAGCCGTGCCGACCACCGGCTGGCCGCCCGGGAACTGCTGGCCACGCTGACCCCGCACGCCGGTGGCGCCGTGCGCGTCGGCATCTCCGGGGTCCCCGGCGTCGGCAAGTCGACCTTCATCGAGGCCCTGGGCAGCTGGCTGATCGGACAAGGTCACAGGGTCGGGGTGCTGGCGGTCGACCCCTCCAGCGTCCGCACCGGCGGCTCGGTGCTGGGCGACAAGACGCGGATGTCCCAGCTGTCCGCGAGCCCCTCGGCGTACATCCGGCCCTCCCCCAGCGCCGGCACCCTGGGCGGCGTCGCCCGGGCGACGGCGCAGGCGATCACCGTCCTCGAGGCCGCCGGCTTCGACGTGGTGCTGGTGGAGACCGTCGGCGTCGGGCAGTCCGAGGTCACCGTGGCCGGGATGGTCGACACCTTCCTGTTCCTGACCATCTCCCGCACCGGCGACCAGCTGCAGGGCATCAAGAAGGGCATCCTGGAGCTGGCCGACGTCATCGCCGTCAACAAGGCCGACGGGGACCGGGTCACCGAGGCGGAGGCGACCGCCAAGGAACTGGCCGGGGCGCTGCGCCTGGTCTACGCCGGCACCCAGAACTGGGTCCCGCCGGTGCTCACCTGCTCCTCGCTGGAGGGGACCGGGGTGGAGAAGGTATGGCGCAGGGTGTTGCGGCACCGGGAGTTCCTGGGCCGGCGCGGGCTGGCCCAGAAGCGGGCCCGGCAGCAACTGGACTTCACCTGGGCGCTGGTGCGCGACGAACTGGACTCCCGGCTCGCGGCCAACGCGGCCGTCGCCGAGGTCCGCGGGGCGGTGCGGGAGCGCGTGATCGCCGGCGAGCTGACCGCCGTGGGCGCGGCGGATCTGATCCTCGAGGCCTACGACGGGTCGGCCCGGGACCGCTAGATTTGGCGGTGTGAGATACGACCCGGACATGACCCGGGCCCCGACCGGGTTCCGGCTGCGGCCCCGTCGGGCCCTGGTCCAGATGGTGCGCCGGGTCCGTGCCTACCTGCCCTCCCTGTTGCTCGCTGCGGCGGCGGCGGGGATCGCCTACCTGTTGGCGCTGCTCGTCTTCTCCTCCCAGCACGCCATGTTCGCCCCGATCGCGGCGATCGTCTCGACCGGGCTCACCGCGGGCCAACGACTGTTGCGCGCCATCGAGATCACCGCCGGGGTCGTGCTCGGGCTGATCCTGGCCGATGTGCTGGTGGGCTTCGTCGGGCTGGGTGCCTGGCAGCTGTCGCTGGCGGTCTTCCTGGCGATGACGGGCGCGGTGGCCTTCCGGGCCAGTCCGTTGATGGCCAACCAGGCGGCCGTCGCCGCGGTCATCGTGGTCGCCCTCGCGCCCTACCAACAGGCGCCGCCGCAGGTCCGGTTGTTCGACGCGATGATCGGTGGCGCCGTGGCCATCGTGCTCAACGCCTTCCTCTCCCCCGACCCGCAGAAGGTGGCCGCGGACCGGACCCGGGACACCCTGGAGGAGGTCAGCAGCGCGCTGCACCTGATGGTGCGGGCCCTGGAGACCACCGACATCCGGCCCGCCACGGAGGCCCAGACCAAGCTCAACGAACTGGACGGGGCCCGGGCCTTGATCGAGGAGGCCCTCCTGGCCGTCGGTGAACGGCTGCAACTGTCCCGGGGACGGCGCCGGCTCAGCGAGCGACGGCGGCTCCGGGCGGTCTACCAGGTCGTCGAACGCCTCGACCTGTTGCTCACCACCGCGCGCTCGATGGCGCGCGCCACCGCGAGTACGGTGCGGCACGGCGAGGCGCCCGACGGCCGGATCGTCACGGCGGTCGACCAGTACGCCCGCGCCATCGGTGACCTGCGCCGCTGGGTGGGCGGGCAGACCAGCGGCGAGGTGGTCCGCGAGCACGCCCTGCGGGCCGCCGCGACCGCGTCCTCGACGCTCACCGTGACGCAGCGCCCCACCAGCAACGTCATGGTCTGGCAGGTCAGGTCGGCCGCGGTCGACCTGCTCCGGATGACCGGGCTGTCGCACCGCGACGCCATCCGGTCCCTGGAGGGATTCGCCGGACGCACCGACCGGATCCGCATCCGTCCCCGCCAGGAGGCGGACACCGAGGACGCGGGTGAGACCGTGACCGGGGACGGCGCCACGGTGGCCGCCGGGGCCGAGGTCGTCCCGGCTACCGAGGGCGGTGTCCTCCAAGCCGTCGAGGACACGGCCGTCGAGGACACGACCGTCGCGGACGCGGCCGTGGCGGTCCCGATCCGTCGCCCCCAGGACACGGAGGAGGACGCACCGCCCGACGCACCGGACCAGCAGCGGCGCCCCGGACTGCCCTGACCGCGGGCGCGTGCTAGGCGGCGCTCCGGGTCAGGCCAGGTCGGAGGGGTCGGTGTTGGCCCCGCAGAGCACGACGCAGACCCGCTCTCCCGGCTCCGGCCGGTAGCCGTGCGGGCCCCCAGCCGGACCGTCACCGGTGACCAGCAGGGCCGCCAGGGCGGTGGCCGCCCCGTGCTCGACCGCGAGCCGGTGCTCCTCCCAGATCCGCTGGCGTGCCGACACGATGGCGTCGTCGGGCACCAGCACCGAGGTGGCACCGGCCTGCTGGGCGGCGGCGAGGGCCATCGCGGAGGCGCGCCGAGCGCCGAGCGAGTCCGCGGCGACCGAGGCCACGGGGACGTCGACCGGTGCGCCCGCCTCCACCGCTGCGTTGAGGGCCCGGCAGTGCTCCGGCTCGACGGCCACGACACGGACGCCGTGGTGCTCCGCCGCGGCGGCGACGCCGCTGAACAACCCGCCGCCGCCGACCGCGACGACGACCGTGTCCAGGTCGGGGAGGGCGGCGTGGATCTCCTCCATCAGGGTGCCCGCACCCGCGGCGATCAGCGGGTCGTCGTAGGCGTGCGAGGTCAGCGCCCCGCTGGCGGCCGCGAACTCCCGGCAGGCCTCCAGCGCCTCTGCATACTCCGAGCCGACCAGGCGCACGGTGGCGCCGTAGGACCGGAGCCGGGAGACCTTGACCCGCGGCCCCTTCGGGCAGGAAGACGGTGGCGGCGACGTCCTGCTGCTGCGCCGCCCAGGCGCAGGCCAGCCCGGCGTTGCCGCCGGAGGCGATCGTGACACCGGCGCCACGCAGCGTGCCGTCCGCGAGGTGGGCGCGGAGGAAGTTGACGGCCCCCCGGGCCTTGAACGAGCCGGTGTGCTGGAGGAGCTCCAGGGCCAGGTGCAGGCGGGGCGCGTCGTCGGCGGAGGACCCGTCAGCGCGGAGCCGGCCGAGGTCGGCGGGGGTCAGCGCGACGGGCCGGATCCGTCCCGTCGTCCGCTCCGCCGCCGCCCGGACATCGGCGTAACGCAGCCGGGCACCCTGCGGATCCTCCGGTGCGCCGCTCATCGCAGCGCGAGGCGCTCTCGGACGACGCCGACGAGACGGTCGGCATACTGCTGCGCGCGCTCGCTCGAGTCGGCCTCGACCATCACCCGCACGACGGGCTCGGTGCCGGACTTGCGCAGCAGCACCCGTCCCCCGCGGCCGAGTTCCTCCTCGACCGCAGCCAACTCGGCCCGGACCCCCTCGTCCCCCTCCAGGGCGTCCTTGTCGACGTCCTTGACGTTGATCAGGACCTGCGGCAGCCGGGTCATCACGCTCGCGAGCGCACTGAGCGGCTTGGCGGAGGACACCACGCTCGAGGCCAGGGCGAGGGCGGTCAGCACCCCGTCCCCGGTGGTGCCGTGGTCGAGCATGATGACGTGCCCGGACTGCTCGCCGCCGAGGCTGTAGCCCCCGGCCCGCATCTCCTCCAGGACGTACCGATCCCCCACCTTCGTCTGCTTGACGGTGATGCCGTGGGCCTCCATCGCCCGGAGCAGCCCGAGGTTGCTCATCACCGTCGCCACCAGGGTGTCGTCCTCCAGCCGGCCCCGCTCGTGCAGGTCCACGGCCAGGATCGCCATGATCTGGTCGCCGTCCACGACCCGGCCGTCCGCGTCGACCGCCAGGCAGCGGTCCGCGTCACCGTCGAAGCCGAACCCGAGGTCGGCCCCGCGCTCTGTGACCGCGCGCTGCAGCTGCTCCAGGTGGGTCGAGCCGTAGCCGTCGTTGATGTTGAGCCCGTTGGGGTCCGCCCCGATGACGTCCACGGTGGCCCCGGCGCGGCGGAACACCTCGGGCCCGACGTGGCTGGCGGCGCCGTGCGCGGCGTCGACGACCACGTGCAGGCCGTCCAGGCGTGCGGGGACGGACTCGCGCAGGTGCTCCAGGTAGAACTCGCTCCCCTGCGGGAACGGCCGGATCCGGCCCACCCCGGCCCCGGTGGGCCGCTCCCAGTCATTGCCCATCCGGCCGGTGATGGCGTCCTCCACGTCGTCGGGCAGCTTGTGCCCGCCGGCCCCCAGGAACTTGATCCCGTTGTCCGGCATCGCGTTGTGCGAGGCGGACAGGACTGCGCCCATCTCCGCGGACATCCGCTTGGTCAGGTAGGCGATCGCCGGGGTGGGCAGCACTCCCGCGTCCAGCACGTCGACGCCGGCCGAGGCCAGGCCGGCCATGACCGAGTGCCCGAGGAACTCGCCCGAGGCCCGGGGGTCGCGCCCGACGACCGCGATCGCCCGGGCACCGCCGTAGGTGCTGCGTCCCCCCAGCTCGTGGGCCACCGCCACGGACAGCTGTAACGCCAACTCCGCGGTGAGGTCCCGGTTGGCCAGACCGCGCACACCGTCGGTCCCAAAGATTCGTGCCATGTGTTGTCTGCCTTCCGTGCCAGGCCGCAGTGAGCGGGCCCCCGAGCAGTATGCCGTAGGTCCGTCGTCCGGGGGGTGCCCCGGACACGCCGACGGCGGCCCCGGAGGCCTGCGGATGCAGGTCCCGGGACCGCCGACGGTCCCGATCCAGGCTCCCCGTGGGAGCCGTCGATCAGCGCTTGCTGTACTGCGGCGCCTTGCGGGCCTTCTTCAGGCCGGCCTTCTTGCGCTCCGGGACGCGGGCGTCCCGGGTCAGAAGCCCGGCCTTCTTCAGCGCCGGACGGTTCAGCTCGGCGTCCACGCCGTTCAGGGAGCGGGCCACGCCCAGGCGGACCGCGCCGGCCTGACCGGAGGGGCCACCGCCGTGCACCCGGACGAGCACGTCGTACGCGCCGTCCAGCTCGAGCACGGTCAGCGGCTCGTTGACGATCTGCTGGTGCACCTTGTTGGGGAAGTACTCCTCCAGGGTGCGGCCGTTGATCTTCCACTCACCGGTGCCGGGGACGATCCGCACGCGGGCGATGGCCTGCTTGCGACGGCCGGTGCCGGCGCCGGGGGCGGAGGCGGTCGGGCGGGGGGCGGCCTCGACGGGAGCCTCGGACTCCGAGGTGTACTCGGTCAGCTCCGGCTCGTCGGTGTCGAGGACCTCGGTCTCGTTCACGCTCATATCAGCCACGTTCTCTCTTTCTTCTTAAGCCGCGTAGTCCGTGGCGGACTTACTGCGCAACCTGCGAGATCTCGAACGGCACCGGCTTCTGGGCCGCGTGCGGGTGGGTGTCGCCGGCGTAGACCTTCAGCTTGCTCAGCTGCTGGCGGCCCAGCGAGTTCTTCGGAATCATGCCGCGGATGGCCTTCTCGACGGCGCGGGTCGGGTGCTTCTCGAGCAGCTGCTCGTAGCCGACCGCGGTCAGACCACCCGGGAAGCCGGAGTGGCGGTAGGCCTTCTTCTGCTCGAGCTTGGCGCCGGTCAGGGCGACCTTCTCGGCGTTGATGATGATGACGAAGTCACCGGTGTCCACGTGCGGCGCGTAGGTGGTCTTGTGCTTGCCGCGCAGCAGGATGGCGGCCTGGGAGGCGAGCCGGCCCAGGACGACGTCGGTGGCATCGATGACGTGCCAGGCGCGCGTGATCTCGCTGGCCTTGGGGGTGTAGGTACGCACAGTGCAAACCTTCGTATGTCGTTCGGATGGTGTGCTGCGAAAGCAACAGTCATCCATTCTACGGGGCCCTCGCGGGTCACCCAAATCCGACAACCCTGCAGGTCACAGCCCCAGGAGCGGACATCCAGAGAGGTTGTGCACACAAAGTGTGCACAACTATTATGCACGATATGCCCAGCCATCCCCCGTCCGCGCCGGCACTGCGCGTCCTCGCCCACCCGCTCCGCTCCCGCCTGCTCGCCGAGCTGCGGGTCCACGGGGAGGCCACCGCCACGGCCCTGGCCCGCGCCCTGGAGACCAACAGCGGCGCCACCAGCTACCACCTGCGGCGGCTGGCCGAGGTCGGCCTGGTCGAGGACACCGGGGGCGGGGTCGGCCGCGAGCGGGTCTGGCGGGCCGCCCAGGAGGGCGCACCGACCGGTGACGGCCTCGAGCAGGAGCCCCTGGACGAGGAGGACGCCCAGGCCGCGGACTGGCTGGCGCTGGACTACCTGGCGCACTTCCACGAGCGCGCGCAGGGCTGGTTGGGCCAGCGCACCCGGTGGCCCAAGGAGTGGCAGGTCGCCGGGCTCGAGGACCACCTGGTGCAGGTCACCGCCGAGCAGCTGACGGCCCTGCGCGCCGAGCTGTCCGAGGTGCTGGGCAGGTACCGCCGGGTCGGCCAGGGCAACCCCCAGGCCAAGCGCGTCGTGGTCTACACCTGCGCGCTCCCGCTCGACCAGGCCCCACGTTCGGGCTGACCGCCACCGCCCGGCGCCGGTCGCAGGACGTCCGCGAGGTAGCCAGCCGCGCGGAGCAGGGCGAGGGACCGGGAGGCGATGGCCTGGTGCCGGGCACTCAGGGCCGCGGCGACCTGGTCCAGCCGTCCGGCGCCGCGCAGGTCCGGCAACAGCTCCCGCACCGACCCGATCCGGTAGTCGGCCTGCCGCAGCTGGTGCACGATGCGGGCGTCCCGGACATCGGCCGGCCGATAGCTCCGGGCTCCCCCCGGCGCCGTCCGCCCCGGCACGACCAGGCCCTCGGCGTCCCAGTGCCGCAACGTCGACGCCGGGACACCGAGCGCCCCGGCGAGCTCGGAGACGGTCATCGCGTCAGACGGCCGGGGATCCTCGATCCGCTCGCCGGCGATCGCCTCCACCGCCTCTTCCGCCCGCGCCAGCAGGCGTCGCTCGGCCGCCAGCTCGGCGTGCGCGTCGTCGAGCCGCGCCGCCAGCTCGACCGGGGTCGACCGGTGGGCGACGCGCAGCAGCTCCTTGGCCCGGACCGGACCCAGCCCGGCAGCCAACCAGCGGTAGGCCAGCGCCGCCCGCACGTGCTCCTCACGGTAGACCCGGTAACCGGACGCCGTCCGCTGCGCCGGGCCGATGGCCCCGTCCCGCTCCAGGTTGCGGACCTGCTGGACCGAGTAGCCGGCCCGCCGCGCCACGTCGACGGTGCGCAGCGCCGAGTTGAGAGTTCTGGGGCCCACCGACCCAGGCTAGGCGACACAAGTCTCCACGAGCACCTGAATGTGAGGCTGGACCCATGGATATCGCAGCGATCACCGCCCACGTCGAAGGGCTGGGTGGCGTCCTCACCCTGGCGCCCCGGGAGGGCGACGGGACGCCCGAGCTCGCCTGGGGGGACCTCTTCTTCTACTACGCACCGGACGGCGTCCTGCCGCCCGGGCAGCCGTTCGCCACCGTCGTGACCAAGGACTACCCCGACGACACTGGGTCGCGACTGGACCGCCCCGGAGCGTTCCGGGTCAACATCGCCGCCGGCCGCACGGCATACCGGGCCCACGTCGGCCACGACCCGGGCGAGGAGGACCAGGACGTCGACCCTGCCGCCGAGGACACGGTCCTGCCGCACCCCGTCTACGGTCCGCTGGGTTGGCTGGCGGTGGTGAACCCCGGACCCGCCACGGAGGAGACGGTGCGCGCCCTGCTCCGGACCGCCCACGGGCTGGCCCGCGCGCGACGGGACCGGCGGGGTACGGGTGCCTCAGAAGAGTGAGCTGGGGTCGTCGGGGATGTCGGCCGCGTAGGTGCGGAGCAGTTGCAGCGGCACCACCTCCAACGCCGACTCGTGCGTCGCGGCCAGCAGCACCGGGGCCGGCGCACCGGCCTCGCAGGCCTGCAACCAGCGGGCCGCGACGACGCACCAGCGGTCACCCGGCTGGAGCCCGGGGAAGCCGTACTCGGGGCGCGGCGTGGAGAGGTCGTTGCCGACGGACCGTTGGTGCTCCAGGAACTCCCTGCTGACCACGGTGCAGATGGTGTGGCGCCCGACGTCCTCCGGTGAGGTGTGGCACCGCCCGTCCCGGTAGAAGCCCGTCACCGGGTCGGAGCCGCACTCCTGCAACTCACCGCCCAACACGTTGCGCTGCTCTCCGGCCATGGGCCGACGCTACCGGGTCCGGGGCGGGCCCGGTCAGCCGTTCTGGTCGTAGGCGCGGCGCAGCAACGGCTCGAGACGGGTCGCCTCGGCCGGTTCGGTGTCGCCGGGCAGGTGGACCCAGTGGCTCGCCTGCGCGAAGTTGCGGGCCGGCTCCACCCGCGGGTCCTCGGGTCCGTCGTCCCGGTAGCGCAGGCCGACCCGCAGCGTGCCGCGCGGCCCCGGCGCGACGGCGGCGAACTGGGTGGCCCGGACCAGCGGGATGTAGGTCGACCGGCCCTGCGGCTCGACGTCCTCACCCAGCCCGAGGGCGAGGTCGACCACCGCGTCGTGCAGCGGGCGCAGGGACGCCTTCGCCCCGGCATACAGCCCGTCGGTGTATCCGGTGATGGTCGGTCGCTCCCACCCGTGCTTGCGGGCCAGGACGTCGGCGATCGCCCACCGGGTGTTCTGGCGGACGCCGTGCTCGTCGCGCAGCCAGTCCCGGACCCGCTTCTGGTCCAGCGGGTCCGGGCCGGAGGCCTCGACGAGGGCGATCCACTCCTCCGCGGTGCGTCCGGTGCGTTCGGCCACCCCGGGCAACCAGATGGCGCTGACGCCCCCAGGGTCCCCCGGCAGCTCGGCTGTGACCACGGCGGCTCAGGCCAGGTTCGCGGTGAGGGTGATCTCGGTGGCGGCGAGCGCCTGGCTGACGGGGCACCCGGTCTTGGCGCCCTCGGCGATGGTCGCGAAGCCGTCCGCGTCGATCCCCTCGACCTGGGCGTCCACCGTCAGGTGGATCCCGGTGATCCCGGTGCCGGCGACGAAGGTCACCTCCGCCGTGGTGTTCAGCTGGGTCGGCGGGGTGTCGTTCTTCTTCAGCTCGTTGGACAGCGCCATCGAGTAGCAGGTGGCGTGGGCGGCGGCGAGCAGCTCCTCGGGGGTGGTCGTGCGGTCCGAGCCCTCGGCCCGGGCGTTCCACTCCACGTCGAACGACGCGGCGCCGGAGCTGTCCAGGGAGGTCGATCCCTTGCCGGTGAACAGGTCGCCGTTCCAGACGGTGCTGGCCTTGCTGACAACGGGGTTGGGCATGGGGGCACTCCTTCTCGTCCTGGCACCGGGAACGGTCCCCGGACACCGTGGTGGGCCACCGCGGCCGCGACGGCCCTGTCGCTTGCACGGTAGTCCCTCCTGGTGAACGGCGGGTGTCCGGGTGACGGTCGGACCACCGCCATACGCTATTCAACTCAATGGTTGACAACGGCTGGTCGCCCGGCGTACGTTTATTCAACCAATCGGTTGAGAAAGGTTCAGCAATGGACGAGGACCAGCTCTCCCGGGCGTTCGCGGCCCTGGCGGACCCGACGCGGCGGGACATCGTCGCCCGGCTCTGCCGGGACGACGCGACCGTCGGCGACCTCGCCGAGCCCTACGACGTCTCCCTGCAGGCGGTGTCCAAGCACGTGAAGGTGCTCGAGGACGCCGGCCTGGTGACCAGGTCCCGGGACGCCCAGCGGCGCCCCGTCCACCTGGAGGCCGAGGTGTTCGACCTGATGACCCGGTGGATCGAGCGCTACCGGGCGCAGGCCGAGGCCCGCTACCGCCGGCTGGACTCGGTCCTGGCCGACCTGCAGGACTCCCACCCATCCAGCACGAGAGAAGGCAGCGCATCATGACCACCACCGACCGCACCCCCCGGTATGCCGAGGCCGCCATCGAGGCGGACCCGGACGTCCCGATGATCCACATCGTCCGCGACTTCCGGGCCACCCCGGAGCAGGTGCTGCGGGCACACACCGACCCGGACCTGTTCGCCCGGTGGGTCGGCCCGGACTCGACCACGACGACGATCGACCACTGGGACTGCCGCACCCTCGGGTCCTACCGCTACCTGAGCCACCTCGGGGACGAGGAGTACGCCTTCCGGGGGACGTTCCCCGAGGTGGGCGAGCACCGGATCGTGCAGACCTTCACCTACGAGGGGATGCCCGAGGCGATCGCCCTGGAGACACTGACCTTCGAGGACCTGGGCGACGGGTGGACCCGGCTGCGCAGCCAGTCGCTGTGCGACTCCTTCGAGGGCAGGGACGGCATGCTGTCCTCCGGGATGGACGTGGGGGTCCGGGAGGGCTACGCCAAGCTGGACCGGATGCTCGCCGGCGAGGCGGGTGCCCGGTGACCCTCCCGACCGACCCGGCCGAGCTGCACCTCCAGGTCGCCGGCACGTTCACCGACCGCGTCCACGGCGTCCGGGACTGGGACGTCCCGACCCCGGTGGCGGGATGGACCGCCCGCGACGTGGTCGGCCACCTGGTGGGCTGGCTGCCCGGCTTCCTGGCCGGCGGCAGCGCGCACTCCCTCACCCCCGGCCCGTCCGTGCAGGACGATCCGGTCGCCGCCTGGCAGGTACAGGCCGACGGCGTGCAGGCCCTGCTGGAGGACGCAGCGACCGCGGCCTCGCCGTTCGTGCACCCGCACGTCCCGGAGCAGCCGCTGGGCCAGACGCTGAGCGCCTTCTACACCGCCGACGTATTCATGCACACCTGGGACCTGGCCCGCGCCACGGGCCAGGACGAGGCGCTGGACCCCGACTTCGCCGGGCAGTTGCTCGGCGGCATGCAGGAGATGGAGGAGTTGCTGCGGGGCAGTGGGCAGTACGGCCCCGCGGTGCTGGTGCCGCCGGACGCCGACGTGCAGACCCGACTGATCGGATTCATCGGCCGGGACCCGGCGTGGCGGCGCTAGCATGATCCGGTGATCCGCAAGACGTGGCGCGACGCCCGGACGGTGCAGCGTCACCTGTCGCCGCGCAGGGTCGTGGCCACCGTCATCAGGGACATCCGCAGCGGGCGGCTGACCGTCGGTGAGGTCCTGGGCACGACCGTGCAGGTGATGCTCGACCTCGGGGGGCCGCGCCGCCCGCACGCCTCCGACCCCACCGGGGAACGGGTCACCGACCTGCGCGACCGGCCCGACCGCCCCTGAGGACCCCGCCCCGGCCGGCTCAGCGGGCCCGGGCGACCCGTGCCTCGTCCCAGACCGGTTCCGGGCACTCGCGCACCACCCCGTCGGCGCCGAACACCAGGAACCGGTCGAACCCGCGGGCGAACCAGCGGTCGTGGGTGACGGCGAGGACCGTCCCCTCGAAGGCCGCCAGCCCCTCCTCCAGCGCCTCGGCCGAGTGGAGGTCCAGGTTGTCGGTCGGTTCGTCGAGCAACAACAGGGTCGCGCCGGACAGCTCCAGGAGCAGGATCTGGAACCTGGCCTGTTGCCCGCCGGAGAGCGAGTCGAAGGTCTGCTCCCCCGCCCGGGCCAGCTCGTACCGGTCGAGCACGCGGGCCGCCTCGTCCCGGGGGCGGCCCCGGCGGTGCTCGTCGCCCCGGTGCAGGATGTCGAGCAGCGTGCGCCCGACCAACGCCGGGTGGTCGTGGGTCTGGGCGAACCAGCCGGGACGCACCCTGGACCCGAGCCGGGCGACCCCGCGGTGCGCCACGGGGGCCGGCACCACGTCACCCACCGGCCGGTGCTCGGGCTCGGGGTCGCTGCCGCCCGCTGCGAGCAACCGCAGGAAGTGCGACTTGCCGGACCCGTTGCTGCCGAGGACGGCCACCCGCTCGCCGAACCACACCTCGAGGTCGAACGGCTCCATCAGCCCGGTGAGCTCCAACCCCTCGGCGATCACCGCCCGCTTGGCGGTGCGACCCCCCTGCAGCCGCATCCGCACGTTCTGCTCGCGCGCGACCACCTCCGGCGGGCCCGCCTCCTCGAACTTGCGCAGCCGGGTCGCGGCGGCCTGGTAGCGGGCGGCCATGTCGGAGTTGTAGGCCGCCTTCTGCTTGTACATCAGCATCTGGGCGCGCAGCCGCGCATGGTCCTCGTCCCACCGGCGCCGCAGCTCCTCCAGCCGGGAGTTGCGCTCCTGCCGGGCCTCGTGCCAGGTCGCGAACCCCGCCGGGTGGACCCACAGGCTGCTGCCGGCGGCCCCCGGCTCCAGCGTCGCCACCCGGGTGGCGACCCGGGCGAGCAGCTCCCGGTCGTGGCTGACCAGCAGCACCGTCTTGCCCGAGGCCCGCAACTGCTCCTCGAGCCAGCGCTTGGCCGGGACGTCCAGGTAGTTGTCCGGCTCGTCCAGCAGCAGCACCTCGTCCGGGCCGCGCAGCAGCGCCTCGAGGGCCAACCGCTTCTGCTCGCCGCCGGACAGGGTCGCCGTGCTGCGCCACTGGGCCTTCTCGAAGGGCACCCCCAGCGCCGAGACGGTGCACACGTCCCAGAGGGTCTCGTAGTCGTAACCGCCCACGTCCGCCCAGTCCGACAGGGCCTGCGCGTAGGCCAGCTGGGCCGGCTCGTCGTCGACCTCCATGACCGCCAGCTCGGCAGCGTCCAACCGCTGCGCCACCGCCCGCAGGTCCGGCGGCGCGACCGAGACCAGCAGGTCGCGGACGGTGGGCTGCTCGGTGGCCTCCTCGTCGCGCCCCATGGTCCCGATGAACTGGCGCATCACCCCGAGTCCCCCGCTGCGACCGAAGGAGCCCTCGTGCGGGGCCAGGTCGCCGGAGACGATCCGCAGCAACGTGGTCTTGCCGGTCCCGTTCGGCCCGACCAGCGCCACGCGGGCACCCTCGCCGACCCGCAGCGACACCCCGTCGAGCAACGGCCGCCCGTCGGGCAGCACGAAGCCGACACCGTTGATCTCCAGGTGTCCCACCGACTCACCTCCACGCGATTCGCGGTCAGTGTGCCACGCGGCCGGAGGCCCGGCGAAAGGGTTATCCGGCCCCGGGGCGGGGCGCGGTGGGGACGCGTCTCAGGAGTGCCGCAGGCAGCGGCTCGCCCAGGGGCGGGCCTCCAGCCGGGCCTCCCCGATCTCCTCGTCGCAGACGTCGCACCGCCCGTAGCTGCCGTCGGCCAGCTTGGCCAGCGCCCTGCGCACCTGGTCCAGGTTGCCCGCGAGCGTGTCGTGGGCGGTGACCGCGCTGAGCCGGTCGACGGCCATCGAGGTCCCCTCGCCGACCCGTTTGCCGAAGCTGATGCTGCCCTGGTCCTGCTGCGGCCGGGTCAGCTGCTCCATCTGCGCGAGCAGGTCGGCCTCCTTGGCCTCGAGCTGCTCGCGGATCTCCTGGGTGCCCATCGGCCTACTCTGCCAGGGAGGTCCCCGCCGCGCCGCGCAGCCCCTCCGCTACCTGCCCGATCTCCTCCATGGTGCGACGGACGGCGAGCCTCCGCGCCCGGTCGGGCCGCTGGATCGCCACGATGTACCGGCCGGTGTCGATGCCTGCCAGCGGGCGCAGCACGACGTCCTCCCGGGGTCGCGTGGTGAACCGGGGCAGCACTGCGACGCCCTGACCCGCGGCCACCAGGGCCTCGACCAACCGGTTGTCCCGGACCCGCTGGTGCACCTGCAGCGGCGCCCCGATGCTCTCCTCGACGGCTTCCCGCACCGTGTCGAAGGGGAACCCGACCGGCACCCCGATCCAGCGCTCGGTCAGCAGGTCGGAGGGCCGAACGGCCCGGTTGACGGCGAGTGGGTGGTGCGCCGGGAGCGCGATGTCCAGCGGCTCGCGCACGATCGGGGTGACGAGCAGTTCCACCGTCCCGAGCGGCCGGTGCCCGCGCAGCGAGTGCCCGATCACGATGTCGTGGTCGTTGGTCATCGCGGCCCAGTCCGCCTCCGCCACGTCGGCGTCGTGGCACCGCACCCGGATGCCCGAGCCCTCCAGGCGGACCAGCGCCCCCGGGAGCAGGAACTCCCCGGCGCTGGGCAGCGCCATCACCGAGACCGTGCCGCTCGGGTCGTCGAGGTAGGCGTCCCACTCGGCGCGGACGTCGGCGAGCACCGTGGCCACGTCGACGGCCCGCCGGGCGAGCAGCTCACCCGCCTCGGTCAGCCGCACCCCGCGCCCGGCCGGTTCGACCAGGCGGGCTCCCAGTTCCCGCTGCGCCGTCTGCAGCTGCTGGGACACGGCGGACGGCGTGCGGTGCGTGGCCCGGGCGACCGCCGTGACGCTCCCGCGCTCGGCGAGCTCACGGAGCAGGTCCAGGTGCCGGACATCCATGTAGGCAGCCTACAGATCCCATCAACAACATTTCGCTTGTGCTGAACGGTATGCCGGGGTGAGGCTGGGTCCGTGCCCGTCCGCCACCGCCTGCTCGCCGTCTCCGTCGCCCTGATGTGGGGCGTCAACTTCACCGCCATCCACGCCTCCCTGCAGCACTTCCCCCCGTTCCTGCTGGTGGCGCTGCGGTTCCTGCTGCTCGCCGTCCCGGCCGTGCTGTTCGTGCCCTGGCCGCGGGTCCCGGTGCGCTGGCTGGTCGGCTACGGCATCGGCTTCGGCACCCTCCAGTTCCTCTTCCTCTACTGGGGGATGGCCGCGGGGATGCCGGTCGGGCTGGCCTCGCTCGTGCTGCAGGCCTCCGCGCCGTTCACCGTGCTGCTGGGCGCGACCTTCCTGCGCGAACGGATCTCCGCCACGCAGGTGGTCGGCATCCTCATCGCGGTCGGGGGCCTGGCGATCGTGGGCTCCCACCGGGCCCAGGTCGCCGCGGTCCTGCCCTTCCTGCTCACCCTGGCCGGCGCGTTCGGCTGGGCGATCGGCAACATCTGCAACCGGCAGGCACGGCCGCAGAGCCCGCTGCACCTGACCATGTGGATGTCGGTCGTCCCGCCGCTACCGATGTTCGCCGTGTCCTGGGTCGTGGAGGGGCCGGACCGGATCTGGGACTCGGTGTCGACCGCGTTCACCCCCGACGCGTTCCCGGCCCTGCTCGGGCTGGCCTACACGGTGCTCATCGGCACGGTCGCCGGCAGCGGCGTCTGGACCTGGCTGATGACCCGCCACCCGGCGGGGGTCGTCGCGCCCTACTCGCTGCTGGTGCCGGTCGCCGGGATGCTCTCGGCCTGGGTGTTCCTCGGGGAGACCGTCAGCCCGGTCGAACTGCTCGGGGGGCTGGTCGTGATCACCGGGGTGCTGCTCGGGTCGGTCCGGCTGCGCCGCCGGCGGCCACCGGCGGCCGTGGGCGCCCCACCGGGGGGCGCTCACGCCGGCCCCCTGAGTGATCCTCCGTCCGGGGTCCGTCGCGCGCGGGCCTGGGCCGCACGCTCGCCCAGCCGGTCGTCCGGCGGATAACTGATCTCCTCCAGGCACAGCCCGTGGGCCGGCATGACGGTGACCCGCGGGTCCCGCCGCCCGGCGTCGCGGACCTCGACCGGCCAGCCCACGGCATACCGGCCCTCCCCCACCGGGACCACGGAGCCGACGAGCGCGCGCACCATGGAGTGGCAGAAGGCGTCCGCCACCACGGTTCCGACGAGCGTGCCGTCGGGATCCCGGGCCCAGCCGTAGGTGAGCAGGGTGCGGATGGTGGTGGCGCCCTCCCGCGGCTTGCAGAAAGCCGCGAAGTCGTGCAGCCCGGTCAGCGCGCGGGCCGCCTCGTCCATCGCGGCCACGTCGAGCGGGCGCTTATGCCGGACCGTGTCGTGCCGGCGCAGCGGATCCAGCCGGGGCGGGTCGTCGCAGATCCGGTAGGTGTAGCGCCGCCGGACCGCGGAGAACCGGGCGTCGAAGGCGTCCGGCACCTCCCGGACGGCTCGCACCACCACGTCGGGCGGGAGCACGCCGGCCAGCCGGGTCACCGCGGCCTGCGCCGGGGGTCGGTCGGAGCGGCCGGGCAACGCCGCCCAGGCGACGGGGTCCAGGTCGGCGTGGGCGACCGAACCCCGGGCGTGCACCCCAGCGTCGGTGCGGCCCCCCACGGTCAGGCGCGGCGGCTCGGTGCGCAGGACCGTCCCCAGCGCCGTGGCCAGCTCCTCCTCGACCGTGCGCAGCCCGGGCTGCCGGGCCCAGCCGGAGAAGGCGGTGCCGTCGTAGGCCAGGTCGATCCGGATGCGCACGCCCCGACGCTACCGCGACCGAGCAGCGTGAGGGCCGCGACCCCTCGTCGGGATCGCGGCCCTCACGCCGTAGCTGTCAGCCGGTCAGGCGTCCTCGCCCTTGCCCAGCTCGGCACCGGTGTCGGCACCCTGGGCGGCAGCGCCGCCCGCGGGCTCGAAGCCGGCGGCCTCGGCGGCCTCGGCGGTGCGGAACCACACCTCGGCGACCGTGGCGTCGTACCACTGCGAACCCTCGACGTGGTACTTCATCGAGTCCTTGTTGCCCTTGACGGTGAAGCCCTCGGGGGCCGAGCCATCCTCGGTCACGGGGGCGGAGTCCGGGCCGAAGCCACCGTCGGCGGCGTCGTCGGTCTTCGCGGTGTTCGCGGCCTCGGTGGTGTCCTCGGTCGCGGTCTCGTTGACCTCGGCCAGTTCACCCTCGCCGGCCAGCGGCGCGACGTCGGTGGTGGTCGTGTCGACCTCCGCCTCCGCGGCGGCCTGGTCCTTGGCGGCGCGCTTGGTGGCGCCCTCGGCCTGCGTGACGACGGCCTTCTTGGCGACCGGCTCGCGGACCAGCTCGATCACGGCCATCGGGGCGTTGTCGCCCTTGCGCGGCGCGATCTTGGTGATCCGGGTGTAACCACCCTGCCGCTCGGCCATGTCCGGCGCGATCTCGGTGAAGAGCCGGTGGACGACGCCCTTGTCGCGGACGATGGCCAGCACCTTGCGGCGGTTGTGCAGGTCGCCGCGCTTGGCGAAGGTCACCAGGCGCTCGGCCAGCGGGCGCAGCCGCTTGGCCTTGGCCGCCGTGGTGGTGATCTGGTCGTGCTCGAACAGGGCGGTGGCGAGGTTGGACAGGATCAGGCGCTCGTGCGCCGGACCGCCACCGAGGCGCGGGCCCTTCTTCGGGGTAGGCATCTTCGTTATCTCCTAGCGAAAGGTCAGTACTGCTCGTCCTCGGCGAAGCCGGCGTCGGCCTCGTCGTCCGGACCCTCGGTGTAGTCCGCGGTGCTCGGGTCGAACCCGGGCGGGCTGTCCTTGAGGGCGAGGCTCATCTCGGCCAGCTTCTCCTTGACCTCGTCGATCGACTTGGCCCCGAAGTTGCGGATGTCCAGCAGGTCGGCCTCGCTGCGTCCGACGAGCTCACCCACGGTGTGGATGCCCTCGCGCTTGAGGCAGTTGTAGGACCGGACGGTCAGGTCCAGGTCCTCGATCGGCAGCGCCAGGTCGGAGGCCAGCGCGGCGTCGGTCGGCGACGGGCCGATCTCGATGCCCTCGGCCTCGACGTTGAGCTCGCGGGCCAGGCCGAACAGCTCCACCAGGGTCTTGCCGGCGGAGGCCATCGCGTCCCGGGGAGCCATCGAGTTCTTGGTCTCGACGTCCACGATCAGCTTGTCGAAGTCGGTGCGCTGCTCCACGCGGGTGGCCTCGACCTTGTAGGTCACGGCCAGCACCGGGGAGTAGATGGAGTCGACCGGGATGCGGCCGATCTCCAGGTCACCGGACTTGTTCTGCTGGGCGGAGACGTAGCCACGACCGCGCTCGACGGTCATCTCCATCTCGATCTTGCCGCTGTCGTTCAGCGTGGCGATGTGCAGGTCGGGGTTGTGCACCTCGACCCCGGCGGGCGGGGCGATGTCGGCGGCGGTGACCGCGCCGGCGCCCTGCTTGCGCAGGTACATCACGACGGGCTCGTCGTGCTCGGAGGAGACGACGAGGTTCTTCAGGTTCAGGATGATCTCGGTGACATCCTCCTTGACCCCGGGGATCGTGGAGAACTCGTGCAGCACACCGTCGATGCGGATGCTGGTGATCGAGGCACCGGGGATGCTGGACAGCAGGGTCCGGCGCAGGGAGTTGCCGAGGGTGTAGCCGAAGCCGGGCTCCAGGGGCTCGATGGCGAACCGGGAACGGGCCTCGGAGACGACCTCCTCGGACAGGGTGGGGCGCTGTGCAATCAGCACGGTTGATTCCTTTCCATCGGGCGACCGCTATTTGACGCCCGGTGAGGGTGCCGGCCAGGCCGGCCACACCGCATACCTCTGTCCGTAGGCGATGTGTGTGACGGGCCCGGAACAGCCAGGCGCCCGAGCGAAGCGGGCACCTGGCCGTCCGGGGGTGCGGGGGGCACAGCCCCCCGACCGGGTTAGTTCTTGGAGTAGAGCTCCACGATCAGCTGCTCGGTGAGGATCGTGTCGATCTGCTCACGGGTGGGCAGCTGGTGGATCAGGATCTGCAGCGTGCCGGGCACGACCTTCATCCAGGCCGGGACCGGACGGTCACCGAAGGTCTGGCGGGCCAGCTCGATCGGCAGCTTCTCGGCCGACTTCGGACGGACCTCGATGATGTCGTACTGCTCGACCCGGTAGGACGGCACGTCGACGCGCTGGCCGTTGACCAGGAAGTGACCGTGGGTCACCAGCTGGCGGGCGGCGCGGCGGGTGCGGGCCAGGCCGGCGCGGTAGATGACGTTGTCCAGGCGGGACTCCAGGATGGTGAGCAGGTTCGCACCGGTACGACCCGGGCGGCGGGCCGCCTCGGCGTAGTAGCGACGGAACTGCTTCTCCATCACGCCATAGGTGAAGCGGGCCTTCTGCTTCTCCTGCAGCTGGGTCAGGTACTCCTTCTCCTGGGTGCGGCGACGGCCGTGCTGCCCCGGGGGGAACGGACGCAGGTCGAAGTTCTTGTCGCCTCCGACCAGGTCGACCTTGAGCCGGCGGGACTTCTTGGTGATGGGTCCGGTGTAACGGGCCATGATTCTCCTTTACCTTCCCTTCCGGTCTCAGACCCGACGCTTCTTCGGCGGACGAACGCCGTTGTGCGCCTGGGGGGTGACGTCGCTGATCGCACCGACCTCGAGGCCGGCGGCGGTGAGCGAACGGATGGCGGTCTCGCGGCCCGAGCCCGGGCCCTTGACGAAGACGTCGACCTTGCGCATGCCGTGGTCCATCGCGCGGCGGGCGGCGGCCTCGGCGGCCATCTGCGCGGCATACGGGGTGGACTTGCGCGAGCCCTTGAATCCGACCTGGCCGGACGAGGCCCACGCGATCACCGCACCGGTCGGGTCCGTGATCGTGACGATGGTGTTGCTGAACGTGCTCTTGATGTGAGCCTGCCCGAAGGCAACGTTCTTCTTCTCCTTGCGGCGCACCTTGCGGGCGCCGGCCGTGCTACGGCTCTTGGGGGGCATTCATGTACTCCTGAAACTGACGAGTGAAGTCTGGGTCCGGGGCCGGGGCCCCAGCGGGACGGTCGCGGCGGTGCCTCGACCGAGGGATCAGCGCGTGGCCTTCTTCTTGCCGGCCACGGTGCGCTTCGGGCCCTTGCGGGTGCGTGCGTTGGTCTTGGTGCGCTGGCCGTGCACCGGGAGCCCGCGGCGGTGCCGCAGGCCCTGGTAGCTGCCGATCTCGACCTTGCGGCGGATGTCGGCTGCGACCTCACGGCGCAGGTCACCCTCGAGCCGGAAGTTGGCCTCGAGGTGGTCGCGCAGCTGCACCAGCTGCTCGTCGGTCAGGTCCTTGACGCGGGTGGACGGGTCAACACCCGTGGCCGCCAGCGTCTGCTCGGCGCGGGTGCGTCCCACGCCGAAGATGTAGGTCAGGGCGACCTCGACGCGCTTCTCGCGCGGCAGGTCGACTCCGATGAGTCGTGCCATGTGGCTTGTGCTCCTGTGAGTCTCGCGATGGTCTGGTGCAACACCGGTCCGCATCTTCGTGGTGGGCTCTCGCCCGCGGTCCTCGGCCAACGCGTCCGAGGGTGACGTCCCGCATGTCGGGGGTCGGGTGCTGCGTGTTCTGGTATGTCGTGCGCTCGAGTCCGTGACTCGTGCTCGGTGGTGCTGCTGCTCAGCCCTGGCGCTGCTTGTGGCGCAGGTTCTCGCAGATCACCATGACCCGGCCGTTGCGGCGGATCACCTTGCACTTGTCACAGATCTTCTTGACGCTCGGCTGAACCTTCATGTTCTGGTTGCCGTCTTTCGATCTGTGGGTGGATGGGTGGTGGTGCTGTGCTGGGCCCGGGGGCTCAGCGGTAGCGGAAGACGATCCGGCCGCGAGTCAGGTCGTACGGGCTGAGTTCCACGACGACCCGGTCCTCGGGGAGGATCCGGATGTAGTGCTGACGCATCTTGCCCGAGATGTGAGCCAGCACAACGTGACCGTTGGTCAGCTCGACCCGGAAGTTCGCGTTCGGGAGGGCCTCCACAATGGTGCCCTCGATCTCGATGACGCCGTCCTTCTTCGCCATGTCCTCCGCATTTCTGAGCAGGGCGCGCGGTCCGGGTCATGCCCGACCCACGACACTCTGCAAGGTTGATTGCACTTCTGCGGCCCAGCGCCGGGCGTCCCTGAGGGAGCCCACACCGGGACCGACACGACAGTCTACGCGAAAGCACCAGCCCGGAGCGAATCGGCCGGCGCAGCAGCGTCGCTAGGACACCGGGGCGAAGGCGGTGCTCAGATGTTCGGCCCCGCCGTCCAGGGCGGTGAGCACCCACAGGCCGGCGGCGGTGACCGCGACCGTGTGCTCCCAGTGGCTGGCCCGGGAGCCGTCGGTGGTGACGACCGTCCAGTCGTCCTCGAGCGTGCGGGTCTCGATGGTGCCCAGGGTGATCATCGGCTCGATCGCCAGGGTGGCCCCGTCAGGGACGGTGGGGCCCTTGGCGTCGACCGCGTAGTTGGGCACCTGGGGCTCCATGTGCATCTCCCGCCCGATGCCGTGGCCCACGTAGTCCTCGACGACGCCGTAGGTCAGGTCCTGCCCCTCCGCGGCGCGCGCGTCCCGGGCCGCCAGGGCGGACCGTTCGACCGCCTCCCCCACGGCATACAACCGCCCGCCCACCGAAAGCGCCGCGATCCCGGCCCACATCGCGGCCTCGGTGTCGTCCATCAGCGCCAGGTCCTCGGGGCGCGCGGCCTCCCGGCCGCCCACGACGAGGGACAGGGCGGCGTCGCCGTGCCAGCCCTCGACGATGGCCCCGCAGTCGATGGACACCAGGTCCCCGTCGCGGAGCACCCGCTCCCCCGGGATGCCGTGCACGACCTCCTCGTTGACGCTGATGCACAGCGAACCGGGGAACCCGTGGTAGCCCTTGAACGACGGGACGGCGCCCCGCCCGCGGATGTGGGCCTCGGCCATCCGGTCGAGCTCACCGGTGGTGGTGCCCGCGACGGCGGCCTCGCGGGCCAGCTCGAGGGTCTGCCCGACGACGAGACCGGCCCGACGCATCAGCAGCAGCTGGTCGCGGGTCTTCGCCTGGATCTTGGGTCTGCGCAGGAACGACATGCGGGTATGCCGGGTGCCGGCTCAGGCGGGGGCGGTGCCGGCCTGGTCCAGCAACGTGGTGATCCGTGCGGTGACCTCGTCGACGCTGCCCATGCCGTCGACCTGCTTGACCAGGTTGCGCTCGGAGTAGATCGCGGCCAGCGGCGCGGTCTCCTCGGCGTAGATGTCCATCCGCTTGCGGATGACCTCCTCGGTGTCGTCCGCACGCCCCTGCTCCTGGGCGCGCTGCAACAGGCGCCCGACGACCTCGTCGGTGTCCACCGTGAGCTCCAGCACCAGGTCCAGGGAGTGGCCCTGCTCGGCGAGCATCTCGTCCAGCGCCTCGACCTGCCCGGGGGTGCGCGGGTAGCCGTCCAGCAGGAAGCCACTCGCGGCATCCGCCTGGGCCAGCCGGTCCCGGACGATGGCGTTGGTGACCTCGTCGGGGACGTACCCGCCGGAGGCCAGGATCTCCTTCACCTGCAGGCCGAGCTCGGTCTCGCCCTGGATGTTGGCGCGGAAGATGTCTCCGGTCGAGATGGCCGGGATGCCCCGGTTCTCGGCGATGAGTGCGGCCTGGGTGCCCTTACCGGCCCCGGGGGGGCCGAGGATGATCATGCGCATCAGCGGAGGAACCCTTCATAGTCGTGCTGCTGGAGCTGGGACTCGATCTGCTTCACCGTCTGCAACCCGACACCCACGATAATCAGGATCGAGGCGCCACCGAAGGGGAAGTCCTGGCTGGTGCCGAGGATGTTGAACGCGATCAACGGGATCAGCGACAGCGCGGCCAGGTAGATCGCACCGGGGGTGGTGATCCGGTTGATGACGTACTGCAGGTACTCGGCGGTGGGTCGGCCGGCCCGGATGCCCGGGATGAAGCCGCCGTACTTCTTCATGTTGTCGGCGACGTCGACCGGGTTGAAGGTCACGCCGACGTAGAAGAAGGTGAAGAAGATGATCAGGGTCACGTAGAGCGCCATGTAGACCCAGTGCGTGTCCTGCCCGGCGATCCCCATGCCGAAATAGGTGTTGATCGCGGTGACCCAGCCGGGCGGTGCCTGCGTCGGGTCCGACGGGGTGTTGAACTGCGCGATCAGGGTGGGCAGCATCAGGATCGAGCTGGCGAAGATGATCGGGATCACGTTCGCCATGTTCAGCTTGAGCGGGATGTAGGTGGAGGTGCCGCCGTACTGGCGCCGACCGATCATCCGCTTGGCGTACTGCACCGGGACGCGCCGCTGGCACTGCTCCACGAAGACGACCAGGGCCATGATGCACAGACCCATCACCATCACCAGCGCGAAGGTGCTCCAGGAGCGCTGCTGGATGACCGCCAGCGAGCCGGGGAAGCCGGCCGCGATGGCGGTGAAGATCAGCAGCGACATGCCGTTGCCGACCCCGTGCTCGGTGATCTGCTCACCCAGCCACATGATCAGGCCGGTGCCCGCCGTCATGGTCAGCACCATCAGCAGGATCACCACGACGCCGTCGTCGGGCATCACGGTGGAACAGGTCGGGCCGAACAGCGAGGAGGGGTTGCGCGCGAAGGTGACCAGCGTGGAGGACTGCAGGACCGCCAGACCGATGGTCAGGTATCGGGTGTACTGCGTCATCTTGGTCTGGCCCGCGGAGCCCTCCTTCTTCAGCTCCTCGAACTTCGGGATGACCACGGTGAGCAGCTGCACGATGATCGCCGCGGTGATGTAGGGCATCACGCCGAGCGCGAAGATCGACAGCTGCAGGAGCGCGCCACCACTGAACAGGTTGGCCAGGCCGAGGACCGAGTTGGTCTGCTGGGCCAGGTTGGCGCACTGCTGCACCAGCCCGTAGTCGATCCCCGGGGAGGGGATGGTGGAGCCCAGCCGGAACACCGCAAGGATGCCTAGGGTGAACAGGATCTTCTTGCGAAGATCAGGCGTCTTGAACGCCCGCACAAAGGCGGAAAGCACAGCGGATCCTCCTGGGGTGCCCCGCGTCGCGGGTCAGGCAGCGAACCGGCTGACGATAACACTCGTCAGGGTTCTGGCGGTCGGCCGGGGGGAAATCCCGGTGGTATGCCGACGCCCCGGACGCGGGAAGGCGTTCCGGGGCGTCGGCATACCAAGTGGTGTCGGGGTCAGACCCCGGTGGCGGTGATCGAGCCGCCGGCCGCCTGGATCTTCTCCTGGGCGGAGGCGGAGAACTTGTCCGCGGTCACGGTGACGGCGACGGCGATCTCGCCCTCGCCGAGGACCTTGACCGGCTGGCCCTTGCGGACCGCGCCCTTGGCGACGAGCGACTCGACGGTCACCTCGCCACCCTCCGGGTACAGCTGGGCGATCTTGTCCAGGTTCACGACCTGGTAGCTCACCTTGAACCGGTTCTTGAACCCGCGCAGCTTGGGCAGCCGCATGTGCAGCGGGGTCTGCCCACCCTCGAAGCGGGCCGGCACCTGGTAGCGGGCCTTGGTGCCCTTGGTGCCGCGACCCGCGGTCTTGCCCTTGGACGCCTCACCGCGACCGACACGGGTCTTCGCGGTCTTGGCGCCGGGGGCCGGACGCAGGTGGTGGACCTTCAGCGCGGAGCTTCCCGCCCGCCCCTCGGTCTTGGCCGTGGTGTCAGCCATGGTCAGTCAACCTCCTCAACGGTCACCAGGTGGCGAACCGAGCGGACCATCCCCCGGAACTCGGGGCGGTCCTCCTTGATGACGGTCTGACCGATGCGCTTCAGGCCCAGGGAGCGTAACGTCTCCCGGTGCATCTGCTTGCCACCGATCTCCGACTTGATCTGGGTCACCTTGAGCTGCGCCATCACGCACCCGCCTCTGCACGAGCCTTGAGCATGGCCGCCGGGGCGACGTGCTCGAGGGAGAGCCCGCGGCGTGCGGCCACGGCCTCCGGGGTCTCCAGCTCCTTCAGCGCCTGCACCGCGGCGTGCACGATGTTGATGGCGTTGTCGGAGCCCAGCGACTTGCTCAGCACGTCCTGGATGCCGGCGCACTCCAGGACCGCGCGGACCGGGCCACCGGCGATGACACCGGTACCGGGGCTGGCGGGACGGAGCATGACGACACCGGCAGCGGCCTCACCCTGCACCGGGTGCGGGATGGTGCCGGCGATCCGGGGCACGCGGAAGAAGTTCTTCTTGGCTTCCTCGACACCCTTGGAGATCGCGGCCGGCACCTCCTTGGCCTTGCCGTAGCCGACACCCACGGTGCCGTCTCCGTCGCCGACGACGACGAGAGCGGTGAAGCTGAAGCGACGACCACCCTTGACGACCTTGGCGACACGGTTGATGGTGACGACGCGCTCCAGGTACTGGTTGCGGTCGTCGTCACGGCCACCGCGACGGTTGTCGCGGTCACGGTTGTCACGACGGTCTCGGCCGCCGCGACCGGAGTCGGCGTTGGAGTCGCCGGCCCCTCGACGCTGGAAGTCAGCCATCAGACGTTCCTCTTCTGTGCGATGTCGGTCAGGTTCACAGGGACAGCCCACCCTCGCGGGCGCCGTCGGCGATCGCGGCGACGCGACCGGCGTACCGGTTGCCGCCCCGGTCGAAGACGACGGCCTCGATGCCGGCGGCCTTGGCGCGCTCGGCGACGAGCTCGCCGACCCGCTTGGCCTTGGCGGTCTTGTCACCCTCGAGCTGACGCAGGTCCGCCTCCATGGTCGAGGCGGAGGCCAGCGTCTTGCTGGTGGAGTCGTCCACGACCTGGACGAAGACGTGCCGCGAGGAGCGGTTCACGACCAGGCGGGGACGGGCAGCCGTGCCGGTGACCTTCTTGCGCAGGCGCAGGTGGCGACGACCGCGCGCGGCGATCTTGCCCTTGGGGCGCTTGGTGATCTTTGCCATGGCTTACTTACCAGCCTTTCCGACCTTGCGGCGGATGTGCTCACCCTCGTAGCGCACACCCTTGCCCTTGTACGGGTCGGGCTTGCGCAGCTTGCGGATGTTCGCAGCCACCTCACCGACCTGCTGCTTGTCGATGCCGGAGACGGAGAACCGGGTCGGGTTCTCGACCTGGAAGGAGATGCCCTCGGGGGCCTCGACCAGGATCGGGTGCGAGTAGCCCAGCGCGAACTCCAGGTTCGAGCCCTTGGCCACGACGCGGTAACCGGTGCCGTGGATCTCCAGCTTCTTGGTGTAGCCGTTGGTGACACCCTCGACCATGTTGGCGATGAGGCTGCGGGTCAGCCCGTGCAGGCTGCGGGACTCGCGCTCGTCGTCCGGTCGGGAGACCGCCACGGAGCCGTCCTCGGCCTTGTCGACCGTGATCGGCTCGGCGACCGTGTGCTGCAACTGGCCCTTCGGGCCCTTGACGGTGACGTTGCGGCCCTCGATGGCCACGTCGACGCCGCCGGGCACGGTGACCGGAAGTCGTCCGATTCGAGACATGTGTTACTCCTCCCTCACCAGACGTAGGCGAGGACTTCCCCACCCACGCCCTTCTCGGCCGCCTGCTTGTCGGTCAACAAGCCGGAGGAGGTGGACAGGATCGCCACACCCAGGCCGCCGAGCACGCGCGGCAGGTTGGTGGACTTGGCGTAGACCCGCAGGCCCGGCTTGGAGACGCGTCGCACACCGGCGATGGAGCGCTCCCGGTTGGGGCCGTACTTGAGGTCGATCACCAGGGTCTGGCCCACCTCGGCGTCCTCGACGGTCCAGCCGCCGATGTAACCCTCCGCCTGGAGGATCTCGCAGATGTGGGACTTCAACTTGGAGAACGGCATGCTGACGGAATCCTTGTGCGCCGAGTTGGCGTTCCGGATGCGGGTCAGCATGTCCGCGATCGGGTCGGTCATTGTCATTGGGCTTCGTGCCCTTCCTCACCGCGGTTTCGTCCGGTCCGTAGCGGACCGGGCCGACCTGCGATGTAGAGAGTCATGGAGTGGCTTCGGGTTGCCGGGGCGGTTCCCCCGGCTGAGTGCTTTACCAGCTGGACTTGGTCACGCCGGGCAGTTCGCCCCGGTGCGCCATCTCCCGCAGGCAGATCCGGCACAGGCCGAACTTGCGGTAGACGGAGTGGGGACGACCACACCGCTGGCAGCGGGTGTAGCCGCGGACCTTGAACTTCGGCTTGCGGTTCGCCTTCTGGATCAGGGCGGTCTTGGCCACGGTCAGTTCTCCTTGAACGGGAAGCCCAAGTGACGCAGCAGCGCCCGGCCCTCGTCGTCGTTGTTGGCGGTGGTGACGATGGTGATGTCCATCCCCCGCACGCGGTCGATCTTGTCCTGGTCGATCTCGTGGAACATCGACTGCTCGTTGAGACCGAAGGTGTAGTTGCCGTTCCCGTCGAACTGCTTCGGGGACAGGCCGCGGAAGTCGCGGATCCGGGGCAGCGCCAGGGACAGCAGCCGGTCCAGGAACTCCCACATGCGGTCGCCGCGCAGCGTCACGTGGGCGCCGATCGGCATACCCTCGCGCAGCTTGAACTGTGCGATCGACTTGCGGGCCTTGGTGACCGCCGGCTTCTGGCCGGTGATCGTCGCCAGGTCACGGATCGCGCCCTCGATCAGCTTGCTGTCGCGCGCGGCGTCCCCGACACCCATGTTGACGGTGATCTTGACGACCCCCGGCACCTGCATCGGGTTGGCGAAGGAGAACTCCTGGGCCAGGGCCGGCTTGATCTCGCTGGCGTAACGGGCCTTCAGGCGCGGCTGGGCCGCGGTCGTGGTCTCGGTCGTGGTGCTCATCAGAGGTCCTTACCCGAACGCACCGAAACGCGGGTGCGCTGCGTCTTGGTCTTGCCGTCCCGGTCGACCTGCTCCAGACGGGTGCGGATGCGGGTCGGCGACTTGGTCTCCGGGTCCACCAGCGCGACGTTGCTCACGTGGATGGGGGCCTCCATGACCTGGATGCCGCCGGAGCTCATGCCCTGGCTGCTACCGGCCTTGGTGTGCTTGGTGACCCGGTTGACACCCTCGACCAGCACGCGGTTGGTCTCGGGGTAGACCGCGATGACACGACCCTGCTTGCCCCGGTCGCCGCCCTTGTCCTGCTTGCGGCCGCTGATCACCTGGACCAGGTCGTTCTTCTTGATCTTCATCTTCGCCATCTCAGATCACCTCGGGAGCGAGGGACACGATCTTCATGTACTTCTTGTCACGCAGCTCGCGGCCCACCGGGCCGAAGATGCGGGTGCCACGGGGGTCGCCGTCGGCCTTGAGGATCACCGCAGCGTTCTCGTCGAAGCGGATGTAGCTGCCGTCGGGACGGCGCCGCTCCTTGCGGGTACGCACGATGACCGCCTTGACGACGTCACCCTTCTTGACGTTGCCGCCGGGGATGGCGTCCTTGACGGTCGCCACGATGGTGTCACCGATGCCCGCGTAACGGCGGCCGGAGCCACCGAGCACGCGGATGCAGAGGATCTCCTTCGCACCGGTGTTGTCCGCGACGCGCAGTCGCGACTCCTGCTGGATCACTTCTCGAACTCCTTCGTCGTGCTGGTTCTCGTGACGCTCCCGCGCCAGGTGAGCCTTGCCGAACGTTGTGGATGATTAGGTGTCGGCCTCGCCGGGGACGCAGGGCCCCCGGGAGGAACTACTTGGCCTTCTCCAGGATCTCCACCACGCGCCAGCGCTTGGTCGCGCTGAGCGGGCGGGTCTCCATGATCTGCACCAGGTCGCCCACGCCGGCCGCGTTGGCCTCGTCGTGCGCCTTGACCCGGGTGCTTCGCCGCAGGACCTTGCCGTACAGGGCGTGCTTGACCCGGTCCTCGACGAGCACCACGACGGTCTTGTCCATCTTGTCGCTCACCACGTACCCCTGGCGGAGCTTGCGGTAGTTGCGGGTGGTGGCGTCGGTCTGCGCGGCGGCAGTCGCCTCAGCGGGCTGCGAAGTCTCGCTCATAGTCAGCCAACCTTCTCGGTCGTGGTGTCGTTCGTGTCTTCAGCCTGCTCGGCCGCGTCCCGACCGATGCCGAGCTCGCGCTCCCGCATCTCGGTGTAGATCCGGGCGATGTCCTTGCGGACCGCACGGAGCCGGCCGTGGCTCTCCAGCTGGCCGGTGGCCGTCTGGAAGCGCAGGTTGAACAGCTCCTTCTTGGCCTCGGCCAGGGCGTCCGCCAGCGGCTCGTCCTCGAGACCACGCAGCTGCTCGGGCGTCAGGTTCTTGCTCCCGAAAGCCATCAGTTGTCACCACCTTCACGCGCGACGAAGCGGCACTTCATCGGCAACTTGTGCATCGCCAGGCGCATCGCCTCGCGGGCCGTCTCCTCGGTGACTCCGGAGAGCTCGAACATGACACGGCCCGGCTTCACGTTGGCGACCCACCACTCGGGCGAGCCCTTACCGGAACCCATCCGGGTCTCGGCCGGCTTCTTGGTCAGCGGGCGGTCCGGGTAGATGTTGATCCAGACCTTTCCGCCACGCTTGATGTAACGGGTCATCGCGATACGGGCGGACTCGATCTGCCGGTTCGTGACGTAGGCGGGCTCCAGGGCCTGGATGCCGTAGTCACCGAACGCGATCGCGGTCCCACCCTTGGCAACACCGGTCCGCTTCGGGTGGTGCTGCTTGCGGTGCTTGACTCGACGGGGAATCAACATCAGGACTGCTCTCCCTCACTGCTGGCCGGGGTGGCCTCGGCGGCCGGGGCCTCCGGGGCTGCCGCGGTCGGCTGCTGGGCGTCGCTGCGCTCGCCACCACGACGGTCGCCACGCTCACCGCGGCGGCCACGGTTCGGGCGGTCGCCGTCCCGGCGGGGACGACCCGGGCGCGACGGGGCCGCGGCCTGCTCGCGGGCGAGCTCCTTGGCGGTCAGGTCACCCTTGTAGATCCACACCTTGACGCCGATCCGGCCGAAGGTGGTGCGGGCCTCGTAGAAGCCGTAGTCGATGTTCGCGCGGAGCGTGTGCAGCGGCACCCGACCCTCGCGGTAGAACTCCGAGCGCGACATCTCGGCGCCGCCGAGACGACCGGAGCACTGGATCCGGATGCCCTTGGCACCGGCCCGCAGCGCGGTCTGCATACCCTTGCGCATCGCCCGGCGGAAGGTCACGCGGGCAGCGAGCTGCTCGGCGATGCCCTGGGCGACGAGCTGGGCGTCGACCTCGGGGTTCTTTACCTCGAGGATGTTCAGCTGCACCTGCTTGCCGGTGAGCTTCTCCAGCTCACCGCGGATGCGGTCGGCCTCCGCGCCGCGGCGGCCGATGACGATGCCCGGCCGGGCGGTGTGGATGTCGACGCGGACCCGGTCGCGGGTGCGCTCGATCTCGACCTTGGAGATGCCGGCCCGGTCCATGCCGGTCGACATCAGCTCGCGGATCGCCACGTCTTCCTTGACGTAGTCGCGGTAACGCTGACCCTCCTTGGTGGAGTCGGCGAACCAGCGGCTCACGTGGTCGGTGGTAATGCCCAGGCGGTAGCCGTACGGGTTGATCTTCTGCCCCATCAGCGGGCACCTCCCTTGACCTGCTCGGTCTGTCCGACCAGCACGGTGATGTGACTGGTGCGCTTGAGGATCCGGCTCGCCCGACCCTGCGCCCGCGGACGGAACCGCTTCATGGTCGGCCCCTCGTCCACGAACGCGGCCTTGACCACGAGCTGACGCTCGTCGAAGGCGGTCGCGGTCTGGTCGGCCTGGAACCGGGCGTTCGCGATCGCGCTGTTCAGCACCTTCAGGATCGGCTCGCTGGCCGACTGGGGGGCGAACTGCAGCATCGCCTTGGCCTCCTCGGCCTGCTTGCCACGGATCAGGTCCACGACGCGGCGGGCCTTCTGGGGCGTGACACGGACGAACCGCGCCTGCGCCTTGGCTTCCATCGCTGTCCCTTTGCTTTCGTTCGTACTCATCGTTGTCCGGTCCGAAGTCGCCGCGGTCAGCGGCGACGTGCCTTCCGGTCGTCCTTCTCGTGACCCTTGAAGGTCCGGGTCGGAGCAAACTCACCCAGCTTGTGGCCGACCATCGACTCGGTCACGAAGACCGGGACGTGCTTGCGGCCGTCGTGCACGGCCAACGTGTGGCCGAGCATGTCGGGGGTGATCATCGACCGGCGGGACCAGGTCTTGATGACGGTCTTGGTGCCGGCTTCGTTCTGCGCATCCACCTTCTTGACTAGGTGGTCGTCCACGAAGGGACCCTTCTTCAGACTGCGAGGCATCGTCTATCTGCTCCTACTCAGCGCTTCTTGCCGGTCTTGCGGCGACGCACGATGAGCTTGTCGCTGGGCTTGTTCGGACGGCGGGTGCGGCCCTCCGGCTGGCCCCACGGGCTCACCGGGTGACGGCCACCGGAGGTCTTACCCTCACCACCACCGTGCGGGTGGTCGACCGGGTTCATGACGACACCACGGACGGTCGGGCGCTTGCCCTTCCACCGCATACGGCCGGCCTTGCCCCAGTTGATGTTGGACTGCTCGGCGTTGCCGACCTCACCGATGGTGGCGCGGCACCGGGCGTCCACGTTGCGGATCTCGCCCGAGGGCATCCGCAACTGGGCGTAGGCGCCTTCCTTGGCCACCAGCTGCACCCGGGTGCCGGCGGAGCGGGCGATCCGGGCCCCGCCGCCGGGCTTGAGCTCGACGGCGTGGATGACGGTACCGACCGGGATGTTGCGCAGCGGCAGGTTGTTGCCGGGCTTGATGTCCGCGGCCGGGCCCTGCTCGATCGGGTCGCCCTGCTTCAGCCGGTTCGGCGCGATGATGTAGCGCTTCGTGCCGTCGGCGTAGTGCAGCAGCGCGATCCGCGCGGTGCGGTTCGGGTCGTACTCGATGTGCGCGACCTTCGCGGGCACGCCGTCCTTGTCGGCGCGACGGAAGTCGATCACGCGGTAGGCCCGCTTGTGGCCACCACCGATGTGACGGGTGGTGATCCGGCCGGAGGCGTTGCGGCCGCCGGACTTGGTGAGCGGACGGACCAGCGACTTCTCCGGCGTGGAGCGGGTCACCTCGACAAAGTCGGCCACGCTGGAGCCGCGACGGCCCGGCGTAGTCGGCTTGTACTTACGGATAGCCATGTAGGTATTCCTCGGTTCTTAAGTCTCGACTACCGGCTCAGAGGGTGCCGAAGATGTCGATGCTGCCTTCGCGGAGAGTCACGATGGCGCGCTTGGTGTCCTTGCGCTTGCCGACCCCGAAGCGGGTGCGGCGCGCCTTGCCCTTGCGGTTCATCGTGTGGACCGACGAGACCTTGACGCCGAAGATGTCCTCCACGGCCTTCTTGATCTCCGTCTTGTTGCAACGGGGGTCCACCAGGAAGGTGTACTTGCCCTGGTCCAGCAGCGCGTACGACTTCTCGGACACGACGGGTGCGATCAGCACGTCGCGCGGGTCCTTCGTGGTCTGGGCTGCGTTGATCTCGGTGCTCACTTGGCGTCCTCCTCGGTGGCGGTGCCCAGCTCGGCACCGGTGTCCGCGCCCTGGGCGGCAGCGCCACCCGCGGGCTCGAAGCCGGCGGCCGCGGCAGCCTCGGCGGTGCGGAACCACACCTCGGCCTCGGTCGCGTCGTACCAGCGGGACCCCTCGACGTGGTACTTCATCGAGTCCTTGTTGCCCTTGACGGTGAAGCCCTCGGGGGCCGAACCGTCCTCGGTCGCCGGCGCGGAGTCCGCACCGAAGCCACCGTCGGTCGCCTCGACCTGCGGGGCCTCCTGCTGCGCCTCGGGGGCGGCCTCGACCTCGGCGGTCTCGACCTGCACCTCGGCGGCGGGCGCCTCGGCGGCGGCCGGCGCCTTGGCGCGGCCCTCGATGAAGGCGCTCAGCGCGGACTGGGTGAAGACCACGTCGTCGGCGCAGAGCACGTCGTAGGTGTTGAGCTGGTCGACGAACAGCACGTGCACGTCGCTCAGGTTCCGCAGGCTCTTCAGCGAGACCTCGTCCGCACGGTCGACCACGACCAGCAGGTTCGGCCGCTCGGTGAGCGCGGACAGCGCGGTCCAGGCGGTCTTGGTGGACGGGGCGTCGCCCTCGACCACGGAGGACAGCACGTGGATCCGGCCGTTGCGGGCCCGGTCGGACAGGGCACCGCGCAGGGCGGCGGCCTTCATCTTCTTGGGCGTGCGCTGGGCGTAGTCGCGCGGCTGCGGGCCGTGGACGGTGCCACCGCCGGCGAACTGCGGCGCGCGGACCGAACCCTGGCGGGCGCGGCCGGTGCCCTTCTGGCGGTACGGCTTGCGCCCACCGCCGCGGACCTCGCCGCGGGTCTTGGTGGCGTGCGTGCCCTGACGGGCGGCCGCCAGCTGGGCCACGACGACCTGGTGGATCAGCGGCACGTTGGTCTGCACGTCGAACAGCTCGGCGGGCAGCTCCACGGTGCCGGCGCTCCCGCCGGTCGGGGTGTTGATGGTGATCGTCGTCATGACGTCAGGCCCCCTTCGCCGCCGTGCGGACCAGGACGACGCTGCCACGGGGGCCGGGAACGGCGCCCTTGATCAGCAGCAGGCCCTTGTCAGCGTCCACGGCGTGGATCGTCAGGTTCTGGGTGGTGTGGCGCACGCCGCCCATGCGTCCGGCCATCCGCATGCCCTTGAAGACCCGACCCGGGGTGGAGGCCCCGCCGATCGAACCGGGCTTGCGGTGGTTGCGGTGCGCACCGTGGGAGGAGCTGACGCCGTGGAAGCCGTGACGCTTCATGACGCCGGCGAAGCCCTTGCCCTTGCTGGTGCCGGTCACGTCGACCGTCTGGCCACCCTCGAAGGTCTCGGCGGTGAGCTCCTGGCCCACGGCATACTCGCCCGCGTCGCTGGTGCGCACCTCGACGAGGTGACGGCGCGGGGTGACCCCGGCCTTGTCGAAGTGGCCCTTCATCGGCTTGTTGACCTTGCGCGGGTCGATCGCGCCGAAGGCGATCTGGATCGCGTTGTAGCCGTCCGCCTCGGCGCGCACCTGGGTGACGACGCACGGGCCGGCCTTGATCACGGTCACGGGGACCAGGCGGTTGTCGGCATCCCAGACCTGGGTCATGCCGAGCTTCTCGCCGAGGACGCCCTTGACGCTGCGTTCAGTAGTAGCAGTCATTGCTGGTGCCCTTAGAGCTTGATCTCGATGTTGACGTCAGCCGGCAGGTCGAGACGCATCAACGAGTCGACCGCCTTGGGGGTCGGGTCGACGATGTCGATGAGGCGCTTGTGGGTGCGCATCTCGAAGTGCTCGCGGCTGTCCTTGTACTTGTGGGGCGACCGGATGACGCAGAAGACATTCTTCTCCGTCGGCAACGGCACCGGGCCGACCACGGTCGCGCCGGCACGGGTCACCGTGTCGACAATCTTGCGCGCCGAGCTGTCGATGACCTCGTGGTCATACGACTTCAGCCGGATGCGGATCTTCTGTCCCGCCATCGCTTGTCTGACTCTCTCTCGTCGTTCAACTTCGGGTGCCGGCCTCCCTCGAGCCCGACCCCCGCGGTCGGGCGTGTCGCCCTGTCCGCAGGCACGCACCCGTGATCGAAACCGCTGGGGCGTGATGTCCGAGCCCGACGGTCAACCGTCGGGGCTTGCGCTGCCACCGCCCGTCCGGGTGAGATCCGGCCGTTCCAGATGGCTGGCGGCGCCGACATGGGTCAGCACCGCGCGTCAAGCAACCTGTCTATAGTGCCACGCCGGGGGCGACCTACCCAAATCCGGGCGGTCCCCCATCGTGTGATCCGCCCCACCCTGCCCGATCTCCCGGCTCGGCGGCGGCACAATGGCGCTCATGCGACGGATGGGGAACGCCCGCGGGCGGCGGCAGTGTCCGCCGCTGCTCGTGCTTGGTTTGTCCGCCGCCGTCCTTGCCGGCTGCTCCGCTGCCGGTCCGGATCCGTCACCTGGCACCGGCAGCGCCCCGGACGCCGCCGCCACCTCGACCGCCCCGGACGGTGCCGCCACCTCGACCGCGCCGAGCGGCTCGGCCCCGGAGGACGCCAGCGACACGACGGCGGGCGGCTGCACCGAGGCGAGCGACCTGATCGACTCGGCCACGTGGATCGAGGTCGACGGCCAGAGCTCGCTGGAGATCGTGCCCACCCAGGAGCTGCGGGACTGTCGCTCCCTGGCCGGTCCGGACGCCGGGTGGTCCGACCTGCTGGACGCCGTCCCCGATGCCGACTCCCCCGGCATGCGGGACCAGCACCTGTGTCACGTCCGGTTCGCCCCGTTCAAGGACGTGTGGCACATTGAGCCCTGGCGCCCGGTGGTGTCGGAGTCCGCGATGGCGCTGGCCGCCTGTAACCCCGGCGGGCCGGACCCGGACCTGGTCCCCTGAGCGGTCACGGGTCGGCTGGCCGCCCGCACCGCTGCTGTCCCGACCCGAGATCACCGCCGCGGATCCGCTGGAGCCAGCTGTCGGCATACGAAGGGCGCGCGGCAGCGCTGGGTCCACGCCGGTCCCCCCTGTCGTGCCCGGACCTCCCCGACGGTCTCAGGACGCAGCTTCACCCCGGAACCTGGCGCTTTCGACCGGGAAGCTTCTCCTACGAAGCACAGGATTCTCGGGTAACCCGATAATCCTGCAGTGCGACGGCGACCCTCAGGCGACGGCCACGGCCCGGACCCCACTACGCCCTCCGGCAGGAGCTTCACCCCGGAACCTGGCGCTATCGACCGGGAAGCTTCTCCTACGAAGCACAGGATTCTCGGGTAACCCGATAATCCTGCAGGGCGACGGCGACCCTCAGGGGACGGCGAAGGGCCCGGACCGTAGTGGTCCGGGCCCTTCGTGCAGAGCGTGGTCGCTCCGGGTCGCCCCCGAGGGGGCTCAGATCACTTGATGATCTTGGTGACCCGGCCGGCGCCGACGGTGCGGCCGCCCTCGCGGATGGCGAACTTCAGGCCGTCCTCCATGGCGATCGGCTGGATCAGCTCGACCTTCATCTCGGTGTTGTCACCGGGCATGACCATCTCGGTGCCCTCGGGCAGGTCGACGACACCGGTGACGTCCGTGGTCCGGAAGTAGAACTGCGGACGGTAGTTGTCGTAGAACGGCGTGTGACGGCCACCCTCGTCCTTGGACAGGATGTAGACGTTGCCCTCGAACTCGGTGTGCGGGGTGATCGAGCCCGGCTTGCAGATGACCTGGCCGCGCTCCACCTCCTCGCGCTTGGTGCCACGGAGCAGCAGGCCGACGTTCTCACCGGCGCGGCCCTCGTCGAGCAGCTTGCGGAACATCTCGATGCCGGTGACGGTGGTCTTGGCCGGCGGGCCCTCGTGGATGCCGACGATCTCGATCTCCTCGTTGACCTTGAGGACACCGCGCTCGATACGACCGGTGACGACGGTGCCACGACCGGTGATCGTGAACACGTCCTCCACGGGCATCAGGAACGGCTTGTCGATGTCGCGCTCCGGCTCCGGGATGTACTCGTCGACCGCGGTCATCAGCTCGATGATCTTGGCGCCCCACTCGGCGTCGCCCTCGAGCGCCTTCAGCGCCGAGACCTGGACGACCGGCAGGTCGTCGCCCGGGAACTCGTAGGAGGACAGCAGCTCGCGGACCTCCATCTCGACGAGCTCCATGATCTCCTCGTCGTCGACCATGTCGGACTTGTTCAGGGCCACGACGATGTAGGGAACGCCGACCTGGCGGGCCAGGAGGACGTGCTCCTTGGTCTGCGGCATCGGGCCGTCGGTCGCGGCGACCACCAGGATCGCGCCGTCCATCTGGGCGGCACCGGTGATCATGTTCTTCACGTAGTCCGCGTGACCGGGGCAGTCAACGTGGGCGTAGTGCCGCTGCTCGGTCTGGTACTCGATGTGCGAGATCGAGATCGTGATGCCGCGCTGCTTCTCTTCGGGCGCCTTGTCGATCGCGTCGAACGGGGACGCCTCGTTGAGGTCCGGGTACGTGTCGTGCAGGACCTTGGAGATCGCAGCCGTCAGCGTCGTCTTGCCGTGGTCGATGTGACCGATCGTGCCGATGTTGACGTGCGGCTTACTCCGCTCGAACTTAGCCTTCGCCACTGGGGTCCTCCTCAGGACTGGTTGTGCGTATCGTCACTGGCTTTGGACGTGACGATGTCTGGTGGATGTTGGTCTGCTTCGTACCGCAGGGAGAGAGTCTAACGCTCACTCACCACGGATTTTCTTGATGATCTCCTCGGCGACGTTCCGGGGAACCTCGGCGTAGGAATCGAACTGCATCGTGTAGTTGGCGCGACCCTGGGTCTTGGACCGGAGGTCCCCAACGTACCCGAACATCTCCGACAGCGGCACGGTCGCCCGAACCACCTTGGCGCCGCTGATGTCCTCCATGGCCTGGATCTGACCACGGCGGGAGTTGATGTCGCCGATGACGTCGCCCATGTACTCCTCGGGCGTACGCACCTCGACGGCCATCATCGGCTCGAGCAGGACCGGGTCCGCCTTGCGGACGGCCTCCTTGAGCACCATCGAGCCCGCGATCTTGAACGCCATCTCCGAGGAGTCGACGTCGTGGTAGGCACCATCGACCAGGGTCGCCTTGATGCCCACCAGCGGGTAGCCGGCCAGGACGCCGAGCTGCATGGCCTCCTGGATGCCGTGGTCGACGCTGGGGATGTACTCCCGCGGGATACGACCACCGGTCACCGCGTTGTCGAACTCGTACAGCTCACCCTCGGCGGTGTCCAGCGGCTCGAAGGTGACCTGCACCTTCGCGAACTGCCCGGAACCACCGGTCTGCTTCTTGTGGGTGTAGTCGTACTTCTCGACCGTGCGACGGATCGTCTCGCGGTAGGCCACCTGCGGCGCACCGACGTTGGCCTCGACCTTGAACTCCCGGCGCATCCGGTCGACCAGGATGTCCAGGTGGAGCTCGCCCATCCCGCCGATGACGGTCTGGCCGGTCTCCTCGTCCTGACGGACGGTGAAGGTCGGGTCCTCCTGCGCCAGCTTCTGGATCGCGGTGGACAGCTTCTCCTGGTCGCCCTTGGTCTTCGGCTCGATCGCCACGTGGATGACCGGCTCCGGGAAGGTCATCGACTCCAGAATGATCGGCTGGTTCAGGTCGCTCAGCGTGTCACCGGTGGTCGTGTCCTTCAGGCCGATCACGGCGTAGATGTGACCGGCGTGGGCCACATCGACCGGGTTCTCCTTGTTGGCGTGCATCTGGAACAGCTTGCCCAGCCGCTCCTTCTTGCCCTTGGTCGCGTTGAGCACCGGCTGGCCGGCGCTGATCTGACCCGAGTAGACCCGGATGTAGGTCAGCGTCCCGAAGAACGGGTGCGTCGCGATCTTGAACGCCAGCGCGGAGAACGGCGCGGTCTCGTCCGCCGGACGAGTGATGACCTCCTCCTCGTCACCCGGCTTGTGACCCTCGGTCGGGGGCACGTCCATCGGGCTGGGCAGGTAGTCCAGGACAGCGTCCAGCAGCGGCTGGACACCCTTGTTCTTGAACGCCGTGCCGCAGAAGACGGGGTTGACCTCGCCGGCCAGGGTCAGGGCGCGCACGCCCGCCTTGATCTCGTCCTCGGTCAACTCCTCGCCGCCCAGGTACTTCTCGAGCAGTTCCTCGTCGGCCTCGGCGACCTTCTCGATCAGCTCGTTGCGGTACTGCTCGGCCTTGGCCTGCAGGTCCGCCGGGATGTCCTCGAGCTCGTAGTCCTCGCCCAGCTTGGTCTCACCGTGCCAGGTGAGCGCCTTCATCCGGATCAGGTCCACGACGCCGATGAAGTCGGCCTCGGCACCGATCGGCAGCTGCATCACGAGCGGGGTCGCGCCGAGGCGGTCGACCATGGTCTGCACCGAGAAGTAGAAGTCGGCGCCCATCTTGTCCATCTTGTTGATGAAGCACATGCGGGGCACGCCGTACTTGTCGGCCTGGCGCCACACCGTCTCCGACTGCGGCTCCACACCTTCCTTGCCGTCGAACACGGCCACGGCACCGTCCAGGACACGCAGGTTGCGCTCCACCTCGACGGTGAAGTCCACGTGCCCGGGCGTGTCGATCAGGTTGATCTGGTAGCCCTTCCAGAAGCTGGTGACGGCCGCGGAGGTGATCGTGATCCCCCGCTCCTTCTCCTGCTCCATCCAGTCGGTCGTCGACGCACCGTCGTGGGTCTCGCCCATCTTGTGCTTGACGCCGGTGTAGAACAGGATGCGCTCGGTCGTCGTGGTCTTGCCGGCATCGATGTGCGCCATGATGCCGATGTTGCGGACCTTCGTGAGGTCTGTCAGAACGTCCTGTGCCACAGTTTCTCTTCCCTAGCGTTACGTGCGGATACGGGGTCCGGGGACCGGGTCACCAGCGGTAGTGCGCGAAGGCCTTGTTGGCCTCGGCCATCTTGTGGGTGTCCTCGCGGCGCTTGACCGCTGCTCCCAGACCGTTGCTGGCGTCGAGGATCTCGTTCATCAGACGCTCGGTCATGGTCTTCTCCCGACGCTGCCGGGAGTAGCCGACCAACCAGCGCAGCGACAGGGTCGTGGCGCGGTTGCCCTTGACCTCGATCGGCACCTGGTAGGTGGCGCCACCGACGCGGCGGCTCTTCACCTCAAGGGCCGGCTTGACGTTGTCCAGGGCCCGCTTGAGCGTGGCCACCGGGTCGGTGCCGGTCTTGGCGCGGCAGCCCTCGAGGGCGCCGTAGACGATGGTCTCGGCGACGGACTTCTTGCCGTCGACCAGGATCTTGTTGACCAGCTGGGTCACCAGGGTCGACCCGTAGACCGGGTCGGCCATCAGGGGGCGCTTCGGAGCGGGGCCCTTACGAGGCATTACTTCTTCTCCTTCTTCGCGCCGTAGCGGGAGCGGGCCTGGTTGCGGCCCTTGACGCCCTGGGTGTCCAGGGACCCGCGGATGATCTTGTAGCGCACGCCGGGGAGGTCCTTGACCCGCCCACCACGCACGAGCACGATCGAGTGCTCCTGCAGGTTGTGGCCGACGCCCGGGATGTATGCCGTGACCTCGATGCCGCTGGTCAGCTTCACGCGAGCGACCTTGCGCAGGGCAGAGTTCGGCTTCTTCGGGGTGGTGGTGTAGACGCGGGTGCAGACACCGCGGCGCTGGGGGTTCCCCTTCAGGGCGGGACTGTTGGTCTTCTTGACCTTGTCCTGCCGCCCCTTGCGGACCAGCTGGTTGATTGTGGGCACTGATTCTCCGTCAGTCGATGTTGTCCGCGCTCCCCGCCATCACTGGTGGGTTACGCTCCTTGGTGTAGCCGACCCGGCCACCGTCCGTGATGGACGAGAGACGGTCCGACGCTCTCCCCTGCACTTCCCGGCCGATTCCCCGCAGCACTCTCCCAGGGTGGGAGAGGTGGTGGGTCCGGCCGGACTGCCCGGCGAGAGGGGTTGTCACCCCGGCAGCTTGGCCGACGAAGTGACGACGGCATGCGACAGCGCCGCACACACGGAGGACCACGATACCGGCACCGGTCGGCCGCGGCCAAATCGACGCCGGCCGCGCCCGGGGCACCGGGGGCCGGTATGCCGAAGGGCGGGTATGCCGGGGAGTGACCCCACGGCATACCCGCCCGTCCGTCAACGGATCCGGTCCCGGATCAGTAGCGGTCGTCCCCGAGCGACAGGTCGTCCAGGCGGACGGCCTCGCGCGAGCCCTCGCCGAAGGTCGCCGGGTAGTCGAAGTTCTCGTACTCCGGCACGGCGTAGGCGGCCGCCTTGGCCTCCTCCGTGGGCTCCACGGTGAGGTTGCGGTAGCGCGGCAGGCCGGTGCCCGCCGGGATCAGCTTGCCCAGGATGACGTTCTCCTTCAGGCCCAGCAGCGGGTCCGACTTGGCCTGCATGGCCGCCTCGGTGAGCACCCGGGTGGTCTCCTGGAAGGAGGCCGCGGACAGCCACGAGTCGGTGGCCAGCGAGGCCTTCGTGATGCCCATCAGCTCCGGACGTCCCGAGGCCGGCTTGCCGCCCTCGGCGAACACCCGACGGTTCTCGGTCTCAAACCGGCCACGCTCCACCAGCTCGCCGGGCAGCACCGCCGCCTCGCCGGCCTCGATGATCGTGATCCGGCGCAGCATCTGCCGCACGATGACCTCGATGTGCTTGTCGTGGATCGACACACCCTGCTGGCGGTAGACCTTCTGGACCTCGTCCACCAGGTGCATCTGCGTCTGGCGCGGGCCCAGGATGCGCAGCACCTGCTTGGGGTCGATCGCACCGACCACGAGCTGGGTGCCGACCCCGACGTGCTGGCCGTCCTGCACCAGCAGCCGGGCGCGCTTGCTGACCGGGTAGGCGTGCTCCTCGGAGCCGTCGTCCGGGACCAGCAGGATCCGGCGGGCCTTGTCGGTCTCCTCGATCTGCACCCGGCCGTCGGCCTCGGCGATCGGGGCGACCGCCTTGGGGGTGCGGGCCTCGAACAGCTCGACCACACGCGGCAGACCCTGGGTGATGTCGTCACCGGCCACACCACCGGTGTGGAAGGTCCGCATCGTCAGCTGGGTGCCGGGCTCACCGATCGACTGGGCCGCGACGATCCCGACGGCCTCGCCGATGTCGACCAGCTTGCCGCTGGCCAGCGAACGGCCGTAGCACTTGGCGCAGGTACCCACGAGGGACTCGCAGGTCAGGACCGAACGGACCTTGACCTCCTCGACCCCGGCGGCCACCAGGGCGTCGATGACCACGTCACCCAGGTCCATGCCCGCCTCGGCGAGCGTGGTGCCCTCGTGCACGACGTCCTCGGCGAGGGTGCGCGCGTAGACCGAGGTCTCCACGTCGTCGTGCTCGCGCAGGCCGGACTCGGTCCGGACGGCGATCGGCATGGTCAGGCCGCGGTCGGTGCCGCAGTCGTCCTCGCGGATGATCACGTCCTGGCTGACGTCCACCAGACGACGGGTCAGGTAACCCGAGTCGGCGGTCCGCAGCGCGGTGTCCGCCAGACCCTTCCGGGCACCGTGCGTGGAGATGAAGAACTCCACCACGGACAGGCCCTCACGGAAGTTGGACTTGATCGGACGCGGGATGATCTCACCCTGCGGGTTGGCCATCAGGCCACGCATGCCGGCCAGCTGACGCAGCTGGAACCAGTTGCCACGGGCGCCGGAGGTGACCATCTTGTAGATGGTCGAGTCCTTCGGCATCGAGTTCTCCAGCTCCTTGGCGACCTCGTTGGTGGCCTGGGTCCAGATCTCGATGAGCTCCTGGCGCCGCTCGTCCTCGGTGATCAGACCGCGCTCGTACTGGGTCTGCACCTTGGCGTCCTTGGCCTCGTAGCCCTCCAGGATCTCGCCCTTGCGGTCCGGCGTCATGACGTCGGAGATGGCCACCGTGGTGCCCGAGCGGGTCGCCCAGTAGAACCCGGTGTCCTTCAGGCTGTCCAGGGACGCCGCGACCTCGACCTTGGAGTAGCGCTCGGCCAGGTCGTTGACGATGCCGGAGAGCCGCTTCTTGTCCACCACGTCGTTGACGTAGGGGTAGTTCAGCGGCAGGGCGTCGTTGAAGATCGCCCGCCCCAGCGTGGTCGTCAGGGTGAACTCGGCGGCGATGCCGTCCTCGCTGACCTCCGCGCCCTCGGGGAGCTCGTGGCCGGGCGGGACCGCGGTGCCGGTGACCCGCAGCGAGATCGGGGTGCCGATCTTGATGGTGCCGGCGTCGAAGGCCATCCGGGCCTCGGCGACGGAGGTGAAGGAGCGCAGGTGCTCTCCGCCGTCCTCGTCGACGATCAGGTCGTCGGCCCCGCTGACGCTGTCGCTGGTCAGGTGGAACAGGCCGATGATCATGTCCTGGGTGGGCATGGTCACCGGGCGACCGTCCGCCGGCTTCAGGATGTTGTTGCTGGACAGCATCAGGATCCGCGCCTCGGCCTGGGCCTCGGCGGACAGCGGCAGGTGGACCGCCATCTGGTCACCGTCGAAGTCGGCGTTGAACGCGGTGCAGACCAACGGGTGGATCTGGATGGCCTTGCCCTCGACCAGCTGCGGCTCGAACGCCTGGATGCCCAGACGGTGCAGCGTGGGCGCACGGTTCAGCATCACCGGGTGGTCGGTGATGACCTCTTCGAGGACGTCCCACACCACGGAACGGCCGCGCTCGACCATCCGCTTGGCGGACTTGATGTTCTGGGCGTGGTCCAGGTCGACCAGCCGCTTCATCACGAACGGCTTGAACAGCTCCAGCGCCATCTGCTTGGGCAGGCCGCACTGGTGCAGCCGCAGCTGCGGACCGACCACGATGACCGAACGGCCCGAGTAGTCCACGCGCTTGCCCAGCAGGTTCTGCCGGAACCGGCCCTGCTTGCCCTTGAGCATGTCGGACAGCGACTTCAACGGCCGGTTGCCCGGGCCGGTCACGGCGCGGCCGCGGCGGCCGTTGTCGAAGAGGCTGTCGACGGCCTCCTGCAGCATCCGCTTCTCGTTGTTGACGATGATCTCCGGGGCGCCCAGGTCCAACAGCCGCTTCAGGCGGTTGTTCCGGTTGATGACGCGGCGGTAGAGGTCGTTCAGGTCCGAGGTCGCGAAGCGGCCACCGTCCAGCTGCACCATCGGGCGCAGGTCCGGCGGGATGACCGGCACGCAGTCCAGCACCATCCCGGCCGGGTTGTTGGCCGTGGACAGGAAGGAGGTGACGACCTTGAGCCGCTTGATGGCGCGGGTCTTCTTCTGGCCCTTCCCGGTGGCGATGATCTCGCGCAGCGAGTCGGCCTCGGCCTCCAGGTCGAAGGTCTCCAGGCGCTTCTGCAGCGCGGCCGCGCCCATCCCGCCCTCGAAGTACATGCCGAACCGGTCCCGCATCTCGCGGTACAGGATCTCGTCACCCTCCAGGTCCTGGACCTTGAGGTTCTTGAACCGGTCCCAGACCTGCTCCAGGCGCTCGATCTGCTGGTCGGCGCGGCGGCGGATCTGGTTCATCTCCCGCTCGGCACCGTCGCGCACCTTGCGCTTGGCGTCGGCCTTGGCGCCCTCCGCCTCCAGCTCGGCCAGGTCGGTCTCGAGCTTCTGCGCGCGGGTCTCCACGTCGGAGTCGCGGCGGTTCTCCAGCTCCTTGCGCTCGGTCTCGATCTGCGCCTCGAGCGAGGGCAGGTCGGCGTGCCGCCCGTCCTCGTCGACGTGCGTGATCATGTAGGCAGCGAAGTAGATGACCTTCTCCAGGTCCTTCGGCGCCAAGTCGAGCAGGTAGCCCAGCCGGCTGGGCACACCCTTGAAGTACCAGATGTGGGTGACGGGCGCGGCCAGCTCGATGTGGCCCATCCGCTCGCGGCGCACCCCGGCGCGGGTCACCTCGACTCCGCAGCGCTCACAGATGATGCCCTTGAAGCGCACCCGCTTGTACTTGCCGCAGTAGCACTCCCAGTCCCGGGTGGGACCGAAGATCTTCTCGCAGAAGAGACCGTCCTTCTCCGGCTTCAGCGTCCGGTAGTTGATGGTCTCGGGCTTCTTCACCTCGCCGTGGCTCCACTTGCGGATGTCCTCCGCAGTGGCCAGGCCGATGCGCAACTCGTCGAAGAAGTTGACGTCCAGCACGTGGATCCTTCTTTCGTGAGAACTCGTGATTCTCAGGTAGTTCGTTAAATCAGGCGGGTATGTCCGGGGTGTGCCCGGCCCGGGTGGGTGCCACCCGGGCCGGGGTCACCGTCAGACTTCCTCGACCGAGCTCGGCTCGCGGCGGGACAGGTCGATGCCCAGCTCCTCCGCGGCACGGAACACTTCCTGGTCGGCGTCGCGCAGGTCGATCTGCGTGCCGTCGCTGGAGAGCACCTCGACGTTCAGGCAGAGCGACTGCATCTCCTTGATGAGCACCTTGAACGACTCGGGGATGCCCGGCTCCGGGACGTTCTCGCCCTTGACGATCGACTCGTAGACCTTGACCCGACCGGTGACGTCGTCGGACTTGATGGTGAGCAGCTCCTGCAGCGCGTAGGCGGCGCCGTACGCCTCCAGGGCCCACACCTCCATCTCACCGAACCGCTGGCCACCGAACTGGGCCTTACCGCCCAGCGGCTGCTGGGTGATCATCGAGTACGGACCCGTGCTGCGGGCGTGGATCTTGTCGTCCACCAGGTGGTGCAGCTTCAGGATGTACATGTAACCCACGGACACCGGCTCCGGGAACGGCTCGCCGGAGCGGCCGTCCAGCAGGCGCGCCTTGCCGGAGGCACCGATCAGCCGGTCACCGTCCCGGGTGGGGAGGGTGGAGTCCAGCAGGCCGGTGATCTCGGACTCGCTCGCGCCGTCGAAGACGGGGCTGGCGACCCGGCTGCCGGGATCGACCTGCAGCAGGTCCTCGGGCAGGTTCTTGGCCCACTCCGCGGCGGCGTCGACGTTCCAGCCCTGGGCCGCGGCCCAGCCCAGGTGCAGCTCGAGCACCTGACCGATGTTCATCCGGCTGGGCACACCCAGCGGGTTGAGCACGATGTCGACCGGGGTGCCATCCTCCAGGAACGGCATGTCCTCGACCGGCAGGATCTTGGAGATGACGCCCTTGTTGCCGTGCCGGCCGGCGAGCTTATCGCCGTCGGTGATCTTGCGCTTGTTGGCCACGTAGACGCGGACCAGCTGGTTCACGCCGGGGGCCAGCTCGTCGCCGTCCTCGCGGTCGAAGACCTTGACCCCGATGACCGTGCCGGTCTCACCGTGCGGGACCTTCATCGAGGTGTCCCGCACCTCGCGGGCCTTCTCGCCGAAGATGGCGCGCAGCAGCCGCTCCTCCGGAGTCAGCTCGGTCTCACCCTTGGGGGTGACCTTGCCGACCAGGAGGTCGCCGTCGCGGACCTCGGCGCCGATCCGGATGATGCCGCGCTCGTCCAGGTCGGCCAGGACCTCGTCGGAGACGTTCGGGATGTCCCGGGTGATCTCCTCCGGACCCAGCTTGGTGTCGCGGGCGTCGATCTCGTGCTCCTCGATGTGGATCGAGGAGAGCACGTCGTCCTGCACCAGACGCTGGCTCAGGATGATCGCGTCCTCGTAGTTGTGGCCCTCCCACGGCATGAACGCCACGAGCAGGTTGCGACCCAGCGCCATCTCGCCGCCGTCGGTGGCGGGACCGTCGGCCAGCAGCGCGCCGGCCTCGACCCGGTCACCGGTGTTGACCCGGACCTGCTGGTTGTAGCAGTTGCCCTGGTTGGACCGGGTGAACTTGGCGATCCGGTAGGACTGGTAGGTGCCGTCGTCGTTGGCCACGGTCAGCAGGTCCGCGGAGACCTCCTGGACCACACCGGCCTTCTCGGCCCGGACCACGTCGCCGGAGTCCATCGCCGCGCGGTACTCCATGCCGGTGCCCACCAGCGGGGCCTCGGCGCGGACCAGCGGCACGGCCTGGCGCTGCATGTTCGCACCCATCAGGGCGCGGTTGGCGTCGTCGTGCTCCAGGAACGGGATCATCGCGGTCGCGGCCGACACCATCTGGCGGGCCGAGACGTCCATGTAGTCCACGTCGGCGTTCGGCACGTCGCCGGCGTCGCCGCCCTTGGTGCGGACCAGGACCCGCTCCTCGGCGAAGGTGCCGTCCTCGTTCAGCGGCGCGTTGGCCTGCGCGATGACGTAGCGGTCCTCCTCGTCGGCGGACAGGTAGTGCACCTCGTCGGTGACCCGGCCGTTCTCCGCCTTGCGGTAGGGGGTCTCGACGAAGCCGAACGGGTTGATCCGGCCGTAGGAGGCCAGCGACCCGATCAGACCGATGTTCGGCCCCTCCGGAGTCTCGATCGGGCACATCCGGCCGTAGTGCGACGGGTGGACGTCACGGACCTCCATGCCGGCCCGGTCACGGGACAGACCACCCGGGCCCAGCGCGGACAGACGACGCTTGTGCGTCAGCCCGGACAGCGGGTTGTTCTGGTCCATGAACTGGGACAGCTGGCTGGTGCCGAAGAACTCTTTGATCGCCGCCACCACGGGACGGATGTTGATCAGGGTCTGCGGGGTGATCGCCTCGACGTCCTGGGTGGTCATCCGCTCCCGGACGACGCGCTCCATCCGGGACAGTCCGGTCCGGACCTGGTTCTGGATGAGCTCACCGACGCTGCGCAGCCGGCGGTTGCCGAAGTGGTCGATGTCGTCGACCTCGACCGGCAGGTCCACCTTCTCGCCCTGGTGGGTCACCGGCAGGGAGGTCTCGCCGGCGTGCAGCGCGACGAGGTAGCGGATCGTGGCGACGATGTCGTCGACCCCGAGGACCGACTCGCTCAGCGGCGCCTCGATGCCCAGCTTCTTGTTGATCTTGTAGCGACCGACCTTGGCCAGGTCGTAGCGCTTGGGGTTGAAGTAGAGGTTGTCCAGCAGGGTCTGGGCGGCCTCCTTGGTCGGCGGCTCGCCCGGACGCAGCTTGCGGTAGATGTCCAGCAGCGCCTCGTCCTGGTCGGCCGTGTGGTCCTTCTCCAGAGTGAGCCGCATCGACTCGTAGTCGCCGAACTCCTCCAGGATCTGGGCCTCGGTCCAACCGAGGGCCTTGAGCAGGACGGTGACCGACTGCTTGCGCTTGCGGTCCACGCGCACGCCGACCATGTCCCGCTTGTCGATCTCGAACTCCAGCCAGGCACCGCGGCTCGGGATCACCTTGGAGGTGTAGACGTCCTTGTCGGAGGTCTTGTCCAGGGAACGCTCGAAGTAGACACCCGGGGAGCGGACGAGCTGGGACACCACGACCCGCTCGGTGCCGTTGATGATGAAGGTGCCGCGGTCGGTCATCAGCGGGAAGTCGCCCATGAAGACCGTCTGGCTCTTGATCTCACCGGTGTTGTTGTTGATGAACTCCGCGGTGACGAAGAGCGGGGCGGAGTAGGTCATGTCCCGCTCCTTGCACTCCTCCAGGGAGTACTTCTGCTCCTCGAAGTGGTGGTCGCGGAAGGACAGCGACATGGAACCCGAGAAGTCCTCGATCGGGGAGATCTCCTCGAAGATCTCCTCCAGACCGGAGCGGTCGGGCACGTCCTCGCGGCCGCCCTCCTGGGCAGCGGCCACCCGGGCCTGCCAGTCCTCGTTGCCGAGCAACCAGTCGAAACTCTCGGTCTGGAGCGCCAGGAGGTCGGGTACCTCCAACGGCTCCCGAATCTTTGCAAAGCTCAAACGGCCAGAAGCCATGAGAGCGGTGGACACAGTCTTCTTCGCAGTGCGCGAGGCAGCCAAGGATGGTCCTTCCACGGGCCTAACAAGCGTGCAGGGTCAGCGGGCCCGACACTCGCTCGGAGACCGTCGTCCGGCGCGTGGGCGCGACGGGATGATCGCACACGCAGCGGCGGTCGACGGTGACAGGACGGGTGAAGGGCAGCGCAAAGCGACAGCATACACGGATCCCCCAGCCCAGTCCAACCGGCCCCTCCAGGCGATGTCCGCGTCCGTGAGCCTCCACGCACACGCGTTGTTGACCAGCAGGATGTCTGGTCGTCGCCGCTGCGTCAAGCCCTCCCCCGGCGTGTCCCCCCTGGCACGCCGTGCGGCCGGCACCTTCGGGCAGGACGCGACGGTGCACGGAGGCGGTGCACACAAAGCAGCTGCGGGCGGGACGGACCGTGGTCCGTCCCGCCCGCAGCGGGGTCATGCAGCCCGGGGCGGTGCCCCGGACGGTGTCACTTCAGGGTGACGGTGGCGCCGGCGCCCTCGAGGGCCTCCTTGGCCTTCTCGGCGGCCTCCTTGTCGGCCTTCTCCAGGACCGGCTTCGGGGCCCCGTCGACCAGGTCCTTGGCCTCCTTCAGGCCGAGGGAGGTCAGCGCGCGGACCTCCTTGATGACCTGGATCTTCTTGTCGCCAGCAGCCTCGAGGATGACGTCGAACTCGTCCTGCTCCTCGGCGGCGGCAGCGGCGTCGCCGCCGCCGGCGGCCGGGGCCGCACCCGCGACGGCAACCGGGGCCGCGGCGGTGACGTTGAAGGTGTCCTCGAACTCCTTGACGAACTCGGACAGCTCGATCAGGGTCATCTCCTTGAACGCGTCAAGGAGCTCGTCAGTGCTCAGCTTCGCCATGGTGGCGTTCCTTCCGTGTGGTGCCGTGAGTGGCGTTGGTGGTTGCGCTGGCGCGGGGTCGCGTCAGCTCTCGTCGCCACCCTCGGCGACGTTGGTGGTGGCCTCCTCGGCCGGTGCGGCAACCTCGTCCGCGGCGGGGGTCTCCGCCTCGGCCTCGGCGGCCTCGGTGCTGGCCGGCGCGGCGTCCGCCACGGGGCCTTCCTGCTCGACCTTCGCCCGCAGCGCGTCGACGGTGCGAGCGGCCTGCGACAGCGGAGCGGCGAACAGGTAGACGGCCTGGCTCAGCGAGGCGTTCATGGCGCCCGCCAGCTTGGCCAACAGCGTCTCGCGCGACTCGAGGTCGGCGAGCTTGGTGATCTCCTCCGGGCTCAACGGCTTGCCGTCGAGGATCCCGGCCTTGATCACCAGGTGGGGGTTTGCCTTGGCAAAGTCACGCAGGCCCTTGGCCGCCTCCACCGGGTCACCGGTGACGAAGGCGATGGCCGTGGGGCCCTGCAGGTGCTCGTCCAGGCCGGCGACGCCGGCCTCGGCGGCAGCCCGCTTGGTGAGCGTGTTCTTCACCACGGCATAGGTCGCGTGCTCGCGGAGCGAGGTGCGGAGCTCGCTGAGCTGCGCCACGGTCAGTCCGCGGTACTCGGTGAGCACGGCCGCACCCGAGTCGCGGAACCGGTCCGTCAACTCGGCGATGGCAGCAGCCTTCTCAGCAGTCGCCATGGGGCCTCCTTCGTCGTGGTGCCGGTTACCCTCCGGGCCACACACGACAAGAGCCCCGGCGCGGGCGCACGGGGCTCGGGCACGCCATACGGCATGCTGCGATACACGTTCACCTGCGCGGGTCGCCCGTCGAGCGGGACCTTCGGCCGGGCGCCTGCGACTCTCGTCGCGGGCACGCCGACAACCGGCGGTCATGGGTATGCCGAAACTGTACCGGTCCACGGGCAACCCGACCAAATCTGGGCCCGGGGGGTGGTGCTGAGCCCCGCAGTCCGGTACGTGTTAGTCCATGAAAGCCGTCGAACGCTGGGTGTCCCCCCGTATGCAGCAGGAGATCTCGTTGGCCCGGTGGGGCCACGGCGGGATCCCGGTGCTCGTCCTGCCGACGGCGGGTGGTGACGCCGAGGAGATCGAGCGACACCACCTGGTGACGCACCTGGGCGATCTCATCGAGTCCGGCGCCATCCGCCTGTTCAGCTGCGACAGCGTCGCCGGCAAGGCGATGACGCTCGGCACCGGCACCGTGCAGTACCGCAACGCCCTGCTCAACCAGTTCCACCAGGCGGTGGCCCACGAGGTGGTGCCGGCGATCCGGGCCGACGCCGGCACCAGCCACTCGGTGATCGTGGCCGGGGCCTCGATCGGCGCGTTCAACTCGGTCGCGCTGATCTGCCGGTTCCCCGAGCTGTTCGGCGCCGCGATCGGGATGTCCGGCACCTACGACGTGGAACGCTTCCTGGGCGGCTACACCGACGACCTGTACTTCTCCTCCCCCACCAAGTTCCTCCCGGGCCTGGAGGGGCCGCAGCTGGAGGTGCTGCGGAAACGCTTCGTCCTGCTGGCCTCGGGCACCGGGGCCTGGGAGAACATCGACGAGTCGTGGCGGATGGCCGGCGTGCTCGGGAAGAAGGGGGTGCCCAACCGGGTCGACGACTGGGGCCCGGAGTTCGAGCACGAGTGGCCCACCTGGTGGGCGATGCTGCCCAAGTACCTCAAGGAGCTGCTGGGCTGACCGGCCCACACCCGCGGCAAAGGCCGCCTCACCGACGACGGAGGAACCTGTCATGACACTCGCCCGACGACTCGAACGGCTCGGCACCGAGACCGCCTTCGCCGTCGCCCTGGCCGCGGCCGACTGGGGCTCCCGCGGCAACACCATCTACCCGTTCCACCTGGGGGACATCAACATCCCGACCGCTCCGCACATCGTCGAGGCGATGAACCGGGCCATCGCCGACGGGAAGACCGGGTACTGCCCGGGCGCCGGCATACCGGAGCTGCGCGAGGCGCTGGCCGAGGACATCGGCGGGCAGCGCGGGATCGAGGTCGACCCCGGCAACGTCGTCGTGATGACCGGTGGCAAGCCGGTGATCACCAAGTTCATCCAGACGGTGATGGACCCGGGGCAGGAGGTGCTCTACCCCAACCCCGGCTTCCCGATCTACGAGTCGCAGATCGAGTACCACGGCGGCACCGCGGTGCCCTACCGCTACCTGCCGACCGAGGACGGCTTCCGGATCGACCTGGACCAGGTGCGCGCCGCGATCACCGACCGGACCGTGGCGATCATCTACAACGACCTGCAGAACCCGATCTCGGCGGAGTCGACCCCCGAGGAGCGGCAGGCGATCGCCGACCTGGCCGTGGAGCACGACCTGTGGGTGCTCTCCGACGAGGCATACTTCGAGATGCGCTACGAGGGCGAGTCCTCCTCGATCGCCGCGCTGCCGGGGATGGCCGAGCGCACCGTGATCCTCTACACGTTCAGCAAGAAGTTCGCGATGACCGGCTCCCGGCTGGGCTGCGCGGTGGCCCCGCCCGAGGTGGCCTCGGTCTTCAGCACCCTGAACACCAACGACGAGTCGTGCACCACGCACTACGTGCAGTGGGCCGGGATCGAGGCGCTGCGCGGCAGCCAGCAGTCGGTGTCGGACATGCTCGGGGTGCTCCGGTCCCGCCGGGACGCCACCTGCGAGCTGGTCAACGCCATCCCCGGCATGTCCGTCGAGGTGCCGCGGTCGACGTTCTACGTCTTCCCGGACGTCACGGAGGCGATGGAGCGGGTCGGCACCGCGGACCTGGGCGACTTCGCCGAGCAGGCGCTGCACGCCACCGGCGTCTCGTTCTGCACCCGGCGACACTTCGGCCGCCCCGTCCCGGGTGAGGACCGGCACTACATCCGGCTGGCCTACTCCGGCATCGACGAATCCGCGATCCGGGAGGGCCTGGGCCGGCTCGGCGAGTGGGTGGAGTCGGCATGAGCCGCGTGGTGGTGACCGGCCGGATCCCGCGGCAGGCCGTCGACTCGCTGGCCGCGGAGCACGACGTGGTCGCGCACGACGAGGAGGACGCCGTCTCCCGGGAGGCGCTCCTGGAGATGGTGCGGGGTGCCGACGCCCTGGTCACGCTGCTCACCGAGTCGGTCGACGCCGAACTGCTCGACGCCGCCGGCCCCCAGCTGAAGGTGGTCGCGAACGTCGCGGTGGGCTACAACAACGTCGACGTGGACGCCTGCCGGGAGCGGGACGTGCTGGTCACCAACACCCCGGACGTGCTCACCGACGCCACCGCCGACACCGCCTTCGGGCTGTTGCTCATGGTGAGCCGCCGGCTGGGTGAGGGCGAGCGGATCATCCGCTCAGGCACGCCCTGGAAGTGGGGCATGTTCTACCTGCTCGGCCAGGGGCTGCAGGGCAAGACGATCGGGATCGTCGGGCTCGGGGGGATCGGCGCGGCGATGGCCCGCCGGGCCCGGGCCTTCGGGATGGACGTCGTCTACCACTCCCGCAGGCCGTGCGCCCCGGAACTGGCCGAGGAGCTGGGCGCCACCCGCCTGGACCTGGCGGAGTTGCTGCGGACCTCGGACGTGGTGTCGCTGCACTGCCCCTACTCCGAGGCCACCCACCACCTGATCGGGGCCGAGCAGCTGGCCCTGATGAAGGACACCGCCTACCTGATCAACTCCGCCCGCGGCCCCATCGTCGACGAGGAGGCCCTGGTGCAGGCGCTGCGGGCCGGCACCATCGCCGGGGCCGGGCTGGACGTCTTCGAGCAGGAGCCCGAGGTGCACGAGGGGCTGCTGGAGCTGGAGAACGTGGCCCTGGCCCCGCACCTGGGCTCGGCCACGGTGGAGACGCGAACCGCCATGGCCCAGCTCGCCGCGGACAACGTGCTGGCCGTGTTGCGCGGAGAGGCGACCCTCACGCCCGTCGGCTGACCCGCACGCCCGTCGGCCGGCCCGGGCAGTGGCGCCATGCAGATTGGGTCATGCACTGTGCGTCGCGGGCCACTCAACCTGCATGACCCAATCTGCATGGCGTGGGAGGCGGGACCGCAGAGCGCGAGGAGTGGCTGGCCGCGCACAACGCGACCTGCCACCGCAGCGACGACATGCGACCGCAGCGACGAAGACGCCCCCGACCGGTCCGGTCGGGGGCGTCCTGGCTGCGGTCCGGCGCCGGGCGCCGGGGCAGGTGGTGCGTCTGGGCTCAGCCCTGGGCCGCCGGGGCGCCCGTGGCGCGGGCGGAGGTGTCCAGCGGGATGCCGGGGCCCATCGTGGTGCTCATCGTCGCCTTGGTGACGTAGCGACCCTTGGACGCCGACGGCTTGAGCCGCAGGATCTCGTCCATGGCGGCGGTGTAGTTGTCCACCAGTGCCGACTCCGCGAAACTCACCTTGCCGATGATGAAGTGCAGGTTCGCGTGCTTGTCGACGCGGAACTCGATCTTGCCGCCCTTGATGTCGGAGACGGCCTTGGCGGTGTCCATCGTGACGGTGCCGGTCTTCGGATTCGGCATCAGGCCACGGGGGCCCAGCACCTTGCCCAGCCGACCGACCTTGCCCATCAGGTCCGGGGTGGCGACGACGGCGTCGAAGTCCAGCCAGCCACCGGAGACCTTCTCGATCATGTCGTCGGAGCCGACATAGTCGGCGCCCGCCTCACGGGCGGCCTCGGCCTTGTCACCGTTGGCGAAGACCAGCACGCGGGCGGTCTTACCGGTGCCGTGCGGCAGGTTGACGGTGCCGCGGACCAGTTGGTCGGCCTTGCGCGGGTCGACGCCCAGCCGCAGCGAGACCTCGACGGTCTCGTCGTACTTGGCGCTCGCGGCGCCCTTGGCGATGCTGATCGCCTCGGCGGGGCTGTAGAACCGGGTGCCGTCGATCTTCTCGGCGGCGGCGCGGTATGCCTTGCTGCGCTTCATGGTTGCTCCTTGCGTTGCGTGGGTGGAGGTGTGGTGAACGGGCCAGCGCAGGCCCTGCCACGGGAGGGGTATGCCGTGCCGCCCCGGTGGGCGGCCGGCAGACCCCGTGCGGGGATCAGCCCTCGACGGTGATCCCCATCGACCGGGCGGTGCCGGCGATGATCTTGGCGGCCTGGTCCACGTCGTGCGCGTTCAGGTCCTGCATCTTGGACTCGGCGATCTCGGTGACCTGGGCCTTGGTCAGCTTGCCGACCTTGGTCTTGTTCGGCTCACCGGAACCCTTGGCGACGCCGGCGGCCTTCTTGATCAGCTCGGCGGCCGGGGGCGTCTTGGTGATGAAGGTGAACGAGCGGTCCTCGTAGACCGTGATCTCGACCGGGATGACGTTGCCACGCTGGCTCTCCGTCGCGGCGTTGTACGCCTTGACGAACTCCATGATGTTGACACCGTGCTGACCCAGCGCGGGACCGACGGGCGGGGCCGGGGTGGCCGCACCGGCCTGGATCTGCAGCTTGATGAAGCCGGAGACCTTCTTCTTGGGGGGCATTGACTGGTTTCCTTACCTGTTGTGGGCCGACGCCGTGGGCGATGACCCGGTTGCAGTGCTCTCGACGGTCAGATCTTGGCGACCTGGTTGAACGAGAGCTCGACCGGGGTCTCCCGGCCGAAGATCGAGACCAGCACCTTGAGCTTCTGGCTCTCGGGGATGATCTCGGAGATGGTGGCGGGCAACGTCTCGAACGGGCCCTCCATGACGGTGACGGACTCGCCGATCTCGAAGTCGACCTGCGGCTGCGCACCGCCGGCAGCCGCGGCGCCGCCCGCGGCGGGAGCGGAGGCCCCACCGGCGGCGGGAGCGGCCGCGGGGGCCTGCACCGTCGGCGCCAGCATGGTCATCACCTCGTCCAGGCTGAGCGGCACCGGCTGGTGCGCGTTGCCGACGAAGCCGGTCACGCCGGGGGTGTGGCGCACGGCGCCCCAGGACTCGTCGGTCAGGTCCATCCGGACCAGGACGTACCCGGGCATCCGGACCCGGCGGACCTGCTTGCGCTGTCCGCCCTTGATCTCGGTGACCTCTTCCATCGGCACCTCGACCGCGAAGATGTAGTCCTCCATGTTGAGGCTGGTGATCCGGGTCTCCAGGTTGACCTTGACCCGGTTCTCGTAGCCCGCGTAGGAGTGGATGACGAACCAGTCGCCGAACTGGGACTCCAGGGTGGCGCGCAGCTCGGCCACCGGGTCCTTGGGCTCCTCCGGCTCCTCGGCGACGTCGGTCTCCGGTTCCCCGGCAACCTCGGCCTCCGACTCGTCGCTGACCTCGGTCTCGGCCTCCGCGCCCTCGGTCTCGGCGTCCGCGTCCTCCACGGGCGCAGGGGTCGCGTCGGTGGCGTCGGTCGGCTCCGGCGCCGCCGGGGTCTCCTCGACGTCGTTGGGGGTCTCCGTGACCTCGTCGGCCTCGGTCCACTCTTGCGACATGACCTACTTCCTCACTTCAGGTATTGCGACCGCACGGGGCGGCCGGCGAGTCCGCGGCCGACAACCTGCCGGCGCGGGGTGATCCGGGGGGGCTCAGCTCCCGAAGACGAACGAGACCACCTGGCGGTAGACCTGGTCCAGTCCGAACACGAACGCCATGATCGCGGCCACGAAGACCATGACCACGATCGTGTAGGTGATCAACTCGCGCCGGGTCGGCGGGACGACCTTGCGCATCTCCGCCATGACCTGGGCCACGAAGGTGCTCGGACGGGTCGGCCCACCGGCTCGGCCGCCGGCCTTCTCGACACCGTGGGTGCCGGAGGCGCTGCTGTTCGCCACTGAGTACCTTCCTCGAACTGTTCGTCGTGCTCGTTCACTACGCAGGGCAAGAGGGACTCGAACCCCCAACCGCTGGTTTTGGAGACCAGTGCTCTACCAATTGAGCTATTGCCCTTGGGGTCGCGGGCGGCTGCGGAGCAGCCACCAGCGTGGGTGCTGTCACACCCGACGCAGCAGTCTACGCGATCGGCCGACGGTTGCGCGAACCCGCGCCCGGCAGCCGCCACCGACCCGGACGCGGCAGGGGCCACGGACCGTGCCGGTGGTTGAATGGTCCGGTGACCCAGAGCAACGACAAAGCACGCATCTCCAGCCGGATCGGCTCCATCGCCGAGTCCGCGACGCTGGCCGTCGACGCCAAGGCCAAGGGCCTGAAGGCACAGGGCCGTCCGGTCATCGGTTTCGGGGCCGGTGAGCCCGATTTTCCCACGCCCGACTACGTGGTGGCTGCGGCCGTGGCGGCCGCGCAGGACCCGGTCAACCACCGCTACTCCCCCGCGGGCGGCCTGCCCGACCTGAAGAAGGCGATCGTGGAGAAGACCCTGCGGGACTCCGGGTATGCCGTGGAGCCGGCCAACGTGCTCGTCACCAACGGGGGGAAGCAGGCGGTCTACAACACCTTCGCGGCGCTGCTGGACCCGGGCGACGAGGTGCTGCTCCCGGCGCCCTACTGGACCACCTACCCCGAGGCGATCCGGTTGGCCGGCGGCACCCCGGTGGAGGTCTTCGCCGGCGCCGACCAGGGCTACCTGGTGACCGTCGACCAGCTCGAGGCGGCCCGCACCGCGCAGACCAAGGTGCTGCTCTTCTGCTCCCCGTCCAACCCGACCGGCGCGGTCTACCCGCCCGAGCAGGTGGAGGCGATCGGCCGCTGGGCGCTCGAGCACGGCATCTGGGTGGTCACCGACGAGATCTACGAGCACTTGCTCTACGACGGGGCGACCGCGCCGTCGATGCCGGTCGTGGTGCCCGAGCTGGCGGACACCTGCGTCGTGCTCAACGGCGTGGCCAAGACCTACGCGATGACCGGCTGGCGGGTGGGCTGGATGGTGGGGCCGACGGACGTCATCAAGGCCGCCACCAACCTGCAGTCGCACGCCACCTCCAACGTGGCCAACGTGTCCCAGCGCGCCGCGATCGCCGCCTTGCAGGGCTCGCTGGAGGCTGTCGAGGAGATGCGGACGGCCTTCGACCGGCGCCGCGCCACCATCGTGGAGATGCTGAACGCGATCGACGGTGTCGAGTGCCCGACCCCACGGGGCGCGTTCTACGCCTACCCCAGCGTCGCGGGCCTGCTCGGGCGCGAGGTCCGGGGCCGTACCCCGCAGACCTCGGCCGAGCTCGCCGAGCTCATCCTCGACGAGGTGGAGGTGGCCGTGGTGCCCGGCGAGGCCTTCGGCCCGAGTGGCTACCTGCGGCTGTCCTACGCCCTGGGCGACACCGACCTGGCCGAGGGCGTCGGGCGGATCCAGCAGCTCTTCGCCTGACGGCTCGGGAAGGCCCCGCCCCGGGCGCGGTCAGCGCAGCAGCGCGGACCGCTGCTGTGCCAGCGCCGTGGCGAGGGCGCCCATCAGCTCGGCGCGCTCGCCGAGCTCGCCCGGCACCACCGACACCGCGTCGGCGGCGTTGGGCTGGGCATACCGGTCGACCGCCTCCCGGATCCCGCCGAGGAGGGCGGTGCTGGCGCCGAGCGAGCCGCCGACCACGATGCGTTGCGGATTCAGCACGTTGCACAGGTCGGCCAGCACCCGGCCGATCGCCCGGCCGGCATCCCCGAGCACCCGGGCGACGCCCGCGTCGCCCTCGGTCTCCAGGGCGAGCACGGAGTCGACGGTGAGCCGCTCGTGGTGGGCCGTCTGCAGGGTCTCCACGAGCCGCCGGGCGCCGACCTCGGTCTCCAGGCACCCCCGGCTGCCGCACCGGCATACCCGGCCGCTCTCGTCCACCTGGACGTGCCCGATCTCGCCGGCGATCCCGGTGCCGCCGCGGACCAGCCGCCCGTCCACGACGATGCCGGCCCCCAACCCGGTCGCCGCCTTCACGTAGATCAGGTCGGCGACTCCCCGGGCGGCGCCGAAGGTCACCTCCCCGGCCGTCCCCATGTGCGCGTCGTTGTCCACGGTCGGGCGGATCCCGAGCCGGGGCTCCAGCTCCACGGCGGGCGTGTGGCCCCGCCAGCGGGGCAGGATCGAGGAGGTCATCCGCCCCTCGAGGTCGACCGGCCCCGGTAGACCGAGGGCCACGGCCCGCACGTCCGCGCCGGAGGCGCCCGCCGCGTCCAGCAACCCGCGGTACACCTCCTCCAGCCGGTCGAGGGTGTCATCGGGTGTCTCGTCGACGTCCATGTCGAAGCGTTCTTCGTCCCGGACGGTGCCGTCCAGACCGGCCAGCCCGATCCGCACGTGCCGGTGTCCAACGTCGATCCCCACCACCACGCCCGGGGACTCCCGGAGGCCGAGCAGGATCGGCGGCCGACCGCTGCCCCCGCCGTGGGCGGTGCCCCGGTCCTCGTGCTCGACCAGCACCTCGTCCGCCAGCAGCTCCTTGACCAGGCCGGACACGGTCGACCGGGACAGCCCGCTGCGCCGCGTCAACTCGCTCCGACTGAGCCGGCCCGCACCCTCCACCAGGCCCACCAGCAGTTCCCGGTTGGTCGCGCGCAGCCGCCCGAGCGCCCCTCCGTCCGACTGGTCCATGGCGGGAGGCTACTTGATTATGCGTGGACTGTGAAGATAAATCTTGGATCACGAAGCAGTTTTATGTCTTGACTAGCGTTAATAGCCCCTCGTACCGTGTCCCGCGTCACACCCTGGTGACGGCTACGTACTTGGAGGACGAGATGGCAACGAAGCGACGCGTTCTGGGCACCGCACTGGCGGTGGGCGCCCTGGCGGTGACCGCCGGCTGCGGCGGCGACGACGGAGGCGGCAGCGACGGCGGTGACGGAGGCGACGGCGCCGCCGGCGGCGAGGTGGAGGTCTTCACCTGGTGGGCCGACGGCAGCGAGAAGGCCGGGCTCGACGCCCTGGTCAAGGTCTTCCAGGAGGAGCACCCCGACTTCGAGTTCGTCAACGGCGCGGTCGCCGGTGGCGCCGGCTCCGACGCCAAGAACGTGCTGGCCTCCCGGCTGCAGACCAACGACCCGCCGGACACCTTCCAGGCGCACGCCGGGGCCGAGCTCAGCGACTACATCGCCGACGGCCAGGTCGAGGACCTGTCCGGGATGTACGAGGAGGAGGGCTGGACCGAGGCCTTCCCCGAGAGCCTGCTCGACCGCCTGACGGTCGACGGCAAGATCTACTCGGTCCCCTCCAACATCCACCGGGCCAACGTGGTCTGGGCCAACCCCGCCGTCCTGGAGGAGGCCGGGATCGACCCCAGCGCCACCTACGACTCGCTGGACGCCTGGATCGCCGACCTGGAGAAGCTCGACGCGGCCGGCAAGATCCCGCTGTCCGTGGCGATGGACTGGACCCAGGTGCACCTGCTGGAGACCGTGCTGCTGGCCGACCTCGGCGCCGAGGCCTACAACGGCCTGTGGGACGGCTCGACCGACTGGTCCTCCGCGGAGGTCACCGACGCCCTCAACGACTACGCCACCCTGCTGGAGTTCACCAACGAGGACCGGCAGAGCCTGGACTGGCCCGACGCCACCCAGCTGGTGATCGACGGCGAGGCCGGCTTCAACGTGATGGGTGACTGGGCGGTCGCCGCCTTCGAGGAGCAGGACAAGGTCTTCGGCACCGACTTCACCACCTTCCCGGTGCCCGGCACCGACGGGGTGTTCGACTTCCTGGCCGACTCCTTCACCCTCCCGGTCGGGGCGCCCAACCCCGACGGCACCAAGGCCTGGCTGAGCACCGTCGCCGGACCCGAGGGACAGGCCGCGTTCAACGCCGCCAAGGGGTCGATCCCGGCCAACACCGAGGCGGACACCGCCGACTTCGGCGAGTACCAGCAGACCGCGATCGAGTCCTACGCCAACGACGAGATCGTCTCCTCGCTGGCCCACGGCGCGGCGGCCCCGATCAGCTGGCTCACCGACATCACCGCCGCGGTCGGCAAGTTCGGCTCGGACGGCGACGTCGCATCGTTCCAGGAGGGCCTCGTCGCGGCCGCCGAGAAGAACGCCGGCTGAGTCCTCCGGTGAACAGAGGCCTTCGCTCCTGGGCGCCGCCGTTCCTGCTCGTCCTGCCGTCGCTGGTCGTGGTCGGCGTGTTCGTCTACGGGATGATCGCGATCAACGTGAACACCTCGTTGACGGACCGCCGGGGCCGCGGTCCGGCCACGCAGTACGTGGGGTTCGACGTCTACCGCGAGCTGTTCGCGGACGACACCTTCATCTACTCCCTGCAGAACCTGCTCATCTACACCGTGGTGTTCATCGTGGGCACCCTGCTGATCGGGTTCATGTGGGCGTGGCTGTTGGAGCGCGGCGTCTGGGGCGAGGGCTTCTTCCGTGCGGTCTACCTGTTCCCGATGGCGGTCTCGTTCATCGCCTCGGGCGTGGTGTGGCGCTGGCTGCTGAACAACGCGCAGGGTGACCGGGCCTCCGGGCTGAACCGGCTCTTCGAGGTCGTCGGGCTGGACTTCCTGCAGAACTCCTGGTGGACCCACCCACGGTTCGGGATCGCGGCCATCGCCCTGCCGGCCATCTGGCAGCTCGCCGGCTACGTGATGGCGCTGTTCCTGGCCGGCTTCCGGGGCATCCCCCGGGAGCTGCACGAGGCGGCCCGGATCGACGGGGCCTCGGAGTGGCAGCTCTACCGGCACGTGCTGTTCCCCCAGCTGCGCCCGATCGCCCTGTCGGCGATCATCATCGTCGGCCACATGTCGCTGAAGGTGTTCGACCTGATCATGGCGATCGCCGGACAGACCAACCACACCACGCAGGTGCCGGCCACCCAAATGTGGATCGAGTTCACCCGCGGTGACTACGCCAAGTCGGCCGCCATCGGCACCATCCTGCTGCTCGTCGTGGCGGTGCTGATCGTGCCCTACCTGGTCTCCACCTACCGGCAGGAGCGGAACCGATGAGCGCTCCGACGACCGAGCTGACCACACCCGTCGAGGCCGCGCCCCCGGCACACGCTCCCCGGCGCGGGTGGGGCATCGCCCGGATCACCCTCCTGCTGTTCTTCGTCGTCGTGGTCCTCGTCCCGGCATACGTGCTCCTGGTCACCAGCTTCAAGGGCCTGGGCGACGCCACCCCGGCGCGAGCCTGGCTGCCCCCGACCGAGTGGAGTACCGCCGGCTGGGCGCGCGCCTGGGAGCTGCTGCTGCCCTCGATGGGCCGCACCTTCGCCATGGTCATCCCGGCGGCGGTGATCTCCTCCTTCCTCGGGGCGATGAACGGGTTCGTGCTGGCCCGCTGGCGCTTCCCGGGCGCCGACCTGGTGTTCACCCTGCTGCTGTTCGGGATGTTCATCCCCTACCAGGCCGTGATGATCCCGCTGATCCAGCTGATGCAGGGCCTCGGCGTGCCCTCCGGGGTCCCCAGCCTGATCGTGCTGCACGTCGCCTACGGCATCCCGATCACCACGCTGATCTTCCGCAACTACTACGCGGGCGTCCCCGACGAGCTGATGGAGGCCGCGCGGGTGGACGGCGCCGGCATGCTGCGCACCTTCGGGTCGATCGTGCTGCCGCTGTCGGGCCCGGCCTTCGTGGTCGTCCTGATCTGGCAGTTCACCTCGGCTTGGAACGACTACCTGTTCGCGCTGTTCTTCTCCAACTCCCGCAACGGCCCGGTCACCATCGCGCTGAACTTCCTGGCCTCCGGTCAGCTGCAGGACTACTCGGCCAGCATGGCGGGGGCGCTCATCGCCTCGGTACCCACGCTGGTGGTCTACATCCTGCTGGGCCGGTGGTTCGTCGGCGGGCTGATGGCGGGGTCGGTGAAGGGGTGATCGACCTCGCCGTCGAGGGGCGCCGGTTGGTCGACTTCGCCCGGGCCTCGTATGTCGAGGGGCTGGGTTTCGGCTGGCTGGACGGGAGCGGCCGCACGGACCCGGACCGCGCGGTGCACCTGTGGGTGACCTGCCGGATGGTGCACGTCTTCTCCCTCGCCGCACTGCAGGGTGACGCCGACGCCGCCCGGCTGGCCCGGGGCGGCGTCCGGGCGCTGACCGACGGCCCGCTGCGCGACCGGGGGCCGGGCGGCTGGCTGTCGTCGGTGGACCTGCGGGGCCGGCCGGTGGGGACCGGGAAGCAGGCCTACGACCATGCCTTCGTGCTGCTGGCCGCCTCCAGCGCCGTCGCGGCCGGCACCGAGGGCGCCGACGAGCTGCTGGCTCGGTCGTGGCAGACCTTCGAGCGCCACTTCCTCGACGGGGCCGGGCTGGTGATCGACTCCTACCCGCGGGACCTCGGTGAGCCGGAGCCCTACCGGGGCGCAAACTCCAGCATGCACACCGTCGAGGCGCTGCTCGCGGTGGCCGAGGTCACCGGCGACCGGGGACGCCGCGAGGCAGCGCTGGCGATCGCGCGCCACCTCGTGGGGTTCGCCGGTGACTTCGGGCACCGGCTGCCCGAGCACTTCGACCCGCACTGGACACCCCTGCCGGACTACCACCGCGACAGGCCGGACGACGCCTTCCGACCGTTCGGCTGGACCCCCGGCCACAGCCTGGAGTGGGCCCGGCTGCTCCTGCAGCTCGAGGCCGCCGGCGAGGCGCCCGAGCCCTGGCTGCTCCCCACCGCGCGCGACCTGTTCGAGGTCGGCGTGCGACACGGCTGGGAGGCCGACGGGGCCCCCGGCTTCTGCTACACCGTGGACTGGCAGGACCGCCCGGTGGTCCGCCGCCGGATGCACTGGGTGCACGCCGAGGCCGTCGCCGCGGCGGCCGCGCTGCACGCCCGGACGGGTGAGGAGCGGTATGCCGAGCACGCCCGCCGCTGGTGGGCGTTCGTCGAGGACGTCCTGGTCGACCGGGAAGGTGGAAGCTGGCACCACGAGCTCGACGCGGACAACCGCCCCACGGCCGTCACCTGGTCCGGCAAGCCGGACGTCTACCACGCCTACCAGGCCACCCTGCTGGCCCGACTGGACCCGCTGCGTGGTCTCGCCGCGCAGCTGCGCTGACGCGCCCCCGGGGCTACTCGTCGCCGCGCAGTTGGAAGGAGCGCAGCCGCTGGCCGGAGAGGAAGACCCCGCCGACCACGACGACGACGCTGGCCACCACGGCATACGTCAGGCCCATGCCGGTCGCGGTGAGGTCGCCGTCGAAGGCCTCGGCGATCCGGCGCCCGAACATCCCGACGCTCACGTAGCGCAGTCCCGTCAGCAGCGGGGCGAGGGCGGACTCGAAGATCAGGATGTAGATCAGGCCGGTCACCATCCCGTGCCGGTTCAGCGCCGACAACATGACGAAGACCGCGCAGTAGGCAGCCCCGGCGACGGCACCACCGACCGCCACGCCGACGGCCCGCCCGGGCTCCCCCGGGTCCAGCAGCAGGCCGGCGACCAGGAGCGAGCCGGCGCCCAGGACGACCGTCACCAGCACGGCGACCAGGAACTTGCTGATCGCGACCACGAACCGGGAGACCGGCTTGGACAGCAGGAAGACGATCGATCCATCGTCGATCTCCGGACCCAACACGCTGGTGGTCACCAGCAGCGCGATGAGCGGCAGGATCAGGCCGAAGCCGAGCACCTCCACGACCGCGCCGAACGCGAGCGCGCCGTCGGTGAGGACCGTGACGACCAGGGCCAGCAGGACCAGCACGCCGGGCAACACGGCGAGCACAATGCCGCGACGCTGGCCGTAGAGGGCCTGCAGGCTGAGCCGGGCGATGGTGGGGTTCACGAGGACACCAGGTAGGTGAAGACCGACTCCAACGACTCGTCGGTCGGGGTGACCTCGCGCAACGTGATGCCTTCCTGCTTGGCCAGCCCGGGCAGGGCCAGCGCGAACGCACCGAAGTCGGTCACCTGGACCTCCAGGCCACGGCGCCCCTGCAGCCCCACCCCGCCGACGGATGGCAGCCGCATCAGGGCGGCGGCCAGGGCCCGGTCGTCGCTGCTGCGGACGGCGTACTGGTTGGGCCGGTCGGTCATCAGCCGCCGGATCGCCCCGAAGTCGCCCGAGGCCGCGTGCCGGCCCGCGACGACGACCTCGATCTGCCGGGCGATCTGCTCGACCTCCTCCAGGATGTGCGAGCTGAACAGCACGGTGCGCCCGTCCTCCCCCATCCGGGTCAGCAGCGCCATGAAGTGCATCCGCTGCCGGGGGTCGACGCCGTTGAACGGCTCGTCCAGCAGCAGCACCGACGGCTCGTGCACCAGGGCCGCCGCCAGCTTGACCCGCTGCCGCATCCCCTTGGAGTAGGTGCCGATCGCCCGGCTGGCCGGCTCCACCAGGTCCACGACCTCCAGCGCCCGCTCGGCGGCCGCCCCCGGGGAGGGCAACTTGTGCAGCTCGGCGTTGGCCACCACGAACTGGCGGCCGGTCAGGTAGCCGAAGCTGGCCTCCCGCTCCGGGACGAGGCCGAGTGTGCGGTACACCTCAATGTTGCGCCAGACGGACGCGCCGTCCAGCGTCACGGTGCCGGCCGACGGGGCCAGGAAGCCCGACATCATCGCCAGCAGGGTGGTCTTGCCGGCGCCGTTCGGGCCCAGCAGGCCGGTCACCCCCGGACCGATCGCCATGGTGACGTCGTTCACGGCGACCACGTTGCCGTACCACCGGGAGACGTTGGTCAGCTCGAGCTGGCTCACTTCGCCGCCTCCTTCCGGTAGCGCCGGATCAACAACCAGCAGCCGCCGGCGATGCAGGCCAGCGCCGCCACGAGGTAGAGCAGTCCCACCCCCACGTCATCGGGCGCCGCGGGGTAGACGGAGGTGCCGTCGAGCAGGCTGTGGGTGACCCCATCGACCATGGTGAACGGCGAGAGCAGCCCGGCGAGCTCGGCGACCGTGTCGTTGCCGCTGGAGCGGGCGATCTCCTGGATCGCGGTGCTCATCCCCAGGCTGACCAGGAGCACCACGATGGTGGCCCCGACGGCGAGTCCGCGGCGGGTGGTGAAGGCGCTGACCAGGCCGGCCAGGGTGGCCAGCAGGGCACTGAGCAGCACGATGCCCAGCCACGCCACGAGGAAGTCCGTGGTGTGGTCGCTGATGTCGGCCTCGGAGGCCAGCGCCCCGACATACAGGGTCAGCACCGGGATGGTGATGAACGCCAGGATCGCCACGAACAGCGACAACCACCGGGTCATCGCGAATCCGGTCGCGCTCAGCGGCCGGGCCAGGTAGAGCACGATCGCCCCGGAGCGCAGGTCGCGGGAGAACAGCACCGGTGCCTGGGCCGCGACGAACACCGCGAGCACCACCGAGAGCTGCAGCGGGTAGGCGGCGTAGTCCAGGAAGCCCGCGCCGAGCCCCACGAAGACCATGATCGAGACCATGATGACCGCGGGGATGAGCATCACCGCGACCAGCAGCACCGGGAAGATCTTGGCCTTGCCCGACCGGCCGATGCCGAAGGCGTTCAGGAGTCCGGTCAGGAACAGCGAGCGGCCGATGGCCCCGGTGCCCAACCGGGGGCCGGTGTAGGGGCGGTAGCCGATGTCGTGAATGACGCCGCGGGCGCCGCCGGGTGCGTCAGGCTGGCTGGCCATGGGGCGCCTCCTCCCGGAAGATGTCCTCGATCCGGGCGTGGTCGGCCTGGATCCGGACGATCCCGACCTGCTCGGCGACGGCGGTGTCCCGCACCAGGTCGTGCACCGGGGGTCGGCCCCGGGTGTCGATCTCGATGAGCCGGCCACGGGGGCGGCAGGCCACCCCGGCACGGGCCAGCGCCTCCCCCATCCGGGTCTGGGCGTCGCCCTCGCCGAGCACCTCCACCAGCAGCATCCCGGTGTCACCCATGAAGTCCTGGGTCGCCGAGGACCGCAGCAGCCGGCCGCCGTCGAGGACGACCACGTGGTCGCTGACCCGCTCCAGCTCACCCAGCAGGTGGGAGGTGACCAGCACCGCGATGCCGAAGTCGTGCCCGATCCGCTGCACCAGGTGCAGCATGTCGTCCCGGGCCGCGGGGTCCAGGCCGTTGGTCGGCTCGTCGAGCAGCACCAGCTTCGGGTCGTGGGCGAGCGCCTGGGCGAGCTTGGCGCGCTGCTTCATCCCGGTGGAGTAGCCGCCCATCAGGCGGTAGCGCTCCTCGGCGAGCCCGACGTGGCGGAGCACATCGGCCGCGCGTTCCCGGGCGGCGTGGGCGGGCAGGCCGCTCATCCGGGCCATGTGCACGACGAAGTCGATGGCCCGCACGTCCGGCGGGAGACAGTCGTGCTCGGGCATGTAGCCGACGGCCGTCCTGATCTGCTGGGACTGCGCGGCGATGTCCATCCCGAGCACCTGGGCCCGGCCCCCGGTGGGTCGCAGCAACCCGAGGAGGATCTTGATCAGGGTGGACTTGCCGGCGCCGTTGGCACCGACCAGCCCGGTCACCCCCGCGTCGACGTCGATCGTGAGCGAGTCGAGGGCGGTCACCTGGCCGTATTTCTTGGTCAGACCCTCGGTCTGGATCACGCCCATGCGCACACAGTAGCCGCCGATGAGATAGACCAGTGTCATGACGCGGCCGGTGCACTCTCTGCCCAAAGCCCATCTGCACCTGCACTTCACCGGTTCGATGCGGATCGAGACCCTGCAGGACCTGGCCGACAAGCACGGCCTCCGGTTGCCGGCCGCGTTGACGGCCGACTGGCCGCCCCGGTTGCGGGCGGCCACCGACGAGCGGGGCTGGTTCCGGTTCCAGCGGCTCTACGACGCGGCACGGGCCTGCGTGCAGGACGAGGACGACATGCGCCGGATCGTGCGGGAGGCCGCCGAGGACGACGCGGCCGAGGGGTCGCGGTGGTTGGAGATCCAGGTCGACCCCACGTCCTACGCCCACTTCCTCGGCGGCATCACCCCGACCCTGGAGATCGTGCTGGACGAGGCGCGCGCGGCGACCGAGGTGACCGGCACGGGGGTCGCGGTGGTGGTGGCCGCCAGCCGCACCCGGCACCCGTTCGACGCCCGGGCGCTGGCCCGCCTGGCGGCCCGGTATGCCGGGGAGGGGCCGGGCACGGTGGTCGGCTTCGGGTTGTCCAACGACGAACGCCGCGGCGACACCGCCGAGTTCGCCAAGGCCTTCTCGATCGCCCGGCGGGCGGGCCTGGCCAGCGTGCCGCACGCCGGGGAACTGCTCGGCCCCGAGCACGTGCGCGACGCCCTGGAGCACCTGGCCCCGGACCGGATCGGGCACGGGGTGCGCAGCACCGAGGACCCGGCGCTGCTGGCCGAGCTGGCCCGGCGCGGCACCACCCTGGAGGTCTGCCCGTGCAGCAACGTGGCGCTCGGGGTCTACCGGCAGCTCTCCGAGGTGCCCCTGCGGCAGCTGCTCGACGCGGGCGCCCGGGTCGCGCTGGGCGCGGACGACCCGTTGCTGTTCGGGCCGCGGCTGGCGGCACAGTACGAGACCGCCCGCGAGGACCACGAGCTCACCGATGCCGAGCTGGCCGACCTGGCGCGCGGCTCCATCCGCGGGTCCCGGGCCCCGGCCGACCGGCAGGCCGAGATGCTCGCGGCGGTGGACGACTGGCTCACGGTGCCGGCCGACTGACCCCGCCCGGCACCCCGACGACGGGGCCGCATCGGGGACGGGCCACGTAGCCTGGTGGCGTGCCCCAGCCCACCCGGACCGGCCTGCGCCGCGGCTTCGACGACGTGGGGTTGACCGTGGCGCTGTTGATGGGCTGGGTGGCGCTGTCCCCCAGCCTGCTGCCCCGCACCTGGTGGATGACGGCGGCCAACGTGGGCATCAGCACCGCCTTCGGGTATGCCGTCGGGCTGTTCATCGGGTGGGTCGCCCACCACCTGGCCCGGCTGATCGGCCTGCGGGTGACGGTCGACCCGCGGGCCGCGACCTGGCTCTGGCGGGCCTGGTACACCGGGCTGGCGCTGGCCACGCTGCTCGCCTGGAGCCTGGGGCTGAATGAACAGGGCCGGATCGCCCGGCTGCTGCGGGTGGACTACGGCGGGTGGTTGCCCCAGCTGGTCGGCATCCTGGCGGGCTGCCTGCTCTTCCTGGTGGTGGTCCTGCTGTTCCGCGGGCTGCAACGGTTCTGGGCGTGGCTGCGCGCGCTGTTCAGCCCCCGGGTCCCCCGGCTGCTGGTCACCGGGCTCACCGCCGTCGTCTTCGCGGTCGTCGTCGTCTTCGTGAGCAACCAGGTGCTCTACCGGCAGGCGATGGAGATCGCCCTGTCCACGTCGCTGGCCCGCAACGCCGAGCTGATGCCCGGGGCGAGCGTCCCCTCGGAGCCGGAGCGGTCCGGTGGCCCTGGGTCCGCCGAGCCCTGGGACACCCTCGGCTCCCAGGGCCAGCTGTTCGCCTCGGCCGGCCCGCGCGCGGCCGACATCGAACGGGTGACGGGTGAGCCGGCCCTCGAGCCGATCCGGGTGTACGCCGGCAAACAGGACGACCGGAACATCGAGGAGACCGCCGAGGCGGTGGTGCGGGAGCTGCACCGGACCGGTGCGTTCGACCGGGAGGTGCTGCTCATCTTCACCTCCACCGGCACAGGGTGGGTCTCCGAGTGGTCGGTGCAGGCGCTGGAGTACCTCACCGGGGGCGACCTCGCGACGGCGTCGATGCAGTACTCCTACTTCCCCAGCGGCCTGGCCTACATCACCGACCGCACCACCCCGGCGACGGCCGGCCGGGACCTGTTCGAGGCGGTGTATGCCGAGTGGTCGGCGCTGCCGGAGGACTCCCGCCCGCTGCTGTTCGTCTCCGGGGAGTCACTGGGCTCGTTCGGCGGCCAGGCGGCCTTCGACCGGGCCTCCACGATGCTGGACCAGGTGGACGGCGCTGTCTGGTCGGGGACCCCACGGTTCTCGCCGTTGTGGAGCGAGCTCACGCAGGGACGCCGCGAGGGCTCCCCCGAGATCGCCCCGGTCGTGAACAACGGGCGGCACATCCGCTTCGTCACCCGGCCGGAGGAGCTAGTCCACGACTACTACGGCGGGCGCTACGAGGACTGGGAGGAGCCGAGGGTCGTCTACGTGCAGCACGCGTCCGACCCGGTGGTGTGGTGGTCACCCGACCTGTTGTGGACCGAGCCGGACTGGATGCGGGAGGCGGTGGGCCGGGACGTCACCCCAACCATGTGGTGGGCGCCGTGGGCCACCTTCTGGCAGGTCGCCAGCGACATGCCGATCTCCGCGGTCCCACCGGGCGGGCACGGGCACAACTACCACACCGAGATGGTGCCGGTGTGGGCCGGGGTGCTGGGCCTGGACCCGACCGCGGACTACACCGCGATCGAGGACGCCCTCACCGCCGGGATCGAGCCCTGACAACCGCTGACAGGATGACCCGTACCGCCAGCAGTCCCGCGCCCAGCACCGTCGTCGCCACCAGCACGAACGGCAGCGCGGTGCCGTCCCCGGTCAGCCAGCGCAGCAGCATCCCGCCGGCCACGGTCACCGGCCAGAGGACGCCCCAGGCCCGGAACGAGGTCGGCGGCCTGCCCCGCAGCGCCACGAGCAGCCAGCCCGCGACCAGCGCGGCCAGGAAGGGCCAGGCGGTGTCGGCGATGCCGGCGGGCGAGAGGCCCTCGTCGTGGCTGGACCGGCCGGCCGCGGCGAAGGCGACCACGACGAGCCCGTCCAGGAGGTAGCACAGCGGGCGCAGGGCGCGGCCGGTGTCCCGCGGGGTGCGGGCGGGACCGGGCTGCTTCACAGCGCCAGGCCGACCAGGACCGGCTCGTTGACCAGCGTCACCCCGAAGGCCTCCTGGACCCCGACGCGGACCTCCCGGGCCAGCGCCAGGACATCGCGCGCCCCTGCCTGGCCCCGGTTGGTGATCGCGAGCGTGTGCTTGGTCGACAGCGCGGCCGGGCCCGGCAGGCCGTGGCCCTTGGCGAAGCCGGCCTTGTCGATCAGCCAGGCCGCGGAGGTCTTCACGCTCCCCTCGGCGGACGGGAACTGCGGGGGCACCGGCCCGTCCGGTCCGAGGCGTTCGGCGGCCCGCCTGGTCAGCACCTCGAACTCGGGCGCGGACAGGACCGGGTTGGTGAAGAACGACCCGCACGACCAGGTGTCGTGGTCGCCCTCCTCGAGCACCATGCCGCGACGCCGCCGCTGCTCGAGCACCGCGGCCCGCGCATCGGCCAACGGGACCCGCTCCCCCACGGCCACGTCCAGGCCGCGGGCCAGGTCGGCATACCCGATCGGGCGGGACAACCCGGTCGGGCGCAGCGCGAAGGTCACCTCGAGCACCACGTAGCGCGGGGTGAACTGCCCGGAGACCTGCATCGACTCCTTGAGCACCGAGTGCCGGTAGCTGAACCCGCAGTCCGCGGCGAAGAGCGTGCGGATCCGCCCCTCCTCGCGGTCCCAGGTGCGCACCTTGGCGACCGTCTGGGCGACCTCCTGGCCGTAGGCGCCGACGTTCTGGACCGGGGTGGCCCCGACGCTGCCGGGGATGCCCGACAGCGCCTCGATGCCGGACCAGCCCTCGGCGACGGCGCGCGCGACGACGTCGTCCCACACCTCGCCGGCGGCGACCCTGACGTGGACCCCTCCGCAGGCGTCGGCGGACTCCACGGTGACGCCCCGGTCGGCTATCCGCACGACGGTGCCCGGGAAGCCCTCGTCGGCCACCACGACGTTGGAGCCGCCGCCCAGCACGAGCAGCGGGGTGCCGGCGGCGTCGGCCTCCCGGACGGCGTCGACGACCTCCTCCGCGGTCCGCGCGGTGATCAGCTGGCGGGCCGGCCCGCCGACCCGCATGGTGGTCAGCGGCGCGAGGTCGGTGTCGGCGGCGACCTCAGCCAAGGTCGACCACCGCGGTGGCCCGGCCGAGCACCTTGTTGCCCCCGCTGGTGACCGTCAGCTCGACGGTGGCCCGGTGGGTCCCCTCGTCCACCGACTTCACCGTGCCGCCGACCTCGATCTGCGCTCCGCCCTCCGCGGGCACCACGACGGGGTTGGTGAACCGGGTGGAGTAGGACACCACCCGGCCGGGGTCGCCGACCCAGTCGCTGACGACCTCGATCGCCGCGCCCATCGTCCACATCCCGTGCGCGATGACGTCGGGCAGGCCCACCTTGCGGGCGAAGTCCTCGTCCTGGTGGATGGGGTTCTGGTCGCCGCTGGCTCCGGCGTACTCCACCAGCTGCTGCCGGTCCACGGTGATGGTGCGGGCGGGCAGTTCGGCGCCCGCCACGACGTCCTGCGGTGGCTTGCTCATCACTCGCCTCCCCGGATGACGATGGTCGATGTGGCGGTGCACAGTGCCGCACCGTCGGTGGTGGACAGCTCGCTGCGGGTGGTGACCATCGCGTGGCCGCCGGCCTGGCGCACCGCGTCGACGTGCAGGACGCCGACCACCTGGTCGCCCGCGACGATCGGCTGGTGGTGCTCGAACGCCTGCTGCCCGTGCACCACCCGAGTGAAGTCGATGCCCGCCTCGGGGTCGCGGACCAGCTGGGCGTCACACTGCTGGGCGATCACCACGGCATACGTCGGCGGCGCGACCACATCGCGGTACCCGGCGGCGCGGGCCGCCTCCGCGTCCCGGTGCAGCGCGCTCGCGGCACCGACCGCGTCGGCGAACTGTGCGATGTGCTCGGCCTGCACGGCATACGGCTCGGTGGGCGGGTAGCTGCGCCCCGCGAAGTCTGCGTTCACACCCATGGGGCGAGCCTACCGACCCGGGACGACGAAGGCCGCCACCCTGTGCGGGTGACGGCCTCGTGGTGGGCTGGTGCGGCGCGCTCAGCGGGTCTCGCGGTGCGCGGTGTGCTTGCCGCAGCGCGAGCAGAACTTCGCGAGCTCGATCCGGTCCGGGTGGTTCCGGCGGTTCTTCTTGGTGATGTAGTTGCGCTCCTTGCACTCCGTGCACGCCAGAGTGATCTTGGGGCGGACGTCGGCGCTCTTGCTGGCCACGGGGCAACCTGCTCTCGGAAATGTTCTGGTGGTCGGTTCTGCGTAGGTGAGCCGCCCGGACGGGGCCGAGCGGCGACACACAAGGATACGCGATAGGGGTCCCATACACCCAATCGCCTGCGTAGCGGGAGCGGGGCTCGATCCCGCGACCTCACGATTATGAGTCGTGCGCTCTAACCAGCTGAGCTATCCCGCCTCGGCGGTCCGCCGACGCGAGTCGGGGCACCAGAGCCCCCAAACGGAATCGAACCGTTGACCTTCTCCTTACCATGGAGACGCTCTACCGACTGAGCTATAGGGGCCTGCATCAGCCGCTCCGGGGCACCCCGGGGCGCGTGACGCTCCGCAGACTTTACACGGACTCCCCGGCGCGCACGAAATCGGGCCGACTACGACCGGGGCCACCCGTCTCCTCGTCGCTGGGCGGGGCAGAGGTGACGGAGAGTTGCAGCGGACTCGGCGGGGACACGGTGCGGAATCCGAGGTCCGCCACGACGGCGGCAAGGTACTGGCTGACGACCGGGTGGAGGTCGGGCGCGGCTCCGGCAGCACCGAACAGCGCCATCGCGTGCTCTGGGCCGGGGCGGTCGGCGTGTTCCCGGTGCCATGCACCCTGCACCGTGCTGCGTGGCATGCCGGCGCGCAGCGCCTCGGGGTCGGGTGGCGGCTTCTGGGCAGGGGCCGCGCGCCGGCTCACGCCGCCCACTCGTGTCGGACGCGACGGGCCAGCCGCACCAGGTCCTCGGCGCTCCGACCCTCACGCTCCCACTGCAGCGGAGTGTGGTCGCCGATCTCGGGCGCGGGCACGGTGAGCAGGGTGGCTACCGCCCAGGGATCCTGGTCACGGAGGCCTTGAACATGGCCACCAGGCCCGGCCGGACCTCCACGGTGCCGTGGGTGATGCGGAACTGGGAGAGCGGGTAGAAGACCTCACCGGTGGAGGCCCTGACGCCGAGGACGGAGCCGCTGCGGCGGCGGCTGTCGAGGGCCTGGCGGGTGTTGAGGCCGAGTTGCTCACGGGTGTGGACGGAGGTCCACACGGGGCCGATGCGATCGGCGAGGGGGTGCGGGACCGTGGCCATCAGCCCGCGGAGGACCTCCGCAGCCTGCTCCGGCGGGGGCAACGCCCGCTCAGGGCCCTTCCTCAGCTCTGCCTTGACCTGGTCGATCCACACGTTAGGTCGTGGCCATGGGAGGTAGTGGTGGCCATACCAACTCCTCCGGCCGCGTCAAGGGACGTCAACAAGCCTACGGCGGGGCGTCAGCCAAGGCCCAGGAGACCCCTCAGCGCAAGGGCTCAGCGGACGGTGCCGAGCAGGTGGTCCTTGGCGCCGTCGCGGGAGGTCACCGCGAAGTCCCAACCCTCGCCGGCGTCGTCGCGGCGGACGCCGAAGCCGACCGTGGAGGGCAGCAGCACCGGCTTGCGGAACTGCACGGCGGTCGTGTAGCTGGCCGGCAGCCGGGACTGCAGCGCCGCGAGCGCCCGGGCGTGCGTCCACATCCCGTGCACGATGGCGCGCGGGAAGCCCAGGGCCTTGGCCGACCACGGGTGCAGGTGGATGGGGTTGTAGTCCCCCGCGGCGCGGGCGTACCGGCGCCCCAGGTCGGCAGGCAGGCGCCACGTGCTCGACGGCTGGATCCGCGCGCCGGGGTCCGTCGCGGCCCGCTCCGTGGCCGCCGCCCCTTCGCCGGGTGCGCCCGCCCCGTCCTCGAGCCGAGCTCCCCGGATGAGATACTCGCTGCGGCCGTCCCAGACCGGGTCCGCCCCGACCCGGACCTGCTCCACCACGTCGAAGGCCACCCCGCTGCGGTGCGGGCGCAGGTCGGCGGCGTGGACCGTCAGGGTCAGGTCCTCGTCCACCCCGACCGGCCGGTGCAGCGTCATCTCGTTGGCCACGTGCACCATGCCCATCGCGGCGAACGGGAAGTCCCGGCGGGTGAGCAGGTCCATCTGCAGGCCGAAGGTGAGCACGTGCAACCAGGTGGGCGGCACGGTGTCCCGCAGCGTGAAGCCGCAGACCCGGGCGTAGTCCGCCAACCGGTCGACGTCCTGCCGCTGGTCCTTGACCATGAGGACGCGGTCGGGCAGGCCGGCACCCGCGCCGCGGCGGCCGACCGAGGTCAGCGCCGCCTTGGCCAGCAGGCCGGTGCCGCCGGGGACGGAGCCGAGCAGCTCGACCGGCCGGTCCGCGCCGGGGTCCGGGGTGGTGGCCACCTCAGGCCCCGATCTGGGACTGCCCGCAGACCCGGATGACCTGGCCGTTGACCGCGCCGCTGGTGGGGGCGGCCAGGTAGGCGATCGTCTCGGCGACGTCGACCGGCTTGCCGCCCTGCTGCAGGCTGTTGAACCGCCTGGCGAACTCGCGGGTGGCCAGCGGGATCTTGCCGGTCATCTCGGTCTCGATGAAGCCCGGGGCGACGGCGTTGACGGTGATGCCGCGGTCGGCCACCTGCGGTGCGAGGGCCCGCACCAGGCCGATCACCCCGGCCTTGGACGCGGCGTAGTTGCTCTGCCCACGGTTGCCGGCGACGCCGCTGGTGGAGGCCACCCCGACGACCCGGCCGTCCTCGGCCAGCCCGCCGGCGCGGCCCTTGTCGAGCAGCACCTCGTTGATCCGGAACTGGGCGGCCAGGTTGACGTCCAGCACGCTGCCCCAGCGGTCCTCGTCGGTGTTGACCAGCAGCTTGTCGCGGGTGATGCCGGCGTTGTGCACGATGGCGTGGATCCGGGCGTCGGGACCGTACCGGTGCGTCACGTGGTCGGCGATCCGGTCGCCGGCACCGGTCGCGGTGATGTCCAGCTGCAGGGCGGTGCCGCCGATCTCGTTGGCGACCTTGCCCAGCGCCTCACCGGAGGCGGGGATGTCGACGACCACGACCTTGGCCCCGTCGCGGGCGAAGACCCGGGCGATGTCGGCCCCGATGCCGCGGGCGGCGCCGGTCACCACGACCACGCGCCCGTCGAAGGGCGAGTCGGCGGGGACCGCCGCGCCCTCGGGGGCGGTCCCGACCCGCCACGGCTGCCCCGAGACGTAGGCCGAGCGGCCCTCGAGGAGGAAGGACAGGGTCGAGGCCAGGTCGGCGCCCGTGCTGCCCGGTGCGGTCCACACCAGGTTGGCGGTCGCGCCGGCCCGCAGCTCCTTGCCGACGCTGCGGACGATGCCCTCCAGCGCCTGCTGGGTGGCGGCCGACTCGGTCGCGTCGGTCAGCTCGGGTGCGGTGCCGACGAGCACCACCCGGCCGCAGGTCCCCATGCCCTTGAGGGCGGGGCGGAGCAGGGCGCGCACCGCCTCGAGGTCGGCGATGGTGGTGGCCGCGGTGGCGTCGACCACGACCGCGCCGATCCGCTGCTCGTATGCCGGGGGACGGGCCCTGCCCTCGTCGTCGGTTGTGCGCGCGGCCGGGTCGTCGCGCAGGGCCTCGACGGCGGGGACCCCGAGCGCGGCCAGCGCGTCGGCGACGATCCCGCCGGCCGCACCGACCGGGGCGGTGCCCAGCACGACGTCGCCGGTCGGCAGGTCCCGCCCGCGACGCAGGGTCACCGGTTGGGGCAGCCCGAGTTGCTTGCCGACGGCCTTGGCCACCGGGTTGGACGTGACGGTTGAGAACAGGTTGGGCATCACACAGCCTCCAGGATTGCAACGACGCCCTGCCCGCCGGCGGCACAGATCGAGATCAGGCCGCGGGCGCCGGGGCCCTTCTCGGACAACATCTTGGCCAGGCCGGCCACGATCCGCCCGCCGGTCGCGGCAAACGGGTGGCCGGCGGCCAGGGACGAGCCGTGCACGTTGAGCTTGCTGCGGTCGACGGTGCCGAGCGGCCCGTCCAGCCCCAGCCGTTCGGTGCAGAAGGTCTCGTCCTCCCACGCGGCGAGCGTGGCCAGCACGGTCGAGGCGAAGGCCTCGTGGATCTCGAAGAAGTCGAAGTCCCCCAGGGACAGGCCCTGACGGGCCAGCAGCCGCGGCACGGCATACGCCGGGGCCATCAGCAGGCCCTCCCCGCCGTCGACGTAGTCGACCGCGGCGACCTCGGCGTCCACGAACCTGGCCAGCACCGGCAGGTGGTGCTCGGTGGCCCACTCCTGCTCGGCCAGCAGCACCAGCGCGGCACCATCCGACAGCGGGGTGGAGTTGCCCGCCGTCATCGTCGCGCCCTCCCCCTTGCCGAAGACGGGGGACAGCTTGGCCAGCTTCTCCACCGAGGTGTCGGGGCGCAGCCCCTGGTCCCGGGTCAGCTTCAGGTAGGGGGTGACCAGGTCGTCGAAGAAGCCCGCGTCCCACGCCGCGGCCAGGTTGTGGTGGCTCGCGGCGGCCAGCTCGTCCTGGGCCTCCCGGGTGATGCCCCACTCCTTGGCGGTGCGGGCCTGGTGCTCACCCATCGAGAGCCCGGTCCGCGGCTCGGCATTGCGCGGGGTTTCCGGCGCGAGGTCGCCCGGCCGGATCGAGGCGAGCGCCTTCACCCGGTCGATCGGGCTCTTGGCGTTGCTCGCCGCGATCAGGGCCCGGCGCAGCCCCTCGCCGACGGCGATCGGGGCGTCGCTGGCGCTGTCGACGCCGCCGGCGATGCCGGAGTCGATCTGGCCGAGGGCGATCTTGTTGGCTACCTGGATCACCGTCTCCAGTCCGGTCCCGCAGGCCTGCTGCAGGTCGTAGGCCGGGGTGGTCGGGTCCAGCGAGGACCCGAGGACGGTCTCCCGAGCCAGGTTGAAGTCGCGGCTGTGCTTGAGCACCGCCCCGGCGGCCAGCTCACCGACCCGCTGCCCCGCCAGGCCGAAGCGGGCGACCAGCCCGTCCAGCGCTGCGGTGAGCATGTCCTGGTTGGAGGCGGCGGCATACGCGCCGCCGGACTTGCCGAACGGGATGCGGTTGCCGCCCACGACGACGGCGGTGCGGGGACTTTGCGGCATAAGAGCGGGCTCCTGGTGGTGGGCGGTCGCGCGGACCGATCCGGTGGTATCCGGTACCGACCGTAGCAGGTACAGCCGGTACTGGGTACTGTGGGGGCATGTCGTCCCGTTCCCAACCCGACGTGCCCGTCACCGACGGGCGAGATGCCCGCTGGGCCGAGCACCGCCGGTTGCGCCGACGGCAGCTGGTCGAGGCGGCGCTGCGCGCGATCCGCGCGCACGGCCCGGGCGTCGGCATGGACGACATCGCGGCGGAGGCCGCCACCAGCAAGACGGTGCTGTACCGGCACCTGGGGGACCGCAACGGGGTCTACTTCGCAGTGGTCGAGGCGGTCGACGCACTGGTCCTCTCCGACCTGGAGCGGGCGATGGACGAGACGGGACGCGGGCCGGACGGCACCCCGACCGACATGGTCGCGCTGGTCGCCGCGATGACCGACGGCTACCTGCGGCTGGTGGAGCGTGACCCGGACATCTACCGGTTCGTGCTGACCCGACCCCTGGTCGACCCCGACAGCGACCCGGTGCGCACCATCTCCGGCCGGATCGGCAAGCAGCTCGCAGACGTCCTCGAGGTACACCTGCGGCGCCAGCAGCGCGACCCGGCTCCCGCCACCCTGTGGGCGCTGGCGGTCGTGGCCGCGGTGAGCACCGCCGCCGACCACTGGCTGAACGACCCGACACCGCCGCCGCGCGCCGACGTCGTCGCGGCCGTCACCGACCTGTTCCGCCCGGCCCTCACCGGCCAGGGCGCGAGCCCGACCACCACCCCCACCCGGGAGGAACGATGAGTACCACCACCACCCAGCACACGCCCGACGTCCGCACCTCGCAGGCCCCGGCCAGCACCGCGCCGGCCGAGCAGGTGAGCGACCTCGGGGCGGCGCTGCGGCACGCGATCGACGGACCCCGGCGGGAGATCCGGGAGACCGCGCGGCGCGAGCTGGACCCCGCCGAGTTGCTGCGCGACCCCGGCCTGAGCATCCCGGAGGCCCGGCGGTGGGTCCGCGACCGCCTGCAGGGGCTGGCCGACCGGGGCTACGGCGGACGCGGGTACCCGACCACCGTGGGCGGTCAGGCCGACCTGGGCGGCACCGTCGCCGAGTTCGAGATGCTGGCCCACTTCGACCTCTCACTCGTGGTCAAGTCGGGCGTGCACTTCGGCCTGTTCGGCGGCGCGGTCTCCTCGCTGGGCAGCGACCGGCACCACCAGGAGTTCCTGCCCGGCGTGATCTCGCTGGCCACCCCGGGCTGCTTCGCGATGACCGAGATCGGCCACGGCAGCGACGTCGCCGCCCTGGAGACGACGCTGACCTACGATCCCGAGACGGACGAGATCGTGGTGCACTCCCCCACCGAGAACGCCACCAAGACCTACATCGGCGGTGCCGCGGAGGACGCCGTGCTCGCCGTCGTCTTCGGTCAGCTCGTCGTGGGCGAGGAGAACCACGGCGTGCACGCGGCCATCGTGCCGGTGCGGGAGGACGGCCGGGCGCTCCCCGGCATCACCATCGGTGACAACGGGGTCAAGGGCGGGCTGGCCGGCGTGGACAACGGCACGCTGCGCTTCGACCAGGTCCGGGTGCCCCGGTCGATGCTCCTGGACCGCTATGGCGGGGTCACCGACGACGGCACGTACGCCTCCTCCATCGACAGCCCGAACCGCCGGTTCTTCACCATGCTCGGCGCATTGGTCCGTGGTCGGATCTGTGTCGGCGGGGCCTCCACGGTCTCGGCGCGCAAGGCGTTGTCGATCGCCACGCGGTATGCCGTGCAGCGCCGGCAGTTCGACGCGCCGGGCCGGGACGAGGAGGTCCTCCTGCTGGACTACCTCGCCCACCAGCGCAAGTTGCTGCCGGCGATCGCCACGGCATACGCCCTCACCTTCGCGCAGAACACGCTGACCGAGCGGTTGGCCGAGGTGCAGGAGGCCCCCGAGCGCGACCTCGCCGCGCAGCGTGAGCTGGAGACCCGCGCGGCGGGCCTGAAGGCCGTGAGCACAGCCTTCGCCAACGAGACCATCCAGCTGTGCCGCGAGGCGTGCGGCGGCGCCGGCTACATGGCCGAGAACGGGCTGACGGTGCTGCGCCAGGACGCCGACGTCTTCGCCACCTTCGAGGGCGACAACACGGTGCTGTTGCAGCTGCTCGCCAAGGGGCTGCTGACCAACTACAAGGAGATGGTCGGCGACCTCGACATGCTCGGGATGGTGCAGTTCGCGGTGCGGTCCTTCGGCGGCTCGGTGATCGCCCGGACCGTGGCCAACCCGCTGATCGAACGGCTCATCCAGGCGGCCAGCCGCCGCAGCGAGGACGAGACGTTGCTGGACCGCGGGTGGCACCTGACGATGTTCGAGTCCCGGGAGAGCCACGTGCTGGAGTCCCTGGCGCTGCGGATCCAGGCGCTGGCCAAGGAGACCGACGACCCGTTCGTGGCGTTCAACACCACCCAGGACCACGTGCTGCTGGCCGCCCGGACACACATGGACCGGGTCGTGCTGGAGGCCTTCGTCGCGGCGATCGACGCCTGCGAGGACGAGGCAGCACGGGCGACCCTGGACCGGCTGTGCGACCTCTACGTGCTGTCCAACCTGGAAGCCGACAGCGGGTGGTTCCTGCGGCACCAGCGGATGTCCGCCGGGCGGGCCAAGGCGGTCACCCGGGCGATCAACGAGCTGTGTGGTCAGCTGCGCGAGGACGTCATCCCGATCGTGGAGGGGATGGGGTTCCCGCAGAGCTGGCTGGGCTCGGCGATGCTGCGCTAGCCAGCACTCAGCCCTCGACGGGCCCGGCCCCCACGTCGTGCAGGTGGTGGGCCAGGTCGTGCAGGAGGTAGCGGCCCAGCGTCAGCACGGTGAACTCCTTGCCGTCCGAGCGGAGCCCGGTGCGTTCCCACCCGGCGCCGTCGCCCGGCACAGCCGCGTAGTCGGCGGCCAGGCCGGCGGCCGCCGCGCCGAGCTCCCCGACCACGCGGGCCGGGTCCTGCTCGGCATACCGGCCGGCGAGGGCCGCATCGTCCGGGCCGAAGTCGGGGAAGGCGGGCGCCTCCTGCTCCCGCATGAGCCGCAGCCGCACGGTGAACACCCGGCAGACATCCCGGACGTGGCAGGCGTACTCCAGGTCGGACCAGCGGTCGGCGCGGCGCCGGACGCCGACGTCGGGACGCCGCAGAACTTCCGGCCAGGGAGCGGTGAGGGCGGTGATCAGGTCCGGCACGTCCTCGGCGGCCACCTCACCGGCGGTGAAGCCGCACTCCTGGCAGGTCCGGTCCAGCGTCCAGGTCCAGTCCTTGGTGTCCGGCGGGATGTCGGGTGCGGCCTCGCTCATCCTGGCAGGGTAGACCCGCCTCAGGCCCGGTGCGCCCACAGGTCGCGCAACAGGGCGATCTCGGCGCCGTGGTGGATCGCCTCCCGGTGGATGTGCAGGACCAGCTCGGCCATCGGGTGCTCGGCGAACGGGCCCTCCGCCTCCCCGACCGGGCGCCACAGCGCCTCCTCGTCCAGCGCCCGGACGCCGGCCACCCACCCCTGGTAGGTCGCGTCGAGCTGGGCCAGCGCCTCGTCGGCCGTCGCGGCGTACTCCCAGGTGAAGTAGTCGGCCGGCGGCCCCCCGAAGTGGGAGGCGTTGCGGGCGCCGAAGACGCCGACGACGAGGTGCGCCAGCCGCCAGGCGATGGTGGTCACCGGCGCCGGGTCGGGCTCGGGGATCGCGAAGTCCAGGACCAGGTCACCCGGCCCCGCGGCGTGCGAGGTGGTGGCGCTCTCCCGGGGTCGGACGTTCCAGGCGCCGGGCACCGGCTCCCAGAGGTACTCCTCGTCGGTCAGCCCCTCGAGCCGGGGCCGCAGCTGGCCCTCCCAGTGCCAGGTGAGCTGCTCCAGGGCGAACTCGGCCCAGGTGTGCGCGGTGATCGGGAAGCTGTCGGGCGTGCTGCTCATGCGGTCCTCCTCGGGGTGACCGGCGCGTGCGCCGCGCCGGGTGGTGCCTTTCTCGAGACCCAGCCTAGGTTCCCTACCGGACAGGATCAGTCCGCTATCGGTGGCAGGATCGGGAGGGTGACCGACACCACCGCCCGCGTCCTGCAGCTGCTCGGGCTGCTCCAGTCCCGCACGCTGTGGACCGCCCAGGAACTCGCCGGGCGGCTCGGCGTGACCACCCGCAGCGTGCGGCGCGACGTGGAGCGGCTGCGCGGCCTGGGCTACCCGGTGCGGGCCAGCCGCGGCGCCGGGGGCGGCTACCAGCTCGGGCCGGGCAGGGCGCTGCCGCCGCTGCTCCTGGACCCCGAGGAGGCGGTGGCCGTCGCGGTCTGCCTGCGCCTGGCGGCGGGTGGCACGGTGGCGGGCGTGGACGAGGCGGCGGTCCGGGCCCTGGCCAAACTGGACCAGGTCCTCCCGCCACGGTTGCGCGCGCACGTCACCGCGGTGCAGGAGTCGACGGTCGCGATCGAGGGGTTCTCCGCCGGGGTCGACCCGGACACCCTGCTCACGCTTGCCCGCGCCTGCCGGGACCTGGAGATGGTGCGGTTCGACTACACCGACCGCGCGGGGCAGCCCAGCGAGCGTCGGGTCGAGCCCTACCGGCTGGTGGCGCTCGGACGCCGTTGGTACCTGCTCGCCTTCGACCCCGACCGGGCGGACTGGCGGTCCTTCCGGCTGGACCGCATGGCGCGGGCGCAGGGTCGCGGGTGGCGGTTCACCCCCCGGGAGGCACCGGACGCGGCGGAGTACGTCCAGCGGTCGGTGCAGCAGGCGCCCTACCGGGAGGTGGCTACGGTCCTGGTCGGTATGCCGGCGGCCGAGTTGGCCGAGCGGGTCCCGCCGACCGCGGGTCGGGTGCGCGCCGTCGACGACACGACCAGCGAGCTGGTGACCGGGGCGATGGACCTGCGGTGGGCGGCGGCCCATCTGGCCATGTTGGACGCCCCGGTCACCGTGCTGGACCCGCCGGAGCTGCGGCAGGTCATGGCGGACCTGGGTCAGGCCTTGTTGCGGGCCTCCGCAAGCACCTCACCGAGGGCGTCGACCACCTGAGTGAGCTCCTCCCGGGTGATCACCAACGGCGGGGCGAGCCGGATCGTGGAGCCGTGGGTGTCCTTGGCCAGCACCCCGCGCTTGGCCAGGCCCTTGCAGGCCTCCTTGCCGCTCATCAGCTCGGGGTCGATGTCGATGCCGGCCCACAGCCCGCGGACCCGGACCGCGACGGCACCCTGGCCGACGAGCGCCTCCAGCCCGTCGCGGAAGACCGTCTCCAGCTCCGCGGCGTGCGCCTGGTGCTCGCCGGTCGCCAGCATGTTCACCACGGCGAGGCCGACGGCGGCGGCCAGCGGGTTGCCGCCGAAGGTGGAGCCGTGGGTGCCGGGGGTGATGACGTTCATCACGTCGGCGTCGGCCGCGACCGCGGAGACCGGCACGATGCCACCGCCGAGGGCCTTACCCAGCGTGTAGATGTCGGCCTCGACACCCTCGTACTCACAGGCCAGCGTGGTGCCGGTGCGGCCCAGCCCGGACTGGATCTCGTCGGCGATCATCAGCACGTTCTTCTCGGTGCACAGCTCGCGCAGACCGGGCAGGAACCCCTCCTTGGGGATCTGCACACCCTGCTCGCCCTGGATCGGCTCGACCAGCACGGCGACGGTGTCGTCGGTGATCGCGTTCTCGATCGCGGCCAGGTCGCCGTAGGGCACCGACTCGAAGCCTGGGGTGTAGGGCCCGTAGTCGTCCCGGGCGTCCGGGTCGTCGGAGAAGCTGATGATCGTGGTCGTCCGGCCGTGGAAGTTGCCGTCCATCACGATGATGTGGGCGCGTCCCTCGGCGACACCCTTGACCTGGTAGCCCCACTTGCGGGCCAGCTTCAGCGCCGTCTCGACGGCCTCGGCGCCGGTGTTCATCGGCAGGATCATGTCCTTGCCGACGAGCTTGGCCAGCGCCTCGCAGAAGGGTCCGAGCTGGTCGTTGTGGAACGCGCGGCTGGTCAGCGTCGACCGGTCGAGCTGAGCCTTGGCCGCCTCGACCAGGCCGGGGTGGCGGTGGCCGAAGTTCAGGGCCGAGTAGCCGGCCAGTGCGTCCAGGTATCGGTTGCCCTCCACGTCGGTGACCCAGACCCCCTCAGCCTGCGCCACGACGACGGGCAGCGGGGCATAATTGTGCGCCGCGACCTTGTCCTCGAGCTGGATGAAGTCGGCGTTGGTGGTGGGGGCTGCCCCGTCGGTGTGCGTCGTCATGGGCTCAGCGTACGGGGCCTGGGTGGAAGAGGACATGGGCTACCTCGCGCAGGTGGGGCGGGACTCCACGGAGTCGATAGTTATGCATGGACACGCATCATCATACAGATGGCATCGCGTGCGTATGCCGTGGCCCGCCCCTCCTGCGCCGCGGGTCAGCCCGAGGTCGACTCCTCGTAGACCACCGCTTCCACGCCGTGGTCCTGCTGGCCCTCGACCAGGTCGAGGTCGAGCCAGACCTGGAGCTGGCCGCCCTCCTCGAACGGCACGACCACCAGGGTGCCCTCGGGGTCCTCGGACAGCTCGGGCTGCCCGGCGGTGAGCTCGGCCCACGCCTCGACGCCGGCGAACCCGTCCACCGGTCCGAGCCGCAGCGCGAGGTCCTCGTCGCCCTCCTGCACGGCGGCGACGAAGGTCTGGGCGTATGCCGTCGGCTCGCTGGGCAGACCGTCCGCCGGTGCCTCCGTGGTCGGCTGCTCGTCCTCGGTGGTCGGCGCGGCGTCCTCCGTCGTCGGAGCGGCGTCCTCGGTGCTCGTCGGTTGCGGCTCCGCGGGCTCGAGGACCGAGGGGTCCTCCTCGGTGCTCCCGCAGGCGGTGAGGAGCACCGCCAACGCGGCCGTGCACAGCACCTTGTCCAGCGTCCTGAGCCTCATCATGCATCCCTCCCACATCGTCGCGGCGCCGGTCCGGCGCCCCTCCTCAAGACGTGCCGGGGCCGCCGGAACGTTCCACGGGTCGGGGTATCCGGAACCAGAAACCGGCTGGTCACCGACTCTTCGCGAGTCGGTGACCAGCCGGTCCGTGTGGTGGCAGGTGCAGGATTCGAACCTGCGTAGGCATACGCCGACGGATTTACAGTCCGCTTCCATTGGCCGCTCGGACAACCTGCCAGGGCAAAACGCGAGTGTCACCATAGCAAGGGAACTGGCCCCGCCGAAAACGAGGCGACGGCGTCGCGCAGCGGCGCCGAGGGTTCCGCGCAACCGCCCGCAACGGGCGGTCGACTCCCGGGCAGGCACACGGCATACGATCGGGTCCCGCCCACAGACACCCAGGAGGGACCGGTCATGGCCGACTCATCGTTCGACATCGTCAGCAAGGTGGACAAGCAGGAGGTCGCCAACGCGGTGAACCAGGCCGCCAAGGAGATCAGCACCCGCTACGACTTCCGGGGCGTCGGGGCCTCGGTGGAGCTGTCCGGCGAGACCATCGCGATGAAGGCGAACAGCGAGGAGCGGGTCAAGGCGGTGCTCGACGTGCTGCAGACCAAGCTGGTCAAACGGGGCGTGTCGCTGAAGCACCTGGACTACTCCCACGACGGTGAGCCGCGGGTCTCCGGCAAGGAGTACCGCCTGGACGCCGTCCTCTCCGAGGGCATCTCCTCCGAGAACGCCAAGAAGATCGCCAAGATGATCCGGGACGAGGGCCCGAAGTCGGTCAAGGCGCAGATCCAGGGCGACGAGCTGCGGGTCACCTCCAAGTCCCGGGACGACCTGCAGGCCGTGCAGGCGATGCTCAAGGGCGCCGACCTGGACGTGGCGCTCCAGTTCACGAACTACCGCTGAGCGTCTCCAACTCCTCCCGGCAGGCGGCGAACAGCGGGCGGTCGTCCACCTCGGCGGACACCGCCCGACCGGTCCCCGCCGTCCCGTCGGCCAGGGCCAGCACAGCAAGCGTGAAGCCCGGGCCGCCTCCCCCGTGGCCCACGAGTCGGGTCGGGCCACCGCCCGTCATGACGCCCATCCCGTAGCCGGCCGGGTCCAGCGGGTGCCCGTGCACCGGCACCGGCTGCGGCTCCAGCATCCGGGCCCGCCGGTCCGGGGCCAGCAGGTCGCTGCGCAGCAACGCCGCCAGGCCGGCCGCGAGGTCCGCGCCGCGGGCCAGGAAGGTGCCCGGATAGACCCATCCCGGGTCGTAGTCCGAGGGGCGGGCGACGCCGGCGGTGACCCCGGACCAGTCCTCCCGGGTCGCCAGCGGGTGCACGGTGACCCCGAGCGGGTCCAGCACCGCGGCCCGCAGCACCGGCAGGAAGCCGCCGCCGGTCTCCTCCAGGCACAACCGCAGCAGCGTGTAGCCGACGTTGGAGTAGCGGAACTGCCCGGGTGACCCCTCCCACGGCATCCGGAGCACCCGGTCCAGCAGCTCCGCGGTCTCCCAGGCGTCCTCCCGGGCCGTCACGGCCTCCCGGTATGCGGGCAGGGCGGTGTAGTCGGGCAGCCCGGACCGGTGCGCCAACAGGTCCCGGACCGGGAACCGGCGGTAGCCGTCGGGGACCCAGGCGGGCAGGTAGTCGCCCACCGGGCGGTCCGGGTCGATGCCCAGCCGGTCGCCCAGGACAGCCGCGGCGGTGAACGACTTGGCCACGCTGTAGGCGGGGACCACCGCTGACGGGGCGAGCACGGGGACGGGCATTTCCCGGAGCCTACCCACCGGCCCGTCCCGCGTCGGGGGCACGGGAGTGCCGCCCCCGGTGCAACACCGGCACCCCACCGGACACAGGAGGGGTGAGACGCCCCGCGCCGCGGGGTACCGGCCCCGGAGGGGGAAACCGTATGGTGCTGGGCATGGCTGCCACGGGCGGCCCTGACGCGCAGCCTCGCGACGGGGCCTGGTTCGACCAGGTCTTCGCCGAGCACGCCACGGCGGTGCACCGCTACTTCGTCCGCCGGGCACCCCGCGAGGACGTCGAGGACCTGACCGCCGAGGTGTTCACCACGGCCTGGCGGCGCCGGGACCGGATCCCGTCCGACTTCGTCCTGCCGTGGCTGTACCGGACCGCCTCCTACGTGCTGTCCAACCATCGCCGCAGGCCGACGCTGACACTGCTCGGCGACTCCGGTCCGGACGACCACGGCCACCACCGCAGCCACTCCGCCGACCCCGCGGACCTGGTCGTGGAGGACCACCAGGTGCGTGCGGCCCTGGCCCGGCTCAGCGACCGGGACCGCACCATCTTGATGCTGCACGCCTGGGAGGGACTGGACGGCGAGGGGCTGGCCAAGGCGCTGGGGGTGAGCCGCGGCGGCGCGGCGGCTGCGCTCTCCCGGGCCCGCTCCCGGCTGCGGGAGGCCTGGTCCGATGAGCAGTGAGCCGCCGGCGGGACCCACTCGTCCCGCCCACCGATCCACCCGACGGGTACCACCAGGGTCCCGGAGCCGCAGGGGGCTCCGCACCCCGGTCCAGACCAAGGAGGCATGACATGTTCGACGACCACGACGACGAGGCGCTGCACCGGTTGCGGGCCGCCGACCCGGCCCGCGGGGCCCACCCCGACCAGGCCTCGCTCAGGCGCCGGCTGATGGACCGGACCCCGCTGGGGCTCCGGGCGGCCGGGCTCACCGGCGGGTCGTCCGCGGGCGCCGACCCGGACCGGGCGGTGCGGGTCCAGGACGGCACCACCCGCGGGAGCCGGAGCACCCTGGTCGCCGCCGCCGCGGCCGCCGCGCTGGCGATCGCGGCGGGCGGCTACGCGGTCGGGGCCCAGACGGCCGACGACGCACCGGGCGGGACCGGTGTCGCGGCCACGGGCACGGACGACGACAGGTCCGGGACACCCGACCACGCTGCCGGGGAAGACAGCGCGTCGGGGATGGCGGAGCCCGGCATCCAGGACGAGTATGCCGACGACCAGGGCAGCGCGGAGAGCGCGACCGGCAGCTACTACCCCTACGGGCCCACCGTGCTCTCGGCGGGACCGGAGCTGTCCACCGAGGGCGGCACGGGTGAGGTGAAGGTGCTGCGCGCGGCGGACGTCGACCCGGTGGAGTTCCTCTCCTCCTGGGCGGCCGAGCTCGGGGTCGAGGGCGACGTTGAGGAGATGGAGGGCGATGACTACGCCGACCTGACCTCCGGTGCGATCTACCTGTCCCTGTCGTCCACGGACTTCAGCTACAGCAACATGCTGACCGACCCGTACTGCGAGGAGATGTACGGCGAGAGCACGCTCGACATCTTCTTCGGCGGGTCGGCGCCGTTCTCCGGGGAGGACTGCCTCCCGGCCGGGGACCTGCCGAGCGACGAGGAGGCGATCGCCCAGGCCCAGGAGTTCATGGCCACGACCGGCATCCCGCTCGACGACGTCGAGTGGTCGGTGTACCGCTATGAGGACGACCCCCAGATGAACGTCTCCGGCAGGCGCCCGGACCGCCCGGCCAACACCATCGAGGTGACCCTGTCGGGTGCTGGCGTCTCGGGCGCCTACGGCTCGCTGGGCGAGTACGAGTCCCTCGGTGAGTACCCGTTGCTGTCCCCCGCCGAGGCCGTCGAGCGGGCCTCGGACCCGCGGTTCACCTGGGCCGGGGTGTGGATCCCCGAGCTGGACGACGAGGCCCTCATGTTGGAGGAGACGGACCCGGCCCAGGCGCCGGAGCGCTTCGAGCTGACCGCCGGCTCACCGATCCCGTACCCGGTCAACGAGGCGACCATCGTGGACGCCACGTTGAAGACCGGCATCCTGTCGCTGGATGACGGCACGGAGGTCGCCGTGCCGGCCTACGACCTGGTCGACGAGGACGGCCTGCACCACGCGGTGCTGGCCCTGTCCGAGGAGGCGCTGGACTTCACCCCGTGACGGGCGGGTAGGCGGCCCGGGACGCCAGGACCTCCCGGAGCAGCGACTGCTGGTCCACCAGCGCGCGGCGCACGGCGGGCGAGAGGCCGCCACGGTCCAACCGGGCCGTGGTGGCCTCGTCCGTCGCGGGCTCCGCGATCGCCCCGGGGTAGGCCAGCGAGGCCACCCGGGCCAGCGCGTCCTGCCCGATCCGGCCGCTCAGCGCCGGCACCTCCTCGTGGAACCGGTCGACGTAGGGCCGCAGCAGGTCCGGGTCGCCACCGGCCCAGAAGGCACCGGCCAGGGCGTTGAGCTCGTAGTTGGAGCGGCCGTGGTCGCCGGTCAGCTGGTCCCACGCCCACTCCTTGGCGGCCTCCGTGGGGCGGGCGGCCCGGGCCGCCAGGGCACCGAGCTTGCCCTGCAGCGAACGGTCCTGCTCCTCCGCGGCCGCGATGGTGGCCTCGTCCACGGCGTCGAGCAGCGCCAGCGCCCGCAGCACCGTCCACCGGAAGTCGACGTCGTCCACCAGCGCCAGGGGCCGGTCGACCCCCTCGGCCCAGCGAGTGAGCAGGTCGGTGTCGTCGGTGGTCTGCGCCAGCAACCGGGCCGCGGTCACCGACTGGGAGGACCCGGGGGCCGCCGCGTCCAGCCTCTGCCGCGCGGCACCGGCCACCCGGCGGCGGGCGTCCGGTCGGTCCTCCGGCCGCAGCACCACGCCCAGCAGCCGGGACCCGACCAGCCAGGCGACCTTGCCCAGGACGGAGGGCTCCTCCTCCACCGGCCAGGCCGTCTCGAAGACCCGCAGCAGGTGCTGGGGGTCGAGCTCGGCCACCGCGAGCGCGTCGGCCAGCGCCACCCAGACCACCGCCCGTTGGACCGGCTCGGGCACTGCCGGCAACTCCTCCGGGAGCGCGGCCACGCTGGCCGCGTCCAGCCGGACCCGGGCCCAGGTGAGGTCGCTGGCGTTCGGGATGAGCAGCCGCACCGGGCCTGAGGGCACCACCGGCAGGGTGGCGGCGTCCTGCGCGAGCTGCGCCTCGGCATACAGCGTGCGGGTGCCGCCGGACCACCCGGCGACGTCCAGGGTGTGCGGCCGGTCCGCGGGGTGCTCCGCGGGCGGGGTCCGGGTGAGGTCCAGCCTCCCCTCACCGACGACGGCGCCGATCGTGTCCAGCCCGGCGGTGCGCAACCAGCCACCGGCCCACGGCCCCAGGTCCTCCCCGGAGGCGGTCTCCATGGCGGTCAGGAAGTCGGACAGCCCCGCGTTGCCGAACGCGTGCTCCCGCAGGTATGCCGAGATGCCGGTGACGAAGGCGTCGTCGCCGATGTGCGCGATGAGCTGGCGCAGCACGGCGGCGCCCTTGGCGTAGGAGATGCCGTCGAAGTTCTGCAGGGCGGTGTCGGCGTCCGGGGCGGGCGAGCCCGCGACCGGGTGGGTCGACGGGGTGCGCTCGGCGGCGTAGCCCCAGGTCTTGCGGTACATCGCGGAGTCGACCCAGGCGGCCTGGAAGTCGGTAGCGGCCACCAGGGTACGGTGCGCCATGTACTCGGCGAACGACTCGTTGAGCCACAGGTCGTCCCACCACTGCATGGTGACCAGGTCGCCGAACCACATGTGGGCCATCTCGTGGGCGATCGTGTTGGACCGGGCCAGCACCTCGTCCTCGGTGGCGGCGCCGCGGAAGATGTAGGAGTCGCGGAAGGTGACGCACCCGGGGTTCTCCATCGCCCCGGCGTTGAACTCGGGGACGAACACCTGGTGGTAGGCACCGAACGGGTACCGGATGCCGAACAGCCGGTGGTAGTAGTCGAACGCGGCCCGGGTCACCTCGAGCATCTGCGGGGCCTGTTCGCGCAGCTGCGTAGCGAGCGAGGCGCGGGCGTGGATCCCCAGCGGGATGCCGTCGTGGTGGTCGGTCACCGAGGCGTAGGGCCCGGCGCAGACGGTGACGAAGTAGGTGGCCAGCGGGTGCGTGGTCGCCAGGTCCCAGCGGGTCTCCCCGCTGCGGGTGGCGACCCCGTTGCCGAGCACGGTCCAGCCCTGCGGCGCGGTGACGGTCAGCGTGTAGGGGGCCTTGAGGTCCGGTTGGTCGAAGCAGCCGAAGACCCGGGGTGCGGCGTCCAGGAACAGGTGGCCGTAGACGTAGTAGCGCCCGTCCGAGGGGTCCAGCGCCCGGTGCAACCCCTGGCCGTCGTTGCTGTAGGCCATCGTCGCCCGCACCGTGACCTCGTTGCGGTCGCGCAGGTCGGGCAGCGTCACCCGGGAGTCGCTGACCGCGGCGGGGTCCAGGCTGCGTCCGTTGAGGGTGATCTCGTGGACCTGCTCCGCCGCGAGGTCCAGGAAGGTGCTCGCCCCCGGCTCCCGGCAGCCGAACCCGATGGTGACGGTGGAGCCGAAGGTGGTCTGGCTACCCCGGTCGCCGCCGCTGAGGTCCAGGTCGACGGTGTATGCCGTCACGTCCACCAGCGCGGCACGGGCCTGGGCGTCGGTGCGGGTCAGGTTCGCCATACGGACAGGTAATCACGTCGGGTCCGGCTGCCGGAAACGCCCGCGCCCGTCCTCAGGATCCGGTGCCGCTCCCGCCCTGCTGGCCGCGCTGCGCCATGGCGTGCAGCCGGGCGATCCGGTCGGCCATCGGCGGGTGCGTGGCGAAGAGTCGCCCGGCGTCCCTGGCCCGGAACGGGTTGGCGATCATCATGTGGCTGGCGTTCTGCAGCTGCGGCTCCGGCGGCAGCGGTGCGGCCTGGGTGCCCCGCTCCAGCTTGGCCAGCGCCGAGGCCAGCGCCAGCGGGTCGCCGGTGAGCGTCGCGCCGTCCTCGTCGGCGTCGTACTCCCGGGTCCGGCTGATCGCCAGCTGGATCACCGTGGCCGCGAACGGCGCCAGCAGCGCCATGGCCAGCATCGCGATCGGGTTGCCGCCGTTGCCCCGGTTGCCGCCGAAGGCGCTGGTCCACATGAGCATCTGGGCCACGGAGGTGATCACCCCGGCGATGGCGGCGGCCACCGAGGAGGTGAGGATGTCGCGGTTGTAGACGTGCATCAGCTCGTGGCCGAGCACGCCGCGCAGCTCCCGCTCGTCCAGCAGGTGCAGGATCCCCTCGGTGCAGCAGACCGCCGCGTTGTCCGGGTTGCGGCCGGTGGCGAAGGCGTTCGGCGCGGCGGTCGGGCTCACGTAGAGGCGCGGCATCGGCTGCCCCGCACGGTCCGAGAGTTCCCGGACGATGCGGTACATCGCCGGCTGCTGCTGCTCGGTGACCGGGTAGGCGCGCATCGCCTTGATCGCGATCTTGTCCGAGTTCCAGTAGCCGTAGAAGGTCATCCCGACGCCGAGGAGCGCGAAGAACCAGATGTAGCGCCCGGAGCCGATGACCGCGCCCATCCCGAGCAGCAGCGCCCAGATGGCGCCGAACAGCAGCGCCGTCTTGAGCCCGTTGAAATGCCTGTGCATGTCCCTGGAACGTCCGTCTGACCTCCGGTGTTCCGCATCCCGCCGCCGGCGGTCCGCGGACCTGCCGGCGGCTAGAAGATCCCGACCGGCGAGATGCTGCCCACCACCAGGAGCGCGGTGAGCAGGCCGATGACCCACGGGTGGGGGCCGGACCACGACTCGGTGACCTTGATCCCATCGTCCGCGGACCGCACCGGCAGGCCGTGCTCGTCCACCGGGGGCCGCGCGGCGAGGACGGCGAGCCAGCGCAGGTAGACGGCGATGCCGAGCGCCACGTTGAGGGCCGCCACGACGGCCAGCCACCACGTGCCGTCACCGGCCACCGGGCGCAGCGCCACGACCTTGGCGACCAGCCCGACCACGGCCGGCGGGAGCCCGGCCAGGGTGAGCAGCGCGAACGCCAGGGCGGTGGCGGTCCACGGGTGGGCCCGGAGCAGGCCGCGGTGGTCCTCCAGGGTGTGCCCGGCCGACCCGGCCGACCCCCGGGCGACCGGCTCCGTCGCCTCGTCCGGCTCCTCCTCGTCCGCACCGAGCCGGATCCGGACCGCCTGGCCGACCGCCAGGACCACGGTGAACGCGAGCAGGGTCGCCACCACGTAGACCGCGAGGTAGCCCGCCGCGGCGTGCACCGCCCGGTTGGAGACGGCGCTCAGCGGCAGCATCATCCAGCCGGCCTGGGCGATCGCCGACCAGGCGAGCAGCTGGATCAGGTCGTTCTGGCGCAGGGCGACGACATTGCCCAAGGTCATGCTGAGCGCCGCGACGATCCCGACCGCCACGAGGGTGAAGTCGGCGGCCCCGGCGAGCGCCTGCACCACGACCACCAGGCCGCCGAGGGCGGCGACCTTGGACGCCCCCGCAAGGTACACGGTGATCGGCAGCGGCGCCGCCCCGTAGGTGGGCGGTGTCCAGGCGTGGAAGGGCACCGCCGAGAGCTTGAACCCGATGCCGGCCAGCGCGAAGACCGCCGCCAGCACCAGCAGCGGGGTCCGCTCGGCCTGGACTGCCGCGCCCGCGGCGGCCGGGGTCAGCAGGCCGGTGCCGGTGGCCGCCACCCACAGGGCGGCGCCCATCGCCAGCAGCGCGAACGAGACCAGCGAGGTGATGAGCAGCGTGACGGCGCCCTCCACGGCCACGGTCTCGCGGGACCGGCGGCGCTCCAGCGCCACCAGGCCGACCGTTGGCAGGGTGGCCAGCTCGAGCGCGACCAGGAGCGAGCCCAGGTCCCGCGCGGCCGGCACCGCCACGATCCCGGCCGTGGCGGCCAGCAGCAGCACGACCTGCACCGCGGTGCGACCGGAGCCGCGTTCCTCGGCGTTCCACTCCGCCCAGGTCAGGGCGAGGACGACGCCCGCGGCGCCGAGGGCCAGCAGCTGCAGGCCGGAGGTCAGGGAGGTGGCGCCGTAGAGGCACTGGCCACCCGGGAGGCAGAAGGCGTCCAGCCGGTCGCCGGCGGGCAGCCGCAGCCCCGGCAGCGTGGCGGCGGCGCCGCCCAGCAGGGCCAGCGCGGCCAGGCCCAGGTGTACCTGGCGCAGCTTGGGCAGCGCGACGTCGACGAGGAGCACCAGCGCGACGCCGAGGGTCGGCGCCAACACCGGCCACAGCGCCCCGAGGTGGAGGGTCAGGCTCACCGGGCACCCCCGACCAGGGCGAACAGCTCGCTGACCGCCGGTTCGGTGAGGTCGAGCAGCGGCACCGGGTAGACCCCGAGCGCGACCACGCAGGCGATCAGCACGCCGAGTACGACGGCGTTGACCCGGCGGGCGTCGCCGATGAGCGGGGTGGTCCGGTCCCCGGCCCACACCTCGCGCAGCACGCGCGCGGCATACGCGGCGGCCAGCACCGCACCCAGGGCGGCGACCAGGGCGAACACCCGGAACCAGCCCTCGGTCCGGTCCGCGGCCGGCGACCACGCGGCATACAACGCCCCGAACTCACCCCAGAACCCGGCGAGGCCCGGCAGCCCCATGGCCGCCGCCATCCCGACGACGAGGGCAAAGCCCATCCGCGGGGCCACCTCACGCAGCGCGGCGCGGGCGGTGCGCAGGTCGGCGGTGCCCCACTGGTGCTTCAGCTCCCCGACGACGACGAACAGCAGCGCCGAGATCAGCCCGTGCGCCACGTTGCCGAACAGCGCCGCCTGCAGCCCGGTGGCGGTGCCGGCCGTGAGGGCCAGCACGATGAAGCCGAGGTGGGCGATGGAGGACCACGCGATGAGGCGTTTGAGGTCGCGCTCGACCAGGCAGGCCAACCCCGCCCAGACGATCCCGGTGACGGCGAAGCCCGCGACGACCGGGGAGAGCGTGGCGAAGCCGTCCGGGAGCGGGGCGACGACGAGCCGGATCATGCCGTAGACCCCGAGCTTGAGCAGCACCGCCGCCAGGAGCACCGACCCGGCGGTCGGCGCGGTGGAGTGCACCCACGGCAGCCAGGTGTGCAGCGGGAAGACCGGGATCTTCATCCCGAGGCCGATCACCAGCAGCGCCGCGACGACGACCTGGGCGCGGGGGTCCAGGGCGTCCCCGCGCCCGACCCAGGCGCCCATGTCGCTGGTGCCGGTGGCGGTGGCCAGGGCCAGGATGCCGACCAGCATCAGGGTCGAGCCGGTGGCGGTAAACAGGATGAACCGGACGGCGGCCCCGTCGCGGTCGGCCGCCCGGGTGCCGTCGCCGTGCCGGGCGACGAGCAGCCACATCGGCACCAGCACCATCTCGAAGGCGATGAAGAAGACGATCCCGTCGCGGGCCAGGAAGGCCAGCATGGCGCCGGACATCACCACCAGCAGGCAGCCGTAGTAGGTGGCCAGGGACTGGGCCGTATGCCGTCCGCCCAGGTCCAGCGGTGCGGTCACCTCCTCCGTGGGGTGGTCCCGCTCGGGCTCGTGGTAGCGGATGACGACGGCGACGACCCCGGCGACCGCGGTGAGCAGCACCAACGGCGCGCTGATCCCGTCGACCGCCAGGTCCAGGCGGACCCCGATCGCCGGGATCCACGGCAGGTCGACCTCGGGGCGCTGCACCACGGCCAGCCCCGCGGCCACGGCGGACACCACGGCGCCGCCGACGGCGATCGGGCGGGAGAGCCCCTCCGTCGGGGGGTCGGGGAACCGGTCGGCGACCACCAGCACGAGGGCGACGACCAGGGGCGCGAGGACGGCGACGACCGGGAGCGCGGGGGCTACGGGGTCGAGCACGTCGAGGAGGTCGGCGATCATCCGAGCACCACCCCGACGGCACCCAGCACGACGACCCCGAGCAGCACCAGCGCCATCGCGCCGGCCGGGCGCCACGGCTGGCTGCGGTCACCGAGCCGGCCGAACACCCGGCTGCCGTGGGCGGTGGCCCGCACGTAGCCGTCCAGGACGTCCCGGTCCGCCCAGGTCACCGCCCGGGCCAGCGCCAGGACCGGCCGCACGACCGCCCGCTGGTAGAGGGCGCCGGCGCCCAGGCCGCGCTCGGCGGCCAGGCTGAGGGCGACCGGCAACCGGGCGGCGGCGTCCCGGGACCGGATGCCCCGGGAGGCGATCCACACCGCGAACGCGGCCAGGGCCATCAGGACGAGGGCGGCGATCAGCAGTTGCAGGTCGACGTGCACGTCCACCTCGATCACCGGGGTGAAGGCGAGCACGCCGCCGACCACGCTGAGGAAGCCCAGCACGCTGATCCCGAACCGGGCGCTGGCCGAGATCGCGGCCTCGGCCTCCTCGACCCCCTCCGCCTCGTGCACGACCTCCGGCTCGGCGAAGAAGTCGTCGATCCGCTCGTGGCCGGTGTTCCGGGGGGCCCGCACCGGCTGGTCCCGGGCGAGCACCAGCCAGGCCCGCATGCAGTAGGCGGCGGTCAGCGGCACGCTCGCCCCGACTGCGGCCAGGACGAGCGTGGTGGCGAAGCCGGCCCCGGCGCCGCTGACCACGACCTCGGCCTGGCTCAGGATCAGCTCCTTGGACACGAACCCGACCATCGGCGGCACCCCCGCCAGGGAGAGGAGGCCGATCGCCATCGGGCGGCGGACGCTGCGGTAGCGGGTGAGCCCGGACACGACATACGCCACGGCGGTGCCGCCGGTGAGCACGCTGAGCCAACCGAGGGCCAGGAAGAGCAGCGCCTTGAAGACGCCGTGCGAGGCCAGGTGCAGGATCGCGGCGTCCGGGCCGGCCCCGACCGGGACGATGGTGAGCGCGGCCAGCATCAGGCCGATCTGGCTGACGGTGGACCAGGCGAGCATCCGCTTCAGGTCCGGTTGGGCGAAGGCCAGCAGCGCGGCCCCCACCACGGTGACCGAGGCCAGCACGGCCAGCAGCGTCCGCGCCGGGTCGCTGGCCTGGAGCAGCGGGAAGAGCTGGGTCAGCACGACGGTGCCGGCGGCGACCATCGTCGCGGCGTGGATCAGCGCCGAGGCCGGGGTCGGCCCCTCCATGGCGTCGGGCAGCCAGTCCTGGAACGGGACCTGGGCGGACTTGCCGGCGACCGCGACGACCACGCCGATCATCGCCAGCGCCAACAGCACCCCACCCCCGGGACGGGTCGCCACGGTGCCGTCGGCGTCGACGACCACCCAGTGCTCGATGATGTCGGTGATCCGGGTGCTGCCGGCCGGCGCGGCCAGCGCGATCAGCCCCAGCCACATCCCCACGTCGGCCAGCCGGGTCACCAGCAGGGCCTTGATCGCGGCGCGGTTTGCCGAGTCCTTGCCGGACAGGTGCCCGATCAGCAGGTAGGAGCACCAGCCCATCACCTCCCACCCGATCAGGGTGAGCAGGACGTCGCCGGACAGGACGACGAGCAGCATCGCGCCGGTGAACAGCGAGACGGTGGCGGAGAACTGGCGGTAGCGCGGGTCGTACCAGAGGTACCAGCGGGCGAACAGCTGGACGACGACGGCGACCAGCCCCACCACCACGGCGGTGAGCGCGGTCAGACGGTATGCCGTGAGCTCGAGCGGGACGGTGAGTTCGCCGAAGGCGAGGGGCCCGATGGTGTCGGCGGTGCGGATTCCGGGGCCCTCCACCCGGGTGAGGGCGTAGGCCTGGCCGACCACGACCACCAGGGTCAGCAGCGAGCCGAGCACCGCCGCCCACGCCGCGGCTCGGCTGGAGCGCCGGGTGAGCAGCAGCCCGAGCGCCGCCGCCACCAGCGGGATCGCCACGGCGTACTGCGCGGCGACCCCCGGCAGCTCGGGGATCGGCAGGTCCGGGATGGGCAGGTCCGGCATCGGCAGCGAGGGGATCTCCCACTCGCCGAGGTCGGGCCAGGGCAGGCTCCGGTGCGGGATCACGTCCGGGTCACCTCCCGGTGACCGTCGACGTCACCGCGGGTCCGGAACAGCGCCATGATGACCGCGAGCGCCACGACGACCTCGGCGGCCGCGATGGTGATCAGGAACAGGGTCAGGACCGGCCCGGACGCGAGCGGGTCGGGATACAGCTGGCCGACGGTCACCAGCAGCAGCCCCGCCGCGCCGATGAGCAGCTCGACGCCGATCAGGACGAGGACCAGGTGGCGACGGGCCAGGACGCCGTAGGCGCCGGCTCCGGCGAGCACGGCGACCAGCAGCAGCGGGAGTGCGGGGGTGATCACTTGACCCTCCCCTTCCCGGCCGTGGCCACCGCGACGGCCGCCACGAGCGCGGCCAGTAGGAGCAGCGAGAGCAGCTCGAACGGCCAGACCCAGGTGCCGAAGACCGCCTCGCCGACCGCCGACCCGTCCGGCCCGGTCACCGCCACCCCGTCCCACCCGAAGGTTGCGACCAGGGTGCCGCCCAGCAGCACGGTCACCGCGAGCGCGACCACCGCCGACAGGACGCGCACCCCCGGCGGCGCGTCCTCGGGGGTGGTCCCGCTCCGGGTCATCATCAGCGCGAAGAGCACCAGGACGACGACCGCCCCGACGTAGACGAGCAGTTGCACGAGGGCGACCAGCTCGGCGCCGAGCACCAGGTAGCAGCCGGCGAGCGCGCCCATGCTCACCACGAGCCACAGCCCCGCGTGCAGCACCCGTCGCGAGGTCACGGCGAGGATGGCGCTGGCAGCGGTGAGTAGACCCACCGCGACGAACAGCACGTCCCGGCTGGTCACTCGGCCCCCCGCCCGGGCTCCGTCTGCTCCGTCGTCACCGGGCCGGCCTCGGCCGCGGCCTTCGCCGCCGCGGCGGCTGCTCGGCCCCCTCGCCCGCCCTCGGGCAGCGCGGCCTCCGGGACCCGCTCCATCCAGCCCTCGAGCCGGTCCTTGTCGTGCAGCAGGTTGCGGATGTCTCCCTCGGCATACGCGAAGTCCGGCGCCCAGAAGAGCGCGTCGAACGGGCACACCTCGATGCAGATCCCGCAGTACATGCACAGCGAGTAGTCGATGTCGAAGCGGTCCAGCACGTTGTGCGAGCGGGCCCGCCCGCCCTCCGGCCCGGGCTCGGTCGTCTCCTTGTGCGAGTCGATGTAGATGCACCAGTCGGGGCACTCCCGCGCGCAGAGCATGCAGGAGGTGCAGTTGCTCTCCAACAGGGCGATGACACCGTGGGAGCGCTCCGGCAGGTCCGGCTCGACGTGGGGGTACTGCGTCGTGTGCGGCTTGCGGGCGAGCACCCTGGCGGTGGTCGCCATGCCCTTGCCGAGCGCCTTCACCGAGCCCAGCAGGCCGGGTGGCTCGGCGCCCCCGGCGCGGACCTCCTGCTCGGTCATCCCCAGATCACCACCCCGAGGCCGGTGAGCGCGACCTGCCCGAGCGCGGCGGGCAGGAGGACGAGCCAGGCGAGCCGTTGCAGCTGGTCCTCCCGCACCCGGGGCCAGGCGACGCGCAACCAGAGGATCAGCACGGCCACCAGGCCGGCCTTCAGGAGGGTCCAGAGGGGACCGAGGACGTCGGACCACGGACCGCCCCACCCACCGAGGAAGAGCACCGCGAACAACAGCGAGAAGACCACGATGCCGGCGTACTCGGCGAGCAGGAAGAAGGCGAACCGGAGCCCGGTGTACTCGGTGTAGGGACCGAAGACGATCTCGCCGTCGGCGATCGGGGCGTCGAACGGGGTGCGCTGCAGCTCGGCGACCGCGGCGACCAGGAAGACGACGGCACCGGGCAGCTGCCACAGCAACCACCACCACTGCCACTGGCCGACGATCCCGCCCAGGGACAGCGTCCCGGCCGCGAGCGCCACCGACACCGCGGCCAGGGCCAGCGGCAGCTCGTAGCTGACCAATTGCGCCGCGGCCCGCATCCCGCCGAGCAGGGAGTACTTGTTGCCGCTGCCCCACCCGGCCATCAGGGTGCCGATCACCCCGACCGAGGAGACGGCGAGCACGAACAGCAGCCCGGCCGGCAGGTCGGCGGCGATCCAGGTCGACGACCAGGGGATCGCGGCGAGCGCCACCAGGTAGGGGATCAGCGCGACGGCCGGGGCCAGGCGGAACACCCACCGGTCGGCAGCCGCGGGGACCACGTCCTCCTTCTGGGCGAACTTGATGCCGTCGGCCACCAACTGGGCGATGCCGTGCGGACCGGCCTCCATCGGACCCAGCCGGCCCTGCATGTGGCCCATCACCTTGTGCTCGGTCTGCCCTACCGCGAGGGGCAGCACAAGGAAGGCCGCCAGCACGACGACGGCCTTGACGATGGTCTCCGCCAGCAGCGGCAACTCGCTGAGCATCGTCGGCAGCCTATCGACAGTCACCCCCCGGCCGCCGCATTCCAGCCTGCTCGCCCTGTCGGGAGGACCGGCCGGACCGTGCGGCGTCACCCAGTCCGGCGGGGCACCGACCCGCGGCGGTAGGCCACCAGCAACAGGCCGACCACCCACCCAATGGTCAGCGGCCAGTGGGTGTGCCACTCAGTCCCCGTGGAGAACAGTTCGGTCCAGGCGGTTTCCGGCCACACCTGCTGGGCGATGACCACGCCGACGATGGCCAGGATCGCGCCGAGGGCACCCCACCCCCGGCCCAACAGCAGCACCAACAGCGAAGACACCGCGCCGAACAAGACCAGGTTGCCGGTCAACAGCACGACCGGCGGCGTCTCGGTGGTGGGGCTGCCGATCCTCAGGGTGAGCCACCACACCGGGAGCACGGTCAACGGCAGCAGCGCGACCAGGGTGGTCACGCTGGCCTGGACCATCCGGGCGGAGGCCACGGCGAGGCGCTCCCGTCCGTCGTACCTCGGGGCGGTCAACACGGGGAGGACGACGGCCAGCGCGCCACCGAAGACCTCGACGGCGCCGATGCCGCGCGGCGGCCGCATCGGGTCCACCTGTACGGAGATGATCATGCTCCAGCCGATCACCACCGCGAGCCAGGTCACCCCCACGCCGGCCAGCGCGGCCCAGATCCCCCGCGTCACCATGACGCCGCGGAGCAGCGACCTCACGGGGCTGGGGTGCCCGTGACGGCCTCGATGTCCGAGACCTGCAGCCGGCATGCCGCGATTTCCGCCGGATAGGTCGACACCACGGCTTCCACGCTGCCGGGTGCGGTAAGAAGGCGCAGTGCCTCGGCGTCCCCGGGCGACCCCAGTCGCGCACTCAGGTCCGTTCGTCCGGAGCGCTCGAGCACCGCTACCTGTAGGGCGCGGAGGACGTCGTAGGAGACCACGCTGGCCCCGGCCCGCGAGCATGGTTCCTCGAAGAGCTGCTCGGTGACAGCGAGCGCTACCTGGTCGGCGATCCCCTGGGTCACGAAGTTGGGCCGCTCCGGAACCGGGTCGATGGCGATCAGCGCCTCCCCGGTCGCTGGCTCCAGGTGGTCAGCGACGGCCGTGTCAGTGACCCGGGTCAACACCGGGGAAGTGCCCGATTCCTGCAGGGCGCGAACGGTCTCAGACACCTCGGGCAGGCTGTGGCTGTAGGCCGTGTGCAGACAAACCCGAGCACCTGCCGCCTGGTCGCAGATGGACGGCACCGGCTCGTCCACCCGGTAGAACTCCGGCCGCCACCCAAACGCAGCCACCACCAGCACAACCACAGCAACGGTGAGCCATCGAGCGCCTCCGTCGCGAGGTCTCCCAGACCGAGAGGCGGCGACCGCGAGCGCCCAGCAGGCGAGCAGGATCAGGAATGTGAGGGTGAACAGGGTGGTCCACGGCGTGAGGACAAAGCGGGGCGAAGCGGGCCACTGTTGCACGGGCATGAGCAGCGCCACCGGCCGGAAGTCGGATCCGTGCGGCAGGGCCAGGATGCCGAACAGGGCAGCTGCCACCACCGGCGCCACTGCCCAGTGACGGGCCACGACACCGATCCCGAATCCCAGCACGGTGAGCGCGCCCATGCCGACCACGGCGAGCGCCAGGTCCTGCACGCGGGGACCGCCGGTTGTGGCGGTGCTGACCGTGGCGATGGTGAGCGGGGCCACGCCGACGAGGTGACCGAGCACCGCCCACCCGCTACACGCCAGCGCGGCTCGGGTGAGCGCCGGCAGGCCGACTCTCACCCGCGTCGACTGGAACACGGCGGATCCCCGCTGCACGAGCAGGGTGGCACACAGCGCTGCCATTCCGGCAGACACCGGGGCGGTGGTCCACAGTGCCTCGTGCCACACCGAGGAGGTGGTCGCCCAGAGTTGGTAGGGCGCCGAGAGCAAGCGGAGCGTCACCACCCAGGAGAGCACCGCGGCGACGACCGCACTCGCCGGGAGTACCCAGGGACGCAGCGGCCAGCCGAGCAGCCACGCCGTCCTCGTCACGTGCTCTCCTCTGCGGGGCGGATCAGTTCCAGGAAGGCGGTCTCCAACTGGGCATTGCTCGGCCCGTGCGGCCCCGCCTCGGCCACCATGGAGGTCAGGGGGCCGCTGAACCGCGTGCGCCCTCCCGCAATCACGATGACGGTCGCTGCCAGACGCTCCACATCTTCCAGCAGATGGGTGGACACCAGCACCGCGCGATCCGACGCGACGTCCGTGATCACCTCTCGCACTCGCGCCCGCTGGCTGGGGTCGAGCCCAGCGGTGGGCTCGTCCAGGACCAACAGCCGGGGCTGGTGGACGATGCCGGTCCCGATGGCGACCCGCTGACGTTCACCACCGGACAGCGAGCCCACCCTCCGGTTGACGAACTGCTCAAGCCCGAGCTGACCCGCGGTGCGGGCGAGGGCGTCGGGAAGTTCGTCACGTCGCAAACCGCTGAGCCAGCCGGCATAGGCGAGGACGTCTCCAACCTTGGCCCACCGTGGCAACTGGGCGTCCTGGGGCACGTAGCCCACGGCGCGCAACAGGTCGTCGGAGCGCCGGCTGCCCACGGCCGTTCCGTCGATCCGGATCTCACCTGAGCCTGGCTGGTGCAGCCCGACGAGGCACTTCAGGAGGGTCGTCTTGCCGGCACCGTTCTCGCCCAATAGAGCTGTGACCCCGCTGTGCACCGAGCCGGTCACCCCGCGGAGTACCCCTCGACGGCCGTATGAATACGTGACGTCCTCGAAGTCCAGCACACCGGTCACCGACCGGCGTCAGTCGCAGTTGCGGGCCCTCGCGGACTGGGCGCTCGCACCAGAACTGGACTGAACCTCCGAATAGAAATTCCCGACTCCCACCGCGCAACTGCCGTCGACCCAGCGAATCCCACCCACGAAGTGTGCTTCACCGACCGTGATATCAGGAAGAACAGGACGATCCTCCTTGATGTAGGCGTCGATGTGGATGCTGTTGGCGCAGTTCTGCCGCCCCAGCCAAGCCTCGTTGGAGTTGTTCGGCACATCCACGCGCAGACTGCACTGTGGCTCGTGTCCCTGACTCCACGCAACGGAAGCACCCCCAACACTAGGGCTCCTGCTGCTACGAGCGCAGATGCAACACGGTTCATCGTGAATCCCCTTCCCTAGGAGATGGCCCCGTTGCCACCCCTTTTTGGACCGTACCCCCCCCCCGGCGCGGACAGGTCAACCGTTGGGGGTCAACCAGATTGACAGCGCCGCGGGTCGAGGTACCCACCGCAGCAGACCCCTGCTGATGCCCTCGAACAGCCACCGGCGACCCCCACCCCCCGGCCGCCGCATTCTGGCCTGCTCGCCCTGTCGAACGAGGGTCACCCGACCACGACGCCGACGGCCCGCGGCCTCGGGCGGGTGTGGAAACTTTTGGGGGTCATAGGCCCCAAAAGTTTCCACACCAGGGCGCCCAGCGCGCAGGCTGCGGACCCGGCACAGCATGGGCGGCCTGCACAGCCACGCCGCCGGTCAGCGAGGGCCGGGGAACCGGGCGACGTAGAGCCGCTGCCAGGGCGTCTCCACGGCCCGGGGGTGATAACCGGCCCGGACGTAGCGGACCGCCTCCTTCGCCGGGACGCCGTCCAGCACGGCCAGACAGGCCAGGGCCGTGCCGGTGCGGCCCCGCCCTCCGCTGCAGCAGACCTCGACCCGCTCGGAGTCCGCCCGCTGCCAGGCCTCCCGGAGGATCGACGCGGCGGCCTCCAGGTCGGCGGGGAGTCCGAAGTCGCGCCACCGGACCCAGCGGCTGTCGTGGTCGACCTCGGGCGGCGGAGCACCGAGCAGGAACAGGGTGAGGTCCGCCGGGTGGTCGGGGGTGTCACCGACCGCACGTCCCCGGACCAGCCGCCCCGAGGGCAGCCGGAGAATCCCCGGCGCTCCCGGCACCCAGGTCCCACTACGGTCAGCCATCGCGATTCCCCCGGCGCGTCCAGTGGGTCAGCGCGGGCCCCAGGAGGCGTCGGGCACTCCCGGCGGCAGGAGCCGGCGCCGGCTCGGGGACCGTTTGCTCTTGCTCGAGTCGGACTCCCCCGGCTCCTTCGCACCGGGCCAGGCCTTGGACGCCCTGGCGGCCAGCTGGAAGGACTTGCGCAGCGGGGTGCCCTCGAAGCCGTCCGGCAGCAACAGCGGGCGTAGCCCCTGACCCGTGCCGTCGTCGAACCCGGCGAACCCGACGCCGAACATCTCGTGCGTCTCCCGCTCGTGCCAGGCCGCCCCGGCGAACACGCCGGTCAGGCTGTCCAGCTCCGTGCCGTCGGGGACGCGGGTACGCAGCAGCAGCCGGGCGAGCGGCCGGGGCGCCTCCGGGCTGGAGGCGATGAGGTGCACCAGGACGTCCATGCCCGGGTCCGCCTCGGCGTCGGTCTGGTCCACGGCGGACAACCAGTCGAAGTAGTCGTAGCCGGCGTCCCGCGCCGCAGTGACCGCGGAGAGCCACTCGTCCGGAGCCAGGTCGCGCGTCTGCGCCCCACTGCCGAGCGTGGTCACGAGCCCTCCCCGGTGTCCTGCTTCTCCGCCGTGGGCGGCTCGACCAGGTCCCGGGTGACCTCTGCCGCGGTGACCGGCACCTCGGCATACGGACGGGGCCGCAGCCCCGCCCGGGCCCGGCCCGGGCGTTCCGCGGAGATCTGCTCCTGGAGCTTCACGATCCCGGCGAGCAGCGCCTCCGGCCGGGGCGGGCACCCGGGCACGTAGACGTCGACCGGGATGATCTGGTCGACCCCCTTGGTCACCGAGTAGGAGTCCCAGTAGGGGCCGCCGGAGTTGGAGCAGGCGCCGAAGGAGATGACGTACTTCGGCTCGGGCATCTGCTCGTAGAGGCGCCGGATCGCGGGCGCCATCTTGTCGGTGACCGTGCCGGAGACGACCATCAGGTCGGACTGGCGCGGGCCGGGGGCGAACGGGATGACGCCCAGGCGGATGAAGTCGTGCCGGGCCATCGACGCGGCGATGAACTCGATCGCGCAGCAGGCCAGGCCGAAGTTGAACACCCACAGGGAGTACTTCCGACCCCAGTTCAGCACCACGCGCACGGCGGCCGGCGCCTTGTCCGCGGCCGGCCCGACCCGCGGCTCGGGCAGGTCGACGGTCATCAGAGCCACCTCAGCAGGCCGCGGCGCCACACGTGCGCCAGGCCCAGCAGCAGCACCCCGACGAAGATCGCCATCTCGACCAGCGAAGCCACCCCCAGGTCGGTGCGCAGCACCAGCGCCCACGGGAACAGGTAGACCACGTCGACCGCGAACACCACGTACAACAGCGCATAGCCGAAGTATCGGACGCTGCCCTGGCCCCACCCGGACCCCACCGGGTCGACCCCCGACTCGTATGTCGTCAGCTTGGTCGGGCGCGGGTCGTGCGGCGCGAGCAGTCGCCGACCACCGGCCGCGGCGGCCACCAGGGCCACCCCGGCCAGCGCCACGGCGAGCACCACCAGGTAATCGGTCATCGCCGGTCACCCTATCGCCGCGGGCACCCTACCCCGCGGCAAGCAACGCCAACCCGGCCTGCGTGAGCTCGGCGAACGGCTGGTCCAGGATGGTGCCCTCGTGACGGACCTGGACGACCAGCACCCGGCCGGAGACGTCGTTCCCGGACGCGGCCGCCTCCCCCTCCTGGTAGAAGGTGAGCGCGAGGACCCCGGGGGCGGAGCCACCCTTGAAGCCCTGGTACGTCGTGCCGGACGGCGGGACCAGGCCAGGGTTCCCGGACAGGATCTCCCGCACCGGCGCCCCGGCCTCAGTCTGCGCCTGCTCCTGCAACTCCGCGTGCGCGGCGCAGATCTCCGCGCCGGTGAGGAACCAGCCGACACCGTCGGTCCACGCCGTACCGTTCACCGCCATCGGGTTGAGCCCGGACACGTCCTCCGGCAGCTCCTCGAGCAGGTCGGCCCGCTCCGTCGGGTCGGCGTCGGCCCACTGGGCCCGGACCTCGGGGGCGCCCCAGCCGAGCAGGAAGAACTGCTGGGTGGACAGCAACGGGGTGAGCCGCTCCGGCTCGGTGGAGATGCCGTTCACGGCCGTCTCGATCCGCTCGGTCCCCACGGCGTCCATCAGCAGGTCGGTGGCGGTGTTGTCACTGATGCCGATCATCAGCTCGGCGGCCTCCTGCACGGTGACCTTCGAACCGTCCTCCCGGTCCTGCAACTCCCCGCTGGGCAGGCTCTTGGCCTCGGGCGTGATGGTGAGTTCGTCGTCCCAGGCCAGGTCCCCGTCGGTCACGGCGTCGACCACCGCCGAGAGGACGATCAGCTTGAACACCGACCCGGACGGCGCCGCCTGCGACTCGGGCGTCTCGTGCACCGGGGTGCAGGTGCCCCCCGTCACGTCGGCGGCGTAGACCTGGGTGGTTGCCCCGAGCCCGGCGAAGCCGGCATCCAGGTCCTCCCAGGAGGAGACGTTCGGGACGTCGGCGGTGGTGTCCGGTTGCAGCAACAGCCCGCTGATCCGGTCGTCGGCATCGACGCTGATCGTGATCACCAGCGGCTCGGTACCCGTCACCCGCAGCACCGCGGAGCCGGACCCGTCCCCCGTGCCGGCCTGCTCCGTGACGTCCACCAGGGTGACCGGCTCCGCCGACCGGAGCTGGGCGAAGACCGGCTCGATCTGGTCGGCAGGCACCGCGTCGAGGAAGTCGGCGCTGAACCGTTCCTCCGCCTCCTCGCTGGTGGTGGGCGTCGCGTCCGGTGCCAGTTGGTCCAGCACCCACTGCGCCTGCTCGCCCAGGGCGCCCTCCGGCAGCTGCGGCTGCTCCACCCCCTCGGCCCGGTCGTCCGGGACGCGCGTGGTGGCCGCGCCGTCGTCCGTCGTGGCCGACCCGTCCGTGGTGGACGACGCGCCGTCCTGGCCGGCGGTGCTGTCGACCGTCGTGTCGCTCTGGTCAGCCACGTCGTCCGCGCCGTCGCTGCAGCCGGTCAGCAGGAGGGCCGCCACCAGCGGCACGGCCGCCGTGCCCGGTCGGCGGCGCCGTCCCAGAAGTCGGCCGTGCCCTGCCTCGCTCAACTCCCTGCCGTATCCCACACCCATGCCTCCACTGTAGGGAGCGCTGCCGGAGGGCGCTTCCCCCGCGCGGATGAGTCGCGCCCTCCTTCCGGGTGAGTCCTCGCCGGGTCGGGCCGTTTCGGCACCACGCCGCTCCCGCGACGGCCGGCAGGTCAGGTGCCCCTTAGCATGAAGGGGTCCGCACCCCGCGGATCGCACGCCGTCGTTACGAGATCTGGTGACTGTGTCGGGATGAGTGTCAAGCCGTTGCAGCGGTTGGGCCGGGTGGTGATCCGGTTCGCCGGTGATTCTGGTGATGGGATGCAGTTGACGGGTGACCGGTTCACCTCCGAGACCGCGGGCCTGGGCAACGACCTGTCCACGCTGCCCAACTTCCCGGCGGAGATCCGGGCCCCGGCCGGCACGTTGCCGGGGGTGTCCAGCTTCCAGGTCCAGTTCGCCGACCATGACGTGCTGACCCCGGGCGACCGTCCGGATGTCCTGGTCGCGATGAACCCTGCGGCGTTGAAGGCCAACCTGGGTGACGTGCCGCGCGGTGGGACGGTCATCGTGAACACCGACGAGTTCTCCAAGCGGAACCTGTCCAAGGTGGGGTATGCCGTCTCGCCCCTGGAGGACGGGTCGTTGGACTCCTGGCACGTGCACGAGGTCGGGCTGACCTCGATCACGGTGCAGGCGCTGGCCGAGTTCGGGTTGACCCGCAAGGAGAAGGAACGGGCCAAGAACATGTTGGCCCTGGGGTTGTTGTCCTGGATGTACTCGCGCCCGTTGGACGGGACCGAGACCTACCTGCGGGCCAAGTTCGCCACCGAGCCGGAGGTGCTGGAGGCCAACCTCACGGCGTTGCGGGCGGGTTGGAACTACGGCGAGACCACCGAGGACTTCGCGATCCGGTTCGAGGTCGGCCCGGCACCGATGCCGCCGGGCACCTACCGGACGATCACCGGGAACCAGGCCATGGCCCTGGGCCTGGTCACGGCCGGGCACAGGTCCGGGCTGCCGGTGGTGCTGGGCTCCTACCCGATCACCCCGGCCTCGGACGTGCTGCACGCGCTGGCCGCGCTGAAGCGGTACGAGGTGACCACCCTGCAGGCCGAGGACGAGATCGCCGCGGTCGGGATGGCGCTGGGCGCCTCGTTCGGCGGGGCGCTCGGGGTGACCACGACCTCCGGACCGGGGTTGGCGCTGAAGTCGGAGACGATCGGCTTGGCGGTGGCCACCGAGTTGCCGTTGGTCGTGATCGACATCCAGCGGGGCGGCCCCTCGACCGGGCTGCCGACCAAGACCGAGCAGGCCGACCTGCTCCAGGCGTTGCACGGCCGCAACGGGGAGTCACCGGTCGCGGTGCTCGCCGCGAGGTCGCCCTCGGACTGTTTCGACGTCGCGCTGGAGGCGGTCCGGATCGCGACCACCTACCGCACCCCGGTCATCGTGCTCTCCGACGGGTACCTGGCCAACGGGTCCGAGCCGTGGCTGATCCCGCAGGTGTCGGACCTGCCGGACCTGACCGTGCAGTTCGCGACCGCCCCGAACGGAACCGACGACGCCGGCCAGCCGGTGTTCCACCCGTTCCTGCGCGACGAGACCACGCTCGCCCGGCCGTGGGCCGTCCCGGGCACCGCCGGGTTGGAGCACCGCATCGGCGGGATCGAGAAGGCCGACGTCACCGGCAACATCTCCTACGACCCGGACAACCACGACACGATGGTGCGGTTGCGCGCGGCCAAGATCGCCAGGATCGCCGACACGCTGCCCCCGGTCACCGTCGAGGACCCCAGCGGGCAGGCCCGGGTCCTGGTCCTGGGCTGGGGCTCGACTTACGGCCCGATCGCCGCCGCGGCCCGCCTGGTCCGCACGACCGGCACCCACATCGCCCAGGCCCACCTGCGCCACCTCAACCCCTTCCCCGCCAACCTCGAGCAGGTCCTGCGCAGCTACGACACCGTGATCGTGCCGGAGATGAACCTGGGCCAGCTGGCCCTGCTGTTGCGCGGCACCTACCTGGTCGACGTCCGGTCCCACACCGCGGTGCGCGGGCTGCCGTTCAACGCCACCGACCTGGCCGAGGTCCTGCACAAAGCCGTCCTGGAAACATACGAACGGGTCACCGAATGAGCACCACCGACCAGCACGCACACCACGGCCACCACGAGAACGCCGACCTCCCCTTCCCCGGCACCCACGGGGTGCCGACGCTGGACCCGGACGCCCCCGCCCAGACCAAGAAGGACTTCACCTCCGACCAGGAGGTGCGCTGGTGCCCCGGCTGCGGAGACTACGCCGTCCTCGCCTCGGTCCAGTCCTTCCTGCCCCAGCTCGGACTGGCCCGGGAGAACATCGTGTTCATCTCCGGGATCGGCTGCTCCTCGCGCTTCCCGTACTACCTGAACACCTACGGCATGCACTCCATCCACGGCCGCGCCCCCGCCATCGCGACCGGGCTGGCCACCGCCCGGCCGGACCTGTCCGTCTGGGTGATCACCGGCGACGGCGACGCCCTCTCCATCGGCGGCAACCACCTCATCCACGCGATGCGCCGCAACGTGAACCTGACCATCCTGCTGTTCAACAACAAGATCTACGGCCTCACCAAGGGCCAGTACTCCCCCACCTCCGAGATCGGCACGGTCACCAAGTCCACCCCCACCGGCTCGGTGGACCAACCTTTCAACCCGATCTCCCTGGCGCTGGGCGCCGAGGCCACCTTCGTGGCCCGCACCATGGACTCCGACCGCAAGCACCTCACCGAGGTCCTGTCCGCCGCCGCCGCGCACCGCGGCACGGCCCTCGTCGAGATCTACCAGAACTGCCCCATCTTCAACGACGGCGCCTTCCAGCTCCTGAAGGACCGCGACAGTGCGGCCGCCCGCATCGGCCACCTCACCCCCGGGGAGCCCCTCAGGTTCGGCGACCCCGAGCACCCTGACGGCGCCCACATCACCGTCCGCGACGCCGCCACCGGCCGCCTCACCGTCGTGCCCGAGGACACCATCGACACCCCAGACGGCCCCACCCGCGACCAGGTCGTCGTCCACGACCCGACCGACCCCGACCCCACCCACGCCTTCGCCCTCTCCCGCCTCGACACCCCCACCATGGCCCACGTCCCCATGGGCATCTACCGCACCATCGACCGCCCCACCTACGACGACCAGGTCCGCGCCCAGGTCGACGCCGCCCGCCTCGCCGCCGGCGGCCCCACCGACGCCTCCGACCTCACCACCCTGCTCCACGGCAACGACACCTGGACCGTGGACGCTTGACCGATCGCACCCCGTCGCCGGCACCGGCACCGAACCCTGGGAACGACGCCTCCTCAACGCTGCGCCGGGGCACGCTCTACGGACTGACCGCCTACGGCCTGTGGGGCGCCTTCCCGCTCTACTTCGCCTCGCTGAAGCCGGCCGGCCCGCTGGAGATCCTGGGGCACCGGATCGTCTGGTCGCTGGTGCTGTGCCTGGTGGCGATGGCCGTGATGGGCCAGTTCCGGTGGTTCGCGACCCTGCTGCGCACCCCGCGCCAGGCGCTCACCGTCGGCCTGGCCGGGGCGCTGATCGCGGCCAACTGGACCGTCTACATCTTCGCCGTCCTCACCGGGCACGTGACCGAGGCCGCGCTCGGCTACTTCCTCAACCCGCTGGTGACGGTCGGCCTGGGGGTCCTGGTGCTCAAGGAGGGGTTGCGTCCCTGGCAGTGGGTCGCCGTCGGGATCGGCACGGTGGCCGCCTGCTACCTGACCCTCGACTACGGCCGCCCACCCTGGGTGTCGTTCAGCCTGGCCTTCTCCTTCGCCGCCTACGGGCTGCTCAAGAAGCGGGTCGGGGACACCCTGACGGCCTGGCAGTCGCTGTCCGGCGAGACCCTCCTGCTGGCCCCGTTCGCGGTCGCGCTGCTGGTCTGGATCCAGCTCGCCGGGGACGCGACCTTCACCACCGAGGGGGCCGGACACATCGCCCTCCTCGTCTCGTGCGGCGTGGCCACCGTCATCCCGCTGCTCCTCTTCGCGGGCGCCGCAAGGCGCGTGCCGCTGGTGACGATCGGGATGCTGCAGTTCATCACCCCGGTGCTGCAGCTGCTCTGCGGCGTGCTGCTGCTGGGCGAGGTGATGCCCACCTCCCGCTGGATCGGGTTCGCCCTGGTCTGGGCCGCCCTGGTGGTCCTGACGGTCGACTCGGTGCACGCAGCCGGCCGCTCGCGGCGCCTGGCCCGGGCAGCCCAGGGCGCCGCCATCTAGTCCGCCGGGTCGAGGGTCGCAGTCGCCCGCCGTCCCTGCGGCTCGCCCGGCGTCGCGTCCCTGCGGCTCGCCCGACGTCGCGTCCCTGCGGCTTGCCCGGACCCGCCCCAGCCGTCAGGCTGACCCCATGCGAGGAGCAGCGGAGACCGTGACCCGGTGGCACGAGGCGGTGAACGCCGGCGACATCGAGGCAGCCGTGGCCTGCTGCCACCCCGAGGTCGAGGTCGGCGGGCCGCGGGGCACCGGCTCCGGACACGACCTGATGCGCGGCTGGCTGAGCCGTTCCGGGATCCGGCTGGACCCACAGCACGAGATCACCGAGGACGCGACCACCCCGGGCCGGGTGGTCGTCGAGGAGCTGGCCCGGTGGACCGCCGACAACGTGCCCTTCCCCGCCCCGACCGAACCCACCCCGACCTGGGTCGTCTTCCGGGTCGCCGACGGATGTCTCCGGTCGGTCGTGCGCTACGAGACCGGCGACCAGGTGCCGACCGGCTGAGAGCAAGGTCACACACTTTGCACCCTGTGCAGATTTGCACTGAGTGCAAAGCGGCTTCTACGCTCGACCCGTGACCACGACCACCAGCCGGCGCGAGCAGAACAAGGCGCGCACCCGGGAGGCACTGCTGAGCGCCCTCCGGTCGCACGTCTCCGCGCACGGCGTCGAGGCGCTCACCGTCGAGGACGTGACCGAGACGGCGGGGGTCTCCCGACGCACCTTCTTCAACTACTTCCCCAGCATCGAGGCGGCCCTGGCCGAGGGCACCTCCGCACCGCTCGGGGCCGTCGCGGAGGCCTTCCTCGCCCGACCGGCCGAAGAGGACCAGCTCACCGCCCTCACGCGGGCCGTGGAGGCCTCACCCCTCGGCGTGGACCTGCTGACCTGGATGCATGCGCTGGCCTGCTCCACCGAACGGACCGGCGGTCGGCGTGCAGGTCGGCCATCTGCCGTCGAGCTCAACGTCTGGCAGCACCACCGCGGCTGGCTCGAGAACCTGCTCGCCCGGCGGGACGGCGCCGGGGACGCGCTGCACACCGCCACCCTCGCCGCGGCCATCATGGGGATGTTCGAGGCCGTCGAGGCCGCCTGGGTCGAGCGGGTGGGGGACACCGTCGACGAGGCGGCCATCGCCGAGTTCAACACCCTGATGCTGCGCGCCCTGGCGCACGCCCGGAGCGGGTGGACGACCTAACCACCGCGGCCGCCGGCCGCCCGGACCCCACACCCCAGACCTAGACCTCACACCGAGACCTCAGACCGCACGACACCTGGCACGGGCCGCCCCCGGGCCGACCGAAAGGACCACCGTGGCATCCCTCCTGCACCGCCTCGGACGTTGGTGCGCCCAGCACCCGTGGCGCACCCTCACGGCCTGGATCGTGATCATCGCCGCCGCGGGCACCTCCGCCGCGGTGTTCATGAAGCCGCTGACCAACGAGTTCACCATGCCGGACAGCCGGTTCCAGACCGTCCTGGAGGACCTCAAGCAGGAGATACCCGAGGCCGCGGGAGCCATGGGCCCGGTCGTGTTCACCAGCGAGGACGGCTTCGACGACGCCCAGCGCCAGGCGATCGCCACGGTCCTGGAGGAGTGGCGCGACGTCGACGGGGTCGCGGACGTCGTCGACCCGTTCGCCACGCAGGACGACATCGACGCCGGCGCCGAGGATCTCAAGTCCGGCACCGCGGACCTGGACGACGGCCAGGCCGAGATCGACAAGGGGCGGGAGGACCTCGCCGCGGGACAGGCCGAGATCGATGCGGGCCGCGCCCAGTGGGAGTCCGGCCGCGAGCAGCTCGAGGCCAACCGGGACCAGCTGCCCGCCGACATGGTGGCCCAGGCCGAGGCAGAGCTGGACGCCGCGGACCAACAGCTGACCGATGGCCAGGCCGAGCTGGACGCCGGCCGCGACGAACTCGACTCCGCGCAGCAGGAGATCGACAAGGGGCGGGAGAGCCTGGCGCTGGGCCAGCGGTTCAGCGCCCTCAGCGACGGGCTCCGCTTCGTCAACGAGGACAACACCGTGGCGCTGGCCCAGGTGCAGTTCGACGGCGAGGCCACCGACCTGGACCCGGAGACCGGCAAGGAGCTGCAGGAGATCGGCAGCCAGCTGGACGACGCCGGGGTGGGCGTGGAGTACAGCCAGGTGATCACCCAGGACCTGAGCAGCGTGATGGGCCCGGCGGAGGTCGTCGGCCTGGTCGTCGCGGCGGTCGTCCTGCTGGTGATGCTCGGTGGCCTGCTGGTCGCCGGTCTCCCGCTGGTGATGGCCCTGGTGGGGGTGGGCGTCGGGGTCGGTGCCGCGATGGGCCTGACCGCCTTCGTCCAGATGAACTCCGTGACGCCCGCCCTGGCCCTGATGCTGGGACTGGCGGTGGGCATCGACTACTCACTGTTCCTGATCAACCGCCACCGGGGACAGCTGCGCCAGGGGATGGGCGTGGTGGACTCGATCGCGCTGGCCAACGGCACCTCCGGCAACGCGGTGACCTTCGCCGGGCTGACGGTGATCATCGCCCTCGCGGCCCTCGTCGTCACGGGCGTCCCGTTCCTGGGCGTCATGGGCCTGGTCGCCGCGGGCACCGTGGTCGTCGCGGTGCTGGTCGCGATCACTCTCACCCCGGCCATTCTCAGCCTGCTGGGCCACCGCGCGCTCGGCCGCTCCCGGGGCAAGGCCAAGCACCTGGACCCCGAGGAGCAGGCGACCCCCCGCGGGTGGGCCGCGCTCGTGCAGCGGCACCCGTGGCTGTCCATCCTGGGCGTGGTCGCCGTCGTCGCGGTCGCCGCCTTCCCGGTCACCGACCTGCGGCTCGGGCTGCCCGACGGCGGGTCCGAGGGCGCCGAGACCACGGCATACCAGGCCTACGACCTGACCCGGGAGAACTTCGGGGCGGGCGCCAACGGGCCGATCGTCGCGGTCGCGACCCTCGACGAGCCGCTCGCCGAGGGTGAGACGGCGCTGATGACCGCGCAGGTCGAGATCGGCGAGGACCTGGCCCAGGTGAACGGCACCAGCTACGTCGTGCCGTTCGGGGTCAGCGACGACCGCACGACCCTGGCCTTCCAGATCGTGCCCAAGAGCGGTCCCGCCGAGCAGGAGACGGTCGACCTCGTCCGGTCCCTGGACTCCGCCGCGGACCGGATCGGGGCCGACAACGACATGGAGCTGGGCCTGACCGGTCAGACCGTGGCCAACATCGACATCTCACAGAAGCTGGCCGACGCCCTGCCGGTCTACCTGCTGGTGGTCGTCGGGCTGTCGATCGTGCTGATGCTCCTGGTCTTCCGGTCGGTGCTGGTGCCGCTGCTGGCCACCGCGGGCTTCCTGCTCTCGATCGGCGCCGCCTTCGGGGTGGTCGTGGCGGTCTTCCAGTGGGGCGTGCTCGGCTCGTTCTTCGGGGTCAACGACCCCGGCCCGATCCTGAGCTTCCTGCCGATCCTGCTGATCGGCGTCCTGTTCGGGCTGGCCATGGACTACCAGGTGTTCCTGGTCACCGCGATGCGCGAGGCGCACGTGCACGGCGAGGACGCCCGCCGCGCCGTGGTCAGCGGCTTCAACCACAGCGCCCGCGTGGTCACCGCGGCGGCGATCATCATGATCTCGGTGTTCGGCGGGTTCGCCTTCGCCGAGTTGATGATGATCCGTCCGATCGGTCTGGGCCTCGCGGTCGGGGTGCTGGTCGACGCCTTCCTGGTGCGGATGACGCTGACCCCGGCCGTGCTGAGCCTGCTCGGCGAGCGGGCCTGGTCCCTCCCCCGATGGTTGGACCGGCTGCTGCCCGAGGTCGACGTCGAGGGCGCCAAGCTGGAGCGCGCCCTCGGGGTGGCGCAGGGTCAGCCGACCGCCGAGCCGGAGCGCGCGTCCGCCAGCGCCTGACCGGCCACCCGCAGCAACACGGCAGCACCGACCCGCGGCTCGCCCTCGACGCACTCGAGGGCGAGCCGCCGGCCGTTGGCACGGTGCACCACGAGCGCGTCACCCCCGTGGACGATGTATGCCGTGGCACCGGCGGTCGCCCGCAGCCCGTAGCCGCCCCAGGCCATCGGGTCGACGTCCAGCACCTGGACGCCGAGCACCTCGGCGGGGCGCACCCGCATCAGGGTCACCGGCAGCCGCTCGGAACGGACCCGCAGACCCCCGGCGTCGACCACGACGCGGACCCGTGACCAGGCCAGCACGAAGAGGGTCAGCGGCACCCCGACCACCAGCACGGCGACCAGCAACAGCCGGTAGTGCGGCCCGCCGAACAGCAGGAGGGCCACGCACACCGCGAAGACCAGGCCGGTGTAGATGCTCAGCCCCACCAGGAGCCGGGAGGCCGACCGCCCGGTCCACTCCCCGGGTGCCCGTTCGTCGCCGTCGCCCCCCGCGGCCGCTCGACCGACCGCCGGGTCCGGCCGGGTGACCGGGACGACCCGCGACCGCTCCGGTATGCCGTGCAGCAGCTCCGCGCGCGAGGGCACCTCCAGACCGTGCACCCGGTGCGCGACGACACCGCACAGCACCGCCAGGACGACCACGAGCGCCACCCACCAGGGGTGGACCGCTGCCGCCGAACCGGCCAGCGACGTGGCCCACGCACCCACGCCGTAGGCGGCCGCCGCGGCACCGGACACGGTCGCCAACAGGGCCACGATCCAGCGGGACCACCGCCCCGGGACGAACACCCGCACCAGGGCGACGAGCGCGGCCAGGATCGAGCAGAAGCCGGCCACGGTGAGCGTCGTGAGCAGCACCGTGCCACCGTCGGTGAAGCCGTCCGGGGAGCTGCCGGACCACCGGGTCGGCAGCTCCCCCGGGGGCTGCCACACCCGCGCCCCCACCAGGAGCAGCGCGAACGGGACCATCGCCCAGGCCCCGGCCAGCTGTCGGCGGGTACGGGGGGTCATCGTGCGCCCCCGGCGTGCGGCAGACCGCGGACCCGACTCATGGCAGCAGGGTACGTCGCGCCGGCCGCGGAGGGTCCTTCCGGCTCCCGGCGCGGCGACGGTAGCGTTCATCCGGTGGACGCCACCACCGCAGAGGACGACCGGGTGCCCGCCCCCGGCTCCGACACCGCGCACCGCCTGGGCACGCTGCTGACCGCCGTGCACGACCTGGGCGCCGGCACGGACCTGGACGCCGTGCTGCACCGGATCGTCGTGCTGGCCTGCGAGGCCTCCGGGGCCCGCTACGGCGCCCTCGGCGTGATCGACGAGCGGGAGCCGGACCGGTTGGCACGGTTCATCACGCACGGCCTCACCGAGCAGGAACGGGCGGAGATCGGCGACTTCCCGCGCGGCCGCGGTCTGCTCGGGCGGCTGATCCACGACCCGCGCCCGGTGCGCCTGGACGACCTGACCCAGGCACCGGACTCCTCCGGTTTCCCGCCCGGCCACCCCCCGATGCGGACCTTCCTGGGGATGCCGGTGCGGGTGGGCGAGCGGGTCTACGGCAACCTCTACCTGACCGAGAAGGCCGACGGCCAGCCGTTCACCGTCGAGGACGAGCAACTGGTCGAGGGGCTCTCCCTCGTCGCGGGCTCGGTCATCGACTCGCTGCAGGAGCGCTCCGTCAACGCCGTCCAACGGCAGGTGATGGAGGGCATCTGGGACGTGCTGCGGGAGCTGCTCAGCGAGGTCGACATCGAGGTCCTGCTGCCCACCGTGACCGCCCACCTGCTCGACCTCACGGCAGCGGGCGCGGTCGCGGTCGTGGCCGTCGACGAGACCGGCCGGCAACAGGTGCTGGCTGCCTCGGGCGCGGATGCCGCCGCGTCCCTCGCCGCGCGGCGGGAGGCGCTCGAGCACTGCCTGGCGACGGGCGAACAGGTGGACCTGACCGACCCGGCGACGCCGCCAGCGCCGGACGCCGCCCCGCGGGGCGACCGCACGACCGTCCTCCCGGTCCACCCGCGTTCCGGGCAGGTCGTGGCCCTGGTGGTGAGTGGCTGGCGCCCGCCGGCCGGGATGGGCGAGGCCCAGGGGCAGGACCTGTTGCGGGCCTTCTCGCTGCAGGTCACCCTGGTGCTGGACCAGGTGGACCGGGAGAACGACCAACGGCTCCTGGCGCTCCTGGAGGACCGTGACCGGATCGCCCGGGACCTGCACGACCTGGTGATCCAGCGGTTGTTCGCCACCGGCCTGCAACTGCAGGGGGCCAGCCGGCTGGCCGTGCGTCCGGAGGTGCTGGAGCGTCTCCAGTCGGCGGTGACCGAGCTGGACGCCACGATCCGTGACATCCGGGCGACGATCTTCGAGCTGCAGCACCGTCCCGGGCAGAGCTCGCTGCGGGCCGACCTGCGCAGCCTGATCACCAGCTACGCCTCCACCCTCGGCTTCACCCCGGTCGGGCAGTTCGAGGGCCCGGTCGACAGCGCGCTGGACGACGACCTGCAGATCCACCTGCTCGCGGTGCTGCGGGAGGCGCTGTCCAACGTGGCCCGGCACGCCGGGGCGTCCTCGACGACCGTGCGGGTGACCGTCGCCGACGACGTGGTGACCTGCCGGATCAGCGACGACGGGGTGGGCGTCCCGGACCACATCAAGGAGAGCGGGCTGCGCAACATCCGCAGCCGGGCCCGGGCCCGCGGCGGAGAGGTGGAGATCAGGAATCGGGACCCGCACGGCACCGAGGTGTCGTGGCGGGTCCCGTTGACCCCACCGGGCTAGCGCACCGGCGTCACCGCAGGATCGGGTAGCGCCGCACCAGGGAGGTGCCGGCCCACCAGCGGCCCAGGCCCCAGGTGTCCCCGGCGAGGGCGACGGCGAACAGGATCAGGGCCACCGCACCGGTCAGGTGGTCGTCGATGACCGGGTTGGTCGTGAGGGGCAGCGCGGCCAGGTACATCAGCAGGTACATCGTCGCGCCGGTCACGGCGGCGATCCGCAGGCCGGCGCCGGCGATCAGCGCGATGCCGATGCCCAGCAGGCCGATCATGAACAGCGGGCTCACCCAGAACTGGCCGGCCAGCGACTGGAAGGTGGCGGCGAAGGTGCCCTCGGTGTTGGACAGGAACCCGGCGGTCGGGTCGCCGCCGTTGATCCAGGCGCGCTCCGCCGGGGTGGAGAACCCCAGGCCGAAGGTCTTGTCCAGGAAGGCCCAGAGGAAGTAGAAGCCGAACATGACCCGCAGCACCGCCATGACCTTGCGGGCGGCCGGGCTCAGCACCCCGGCCCCCTGGACCTCGACCGGTGCCGTCGCGCTCGTGGTGTGGTGGGTGATCCTGGTAGCCATCGTCCTTCTCCTCGTCGTGGCGGGCAGGTTTTCCTGCCACTTCCATGCTCGCGGGAGAGCGGGTCGGGCCCCAGGGTCCAGGGGCCGCAACCGGCGGGACCAAGGTCCCGACCCGGGCGGTCGCGGCCGGGGCTACTTGTCGAACAGCTTGGCGCCCAGCACGGCCGCCTGGGTGCGGCGTTCCAGCCCGAGCTTGGCCAACAGGCTGGAGACGTAGTTCTTCACCGTCTTCTCGGCCAGGAAGAGCTGGGCGCCGATCTGCCGGTTCGTCATCCCCTCGGCGATCAGCGCCAGGATCCGGCGTTCCTGCTCGGTGAGCTTGCTCAGGGCCGCCTGCTGCGGGTCCCCGTGCCGCAGCCGGTCCATCACCCGCGCGGTGAGCGCCGGGTCCAGCAGGGACATCCCGGCGGCCACCTTGCGGATCCCGTCCACCAACTCCGTGCCGTTGATCTGCTTAAGCACGTAGCCGGAGGCCCCGGCCATGATCGCCGAGAACAACGCCTCGTCGTCGTCGTAGGAGGTCAGGATCAGCGCCTTGATGGTCGGGTCGACGGCCCGGATGTCACGGCATACCTCCACCCCCGAGCCGTCCGGCAGCCGGCCGTCCAGCACCGCCACGTCCGGGCGCAGCGCCGGGATCCGCCGGGTGGCCTCCTGGGCCGACCCCGACTCCCCGACGATCTCGATGTCGGGCTCGCTGGACAGGAGGTCGTGCAGGCCCCGCCGGACGAGTTCGTGGTCGTCCAGGAGGAAGACCTTGATCGGGGTGCTGGCGGGATCCATGGGCACAGTTGTACCGCCTCGGTCAGTGCGACGCGAGGGCGACCGGCACGGACAGCACGAGCAGCCGGGCGCCGCGCCCGACGAAGGTGGCGAGCACGAAGATCCACAGCGGGGTCTTGCGGGCCCCCGCGACCACGCTGACCACCGCCAACGGCGGCATGCCCACGGCGGCCGACAGCAGCACCACGCCGCCGGCCGGCCAGGTGTGGTCCAACAACCGGAACAGGTTGTTGCTCCACTCCACGATCCGTTGCCACCAGGCCGGCCCGCTGCCGGCCTTGCGGCCCGGGTTGCGCTCCTTCCACCTGTCCAGCCAGACCGCGCCGCCGCGGGCGGCCTGGAAGATCACGATCTTGCCCACCGTCTGCCCGGCCGTCATGCTCAGCACCGAGAACAACCAGCCGGTGGGCTGCGCCACGGGCAGCGCCAGCGCGACGACCTCGATGTTGAGGACGGGGAACAGCGCAGAGGCGAAGCCGTAGAGGAAGGTGAGCCCCGCCACGACCGCGGGTTGCCCGTCCAGCCAGTCCACCCGCGCGGCTCAGTTCGGGGTGATCGTGCCGGTGGACAGCCCGCGCATGCGGACCAGGGACCAGACCTTCAGCACACCGACCGCCGCGGCCACCACGGTTGCCGGGACCGGCCAGCCGACCAGGCACAGCAGCACCACGACGGAGGTGTTGACCGCCTTCGCCGGCGGCGACCAGTTCCACCGGTAGATCGTCCGGTCGACCTGGTGCATGTCGTTCGGGCCCTTCACCGGCCAGTAGAGGAAGCCGAGCGTGAGCATCGTGTCCAGGACCGCGAACTGCACCAGGAAGACCGCGATCGGGACGGCGACCTCGGGCTCGATCCGGATGAACGCCGCCGCGCACAGGATGGTGCAGGCCCGGTCGCTGATGATGTCGAAGACGGCACCGAGCCGGGTCTCCTGGTCCAGGGCCCGGGCCGACCAGCCGTCGGCCATGTCGCCGACCCAGTAGACGGCATACGCCACGATGAGCAGGGGGACGGACGCCTCGACGAGGGCGAAGACGGCGAGCACGACGGACACCACGGTGCGGACCAGCGTCACCCCGTTGGCGACCGTGTCGAGGCGCTCAGTGGTGCGGACCGTCCCGGCCCACCCGTCGCGGTCGGCCCCCTCGGGGGTCGCCGACGGCGGCGTCGGCGAGGACCCGCCCTGCGCCATGCCTGACTCCCTACTCCCCTGCCGCTGGTTGCCGTCCATCACCTTAACCCGGGACGCCCGCCCACCCGCGCGCCGCGTCGGCATTTCCCGGTATGCCGGGTGCCCCGCCCGTGACACGATGGGCGGCGTGCAGAGCGACCACCCGGCCCCCGACCCGCTGACCACCCTGCGCGGGATGGCCGCCGACGCCGAGGTCTTCGTGTTCGACCTCGACGGTGTCGTGCGGGACTTCGACCTCGCCACGACGCGGGAGGTCACCGCCCGGATCGGGCTGACGTCGGAGGAGTTCTTCACGATCGCCTTCCACGAGAGCCGGCTCGGCGCGGTCATCGTCGGGGACATCACCTTCGCCCAGTGGCGCAGCAGCATCTGCGAGGGCCTGGTCGAGCACGGGATCGACGCCGAGGACGCGACCCGCGCCGTCGACGCGTGGCTCGCCGACCGCGGCACGCCGATCCGGCCGACGGTGGCCCTCATCGAGGAGCTGCAGGGGGCCGGCAAGCGCGTCTTCCTGTTCACCAACGGCACGGACAACATCCCCGCCGAGCTGCACCAGATCGGCCTCGGGCACCTGGCCGGGGTGGCGCTGAACAGCGCCGACTTCGGCGTCGCCAAGCCGGACCCCGGTGCGTATGCCGCGGCGCACGCCGCGGTCGAACGGCACCTGGAGCGCCCGGTCACCCGGTCCGCGGTGGTCTTCACCGACGACCGGTTGCCGAACGTGGAGGCGGCCGAGCGGTTCGGGTGGCGGGCGGTCCACTTCCGCGGCGTGCTCAACCCCGGACTGCGCTCCAGCTGACGAGGCGCTCAGGTCGAGCGCAGCGCGACGCCGGTGACCATGGCCCTCAGCGCCTGCACCGCCGGCCCGTCCTCGAGCCGGGCCAGCAGCTCCTCGGCGCCCTGCGCCATCTCCAGGGTGTGCCGCTGCGCCTGCTCCATGGCGGGGTGCTCCCGCAGCAGGGTCAGCGCCCGCTCCAGGTCCGCCTCGTCGCCGATCGGGCCGGCGAGGAGCTGCTGCAGCTCGGCGTCGGCGGGGTCCGTGGACGCCCGGGCGAGGAGGACCGGCAGGGTGGCCTTGCCCTCCCGCAGGTCGGTGCCCGGGGTCTTGCCCGAGTCGTCGGCGTCCGAGGCGATGTCGAGCAGGTCGTCGGCCAGCTGGAAGACCACGCCGATCCGCTCGCCGTATGCCGTGAGGGTCCGGATGGTCTCCTCGTCGGCCCCGGCGAACAGCGCGCCGTAGCGGGCGGCGGTGGCGATCAGCGCCCCGGTCTTGTCGGCCAGGACCCCGAGGTAGTAGTCGACCGGGTCCTCCCCCTCGCCGGGGGGACGGGTGTCCCGGATCTGCCCGGCGCACAACCGGACGAAGGTCTCCGCCTGGATCCGGACGGCTTCGGCGCCGAGCCCGGCGACGACATACGAGGCGGTGCCGAAGAGCAGGTCGCCGACCAGGATCGCGGTGGAGTTGCCGTAGGCCCGGTTCGCGCTCGGGACCCCGCGGCGCAGGTCCGCCTCGTCCATCACGTCGTCGTGGTAGAGCGAGGCCAGGTGAGTCAGCTCGACGCCGACGGCGGCGTCGACCACGCGGGCGTTGATCCCACCGGCGACCTCGGCGCACAGCAGCGCCAGCAGGGGGCGGAACCGCTTGCCTCCCGCGCGGGCCAGGTAGCCCCCGGCCTCGGCCAGGAACTCCTCGTCCGAGGACACCGCCTCGGTGAGTCGGGCGTCGACGGTCTCCAGGCCCGCCAGGATCCGCTCGTTCAGCGCAGGGTCGACCCCGGGGATGACGGTGGCCGGTCCGGGGTCGTGCGTCGTCGGGACGGGGCTCACCGCAGGAAGGTGGCCGCGCCCTCGGCCAGTTCCAGGAGCGGGGAGGGCGCGACGCCGAGGCCGAGGGTGATCGCCAGGCCGGCCACCACCGCGAAGGTGGTCAGCCAGGAGGGCCGCACCACGTGCGTCCCGACGGACTCGTCACCGAAGTACATGACCATGATGAGCTTGAAGTAGATGTAGGCGGTCACCGCGCTGGCCAGCACACCGACCACCGCGAGCCACCAGTAGCCACCGTCCACCGCCGCGGTGAAGACCGCGAACTTGCCGGTGAAGCCGGAGGTCAGCGGGATCCCGGCGAACGCGAGCAGCAGGAAGGCGAAGGCGCCGGCGAGCCAGGGGCTGCGCTGGGCCAGGCCGGACCACTGGGTGATGTGGGTGGCCTCCGAACCTGCGGTCCGCACCAGGGTAACCAGGGCGAAGGCCGGGATCGTCATGAAGCCGTAGGCCATCAGGTAGAACATCGTGCTCGAGGCACCGGTCTGCTCCAGGGCGATCAGGCCGGCCAGGATGAACCCGGCGTGCGCGATCGAGGAGTAGGCCAGGATCCGCTTGATGTCGGTCTGCTGGATCGACATGACGGCGCCCACCACCATGCTCAGCGCCGCGACGGCGGCCAGCACGGGCTGCCAGTCCAACCGGGCGCCCTCGACGGCCACGTAGAAGATGCGCAGCATGGCGCCGAACGCGGCCACCTTGGTGCACGCGGCCATGAACCCGGTGACGGGGGTGGGTGCCCCCTGGTAGACGTCCGGCGTCCACGCGTGGAAGGGCACGGCACCGACCTTGAAGAGCAGGCCGACCGAGAGCAGCAGGATGCCGGGGGCCAGCAGCCCCTCCATCCCGACCCCGGTCGCGACCGTGTCGGCGATCACGTCCAGCCGCATCGACCCGGCGTAGCCGTACAGCAGCACGGCGCCGAACAGGAAGAACGCGGAGGAGAACGACCCGAGCATGAAGTACTTCAGGGACGCCTCCTGCGAGAGCAGCCGGCGGCGGCGGGCCAGCCCGCAGAGGACGTACAGCGGCAGCGACAGGACCTCCAGGGCGATGAACATCACCATCAGGTCGTTGGCCGCGGGGAAGAGCATCATGCCGCCCACCGACAGCAGGGTCAGCGGGAAGATCTCGGTGGTGGTGGCGCCGAGCTTGGTCGCCAGCGCCTCCTCCTGCGAACCGGGGATGGAGACCCCGGCCTGGGTGAACGCGTCGGGGGTGGCGCCGCCGAGCCGCTCGCCCATCACCATCACGCCGGTGAGGGCCAGGGCGAGGACCAGCCCCTGGATGACCAGGGCCGGGTCGTCGGTGACCAGGGCCCCGGCGGCGGTGATGCCGGTGTGGTCCCGGCTGACGGTGACCAGCGCGACCAGCGCGAGCACCAGGGTGCCCACGGTCAGCGGCAGCTGGATGGCGTAGCGCTGGCCGCGGCCGGCGAAGCCCTCCACCAGGCAACCGACCAGGCCGCCGGCGAAGACGATGATCAGCGGCAGGAACGCCAGGTAGTCGATCTCCGGAGCGGTGAACATCAGCGATCACTCCCCTCGAGGTCGGCGGTCGGCGCAGGGTCGGTGATCCCGACCGTCTGCAAGGTGGTGGTCACGGCGGGCTCCAGCGCGTCGATGACGGGCTTGGGGTAGAACCCGAGGACCAGGAACGCGGCGATCAGCGGAACGACGACCACCTTCTCCCGCACGGACATGTCCGTCACCGGGGCGGACAGCTCCGGGGCTGGCCCGGTCGCGAGCTTCTTGTACCAGAGCAGGATGTAGAGGGCCGCCAGGATGACCGCCGAGGCGCCGACGACGGCGAACGCCGGGTACCGCTGGAAGGTGCCCACGATCACCATGAACTCGGACACGAAGGCGTTCAGGCCGGGCAGCGCCAGGCCGGACAGGCCCGCCACGAGCAGCGTGCCGGCGATCAGCGGGGTGACCTTCTGCCACCCGCCGTAGGACGGGATGTGCCGGCTGCCGCCGTTGCGCACGATGAGCATGCCGGCGATCAGGAACAGCGCCGCGGTGGTGAACCCGTGGTTGACCATGTAGAGGGTCGACCCGGTCTGGCTCACCGTCGTCATGGCGAAGATGCCGAGCACGATGAAGCCGAAGTGGCTGATCGAGGTGTAGGCGATCAGTCGCATCATGTCGGTCTGGCCGATCGCCAGCAGCGCCCCGAACAGGATCGAGATGACGGCCAGCACCATCACCACCGGGGTGGCCCACTCGCTGGCCTCCGGGAAGAGCTGCAGGCAGAACCGGATCATCCCGAACGTGCCGACCTTGTCCAGCACCGCGACCAGCATCACCGAGGTGGCCGGACGCGCCTCGCTGGCGGCCTTGGGCAGCCAGGTGTGCAGCGGCCACATCGGCGCCTTGATCGCGAAGGCGAGGAAGAAGCCGAGGAACAGCAGGATCTCGGTGGTGCCGCCGATCTCGAGGCCGGTCAGCCGCTCCAGGAGGAATCCGTCGCTGCCGCCGGGGCCCTGCAGGTACAGCGCGATGACGGCGACCAGCATGACCAGGCCACCGAGTAGCGAGTAGAGCAGGAAGCTGGTGGCTGCCGCGGCCCGCTGCTTGCCGCCGTAGCGGCCGATCAGGAAGTAGACCGGGACCAGCATCGCCTCGAAGAAGACGTAGAACAGGAAGACGTCGGTGGCGGCGAAGACGCCGACCATGAACGCCTCGAGCAGCAGCATCCAGGCGAAGTAGCCGTGCTGGCGGCGCCCCTCGTTGGGCACGTCGTCCCAGGCCGCGACCAGGCAGATCGGGACCAGGATCACCGAGAGCACGATCATGGTCAGCGCGATGCCGTCCATGCCCAGGGCGAAACTGACGCCGAACTGGGGGATCCAGGAGTAGGTCTCCTGCAGCTGCAGCTGCCCGGCGGTGCCGATGTCGAAGTTGCTGGCGGCGACGGCGGTCAGCGCCAGGGTCACCAGCGAGAACGCCAGGGCGACCTCACGGACCCGGCCGAACCCCTTGGGGAGCAGGGCGACCACGAGAGCGCCGACGGCCGGAACCAGCAGCAGGGTGGTCATCCACGGAAAGTCGGTCATCACTGCATCACCCACACGACTCCGAGAATGGCGACGACGCCGGCCAGCATCGTCATGGCATAACTGCGGACGAACCCGTTCTGGGTGCGGCGCAGGACTCCTGAGAGGCCGGACAGGCCGCCGGTGACCCCGCCGACCAGGCCGCCGTCCACGACGTCGTCGTCGGCCGCGACCATCCCCTTGACCAGCTGGTCACCGGGATGCCGCAGGAAGATCTCGTTGACGTCGTCCTGGAACAGGTCACGCCGCGCGGCGCGGGTGAGGAAGGAGCCCGCGGGAGCCACCTGCGGGACGTCCTGCCGGACGTAGTTCCACCAGGCGAGCGCCACACCGGCCGCCATCAGCACGAACACCAGGACCTGGATCGCCAGGACCGGGATCACCGGCTCGTGGTGTTCGACGTGACCGAAGACGGGCTCCAGCCAGTCGTTGAAGATCCCGGTGGGCCACAGGGCCGCGCCGAGGGCGACCGAGCCCACCGACAGGATGATCATCGGCACCGTCATGGTCAGCGGCGACTCGTGCGGGTGAACGTCGTCCTCCCACCGCGCGTCGCCGTGGAAGGTCATCAGGAACAGCCGGGACATGTAGAAGGCGGTCAGGCCGGCCGCCAGCATCGCGGCGCCCCCGAAGATCCACGGGCGCAGTCCCTCGCCGACGAAGGCCGACTCGATGATGAGGTCCTTGGACCACCAGCCGGACAGGAACGGGAAGCCGATGATGGCCAGCCAGCCGGCGCCGAAGGTCAGCCAGGTGATCTTCATCTTCGTGGACAGGTCACCGAACCGGCGCATGTCGACCCCGTTGTTCATGGAGTGCATCACCGAGCCGGCCCCGAGGAACATCCCGGCCTTGAAGAAGCCGTGGGTGATCAGGTGGAAGATCGCGAAGACGTAGCCGATCGGGCCCAGCCCGACGGCGAGCATCATGTAGCCGATCTGGCTCATCGTGGAGGCCGCCAGCGCCTTCTTGATGTCGTCCTTGGCACAGCCGACGATGGCACCGAAGACCAGCGTGATCGTGCCGACGATGGCCACCGCCAACTGGGCGTCGGGCGTGAGGTCGAAGATCGCCTGGCTGCGGGCGATCAGGTAGACGCCGGCGGTCACCATGGTCGCGGCGTGGATCAGCGCGGACACGGGGGTCGGACCGGCCATCGCGTCGCCCAGCCAGCTCTGCAGCGGGAACTGGGCCGACTTGCCGCAGGCACCGACCAGGAGCAGCAGCCCCAGGATAGTCAGGGTCGTCTCGCTGGCCCCCGCGGCGTTGCCGTGCACCCCGGCGTAGTCCAGCGAGCCGAAGGTGGACAGCATCACCGCCATCCCGATGAGCAGCGCGAAGTCACCGACCCGGTTGACCACGAAGGCCTTGTTGCCGGCGGTGGCGTACTCGGGGTTCTGGTACCAGAAGCCGATCAGCAGGTAGGAGGCCAGACCGACACCCTCCCAGCCGACGAAGAGCACCAGGTAGGAGTCCGCCAGCACCAGGACGAGCATCGCCGCCACGAAGAGGTTCAGGTAGGCGAAGAACCGGCGCTTGTGCGGGTCGTGGGCCATGTAGCCCAGCGAGTACACGTGGATCAGGGACCCGACGAAGGTGATCAGCAGGACGAAGGCCAGCGACAGCGGGTCCAGCAGGAACCCGACGTGGACCGACAGGTCACCGGCGCTCACCCAGTCCCACAGCTGGAGGGACAGCGACCGCTCGCCCTCGGGCTCGCCGAGCAGCTGGACCACGATCAGGGCGCCGACCACGAAGCTGCCCCAGGACAGCAGGGTGGCCAGCATCGGGCCGAACTTGTCGGTGGCCCGTCCGCCGACCAGCAGCAGTCCGGCACCCACCAACGGCAGGGCGACCAGCAGCCAGGCCAGGCCGGCCGTGCCGGTGGCCTCGACCGCCCGGACGGCACTGGGATCAGCGAGCGGCAGGATCGCGCTCGTCTCAAGCAAAGGCACGCTCGCTCCTTACAGCTTCAGCAGGTTGGCGTCGTCGACCGAGGCCGAGCGACGTGCACGGTAGATGGACATGATGATCGCCAGACCGACCACGACCTCCGCGGCCGCGACCACCATCACGAACAGGGCGTAGACCTGTCCGTCCAGGGAGCCGTGCATGCGGGCGAAGGTGACCAGCGCCAGGTTGCAGGCGTTGAGCATCAACTCGATCCCCATGAACACCACGATCGTGTTGCGCCGGGTGAGCACCACCAGCGAACCGATGGTGAACAGGATCATCGACAGGTAGATGTAGGCCGAGAGGTTCACCGCTGTGCCTCCTCGGTGGACTGGGTGCCGGCAGAGTCACGGGTGGCCTGGTCGTCGGCGTCGTCCGGCACCGGGGTGTCCGGGTGCGGGAACCCGGTGCCGATGGAGTCGTATGCCGTCTCCGTCGCCTCCGCGAAGATCTCCGGGTCGACCAGCTGGTCGCGGGCGACCAGCACGCGGGGGACGGAGATCTCGGTCGGGGTGCCGTCGGGCAGCAGCGCCGGGGTGTCGGAGGCGTTGTGCCGGGCGTAGATGCCGGGGTTCGGCTTGCCCGACAGCCACTGGCCGGACCGGACCCGCCGCGCGGCCGAGGCGCGCTGGTCGCGGCGCGGCAGCAGCCGTTCCCGGTGGGCCAGCACCATGGCGCCCATGACCGCGATCACCAGCAGCGTGCCGAGGACCTCGAAGCCGAAGACCTGGACGCTGAAGATCTCCCGGGCCAGCGCGGTGATCGATCCCTCGGCCTGGGCGGCGGCGAGGGCCTCGACCGTGTCCGGGAAGGAGACCTGGCCGACGATCGTCACGCCCAGCGCGAGGAAGAGGATGCCCAGGATCCAGGACCAGACCCGCTGGCCGGCCAGCGGCTCGATCATCGAGTCCGAGGCGTCCACGCCGATCGTCATGACCACGAAGAGGAAGAGCATCATGACCGCGCCGGAGTAGACGAAGATCTGGATGATGCCGACGAACTCGGCGTGCTGGGCGATGTAGAAGATACCCATCGAGACCATCACCAGCGCCATCGACATGGCGGCGTGCACGGCCTTGCGGGCGAACAGCAGCCCGAGGGCGCCCAGCACCGTGGCCGGTGCCAGCACCCAGAAGAGCAGGGCTTCCGCTCCGGTCATCGGGTGACCTCCTCGGACTGGTCCGTCTCCGCCGGGGTGTCCCGCTCCTCGACGTAGGCACGCTGCTCGGCGGTGGCGGTGGTCACCGTGCCGCGGTAGTAGTCACGCTCGGACATGCCCTCGGCCATCGGGAACGGCGGCGGCAGCATGCCCTCCCGCAGCGGGGCCAGCAGCTGGTGCTTCTCGTAGATCAACGGCTCACGGCGGCTGTCGGCCAGCTCGTACTCGTTGGTCATCGTCAGGGCCCGGGTCGGGCACGCCTCGATGCACAACCCGCAGAAGATGCAGCGCAGGTAGTTGATCTGGTAGACGCGGCCGTACCGCTCCCCCGGGGAGTACCGGGCGGCGTCGGTGTTGTCCGCGCCCTCGACGTAGATCGCGTCCGCCGGGCAGGCCCAGGCGCACAGCTCACAGCCCACGCACTTCTCCAGCCCGTCGGGGTGCCGGTTGAGCTGGTGGCGTCCGTGGAACCGCGGCTGTGTGGGGCGACGCTCCTCGGGGTACTCCTCGGTGTGCACCTTGCGGAACATGGTGCCGAAGCTGACACCGAAGCCCGCGACGGGGGCGAACAGGTCGGCGAAGAAGCCGCCGCGCTCGCTCGCCTTCGCGTTGCTTCCCTTGTTGACCGAGGACTTGGAGCCCGGGTCGGGGGTCTGTGACTCAGCCACGAGTGTCCTCCGTGCTGTCGGGTTCGGTCGGGTCGCCGGTGGCGCCGCCGGCGCTGACGGTGACCGGCTCGGCCCGGGTCACCGCGCGACGGGGTTCGACCAGCTTCTGGCCGGGCAGCGGCGGCACCGGGAAGCCACCCGCGAACGGGTCGACCTCGGCGGGGGGCTTGCGGGCGGCCAGCTTGGCCTCGCGGGCATCGCTGCTGCGCTTGTCCAGGAGCAGCAGTCCGCCGATCACGACGACACCCACGGCGGCCAGGGTGATCGGCAGCACGTAGCGTCCGTCGCCGAAGTAGCCGACCTGGGCGGCGCGGATCATCATCACCGCGACGACCCACACCAGCGAGGCGGGGATGAGCACCTTCCACCCCAGCTTCATGAACTGGTCGTAGCGCACCCGCGGCAGGGAGCCGCGCAGCCAGACGTAGAAGAAGATGAACAGCCACATCTTGATGGTGAACCAGAGCAGGCCCCACCACCCCTCGTTGAACATGCCGTCGTTGATCGCGGCGATGCCGGGGGGCGCCTGCCACCCACCCAGGAAGAGGGTGGTGGCCAGCGCGGACACGGTGAACATGTTGATGTACTCACCGAGGAAGAACATCCCGAACTTCATCGAGGAGTACTCGGTGTGGAACCCGCCACCGAGCTCGCCCTCGCCCTCGGCGAGGTCGAACGGCAGCCGGTTGGTCTCGCCGACCATCGTGATCACGTAGACCACGAAGGAGAAGAACAGCGGGATGATGTACCAGAGACCGTCCTGGGCCGCCACGATCTGGCTGGTCGACATCGATCCGGAGTAGAGGAAGACGGCGACCAGCGACAGTCCCATCGCGATCTCGTAGGAGATCACCTGGGCGGTGGAGCGCAGACCACCCAGCAGCGGGTAGGTCGACCCGGAGGACCAGCCGGCCAGCACGAAGCCGTAGGCACCGACGCCGGCCACGGCCAGCACCAGCAGCACCGAGACGGGCGTGTCGGTCAGCTGCAGGGGCGTGGTGTGCCCGAACATCTCGACCGTGCCGCCCAGCGGGATGATCGCGAAGGAGACGAACGCCAGCGACCCGACCATCAGCGGGGCCAGGACGAACATCACCTTGTCCGCGGCCTTGGGGATGACGTCTTCCTTCATCATCAGCTTCAGCCCGTCGGCCAGCGTCTGCAGGATGCCGATCGGACCGAACCGGTTGGGGCCCGGCCGCTGCTGCATCCGGCCGATGACGCGCCGCTCGAACCAGATGACGATGAGCACCGAGAGCAACAGGTAGACGAAGACACCGACGGTCTTGATCAGCGCCAGCCACCACGGGGTGTCGCTGAAGTCCGCCACGGGATAGTCGGTCATCGACACCGGCGCGGCGGCCAGGACCGACGGCCCGTGGGCGGCGAACTCGCCCACCGCGGCCAGAGCACTCATGCGACACCTCCGGTGTGTTCGGCGGCCCCGACCCGGACCACGGCCCCGGCGTCCACCCCGAGGGTGGCGCGGACCCGGGACCCGGTCGAGTTGGTCGGCACCCAGACGACGTGGTCGGGCATCTCGGTCAGTGCCACCGGCAGGGTGAGTGCCCCCTGGTCGGTGCTCACCAGGAGCGGATCGCCCTCCGCCACACCTGCGGCGGCGGCCGTCGCCGGGGAGAGCCGGGCGACCGGCGTCTTGGCGGTGCCGGCCAGGAAGGGCTCACCGTCCTGCAGCGACCCGAGGTCCAGCAGGTGGTGCCAGGTGGCCAGCACGGCCTCGCCCTGCGCCGGGCGGGGCGGGCCCGAGGCCGGGACCTGCGGAGCGGCCGGCCGGTCGGTCGCGCCGGCCAGGCCCTCCAGCTCGGTCCGGACCTGGTCGACGGAGAGGGTGCCCAGGGCGATGCCCATCGCACCGGCCAGCAGGTCGAGCACCCCGGCGTCGCTGCGGGCGTTGGAGTCCAGCGCCTGCTGGAACGGCCGGACCCGACCCTCCCAGTTGACGAAGCTGCCCGACTTCTCCTGCTGCGGCGCGACCGGCAGGATCACGTCGGCGTACTCGTGCACCGCGGACTCGCGCAGGTCCAGCGACACCACGAACGCCTTCTCCAGCCCGGCGCGGGCGGTGCGCGGGTCCTCCATGTCGTCGGGGTCGACCCCCGCGACCAGGAGCGCGGACAGCTCACCGGAGGCGGCGGCGGCAAAGATCGCCCCGCTGTCCCGGCCCGGTTGCTGCGGCAACTCGGCGCCCCACGCGGCGGCCACGGTCGCGTCCCCGAGGGGGCGGCCACCGGGCAGCAGGTTGGGCAGCGCGCCGGCCTCGACCGCGCCGCGCTCACCGGCCCGGCGCGGGACCCAGGCGAGCCGGGCCCCGGTGCTCTCGGCCAGCGCGGCGACCGCGGACAACCCGCCGGGCACCATCGCGAGACGCTCGCCGACCAGGATCACCGCGCCGGCGTCGAGCGCCTGGATGGCCTCGTGCAGCAGCCCCTCGTCGCCGGGGTGCTCGACCATCGCGCGGAGCACCTCAGCCTCGGTGCCGGGGGCGACCGGCAGCAGGGTGCCGTTCACCTTCTCCAGCCCGCGGGTGGCGAAGGGGGCCAGCGCGTAGACCGGGGTGCCGTTGGCCCGGTTGGACTTGCGCAGCCGCAGGAAGATCGAGGGCGACTCCTCCTCCGGCTCCAGCGCGACCAGCAGGACCGCGGAGGCGGTCTCCAGGTCACCGAAGGTCACGCTGGTGTTGCCGGCGACGCGGGCCGCCAGGAACTCGGTCTCCTCGACCGAGTGCGGACGGGAGCGGAAGTCGATGTCGTTGGTGCCCAACGCGGTCCGGGCGAACTTGCTGTAGGCGTAGGCGTCCTCCAGGGACAGCCGGCCGCCGGTGAGCACGCCCACCCCGCGGTCGGCCCGGGCCGCGCCCAGCGCACTGGCCGCGGCGGCGTAGGCCTCGTCCCAGGAGGCCACCCGGTACTGCCCGTCGGAGTCGCGGACCACGGGGTCGCGCAGCCGGTCCGGCTGCACGGCATACGGGAAGGCCCAGCGACCCTTGTCGCAGTTCCACTCCTCGTTCACCTCGGGGTCCTCCAGCGCCATCCGGCGCAGCACCACACCGCGGCGGTGGTCGGTGCGGATGGAGCACCCGGATGCGCAGTGCTCGCACACGCTCGGGGTGGAGACCAGGTCGAACGGCCGGGAGCGGAACCGGTAGGCCGCACCGGTCAGCGCACCGACCGGGCAGATCTGGACGGTGTTGCCCGAGAAGTAGGACTGGAACGGCTGCTCCTCGTAGACCCCGACCTGCTGCAGCGCCCCGCGCTCGATCAGCGCGATGAACGGGTCGCCGGCGATCTGGTCGGAGAACCGGGTGCACCGGGCACAGAGGACGCAGCGGTCCCGGTCCAGCAGCACCTGCGTGGAGATGTTGATCGGCTTGGGGTAGGTCCGCTTGACGTCCTCGAAGCGGCTCTTGGGCCGGCCGTTGGACATCGCCTGGTTCTGCAGCGGGCACTCCCCGCCCTTGTCGCAGACGGGGCAGTCCAGCGGGTGGTTGATCAGCAGGAACTCCATCTGGCCCTGCTGCGCCTTGTCGGCGACCGCGGAGGTGTGCTGGGTCTTGACCTGCATGCCGGGCGACACGGCGATGGTGCAGGACGCCTGGGGCTTGGGCATCGGCCGGTAGTTGCCGTCCCGGTCCGGGGTGGCCACATCCACCATGCACTGCCGGCAGGCGCCGACCGGGTCCAGTAGCGGGTGGTCGCAGAACCGGGGGATCTGGATGCCGATCTGCTCGGCCGCCCGGATCACCAGGGTGCCCTCCGGCACGCTCACCGGGACCTCGTCGATGGTGAGCTCGACCATCTTCACGTCCGGCTCGGCCGGGACCTCGGCGTTCCCGCCGGTGTCCACCGCGTTTCCACCGGAGGCGGGAGAGGAGTTGACGGTCATGCGGGCTGGCCCTCCTTGGCGAACAGGGTGGAGCGCTCCGGCGGGAACAACTCGTCGGCCGGCGTGTGCATCCCCGCCTCGAACTCCTCCCGGAAGTGCTGGACGGCGGAGGTGATCGGGCTGGTCGCGCCGTCTCCCAGGGCGCAGAACGCGCGGCCCAGGATGTTGTCACAGATGTCGACGAGCTTGTCGATGTCGTCCTGGGTGCCCTTGCCCGCCTCGAGGCGGGCCATGATCTGCTTGAGCCAGTAGGTGCCCTCCCGACAGGGGGTGCACTTGCCGCAGGACTCGTGGGCGTAGAAGTCGGTCCACCGGGCCACCGCACGCACCACGGACGTGGTCTCGTCGAAGATCTGCAGCGCGCGGGTGCCCAGCATGGACCCGGCCGCGGCCACGGACTCGAAGTCCAGCGGGACGTCCAGGTGCTCGTCGGTGAAGATCGGGGTCGAGGAGCCACCGGGCGTCCAGAACTTCAACTGGTGGCCCTTGCGGATCCCGCCGGCCATGTCGAGCAGCTCGCGCAGCGTGATGCCGAGCGGGGCCTCGTACTGGCCCGGGCGGGTCACGTGTCCGGACAGCGAGAAGAAGCCGAAGCCCTGCGACTTCTCGGTGCCCATCCCGGCGAACCACTCGGCGCCGTGCTGGAAGATCGGGGCGACGCTGGCGATGCTCTCCACGTTGTTCACGACCGTGGGGCGGGCGTAGAGGCCCGCGACCGCCGGGAACGGGGGCTTCAGGCGGGGCTGACCGCGCCGGCCCTCCAGGGAGTCCAGCAGCGCCGTCTCCTCACCGCAGATGTAGGCACCGGCACCGGAGTGCAGCGTGATGTCCAGGTCGAACCCGCTGCCCAGGATGTCCTTGCCGAGGTAGCCGGCGGCATACGCCTCCTCGATGGCCCGCTGCACCCGGCGGTGCACGTGCACCACCTCACCGCGCAGGTAGATGAAGGCGTGGTTACAGCCGATCGCGAAGGAGGTGATGATCATCCCCTCGATCAGGAACTGCGGGGCGGCCATCAGCAGCGGGATGTCCTTGCAGGTGCCCGGCTCCGCCTCGTCGGCGTTCACCACCAGGTAGCGGGGTCCACCGTCCGGCGGGGGCAGGAAGCCCCACTTCATCCCGGTGGGGAACCCGGCGCCGCCACGGCCGCGCAGGCCGGAGTCCTTGGCCGCCTGCACCATGTCCGCCGGGTCCATCTTCAGCGCCTTGCGCAGCGCCTGGTAGCCGTCGTTGTCCTCGTAGGTCGCTAGCGTCCAGGACTGCGGGTGGTCCCAGAACTTGCTCAGGATCGGCGTCAGCGTGGTGCTCACCGGTCCACCTCCTTGTCCCCGGTCGCCGGGGAGTCCGTGGAGCTGTGTTCGCCGCCGGCCTGCGGCGCTCCGTCACTCGTGACGTCCTGGTCCCCCGGGGTCGCCTCGTCGCCCGGAGCGGTCCACCCGCGCTCCTTGGCCAGCTTCAGCCCGGCCAGGGACGGCGCGCCGGCGCCCACCCCCTCGTCGGAGAGCCCGTCGTTGAACCCGGCCAGCACCCTGGAGACCTGCTTGAAGGTGCAGACCCGGCCGGCACCCCGGGTCGGGGTGACCGGCTTGCCCCCGCGCAGGTCGTCGACCAGCTCGGTGGCCGACTCCGGGGTCTGGTTGTCGAAGAACTCCCAGTTGACCATCACCACGGGGGCGAAGTCGCAGGCGGCGTTGCACTCGACGCCTTCCAGGGTGATCTTGCCGTCCGGGGTGGTCTCGTCGTGGCCGATGCCGAGGCGCTCGCTGACCGCCTCGAAGATCTGGTCCCCGCCCATGATCGCGCACAGCGTGTTGGTGCACACGCCCACGGTGTACTCACCGTTGGGGTGCCGCTTGTACTGGGTGTAGAAGGTCGCGACACCGGCGACCTCGGCGGTGGTCAGGTCCAGCAGCTCGGCGCAGAACTGCACGCCCCGGCCGGTGACGTAGCCGTCGACCGACTGGATCAGGTGCAGGATCGGCAGCAGGGCGGACCGCTTCTGCGGATAGCGCGCGATGATCTCGGCGGCGTCCGCCTCCAGCTGGGCCCGGACGTCCGCCGGCCAGTCCTCGTCGCTGGCGTGCAGCGGGTCCTGCCGGTGCAGGGCACCCTCGAAGCGGCCGGGGCCCTCCTTGTCGATCCCGGCGCCGAATGTCGTGCGCATCGTGCCCTCGGGCTCTGGCGTGCTCACCGGTCCACTCCTCCCATCACGGGGTCGATCGAGGCGACGGCCACGATCACGTCGGCGACCAGACCGCCCTCGGCCAGGACCGAGGCGGCCTGCAGGTTGTGGAAGGAGGGGTCGCGGAAGTGCGCCCGGAACGGTCGCGTGCCCCCGTCCGACACGACGTGCACGCCGAGCTCGCCCTTGGGCGACTCGATCGCGGCGTAGGCCTGCCCCGGCGGCACCCGGAACCCCTCGGTGACCAGCTTGAAGTGGTGGATGAGGGACTCCATCGACTCCCCCATGATCTCCCGGATGTGCTCCAGGCTGTTGCCCTGGCCGTCGCCGCCGACCGAGAGCTGGGCCGGCCAGGCGATCTTCTTGTCGGCCACCATGACCGGCTCGCCCTCGCTGGCCCGCAGCCGGGCGATCGCCTGCTCGGCGATCTTCAGCGACTCCCACATCTCCTCGATCCGGATGCAGGCCCGGTCGTAGGCGTCGGCACCGTCGCGGGTGACGACCTCGAAGTCGTAGGTCTCGTAGCCGCAGTAGGGCTCGGACTTGCGCAGGTCGTGCGGCAGGCCGGTGGAGCGCAGGATCGGCCCGGTGATGCCCAGGGCCATGCAGCCGGTCAGGTCCAGGTGGCCGACGTCGACGGTGCGGCCCTTGAACACCGGGTTCTCCAGGAGCAGGTTCTCCAGGTCGCGGATGCCCAGGCGCAGGTCGTCGATCTCGGACTCGAACAGGTCGAGGGCGCTGGCCGGCACGTCCTGGGCGACGCCGCCGGGACGGATGTAGGCGTGGTTCATCCGCAGCCCGGTGACAGCCTCGAAGAACCGCAGGATCCGCTCGCGCTCCCGGAACCCGACGGTCATCACCGTCGTGGCGCCCAGCTCCATCCCGCCGGTGCCCATGCAGATCAGGTGGGACCCGATCCGGTTGAGCTCCATCATCAGCACCCGAATGTCGCTGGCCCGCTGCGGGATCTGGTCGGTGATGCCGAGCAGTTTCTCCACGGCCAGGCAGTACGCCGCCTCGTTGAAGATCGGCGTCAGGTAGTCCATCCGGGTGCAGAAGGTGGTGCCCTGCACCCAGGTGCGGTACTCCATGTTCTTCTCGATGCCGGTGTGCAGGTAGCCGATGCCGGCCCGGGCCTCACGCACGGACTCACCGTCGAGCTCCAGGATGAGGCGCAGCACCCCGTGCGTGGACGGGTGCTGCGGACCCATGTTCACGACGATGCGTTCCTCGCCGAGCTCGTGGATGTCCTCCACGACCTGGTCCCAGTCGCCGCCCGAGGCGGTGAACACGCCACCGACGTCGGCCCCGTCCGGTCCGCCGTAGAGGTCTTCGTGCGTCTGCGTAGCCATCAGCTGTAGCTCCTGCGCTGGTCGGGCGACGGGATGGTGGCGCCCTTGTACTCCACCGGGATCCCGCCCAACGGGTAGTCCTTGCGCTGCGGGTGCCCGCGCCAGTCGTCCGGCATCAGGATGCGGGTCAGCGCCGGGTGCCCGTCGAAGACGATCCCGAACATGTCGAAGGTCTCCCGCTCGTGCCAGTCCACCGCCGGGTAGACCGAGACGACCGAGGGAATGTGCGGGTCCTCGTCGGGGCAGGTGACCTCGACCCGGATCCGGCGGCTGCCGTTGGTGATCGACAGCAGGTGGTAGACGGCGTGCAGCTCCGCCCCGGTGTGCTCGGGGTAGTTGACCCCGGACACCCCGTTCATCATCTCGAACCGGAGGGCCGGTTCGTCGCGGAGCGCCTTCATGACCACGAGCAGCTGCTCGCGGGCCACGTGCAGGGTGAGTTCCCCACGGTCCACGACGACGGCGGGCACGGCCGCCGCGTACCCGGAGCCGAGGGAGTCCTCGAGGGCGTCCGCCACGGCGTCGAAGTAGCCGCCGTAGGGGCGCGCAGAGGCACCGGGGAACAGGACGGGACGCTCCAGCCCGCCGTACCCGCTGGTGTCATTGCCCAGCGACGAGCCGAACATGCCCCGCTTGCGGGCGACGACCACCGGCGCGCCGGGCTCGGTGGGCGCGGTCTCCTGCACCGGCAGGTCGTCGTGCGGGCTGGTGCCGGCCTCGGCCGGGCTCGCGCTGGCCTCGTCGGCGCCGGGGGTCACGGCCTCGTCCTTGGGTGCCTCGGGGGTCTCGCTCACGCCAGCAGCCCCTTCATCTCGTGCGTCGGCGTGGCGGCCAGCGCGGCGGCCTCGGCCTTGCGCGCCGCCTCGACCCGGTCGACGCCGAACTTGCTGTTCCGGATGGTCTCGTGCAGCGACAGGATCGCGTTGAGCAGCATCTGCGGCCGCGGCGGACAGCCGGGCAGGTAGATGTCGACCGGGACGATGTGGTCCACGCCCTGCACCACGGCGTAGTTGTTGAACATGCCGCCGGAGCTGGCGCAGACCCCCATCGACAGGACCCACTTGGGGTTGGGCATCTGGTCGTAGACCTGGCGCACCACCGGCGCCATCTTCTGGCTCACCCGGCCCGCCACGATCATCAGGTCGGCCTGGCGGGGGGTCGCCGCGAAGCGCTCCATCCCGAACCGGGCGATGTCGTAGTCCGGGGTGCCGACCGCCATCATCTCGATCGCGCAACAGGCCAACCCGAAGGTCGCCGGCCAGATCGACCGGGACTGCATCTGGCCGACCAGGCCCTCGACCGTGGTCAGCAGGAAGCCGGACGGGAGTTTGTCCTCAAGCCCCATTCCTCACACCGTGCCTTCCGTGACCGGGTTCTGCCCTGCATACGTGTCTGTCATCGCGTCCCTCAGTCCCACTCCAGACCACCCCGGCTCCACTCGTAGACGAACGGGACCGACACGACCACCAGGAAGAGCACCATCGCCATCAGCGAGAACAGCCCGACCTGGTCGAAGGCCACCGCGAACGGGTAGAGGAAGAGCACCTCGACGTCGAAGACGATGAACAGCATCGCGGTCAGGTAGTACTTGATCGGGATGCGGCCACCGTCCCGGGCCTGCGGTGTCGGTTGGATGCCGCACTCGTAGGCCTCGGCCTTGGCCCTGTTGTAGGTGCGTCGCCCCACGATCGCCGCGGTGCCCACCGAGCCCCCCGCGAAGAGCAGTCCCAACGCTAAGAACATCAGCAGGGGCAGATAGGTCTGGCTCATAGCCCGCGCTCCTTTCGGGTGGCTCGGCGCGGCCCAATCCTAGGGGTGCTGGGGCCCATCATGCCGCAGGTGCGATCTTTGTGAGTGCTGCAATGATGCGGTCGTCGGCGCGCCCCCCGTGGGGCTCGCCCAGATTCGCCATCACCTTCAGCAGGAACTTCATCAGGGTCTTGCGCGGCAGACCGTACTTGGTGGCCAGCCGCATCACCTCGGGATGCCCGATCAGCTGGGCGAAGTGCCGACCCAGCGTGTAGTAGCCCCCGAGGGCGTCCTTCATCACCCGGGGGTAGGACTGCAGCACCCGCTCGCGGGCCTCCGGGGTGCTCCGGGCCAGCGCCTGGGCGATCACCTCGGCGGCGAGCCGGCCGGACTCCATCGCGTAGGCGATGCCCTCCCCGTTGAACGGGTTCACCATGCCGCCGGCGTCGCCGACGAGCAGCAGCCCCCGGTCGTAGTGCGGCTGCCGGTTGAAGCCCATCGGCAGGGCCGCGCCGCGGATCGGGCCGACCTGGGTCTCCTCGCTGTAGGTCCACTCCTCCGGCATCGTCGCGACCCAGCGGCGCATGACGTCCTTGTAGTCGACCTTGCCGAAGGCGTCGGAGGTGTTCAGGATGCCGAGCCCGACGTTGGACGTGCCGTCGCCGACCCCGAAGATCCACCCGTAGCCGGGCAGCAGGATCTTCTCCCCCTCGTCGTTGGTCGACCACAGCTCCAGCCAGGACTCCAGGTAGTCGTCGTCGTGCCGGGGGCTGGTGAAGTAGGTGCGCACCGCCACGCCCATCGGCCGGTCGTCCCGCTTGGGGCGCTCCATCGACAGCGAGAGCCGGGAGGAGTTGCCGTCGGCCGCGACGACGACGGGAGCGCCGTAGGCGACCTGCTCGCCGGTGGGCCGGTTGTCGCTGCCCATCACCTTGGCGCGCACCCCGATGATGTGGCCGGTGCGCTCGTCCAGGACCGGGCCCACGACGTTGGTGAGCTGGTGCAGCTTCACCCCGCGGGACTGGGCGTGCTTGGCCAGGATGTCGTCGAAGTCCTGCCGGGTCCGGACCAGCCCGTAGGGCGGGAAGGCGCTGTTGTCCGGCCAGTCCAGCTGCAGCCGCATGCCGCCGCCGATGATCCGTAGGCCCCAGTTCTTGATCCACCCGTCGTCCTCCGGCGTGGGGATCCCGAGGGTGACCAGCTCCCGGACGGCGCGGGGCGTGAGTCCGTCACCGCACACCTTCTCGCGGGGGAAGGCGGTCTTCTCCAGCAGCAGGACCTCGAGTCCGTGGGCGGCCAGGTATGCCGCGGTGGCGGATCCACCGGGACCCGCGCCGACCACGATCACGTCGGCGGTCTCGTCGAACCGGACCTGGGCGGTTGCGACCGACTGCTCACTCACCGAAGACGCCTCGCTTGTGAAGGGATTCACGAACTCGGGTCAGTCTAGGTCCACCTTTCACCACAGATCACTAAGGTTCGCCTCACTCCCGGGTGCCCCGCGGGCGGTGGCCGCCGGGCGGTCCGTGGACCTGCCCCGTCAGCGGCTCGGCGGCACCCGGCTGGCCACCTGGCGCAGCCGCAGGCCGTCCGCGCCGCCGAGGTGCTCCACCTGCGCCAGGTAGAGCTCGGCGCAGGCCAGGGCGTCGGTGAGGGCGTCGTGGTCGGGGTAGGGCGGCAGGCCCAGGTGGGCGCGGGCGCTCCCCAGCCGGAGCTCGTCCTCGCCCACGTGCCCCAGCGGGCGACCCCGCCCGAGCACGCGGCGGTGCAACCGGACGGTGTCGACCACGCGCACGTCGGGGAAGTCCCGGCCCACCCGCCGGCAGGCACGGCTCAGGAACCCGACCTCGATGGCGGCGTGATGGGCGAGGAGCACCCGCCCGGCCAGCTCCCCGAGCACCCGGGACACGACGTCCGACAGCGCGGAGCCCGCCGCCACGGTGTCGTCGGTGAGGCCGTGGACGGTGGCACTGTCCCCGACCCCGCGGCCCCCGGCCGGGCGCACCAGGCTCTGCCACGCCCCGTCGAGCCGCACCACGGTGCCATCGACCGGCACCATCCCCACCGCGACGATCTCGCCCCGCACCGGATCCAGGCCGGTGGTCTCCAGGTCGAGCGCGAGCAGCGGCAGGTCACGGAGCGGGCACCCCGGTGCGGGCATCGGGTCGGCACCCCCGTGCCGCCGGCGCAGCAGGGTCATGACAGGTGCCCCAGTGCCATCTTCTGGGACAGTGCCTGCTGCGCGGACCGGACGATCCGGAAGGCGTCCCGCAGGTGCCGCCGGTCGAAGTCGGTCAGGTCGGCCGGGTCGACGAAGTTGTCCGGCTCCCGACCGGCCCGCACCGCCCGCCCCTGGTGCCGCAGCCGCACGTAGGCCAGGAACTCCAGCGCGTCGCGCAGCTCCGCTGCCAACCCGACGCTGAGCGACCCGGCCCGTGCCGCCTCGGTGATCCGCGCCCGGGTGTTGACCTCGGGTATGCCGTGGCGCAGCGCGTGCACCCGCGCGAGGTCGACGACGGCGGCCACCCCGCCGTGCTTCAGGTCCAGGGTGTCGCGGTGCTCGCCGTGGCGCTCCAGGGCGAAGCCGCGGAAGAAGCCGATCGGTGGCCGCTGCCCCACGGCGTGCGAGGCCAGGTAGGCCAGGAACAGGTCGGAGTCCGCGGTCCGCCCCAGCACCTCGCGGCGCAGTCCGGTCACCAGCTCGGTCGCGCCGTGCAGGGGACGCATGTCGAAGAAGATGGCGCCGTTGAGGACCGCCTGCGGTTGGGGGGTGTCCAGCCAGCCAGCGAAGTGCTGCCGCCAGGTGCCGACCGGGGCGCGCCACCGGCTGTTGGTGGCCATCACCTCACCCGGGCACTCGGCATACCCGCAGGCGGCCAGGCCCGAGCGGACCCGGCGGGCCAGCTCCAGGAAGTACCCGTCGTCCGCGCGGTCCGCGTCGTCGCCGAGCACGAGCGCGTTGTCCTGGTCGCTGGACAGTCCCTGTTCCTGCCGCGCCTGGGACCCGAGGACCACCCAGCAGTAGGGCACCGGGGGCGGCCCGAGGTCCGTCTCGGCGAGCACCAGCAGCCGGCGTTCGAGCGCGTCGCCGAGCGCGGTGACGACCCGCCCGATGTCGTCCGCGCTGGCGTCCTCGGCGACCAGCTGCTCCAGGATCACCGGGATCCGCCGGGAGAGCCGGGTGAGCGCCGGCTGGTCCGGCGCCGCGGCGATGTCGGCCACCAGGTAGACCGGGTTGTTGTGCTCCAGGCGCATCAGGTCGGTCCCGGTGACCAGTCCGGTCACCCGGCCGCCACGGTCGACGACGGGCAGGTGGTGGACGGCACGCGCCACCATCTCCATCAGCACCTCGAAGGTCAGGGCGTCCTCCGGGACGGTCGCCGGGTCCGGCGTCATGACGGCCGACACGGGGTCCGCGGGGTCGCGCCCGGTGGCCAGCACCCGGGTGCGCAGGTCCCGGTCGGTGAGGATCCCCACCAGCCGCCCGTCCCGTAGGACCACCAGGCAGGAGACGTGTTCGTCGGCCATCAGCCGCGCCGCCTCGCGGATGCTCGTGCTCGGCGCGGTCCCGACCGGTGGCCGGCGGACCAGGTCCCGCACCGACGTCTTGAACACTGCCCCGCCCCGGGTCGTCGCGTGCAGGACGCCGAGCGCCCGCCGCAACCGGGCGGTGTGCGCCTGCGCATAGAACGTGGCGAAGCCTGCGTGCTCGGCGCAGGTCCGGGCGAACACCTCCGCCGGCACCACGAGGAGCAGGCTGTCCTCGATGGCGGTGAAGTCGTAGCGCGACGGCGCCGGGTCCACCAGCGCCGACATGCCGAACGAGGTGCCGGGGTCGCTGCGCTCGACCAGGGCACCCTCCGGGTCGGTGATGTCCACCGCGCCGGACCGCAGCACGAACATCTCGTGGGCCGCCTCCCCCACCGACCGGATGCGGGTGCCGCGCCGCACGTAGCGCACGGTCAGCGACCGGGACAGCGCGGAGAGCGCCTCGGGCGGCAGGTCGCGGAAGGGGGCGTGCCCGGCCAGGAAGTCCCGCACCGCGGTGATCTCGGCACCCATCGCCGTCCGCCCGCTGCCCCGGTCCGCCCGGCCGACCCGTCCGGCCCTACCGCACCGCGTGGTGCAGGGCGACGATCCCGCCGGAGAGGTTGCGCCACCGCACCCGCTCCCACCCGGCCGCCCCGATCCGCCGGGCGAGGGAGGCCTGGTCCGGCCACTCCTGGATCGACTCGGCGAGGTAGATGTAGGACTCCGGGTTGCTGCTCACCCGGCGCGCGACGCTGGGCAGCGCCCGCATCAGGTACTCGCGGTAGACGGTGCGGAAGGCCTTGTTCGTGGGCGCGGAGAACTCGCACACGACCAACCGCCCGCCAGGCCTGGTGACCCGGTGGAACTCCTCCAGCGCCTGCCCCACGTCCGCGACGTTGCGCAGCCCGAAGGACATCGTGACCACGTCGAACGACCCGTCCGCGAAGGGCAGCGCCAGCGCGTCGGCCGCGGTGAACGGCAGGTCGGGGCGGCGGCGTCGTCCCTCCCCGAGCATCCCGAGGGAGAAGTCCGCCGGGACCACGTCAACCCCCGCGTCGGCATACGGCTCGCTGCTGGTCCCGGTGCCCGCGGCGATGTCCAGCACCCGCTCCCCCGGCCGCGCCGCCACCGCCTTGACCACCGCGCGCCGCCAGAGCCGGTCCTGGCCGAGGGAGAGCACGTCGTTGGTCAGGTCGTACCGGCCCGCGACATCGTCGAACATCTCGGCGACCTCGTGCGGTTGCTTGTCCAGGCTGGCGCGGATCATGCCCTCATCCTCGCACCTGGTCCGACCGCCCCGACGGGAGGACATAGGCTGGTTGGCCGTGACCGTCATCGCCCCGCCCAGACTCCGGGTCAGCACCCTCGAGGTGGACCCGTTCGTCGACCTCTTCGGGTGGGTGGAGGCCGCGGTGGCCGCCGGCGCCGACCCGTCGGGCGTGCTCTCCTGGGTCCGGGAGGGCGAGGGCATCGTCGCCTGGGGCCGCGCTGCCGAGGTCACCACGCACGGCACCGCCCGGTTCGACTCCGCCGAGGAGTGGTGGGCCCAGCTGGTGTCGGCCGCGACCGTGGAGGACGAGATCGGGCAGCCGGGCAGCGGCCTGCTCGCCTTCGGGTCCTTCGCCTTCTCCCCGGACTCCGCGCGGGGCGGCACGCTGGCCGTCCCCGAGGTGGTCGTGGGGCGCAGGGACGGCCGGTGCTGGGTGACCACCATCGAGCCCGAGGGCGATCACGTCGCCGCGCCCGTCGAGGCACCGACTCCCGCCCCCGCTGCCCGGGACCGGGTGCGCCCCGGTGTCGAGCTGCGCGACGGCACCGTCCCGGCGCACCGGTGGCCTGAGGTCATCCGCGCCGCCATCGGCCGGATCCGCGCCGGGGAGGTCGAGAAGGTCGTGCTGGCCCGCGACGTCGTCGCCGAGGGCAGCGGGCCGCTGGACCCGGTGGGGGTGCTCCGCAGGCTGGCCGACCGCTACGGCGCGACCTGGACCTTCGCGGTGGACGGGCTGGTGGGCGCCACCCCCGAGATGCTGGTCCGGCTACAGGACGGCCGGGTCCGTTCCCGGGTCCTGGCCGGCACCGTCCGCCGGGACCGGACGCCCGCGCCGTCGGTCACCGAGGCCCACCCGGAGCTGGAACCGGCCCACCGCAGCGACCCCCGGCTGCACCTGGTGTCCGACGAGAAGGAGCTGGAGGAGCACGCCTTCGCGGTCCGGTCCGTGGCCGAGGCACTGGCCCCGCACTGCACCGCGCTGGAGGTGCCGGACGAGCCGTTCGTCCTGGAGCTCCCCGACGTCTACCACCTGGCCACCGATATCAGCGGGCAGCCGGCCAACGGCGCCACCTCGTTGCGCCTGGCCGCCGCGCTGCACCCCTCCGCCGCGGTGTGCGGGACCCCCTCCGACGTCGCGGCGCGGTTGATCGCCGAGATCGAGGGGATGGACCGGGGGCGGTATGCCGGGCCCGTCGGCTGGGTGGACGCCGACGGGGACGGCGACTGGGGCATCGCGCTGCGCTGCGGCCAGTTCGCCACCGACAATTCCTCGATGCGACTGTTCGCCGGCGGGGGCATCGTCGCCGCGTCCGACCCGGACGCCGAGCTGGCCGAGACCGAGGCCAAGCTCGCCGCGATGCGCTATGCCCTCGACGCCTGAGCGCACGGGGCTGCGGTTGCGGCTGCCCCTACCGGGGACCGTCTCGCGGGCCGCTCCCCGAGCCGGGGTCGACCTCCGCTAGCCCCCCTCAGACCAGCTGGCGACCCGAGGCGTGCACGAGCATGTCCTCGCGGGGCACGACCTTGATCCGCTCGCGACCCTGGGCCTCACCGAGGGCGACCTCATGGGCGTCGAGGCGCTCCCACCCGTCCCAGGTGACGACGTCGACGTCGCGGTCCCGGAGGTAGGCGACGATGGCGTCCGGGTCGGGCAGCTCCGCCGCGGACAGGCCGTCCAGGTCGGCCAGCAGGCTGGCGACCGTCTCGGCGGCGTCGGACTTGGTGTGCCCGATCAGCCCCACCGGTCCGCGCTTGATCCAGCCGGTGACGTAGCTGCCGGTGAGCTGCGACCCGTCCAGGTCGAGCACCCGGCCGGCGTCGTGCGGCACCACGCCGGCGGCGTGGTCGAAGGGCACGTCGGGCAGGTGGGTCGACAGGTAGCCCACGGCACGGTAGACCGCCTGGACCGGGGTGTCGACATACTCGCCGGTGCCGCGGACCGTCCCGTCGCCCTGGAGCTCGGTGCGCTCGGTCCGCAGACCCTCGACACGGTCCGTGCCCAGGACGCGGACCGGCACCTGGCACAGGTGGATGTGGATCCGGTGGTCGGCGCCGGTCGGTTCCGCCTCCAGGTACTTCAACAGGGTGTCCACCACAAGGCGGGTGCTCTTGGTGCGGTTGATCGCCTGCTGGCCGGCCTCGTCGATCTCGAACCCCTCGGGGTGTACGAGGACGTCCACGTTCGGGCTGTGCGAGAGCTCGCGCAGCTCCATCGGGGTGAACTTGATCTGGGCGGGGCCGCGGCGGGCGAAGACGTGCACGTCCTTGGCCCGGTTGGCCTTCAGCCCCTGGTAGACGTTGTCGGCCACCTCGGTGCCCAGTTGCTCGTCGGCGGGCTTGGCGAGCATCCGGGCCACGTCGAGGGCGACGTTGCCGGCGCCGATCACCGCCACGGACTCGGCCTCCAGCGGCCAGTCGCGCGGGACGTCGGGGTGCCCGGCGTACCAGGAGACGAAGTCGGCGGCCCCGTGGGAGCCGGGCAGGTCGATGCCGGGGATCTCCAGCGGACGGTCGGTGGCGGCCCCGGTCGCGAAGATCACCGCGTCGTAGAACCGGTTGAGGTCCGCGAGCTTGAGGTCGGTGCCGTAGTCGACGTTGCCCAGGAAGCGGATCTCCTCCCGGCCCAGGACCCGACGGAGCGCCTTGACGATCTCCTTGATCCGGGGGTGGTCCGGCGCGACGCCGTAGCGGACCAGCCCGTACGGCGCGGGAAGTCGCTCGATGATGTCGACGCTGGCCCCGGGGTGCTCCCGGGTCAGGATGTCGGCGGCATAGATCCCGGCCGGGCCAGCGCCGATGACGGCGACGCGGATGTCTCGCACGAAGAACTCCTCCGAAAATATTTAGGTAAGACCACCCTTACCTAAATACCCTCGCGGAACCAAACCGGAACGGTGCGATCCTGGTCACACTCGGCCGACGGCATACCGCAGTAACGCGCGCCGTCCCGTGTCGCTCCTGCTCAGCGGCCGTCGAGGACCCGGCGCAGCGCCGCGGCGAACTCGTCCGGGCGCCCGGCCATCTCCGGCCCGTACTCCTGGCCGAGGAATCCGGCATGGCTCCCCGGGAAGAGCACCGGCTCGGTGCCGATCGCGGCGGCAACGGCTCGGCCGGCCCGGGCCGCCAGCTCCTCCCCGGACTCCTCCCCCACCGCGAAAACCACGCGGGTCGCGGTCGTGGTGAGGGCGGGGACGTCAGGCCGGTAGGCGGTGATCGTCCGGATGTTCTGGCCGACGAGCGGGTCGTCCCGGGTGCCGTCGTCCTCGGTCGGCAGACCGAACGCCGCGGGGTCCGGCGCGGGGCCGTCCAGGTAGTCCTCGGGCACCGGGCCCTGGTGGGAGCTGATCGCGATGAACCTGGCCATGGCCGGGCCCATCCCCTCGTGCTGGTAGGTCTGGTAGATGTCCTCGCAGACCGCCAGCGCCGGCCCCGCGTCGGGCAGCGCCGCGGCCGCGGGCGGTTCGTGGGCGACCAGGGTGCGGACCTCGTCCGGGTGGGCGGACACCAGGCACAGGGCGTTGACCGCACCCCCGCTGCTGGCGAACACGTCGACGGCCGGCAGGTCCAGCGCCTGCAGCAGCGCGTGCAGATCCGCGGCGTGCTGCTCCGGGGTGAGCTCACCGGCCCCGTCGGAGCGGACGCTGCGCTCGACCCCGCGCGGGTCGTAGGTGATCACCGGTCGGTCGGTGAAGTGCCCGGCCAGCGTGGGGAAGCCCGAGGCGCCCATCGGCGAGGCGGCCAGCAGCAGCGCCGGCCGGTCGGCCGTCGCCTCCGTCAGGTCGCCCCGTATGTCGTAGGTCAGGGTGACGCCGGGAAGGTCCAGGGTGTGCGTGGTCGGGTCGGTCATCGTCTGCTCCTCGGGGTGTGCCATACGGGTCTGACCCGGGGCGGGGCCGGAACTCATCGGCGCGCCGGGATCACTCCCCGATCTGCGGCTCGCAGGCCAGTCCCCTGCTGTTGTCGGTGCCGTAGCCCGACACCTGGGCCGCCCTGGCCCGCCCCAGGTTCCAGCCGAGCCAGTCGTCCTCCAGCGAGGAGGCGTACTGCCCCGCGACGACACACTCCGCGAGGTCGGCCGGCAGACCGGCCTCGATGACCGGGGTGGCATCGGCCCCGAGGCTGGCCAGGTAGGCCACGTCGAGCTTGCCCACCTCGTGGAACCGGTCGATGTTGGCCTGCGCGACCCGTGCCTCGGGGTTGGCCAGGCCGATCACGAGCAGCAGGGCGGCCCCGGAGGCCAGCGCGGCCCGCGGCAACCACCAGCCGGACATCCGGACCCCCGCCACCATCACGAGCAGCACCAGGATGCCGAGCCACACCTCGAAGGCGTCCACCAGCACCCGGAGGACGGTGAACCCGTAGGCCTGCTGGTAGACCGCCATCCGGGACAGCGCCGACACGACCACCAGCAGGGTGAGCAGGCACAACGCACCCAGGATCCACCGGAGCAACCGGCGGTCGCCCGGATCGGACCGGGGTGCCTTGCGCACCACCAGGGCGATGGTCACCAGGGTCAGCGCGGTCGCCGCGGTCAGCTGGGCGAAGCCCTGGTGGACGTAGTCGGCATACCGCATCCCGGTGGTGTTCAGGACATAGTCGTGTCCACCCCACATGGCGGAGGCCTGGGCGACCAGGAAGGCCACGAACACCGCCAGCACGACGCCTGCGGGCACCGCCCACTCCCACGGTCGGGACACCGGACGGGCACCCCGCAGCGCCACCTTCTCCACCCTCGGGGGGTTGAGCGCCAGGTAGCACGCGGCCAGGACGACCCCACCGACCAGGAACCACACGAAGCCGCGGAAGACGAGGCTGTCGGCGATCGTGATGTCCGGCAGGACCGCCGAGACCCACGACCCGAGGACCGGGTCGCCGGAGGCGAACAGTCCGCCGAAGATGACCAGCGCGACCAGGGACAGGGCGGTGGTCCGCAGCACCGGCCACAGCCGTTCCTGGCGGCCCGCGGCGGTCAGGGTCCGTCCGAGCAGGGGCAGCCCGCGGATGCCGCTGCCGACCCAGGTGGCCCCGGCCGCGAGCATCGAGAGCACCTTCCGGGCGTCGGTCAGCGCCGTCGCGACCAGGACGCCCGCCACCAGCACGGCCAGCACCGCCAGCCACTCGGCGGCGCGGAGCACCACGAGCGAGGCGAGGCCGACGCAGAGGGCGGCCGAGACGACGGTCCACCGCCGCCGTCGGTAGACCGACGACGCGAGCACGAGTCCGCCGGCCAGCAGCAGCACCAGGAGGACCCCCAGCCCGATGTTGCGGTAGGGCAGCACCAGGGCGGCCAGCGCCCCGACCGCCACCGACCCGGCCAACTGTCCGGTCGCCGTCCGCAGGCTCTCCCGCTCCGGCCAGAAGTCGCCGAACAGCGCGTCGGTCGTCGCGGCCGGCAGCGGCGGCGCGTCCGTCGCGGCCGTGGTCGACGAGGGGGTGGGGTGGGTCGCGGTCACGGGGTTCTCCTCGGGTGTGCCGTGCTGGGTGGGTGTGCGGTGCTGGATGGGTGCGGCCGGCTGGACGTCGCGGGCGGAGGGGTGGCGCGGCAGCACCGCACGCACCCGTGCCCCGGTGGCGTCACCGGGGGGTGGGAGTGCGGCGATGGTGCCGCCGTGGAGCTGGCAGACCCAGCGGGAGATGGCCAGGCCGAGGCCGGTGCCCCCGCCCCCGTCCTCGCCGACGCCGAACCGCTCGAACACCCGCTGCGCCTGCTCGGCGGGGATGCCGGGCCCCTCGTCCCCGACCTCGAGGAACCAGCGGTCGTCCGCCGCGGCGGCGTGCACCGTCACCGTGCCGCCGGCGGGGCTGTGCCGGATCGCGTTGTCCAGCAGGTTGGCCACGACCTGGGCCAGACGGGCCGAGTCGGCGTCGACGACCAGGTCGGTGGGTTCGACGCGGGTCTCGACCCGGACGTCCCGGCCCCCCACGGTGGCCTCGGCGGCGGCAGCCCCCAGCAGCTCGGCCACCCGGACCGGCGCGAGGTGCAGTGGGGCCGCCCCGCCGTCGATCCGGCTCACGTCGAGCAGGTCGGAGACCAGGCCGCTGAGGCGTTCGGACTGGGCCAGGGCGGTCTGCAGGGCGGTGTCGTCGGGGGTGACGACACCGTCGACGAGGTTCTCCAGCAGGGCGCGCTGGGCGGCCAGCGGCGTCCGCAGCTCGTGGGACACCGTGGCGACCAGCTGGCGGCGTTCCTGGTCCGCGGCGGCCAGGTCGGCGGCCATCGTGTTGAAGGCGTGCCCCAACCGTCCGACCTCGTCCGCGGACGTCGCCGGCACCCGGGCCGAGTAGTCCCCGGCGGCCATCTGCCCCGCGGCCCGCGTCATCTCCCGCAGCGGTGAGGTCATCCCGCGGGCCAGCCACCGGCTGACCCCGAGGGCACCGGCCAGGGCGACCGGCAGGGTGATCCAGCCGGGCACCCCCGCCCGGCTGCCGACCTGCATCAGCACGACCGCCGCCACGATGCTCAGCACGACGAGCAGCCCGATCTTGACGGTGATCGAGGTGACCCCGTCGAGGGGGCGTTCCCGCCGGAGGTGAGTGGACGGCATACCTCAGGCCTCCAGCGCGTAGCCGACGCCGTGCACGGTCCGGATCCGCGCGCTGCCGATCTTGGCGCGCAGCGACCGGACGTGGCTGTCCAGCGTGCGGGTCCCCCGGGCATCGGCCCAGCCCCAGACCTCCGACATCAGCGACTCCCGGCTGCGCACCGTCCCGGCCGCCTCCGCGAGCACCGCGAGCAGGTCGAACTCCAACGGCGCGAGGTGCACCTCGTCCGCACCGACCTGCACCCGGCGGGTCGCGCGGTCCAGCACGAGGTCACCGACCTTCACCGCCGGCGGGCGGGCGGCGGCCAGCTCGGCGGCGCGGTCCACCCGTCGCAGCAGCGCGCGCACCCGTGCCACGACCTCCCGCATCCGGAACGGCTTGGTCACGTAGTCGTCGGCCCCGACCCCCAGGCCCACCAGCAGGTCCGTCTCGTCGGTCCGTGCGGTGAGCATCAGGACCGGCACCGGCCGCTCCGCCTGGATCCGACGGCACACCTCGAGGCCGTCGAAGCCGGGGAGCATGATGTCCAGCAGGACCAGGTCCGGCGTGTGCTCCTGGTATGCCGTGACCGCACCGGGTCCGTCGAACGCCCGGACGACGTCGAACCCCTCGGCGGCGAGCCGGTCGGCCAGCGCCTGGTTGATCGTGGGGTCGTCCTCGACGACCAGTAGCCGGTGACTGCCCGCCCCTGCCCCGCGTTCTTCGGTCATGTTCTGAAGCCTAGGAGTCCGGACGGGGCCGCGGTGCCAGCGCGATGTGCAGAATGTGTGAAGGCCTGCACGGCGGGGGCGGAGAAAGTTGGTCGGCCATGTCGATCCGCGGCGCGGCCGTTCGACGGGTAGGCAGGAGGGCGCACGAGGCGCCCTGCGCGACGAAGGAGCAGGACGATGAAGTACATGCTGATCATGCGGGCCACCCAGGAGGCTGCCGAGGCATCCCAGGAGATGGACTTCGAGGAGATCATCAACGCGATGGGTGCCTACAACGAGTCCCTGATGGACGCCGGGGTCCTCCTGGCGGGCGAGGGCCTGGCCGACGCCGAGGAGGGCTTCGTCGTCGACTTCGACGCGGAGACCCCGATCGTCACCGACGGCCCCTACGGCGAGACGCACGAGCTGTTCAACGGCTTCTGGATCCTGGAGGTGGCCAGCAAGGAGGAGGCCGCCCAGTGGGCCAGCCGTGCCCCGCTCGGCCCGGGCAGCAAGCTCGAGGTGCGCCGGGTGACCGACGAGTGCGACTTCGCCGACTTCGCGGACAACGAGTACGTCCAGAAGGAAGAGGGTTGGCGCGAGGAGCAGGCCGCCCGCGCCGAGGGCAAGGGCGCCGGGGGCAAGGGCTGAGTCGGGTCGCCCCACCCGGCCCCACGGCATACGGACCGATGACCGACATCCGACGCACCGTCGACGCCGTCTGGCGGATCGAGGGCGCCCGGGTCGTGGCGACCCTGGCCCGGGTGACCGGCGACTTCGGGCTCGCCGAGGACCTCGCCCAGGAGGCGGTGGCGGATGCGTTGACGCAGTGGCCGGAGTCCGGTGTCCCGCGCAACGCGGGCGCCTGGCTCACGGCGGTGGCCAAACGCCGGGCGATCGATGCCTGGCGCCGCCGGGAGCGGCTCGCCGAGCGCTACCAGGCCATCGCCCACGACCTCACCGAGGCGGCAGAGCAGGAGTGGCAGCCGATCGAGGACGACATGCTGCGGCTGGTGTTCACCGCCTGCCACCCGGTGCTCTCGCGCGAGGCGCAGGTGTGCCTCACCCTCCGGGTGGTCGGTGGCCTGACCACGGAGGAGATCGCCCGGATCATGCTGGTGCCGGTCCCCACGGTGCAGGCACGGATCACCCGGGCCAAGAAGACCCTGGCCGCCGCCACGGTGCCGTTCGAGGCGCCGGAGCCGGGGCAGTGGCGGGAGCGGCTGAGCGGGGTCCTCGGGGTCGTGTATGCCGTGTTCACCGAGGGGTATGCCGCCACCTCCGGCGACCGCTGGATCCGACCCGACCTGGCCCTCGAGGCGCTGCGGCTCGGTCGGGTGGTGGCGCGGTTGCTGCCGCGAGAGTCCGAGGCGCACGGCCTGGTGGCGCTGATGGAGTTCCAGGCGTCTCGATTCGCAGCGCGGGTGGCGGCCGACGGTACCCCGGTGCTGCTGGCCGACCAGGACCGCTCCCGGTGGGACCGGTCGCAGATCCGCCGCGGGCAGTCCGCGCTGGCGCTGGCCGACAGGGTGGGCAGGGGCCGTGGCAGCTACGCCCTCCAGGCCGCGATCGCGCAGTGCCACGCCGTCGCCCCGAGCGTGGCAGACACCGACTGGGATCGCATCGTGGTGCTCTACGAGGCGTTGGGCCGGATCGCGCCGAGCCCCGTGGTGGACCTCAACCGCGCCGTCGCCGTGTCGATGGCCACCGGCCCGGCCACCGCCCTGCGGATCGTGGACGGTCTCGCCTCCGCAGGGGCGCTGCGCGGCTCCTACCTGCTGCCCAGCGTCCGGGGCGAACTGCTGGCCCGACTGGGCCGGACCGAGGAGGCCCGGTCCGAGCTGCTCACGGCTGCGGGTCTGGCCGCGAACGAGCGGGAGCAGGCGGTGCTGCGCGCCAAGGCGGCCGCGCTCTGAGGGCCCCCGCGAGCAGCACCATCAGGGCGAGGAAGCAGACGACCAGCCAGAGCGCGCGGTCCAACCCGAACCGCTCGGCCAGCAGCCCGATCGTCGGCGCCCCGAACAGGAAGGCCCCGTAGGCGATGGTGCTGACCACCCCGATCGCGCGGGTGCCGCGACCGGGGACCTCGCCGGCCGCGGAGATCGCGGCCGGAAAGATGGTCGAGACTCCCAGCCCCCAGAGCAGCCCGCCGACCAGTGCCACCGGGAGCGAGGGGACCAGGGTGACCAGCAGGATGCCGGTGGCTGCCAGGACGCCGCCGACGCGGGCCACGACGTCCCGCCCCCACCAGCGGGTCACCGCGCCACCGGCCAGGCGCCCCAGGAGCATCGTGACGTTGAACGCCATGAAGGCCAGCGCCCCGAACGCCTCCGGGGCCCCGCGGACGTCGACCAGCAGCAGCGCCAACCAGTCGTTGGCGGCGCCCTCGGCCAGTGCCGCCCCCAGGCAGACCACGCCGATCAGGATCTCCAGGACGCTGATCCCACGGCCAGTGCTGCTCTCCTCGGCCGGATCCTGCGCACCGTCACCCGCCGTGGTGTCCTCGACGGGGACGAAGGCCCGGACCGCGGCCAGCCCCGCCAGGAGCGCCAGCACCGCGCCCACGGGGACCTGGCCCAGGCCGATGCCCTGCCACGCCGCGAGCGCCCCCAGACCCGCCCCGGCGACGGTCCCGGCGGAGAAGGCGGCGTGCAGGTAGGGCATCAGCGTGCGGGAGCGCAGCTGCTCCACCCGGAAGCCCTGGATGTTCATCGACACGTCCCAGACCCCCACCGGGGCGCCGGCGAGCACCAGCAGCCCGGCCAGCACCCAGACGTTCGGGGCGAACGCGACCGAGCCCCAGCCGAGCGAGGCGAGGACGAGGGAGACCGCGGTCACCCGGAGGTTGCCGAACCGGCTGACCAGGCGTGCCGTGTGCGGCATCGCCAGGAGCGACCCCAGCCCGCCGCCCACCAGGGCCAGCCCCAGCTCGGCCTGGCTCGCCCCGACGCTGTCGCGCAGCGCGGGCACCCGCGCCAGCGTCTGGGCCATCACGAACCCCGCCGCGGCGAAGACGACCGCGACCGCCAGGGGCGATCCGGCCGTCCGGCGGTCCGGGACGGTGGCGGAAGCAGGCATGCGCGGTGGAGGCAGGGGTGTGGACACGGGGTCTTTCGGGCTCCTTCGCCGGCCGGGCCGACGCTGCTGGAAAAGGTGTGGCGCGGCGTGCTCGCCGGAGGCCAGAGTGGCCCCGTGAGTTTATCCGAGGCATCCCCCGGGGACGCGACCCGATTGGTCGACCTGACGCCGGCCGACGCCGAGCGCATCCGCCACTTCGAGGACCTCACCTGGTTCGAGGTCGCCCCCGGTCAGACCGGTGCGGACTACGTCCGCAACCTCGACTTCACCCGCACCCGTGGGGTGGAACCCGTGGGCCCCGCGCCGCTGGGCACCCCCTCCGACGGGCCGGTGCCGCTGGTCGGCACCTACAGCGCCTGGCTCATGGGGGTCACCGCGCCCGGGCCGGACGGGGACCTGACCCCGCTGCCGATGTCGGGCCTGACCTGGGTCGGCGTGCACCCGGACCACCGTCGCCGCGGCATCCTGCGCCGGATGATGGTCGACCACCTGCACGGTCTGCACGACCGCGACGAGACGCCCCTGGCCGGTCTGCACGCCTCCGAGCCGGGCATCTACGGCCGGTTCGGCTACGGCGGGGCGTCCTCCGACGTCTCGCTCGACATGGGGCGGGGGACCGAGTTCCGGGCCGGCGAGACGCTGGACGCGTCGGCGTCCGAGGTGTCCACGCACTTCGTGGACGCCGACTCGGACGAGGCGGCCGCCGCCCTGCACCGGGCCCACCTGGCGACGGCACGGCATACCCTCGGCACGGTCACCCGCGGCGAGGACACCGCCCGGGGCTGGTTCGCCGACCACCCCACGTCCCGCGGCGGCCACGAGCCGTTGCGGGCGATGTTCGCCCAGCGCGGCACCGAACTCACCGGGTATGCCGTGTTCCGGCGCGTCGCGAAGTGGAACGACGACCACCAGCCCGAGGGCGAGGTGCGCGTGCGCGAGCTCGGGGCGACCGACCCCGGCTCGCTGCTGGCCCTGGCCCGCCGGCTGGTCGACTTCGACCTGACCGGCAAGGTGACCTTCTACGACCGTTCGCCCGACGACCCGCTGCTCTGGTGGGCCGGTGGTCCCCGGGCGGTCCGGGTGCGGCACTACGACGGGCTGTGGCTGCGGCTCGTGGACGTCGACAAGGCGCTCACCGCCCGCGGCTACAGCGGGCCGGTGGACGTGGTCCTGGACGTCGTCGACGACGTCTGCCCGTGGAACGCGCGCCGCTGGCGACTGTCCGTGGGCGCCGACGGGGTCGGCAGCTGCCTGCCCACGGACGCCGACGCCGACGTGCGGTTGCCCGTGCAGGCGCTGGGTGCCGCCTACCTCGGGGGCCGCCCGATCGTCGCCCAGGCCGCAGCGGGGCAGGTCACCGAGCTGACGCCGGGTGCGGTGCGCCGGCTGAGCCGGGCGATGCGCGCCGACAGCGACCCGTTCGGCGCCATCGGCTTCTAACCCGGCACGGTCGACGGCGGGTCGGTGCCGGTCAGCGCACGGCGGCGGCCGCGGCGGCGGCCAGCTGCTCCCTCAGGTCCCGGTGCCGCGAGCGGTCCACCCGCACTTCGACCACCCGGACCCCACCGCCCGTCCCGGCGAGCGCGGCCGCGAGGTCGGGGGCGCCCCCGGCGACCTCGTGCGGTATGCCGTGGGCCCGGCAGAGTGCGGCGAGGTCGGTCCCCGTGGGGGTGCCGAAGACCCGCTCGAAGTCGGCGGACCGTGCTGGGGCGCCGTACTCGAGGGTGGCGAAGATCCCGCCCCCGTCGTCGTTCACCACGACCAGGGTCAGGTCCGGGCGCGGCTCGTCGGGGCCGAACGCCAGCCCCGAGGCGTCGTGCAGGAAGGTCAGGTCACCGAGCAGCGCCACGGTGCACCCCGGTCCGCCGCCGGGGGCGCCCCGGTCCGGCTCGCTCGCCCGGGCCGCGAGGGCGATGCCGAGGGCGGTCGAGACCGTGCCGTCGATGCCGGCCAGCCCCCGGTTGGCCACCACCGTGGGCCGGGTCGTCCCGTGGTCCGGACGCCACGACGCGGCGAGGTCGACGTCGCGCGCGGCGTTCGAGGACCCGACGACCAGGGTGTCCCCCGTCGCGAGCGACCCCAGGACGGTGTCGGCGATCGCGGGCCCCGACGGCCAGCTCGCCGCGACCACGCGCCGCGCCGCACGGGAGACGTCCATGCCGGCCTGGACCCACGCGGCGGCCCAGCGGACGTCGGTCGTGCCGGTGCCCCGACCCGGTCCGGCACCCGCCGACGACATCGCACGGCGCAGCGCCGCCCAGGGGTGCACGGTCTGCGCCACGTGGGACGGGTCGGGCCAGTCGGGTCCGGTTGTGACCAGCTCGACCCGGACCCCCGGGCTGCGCAGCAGCCGGCCGAGGTCCCTGCTGAGGGTGATCCGCCCCACGACGAGGATGCGTTCGGGCAGGTGCCGGTCGACCCAGTCCCGGGCGGCCAGGAGCAGCGGCCCGTGCGGCACGACGCCGCGCCGGTCGCCGGCGCCGAACGGCTCGGCGATCACCGGCCAGCCGTTGCGCATCGCCAGCCGCAGCGCCTCGTCGGCCTGCGCCGGATCGGGCAGGTCCCCCAGCACGAGCAGGGTCCGCACCCGGGGGTCCAGACCCGCAGCATCCGTGGGGGCGGGCGCCGTCCAGGGACGGCCGTCCGGACGGCCCGCCAGGGCCGGCGGCAGCGCGGACCGGACCCCACCGGCTCGCCCGGCCGGCTCGGGAGGGGGCAGCGGGTCCCGGAAGGCGACGTTGAGGTGCGCCGGTCCGGGCCGGCCCCCGAGGCCACCCGTCGCGGCCACCCAGGCCCGGCACGCGTCCGAGCGCCAGGCCGCCTGTTCGGCGGAGCCGTCGGCGCCCCGCTCCGCGGCCGGCTGGTCCACCTCCCAGCGCACCGCCCTGCCGAACAGGCCGGGCTGGCGCGTCGTCTGGTTGGCGCCGGTCCCGCGCAGTTCGGACGGGCGGTCGGCGGTGAGCAGGAGCAACGGCACCGCGCCGTGGTCGGCCTCCAGGACCGCTGGGTGCAGGTTGGCCACCGCGGTGCCGGACGTGGTGATCACCGCGGCGGGCCTGCGGGAGACCTTGGCCAGCCCCAGCGCGAGGAAGCCCGCCGTGCGCTCGTCCACCCGCACGTGCAGGCGGAGCGACCCGGCGCGCTCGGCCGCCAGCACGGCATACGCCAGCGGCGCGGAGCGGGAGCCCGGGCACAGCACCACGTCCCGGACCCCGCACCGGAGGAGTTCGTCGACCAGGACCCGGGCGTGGGCGGTCGAGGGGTTCATGCCCGCCCCACCGGCCGCGTCCGGCCGGACACCCCGGCCGGGGTGCTGGCGGTCACCGGACCGGACTGCTCAGGGTGCCGTGGCATTGGCGCAGGCTAACCGAACGCCGCGGCCGAGGCCCACGTGCGGTCCAGCTCCGAGCCGGGCAGGAACCGGTTGTCGATCTCCAGGACGGCCAGCCCGTGGGCGGCCGCCCACAGCGCCTGCGCCCGGTACGGCTCCCCGGCCACCAGGAAGAACGGAGTGCCGGCCCACTCCTCGAGGCCCGCGGGCAGGGCGGCGCGGTCCAGCTCCCCGACGGTGCACAACCGGTAGAGGTGCGGGTGCGCCGTGGCGTAGGCCCGGTAGGCGCGCAGCAGCCGGACCGCGGGCCCCGCGGACTCCTCCGTCGCCGCGACCGCCTCGTGGAGGCTCGTCCCGATCTCGAGGAGCGCATCGGCGATGAGGGCCTTGCGGACCCCATCCTTGCCGGGCAGGTGCTTGTAGAGGGACGGGGCCCTGATGCCCAGCGCCGCACCGATCCGGCGCATGGTCAGCCCCTCCGGCCCCTCCGCCTCGAGGAGATCCCGCGCGACCGCGAGGATCTGTCGGGACCGGGGCGTGCGCGCCGGCAGGGACGGAGCCGGTCGGGACGGCACCGTCATCCGGCCGGCTCCGGGTCGATCCGGAAGACCGGGTGCCGGGTCGCCGCCCGTTCCAGCTCGGCATCGGATGAGCGGTCGTCAACACCGTCGAAGAAGGCCCCGACCTCGAACTTCCACCGGGCCAGGTAGGCCCGGAGCACCTCCGCGCGGGCACCCGCCGGGAGCTCGGTCGCACGGTAGGTCGTCCGGCGGCGCCCCAGGATCAGCGCCAGCCGTCCGTCGTTGGCCCGCACGTTGCGGACCCATTCGGTCGTACCCCGCGCGGCCACCAGGTAGGCCGCGTCCCCGTGCTCGAGGAGGTTGACGGGGACCCGCCTGTGCTCGCCGGTGCGGCGCCCCGGGACCTCCAGCACCCGGCTGCCCACGACGCTCACCCCGCGACGGGTCAGGAAGGACATGGCGCGGTTGAAGACGTTGCGGGTCACCCATCCCGGGCGCTGGTAGTGGGGACGTTCCGCGGTCTGGTCGGTCATGGCATCGTCCTACTCCCGTCTCGCGCCAGACCCTTCGGCTAACGCTGTTAGCCTCACAGTATCCCACCCGGTCCACGGCCGGCAAGGGCGGACGGACGGCCACCCCGCGGACATCCGTGTATTCATATTCACAATCCCCATTCCTGGCAATTCCCTGAGAATTCCGAACAAGCGAGTTTATCGATTCGTGATACGTTGACCGACCGTTTTCGACATGAGGGAGAAGAATGCAGAACAAGAAATGGCTGACCAGCTTGGGGCTGGCTGTCTGCCTGCTCGGGGCCGCCGCCTGCAGCTCCGACACCGGGGACGGCACCGACGGCGCCGACAGCACCCAGGGCACCTCTGCCACACCGGGTTCCGACGACGCGTCGGAGAGCGACGGCCAGGCTGGCGCCACCGCCGGCGGTGGCGCCGACGACGCTGCGGGGACCGGCGACCCGGGCGCCGAGGCCGGAGCGCCCGACCTCTCGGACGTGCCCGACCCGGTCGCCGAGGTGAACGGGACCGAGATCTCCAAGGACGACTTCACGGAGGCCTACACGACGACCTTCGAGCAGGCGTCGATGCAGGCGGAGATGACCGGCCAGCCGGTCGACGAGGAATCCCTCCGGCAGGAGACCGTCGACGGCCTGGTCAGCAACGAGCTGCTGCTCCAGGCCTCCGACGAGCACGGCTTCGAGGCCAGCGCGGAGGACATCGAGGCCGAGCTCGAGGAGCTCGCCCAGGGCAACGGCCTGGGGTCCGCGGACGAGTTCGTCGCGGCCCTCGAGGAGCAGGGCATGACCGCCGACGAGGTGGATGCCGAGGTCGAGAAGAAGATCAAGGTCGACCAGCTCGTCGAGCAGGAGGCCAACGTCGAGGACCCGACCGAGGAGGAGATCAGGGCGCTCTACGACGAGCTGTCCGCCCAGCAGGGCGGTGGCGGCGAGGAGTCCGGCTCCGAGGGTGGCGACGCGGCGTCCGAGACCGGTGCGCCGGCGCAGGAGATGCCCGCCTACGAGGACGTCAAGGACCAGCTCGAGGCGCAGCTGAAGTCCGAGAAGGAGAACGAGGCCGTCCTCCAACTGGTCGAGGACCTGCGTGCCGAGGCCGAGGTGACCGTGCACCTCTGACCGGCCGGACCGACCAGCCCGTCACGCGGCGAGGCGCGGCGCGTGGGACCCTGGGGCGGTGCCCAGGTCCCACCGCCCACTGCCCCCCGGAGGCGTTGCGCTGTCCGCCCTGTTCGGGGCGTCCGGCCTCCTGCACCTCCTGCGACCCCGCGTGTTCGAGGGGATCATCCCCACCCCGCTGCGCCGGCACCGCCGGCTCCTGGTCCTGGGCTCGGGTGTCGCCGAGCTGGCCTGTGCCGCCGGCATGGTCCACCCGGCGACCCGTGCCCCCGCGGGACTCGCCAGCGCCGGGCTGCTCGTGGCGGTGTTCCCCGCCAACGTGCAGATGAGCCTGACGCTCGGTCGACGGGCGGCGCGCCGCCGGACCGTGCGGTCGTGGACCGGGTTCGCGGTGTCCCTGGCCCGTCTCCCGGTCCAGGTGCCGCTGATCAGGGCCGCCCTCGGGGTCGGTGGCCGCTAGCGTGTCCAGCGTGCCCACACCTGCCCGGAGCCTCGCCGAGGACCTGCGCCTGCGCAGCGAGGCAGAGCTGGTGGCGCTGCTCCGGTCGCGCCCCGACCTGGCCCGGCCCGCTCCGGCGGACCTGACCTCGCTGGCTGCCCGGGCCACCACCCGCGCGAGCGTCCAACGAGCCCTCGACGGCCTGGACCTGGCGCACCTGCAGGCTCTGGAGGCGATCACCGTGGCGGGCGCGGCGGAGCCGGCAGCCGTCGCGGCCCTGCTGGGGCAACCCGCCCGGTCCGCGGCGGTGGCCGGCCTGGTCCAGGACCTGGTCGCCCTCGCGCTGGCCTGGCGGTCGCCGGAGGGGGTCCGCGTGGTGCGCACCGTGACCGAGGTGCTCGGCGAACCCGCCGGTCTCGGCCCAGTCGGAGAGCAGGTGCCGGAGGGTCCCGACCTGACCGACGCCCTGGCCGACCTCGACGGCCCGCAGCGCGCGATCCTGTCGGCCCTGACGTGGGGCCCCCCGACGGGCGTGCTGTCGGCGGGCGGCAGCGGCGACCGGGCGATCCGTGATGCCGGCCGCGCCCTGGTCGAGCGGGGGTTGCTGCAGCGCATCGACGACGCCCACGTCCTCCTGCCCCGCCAGGTCGCCCTCGCCCTCAGGGGTGGGACGCTGCACCGGCACCCGGCCCTGGAGCCCCCGACCCCCGGTGGCACTCCCCTCGACCCCGCCGTCGTGGACGCCAGCGCGGGAGGGCGCGCGGCCGAGCTGATCTCCCTGGTGGCCGAGGTCCTCGACGAGTGGGGCGCCTGTCCGCCGCGGGTGCTCCGGGCGGGTGGGCTGTCCGCCCGCGACCTGTCCCACGTGGCGAGGCTGACCGAGACGGAGACCGGGCACGCCGCCTGGCTGGTGGAGGTCATGCTGGCCGCCGGGCTGGTCGCGGCCGACGACGCCGTCGACCCGGCCTGGATGCCGACCGGCGACTCCGACGACTGGGCGGAGCGTCCCGCCAGCGAGCGCTGGGCGGTCCTCGCCCGCGCCTGGTTCACCATGTCCGCCGCACCATCCCTGGTGGGCAACCGCGACGGCAACCGGGTCAACGCGCTGAGCCTGCAGACCTCGTGGCCCGGCGGCCGGCAGCGGCGCCAGGACGCGCTCACGGCGCTGGCCACCTGGGAGCCGGGCACGGCACCGCCCGACGACGACCTGCTCGCCCTGCTGCGCTGGCGGCACCCCGCCCGCCTGTCCCGGATCGGCGACCCCGACCTCGAGACCGTCCGCCGAGAGGCCGAGTGGGCGGCGGTGACCGGCCGTGGCGCGTTGGCGTCGGCCGGCAGGCTGCTGGTCGCGGGGGACGAGACCGGCGCGGCGGCCGTGATGGCCGAGCACATCCCCCCGGCCGTCGACCACGTGCTGCTGCAAGCCGACCTCACCGCCGTCGCGCCGGGGCGGCTCGACGGGCAGGCCCGGACCGTGCTGCGCCTGGTGGCCGACATCGAGTCCCGGGGTGGCGCCACGGTGCACCGGTTCACCGAGCCCAGCGTGCGCCGGGCACTGGACGCCGGGTGGTCCGCAGACCGCGTGCTCTCCGAGATCGCGGCGGTGAGCAGGACCGGGCTCCCCCAGCCGCTGGAGTACCTGGTCCGGGACGTGGCCCGGCGGCACGGGGTGGCCCGGGTCGGGTCGGCCTCGTCCTACCTGCGCTCGGACGACGAGGCCCTCCTGGACCGGGTGCTGGCCGACCGTGAGCTCGGGCTGCTCCAGCTGCGGCGGATCGCCCCGACGGTCCTGGTCAGCCCGGTGGCCGCACCGACCGTGCTCGACCTGCTCCGGGAGCGGCAGTACGGCCCGATCGCCGAGGGCGGCGACGGCGGGGTCGTGCTCGGGGCCGCGCGTGACCACCGCACCACCCGACGGACCCCCGCCCCGGTCCAGCTCAGCACGGTCGGCCCCGAGATCGCCGGCAAGGTGGTCGCGGGGATGCAACGCGGGGAGAAGGCACGCGGGGGCGCCGACGGGAGCGCCGGAGGGGCACCCCGCAACACCGACCCGGTCGTCACCCTGGCCGTGCTGCGCGAGGCCGCCGCCGACCGGCTCGCGGTCTGGATCGGCTACGCGGACGAGGTCGGGGGCGTCCAGCCCCTGCTCCTGCGCCCGGTCGCCGTGGAGGGTGGCCGGGTGCGCGGCACCGTCGGCGACCAGGACCAGCCGCGCACCTTCCTGCTCCACCGGATCACCGGCGTGCGGGCCACCGACTGATCGCGCCCGTCCCCCGGCAGCGGGACGGGCGGCCGGGGTCAGAAGATTCGCACCCGGCCGCTCGGTGCGAGCCACATGCCGTCGCCCTCGGTGACGCCGAACGCCTCGTGGAAGGCGTCGACGTTGCGCACGACGTTGCCCCGCAGGTCGGAGGGGCTGTGCGGGTCGGTGGTCATCAGCCGGGCCAGTTCCTCGGCCCGCGCCTTGCCCCGCCACACCTGCGCCCAGCCGAGGAAGAACCGCTGGTCCCCCGTCCAGCCGTCGATCTCCTGGGACCCTCCCCCGTCCACCTTCCGGTAGGCGGCCAACGCCATGTTGAGGCCGCACAGGTCCCCGATGTTCTCCCCGACCGTCAGGCCCCCGTTGACCGTCCGGTCCGGCAGGTCCCGCGGGGAGAGCCCGTCGAACTGGGCGATCAGCGCCGCGGCCCGCTGGTCGAAGTTGGCCCGGTCCTCCTCGGTCCACCAGTCGGTCAGCGACCCGTCCCCGGCGAACCGGGAGCCCTGGTCGTCGAACCCGTGCCCGATCTCGTGGGCGATGACCGCCCCGATCCCGCCGTAGTTCACCGCGTCGTCGGCGTCCACCGTGAAGAACGGCGGCTGCAGGATGGCGGCGGGGAAGACGATCTCGTTGAGCATCGGGTGGTAGTAGGCGTTCACCGTCTGCGGGGTCATCAACCACTCGTCGCGGTCCACCGGCTGCCCGACCTTGGCCAGCTCCCGGTCGGCCGCGACGGCGTGGCCGCGGCGCACGTTGCCCAGCAGGTCGCCCGGCAGCACCTCGTAGGCCGAGTAGTCCTTCCAGGTGGGCGGGTGGCCGATCTTGGGACGGAACGCGGCCAGCTTCTCCAGCGCCCTCTCCCGCGTCTGCTCCCCCATCCACTCCAGCTCGGCGATGCGCTCGCGGAAGGCGGCGACCACGTTGGCCACCAGGTGCTCCATCCGCTCCGCGGCCTCCGGCGGGTAGTGCTCCGCGACATACAGCTGACCGGCCGCCTCGCCGAGCAGCTGCTCGACCAGGCCGACGCCCCGCTTCCACCGCTCCCGCAGCTGGGGCGTGCCGGTAAGGGTGCGGCCGTGGAAGTCGAAGTGGGCCTGCACGAAGTCGTCCGGCAGGTAGCGGGCGGTCGCGTCCAGGAGACGCACCACGAGCCAGGCCTGCCAGTCGGCGACCGGCACCTCGGTCAGCGCCGTCGCGATCGCGGTCAGCACGTCGGGTTGACGGACGACGACGTGGTCCAGGGCGCCGTCCGCCGCGCCGATGCCGCCCGCCCAGGCCGCCCAGTCCCACCCGGGGGTGAGGTCGTCCAGCTCGGCGCGGGTCAGCCGGGTGTAGGACTTCACCGCGTCCCGGGCGGTCACCCGGTCCCAGTGGGCCGCGGCGATCCGGGTCTCCAGGGCGAACACCCGGTCGGCCGCGTCGGGTCCGAGGTCGAGCCCGGCCGCCGCCAGCTCGTCCGTGGCCAGTTCGAGCAGCCGGCGCAGGTAGGCCACGTATGCCGTGCGCGTCGCCTCGTGGTCCTCGTCGGTGTAGTACGCCTCGTCCGGCAGGCCGATGCCGCCCTGGTGCAGGTAGCCGATGTTGGTGCCCGGGTTGCCGGCGTCCGAGGTCACCCAGAAGTGCACCAGGCCGTCCACGCCGTGCCGTTCCTGCACCCCCGACGTCTGGACCACGCCCGAGGCGTCCGTGACGGCGGCGATCCGGCGCAGGTCGTCGGCCAGCGGCTCGGTGCCCTGCGCCTCGACCGCCGCGGTATCCATGAAGCTGGCGTACAGCGCACCCACCTTGCCGGCAGGGCTGTCCAGCGGCGGCTCGGACCCCGCGGCCCGCTCGATCAGCTCGCGCACCCTGGTCTCGGCGTTCTCCCGGAGCATGTCGAAGGCCCCGTAGCGGCCGCGGTCGGCAGGGATCTCGGCCGTCTCCAGCCACCGCCCGTTCACGTGGCCGAAGAGGTCGTCCTGGGGGCGTACCCGGACGTCCATGTGAACCCGGTCGATCCCTGATGTCGCCATGTCCCCGGCCTCCTGATCCCCGCACCTACGAACTCTCTCTCGCCACACGGTAAGCCCAGGCCCGCCGCGCGCCCTATTCGGGGCGTCGGCGACCCAGCCGGTTCCCGGGCGGCGAGGGTGCGTCCGCCGGCCCCACGGCATACGGTAGGCAGGACGGCAATCACGGGAGGCCACCATGGGCATGTTCGGCAAACTCTTCGATCCCGCCGGCGAGTCCGGCTCCGAGGAGACCGGCAAGGGCGAGCGCTACGACCCGAACGCGGGGCGCGCCGAGGTCGACCTGGACGCTGGCGTCCTGATCCTGCCCGACTACGGCGACGACGCGTCGGGCAACGCCGACGCCGACGCGGCCCACGAGCCGGACGAGGGCTGAGCCCGGCGGGCGGGAGGCAACCCATGGGCTTCGGCGTCTTCGACGAGATCTTCAACCCGGCCGGTCACCGGGCGCAGCAGGACATCAAGGAGCAGCACGACAAGGTGGCTCCGGCACCCACACCCGCGGACGACCCGCACGGGAAGGGTGAGGTGGACCTGGACGGCGGGCTGGTCACCATCGACGTGGTCGCCGACCGCGCGCTACCTCCAGAGAAGGCGCGTTTCCCCTCGCCCGGAGGGTGACGACGACCCCACCGAGGAGCCCCAGGACTGAACCGTCCGTCACAACACTACCGCTTTTCGGTATAGTTGTGACATGGCGCCCGGCGGGACATATCGGGAAATCGTGCGCGAGATCGCGCTCGATCACTACGGTTACGTAACGACGAGGGCGGCATCCGAGGCTGGGGTACCCGCGATCGAGTTGCCGAAGCTTGCCGCACGTGGCGGCCTGGTGAACGTCGCCTACGGGCTCTATCGCGTGCCGGACATCCCGCCAACCATCTACGACCAGTTTGCCGAAGCACTCTTGCGCGCGGGAGAAGGCGCGTACTTGCACGGGGAGGCGGTTCTTGCCCTGTTGGGCCTGGCCGACGTGAACCCGCGCAGGATCAAGGTTGCCGTTCGCCGTCGCGCTCGTCCAAAGCTACCTCCGTACGTCGAGTTGACCCAGGTCAAGGAAGACGTAGGGACGACGTTCTACGAGGGACTCGCAGCGCAACCGGTGGCCGACGCCATTCTTGAGTGTCGCGCTCGCATCGAGACCGAGCGTCTTCTGGATGCGGCGAAGCAGGCTCGCAGGGAGGGGCTGTTGACCACGGCCGAGTGGCAGCGCGTGCAGGAGGGACTTCAGTCGTGAGTTACTCCGGCACACCGACCAGCGTGCGTTCGCTGGAGCAGCGCATACGCCACCTGGAGGGCAGCGAAGGGCTCGCCCTGCGGCGGCGGGTCGGGATGGCACTGGTCGTGGTCAGCCAGATGTTGCCCGAAGGAGCGATCAAGGGTGGGAGCGCGATGGCGCTGCGCTACGGACGGGCCACTCGCTTCACTCAAGACCTCGATGCTGCGCGAGTCAGACCACTTGCAAGATTCCGCAGCGACTTCTAGGACTCCCTGTCAGCCGGGTGGGCGGGGTTCACTGGGAGACTGGTCGAGAAGGCCCCACCCCGACCGCCGGCGGCACCTACGGCCCATGTCATGCAACCGTTCGAGGTGAAGCTCAACTACCGGGGGCGCCCGTGGTGCACCGTGAAGTTCGAGCTGGGACACAACGAGATCGGCGATGCCGACGAGCCCGAGTATCAGCTGGCCGCCGACCTCGCGGGACTCTTCACCCAGATCGGCTTGGAAGCACCCCAGCCAGTGCCCGTCATGCGATCGGATCATCAGATTGCGCAGAAGCTCCACGCCGCCTCGGGCGAGAGGAGCGAACGTACGCGCGATCTCGTCGACCTCCAACTCCTCGACAGGGAAGAGAACCTCGACCTCGCGCAGGTGGCGACGACCTGTATCCGTCTGTTCGACTACCGTCGTCAGCAGGCTTGGCCACCGACCATCGTGCCCGGTGCAGGCTGGGACACGCTCTATGCCGAGGCCGCCGACGGGCTCGACGTCCTGCCGACCGTCGACGAGGCCGTCGAATGGGCCAACGAGATCGTCCAGCGCATCGCAGCGGCTGGACGATGACCCAGTAAGGGCCGCCGGTCAGTGCCCTGCCATCAGGTCCCGCTGAGCGCCTTGACGACCCGCGACGGCGAGGGGCGGCCGAGTTGACCGGCCATCCAGACGCTCGTCTCCACGAGCATGTCCAGGTCGGTGCCGTGCTCCACCCCGAGACCGTCCAGCGCCCAGACCAGGTCCTCGGTGGCCAGGTTGCCGGTGGCGGACTTGGCGTAGGGGCAGCCGCCCAGGCCCCCGGTGCTGGCGTCGACCACGCTGACCCCGCGGGACAGCGCGGTCAGCGTGTTGGACAGCGCCTGGCCGTAGGTGTCGTGGAAGTGCACCCCGATCTGGTCCACCCCGATCCCGGCCCCGTCCAGCCCGTCGAGGAGCCGTTGCACGTGACCGGGGGTGGCTACCCCGATGGTGTCGCCGATGCTGAGCTGGTCACAGCCGAGGTCCATCAACCGGGAGCAGGAGTCCACCACCTGGTCGACCGGCACCGGCCCCTCCCACGGGTCGCCGAAGCACATCGAGACGTAGGCCCGCACCCAGGCGCCGGCGTCCAGCGCCCGGGCCACCACGGGGGCGAACATCTGCACCGACTCGGCGACCGACCGGTTCAGGTTGGCCTGGGCGAAGGACTCGGTGGCGCTGCCGAAGATGGCGATCGAGGAGACCCCCTTCTCCAGGGCCCGGTCCAGGCCGCGTTCGTTGGGCACGAGCACGGGGCGCTGCCGGCCCGTGCCGGCCGACCCGAGCAGGTCGATCAGCTCCTCCGCGTCGCCCAGCTGGGGCACCCACTTCGCCGGCACGAAGGAGGTCAGCTCGACGGTCTGCAGGCCAGCCGCGAGGAGCCGGCGGACGAACTCGGCCTTCACCTCGACGGGGACCACGGACTTCTCGTTCTGCAGCCCGTCCCGTGGGCCGACCTCGTAGATGGTCACGCTCTCGGGCAGGTCCGGATCCGGCTCGACCATCGGCAACGTGCGCGTCATACCCCCATCCTCGCACCGGCCTCGCACACAGGGACACCACGACGGAGACCACGGCGGCCGTCACCGCGGGAACAACGACGGTGCGGACCGACGTTGCACAGCCGATGACCGGACCCCTGATCGTGCAGAGCGACAAGACCCTCCTGCTGGAGGTCGACCACCCCGACGCGGAGACCGCCCGGCGAGCGATCGCACCGTTCGCCGAGCTGGAGCGTGCCCCGGAGCACGTGCACACCTACCGGGTGACCCCGTTGGGCCTGTGGAACGCCCGGGCCGCGGGGCACGACGCCGAGCAAGTCGTGGACGCCCTGGTGACCCACAGCCGGTACCCGGTCCCCAACGCCCTGCTCCTCGACGTCGCGGACACGATGGCCCGCTACGGCCGGTTGACCCTGCTCCGCGACGAGTCCGGTGACGAGCCCCGGCTGCTGCTGCGCACCACGGACCGTCCGGTGCTCGCCGAGGTGCTGCGGCACAAGAAGATCAAGCCGATGATCGGCCAGACCGTCGACGAGGACACCGTCGAGGTCCACCCCTCCGAGCGTGGCCGCCTCAAGCAGGAGCTGCTCAAGGTGGGGTGGCCCGCCGAGGACCTGGCCGGCTACGTCGACGGCGAACAGCACCGGATCGACCTGGCGGAGGACGGCTGGTCGCTGCGGCCCTACCAGCAGCAGGCGGTCAACGGGTTCTGGGACGGTGGCTCCGGTGTCGTGGTGCTGCCCTGCGGAGCCGGCAAGACTCTGGTCGGCGCCGGCGCGATGGCCAAGTCGGGGACGACCACGCTGATCCTGGTGACCAACACCGTCGCCGCCCGGCAGTGGCGTGACGAGCTGCTGGCCCGCACCTCCCTCACCGAGGACGAGATCGGGGAGTACTCCGGGGCCCGCAAGGAGATCCGCCCGGTCACCATCGCCACCTACCAGGTCCTCACGCTGCGCCGGAAGGGCAACTACCCGCACCTGGACCTGCTCGACGCGCGGGACTGGGGCCTCATCGTCTACGACGAGGTCCACCTGCTCCCGGCCCCCATCTTCCGGATGACCGCCGACCTCCAGGCCCGCCGCCGCCTCGGCCTGACCGCGACCCTGGTGCGCGAGGACGGTCGGGAGTCCGACGTGTTCTCGCTGATCGGCCCCAAGCGGTACGACGCCCCGTGGAAGGACATCGAGGCCCAGGGCTATATCGCTCCTGCCGACTGCGTCGAGGTGCGGGTCGGCCTGTCCGAGTCGATGCGGATGGCGTATGCCGTGGCCGAGCCGGAGGAGCGCTACCGGTTCGCCTCGTGCGCGGAGGCCAAGGACCCCGTCGTCGACCAGCTCGTGGCCCGGCACCGGGGCGAGCCGACGCTGGTCATCGGGCAGTACCTGGACCAGCTGGAGACCCTCGCCGGGCGCCTGGACGCCCCGTTGATCACCGGCGAGACGGGGGTCGCGACCCGGCAGAAGCTGTTCCGGCAGTTCCGGGAGGGCGAGATCGACCTGCTCGTGGTGAGCAAGGTCGCCAACTTCTCGATCGACCTGCCGGAGGCGTCCGTGGCGATCCAGGTTTCCGGCACGTTCGGGTCGCGCCAGGAGGAGGCCCAGCGCCTCGGCCGGGTGCTGCGGCCCAAGGGCGACGGCCGGACCGCCCACTTCTACACGATCGTCGCGCGGGACACCGTCGACGCGGAGTTCGCCGCGCACCGGCAGCGGTTCCTGGCCGAGCAAGGCTACGCCTACCGCATCGTCGACGCGGATGACCTCGGGTCTTTGGACGCGCCCGCGCCAAGCTAGGTAGTTCGCACCAGGCTGGGTACTTTCGTGGGGCCGACCTGCCCCGCGTTGCCCTGGAGGAGATCCGTGTCCACCGACCTCAGCGCGAGGCCGAGCACGTCCCAACCCGCCCGGGCGGATCGCCCGCTCGCCCCGATCGTCACCCCCGCCGTCCCGGGAAGCGTGCGCTTTCGTCCCGAGATCGAGGGTCTGCGCACCGTGGCGGCGTTGTTGGTGGCGGTCTACCACGTGTGGCTCGGCCGGGTCTCCGGCGGCGTCGATGTCTTCTTCGTGATCGCCGGCTTCATGATGGTGCTGACCATCCTGGGGCACTACGAACGGCAGGGCTACCTCCACCTGGGCCGCTACCTGAGCCGGTTGGCCAGCAGGTTGCTGCCCCAGGCACTCGTGGTGCTCGTGGTCGTCGCCACCGCGACGGTGCTGCTCCTGCCGGCGACGCTGTGGCGCTCGGTATTCTCCGACATCGGCGCCTCGGCCCTGTACTACGAGAACTGGCAGCTCATCGAGCGTTCGGTCGACTACCTCCAGCGGGACGGGGCGGTCAGCCCGGTCCAGCACTTCTGGGCGATGTCCATCCAGGGCCAGTTCTACCTGGTCCTGGCCGCCCTCGCGGTCCTCGCCTTCGCCACCCGCGGCCGCCGCGCCTTGGATATCTGGTTCGGCTGGGTGTTGGGTGCGGCCTTCCTCGCGTCCTTCACCTACTCGGTCGTCCTCACCCGCCTCGACCAGCCGATCGCCTACTTCCACACCGGCACGCGGCTCTGGGAGTTCGCGGCCGGCGGCCTCGTCGCCCTGGTGCTGCGCCGGATGACCGCTCCCTCGGGTGTGCTCAGCGTGGCGCTGGGCTGGGTCGGCCTGGTCCTCATCGTCAGTTGCGGCGTGGCGCTGTCGGTCAGCGAGGCGTTCCCCGGATGGGTCGCCCTGTGGCCGGTCCTGGGCGCCGTGTTCATCCTGGCGACCGGCAACTCCGGCCAGCGCTGGTCGGCCGCGGGTCTCCTGTCCCGCCGGCCGATGGTGCGCCTCGGCCGGATCTCCTACGGCATCTACCTCTGGCACTGGCCGGTCTTCGTCTTCTACCTGCACTGGCGCGACGTCATCGCAGTGGGAGTGGTGGAAGGGGCCGTGCTGATTGCCGCCTCCGTCGGGCTGGCCGAGCTGAGCACCCGACTGGTCGAGCAGCCGGTGCGCTCGTTCGCGCTCCCCCGGTCCTCGTGGATGGTCCTCGGTGCGTCGGCGGCCCTGGTGGCACTCGTCGCCGGGGCCGCGCTCGCCGGGGCCAACCGCGGGGTGCAGCGCACCGTCGCATCCGGGGTAGTGGGTGCGCCGCTGGTCGACCAGACCGACGGGACCGACCTGTCCCTGGGCAACACCGACGACCCGGTCCCCGGTGTCCTCGCCGCCTCCGACGACGTCCCGTCGGTCGCCAAGGACAACTGCCAGACCTCTCTCCACGAGAGCGGCGTGGTGGAGTGCGACTACGGCGACGTCGACGCCGAGCGGACGGTGGTCCTGATCGGCGGCAGCCACTCCGCCCACTGGCTCCCCGGTTTGGACCTGGCCGCCCAGGCCGAGGGCTGGCGGGTGCACACCCTGCTCAAGAACGGCTGTCGCGTGGGCTACCAACTCCCAGAAGGCGAGGACCACCCCTCGCTCACCACGTGCGCCACCTGGAATCAGGACGCCCTCCCACTCCTGGTCGAGCTGGACCCCGACCTCGTCCTGATGACCTCGACGGTCACCCACCACGAGGACCCGGAGGAGGTGCCCGAGATGTATCTGCCCGTGTGGCAAGAACTTGCCGACCACGACATCCCGGTCCTGGCCATCCGGGACAACCCCCGTTCACCGTTCAACCGGGTGGACTGCATGGCCGAGCACGGGGCGCTGTCCGCGGAGTGCACCATCGCCCGGGAGAGCACCCTGGCGGCCGTGGACCCCACCACGCAACTCGACCCCGCACCAGCCAACCTGACATTCGCCGATCTCAGCACCTACTTTTGTGACGACACCGAGTGCCCGGCCGTGATCGGCAACGTGGTCGTCTACAGCGACGACGACCACATCACCGTCAGCTACTCGCAGTCCCTCGCCGACGTCCTCGCCCAGGAGTTGTCGGCCTTCTCGGGTGCCCGATAACCCGGCTCGGTCAGGTGGCTCCCAGACAACTCCCAGACAAAGGCCGGACACTGGGAGTCATGAGTACACCTGAAGCGACCCTGCTCGTGGTCGAGGACGAGACGAACATTCGTGAGCTCCTGGCCACCAGCCTGAAGTTCGCCGGGTTCCAGGTGCACGCTGCCGCCGACGGGAACACCGCCCTGAAGATGGCCTCCGAGCACGACATCGACCTCGCCGTGATGGACGTGATGTTGCCGGACATGGACGGTTTCACCGTCACCCGCCGGCTGCGCGAGGCCGGACGCCAGGTGCCCATCGTCTTCCTCACCGCCCGGGACTCCCTGGACGACAAGGTCAAGGGGCTCACCGTCGGGGGCGACGACTACGTCACCAAGCCGTTCAGCCTGGAGGAGGTGGTCGCCCGGATCCGTGCGGTCCTGCGTCGCACGACCGCCGTCGAGGACGAGGACGACACCGCCCTGCGGGTGGCCGACCTGGAGCTCGACGAGGACAGCCACGAGGTGCGCCGCAACGGCAAGGTCATCGAGGTCTCGCCCACCGAGTTCAAGCTGTTGCGCTACCTGATGCTCAACCGCGGGCGGGTGCTGTCCAAGTCGCAGATCCTGGACCACGTGTGGGACTACGACTTCCGTGGTGAGATGGGCATCGTGGAGTCCTACATCTCCTACCTGCGGCGCAAGGTCGACGTGGACGGCCCGCCCCTGATCCACACCAAGCGCGGCGTCGGCTACGTGCTGCGAGAGCCCCGCGAGAACGCGTGACCCCCCTGGCCGGAGCCCGCCACCGGGTCTATACCCGGCTGCACAACCTGTCGCTGACCGCACGCCTCGTCTCGGTGGTCGTGCTGCTCACCCTCACCGCGTTCCTCGTCACGACCACGCTCACGGCATACCTGCTGCGCGACTACCTGACCGACCGCACGGACTCGGACCTGCGCTCCTACCTGGACCCGTTGGCCGACAGCGCGGTGGCCCAGCTGATGAACCAGCCGGACCCCGGCGAGGACTACCTGCCCTCGACCCCGTTCTACCTGGTGATTACGCACCGCGAGACGAACCAGGCCATCGCCTGGGCGCCGCGCAGCCAGGAGATCCGTCCCGACCTGAGCGCCGTGGCCTGGGACGACCCGCGGTTCGCCGAGGGACCGTTCTATTTCACGGTGCGGGGCGAGGGGTCCGACGGGCAGTGGCGGGTGCTGGCCGACCGGCACCGCAGCGGCCAGCTGACCGTCGCCGTCGCGGTCCCGCTCGCCCCCGTGCAGAGCACCGTGCGACAACTGGTCCTCCTCAGCAGCATCGTCGGCTTCTGCACGCTCGCGGCCGTCGCCCTGCTCGGCTGGTTCGCGGTGCGCCGCTCGTTCCGTCCGCTCGGCCGGATCGAGGACACCGCCCGGGCGATCGCCGCCGGGGACCTCACCAGCCGGATCCCGCCGCGGGCCGCCCACGACGAGGTGGCTTCGTTGTCGGACTCGCTGAACAGGATGCTGGCGCGCATCGAGCACTCTTTCGCGGTGCGGGAGGCCTCGGAGCAGCGGATGCGGCAGTTCGTGGCGGACGCCTCGCACGAGCTGCGGACCCCGTTGGCCACGGTGAAGGGGTATGCCGAGCTGTACCGCGTGGGGGGCGTGCGCGAGCCCGAGGACGTGGCCGGGGCGATGAGCCGGATCGAGAACGAGGCCGGCCGGATGGCCCGGTTGGTGGAGGACCTGCTGCTGCTGACCAGGCTCGACAGCCAACCGGCCACGCAGCCGCGGGACGTCGACCTCACCGTGCTCGCCGCCGACACCGTCCAGGACGCCCGGGTGCGCCGGGACGACCGGGACATCCGGCTGGTGCCGTTGGACCCCGCCGCGGAGGGCCTCTCCGGGGTCCACACCATGGGCGACGACCACGGGTTGCGGCAGGTCTTCACCAACCTGGTGGCCAACGCCCTGGAGCACACCCCGGACCGGACCCCGCTGGAGGTGGCCCTCGGGAGCTCAGGGGGACGCGCCGTGGTGGAGATCCGGGACCACGGGCCGGGCATCCCGCCGGACGTCGCCGACCGGGTGTTCGAGCGGTTCTACCGCGCGGATCCCTCGCGCAACCGGTCCAGCGGCGGCACCGGCCTGGGGCTGGCCATCGTCGCGGCCATCGTGGCCCGGCACGGCGGGACGGTCCGCCACCTGCAGACCCCCGGCGGGGGCGCCACGTTCCGTGTCGAGCTGCCGCTGCACCTCACCACCGAACCGGCCGACGCCTCCTGACCGGGGGGCTGTCCGCGGGTCGTCCCGCCGTCCTCAGAGGACGGCCTCCAGGAACTTCTTGGTGCGGTTGTGGTCGGGGTCGGTGAAGATCTTGTCCGGGGACCCCTCCTCCACGATCTGGCCGCCGTCGAACATCATGACCCGGTTGGACACGTCCCGGGCGAACTGCATCTCGTGGGTCACGATGAGCATCGTGATGTCGGTCTCCTGGGCCAGGTCGCGCAGCGTGTTCAGCACGTCACCGACCAGCTCGGGGTCCAGCGCCGAGGTGACCTCGTCGAGGCAGATGATCTCGGGGTGCATGGCCAGTGCCCGGGCGATCGCCACCCGTTGCTGCTGCCCACCGGACAACTGCATGGGGTGCGCGTCGGCCTTGGCGGCCAACCCGACCTTCTCCAGCAGGCCCTTGGCCTCGACCCGGGCCTCCTCCGGCTTCTTGCCGAGCACGTGCACCGGCGCCTCGATGATGTTCTCGATCACCGACATGTTGGGGAACAGGTTGAACTGCTGGAAGACCATGCCGATCCGCCGCCGGGTCTTGCTGACCTCCTTGGGCTTCAGCGCCACCCGCTTCCCACCTCGCTCGGCGTGGGTGAGCGGGGCGCCGTCGACGAAGATATACCCGTCGGTGAGGTCTTCCAGCGTCATCAGCAACCGGAGGATGGTCGTCTTGCCGGAGCCGCTGGGGCCGATGAGGGTGACCCGCTCCCCGTGACCCACGGTCAGGTTGAGGTTGTTCAGCACCGTGAGGTCACCGAACTTCTTCACCACGTTCTTGAACTCGATCCGGGGGGTTGTCGTAGCCCCGTCCGGGGTCGGCTGGTTGTCAGTAGGCAAGTTTCTTCTCCAGTTTCTTCATCAGGAGCGCCGTCGGATAACTGGCCGCGAGGAAGATCAGGCCGGCGACCGTGAACGCCTCGATGTAGGTGAAGTGCTTTCCACCGAACTCCTGGGCCTCGGTGACCATCTCCGGCACTGAGATGAAGATCAAGAACGGCGTGTCCTTGAACATGGCGATCATCCAGTTGCCCAGGGAGGGCAGGGTGTTGCGGATCGCCTGCGGCAGGATGACCGCCCGCCAAGTGCGCGACTGGGGCAGGCTCAACGCGGTGGCGGCCTCCCACTGTCCCTGCCGGATCGACTCGATGCCGCCCCGGTAGGACTCGGCCATGTAGGTCGAGTAGTGCACGCCGAGGACGACGATGCCGATGGTGAGGCGGTCGAAGCGCGGGGCGAATCCCACCACGATGCCGAGGGCGAACAGCAACTGCACCGGCAGCGGCGTCATCCGGATCACGTCCAACGCCCATTTCAACGGGTACCCCAGCACCTTCGGCAGCTGGCGGACACCGATGGCCCAGACCAGACCCAGCACGACGGCGATCAGTGAGCCGAGCACCGTCGCGACCAAGGTCACCTTGAGGAAGGCCTCCAGCAGGATCGGGAGGGCCTCCATGAACAGCTCGGGATCGAAGAGAACCATCAGGCGACCGCCTCTGCGACCGCAGCGTCCGCATCCCGCCGGCTCACCTTGAAGCCCAACCGTTGCTGGGCCCGGCGCTCCATCCACCGGAAGACCGAGGACACGATGAGCGCGATGACCAGGTAGATCAGCATGGCGCTGCCGAAGGAGACCCAGGTGCCGACGCTACGCCGAGCGATCGAGGCGTCGAAGGTCACGTCGTGCAACAGCACCAGGCTCACCGCGGCGGTGCCCTTGACGAGCATCACGGCGAGGTTGTTGAAGCCGGGGAGCATCAGCGCCCACGCCTGCGGCCAGATGACCCGGCGGAACTTGGTGAACCACGGCATCGACAACGCCGTCGTGGTCTCCCACTGGCCCTTGGGCACCGCGTTCAACGACCCCCGGACCACCTCGGCACCGTAGGCGCCGTAGTTGAGCCCGAGACCGATGATGGCGCTCCACATGCCGCCCAGGTCGAAGTCGTAGCCCATGTCCCTGGCCACCGTGGGGATCACGTAGAAGAGGAAGAACAACTGGACCACCAGGCTGGTCCCGCGGAAGACCTCGACGATGATCCGCGAGATCACCTGTGCCCAGCGGGGTCCCTGGTGCAGCGTCACACCGAGGACCACCGCGACGATCATCATCAGCACGGCGCCGCCGAGGAAGGCGTAGAGAGTGGTCTGGAGACCGTTCTCGATCAACCTCGGCAGCGTCGTGCCAACATCGGAGAAGAAGTCACCCACGCGAGTGGTCCTCAGTCCTCGCTGGTCGCCCCGGCGTCGTCACCGGAGTCGGAGTCTTCCCCACTTCCCTTGGCGTTCTGGATGTCGTTGGCCTCGGTGAGGCTCTCGTCGCTGCCATCGCAGAACATCTCGACCGTGAGCCCCTCGGCGGGACGCTCGGCGTCGGAGAAGCCGAACTCACCGACGATCTCCTCGAACCGCTCCGGGTCGTTGACGATCTTCTCCAGCTCGGCGTTGTAGGCCTCGCGCAGGTCGTTGTCCTCGTTGCGGAAGACGGTCGCACCGGCGCTGATCTGCGGCACACCGTCGATCTCGGCGGTGAACGCCTCGGTGACCTCGACCGGCTGGTCGGGGTTGTTCTCGGCCATCGTGCGCAGCGAGATGGCCGTCAGCGCGAAGGCGTCGGCCTGGCCGCTGGCGACGGCCTCCATGCCGTCGAGGGAGCTGGCCACGCTCATCGTGTTGCCGTAGCCCATGTCGTCCTCGAGGTAGCCCTGCTCGATGGTGGCGGACTGCACGGCCACCAGCGCGTCGGCGTCGACGATGCTCTGCAGGTCGGTCAGCCCCATCGGGTTGCCCTCGGGGACCATCAGGCCGGTGGTGTACATCAGCGTCGGCTTGGAGAAGGAGGCCTGCGCGCAGCGGTCCGGCAGGATCGACATACCGGCCGAGACGGAGTCGTACTCGCCCTTGTTCAGCCCGGGGATGAGGGCGTTCCAGTCGACGTACTGTCCCTCGACGGTGTCGATGCCCAGGGCCTTGTAGATCTCCCGGTCCAGGGCGATCGTGGCGCCGGTCAGCTCGCCGTTGTCGTCCTCCCAGCTGTAGGGCTGCTCACCGGCGAAGGCGACGGTGATCGTGCCCTGCTCCTGCAGTTCCTCCAGCAGGCCGGCTCCCTCGGAGTTCCCGGTGTCACCACCGCCGTCGCCGTCGCCACCACCGGTCCCGGCGTCATCCTTGCTGCCGCACGCGGTGAGCACGAGCGCTCCGGCCGCCAAGCAGGCGACGAACACGCCTCCCCGGTTGCGTCCCTGGATCTTCATGCTGGTCCTTTCGGTTGCCGGGGCGCGGCTCCCACCTCACGGGTCTTACCGTGGGGCGCGCGCCCCGTGTGGGGCTGAGGATCTGTTCGAACGTAGGCAGTTCCGCGGCGCGCTTCAAGTGCATCGGCCGGTTCCGGGCCAAATCGTTTCCGGATCGAGATCCCCAGCGGACTCCCAGATTTCTTCCAGGATTTCTCGATGTGGAGGGGTTTCCATGGTGTCCGAGGCAGCGCACAGAGCCCTGCCAGCCGCGCACAGGAGGACGACATGAGCACGCAGACCACGCCGCGACAGGGCGGACGCGCATCCCGCTGGGGCGGCATCCTGGCCGTCGGGTTGTTGTCGGCGGGCCTTGCCTCCGGCGGCACGTATGCCGTGGTGCAGGCGGGTGCCGATGACCAGCCGGTCGTCGTGGAGTCCTCCGGTCGGGCCACCACGCAGGCGTCCAATGCCTCGCTGGGCACCCAGTCCGACTGGGGCACCATCGCCGAGAAGGTGGGACCGAGCGTGGTCTCCATCGGCGTCTCCTCCCAGACCAGCGAGGGCGCCGGCTCCGGCGTCGTGTGGGACACCGAGGGGCACATCGTCACCAACGCGCACGTCGTGGCCGGCGCCGACCGGGTGCGGGTCACCCTCGCCGACGGCCGCGCCTACGACGCCGAGGTGGCCGGCGAGGACTCCTCCACCGACCTGGCCGTGATCACGTTGACGGACCCGCCCGACGACCTCGTCCCGATCGCCCTCGGCGACGACCAGGCACTCACCGTCGGCCAGCCGGTCATGGCGATCGGCAACCCGCTCGGCCTGTCCGGCACGGTGACCACCGGCATCGTCAGCGCGCTGGACCGCCCGGTCACCACCCAGTCGACCGAGCAGGGGATGGACCCGATGTCGCAGGCCCAGGCCGCACCGGTCGTGACCAACGCCATCCAGACCAGCGCGGCGATCAACCCCGGCAACTCCGGCGGCGCCCTGGTCGACGCGTCCGGCGCGCTGGTCGGGATCAACTCCTCCATCGCGAGCCTGTCCAGCGGTGCGATGGGCGGCCAGAGCGGCAGCATCGGCATCGGCTTCGCCATCCCGGTGAGCGAGGCGGACTCGATCGCCGAGCAGCTCATCGAGGAGGGGACGGCCGAGCACGCCTTCCTCGGCGTGGGCCTCGAGGACGCGACGGCCACCGTGGACAGCGGCACCAGCGCCGCCGCCGGGATCAGCCAGGTCGAGGAGGACTCCCCCGCCGCGTCCGCCGGACTGAAGAAGGGCGACGTCATCACCGACATCGACGGGGAGCGCGTGGACAGCGCCCTCGCCCTGGTCGCGCAGGTGCGCCAGCGCACCACCGGCGACGAGGTCGTCCTGGGCTACGTCCGGGACGGCGAACGCCACGAGGTCACCGTGACGCTGGACGCCCGGCCGGACGACCAGCAGCAGTAATTCCCCCAGCCAGGCCACCTCGGATCGGCTAAGGTCTTTGTCTCCCCCCTTTCGCCTGGTCGATCCGAGGTGGCCTTTCCATGTCCGTTCCGCCCGCCCCCGACCCTGCCCACGAACTCGCCCGGGAGCAGGCCCACCTGGCCAGGGCCCGCTCCGAGCTCGCCCGGATGCGCGAGCACACCCTCTCCCTGCAGGCCGACGCCGGCGACAAGATCGCCGGTGAGCACCTCGCCTACACGCTGTGGCAGCGGGCCAAGGCCTTGCTGGACGACCCTGGCAGCGCCCTGTTCTTCGGCCGCGTCGACCTGACCGATGGCTCCGCCGCCCGCCCCCACTACATCGGACGTCGGCACGTGTCCGACCCCGCGGGGGACCCGGTCGTCATCGACTGGCGGGCCGAGGTCTCCACTGCCTTCTACCGGGCGTCCCGCACCTATCCGATGGGGGTCGTCCTGCGCCGCCGGTTCGGGGTCGACGGGGGCGAGCTCACGGCATACGAGGACGAGCACCTGCTCGCCCCGCAGGATGGTGACGTCGATGCCGGGGAGACCGGGGGATCGGCCATCCTGGCCCGCGAGATCGAGCGACCCCGGATCGGGCCGATGCGCGACATCGTGGCCACCATCCAGCCCGAGCAGGACCAGATCGTGCGGGCCGACGTCTCCAGCACTGTCTGCGTGCAGGGTGCACCGGGCACGGGCAAGACCGCGGTCGGCCTGCACCGGGCGGCCTGGCTGCTCTATGCCTTCCGCGAGCGGTTGTCCCGCACCGGGGTCCTCGTGGTCGGGCCGAACCGGGCCTTCCTGGAACACATCGGCGCCGTGCTCCCGGCGCTCGGCGAGATCGAGGTGCGGCACACCACGATCGAGGAGCTGGTGGGGGACGTGCCGGTCCGCGCCACGGACGACCCCCGGGTGGCGACGCTGAAGGGCGATGCCCGCCTGGCGGACGTGTTGCGCCGGGCCGTCTGGGCGAGGGTGGGGAGTGCCGGGGAACCGCTGGTCGTGCCCCGGGGTGCCCGCAAGTGGCGGGTGGGCGCGTTCGAGGTCCAGGAGATCCTGGACGAGCTGGGCACCCGCGGCGTCCGGTACGACGCGGCCAGGGCGATGCTCCCGCAGCGGCTGGCGCACGCCGTGCTGGTCCGGATGGAGCGGGCCGGGGACACCCCGGACGACCGGGTGCAGGACGCGGTCGCCCGGTCGAAACCGGTCCGGGACTACGTGACGACGTTGTGGCCGCGCGTCGACCCCCGTCAGGTGTTGTGGGAGCTGTGGTCCTCACCCGGGGCCCTGGCGGCGGCTGCGGGCAGCGACCTCACCGCGGAGGAGCAGGAGCTGCTGCTGTGGGACAGGCCCCCGCGCACCAAGGGTGCGGCGCGGTGGACAGCGGCCGACACGGTGTTGCTGGACGAGCTCGGGGACATCCTCGAGCGCACGCCGAGCCTGGGGCACATCGTGCTGGACGAGGCGCAGGACCTCTCCCCCATGCAGCTGCGCGCGGTGGGTCGCCGCGCGGCGACCGGCTCGTTGACCGTCCTGGGAGACATCGCGCAGGGCACGACCCCGTGGGCGACCGGCTCGTGGCAGGAGTCGCTGCGCCACCTGGGCAAGGACGGCGCCCACGTGGAGGTGCTGGACCGCGGCTTCCGGGTGCCCGCCGCCGTGATCGAGTATGCCGCCCGGCTGCTCCCGCACATGGCCCCCGGCCTCGGGGCACCGGTCTCCGTCCGGGAGAACCGGGGCCGGCTCGACCTCGACCGGGTGGCCGCGGCCGACCTGGTAGCGGCCGTCGTCGACCGGGCTGCGGGGCTGGCCCGCCAACCCGGCTCGGTCGGCCTCATCGTGCCCGACGACCGGGTGGCAGCGACCGCTCGGGCACTCACGGCCGCGGGAGTGGCGCACGACGTGCTGGGGACCGAACACGACGAGGTGCACCAGGTGCAACTCGTCCCGGCGACGGTGGCCAAGGGGCTGGAGTTCGACCGGGTGATCGTCGTCGAGCCCGCGGCGATCGCCGCCGCGGAGCCGGACGAACGGACCGGCTTGCGCCGGCTCTACGTCGTGCTGACCCGGGCCGTCTCCGGCCTCACCGTCCTGCATGCCGAGCCCTTGCCGGGCCCCCTCGCCTAAGGGTCCAGGCGCTCCCGCAACCAGGAGATGTCCGCGGTGTGCTCGGCCTCCCCGCCCGGGGTCTCCACGATGACCGGCGCACCCGCCTCCCGGACCACCTCCACGAGTTCCTCGGGGGGCAGCGTGCCGTGGCCGAGGTTGGCGTGCCGGTCGGCGCCGGACCCCTGCTCGTCCCGGCTGTCGTTGGCGTGCACCAGGTCGATCCGTCCGGTCGCGGCCCGCACCCGGTCGACCAGGCCCGCGAGGTCCTCCCCGCCGGCGTAGGCGTGGCAGGTGTCAAGGCAGAATCCCACCTCGTCGCCACCGTCGGCTTGCAGCACGCTCGCCCAGAGCCGCTCGAGCTTCGACACGCCACGGGCCATCGCGTTGTCACCGCCGGCGGTGTTCTCGATGAGGACGGGGACGGCCGCGTCCAGCTGGTCGATCGCCTTGCGCCAGTTGTCGAAGCCCTTCTCCGGGTCGTCCTTGGCCAGGACGTGGCCGCCGTGCACGATGACGCCCGCGGCCCCGATCTCGGCGGCGGCGCTGACGTGCTGCTGGAGCAGCTTGCGGCTGGGGATGCGGATCCGGTTATTGGTCGTGGCCACGTTGATCACATAGGGGGCGTGGACGTAGAGCAGGATCCCGGCCTCCGCCGCCGCGGCCCGCAGGGCGTCGGCGCCGCCGGGGTACCGGATCTGCGGGCCCTTGTAGTCCTGGGGGTCGCCGAGGAAGATCTGCGCGGCGTCCGCCCCGCGGGCGCGGGCCTGCGCGATCGGGTCGGTCTGGTCGACGTGGGCACCGATGAGCGTGGACATACCCCGACGGTAGCCGCTGGTCCGGACAGCGGGACGCCGGACCGACCCGCCGCGACGACGGTCGCCCGTCAGGACCGGCACGAACCGTGCTTGGGTGGACCCATGTTGGAATGGGGAGCCAAGCGCGACGGACTGGTGCCGATCCTGCTGGACGGGCATCAGGTCGCCCTGGTCGACCCGGAGTTCTGGCGCGAGGGTGCCGAGCTGCAGGTCGCCGGGCAGACCTGGCTCTTCGGGCGGGACGGCCGGGACCGGGTGGCCCGTCTCGCCGGCTCGGACGTCCCGGTGCTCCGGGCCGCCAAGACCGGATTCTGGGGCAGCAGCTGGACCGTCGAGGGTGACGGGGTGCGCTACGAGGTGAAGCCGCAGGGCTTCACCGGGCGCACCCACGTGGTGCTGCGGGACGGCCGGCAGGTGGGCAGCGGCGACCCCGCGACCTTCTGGTCGGGCAGGGCCACCCTCGACCTCGACGACTCGGTCCCGCCGGCCCACCAGCTGTTCCTGCTGTGGGTCTCGCACATCATCCGGCGGCGGGCCGCGGCCGCCGCGGCGTCGTCCTCGTCCTGACCGATCCTTCGCCGGCTACCGCACCAGCAGGTCGGTCAGGCCCTCCTCGATCCGGGCGATGGCCCGGCCGTACCGGTCGCGGTCCTCCTGCCTGCGCAGGTGGAGGGTGACGAAGAACGTCTCGTGGACCAGCCACGCCAGCCGTCGGACCGCGAGCGTCTCCCGGTCGCGCGGAGGGCCGGCGGCATCGACATACGCATCGAGCAGCAGGTCCACCCGCCCCGGCTCCAGGGGGAGGTACCAGGGGTCGGCCCAGACCGGCCCGCCGAGGTAGCCCAGGTCGCGGGCCGGGTCCCCGATGCAGGCCCACTCCCAGTCGACGTAGCGCGGCACCCCGCCGGACACCAGGATGTTGGGGACCGCCGCGTCACCGTGGACCAGGCTGAACGTGGTGAGCGCCGCGAAGGCCGGCTCCGCCTCGTCGAAGCACCGCCGCACCCCGTCCCACAGCCGGGAGACCTCGGGCAGCGCGGTGATCTCCGGGTGCGCCCGCCGCCACCACTCCCAGGAGGCCGCGCCGCTCTCGACGATACTCAGGCGCGGGACCAGGCCGGTCGAGATCTCGGTGACCGCGCCGTGCCCGGCATACTGCCGCGTGTGCAACCGGGCGAGTTGCCCCGCGTGCGCCACCAGCAGCTCGTCGGTCCACGACCCCCGGGGGCGGACCTGGCCCGGCACCTGGTCCACCACCAGGTATGCCGGGGGGCCGGTCTCCCCGCCGCCCGGCTCCTGCAGATGGATGGGTCGGGGGCCGACCCCCTCGGGAGCCAGCAGCAGGGCGGCGAACTCCTCGGCCATCGGCCGGGGTAGGTCGTCCGGGGAACGGCGCGGGACCCGGATGACGGCCGTCCTGCGACCTCGCCTGTGCAGCTCGTCGCCGGCGAGCGCGACCGCCAGCCAGGCGGCATACGACTCCCCCGAGCCGAGCAGCGTGACGGTGACGTGCAGGTCACCGTCGAGCGCGTTATCGTCCCGCGGGTCACCCGTGGCGAACCACTCCGGGTGGGCCCGCGCCAGCGCGGTCACGTCAGTCCGTCCCCAGGCCCTCACCTCACCCATGGGCCGATCCTGTCACGCCCCCCGGGTGGAGTTCACCCGTGTTCTCGGGGCATGATCGGGGCGGGCAACGACGCCTGACCGCTTCATCCACGATGCGAGGAGTTCACCCATGCACCCGACCCACATCCCGCTGCGCCTGGCCACCGGCGCCTACATCCTGAACTCGGGCCTGTCCAAGTGGGGCGCCGACGAGGAGACCGCGGCCGGCCTGCACGGGATGGCCTCCGGCGCCTACCCCTTCCTGTCCTCGCTCAAGCCCACCGACTTCGCCCAGCTCCTCGCGGCGGGCGAGACCGCCCTCGGCGCGGCCCTGCTCTTCCCGAAGGTCCCCTCGGCGGTGGCCGGCGCGGCCCTGGCGGGCTTCGGTGCCGGGCTGATCGGGATGTACCTGCGGACCCCCGGCCTGACCCAGGACGACGGCATCCGCCCCACGCCGGACGGCGTGCCGATCGCCAAGGACATCTGGCTCGTGGGTGCCGGCCTCACCCTGGCCACCCAGAGCTTCCTCAGCGGCGCCAAGTCGGCGGCCAAGAGCGCCTCCCGCAGCGCCAAGGCGAAGGCGAGCGACCTCGGCCAGAGCGCCCGGGAGAGCCTGCCGTTCAGCGCATGAGCGCAGGCCGGTGTCCCCGGTGAGTCCGGGCACCGGACCCTCCGCCCTGCTGGAGCGGTGGCGGACCGACATCGCCGCCCTCGCCCCGTCCGCCGACGCGGCCCGCTGCGCGGCCGAGGGCGAGGCCCTGGCGCGGGGGTGGAGCGAGCCGCACCGCCGGTACCACACGCTGGACCACCTGGCGGAGATGTTCGCCGTGCTCGCCGAGTTGGAGTCGGTCGGCGCGCTGGCACCGGCCGAGGCGCGCGTGGCGCGGATCGCCGGGTGGTACCACGACCTCGTCTACGACCCGCGGGCCGAGCCCGGTGACAACGAGCGCGGGAGCGCCGGGATCGCGACGGACCGCCTGCGCGGCCTGGGGGTCGCCGGGCCGGCGGTAGAACTCATCGAGTCGCTCATCCTGCTCACCCTGGACCACCAGGGGTTCCCTGCGGGACCGGCCGGCGGGACCGCTGCCCGGGCGGCCTTCCACGACGCGGACCTGTGGATCCTGGCCGCTCCCGCCGACCGGTTCGACGAGTACTGCGCCCAGGTGCGGGAGGAGTTCGCCCACGTCCCGGACCCGCTGTATGCCGCGGCCCGGGGCGACATCCTGCGCTCGCTCGTCGGGCGGGGGCCGATCTACCGCACCGCGCACGGCGCGGGTGCCTGGCAGGACGCGGCGGAGGCGAACGTCGCCCGGGAGCTGGCCCGGCTGGGCACCGGCTGATCCTGCTGCGCCGGAGCCCCTGCTGACCGCCTCCGTGCCTGCCCGCCCCTACCGCGGGAAACCGTGGTCGAGCCAGCCCTCGACGAGCAGCCACCACGGCTGGTCACCGCACCGGCGGCGGGCCTGCGCCACGGTCGCCCACTCGGCGGCGTCGACGTCGTCCTCCACGGGCGCGACCGGTGGGCGGTCCTCGAGGTGAGTGCCGAAGACCCCGATGTGGTTGTCGCCGGCACGCCACGGGCCGGTCTCCTCCCCCGCCCTGATGGTGATCCGTTCGTAGCCCACCGGACGTAGCACGGCAGGGTCGAGGGACAGCCCGGTCTCCTCGTGCACCTCCCGGACCGCGGTCTCCCGGACGCTCTCCCCGGTCTCGGCCTTGCCACCGGGCGGTGCCCAGCCGGACCGACCGACGCTGCGCACCAGGAGCAGCGACCCGTCGCCGGCCCTGACCAGGACCACCGCGGCACCGGCATCCGCCGGCGGCTCGTGCGGTGAGGCCACGACGTCGAGCACGTGGGCCCCGTGGACGGCGGACAGCCCGTCGACGACCCTGGCCAGCGGTCGTTCCCCCTTGCGTTTGCGGAATCGCAGCCCGCTGGCCCGCAGCCTCCGGGCCAGGTCGGTCGCCCCGGTGCGCGTCGCGCCGGCCGCCACCAGGTCGGCATACCGCTCCTGCGGCACGTCGTAGTGGTCCCCCTCGAAGGAGCGGGCGGGCAGCCCGACGGTGCGGGCGAACTCGTGCAGCTCCTCCAGCGAGGTGTCGCTGATGACGTGGGACCAGAGCCTGTCGTGGGCCGGCCACATCGGCGGATCGATCCAGATGCTCACCCGGCGTCCACCGCCCGCGGGGCGTACATGATGACGGCGACCCCGACCAGGCAGATGGCCGCCCCGATCAGGTCGTAGCGGTCCGGCCGGAAACCGTCGACGACCATCCCCCAGAGCAGCGACCCCGCGACGAAGACCCCGCCGTATGCCGCCAGGATGCGCCCGAAGTTGGCGTCCGGCTGGAGGGTCGCGACCGCGCCGTACAGGCCGAGGCAGATGGCGCCCAACCCGACCCACACCCAGCCGCGGTGCTCGCGCAGCCCCTGCCACACCATCCAGGCGCCCCCGATCTCCAGGAGTGCCGCCAGCACGAAGAGCAGGATGGAGCGGGTCACCGTCATACCTCCCGACCCTAGCGACAGGCGATTTCTAGGGCGCCTGTGGACAACGCGCACGAGCACCCCGTCGTCGGCCTAGTGTCGTGGACAGGTGCCGGCCGTGGGGGTCGCGCCAGATCACCAGGGAGGGCTCATGAGCAACACCTTTGCCGTGGACACCGCACGGATCGCGGCGGCCTCGGGAGACATCGAGCGGATCGCCGCCCAGATCGAGGGCGACGTCCGGGCCATGATGGGCAAGCTGAACGCGCTGCAGGACTGCTGGCGCGGCGGGGCGGCCGCCAACTTCGCCGGCGTCACACAGGAGTGGAACGCCACCCAGGAGAAGGTGCGGGTGTCGTTGCAGAACATCTCGGCCGCCCTGAAGCTGGCCGGCCAGGACTACGAGCTGGTCGAGCAGGCCAACCGGATGCGGTTCACGCCGCAGTGACCGGTGCCGGGGCCGGGGGCCTTTCCCCTCCCCCGGCTCCGGCCCGGGCATGACAACGGGGCGGCCTCCCCGAAGGGAGACCGCCCCGCCGTGCTTTCCGCGAGAAACGCGGTGGATCAGGTGCGGTGGATCAGAAGTCCATGCCGCCCATGCCGCCCATGCCACCATCGCCGGCCGGCATGGCCGGAGCCTTCTCCGGCTTGTCGGCGATGACCGCCTCGGTGGTCAGGAACAGCGCCGCGATGGAGGCGGCGTTCTGCAGCGCAGAACGGGTCACCTTCACCGGGTCGGCCACACCGAAGGCCAGCATGTCGCCGTACTCGCCGGTCGCGGCGTTGAGGCCGTGGCCGGGGGTCAGGTTCTTGACCTTCTCCGCGACGACGCCGCCCTCCAGGCCGCCGTTGATGGCGATCTGCTTCAGCGGGGCCTCGATGGCGATGCGCACCAGGTTGGCACCGGTGGCCTCGTCACCCTGCAGGGACAGCGCGTCCAGCGCCTTGACGGCCTGGATGAGGGCGACGCCACCACCGGCGACGATGCCCTCCTCGACGGCCGCCTTGGCGTTGCGGACGGCGTCCTCGATGCGGTGCTTGCGCTCCTTGAGCTCGACCTCGGTCGCGGCGCCGGCCTTGATGACGGCGACACCGCCGGCCAGCTTGGCCAGGCGCTCCTGGAGCTTCTCCCGGTCGTAGTCGGAGTCGCTGTTCTCGATCTCGGCGCGGATCTGGCTGACCCGACCGGCGATCTGGTCGGCGTCCCCGGCACCCTCGACGATGGTGGTCTCGTCCTTGGTGACGACGACCTTGCGGGCCTGGCCGAGCATGTCGAGCTCGGTCGTCTCCAGCTTGAGGCCGACCTCCTCGGACACGACCTGGCCACCGGTGAGGATGGCGATGTCGGCCAGCATGGCCTTGCGGCGGTCACCGAAGCCGGGGGCCTTGACGGCCACCGACTTGAAGTTGCCGCGGATCTTGTTGACGACCAGGGTGGACAGCGCCTCGCCCTCGACGTCCTCGGCGATGATCACCAGCGGCTTGCCGGACTGCATGACCTTCTCCAGCACCGGCAGCAGGTCCTTGATCTGGCCGATCTTGGAGTTGACCACGAGGATGTAGGGGTCCTCCAGGACCGTCTCCATCCGCTCGGTGTCGGTCACGAAGTACATCGAGATGTAGCCCTTGTCGAAGCGCATACCCTCGGTGAGCTCCAGCTCCAGACCGAAGGTGTTGGACTCCTCGACGGTGATGACACCCTCGTTGCCGACCTTGTCCATCGCCTCGGCGATCATCTCGCCGATCTCGTTGTCGGCGGCGGAGATGGAGGCGGACTGGGCGATCTGCTCCTTGGTCTCGACCTCCTTCGCCTGCGACAGCAGCTCCTCGCTGACCGCGGCGACGGCGGTCTCGATGCCCCGCTTGAGGGCCATCGGGTTGGCGCCGGCCGCGACGTTGCGCAGGCCCTCGCGGACCATGGCCTGGGCCAGGACGGTCGCGGTGGTCGTGCCGTCACCCGCGACGTCGTCGGTCTTCTTGGCGACCTCCTTGACCAGCTCGGCGCCGATCTTCTCGTAGGGGTCCTCGAGCTCGATCTCCTTGGCGATGCTCACACCATCGTTGGTGATGGTGGGGGCGCCCCACTTCTTCTCGAGCACGACATTGCGGCCCTTCGGGCCCAGCGTCACCTTCACGGCGTCGGCAAGGGTGTTCATACCCTTCTCGAGCCCGCGGCGAGCCTCCTCGTCGAAAGCAATGGTCTTGGCCATTCGGGTGGTTCCTCCCACACATGAACGGGTTGGGGACCGGCCGGTCGCCCGCGACGGACGGCCGTGGCGGGACGGGCTCACGTCGCCCGACCGCACACGCCCTCGACAGGACGGTCACTGTTATCACTCGGATGGTCCGAGTGCTAGGTCCATGATTAGCACTCGGACCCCCTGAGTGCAAATGCGTCAGCGCTCCGAGCGCCCCGTCTCGAGGGCTCGCACGGCCGCGTCGCGCAGCGTGGCGTCCTGCAGCCCGAGGCCCCTGGTCTTGGCCACCAGCGCGTCCACGTCCCGCACCCCGGCCAGCAGCCCCTCGGCCAGCGCCGCGGCGAGCGCTCCCAGGGTGGCCTGCTGGCGCTCCACGAACGCGGTGTCGACCACGGCCCCGTGCCCGGGCACGTGGATGTCCGCCCCGGCGATCTCGGGCCGCTCCAGGAGCACCCGGAGCGTGTCCGCCCAGACCAGCGGATAGCTGTCCTCCATCGCCGGGTCAGCGCCCTGCTCGATGAGGTCCGCCCAGAAGACCACACCCGCGTCGGGCACCGACACAACGAGGTCGTGGTTGGTGTGCCCGGGGCCGGCGTGGTGCAGGTGCGCCGTGCGGTCCCCGAGGTCGATCTCGGTGTCCTCCTCGATCAGGTAGAAGGGCAGTACGACCTCGGTGTCCAGGTAGGTCTGGGCGAGTTCCTCGCGGTCCGTGCGGCGCAGGTGCGCCACGACCTGCTCCCGCTGGTACTCCGCGGTGCTGCGCAGGTCCTCGACGGCGTCGGCGTGCGCGTAGATCTGGGACTCCCGGAAGGCGACGTTGCCGAAGCAGTGGTCGTAGTGCGCGTGGGTGTTGACGACCACCTGCTCTAGGTCGGTGACCTCACGGACCGCGACGGCTAGTTCCCGCCCCCTGGCGGCCGTGCTCCGGGTGTCGATGACCAGGGCGCGCTCCCGCCCGACGACCAGGCCGCAGTTGAGCTCCAGCTCCTCGTGGTGACGCACGTAGACCCCTGGGGCGAGCTCGCGCCAGGTGCTCTCCTGCATGCCTCCAGGGTAGGCGGTCCACTCCTCCCGGGCCGGGGCGGACCCCACCCAGACGCAGTCGACACCACGTTGACGTTGACATGACGTCATAGTGGTGTCATAGTTGCGTCATGGAACTCAGCACATACATCGCCCGGCTTCGCCAGGAGGTCGCCGCCGCCACCGAGCTCGGTGGTCCCGAGGTCGTCGCCGGTGCCGACCGCCTGCTGCTGGCCCTCGAGCCAGCCGTCCGCCTCACCCTGATGGAGGCGATCACCGACGCGGCCGCGGAGATCAGCGCCGAGCTCCCCGCCGGCAACGTGGACACCCGGCTGCGCGGCCGTGGCGTCGAGTTCGTCGTCGAGTCGATCGCCCCGGCCGAGGACGAGCCAGAGAGCCGGGGCCCGGCGGACACCGAGGTCGAGGACTCGGGAGCACAGGTCCGGATCACGCTGCGGCTGCCGGAGAACCTGAAGGTCCGGGCCGAGGAACTGGCCACCGAGACCGGGACCTCGCTGAACAGCTGGCTGGTCGAGGCCGTCCGCACCGCCACGCGCGGCAGCGGGATCCACCTGGGTGGCACCGGGTGGAGCGTCGACCTGCCCAACATCCCCGGATTCACCCCACCGGCACCACCCACCCCGCCGGGTCGACCCGGCCAGCCCCGCGGCCGGAGCCGCCGAGTGACCGGTTGGGCCTGACCCGCCGCCGCCACCCTGACACCACGCTGACATCACACAGACGAGGACAGCCATCATGAACCGCACCTTCAGCACCCCCGAGCCCATCGTGTTGCACACCGAGCTCGGCGCCGGCCAGGTCACCGTGCACGCGACCGACACCACCGAGACCACCATCGAGGTGACCGGCAAGCTCGCCGAGGAGACCCGGGTCGAGCAGGACGGACGGACCATCTCGGTCATCGCCCCCAAGCAGCGCGGCACCTCGATCTTCGGCAGCAACGGGCTGCGGGTCACGGCGACCGTCCCGACGGGCAGCGACCTGAGCACCGTGCTCGGCTCCGCCGACCTGGCGGTCACCGGCCGGGTGGGCGACTGCTCGTTGCGGAGCGGATCCGGCGACGTCACCCTCGAGCGGGCCCAGCTGGTCGAGGTCACGGCCGGGTCCGGGGACGTGCGGATCGAGCACATCGAGCACGACCTGTCCAGCAAGTCGGGGTCCGGGGACCTGGTCGTCGGCGTGCTGGGCGGGGACTCCCAGGTCGTCAGCGGCAGCGGCGACCTCACCGTCAGCCGCTCCGTCGGCCGGCTCAGCGCCAAGACCGGGTCCGGCACCATCCGGATCGAGGAGTCCGGCGAGGAGGTCTCGGCCACCGGCGCCAGCGGCGACCTGCACATCCGGCTGGCCCGCCGGGGCGCCATCCAGGCCCGCACCGCGTCCGGGGACGTCACCGTCGGGGTGCTGGCCGGCGTGCCGGTCTGGACCGACCTGAACACCGTCTCCGGCACCGTCCGCTCCGAGCTGGAATCACTCGGCGAGCCGGCCGAGGACCAGGACTACGTCGAGCTGCGGACCAGGACGGTCAGCGGCGACGTGCACGTCCGGCACGTGCCGGCCCCGCAGGACCGCCAGGCAGCCCACCAGCCCGGCTGACCCGGCACCCCGGACCCATCCCAGACAGCGACACCCGTACGCACCACACCAGAGATTGAAGGAGAACCCCATGTTCCACATGATGAACGCCGACCTCGCCCGTGACCGGGCCCGGGAGCGCAGCCACGAGCTCGAACTCGACAACGCCCGCGCCCTCAGCCGCGACCCGCTGGCGCTCAGCGGGACGGCCGCCCGCCGGAGCCGGGCCGGTCGCCGCTGACCGCCAGACCTCCGCGAGGACCGCGGGGTATGCAGAGGCGGGGCCACCCATCAGGGTGGCCCCGCCTCCTCGTGTCCGGGGGGGCGGCCGCCGTCGTGCCGGCGGCCGGTGTCTCAGAGCTCGAAGCCCAACCGGCGCGCCGACCGGCTCTTCTGCCGCTGGGCGCGCATCCGGCGCAGCCGCTTGATCAGCATCGGGTCGTGCGCCAGGGCGGCCGGGGAGTCCACGAGCTGGTTGAGCACCTGGTAGTAGCGGGTGGCACTCATGTCGAACAGGTCCTTGATGGCCTGCTCCTTGGCCCCGGCATACTTCCACCACTGGCGTTCGAAGTCGATGATCCGGCGGTCACGGTCGCTGAGTTCGGCGACCGACTGGGCGGTGTCGACCTCGGGCGCTGCTCCCATGTGCTGGTCCTCCTCGATGGCGGTGCTGCTCGGGCCACTCTAGCGCACCGAATGACAGGACTGTGATTACCGGAGCCGGGCCCCTCGTCATACAGTGCCGGGGTGACTCCGGAGGCCGCACCGCTGACCGACCTGGTCCACCCGACGTGGGCGTCCGTGCTCGCACCTGCCGCGCAGACCGTGGGCGAGCTGGGCCGGTTCCTCCGGGCGGAGCTGGCGGCCGGCCGCGGCTACCTCCCGGCGGGCGGACACGTCCTGCGGGCCTTCGAGCAACCACTCGACGCGGTCCGGGTGCTGATCGTCGGGCAGGACCCCTACCCCACCGTGGGGCACGCGGTCGGGCTCTCCTTCTCGGTCGCCCCCGACGTGCGGCCGATCCCGCGCAGCCTGCAGAACATCTACGCCGAGCTGGTGGACGACCTCGGGGTGCCGGCGCCGACCACGGGCGACCTGTCCCCGTGGGCCGAGCGCGGCGTGCTGTTGCTCAACCGGGTCCTCACGGTGCGTCCGGGCGCCCCGGCGAGCCACCGCGGCAAGGGGTGGGAGCAGGTGACCGACCTGGCGATCGGGGCACTCGCCCGGCGTGGCGGGCCGCTGGTGGCGATCCTGTGGGGCCGGGACGCCAGGTCGCTGGCCCCCGCGCTGGGGGACGTCCCCACGATCCAGAGCGCGCACCCCTCCCCGCTGTCCGCGCGGGGCGGGTTCTTCGGCTCCCGGCCGTTCAGCCGCGCCGACACGCTGCTCACCGACCAGGGCGGGCAGCCGCTGGACTGGTCCCTGCCCTGACCACCGCCCGCCCTGCATACGCCCGCACCCTGCATACGCCCCACAGAGATCCCGGAGGAGAGATGACCCCAGAGGCCCCGGCCCACCAGCAACGCACCGGCCAGGAGGAGCCCGACGCACGCCAGGGCGCCGGCTCGGTCCGCCCCGCCCCCCGGGCCTGGTCCCGCTACGTGGCGATCGGCGACTCCTTCACCGAGGGGATGAGCGACGCCGACCCCGACACCGAGGACAGCTTCATCGGCTGGGCGGACCGCCTCTCCGCCCTGCTGTCGGTGCACGCCGAGGGCTTCAGCTACGCCAACCTCGCGATCCGGGGACGCAAGATCGGGGACATCACCACCCGCCAGGTCGAGGCGGCGCTGGCACTCGAACCCGACCTGGTCAGCATGGTCGGCGGCGGCAACGACATCCTGCGCCCCAAGGCCGACGTCGACGCCATCGCCGACCAGCTCGAGGCCGCGGTCACCCGCATCCGGTCCACGGGTGCCGACGTCCTGCTGGCCACCCCCACCGACCCCGTCGGGGCCCCGGTCATCGAACGCACCCGGCCCCGGGTGGGCGTCTACGTCGCGCACATCTGGACCATCGCCGAGCGGCACGGCTGCTACGTGATGAACCAGTGGTCCTTCGACTTCCTCCGGGACTGGCGGATGTGGGCGCCGGACCGGATCCACATGACCGAGGAGGGGCACCGTCGGGTGGCGCTCGCGGCATACGAGACGCTCGGCCACGCGCCCGAGACGGCCGACTGGCGGGTGCCGCTGCCCCCGCAGCCGAAACCGGGCCGGATCGACGCCCTCCGGGACAACGCGGCCTGGGCCCGCGAGTATGCCGCGCCCTGGGTGCACCGGCGGCTCACCGGCCGTTCCTCCGGCGACCACGTCGAGCCCAAGCGTCCCTCGCTCAGCCCCCCGCCGGAGCTGGAGCGGTAGGGGCTGCCGACCAGGCTGCCCGGTCAGGCCGGGTAGACGTGCGTCTCGGCGGCCTTGAACGACACCCACACCGGTGCGCCGACCGCCAGGTCCAGCTCGGCCACGGCCAGCGCCGTGACGTCGGAGAGCACGGTGGGGTGCCCCTCACCGTCCACCTGCACGCGCACGGTGTGGGCCTGCTGCTCCAGGCTGACGATCCGTCCCGGCCAGACGTTGCGCGCCGACCCCTCCGGTCGGTGGACGTGCAGGGTCACCGCCGACGGGGGGAAGCTCACCAGGACGGGCCCGGTGGTGGGTTCGGCCACGTGCAGCTCTCCCCCGCCGTCCACCTGCACGACGGTGTCCGTGGCCCGACCGCGGTGCAGGTTCAGACCGACCAGGGTGGCGACATACTCCGTGCGCGGGGCGCGGGCCACCTCGACCGGGGGACCGTCCTGCACGACCCGTCCGCCCTCGAGCACCACGATCCGGCTCGCCATCGCCATCGCGTCCAGCGGGTCGTGCGTCACCAGGAGGGTCGCGCCGTCGTAGTCGCGCAGGTGGCGGGTGAGCTCGGAGCGGACCTCCATCCGGGTCCCCGCGTCCAGCGCGGCGAGTGGCTCGTCGAGCAGCAGGAGGCGGGGGTGGGTGACCAGCGCCCGGGCCAGCGCCACCCGCTGCGCCTGGCCGCCGGAGAGCTCGGCGGGCCGGGAGTGGGCGTGGCGGGCGACGCCGACCCGCTCCAGCCAGGTCCGGGCCGCCTCGCGCGACTCGGCCCTGGAGCGGCCCTGGGTGCGCAGCCCGAAGGCGACGTTGTCCAGCGCGGTGAGGTGCGGGAAGAGCAGGTAGTCCTGGAAGACCACGCCCACCCGACGGCGCTCGGTCGGCACGAAGATCCCGGCCCCGGGGTCGTCCACGGCGCGGTCGCCGATCCGGATCCAGCCGGTCGACAGCCGGAGCAGGCCGGCCAGGGCGTGCAGCGCGGTCGTCTTGCCCGCCCCGTTGGGTCCGATGAGGGCCACGATCTCGCCCGGGGCGACGGTCAGGTCCAGCGCGAGGTCGAAGGAGCCCCGCCTGATCGTGAGCGCCGCCTGCACCCCGCTCACGAGGACGTCCCCGTGATCCAGCGACCCCGCAGGCTGACCAGGACCGCCACCGACACCAGGAGCAGGACGAGGGCGAGCACGATCGCCGCCTCCGGGTCGGTCTCCAGCGCGAGGTAGACGGCCAACGGCATGGTCCGGGTCACCCCCGGGAAGTTGCCGGCGAAGGTGATCGTGGCCCCGAACTCGCCCAGCGCCCGGGCGAAGCACAGGACCGCCCCGGCCGAGATCCCCGGGGCGACCAGGGGCAGGGTGACCCGGCGGAAGGTGAGCCACCGGCCGGCCCCCAGCGTGGCGGCCGCGTCCTCGTAGCGCCGGTCGGCACCGCGCAACGCGCCCTCGACCGCGATCACCAGGAACGGCATCGCCACGAACGCCTCGGCGATCACGACCGCCGGGGTGGTGAACGGCAGGCTGAGCCCGAACCATTCGTACAGGTGCTGCCCGATCAGGCCGCGCCGGCCCAGCAGCAGGAGCAGCGCCACGCCGCCGACGACCGGTGGGAGCACCAGCGGCAGGGTGAGCAGCGCCCGGACCAGCCGGATCCCCGGGATGGTGGCCCGGGCCAGCACCCAGGCCAACGGCACCCCCAGGACCAGGCAGATCCCGGTCGCCAGCACCGCCGAGACCAGGGAGAGGCGCAGCGCCTCCAGGACCGCCGGGCGGCCCAGGTGCTCCCCCAGGTCGGCCCAGGGGGTGCGGAGCAGCAGCCCCACCAGGGGCAGGATCAGGAAGAGCAGCCCGAGCGCGGCGGGGACCAGGAGGACCGGCGGGATGCCGGTCCCCCGGCCCCGGGGCTCAGGGGAGGTCAAAACCAGCGTCGCCCAGCACCGTTTGCCCGGCCTCGGACAGGACGAAGTCGATGAACGCCTGCCCCGCCTCGCTGTTCGGGGCCTCGGAGAGCAACGCGATCGGGTAGTCGTTGACCGCCTCTCCCGACTCCGGGAAGTCGATGCCCTCGACGGAGTCCCCGGCGACGATCACGTCCGTCCGGTAGACCAGCGCCGCGTCCACCTCGTCCAGCTCGACCTTGGTCAGGGTCGCGCGCACGTCCTCCTCGTAGGTGTCCGGCGCGGGCGTCAGCCCGGCCGCCTCGAACACCTTCACCGAGGCGGCGCCGCACGGCACCTCCTCGGCGCACAGGGCGATGGTCAGGTCCTCGTTGGTGAAGTCCTCCAGCCCGGTGATACCCGCGGGGTTCCCGGCGGGGACCACGATCTCCAGGCGGTTGCTGACGAAGACCACGGGCTCCCCGGCCGCCAGGTCCTCGTCGGTGACCTGCTGCATCGTGGCCGGCGAGGCGGAGGCGAAGACGTCCGCCGGCGCCCCGGAGATGATCTGCTGGGCGAGTGCCGAGCTCGCCCCGAAGTTGAAGGTCACCGTGGCGTCCGGGTTCTCCGCCTCGAACTGCTCGCCCAGCTCGGTGAAGGTGTCGGTCAGCGAGGCCGCGCCGAACACCACGATGTCGCCGGAGACCCCGCCGGCCGCCTCGTCGGCGTCCTCAGAGCTCTCCGCCTCGTCATCGGTATCCGTGTCGGCGCCGTCGTCGGCGTCGCTGTCCGCGCCCGCGTCGGCGTCCTCGGCGTTCTCGCTCGAGTCGTCCCCGGACCCGGCGTCGTCGCCATCGTCACCGCCGCAGGCGGCGAGGGTGAGGGCCAGGAGCGGGACGGAGGCCAGGACGGTCAGCCGGCGCAGGGTACGGGTCGATGTCATGGTGGACCTCAGCTTTCAGGGGGTAGTGCGACGACGACGTGCGTGGCCTTGATCGAGGCGACCGTGACGACCCCGGGCTCCAGGCCCAGCTCCGTCACCGCCTCGCTGCTCATCAAGGACACGACCCGGTAGGGGCCGCACTGCATCTCGACCTGGGCCATCACCGTGTCGGTGGTCACCTTGGTCACGATGCCGGTCAGTTGGTTGCGGGCCGAAGCCCGCAAGCCGGAGGGGTGGTCCACGGCGATCTCCTGGGCGAGGACCGCCAGATCGCTGCCCTCCACCTGGAGTCGACCGGTCTCGGAGCGGTGGACCGGGAGCCGGCCCTGGTCGGCCCAGCGGCGGAGCGTATCGTCGCTGACCCCGAGCAGGGCAGCGGCTTCACTGATCCTCAACTGCGGCATGTTCCGGATCATATAAGCGCACCTGCGCTGTGTACATGAGGGTCCCGACCAGTCGGTACAGTGCGCCCATGGCAGTGCACCGTCTGATGCCCAGCGAGGAAGCTGGCGAACTCATCGAGTTGGTCCGCGACATCGCCCGCACGAAACTGCTCCCCGAGGCGGACGCTGCCGAGGCACAGGCGCGCTTCCCACGGGAGGCCTTCGAGCTCCTGGGACGGTCCGGCCTGCTCTCCCTGCCGTATGCCGAGGAGCTGGGTGGTGGGGGCCAGCCCTACGAGGTCTACCTCCAGGTGGTCGAGGAGATCGCCTACGCGTGGATGTCCGTGGCCGTCGGGGTCTCCGTGCACTCCCTGACCTGCGCGCCGCTGGCCCACTTCGGCACCCCGGAGCAGCAGGAGAAGTACCTGACCGGGATGCTCTCCGGCGACCAGCTGGGCGCCTACTGCCTCTCCGAGCCGCAGGCCGGCTCGGACGTCGCCAGCATCCGCACCCGGGCCACGCCGACCGACGACGGCTACCAGATCACCGGCGGCAAGTCCTGGATCTCCCATGCCGGGCACGCGGACTTCTACACCACCTTCGCCCGCACCTCCGACGAGGGCGGCCGGGGCCTGAGCTGCTTCCTGGTCCCCCCGGACGCCGACGGTCTCACCTTCGCCGAGCCCGAGCGCAAGATGGGGCTGGACTGCGACACGGTGCGGGAGGTGCTCTTCGACAAGGTGCCGGTCGAGCAGGACCGGCTGATCGGCCGGGAGGGTCAGGGCATGCAGATCGCCCTGGCCGCCCTGGACGCCGGCCGGCTCGGCATCGCGGCCGCGGCCACGGGACTGGCGCAGCGGGCGCTGGAGGAGGCCACGGCATACAGCAAGGAGCGGGAGCAGTTCGGCCGGCCGATCGCCGACAACCAGGGGCTGGCGTTCCTGCTGGCGGACATGGCCGCGGCCGTCGGGGCGGCCCGGTCCACCTATCTGCTGGCGGCGCGACTCAAGGACGCGGGGCTGCCGCACTCCCAGGAGGCGTCGGTCGCCAAGCTGGTCGCCACGGACGCGGCGATGCGCGTCACCACCGACGCCGTGCAGGTCCTCGGCGGCTACGGCTACACCAAGGACTTCCCGCTCGAACGGTTCATGCGGGAGGCCAAGGTGACCCAGATCTTCGAGGGGACCAACCAGATCCAGCGGCTGGTCATCTCCCGCCACCTGCTCAAGGATTGAGCAGCCGCCGGCGCACCCCGCCGGCACCGACCCGAACCGCCCGGCAGGACGTCGGCGCACCCACCCGCAACAGGAGGCAGCACCCGTGCAGATCACCGAGAGCACCGTCGCACTCATCACCGGCGGGGCCAGCGGCCTCGGGGAGGCCACCGCCCGCCGCTTCCTGGCCGACGGCGGCAAGGTCGTCCTGGTCGACCTCCCGGGCGGCCGCGGCGAGGAGCTGGCCAGCGAGTTGGGCGAGCAGGCCCTGTTCGCCGGCGCCGACGTCCGGGACGAGGACCAGGTGCGGGCGGCCGTGGAGAGCGCCACCGGGTTCGGGGAACTACGGGTCGTGGTGAACTGCGCCGGCGTCGCCACCCCGGGCCGGATCCTCTCCCGGCGCGGGACGTTGCCGCTCGAGGGCTACCGGACGGTGGTCGAGATCAACCTGATCGGCACCTTCAACGTGCTGCGGCTGGCCGCCGAGGCGATGGCCGGCAACGAGCCGGCCGACGGGGACCGCGGCGTGATCGTGATGACCGCCTCCGTCGCGGCCTTCGACGGGCAGATCGGCCAGGCAGCCTACGCCTCGTCGAAGGCCGGCGTCGCCGGGCTCACCCTCCCGGCGGCCCGCGACCTGGCCGACAAGGGCATCCGGGTGATGACGATCGCCCCGGGGGTGTTCGAGACCCCGATGATGGCCGGCCTCGGTGAGGACGTGAAGTCCTCCCTCGAGGCGCTGGTCCCCCACCCCTCCCGGCTCGGCAAGCCCGAGGAGTACGCCTCGCTGGTGAGGCACATCGTGGACAACCCGCTGCTGAACGGCGAGGTGATCCGCCTCGACGGCGCGTTGCGGATGCCCCCGCGCTGACGGCATACGGCCGGGCGGCCCCGGCTCACCGGCTGCTTCACCCCGAAACCTGGCGCTTCGTCCCGGGAAGGTTCTCCCACGAGGCGCAGGATTACCGGGTCACCCGATAATCCTGCAGTCCCCCAGCACGCCTGCGTGGAGCCCCCGACAGGAGTCGAACCCGCGACCGTCCGCTTACAAGGCGGATGCTCTACCAACTGAGCTACAGGGGCGTATGCCGTCCGTCCGGTCCCGCGGTGGGTCCGGATGGCCGACGACGATGCTACCCAATGACGGCCACGGGCCCGGCACGGACAGTGTCCGCGCCGGGCCCGTGGGGGTCGCCGACTGGGTCAGCCGATGACGTTGTTGTTCAGGTAACCCTGCAGCGCCTTGACGGTGCGGGCGTTCATCGAGGTCGAGCCGTCCCGGGAGATGCCCAGGTAGTCCTGCAGCGCGGCCTGCGACTTCGGGCCCCAGATGCCGTCCGCCGGGGTGCCGACCTTGGTCTGCAGCGCCTTGGTGGTGATCGGGCCGAAGATGCCGTCCTGGGTGGTCCCGACCCACTGCTGGATCGCCACGGTGGTCAGCGGGCCGCGGATGCCGTCCTGCACCAGGAGCCGGCCGACGCCGCGCGAGGGCGGGGTGACGCCGCGGTCGCCGCCGGAGGACAGCACCGAGTCGCTCACGAAGCGGCCGTCGGCGATCTTGACCCAGCCGCGGGCCAGGGTGCCGTTGACCTGGGCGCCGGCGGACAGGCTGCCGACCACGCGATAGCCGGTGCCGGGGCCGGAGCGGACGTTGACCGAGCCGTTGCCGGACACGTAGCGGGTGACCGGGGTGCCGCCCCAGGCCGGCGGCGCGCTCTCCGGCGGGGAGCTGACCGGCGGGGAGGACACGGGCGGGCTGGAGGGCGGCGGGGAGCTGATCGGCGCCCCGCCGTTCTCGCGGGTCAGGCCGGCGACGACCGAGCAGACCGGCCAGGCGCCGGGGCCCTGCACGGCGAGCACCTTCTGGGCGATCGCGATCTGCTGGCCCTTGGAGGCCTGGTGCGCGTAGGCGGCGTAGGACTGGCCGCCGAAGCCGACCCAGGTGGAGTGGGCGAACTGGAGTCCGCCGTAGTAGCCGTTACCGGTGTTGATCGACCAGTTGCCACCGGACTCGCACTGGGCGACACGGTCCCAGACCCCGTCCGCCTGGGCGGCGGGAGCGGTCAGTCCGAAGGTGGCGATGGCGGCTGCCCCGGCCAGTCCCATCCCGAGCGCACGACGGCGCCAGGTAGTGGGCAGGGGGGCAGGGCGGTGCTTGGAATGGGCCATGAGGTGGGTAGTCCTTCCGGTCATGGCGGGGCCACGCAGGGGAACGCGGCCACTACGGGGAGACGGGCATCAAACGCCTCCACGGTACCCAAGACTTGGCCGGTTGTGGAGTCCGGGAAGGAAAGACGCAGGTCACAGGGCCGACGAAACTCTTGACAACCTCCGGGGGGTACCCCTGCGCGCGGGTCGCCTGGGGCCCGTGTGACAGGTGGTGCACGGGGGGCAGCGCCTGGGACAGCGCGGGTCAGCGCCCGGGTCCTACTGGCGCAGCACCTGCGGGATGAGGTCGCGGAACGGCGCCTGCCCGTCGGCCGTCGGCCACCAGGAGACGTCCAGACCCTCCACCACCGCCCAGCCGAGGAGCGCGAGGCCACCGGCGACCAGGAAGACGGCGGCCACCTGGGTGGCCAGGCCGCCGGGCACCACAGCCCGCAGCACGGTGCGCGAACCCCGCCGCAGCGACAGCCCGCCCGGGCCCCACCACGCGATGACGGCGCCGAGCAGCGACCCGACCGCGACCGGGACGGGGTGCTCGTTGCCCGCCGACATCGAGGTGAACTCGGTGAGCCCGCCGGCGGTGACGACGGTGGCGCCGATGCCGACGGCGAGCGGCAGCACCAGGGCCAACACGGTGAAGAACGCGGCGAGCGCCAGGTGCCAGGGACCGGAGATGATCGCGACCGGCAGGTCCGACTTGCGCCGGCCGATCTCGTGCCGGCGCAGCACCAGGGAGGTCACCGCCTGGTCGGTGGTCCGCGCCAGGACGGACCACACCGCGAGCGCACCCCAGGCGACGAGCGGCACGACGGCGGCCAGCCCGACGAACGCGACGAGCAGCGCGGCGAGGGTCCCGCTCCTGGCCGGCCGCCCGATGCGCGGGTCACCCGCACCCTGGGCCTGGCCCGGCACCTGCGGGTATGCCGTGGGGCCCGCCTGTCCCCCGGCGGCACCGGTGAGCGGGTAGGGCTGCGCGCCCTGCCCCGGGGGGTAACTCCCGGGCTGACCGGCCCCGGGGTCCTGGCCCGGGTATCCCTGGGCCGGCGGGTAGCCCTGCTGCGGCGGGCGCGGCTGCTGCCGGGTCGCGGGCGTCCCGGCGACCGGTTGGACCATGGTGCGGTCGACCGGCTGCACCATGGTCGGGTCCGCGACCCCTGCCGCTCCGGACGCTCCTGCCGCCCCGGCCATCCCCGCCGCTCCCCCGGCACCCGCGCCGGAGGCGGAGCCGGCGGCCCACGGGTTCTCCGGGGTGTCCTCCCGGCTCTCGGACGCCGGCGGGACCGGCCGGGTCAGCGCCATCGTCACGGGGCGGTGGTCGGCATACAGCTCCAGCGCCTGGATCACCTCGTGCGCCGGAGGTCGCCGCGAGGGCACCGTGTCCAGCGCGGCCGCCAGCAGTGGCTGCAGCTCGGGGTCGACCCCGCCCAGCTGGCCGCGCCCGCGGATCACCCGGTCCAGCACCACGCTCATCGGCCCGCGCCCGAACGGCGGCTCGCCGCTGTTGGCGAAGGCCAGCGTCGCCGCCCAGCCCCACCAGTCGGTCGCCTCGGTGACCCGGCCCCCTTCCACCACCTCGGGCGAGAGGTAGCCGGGGGTGCCCATCACCATGCCGGTCATGGTCAGCCGGACGTCGTCGGCGACCTGGGCGATGCCGAAGTCGATCACGACCGGGTCGCGGCCGACCATCAGCACGTTGCCGGGCTTGAGGTCCCGGTGCACGATACCGACCTGGTGGATCGCGCTGAGCGCCTCCGCCAGCCCCCTGCCGAGCCGGACCAGGGCCTCGCCCCGGATCGGGCCGTTCTCGCTCACGACCGTGTCCAGCGGTGCCCCGGGCACGTACTCGGTGACGATGTAGGGCGCGTCGCCCGTCACGTCGGCGTCGAGCACCGCCGCGACCCGCGGGTGGTGCACCCGGGACAGCGTGTGCACCTCGCGCTCCAACCGCGCCCGGGCGGACGGGTCGTGCGCGATGTGCGGGCGCAGCACCTTCATCGCGACCTCGGTGCCGTCGTCCCGGCGTGCCCGGTAGACCACGCCCATCCCGCCCTCGCCGATCTTGGCCCCCAGGGCGTACCGACCGAGCTGACGGGGCACCACGTCCCCGTCCTGCCACGCGTCGTCGGTCGTCATGGTGTCCACGGTATGCGCTCTCCTCCTCCAGGTCTCGTACCTGCGCCTGTTCGACTAGGCTCGGGTCCGAAGAAGCGAACGCCTGAGGAGCACGGATGGTTTCACGCGGACGCACCTTCGACACCGTTGTCGTAGCCAACCGGCTGCCCGTGGACCGTGAGGTCGACGCCCAGGGGCAGACCCACTGGCGGACCAGCCCCGGCGGCCTGGTGACGGCGATGGACTCCGTCATGAGACACCGCGGTGGCGCCTGGGTCGGCTGGGTGGGCGACACCGGCGAGGCCCCGGAACCGTTCGAAGGTGACAGTGGCATGCACCTCTATCCCGTCGCGCTCGGCGCGGCGGAGGTGGAGGAGTTCTACGAGGGTTTCAGCAACGCGACGCTGTGGCCGATCTACCACGACGTGATCGTCCCGCCGACCTTCCACCGGCGCTGGTGGGCCACCTACGAGGCGGTCAACCGGCGGTTCGCCGAGGTGACGGCCGGCGTGGCCGCCGAGGGCGCGACCGTGTGGGTGCACGACTACCAGCTGCAACTGGTCCCCGCCCTCCTGCGGGACCTGCGCCCCGACCTGCGGATCGGGTGGTTCGACCACATCCCGTTCCCCCCGGTCGAGCTGTTCGGCCAGCTGCCCTGGCGCGAGGAGCTGCTCCGCGGCCTGCTGGGCGCCGACTTCCTTGGATTCCAGCGCACCACCGACGCCGGCAACTTCATCCGGGCCTGCCGGCAGCTGCTCGGCACCACGAGCAAGGGCGAGGTGATCCGCTGGGAAGGCGCCGACGACGACCTGCTCGGCGCGGCGCCGAGGACCGTCCGGGCGGCGGCGGTGCCGATCTCGATCGACGCCGCCGACCTGGAACAGCTGGCCAAGACCCCGGCCGTGCAACAGCGCGCCGCCGAGATCCGCGCCTCGCTGGGCGACCCGGAGACGGTCCTCCTGGGGGTCGACCGGTTGGACTACACCAAGGGGATCCGACACCGGTTGCGCGCCGTCGCCGAGCTGCTGGACGACGGGGAGATCGCCCCGCCCCAGGTCACCCTGGTCCAGGTCGCCACCCCCAGCCGGGAGCGGGTCGCCGCATACCAGGAGCTGCGCCACCAGATCGACGGGATGGTGGGACGGATCAACGGGGACTACTCCGGGATCGGGCACGCGGCCGTGCACTACCTGCACCAGTCCTACCCCCGCGAGGAGATGGCGGCCCTGTTCCAGGCCGCCGACGTGATGCTGGTGACGCCGCTGCGGGACGGGATGAACCTGGTCGCCAAGGAGTACGTCGCCTGCCGGCACGACCTGGGCGGTGCGCTGGTGCTCAGCGAGTTCACCGGCGCCGCCCACGAGTTGCGGCAGGCCTACCTGTGCAACCCGCACGACATCGTCGGGTTGAAGCGTAGAATCCTCCTCGCGATGCGGGACGACCCGGAGCAGAAGCGGCGCCGGATGCAGGCGATGCGCCGCCGGGTCTTCTCGCACGACGTGGAGGCCTGGGCACGCCGCTACCTGGACGCCCTGGCGATGGCCCCCGAACGCCCACAGAGGAGGTCCGGTGACGGCCGGAAGGACTGACCAGGCACGACCCCCCGGCCCGCTGGGGGCCCCGGACCAGGAGCCGGGACGGTCCCCCGAACAGGTCGTCCGGCCGGAGGCCGAACCGGCGGAGCCTTCCGCCGACGGGACCGGGGAGCTGCTGGCGCTGGCCCGGGCCCGACCCCTCCTGGTGGGGGTGGACTTCGACGGGACCCTGGCCCCCCTGGTCGACGACCCGATGCAGGCCCGGCCGCTGCCGGACTCGATCGCCCTGTTGCACGCGCTGGCGGACGTCGAGGGGGTCGCGGTCGCGGTCGTGTCCGGGCGCGAGCTCGCGGTGCTCCGACAGCTCAGCGGCGCCGCGGAGCCCCTGCTGCTCATCGGGTCGCACGGCGCCGAGGCGTCGTGGGAGCAGGATGGCGCCCCGGACGCCGACGCACTCGAACGGCTCGAGGCGCTGGCGCACGGGCTGGAGCGGATCGCGGGCACCCACCCCGGGATCCGGCTGGAGCGCAAGCCCACGGCGCTGGCAATGCATACCCGTGGCCTGCCCGGCGACGTGGCCGCCGACGCGGTCCAGGCGGCCTCGGCGCTGGCGAGGCAGCATCCCGGGGTCCACGTGACGCCCGGCAAGGACGTCCTGGAACTCGCGGTGACCGAGGCCGGCAAGGGCCCGGCGCTGCTCGCCCTGGCGCAGCGCCTGGGGGCCGGGTCGGTGCTCTACCTGGGCGACGACGTCACGGACGAACGGGCCTTCGCCCACCTGGCGGCCCACGCCGCGGACGCCGGGCTGACCAGCCGCACCGTCAAGGTGGGACCGGGCACGTCCGAGGCCGACCTGCGGGTGCCCGACGAGCCGCAGGTGCTGGCGCTGCTCTCGGACCTGCTGGAGGTCCTGACCCGCGACCGCCCCTGACGGCGGGGGCCACCCAACGGGGAGGCCAGTCAGCGGGGAGCGGACCCGGTGGAGCCGCGCAGCACCAGCTCCGGGGAGAACAGGTACTCCCGGTGGCCCGGCGCGGCGCCCCCGATCTCCTCCAGGACCGCGGCGACCGCGGCCTCGCTCATGCCCAGCACGTCCTGCCGGACGGTGGTGAGCGGAGGGTCGGTGAACCCGATCAGCTGCGAGTCGTCGGAGCCCACCACCGACAGGTCCCGCGGCACCTCCAGGCCCGCCTGTCGGGCCGCGCGCACCACGCCGAGGGCCATCAGGTCCGAGCCGCAGACCACCGCCGTCGCGCCCCGCTCGACCAGCTGCTGACCGGCCGACCGGCCGCCCTCGACGCTGAACATGGTGGTGACCACGAGGTCCTCGAGGTCCGCCTCGGCGAGCACGCCGGACATCGCCTGCCGGAAACCCTCGATCTTGCGCTGCACGGGGACGTACCGGGCGGGCCCGGTCGCCAGCCCGATCCGGCTGTGCCCGAGCTGGCGCAGGTGACTGACCCCGAGAGCGACCCCGGCGACGTCGTCGTGACTGATGAAGGGCGCCTCGATGTCCTCGCGGTACCCGTTGACCAGCACGATCGGCAGGCCGAGCTCGCGCAGCTTGGTGTAGCGGTCGACCTCCGCCCGGGTGTCGGCGTGGTAGCCGCTGATGAAGACGATGCTGGCCACGCCGCGGTCCAGCAGCATCTGCACGTACTCGTCCTCGTGCACCCCGCCGGGCGTCTGGGTGCACAGCACCGGGGTGTAGCCGGCCGCGGCCAGGTGCGTCTCGACCGCCTGTGCGAAGGCCGGGAAGATCGGGTTGGTCAGCTCCGGCACGACCAGTCCCACGAGCCCGGCGCTGCTGCGCCGCAGCCGGCTGGGCCGCTCGTAGCCGAGCACGTCGAGGGCGGTGATCACCGCCTGCCGGGTCGCCGCGGCCACCCCCGGCTTGTCGTTCAGGACGCGGCTCACCGTCGCCTCGCTGACGCCCGCGTAGGAGGCGATGTCCGCCAACCGGCCGCTGCTCATGCCCGCCTCCCCTCCGGTATGTCGTGCCCCTCGCCCGCGCGTGCCCCGTCCTCGGGTATGCCGTCCGCGCCGGCGATCTGCGCGTGGGCGCCCTGCGTGCCGTCGGTCGGGTCCGCCCACCCTGGCAGGTCCGGCCGAAACGCCCAGAGCCGGGCCACCGGGCCCGGCGCGCTCAGCACCAGGTCCGCCCCGGCGAACTCGGGAGCAGGACCCGCCAGGCACGCCCCGTCAGTAACGCCCGGCAGCAACTCCATCGGCAGGCGCACGGGGTCGTGGGCCGCCCGGGCGAGGTGCACCAGCACGGACTGTTCGGGGTGCTCGCGCAGGAACACCAGGTCGTCCTCGCCGGTGTGCACCCAGCGCAACCCCCCGGCATACAGGGCCGGGTTGTCCCGCCGCGCCCGGATCAGGGTGCGGTAGGCGGCATACAGCTCCTCGTCCCACTGCTGCGGGTCGGTCCCGCGGGCCGCCCACGGCATGGGACGGCGACCGGCCTCGCCGAAGTCGCCGGGCATCCCGATCTCGTCGCCGTAGGTGACCATGGGGATGCCGGGGAGCGTGAACAGCATCGCGGCGGCCACCTGGGCGACCGCCCGGTCGCCGCCCACGAGGGTGTTCAGCCGGGTCGTGTCGTGCGAGCCGATCAGGGTGAAGGAGGTGGCCCGCGCGCACCACGGCACGAGGGAGCCGAACTCGTCGATCGTCTCGGCGACGGCGGTGCCACCCAGCCGGGGCACCCGGACCGGGCTGCCCAGGAACTTGGGGGCGAACTCCTCGTGCCGCAGCCAGGTCCACAACGGCTTGGTGAAGCCGGAGTAGTTCATCACCCCGTGCCACCCGTCGCCGGCGAGGTCGGCGCTGTGGTCGTGGACGTGCTCGGCGACCAGGAGCGGGCTCGTCCCGGTCCGGGCGCCGACCGCGTCGACCGCCTCGCGGATCTCCCGGGCGACTTCCTGGGCCAGGTCCACGTCCTTGTAGCGGCCGGTCATGTTCGCCACGTCGACCCGCCAGCCGTCCAGGCCTGCCCCGGGTCCCAGCCAGCGTTGGACGACGGAGTCGGGTGCGGCATACATCGCGGCGCGCAGCGCCTGGTTGCGGTAGTCCAGCTTGGGCAGGCTGGGCACGTCGAACCAGGTGACCCACTCCCGGCGGGCCTGCGGGTCGCGCACGTACCAGGATCCGTAGGGGCCGTCCGGGTGCGCGCGGGCCGTGCGGAACCACTCGTGCTGGTCGCCGGTGTGGTTGGTGGTGATGTCACCGAGCACCCGCAGGCCACGGGCGTGCGCGGCCTCCTGCAGCCGCAGCAGCGCGGCGGTGCCGCCCAGGAGCGGGTCGACGTCCTCGAAGGTGCTGGCGTCGTAGCGGTGGTTGGACCGTGCGGGGAAGAACGGGGTCAGGTAGAGCACGTCGACCCCGAGGTCCACCAGGTGGTCCAGGTGGCCGACCACCCCGTCCAGGGTGCCCCCGTAGACCTGCGTGGCGCCGTCGCGGCCGAGGTCGACCGGGTCGCCCCAGGCCGCGGCCCGGGCCCAACCCGGCAGGTCCGGCAGGGGGCCGTCCGGGTCACCGTCGGGCTCGACCGAGGCGTCCCGGGCGAACCGGTCGGGGAACACCTGGTAGACGACCGCGCGCTCGGCCCACTCCGGCGGCGCCGGGTGGGTGAGGATCCGGAAGTCGGCCGCGTCCGGCACGTCGCGCAGGTGCAGCCCGGTGCCGTTGACCCAGGCGTAGCCGTTGCTGCCCCCGTCGAGCAGGAAGCGGTAGTGGGTCACCGGGTTGTGGCAGGTCAGCTCCGCCTGCCACCACTCCTCGCGGGCGTCGCGGTGCACCCGCCGGGCGTCGGTGAAGGCCTGCTCCCCGTCGGGGGCGGTCCGGACGTGGACGCCGGTGGTGCCCGCGGCGCGGGGGATCCGGATCCGCACCGACACGGTGCCGCCCGGGCGGGGCACGCGGTCCGAGACGTAGAGGGGCGACCCGTCGTGGTGCGGTTGGTCCAGCACGCCGCTACTTCACCGACCCCTGGGTGAGCCCGCCGATCAGCTGCCGCTGCAGCCCCAGGTAGACCAGCACGACCGGGATGGAGGCGAGCACCGCACCGGCGACGAACTGGCCGAAGTAGGCGTTCTGGTCGGCGTTGCGGGTCTGCCAGAGACCGACCGCGAGGGTCTGCTGGTCGACGTCGGTCAGGAAGATGCTGGCCAGCAGGAACTCCCCCCACAGGCCGACGAAGGCCAGCATCGCGACGGTCGCCAGGATCGGGGTGACCAGGCGCAGCGTGACGGTGAAGAAGATGCGGGCGTGGGAGGCGCCGTCGATGTAGGCGGCCTCGTCCAGCTCCTTGGGCACCGTGTCGAAGTAGCCCTTGAGCAGCCAGATGTTGGAGCCCATCGCGCCGCCCAGGTAGACCAGGATCAGACCGAGCAGGGTGTTCAGGCCCAGGGCGGGCAGCACCTGGCCGATGTTGGCGAAGGTGATGTAGAGCGCGCCGAAGGCGAGCACGGCGGGGAACATCTGCATCAGCAGGATGAACAACAGCCCCGCCCGGCGGCCCTGCCAGCGCAGCCGGGAGAAGGCATACGCGGCGCTCGCCCCGAGGAACAGGGTGCACAGGGTCGCGACCACGCAGATCACCACGGAGTTGCGGTACCAGTTCCAGTAGGGTCGGGCGGGGTCGTTGAACAGGTCGTGGAAGTTGTCCAGGCCGATCACGGTGGGCATCAGGCCGGAGGTGGACAGCGTCCCGGCGTTGTTGAACGCCGAGGACACGATGAACAGGATCGGGAACAGCGCGAAGGCCAGCGCGAGCAGGGCCAGTGCGTGCCGCCACCAGACCCCGCCCCAGCGGTTGCCGGTGGCCGCGCGCTGCCCAGGGTCGTCGCCGGTGGCCGCCTCCAGGGCGGTCAGGTCCGTGGGTGTGGTGCTCATCAGTTCACGTCCTCCAGGGCCTTGGTGCGGCGGAAGCCCTCATAGCTGATCAGGGCCACGATGATGAAGATGAAGACGGCGATCGCCGAGGCCAGCCCGAAGTTGGGTTGGGTGCCGCCGAGCGCCAACCGGAAGGCCCAGGTGATCAGCAGGTCGGTGGACCCCACCTGGCTCTGGCCGCCCTCGAACGGCCCGCCCTCGGTCATCAGGTAGATCAGGCCGAAGTTGTTGAAGTTGAACGCGAACGAGGCGATCAGCAGCGGGCCGACGGCCACCAGCAGCAGCGGCATGATCACCGAGCGCACCGTGCGCAGCGGGCCGGCCCCGTCGATCTGGGCGGCCTCGCGGACGTCGTTCGGGATGGCCTGCAACGCGCCCGTGCAGACGATGAACATGTAGGGGAAGCCGAGCCAGAGGTTGGTCAGCAGCAGCGAGAACCTGGCCCAGTTGCCGTCGCCCAGCCAGTTGATGTGCAACCCGGTGAGGTCGTTGATCAGGCCGAAGTCCTGGTTGAACATGGACGCCCAGACCAACGCCGTGACGTAGACCGGTAGGGCGTACGGCAGGATCAGCAGGGACCGGTAGATGCCCTTGCCCTTGAGCCGCTCGTCGTTCATCAGCAGGGCCAGCGCCATCCCGAGCAGGAACGTGCTGCCCACGGTGATCAGGGCGAACGCCACGTTCCAGACGAAGACCTTGATGAACCCGTCCCGCAGGACCGGATCGGTCAGCGCCCGGGTGTAGTTGTCGAACCCGACGTTCTCCTGCCAGCCCTGCGGCAACCGGGCGCCCTGCCCGTCCTGCGGCACGAAACTGGCCCCCTCGGCCACGTAGACCGTGCCGGTCAGGGTGTCGGTGACGGTGTCGGTCTCGGGGTCGTAGACCTTGGTGGGTTCGCCGATGAACGCCTCGGAGAGCCCGATCGCCTTGATCCCGCCGGTCTCGGTCGGCACCGCGAACTCGTTGAGGTCCGCCGTGCGGGCGTTCACCTCGGAGGCACTCAGCACGGTGAAGCCCTCGGCGGATGTGATCCGGCCGGTCAGCCCGGTCTCGACCGTCTCCGGGTCCAGCTCGGTGACGCCCTCGAGGTCCCCGGCGAGGAAGACGCCGTCGGGATCGGTCAGCAGGTAGACCAGGTCACCGTCGGCGGGGTCCTGGCCCTCCGGGACCGCGATGTTCAGCTGGTAGCGGGCCGACCCCTCCACCGGGCGCACCGAGTTGGCCTCGATCGCCCCGATCGCCTCCTCCTTGGTGACCATGTGCCCGTCGCCGTAGTTGGTGAACGACAGCGCCACCGTGTAGGCCAGCGGCCAGATCTGCAGGGTCAGCATCAGCAGCAGCCCCGGCAGCAGGTACTTCAGCGGCACCGCGCGGCGGGTGCCGTAGACGGCCAGGACGCACAGGCCCACGAAGGCCACCAGCACCACCCAGACCACGTGGCCCGCCTCGGCCAGCTGCATCGAGACGTAGACCAGGACGCCCGCCAGCACGGCCAGCAGCAGCCACTTCAGCACGATCAGCCACAGCGGCGTGCGGGAGCGGAACTCCAGGTGCTCGGGGTCGGTCAGGTCGGGCAACCGGTCTGTCGGTGCCGAGGGTTGGGACATCGTCGTCTCCGTCGGGGTGGGAGGAGGTGTATGCGGGGGCGGGCGCACCCTGCCCGCCCGGACGGTGCGGGACGGTCCGGGCGGGCGCGGGCGATACCCGCGTCAGCCGATGGCCGAGACGATCTCGTCCTGGGCCGCCGTCAACCGCTCGGCCGGGTCGTCGCCGCCGACGATGTCGGAGGTGGCCTGCCCCAGCGGGCCCCACACCGAGTTCATGGCCGGGATGTTCGGCATCGGCGGGGCGCCCTCACCGGCGGTCGCCCACGCGGCGATGTCCTCGTCCTCCGCGGAGACGGTGTCCAGCGCCTCCTGCAGGGCCGGCGGACGGTCGCCCGCCTCGTACAGCGCGACCTGCAGGTCGGCATTCGGGACGTACTTGTTGACGAACTCCTGGGCCAGGGTCGGGTTCTTGGCCTTGCTGGAGACGTAGAACATCTGCACGCCCAGGAACGGCACGGTCTCGCCGCCGTCCTCGAAGTCCGGGATCGGGCTGATCGCGTAGTCGATGCCGGCGCCCTCGGCGGCCGCGATGGTCCACGGGCCCCCGATCACGTAGGCGGACTTGCCCTCGGAGAACAGCGCCTCCAGGTTGTCGTGACCGACGTTGACGTTGAGCGCACCCTCTTCGGCGAGCCACGCCATCTTCTCGCCGCCCTGGATGGTCTCGTCCGAGCCGACGATGACGTTGTCGGCATCCCAGCCGCCCTCGTCGTTCAGCCCGAAGATGCCACCGCCGTATGCGGACAGCCACGGGAAGGCGTTGTAGGCGTCACCGGTCTGGCCGACCGGGGAGAGCATGACCTCCTCGGCCTCACCGGACTCCACCAGCTCCTTGCCGTGGGCGACCAGCGCCTCCATCGACTCGGGCTCGTCCGGCGCGAGGGCGGTGTTGCGGATCAGACCGAGGCTCTCGGTGGCATACGGCACGCCGTAGATCTGGCCGTCGAACTTGGTGGCCTCCAGCGCCTCCGGGACGAACGCGGCCTGCACGTCCTCCGACATCTGGATCGGGGACACGGTGCCGTTCTGGACCAGCTCACCGAGCCAGTCGTGGGCGCCGACGATCACGTCAGGGCCCTGGTCGACGTTGGTGGCGTTCTTGAACTGCTCGCGCACGTCCGTGGCGACCTGCACCTGGACCGTGACGCCGAACTCCTCGCCGAACTGGTCCGCGAACTCGGTCAGGATGGGGGCGCGGACGTCGTCCGCCCAGATCACCAGCTCCGCGCTCTGGTCGCGGACCGGAGCCTCCTCCTCTTCCTCGCCCCCGGCGGCCTCGGTCTCCTCGGCGCCGTCGCCGGCGTCGGCCGACTCCTCGGCCCCGTCATCCCCCGCGTCGCCCGCGTCGCCGGCGTCCGCGGAGGTGGTGTCGGTGGGCTCGTCGTCGCCACCGCCGCAGGCGCTGAGCAACAGGGCCGCGATGCCGAACATCGCGACGGCACCAGAGGTGCGCTTCATGGGTTCTCCTTTGAACAGAACGGATCGGTCCGAGGCCAAGGGATGGTCATCGGCCCCGGTGAGTGATTCACTGGTCCGTGGGTCACGCATCAGCATGACCTACCTCACAACGTGCTGCAAGATCTTGCAGATTGCAGTACGGTAACAGACAGTCACGGCAGCGTCGCGCGTGACGGCTGATGCTCAGCCGGCCCGGACGCCGCTTCCGGGACGAGCTCCCGGGGCGCCCGCCGCGGGGGATCCTTTACAACGGACCGTCCGGCACGTTCCTGCCGGTGAAGGAAGGCATCAGTCATGGCAACAGTGACGTACGACAGCGCGACGCGCGTCTATCCCGGGAGCGAGACCCCCGCGGTGGACAACCTCAACATCGAGATCGCCGACGGGGAGTTCCTCGTCCTGGTCGGTCCCTCCGGATGCGGCAAGTCCACCAGCCTGCGGATGCTCGCGGGCCTGGAGGAGGTGAGCTCCGGGCGCATCCTGATCGGCGACCGGGACGTCACTGCGCTACCGCCCAAGGACCGGGACGTGGCGATGGTGTTCCAGAACTACGCGCTCTACCCTCACATGACCGTCGCGGACAACATGGGCTTCGCCCTGAAGATCGCGGGCAAGTCCAAGGCCGAGATCCGGCAGCGGGTCGAGGAGGCCGCCAAGATCCTGGACCTGGAGCCGTTCCTGGAGCGCAAGCCCAAGGCCCTCTCCGGTGGCCAGCGCCAGCGCGTGGCCATGGGCCGGGCGATCGTGCGCCAGCCGCAGGTCTTCCTGATGGACGAGCCGCTGTCCAACCTGGACGCCAAGCTGCGCGTGCAGACCCGCACCCAGATCGCCTCGTTGCAGCGCCGCCTGGGCGTCACCACCGTCTACGTCACCCACGACCAGATCGAGGCGATGACCATGGGCGACCGGGTGGCCGTGCTCAAGGACGGCATCCTGCAGCAGTGCGACACCCCGCGGCGGATGTACGACCACCCGAACAACGTCTTCGTGGCCGGCTTCATCGGCTCACCGGCGATGAACCTGATGGACGTCCCGGTCACCGACGGCGGCATCAAGTTCGGGGAGACCGTGCACCCGGTGGAGCGGGACTCCCTCGCCCAGGCCAACGGCAGCGTGGTGGTCGGCGTGCGCCCCGAGGACCTGACGCTGAACGACCAGGGCACCGGCCTGCCGATCGAGGTGGACGTCGTCGAGGAGCTCGGCGCCGACGCCTACATCTACGGCCGCCAGCCCGGCGCCGCCCCGGACGCCAAGCCGTTCATCGCCCGGGTCGACGGCCGCACGCCCCCGATGAAGGGCGACGTCGTCCACTTCACCCCAAAGGCCGACCACGTCCACCTGTTCAACAGCGACTCCGGCGAGCGGCTCGGCGCCTGACCGGATTTCGTCACGCTCCCTGCGCCGTCGCCCCGACCGGGGCGGCGGCGCAGGGTCGTTTCCGGGAAGACGCAGGGTGGATTCCGGGACGGAACCGGCCCCGACCCGCGGCGAACGGGTCTAGGGTCGTGTCCATGCCGCTCGACATCACGGCGAGGCGCCCCGACCCGGCCCTGCTCGACCTGCCCTGGTCGGTCCCGCTCGAGGACTGGCCGGAGAGCCACCTGGCCGCCCTCCCCCGCGGCATCTCCCGCCACGTCGTCCGGTTCGTCAAGCTGTCCGGCCGGGTGATCGCGGTCAAGGAGATCAAGGCGGACCTGGCCCGGCGGGAGTACACCACGCTGCACGTGCTCGGCCGCCTGGGCCAGCCGGCCGTGGAGCCGCTGGCGGTGATCAGCGGTCGCACCGACGCCGACGGCAACCCCCTGGACGCGTGCCTGCTCACCCGCCACCTGAAGTTCTCGCTGCCCTACCGCGCCCTGTTCAGCCAGCGGTTGCGGCCCGACACCGCCCGACGGGTGCTGGACGCCCTCGCCGTGCTGCTGGTCCGGCTGCACCTGGCCGGCTGCTTCTGGGGCGACGTCTCGCTGTCCAACACCCTGTTCCGGCGCGATGCCGGCGACTTCTCGGCATACCTGGTCGACGCGGAGACCGCGGAGCTGCACACCAAGCTCAGCGACGGCCAGCGCGAGCACGACCTGTTCATCGCCCACGGCAACATCGCCGGTGAGCTGATGGACCTCGAGGCCGGCGGCTACTTCGACGAGGACGTCGACCCGCTGGAGATCGCCGACCTGATCATGCACCGGTACGAGCTGCTCTGGTCCGAGCTCACCGCCCCGGAACGCTTCGAGCAGGGCGACCGCTGGCGGGTCGAGGACCGGATCCGGCGGTTGAACAACCTCGGCTTCGACGTCGGCGAGCTCGCGATCGCCACGGACGTGGACGGGACCCACCTGCAGATCGAGCCCAAGATCGTGGACGCCGGCCACCACGCCCGGCGGCTGCTGCGGCTGACCGGGCTCGACGTCGAGGAGAACCAGGCCCGCCGGCTGCTCAACGACCTCGACGCCTACACCGCGGCCCTGGACCGGCAGAACGAGGACGAGGAACTGGTCGCGCACGACTGGCTCACGACGATCTACGAGCCGATCACCCGCGGGGTCCCCCGCGAGCTGCGCAACAAGCTGGAGCCGGCCGAGCTGTTCCACGAGCTGCTGGAGCACCGGTGGTACCTGTCGGAGCAGGCCGGCCACGACGTCTCGCTGGAGGAGACGCTGCGCGACTACACCGACACGGTGCTGTCCACCAAGCCCGACGAGGTGGCGGTGCTCGGCATCGACACCCAGGAGATCCCGATCCGCGCCCCCGGCGGCTACACCGGCTGACGCCGGGCGGTCGGTCGGGTCAGGGCAGGCCCGCCCGCTGCCGGGCGATCTCGTAGAGGCTCACGCCGGCCGCGATCCCCGCGTTCAGCGACTCGGTGACCGAGCTCATCGGGATCGACACGATCTGGTCGCAGGTCTCGGCGACCAGCCGGGACAGGCCCTTGCCCTCCGACCCGACCACGACCACGAGCGGCTGGTCGGCGAGCGCCAGGCCGGGCAGCTCGACGTCGCCGTCGGCGTCCAGCCCGATCACGAAGAAGCCGGCCTTGCGGTAGCCCTCCAGGGCCCGGGTGAGGTTGGTGGCCAGCGCGACCGGGATCCGGGCCGCGGCACCGGCCGAGGTCTTCCAGGCGGCCGCGGTCATCCCGGCGGAGCGGCGCTCGGGCACCACCACCCCGTGCGCGCCGAACGCCCCGGCGGAGCGGATGATCGCGCCCAGGTTGCGGGGATCGGTGATCCCGTCCAGCGCGACGATCAGCGGCAGCCCGGGCAGCTCAACCTCGAGCAGGTCGTCCGGGTGCAGGTAGTCATACGGCGGCACCTGCATCGCCAACCCCTGGTGGACGGCGCCGTCGGTCAACCGGTCCAACTCCCCGCGCGGAGTCTCCAGGACCGGGATGTCCCGCTCGGTGGCCAGGGTGATCGCCTCGCGCACCCGGTCGTCGGAGTCGATCCGGGACGCGACGTAGAGGGTGCTCCCGGGCACCTGGGTGCGCAGCGCCTCGAGCACGGAGTTGCGGCCGGCCACGATCTCGGTGGAGCCCTTGGCGGCCTTGCGGCTGCCGCCACGGCCTTGGCCGCCCCGTCCGTCAGCGGCCTTCTCGGCCCGTCGTGCCGCCCGGGCCGCGGGGTGGCTGGGTCGCCGCTCGGCGGCCTTGGGGGTGGGTCCCCGCCCTTCCAGGCCGCGTCGGCGCTGGCCCCCGCTGCCGACGGTCGGACCCTTCTTGCTCGTCTTGCGCACCGCACCACGGCGGCGGGAGTTGCCGGCCATTCGACATACCTCTTTCGGTCGTGGTTGCTCAGCCACCCAGCGACCAGCGCGCGCCGGTCGGGGTGTCCTCGATGACGATGCCGAGCCCGGTGAGCTCGTCGCGGATGGCGTCGGCGGTGGCGAAGTCCTTGTCCGCGCGGGCCGCCGCGCGGGCGTCCAGCCGGGATTGCACCAGCGCGTCCAGGACGTCCGTGCTGCCGGACCCCTCCCGCGCCCACTGGGGCGAGCGCGGGTTCACCCCGAGGACGTCGGTCATCGCCAGGACCTGCCCGAGGGTATGCCGCACGGTCGCCTCCTCCGCCGCGCCCGCCTCGAGGGCGCGGTTGCCCTCGCGCACCAGGCCGAACAGCACCGCGAGCGCCTCGGACACGTTGAGGTCGTCGTCCAGCGCGTCGGCGAACCCGCTGTCCAGCTCGATCTCGGCGAGCTCGCCCGCCGGCTCGCCGACGGCCTCCACCGCCCGCTGGACGAACGACTCGATCCGCTCGACCGCGGCCTGCGCCTCGGCCAACGAGTCCTCGCCGTACTCGATGGTGGACCGGTAGTGCACGGCGGTCAGGTAGTAGCGCAGCACCAGCGGTCGCACGTGCCGGGTCAGCTCGGAGACGACCAGGGAGTTGCCCAGCGACTTGCTCATCTTCTCGCCGCTGATGGTGACCCACGCGTTGTGCAGCCAGAACTGCGCGAAGCCCAGCCCGGCGGCCCGCGACTGGGCCTGCTCGTTCTCGTGGTGCGGGAAGCGCAGGTCGACGCCACCGCCGTGGATGTCGAAGGTGTCCCCGAGGTACTTGCGGGCCATCGCCGAGCACTCCAGGTGCCAGCCGGGACGGCCCCTGCCGTATGCCGTGGGCCAGCTGGCCGTCGCCGGCTCGGTCGGCTTGGCCCCCTTCCACAGCGCGAAGTCGCGGGGGTCGCGCTTGCCCCGCGGGTCGGCGTCGGCCGCCGGCTCCATGTCCTCGATCCGCTGCCGGGTCAGCGCGCCGTAGTCGGGGAAGGAGCGCACGTCGAAATAGACGTCGCCGCTGCCGTCCTCCGCCGGGTAGGCGTGGCCCCGCTCGACGAGCAGGTCGATGAGTTCGACCATCTCGGTGATGTGGCCGGTGGCGCGGGGCTCGTAGGTCGGCGGCAGCACCCCCAGCGTGTCCAGGGCCTGGCTGGTGGCGCGCTCGTGGGTGTAGCTCCACGCCCACCACGGGGTGTCGTGGTCGGACGACTTGTTCAGGATCTTGTCGTCGATGTCGGTGACGTTGCGCACCAGCGTGACGTCGTAGCCGTGGCCCCGGACCAGCCAGCGGCGCAGCACGTCGAAGGCGACCGTGAAGCGCACGTGCCCGATGTGCGGGTCCCCCTGGGTGGTGAGCCCGCAGATGTAGATGCCGACCTTCCCCGGCTCGAGGGGCTGGAAGTCCCGCAGGGCACGGGTGGCGGTGTCGTACAGGCGCAGAGTCACGCTGGCAAGGTTACAAGCGCCGGGGGGTGCCCGAGGACCGACGGGCACCGGCACGGCATACGGATATCGGTGCTCAGCCGTCCAGACCGACGGCCCGGCGCACCGGCTCCAGCCCCTCGACCCGCAGTTCGTGCTCACCGCGGACGAGTGTCTCCGGCGTCAGCACGAGCGTCTGGTTGTGGGCGAGCTCGCCCTCGCGGCGCTGCAGCCGGCGCACCCCGTCCTCCCGGTAGCCGACCTTGCGGCTCACCGCGAGCGACGCGGGATTGTCCAGGAAGGCACCGGAGGTCACCTCGGCCGCGTCCAGGTGGTCGAAGGCGAAGGCGCAGATGACCTGGCGCATCGCGGTGCCGATCCTGCGGCCCTGGTGCGCCTGCCCCAGCCACGAGCCGGTCTCGGCGGTGCGGGTGACGGGATAGTTGCTGGCCTCCAGCCCCTGACTGCCCACCAGCACCCCCTCATGCCACACCCCGAGCTGCAGGCTCCACTCCGCGGGCCGGAAGTCGGCGCGGGCCCGCCAGTGGTAGGCGGCGGTGTTGCGCACCAGCTCCTCGGGCGGGGCGTCGGTCCACGGGAAGTAGAACGGCATCCGCTCCGGCGGGTGGATGCCCCGCGCCGCCAGGTCGCACAGGGCGATGAGGTCCTCGTCGGTGAGGGCTCGCAGTTCCAGCGGGCCGGCGGTGATCCGGAGCCCGAAGACGGGCCAGAGGTCGGACAGGGTCGTCATCGGGCCAGGATCACACGGACTCAGGGGGCCGGCACGGGGTTTTCCTCCCTCGCGGTGGGGAGTCGGGAACCAAACCCGCGGCGGAGCCAGGTCCCCCACTGCGACGGATGTGCCCGTCCGCGATCCCCCGTAGCGTCGGTGACATGTTGATCGCAGAGGAAGTCCTGATCCTGCTCACCGACACCGAGGGCAGGGCCGTCTCCACGCCCCGCGCCACGCGGACCGTGTGCACCGGCGCCCTCCTGCTCGAACTGGAACTCGCCGGGCGCCTACGGCTCGACGACGCAGGCCGCCTCATGGTGACCGACGGTGCCCCGACCGGCGCCGAATCGCCCGGTGGAACGCCCGCCGAACCGCTGCCTGAGTCGCTCGAGGAGGCCATGGCACTGTTTGCCAAGCACGAGGGACGCAAGCCGAAGGCGATCATGCCGGTGGTGGCCCGTCGCTGTGAGGCGCTGGCCTACGACGCGCTCCTGGCTTCCGGTGCCGCCGAGGAGGAGAAGCACAACGCCCTCGGCTTCATCCCGGACACCCGGCGCCACCTGACGGATCCTGCGGGGCGCGACGCGCTCCATCGCGAGGTGCAGGCCGTCCTGCTCGGCGAGCAGCCGCCCACCACGCGGACCGGCTCGCTGATCGCACTCCTCCACGCCGCCAGCAGCATCCACACCGTGTTCGCGGGGGCGGGCGGTCTCTCCGACAAGGAACTGCGCGGGCGGGCGGCCGACATCGCGGACGGCGAGTGGGCCTCCGAGGCCTCCCGCGGTGCCATCCGGAGCATGCAGACCGCCATGGTCGTCGGCGTCGGCGTCGCGATGTTCGGCGCCGGCAGCTGACGACTCCTCGCGGAGTTCTCCTACCCCGGCCGCGCGCGGTCGGTGGGCGGCCGGGAACCAGCCGACGCACGGCACCGTCTGAGGGCTGGTGCCGGAGGCCAGGTCCGGCACCGTGCAATACCTCGGCCCCTCCAGCGCGTCCGGAGGACGGGTGCCCGCGTGCTCAGCACAGGTCGGGCGGGGCGCCGGGATCGGGCAGCGTTGGAGGGGGCGGCCCGATCCTGGCGCCCCCGGCATACCTCGCTCTGCGCACCGCGCCACGAGCGCCTTCCGTCCCCACAAGCGGCAAATATCGCGACATCTGCCGCACGCGGGGAAGTTTGCCGCTCACAGAGAAACTTGCCGCCTACAGGGACGTATACCGCCCACCTGGCCCAGCGCACGTCGCTCCCGCCGGGTACCCACGACGCCGACCGAACCCCGCTCCGTCATGACGTCAGCGCCTTCCTGCCCCGCAAGCGCCTTCCTGCCCTGCAAGCGCCAAATGTCGCGACATATGCCGCGCGCGGGGACATTTGCCGCCTACAGGGACGTATGCCGCGCGCCGAGACCGATGCCGCGCGGGGGCGAGCGACGCCGCGCCTCAGACGGTGACGGTGCGGCGCACCAGGAGCCGCTCACAGTAGGTCCAGGACGCGCTCACCGCCAGGTAGAGCCCGGTGGCCAGGGGCAGCACGGCCACGGCGGCGACCGTGCCGAAGGACATCATCGGCAGGATCCGGTTCATCGTCGCCGTGACCTCGGCCTGGCGCGGGTCGGCCGGGGTCATCTGCTGGGCTTCGGCCATGGTGTCCCGGGTCTGTCGCATGATCAGCCAGGCCACGACCAACGCGACGGCGATCAAGAGGGCGAACACCCAGACCCCGCTGCCGGCCGTGGTCAGGTGCGCGGTCAGCGGCACCCCGGCGAGGGTGTGGTGCTGCAGGGCGTTGGCGGTCCCGGCGAACTGCGGTGCGCTGAACAGCCGGTAGACCACGCCGAGCACCGGCAGCTGCAGGAGGGCGGGCAGGCACCCCGCGGCCGGGTACACCCCCTCGCGGGTGTGCAGCTCCATCAGCTCGGCGCGCAGCTTCTCCGGGTTCTTGCGGTGCAACTCCTGCAGCTCGCGCACCTGCGGCGAGATGCGTCTGCGGTGCAGGCCGGCGCGGTAGGTGGCCCGGTTCAACGGGTGCAGGGCGAGCCGGACGAGGACGGTGAGGAGCACGATGCACAGCGGCATCGGCACCCACTGGGACACGGCCTCGATGAGATCGTGGACCGGGAGCATGACAGGGTCGAGAAAGGCGAACACGAAGGGACCTCCGGGACGGTGCTGGATCAGGACGCGTCTGGGGGTCCGCCGGCGTTCAGGCAGGGACCCCCACGGTCAGCAGTCCCGGGGCGCGTGGCTGCGGGCGGCCGGGCAGGCCGGGGTCGCGCAGCGGCAGCGGGAGCCGGCTCCAGGCATACCGGCGGCGACCCACCCCGTCGCTGCGGACCAGCCCGGCCCGCCAGGACGGCGCCGCGGCCGACCGCCGGAGCATCCCGGTGAGGAGCACCACGCCGACGCTGAGCACCAGGGAGGCCGGGTCGCCGGACCACACCAGCAACGAGCCCAGGAGCGCGCCGAGCAGCACGGCCAGCACGGACCGCGCGTAGGCTCTCTCCAGCGTCGTCACGCCCGCGAGTCTACCGGGGACGTGACCCGGACGTTCCGACCTCGCGGGGGCTCAGTGCCCGCGGTCGATCCACTCCTGCAGGTGCGGCGCCTCGTCCCCGATCGTGGTCGAGTCGCCGTGCCCGGTGTGCACGACGGTCTCCGGCGGCAGCACGAGGAGCTTGTCGCGGATCGAGTCGATGATCGTCGGGAAGTCGCTGTACGAGCGGCCGGTGGCCCCCGGCCCGCCCTGGAACAGGGTGTCCCCGGTGAAGAGCACGCCCAGCGCCGGCACGTAGAAGCAGACCGCGCCCGGGCTGTGCCCCGGCGTGTGCAGCACCCGCACCTCCGTGCCCGCCACGGTGATGACCTGTCCGTCGGCGAGCTCGTGGTCCGGACCCACCTGGTAGACCCGGTCCCACAGCACCCGGTCCTCGGGATGCAGGTATGACGGGGCGCGGGTCCGGTCGAAGATGTCGCCGACGGCGCCGATGTGGTCGTCGTGCGCGTGCGTGCACAGCACGGCCACCAGCTCGCGCTCACCCACCACCGCTGCGATCGCGTCCGCGTCGTGGGGGGCGTCGATCACGACGCACTGGGTGTCGTCGCCGAGCACCCACACGTTGTTGTCGACCTCCCAGGTGCCGCCGTCCAGGGAGAAGGTCCCGGAGGTGACGGCGTGGTCGACCCGCAGCTCCCCGCTCACAGCTCCACCACCGAGCGCAGCACCTGACCACCGTGCATCTTCTCGAAGGCGCTCTCCACCTGGTCGAGCGCGATCTTCTCGGTGACGAAGGCGTCCAGGTCGAACTTGCCCTGCCGGTAGAGGTCGATGAGCATCGGGAAGTCGCGGGACGGCAGGCAGTCGCCGTACCAGCTGGACTTCAGCGCGCCGCCCCGGCCGAAGATCTCCAGCAGCGGCAGCATCACCTCCATGTCCGGGGTGGGGACGCCGACCAGCACGACGGTGCCGGCGAGGTCACGGGCGTAGAACGCCTGCTCGTAGGTCTCCGGACGGCCGACCGCCTCGACGACCACGTCGGCGCCGAACCCGCCGGTGAGCTCGCGGATCTTCTCGACCGGGTCGACGTCCTTGCTGTTGACGGTGTGCGTGGCCCCGAAGGCCTTGGCGCCCACCAGCTTGCGGTCGTCCACATCGACGGCGATGACCGTGGTCGCCCCGGCCAGCGCCGCCCCGGCGATCGCGGCGTTGCCGACCCCGCCGCAGCCGATCACGGCCACGGAGTCGCCCCGGCGCACGCCGCCGGTGTTCACCGCGGCGCCGAAGCCGGCCATCACCCCGCACCCGAGGAGGCCGGCGGCCGCGGCGGAGGCCTCCCGGTCGACCTTGGTGCACTGCCCGGCCGCGACCAGGGTCTTCTCGATGAAGGCGCCGATCCCGAGGGCGGGCGAGAGCTCCGTGCCGTCGGTCAGCGTCATCTTCTGGGTGGCGTTCGCGGTGTCGAAGCAGTACCACGGCTCACCCTTGGCGCAGGCCCGGCACTGCCCGCAGACGGCGCGCCAGTTCAGGATGACGAAGTCACCGGGGGCGACGTCGGTCACGCCCTCGCCCACGGCCTCGACCGTGCCGGCCGCCTCGTGGCCGAGCAGGAACGGGAACTCGTCGTTGATCCCACCATCGCGGTAGTGCAGGTCGGTGTGGCACACGCCGCACGCCTCGACCTTGACCACCGCCTCACCGGGTCCGGGGTCGGGCACGACGATGTCGACGACCTCGACGTCGGCTCCCTTGCTGCGGGCGATGACGCCCTTGACCGTGCTGGGCATGGCTCCTCCTGCGCTTGCGTGGTGGGGTCTGCCCACAATGTATGCCGTGCAGCTTCCGTCGCGCAGGGGGGTCACCCACCCGCGGCCGCGCCCCGCAGGGCGGTCGGTGGCAGGCTGGGTGGCATGAACTGGTGGAGCACGCAGGTGGTGCCGCGGCTGACCCACCGGACCCTGGACAACCGGCTCGTCCGGACCTACCGGAAGCGGGTCTGTGCGGGGCTGTCCGGGGAGGTGCTGGAGATCGGCTTCGGCAGCGGGCTGAACCTGCCCCACCTGCCGGCCGCGGTCCGGTCGCTGGCCGCGGTCGAGCCCTCCGACGTGGCCTGGTCCATGGCCCAGGGGGCGATCTCGGCCAGCCCGGTCACGGTGCGTCGTGCGGGCGGCGACGCCCAGCAGCTGGACCTGCCGGACGACAGCGTGGACGCGGCACTGTGCACCTTCACCCTCTGCACCGTGCCGGACCCCGTGCGGGCGCTGCGGGAGCTGCACCGCGTGCTGCGGCCCGGCGGCACGCTGCACTTCCTGGAGCACGGCCTGGCCCCGGAGGCCGGGGTCCGTCGGTGGCAGCGCCGCATCGAGCCCGCCCAGCGCGCCCTGGCCGGTGGCTGCCACCTGACCCGGAGCCTGCCCGACCTGGCGGGCGCGGCCGGCTTCACGGTGGACGTCGCCGAGTCCGGCTACCTGCCCGGGCCGGCGGTCAGCCGCCCCTGGGGCTACCTGTCGCTCGGGACGGCCTCACCCGTGGCGTGAGGTCGCCGCGACCGGGACGACCAGGGCGGTCGCGATGGCGGCGACCCCCTCGCCGCGGCCGGTGAGTCCCAGGCCGTCCGTGGTGGTGGCCGACACGGACACCGGCGCACCCCCGAGCGCGGCACCCATCGCCTCCGCGGCCTCCTGCCGGCGCGGCCCGACCTTCGGCCGGTTGCCGATGACCTGGACGGCGACGTTGCCGACCGCCCAGCCGGCCTCGTCGAGCAGCCGGAGCACCTCGCCGAGCATCCGGGTCCCGGAGGCGCCGGCCATCTCGGGGCGGTCCGTGCCGAAGACCGAGCCCAGGTCGCCCAGGCCCGCCGCGCTGAGCAGGGCGTCGCACGCCGCGTGCGCGGCGACGTCCCCGTCGGAGTGCCCCTCGATGCCCCGCACACCCGGCCACTCGAGGCAGGCGAGGTGCAGCGGCCGGTCGTCCTCGGCATACCGGTGGACGTCGACCCCGGTGCCCACGCGCGGCGGGGGGGGTGTCCCCGCGGCTCCTTGCTGTCCGGTCACTCCAGGGCCTCCTCGATGAGCGCGACCACGGCCTCGACGCCGTGCTGCCCGGTGTCGATGGTGAGCGGCGCGCCCGTCCAGGCGCGGTAGTCGTGCGCCCGCACCGCGTCCCAGCCGGGCGGCTCGTGCCCGGCGATGTCCGCCGGCCGCTCCTCGACGCGGCGCTGGTGCTCGGCGGGGTCGTGACAGGTCAGCTCGACCTCCACCAGGCGGGCACCGGTGCGCTCGGCCACCTGCGCCCACGCGCGGCGGGTCTCCGGCACGGGGTTGACCGAGTCGGCCACGACCCACAGGCCCAGCCGCAGCTGGTCGGCGGCCAGCTCGTACCCAGCGGCATACCCCAGGACGCCCACGTCCGAGAACGCATCCGCCCGCACCAGTGCCTGTTCCAGCGTGTCGATCCGCACGTGCACCGCCCGGTGCCGCCGCGCCCAGGCCCGCGCGGTCGTGGTCTTGCCCACCCCCGGCAGCCCGGCCAGCACCAGCAGCACCGGCCTGCCCGCGTGCGCGCTGCGGTCGCCGAGCAACCCCTCCACGGTCCGGAGGTCGGCCGCGGTCGTGACCTTCAGCGAGCGCAGGTCCCCCGGGACGACGTGGACGGCCGGCCCGAGGCGTTCCACCAGGCCCGCGTCGTCGGTCACCGGCCCGTCCCCGGCCTCCGCATGGGCGCGCTCCAGGGTCTCCCGCAGGAAGCCCTGCGGGGTCTGCACCGCCCGCAGCGCCGCGCGGTCCGGCGTCGCGACGACACGGTCCTCGTCGTCGACGGTCTTGATCGTGTCGGTGACCGGCAGGCCGGGCACCACGGCGGCGTGGCCGGCCCGGACCGCGTGCACGACCCGGTCGAAGACGTCGACCGGGGTCAGCGCCCGGGCCGCATCGTGCACCAGCACGATCCCGACCTCGTCGGTCAGCGCCGCCAGCCCAGCGGCCACGGAGTCGGTCCGCTCGGCGCCTCCCCGCACGATCGTGACGGGGGCCGTGGCGGCGTGGGAGGTGCTTCCTCCCCTGGGAGCGGCGGCCAGGTCGCAGGCGGCCCGGAACTCCTCGACCGAGTCGCCCGGGACCACCACGACGACCTCGCGGACGTCCGGACACGACAACACCCCGCGCAACGCATGCGTCACGAGCGGGGTGTCGTGCAGGGGGACGAGCCCCTTGGGGCGGTCCGCCCCGAGTCGGGTGCCCTGGCCGGCGGCGACCAGGATGACCCCGACGTTCAGGAGGCCAGGACCTCGTCGAGCGTCGCCTCGGCCTTGTCCTCGTTGGTCTTCTCGGCCAGGGCCAGCTCGGAGACCAGGATCTGGCGGGCCTTGTTCAGCAGCCGCTTCTCGCCGGTCGACAGCCCACGGTCCTTGTCCCGGCGCCAGAGGTCGCGCACGACCTCGGCCACCTTGACGACATCGCCGGAGGCCAGTTTCTCCAGGTTCGCCTTGTAGCGGCGGGACCAGTTGGTCGGCTCCTCGGTGTGCTCGGCGCGCAGCACCTCGAACACCTTGTCCAGACCCTCCTTGCCGACGACGTCACGCACGCCGACCAGGTCGCAGTTCTCGGCTGGAACCTCGATCGTGAGGTCCCCCTGGGCTACCTTGAGCTTGAGGTAGAGCTTCTCCTCACCCTTGATCGTGCGCGTCTTCATTTCTTCGATAAGTGCGGCCCCGTGGTGCGGGTACACAACAGTCTCGCCGACCTTGAACGTCATCTTCAGTGAGCCCCTTTCGCGGACTTCAAGGATACCACGCGTGGCGTGGATCACTAAATGACAGCGGTGACATTTTCGCTGGTCAGGGCCTTAAGAGGGGCTTGACAGGGTCGGAAAGGGCAGGTATGTCGCCGCGCGTGCCCGGGCGCATCCGTCGCCTATCGAGCGGGTTTCCCACGCCGCGAGGGAGGAGTGGCGCGAGGCTCCGCGACGGTCCTGCCGGCCCCCGGTGAGGCACTCGTCCCGGGGCTCGCGGGACACCTACCGCCCCTCCCGCGCGTGGGCGGTAGGCTGGCCCCGTGAGGACTCGACGTGGACTGCTGAGCACCGGCCCGGGACGCACCGCGGCCGCCGCGCTGGCCCTGGCGGCCGCCCCTGCCCTGGCCGCGTGCCAGCTGGCCTCCCCGCTGACGACCGACCTGGACTACGAGCCCGCCGACGGCGTCTCGGTCTACGTCGACGACGTGGTCGTGCGCGACCTCATCGTGCTCGGCGACGCGGCCGGCTCCGAGGGCACGGTCACCGGCCTGGTGGCCAACAAGGGATCCGAACCCGTCAGCGTCACACTGCAACTGGGTGAGGGCCCGACGGACCTGGCCCCCACGCTGGAGATCGGGCCGGGCCAGGCCGTGCGCCTGGACGGCCAGACCACCGGCGAGCCCGGCGAGCCGATGACGATTCCCCAGGTGCCCGGGGAGCCCGGCTCCTACACCACCCTCCGGGTGGTCGTGGACGGTGGCTCCGCCGAGTCCGCCTCGGTGCCGATCCTGACCCCTGAGGGCCCGTACGCCCAGGACGGCGCCGACCAGGCGGAGAGCACCTCCGAGGACTGAGCGAGCACCTCCGAGGGCTGGGCCCGGGGTCGGTACCTGACCTACCCCCCCTACCCCGGCGGCGCGCCCTCTCCCCCGTCAGCGGCGGCTCAGTTCCCCGTCCCGGGGAGCCCTGACCGGCGCGGTGCTGCTCGCGCTCCGCGCGGTGCGCGCGTCGAGCCGGTCGTCCAGCTCGTCCTCCCCGTCATACGTGCCGGTGACCAGGTAGACCACCCGCTCGGCCACCGACACCGCGTGGTCGGCGAACCGCTCGACGTAGCGGCTCAGCAGCGTGGCATCGATCGCCGCCTCCACGCCGTGCTCCCAGTTCTCCGACAACAACTCGGCGAACACCTGCCGGTGCAGCTCGTCGATCGTGTCGTCGTCCCGGTGCAGCTCGGCCGCGCCGGCGGGGTTGGAAGTGGCCAGGATCTGCCCCGTCTTGGCGGTCATCCGGATGGCCACCTGCGACATCTCGGTGAACGTCGAGCGCAGCGAGGGCGGCACGACCGAGTTCGGGTAGCGCAACCGGGTCAGCTTGGCGATGTGCCGGGCCAGGTCCCCCATCCGCTCCAGGTCCGAGCTCATCCGCATCGAGGTCACCAGGATCCGCAGGTCGGTCGCGACCGGCTGCTGGCGGGCCAGCGTGTCGATCGCCCGCAGGTCCAGCTGGCGGCGCACCTCGTCGATGTGCTCGTCGGCGGTGATCACGCTCTCGGCGAGCTCCAGGTCCGCGTCCAGCAGCGCCTGGGTCGCCCGGGTCAGCGCCGACGCGGCCAACCGGGTCATCTCGACCAACTGGTCGGAGATGAACTGCAGTTCCTCGTCGAATGCCTTGCGCATGGGGCTCCTCTCGGGTGGTGTCCGGCAAGCAGGCTGTCAGCGGGCGGTGAACGCCATACGGCCGCCAGGTGAACACTGTCGGCCGCTCCCGCGAAAACCGCGCGCGGAGGACGTTCGGCCCTGGTCGCCACCGTAGTCTGGAACCGTGACACCCCTCACCGCCGCCGCACTCGGCGTGACCGCCGGGCTGTTGCTCGGTGCCCTCGCCCTCGTGCTGGTGCGGGTCTCCGAACGCAGCCGGGACCTGGGTGACGATGCGGAGGCCACCCCGCCCGCGGTCTCCCCCGGCGTCGCCGACGTGCTGGCCGTGCTGCGGTCGGGGGCGGTGGTCCTCGAGGGGGCGGGCGGACGGGTGCTCAAGTCGAGCTCGTCGGCGGTCTCCCTGGGCCTGGTCCGCGGGGAGGACCTGCGCCACCCCGAGCTGCGCGAGCTGGTGCGGCAGGTCGCCGGCGACGGCGTCATCCGGGAGACCGAGCTGGAGCTGCCCCGCGGGCCGCTCGGTCACGGACGTCTGGTCGTCAGCATCCGGGTCGCCCCGCTGTCCGGCGGCCTGCTCCTGATCCTGGTCGACGACCGCACCCAGGCGCACCGGGTCGAGGAGGTGCGCCGCGACTTCGTGGTCAACGTCAGCCACGAGCTGAAGACCCCGGTCGGCGGGATCGCCCTGCTGGCCGAGGCGATCGAGGACGCCGCGGACGACCCGGTGGCCGTCACCCGGTTCGCCGGCCGGATGAAGTCCGAGACGACCCGGTTGTCCCACCTGGTCCAGGAGATCGTCGAACTCTCCCGGCTCCAGGCTCCGGACAAGGACCAGCAGATGGTGGTGGTCGACGTGCCCGAGTGCGCCCGGCTCGCGGTCGAGCAGACCCGCCTGGTCGCCCAGAGCCGCACGATCACGCTGTCCGCCGCCGACGGCGATGGGGACCTTCGGGTCTACGGAGACAAGGAGCTCCTGGTCACCGCGATCCGCAACCTGGTCGCCAACGCGATCAACTACTCCGACGACCGCACCCGGGTCACCGTCGTGGTCCGCCGGGCGCCGGACGGGATCGTCGAGGTCGGGGTCAGCGACCAGGGCACCGGGATCTCCCGGGAGGACCAGGAACGCATCTTCGAGCGCTTCTACCGGGTGGACGCCGCCCGCTCCCGCTCCACCGGCGGCACCGGCCTCGGCCTGTCGATCGTGAAGCACATCTGCGCCAACCACGGCGGGGACGTCGTGGTGTGGAGCAAGGAGGGGCACGGCTCCACCTTCACCATCCGGTTGCCCGCCGTCGAGGACCACCGGGCGGCGGGGGCCAAGGCCCCACCGGAGTCGCAGCGGCCCGTGCTGCCCACGCTCGGCCGGTCCGACGTCGCACGGGTGGCCGAGCACTCCGACGCCGGCGACGGATCGGTCCCCCTGCCCACCGCCGGACCCGGACGGGTAGGGTCCGAATCGGCTTCCACCGGACGAGAGGTAATCCGATGACCCGCATCCTGGTCGTGGAGGACGAAGAGTCCTTCTCCGACCCGTTGTCCTACATGCTGAGCAAGGAGGGCTACGAGGTGGCCGTCGCCGCCACCGGGCCCGACGCGCTGGCCGAGTTCGACCGCAGCGGGGCCGACCTGGTGCTGCTCGACCTGATGCTGCCGGGGCTGTCCGGGGTGGACGTATGCCGTGCGCTGCGGCAACGCTCCAGCGTGCCGGTCATCATGCTCACCGCCAAGGACAGCGAGGTGGACAAGGTGGTCGGCCTGGAGATCGGCGCCGACGACTACGTCACCAAGCCCTACTCCGGCCGGGAGCTGCTGGCCCGGATCAAGGCCGTCCTGCGCCGGCTCAGCGAGCCGGAGGACCTGCTGCCGACCACCGTCGAGGCCGGGCCCGTGCGGATGGACGTGGAACGGCATACGGTCACCGTCAACGGCACCAACCTGGCGCTGCCGCTCAAGGAGTTCGAGCTGCTGGAGATGCTGCTGCGCAACGCCGGCCGGGTGCTCACCCGCGGTCAGCTCATCGACCGGGTGTGGGGCAGCGACTACGTCGGCGACACCAAGACCCTGGACGTGCACGTCAAGCGGCTGCGCTCCAAGATCGAGCCGGACCCGGCCAACCCGACCCACATCGTCACGGTGCGGGGACTGGGCTACAAGTTCGAGACCCCCTGAGCGACGGAGGATGACCGTGACGAATGCCGAGGCCGCCAGTGGCCGCCCCGTCGTGCTCGTGGTGATGGACGGTGTCGGGGTCGGCACCGGCGACGAGTACGACGCGGTGCACACCGCCCGCACCCCGACCCTGGACGGTCTGCGCGAGGAGGGGGTCTACCGCGAGATCTTCGGGTCCGGCACCCACGTCGGCCTGTCCAGCGACAGCGACATGGGCAACTCCGAGGTCGGGCACAACACGATGGGCGCCGGGCGGATCATCCCGCAGGGGGCCAAGCGGGTCGACGACGCCGTCACCAACGGCGAGATCTGGGAGGGTGCCTGGCGCGACGTGGTCGCACAGGCCAGCCAGGACGGGGCCCAGCTGCACCTGATCGGGCTGCTCAGCGACGGCAACGTGCACTCCTCGTGGGAGCACCTGGTGCTGCTCCTGGAGCACGCGAAGGCCGACGGCGTGAGCCGGCTGCGGGTACACGGCCTGTTCGACGGTCGCGACGTGGAGGACCGCACGGCCCACCGCTACGTCGCCGACCTGGAGGCCAAGCTCGCCGAGCTCACCGAGGGCACCGACCTGGACTGGCGGATCGCGTCCGGGGGCGGCCGCATGGTCACCACGATGGACCGCTACGAGGCGAACTGGGGTGTCGTGGAGCAGGGCTGGAAGGCCCACGTGCAGGGCACCGCCCGGCCGTTCGGGTCGGCCGACGAGGCGATCACCACGATGCGCGAGGAGACCCCGGGCATCAGCGACCAGTTGCTCGGTGCGTTCACCGTGGTCGACGGGGACGGCGAAGCGGTCGGCCCGGTGCGGGACGGCGACGCCGTGGTCATCTTCAACTTCCGCGGGGACCGGGCGATCGAGCTGACCCGCGCCTTCGTGGAGGGCGACGGCTTCACCGGCTTCGACCGGGGCGACTGGCCCGACGTCCTCTTCGCCGGCATGACCCTCTACGACGGCGACACCAACATGCCGCCGGTCCGGCTGGTCCAGCCGCCGCTCATCGAGGACACGGTGAGCGAGGTGATCGCTCGGGCCGGGTTGCGCCAGCTGGCCGCGTCGGAGACCCAGAAGTACGGCCATATGACCTACTTCTGGAACGGCAACCGCTCCGACCCGTTCGACCCGGCCACCGAGACCTACATCGACATCCCCTCCGACCAGGTGGAGTTCGACCAGCGGCCGTGGATGAAGTCGGCCGAGACCGTCGACTACGTCATCGAGGCGCTGCAGGAGGGCGGCTACACCTTCCTGCGCTCCAACCTGGCCGGCGGCGACATGGTCGGCCACACCGGCAACTTCGAGTCCACGGTCATCGCGGTCGAGGCGGTCGACCTGGCGATCGGCCGGCTGGCCCGTCAGGTGAAGGCCGCCGGAGGCTGCCTCGTCGTCACCGCCGACCACGGCAACAGCGAGGACATGGTCGAACGCGACAAGTCCGGTGCCCCGCGCACCGACGACGACGGCCGGCCGTTGTGGAAGACCGCGCACTCCACCAACCTGGTGCCGCTGCACGTCGTCGACTACTCCGGGCAGGACTGGCGGGCCGTCGAGGGCGTGGAGGCCCCCGGGCTGAGCAACCTGGCGGCCACCCTGCTGACCCTGCTGGGCCTGCAGGTCCCGGACGACTACCGGCCCAGCCTGGTCGAGCCCGCGGGCTGACGTCCGGCACGGGCCTCCCCGCGGGGGCCCGCCACGAGGAGGTCGGCACTTTTGGCCCGCGAGCTCTGGACCATCGGCCACTGGGTCTGTCCCCAGGACGTCTTCCTGGGGACCCTGCACGGCGCGGAGGTCGACCAGTTGGTGGACGTGCGCGCCCAGCCGGGGTCGCGGCGCAGCCCCCAGTTCGGCGTCGACGCCATGCCGGACTGGCTGACTGCCGAGGGCATCGGCTACCGGCACCTGACGGAGCTGGCGGGCCGCCGACCCCGACAACCGGACGCCCCAGCCGGCGCCAACGACGGGTGGCAGAACCAGAGCTTCAAGAACTACGCCGACTACACGCTGACCCCGGCCTACGAGGCCGGCGTGGCCGCGCTGGGCGAGCTGGCCCGGGAGCACCGGGTCGCCATCATGTGCGGCGAACCCATGCCGTGGCGCTGTCACCGGCTGCTCATCTCGAACACCCTCGTCGCCCGCGGCTGGACCGTGTGGCACCTGAGCACCACGGCTCCCCCGCGCCGACACGAACTCGGCGCCTGGGGCGCGACGCCCCACGTGGACCCGGACGGCGTCGTGACCTATCCGCCCGGTGGGTAGTGCCCTCCCGGCCGCGAGAGCGGCAGCGGCACGGCATACGGAGGACTCGGTCGTCCGGCCCGGTGGCCGGGCGCTCCACCCCGGAACCTGGCGCTTCGTCCCGGGAAGGTTCTGCTACGAAGCACAGGATTATCGGGTGACTGTGAGGATTCCCTTTGCAGCCCTGATGGTGCTGGGCTGTTGGTCGGTGACCGTGAGTGTGACCCTTCGGGTGACTGGCTTTGTGCCTTTCTCGGGACTTGTCCGCTTGGGGTTGCCGGCCCCGGCCCGGTCGGAGCAGTTGGCCTGATCAGGAGCTTGACCGTCCGGTGTTCACGCACCGGTCGTGTCTCATCACAGTCCTGCCGAGTCTCCGCCCCGGACCGGAACCACATCCGCTCCCAGGCAAGGAGAGAACGCATGACCAGTGTGACCGATCTACGTGACGTCGTCGATACCGTCATCGGCGTCGACACCCACGTCCAGACTCACTCAGCGGCCGTGGTCGACGCGCGGACCGGCGGTGTGCTTGAGGAGATCACCGTCGAAGCCACGACCGACGGCTATGCCCGACTGGTGGAGTTCGCTAACGAGCACGCAGCACTGCGGGCGTGGGCGATCGAAGGCACCGGCGGGCACGGCGCCGGCCTGACCCGGCACCTCGAGCGCAACCAGGAGGTCGTGGTCGAGCTCGACCGTCCCGAACGCGCTAAGCGACGTAACGGCGCCAAGTCCGACCCGCTCGACGCGATCCGCGCCGCCCGCGAAGCACTGTCCCGCGCGAAGCTCGGCACCCCGCGCAGTGGCGGGGACCGCCAGGCGCTCTCGGTGCTGCTGGCCGCGCGCCGGTCCGCAGTCAACGCCTCCACCGACGCCCAACGCCAGCTGTTCAGCCTCCTCATCGCCGCGCCCGAGCCGATCCGCGAGCGGTTCCGCGGCCAGAAGGTCCCGGCGATGATCAGGACCGCGGCGAAAATGCGTCTGAACTCCACGTGGGACCTGGAGACCACTACGACCGTCAGGACCTTGCGCGCCCTGGCCCGGCGGGCACGTGCCCTGTCGAAGGAGGCCGCCGAGCACGAGAACGCCATCCGGGCGATCGTGCTGGCCTGGCGCCCCGACGTCCTGGCCCAGCCCGGTGTCGGGCCGATCGTGGCCGCGACCGTGCTGTGCGCCTGGTCCCACCCAGGCCGGATCCACTCCGAGGCCGCCTTCGCGATGCTCGCCGGCGTAGCCCCGATCCCGGCCAACAGCGGCCAGGTCACCACCCGACACCGCCTCAACCGGTACGGCGACCGACAGCTCAACCGGGCACTGCACACCATCGCGCTCTCCCGCATCCACTACGACCAAACCACCCGCGAATACGTCACCCGTCGCACCGCCGAGGGCAAGACCAACCGCGAAATCACACGCTGCCTCAAGCGCTACATCGCTCGCGATCTCTACCGCCTGCTCGAAGCAGGCCCGATCAGGCCTTGACGGTCCATAGGAGCGTCCCGATAATCCTGCAGCCGCGACCGCGCGACGTCGGGCGGTCAGGAGGGGTCGGGGGGGTTCTCCAGGAGGTGCCGGAAGGCCTCCAGGTTGGCGGTGGACTCCCCGCGGTCGACGCGCCAGGCCCATTCGCGGCGCATCGAGGTCAGGAAGCCCAGGACCAGCAGCTCGTTGAACGGTTCGTCGCAGGCGGTCAGGACGGCGCCGAACAGGTGGTCGAGGTAGTCCTCGTCGATGCCGGCGAGGGGCACCTGGCCGGTGAGGAAGACGTCGCCGGAGCGGTCGATCGCGTAGGCCAGGCCGGGCAGCCGCAGGTTGCGCCGCAACAGGTAGCGGTAGACCTTTTCATGGTTCTCGTCCGGGTTGCGCACCACGAAGGCGCGCACGCTCAACCGGTCCTCGCCGACCACGAGGGAGGTCACCGTCTTGAGCTTGCGCTCGCCGGGCAGGGTCAGCACCAGCTCGCCGTCGCGGGTGCCGTCCTCGCACTCCAGCTCGGCGGCCCGCGCATACTCCCGGATGGCGGTGACGACGCGCTCGGCGGCGTCCGGGGCGGCGTCCGGGCCCGGGGCGGTCACGGGACCACAGCCGCGGGGATGCCCTGCAGGGCCGACGCTCCGTCGATCGAGGAGGGCTCGCCACCCCGGCAGGCCCGCGCGTAGACCTCCTCCAGCTGGTCCACGGTGTGCTCCCAGCTGAAGGACTTGGCGTGCACCACAGCCCGGGCGGACAACTGCTGGCGCAGGCCGGGATCGGCCAGCAACCTGCCCAGCTCGGCGGCCCACCGGACCGGGTCGTGCCCGTCCACCAGGACGCCTCCGTCGCCGACCGCGACCGGCAGGCCGCCGACCCGGGCGGCCACGACCGGGGTGCCGCTGGCCAGCGACTCCACGGCCACCAGGCCGAAGGACTCGTTGTGCGAGGGCACTGCCACCAGGTCGGCGGCGCGGTACCAGTCGGCGAGCTCGGCGCGGCTCACCGGCGGCACGAACCGCACCCGCTCGGTCATCCCCAGTTCGTCGGCGAGCTGTTGCAGGGACTCCGGGTGCGCCAGCCCGCTGCCGGACGGCCCGCCCAGCACCGGCACGACGAGGCGCTCGGTCAGGTCGGGGGACGCTCGCACCAGCTCGGCGGCGGCGCGCAGCAGCACGTCAGGGGCCTTCAGCGGCTGGATCCGGCCGACGAACTGGACCACCAGCGCGTCCTCGGGCAGCCCCACCCGGCGCCGCGCTGCGGCCTGGTCGCCCGGTGCGAAGGTGTGCAGGTCCACGCCCGGCTGGACGACCCGGACCTTTGCCGGGTCGGCGTCGTAGAGGTCGACGAGCTGGCGCGCCTCCTGGTCGGTGTTGGCCACCAGCACGCTCGCGGCCTGCACCACCTGGGCCTCCCCGATCTCCCGGCCCATCGGCTCCGGGGAGTCCCCCTCGGCCAGGCCGGCGTTCTTGACCCGCGCCATGGTGTGCATGGTGTGCACCAGCGGGGTGTTCCACCGGTCGGCGCACAACCAGCCGACCTGGCCGGACAACCAGTAGTGGCTGTGCACGAGGTCGTACCACCCCTCGGGCCGGGCCGCGGCCGTCCGCATCATGCCGGCCGCGAAGGCGCACAACTGCCCCGGCAGGTCGTCCTTGCCCAGGCCCTCGAACGGACCGGCGGGCACGTGGTGCACCAGCACCCGGTCGTCCATCCGCACCGTCTCCGGCAGCGCCCCGTCGGTGGCCCGGGTGAAGATCTCGACCTCGGTGCCCCGTGCGGCCAACCGTCGCGCGGTCTCCACGACGTAGACGTTGAGCCCGCCGGCGTCGCCGGTGCCGGGACGCTCCAGGGGCGAGGTGTGGACGCTGATCATCGCGACGCGGCGCAGCGGCCCGCGGCCGGTCTGTGCGCCGCGCACGGCGTCGGGTGCGTGCTGCGTCCTCACTCCCGATATCCTCGCACGCCTTACGTAAGGTGGTCCGGGTGAGTGGTCCCCGCGGAGCGCAGCCGGGTCGGCCGGTGGGGTCGGTCACCCGCGGCACCACCAATCCCAACCGGTTGCGCCGGGTCGACCGCTGGATGGTGCACTCCCTGGCGCCCGTGCTGCGCGGGTCCGCCGGACCGCCGGTCGTGGTCGACCTCGGCTACGGGGCGTCGGCGGTGACCGTGCTCGAGCTGCGCCGGCGCCTCGCGGCGGTGCGCCCGGACGTCGAGGTGGTCGGGGTCGAGATCGACCCCGAGCGGGTGCGCACCGCCCAGCCGTATGCCGATCCGCCCGCCGTGCGGTTCACCCACGGGGGCTTCGAGGTGCCGGTCCCGCAGGGGCGGGCCCCGGTCCTGGTGCGGGCGTTCAACGTGCTGCGGCAGTACGACGAGGACGAGGTCGCGGGGGCGTGGGACCGGGTGTGCGGGGCGCTGGCCCCCGGCGGGGTCCTGGTGGAGGGCACCTGCGACGAGATCGGCCGGCTCAGCAGCTGGGTGGACGTCCGGCGGGACGCCGACGGTGCGGCGCGGCCCCGGACGTTGAGCCTGTCCTGGCGGCTGACCGGGCTGGACCACCCCTCGGTGATCGCCGAGCGGCTGCCCAAGGCGCTGATCCACCGCAACGTCCCCGGTGAGCGGGTGCACGACCTGATGCGGGCACTGGACCGGGCCTGGGAGGTCGCCGCGCCGCTCGCCTCGTTCGGGGCCCGGCAACGGTTCCAGGCGGCGGTCCGGGACCTGCGCGGACAGGGCTGGCCGGTGCTGGACGGACCCCGCCGGTGGCGGTTGGGCGAGCTGACCGTGGACTGGGCGGCGGTCGCCCCGCGCGCTACGGGGTGAAGAACTCCCCCACCAGGTCACGCACCCGGGCGCGGTGCGCCCACATGATGCCGCCCGGTCCGAGGACGTGCAGCTTTGCCCCGGGGAACAGCTCGGCCAGCTCGACCGCCACGTCGACCGGGTGTGCCAGGTCGTCCTCCTGGGCCAGGACCAGCACCGGGGCGGTGACCCGTCGCAGCGCCTCTCGGTCCGGCACCGCGACCTGGTGCGGCAGGGAGCGCAGCCCGTCGGCGAGGTCGGTCCCGACCAACCGGCCAGCCTGGTCACGGCACCAGGCCCGCACCGCGGGATCGGCCCGCACGCCGGGTGGTTGCTCCTCCAGCAGGTGTGCGGCGGCCGCCTCCACGTCGCCGGACTCCACCAGGTCGGCGAGCACCGCGAACCGGCCCGTCGCCGCCTCGGGCCGCGGGCGGTCGATCACCGCGGGCAGCACCAGCGCGACCCGGTCGAACCGGTCGGGCCGCTCCACCAGCCCGGCGCACAACGAGCCCGCCCCCATGCTGATGCCGAGCGCCTGGGTGGCGCCCACCGCGTCGGCCACGGCCTCCACCTCGGCCGCCAGCTCGGCATACGGCCAGGGCGCGCCGGGGACCGGGACGGGTGAGGCACCGTGCCCGCGGAAGTGCAGGAAGGAGCGCGTGCCGGGCACCTTCGCGGCATACGGGCGGGTGGTCGGGATGGACCCGGCCAGCCCGTGCGCGAAGAGCGTGTGCGGTGCGCCCCGTCCGGCGCTGAGGACCTCGAGGCCCCCCGTCGGGCCGGGCACCACCCGGGTGCGCGGCGCGCTCACCAGGGGCCGTAGGGACCCGAGGACCCGCCGCCGCGGCGACCGCCCCGGATCGGCGCGACCGCCGGGCGCACATCGGTCAGGTAGATCGCGGCGGCGACGATCGCGATGAGGCTGAAGATGTTGAACGGGTTGGTGAAGAAGACGAACCCGATGAGCGCGGCGATCCCGGTGACGACGACCCAGAACTGCTTGGTCCGCTTGCCGGTCGCGACGAAGGCGTCGGGCCGGGTCATCGCCGCGTCGACCAGGGCCCACACCTGCACGGCGAGGGCGGCCACGCCCAGCACCAGCTGGATCCAGCCCTGCACCTCGAAGATCGTCGCCATGGGACCAGCCTAACTTTCGCGGGTGTCCACGATGACGGTGAACGGCCCGTCGTTGACCAGCTCCACCTGCATCATCGCCCCAAACCGGCCGGTGGCGACCTCCAGGCCGCGGCCGCGCAGGTCCGCGACGACCGCGTCCACCAGGGGTTCGGCAACGGGGCCGGGTGCGGCGGCACCCCAGGAGGGGCGGCGCCCCTTGCGGGTGGAGCCGTAGAGGGTGAACTGGCTGACCACGAGCACGGCCGCCCCGGTGTCGGCGACCGACGCCTCGTCGTGCAGGATCCGCAGGTCGGCGATCTTGCGGGCCATCGTGGCCACGTCCTTCGCGGTGTCGTCGTGGGTGGCGGCGACGAGCGCGACCAGGCCGGGGCGGTCGATCTGCCCGACCGTCTCGTCACCGACCGTGACGCGGGCCCGGGTGGCCCGTTGCAGGACGGCGCGCACCTCAGATGCCGGTGGCGACGACCGCGCCGACCGGGTCCCCGTGCCCGAGCACCGGCGACGCCTCCAGCTCGGCGAGGACCTCGTATGCCGTGAGGCCCAGCTGCCGCAGGGCGGCGGCGGTGACCACGGTGCGGGCCCGCTGGTTGCCGTCGGTGATCTTCACCGCCAGGCCGCGCCCGTCGGGCAGGCCCACGGCATACACGGCCTCGGCACCGTCCTTGGCGATCAGGCCGGGGACCCCGCGGATGAGCGCGGTCACGTCGCGGTGGGTGCCGCCGAGCCACTGCGGGTTGTCGCGGATCGCGGCGGCGACTCGCCCCTCCGGCGTCGAGGCGTCCGCGGCGGCCAGCCGGCCGAACGCGCGTGCCAGACCGGCCGTGCTGATCGCCATGACCGGCGCCCCGCACCCGTCGACCCCGGTGGCCGCGACCTCCTCACCCGCCAGGTCGGCGAGCGCCTCGCCGATGGCCTGCTGCAGCGGGTGCTCCGGGTCCCGGTAGGTCGCCGTGTCCCACCCCGCGGCCACGCAGGTCGCCAGCATCGCCGAGTGCTTGCCCGAGCAGTTCTGCGCCAGGGACGTGGGCCCCCGGCCCTCGGCGATCCACCGCTCGCGTTCGGCCTCGTCGATCGGCCGGTCGGGGGTGTTCTGCAGGTCGGCCTCGGTCAGCCCGGCCCCCGCGAGGATGCGCTGGGCACCCTCCAGGTGGAACGGCTCGCCGGAGTGGCTGGCGGCGGCCAGGGCCAGCAGCTCCCCGTCCAGGTCCAGCCCGCTGCGCAGCATCCCGACCGCCTGCATCGGCTTGTTGGACGACCGGGGGAAGATCGGGACGTCGACCGGTCCGCGGGCCAGCTCCACCGACCCGTCGGGGGCGGTGCCGGCGACCACCCCGTGGTGCACCGACTCCACGAACCCGGAGCGGACGACGTGGGCGAGGACGGGCGCGGACTGGAGCGGGCTGGGGGTAGTCACAGCCGGAAAGCCTAACGGGGCGCCGCACGGCCCGGTCTCCCGGACGGTACGGCGCCCCGTCAGGCGCGGACGGCGCTCACGCGCCGTGCGGTGCTGCGCTCAGTGCGCCGGTCCCGCGTTGGCTCAGTTGCCGACCTTGGCGGCGGTGGCCTCGACGGCGTCCACGGCCTTCTCGGCGACCTTGGTGACCGAGGTGGTCGCGGCGCGGGCGGCGGTCGCGGTGTCCTCGGCGCGGTTGCTGGCGGTGGTCACGGTCCGCTTGGCGGCGGCCTGGGTGTTGTCCGCGGCGGTCCGGGTGGTGCCGGTCGCCTTCGCAGCCGGAGCGGCGCTGCCCTTGGTGGTGCTGGCCTTCTTCGCGGCCGGCTTGGCCGTGCTCGCCTTGGTCGTGGTGGCCTTGGTGGAGCTGGCCTTCTTCGCGGCCGGCTTGGCGGTGCTCGCCTTGGTGGTGCTCTTGGTGGTGCTGGCCTTCTTGGCAGCCGGCTTGGCGGTGCTGGTCTTGGTGGTGCTGGTCTTGGCGACCGGGGCCTTCTTGGCGGCAGTCTTGCGCGCCGTGGTCTTCGTGGTGGTCGCCTTGCGCGCGGTGGTCTTCGCGGCGGGCTTGGTCTCACCGGAGATGACCTCGGAGGCAACCTCGGCGGCCTGCTTGCGGCCGGAGGTGACGGTGGCCTTGGCCGCGGTCCGGGTCTCGGAGACACCCTTGCGCGTGGTGGTCAGCAGCGCCTTGCCCTGCTTCACGGCGGTGTCGACCTGGGCCAGCAGGTCCTTGGTGGCCTGCTGCTTGCGGACGCGACCGACCAGGCCCTCACCGCGGTCGGCCAGGCCCTGGTAGCCCTCCTGAACCTTGCCCAGGCGCTCGGTGACCCCGGACACGGCCGCGGCGGGCGCGTTCTGCACCTCGGCGGTGACCTCGCCGGCGGACTTGGTGACCTTGCTGGTGACCTCGTTCGCGGCCTTGGTGACCTGGCCGGTCACGGCCTGGGGGGTGAGCGACTTGCTGAGGTGGGCGACGGCCTCGCCGGCCTCGCGGACCCGCTCGACGACGGCGTCGGTCAGGCCGACGACGGCGTAGACGGGGGTGAGGTCGGAGGCGCGCTTGGTGGCCTCGGAGGTCAGCGCCTGGGCGCGCTCGGTTACCTCGGTGGTGACGGCGCCGGCGCGCTTCTCGGCCTGGTTGCGGATGGTCTTGAGGTTGGTAGCCATGGTGGGCTCCCTTCGGGTTGGGTGCTAGTGGTGTGTCGGGTGGTCTGGGTGGGTCAGCCGTCGGTGCCGGTCGCGTCCCGGGCGTCGGTGGCCTCCGGCTCGTCCGCGGGATCCCCCACGAACGAGTGGTAGACGTCCAGGAGCGCCCGGCGCTGCCGGTCGTTGAGCCTCGGGTCGGCCAGGATCGCGACGGTCACGTCCGCGGGCTCGGGAGCCCCGGCCGCAGAGTCGTCCAGGATGCCGGCCCGGACGTACAACTGCTCCGCGGAGATCCGCAGGCCCTTGGCCAGCTGTTGCAGGATCTCGGCGCTGGGCCGGCGCAGACCCCGCTCGATCTGCGACAGGTAGGGGTTGGAGATCCCCGCGGCCTTGGCCGCCTGGCGCAGCGACAGCTGGGCGGCCTCACGCTGCTCGCGCAGGTAGCCCCCCAGGTCGGGAACGGGTAGTTGCTTCATGTCCCCTAGTGTGCTTGCAACTGCTAGCAGATTGCAAATCCTGGCTAGCGAGGAGCGCTATGACGTCCATCACATTCAGCGATATCGCCTGTGCCCCTATCTGATTGGCGAACCCGCCAGGTGCTAGCAGGAATCCCCGCCGTGCGTGACAGCACCGACTCAGGGCTGGACGACGAGCGTCTGCGCCGCGCTGATGCTCCCGCTGGCGAGCACTGCCGCGGGGTCGGTGTTGCGCTTGATGACCGCGAGCGCGATGGGCCCGTCCTCGTAGTGGCGGGCGACCGAGGTGACCCGCCCCAGGGCGCGGCCGCCCTCGGCCAGGGTCAGGTCGGCGCCTTCCTCCGGCAGCACGTGCCCGGAACCGTCCAGGTGCAGGAACACCAGGCGGCGCGGCGGCCGGCCCAGGTTGTGCACCCGGGCGATGGTCTCCTGCCCGCGGTAGCAGCCCTTGTGCAGGTGCACCGCGGTGCGCAGCCAGTCCACCTCGTGGGCGATCGTGCGGTGGTCGGTGTCGACGCCGGCGCGGGGGCGCCAGGCGAGGACCCGCAGGGCCTCGGCGGCCCAGGTCCCGGCGAGTGGGCGGTCCCCGACGAACTCCTCGAGCTCGGACCGGGGCACCAGGACCTCCCGCCAGGGGCGGTCGCTGCCGGGGTGGTCCTCCTCGGGGCCGTAGGTCGCGGTGTCGCCCACCGGCCCGGGCCACGGGTCGACCCAGGCGATCGGTTCACCCGGGACCGACTCGGCGCGGACCGGCTCGCCGACGGTGGCGTAGTCGACCGTGCGGTCCGCGACCTCGACGCGGAGCATGAAGCGCATCGAGTCCAACCACGCGACGACCTGCGGGGCCGCCCCCGGCTCGGTGCCGAGCCAGGTCGTCTCCCCGTCGTCCACGACGTGCAGGGCGTGCTCGATGTGTCCCTTCGGCGTGAGGATGAGCGTCTCGGTGGACCGGTGGGGCGGCAGCCCGGTGAGGTGCTGGCTGGTCAGCGAGTGCAACCAGGAGAGACGGTCCGGCCCGGTGACGGTGACGACCCCCCGGTGGGACAGGTCCACGCAGGCCAGCCCCTCGGCCAGCAGGCGCTGCTCGCGGTGCGGGTCGCCGTAGTGCGCAGCCACCCCCGCGTCGACGCCGACCGCCTCGACGGCGCCGGGCCGGTCCAGCAACGGGCTCCGCGCGGCCGGGGCCGCCTGGTCGTTGGCGTTCCTGGGGTCCTCGGGCGTTTCGACAGTCACATCAGCGTCAAGGCAGCCGCGACGTGGAAGATTCCCCGGGAAGTGGTCGTAGACTCCCGCGCATGGCAGGACGAGACGACCGCTACGACGGCGGCGGGCGGGGTGACGAGGGGTATCTCGACGACAGTTACGACGACGGGGCCTATGACGACGGTCCCTTCGACGAGAGGGCTGACGACGGAGGCTACGACGCGGCCGGTGCGGGTGCGGCGCCGCCCCGCAAGCGGCGCAGGGGCCTCCGGATCCTGCTCGTCGGTTTCGTCACCGTGGTGCTCCTGGGCATCGGGGCGGTCGCGGCATACGTGGCCTTCCTGAACCACACCGTCTCCTCCAACATCAGCCACGACCGGCTGCTCCCGGACCCCATGCTGCCGTTCGAGGGGGAGGACGGGGAGATGGTCACCCCCTCCGCGCCGCCACGGTCCGACGCCGCCGGCGACGCGCTGAACTTCCTGGTGATCGGCTCGGACAGCCGCGACCTGAGCCAGGAACGCGGGCGCTCCGACGTCATGGTCCTGGTCCACATCAGCCACGACCGCGACTCGGTCCACCTGGTGCACTTCCCCCGCGACCTGTTCGTGGAGATCCCCGGCTACTCGCGCAAGAACAAGCTCAACGCCTCCTACGCCTTCGGCGGGGCCCCGCTCCTGGTGGAGACGGTCCAGCCCCTGATCGGGGTGCCGATCGACCACGTGGCGATCGTGAACTTCGAGAGCTTCAAGGCGATGACGGACGCCATCGGCGGGGTCGACGTGAACGTCGCCGAGGGCAGCCCCGACTTCCCCGAGGGCACCACGCACATGGACGGTGAGACCGGGCTGAAGTTCGTCCGGGAGCGCTACGCGCTCAGCCAGGGCGACATCTCACGCGGACAGCGCCAGCAGGCCTTCATCAAGGCGATCATGCTCAAGGCGCTCTCCGGGTCGACGCTGACGAACCCGGCCCGCCTGGCGAACTTCGTGGACGCGGCCACCACCAACCTCGTCGTCGACGAGGCCCTCGAGGTCGGCGACATGCGGGACCTGGCCTTCGCCATGCGCGGCGTGCGCGGCGGCGACATCCACTTCGTCACCGCCCCGTGGACCGGGATCGGCAACGACTCCTACGCCGGCTCGATCGTGCTGCCGGCCGAGGACCAGTTCGCGGTGCTCGCCGAGCACCTGCAGAACGACACGATGGACGAGTACGTCGACGACGTCTCCCCCAAGTCCGGCTTCGGCGGCTGAGCGCCCGGGTCAGCCGACCCGCTTGAGCTCCGCCGACAGGTGGCTGGTGATCGACTGCCCCATGGCGGCCATGTCCATCGCCCACATCAGGTTGGAGTTGACGTAGCCGTAGAGCCGGTGGCCGGCGTTGTACTCCTTGGCGTGCGGGCTGCGCATCACCCCGTCGGTCCTCAGCTCGATCTTGGCCGGGCTGGTGGTCCCGGCATACATCTCCACGATCCCGGTCGGGTGGGTGAGCAGCAGCTCGACCTCGTTGTCAGGCAGCGGCCGCCAGAACCCCAGCTCGGTGCCCGAGGGCCGGACCTTGTTGCCCTCCTCGTCGAGCAGCCAGGACTGGGACTCCCACCGCAGGAAGGGTCGCCCGTCGTGGGTGACCGAGACCTCCTGCCCGAAGTTGTGGGACTCGATGGTCGGGTATCCCACGACGCCGGCGCCCTCCCAGTGGCCGATCAGCCAGGCCAGCGGCGCGAGGTCGGGGTGCATGGTCGGGTCGAGTTCGAAAGGCACGGCACCATCGTATGCCGAGGCGAGGGTCCGACCTGTCGGTCGCGCGTATGCCAAGGCGAGGTCCGGCCGGTCGGTCACGCCCCCCGTTCAGGCCGGCAGCGCCGCGGGCACCAGCACCCGGGCGACCGTGTAGACCAGCGGCCCGGCCACGAGGAGGGCCACGGCGGCGGCGACCAGCCGTGGGCGGGTGCCGGCCATGGTCGGCAGCACGGCCAGCAGCGCCCGCGCCGCCTGGCTGGTGACGCCGACCGCAACGCCCAGCAGCAGGCAGGTTGTCCAGGCAACGTCGGCGCCGACCAGGACCGCGGCCCCGACGGCCGCCCCGCCACCGGCCACCATCGACAGCGGCGTCAGCCAGGCCCGCGAGGCCATCCACCGCCCGGTGATGTCGGCCACCGCCGAGGCCGCGGCCGCGGCCAGGGCGGACACCACCAGGTCGGTGCCGACCTGGGTGCCAGCCAGGGGCACCAGCAGACTCCCCCCGGCGACGACGGCCAGGGCGAGCACGACGGAACTGACCGACTCCACCACCCGGGGCCGCCCGTCCCGGCGCACCAGCTGGTGGGCGAAGGCGAGCAGGAAGCTCAGGCTCACCGCGGCCGGCAACCAGCCCAGGCCGCCCTCCGGTCCGCGGAGCCGGACGAGTCCGGGCACGACGCTGCCGACCAGCAGGACGGCGCCGAGCGCCACGACGACGGAGGTCCCGACGCGGCTGGGCAGGCCCAGCGCCCCGGGCCACCCCCACGCCACGACCAGGCCCAGGAGCAGCACGCCCGCGGCCAGCTGGCGGGGTCCGGCCACCGCGCCGAGGGTCAGCACGGCACCCAGCGCCACGGTCGCCAGGGCGACGTGGACCGCGGGGGTCAGGACTGGGTTGCGCTGCTGCACGGGTCTCATGGTGTCATCACCCCGGGCCGCTCGGTGACAGCCCGCACCGGTCCGGCACCTATCCTGTCCCGGTGTCCACCCTGGCGCTGCTGACCGCGGGTCCCTCCGAGCGAGCGGTCTCCAGCGCGCTCCCGGCGCTGGAACTCCTCGCCCACCAGGTGGTCACCCTCGACCTCGACCCCGCTGCGGCGCTGCGGGAGGACGTCGCCGTGCTGCTGGTCGACGCGACGACCAGCCTGGTCCAGGCGCGCTCAACGGTGCGCACCCTCCACACGATGGGCCTCGGGGTCCCACTCGTGGGGATCTTCACCGAGGGCGGGCTGGCGGCCCTGGACGACCAGTGGCCGCTGGACGACATCCTGCTGACCACGGCCGGGCCCGCCGAGGTCCGGGCGCGGCTGCGGATGGTCCTGGCCCGCGGGGCGGCGGGCGCCCCCGCGGCCGAGACGCCGGACGCCACGTCCCCGGTGCGGGTCGCCGACGTCGTGGTCGACGAGGGGGCCTGGACGGTGCGCGCGGGCGGCCAGCCGCTGGACCTCACCTACAAGGAGTTCGAGCTGCTGAAGTACCTGGTCCACCACCCGGGCCGGGTGGTCACCCGGGAGATCCTCCTGCAGGAGGTCTGGGGGATGGACTACTACGGCGGGACGCGCACGGTCGACGTCCACATCCGCCGGCTGCGCGCGAAGCTGGGGCCGGAGCGGGAGTCCCTGATCGGCACGATCCGCAACGTCGGGTACCGCTTCGCAGGTCCCCGCGACACCCCGTCGGGTGACGTGGTGAAATAGCCCGATGGTGAACCAACCGTCCAGCGAACGGCTCCAGCCACGCCAGTCCGCGGAGGTTTCTGCCCTCGTCGTGCGGGCCACCCAGCACGACGGCGTGCGGCCGTTGTCCGAGCAGACGGTGCTCGATGTCCGCCGGTTGCCGGACGAGCCGACCCCTCCCGACGCGACCCCCGGGGTCCACCTGGTGGTCGAGGACCACCCCGGCGAGATCGACGCCCGGGTGCTCGGCTACGCCCACGTGGAACGCTCCGACCCACCCTCGGCCGAAATCGTCGTGGACCCGGAGCACCGGCGGGGCGGCGTGGGCGGGGCGCTGCTCCAGCAGGTGCTGGAGGAATACCCCGGAGTCCGCGTGTGGGCCCACGGGGACCTGGTGCCGGCCCGGAAGATGGCGGACGCCTTCGGGCTGCGACCCGTCCGGGACCTGTGGCAGATGGCCCGCCCGCTGTCCGGGGAGTGGTCCGAGCTGCCGGAGGTGGACCTGCCCGAGGGCTTCGCGGTGCGGCCCTTCCAGGTCGGGCAGGACGAGCAGGCCTGGTTGGCGGTCAACGCCCGTTCCTTCGCCGCCCACGCCGAGCAGGGGCGGATGACGCTCACCGACCTCACCGACCGGATCAACGAGCCGTGGTTCGACCCGCACGGCTTCCTCCTCGTGGAGGACCACAACGGCGACGGACCACCACGGCTGGCCGGTTTCCACTGGACCAAGGTGGAGTCCTCCGGCCAGGGCCCCACCTCCGGAGAGGTGTATGTCGTCGGCGTCGACCCGGACTACCAGGGGCGTGGCCTGGGCAAGGCGGTGACCGTCCTGGGGCTGCGTCACCTGCGGGCCTGCGGTCTGGACACCGCCACCCTGTATGTCGACGGGGACAACGAGCCGGCGCTGGCGACCTACCACCGGCTCGGCTTCGAGCGGTCCATGGTCGACGTGATGTATGCCGTCGACGGCGCCTGACCGCCCGGCCCGCTACCCCTGACGTTCCCCCCACCGACGGTGGCAGGATGGAGCCATGACGACCACCGACCCGGCAGCGCCGGACATCGTGGAATCGCCCTCGATCGTCCCGTTACCCACCATCCGGGCCGCACGCCAGCGGGCGGCCAACGGCAGGTTCATCCGGTCGGTATCCAGCTCCCCCAACGAGTCGGCCGACACCGAGGGTCTGCCTCCGGACCGGTTCCTGGACCGCGAGGTGAGCTGGTTGCAGTTCAACGAGCGGGTCCTCCAGCTGGCCGCGGACCCCGCCGTCCCGCTGCTGGAGCGGGCCCGGTACCTGGCCATCTTCGCCAGCAACCTGGACGAGTTCTTCATGGTGCGCGTCGCCGGGCTGATGCGGCGGATCGCCACCGGCATCGCCACCCGGTCGGCCTCTGGCCTGGAGCCGCGGGAGGTGCTCGACGAGATCTCGGTGGGGGCGCACGACCTGAGCGCCCAGCACGCCGCGCTCTACGCCAACCAGGTGGCGCCGCTGCTGGCCGGCGAGGGCATCACGATCGCGGGGTGGGACGACCTGACGGAGGAGGAGCAGTCCCAGCTGGGCGAGATGTTCCGCAGCACGGTCTACCCGGTGCTGACCCCGCTGGCGGTGGACCCGGCCCACCCGTTCCCCTACATCAGCGGTCTCTCGCTGAACCTGGCGGTCCTGCTGATCCACCCGCAGACCGGCCGCGAGCACTTCGCCAGGGTCAAGGTCCCGCCGCTGCTCCCGCGCTTCATCCGGATCGACTCCGGCCCGGACCACCTCTACCGCGACCGGTTCGTGCTGCTGGAGCAGCTCATCGCGGCCCACCTGGACCAGCTCTTCCCCGGGATGGAGGTGCACGAGACGTTCACCTTCCGGGTCACCCGCAACGAGGACCTCGAGGTCGAGGAGGACGACGCGGAGAACCTGCTGACCGCGTTGGAGCGGGAGCTCACCCGCCGGCGGTTCGGTCCCCCGGTGCGGCTGGAGGTGGTCGAGGACATGGACGACCACGTCCTGGACCTGCTCACCCGCGAGTTGCGGGTCAGTCCCAGCGAGGTCTACCGGCTGCCGGCGCCGCTGGACCTCACGGCGCTCACCACCATCGCCGACCTGGACCGCACCGAGCTGGCCTTCCCCGGGTTCGTGCCCAAGACCCACCCGGACCTGGCGCCGGTCGAGCGCTCGGCCCCCAGCGACATCCTGGGGGCGATGCGGGAGAAGGACATCCTGCTGCACCACCCCTACGACTCCTTCTCCACCTCGGTGCAGGCCTTCATCGAGCAGGCTGCGGCCGACCCGGCCGTCCTGGCGATCAAGCAGACCCTCTACCGGACCAGCGGTGACAGCCCCATCATCGATGCGCTCATCGAGGCCGCGGCGGCCGGCAAGCAGGTGCTGGCCGTGGTCGAGATCAAGGCCCGGTTCGACGAGGAGAACAACATCAGCTGGGCCCGCAAGCTGGAGCACGCCGGGGTGCACGTCGTCTACGGCATGGTCGGGCTGAAGACCCACGCCAAGCTGGCGCTGGCCGTGCGCGAGGAGCCCGGCGGGCTGCGGCGCTACTCCCACGTGGGCACCGGCAACTACAACCCGAAGACCGCCCGGATCTACGAGGACCTGGGGCTGCTCACCTGTGACGAGACCATCGGCGAGGACCTCAGCCGGCTGTTCAACCAGCTCTCCGGCATGGCGCCCCGCACCAAGTTCAAGCGGCTGCTCGTCGCGCCCCGCTCGGTCCGCAGCGGGCTGGTCGAGCTGGTCGAGGCCGAGGCCGCCAAGGGGCCGGACGGGCAGATCCGGATGAAGGTCAACTCGATCGTGGACGAGGCGCTGATCGACGCGCTCTACCGCGCCTCCGGCGCCGGCTGCCGGGTCGACCTGTGGGTGCGCGGCATCTGCGCGGTCCGCCCCGGGGTGCCCGGCCTGTCCGAGAACGTCCGGGTCCGCTCGACCCTCGGGCGCTTCCTGGAACACTCCCGGGTCTTCGCCTTCGGCAAGGGCAGCAGCCCGCAGGTCTACCTCGGCTCGGCCGACATGATGCACCGCAACCTGGACCGCCGGGTCGAGGCGCTCGTCCCGGTCACCGAGCGCGCCCACGTCAAGACCCTGGCCAAGCTGCTCGACCGGGTCATGTCCGAGGATGTGGCCAGCTGGCACCTTGACGGTGACGGTCAGTGGACCAGGCAGCACCTCGACGACGACGGCCAGCCGCTGGCCGACCTGCAGTCCCAGTTGATCGACTCCTACGGGCGGCGGCGCCGCCCGGGTCGCCGGCGCTGAGCACCGATGGGCAACGCACCGGGGCGGGCGGGCACCGCACGCCCGCGCATCGTCCGGGCCGCCGGGGTGATCCCGTGGCGGCGCGCCGGGGACGGCCGCCTCGAGGTGGCCCTGGTCCACCGGCCCGGCTATGACGACTGGTCCTGGCCCAAGGGCAAGCTGGAGCCGGGCGAGGACTGGGCCACGGCCGCGGCGCGCGAGACGCTGGAGGAGACCGGGCTGCGGGTTCGGCTCGGGCCGCCCCTCCCGACGGCCGAGTACCCCCTGCCCAAGGGCAACGGCCGGGCCGTGGTCAAGCAGGTGCGCTACTGGGCCGGCACGGTGCTCGGCGGCGCCGGCGAGCTGGAGCACGAGATCGACGAGGTGCGCTGGCTGCCGCTGGCCGAGGCGCGGGACCTGCTCAGCTACCCCCGGGACCGGGAGCAGCTGGCCGCCGTCGCCGGGGCCGAGCTGACCCTGCGGCTGGAGACGTGGCCGCTGCTGATCGTCCGGCACGCCCACGCGGTGGGTCGCGGGTCGTGGTCCGGGTCCGACCCGGACCGGCCGCTGAGCAAGGTGGGCGCGCGACGGGCCACCCGGCTGGTGCCCCTGCTGCGGGCCTACGCCCCGACCCGGGTGCTGACCTCACCGTCGGTGCGCTGCGCCGACACGGTGGCACCCTACGGCCGCGACGACGGGGTCAAGGTCGCCGACAAGGCGGGTCTGTCCGAGGAGGGGTATGCCGAGAAGCCGGCCCGCGCGCTGCGTCACCTGCAGCGGTTGCTGGAGCGCGGGGAGGCCGCCGCCCTGTGCAGCCACCGCCCACTGCTGCCGGAGTTGCTGGAGCCCCTGTCCCGGCACACCGTCCGCCGCCTGGAGGCCGACACGCTCACCCGGCTGGCGGAGGTCGGCATGGACAAGGGCGAGGTGCTCGCCTGCACCATGATCGGCACCGGCCGGGACGCCACGGTCCTGGCCGTCACCCGGCACCGGCCGCCGGCCTGAGCCGGCTGGTAGGCCCGCCCGGACCGATCAGCCGAACCGGCCGGAGATGTAGTCCTCGGTCGCCTGCTGCGCCGGGTTGTTGAAGATCTTGCTGGTCTCATCCATCTCCACCAGCCGGCCCGGCTTGCCGGTCGCCTCCAGGTTGAAGAATCCGGTGCGGTCGGACACCCGGGCCGCCTGCTGCATGTTGTGGGTCACGATGACCACCGTGTAGTCGGACTTCAGCTCGTTGATCAGGTCCTCGATCGCCAACGTCGAGATCGGGTCCAGCGCCGAGCACGGCTCGTCCATCAGGATCACCTCGGGCTGCACCGCGATCGCCCGGGCGATGCACAGCCGCTGCTGCTGGCCGCCGGACAGGCCCGAGCCCGGCTTGTCCAGCCGGTCCTTCACCTCGGTCCACAGGTTGGCCCCGCGCAGCGAGCGCTCCACCAGGTCGTCGGCCGCCGCGGAGCTGATCCGCTTGCTGTTCAGCTTCACCCCGGCCAGCACGTTCTCCTTGATGGACATCGTCGGGAACGGGTTGGGCCGCTGGAAGACCATGCCGACCTCCCGGCGCACGTTCACCGGGTCCACACCCGGGCCGTAGAGGTTCTTGCCGTCGATCAGCACCTCCCCCTGGACCCGGCCCCCGGGGATGACCTCGTGCATCCGGTTCAGGGTCCGCAGGAAGGTGGACTTGCCGCAGCCGGACGGGCCGATGAAGGCGGTGACCGACTTGGGCTCGATGACCATGTTGACGCCCTGCACGGCGTGGAAGGCGCCGTAGAAGATGTCGAGGTCGTTGACGTCGATTCGGGTGGACATATCAGGTAACTCCAGGGGGGTCAGCGGCCGGTCTTGGGCGCGAACAGCGCGGCGACCAGGCGGGCGCCGAGGTTGAGGATCACGACGAGGAGGACGAGCAGCAGGGCCGCGGCCCAGGCCCGCTCGAGGCTGGGGTCCCGGACGCCGGGGTTCAGCGGCCGGGTGAACATCTGGTAGGCGAACAGCGCCAGGCTGTTCATCGGCCCGGACGTCGGGTTGGTGTTCAGCGCGTGGGTGAAGCCGACCGCGACCAGCAGCGGGGCGGTCTCGCCGATCACCCGGGCGATGGCCAGGGTGACCCCGGAGGCCAGGCCGGACGCGGCCGTCGGCAGGACGACCTTGGCGACGACCCGCCACTTGGGCACGCCGAGCGCCAGCGCCGCCTCCCGCAGCTCGTTGGGCACGATCCGGAGCATCTCCTCACTGTTGCGGACCACGGTGGGGATCATCAACACCGCCAGCGCCACGGCGCCGCCGAGCGCGTTCTTGGTGCCGATCCCGAACAGGGTCGCCCACAGCGCGAAGGCGAACAGTCCCGCCACGATCGAGGGGATCCCGGTCATCACGTCGACCAGGAACCGGATGGAGTGGGACAGCTTGTTGCCGGCGCTGTACTCGACCAGGTAGATCGCGGTGAACAGCCCGATCGGGATCGAGATGATGCTGGCCAGCGCGGTGATGATGAGCGTGCCGATGACCGCGTGGTAGGCGCCGCCGACGAAGTCGCCGGTGCCCTCGGCATACGCCGCGTCGTTGACGCCGGTGACCCCGTTCATGGTCTGCTGCAGGAAGCCGGGGCTGAACGCCCGGGCGGCCCCCTCCCCGATGACGGTCCACATGACCGACACGAGGGGCAGCAGCGCCACCACGAACGCGCCGTACATCAGCAGCCGCATCACCCGGTCCGTCGCCACCCGGCTGCCGGACACCATCCGGAAGGCCACGTAGGCGACGACGAGCACGGCGAGGTATGCCGTCACGACCGCCAGGGCGGGGTGCCACAGCTGAGCCAGGACCAGGGCGAGCAGCAGCCCGCCGGCCAGGATCGTCGGCCCCAGCGCCCGGGGCGCCGGGCGGACCGGTGCGGCGACGATGCCGCTCACCCGGTCCAGCGCGTGGTCGACGACCGGGACGTCGGGAGTGTCGTGCTCGCGCGTCGTGGTGCTCATCAGTTGGCTCCCGAGAACTCGGACCGCTTGTTCACGATGTACCTCGCCAGGAGGTTCACCGCGAGGGTGATGACGAACAGGACCAGTCCCGTCGCGATCAGCTCGCTCAGCCGCAGGCCGGAGGCCTCGGGGAAGTTGAGCGCGATCTCCGAGGGGATCGTGTTGTTGCCGCTGCCGATCAGGTTCCAGGTGAACCCGCCGGTCGACAGGATGATCGCCACCGCCATCGTCTCACCGAGGGCCCGCCCCAGGCCGAGCATCGTCCCGCCGATGACCCCCGGCATACCGAACGGGAGGACCGCGGTGCGGATCATCTCCCACCGGGTGGCGCCCAGGGCCAGGGCGGCCTCCTCGTGCAGGCTCGGGGTCTGCAGGAAGACCTCCCGCGAGACGGAGGTGATGATCGGCAGGATCATCACCGCGAGCACGATCGAGGCGGTCATCAGGGTGCGCCCGGTGGCCGACCCGTCCCCGAAGATCGGGATGAACCCCAGGGCGTCCTCGAGCCAGGCATACAGCGGCACCAACTGTGGGGCGAGCACCTGCCAGCCCCACATGCCGAAGACGACGCTGGGCACCGCGGCCAGCAGGTCGATCACGAAGCCGATCGCCGTGCCGACCCGGCGCTCGGCGTAGTGCGAGACGAACAGCGCGATACCGACCGCGACCGGGGTCGCGATCACCATCGCGATGAGCGAGGCGGTGACCGTGCCGGCCACCAGCGGCCAGACGTAGGCGAAGAACCCGGCCCCGCCGGTGATCTCCTCGTCGGCGGCCCCGAGCACGGGCAGCGCCTCCCTCACCAGGAAGGCGGCCACCCCCGCCAGGACGAGCAGGATGAGCATCGCCGAGCCGAGGGACGCCCCGAAGAACAGGGAGTCGCCGGGACGCCTGGTCCTGGTCGGCCCGGCCGCTCCGCCGGCCCGGTCGGGCCGGCGGAGCGGGGGTGCGGGAGTGCTCATGCGTGACCTTTCGATCGCCGGGTGGCGGTCCTCAGTTCCCCACCGTGATGCCCTCGATGGCCGTGGTGGCCTGGGCCCGCACCTCGTCCGAGATCGGCGCCGACCCGGCCGCCTCGGCGGCCGCCGCCTGCCCGTCCTCGCTGATCACGTAGGTGAGGAAGTCCTTGACCACCTCACCGGTCTGCGCGTCCTCGTAGGAGGTGCAGGCGATGTGGTAGGAGACCAGCACGATCGGGTAGGTCCCCGACTCGGTGGTGTCGCGCGCCAGGTCCAGGGCCAGGTCGCCCTCGACGCCGGTGTCGACCGGCTCCGAGGCGTCGACGACGGCCGCGGCGGCCTCCGGGGAGAAGTTCACGAACTCCTCGCCGACCCCGACAGCGGCGGTGGTCAGGGTGCCGACCGCCGAGGCGTCGGCGTAGCCGATGGCACCCTCGGTGCTGCCGACGACCGAGATGACGCCCGTGGTCTGGGCGGCGGCCTCGCCGCCCTCCACCGGCCACGCGTCGCTGGGCTCGTGCGGCCAGGCGTCGGGTGCGGCCGCGACGAGGTACTCAGTGAAGTTCTCGGTGGTGCCCGAGTCGTCGGACCGGTTGACCACGGTGATCTCGGTGTCCGGCAGGTCGGCATCCGGGTTGGCCTCGGCGATCGCCGGGTCGTTCCAGGTCTCGATCTGCTGGTCGAAGATCTGGGCCAGCACGTCCGGGGGCAGGTTCAGCTGCTCCACACCGGGCAGGTTGTAGGGGATGGCCACCGGCGAGATGTACACCGGGATGTGCAGGGCGCCGCCGTCGCCACAGCTGTCCTTGACGGCCTCGCGCTCCTCCTCGTCCAGGTAGGCGTCGGAGCCGATCATCGGGGAGGCGCCGGAGATCAGGTTCTCCCGGCCGCCGCCGGAGCCGATGGCGTCGTAGTTGAGCCGCACGTCCGGCTGGACGGCCTGGTAGCCCGCGATCCAGGCGGTCATCGCCGACTCCTGGGAGCTGGCGCCGGACAGGCTGACCGTGCCGGACAGGGCCGCGCCGCCGCCGGCGGCGGCGGTGTCACCGGCCCCGTCGGAGCCGCTCTCGGACCCGCCGTCAGCGGGCTCCTGGGCCGCGTCCTCATTGGCCGAGGCGTCGTTGTCGGCGGTGGGGTTGTCGTCGCCGCAGGCGGACAGGGTCAGCAGTGCAGCCATCGCCAGGGCGGCGGTCGGTCCACAACGGTGGAGCTTCACGGGAGAAACCTCTCTGAGCAGTTCGGGTGCGCACGCCACGGGTCAGGACGCCCGCAGCGAGCTGGCGTCCTCGCCAACCGTGTTGACCGTAGGGAGCGGATGTGTCCCGCGTGGGGGCCGACGGTGAACGCGGCGTGAACGACGTTTGAATCTGCGACCGAGAGGTCGCCGCAGACCGCCGTCCTAGAAGATCGCGATGATCCAGTAGGTCAGCGCGGCGACGATGCCGGCGCCGGGGAAGGTGAACACCCACGCGCCGACGATGTTCTTCGCCACGCCCCAGCGGACGGCGGACATCCGCTTGGTGGCCCCGACGCCCATGATCGCCGAGGTGATCGTGTGGGTGGTGGAGATGGGGGCGTGGAAGGCCAGGCCGGCGACGTACAGCACGCTCGCCGCGACCGACTCCGCCGCGAAGCCCTGCGGCGGGTCCAGGTCGATGATCTTGCGGCCGAGCGTGCGCATGATCCGCCAGCCCCCGGCATACGTGCCCGCGGAGATCACCAGCGCGGAGGTGATGGTGACCCACAACGGGATGTGGGCTCCCTCGTGGTAGCCCCCGACGACGAGCGCGAGCACCACGATGCCCATCGTCTTCGCGGCGTCCTGCAGCCCGTGGCCCAGCGCCATCGCGGCCGCCGACGCGGTCTGGGCGATCCGGAAGTCACGGCCCAACCGGCCGGGGTGGCCGTTGCGGAAGATCCACAGGATCGCGGTCATCACCAGGTAGCCCAGGATCATGCCCGCCACGGGCGAGATCAGCATCGGGATGATGATGCTGTTCATGATGCCGCTCCACAGCACCGTGGTCCCCGCGGCGAGCGAGGCCCCGGCCATGCCCCCGATCAGGGCGTGCGAGGACGAGGACGGCAGGCCGTACCACCAGGTGAGCATGTTCCACCCGATCGCCCCGACCAGCGAGGCGGCGACGATCGCCAGTCCGGTCATGCCCGAGGGCGGGTCGATGATGCCCGACCCGACGGTCTTGGCGACCCCTTCCCCGAGGAAGGCTCCGATCAGGTTGAACACGGCCGCCATCAGCAGCGCGATCCGGGGGGTCAGCGCCCGGGTGGAGACCGACGTCGCGATGGCGTTGGCGGCGTCGTGGAAACCGTTCGTGTAGTTGAACCCCATCGCCAGCAGGATGACGACGGTGACCGGTAGCCACTCCACCGGTCAGGATTCCTTGACCGCGATGCTCTCGACCGTGTTGGCCGCCGTCTCGAACGCGTCGGCGGCAGCTTCCATCTCGTCGATGACAGCCTTGAGCTTGATGATCTGAACGGCGTCCTGCTCCTCCCGGAACAGCGCCGCGGTCATCTGCCGGTATCGCTGGTCGGCTGCGTTCTCCAGCCGGTTGATCTCGATCCAGTAGTCCTGCAGGTCCCGCATCGACTTCAGCCGCGGCATCGCCTCGGCGGTGAGCTCGGCCATCCGCACCAGGATGTCGACCTGGTCGTCGACCCCGTGCGGCAGCTCGTCGATGCCGTAGAGCACGACGATGTCGATCGCGGCCTCGAGGTGGTCCAGGCAGTCGTCCAGGCGCGAGGCGAGGGCATAGATGTCGTCCCGGTCGAACGGCGTGATGAAGGAGGTGTTCGCCTCGTTCATGATCTTGTGCGTCGCGTCGTCACCGCGATGCTCGATCTCCTTGATGCGTTCGGCCGCGGCGGAACGCTCGTCCTGGGGGAGCCCCAGGATGTCGCGCATGGCGTTGGCGCCGTCGAGCACGTGACCGGCGAGATCGGCGAAGTGCTCGAAGAAGGAGGCGTTCTGGGGCGTGATGCGGAAGCGCACGGGACCAAATAGTAGGCGTCCTGCAGATGAAAACCCAACCACGCCCGGTGACCACCCGGTTAACGTGCGCAGATGTGTGTGCCGGACCGGGAGCGCCTCACGGCGCATGGCCGCTCGTAGCGGCGTGTTGTGGGACCCGGGGCTGCCGCGGTCCGGCACACGCTAGACACTAACTCCCGGATGGGTCCCGTTGTTCCCGGCGGAGGCTCAGTGGAGGTCGCCGCGGCGCCACAACCCGGCGCTCGCCTGCAGGTCCCGGGCCGTCGACTGCAGCCGTGCCGCCCGACGCACCTGGTCCTCGGGCACCTCGCTGCCGTCCGGGCCGGCGAGACCGACGGCCACCACGTGGCAGAAGGCCGCCGCCCGGTCCAGGGCGGTCGCCAGGTCCCCCTCGAAGACACCGGTCAGGATCGCGGAGGTGAGTCGGCGCAGGTCCTCGGGGTGGGGTGGCTCGGCCACCCCCGCGATCACCCGGTAGACCTCGGCGTGGGCGGAGCCTGCGCCGAACGCCGCCGCCACCTGCTCCGGCTGCCGCTGGACCCACTCGTGGAGCAGGTAGAGCCGCCACAGCGTGCCCGGCAGCGAGCGGGCGGGCCGGTCGGCCCACATCTCGGCCACCGTGGCCAGCCCGATCTCCCGGACCAGCCCGACCAGGCGGGCGGTGACCTCCGGGTCGTCGGTCGCCCTCCCCCGGCCGACGACGACCGCCGCGGTCCGGTGCGCGGCCTCGGCCAGGTCGATCGGGTCGACCGCCCCGAGGGCAGCGTCCAGCGCCGACGGGGGCACCGGGAGCGGCTTGTGGAACCTCACCCGCCCCACAGTACGCGGCACGCGGCGACGTGCCCCGCCGGACGATCCCCGCCCCGCGTATCCGCTCCACGTATCAAACGGGTCGGCCGGCGTTCTTCCCCGATGGCGGTACCAACGGAGGTTCCCCCGGCCTCCGGTCGCCACCGGGACCCGTGTGCCCGGCCACGAAAGGGAGAACCACGATGACCCACCGCACCCGCCGCACCCCCTGGCGGCCCCTCCTGGCGACCGCCGGGACCGCGGGCCTACTCACGGTCGCGGCCGTCACCCCCGCGTCCGCCGCAACCCTGGACGACTGGGACGTCACCGGCATCCAGTTCGTCACCGCGGACTGCGCCCGCAACGAGTACGTCGTCGACGCCACGTTCACCGGCACCACCGACGACGGCGGCGGCTTCGACAAGGTCCGCGTCGAGGTCTGGGACGACGGCATCCTCAAGGACTACCGGGTCCTGGAGGTACCCGTCGGCGCCACCGTCGACACCACGGCCTTCCTCAGCTTCGTCGGCACCTACCTGACCGGTGCCCCCGGCGTCGGGATCGTGCTCGCCGACGCCGACCCGGCGGGCGAGGCCACCACCTGGCTCGACTCCCTCGACCCGTTCTTCCCCGAGGACGAGGAGGGCCCGTGCGACTTCGACGTGGAGCGGATCGGCGGCGCCGACCGGATCGGGACCGCCGCGCTACTGGCCCAGCGCTTCGTCAAGGCCGACACCGTCGTCCTGGCGCGGTCCGACACCTTCCCCGACGCCCTGACGGCCGCCCCGCTGGCCGACCAGATGGCCGGTCCGCTGCTGCTGACCCGCACCGGGAGCCTCCCGGCCGAGACGGCCGCCGAGCTCACCCGGCTCCAGCCCTCCCAGGTCATCGTGATCGGTGGCAGCGCGGCGATCCAGGACAGCGTCCTGGCGGAGGCGGCGGCCCTGCTGCCCGCCAGCTCCACGGTCTCCCGGATCGGTGGCGCGGACCGCTACGCGACGTCCGCGCTGATCGCCCAGGAAATCATCCAGGACAGCACCCCGCAGATGTTCCTGGCGACCGGGCAGGACTTCCCGGACGCGCTGGTGCTCAGCGCCCTCGCCGCCCGGGAGAGCGCGCCGTTGGTGCTGACCAAGGTCGATGACCTGCCGGACGCCACGGAGGCCTTCCTGTCCGGCGCCAGCTTCGACGACCTGTATGCCGCCGGTGGCGTCGCCGTCATCAGCGACAGCGTGCTGAACGAGGCCGCCGCCCTGGGCGGCGCGACTGCCACCCGCTACTCGGGCACCGACCGCTACGAGACCGCGGCGGTCGTGCTCCAGCAGTTCCCCGCCGAGGGCAAGGTCATGGTCGCGACCGGGGAGAAGTTCCCCGACGCCCTGACCGCCGTGCCGGTGGCCGGGCGGACCGGGGCCGGCATCGCCCTGTCCCGCCACGACGAGGTCCCCGCCAGCGTGATGACCGAGGTCGAGCGCCTGACCGACGGGTTCGCCTTCCCGCTGGTCACCATCGTCGGCGGTGAGGCGGCGCTGTCCTCCGACGTCTACGACCAGCTGCTGGCCCTGTTCGGGACGGCCGCCGCTCCCGCCGCTCCCACCGTGGGCGACACGGACGGCAACCTGCCCGACCAGCACTGAGCACGACGCCCGGCGCCCCGGATCCCTCCGCCAGGGGGTCCGGGGCGTCGGCGTGCCCGGCTGGACCCAGGTCGATCCCGCGTCTATCCCGCGTCGACCCCGCCGTCCGCTGCAGCAGGAGGGCCGCCACCGGCCCCAGCAGCCAGCACGAGGACCGACGCCGGTCCCAGCAGCGCGGTCCCGTCTCCCCGGACGGTCGTCCGTCCCCAGCCGGCCAGTTGGGCGTGCTCGACGTGGTCGTCGTGCGGCAACGCCGTCTGCCGCTCCTGGTCCCCCAGGTTGGCCAGCACCAGGTAGACACCCCGCTCGACCCGCAGCACGTCACCGCCGCCCTCCCGGAGCACGCGGCACGGCACGTCCCCGGGCGAGGCCACCAGGCCGGGGTGGTCCCGCCGCAGCGACAGCAGGGTGCGGTGCCAGGCGAGGAGCTCGGCGTGGCCGGGCGCCTGCGGCTCGGACCAGTCGAGGCGGGAGGCCTCGAGCGTGGCCGGGTCCTGCGGGTCCGGCACCTCCCGGCCCCACCCGTGGCTGGCGAACTCGCGCCGCCGACCCGCCCGGATCGCCTCGGCGAGCTCGGGCTCCTGGTGGTCGGTGAAGTACTGCCAGGGCGTGCCGGCACCCCACTCCTCGCCCATGAACAGCATCGGCGTGAAGGGCGCGGTCAGCAGCAGCGCCGCCCCCACGGCGGCCCGGTCGCGGCCGGCCAGCTGCGCCAACCGGTCACCGACCGCGCGGTTGCCCACCTGGTCGTGGGTCTGCAGCGACGCGACGAAGCGCCACGACGGCGTCTCGGCGGGGTCCACCGGCCGCCCGTGGACCCGCCCCCGGAAGGTCGAGTACGTCCCGTCGTGGAAGAACGGCAACCCGCCCAGCGCCCTCGGCAGCGCCGAGGGGTCGTCGAAGTCGGCGTAGTAGCCGTCGGTCTCCCCGGTCAGCGCCACGTGCAGCGCGTGGTGCACGTCGTCGGCCCACTGTCCGGCCAGGCCCAGCCCACCGGAGCCGGCGCCCCGGGGAGCGACCGTGCCCGGGTCGTTCCGGTCGGACTCGGCCACCACCGTCCGCGGCACACCGGTCGCCTGCGCCACCTCATCCGCGAGCGCCGCCACCTCCTCCAGCAGGGTCAGCGCACGCCCGTCGTGCAGCTCGTGCACGGCGTCCAGCCGCAGCCCGTCGAGGTGGAAGTCGGTCAGCCACATCCGGACGTTGTCCAGCAGGAACGCCCGCACCTCGTCGCTGCCGGGACCGTCCAGGTTGACCGCCGCTCCCCACGGCGTGTGGTAGCGCTCGGTGAAGTAGGGCCCGAACTGGCCCAGGTAGTTCCCGCTCGGCCCCAGGTGGTTGTAGACGACGTCGAGCCACACCGCCAGGCCCAGGCAGTGCGCGGCGTCGACGAACCGCTGCAGTGCCCGCGCCCCGCCGTAGGGTTCGTGCACGGCATACAGCGCGACGCCGTCGTAGCCCCACCCGTGCACCCCGGGGAACGCGGCCAGCGGCATCAGTTCCACGGTGGTCACGCCCAGGTCCACCAGGTGGTCCAGCCGCTCGATGGCCGCGTCCAGCGTGCCCGCCGGGGTGAACGTGCCCACGTGCAGCTCGTAGACCGAGGACCCCTCCAACGGCTGCCCGGCCCAGTCCTCGTCTCCCCAGCGGTATGCCGTGAGGTCCAGCCTGCGGGACGGGGCATGGACGCCGCCGGGCTGGGACAGCGACCGCGGGTCGGGCCGCGGGTCGCCCCCGTCCAGCGCGAAGGCGTAACGGGTGGCGCCGGACGCGTCGGTCCCGACCCGGTCCCAGTCCAGCGACCACCACCCGCCGGACCCGGACTCCATCGGGGTGCGGCGGTCCGCGTCGGGGCCGTGCACCACCTCCACCCGCGTCGCCGCGGGTGCCCACACCCGGAGCCGATCACCCATTGCCGTCCCTCGCTCCCTTCGTCCCGCCCGACGACCCGGTGTCGCCGAGCCCGGCGGCCGCCTCGGGCAGCACCAGCGGCCAGCGTTCCCCGTCGGCCGGGGTCTCGTCGGCCGCGGCGTCGCTCACGTGGCCGCGCACGTACCCGGCAAAGCCGGGGATGGTGAACTGCAGCTTGCCGTGCCCTGCCGGCACGATGATCCCCTTGTCGATCAGGCGCTCCCGGGGCACGCTGATCGCCCGGGTGGACCGTCCGAGCGTGCGGGCGATCTCCCCGCGGGCGACGGGGCCGTCCCCGTGCGTGGCCATCGCCTCGATGAAGTCCTGCTCGTACTCGGTCGCGGCCTCCCACCGCGCCTGGAACATCTGCATGATCTGGGAGGCGGCGTCGGTCAGCCCCCGGCGGACGTCCTCCACGGTGATGCGCTGGCCGTGCTCGGGCGCGGCGGCGTCCCAGGTGGTGGACCCCAGCAACTGGATGAAGTAGGGGTAGCCGTCGGCGGCCGTCCCGGCCAGCCTTAGGGCGTCCTCGTCCCAGGTCACTCCCAGCTCGGCCGCCGGACCGGACAGCGCCCGGTCGGCGGACGCCTCGTCCAGCCCCGGCACCACGACGAACCGGGACCGCTCCCCGAAGGTCGCCGCCTTCGTCAGGTGGCCCGGTGTGGACGGCAGGCCGGCGCCGATCACGGCGAGCGGCACGTCCTGGCGCTCCCCGGCGAGGTCCTGCAGCGCGTTGAGCAACACCCCGGTGTCCGGCACCGCCGGCGCGTGCAGCTCGTCCAGGAAGACGACCAACCCGGCCCCACCCCGCTCCCGGACCGCGCGGGCCGCCGACCGGAGCAGGTCCTCGACGGCGGTGACCTCTCCCCCGCGCGGGACACCCGCACCGTCGCTACCGGCCGGCTCACCCCCACGACCGGCGCCCCCGCCGTCCTTGCCCGCACGCTCGAAGTTGGCGGACGCCTTGACCCCCGGGACTCCCACCTCGACGCGGAACGACTCCAGGCGCCCCAACCAGGCCCGCTGCTCGCCCAGCCCCACCTCGGCCAGCGCCCGCGCCACGCCGCTGCCCAGGTCGGGCAGCACCCGCGCCCCCTTGACGCACGCCACCCAGGCGACCGCGAAGCCCTCCGGCCGCGCCCGGTCGGCCGCGGTCCGCAGCAGCGAGGTCTTGCCGATCCCGCGCGGTGCGGTGAACACCATCGGCGGACCGGCCATCTCCCCGTGGCGGGTCACCCGGTCCAGCGCGGTCGCGATCCGGGCCAGCTCGCGGTCACGGCCGACCAGGACCCGGGGAACCTCACCCGGTGAGTACGGGTTGGGCAGCACGGCGTTCACCTCCCCAGCGGGCGCCGGTCGGACGGTCCCACCCGACGGCAGGGCATCGAGTATAACGAAGTATCACGACCGGTCCGCGCCGTCCCGCACGAGCAGCGCGACCGGACGGTCGGCGAGGACCGTGGCCAGCGACAGCACCCCACCCTCGTGCACGGAGCCCTCGTGCACCGCGCCGTCCAGTTCGTCGCGCCACCGCCCGGGCGGGAGGGCGACCGTCGCCCCACCCCAGCCGCCGGCCGCGGCCAGGCCGTGCGGCGCGCGGGTGGCCAGCGCGGCGACCCGGTCGTCGCGGAGCACCCCGAGTAGGTGCGGACCGCCGTCCAGCGCCCGGTAGCCCGCCCCCGGGCCGAAGGCCTCGGGCCGCCGGGCGCGCAACCGCAGCGCCCGCGAGGTGACCAACAACTTCTCCCCGGCCAGGTCGGTGGGTCCGCCGCCGGCGTCGAGCGCCGCCAGGCGCTTGCGCAGCACCGCGTAGTCCACCGGCCTCCGGTTGTCGGGGTCGACGAGGGACAGGTCGAGGGACTCGCACCCCTGGTAGGTGTCCGGCAGCCCGGGGAGCACCAGCTGCAGCAGCTTCTGCCCGAGGACGGTGGCCCGGATCGCCTGCGCGCTGCCGGCCACCACCTCGCGGACCGCCTCCAGCAGCGGACCGTCCCGGCCCGCGTCCCGGGCCAGCCCGAGCACCCGCGACTCGTAGTCCTCGTCCACCGCGATCCAGTTGGTGTGCGTCTTGGCCTCGCGCATCGCCTTGACCAGGTAGTCGGCGAGCCGGTCACCGGCGACCTCCTCGCCCGCGCCGACCAGCGTCTGCCAGATCAGGTGCGCGGTGGGGGGATCGACGTCGCGGTCCCGGGCCGCGGCGGCGAACAGCTCGGTGCACCGTCGCCACCCGCGAGCGTCCCCGGCGACCGCCACCAGCCGGGCCCGCACGTCCTCGCTGCGCTTGGTGTCGTGGGTGGACAGGGTGGTCATCCCCCGTGGCCAGTGGGTGGCCTGTCGCTGCGCCCAGGTATGCAGTGCCGCCGGGTCGGCGGGCGCCGCCGGGTCCGCCCCCACCTCGTTGAGCGCGACCAGCCGGTGCCAGCGGTAGAACGCGGTGTCCTCGATCCCCTTGGCCATCACCGGCCCGGTGGTCTGCTGGAAGCGCACGACCAGGTCCCGACCGGCCTCCGGGTCGTGCCCGGCCTCCGGCTCGGTCAGCACCTGACCCAGGTCACGCACCTCCGCGGCCAGGTCGGGCCGGGCGGCTGCCGCCTGCTCCACGGTGGCGCGCAGCCGCTCCACCTCACCGGGTGCCGTGGTGTGGCCGGGCCTGATGTATATCCGGTAGCGGTCGACCCCCACGAGCAGTTCCCGCAGGGCCTCCCGCAGCCGGCCGGGCTCCGCGTGCGGCAGCACCCGGACCGCGAGCCGGTGCAGCCGCTCGACCTCCGGGCCGAGTAGGTCGTCGACGGCGGCCCGCTTGGTGCCCGCCACGACCTCCTCGAGGGACTCCGCGCCCCCGATCCCGGTCCAGGCCGCGTCGACGTCCCTCGTGGTCCCCGGGTCGACCAGGGCCGCCTGGAGCGCGGCGTTCGCGTCGTACCCGGTGGTGCCGCTCACCGCCCACTGCCGCGGCAGCTCCTCCTGCCCCTCCAGGATCTTCTCCACCCAGATGGGGGTGCCGGGGCGGCAACTGCGGCTCAGCATGGCCAGGTAGCCCTCCGGGTCGGCTAGCCCGTCCGGGTGGTCGATCCGGAACCCGTCGATCACCCCCGCGTGGTGCAGGTCGAGCAACAGCCGGTGGGTCCGCTCGAAGACGTCGGACTCCTCCACCCGGACCGCGACCAGCCCGTCCACCTCGAAGAACCGCCGGTAGTTGAGCACCGGCTCCTTCCAGGAGGCGAGCAGGTAGTGCTGGCGCTCCAGCACCGCCGCGACGTCGTCACCCTCGCGCACGGTGCTCGGCGCCACCGGGAAGGTGTGCTCGTAGTAGCGGACGACCGGTTGCCCCGCGGCCGGCCCCTCGTCGTCCCGGCCGGTGTCGAGCGTCAGCTGCCCCGCCGCGAGCACGTCGGCGAGGGGCTCACCGAGCAGCGGCAGGCCGAACCGCCCGTCCAGCGCGGCCCAGTCCACGTCGAACCAGTGCGCCGTGGCAGCCCGGCGGCCGTCGCGCAGGACCTCCCACAGCGGGGCGTTGGCCCACTCCGGGGCGACCAGCGCCATGTGGTTGGGGACGACGTCCACCACGACGCCCAGCCCCAGGTCCCGGCACGCCCCGGCGAGCCGCTCCAGGCCCTCCCGCCCGCCGAGCTCGGGGTCGACCCGGGTGTGGTCCAACACGTCGTAGCCGTGCATCGAGCCGGGCACCGCGGTCAGGACCGGCGAGAGGTAGACGTGCGAGACGCCGAGGTCGGCCAGGTAGGGCACGACCCCGGCGGCGTCGTCGAAGGTGAACCCGGCGTGCAACTGCAGCCGGTAGGTGGCGGTCCACGATGTCTCGGTGCTCATCGGGACCAGTCTGTCAGCCGGCGCTGTCAGTCGGTGCCGTCAGTCTGTGCCGTGCTCCGGGTCCAGCACGGCGAGGTTCTCCGCCGCCTTCTCGGAGATCTCCCGTGCGGCTTCCTCGGCCTCCTGCGGGGAGTCGGCGGTGACCGTGGCGGCGACCAGGTAGTCCCCGACCCGCACCACCGCGCTGGTCTGGTAGACGCCCAGCGGTGTCAACCCTCCCGCACCGTCGTCCTCGGTCCGCTCGAAGGTCTCGAACACGAACCGGTCGGGATCGTCCTCGTGCCCCTGCCAGGTGCCGGGTAGCTGGTCCACGTCCCAGGCGAAGTGGAGGTTGTCCGCCCGCAACCCCTCCATCGCCGCCGGCGCGTCCTGCCACCCGGTGACCGTGATCTCGGCGGTCAGCGAGGCCAGGTCCTGACCATCGGCGTAGTAGAACCAGTTCTGTCCGGCGACCGGGGTGGCCCCGGTGTCGTGGGCAGCGTCGTTGCCGACCATCCCGGCGACCGGCGGCATGTTGTCACCCGTGAGGTGCTGCTGTGGGTCGCCCAGGTCGTCCAGGAAGGCCACCCCCGTCGGCCTCGGGTCGGGGATCTGCCAGTCACCGTGCGACGGTTCGGTCTCCCCCTCGGTCGTGCCGAGGTCCTGCTCCTCCTGGGTCAGCGGCGGCGAGGCCTCCTGCCAGGGCACGGCCCCTTCCTGCGCGGTCGGCTCACCGTCCCGCTGCAGCAGCGGGTCGCCGGCCTGCCCGACTGACTCCTGCGCTACCGAGTCCGGCTGGGAGGCCGTGTCCAGCAGGTCCGAGGTGCCCGCCAGCGGGTCGACGGCCTGCCAGGTCGCGACCAGCGCCACTGCCGCCATCCCGGTGACCGCCACCGTGGCGACCGCGTGCCGGCGACGCTGTCGCGCCACCTTGCGGTGCGTGGTGCTGATCAGGCCGGGTGCGTCGAATCCCTCCCCCGCCGTGGACAGTGCGCTGCGCAGCCACTGTTCGAGCTCTGGGTCCGGCGCCCTCGGCGCCTCGGTCGTCCTCATCGTTGCGTCCCCCCGTGCTCCGGGTCGAGAGCCGCGAGGTTCTCGGCCGTCTTCTCGGCGATCTCGGTCGAGGCGTCCTCGGCCACCCCCGGGTCCGCGTCCTGGACCCGCACCGCCACCAGGTAGTCACCCGTCCGGACCACGGACACGCTCACCGAGGTGTCCGACATGTAGCCGAACCCCGGGTAGGCCTCGTTGAGGTAGTAGTCCTCCTCACCGGGGCGGCCCGGCCAGGACGTCTCGGCCTGCACCGACTCGTCGTTGTCGTCCAGGTCCCAGGCGCAGAACAACTCGTCCGCCCGGAGCCCGTCCATCGCCCCGACGCCGTCCTCCCAGCCACTGACCGTGATGGTGACGGCCGGGTAGTCGGCATCGTCGGGGTAGTAGGTCCACTCCGCAGTGCCCGACGACTCCATCGCGTCCTCGGCGATGTCCGCCCGGTCGCACGTCATCGAGCCCAGGACCGGACTCGTCCGCCGGTAGGCCGACATCTCCTGCGGCTCCCCCAGGTCGTCCAGGAAGGCGACGCCCGTCGGCCGCGGGTCCGGGATCTCCCAGGCGTTGCCCGAGTCGGTGTCGGACTCCTCCGCACCCTCAGGCACGGGCAGCTCCCCGTCCTGCCACGGCGGCGTCGTGGGCGCCTGCGTGGTCGGCGCAGCGTCGTCCGTGGCGGTCGACGCGTCCCCCGTGGCCGGGTCGTCCCCGGCGTCCCCGTCCGCCGCGCCCTCGCTCGGCCCGGCGGGCAGCGGCTGGACCGCCTGGTCCTCGATCATCGTGCTGACCAGCACCCCACCGCCGATCAGGCCCGGCACGAGCACGGCCGCCGCGGCCAGCGTGCCGACGGCGCGCCGGCGCCGGATCCGCCCGGCCCGCTCGTGGGTCCCGGCGACCAGCGCCTCGTAGTCGAACCCGTCCGGTGCACCGTGCATCGCCTCGCGCAGCGTGTCATCCAGACTCTTGCGCGGAGTGCGTCCCTCCCCATTCATTGCGTGGCCCCCTGTCCTGCATGCTCCGGCATCAGCCGGCGCAACGATTTCATGGCGTTGTGCGCTGCGCTCCGGACCGCCTGCTCCGAGCAGTCCAGCGCCCGCGCGATCTCCGCGTCGGGCAGGTCCTCGTAGTAGCGCAGCGCGATCACGGCGCGCTGCCGCTCCGGGAGTTCGCGCAGCATCCCCAGCACCGCATCGCGGTTGCTGACCCCCGTGGACACGTCGTCGCGCAGCTCGGGGCTGCCCGTCGGCGGTCGGTCGGCCGTGACGACCTCGTGCGAGACGACCTCGGTGTTCCACCGGCGCCGCTTCTTGCTGATCAGCGTGTTGACCATCGTGCGACGCACGTAGGCGTCGATGTTCGTCGCCTCCGACACCTTGGCCCACTTGGTGATCACCGTGGCCAGGGTGTCCTGGACGAGATCCTCCGCATCCGCCTTGTTGCCCGTCATGGCGTGGGCCAGTCCGACCAACCGCGGCATGGCCGAGGCGACGTACGCCTCGACCTCTGCCCGCTCGGCGCTTCGGCCGAACAGTCTCATCGCCTCGTCCTCAAGTCCACAACCTTAAGACGTTCCGGCGCACGGGGTACGTTGCAGCAGGGGCTATCCTGCCGGGGAGGTATCCCCAAGACCACAGCCGTGGCAGACGAGGTGAGCAGATGACTCCCAGCACGAGCGTCCCCGACATCCGTTCGGCGGCGACCGACCGCATCCTCGTCCTGGACGGGGCCTGGGGCACCCTGCTCCAGCAGTTCGACCTGACCGACGAGGACTTCCGCTTCGAGGGGGCCGCGGAGGGTCGCAGCTACGCCGGCAACTTCGACCTGCTCCAGCTCACCCGCCCCGACGTGGTCGCGCAGGTGCACCGCCGCTACCTCGAGGCCGGCGCCGACATCACCACGACCAACACGTTCACCTCCACCGCCATCGCCCAGGCGGACTACGGCACCGAGCACCTGGTCCGCGAGCTGAACGCCGCCGCGGCCCGGATCGCCCGGCAGACCGCCGACGAGGTAGCCGCCGAGGACGGCCGGCCCCGCTGGGTCGCCGGTGCGCTCGGCCCGACCAACCGCACCGCCTCGCTGTCCCCGGACGTAGAACGCCCCGAGTACCGCGCGATCACCTACCGGCAGCTGCACGACGCGTATGCCGAGCAGGTCCGGGGACTGCTCGAGGGCGGGGCCGACCTGCTGCTGGTCGAGACCGTCTTCGACACCCTCAACGCCAAGGCGGCCCTCGCCGGGATCGAGACCGTGCTCACCGAGCTGGGCCGCCGGGTCCCGGTCATCGTCTCCGGCACCATCACCGACGCCTCCGGCCGCACCCTGTCCGGACAGACGCCCGAGGCGTTCGCCGTCTCCACCCAGCACGCCGACCTGCTCGCCCTGGGCCTGAACTGCGCGCTCGGACCCGAGGCGCTGCGCCCCCACCTGCGGGAGATCGCCGGCTCCACCGAGGCCCTGGTCTCCGTGCACCCCAACGCCGGGCTGCCCAACGCCTTCGGCGGCTACGACGAGACCCCCGAGCAGATGGCCCGGGTCATCGGCGAGTTCGCCGAGGAGGGCCTGGTCAACATCGTCGGCGGGTGCTGCGGCACCACCCCCGAGCACATCACCGCGATCGCCGACGCCGTGCGCGAGGCGAGCCCGCGCACCCCCGGCACGCGGACGGCATACCTGCGGTTGTCCGGCCTCGAGCCGTTCACCCTCACCCCCGAGACCAACTTCGTCAACGTCGGTGAGCGGACCAACATCACCGGCTCGCCCAAGTTCAAGAAGGCCGTGCTGGAGGGCGACTGGGACGCCGCCGTGCAGATCGCCCGCCAACAGGTCGACGCCGGCGCGCAGCTGATCGACGTCAACGTCGACGAGGGGATGCTCGACGGGGTCCAGGCGATGACCCACTTCCTCAACCTGCTGGCCGGCGAGCCGGACATCTCCCGGGTGCCCGTCATGGTCGACTCCTCGCGCTGGGAGGTGCTGGAGGCGGGCCTGGAGTGCCTGCAGGGCCGCGGGGTGGTCAACAGCATCTCGCTCAAGGACGGCGAGGAGGAGTTCCTGCGCCGCGCCGAGCAGGTCAAGCACTACGGGGCGGCGGCCGTCGTGATGGCCTTCGACGAGCAGGGGCAGGGCGACACCCTGGAGCGCCGCACGCAGATCTGCGAGCGCGCCTACCGGCTGCTCACCGAGCAGGTCGGCTTCGACCCGCACGACATCATCTTCGACCCCAACGTGCTCACCGTCGCGACCGGCATGTCCGAGCACGACCGGTATGCCCTGGACTTCATCGAGGCCACGCGCTGGATCAAGGAGCACCTGCCCGGCGCGCTGGTCAGCGGCGGCATCTCCAACGTCTCGTTCTCCTTCCGCGGCAACAACACCGTCCGCGAGGCGATGCACGCGGTCTTCCTCTACCACGCGATCCGCGCCGGGCTGGATATGGGCATCGTCAACGCCGGCATGCTCGGCGTCTACGAGGAGATCGACCCCACGCTGCGTGAGGCGGTCGAGGACGTCGTCCTGGCCCGGCGCGAGGACGCCACCGACCGGTTGATCGAGCTCGCCGAGTCCTACAAGGGCCAGACCAAGGAGGTGTCCGCCAGCGCCGCCCTGGCCTGGCGCGACGCCCCCGTGGTCGAGCGGATGCGGCACGCGCTGGTGCACGGCATCAGCGACTACGCCGTCGAGGACGCGGAGGAGGCCTACCAGGAGCTGGGCTCCGCCCTGGAGGTCATCGAGGGCCCACTGATGGACGGCATGGACGTGGTCGGGGACCTGTTCGGCTCCGGCAAGATGTTCCTGCCCCAGGTGGTCAAGTCCGCCCGGGTGATGAAGAAGGCGGTCGCCCACCTGACCCCCTACCTGGAGGCCGCCGCCGTGGACACCGGCGGGCACACCAAGGGCAAGATCGTGCTGGCCACCGTCAAGGGCGACGTGCACGACATCGGCAAGAACATCGTCGGCGTCGTGCTCGCCTGCAACGGTTACGACGTGACCGACCTCGGCGTGATGGTCCCCGCCGAGAAGTTGCTGGACACCGCCGCCGACCTGGGCGCGGACATCGTCGGCGTCTCGGGGCTGATCACCCCCAGCCTGGACGAGATGGTCGGCGTCGCCACCGAGATGCGCCGCCGCGGGCTGCGGACCCCGCTGCTCATCGGCGGCGCCACGACCAGCGCGGCCCACACCGCCGTGAAGATCGATCCCGCCTACGACGGCACCGTCGTCCACGTCATCGACGCCAGCCGCGCGGTCGGCGTCGCCACCGAGGTCATAGGCCGCGAGGAGGAGATCGCCACCCGGGTCGGGCAGGAGTACGCCCGGCTGCGCGAGCGGCACGGCGACAAGCAGGTCCCCCTGGTCGACCTCCCCACCGCCCGGGAACAGTCCCGCCCCGTGAGCCGGTCGTCCGTCCCGGCCCCGAACCGGCTCGGCCGCGAGATCCTCGAGCCCGACCTGCGCGAGCTGGTCGACATCATCGACTGGACCCCGTTCTTCACCGCCTGGGAGCTGCGTGGCACCTTCCCCAAGATCCTGGACGACCCCCGCCAGGGCGAGGCCGCCAGCCAGCTCTACAGCGAGGCCCGCACCCTCCTGGACCGGATCCTGGACGAGGGGCTGCTCCGCGCCCGGGGCGTGGTCTCGCTCTGGCCGGCCCGCCGCTCCGGCGACGACATCCTGGTCCTCGACGCGAGCGCCGACCACCCGGCGGAGGCACCGCCGCTGGCCACACTGCATACGCTCCGGCAGCAGCGCAAGCGGGAGAACGGCTACCTGGCCCTGGCCGACTTCGTCGGCTACGAGGACGACCACGTCGGCGGCTTCGCCGTCTCCATCCACGGTGCCGAGGAACTGGCCGCGCAGTTCCGCGCGAACCACGACGACTACACCGCGATCATGGTCCAGGCGCTCGCCGACCGGCTGGCCGAGGCGTTCGCCGAGTGGCTGCACCTCTACGTCCGCCGCGACATGTGGGGCTACGCCCCCGACGAGGACCTGCCCCTCATGGAGCTCATCCGCGAGCGCTACCAGGGCATCCGCCCCGCCCCCGGCTACCCGGCCCAACCGGATCACACCGAGAAGTTCACCCTGTTCGACCTGCTCGACGCCGGCGAGGTCGGGATGGAACTCACGGAGTCCTGCGCGATGACCCCCAACTCGGCGGTCTCCGGCATCATCTTCGCCCACCCGGACTGCCGCTACTTCGCCGTCGGCAAACTGTCCGAGGACCAGGTCAAGGACTACGCCGCCCGCAAGGGTTGGACCCTCGCCGAGGCGGAGAAGTGGCTCGCTCCGAACCTGGGCTACGTCCCCGCCTGACCGCACCGCACCTGGCCGAGCTCACTCCCAGGTGACGGCCTGCTCCGCGAACTCCTGTTCCCGCTGCACCGGCACCACGCAGAAGACCAGGCCCCCGGGGTCGCGCAGGATCGCATACCCCGTGCGGTCCTCCAGGACCTCGGCGCCGAGGGCCACGACCCGGGCGACCTCCGCGGGGACGTCATCGGTCTCGATGTCCAGGTGCACCCGCGGCGCGGTCCCGCTGCCGGTCCGCTGCACCTCCAGACCGACCCCTCCCGGCAACGACGGCAACTCCAGGTAGGGGTCCTCCTCCGAGGGCCCCTGCGCCGAGACGGACGGGCCCCCGAGCACCCCGGACCAGAAGGTCGTGGCGGCCGCGGCGGACTCCTCCGGGTGGTCGATGAGCACGACTCCAATTCGACTGCGATGCATGACTCCACGATAGGAGCAGCACCGGCCGTCCGCTCGTCGGAAGCCCGGCGCCGCGGGTCAGCCCAGTTCGCGCTTGAGGATCTTGCCCGTCGCGGTCATCGGCAGGTTGCCCACGATCTCCACGCTGCGTGGGTACTTGTAGGCGGCGAACTGCTCCTTGCCCCAGGCCACCAGCTCCTCGGCGGTCACCTCGGCCCCCTGCTCGGGGATCACGAACGCCTTGATCTCCTCACCCAGGGACTCGTGCGGCACCCCGATCACCGCCGCCAGCGAGACGGCCGGGTGGCTCATCAGGACCTCCTCGAGCTCGCGGGGGTACACGTTGAACCCGCCGCGCAGGATCATGTCCTTGGCTCGGTCGACGATGTAGTAGTACCCGTCGGCGTCCTTGCGGCCCAGGTCTCCGGAGCGGAACCAACCGTCCCGCATCGCCTCGTCGGTGGCCTCCGGCCGGTTGTAGTAGCCCTTCATGATGTTGGGCCCCTTGATCGCGATCTCGCCCACCGCATCGGGGTCTGCGGTCAGGTCGACCTCGGACCAGTCGGCCTGGATGAGCTTCATCTCCACCTCGGGGATGGGCACCCCGATCGACCCGACCCGCGGGTCCTCCCCGAAGACCGAGAAGGAGGCGACCGGCGAGGTCTCCGACAGGCCGTACCCCTCCAGGATCGTCACCCCGAACCGTTCCTTGAATGCCTTGTGCACCTCGACCGGCAGCGCCGACCCACCGGCGGCCGCGACCCGCAGGTTCTTCGCGATCGCCCCGACGTCGACGGTGTCGTCCAGCGCCCCCAGCAATCCCCAGTACATCGTCGGCACCCCGGCAAAGAAGCTCACCTGCTCCCGCAGCATGAGCCCCAGGGCCGCCTTCGCCTCGAACCTCGGCAACATCACGACGGTGCCGCCGAAGGCGAAGCCGGCGTTCTGGATGACCGTCTGCCCGAAGGAGTGGAACAGCGGCAGCACGCACAGGTAGGTGTCCGGCCGCTCCGCGTCCGCATCGAACAACTGGTCCGAGACCAGCGCGTTGGACAGCATGTTGGAGTGCTTGAGCTCGGCCCCCTTGGGCTGGCCCGTCGTGCCCGAGGTGTAGAGGATCACGGCCGTGTCGTCATCCGCGGTCTCGTGCGAGGAGAAGGTCGGCTCCTGCCCGGCCATGCCCTGCCCCAACGTGCTGGTGCCTTCGATCGGGGAGTCGGCCCCGGGATCGGCCGTGATCACCAGGAAGTGCTCGCACGAGTCGACCTGCTCGAAGGCCGCGTGCCCTTCCTGCGCCATCGGCAACTCCGGGGTCCCTTCGAAGCAGACGTATGCCGTGGCCTCCGAGTCCTTCAGGTGATACGCGACCTCCCGGGCCTTGAGCAGCACGTTGAGCGGCACCACCGTCGCGCCGGTCTTGAGGATGCCGAAGTAGACCATCGAGAAGTACGGCAGGTTGGGGCAGCTCAGCGCCACCTTGTCCCCCGGCCCGACGCCCTTGCCGGCCAACAGGTTCGCGACCTGGTTGGCCGCCCCGTTCACCTGGGCGTAGGTGAGTCGAGTGTCGCCGAGGACGATCGCCTCCCTCGTCGGGTAGCGCTCGGCGGACCGTTCCAGCAACATTGACAGGTTCGACATGGGGTAAACGTACTGGCCGGTCACCCGTTGCGCGACCCCTTGCCCGCCACTTCTGTCCCTGCAATAGTTAACTTGATGGTTAACTCTTATCCGGACCCGAGCACGGCGGTCTTCGCCGCGCTCGGCGACCCCACCCGGCAGCACCTGGTGCGCCTGCTCGCCACCGGGGAGAGCACCGTCTCCGCGCTGGCCGCCCAGCTGCCGATCAGCCTGCCCGGGACCCTCAAGCACCTCGGCGTCCTGGAGCGCGCCGGCATCATCGACCGCACCAAGTCCGGCCGCACCGTCACCGTCTCGCTGCGCCCGCAGTCGCTGGCCGACGCCGAGGCCTGGTTGCGCCGCAACCGCACCTTCTGGACCCAACAGCTCGGCAACCTCGCCGACTCGTTCACCACCGAGGAGCAGGGATGAACCAGACGCTCGTCGTCACCCAGCACGTCGCCGCCCCACCCGAGACCGCGTATGCCGCCTGGCTGAGCCCCGAGGCCCTCGCCACGTGGTGGTGGGTCGCGATGGACGACACGACCTACCAGGTCGACGGCCGGGTCGACGGCACCTACCGGATCGTCTCGCCCGCTGCGGGCATCGGCGTCGAGGGCCGCTTCCTCGCCCTGGAGCCACACCGGCTGATCGAGATGACCTGGGTCTGGCTCGACCAGGACCGCCCCGGGCCCGAGGAGCACGTCCGCGTCGAGTTCGCCCCCCGCGACGGCGGCACACTCATCACGGTCACCCACACGGTCGCGCCGGACGGGGATGTCGAGGCCTACCGGCAGGGATGGGAGTACGTCCTGGGCAACCTGGCATCCTCCTCAGCCCGCTCCGTCACGCTGACCCAGCAGGTCCCCGCCCCCCGCAGCGAGGTGTACGCCGCCTGGCTGACACCCGAACGCCTGGCCACCTGGTGGTGGGCCGGGCTGCCGGACACGACCTACGAGGTCGATGCCCGGCCCGGCGGCCGGTTCCGGATCCGCTCCGAGTCGGCCGGCATCGGCGCGACCGGTAGCTACCGCGAGCTGATCGAGCCAGAGCGGATCGTCATGTCCTGGACCTGGGAGACCGGGGACGGCAGGTCGCCCGAGGACATCGTGACCGTCGAGTTCACCGATCTCGACCAGCCGGCCGGCGCCAGTGCCAGTCCCAGTGCCGACACCCTGGTCACCCTCACGCACGCGTTCGCCGTCCCCCTGAGCGACACCAGCAACCTCGAGTCGGGCTGGGCCGACGTCCTCCACGCTCTCGCCGAGGCCCGCCTGGCAGCCGCCTCACCCGAGGACTGACCGGACTGACCGCCGTATGGCCGCGCCCCGGCGAGGACATCGGCAGTCCCATACGCCCGGACACCACCCCGGGGTGCTAGTGGGCGTGCCGGTGTCCCGGGCCCCGTGTGGGGGTCCGGGTCCGGTGGTCCGGTGGGTGGGTTGGGGTCAGGCTGTTGTGGGGGCCACCCCGAGATCTCGCGGTGGACGGTACCGGGCATTCCTCACCCAGGCGTCCTTGGGTGCCCCGGGTGCCCGGAACTCCGGGATCCCGTCCTCGGGGTGGAACCTGATCACCCACCCCTGCTCATGCACCAGGTGGTGGTGGAACGCGCACAACATCACGCCCTGGTCCAGGTCCGTACGCCCTCCAGCAGCCCACGGCTGCCCCGCATGATGCAACTCACACCACCCCGGAGGACGGTCACACCCGGGCATCACACACCCCATGTCCCGCTGACCGATCGCGATCCGCTGATGCCGAGTGAACAACCGCCGCGCGACCCCGTGATCCAACGGCAACGACGACCCGTCAAAGACCTGCGGCAACACCCTTTGGTTACACGCCAACCGGCGAATCTCCCCGGCCGTCAACCGCACCCCGGTCGAGGTCGTCCCACACCCGATCCCCGAGACCAGCTTCTCCTGCGACAACGAGACCGCGACCACCGCCGCCGAACCCCCGGCCGGCGCGTACCCATCGGTCGGGGCATGCTCGATCAACGCACAGAACGCCTGACCCAACCGCTGCTGATACGACCCCTCATCCACCACACCCACCGGCCCACCGCCACCACCGGCCCCGGCGCCGCCGACACCACCAGTGCTGCCGACACCACCAGTGCTGCCGGCGTTACCGACGGCCGGGCCGAAAGCGCCCGTGGCATTACCCGACCCGTTACCGGCCCCGTTGCTGTTCGTCGGGTTGTCGGTGCGGCGCAAGTGGTTGCGGCGGGGAGAGGCGACCGCGTCCAACATCGTCTTCAACAACTCCCCGGCCACGGTCGGGATGGTGAACCCGCCCTGGTACGTCCCGGCCCCCGTATCCCGCATCCAGAACTCCGTGGCAGCCCACGCCGCCCGCTCCCGCGCCCGCACCACCTGTTCCTCATCCCGGTCCACCTGGTCCGGGGGACGGAACGCCTCAGTGATCCGGTCCCCACGGGCCCGCAGGTCCCGCAAACTCAACCCCGGCGCCTCACCCAACAACGTGGCCTCCGCGGCCTCCCGCTCCCCCTGCGTCACGTCACCGTCCAGGCCGCCCAGGATCGACCCGATCACCTGCGCCTGCGCCCGCGTGATCTCCCCGGCAGCAAACGCCCCCTCAGTCCCAGACGCCTTCGCACGCGCCAACGTCTGTCCCAGGCGGACCAGGCCATCACCCTCACGCCGGTCCCCACCAAAGTCCCCACCCAGCAACGACCCCGTCGACGCCGCCCCCGCGGCCTTGGCCGTCCCCGCGGTCTCCAACACCCTCGCGGCGGCCATCTTGTGCGCCGACAACCGCTCGACCACCCGCGCCACCCGCCCGTACAACGACCGCACCACCGCCGGCTCCAACCCCGCCCACGCCTGCACCGAAGCCGACCCCAACGACGCCTCCAACCCCGCCACCATCAACTCCACCGGATGCTCCCGCACCACCACATGCCCCGGCGCGAGGCCGTGCTCTGGCGTCTCGTCCGCTACCAACGGTTGTACCGCCACGACCCCCCACCTCCCACGGGCAAACCCCACCTGCCACACCCGGCCAGCAACCCTTCCCCAACGGCCACGAACCGAACGTTTGTCCTAATCTAAACCCACCACCCCCACCTCGTCAATACGTTCGACGAAAGAATGTACGAAAAGTTTTCAAACCCACCACCCAGCGCCCAACAGCGCCGCGATCGCCGACGAGTGTCACGGGTCGCTTGCGTGGACGGCGGACGCCACCCGGTCCGCGAAGCCGCGGGCAGCAGCCAGCACCTCGTCGGGCCCGACCAGCTCCCACTCCAGCTCCGCGGGGATCCAGATCAGGGCGGCCAACAGTTCCTGGGCGGTCGACCCCCAGATCGGCCATTCGACGGTCCCAGCAGGACCCTCGACGGCCTTGCTGGCCCAGGGACCGAAGTGGGCACGCACCTCCTCCAGGGATGCCCGCATCCGCACCACAGCCTCGAGCCGGCGGAAGTTGCCGCCACTCCCCCCGCCATGCGCCTGCTGCACGAACTCGGCAGCGTCCTTGGCCGGCAGTTCGCGCTCGGGGACCCGCACCCCGGTCGCCAGCACACGGGACAGCCTGTCGATCCGGAAGGTACGCCAGTCCACCCGGTCGACGTCCCAGGCCACGAAGTACCAGTTGCGCCCGCGCGGCACCAGCGAGTGCGGCTCCACGTGCCGCCCCGATTCCCGGCCCGCCCGGTCGGTATAGCGGAAGCGCAGCCGTTCGTGGTCGCGGCAGGCCAGCGCGAGCTGGGCCAGCACGTCGGCATCGATCGGCACTCCCGGACGGTTGGCCGGGACTGTGTGCTCCTGCAGGGCGCTCACCCTCCGGCGCAGGTTGCGCGGCAACACCTGCTCGATCTTGGCGAGCGCCGACAATGACGTCTGGTCGCCGTCGCCCACCCCTGACAGTGCCGCCGTGCGCAGCCCCACGGCGATGGTGACCGCCTCGTCATCGTTCAGCAACAGCGGCGGGACGGTGCTGCCACTCTCCAACTGGTAGCCGCCCGCGACCCCGGGGCTGGCGCCAACCCGATAGCCGAGCTCGCGGAGCCGATCCACGTCACGACGCAGGGTCCGCTCGGAGACGCCGAGCCGCCCCGCGAGCTCGGGCCCCGCCCAGAACCGGTGCGTCTGCAAGAGGGACAGGAGCCGGAGAGCGCGTGCGGTCGGATCTGACATACCCAGAACCTTAGGGAACAACGCGGCCAGGATCTGGCCGCAATGGCCCATAACCTCCCAGACATGACATCACCGATCATCAGGACCGAAGGGCTGCACAAGCAGTTCGCCGGCAAGAACGGCACCACCATCACGGCGGTCAAGGACCTCACGATGGACGTCGAGGAGGGCTCCCTGACCGCGTTCCTGGGGCCCAACGGGGCGGGCAAGTCCACGTCGCTGCGCATGCTCACGACCCTCCTCGCACCCACCTCCGGCAACGCCACCGTCTGCGGGTTCGACATCACCCGCGACCCCGCACAGGTCCGCGCCCGGATCGGCTACATCGGGCAGAAGAACGGCGCTGGCCTCTACCAGAGGGTCCGCGACGAGCTCGACATCCAGGGCTCGCTCTACGGCCTCACGAGCCGTCAGACCAGGGAGCGGGTGACCGAACTGGTCGACGTCCTGGGCCTGGGCGAGGTCGTGGACCAACCGACCATGAAGCTCTCCGGCGGCCAGCGACGCCGGGTCGACATCGCCCTCGGACTCATCCCCGGCCCCCGCCTGCTCTTCCTCGACGAGCCGTCCACCGGCCTCGACCCACAGTCCCGTGCCCACCTGTGGGAACTGGTGCTCCGGCTACGCGAGCGCTACGGGATGACCCTGCTGCTGACCACGCACTACCTGGACGAGGCCGACAACTTCGCCGAGCGGGTCCTCGTGGTGGACCACGGCGAGGTGATCGCGGACGACACCGCCACCGGGCTGAAGGCCAACCTCGCCGGCGACCGCATCACCGTCACCGCCACCGGGAGCCCCGACGACATCACCGCCATCGCGTCCCGGGCCGCCACCGCATCCGGCGCGCCCGACCCTGACCCGCGCACCGCACCAGCCGACCCGACGGATCCGGCGGGAGGCACCGAGGTGACGGTCCGCGTGAACGGAGCTGACCGCATACTCCCCGCTCTGCTGCGCGACCTGGAGGCTCGCGGGCACACCGTGCTGCGCGCGGACTCCGCACGACCCACCCTCGACGACGTCTTCCTCAGCCTCACCGGGCGCAGCCTGCGCGAGGAAGCCGAGACCACGACCGAGCCCGCCCTGACAGGAGCCGCCCGATGACTGCCCTCACCACCGTCCTGCCCGACGACACCACACCCTCCACTGACGCCCAACCCGTCGGCCTCGCCCGCAGCATCCGCAACGTCTTCGTCCGCGAGTTGCGCCCGATGCTGCGCGACCCGTTCAGCCTGGTCTTCTCGCTGATGCAGCCACTGGTCTTCCTCGCGTTCTTCGGGCCGCTGCTCGGCGGGATGACCGGCCTGCCACTGGCGGAGGCGTTCCAGTGGTTCGTCCCCGGCATCATCGTGATGATCACCCTCTTCGGCACCACGATGACCGGCTCCAACCTGCTGTTCGAGATCCAGTCCGGCGCCCACGAGCGGATGCTGGTCGCACCGGTCTCGCGACCTGCACTGCTGGTCGGGCGCGCCTGCAAGGAGATGGTGCCGCTGGTGATCCAGGCACTGGTGATCACGGGAGTCGCCGCGATCTTCGGGTTCCGTCCGTCGATCCCCGGTATGGCGATGGGCCTGGTCCTGCTCGCGGTGTTCGGCCTGGGCGTGGGTGCCCTGAGCTATGCCCTGGCGATCGCGTCGAAGGAGCGGGACTGGATGTTCTGGACCGTGCAGCAGGCACTGCTCTTCCCACTGATGATCCTCTCCGGGATGCTCCTGCCGCTGGACGTCGGGCCGCGCTGGATGCAGATCCTGTCCCAGTTCAACCCGCTCACCTACCTGGTCGAGGCCCAACGCGCCCTGGTCAACGGGCAGCTGACCGACCCAGCCGTGTGGCAGGGCGGGCTGGCGTCGGTCGTCCTCGCCGCGATCGGCCTGACCATCGGCGTCCGGGCGGTGCGGCACTCGATCTGATCGACACTCGCAGCACGGTCCGGACGTCAGCCACCGCCTCCGTCGGAGCCATCGGCATCGATGTCCTCCGAGGGAGGCAGCCCGGCTCGCCGCACGTCCGTCCGAGCGAAGCCACTGCCCTTGAAGAGCAAGGGTTCGCCCGTGACCGAGGCGAGGGCGTAGCCGAAGCAGTCTCCGAAGTTCAGCCGGGCCGCGTGCCCGGAGCCGCGACCGAAGTCCGCGTAGGCACGCCGCGCAATGTGGGCCTGCCGTGCGTCCACGGGGACCAGCTCGACACCCAAGACGTCCAGCAAGGTGTCCAGTTGGCGACTCAGGACGGGATCGCGCCGGCCGTCGACCACGATGGCGCATTCGAGGTAGGAGCCCGTCGACATACGCAACGACGCGGCCTCCTGCATCCGATTCAGCAGTTCAGTCCGCTCCGGCTCGCCGGTGAGGACAGCCACCAGCGCCGAGGTTTCCAGGATCACGTGGGCAGCCCCTGGTCGTCATACAGGTCCTCAAGATCCCGCCTCAGGGCCGCTCGGTCGGCGTCACTCAGCCGCAGGTCGATGTCCGCGAGCACGGCCTCGACCCTCGCCCTGCGCTGCTCTCGCGCCGCGGGCGCATCGAGTCCCGCGAGGTACTGGTCCAGCGCCGCCTCGATCGCCGACGTCTTGGTGGTTCCCGTGCGCCGGGCTGCCTCGCGAGCCAGGTCGTGCACGCGCTGGTTCTTGATGTTCAGACTCATCGGCCCTCTCCTGTCTACCCGATAGCGGCACCATTCAACCTTTGGCGTCCGGGCAACCTCCGGCTCCCAGACCCGGATTCCATCGGGTCATCCCACAGTCAGCACCTCTTCAATAAAGTGTCTTTGACGATAGTGTGTGCTACACAGTATTGTGGATGCATGAGCGACAACGCGGACTTTGACCCGCACCTCCAGGAGATCCGGCGCGGCACGATCGTGCTGGCGTGCCTGCAACTGCTCCGGAATGCCGGCTACGGCTACGGCTTGCTGGAGGACCTGGAGCGGCACGGCTTCGCCTGCGACACCAACACGCTCTATCCCCTGCTCCGTCGACTGGAGAAGCAGGGCTACCTGACCAGCGAGTGGAACACCGAGGACACGCGCCCGCGCAAGTTCTACCGCACCTCGGAGGCGGGCAGCCGCCTCGCCGACACGCTCACCACCGAATGGGCCGCGCTGACCGAAGCCATCGCGTCCCTCACCGCAGAGGAGAACTGACATGGCCTCGACCCTCACCGAGCGGTACATCGCCGCGACGGTCCGCAGCCTCCCCGCTGACGCGCAGGAGGACGTGCGGGCCGAACTGACCGCCTCCATCGCCGACGACATTGAGGCCCGCCTCGAGCACGGCGAGTCGCGGGCCGAGGCCGAGCACGCCGTGATCACCGGGCTCGGCGACCCCGACCGGCTGGCCGCCGGGTATGCCGATCGCCCTCTGCGACTCATCGGCCCGAAGTACTACCTGACCTGGTGGCGGCTGCTCAAGCTGCTGTGGATGATCGTCCCTCCGATCGCGGTGGCAGGGGTGACCGTCGCAAACCTCATCGCCGATGCGCCGGTGGGCGAGATCATCGGCTCGGTGGTCTCGACCGGTATCGGGACCGTCGTCCATGTCGCGTTCTGGACCACCATCGTCTTCGCCGTCCTGGAACGCACCGGCGCCGACACCGGGGTGACCTGGACCCCCGACCAACTGCCCGAGCCGCAGGACCCGGCGACCGGGCGCAGCGACCTCATCGGGTCACTGGTCTTCCTCTCGCTGGCCGTCGCCGCCCTGGTGTGGGACCGCTTCGTCGGCTTCGCCTTCTTCAGGGACGGCGCCGTGGATGTCGGCGTCGGCCTGGGCGAGCAGACGAGGGCGGTCTCCGTGCTGAATCCCGAGCTGTGGCCCTGGTGGCTCGGCGGCATGTTCGTCCTGATCGCGGCGGAGGCTGCGTTGGCGATCGCTGTCTACCGCAACCGCGGATGGACGTCCCGGTTCGCGGCCTTCAACACCCTGCTCGCGGTCGCCTTCACCGTCGGCGCGCTCTATCTGCTGCAGGCCCGCGAACTGCTCAACCCCGAGTTCCTGGACCTCACCCTCGGCCGCGACGACGTGCCCGGCGACGTGGGACGCACCCTGGCGATCATCACGGCCGTAGGCATTGTCGGCGTCTCCGGCTGGGATGCCATCGACGGCTGGCGCAAGGCCCGCAATCACCGTCGCGGCTGAGGCGGCTGCCGCGGATCGGCCTGCCACTCCGCATCGCCTCATCGCTGCATACCCCGCGAGCCAGCCCTCCCTCACTCCACCTGCTCGACGCACCTGCGCATCCGCACCACCAGTGCAGCCGAGGGCATCACCTTCCCGGACCGGTAGGTCGACAGCCGCGAGGCGGAGGTCCCGATCCGCTCGGCGAAGTCGCGGGAGGTCAGCCCGGACCGGCGCACCAGGTCGTCCACCTCGTGTGCCACCTCGGCGCGTTCGGCCGCCTCGGCCTCGGCCCGCGCCCCGGAGATGGCGCGCTCCAGCAACGGCCCGACCCCGGGCGGGTGCTCCCGGGAGAGGTACTCCTCCACCATTCTGGCCACCGGACCCCAGGGCTCGCGCCGGATGGCCCGGGTGAGGACCGCCCAGTCCCCGATGAGCCCCCGCTCGATGGTCGTCGCGATCGCCTCGTAGGGCCACGAGCCCGGTGGGGTACCGGACGGCACGTCGACATTCCGGAAGGACACCATCATTCGAGTTCGCCCTCCACCGCGCGAAGCAGGCCGTCCGCGAGGACGTGGCAGGCGTCGAGGACGCTCGCCCAGTCGTGCCATCGCGGATCCAACCCCTTGTATGCCGGAAGTTCGGTGGTCACGCGCGGATCCCTGGGTGCGGGGTCGGCGAGCCGCTGGACCAAGGCGGTCAGCACCGATCCGTCGGTATTGCTCCGGTCCGAGTAGTAGTCGTCGATCTGACTCAGGACGGCCACCGCGTCGACTGGACCTAGTCGCTCTCTCAGCGCCGCGGTGTCGAGATAGTCCCGCGTCGCGTTGCGCTGCACGACCAGGTACGCCTTGACCCTGAGCATCTCGGGCAGGGTGGGCACCACCACCGACTCCCCGCCCGCCAGTTCCCACGGCTCCACCTCCAGCGGCCGGCTCCGCCGCAGTTGCCGCAGCCCTGCCTCCACTCCGTCCAACGAGCCGAGAAGGGTCAGCGGCGGCGAGCTTGCGCGCACACTGGTGGCCCAGCCTTCCGACGCCTCGACCGCCTCCAGCACGGCGCCATACCGCTCCGCCAGGTCGATCAGGACGTGATCATGATCGAACGACAGCCGGTGTCGGGCGTGCGCCGCAGCCGCGGTCCCTCCGACTAGCACAGCCTCGGGCACGAGTTCCTGGAGGTGCGCGGCGGACCGGAGCACATCCTCCAGGAGCGGTACGCCGACCATGCCAGGAGATTATCACTTCCGATACACGCCGCTCTACTGATCATGGTGTTCGCAGGACGCGGACGGGGTCGCGGGTGGCGGCGAAGAGTGCTGGCGGGAGGGCGCTGGCGAGTGCGGCGAGCAGGGCGAGGGTCGCGGTGGCGGCGGTGAATTCGGGGGGTGGGGCGGCGTAGGTTGCGGCGATCCAGAGCCCGGCAGTGGCCCCGAGGACGGCGCCGAGCAGGGCGGGGGCCAGGGTGCGGCCGAGGACCAGGCCGATGATCACCGACCGGGTCGCCCCGAGGGCCCGTCGTCGGCCGAGGTCGGTGCGGCGGATGAGCACGTCGGCGAGCACGACGATCGCGACCAACAGCGCGCCCGCACCGAGGACCCCGAGGAGCAGGGCACGACCGAAGGTGGTCAGGTCCCCGGCGACCTGTTCCTGCAGTTGCGCCAGGCTGACCGGGGACTGCACGGTCACCGCCTCGAAGGTGGGCGGGGCGATCAACCCGAGCACCGCCCGTTGTGCGGTCGCGGCAACTTGTGAGTCGGTGACCACGACGTGCAGCGAGTCGGCGACCGCGTCCTCCGGTGCGGCGATCAGCACGCCGGCGGCATAGTCGGTGAACGGTTCTCGTGGAGTGAAGGACCCGACCACGTTGTAGTCCGTCACCTCCGTGGTCGAGGCCAGCGTCACCGACCCGACCGGGTCGTCCATCCTCAACGCGAGCTGACCCTGAGCAGAGACCAACGCCTCACCTGGACCGGGCCACCGGCCCCGCTCCAGGCTCGCCACGTCGGCCAGGTCCCCCACGACCGCCCACGCCGGCACCCTGGTGCCCCCGGCACCGACGACGCTGTTCGTCACGTCCACCGGGATCACCACCCCGACCGCCCGCTCCGCGACCGACAACCCGGCCGCCTGGTCGACCACGGCCCGGGGGATCAGGTCCTGCCCCTGGGCGTCGTTGACCACCAGCACCCGTGACCCGGCCGCGTCGAGCCGGTCGGCCACCTGCTCCTCCGCGGCAGCGGTCCGCCCGACCGTGGCCAACGTGGTGCCGCACATCACGGCGACCAGGAGCATCACGAGCACCGAGGGGACCTTGTTCGCCCACGCCGTCGCCAGACCCTCCCGGACCACCGCCCACGGTCTCACCGCGACCGGCCCGTCACCGCAACCACGCCTCTCACAGGGCGAGCACCTCATCGGCGTGCTCCAACACGAACGGATCGTGCGTGGCGATCACCACCGTCCGCCCCAACCCCCCTGGTCCCCGCTCGACATTGTCCGCACCACCGGCCGAGTGACCGTCGGTGGCCGCGGCCGACAACGCCGCCAGCACACCCTGCGCATTCTCCCGGTCCAGGTTGCCGGTCGGCTCATCAGCCAGGATCACGCTCGGACCGGTCACCAAGGCCCGGCACACCGCGACCCGCTGCGCCTGCCCACCAGAGATCTCACCGGGCCGGTGATCCGCCCTCGCCCCCACCCCCACCTGGTCCAACAACGCCCGGCCCCTCGCGCGCGCCACACGACGCGACCACCCCGCATACAAGGCCGGCTCGACCACGGAGTCCAGCACCACCCGTGAGGGGTCCAGCACCGCGTCCTGGAAGACGAACCCGATTCGGTGCGCCCGCACCCTGGACCGCACCGGGTCCGGCGCCGACCCCACCGGTTCCCCATCCAACAGCACATTCCCCGAGGACGGCGTCAACATCAACCCCAACACATACAACAACGTCGACTTCCCTCGCCCCGACGGACCGGTCACCGCGGTCACCCGACCGGGGACGAACTCGTGCGACAACCCGCCGAACAGCTCCTCCCCACCCCGCCGGTACGCGAACGACAACCCCTGCACGGCCAACACCACGCCTCACCCGCCGCCGCTGGTGACCGCACTGTCCTCCGGTCCCGTGGTATCACCTGGGACCGGGGCCGGCGCGGGTTGCTGCCCCACCCCGCCCTCGGCCTCGGCCAGCACCTGCACCCGGGTCCCTTCCGCTACCCCGTCCACGATCGCCACCCCACCACCAGACCCCCGCACCGTCACCTCAACCTCACCCTCCTCGGTGACCACGTATGCCGTGCCGTCGGCCCTGGTCTGCACCGCCGCCGCCGGGAGCGCCGGGCCCGACACCTCCGGCACCACCACCACCTCCGAACGCAACGTCACCTGCGCATCCCCGGGCAAGGTCCCGCACTCACCCCCGCACACCGGCCCCCCATCCGGACCCGTCAGCTCGAACTCGGTCGACCCGAACTCGTCCTGGCTCGACCCGGCAATCACCGCCTCCCACACCGTCTCCTGCCAGGTCACCCGCACCGTCGCCTCCGCCGGGATCAATCGCGCCTGCTCCTGCGTCACCACCAACACGAACTCCTGCTCCCCCGTCGGGGCCAACACCGCCTCCTCACCTCCGCTGACCGTGCCACCCACCACAATCGACTCCCCCAACTGCACCACCGTGGGCAACTCCGGCGCCGCGACCACCTCACCCAACGGCACCGTCCCGGTCTCCCTCAAGCCGAGGTCCTTCTGCCACGCCTTCACCGCCCGCTCCGTCCCCGCCCCGAACTCCCCATCAGCCACACCCTCCAGGAAGCCCAACTCAATCAGCGCCCCCTGCAACTGAGTCACGTCCTCCCCCTCAACCTCCCGCTCCAGGTCCCGCCAGAACGGCACCGACCCCTCCACCGCACGCACCGGGACACCAGCCACCACATACACAACATCCCCCACGTCCACCGCACCAGGCGAGACCCCTGTCACCACCCCCGACAAACCGTTCCCCGCCACCATCACCGCCGGCTGTCGCAATGTCGTCGACAACGGCAACGACCGCCCCACCGACGACTCCGACACCACACCCCACACCGCCTCAGCTCCAGCACCCGGACCCTCCACCGCCACCCGCGGCTCCAACGCAGCCCGCCCAGCCCACCACCCAGCAACCGCCGCCCCGGCAATCAGGAGGACCGCCAGTAGCACCACACCCACCCCGCGCCGACGCGAACGCTGCACTGTTTCCGTGCTCATCCGGTCATGCTCTCACGACGGTTATCCACCGTTCATTCGATCGAAGATGTCTTCGCCGGAAAGCCATGGCAGACGTCTTCGTACTGACGCTGCAGCAGCCCGTCCAAGGGCAGCGGAGGCGGATCAGCCTGCGAATCGGTCATCGCTTGGACCTCCTGCGCCACCCACGTGTCCTTACTTGGCATCTGTGCGGTCACTGGTAGCCCGTTCTCACGCCGACACTCATCTGCCTCCAGTCCCCAGTTCTTCTGGCGGGAGTGGGTCCGACACCGGAATCTCACCCAGGCTATCCTCACGCCCCCAGGCGGCATCGAAATCGTCCTGGCTATCCATCCTGCCGGCCGAGGTGAGAAAATCACTCTCCATCTTTGAGGGGAATCGCGCCTCGATAAGACAACCCCATGCGCGTGAATCACTCCTTCTGGAGTCGTTCGCTGTCGGCACGATCAGGGTTGCCCCACACGGCAGGATTCGCCGCGTCAGCCGTGGGTTCCTCACTCTGGCAAGCGGCGGACGAGCGGTACCGCAGAAAGCAGTAAGGTCAAGGCTCCGAGAAATCTGGATGCCACACGACACCCCAATTTCATCGAGCAAGTTGATGGAATAGGCTCCCGCGAGCCGGGTCTCCCGCCTCTTGCAGGGCTGCTCGAACCCCTACTTCTGCCGTATCAAGCCACGCATCAAAACGGTATTCGGTTTACGTTCTCTACGTGCCCGCAGTGCCCGGCAAGTACGCAAAGATTTGCTGCGGAACTCACAAATCCCTCGACAAGCGGCGTGCTTCCGCTTGGCTTGGTATCGGCTCACTAGGCTATCGCCTACTGACAATAAGCATAGGTATTCACGTCATCAAGGGCACCCCCGGTTACACTAGCTTTCCAGTAACCTCCAGGGCCATTCTGCGCGAGGACTTTGAATGTAGAGTGATAGGCATGGGCCGCTTGAGCCGCCGTTCGCCCGGGGCCCCGGACTGTAACGTTCCCATCGGCATAAGCCCTTGCTACTGCGTTCGCCTCCGGACTACACGTACGAGTTCCGGACTTTTGGACTGCTGCGTGTGCTGGCACCACCGTGGTCGCAACCAGGACGAAGGCCCCTGCACCTGCCGCTATCCGTGACTTCCACTTCATGATAGATCCTCCATCTCTGTCGATACTGAACAGGTTATGCCAATATGTCATATGCCTGCCCGGGCGGTAGGCTTAATAGTCGAGGGTCGGCTGCGGACAGAACGCCTCCAGATCAGTCGTTTGGACGGTTTGATACGGGCTCCATGGAATTGCCACTCCGCGACTTCTGTAGTCCGACGCAAACTTCTCAAAACTTGGCGGAGTTCCAGGTTGTTCTCCATAGCGCCGTAAACATTCTGCCGTTTCCAAGCTATCTTCATACAATTGTCTGAGTTCACCGTCCGTAAGAGGCGCTGCGACAGGCATATCCCCTATTTCTTGCAGGCACTCCCCGTCTGCCCTGTCGTAGTCGGCGTCCAGTTGCTCCGCGTTCGCATACTCCTCTTGACTGCCGAGGCCTTGCATGCCGTCTCGGGTGGCGCGCGTGGGAAATCCCTTGTCCGTGAGGCAGGCAGCGTACGATTCCCACCAGCCGGCACGTGCCTCAAACTCGGCGCGCCGGTCAGGCGCCACAGATTCTGGACCGTCGACGGGACCAGCGCAGGCACCCATCACTAGGCCCGTGGATACAACGCTCCAGGCCATCCATCCCCGCCACATGTCATGCACGATACCCCCCCCCTAGAAGCCCACGTCCAGATGTCCTGGCGGGTCCGGCCTAGACGCGCGGGCCCAAAGGGCAGCGTAGCGCCGGTTCCCGTAGTCGCATGCGTGTTCTTCGAGCTGAAGCGCCCCGGGTCTGGTGGAGGGTCTGATATCCCGAGAGGATGATGACTATGCCAGCACCGAGGAAGTATCCGCCAGAGCTTCGTGAGCGTGCAATGCGGCTGGTTGCCGAGGCCAGGAAGGAAGATCTGGAGTTGTCGCTGAACGCGGCGGTGGTCCGGATCGGGCAGCGTGTTGAAGCGCCCCCCCCCGCGGCTCCAAAGCAGCCCGCCCAGCCCACCACCCAGCAACCGCTGCTCCCGCAATCAGGAGAACCACCAACAGGCCAACACCCACCCCACGCCCACGCGAACGCGGCACAGCATCCGTGCTCATCGCGACCTGCTCTCAGTGCGGTTACCCACCGTTCATCCGCTCGAAGATGTCTTCGCCGGAAGGCCACGGGCAGACGTCCTCGTACTGATGCTGCAGCAGCCCGTCGAAGGGGAGCGGAGGGGGATCGGCCTGCGAGTCGGTCATCGCTTGGATCTCTTGCGCCACCCACGTGTCCTTACTTGGCATCTGTGCGGTCAGGGTAGTCCGTTGTCACGCAGACACTCGTCCGCCTCCAGGTAGAGGTCATAGAGCGTGCCAAGCTCTTCGGGCGTCAGTGGGTCCGATGCCGGAATCTCACCCAGGCTCTCCTCACACGTCGCCCAGGCAGCGTCGAAATCGTCCTGCCTGCCGACCGTCCCGGCCGAGGTGAGGACGTCCCCCTCCATCTTTGAGGGGAATCCCGCCTCGGTAAGGCAACCTCCCATGCGCGTGAACCACTCCTTCTGGAGTCGTTCGCTATCAGCACGGTCAGGGTTGCCCCGCACAACAGCATTCGCCGCGTCGGCCTCGGGTTCCTCATTCTGGCAAGCCGCGAGGGGCAGGAGGCTCGCGATCGCCAGCATGGAACTGAGGCACCGCATTGGCTTAACCACGGCCCGCCGCACTAGCCTCGAGATTTCGTGTGTAGGTGTGGGTGGGCGCGTGCCGTGACGGCGAAAGGTGCTCCTGACCTGGGAAGATGGTGATTGTCGAGATCAACCGTCACCCAAGATCGAGGAGCACCTTTCAGGTGAACAAGGTTACCCGTTCCTATCCGCGTGTCCAGGTCGACACGGCCCGCTCTGGAGCGGTCGCCCAGGCCGGCGGCGTGCTGTTGGCCCAGGCCGCGGAGGTCACCGGGCTGACCAGTGCCCTGCGGGCAGGGCTGGGTCGCTGGCGGAAGCCGACCGCGACTCACGACCCGGGCAAGGTCGCCTCCGATCTGGTGTTGTCGTTGGCGCTGGGTGGGGACTGTCTGGCCGACCTCGCACTGCTGCGGGCCGAGTCCGGGGTGTACGGGAAGGTGGCCTCGGAGGCGACTGTCTCCCGCACGGTCAGCGCCCTGGCTGGTGAGGCGAAGGCGGCTACCCGGGCGATCAGCACGGCACGCGCGGCCGCCAGGGCTCGGGCGTGGGGCCTGGCTGGTGAGGCTGCCCCGGGCCATGGCGCGAGTGCGGGTGACCCGTTGATCATCGACCTGGACGCCACGGTCGTGATCGCCCACTCCGAGAAGGAGTCGGCTGCCCCCACGTTCAAGAAGACCTTCGGCTTCCACCCGATGCTCGCCTTCGCCGATCACGGCACCGCCGGCACCGGTGAGCCCCTGGCCGTGTTGCTGCGCCCGGGTAACGCGGGGTCGAACACTGCGGCCGACCACATCACCCTCGCCCGGGAGGCCCTGGCCCAGGTCCCCGGGATCAACCCCTCTCGACCGGGCAAGAAGATCCTCATCCGGGCCGACGGAGCTGGCGGCACCAAGGAGTTCACGACCTGGCTGGCCCGCCGCAGCGTGCAGTACACGGTCGGGTACACCCTGCCGACCAACACCCCTGACCTGCTCAAACTCATCCCGAACGACGTATGGGCACCGGCCTACGACGCCGACGGTGAACTGCGTAAGGGCGCGGAGGTGGCCGAACTGACCGGGCTGCTGTCCCTGTCCGGGTGGCCATCGGGGATGCGGGTCATCGCCCGTAGGGAACGCCCTCACCCCGGAGCCCAGCTCCGCTTCGACGATGTCGACGGGTACCGGATCACCGCGTTCGCGACGAACACCACCAATGGGCAACTGGCCGACCTCGAGCTACGGCACCGCCGCCGCGCCCGCTGCGAGGACCGGATCCGGGTCGCGAAGGACACAGGCCTGGCCAACCTGCCGCTGCACTCCCTGGCCCAGAACACCCTGTGGTGCCACCTGGTCCTCATGGCCATGGAACTCACCGCCTGGACCCAGCTCCTCGCCTTCGCCGATCACCCCGCCCGCCGGTGGGAACCCAAACGGCTCCGCCACCGCATCTTCACCATCCCCGCGACCCTGGCCCGCACCGGACGCCGCGTGCTCCTCCACCTCAAACAAGACGCGCCGCACGCCGACCTCGCCCTGACCGGGTGGACCCGGCTGAACGCCCTCGCCCCGCCCTGACCCCCTTCACTCTCGTCCTGTCCAGACCAGCACGCCCAACCCCATCGGCACGTGGAAACCGACGCACCGAGGCCGCCGCCCGGACCTCTGTCACACCCCGATGCCAGAATCAGCCCCCGACGGCCACCGGGACGCCGTCACCACCGAACAACCGGGGCCCGTGAAAGATTGAGGCTAGAGCCATTGCCACTCCGCATGATCCAAGAGGGCCTGCAGATCGACAAGGTGGCATTACAATCAGAATGTCCTTCGCTTGAATCTTCAGCCTTAAAGGGCTGCTCCAACAGGACGGGCATCACATGTCAGAACAGTACCCGTAAGTCCCACTCAAGTGGATGTTCCCCGTCGTGGACACAGTGTACTTGCCGCCGTTATAAGTCGCCTTGAACTGCCGGTCCCGGCGAACTGAGTTGTAGTAAACGTGGGTGTATGAACTCCCCGGCGCAATAACGTTCGTCGTTCCTTGCGTGTCAGCATTCACCCACGGGTTCGGCGCCAGGGTCGGACAGCCCGACCGCCAAACGTGCCCTGTCTTAGTTCCCGGAGCGGCCATGGCCCCCGGTGCAGACCCCACAAGCATCATTGCCTCCGCAGTGGTCGCCAGAATCCGTCGTCCCCTCTTGCCACAGGCTCCTCGGCCGGTCGCGGCCGCGCCTTTGCGGTCGATCCCGTGATTAGACCACGGAAAGCCTCACGCGTCGAGGAAATCAGGAACGAATCTGCTGTCCCGCGGGCGGCCATTGCCGCATGCTCATGCAGCGCCGACATCCAACTCGAGCTCACAACCGCCGCATCGCGCTCGCCAGCAACACCGGCTCCCCGACCTCGTCGGAGGCGTCCAGGTCACAGGTCGCCTCGATCACCCAGTCGTGGTGGCCTTCGGGGTCGGCGATGGTCTGCCGCACCTGCCAGAGCCGCACCTCCGCCGGCCCGCTGGAGGCGACGCCCGGCACCTCCCGGACCCCGGGCTGGGGCCCGCGCTCCGGGGTGATCGCCAGCATCGCCGGGCCCCGTGCGTCGGCGTCGGTGCCGACGGAGCCGTGCTCGTCGTAGTAGGCCTCCAGCGCCTCGTCCCAGTCCTCGGACGAGAGCAGCGGCTCGCGCGCGGGCTCGGTCAGCTGGGCGACGGCGGCCTCCAGGGCGCCCAACGCCTCGACCTCGTCGCGGGACACCAGCTCCACCCGCCGGAACATCGCGTTGCGCACCATCACCCGGAACGCCCGCTCGTTGCCGGTGATCGGCCGGGTCGGCGCCAGCGGCACACCCTCGGCCGCGCGTGCGGCCGCCGCGGCGACCAGGTCGGGGTCGGTCAGCGCCTCCCACTCATCGAGCAGCGAGGAGTCGGTTTGCCGGATCGTCTCGCCGAGCCAGTGGATCAGGTCGTCCAGCTCCTCGGAGCGGTAGGACTCCGGTACCGTCTGCCGCAGCGTCCGGTAGGCGTCGGTCAGGTAGCGCAGCACGACACCCTCGGACCGGGCCAGCTGGTAGAACCCGACGAACTCGGTGAAGCTCATCGCCCGCTCGTACATGTCGCGCACGACCGACTTTGGGCTCAGCGCGTCCTCGCTCACCCACGGGTGGGTCTGCCGGAAGATGGCCAGCGTCGCCTCGAGCAGCTCGGCCAGCGGCTGCGGCCAGGTGACGTCCTCCAGCAGCTCCATCCGCTGCTCGTACTCGATGCCGTCGGCCTTCATCTCCGCGACGGCCTCGCCCTTGGCCTTGGACTGCTGGGCCCACAGCACCTGACGCGGGTCCTCCAGCACCGCCTCGATCACCGAGACGACATCGAGGGCGTATGTCGTGGCCTCCTCGTCGAGCACCTCCAGGGCCGCGAGGGCGAACGGGGCGAGCGGTTGGTTGAGGGCGAAGTTCTCCTGCACCTCACCGGAGAGCACCACCTGACGGCCCGAGGGTTCCGGCTGCGGCAGCCGCTGCAGCACCCCGGTCTCCAGCATGCTGCGGGCCAGCGTGATCGCCCGGCGGGACAGCCGCACCTGGTTGCGCGGCTCCTCGTGGTTGTCGCGCAGCAGCCGGCGCAGGTTGGCGAACGGGTCACCCTCCCGGGCCACGACGTTGAGGATCATCGAGTGGTCCACCCGCATCCGCGAGACCAGCAGCTCCGGCTCCGAGGCGACCAGCTTGTCGAAGGTCTCCTCGGTCCAGTTGATGAACCCCTCCGGTGGCTTCTTGCGCTGCACCTTGCGCTGCTTCTTCGGGTCGTCCCCCGCCTTGGCCAACGCCCGCGCGTTCTCGATCGTGTGCTCCGGCGCCTGCACCACGACATACCCACTCGTGTCGAAGCCGGCCCGCCCCGCCCGGCCGGCGATCTGGTGGAACTCCCGCGAGCGCAGCACCCGCTGCCGGGTGCCGTCGAACTTGGTGAGCCCGGTGAACAGGACCGTCCGGATCGGCACGTTGATCCCCACGCCCAGGGTGTCCGTGCCGCAGATGACCTTGAGCAGCCCGTCCTGCGCCAACTGCTCGACCAGCCGGCGATAGCGCGGCAGCATCCCTGCGTGGTGCACCCCGATGCCGGCGCGCACCAGCTTGGACAGCACCTTGCCGAAGCCGGCGGTGAACCGGAACGCCCCGATCCGCTCGGCGATCTTGTCCTTCTCCTCGCGGGTCGCGATCTTCAACGACAGCAGCGACTGGGCCCGCTCGAGGGCGTCCTTCTGGGTGAAGTGCACGATGTAGACCGGCGCCTGGTGGGTCTCCAGCAGCTCGCCGATCGTCTCGTGCAGCGGCGTCATCGCCCAGGAGAAGCTCAGCGGCACCGGCCGCTCGGTGCCGGCGACGACCGCGGTCGGCCGCCCGGTGCGGGCCGTGATGTCCTCCTCGAAGCGGGTGACGTCGCCCAGCGTCGCCGACATGAGCAGGAACTGCGCCTGCGGCAGCTCCAGCAGCGGCACCTGCCAGGCCCACCCGCGGTCCGGCTCGGCGTAGAAGTGGAACTCGTCCATGATCACCATGCCGATGTCGGCCTGGTCGCCCTCGCGCAGCGCGATGTTGGCCAGGATCTCGGCGGTGCAGCAGATGATCGGGGCGTCGGCGTTGACGGAGGCGTCACCGGTGACCATGCCGACGTTGTCGGCGCCGAACAGCTGGCACAGCGCGAAGAACTTCTCGCTGACCAGGGCCTTGATCGGGGCGGTGTAGAAACTCACCCGGTCCTCGGCGAGCGCCTGGAAGTGCGCGGCCGCGGCGACCAGCGACTTCCCGGATCCCGTCGGGGTCGCCAGGATGACGTTCGCCCCGCCGAGCAGCTCGATGACCGCCTCCTCCTGGTGCGGGTAGAGCGGCGTGCCCTGCGCCTGCGCCCACCGCCCGAACGCGTCATACAGCTCGTCGGGGTCGGCGGGGGTCCCCTCCGGGGGCAGCAGGTCGGTCAGCGAGTCGGTCATCCCGACCATCATCACGTATACCGTCCGCTGGCCTGTGGACGGCGCCGTCACCCGGGTGCGTGGTTGCGTGAGGATACGGTCGGCGCAGGCGATCTGCAGGCAGAGTGCATGCATACTGGAGGCATGGTGACGATCACGATCCGCGACGTCCCCGACGAGACCCGGCAGGCCCTTGCCGACCGGGCCCGCACCGAGGGCAAGTCGCTGCAGTCCTACCTGCTCGCGGTTCTGGAGCAGGAGGCGGGTTTCCAGCGCAACCGCCAGATCCTGGAATGGGCGGAGGAACGCGCCCGCGTCCGCGACTCGGCCGTCACGGGCGGAGACATCGCCGAGATCATCCGGCAGGGTCGCGAGCAGCGCAGCGCCCAGATCCGTGGGGCCGCCTCGGAGGAGAACCGCGGCCCATGATCGTCACGGACGCGTCGGTCCTGGTCAACGCATTGGCCGGGTCCGCGTCAGAGGTGCGTGCCACTCGGCAGTCCCTCGCCCGGGACCCGCACTGGGTGGCGCCGAACCACTGGATGGCGGAGGCGTTCCACGCGCTCCGGGGGCTGGCCCTCGGGGGACGACTCTCTCGTGAGGACGCCGAGGAGGCCATCACGGTGCTACCGACGCTCCGGGTCACGACAGTGCCGATCGACGGGCTCCTCCGCCACATGTGGCGGCTGCGGGACACCCTCTCCGGCTACGACGCCGCGTACGTCGTGCTCGCCCAGGCCCAGGATGCGACCCTGCTGACCGCCGACGGCCGCCTCGCGCGGGCGGCCGCCGGTCACTGCCGGGTGCGGCTCACCCGACCACCTTCCCGAGCGTGAGGGTGCAGCCGACCATGGTGTCGGAGCGGCCGTCCGACCGAGGCTCGTCGAACCAGGTGCCCTGCTCGAACCCGGCCTTCTCCAGGACCCGCAGCGAGGCTGCGTTGCGGTGATCCGGCGCCGCGAAGCAGGACGCCGCGTCCGGGTAGTGGTCGCGCAGACCGGTCAGCCAGGCCCACAACAACCGGACCCCGAGCCCGCGTCCCACCCAGGCCGGCGCCCCGATGGCGTAGTCGACCCCGATGGCCGCGGGATCCGGGGCCACCAGGGCGAACTGCGGGTGGTCGCCGACCCGATAGTCCTGCCCGAATCCGACCGACCGACCGTTGGCCTCCACCACCCACATCCGGATGGCCTTCCTGCCCTCGATCCGGGGCAGGTATGTCGTGTGGACCGCCCCCGTGGACAGGTCACCGGTCGGCCACCACCGTCGGACGTGCTCGGCCTGCAGCCAGCGGCGCAGGTCGGGCAGGTCACCGGCCGTCATCGGCCGGGTCGCCACCCGCAGGTCGGGGTCGCCGTCGAAGACCTTCTCGGACGCCGAGAGGTCCCGGGCGACCACGTCCCTCACCTCGCCCAGTTCTGCGGAGAGCCGTGACGCGGCCTCCGCCCACGACTCCTGCTCCCCACACACACCGGCGACCTCGCGCTCCCCCCGTCGCACGACGACCCTGGTGCTCTCCACGTGATCGAGTCTGGCCGCTGCTGCATACGGGCGCCAGCCCTCGCGGTTCGGGAGTCGACCCATCCGGCCGGGTGCGCGCTCCGAATCCCCCGGTGCCAGAGCCGCCACGGTCGACACCGCGGCGGATCCCGACACCAAGGAGTTGTCATGCGCACCACCACCCGCCTCGCCCCGCTCGCCGTCGTGGCGCTCGTCGGTCTGCCCCTCGCGGCAGCCGTCCCCGCCTCGGCGCACGAACACGAGGGCACCGAGCTGTCCGGCACGCTGAGCGAGCTCAACCACTCCGGCGCCTCCGGCACCGCGTGGGGGATGCTCGAGGGCCACGAGCTGCACGTCACGATCGAGACGTCCGGGCTGCTCGACGGCGCCCCGCACGCGCAGCACATCCACATCGGTGGACAGAACACCTGCCCGGACCCGGACCAGCAGGGCAACGGCTACGAGGGGGCGTTGCAGGTCTCCGACGCGGTCGACTCCTACGGGGACGTCGCCGTGAGCCTGACCATCGAGCCAGGGATGACCAGCGGTGACCACGCGCTCGACGTGGAGAACTTCCCGTCGACGGGGTCGTACACCTACGAGCGGACCATCGAGTTGGACGAGGCCACGGCCGCCGACGTCGCCGCGGGCGACGGGGTCATCGTGGTGCACGGCGTGGACCACGACGGCAGCGGCGCCTACGACGGGGACATCGCCTCCGACCTAGACCCGGAGCTCCCGTCGGAGGCCACCGACCCGGCGCTGTGCGGCGAGTTCAACGTCGCCCAGATGAGCATGCCCGAGGACGGCGTCGCCACCGGTGGCGGCGGGACCAGCGGGATGGAGCACGCCGGGTTCCTGGCCATCGGTGCCCTGACGCTGGCCGCGGGCGGGCTCGGTCTCGCCGCGACCCGGCGCCGGGACGGCTCCCGTCAGGAGTCCTGACGCGTGAGCACGACCCAGCCCGGAGGTCGCGGCCGCACCCTCGTGGCCGCGGCCTTCGGGCTGCTGCTCGCCGCGGGCGTCGCCATCGTGGTGTGGGTCGCCACGCACCAGGTCGCCGACCCGCCGACGCCGGGAGCAGACGCTGCCCGGCCGACCGCGCAGGCCCCCGACGAGACGCGCCCGGGTGAGGGGTCGGCATACGACGCCCGCCCCGACGACGACTCCGCCACCGGCACCAACAGCGGCAGCGGCAGCGGCACCGGATCGTCCCCCGGAGGGGTGGGCGACGGCCCGGCGACCACGCGCGAGGCGCCCGCCACACCCACGGTCCTGCCCGCATCCGACCCCGTAGCGGTGCGGATCCCGTCGATCGACGTCACGAGCCCGCTGCACCCGCTCGGCCTCGCCGACGACGGCACGCTCCAGGTGCCGTCGGGCGACCGGTATGACGAGGCCGCCTGGTACGACGGGTCACCCACCCCCGGTGAGGCCGGACCCACCGTGATCGAGGGCCACGTCACCAGCCAGGGATCGGTGCCCAGCGTCTTCTACGACCTGGGCGCGCTGACGCCCGGCGACCTCGTCGAGGTGGACCGGGAGGACGGGCGCACGGTGACCTTCGAGGTGTACGGCACCGAGAGCTTCCCCAAGGACGCCTTCCCCAAGGTGACCGTGTACGGCAACACCGAGGGCCCGGAGCTGCGCCTGATCACCTGCGGCGGGATCTATGACCCGGACCGGGGAGCCCACGTGGACAACATCGTGGTCTTCGCCCGGTGGGTGCCCGGCTCCTGACCTGTTCCGGGACCGCTGACCGACTGCCGGCCGCTGATCCGCTACCCGGACAGCGGGACGGCCACCAACGGATCACTCGTCGGCTGGTCGGAGCCCCCGGCGGGCTCGAGCGTCACCCCGACGGCCACGGCCCCGGCCGCCTCCCCCTCCAGGACCACCTCGCTGGTGTCCTGCTCGCCCCGGGGCATCAACCCCGCGGAGACGGCCGTCCCGTCCTCGTGGACGAACCACAGCTGGTAGTCCTGTCCGTCCGGGGCGGGCTCCATCCCCTCGGCCACGAAGGCACTCCGGTTCAGGGACGCCGAGGTCACCACCGAGACCGTCACTCCGTCGACCGTCTCGGTGCTCCGCTGCGCGTCCGGCGCGTCGAGCACGTCCTGGACCGCGACCACCGCCGGTTCCGGCTCGCCCGTGCCCCACTGGGTGACCACGACGGCGCCGACGCCTACGGCCGCCGCGGCGGCGATCCCCACCCACCAGGCGCGACGCCGTCCGGGCCGGGGCTCCTCGGCGGCGGAGGGCTCGGGGACGCCCCGGTCCTCGTGGAGGGCCCGAGGTTCTTGGGCTGCCTGGGGCTCCTGGGCCTGGGGTTCCTGGGCGATCTGCTCGAGCAGGCGGGACCGCAGACCCTCCGGGGGCGTCTCCTCCAGGCCGGCGCTCAGGTCGGCCACGGGGGCGGACAGTTCGGCCACCTCCCGCCGACAGTCGGCGCACCCGGCGAGGTGCGCCTCGAACGCGGCGCGCTCCCGGTCGTCAACGGCATCGAGCACGTAGGCGCCCACCAGGTCGTGCACGCTACCCTCGTCGTTCACTGCGCACCTCCCATCCGGTCCCGCATCGTGCCCAATCCGTCCCTGATCCGTGTCTTCGCCGTGCCCAGCGGTATGCCGAGCCGTTCCGCCACCTCGCGGTGCGTCAGTCCCCCGAAGTAGGCCAACTCGATCGCCTCCCGCTGGATCGCGCTCAGTCCCCCGAGCGCGTCCCGGACGTCGGCCGCCTCCAATCGCTCCTCGGCAACCTCCGCCGTGGCGTCGAACGGGGGTGTTGCCTGACGTGATTCGTAGGCATCCTCCCGTGCGGATTGGGCCACCACCGACCTGACCCGGTCCACCGCCCGACGGTGCGCCAGGGTCAGCAACCAGGAGACGGCGCTGCCCCGTTCCGGGTCGAACGAACCGGCCGTCCGCCATACCTGCAGGAACACTTCCTGGGTGACCTCCTCGGCCTGGGCGCGGTCCCGCAACACCCGCAGCACCAACCCGTGCACCCGTGGGGCCGTCGCGTCGTAGAGGGTGGCGAACGCGGCCTAGTCGCCGCGAGCCACGGCGACGAGTGTCGTCGCCAGGTCGGGGCCGTCCTGGTCGCCGCGCATTGCCTCCATCCTGCCCTATCGCCGGGTCGGCCGCGCGGACGAGGCGACCTGACTACGGTGTGACCATGACCGGTGCGGTGGACGAGGTGTTCTCCCACTACCGGTCGCTGGTGCGGCGCTGGGCCGAGCCACTCCGCGCCTCGGGCTGTGCGCTCTGGGTCCGGGGCCGGGACCACTACCGGGTCGGTGAGGTCGTCCACCTCAGCAGGGCCACCCCCTCCCGCACCCGCCTGCCGGGCCTACTGCACCACAACAGCACCCACCCCGACGATCCCCTCGCCGGCCTGGTGCCCACGCTCGGTGGTGCCGTCGTCCTGGAGCCGGTGGGCACCGACGTCGCGGCGCTCGTCGACCGGCTGTCCCTGGGCGGCGTGGCGATCTCGGTGCGGTGGACCGGGAGCGGGGTCCGGGTCGCCTCCGCGGTCGACGGCGAGACCACTGAGGGCTACGACCTGTCCGACACCGTGCCGGGCAGCAACACCCGTCCGGAGCACACCGGCGAGTTGTCCGCCGCCCTCGCCGCGGCGATGGCCGCGGCGAGTCGGCACGGTGGCGGGACGGCCGATCCCGACCAGCACCTCCCCGACCAGCACCTCGCGGTCGGTCTGACCACGGCCGAGGCCCTCACCGGGATCCGTCTGCCGCAACCGGGTCCGTTCACCCTTCTCCGGGCGGTGCGCCTCCGGGCACCCCGCTGATCCTGCGGCTCCCGGACCCGGTGGATTGACATGGCCGAAGATCCTGTGGTCGACTAGGCGCACCCATCCAGAGCGGCCGAGAGACCTGGCTCATCGACGCCGCAGCAACCACCCACCCGGGCAGGTGCTCACGCCAGGACCGATGGAGGACCCAGTGCCACACGCAACGTTCCCGCGCGTGACTCACACCCCGCACCTGCGGCGCACCGTCGACCTGATGCGTCGGGCGGTCGGCGCCTGTCGTTCCTGACGCGCCGGACCGCCGCCCCACCCGCTCAGTCCCCCCGCTCCGGCCTGCGGCCGACCCGGCCCGACTCGGCCCACGGCCGACCGGACGGGATCTGCCGCACCCGCGCCCCGGCATACCCACCGGCCCGCGGGACCCGGGCACCCTGCATACCCGCAGCTGAGCGAGCACCCCGCCCGACCCCATACCCGCTCCCAGGAGTACCCCATGACCCTCAGCCTGTCCCCCACCTATCTCGACCGGGACCTCGGTCCCGGCCGCACGGCCGACGCCCCCGCGGTCGACCTGCGCGGCTCCTTTGCGCGGGCCGCCGCCAGCGCGTGGGTCGTCACCGGATCCGGCGCCCGCGGACCCGTCGGCTTCACCGCGATCTCCGTGGCGTCGGTCTCCCTGACGCCGCCGCTGGTGTCCTTCAACGTGGCCAAGACCTCCGGTTCGCTGGTCACCATCGCGCAGACCCAGCGTGCGGCCCTGCACCTGCTGGGTGAGGATCAGCAGCACCTGGCGGACCGGTTCGCCCGGGACCGCAGCAAGCGTTTCGTCGACGACGGCGCGTGGTCCTTCGACGACCACGGCCTGCCGGCCGTGCACGGCGTCACCGCACGACTGATCACCCGGATCCACGACCTGGTCGACGCCGGCGACAGCTTCGTTGCGATCGCCCGCGTCGAGCACGCCATCACCTCCACCGGCCGGCCCCTCGTGCACCACGCCGGCCGCTACACCCCACTCACCCCCTCGATCGGAGCCTGACATGACCGACACCACGCACGAGCCGAACGCCGTCGCCCAGTCCGGAGCCGGGGCGCCCGGCTCCGACCCGCTCGCCTTCGCCTACTGGGTGCCCAACGTCTCGGGCGGGCTGGTCGTCTCGACCATCGAGCAGCGGACCAATCACACCCCGGCATACAACATCGACGTGGCCCGCACGGCGGAGCGGGTCGGCTTCGACTACGCCCTGACGCAGGTGCGCTACCTGGCCTCCTACGGCGCGGACGCCCAGCACGAGTCGGTGTCCTTCTCCCTCGGCCTGCTGTCGGCGACCGAGCGGCTCAAGGTCATCGCGGCCGTCCACCCCGGCCAGTGGCCGCCCACGGTGCTGGCCAAGCTCGGGGCCACCGCCCAGGACCTGCACGACAACCGGTTCTGCCTCAACGTGGTCTCCGGCTGGTTCAAGAAGGAGTACACCGACCTCGGCCTGCCCTGGCTGGACCACGAGGAGCGCTACCGCCGCGCCGAGGAGTTCATCGAGGTGCTCCGCGGCCTGTGGGCGGAGGACGACTTCACCTACCGCGGCGACTTCTACCGCACCAGGGACGTCACCTTCCGGCCCCAGCCGCGGCTGCAGCCGGAGGTCTTCCAGGGCGGCAACTCCACGTCCGCCCGGGCGATGGCCGGTCGCCTGTCCGACTGGTACTTCATGAACGGCAACACCCTCGAGGGTGCCGCCGAGCAGATCGAGGACGTCGGCGCCCAGGCCGCCGCGAACGGGCGCCGGGTGCGCTTCGGCCTCAACGGGTTCGCCGTCGTCCGGGACACCGAGGAGGAGGCCCGCTCCGTCGTCGAGGAGATCATCGCCAAGGCCGACGTCGACAAGGTCAACGACTTCGGCAACGCGGTGAAGCAGGCCGGGGCCGCGACCGCCGACAAGAAGGGGATGTGGGCCGACAGCGAGTTCAAGGACCTGGTGCAGTACAACGACGGCTTCCGCACCGGCCTGATCGGCACGCCCGAGCAGGTGGCCCGCCGGATCGTGGAGTACAAGCGGGTCGGCGTCGACCTGCTCCTGCTGGGCTTCCTGCACGTGCACGAGGACGTCGAGCGCTTCGGCGAGCAGGTCATCCCGCTAGTCCGCCAGCTCGAGGAGGAGGGTCGGGCCGAGGCGGCGTCCGGGGCTTCGTCCGAGCACCGGGCCGAGGCTGCCCTCGTCAGCTGACTCCGGCGGTCCCCTCCCCTCCCCGACCGGACGCGCGAGCGGTCGGCCTCCACCCCCGACCAGACGCATGAGCTGGCGGTATTCACCCGCATCCGGACGCACGGGCTGGCATGCTCGAGGAATGGGCGATGACAAGGGACCAGCACTCGGCGGCGGCAACGACCCGGTGTCGGCGCCGCCGCCGAGTGATCCGAAGGCGACCCTGCACCGTTACCTCCGGGACGCGCGCCAGGCGCTGCTGTGGAAGCTCGACGGCCTCTCGGAGTACGACATCCGACGGCCCATGACACCCACGGGGACCAACCTGCTCGGGCTGGTCAAGCACACGGCCAGCGTCGAGCTCGGCTACCTGGGCGACACCTTCGGGCGGCCCTCGGAGATCGAACTGCCGTGGTTCGCCGAGGACGCCGAAGATAACGCCGACATGTGGGCGACCAGCCGGGAAACCCGGGAGGACATCCTCGGGCTGTACCACGCGGTCTGGGCGCACACGGATGAGACGATCCGCCTCCTGCCGCTCGATGCTCCGGGGCGGGTCCCCTGGTGGGCGCCCGAGAAGGCCAACGTGACGCTGCACCAGATCCTGGTCCACATGGTCACCGAGACCCAGCGTCACGCCGGCCAGGCCGACATCGTCCGGGAGATGATCGACGGGGCCGTCGGCCTGTTCCCGGATCGCCCGAACATGCCTGCTGGCGATGCGCAGTGGTGGACCGACTACGTCGCCAGGCTCGAGGAGGCGGCTGGCGACGCCGCACGACAGGTGGATCCTGGCGGTCGACGGGCTGGGGAGGAGGACGACCGCAGGGCGAGGTAGTCCCGGCCCGCGGGTCGGCCACGGACGGAGACGACGGGCGACACCTCACGCGTTCGGTCAGGGGTGGGGACCGCCACCTCACGCGTCCGGTCAGGGGTGGGGACCGCCACCTCACGCGTCCGGTCGGGGGTGGGGGTGGGGTGGGGGTGGGCGCGGGAGGTGAGAGTCGTTGCCGGGCAGCGGGGGTGAGAGGTTCGGGGCGCACCGTGGGGGCGACACAACGGCGACAGATCCGGCCTAGACTCATAGCCGTTGTGTCGTCGGAGGGAGCCGGGAATGGTGACTCGCAAGGTCGGTCCGAGGCGCGCGATGTCATGAGGGCGGTCAGATGATCACAGTCGAACTCCGGTCCACCCACCACCGGTTCACCGAGGTGGTGACCACCTTGGAGGTCAGGGACGACGGCACGCACCGGGTGACCGGCTCGCGGAGCGCGCTCGACCTGGGCGAGTCCATGGTGGCCTTCCCCGGGCCCCGCATCATCAGTTTCTACGACGACCCCTGGTTGTGGGCGCGCGCGCTGCCGCACAACCTCACCAGCCCCTACCTGCACGCCGTGATCGTGCAGGAGTCCCCACGGACCGTGCAGAGTTCCGCCTCGGCAGCCGGTTAGGCCTGTCCCCAGCCTCGGCCGCCGGCCGGACGCCCGGTCCCGCAACAGAGGGCCCGCCCCGTGATCCGGGGCGGGCCCTCTGTATGTCCGGCTACGGGGTAGGCCGGTCAGCCGCCGAGCACCTCGGCGGTGGTCCTGACCCACAGCTGCGGCTCGTAGAGCCCCATCGCGTCCAGCGCCCGTCGGTGGTTGGTGTCGTCCGACCCGGCGCACGCGTCGGAGACGACGGTCACCGTCGCGCCGCCGTCGATGGCCGGCAACGCGGTCGAGATCACGCAGCAGTCGGTCGCCACCCCGGTCAGCACCAGGTGCGGCGTCGGCCCGGTGATCGACCGGAGCTGCTCGCCCCACTTGCCGAAGGTGGGTTCGTCGACCGTATGCCGTGCGCCGAGGGCCGCGGCCGCCGGCACCAGGTCGAAGAGCGGGTCGTCGGCCGGCTTGTCCGCGAAGGACCACTGCTCGAAGTAGGGCACCCAGGAGCCGACCTTCTCCGCCGGCGGCACCCACCGGGTCAGCACGACCCGGTCCCCGAAGTGCTCGGCCAGGGACCGCACCGGGTCCACGATCTCGAAGAACCGCGGCGCGGCCCAGTCCGAGGACGGGTCGGCGAAGATCACCTGCGGGTCGATCACCACCAACCAGGGCTGGTCACTCACCGGTCTGCCCCCTCACACCGCGGTCCGGTCCGCGCCGTCACCGGCGCCCCCACCGGGCGCGACCGGCGCCGCGGCCTCCTGGCGACGGACCGCGCCGGCCTGCAGCACGGCATACCCGACGAACCCGATGAGCAGGGCGACGAAGACACCCAGGTTGGCCCACGCCCAGTCGCCATCGCGGCCACCGAGGCCGAGCGGGCCGAGCAGGTAGCCCTGCCAGTTGTTCCACCCGGCGTCCTCGGCGAAGCTGTTGATCACCAGACCCCAGCCGACGACTGAGCCGACCGCCATCAGCGCCACGGAGGTCCAGTTCCAGTCGCCGTAGCGGCCGGAGCCGTGGAACAACGCGTGCTCGTCGTAGTCCCGGCGGCGCAGCATCACGTCGGCCATCAGGATCCCGGCCCAGGTGGCGATCGGCACGCCCAGGGTGATCAGGAAGCTCTGGAACGGCGCCAGGAAGTTCTCGGCGAAGAACACCACGTAGATCGTGCCCAGGGTCAGGATGATGCCGTCGATCCCGGCCGCCGCGGGGCGGGGGATCTTCACGCCCAGGCTGAGCAGGGTCAGCCCCGAGGAGTAGATGCCCAGCACCGCGCCACTGACCAGGGCCAGGACGGCCGCGACCAGGAAGGGCACCAGGAACCAGTTCGGCAGGATGGTGGCCAACGTGCCGATCGGGTCGTTGGCGATCCCGTCGATGAGGCCGGGCTGGGTGCCGGCCAGGGCCAGGCCGTAGCAGACCAGCAGGGTCGGCGCGAGCGCGCCACCGAAGGTGTTCCAGAAGACGATTGCCCCGCCCGAGGCGTCCCGCCGCTGGTAGCGCGACCAGTCCGCGGCGATGTTGATCCAGCCGAGCCCGAAACCGGTCATCACCATCACCAGCGCCCCGATCACCGCCTGCGTCGACCCGCCCGGCAGCGCCGTGACCACCGACATGTCGATCTCGCCGAAGGTGAGCACGATGTACAGGATCGTGATCGCCCCGGTGAGCCAGGTCAGCACCGACTGCATCGCGATGATCGTGTGGTAGCCGGCGACCGAGGCGAGCACGATCAGCGCGGCGATGACCACGCACGCGATCACCTTGGTGGTGGTGCCGCTGCTCCAGCCGAGCTCGCCGAAGACGGTCGCGGTGGCCAGCGTGGCCATGATCGCCAGGAAGGTCTCCCAGCCGATCGAGATCAGCCAGGAGAAGACCCCCGGAACCTTCTGCCCGTTCACCCCGAACGCGGCCCGGGACAGCACCATGGTCGGTGCGGAGCCCCGCTTGCCGGCGATCGCGATGATGCCGCAGAACAGGAAGGACAGGGTCACGCCGACAACGGTGACCAGGATCGCCTGGGCGAAGGAGACGCCGAAGCCGTAGACGAACGCGGCGTAGCTCATCCCGAAGACCGAGACGTTGGCCGCGAACCAGGGCCAGAACAGGTCGGACGGCTTGGCGGTCCGCTCCGACTCGGCGATGATGTCGATCCCGTTGGTCTCGACCAACGTGCGCTCCCGCTCCCGGAGCTGCCCCTGCGCAGGGTTGGACTCAGTCATGGGCGCATGGTCCCACAGGCACGCCCGGTCACCGGGGACCTTGCGGCCCTCGACCGGTGCGGGTGATCAGGGCAGGTACTCCCCGAGGTCGGCCAGCGTGCTGTCGTGCACCACCGCCTTGCCGCCGAAGACGTACATCTGCGAGGGGCTCTGCCGCTGCAGCGCCGACGCCGTCGCGGGCGGGACGCTGTCGGCCCGGGTGAGCAGGATCGGGGTGCCGCGGCGCCCGGCGAGCGCCGCCCCGACCATCGCGTCCGGGAACTCCTGGCCGGAGGCCACGTGCGCGGGCGAGGACCCGGCCGGGAACCTCGCGGCCACGGCCTTGGCCGTCTCGTAGCGGTTCGCTCCGGCCAGCCGGGTGTAGGAGCCGCTGCGGGTGTGGCCGGCGGCCTGCTCGGCCGTCTTCTTGGAAATCGCCGCGGTGCCGCCCAGCACGACGACCTCGCCGGCGTTGAGCCGCTTCAGCTCGGCCACGGTGGCCGCGTCCAGGCCGCCCTTGCGGGTCAGCAGCAGGGGCGCCTGCTGGTCACCGGCGAGCGCCGCCACGGCCAGTGCGTCCGGGAAGTTCTGGCCGCTGGCCAGGTAGACCCGGCTGCCGCCGGACGGGTAGTAGGAGGCGAGCGCGGCCGCTGTCTCGTACCGGTCCGATCCTGCGACGCGCTGCAGGTTGCCGCTGGTGGTGTAGCCCTTCAGCTTGGTCGCGACGGTGGAGGACACGGCGCCCGTGCCACCGATCACGACGACGCGCTGCGGCTTGAGCCGGACCAGCGCGGAGTCCGTCGCGGCCGGGATCGAGCCCTTCTTCACCAGCAGCACCGGGGCGTCGTAGACCCCGGCCCGGGCCGCCGCGGTCAGCGCGTCTGGGTACTGCTGGCCGGACACGACATACACCACGCTCACGCCCGGGCTCCACGCCTTGGCGACCTCGGCCGCCGTGCCGTAGCGGTCCGTGCCCGAGAGCCGGACCGGGTCGGCGGACGGGGGCGTCCCGCCACCGGTGAAGGTGAAGTAGTTGGAGGACAGCCCCTTGTTCCAGGCCGGCCACGGGCGGGCCATCTGCAGGCCCCCACCGGTGGCGTCGGCATACGTGTACTGCCCCCCGGAGGTGTAGCCCTCGACGCGCGCGGTGAGCACCCGTCCGCCCCACTTGCCGTGGCCGTCCCGGGTCAGGATCTGCACCCGCTCGACCCGGTGTATGCCGTAGCGCGCCTCGAGCGAGGAGGCCGGCAGTTCCGCGGTCCAGGAGTTGCGGGCGTTGCCCGCGACGGCGTCGTAGGGGTCCGCGTGGGCCGCCAGGTAGTCGTGGCCGGCGCCCCCGGTCGTGGTCCAGCCCCCGGTGGAGGAGGAGTACATCGTGGTGGCCAACCGGGTGACGCCGTCGGCGAACTTGAAGGTGAGCACCTGGCCGTTCGTCGCCTCGACCGCCGCGTCGGCGTTCGGGTGCTCGTGGGAGGTGATGGTGCCGTTGCTGTTGCGCACCCCACGTCCGGAGTAGGCCTGGCAGTAGGTCGTGTCACAGGTGTCGTAGGAGGGCGTGCCGCCGCTGCCCCGCAGCGCGTAGGTGCGCGCCGCCACGGCCTGCACCCGCAGCGCCTGGGCGTGGAAGTAGTTGGGCATCTCGGTGTTGACCACCGAGCGCAGGTACTGCTGCATCGGCAGCGCGTTGACCGTGGTCAGGGCGCTGGAGCCGGTGTGGGTGCCGGTGATCGCCCCCCGGTAGACCCGCAGCTGGCCGCTCGGCAGGTAGAGGTCCACCGTCGACTCCGACGGGGAGCTGAAGGTGACCGGGCATGCCTTGGCCATGCCCGAGGGCCAGTAGGCGGTCCACGTGCCTGCGCTGTCGCGCCCCTGCAGCTGGCAGCTGCTGGCCGAGCTGCCGGTCGCCAGCACCCGCCACTGGTTCCGACCGGACGGCAGGGTGTATTTCGTGCCGCCGGGTCCGCTGGACACCTGCAGGCCGCTCCGGTGGGCGACGCGGGTGACCCCGTCGTTGTCGATGGTGATGCCGATCCGGATGGTGCCGGTCGACCGGGTCTCCAGCTTCGTGCCCGGGTAGTAGAAGTCGAGGATCTGCTTGTGGTTCAGCCCCGCCTTCCCGGCGCCGTCGGCCCCGTACTGGGACATCCCGATGCCGTGCCCGAATCCGCCGCCGACGAGGTCGAAGATCCCGTCGCTGGGCCGGTCGAAGACCTCGGCGTGCGGCTCGGCCGCCGGCAGCGTGGTCTGGTCCGGGACGACGACGGCCTCCGGCACGTGGCCGAGCACCTCGGCTTCCGGGGCGACCATGCCGTGTCGCTGGTCCTCGACCAGGCCGTCGTCGTTCACCACGATCTCGGGGGTCGGCTCGAGTTCCCCGGCGGGTGCCTCTCCGCCCTCCCCGTCGTCGGGGGTGACCCCCAGCACGACGACGTCGGCCGCCGGTTCGTCGGCGGTGGTGGGCTCCGGCTGGGCCAGCGATGCGGGGGCGATCGCGAGGGACAGCACGGCGAGGGCGGTGACAAGAGTGCGGCGCACGGGAGTTCTCCAAGTCCGTCGGGCGCCAGCCAGCATGGAGCAGGTGTGACTCCTGTGACAAGAGTTGCGCACGAATGCTGGCCCCGCGTTGGGCAAACGCTGACCGCGCCGTGACGATCCACCGGAACCCCGGGGGCGAGCGGACCGTCCGAGCTAGCATCCGACCCACGACGTACCGACGAGGTGGACCCCATGGCCGTGCTCCGCGACATCTGTCAGGTCCTGCTGACCGGCACCTTCTGGAAGGAGGTGGCGACAGTCCGCTGGACCGAGGAGGCCACGCCCGACGGGCGCTCCGTGCTCCTGGACAATCCCTCGCCCCACCCCGTGACGCTCGTCGCCGCCACCTGCCGCGAGCCGGTCCCCGACGGCGACCTCGGCCGGTGGGTCGCGAGCACCCGGCTGGCGCTGCCGGACCGCCGCCACGGCGTGGCCGTGCTGCACCAACCGACCCTCCGTCCCGGCGCCCCGGCGCAGGCCGAGCCCGGGTCCCGGTGTTCCCTGGCGCTGCCCCGCCTGTCGCCGCCGGTGACGCTCACCTCCCTGGTCGTGTCGGCCACGGTGGAGGGCAAGGCGCAGAAGTACTGGCGCCTCGACACGACCGGGCAGGTGGAGGTGCTGCGGGACGACATCGTGTGGGGCACCCCGCGGGACGGCCTCGACGGGCTGTTCAGCTTCCTGAACTGACGCCTCCCAACCGGGTCCCTCCGCGCTTGACCCGGTGCACACCAGGAATTGGGGCACCCTTCACCCGGCAGCGGGCGACACGGCATACCCCTCGTCCTAGGTTGGAGGACATGCGCCTTCCGACCCGTCCGGCCCGTCGTCTCCTCGTCGGCGCCGTCGCTGCCACACTGCTGTCCGGACTGACCCTGACGTCCGTCGCCACGGCGGGGTCACCGTCCCCCACGGACCGTCCGGACCCGCACGCAGCCAAGGAGGTGGGCCGCCCCGACATGGACGTGCGCTTCGCGACCTTCAACGCCTCCCTGAACCGTGCCGAGGAGGGGCAGCTGCTCGCCGACCTGTCGACCCCGGACAACGCGCAGGCCCGGGCCGTGGCCGAGATCATCCAGCGCACCGACCCGGACGTGCTGCTGGTCAACGAGTTCGACTTCGTCGAGGGCGGTGCGGCGGCCGAGCTGTTCCGCAGCAACTACCTCGAGGTCCCGCAGCAGGGTGCGGAGCCGGTGGACTACCCCTATTACTACGTGGCGCCGTCCAACACCGGGGTGCCCAGCGGTTACGACCTCAACAACGACGGCGTTGTCGGTGGGCCGGACGACGCCTTCGGGTTCGGGGAGTTCGAGGGGCAGTACGGCATGGTCGTGTACTCCAAGTTCCCGATCGACGTCGAGGCGGTCCGCACCTTCCAGCTGTTCAAGTGGGCCGACATGCCCGGCAACCTCATCCCGACCGACTTCTACTCGCCCGAGGAGCAGGCCGTGCTCCGGCTGTCCAGCAAGTCGCACTGGGACCTGCCGATCAGCGTCGGCAACACCACCGTCCACTTCCTGGTCAGCCACCCCACGCCGCCGACCTTCGACGGTCCGGAGGACCGCAACGGGCGCCGCAACCACGACGAGATCAGGTTCTGGGCGGACTACGTGACCCCGGGCGCGACGGCCGACTACATCTACGACGACCAGGGCGGCACCGGCGGGCTCCCGGCCCGCGCGGCCTTCGTGATCGCCGGCGACCAGAACGCCGATCCGCTGGACGGCGACTCCTACGACGGCGCCATCAGCGCGCTGCTGGACCACCCCCGGATCAACACCCGGTCCACCCCGAGCAGTGCGGGCGGGGTCGAGGCCAGCGAGCTGCAGGGCGGGATCAACCTCGAGCACCTCGGCGACCCGGGGCACGACACGGCCGACTTCGCCGAGCCGCCCGGCAACATCCGGGCCGACTACGTGCTGCCCAGCAGCCGGCTGCGGATCCTGGACTCCGGCGTGTTCTGGCCGACCAGCGACGACCCGTTGAGCCGGCTGACCGGGACCTACCCGTTCCCCTCGAGCGACCACCGGCTCGTCTGGGTGGACCTGAAGCTGCCGCACCGGCAGTGACCCGATGAGTGCCGTGGGCGCCCGGAGCGGCTCGGAGTGACCCCGGCTGGGGCCGGGCGCCCTTCGTGTGGAAACCATGTGGCGTCATAGGCCCCAAAAGTTTCCCCGCGAACGGCAGGGCGCCCGGCGGGTCAGGCGATCAGCCGCAGTGCTTCCACTTGGACTTGAACGAGTCGTCGTCCGCGTGGCTGCCCTCGTTCGGCCCGTAGATGAGGCCACCCCACTGGACGCACTTGCCGGCGGTGTGGTTCAGGAAGGTGGCCCCGGCGTAGCTGGAGTACCAACCCTCGTCGTAGGCGTAGCGGTTGGCCTTGCGGTCCCCGTCGCCGTCGACGCCGAGCGAGGCGCCGGTGTAACTCTTGCCCGGGTAGAAGGTGTAGGTCTTCACGCAGTTCTGGCCGCCGGGCTTGGAGCCGTCGTACCAGAGCTCGACGCGACCGATCGTCCCTCCGCCGGAGTTCTTGAGGGTCCGGTGGTCGATCTGCGTCCCGGAGCAGTTGGGCTTCAGCGGTCCGCTGTGGTCGGCGGTGGCCGCGGGCGCCCCCGCGGCGAAGATCGCCGCTCCGGCGGCCACGGTCGCGAGGGCCTTGGTGCTGGTGCGCATGTGATTCCTCCTTGCCTCCCCAGGGACGAGTTCCCCCCATCCCGGTGCACGTGGACTCTCCAACGCGGCCATCGACGCTAGCGAAGACGGCGGCCGTTCGCACATCGCGGCGTGTCGCAAGGCGTGTCGGCAGGCTGTCCTCGTGACGAGGACATCGCAGGTCAGGGGCGTTGTTGACGCCCGTGGACATGGGCCACGGCCGGGTCCCCGGCCAGCGCGCCCGGGCCGGGGACGGGCACGTCGAGCTCGACATCGGCGGCCACCTGCAGGATCGGGTGGTCGTGGTCGCCGTGCCGCACCTCACCGGTCAGCCACGACGTGCTCAACCGGTCCTGTTCGACCCGCAGCAGGGCGATGTTGTTGTCGAACCACGGACCGGCCACGGTGTGCCACGCGAACGGCGGTCGCGCCACCCCGGCGGAGCGGGCCAGGCCCCGGGCCGCCGGCCGCGCGATGCCACGGGCCAGGACCGCAGTCGCCGTCCGCAACACCCGTGGCAGCGGGTTGCGGATCGGGGAGCAGACCAACTGCAGGACCCGCGAGCCGCCCGACCGGTCCACCTCGGAGATGTAGGAGTGGTGCACGTCGCCGGACAGGAAGAGCACCGAGCCGGGCGCCGCGCCGCGCTGCCCGTCGGCCACCTCCTGCACCATCCGCCCGACCCGCTCGAACCCGTCCGTGAAGGCGCCCCAGTGCTCGAGGTCGAAGGCGGTGCGCAGCCGCTCCCCGACGCCGACCAGGCGCCGCCCCCACCCACCGTCGACCACCGCCTCGTTCCAGGACTCCAGGTGGTGCAGCCCCTGCGGCAGCAGGTAGGGCAGCGAGGTGCCGATGACCAGGTGGCTGCAGTCGCCCCGCACCTGCTCGTCCAGCCACGCCATCTCCGCCTCGTCCAGCATCGACCGGCGGCCCGGTTCGAGCTTGCGGGCGGCACGGGAGTCGATCACCACGAGCCGGGCGTCACCGAGCCTGCGCGCATAGCTCCAGCGGTAGGTCTCCGGATGCTTGTCGACCCGCTCGGCGAAGGCGTCCAGCACGTCGGTCAGATCGACCTCGACGTCCGCCCCGGCCAGCTCCCGGCGGGTCAGCAGCTCCCGCCACATCTCGTCCTCCGCCCGTTCGGCCACGGACAGGTTGCCGAGGTGCTGGTACACCCAGTACGAGGCGAGCGCGGCCACGATCCGGCCGTGCCACCAGGACGTCGCCTCCATCTCCTCGCGCCACTGCACCGAGGTGTTCCAGTCGTCCCGCACGTCGTGGTCGTCGAAGATCATCAGGCTGGGCAGCCAGGAGAACAGCCAGCGCAGCGCCGGCTCGCTCCAGGCCAGGGAGTACAGGTGGGCGTACTCGGCGTAGTCCGCCAACTCCGTGCCCGGCTCCTCGTCCAGGCTGCGGCGGGAGGCGATGAACTCCTGCATCGCCTCGCTGGTGGCGTCGGCATACACCTGGTCCCCCAGGAGCAGCAGCAGGTCGGGCACCCCCACATCCGGCCGCTCCCCGCCCGCGACCGCCAGGGCCAAGGTGCGCAGCGCGTCCACGCCGTGCGTCAGGTGGTGCGCCCGGTCGTGCGGCACGCTGGTCCGGCACGAGCCGAACGCCAGGTTGACCTCCTCGTCACCGGTGAGGGTGTGCAACTCCGCCGGCGGGAAGGGGTCGTCCGGCGGCGGCCACGCCGGGGCGCCGTCGACCTCGACCCGGTATGCCGTCCGCTCCCCCGGGCGCAGACCGGTCACCTCGACGAGGGCGTAGTGGTGTCCGTGGACCCGGAAGGTGGGCGCCCGCCACACCCGCGGGGAGCCGTCCTCGTCCGTCCCCGCGTGCACGCTCACCTGGGCGGCCCGTCGGGTCTCCACCCAGACGGCCGCCGACGTGGTGTCGGTGTGCCGGAGCATCGGCCCGAGGACGAGGCTGGAACTCATCACGGCAGTCTGCCAGCCCACGGTTGGGGCCTCCCAGGCGACCACCGCGTATCCTGCACGGGGCGCCGCGTGCGACCAGGGCCTCTAGCTCAACGGTTAGAGCTGCGGACTTTTAATCCGTAGGTTGTGGGTTCGAATCCCACGGGGCCCACCCTCCCCGACCCTCGCCAGGGACATCCCGCAGGCAGGGGTCTGAGTGCGAAACGGCTGAAGCACACCGGTACGCCCTATACGCTTGCGCCTCGTGAAGATCACGTGCCCGGTGCCGCGCCCTACCTATTGGACCGCACTCCGAGGGGGCCGACGGTGAGCGCCGGTCTGGTCGCGCTGCTGGACGACATCGCGGCCCTGGCCCGGATGGCCGCCGCCTCGGTCGACGACGTGGCCGCCGCCGCCGGGAAGGCGAGCGCGAAGGCGGCCGGCGTCGTCGTCGACGACACCGCGGTGACACCGCGCTACGTGCAGGGGTTCAGCCCGTCGCGCGAGTTGCCGATGATCAAGAAGATCGCCATCGGTTCGATCCGCAACAAGCTGGTGTTCATCCTCCCGGCGATCATGCTGCTCAGCCAGTTCCTGCCCTGGATCCTCACCCCGATCCTCATGATCGGCGGGACCTACCTGTGCTTCGAGGGCGCGGAGAAGCTTTACGAGAAGTTCTTCGGTCACCACGATCCCGCCAAGGAGAAGCCGGCCATCGAGCAGGGTGCCGACCGCGAGGCCAAGATGGTGAGCAGCGCGATCCGAACCGACTTCATCCTGTCCGCCGAGATCATGGTGATCTCCCTCAACGAGGTGGCCGACGAACCGTTCCTGTCCCGGCTGATCATCCTGATCGTCGTCGCGATCTTCATCACGGCGGTGGTCTACGGGGTCGTCGGCCTGATCGTGAAGATGGACGACATCGGGCTGCACCTGGCACAGCGGGAGTCCTCGTTCGCACAGACCACCGGCAACGGCCTGGTCAAGGGGATGCCGAAGCTCCTCGCCGGCCTCACCGTCGTCGGTGTCGTCGCGATGCTGTGGGTCGGCGGGCACATCATCCTGGTGGGTATCGACGAGCTGGGCTGGCACGCGTTGTATGACGTGGTGCACCACATGGAGGAGGCCGTCGCCGGTTGGGTCCCGGGCATCGGTGGGGCGCTGGCCTGGCTGGTCAACACCTTCTTCTCCGCGGTGATCGGCCTCCTGGTGGGGGCGGTCGTCGTGCTCGTCATGCACGTCGTCCCCCGCCGGAAGACCAACGCCGCGCACTGATCTGGAGGCGAGGGCAGAGTCTGAGGGCGCACGCCGCAGGACCGCCGCGTACGCTCGGGGCCGCGGATCAGGGGATCGACCTTCCGATGATGGCCGTGCCCGCGGGGACCGTCGAACTGTCCGATCGCCGCACCGAACGCCGGTGGACCGTGGAGGTCGCCGCCTTCGAACTCGGCACCACGCCGGTCACCCAGCAGCAGTTTGCCGCGGTCACCGGCCGCTGCCCGAGCACGGCCGCCGGCCCCGGGCTGCCCGTGGAGACGGTCTCCTGGTGGGATGCCGTGCGGTTCTGCAACGCGAGTTCGACTGCAGCGGGCCTGCAGCACGCCTACCGGCTCGGGCCTGGCGAGCAGGAGGTGCACTGGGAGGTCACCGCCGACGGTTACCGACTGCCCACCGAGGCCGAGTGGGAGCACGCCTGCCGCGCCGGCAGCACCGGACCGACATATGGCCCGTTGGACGACATCGCCTGGCACCGCGGCAACTCCGGCGACCGGGCGCACGAGGTCGCCGGCAAGACGCCGAACGCGTGGGGACTGCACGACATGCTCGGCAATGTGTGGGACTGGTGCTGGGACTTCTACGACACGGAGGTCTACGGCAGCTACCGGGTGCTGCGCGGCGGCGGCTGGGCGGACCCGCACTGGAGTTGCCGGGCCTCGGTCCGCCGGCGTAGCCACCCGACGTTCCGGATCGACGACGTCGGCTTCCGGGTCGCCCGCACGGATCAACGTCGCCGAACGGCACCGGGTCGACCTCGCCGGCGCGCGGCCTCCTAGGCTGGCGTCATGGTCGAGCAGAGCGCGTGGATGAAGCAGGTCGAAGCCGATCCGGGCCACTCGCACTGGTATGTCGAGCGGTTCCGGGCGATGGCCGCTGCGGGCCAGGACCTGGACGGCGAGGCGCGGCTGGTCGACGCGATGGTCGGGCGCGGCGCCCGCATCCTGGACGCCGGCTGTGGTCCGGGGCGGCTCGGCGGTCACCTGCACCGGGCGGGTCATACCGTGGTCGGGGTGGACGTCGACCCGGTGCTCATCGCCGCGGCCGAGGAGGACCATCCGGGTCCCCGCTGGATCGTCGCCGACCTGGCCGAGCTGGACCTGCCGGCCCACGGCATACCGGAGCCGTTCGACGTGGTCGTCTCGGCCGGCAACGTGATGGCCTTCCTCGCCCCCAGCACCCGGGCGGAGGTGATCCGCCGGATCGCCGCGCACCTCGCGCCGGACGGGCGCGCCGTGCTCGGCTTCGGCGCGGGCCGCGGCTACCCGTTCGAGGAGTTCCTGGAGCACGCGGCCGCCGCCGGCCTCGCGCCGGACGTGCTGCTCTCGACCTGGGACCTGAGGCCCTTCCGGGACGACTCGGACTTCCTCGTCGCCGTGCTGAGCCGCTGACCGACCGGACGGGCCACACTGGGGTATGAAGTGGGTCGTCCTCGCGCTGCTGGTCGCCCTGGCCGTGGTCCTGGGCCGGTGGCTCCGGCGACGCCGCGCCAGGCAGACCGCGGGGTCGGACCTGCCCGACCTCAGCCCGCAGGAACTCACCGAGTTGGAGCAGGGTTTTGCCCGCGTGGAGCGGGAGGAGTCCGGGATCCTCGAGACGCTCCTGGCCGCGCGGCTGCGGGTGCTGGTGTCCCGGGGCGTGCCGCTGCGCGCGATGCGCCCGGCACCCGGTGAGCACGCCGCCCGCCTGGTGTTCGCGAACGGCACGGTGCTGATCTGCCGGGCCGAACGACCGGGGGACCTCTATGCCCTCGCCATCCGGGTGCACCGCGAGGGCGTCCGGTTAGCGTCCTGGGGCTCCGGCCCGGACGGGACCGTGCTGCGGTTCAGCTGGCCCGAGGGCGGGGCCGACCTCATCGCCCTCGGACTCGACCAGTCCGATTAGCGGCCGGCGTGCCGTGTCGTACCAGGCGGCGACGGCCGTCCGCACGGTGACGGGACTGGATGCCAGCCACCACGTGGGCGCCGGCACCGGCCAGCGGTGGGACAGACGCTCGGCCACCCGGAGCGCCAACGCGCCGGCGGCGACCCCACCCAGCAGGTCGGTCGCCCAGTGGTAGCCGAGGTGCAGGGAGTTCAGCGCGGTGGCGGTGGTGATCACGCCCACGCCGATCCAGAGCCACCGGACGGTCCTGGGCGAGGGGGAGGCGTGCCGGCAGAGGAGCAGCACGACGGCACCGTAGAGACCGACCGCCTCGGCGGCGTGCCCCGAGGGGAAGCTGATGCCGTGCCGGCCGAACTCGAGGAAGCCGCCGGCGAAGAAGTCCTCCACTGTGGAGTGGGGGATCCGCCGGGCCGTGACCAGCTTCGCCACCCCCACCAGGCCCATCACGCAGGCCTCGGCGAGCGCCGCGAAGGCCAGCGGCCGCCAGGACCGGCGGCGCCAGGCCAGGACGCCGGCCACGGTGGCCAGGACCGGGACTGCCACCGCCTGGCCGGCCACCCGGTCCAGCACCTCCTTGGAGAAGAACCCCCAGCCGGGGAGCGGCGGGTCCGGGTAGGACCGGTTCAGCGTGATGTCCAGACCCTGCAGCGGGCCCATCGCGAGCAGCGTGATGGTCAGGAAGGTCAGGGCCAGGACGGGGAGGGAGGCGAGGCGGGCCGCCGGGCTCCCTCCCCCTTCCCGACCCTCGTGTTGGCCGCTCAGCGCACCTGGGTGAAGGCGGCGGTCGCCGGGTCGGCGCCGATCCGCTCCTCACTGTCCAACCCGGTGATCGTCGCGACGTCCTCGTCGGTCAGCTCGAACGTGAAGAGGTCGATGTTGCCGGCGATGCGCTCCGGGGTGACCGACTTGGGGATGACGATGCGCCCCTCCTGGACGTGCCACCGCAGCACGACCTGGCCCGGGGTGACGCCGATCCGCTCCGCCACCGCCGTGACCGCCTCGGCGGACAGGTCGGCGCCCTGGCCGAGCGGGGAGTAGGCCTCGACAGCGATGCCGGCGGCGCGGCTGGCCTCCTGGGTGGCCGGCTGCTGGAAGGAGGGGTGCACCTCGATCTGGTTCACCGTCGGCACCACCTCGGCCTCGGCGAGCAGCGTCTGCAGGTGGTCGGGCAGGAAGTTGGACACGCCGATCGCGCGGACGGCACCCTCGGCATACAGCTTCTCGAAGGCCTTCCAGGTCTCCACGAACAGCCCGGCGCTGGGGTAGGGCCAGTGGATCAGGTAGAGGTCCACGACATCCAGGCCGAGCGCCTGGCGGCTGTTCTCGAAGGCGGTCAGCGCGGACTGCGCCCCCTGGTCCCCGTTGCGCAGCTTGGTGGTGACGAAGATCTCCTCCCGCGGCAGGCCGCTGGCCCGGATCGCGGCACCCACGCCGGCCTCGTTGTAGTAGGCCGCGGCGGTGTCGATGTGCCGGTAGCCCGCCTCCAGCGCGGTCTCGACCGCCTGTTGGGTCTGCGTGTCCGGCACCTGGAAGACGCCGAAGCCCACCTGGGGGATCTGCACGCCGTTGTTGAGTTCGATCGTCGGAACGGAAGTCGTCATGTCGTGGTCTACGCAGCCGCGCCGGTGACTATTCCGCCACCGCCTGCCCCGGTGCCTCCTGACCCGGGTGCGCCAGGGACAGCGCCGCACCCAGCGCCCGGGCCTTGTGCAACGTCTCGGCGAACTCCTCCGCCGGGTCGGACAGCGCGGTGATCGCGCCTCCGATCCCGAACTCGGCCCGCCCCTGCACCACCGTGGCGGTGCGGATCACGATCGACAGGTCCATCGCCCCGTCCAGCCCGAACCAGCCGATCACCCCGGAGTAGACCCCGCGGGGCCCGTCCTCGAACCCGTCCAGCAGCTCCATGGTGCGCACCTTCGGCGCCCCGGTCATGGACCCGCCGGGGAAGCAGCTGGCGACCAGGTCGAGGGCGTCCTTCCCCGGCGCGAGGGTCCCCCGGATGGTGGAGACCAGCTGGTGCACGGTCGCGTAGCTCTCCACCGCGAACAGCTCGGGCACGTGCACGCTGCCCGAGCGGCAGACCCGGTGCAGGTCGTGGCGCAGCAGGTCCACGATCATCAGGTTCTCCGCGCGATCCTTCACCGCGGTGGCCAGGTCGTGGGCCAGCGCCGCGTCCCGCGCCGGGTCCGGGTCGCGGGGCCGGGTGCCCTTGATCGGACGGGCCTCCACCCGGCCGTCCGCGTCCAGGGCCAGGAACCGCTCGGGCGAGGACCCGACCACGTCGAGGCCGGGCCTGCGCAGCCAGGCCCCGAACGGCACCGGGCTGATCGAGCGCAGCGCCCGGTAGGCCGCCGCCGGGTCCACCTCGTGCGGCCAGGTCACCGTGTTGGTCAGGCAGATCTCGTAGGACTCACCGGCCCGGATCTCCTTCTGGCAGCGGGCGATGAGATCCCGATAGGCGGACTCGGTATGCCGTAGCCCGGCCACGACGTCGGCCGCACCGGCGTCGTGGGCCGGGTCCGTCCCGGGGACGCCGGGTCCGTCGGGGCCGTCGGGGCCGTCGGGGGGCGTGACACCCGATGTCTGTCCCCGGATCGAGGACACCAGGGCGCGCACATCGTCGGCCCACGCCTGCTGCACCGCCCGGGTCGCCGGGTCGTGCAGGTACACGGCATACACCTCGTCGGTGTGGTGGTCGATGACCACGGCCCGGTCGGCGAACACCAGCCAGGCGTCGGGGTGCGGGGACGGGTGCGCGGCCGACCCGTCCGTCTCGGCCTTCAGCTCGTACCCGAGGTAGCCCACGAGTCCGGGGCGGAAGCCGAAGGGCAACCGGGGCCGCGTGCCCACGAGTTCCCACCGCGCCAGCAGCGTGTCCAGCGTGTCCAGCAGCCGGCCGGGCAGGCGTTCCTCGGGCAGCCCCTCCCGGCGGACCGTGCTGCCCGTGCCCACCCGGTGGGTGACCTCGCAGGACAGCGGCCCGCCGGCGTCGCCGATCACGGAGAACCGGGCGGCCGGCACCGCGGCCGCGCCCTGGGCGGCGCCCGCGGAGGAGTCCAGCCAGAACGAGCTCGCCGACCCGCCGACGAGCCGGTTGTGCAACAGCCACGGGTCCACCGGACCCGGCACGCTGCATACCCCCATCTCCACCGCCCGCGAGCCGCTGACCTGCGGTGTCCTCGTATCGAGGACATCACCGGTCGCCACCGCGCCCCCCTGCGGATCGGTCTCGACCGGCACCCCCGCGAGGCGCAGGAAGTTGGCCACGACCCGGTCGCCGTGCTCGGAGAGCACCGACTCGGGGTGGAACTGGACCCCCCACCGGCGGGCCCCCGGGTCCGCCAGGCCCATGACGCACCCGTCCTCCCGGGTGCGGGCGGTGACCCGCAACGGTGACGCCGGTGCGGGGCGGACCTCGAGGGAGTGGTAGCGGACCACCCGGAACGGCGAGGGCACCCCCTCGAACAACCCCGAGCCGTCGTGCTCGACGGTGCCGACCCGGCCGTGCATGGGCTCGGCCAGCTCCACCACCTCGTCACCGGCCAGGTGCGCCAGGCCCTGGTGCCCGAGACAGATGCCGAGGACGGGCACCTCGCGCTGGCGCAGGGCCAGGTCGCTCAGGCCCATGTCGGCGGCGTGCTGGGGACGCCCCGGCCCCGGTCCAACGACGATGGCCGCGAACCCCCGCAGGTCCTCGGCGGAGGCCGGGTGGTCGTGCCCCCACACGACAGGGGGCCGACCCAACACCCGGTGCAGCAGGTCGGCGATGTTGAAGGTGAAGCTGTCGACGTTGTCGATCAGCAGCACGCGCCCTCGCTCCACAGGGCGACCCTACTGGGGGCGGCCGCCGCGACGGCCGGGTCGCGGAGGTCGACGGCGCCGACCGGCGGGTGTATCAGGGCAGGGCCTGCGCGCTCTCCTAGTCCGTGGGGTCGGAACCGCCCAGCGGATCCGGCCCAGCGGCACCCGGGTCCGCCTGCAGCAGCCCGGGTGCCGCCTCCCGTGACCACCACCCGCGAACAGGACGTCGCCATGCCCGGCTCCCCCCTGCCCTCCGCCGCAGCCCTCCCGGCCGCGGCCGGCACCTTCGCCTTCCTCGTGCACCCCCGTCGCGAGCTCAGCACCGACCTGGCCCGCGTCTGGCGTCCCCTCGGGCTGGCACCCGACGGGCTCTACTCCTTCGGCCTGCGCAGGCTGCCGCTGCCGCCGGTGACGATGGCCGCCGTCGAGATCGGCGGTCGCGCGGTCGGCCACGTGGTGCTGGTGCCGTTCGGCGCCCGGCACCTGCTCGAACACCCCGGTCAGGGGCGGCAGCGGGTGTCCCGCGCCGTCGACCGTGCGGTCGACCTCGGGGCCTCCGTCGTGGGGCTCGGCGCGCTGACCGCCACCGTCACCGCGGGTGGGGTCTCGCTGCGCGACCGCACCGACATCGGGGTCACCAACGGCAACGCCTTCACGGCGGCCACCGTCGACACCCAGGCCCGGGACCTGCTCGGCACGCGCGTCGACCCGTCCCGGGACCGGCACGTCGCGGTCGTCGGCGCCACCGGCAGCGTCGGCGGCGCGGTCGCGGCCCTGCTCGCCCGGGACCGGGCCGTCGACCGGCTCACCCTGGTGGGCCGCTCGCTGCCCAAGCTCGGCGCCCTCGCCGCCCGGCTCGGTGACCGGGTCCACACCACGATGAGCAACGACCTGGCCTCGGTCGCCCAGGCGGACCTGGTCGTGCTCCTCACCGCCTCCGCCGACGCGGTCCTCGGGCCGGAGCACCTGGCCCCCGGCGCCGTGGTGCTGGACGCCACGCAACCCCGCAACACCGACCCCTCCCTGCTGACTGCCCGGCCGGACGTGACCGTCGTCGACGGCGGCGTGCTAGACATCCCGTCGCTGCGCCTGGTCGGTGGCGACATCGGCCTGCCCGACGGCCGGGCCTACGCCTGTTTCGCCGAGACCGCGCTGCTCGCCCTCTCGGGGCACCGCGGCCACTTCGCCATGGGCGTCCCCACCCTGGAGCAGGTGGACCACACCCGCGCCCTGGCCGCCTCGCTGTCGCACCTGGGCTTCCGGCCCGCCGTGCACACCTCGTTCGGCCGGCCGCTGCCGGCGGTCGGCCGCCGGGAGCAGGTGCCCGCATGAAGCGGGTCGTGCTGGTCGGCGGGGGCTACGTGACGCTGCACGCCTACCGGCAGCTGGCGCGGCGCCTGCGCGGCGAGCTGCGCCGCGGCGAGGTCGAGATCGTGGTGCTCAGCGCCGACGACTGCCACAGCTTCCACGGCTTCACCGGCGAGGTCCTCGCCGGGATCCTGCCGTTCGACCGGACGCGCACCCCGCTGGCGCAGGCCTGCCCCCGGGCCCGGGTGCTGCACGCCCGGGTCACCCACATCGACCCCGACGGCCGGCGGGTGCGCTACCTGCCGGTCGCCCCCGCGGGCGACTCCGCGGCCGAGGTCACCCTCGACTACGACCAGCTCGTCGTCGGCACCGGCGGACGCGAACCGGTCGGCACCGTCCCCGGCCTGGCCGAGCACGGCTTCACGCTGCGCGCCCCGGGACACATCCGGGCGCTCAGCGAGCACCTGCAGCGGGTGGCCCGCCCCGGTCCGGTGCTGCCCGACCGCTCCCCCGGAGCAGGTGTCCCCACCTGGCCGGGCGACAGCGCACGCTCCGTGGTCGTCGCCGGCGGGGGCATCGCCGGCGTGGAGCTGGCCGCCGCCATCGCCGACTTCGGCCGCGGCGGCCTCGAGGTGCACCTGGTCCACTCCGGCGACGAGCTGCTGCCGGAGCTCCGCGCCGACCACCCCCGGCTGGCCGACCGTGCCGAGCAGGAGCTGGCCCGGCTCGGTGTGCACACCCATCGCGGGGTCCGCCTGGTGGCCGTGTCGAGCCTCGGCGCCGTGCTGCGCGACCACTCCACGGAGCTCCTCCCGGCCGGCACGGTGCTCGGCACGATCGGCCAGCGACCCGTGCAGATCCCCGGGCTGGAGCAGCTGCCCCACGACCCGAGGGACCGACTGGTCACCCGCCGCGACCTCTCGGTCGCCGGCGGCACCTGGGCAGCCGGCGACGCCGCCCTCGTGGAGCACCCGGGGACGGGGCGGCCAGTCGCGACCAACGCCCTGTGGGCGATCAAGGGCGGCGCGCACGTGGGACGCAACGTCGCCCGCACGCTGCGGGGCCGCCCCACCCGGCGGTTCCGCTACCGGGGGCTCGGGCAGGCGGCGTCCTTCGGGCTGGGGCGCTCGGTCGCCACGCTCTACGGGATCGAGCTGACCGGCGAGGTGGCGTGGGTCCTGCGGATGGCCTTCTTCCTCCGGTTCATGCCGTCCCGCCGCACCGCCCTGACCGTCACCCTCGACCTCGCGTCCCGACTGACCCACCGACCGGTGACGGACGCGCCACCGGCGCGCGACGGCATACCGGCGGTCGGCTGACCGGTCCCTGCTCGCCGGGCGGCGCTACGGTCACCCCATGGACACGCACGAGGTGACCAACCAGCCGCCGCTGCGGGCCGGGCTGGACGAGTACGCCGCCAACGTGCCGCTCGTCGAGGGTGTGGAGCGGTATGCCGCGGGCTGGGCCTCCGGGGACCTGCACCGGGTCGGCGCGCTCGTGGGCACCGCCGACTTCCAGGCCGACGCCGCGCTGGCCAACCGGCACGAGCCCGAGCTGCACACCCACGACCGGTGGGGCCGGCGCGCCGACGAGGTGAGCTACCACCCGGCATACCACCGGGTGATCTCCGCCGCCGTCGCGGCAGGGGCGCACACGGCGGCCTGGGCCCAGCCCCGCCCGGGGGCCAACGTCGCGCGGGCCGCGACCTTCCTGCTCTTCGCCCAGGTCGAACCGGGCCACGCCTGCCCGGTGTCGATGACGCACGCCGCGGTGCCGAGCCTGCGCCTGGCGCCGGACCTGGCGCGCGACTGGCTGCCCCGACTGCTCAGCCGGGACTACGACCCGACCCTGCGACCCGGCAAGACCTCCGCGCTGGTGGGCATGGCGATGACCGAGAAGCAGGGTGGCTCCGACGTGCGGGCGGGCACCAGCCGCGCGGTGCCCGCGGCCGACGGGACGCACCGGCTGACCGGGCACAAGTGGTTCTGCAGCGCCCCGATGTCGGACGCCTTCCTGGTGCTCGCCCAGGCACCCGAGGGGCTGACCTGCTTCCTGGTGCCGCGGGTGCTGCCGGACGGCACGCGCAACGCCTTCCGGATCCAGCGGCTCAAGGACAAGCTGGGCAACCGGGCCAACGCCTCGGCCGAGGTGGAGTTCGCCGACACTGTGGGGGTGCGGGTCGGCGAGCCCGGCCGGGGCGTGCCGGCGATCATCGAGATGGTGAGCCGGACCCGGCTGGACTGCGTGCTCGGCAGCGCCGCCGGGATGCGGCAGTCGGTCGCCGAGGCGGTCTGGCACGCCCGGCACCGCAGCGCCTTCGGTGCCCTGCTCGTCGACCAGCCGGCGATGACCGCGGTCCTGGCCGACCTGGCCCTGGAGTCCGAGGCGGCGACGGCGACCGCGCTGCGGCTGGCCCGGGCGCACGACGAGGACGCGGACGACGCGGAGCGGGCGTTCCGGCGTCTCGCGACGCCGGTCGCCAAGTACTGGGTGTGCAAGCGCGGGCCGGGGCACGCCTACGAGGCGCTGGAGTGCCTCGGCGGCAACGGTTACACCGAGGCCTTCCCGCTCGCGATGCGCTACCGGGAGCAGCCGGTGATGGCGGTCTGGGAGGGCTCCGGCAACGTCATCGCGCTGGACGTGCTGCGCGTCCTGGCCCGGTCGCCGGAGGCGCTGGAGGCCTTCGACGCCGAGGTCGCCGTCGCCGAAGGAGCCCACCCGCTGCTGGACGAGCACCTGGCCCGCACCCGGTCCCTCGCGCGGGAGCTGGCCGCCGACCCGACCTCCGCGACGGCGGCCCACCGGGCCCGGTCGCTCGTGGCGGCGCTCGCCCTGGCCCTGCAGGCCTCACTCCTGCTGCGGGAGTCCCCCGCGCCGGTGGCCGAGGCCTTCGTCGGGGCACGGCTCGGCGCGTCGGGCCCGGCCGGTCCGGGCCTGCTCTACGGGGCGCTCCCGGAGGGGTCCGACCTTGCGGCGGTGCTCGCCCGGCACTGACCGCGGACGACGCCGCGTGGACCGGCCGCCCCCGGCGCACCCCGGGTCAGGCGGACGCCTCGACCGGCAGGTTGTCGATGAGGCGCACGTCGCCGACCCGGGCGGCGACCACGGCGAGCGCCGGGCCCGACAGGTCCACGACCGGTGCGAAGGTCTCCGGGTCGACCAGGGCGAGGTATTCCGGCTCGACCCCGCGCGACCGCATGGCCTCCACTCCGGCCCGCACCGCCGAGTCCAAGCCGTCCGCGCCGTCCGCGCCGTCCGCGCCGTCCGCGCCGTCGCGGATGGTCGCCTGAACGGCATCCAGACCCGCCCGGAGGGACAGTGCCCGTTCCCGGTCCTCCGGCCGGAGGCGCACGTTGCGGCTCGACATCGCCAGCCCGTCCGGCTCCCGCACGGTCGGCCCGACGCGGATCTCGACCGGCAGGTTCAGGTCGGTGACCATCCGGCGCACGACCGCCACCTGCTGGGCGTCCTTCTGCCCGAAGTAGGCCAGGTCCGGCGCCACCATCGCGAACAACTTGGCGACCACCGTGGCGACGCCGTCGAAGTGCGCGGCGCCACGGTGCTCCCCCTCCCAGTGCTCGGTCACGCCGGTCACCCGGACGGTGGTGGCGAACCCGTCCGGATAGACCTCCGCCACCGCCGGGGCGAAGAGCAGGTCCGCCCCCGCTCCTGCGGCGAGCTCGGCGTCGCGCGCCTCCGTGCGGGGATAGCTCGCCAGGTCGGACTCCTCGCCGAACTGGGCCGGGTTGACGAAGAGCGAGACCACCACGAGATCGCAGTCCCGACGGGCCATCCGCACCAGGGACAGGTGACCCTCGTGCAGCGCCCCCATGGTCGGCACCAGCCCGACCCGACCCCCGTCCGCCCGGACCCGGCGGACCCGGTCCCGGACCTGCGCCACGGTCCGCAGGGTCTCCACGTCAGCCCCGGGGGCGCAGCCGCACCCCGGGCATCCCCGGCGCCGGGAGCGGGTCCCCGTCGTAGTCGAACCGGCCGAACTGCACCGCCTCGGCCCCGCCGATCTCGGCCTGCCACTGCTCGCGGGACGCCACCACCTCCTCGTGGCTGCGCCCGATGAAGTTCCACCACATGACGATCTGCTCGCCGAACGGGGTGCCGCCCAGCAGCACCGCCCGGGCCCCGTGCTCACCGGCCCGCAGGCGCAGCTGCCGGGCACCCGGGGCGACATACCCGAGGGTCCCCTGGGGCACCACCTCACCCAGCACCTCCACCTGGCCGCCGTCGACGAGGACGCCGTGCTCGTATGCCGGGTCGACGGCGAGCGCGACATCGGCACCGGGGCACAGGGTCAGCTCGGCACCGAGAATCGGGGTGTGCATCCGGACCGGCGAGGTCAGCCGGGTGCCGTCGGCCAGCCCGAGCCCGCCGACGAAGACGGCCAGCCGGACGGCACCGTCGTCATACGGCTCGGGCACGTAGTTCTCGAACTCCGGGGCCATCCCCCGCGCCTCCTCGGGCAGCGCCACCCAGAGCTGCACCCCGTGCAGGATGTCGGTGGCCGCCGTGGAGACCTCCGAGTGCGAGATGCCGCGGCCGGAGGTCATCAGGTTGAGCTCGCCGGGACGGACCGGCGCCACCGTGCCCAGGCTGTCCCGGTGCTCGATCTCCCCGGTGAACAGCCAGGAGACGGTCTGCAGGCCGGTGTGCGGGTGCGGCGGGACCACCATCCCCCCGGTCTCGGAGACGTGGTCCGGGCCGTAGTGGTCGGCGAAGCACCAGGCGCCCACCATGGTGCGGCCCCGCGACGGGAGAGTGCGGCGCACAAGCATCGCCCTCGGCCCGCCGAGCGGCACCTCCCGCGGCGGGATCAACTCCACGTCCGCCTCGGCGCGGTCCTCCCCGCAGGCGATCTCCACCGGGTCGACCTCGACGTTGCTCATGGTGTCCTCCGACTTCTCGGGACGGTCCGGGCCTCGTTGGGCGCGGCCCGGGATGGCGTGCCGGCTCAGGGCCCGAGCGCCGGGCGCGGTCTCGCTCCCGACGGTGTGGGCGGTCACTGTGAACCGTACGCGAAGGGGCGATCCGGCACGAGGGTGATCGTCACGCACCGCGCGGTGTCATCGCCCGCTCCACCTGGTCGAGAAACGCATCGGGCCGCACCCGGAGGCCCAGGACGGGTATCCGCAGGGTCACATCACCCCCGAGGGCGACCTCGTTCTGCCGGAGGGCGTCGTCCACCGGGGCCAACCCCCGGTAGTGCTGCGCGCCGTCGATCTCCACGTGCAACCCGAACTCGGCCCAGTAGACATCGAGATAGACCCTCCCCCGCGGTCCCGTCCGCAGCACCTGGCGCGTGGGCTCGGGCAGCCCCCTGCGACGGCACAGCGCCGCGAAGTCGAGTTCGCCCAGGGCCTCGGCACCGGCACAGATGTCGCGGATGACGGCGTCGAGCAACGTCCGCCGGTTGGTCGACCGGACGCCGGCCCAGGCCCCGAGCAGCGCCTCCGGGGCCACCACCCCCTGCTGGACCGCCATCGCCAGGATCGTGGCCGCCTGCCGGTCCGACACCGCCCACTGGGCCGCCCGGACCGCGGCACCCTCCGGTCGGCTCCGCGGCACGCCACCGACACCCACCGGGTCGGTGGTTCGGGGTCGGTGGACCGTCACCCCGGGAACGTCGTGGACCCTGTTCCTGGCCGGCACCGAGACGTGCACGGTGCGTTCCTCCCAGTGCTCGAGACCTGCCGCCTGGAGGGCCGACACCCCATCGAGCACCGCCCGCGGCCCCGCTTCCCAGACAGCCCGCCACCAGGCGCCGCGGCCGGTCGCCTGTCGCACCGTCACCCCGATCGTGTGGCGCCCCAGCCGGGTCCAGCGCCCCGTCTCGATCTCGGTCCGGATCTCCGCCCGCGACAGACCCCTGTCCTGCAGGATGCGCCAGGTCGCCACCCCGCCGTGCACCACGGCCGGCCCCTTCGCCAACAGTGCGCGGCGCTCTCGGCGCCGGGCACCCTCGACGCTGCGCCGCGGCCGCGACCGCCGTCCCGGGCCACCCTCCGGCACGGTATGGCCACCCTTTGACACGGCATACCGGTCGTCGTCGACCGCCCCCTCGCGATAACCCACGTGGACATCCCCCTCGCGATTACCCACCGCGGACCACCCCCTCGCTCTCGGTCCCCTCTAGCGTGCCCCACTCAGGTCATCCGCATCCGGGGCCTGTGGATAGCGCCCCGCGGCAGCCCCAGGCCATGCACTTTGGGTCATGCACTCTGAGTGGCCTGCGACGCAGAATGCATGACGCAAGGTGCATGGCCGCCAACGGATGAGTCCTGACCCACCGCCCCAGCACCACCCGGCGGCCCCCTGGGCGGAACCGAGGCCGACTGCGTCGCGTCTGTGCTGTGAAAGACTCTGCACGACCGGCGCCCCGCAGGCGCCGGTGACCGGAAGGACGAAGGGGATGCAAGCGTGAGTAGGGCCCAACAGTTCATCGATGCCGCCAAGCAGGTGGCAGGCGGGGCGGACGTCCGCGAAGTCGTGGGACAGACAGTCCAAAACGTCGCCCAACAGGCCGGAATGAGCGGTGACGGTTTCGGACTGTCCGCCAAGGACTTTCCGGCCGCCCGGGAGAACGGCAGTTCGGCAGGCACCCGGATCCAGGCCGAGTCGTGCTCGCTGGACGATGCTTCGGAGAAGCTCTCCAGGAGCCACTACGAGATGGGACCGAACGGTCCCCTGCACGTGATCACCCCGATGGTGATGCCCCGCGGGCGCAAGCTCCGGGCGCTGCTGCCGGTGATCCTGCTGGCGATCGTCGGGATCGTCGGCTACGTGATCCTGCTGCCGACCGAGAACCTCGGCGGGGCGCTCTTCGGCGTCCACTACTGGATCATCGTGCTGCTCATCGCCGCGTTCATGTGGTGGCGCCAGGGCATGGTGATGGTTCCCGAGGGGTGCACCGCGCTGATCTCGCGGTTCGGCAAGGTCGAGGCCGAGGTCGGGCCGGGACGGGTCACCCTGTGGAACCCGTGGAAGCGGGTCTCCTACATCGTCAACACCACCCGGGAGTACCCGTTCAACGCGCCGATCCGCCAGGCGCCCACCAAGTCCGGTGTGCAGGCGTCGGTCGACCTGTTCCTGCAGTTCCGGATCGTCAGCGCCCGCGAGTTCGTCTTCGTGCTCGGCGCCGTCAACGGCTTCCAGGACAAGCTGAACAACGCCATCTCCGAGACCACCCGTTCGTTGATCTACGAGCAGGAGGCTTCCGGCATCTACGACCTGGTCGGTGAGAGCACCACCCGCCTGTTGGAGCAGCTGAACTCCCAGTTCGCCCCGGCCGTGGAGCTGACCACCGCCAACATCACCCACGCCGAGCCGTCGGCGCAGGAGTACCGGATGGACCTGGCCGCCCCCGAGATGGTGCGGGTGGCCAAGGAGGCCTACACCTACGAGTACGAACTGAACCTGCGCAAGGAGCAGAACGAGGGTGACCTGAACAAGGACCTCGCCTCGCTCAACGAGTCGCTCTCGGCGATCCAGGCCGACGTGGCGCGCTATCAGGCCCAGATGGACACCGCCCTGGAGCGGGAGACCAACCGGGCCGACGCGATGGCCCGGCAGCGCTTCGTCGAGGCGGAGTCCACCGCCCAGGCCAACGCGGCGTTGTTGGAGGCGCAGGCCCTCGACATCCGCGCGATGAGCGCGGCGCTGGCGCCGGAGATCCTGGACTACCGCTACCAGCGGGACGTGCTCGACAAGCTCGAGTCGCTGGCCGACTCCCTGCCGCAGATCGTCCGCGTGGGCGGCGACAGCGAGGGCGTCGACTTCCTGGGCATCGCCCGGGGCCTCGTCGGCGGTTCCGAGGACAAGCTGTTCACCAGCGAGGACATGGAGGGCATCCGCACCCGCAAGAACGAGATCGCCGAGCGGATCGAGGGTCGCTCCGACGAGATCGAGCACCTGCTCGAGCCGCCGGAGGAGACCACGGTCGAGATCGTGTCCGAGGGCGAGGAGGCCGCCGTGCCCGGGGAGGACCGGATGGAGGAGATCCGCCGGTCCGTGACCGCACCTGAGGACGGGTCGGCGCCCGAGGCGGCGGCTCCCCAGGCGGCGGCTCCCCAGGAGACGGCTCACCAGGAGAGGGCCCCCGAGGAGCGGGCTCCGCAGACCCGGGAGGAAGTGACCCGGGAGCCTGCCCCCGGCCAGGGCGCCGGCGGTCAGCAGCACCAGGGACGTCCGCAGGGACACGGCGGTCCGCAGGCGCCGGCCGGTCACCCGGGTCAGCAGCCCCCGCCGGGGATGCCTCCGGTCGGTGGTCCGCCCCAGGGCGGTCCGAACGGCCCGAACGGCCCGCAGCAGGGCGGCCGCGGTCAGGGGTTCGCCCCCGTCGGGCCCCAGCAGGGTGACCCGCGGTTGGGTGGTCCCGGTCAGGCCGCACCGGGCCAGGGCGCACCCGACCAGGGCCAGCCGCCCTCGGCGGGCCAGAGCCGTGCCCAGCAGTTCATCGAGCGCAGCCGTCAGCAGATGCGCGGCGTGACCAACCCGGAGGAGGGCAACAATGAGTGAGCAGACCGGCGCCGCCCAGGCGCAACAGATGATGCGCGGTCAGGGCATGTCCTCGATCAAGGAGGCCCTGGCCGGGTGGGGCGACGTCGCGCGGCTGCTGCGCGGTGGCGAGCAGGGCGCCGTGGTGCCCGTCGTCATCCCCAAGGACTCCCGCGGCCTGCGGTGGGTCACCCTGCTCTGGTTCGCCCTCTGGGCGCTGTTCAGCGGGATCATGCTGATCGCCTCGGACCACGGCGGGCTCGGGGGCGTGGCGATCGCCGTGGCGGTCGTCTCGATCCTGCTCTCGGCCCTGTGGTGGTGGCGTTCCTCGATCGTGGAGATCGAGGAGGGCACCGTGGGCGTGCTCACCAAGTTCGGTGCCATCTCCGGGCCGGGCCTGTCCCCGGGTCGGCACTACCTGTGGCACCCGTGGGCGCGGGTCGCCTACGTGGTCGACGTGACCACCGAGATCCCGTATGCCGCACCCGTCCTGTCCAGCCCGACGCACGAGAACGTGCCGCTGAAGTCGATCGAGTTCTTCCTGCGGTTCCGGATCATCGACGCGATCCGCTTCGTGCAGACCATCGGCGCCGGCAACTTCGACCTGGTGCTGTCCAACTCGGTGCAGGACGCGATCCGGCAGCGCAGCCGCCAGGTCCACACCGAGCGGGCCTACGACCTGCGCGGCAGCGACGTCAAGGACATGCAGGAGCTGCTCAACCGGCAGCTGACCCGCTACGGCGTGCAGATCATGGGCTGCAACATCCCGGACGTGCAGCTGCCCGACCAGTACCGCGAGCACCTGTCCACCCGGGAGCGGGTCTCCAAGGAGCTCGTCGCCTACGAGAAGGAGTGGGAGCTGGCTCGCAAGCGCCGGATCGACACCCTGCTGATGGAGATCGAGCGGTCCAAGAAGGTCCGCGACGCCAAGATCGTCGAGGTCAGCGCGGCCCTGAACAAGGCCCGCAAGGACGTCGCCCAGATGTTGGAGGAGCGCGAGACCGAGGCGCAGAAGGTCAAGTACGAGATCGAGACCCGGGCGCGCACCAACCTGGTGGCCGCCCAGGGTGAGGCCAAGGCGCAGGAGCAGCTCGCCACCGCCTACCGCGACAACCGGGCGGTGCTCGAGTACGAGCTGGCCCGGCGCCGCCTGGACGTTGGCGCCCAGCTGGCCGAGTCCGCCCCGCGGCCGGTCATCGTGCACACCGACGGCCAGCAGGGCGACAGCTCCGCGCTGTCCACGCTGCTGATGGCCCAGCTGCTGCCGCAGATCCAGTCGGAGTCGACCGACCGGGCGCGCAGGGCCCTGCGCCCCGGCCCGTCCGAGGGCGGGCAGGAGCAGGTGGTGCAGCAGGCGACCCAGGTCGCCCAGCAGGCCGCCAAGGCGGCGCGCGGCAGGGGCCGACAGGGCTGATCCCCCCGCTGCACACCAGCACCACGCGAGAGCCGTCCGGGCACGTCCCGGGCGGCTCTCGGCATACCCTGGGCCGATGAGGGACCAGCCCGGCCGACCGGCTGCCCGCGCCGCCTACTCGCGACTCCCCGTCCGCGATGCCGAGGGCGGTGACCGGTTCGAGATCTTCCTGGTCAGCGCGGTGGCCTCGATCGCGGTGACCCGGATCTACCTGGAGCTGGCCGACTACCCGCAGATCGGTGGGGGCACCCTGCACCTGGCGCACCTGCTGTGGGGCGGCCTCGGCATGCTCGTCGGGCTGCTGCTGTGCCTGCTCTTCCTGAGCCGGCGGGTGCGCACGGCGGCCGCGTTCGTGGGGGGCGTGGGGTTCGGGATGTTCATCGACGAGGTCGGCAAGTTCGTCACCGGGGACAACAACTACTTCTACGAGCCGGTCGCGGCGATCATCTACGGCACCTTCGTGGCGCTGTACTTGGTGGTCGACGTCGCGGTGCGGCGACGGCCGCTGGCCGACCGGGAGCGGGTGGTCAACGCGGTCGAGCTGCTCAAGGAGTCCGCCGCCCACGATCTGGACACCGCCGAGCGGGAGCGCGCCCTCACCCTGTTGCGGGAGGTCGGCCCCGGGGACCCGATGGCGCGGGCGTTGGTGGAGACGCTGCAGTCGCTGCCGGTCCAGACACCGAACGGCTCGTGGCTGGCGGGCGGCTACGGCGCGCTCCGGCGGGCGGTCGTCGCGCTGCCCAAGATCGCGCTGGTCCGCAAGGCGGCGGTGTTCCTGTTCGTCGCCTTCGCGCTGTTCTCGCTGGTGGCACCGACCTGGGCGTTCGCCGGTGCCCCCACCGTCCGCAACACGGTCTACCTCGGCTCCGCGGTGGCCTCGGCGGTCGTCGCCCTGGTCGGGCTGTGGCTCTGGCGCCGGGACCGGGTCGGACCGGCGCTGACCGCTTTCGAGGCGGCGCTGCTGCTGCAGTTGCTCGTCGTCCAGTTCTTCCAGCTCCTCGACGCCCAGTTCATCGGCTACCTGCCGGTCCTGGTGAACCTCGCGCTGCTCGGCCTGGCCCGGGCGGTGCGAACCTTCCACCAGGACCCGCGACGGGCCGAGGGTGAGCCGGTGGTGCCGTTGGAGGGCGACGACGGCGCGGAAGGTGGGCACGGGACCGCCGGGGACCGGTAGAATGGTGCGCGCACAGGGTTAGAGCGCCAGGGGTGGGATGGTGCAGCCCGCCGCACCCTCCCAGGAGAAGCCTTGTCACCAGTGGCGTCCTACCGCCGCCTGTTCGCCCTCACCGGCCCGTTGTATGTCGTCGTGGCCTTCCTCGGTCGCCTCCCCCTCGCCATGTCCCAGCTGGGCACCCTGCTGCTGGTCAGCGGCGTCACCGGGTCCTACGGGGCGGGTGGGGCCACGGCCGGCGCGTTGGCAATCGCCAACGCGATCGGCTCCCCCGTCGCCGGGGCACTCACCGACCGCCTCGGCCAACGTCCCGTGCTGCTCGTCCAGGCCGTCGTCGGGTCCGCCGGCCTGACCGCCCTGGTCCTGCTGGCGTCCCTGTACCAACCGGGAGACCCCTGGTGGCCGCTCGCCGCGGTCGGCGCCGTCGCCGGTGCCTTCACCCCGCAGGTCGGCACCATGGCCCGGGTCCGGTGGCGCCCGATCAGCCGGCGGCGCGGCGTGGAGCGACGCGACGTGGTCGATGCCGCCTTCTCCTACGAAGGCGCCGCCGACGAGGCGTCCTTCGTGCTCGGACCCGCCCTGGTGGGCGTCGTCGCGGCGGTGTTGGACCCGGGGGCCGCCATCCTGGCCGCCGCCGCGCTCCTGGCGGCGTTCGGCACCTGGTTCGCGGTGCACCCGACGGCGGGGCTGGTCGAGCCTGCCCGTCCGGGCGAGGCGGGGCGGGGCCGGTTGCTCACCCCCGCCCTGGTCGTCCTGGCCACCGTGCAACTCTCGATCGGGATGATCTTCGGGTCGGTGCAGACCGGCACCTCGGTGCTGGCCACCGACGCCGGCGAACCCGGCCTGACCGGGTTGTTCCACGCGCTGCTCGGCATCGGCAGCGTCGCTGCGGGGCTGGCGGTGGTGGCCGTCCCCGAGACGTTCCGCTACGAGAGCCGGCTGCGGGTCTTCACCACGGCGCTGCCCGTGCTCGCGCTGCCGCTGCTGGCGGTCCAGGGTCTGGGCGGGCTGTCAGCCGCACTCCTGGTGCTCGGTGTGGCGATCGCCCCCTCGATGATCACCACCTTCACCCTGGCGGAGCGGATCACGCCCGTGAGCCGGCTCGGGGCCGCGATGACGGTGTTGGCGGCCACGACCGGGCTCGGCTACGCGCTCGGCTCGAGCCTGGCCGGCCGACTGGCCGACTGGGGCGGGCACCACCCGGCCTTCGCGGTCACCGTCGGCGCGGCCGCAGCCGCGATGGCGCTCTCGCTGCTGGGCGCCCGCACCCTGCGGCGCAGCCAGGGCACCCGCGACGCGGAGGAGCCGGGCGAGATCAGCCAGCCGCGCTGACCTGCCCGGCGCTCCCCCGGACTACGCCCGGAACGCGCCCTCCCGTGCGCCCACCCGGTTGAAGCGGACCAGCTGCGTGACGTGGGAGGGGTTGAGCTCCTGCACGGTGCGCACCTGCAGCAGCTTCATGGTGCGGCGCACCTGGTCGGCCAGGATCTCGATGGTGCGGTCCACACCCTCGCGCCCACCGGCCATCAGCCCGTAGAGGTAGGCCCGGCCGATCAGGGTGAACTTCGCCCCGAGCGCGAGCGAGGCCACCACGTCGGCACCGTTGCGGATCCCGGTGTCGACCATGACCTCGACGTCCTGGCCGACCTCCCGCACCACCTCGGGGAGCAGGTGAAACGGCACCGGGGCGCGGTCCAGCTGGCGACCGCCGTGGTTGGACAGCAGGATCGCGTCCACGCCGAGCCCGGTGAGCTTCTTGGCGTCCTCGACCGTCTGCACACCCTTGATCGCCAGCTTGCCCGGCCACATCTCGCGGATCTCGGCCAGGTCATCGAAGTTGATCGTCGGGTCCATCGCGGAGTTCAACAGCTCGCCGACGGTCCCGCCGGTCTCGGACAGGGAGGCGAACTCCAGGCCCGGGGTGGTCAGGAAGTCGTACCACCACCACGGCCGGACCGAGGCGTTGGCGATCGTGCCCAGGGACAGCTGCGGGGGGATGGAGAAGCCGTTGCGGGTGTCCCGCAACCGCGCCCCGGCCACCGGGGTGTCGACGGTGAAGAAGAGGCTGTCGTAACCCGCCTTGGCGGCCCGCTCGACCAACCCGTAGGAGATCTCGCGCTGGTTCATCACGTAGAGCTGGAACCAGTTGCGGCCGTGCGGGTTGGCCGCCTTGACGTCCTCGATCGAGGTGGTGCCCAGGGTGGAGAGGGTGAACGGGATCCCGGCCGCCCCGGCGGCGCCGGCGCCGGCCACCTCGCCCTCGGTCTGCATCAACCGGGTGAACCCGGTCGGGGCGATGCCGAACGGCAGCGCGGAGCTGCCGCCCAGCACCTGAGTCGAGGTGTTCACCTCGGAGACGTCGTTGAGGATGGCCGGGTGGAACTCGACGTCCTCGAACGCCTGGACCGCCCGCGCCAGCGAGATCTCGCCCTCGGCCGCGCCGTCGGTGTAGTCGAAGGCGGCGGCAGGGGTACGCCGCTTAGCGATACGGCGCAGGTCTTCGATGGTCAGGGCCGACTGGAGCCGGCGCTTCTTGCCGTTGAGCTCGAGCTTCTTGAACTTCATCAGCTCGAAGATCTCGGCCGGGTTGGGGACCTGTCGCTGGACCATGGTGCTCCTTTGCTGGACGGTTGAGCTTGAGGGTGAACCTAGTGGAATCCGCTGCTGCCTACTGGGTCGGGATCATCCAGGAGAGGACGGTGGACTGCAGGCCGACGAGGATGCACAGGGCCAACAGCATCCCCAGGCTCCACCAGATGACCTTGCGGAAGATCTCCGACTCCCGGCCGACCAGGCCGACGGCGGTCGCCGCGATGGTCAGGTTCTGCGGACTGATCATCTTGCCAACCACCCCGCCGGAGGTGTTCGCCGCCACCAGCAGGGCCGGGTCGATCCCGGCCTGCTCCGCGGCGGTCTGCTGCAGGGTGGCGAAGAGCGCGTTGGCGCTGGTGTCGGAGCCGGTCACCGCGGTGCCCAGCCACCCGAGGACGGGCGAGAGGAAGGCGAAGGCCGCCCCCGTGCCGGCGATCCAGGTGCCGATCGTGATCGTCTGACCCGACTGGTTCATCACGTATGCCAGGGCCAGCACCGACCCGACGGTCAGGATGGCGAAACGCATCTTCACCAGGGTCTCCCGGTAGACGGCGAGGGCATCGGCCGCGGAGAGCCGGTAGACCGCCGCCACGACGACACCGGTGATCAGCAACAGGGTCCCGGGCGAGGACAGCCACTGGAAGTTGTAGACCGTGCTGCCGGAGACCTCCCCCGCCGCCGTGGAGATGTTGCCGTCCAGGCCGGGCCACGGGATCTTGACGTCGGTCCCGGCGAGCAGGCCGTTCAGCCAGCCCCACAGCTTGGCGGCGGAGAAGATCACGATGACCAGCAGGTAGGGGAACAGGGCCAGGAAGACCCGGCTGCCGGTGAGGGTGGTCTCCGTCCGCGCCGCGGTGGCGACGCCACCGCCGATCACCTCGGTGTCCACCGGGTCGGCTGCCTCGTCGACCCGCTCCACGCGCATCTTCTCCAGCGCGTCCTGCCCGCCCTGGGGCTTCCAGACCTGCAGCAGCAGCACGGCGGCGGCCAGCCCGGCCAGGGAGGCGATGATGTCGGTCAGCTCCACCGAGATGTGGTTGGCCGACACGAACTGGGCGACGGCGAAGACGACACCCACGGTCAGGGCCAGCGGCCACAACTGCCGCACCCCACGCTTACCGTCGACGAGGAGCACGAGGAAGAGCGGGACGAAGGCGGCCAGGAACGGGGTCTGGTGTCCGACGACCGCGCCGATGTGCTGGTAGTCGATGCCGGTCAGGTTGCCTGCCGTGATGATCGGGATGGCGATGGCGCCGAAGGCCACCGGCGCCGTGTTGGCGATCAGGACCACCGAGGCCGCCCGCATCGCGGTGAAGCCCACCGCCATCAGCATCACGCCGGTGATCGCGACCGGGGCACCGAAGCCGGCCAGCGCCTCGAGCAGGCCGCCGAAACAGAAGGCGATGATGATGGCCTGCACGCGCGGGTCGTCGGAGATGACGTCGATGACCCTGCGCAGGTCCTCGAAGCGGCCGGACCGCACGGTGAGTTCGTACAGCCAGATCGCGTTCACCACGATCCACATGATCGGGAAGAGACCGAACGCGAAGCCCTGCGTGGCCGACAGTCCGACCAGGTGGACGGGCATGCCGTAGGCGAACAACGCGACGAGGGCGGCTACCGCGAGCGCGGCCAGACCGGCCCAGTGGGCCTTCCAGCGCAGCGCCCCGAGGGCGATGAAGATCGTCAGGAGCGGAAGGACCGCGACGAGGGAGGACCACAGGAGGCTGCCGGCAATCGGCGCCAGATCGGGAGTGTACATATCGTCTCCGTGCACATCGGCTGCGGTGCTGCCTACGTATCGCCGTCGATGACGCATTCTGGTGAGTGCGGATGAGAGGTTGAACTCTTAGTGGTCCGACCACTTGACGGATGATCGTAGGGCCGTCACTGAGAGCCCGTCAAGGGGTCTGCGACGCCACCCGGTGTGACCTGTGCTACAACTCTGGGACCACCTGACCGCATCTACCTTTGTGAGGTTGGACCACATATGGCAGAGCCTGGAGGCGGCCCGCAGTGGGCGCCGGTGCCCCGCAACAGCACCCACGAGCTGGTCATCGAGGCGATCGAGGACCAGATCCTGACCGGTCAGCTCACCGTGGACGACCCACTCCCCTCCGAGCGCGACCTGGCCAGCAAGCTCCAGGTCAGCCGGGCCGGCGTGCGCGAGGCGATCCGGGTCCTGGAGAGCCACGGCGTGCTCCGGTCGAACGTCGGGTCCGGTCGGGGCGCGGGCACCTTCGTCGCCTCGCTCCCCAGCGCCGCCCTCACCCGGTTGCTCCGGCTGCACGTCGCGCTGGCGAACTTCCCGGTCGACGACGTCGTGGAGACCCGGGTCCTGCTCGAGCGCTCCAGCGCCTCCCTGGCCGCCCAGCGGGCCGACGAGGACTCACTGGCCGCGATCCGGTCCCACCTCGATGCGATGGATGCCCCGGGGCTGAGCCGGGAGGAGTTCAACGACGCCGACACCGAGTTCCACGTCGCCATCGCCCGGGCCGGCGGCAACCGGCTGTTCGCCAACCTCACCGAGGCGATCCGGGCCTCACTGCGCCCCCGGCACCTCGCGGCCTTTCACCGGGTCGCGGACTGGGAGGCCATGGCCGCGGTGCTGCGGCAGGAGCACCACGGGATCGAGCGGGCGATCAGCGCCGGGGAAGGGGACCGGGCTGCCGAGCTGGCCGAGCGGCACATCCGCGGGGCCGCGGAGTCGCTGCCCCAGTTCACCGAGGGTCCGGCACGTCCCGCTGGTAGCGGGACACGACCCTGACCTCGTGGTAGCCGACCGAGGTGTAGAGCCGGTCGGCGCCCGTCGGGCTGGTGCTGTCGACCTCCAGCTCGCTGGTGGACATCCCCGCCGCTCGGGCCGCCCGGAGCCCACTGGTCAGCACGTCCTTGGCGAGGCCGCGCCCGCGGGCTTCCCGCCGGGTGCCGACCAGGTCGATGTGCACGGTGCCCGGTTCGTACTCGCTGGCCGTCGCGTACGCCAGGACCCGACCGTCCTCGACGACCACCCGGCTGAGTCGGGGGCGGTATGCCGATGAGCGGCCCCAGTGCTCCCAGGAGTCCTGCGGGATGGGACTGAAGTTGCGGTGGTCGCGGAAGGCGTCGTTGTGCGCCTCCCGGACGGCCTCGGACAGTTCCGGCCCCGGCTGCACCGAGACGGTCTCGGCCCCGGGGTCGCGCCAGGTGGCCAGGTCGACCTCCATCGTCAGGAAGTAGTTGCCCGGCGCGTAGCCCGCCTGCTCCAGCAGGCGCTGGGCCGAGGAGCCCTGGAGCCCGCCGGAGGTGCGCAACCGCACGGGCAGGCCGGGGAGCCGGGTGTGCGCCAACTCGATCCCGCGCCGCTCGAGGCGGGCCAGCAGCTCGGCGCCGAGACCAGCGCCGCGCCGGTCCGGGTGGATCGCGCCCTCCGGCACGACCATCGCCCGCCCGTCGACGGCGACGTCCCGCACGGTCACGAAGCCCGCGCCGACCAGGTCCGCACCGTCCCACACGGAGAAACTGTCGTCGGCCGCCTCGAAGCGCGGCATCGCGAAGATCTCCGCGACCACCTGCTCGGTGGCGGTGTCCCCCGTCCCGTCGGCCTCGGCCACGGTGTTGAACAGGGCGGCGAGCGCCGGTGCGTCGTCGGCGGTCATCGGACGCCAGGTGGTGGGCATGGTGGATATTCTGCCGTGCCCACCACCCGGAGGCCGGATCAGTGGTGCAGCCGCGGCAACCACGACGGGCCGGTGTGTGCCCGGTCGCCGAGCAGCCCCAACAGGGCGGGGAGCATGATGCCGCGCACCACCGTGGCGTCGAGCAACACCGCCGCGGCGAGGCCGACACCGAGTTGCTTCATCTCCAGGATCGACAGAGTGCCGAAGATCGAGAAGACGCCCACCATGACCGCCGCCGCGGCCGTCACCACCCCCGCCGACCGGGCCAGGCCGACCCGGATGGCTTCACGGGGCGAGGCACCGCCGTCCCGGGCCTCACGAACCCGGCTCGTCACGAAGATGTGGTAGTCCATCGACAGCCCGAACAGCAGCACGAACAGCATCAACGGCAACCACGAGGCGATGGCGCCGGTGGAGTTGAAGTCGAGCAGCCCCTCGGCCCAGGTGCCGCCGAAGACCGCCGTCAGGATCCCGTATGCAGCGCCGACCGACAGGGCGTTGAGCGCCACCGTCGCCAGGGCTAGGGCGGGTGAGCCGAAGGACAACGTCATCACAATCAGGGTGAGCGCCAGGACGAATCCGACCACCCAGGGCAGTCGCCCGTCCATCCAGCTGGTGAGGTCGGTGACCGCGGCGGCACCGCCCAGATGTACCGCTGCGTCGGGCACGTCGGCGAGGGCGGCCTCGATCTCGGGCAGCACCTGTGCCCGGACCTGGTCCACGACGTCGGGCATCGCCTCGTCGCTGGAGTTGACCTGTAGGCCGATGTTCCAGACGCTGACCGTCCCGTCGGCGGAGACCTGGACGCTGTCATCCACCGCGCTCACCAGGTCGAGCGAGCCCGCGGTGTCACCGGAGGCGAGCAGCGCCGCCTCGACGTCGGCGGCCGACCCGGCGGGGGCCCGGACGACGACCTGGAGGGCGCCGGACTCGTCGGCCGGGACCGCGTCGTGGAACTGGTGGTAGGCACGCACCGAAGCCAGGTCCTGCGGCAGCGTCTCGATGCCCCCCGTGGCGGTCTTCATGCCCAGCGCCGGGGAGGCGAGCGCCACGAGCAAGGCCCCCACGGTCACCGCCCAAGCCAGCGGGCGCTTGGTGACCTGCCCGGCAAGCCGGCCCCAGAAGGTGTCCACCGAGCCACGTCGGGCCTCGCGCCGCCGGGTGAACGGCAGTCGCAACGCCTCGACCTTGTCCCCGAGGATCGCCAGGATCGCGGGGAGGGTGATGGTGGCGGCGAGCACGGCGGCCCCGACCACGAGCATCGCGCCCAGGCCGAGCGAGGTGAACATGCCACCGGCCACCAGCATGCCCGACATCGCGATCACGACGGTCAGACCGGAGATTGCCACCGCACGGCCCGCGGTGCCGCCGGCGATCGCGATCGAGTCCTCGACCGTCGCGCCGGCATGTCGTTCCTCCCGCGCCCGGCGCAACACGAACAGCGCGTAGTCGACCCCGACCGCGAGACCGATGAGCAGCACGAGACTCTGGCTGTTCGGGTCGACGGGGATCAGCCCGGTGGAGACGATGGCGGTCAGTCCCAGCGCCACGGCCACGCTACCCAGCCCCAGGACGAGCGGCACGCCGGCCGCGACGACCGCCCCGAAGGCGAGCAGCAGGATGATCAACGTCACCGGGATCGAGAAGATCTCAGCGCGCACGAAGTCCTCGCCGATCGTCTCGTTCACCTCGTCATCCAAGGACGCCTCGCCGAACTGCCCGATCTCCAGGTCCGGATGTGCCTGTGCCATCTCCTGGGTCGCGGCGACGGCCGGTCCGGGCTCGACCGCCACCCCGTCGTCGTCGGCGACCATCTCCAGCGGGACGACGAGGCTGCCGTCGGCACCGGGGAACGCCTCCCCCACCCCCACGACGCCGGTCACGCCGTCGTACGCCATCGAGAGCTCCGCGGTCAGGTCCGCCGCATCCTCTGGCGCGAGGGGGCCCGCCGGGTCGGTCACGATGACGTATTCGGTCGGGACGTCGCCGAAGTCGGCCCCGTCCATGATGTCCTCGGCAGCCGCCGAATCGCCGACCAGTTCCCCTCCCTGCTCAAGGGTGGCGATACCGACCCCGGCGGTCACCGCGACGCCGGCCACCAGGACGAGCAGCGATGACAGGACGACAAGCCACCGATGCCGGACCGACCAACGGGCCAGCGGGCTGCGGGGTTGCTCCGGGCGGTAGCCGCCCGAGTCTTCTATCCCGAGACGGGCGGGGTTGGTGGACACTCCGGCCGCCGTCTCTCGCACCTCGACGCGGTCGCCCTCGACGAGGGCGACCGGGCTCTGTTCCTGGTTCTGGATCATGCCCATCAGCCTCTCGGCGGACGATGCCTGGATCATTGGCGCATACTCCCGATTCCGGACGGGGGTTACCCCCACCCGGTTCAGGGGGTTCCTCGGCTGACCTCCCGCACGGGGTTCTCCCTAGGGTTGTGGCATGACTTCCGTCCCGTCGGCCATTCCCGGCCCCGTGCACCTGTGGTTGCGGGGCTGGCAGCACCTGGTCTTCCTCGTGCTCAACGTGCTGACCGGACTGGTGGCCCTCAGCATCGTGCTGTCCATCGTGATCGGTGCCCTCGGGCTATTGGCCGCCGGCTCCGGGCTGGCGGTCCTGGTCCCCGCCATGTGGCTGGCCTGGCTGTTCGCCAGGGCCGAATTGGGCCGGATCGAGGTGTTCACCGCCCACCGGATCCCGGCGGAGACGCACCGTCCCGAGCCAACGTGGGTCAACGTCCTGGGTCTCACCCGGGTGCACCGGCGCGCGGCGGCCTACGTCGCCCTGCACTCCCTGTGGGGGCTCCTGATCGGCACCGTAGTGGCGTCATTCGTCGCGCTGGCCGTCTCGCTCCTGGCGATGCCGTTGTATGCCTCGCGCATCCCGGACAGTGGCCTGCACGTGCTGTGGGTGGTCGATGTCAGTTCCACCACGGGTCGGGTGGTCCTCTGGGTGGTCGCCGTCGTCGTGCTTCTCCTCCTCCCGTTCCTGGCCGTGGTGCTCACCAGCGTGGACATCCAGCTGGCCCGGACACTGCTCGGCCGCGACCCGGATGCCGAGATCGCCCAACTGTCCGAGCGGGTCGAGACGCTCACCCAGACCCGGGAGGAGACGGTCGACTCGGTCGAGTCGGAGCGGCGCCGGATCGAGCGCGACCTGCACGACGGGCCCCAGCAGCGCCTCGTCGCCATCGCGATGGACCTGGGCATGGCCCGGCAGCGGATGGCCGACGACCCCGAGGGGGCACGGGAGTTGCTGGACCAGGCGCACCTGGCCTCCAAGGAGGCGATCGTGGAGATGCGCCAGGTGGCGCGCGGTATCACGCCGCCCATCCTGGCCGACCGTGGCCTGGGGCCAGCCGCCTCGGCCCTGGCGGCGCGCTCACCCGTCCCGGTACGGATCGAGGCGGACGGTGTGGGCCGGCTCGACCCCACCACCGAGGCGATCGCCTACTTCTGCGTCTCGGAACTGCTCACCAACGTCGCCAAACACTCCCGGGCCGACCACGCACTGGTCCGGTTGACCCGCTCACCGGGAGAACTGCATCGGCTCGTCATCGAGGTCGAGGACGACGGCGTCGGCGGTGCCGTGCCCGGTCGGGGCACCGGACTCGTCGGGCTTCGCCAGCGGATCACCGCCGTCGACGGCACCATGCAGGTCACCTCTCCCGAGGGCGGCCCCACCCGCGTCATCATCACCCTTCCCGAACGCCCCGCAGCCCATCCGAGGAGCACCCGATGACTTCGCCCACCCACGTCGTCCTGGCCGAGGACTCGGTCCTGCTGCGCGACGGCCTGGTCCGCCTGATCACCGAGGGCGGCTTCGAGGTCGTCGCTGCCTGCCCGGACGCGGAGACCTTCCTGGCAGCCGTCGAGGAGCACCGTCCCGGCCTGGTCGTGGTCGACGTCCGGATGCCACCCACCTTCACCTCCGAAGGCATCCGGGCGGCCCTGCAGGTGCGGGATCGGTATCCCGAGACCGCCGTGCTGGTGCTCAGCCAGTACGTCGAGGAGCAGTACGCGACCGAGCTGGTCGCCAGCCGGGCCAAGGGCGTGGGCTACCTGCTCAAGGACCGGGTCGCCGACACCTCCGAATTCATCGACGCGCTCCGGGAGGTCAGCCAGGGCGGCACCGTCCTGGACCCTGAGGTGGTGCTGCAACTGTTGTCCCGGGCCCGGAACGCCGACCCGCTCGCGCGCCTCACCCCGCGGGAACGGGAGGTGCTCGGTCTGATGGCGGAGGGCCGCACGAACACCGCGATCGCGGGACGTCTGTTCATCGGTGAGGGGGCCGTCGAGAAGAACGTGTCCTCCATCTTCAGCAAACTCGACCTGCCGCCGACGGGGCAGGACCACCGTCGGGTGCTCGCCGTGCTCCGGTGGCTCGACCAGGACCGGACCCCGGGGGAGCCGTCATGACCCGTTCGACCGCAGCCGCCATCCGCATCGCCGGCGTCCTGGTGGCCATCCTCATCGTCCTGGGTCTGGCCGGTCCTGGCGTCGCCCAGCTGATCCGCCACACCGAGGTGACAGAGCACCCGCTCGCTGCGGACCTGGACCGGCTGACGGTCCACGCCGACGTGGGTGAGATCCGGATCAGGGCGATGGCGCCGGGCGAGGAGCCGGGAGCGGTGGCCACCAGCCGCTCGAGCTTCACCGACCCCACGGTCACCGTCGCGCAGAACGGCGGGGCGACCACCCTACGCAGCGACTGCAGGGGGCCCGGGTGGATCGACCCGTGCGAGGTGGAGTGGGATGTCCTGGTGCCGGCCGGGGCGGATGTGGACCTGCGCACCTCGGTCGGTCAGCTTCGCGTGGTGGGCGTCTCCGGCGTCGTGCGGGCGCAGACCAACGTCGGCGACGTCATCCTCACCGACTCCGGGAGCCCGGACGTAGACGTGCGGTCCTCGGTCGGTGAGATCTTCGTCACCAGCCTGGTCGCCCCCGACTCGGTGCAGGGGCGGACGAGCACCGGCGACGTCCGGCTGACCCTCCCGGGCGACGGGGCCGCCTACCGGGTGGACACCGACACCTCGATCGGGGAGACCCACAACCGGGTGGGCGACGAGCGGGGCGCCAGCAAGGTGATCACCCTGTCGACCTCCGTGGGCGACATCTTCATCCACCGGGACTGACGCTCGGCAGCGCTGTTCAGACACTGCCCTCGCGCACCATCGGCAGGTGCCGGATCCCGTCCTCGTCGTAGTCCGGACCACTGCGCACAAAGCCGAATCGGCCGTACCACCCCTCCAGGTGCGCCTGCGCCCCGATCCGGATGCGCCGGCCGCCGATCCGGGTGATCGCCTCGCGGACCAGCACCGCGGCATACCCGTGCCCCCGGTGCCCCTCGGCGGTGGCGACCCGGCCGATGATCATCGTGTCGGGGTCGGTGAGGATGCGCACCGTGGCGGCCACGGCTCCGTCGACCTCGACCCACAGGTGCTCGGTGCCCGGCTCGTCGTCCCGACCGTCGAGCTCGGGGTAGGGGCACTCCTGCTCCACCACGAAGACGTCCACGCGCAGCCGGAGCAGCGCATACAGCTGAGCGGTCGTCAGTTCCTCGAACCGTGCCACCCGCACGGCCGGCTCGGTCCCGGGCTCAGTCACGGGGACAAGCGTAGGACCGTGGGCCCGGGGCAGGGGCGCCGCGTACCGTCTACCCATGAGCATCGAGCCGGTGGACGCGCTGCGCAGGATCGGGTTCCTGCTGGAACGCAGCCGTCAGTCGACCTACCGGGTGAAGGCCTACCGGGAGGCGGCCAGCACCCTGTTGACCCTGCCCGAGAGCGAGGTGCGGGACCGGGTGCGCAACGGCACGCTGAAGGACCTGCCCGGCATCGGCCCGTCCACGGCGGCGGTCATCGAGCAGGCGGCCGCCGGGGAGGTGCCGGAGAAGCTCGCCGAGCTGGAGGCCGAGGCCGCGGGCCCCCTCGTGACGGGCGGGGAGGAGGTCCGGGCGGCCCTGCGGGGTGACCTGCACAGCCACTCCGACTGGTCCGACGGCGGCTCCCCGATTGAGGAGATGGTCGCCTCCGCGATGGAGCTGGGGCACGACTACCTCGCCCTGACCGACCACTCCCCCCGCCTGACCGTGGCCAACGGACTGACCGCCGCCCGGCTCGCCAAGCAGCTGAAGGTCGTCGACGCCATCAACGGGCACCTGGGGGACTCCTTCCGGCTGCTCAAGGCGATCGAGGTCGACATCCTCGACGACGGCACCCTGGACCAGACCGAGCAGATGCTGGACGCGCTGGACGTCCGGGTCGCCTCGGTCCACTCCAAGCTCAGGATGGACTCCCCCTCGATGACCCGGCGGATGATCGCGGCGGTGCGCAACCGGCATACCAACATCCTGGGGCACTGCACCGGCCGGCTGGTCGAGGGCAACCGCGGCACCCGCAAGCAGAGCACCTTCGATGCCCGGGCCGTCTTCGAGGCGTGCGCGGAGACGGGGACGGCGGTCGAGATCAACTCCCGGCCGGAGCGGACCGACCCGCCAGACGACCTGCTCACCCTCTCGATCGAGACCGGCTGCCTGTTCGCCATCGACACCGACGCGCACGCACCCGGACAGCTGGACTTCCAGGCCTACGGCTGCGAGCGCGCCCAGCGGCTCGGCGTCCCGCTCGAGCGGATCGTGAACACCTGGCCGCTGGAGGACCTCCTCGCGTGGGCGAACCCCGAGCGCCCCTGACCGGTCCGGCTCCGGCGGTGACCGGCCGCCGGCTCCCACCGCCGCTGAACGGCTCGCTTTGGAGTTTGCCGGGATGCTCACGTATGCTTCCCGACGTCCTCGACGGAACCGGGATCCGCCTGACGGCGAGGGACCGTACGGACAAGGTCCCCATCGTCTAGCGGCCTAGGACCCCGCCCTTTCACGGCGGTAACACGGGTTCGAATCCCGTTGGGGATACGGTGTCCCGTCATGGGACACTGAAGGCACAACGGCCTACCAAGGCCTCGTGGCGCAGTTGGTTAGCGCGCCGCCCTGTCACGGCGGAGGTCGCGGGTTCGAGTCCCGTCGAGGTCGCAGGAGACGAAGGGCCGCCGCTCTCCCCGGAGAGCGGCGGCCCTTTGCCATGTGTCCCGTCCAGCACCCGGCGAGCACGCCCGCGCGCGATGAGGGTGGGTCGCCCAGGATCAGGTATAGTGATCCCGCGCCGGAGCGATCCGGCGTGATGTTTGCGCAGGTCAGATCGCCTCTGAGCGCGCAGACCCGGCCAGGTAGCTCAGTTGGTACGAGCGTCCGACTGAAAATCGGAAGGTCGGCGGTTCGACCCCGCCCCTGGCCACCAGCAGCACAGCGCGAGCAGCGCCGGACCGGCCCACCCGAGGAGGGGCGGGCCGGTCTCGTCTCGGGCGGTCAGCCGATCAGCCGGTCAGAGCTTCTTGCACTGGTTCTCCTTGTTGCCGTCGACCTTGTTCTGGCCGCCGGTCGGCTTGGGGCTGTTGGACTTGCACTGCAGGTTGCCGTCGACGACGTTCTTGAAGACGTACTTGCTGCCCGACTTCTTGTTGCTGAACAGCTGGATGTCACCGTCGACGGTGTTGCGGCGCAGGTTCACCTGGCCGCCGGACTTGAGCTGGATGTTGCCCTCCACCCGGGCATCGACCACGGAGACGCGCTTGTGGGCCTGGGACTGGATGTTGCCGTCGACCCGGATCTTGGCGGCGTTGAGGGTCGCGTTGCCCTTGACCTCGATGTTGCCCTTGACCTTGGTGCCGTTCAGGGTGCAGGTCTTGCCGGCCGGCACCCGGATGTTGTCGTCCACCGTGATGGACCCGATCTTGCCGGTGCACACGCGGTCGCCGGCATGGGCGGCAGGGGCGGCGACGCCCAGGCTGGCGACCAGGACGAGGCCGGCGGCCACCGAGCTGAACATGCGCTTCATGAGAGTTCCTTTCGCGGGAGGCGGAACGCCTCGGGCCTGACCCGGAACCGTCGTCCGGGCTCGTCAGCCACGCTAGATTCGGCTGGTGAAACGACCATGAGGTCGTCGTGAGACTTCTCTCAGGCGGCGTTCAGGCTTCGTTCACCTCGCCGCCACGGCGTCGTCGGTCCCGTCGGTCGGGCGGTCGCGGTCAAACTCGGCAAGCCCGGGGGTCCCGCGCACCCAGAGATTTAGGTTAGCCTCCCCTTATGCCTGCCGTCGTCGAGCTCTCCGTGCGCCGATCGGTGCGCGTCTCGGCACACTTCCAGCGGGTCACCGTCGGCGGCCCGGCCCTGGACCGTATGCCGAACGCCGGCCTCGACCAGTGGTTCCGGATGTTCTTCCGGCTGCCCGGGCAGGACCGTCTCCGGCTCCCGGAGTGCCTCGCGTCGTCGCGGACCGACACTGCGGGAACTGTCGAGGCCACGGGCTGGTACCAGCAGTGGCTGGCGATGCCCGAGGAGCAGCGGCCCGGCTGCCGCAACTACACGGTCCGCGCATTCCGTCCGGACGACCGCGAACTCGACATCGACTTCGTGCTCCACCCGGGCCCGTCCGGGCGGATCGACTCACCTGATGCGGGCTGGGCCGTGCGGGCCGAGCCGGATGAGCCGGTCGTCCTGCTCGACCAGGGCACCACGTTCGCCCCGTCGGCCGGGTCCCGCGGGGTGCTGCTGGCCGGTGAGGAGTCGGCGCTGCCCGCCCTCGAGGGGATCCTGGCCGGCCTCGACCCGACCACCCGCGGTCGGGCCGTCCTCGAGGTGCCGGAGAGGGACGACATACGACCGCTGACCCATCCCACCGGGGTGACCCTCGACTGGGTGGTGCGCACGGCGCGATCTCCCGGGTCCGTCCTCGGACGGGCGGCGCTGGAACACGTGCGGGACGGCCCACCGGTCGACCGGCTGGCCTACGTCTTCGTGGCCGGAGAGTCCGGCCTCGCCACGGGGCTGCGCCGGCACCTGGTGCGCGCCGGCCACGACCCCGCCCTGATCCGCTTCGCCGGCTACTGGAAGTCCGAACGCACCACCAAGGCCGCCTGACGGCGGCAACCACCCGCCTGTACGAAAGGCCCCCCATGACCCGCCTCCTGCTGACCCGCCGCACGGCCGTCGCCACCCTCGTGGCCGGATCCCTCCTGCTCACTGCCTGCTCCTCCGGCGAGGACTCACCCGAGGGCGGCTCCGCCGACGACGGTGATGTCTCCGCCGCCGACGAGGGCGACGACGCGGACGAGGGCGATCAGGACGCCGAGGCGGGAGCGGACGACCACTTCCCCGTCACCATCGACTCCGCCCTCGGCGAAGCCGTCATCGAGGAGCGCCCGGAACGGGTGGTCACCATCGGCTGGGGGTCTTCGGACACCGCTGTCGCCCTGGGCGTGGTCCCGGTCGGGATCGAGGAGGTCACCTGGGGCAACGACGAGCACGGCAACTACCCCTGGGTGACCGAGGCCATCGAGGAGATGGGCGCCGAGCTCCCGGAGACCTTCACCGGCGGCCAGGAGATCGACATGGACGCCATCATCGGGCTCGAGCCGGACCTCATCCTGGCCCCCCTGTCCGGCATCACGCAGGACGACTTCAACATCCTCAACGACCTGGCGCCCACCGTCGCCTACCCGGACACGGTGTGGAACACGCCCTGGGACACCCAGATCGAGCTCATCGGGCAGGCCCTCGGGGAGCCGGAGGCGGCCCAGGAGGCGATCGAGGGCATCGAGCAGGAGCTGGCGGACCGGGCGGCCGAGCACCCCGAGTTCGCCGGCCTCTCCTTCGCCTACGTGTATGCCGGCGGCGAGCCCGGCACGCTGTCCTTCTACCAGGACGGCGCGGCGCGGGTCGACCTGATCAAGGGACTCGGGCTCGAACTGGACCCGACCGTGGCGGAGGTCCCGCTCAGCGACGGCGCGTTCACCTCGAACGTCGGCCTGGAGAATGCCGACATGCTGGACGACGTCGACATCCTGTTCACCTGGTACAACGACGAGGAGGAGCAGGCCCGCACCGAGGAGCAGCGACTCTTCGCCCAGATCCCGGCCGTCGAGCGCGGATCCCAGGTGGTGAGCATCGACCGGGAGCTGGGCATGGCCTCCAGCTTCCTGACCCCGCTGAGCGTCCCGTGGGCGCTGGACCGGTTCATCCCCGAGATCCAGACCGCCGTTGAGCAGCTCGACTGAGGTCGCCACCCGCCCGGAGGACCGGGCGGAGCCGGGTGCGATCCCGGCGATGGTCGGCCGGTCCCGGAACAGGCTGGGGCCGGCCGGCGGCCTCGGGCTGCTCCTGGTCGCCCTGGCCCTCCTGGTGCTGGCGGTGGGCCTCAGCCTGGCTGTCGGCTCCAACCAGATCCCGTTGACGGACGTCTGGAACTCGCTGTGGACCGAACTCTTCGGCACCGGCGAGACCTACGCCGACGACGTCATCGCCAGCCGGATCCCGCAGACCGTGCTCGGCCTGATCGCGGGCAGCGCCCTGGCCGTCGCCGGGGTGGTGATGCAGGCGCTGACCCGCAACCCGCTGGCCGACCCCGGGATCCTCGGGGTCAACGCCGGGGCCGCCGCCGGCATCGTCACCGCGATGGCCTTCCTCGGCATGAGCAGCGCGACGAGCAACGTGTGGGCCGCCCTGCCGGGAGCCTTCCTCGCAGTCGTCCTCGTGTATGCCCTCGCCTCCGGTCGGCGCGGCGCCACCCCGGTGCGGTTGGTGCTCACCGGCACGGTGGTCAGCTCGGTGCTGATGGCCTACATCCAGTCCGTCACGCTCAACATGGACCAGGTCTTCGGCGCCTATCGCTTCTGGGCGGTCGGCGGCCTCGCCGGGCGCACCATGGACCAGGCCGTCGACGTCCTGCCCTTCTTCGTTGTGGGGTTGTTGCTGGCGCTTCCGCTCGGCGCCTCCCTGAACGCGCTGGCGCTCGGGGAGGAGTCGGCCACCTCCCTCGGGGTGCGGACCGGGCGGGCCAAGATCGTGGGCGCGCTCTCGGCCACCCTGCTCTGCGCGGCGGCCACCGCCGCCGTCGGCCCGATCGGGTTCGTCGGCCTCGCGGTGCCCCACATCGTGCGGAGTTTCACCGGTCCCGACAACCGGTGGCTGATCCTGGTCAGTGCCGTCGCCGGGCCAGCCCTGCTGCTCTTCAGCGACGTGCTGGGCCGCTGGATCGCCCGGCCCGAGGTGCTGCTCACCGGGATCGTCACCGCGGTCCTCGGCGCCCCGTTGCTCATCGTGGCGGTGCGGCGGATGCGGGGACTGACGTGACCGCCCCCGCCTCCACCGGACCGCGCACCCTGCGCCTCGGCTCGGCGACGAGCCTCCAGTTCCGGCCCCGGACCCTCGCGGTCGGCGTCGCGATCGGGGTGGTCACCCTCGTGGTGGCGGCGGCGTCGTTGATGTTGGGCAAGAACGGTCTCACCGCGGGTGAGCTGTGGGGCGTCCTGACCGGGTCGGCGGAGCTCAGCCGGGCGACCGAGTTCTCGCTGGAGCGGCTCAGCGGCCCGCGCCTGTTCGTGGCGCTCGGTGCCGGCGCGGCGCTGGGTATCTCCGGATCGCTCTTCCAGACCGTCACCCGGAACCCGCTCGGCAGTCCGGAGATCGTCGGCCTGACCGCCGGTGCCGGCGGCGGCGCCGCGGCGGCCGGGGTGCTCTGGCCGGGCATCGTGCCGCTCCCCGTCGGCGCGGTCCTGGGCGGCGCCGTCGCGGTGACCCTCGTCTGGTTCAGCACGGGACGGGGGTTCTCCGCGCCCGGGCGCCTGATCATCGCCGGCATCGCGGTGTCCGCGATCTGCTCGGCGCTGACCGGGTTGGCGCTGACCAAGGCCGGCGAGCAGCAGGCCGAGGGCCTGGCCTTCTACCTCAGCGGCACCCTGGCCTCCCGCGCCTGGGGACACGTGGCCCAGGTCTGGGTGGTGCTCCTGGTCGTGCTGCCGTTTGTGCTGGCCATCGCCCGCAACCTGAACCTGGTCCAGCTGGGTGACGAGCTGGCCGACAGCCTGGGCGGCCGCAGCAACGCCACCCGGTCCGCCGCGATCTGCGCCGCGGTGCTCCTGGCGGGCGCCGCCGTGGCGGTCTGCGGGCCGGTCTCCTTCGTGGCGCTCGTCGCGCCGCAGGTCGCGATGCGGTTGACCCGCGCCGCCACGCCCGGGATCATCGCCCCGGCCCTGGTGGGGGCGCTGCTGTTGACGCTGGCCGACATGACCGTGCAGAACCTGCCCCAGGGGGTCAACCTGCCGGTGGGCATCGTCACCGCCGGGATCGGCAGCATCTACCTGGGCTACCTGTTGGCCACCGAGATGAGAAGAGGCACCCTGTGACCGCGCTACCGCTCGCCGAGACCGCAGGGGGTCCGCGCCTGGCCGCCGACGGGGTCACCCTCTCCTACGAGGGCCGGGTGGTGAGCCGCGACCTGAGCACCGAGATCCCGCCGGGCAGCTTCACCGTCATCATCGGCCCGAACGCCTGCGGCAAGTCCACCCTGCTGAAGTCGTTCGCCCGCACGCTCAAGCCGGAGGCCGGGCAGGTGACCCTGGACGGCAAGGCCCTGAGCAGCTTCCGTCCCAAGGAGCTCGCCCGCCGGCTGGCGCTGCTACCGCAGAGCCCGCTGGTCCCGGACGGGATCACCGTGCGCGACCTGGTCGGCCGCGGCCGGTTCCCGCACCAGACGCTGCTGAAGCAGTGGTCCCGCGAGGACGAGGAGGCGGTAGCACAGGCGCTGCTGGCCACCGGCGCCCAGGACCTGGTCGACCGACACGTCTCGGAGCTGTCCGGCGGTCAGCGCCAGCGGGTCTGGGTGTCCCTCGTGCTCGCCCAGCAGACCGAGTTGTTGCTGCTGGACGAGCCGACCACCTTCCTCGACATCGCCCACCAGTTCGACCTGCTGGAGATCTGCGCGCGGCTGAACCGCGAGGGCCGCACCATCGTGGCGGTGCTGCACGACCTCAACCAGGCCGCCCGCTACGCCACGCACCTGATCGTCATGAAGGCCGGGGAGATCGTCGTCGAGGGCAATCCGCGGACGATCCTCACCGCGGACGTGGTCTCCCACGTCTTCGGGCTCGGGTGCCGCGTCATCCCGGACCCCGAGACGGACACCCCGCTCGTCGTGCCGCTGGCCAGCCCGCGCTAGCCGGAATGGCGTCCACCGGTCCGGCCACCCCGGCGCCGGGTCACTAGGAGAACGTTCGGGGCACTGGTGGCATGGTCGGACGTGCTACCAGTGCCCCAAACCGTCTCCCAGTGGGACGTGCGGCACCGTCCTGGGCCGGCCACCTCGACCCGGGACCGGCTAGGACGTGACGGTGGGTACGTCCTCGGCCCCATAGGGCTCTCGGAGGCTTCCGCTGATGAGTAGGGTGCCCTTGCCCGACAGAGAAGCGTCCTGCAAGCCCTCGGAAACGCGCCACACGCGGCGGATCTATGACACTTTGCCGCCAGGGCGTCGGATGTCCGACATTTCGGTGTCGAAGCCCGCTTCGTGGCCCAGCGCGTGCCGGATCAACCGGTGCAGCACGCCGAGCCCGTCCCGCGAGAGCACGGACTCGGCGTGGCCCTGAATCGAGGCGACGCCCGGGCCGCGCAGCCCGACCACCGCGTCGTGGGCCGGGTCGACCGCGGCCTCCAGGGGGGTGCCGACGCCGGCCCGCTCGACCACGGCGTCGCCGGGGCGGGGGACGAAGGTGTTGTAGAACCCGATCCGTGCCGGATGCCCCCAGAGGTCCACCGGGAGCTGGACGCCCTGGTTGGGCCGCTCCAGCCGGGTCACGTCCAGGCCGGCCAGGCGGGACAGGATCTGGTGGCTCAGGCAGACCGCCAGGACCGGCCCGCCGGCCGCCAGGCGCGCGGCGAGCAGGTCCCGCAGCCGGGTCACCCGCGGGTCGTCCGGATCGTCCGGGTCGCCCGGCCCGGGCCCGAAGAGCACCAGGTCGACCGCGGCCAGGTCCTGCTCGGTCACCTCGTCCCAGCGCGCCACGCGGGCAGCCATGCCGAAGTGGCGCACCTGGTGGGCCAGCATCTGGGTCCAGGTGTCCGCGGCGTCCACGACCAGCACCCGGCGCCCGAGGAGGTCCGGGTCCGGGCGGGCCTCCTGCGGGGACAGCCAGAACGGGGACAGCGACTCGTTGCGCGCCCCCAGTGCCTCGGCCACGCCATCGAGCTCCGCCAGCGGGACGGCATACGAGATGTCCCGCCGGGGGCGCAGTCCGAGCGCGGCGAGCATCCCGCTGGCCTTGGCCGTGGTCTCGGCCACCTCCGAGACGGGGTCGGAGTGGCGGACCAGGGTGGCGCCCGCGCTCACCGTCACGGTCCCTTCGTCGTCCAGGTGCGCGGTCCGGATCAGGATGGGCGCGTCCAGCTGTTCGCCGCCGTCGGCGTCCCGCTCGAGGAGGGCCAGCACCCCGGAGTAGTACCCGCGGCCCCCGGGCTCGTGCCGGGTGATCACGGTGCAGGCGTTCTCCATCGGCGAGCCGGTGACCGTGGGGGCGAACATGGTCAGCCGCAGCACGTCGCGCGGGTCGGCGTCCGAGCGCCCGTCGAGGAGGTACTCGGTGTGCGTCAGGTGGGCCATCTGCTTGAGGTACGGGCCGGTGATGCGTCCGCCGTCGGTGCAGATCTGGGACATCATCTTCATCTCCTCGTCGACCACCATGAAGAGCTCCTCGGTCTCCTTGGTGTCGGCGATGAAGCTGCGGAAGGCGGGCTCCAGGTCCGCCATGTCGGCGGGGTGGCGGAAGGTGCCCGAGATCGGGTTCATCCGCACCCGACCGCCCTCGACGCTCACGTGCCGCTCCGGCGTCGCCCCGACCAGGGTGTGCCCGGGGGTGTGCACCGCGAAGGTCCAGTAGGCGCCCCGCTCGTCGGTGAGCAGCCGCCGCAACCAGGTCAGGGCGGCGGTCGCCGGCTCCGTGGCGGTGTGGGCCAGCACGTCCCGGCGGATCACGAAGTTGGCACCCTCGCCGTTGCCGATCTCCTCCTCGATGACCCGGGAGACGATCGCGGCGTAGTCCTCGTCGGAGACGCTGAACCGTTCGTCGGTCACCTCGACCTCACCGGTCGGCAGGGCGGCCACCACCGCCTCGACCGGGACCCGCTCGTATGCCGTGCCGGTCAGCACCCGCAGCGGGGTGCCGTCGTCCCGCACGGCGAAGCCGCGCTCGGCGATCTGCCGGAACGGGACCATCGCCAGCACCGGGTGCCCCTCCTCGGCCGCCGGGATGTCGGCGAGCCGCGCGACGTCCGCGGTGGTCCCGCGCAGCACCTCGACCGTCTCCTGGCCCTCCCGCCACAGCAGCGCCCAGGCCTGGTCGGCGGGTGCTCGGAGGATGGCGTCGAGGACCGGATACATGCAGGGAATCCTCCCATCCTCCCGCCCCCCGCCGTCGCCCGCCGGGCACCGGCCGGCCACCGAAGGTTGTGAAATCTTTCACCGAATCCACAGCCTGGGCTCATCCGCCGTGCCTACCGTGGAACGACGGGTGCGCACGAGGCGCCCCCGCACCGTGAGAGAAGGCCCTGCCATGCGCACCGACGGGATGCCGCTGACCCCGTGGCGGATGCTGCCCGCACCACCGCTGTCGGGCGGGCCGCTGCCCGGGGTGGCCTCCGGCGAATTGGCCGCCCACGTGGCCCGGTGCCTGCCACCCGCCTCCGGTGACCGGGAGACCGTGATGGTCGACGACGGGCTGCTGATGGCCTGGCTCGGCAACGCCGAGCGGCTCGCCGACCAGCGCCCCGGACCGTTGGCCCGGCTGCTGGCCGCCCTGGTGCTCCCCCACGGGGACCGCGTCGAGGGCACGGCCCGGCTGCACTACGCGGCCCGCAACTGGGACGCGGCCGCCCTCCTCGACGCGGCATTCCGGTCGCTGGGCACCCCGCGGGAGCGGCGCGTGGCCCGGTTCTGCGAACTGGCCGGGCCGGTCGCCGAGCGGGCCCTGACCCCCGGCCCGGAGGCCGGTCTGGTCGTGCCCGCACTGTTCCCCGACGAGGCCGACGCGGTCAGCACCTGGCTGGAGTTCCTGCTGGGTCGCCCGGTCGCGGTGGTCCGGACCCACGACCGGGTCGGGCCGACCGGCCCGGGCCCACACCGGATCCACCCGCGGGTGCTGGGCTGCTCCGCCGGCGCGCTCCCGGCCGAGGTGGTCGAGCGCGTCCTCCAGGAGCAGTCGACCCGCTCCGGCAGCGTGCCGCTGGTGGGCGTGGTCCGTCCGGGCTGAGCACCCGGACCCCGGTCAGTCGGTCGCGTCCTCCCGGCCGCCGAGCTTCTCCCGGGTGGCCCACAGCCCCGCGGACGGGGTGGAGATGTAGAAGACCCGCTCGCCGTCCGGCATGGTGTTCCAGCCGTCCTGCATCACGGCCGGGTCGTAGCGCCGCTGGGCCTCCTCGACGTCCATGTAGGCATACCCGACCCCCTCGATCTCCTCGCGGGTCAGCCCGCCGGGGGCGTAGGTGATGGTGAACCGCCCCTCGCTTGACCCGTGCACCAGGTGGGCGGTGCCGTGCGGGATGTCCTGCATGTCCTCCTGGGTCGCGTAGAGCTCCAGCACCTCGGCCTGCGAGAGGTAGCCGTACTTGCGGATCAGGTCGTCGACCTCCGGCTGCTCCCCGAACCGGGTGACCCCCGGCGCGATCACCAGCAGCTCGCCGCCGTCGGCGATCGCCATCCGGGTCCGGTACACCGCCTTGTTCGCCACCCAGGTGGCCCGGAACTCGTCGGCCTGCATGACCGCCACGATCTTGTCGACCGGCTCGTCGAAGACGGTGATGTTCTGCGCCCGGCTGGCCCGGGCCGCGTCCAGGTAGGTGTCCAGGTCGTCCCCGACATACACCCCGGTGTGCACCAGGGCGCCGTCGTCGTCGTAGTCCATCACCACCTGGAAGTAGATGTCCTTCAGCTCGGACAGGAAGCGCTCCTCGGCGTAGTTGAAGCAGCGCCGGACGGGCGTCAGCAGGTTGCCCAGGTTGTTCTCGATCCCGTAGACGGCCGAGGCCATGTGCGAGGAGCCGAGGAGCCGCTTGCCCCCGAGGCCGATGAAGTAGTTCTTGTTGTGGTTGGCGAAGCCGAGCACCTCGTGCGGCACGACGTGGCCGATGTTGATGATCAGGTCCCACTCCTGCGTGACCGTCATCGTGTTGAGGTCGATCGGCATCTCCCAGTCGACCGCGCCCCCGGTGTACTCCCTGACCACCTCGGCCGGGACGGTGCCGACGTTGGTCACCCCGTCCTTCCAGTCGTGCTTGTGGATCCGCTCCTCGGGGATGGAGCCGAACATCCAGGTGTTGTCCTCCGGCGTGTGCGGCACGTGCTGGCCCAGCGTCGGGATGACGTGGACCTCGGCGCCCTCCTCGGTGAGGAGGTTGTAGAAGTACTCGGTGATCCACCCGACGCCCGCGTGGGCGCGGGTGATGTCGGGCGGTAACAGCAACACCCGGCCGTATGCCGTGATGCCGAGTCGCTCCTTGGACTCGGCCAGGGTGCGGCGCACCAGCTCCTCGATGGTGGCGCGCGTGATGGTGTCGTCCTCGTGCGTGAACCAGGTCATCGCGGGTCTCCTCCTCGGTGGGGGCGGTCGGGGGGTGCCGGGAGCCCGCCGGGACCGACCAACCAGTCCTCGGCGCGGTCCACGATCTCTTCGCGGGTCAGGGTCAGGTCCAGGGCGGTGCCCGGCTCGTCGGCCTCGAGCGGCTCCAGGGTGGCGACCTGGGACTCCAGCAGGCTCGGTGGCATGAAGTGGTCCCGGGTCCGCATCCGGGAAAGGATCGTCTCTGCAGGGCCGTCCAGGTGCAGGAAGGCCACCTGCCCGCCGCCCTCCCGCAGCAGGTCCCGATAGGAGCGCTTGAGCGCCGAGCAAGCCAGCACGGTCGACTCCCCCGCCGCACCCCGCTCCCGCATCCAGGTGGCGAGGGACTGCAGCCAGGGCAGTCGGTCCTCGTCGGTCAGCGGGATGCCCTCCGACATCTTGGCGACGTTGGCCGGGGGGTGGAAGTCGTCCGCGTCGGCGAACCGTAGGTTGAGCCGCCCCGCCAGCTCCGCCGCGATGGTGCTCTTGCCGGACCCGGACACCCCGATCACGACGACGTGGTGGGTCCGGGGCGCGGCGCCCGTCTGGTCGCCCGACATCAGACCGCCTCCTCGAACCCGGCCGCCTGGGCCAGGACCTGCTCGACCAGCGCCGGGTCGGGGTCGACGCCCATCCACCCCAGGAGGGTGCGGACGGCGTCGGCGGGCTCGGCGGCCGCCAGGTCCCCCACCACCGCCTCCTGGGCGTCCTGCACCGGCACCCCGTGCCCGTGCAGGTGGGCCAGCCAGGCGGCGACCGGTCGGGTGACCGCCTCGGGCCGGTTGCCGGCCGCGGCCTCGGCGGCCAGCACCGGGCCGAACCGGATCGGCACCTTCTGCGACCCGTCGGCCGCGATCTGGGCCAGCAGGTGCCGGATCCGGTGGTTGGCGAACCGGTCCAGGAGCGCCTCCCGGTAGGCGGCGACCGCTGCCTCATCGACCTTCAGGTGGCCGGCGGCCAGGTCCCACCAGTCCTCGACCCAGCCCCGGACGGTGGGGTCGGCGATCGCCTCCGCGACGGTCTCGTGCCCGCGCAGCGGCGCGGTGTAGGCCATCAGCGAGTGGGCGCCGTTGAGGAACCACAGCTTGCGCTCCTCGTGCAGCCGCACGTCGTCCACGAAGGTCGCCCCGGCGCGGTCCCAGGCGGGTCGGCCGGCCGGGAACTCCCCGGCCAGGACCCACTCCGCGAACGGCTCGGTGACCACGGCCTGCGGGTCGTCGACCCCGGTGGCCTCCGCGACCGCGGCACGGTCCTCGTCGGTGGCGCGCGGGGTGATCCGGTCGACCATCGTGGTGACCACGCCGACGTGCTGCTCGATCCAGGGCACCAGCGTGTCGTCGACCTCGGCGGCGAGCTCCCGGACGACCCGACCGACCATCGCGCCGTTGTCCGGCACGTTGTCGCACGGCACCAGCGCCAACGCCCCGGCACCGGCCGCGCGCCGCGCCAGGAGGCCGGCGACGAGCCGGCCGGGGGTGGTGCGCACCGCGTCGGCCGCCGGGTCCTCCCGCAGCGCGGCGATGTCGGCCTGCACGTCCGGGTCGGACAGGTCGAGCCCGCCCGAGGAGTCACGGCGGTAGCCCGCCTCGGTGACGGTGCTGGTCACCAGGGCCAGGTCCGGGGACGCGAAGTAGCCGCGCAGCGCCCCCAGGTCGCCCCCGGGATGCACCGCGGTCAGCGAGGAGATCACCTCCGGGCGGTCCCCGTCGACCTCCCTGACCAGCAGCGTGTAGAGGTTGTCCTGTCCGCCCAACTCCTCGGCGATCGTGGCCGAGCGTCCGGTGAAGGCGGCGTAGCCCCAGTCGGCCGCGTCGGGGGCGTGCTCGGTGAACCAGGCCTGGTGGGCCCGGAAGAAGTTGCCCACACCCAGGTGGACCATCCGGACGGGAGCGGGGGGCCGTCCGTGCTCGGCTCGAGTCAGCGGTGTCACAGTTTGAACGCCTTCTGCGGAATGGTGGTCACGAGGTCGGTCGCGATGCGTAGGGCATCCTCCTCCTCGAACTGGTGCTCGACGACGAGGCCGGCCAGGTAGCCGGCGTCGACCCGGCGCGACATGTCGTGCCGGGCCGGGATCGAGCAGAACGCCCGGGTGTCGTCGATGAACCCGGAGGTCCGGTAGAAGCCGACGGTCTCGGTCACCGCCGCCCGGTAGCGTCCGATCGCCCGGGGGGCGTCCAGGAACCACCACGGCGCGCCGGCATACACGCTGGGGTAGAAGCCGGCCAGCGGCGCGATCTCCCGGCTGAACACGGTCTCGTCGAGGGTGAACAGGACGAGCTGGAACCCCTCGGCGGTGCCGTACCGGCCGAGCAGGTCCGCCAGGCCTTTGGTGAACTCCACCCCGACCGGGATGTCGTGGCCGGTGTCGGGTCCGTGCGCCGCCAGGGTCGGTCCGTGGTGGTTCCGGTAGGAGCCGGGGTGCAGGGTCATCACGAGACCGTCGTCGGTGGCCATGCGCGCCATCTGGCCCAGCATGTGCCGGCGCAGCGCGGTGCTCTCCTGCTCGGTGGCGGTCCCGCCCAGGGCGGCGGCGTAGATCTGGCTGGCCTCCCCGTCGTCGAGGGTGAGGGTCTGGACGTCGACGTGGCTGTGGTCGCTGGACACCGCACCGTGCTCGACGAAGTAGCGCCGCCGTGCCTCCAGCGCCCGGAGGTAGCCGGCGTAGTCGCCGGTGTCCTCCCCCGAGACCTCGCCCAGTCGGGTCACCGACTCGGCGAAGTCGGCGCGTCCCGGCTCGAGGTACTTGTCCGGGCGGAAGGTGGGGATGACCCGTGGGGTGAAGCTGTCGTCGGCGGCGAGCGCCGCATGGTGGGACAGGTCGTCGCACGGGTCGTCGGTCGTGGCCAGCACGGTGATGCCGAACCGGTCCATCAGCGCGCGGGGGCGGAAGTTGTCCCCGGCGATCACCTCCGCGATCCGGTCGTAGCTGGCATCGGCCGTCGCTTCGCTGAGCCGCTCGGTGACCCCGAAGATGTCGACCAGCTGGTCCTCCAGCCAGTACCGGACCGGCGTGCCGAGGAACAGGTCCCAGTGCCGGCACAGGTGCGCCCAGGCCCGGCGGGACCCGGCCTCGTCGAGCTCAGCACCCCCCACGCCCAGCTCCCCCAGCGGGACCCCGGCCGCGTGCAGCATCCGGAAGATGTAGTGGTCCGGGGACAGCAACAGGGTGGTCGGGTCCTTGAACGGGAGGTCCTGGGCCAACCACTCCGGAGGGACGTGGCCGTGCGGGCTGATGATCGGCTGGTCCTGCACCGACCGGTAGATCCGCCGGGCGACGTCACGGGTGGCCGGGTCCGCGGGAAGCAACCGGTCAGGGGGCAATCCGTTCGGCGACATGGCCCCATACAAGCCGATATCTCGCGGCCCGGCCAGACCCTGCGGCAATCCTTGGCAACACGTTGCCGCCGTCCCCGTTCCGGACGTAACGTCCCTTGCCTCAGGGGTGCGACTCGGCCAGAGTGTGCCGGGAGGGCCCAGCCCTCGTCCGCCCCTGGCTGCAGAGAGTGTCCGCCCCGCCCGCCTACGACCCGAGGAGTCGCCCGATGGCCGCACCAGAGACCCCGCTCGCCCAGGTGGGGGTGATCGGCCTGGCGGTGATGGGTTCCAACCTGGCCCGCAACTTCGCCTCCCACGGCCACACCGTCGCCGTCTACAACCGCACCGTCGCCAAGACGGAGGCCTTCGACACCGAGTTCGGCTCCACCGGCACCTTCATCGCGGCCCCCACCCTGGAGGAGTTCGTCGCCGCCCTCGAGAGGCCCCGCAAGGTGATCATCATGGTGCAGGCCGGCAAGGGCACCGACGCGGTGATCGAGCAGTTGCGCCCCCTCCTGGAGGAGGGCGACATCGTGGTCGACGGCGGCAACGCCCACTACGAGGACACCCGGCGCCGGGAGGCGGCGCTGCGCGGGGTCGGCCTGCACTTCGTCGGCGCCGGGATCTCCGGTGGCGAGGAGGGTGCGCTGCACGGGCCGAGCATCATGCCCGGCGGCAGCCGCGAGTCCTACGCCGCGCTCGGTCCGCTCCTGGAGGACATCTCGGCCAAGGTCGACGGCGAGCCGTGCTGTGCCTATATGGGCACCGACGGGGCCGGACACTTCGTGAAGATGGTGCACAACGGTATCGAGTACGCCGACATGCAGTTCATCGCCGAGGCCTACGATCTGCTGTCCGCCGCCGGGCTGACCGCCGCCGAGATCGCCGAGGTGTTCCGGGAGTGGAACGCGGGCGACCTCGACTCCTACCTGATCGAGATCACCGCCGAGGTCCTCGACCAGGTCGACGCCGCGACCGGACGGCCGCTGGTCGAGCTGATCCAGGACGCCGCCGAGCAGAAGGGCACCGGGCGCTGGACCGTGCAGATCGCGTTGGAGCTCGGCGTGCCGGTCAACACCATCGCCGAGTCGGTCTTCGCCCGGTCCACCTCCGGTCACGCGGGCCTGCGGGAGGCCGGACGCGGCGCGCTGACCGGCCCCGACCGCACCATCACGGTCGCCGACCGGGCGGCCTTCGTGGACAACGTCCGGGCCGCGCTCTGGTCGGCCAAGGTCGTGGCCTACGCCCAGGGCCTGGACCAGATCAGCACCGCCGCGCGGACCTACGACTGGGACGTCGACCTGTCCGAGGTCGCCCGGATCTGGCGGGGCGGCTGCATCATCCGCGCCCGGCTGCTGCACCGCATCCGGGACGAGTTCGCCGGGGCGCAGCTGCCCACCCTGCTGGCCGCCCCGAGCGTGGCGGCCGAGCTGGCCGAGAGCCAGGACGCCTGGCGCGGCGTCGTCGGGGTGGCCACCACGGCCGGCGTGCCCGTCCCCGGGTTCAGCGCCGCCCTGGCCTACTACGACACGGTGCGGGCCGAGCGGCTCCCCGCGGCGCTGGTGCAGGGGCTGCGCGACTTCTTCGGGGCCCACACCTACCAGCGGACCGACCGGGCAGGGACGTTCCACACCCTCTGGTCCGGCGACCGGTCGGAGGTCGACCTCATCGATGCCTGAGTCGCGGGTCGACGTCACGGCGACGGTCGAGGACCGGGTCGCCGCGCTGATCGAGGCCGTCCGGCCGCACCTCGGGCGACCGGACAGGCTCGGCGTGGCCTACTCCGGGGGCGTCGACTCCACGACCCTCCTGACGGTCGCGGTGCGGTTGCTCGGCCCCGAGCGGGTCGTCGCCATCCTCGGGGTCTCCCCCAGCCTGGCCCGGGACGAGCGTGCCGCGGCCCACGACATCGCCCGGCTGATCGGTGCGCCGGTGGTCGAGGTGGAGACGCACGAGGGAGACCTGGCGGCCTACCGGGCCAACGGGCCGGACCGCTGCTTCCACTGCAAGGACGAGCTGTTCACCCGGATCGACGACCAGCTGGTCGCCGAGCACGGGCTCACCGCGGTCGCCTACGGCGAGAACGCCGACGACGCGGTGCGCCCCGACCGGCCGGGTGGGCAGGCGGCGACCAACCACCGGGTGCTGCGGCCGCTGGCCGACGCCGGCCTGACCAAGGCCGACGTGCGGGCGGTGGCGGCGGCGCTGGGCCTGCCGAACGCCGACAAGCCCGCCGCCCCCTGCCTGGCCTCGCGCATCCCGCACCACGAGGAGGTCACCCCGGAGAAGCTGGCGCAGATCGATGCCGCCGAGGCGGCCGTGCGCGGGCTGGGCTTCACCGACTGCCGGGTCCGCCACCACGGCGACATCGCCCGGTTGGAGCTCACGCCGGAGGAGCTCGTGCGCGCCGTGGCGCCGGACACCCGGGATGCGCTCGTCCGTGGGGTGCGGGACGCCGGCTTCCGGTTCGTCACCCTGGACCTGATGGGCATCCAGTCCGGCGCGTTCACCCTGCCCCTGGTCGCCGTGCGGCATGGCTGAGGAGGCGTCACCGACCGACCCGTTGGCCGGGATCGCGGAGTTCGACTTCGACCGCGGCACCCGCCGGGGCTACCCCGAGGCGGTGCTGGGCGAGGGGAAGTCCGTCGACCAGCTGGTCGCCATCGCCACCGCCCTGCGGGACCGGGGCGCCCAGGGCGGGGGGTCGGCCCAGACCATCCTGTTCACCCGGGTCGACCCGGACCGGGCGCAGGCCGTATGCCGGGTGCTGCCCGACGCCGAGCACGACCCGCTCGCCCGGATGGTGGCCTGGCCGGGCACGGTGCCCGAGCCGGCCGGCGAGCAGGTCCTCGTGCTGTGCGCCGGGACCGCCGACATCCCGGTCGCGCGCGAGGCGTGGTTGACGGCCCGCTACCTCGGCCGTCCCGCCGACCTGGTCGTCGACGTCGGGGTCGCCGGGCTGCACCGGGTCCTGGCCCGCGTCCCGGCGATCCGCGCCGCCGGTGCGGTCGTCGTCGTGGCGGGGATGGACGGGGCGCTGGCCAGCGTCGTCGCCGGGCTCACCGCCGCACCGGTCGTCGGGGTGCCCACGTCCGTCGGTTACGGCGCGGCGTTCGCCGGCCTGGCACCCCTGTTGTCGATGCTGAACGCCTGCGCCCCGGGGGTATCGGTGGTCAACATCGACAACGGGTACGGCGCCGGGCACCTCGCGGCACAGATCACCGCGCCGCGCGGCTGAGCGGGGCCGGGTCGGCGACCCGGCCCGCGGCCCGCTGGCCCACCGCTACTCCGACAACAGGCCGAACTGGTCCGGCAGCCACAACGAGAGCGGCCCGACGTACACGACGAGCAGCAGCCCGACGATCAGGGCGAGCAGGAACCAGACCAACCTGGCCACCACCGGCTCGATCCCCAGACCGGCGACGCGCGCCCCGACGAAGAGCACGTTGCCGACCGGCGGGGTGATCACCCCCACGCTCAGCGCGTAGACGATCATCGTGCCGAAGTGCACGGGGTCCATCTCGAAGGCGGTCACGATCGGCAGGAAGATCGGGGTGAAGATCAGGATCGCCGGCGTCGGGTCCATGAAGGTGCCCACCAACAGCAGGATGACCACCATCATGAACAGGATCACGTTCGGGCTCTCCGAGATACCCAGCAGCAGGTCTGAGACCGCCTCCGGGATGTGTGAGAACGACATGACGAACGACAGGGCCGTCGAGACACCGACCAGGAGCATGATGATGGCCGTGGTGCGTGCCGCGTCGAGCAGGCACCTCGGCAGGTCCGAGACCTTGATCGTGCGGTAGACGAACCCGAGGACCAGGCAGTAGACGACCGCGATGGCCGAGGACTCGGTGGCGGTGAAGTAGCCGCCCACGATGCCGCCCACCACGACCACGATCATCAGCAGGGACGGCACCGCCCGCCAGATCACCCACAGTGCCTGCCGGAAGGTGACGGGCTGGGCCGCCTGGGGGCTGCTGTAGCGGCGGTAGGTGAGCAGCACCACGAAGATGCAGGCGGCCGCCCAGATCAGGCCGGGGATCACCCCCGCGATGAAGAGGGCACTGATCGAGGATCCGCTCACCAGCGCGTAGACGATGAAGGTGTTGCTCGGCGGGATCAGCATGCCCGCGGGCGCCGAGGCCACGTTGACGGCGGCGGACCAGGGCTTCTGGTAGCCCTCCTGCTCCATCCGTGGCGTCATCACCGTGCCGATCGCCGCGGCCGCGGCCACCGCGGCACCGCTCACCGCGCCGAACATCGCGTTGGCGACCACGTTGGTGTTGGCCAGGCTGGCCGGGGTCCTGCCCACCAACACCTTGGCTGCGTCGATCAGCCTGCCGGCGATGCCCCCCGTATTCATCAACACCCCGGCCAGCACGAAGAACGGGATCGCCAACAGGGTGAAGGAGTTGATCCCGGTGAACAGCCGTTGGCTGGAGACCAGGGCGGCCTTCTCGAAGTCCAGCAGCACGATGGCCGCGAAGAAGGACCCGAGACCGATGCTGACGGCAATCGGCACCGAGAGCAGGATGCCGGCCGCGATGGTGGCGACGAGGACGAGGGCGGCGATCGCGATGGGGTCCATGGGTCACACCACCTGGGGGTTGTCGTCGACCTCGATGGCGGCCTCGACACCCCGCAGGACCGCTAGGAGGTGGTAGACGGCGTAGAAGGCGATCAACACCCCGGTGATCGGCATCACCAGGTACATCACGCCCACCTGGGTGGGCAGCGCGCTGAGCGACTGGCCCCAGGCTCCCCGGGAGGCGCGGATCCCGCCGTAGATCAGGACCGCCCCGGCGAACAGGATGATCGACAGTTGCACGACGACGGCGACCGCCTTCTGGACCGGGGCGGAGAACTTGGTGACCACGAAGTCGACCGCGATGTGCCCGCGCTCGGAGAAGACGAGAGCCGTGGCGAACAGCCCGACCCACACGAAGGTGTAGCGCGCCAGTTCTTCGGTCCAGGCGCTCGGCGAGTTGAGCACCTGCCGGGTGAACACCTGCCAGACCACCACGACCACCAGCAGGGCGAAGAGCGCCACGGAGGCCCCTCTCAGCACCCCGTCCAGACCCTTCTTGATGGGTTCCACCTCAGCGCTCCTGTTCCCCGGCCGCAGCCCGGATCTTGTCGTAGAGCTCACGTTGCTCGGGTGTCGTCAGGAACTCGTCCGCCAGCGGCTCCAGCGCCTCCCGGACCTCGTCCTGGTCGATCTCGATGTAGGTCGCCCCGCCGGCCTTGGTCTCGGTGATGGCCTCCTGGGTCGCTTCCTCCCACAGCTGGGTGTGGTCCTTCCAGGTGTTCTCCCACTCCTCCTCCACCAGGGCCCGGTCCTCGGGGGTGAGCGCATTCAGGTTCTCGGTGCTGACCACCATGTAGTCCAGACCGACCAGGTGGTTGGAGTTGGTGAAGTACGGGGCCACCTCGTAGTGCTTCTGGGTGTAGTAGGACACCTCGTTGTTCTCCGCCCCGTCCAGCACCCCGGACTGCAGCGCCGTGTAGACCTCGCCGAAGGCCATCGGCGTCGGGGATCCGCCCAGCGCCCGGATCATGGCCAGGTTGAGCTCGCTCTCCTGGACCCGGATCTTCTTGCCCCGCAGGTCGGCGAGGCCGTCGATGTCTTCCTTGAGGTAGATGTGCCGGGAGCCCTGCGTGAGGCCGCCCAGCACGGTGAGCCCGTTGCTGTCCTCCAGGGAGGTGTAGAGGTCGCCGACGATCTCCGGGTCGTGCACGACGGGCATCTGGTGGTCCACGGAGTCGAACAGGCCCGGCAGACCGAGCACCCGGAAGTCCAGATCGAGATTCTCCAGCTGCGACCCCGAGATGATGGCCATGTCGATGATCCCGTCGCTGACCAGCTGCATCACCTCCGCCTGCGCGCCGAGCGTCTCGTTCGGGAAGATGTCGAGCCGCAGCCGGCCGTCGCTGCGCTCCTCCAACCGGTCGCTGTAGTTGTCCAGGGCGATGTAGGAGGGATGCGTCTCGGTCTGGTTCAGCGAGACCCGCAGGATCGTGACGTCGCCGCCCCCGCCACCGCCGCAGCCTGCCAACCCCACCAGGAGCGCAGTGACCAGGGTCATCGCTCGCAATCGATTCCTCATCGCAGCCCTTTCGCAGGCACGCCAGCGTGACTTCCTGACCTAATCAGATCCCCTGACAACCCGCAATGGGTCGGGCAACCGGACCGCGACCCCGGCCGCTCTGATCACCGGTCGACCGCTTCGGGCCGCTGCGTCCCGAGGCGCAGGGCCAGCGCCCGCGCGGTGAGGACGCCGGTGACGGCTTCGGCGGCGAGCAGGCCGACCAGGACGAGGACCTGCACCTGGGCGGCGTAGGCCACCGGGACTCCGCCCAACAGCAGTCCGACGAACGCGCCGGGCAGGGTGACCAGTCCGGCACTGCGCGTCTAGTCGACCGCCGGCACCAGGGCCCTCGCCACCGAGCGCCGCGCCAGGTCGGCGACCGCCTGCCGGGGCTGAGCGCCGAGCGCCAACCAGCCCTCCACCACGTGCCACTCCCCCCCGGACGTCCTCCCCCATCCGCAGCCCGGTCAGCCCCGCGGCCGTCATCGACCCGCCGATCAGCTGGGCGGTGAACGGCAGCACGGTGCGGGCGTCCGTCTCCAGGGCGCCGCTCAGCAGCACCGGCAGCACCGCGCAGACCGTGCCGGCGGCGATGGCCCCGACCAGGCGCAGCAGGGTCCAGCGCCCCAGCCCGATCCGTCGTTGCGCGGTCAGGGCGGCCACGCCGAGCATCACCGGCAGGTAGACGGCCATCCCCTCCGGGTGCCGGAAGATCCAGGCGATGACGAGCGCGACCAGCGTGAGCTGGACCGCACCCCGCAGCGTGGCCACGAGCAGGTCGGCGCCCATCCGGACGCGGGCTACCGCCAGGACCCCACCGCGATACCCACCAGGACCAGCAGGGCCAGGCCGACCCTCAGCTCGGGTGACACGGAGCCACGGCCGACGACATACCCGCATACCGAGATGACCACCGCGCCGGGGACGGGGATCCCTGCGCGGTGGCCATCGGTGGACGACTCGGACCGGTCAGTCGCAGACCGCCCCGTAGGAGGCCGAGCCGACCAGGCGGCTGTACTTGGCCAGCACCCCGCGCCGGGCCCGTTCCGGGGGCTCGGGGGCCACCCAGGCCGCGCGTCGCTGCTCCAGGGTCGCCTCGTCGACGTGCAGGTCCAGGGTGCCCTTGGCCACGTCCAGCTCGATGACGTCGCCGTCCTCGACGAGGGCGATCGGGCCGCACTCGGTGGCCTCGGGTGCGATGTGTCCGACGCACAGGCCGGTCGTGCCGCCGGAAAACCGGCCGTCGGTGATCAGCAGCACGTCCTTGCCCAGCCCGGCACCCTTGATCGCGCCGGTGATCGCCAGCATCTCCCGCATCCCGGGCCCGCCCTGCGGTCCCTCGTTGCGGATCACGACGACGTCGCCGGCGGCGATCGTGCCGTCCTCGAGCGCGTCCATCGCCGGGCGTTCCCGGTCGAAGACCCGGGCGGTCCCGCGGAAGACGTCGGAGTCGAAGCCCGCCGACTTCACGACGGCCCCGCCGGGCGCCAGGGTGCCCTGCAGGATGGTCAGCCCGCCGGTCTTGTGGATCGGGTTGTCCAGCGCCCGCAACACGCTGCCGTCCAGGTCCGGTGGGGCGATGTCGGCAAGGTTCTCGGCGACCGTCCGACCGGTCACGGTGAGGCACTCGCCGTGGATCAGCCCGGCGTCCAGCAGCGCCTTCATCACGACCGGGATGCCACCGACCCGGTCGACGTCCACCATGACGTGCTGACCGAACGGCTTCACGTCGGCCAGGTGCGGCACCTTCGCGCCGACCCGGCGGAAGTCCTCCAGGGTGAGCTCGACCTCCGCCTCGTGCGCGATCGCCAGCAGGTGCAGCACCGCGTTGGTCGACCCGCCGAAGGCCATCACCACGGCGATCGCGTTCTCGAACGCCTCCTTGGTCAGGATCTGCCGGGCGGTGATGCCCTGCCGGAGCATCTCCACCACGGCCTCGCCGGACTTGCGGGCGAACCCGTCCCGGCGCCGGTCGGTGGCGGGCGGGGCCGCCGACCCGGGCAGCGACATGCCCAGGGCCTCGGACACCGCCGCCATCGTGTTGGCCGTGTAGAACCCGCCGCAGGCGCCCTCCCCGGGGCAGATCGCCCGCTCGATGGCGTCGACGTCGTCGCGCGACATCAGGCCGCGGGCGCAGGCGCCGACGGCCTCGAAGGCATCGATGATGGTGACCTCGCGCTCGCTCCCGTCGGACAGCTTGGCGATGCCCGGCAGGATCGACCCGGCGTAGAGGAACACCGAGGCCAGGTCGAGCCGTGCGGCCGCCATCAGCATCGCCGGCAGCGACTTGTCACAGCCGGCCAGCAGCACCGAGGCGTCCAGCCGCTCCGCGCTCATCACCGTCTCCACGGAGTCGGCGATCACCTCGCGGGACACCAGGGAGTAGTGCATCCCCTCGTGCCCCATCGAGATGCCGTCCGAGACCGAGATGGTGCCGAACTCCAGCGGGTAGCCACCGGCCGCGTGCACGCCGTCCTTGACCGCCTTGGCCAGGCGGTCCAGGGACAGGTTGCACGGGGTGATCTCGTTCCACGAGCTGCCCACCCCGACCTGTGGCTTGGCGAAGTCGTCGTCGCCCATCCCGACGGCGCGCAGCATGCCGCGGGCCGCGGCCCGCTCCATCCCGTCGGTGACGTCGCGCGAGCGGGGCTTGGGGTCGACGTCCGTATGCCGGGTGCCGGCACCGCCGCCGGCCTGCGCCGTCGCGGTGGTCGGGTCCTGCGTGTCCGGGTCCGTGTCCGTGGGGGTGCTCACCGCGCTGCGGTCCCCTCCACGTAGTCGGAGTCGTGCGACTTGACCCAGGCCATCATGTCCCGCAGCTCGCGGCCGACCTTCTCGATCGGGTGGGCCTCGGCCTCGCCGCGGAGCTTGGCGAACTCGGGGGCCCCGGCGTCCTGGTCGTCGATGAACCGCTGGGCGAAGGCGCCGTTGCGCACGTCCTCCAGGACGGCCTGCATGTTCTGCTTCACCGCGTCGTCGATGACCCGCGGGCCGGAGACGTAGTCGCCGTACTCGGCGGTGTCGGAGACCGACCAGCGCTGCTTGGCGATGCCGCCCTCGTACATCAGGTCCACGATGAGCTTGAGCTCGTGCAGGCACTCGAAGTAGGCGACCTCGGGCTGGTAGCCGGCCTCGGTCAGGGTCTCGAAGCCCTTCATGATCAGCTGGGAGACGCCGCCGCACAGCACGGCCTGCTCGCCGAACAGGTCGGTCTCGGTCTCCTCGGTGAAGGTGGTCTCGATCCCGCCGGCCCGCAGGCCGCCGATGGCGGAGGCGTAGGACAGGGCCAGGTTGAGTCCCTGCCCGCTGGCGTCCTGCTCCACGGCGACCAGGACCGGCACGCCGCGACCGTCGACATACTCACGGCGCACGAGGTGACCCGGACCCTTCGGGGCCACCATGCACACGTCCACCCCCTCCGGCGGGGTGATGTAGCCGAACCGGATGTTGAAGCCGTGGCTGAAGAACAGCGCGTCGCCCTCGTTCAGGTTGGGCTCGATGGCGTCCTTGTAGAGGGTGCGCTGGGTGTGGTCCGGGGTGAGCACCATGATCAGGTCCGCCTCCTGGGCGGCCTGCTCGGGCGTGACCACCCGCAGGCCCTCGGCCTCGGCCTTGGCGCGGGACTTGGAGGTCTCGGGCAGTCCGACGCGGACGTCGACACCGGAGTCACGCAGCGAGAGGGCGTGCGCGTGACCCTGGCTGCCGTAGCCGATGACGGCGACGGCACGGTCCTGGATGAGGCTGAGGTCGGCGTCCTCGTCGTAGTACATCTTCGCCATTGCGGTGGTGCTCCTTCAGGGGGTTGTCAGTGGGTGTCGGGCGCGGCGGGTGGGACGACCCCACCCTACGGAGCGGCACCCCGAGGTGGTGTGCGGGACCGGTCCGGGGGTCGCTCAGCCCCAGGCGGCGGCCATCGCGCCGACCGGCCGCGGGCCGTTGTCGTTGATCGCCCACAGCTGGTCCCGGATCGCGGTGGCGTCCTCCAGCTCCTCGATGTGGATCACCTCGATCAGCTTGTCCAGCTGGCTGGTGACCTTGTGCAGCTGCTCGGCGCCGACGTTGACCACGATGGTCATCCGGGAGACCTTCGGGTCCTGGGTGGGGCCGACCACCAGGTGGTCGATGTTGAAGCTGCGGCGGGCGAACAGGACCGAGACCCGGGCCAGGACCCCGGGGTTGTTCTCGACCAGGACGGACAGTGCGTGACGGCTCATGGCGGGTGCCTCTCGTGGGGTGGTGCGCGGTCGGGGGTGGGTCGTGCGGTCGGTGGGACGGGTGGTCAGGGTGGTCATCAGTCGTCCTCCTCGAAGACGGGGGCCATGCCCTTGGCGTACTGGATGGCGTCGTTGCTGGTGCCGGAGGCGACCATCGGCCAGACCTGCGCCTCCTGGCTGACCCGGAAGTCCACGACGACCGGCTGGTCGTCGATCTCCATCGCCCGGTGGATCGTGGCGTCCACGTCCTCGGGGCGATCGCAGAGCAGGCCGACGCAACCCAGCGCCCGGGACAGGCCGACGAAGTCGGGCACCTGGGTGGAGTGCAGCGTGGAGTGGCTGTAGCGCTGGTCGTAGAACAGGGTCTGCCACTGGCGGACCATGCCCAGGGCGCCGTTGTTGATGACGGCGACCTTGATCGGGATGCCCTCGACGGCGCAGGTGGCCAGCTCCTGGTTGGTCATCTGGAAGCAGCCGTCGCCGTCGATGGCCCACACGGTGGCCTCCGGCCGGCCCAGCTTGGCGCCCATCGCGGCCGGGACCGCATACCCCATGGTGCCCAGACCACCGGAGTTCAGCCAGGTGCGGGGCTTCTCGAAGCCCAGGAAGTGCGCGGCCCACATCTGGTGCTGCCCGACCCCGGAGGCGTAGACGGCATCCGGCCCGGCGATCTGACCGATCCGCTCGATCACCTGCTGCGGGCTGACCGACCCGTCGGCGGGGATGTCGTAGCCGACCGGGTACCGCATCCGCATCCGGGACAGGAAGGCCAGCCACTCGGCGTAGTCGGCCCCACCCTCCCCACCCACCAGTTCCTGGGTCAGCGCGGCGATGGTCTCCTTGCAGTCGCCGACCAGGGCGACGTCCGCGTGCCGGACCTTGTTGATCTCCGAGGGGTCGATGTCGGCGTGGACCACCTTGGCGTGCGGGGCGAACGACTCGCGCTGACCGGTGACCCGGTCGTCGAAGCGGGCGCCCAGGCTGACGATCAGGTCGGACTTCTGAAGGGCCGCGACCGCGGTGACCGAGCCGTGCATCCCCGGCATCCCCATGTGCTGGGGGTGGCTGTCCGGGAACACGCCCCTGGCCATCAGGGTGGTCACGACCGGGATCCCGGTCAGGTCTGCCAGGGCCCGCAGCTCGGCGTGCGCCCCGGCCTTCAGGGTGCCGCCCCCGACGTACAGGACCGGCTTGCGCGCGGCCCGCACCATCGCGGCCGCGTCCCGGACCGCCTCGGGTGCCGCCGTGGTCTGCGGGTTGTAGCCGGTCATCGCCAACGGCGCCTCGGTCCCACTGGTCAGCGCGGTGAAGGCGTCCTTGGAGACGTCCACCAGCACGGGGCCGGGGCGGCCGCTGGCGGCTAGGTGGAAGGCCGCACGGACGGTGCCGGCGATCTGGTCCGGGTCGGTCACCAGGAAGGAGTGCTTGGTCACCGGCATCGCGATGCTGCGGATGTCGGCCTCCTGGAAGGCGTCAGAGCCGATCGCGCCGCTGGGGACGTTGCCGGTGATGGCCACCATCGGCACCGAGTCCATGTTGGCGTCGGCCAGTGGCGTCACCAGGTTGGTGGCACCCGGGCCACTCGTGGCCAGGCAGACGCCGACCTTGCCGGTGGCCATCGCGTAGCCCTGGGCGGCGTGGCCGGCGCCCTGCTCGTGGCGGACCAGGACGTGCCGCAGGCCCGGCGCCTGGTACAGCGCGTCGTAGAGCGGGAGGACCGCCCCTCCGGGTAGGCCGAAGATGTGCTCTACCCCGACGCTCTGCAGGGTAGAGACCAGGGTCTGTGCCCCGGTCGCCTGAGCGACGGCGGTCTGTGCGGTCATCTGTTCTTCCTCGTCTGCGGGTGGTGCTCGGGGGCGTTTCTCGGTGGTCGGTCTGGGTGGTGGTTTCTGTCCGGGCAACAAAAAACCCTCCGGCCCGGTGGGCAAACGGAGGGAGGACGCGTCTCGGTATGGCTACCGGCTGACGCGCCCCTTGGTAATAAGTACGATGCTGAGATGCATGGGGCAACCATGACCCCATGTGATGGGTTCTGTCAAGCGTGACGCGGGTCACACGATGTCGGTGACGGGGTCGGCGACCGCGTCCGACACGGCGGCCAACCCCTCCCGGGCCCGGGCCGTCTCGGTCGCCTCGGCGATCTCCTCGGCCACGGCCAACGCCTGCTCGTATGCCGTCCGCGCGCCCTCGAGATCCCCTCTCCCACGGTGCCCGTCGCCGATGTGGTTGAGCACGGAGGCGACCAGTTCGGGACTGTCCAGGGACCGCCCGGCGGCGAGCGCGGCCCGCCACTGCTGATCCGCCTCGTCCCGCCGCCCGAGGTGCTCGAGGACCACCCCGAGGTTGCTCCGGGCATAGCCGACGGACACCGGGTCGTCCGCCTCCTCGGACAGTTCCAGGGCGCGCTCGGCGGCGTCCAGTCCCTCCTGCGGCCGGCCGTGTTCGACCAGCAGGTAGGCCATGTTGCTCAGTGCGTTCCGCTCGCGCTCGGCCCAGCCGTGCCGGGCGGCGAGCTCGGCCGACTCCTCCAGCAGGGCCAGACCCTCCGCCCTCCGGTCGTCCCGGATCAGCGCCACCGCCAGGTTGCTCAGCGCGATCGCCAGGCGTTCCCCCGGCTCCTCGCTCGTCCGCAACCGTGCGACGAGCCGGCGGAAGGTGTCGATCGCTCCGGCCTGGTCCCCGATGGCGCTGGCCAGGATCGCCAGCGAGGACAGCGTGGACTGCTCGCCGCCCGGGTGCCCGGCCGTCTGGAACAGGCGCAGGGCCTGGTCCAGATGCGGTCGGGCCGGCTCGAACCGGCCCGCGCGCAGCAGCGTGTTGCCGGTGTTCCGGTGGGCCAGCGCCTCCCCGGGCGCGTCGTCGAGCGCGGCGGCCGAGGCGATGGCGGCGCGGTGCACCTCCAGGGTGGTCTCGACGTCGCCGCGCTGCCACAGGTCGTGCGCCAGGACGGCCGCGAACCGGACCGCGGGCAGGTCCACCCGGTGCCGCGAGGCCCATCCCGCACAGGCCAGCAGGTTGACCCGCTCGGCGTCCAGCCAGTCCCGGGCCTCGCCCACCTCCCACGGCGTCAGCTCGGCACGGTCGACCCACCCCCAGTCGTCGACCGCCTGCGGGTGGAGGGCGGCCACGGCCTCCGTCGCCTGCTCGAGGTACCGGTCGCACAGCCGCCGTGTCGCCCGGTTCCGCGTGGACGGGGCGTCCTCCTCCACCGAGCGGGCTGCAGCGAACGTGCGCACGAGGTCGTGCAGTTCCCAGCGGTCGCGACCGGTCTCCCGGAGCAGGCTCGCCGCGACGAGGCGATCGAGCGCCGGCCGGAGTCCGTCGGTGGTCGCGTCTCCGCTGTCGGGCGTGCTGCCGGTGGGCGCGGTGTCGGTGAGCGCGGCGACGGCATCCGCGCCGAAGGTCTGTCCCGGGTGCCGGGCGCAGGCGCGCAGCACGTGCCGGTCGCCCTCCGCGAGCGCGGCATACGAGACCCCGAGGGCGACCTCCACACCGTCGTCCAGTTGCAGCCGGTCCAACCGCTCCCGGTAGGACGCGAGGTGGTCACCCAGCGGCCAGTCGGGACGGGCCGCGACCCGGCGGCCCATCAGGGACAGCGCGAGCGGGAGGTAGCCCGCCAGGCGGGCCAGCCCCTCCACCGCGGCGTCGTCGGGCAGCGGCTGGCCGGCCGCCGCGATCAGCACCTCCCGCGCCCCGGCGGGGTCGAGGGCGCCGAGCTGGAGCCGGCGCACGCCCCGGTCCAGACCGGGCAGCTGTTGCCGGGTCGTGACGAGGGCCCGGCTCGGACCGCCGGGCGGGGGCAGCAGGGGCGCCACCTGGTCCGCGGTGGCGGCGTTGTCCAGGATCAGCACCACCGGCTCCCGGGCGAGCAGGGCCTGCAACGCGGCGAACCGCTGCCCGGCCACCGGCACCTCCCCCGGGGACAGCGCCCGCAACAACGCGTCCGCGACGGAGTCCGGGTCCACCGGTTGCCGGTCGGCGGAGAAGCCGCGCAGGTTGACCAGGACGGGGTCGGGGGCGCCCAGCCGCGCACTCAGGTCGTGCGCAGCCCGGACCGCCAGCGAGGTCTTCCCGGCGCCCGGCATACCGTCCAGCACGACCGCGCCCACCCCGGAACCGTCCAGCAGCCGGGCCAGCTCCGCCAGCGCCCTCTCCCTGCCGACGAAGGCCTCCGGGGGCGCCGGGTGCAGCACGGCCTCGGCCTGCACCGGGCCCGCACCGGGCATCAGCACCCTACGGATCGCCTGGCGCCACACCGCCTGCGCCTCCCGGTCCGCCCCCAGCACCGCCACCAGGCTGATCACCAGGTCGGAGTCCAACCGACGCCGCCCCTCCCGGAAGCAGTCGTAGACGGTCACCCGCCCTGGCGTGGCCTCGCTCGGCGGGACACCCCGGGCCAGCCGCGCCTGCGCGACCCGCTTGGCCAGCGTGGCGTAGGACGGGTTGCCGGCCCAGCCGCGCAACCCCCGCAGCGCGGCGACGAGGTCGTCGATGGAGGTGGCGGCCAGCGGGACGGGGGCCCGGTCGGTGACCGGGGACGACGAGGTCATGCTTCCCACCCACTCCCAGCTGGAGGCTCCGGGCAGCAGCATAGGCGACCCGGCCCCCGGTGCTGCCCCCCTGCGGCAGCACCGGACCCGGTGGTACGACGCCCATCTCGACCTCCTCCAGTGACCCGGACGCACCGCTGCCGGGACCGGTGTGGTCCCGACAGCGGTGCGCCGGAGGCCGCACGGGCCTCACGCTCCGGGCGAGGCTGCGCACCGGCGCTGCCACTCCTCCGGCTCGCGGCGGTTGCCGCTGGACCGGGGGCGTGACTCCCCAAGAACGCGTCCGGTGCCTCGACACCCGACCCGGTGCTGACTCCGGGACCCGGGTGCCGCCCTCGCTCGGGAGATGTAGACACGCCGCACTGCGCGTCGTCCCCACAGTCTGGGCCGCCCCGGGGACACCGGCGAACGATCCCGAACGTTCCCGGACGGGCCGAACACGCTCGACCCGCACCTGACGCGGGTTCCGTCCGGACGGCATACTGTCGCCATGGCCGATCACTTTGACGTCGTTGTCCTCGGAGCCGGACCCGGCGGGTACGTTGCGGCGATCCGCGCGTCCCAGCTGGGCAAGAAGGTCGCAGTCGTGGAGAAGAAGTACTGGGGTGGTGTCTGTCTCAACGTCGGCTGTATCCCGTCCAAGGCCCTGCTGAAGAACGCCGAGCTGGCGCACACGCTGCACCACGAGAAGGCCAAGTACGGCATCGAGGGCGAGGCCACGATGTCCTTCGGCCCGACCCACAAGCGCAGCCGGGACGTGTCCGCCGGGATCGTCAAGGGCGTCCACTTCCTGATGAAGAAGAACAAGATCACCGAGGTCGACGGCTGGGGCACGCTGACCTCGCCGACCTCGATGACCGTCGAGCTCAACGACGGCGGCTCCCAGGAACTGACCTACGACCACCTGATCCTGGCCACCGGCGCGACCACCCGGATGATCCCGGGCGTGCAGGTCAGCGACAACGTGGTGACCTACGAGGAGCAGATCCTCGACGCCGACCTGCCGGGGTCCATCATCATCGCCGGGTCCGGGGCGATCGGTGTCGAGTTCGCCTACGTGCTGGCCAACTTCGGCGTCGACGTGACGATCGTGGAGTTCCTGGACCGGATGGTGCCCACCGAGGACGCCGAGGTCTCCAAGGAGCTGGCCAAGCACTACAAGAAGCTCGGTGTGAAGGTGCTGACCTCCACCAAGGTGGAGTCCGTCGAGGACACCGGCAGCGGCGTCAAGGTCACCGTCTCCCCGGCCTCCGGCGGGGACTCCCAGGTGCTCGAGGCCGACCGCCTGCTCTCGGCGATCGGCTTCGCGCCGCGCCTGGAGGGGTACGGCCTGGACGCGATCGGGGTCGAGACGACCGAGCGCGGCGCCATCAAGGTCGACAGCCGCGGCCGCACCAACGTCGACGGGGTCTACGCGATCGGCGACGTCACCGGCAAGCTGATGCTGGCGCACACGGCGGAGGCCATGGGCATCGTCGCCGCCGAGACCCTCGCGGGCGAGGAGACCCAGGAGATCGACTTCGACTTCATCCCGCGCGCGACCTACTGCCACCCGCAGATCGCCTCGATGGGCTACTCCGAGGAGCAGGCCAAGGAGAAGGGCTACCAGGTCAAGGTCGCCAAGTTCCCGTTCTCGGCCAACGGCAAGGCGATGGGTCTGGGTGCCGGTGTCGGGTTCGCCAAGATCGTGGCCGACGCCGAGCACAACGAGATCATCGGTGCGCACATCATCGGCCCGGACGCCACCGAGCTGCTGCCGATCCTGAACGCTGCGCAGACCTGGGACCTGACCGCGGACGAGCTGTCCCGCGTCGTCTTCGCCCACCCGACGCTGGGCGAGGCCGTCAAGGAGGCGCTGCACGGCATCGCCGGCCACATGATCAACCTCTGACCTGCACGGCATCGTCGCGGTCGGGTCAGCCGTCCGCGACGCTGTCCGTGGTGGAATGAGGCCATGGGGACAGCACCGACACGACTGGGGTTCGATCGAGGCGCCCACCTGATGGTGGTCGGAGGCTTCGGGCTCGCGGGCCTGGTCCTCGGACTGGTGATCCGTCCGTTGGCGGGATGGGTGGCCGGACTTCCGTGGGCACCCTTCCAGGGCCCGCTGGAGCTCATCGCCTCGGCCGACCAGCCCTGGGCCGCGTGGGTGGTCCCGCTCGCCGGCCTCGCCCTCGGCGCGGTCTTCGGCCTCTACGTCATCCACGACTCCCCCGTGCTGCACATCGACGCCGCGCAGATCCGGGTCGAGCAGAAGGGTCAGCAGCGCACCATCCGGCGGGAGCAGGTCGCGACGGTGTACCGGGACGGCAGCTCCGTGGTGATGGAGACCGAGCATGGCAGGACCCTGTTCAAGGGGGACGTCGAGGGCGGCAAGGCGGTCGTGCGTCGTGCCTTCCTCGACCACGGCTACCCGTGGGACGCAGAGCCCGACTGACCCGGCCGGACCGCGTGTGATGGGATGCCGATATGGGCAGCCAACGCACGAACCCCGGACAGGCGGACCCCGAGTTGTTCGCCTCCGAGCAGGTGATCACCTGCCGGGACGACACGGTCGGCCTCCGGGCAGTGATCGCGATCGACGACACCACCCTGGGCCCCGGGTTCGGCGGCACCCGGTGGCGCTGGTATCCCTCACCCGCGGCCGCCGTGGTGGAGGCCCAACGCCTGGCGGCGGCGATGACCCTCAAGCACGCCCTCGCCAACCTGCCCTACGGCGGCGCCAAGTCCGTCATCATGGCCACCGGCGACCTGCCGCTCCAGGGTGCCGAACGGGAGGCCGTGCTGGCCCGGTTCGGTGACTTCGTGGCCCGGACCGCCGGCAGCTACGTCCCCGGCGTCGACATGGGCACCACCCCGCAGGACATGCGCCTCATCGAGTCCCGCGGCGCCAGGGCGTTCTGCGACGAGGTCGACCCGGGCCCGTACACCGCGCGCGGGGTCTACGCGGCCATGCGGGCCGGTGTGCGGCACGCCCTGGGCCGCGACATGGACGGGGTGCGGGTGACCGTGCAGGGCACCGGTCACGTCGGCGCCAGCCTGGCCCGGCAGGCGGCCGCGGACGGCGCGGTCGTGGCGGTCGCCGACATCGACGCAGCCAGGGCGGACGCCCTCGCCGAGGAACTCGGGAGCGGCAGCACCGTGGTCGACCCCGCGGAGGCGCCGTTCACCGACTGCGACGTCTTCGCCCCGTGCGCGATCGCCCGCGTCCTCACGGTCGACAACGTCGGGAAGGTCCGCGCCCGGGTGGTCGCGGGCGCCGCCAACGACACCCTGGACTCCCCGGAGGCCGGGGCTGCGCTGCGCGCCGCCGGGGTGACGGTCGTGCCGGACTTCGTGGCGAACGCCGGCGGCGTCATCCAGGTGCACGCCGGGATCGCCGGCTGGTCCGACATACAGCTCAGCACCGCCCTGGAGGAGATCGGCGACCGGGTCACCGACATCCTCGCCGAGGCGGAGGACCGCGACCTGACCCCGGAGGATGCCGCCCGAGACCGTGCGGCCCGCCGCCTCGCCACCGCACGAGAGGACCACTGATGGACCTGGCCGAACGCACCCGCCACTACTACGCGACCGTCGACGCCAACGACGTCGAGGGCGTCCTCGACTGGTTCGCCGACGACGCCGTCTACCACCGTCCCGGCTACGAACCGATGGTCGGTCGTGCCGCCCTGGCCGAGTTCTACGGTGGCGAACGGGTGATCGCCGAGGGTCGGCATACGTTGGACGAGCTCGTGGTGGACGGCTCCTCCGTGGCCGTCCGCGGCAGCTTCACCGGGCGCCTGAAGGACGGGACGGAGCGCACCCTCGGTTTCGCCGACTTCATCGACTACGACCAGCACGGTCGGGCCCGTGAGCGGCGAACGTACTTCGCCGTGAGCGGTGTCTGAACCGTCCGGATGACGACGGGTCCGACACGGCAGGAGGGTCACGGCAGCACGGCCGTGGCCCTCGGCCTGTCCGCCGGGCCGCTGATCGCGCTCGGCCTGGCCCGGTTCGCCTACGCCATGCTGCTGCCCTCCATGCGGGAGGAGCTGGCGTGGAGCTACGCGCAGGCCGGCGCGATGAACACCTCCAACGCGGCCGGCTACCTCCTGGGGGCCGTGATCGCCGCGCCGCTCGCCCGGCGCCTCGGCTCCCGGCGGGTGTTCCTGTGGGGGGTGTGGACCACGACGGTCGCGATCGCCCTCACCGCCGCCAGCGACTGGTATGCCGTGCTGCTGCTCGTGCGCCTGGCCGCCGGGTTCGGCGGGGGGCTGGCCTTCGTCATCGGCGGCGGGCTGGTCGCCGAGGCCAGCCACCGGGCCACCCGCGGCCGTGCCGCCCTCATGCTGGGCGTCTACTACGGCGGCGTCGGGGCCGGCATCGCCCTGGCCGGGGTGCTGGTCCCGTGGGTGCTGTCTGCGACGGGGGGCACGGGGTGGCGCCAGGGCTGGCTGGTGCTGGGCGTCCTTTCCCTGCTCGCCTCCCTCCTGGCCACGGTCAGTGCGCGCGGCGTGCGTGACCCCGCCCCCGCGTCCCCCGGCGCGGCCCGGTGGGACCGGGGCGCCATCGGCTGGGTCGTCGCCGCCTACACCTGCTTCGGGCTGGGGTACATCGCCTACCTCACCTTCATGACCGCCTTCCTCGCCGACAGCGGGATGAGCGGTCCGCTGATCGCGGGCTTCTGGGTGCTGGTGGGGGTCGCCGCGTGGCTCTCGCCCGGCTGGGGCCCGGTCTTCGGCCGGGTCGGCGGCGCCCGGGGCATGGCGGTGGTGCTGTCCGTGCTCACCGTCGGGACGGTGCTGCCGGTCTTCGTCGGCGGGACGGCCGCGGCCTACCTGTCCGGCGTCCTGGTCGGTGGCACCTTCCTGGCCTGCGTGACCGCCATCAGCATCAGCGTCCGCGAGACGCTGCCGCAGCCGCACTGGACGGCCGGTCTGGGCTTCGCGACGGTGGCCTTCGGGCTGGGCCAGACCGTCGGCCCGTCGCTCACCGGGTGGGTCTCGGACCGCACCCACGACCTCGGCTCCGGGCTGCTCCTGTCCGGCGCGATCCTGGTCCTCGGGATCGTGCTGGCCCTGGTGCATCACCGTCGGGCGACGCCCCAGAGCGCCGCCTGACACCTTCCTCGAGCCACCTCCCGCAGCCCGCCGCAGACCGGTCGGAAACGGAGCCGAACCGGTGGGAACCGGAGCACCGTGACCCGCGTCATACCGAGGTCAGCACCGGCACTCACCGTGGAGCCCGCCATGCGCCTTCGCCCAGCCCTCGCGTCACTGACCGTCGTCCCCCTGCTGCTGGCCGGCTGCTCGGCCGCGCCGCAGCTCACCACGAGAGTGCTGGGCGGTGCCCTGCTGACCCCGTTCACCGACTGCACGGACCTGCTCGGCTACTTCCAGGACAACGCCTCGGACCTGGTCGGCCCCTACGGGTTCGGGGGCGGCGTCGGGTACGGCGACGACGCGTTGGCCGCCTCCGCCGACGGGGCCGAGGAGGCCGGGGGCTTCCAGGAGTCGGCCGTCGCGCTCAGCAGCGGCGAGGATTACTCGGGCACCAACAACCAGGAAGTCGGGGTGGACGAGGCCGACACGGTCAAGACCGACGGGGAGATCATCGTGACCTCGCTGGACGGCACCGTCCGGGTCGTCGACGTGGACAGTGGCGACCTGCTGTCCACCATCCCGGTGCCGGGCAGGAACTCCTACGCCGGCGAACTGCTCCTGCACGGCGACGACCTGCTCGTGCTGTCCGGCCAGTGGTCCGACTGGTACCAGGGCCACGCTGAGGACACGATGCCCGCCTTCCCGTCCACCCGGACCGTGGTCACCCGGATCGACCTGTCCGACCCGGCTGCGCCCGAGGTCCGGGGCTCGATCCGGCTGGAGGGCGACTACCGGTCGGCCCGGATGATCGACGGCTCGGTGCGGATGGTGATGGTGACCCCACCGCAGGGGTTGGCCCTGAACTACCCCCGGACCGGGTCGATGGCCTCGGAAGCGGCAGCCGAGGAGGCCAACCGGGCGATCATCGCCAGGAGCACCATCGAGGACTGGGTGCCCCACCTGCAGGTGCTGGACGCCACGGGCGCCGTGCAAGAAACCCGCCCCGTGCTCGACTGCGCGGACATCTCGAGCCCGCGGCAGTTCAGCGGCCTCTCGACCCTGTCGGTCCTGACCTTCGACCTCACCACCGACGCCCTCGAGCCCACCACGGGCACCGGACTCGTGGCCTCGGGCCAGACCGTCTACGCCTCCCACGACCGCCTCGTCGTCGCCACCAGCCCCTGGGACCTCTGGTCGATGGGCTGGGCGACCGACCTGGCCGAGCCCCCCGAGAGCGCCACCGACCTGCACACCTTCGACATCAGCGACCCCGCCGCGACCGACTACGTCGCCTCGGGGACGGTGCAGGGCTGGCTGCTGAACCAGTTCGCCCTCGACGAGCAGGACGGCACCATCCGGGTGGCGACCACCACCGGGGACACCTGGGGGCAGTCGCCGGACTCCGAGTCCGCCCTGATTGTGCTCCGGGAGGAGGGCAACGAACTGGTCGAGACCGGCCGGGTCGACGGGCTCGGCAAGACCGAGCAGATCCACGCGGTGCGCTACCTGTCCGCGGACCTGGCCGCCGTGGTCACCTTCCGCCAGGTCGACCCGCTCTACCTGGTGGACACCTCCGACCCCACGGCTCCCGCGCTGTTGGGCGAGCTCAAGATCCCCGGCTATTCGGCATACCTGCACCCGGTCGGGGAGGACCTGCTCCTCGGGGTCGGGCAGGGCGCCGACGTCGAGACCGGCGCGACCGAGGGGCTGCAGGTCTCGTTGTTCGACATCGCCGACCCCTCGGACCCGCAACGGGTAGGCCTGCTGTCCTGGGCGGACACCTACTCCCCGATCGAGTGGGACCACCGGGCCTTCCTCTTCTGGCCCGCCACGGGTCAGGTCTTCCTTCCGGCCAACAGTTGGGCCGAGGACGAGAAGGAGAACTTCGGCGGCGTGCTCACCGGCACCATCGACGGGTCCGTCCTCACCGAGGGGCCCCGGGCCACGACCGCGAAGGGCAGTTGGGGCGAGGGCCCCGCCCGGGTCCTGGTCGTCGGCGACCAACTCTTCGCCGTCGACTACGAGGGCCTCTCCCGGTTCGACCTGGCGACCATGGAGGGTGGCCGGATCACCAACTGGTGACGCGCCCCCGGCCCCTGGCGCTGACTGGCTGGTGACCGCTCCGGTCCCTGGCGCAGACCGTGTACTGACGCGCTCCCGGCCACTGGCGCCGGCTGTGGGGAAACTTTTGGGGCCCATAGCCCCCACTTGTTTCCACACCAACCCCGCACGCGGGCGGCGGCTGCGACCGGACCCGGGTCAACACCTTGGCGTAGCGGACCCAGGCTCGGAGCAAGACTGAGGGTGAGCGGAGTCTGAGGCCGGCGGTCCCGGGTCGGACACAACTCGCGTGGAAACTTGTGGGGCCTATAGCCCCCATTTGGTTCCACACAAATCCTGCGCCTTGGCTCGAGGGGCGCCGGGACAGCGGCAAAGCGGCCCCAGCTTCAGAGCAGGCGCCGGCCCATCGCCCAGGCGGTCAGCTCGTGCCGCGAGGACAGCTGGAGCTTGCGCAGCACGGAGGAGACGTGGGTCTCCACGGTCTTCACCGAGATGAAGAGCTCCTTGGCGACCTCCTTGTACTGGTAGCCGCGCGCGATGAGCCGCATCACCTCGCGCTCCCGCGCGCTGAGCCGGTCCAGCTCCTCGTCGACCTCCGCGATCTCACCGGCCGCGGCGCCGAACGCGTCGAGCACGAAGCCCGCCAGCCGTGGGCTGAACACCGCGTCCCCGTCGGCCACGCGTCCGATCGCACCCGCCAGCTCGGTGCCGCTGATCGTCTTGGTCACGTACCCACGGGCGCCGGCCCGAATGACCGCGATGACGTCCTCGGCGGCGTCGGACACCGACAGTGCCAGGAAGCGCACCGGCCCACCGGACTCGCTCAGCGCCCCGGGACAGCCGGTGATCACGTCGCTACCGCCCTTGCCGTTGCCGCCTGGCAGGTGGACGTCGAGCAGCACCACGTCGGGCCGGGTCTGGGTGATCACGGAGACGGCCGAGTCGACGTTGCCGGCCTCGCCGACGACCTCCAGCGGGCGCCCGCCGCCGGTCACGCCCGCCTCCCCGAGCTCGGCCTTCACCCCCGAGCGGAACATGTGGTGGTCGTCGACCAGGACGAGCCGGATCGGTGCGGTCATCAGGGTGCTCCTTCGTCGCTCTGCGTATGGGGACTCGCACCGGGCAGGGTCAGGCTCACCTCGGTGCCGTGGTCCAGTCTCCGGATCCGGGCCGTGCCGCCGTGCCGCTGCATCCGGCCCAGGATGGACTCCCGGACCCCGAGCCGGTCGGGCGACACCGCCTCCGGGTCGAAGCCGGGCCCGTGGTCGCGCACGAAGGCCTCCACCCCGGACGGCCCGACCTCGACGTAGGCGGAGACCGGTGGGGCGCCGTGCCGTACTGCGTTGGTCATCGCCTCGCGCAGCGCGCTGACCAGGGCGTTTCCGGTCTGGTCGAGGTCACGGTCGCCGGTCACCACGACCTCGATCGGCACGCCGTGCAGGTCCTCGACCTCGTGGCCAACGGCGGTGATGGCCGAGGCGAGGCTGCTGTCGCTGCCAGAGGGTCCGGCATACAGCCAGTTGCGCAGCTCCCGTTCCTGGGCCCGGGCCAACCGGTTGACCTGGGCCGGGTCGTCCGCGCGGCGCTGGATCAGCGCCAGCGTCTGGAGCACCGAGTCGTGCAGGTGGGCGGCGATGTCGGCCCGCTCTGTCGCACGGATCCGCTCGGTCTGCTCCCGGCGCAGGTCGCGCCACAGCCGCATGGCGTAGGGGGCGACGATGAGGGTCACCCCGACCAGGACGACGAGCACCGCGACGGCCATGTCCCACAGTTCGCCCAGGCCCTGGTCGCGGCTCACCACCATGATCAGCCCGACGACGGCGATGGCCACCCCGATCGCGAGCCGGGTGACCGCCTGGTTCCGCTGCGGGCCTTCACCGGGCACCCAGCGACGACGCGTCGCCTCGTCCAGCTGGGACCAGGCGAACACCGCGCCGAGGGCCACCACCAGGAACGGGATGGTGAGGTCCAGCCGCAGGTTCACCCCCAGGCCCTGCAACCCGAACACGGCGCCGGTGACGATCAGCGCCACCCCGATGAACAGCACCCAGAGCGCGGAGTCCGGGACCCGCAGGCGGTCCCCCAACCAGCCGGTCGGGCCACCCTGCGCGGCTTCCTCCCCCGTCTCCCGGCCCGGTCGCTCCCCGGGGTCCTCGGCGACAGTGGCCCACAGCACGCCATACACGAGGAAGCCCAGGCCCCCGGCGAACGCCAGCAGGACGAAGCCCACCCGCAGCGCGTTCGGGTGCAGCCCGAGGTGCTCGGCCAGTCCCGCGCAGACACCCGCCAGCTCGCGCCCGTGCACGGCGCGCCGCAGCGGCGGGCGGGGATGGTCGATGGTCTGCACCCCTCCATCCTGTCCCACCGTGGGCGCTGGTCCCACCGTGATCGACCGAACTCAGGGTGCGGCCAGGGTCCGGTCAGGGTCGCCCCTCATGGCGAGGGTCGGCCCGCAACCGGCACCGTGGGGGTATGACGAACACACCTGGGGGCCAGGGGCACCACCCCGGCACCGACTCCTTCTTCGACGCGTTGCGCCGGATCGACCTGCGCCGCGACCCCGACGCCTGGATCGGGGGTGTGGCCGCCGGGACCGCGCGACGTTTCGGGCTGGACCCGCTGGTGATCCGGATCGCTTTCGTGGTGGCGGCACTGATCTTCGGCTTCGGCGTCGCGCTCTACCTCTGGGCCTGGCTGCTGGTGCCGGACCGGTCCGAGCGCACCCACCTGGAGCAGGGCCTCCGGGAGGGCCGCGGGGAGTCCATCCTGCTGCTGGTGGTCACCACCTTCGCCACGATCGGGATCCTGCCCTGGTGGGGCGGTCCCGGTGGCTGGTGGGGCGGCGGCTGGTGGTTCGCCTCCGTGGTGCTCACGGTCGCCGTCGTGATCGGCGTCGTCATGCTGCTGCGCTCGACCGGGGTGCTCGACGGGTCCGACCCGAACCGTGGCGGCACGTTCCGGCACGAGACCACCGGTGCAGGCTGGACCGGCTCGCAGCAGACCGGTCCGGGCTGGGCGGGCTCCCAGGACACCGGTCCGGGCTGGGCGGGTGCCGTGGGCGCCCCCGACGGACCCCGGCCGCCCCGGCGCGGCACCGCAACCCCGCCGCGGCCACCCCGGCAGCCCGCACCACCGCGTCCGATCCGCGAGCGCCGCAAGACGGCCGGCGCCACGACGGGACTCATCGCGACCGGACTGGCCATGCTCACCTTCGGCGGCCTGCTGTGGGCGGGGGCGCAGTACGACCTGCCCGGCAACACCCTGGCGCTCGCCTGCGCAGGGGCTCTGGCAGTGCTGGCCGTGGTCGTCCTGGGGCTCGGGGCCGCCGGACGCCACAGCGGGTGGGTCGGGTTCCTGGCCCTGGTCAGCCTGGTCGGGACGGTCGCCTTCGCCCCGCTGCCGGACGACTACCAGGTCTCGACCCGGGTCGGCCAGGACACCTGGCGACCGACCAGCGTCACGGCGGGCGAGCAGTTCGCCCTCGGTGCGGGCGAGGGCATCCTCGACCTCACCGGGCTGGACCCGGACGCGGTCGACGGAGAGACGATCCGGGCCGATGTGAACGTCGGCCACCTGCGCATCCAACTGCCCGAGGACCTGACCGTCCGGATCGAGGCCGGCTCCGGCATCGGGACGGTCAACCTGAGCGGCCCGCCCTTCCAGGACCAGGGGTTCTCGGTCACCGGCGGGCTCAACGTCAACGAGGACCTCGTCGTCGGCGACGGTCCGGTGGATCTCGTGATCGACGCCCAGGTGGGCATCGGCCAGGTCACGGTGGAGAGGAACTGAGGATGATGAACGACGACAACCAGCTCCGACCGCACGCGGAGACCCCGGACTTCCCGGTCGAGCGCACCGAGATCCCGGAGTGGCGACAGGTCGCCGCCGATGACGACCGGACCCGGGAGGTGCCCGGGCCTCCCGCGGCCGAGGAACCCACCGATGGCTGGGCGTCCTCCGGCTCGGGCGGCAGGGACCACCCGGGAGCCACGACCGACGCCGACCCGACGCCCCCACCCCCGCAGCCGGAGCGGATCCCGGCACCCACCGGGCCGGCCTGGGGCACCGTGGCCTTCGGAGTCGTCTGTCTGGCGGTGGCCGCCGGCGCGCTCACCCTGCAGTTCGTGGACATCACCGTGGACTGGAGGTATGCCGCACCCCTCGCCTTCGCGGGGGTGGGCGCCCTCCTGGTGCTGGTGGGCCTGGTCGGGCTGGCCGGTCGTCGCAGTCAGGAATGAACCCTCCGACCGGGCTCACCCCCGGTCATCCCCCGGGGGTGAGACCGGTCGGCTCCTCCATGGGCGGCACCTCGTTGCAGACCCCGACCGGCAACAACCCGGTGAGCGTCAGGGTGGCCGCCCCGCCCGGCGCGGCGACCGGATAGGTCAGCTCGCCCACCCCGTCGGCGAACCCGACGGGCGGGGGCGGCTCCACCACGAACCCGTCGGCGAACGTGATCGACTCCACCAGTGGCCAGTCCGCCGCCAGGTCGGCCCGGGCGCCCAGGTCGACCATCGCCGCCTCCTCGGTCACCCCCTCGGGGTAGGCCAGCCGGACCGTGGCCGACCGGCCGGTGAAGGCCACCGCGATCCCCTCGACCCGGAGCAGGCCTGGCACGTCGTGGTCCGCCACGACCTCGTCCTGGTCCTCCTCGGTGGCATCCACCCCGAGCGCCTCGTGGAACGGGATGCAGCCACGGCGCAGGTAGAGCGACTCGGCATCCGTCCCGGCCAGCCTGACCACCGCAGGGTCTGCGGCGATCGTGGCATCCCCACCGGTCGCACCCCCCGACACCACCACCGACTCCTCCTGCTCCAGGTGCGCGCCGGCCAGCGGTCCCACGCCGTCGGCCACCGCCCGCTCGACGCCGTCCGGGTCCAGGTCGGGCCGGAGCCCGAGGGCCAGGCCCGGGGCGTCCCCCGTCCAGCGCGCCTCCCAGTCGACGTCGTCCTGGGTGAAGCCGTACCGCAGCATGAACCGGGAGTTCTCCTCGCGCAGCGCGCCGTCCGTCAGCAGGACGGTGCTCTGCGACACCTGCCCCCAGAACTCGATCCGGTCGGTCATCAACCACTCCGAGGTCATCTCGGGCACGCCGAGGCGCTCGCGGATGGCGTCGAAGTCGGTGATCGTCACGTGGGTCGCGGTGTCCGGCACCAGGAACAGCACCGCGCCGGACGGTGTGCCGGACCGGGCGGGAGCCGTTCCGGTCGTCCGGGTCGCGTCCTGCGACCGGGACTCGTCCCCCGGCCCGGACGCCCCGGCCGCGTCGGACCCGCTGCCCACGGCGACGCCGGTGGCCTCCTCCCGGTCGTCCGACGGTCCCTGTCCGGCGCAGGCTGTGACCGAGACCACGACCAGGGCCGACACTGCGGCGAGGCGGGGGCGAAGCGGCATGGAACGACAGTAGCCCTCCGGCCACCGCCGAAGCACCACGCCGCCACACCAGTCGTTACCGAAGCATCTTCAGTCACGACCGGTTGATGGCCCCGATGAGCGCATTGACTTCGCGGGATTGTGTGGGGTTATATGTGTCCCAAGGTCATGAGTTCCAGCTTCGAGCCCCGGCTTGCTGGACGGCAACCCTCCACTCGCGGTGGGGTGCCCCGGGTGATGACCTGGCGGGACGCCATACGGCGTTCTCGCAAGCGCGGGCCACTCACCCGAGAGGCCCAGAGACGCTGACGAAGGAGCGCCGCTGTGACCTGTCGAATGTGTAGCCGCTAAGCCCGGCACGCAGACCCCTGCCCCCACCCCACCGCCGCTCGGCCCGTCGGCCGTCCCCCGGCACGGGCGGGGTTACCCGTATGCCGTCGGGCGCCGTGGCGCAGCCCGCCCTGCCGATGCGCCGCCGGCTCCCGCACCACCGTCCCCACGCACACATCCCCACGAATATCCCCACCACCATCCCCACGGATGCATCCCCACGAATCAGGAGACACCGACCATGACCTGGTCCTTCGCCACCCGCCAGATCCACGCCGGACAGACCCCGGACGCCGCCACCGGCGCCCGCGCACTGCCGATCTACCAGACGACCTCCTTCGTCTTCGACGACGCCGACGAGGCGGCGGCCCGGTTCGCCCTCCAGGACCTCGGCCCCATCTACACCCGGATCGGCAACCCGACCAACGAGACCGTCGAGGCGCGGATCGCCGACCTCGAGGGCGGGGTGGGCGCCCTGCTGCTCGCCTCCGGCATGTCGGCCACCACCCTGGCGATCCTCAACGTCGCCCAGGCCGGTGACCACGTCGTCGCGTCCCCGAGCCTCTACGGCGGCACCCAGAACCTGTTCGCCCACACCCTGCCCAAGCTCGGGGTCGAGGTGAGCTTCGTGGAGGACCCGACCGACGCCGAGTCGTGGGCCGCCGCCGCCAACGACCGCACCAAGGTGTTCTTCGCCGAGTCGCTGGCCAACCCCAGCAGCCAGGTGCTGGACACGGCCGCGGTGGCCGACGTGGCGCACCGCATCGGGGTGCCCCTCATCGTGGACAACACCATCCCGACGCCCTTCCTCACCCGTCCGATCGAGCACGGCGCGGACATCGTGGTGCACTCGGCGACGAAGTACCTGGGCGGCCACGGCACCGCGATCGGCGGCGTGATTGTGGACTCCGGCAACTTCGACTACGCGCAGCACGCGGAGCGCTTCCCCGGGTTCAACACCCCGGACGAGAGCTACCACGGGCTGGTCTTCGCCCGCGACCTCGGGGTGGGCAGCCCGCTCGGGGCCAACCTGGCCTACATCCTCAAGGCACGGGTGCAGCTGCTGCGCGACCTCGGGCCGGCCATCGCACCGTTCAACGCCTTCCTGATCGCCCAGGGGCTGGAGACGCTCTCGCTGCGGATCGAGCGCCACGTCGCGAACGCCAAGCACGTGGCGAACTGGCTGCTGGACCACGACCAGGTGGAGTCGGTCTCCTACGCGGGGCTGCCGGGCCACCCCTCCTACGAGTTGGCCCAGCGCTACCTGCCCGGCGGGGCCGGCGCGGTCCTGGCCTTCGAGATCCAGGGCGGCCTCGAGGCCGGCAAGCGGTTCGTGTCGGCGCTGGAGCTGCACTCCAACGTGGCCAACATCGGTGACGTCCGCTCGCTGGTCATCCACCCGGCCTCGACGACCCACCAGCAGCTGACCGAGGAGGCCCAGCGCGCGGCCGGGGTCACCCCGGGCCTGGTCCGCCTGGCCGTCGGGCTGGAGCACATCGACGACATCCTCGCGGACCTCGAGCTCGGGTTCGTGGCGGCCAAGGGGGCCTGATGCCGGTCGGGCTGTCCACCGGGACCCGGCGACGCTCACGCGTCGTCGGCGACCTCACCCTGGAGTCGGGGCAGACGCTGCCCGACGTCCGCCTCGCGTACGAGTCGTGGGGACGTCTGAACGAGGCGGGCGACAACGCGGTGCTGGTGCTGCACGCACTCACCGGCGACTCCCACGTCGAGGGTGACACCGGACCGGACAGCCCGACCGCGGGGTGGTGGCCCGGCCTGATCGGGCCGGGCCGCCCCCTCGACACCGACCGCTACTTCGTCATCGCACCGAACGTCCTCGGCGGCTGCCGGGGCAGCACCGGGCCCTCCTCCCCGGGACAGGACGGTCGGCCGTGGGGTTCGCTCTTCCCCCGGCTGACCGTCCGGGACCAGGTCCGGGCCGAGGCGCTGCTCGCCGACCGCCTCGGCATCCGCAGCTTCGCCGCCGTGGTCGGCGGGTCGATGGGTGGGATGCGCGCCCTGGAGTGGGCGGTCACCTTCCCCGGCCGGGTGAAGCGCTGCCTGCCGATCGCGACCGGGGCCGTCGCTACTGCCGACCAGATCGCCTGGGCCACACCGCAGCTGTATGCGATCCGCGCCGATCCGGCGTTCCACGGCGGCGACTACTACCCCGGCCCGGGTCCGCGCGCCGGCCTGGAGGTCGCCCGCCAGATCGCGCACGCCACCTACCGCAGCGGCGGGGAGATGGGTGAGCGCTTCGGCAACCAGCCCCAGCGGGGTGAGGACCCGGCACACGGCGGACGGTATGCCGTGCAGTCCTACCTGCAGCACCACGGCCGCAAGCTGGTCCGACGGTTCGACGCGAACACCTACCTGCACCTGACCGAGGTGATGAACGGTCACGACATCGGCCGCGACCGGGGCGGGGTGGACGCCGCCCTGCGCCGGATCACCGCCGACCTGACCGTCGCCGTGGTCGACAGCGACCGGCTCTTCACCCCCGAGGACGGCGCGCTGATCGCTACCGCCCCCGCGTGCCGGGGCCTGGCCACCATCCACTCGCCATACGGCCACGACGGCTTCCTGATCGAGACCGACCAGGTCTTCGCGATCATCGCCGACGCGCTGGCGGACCGGCCGGTCCGCGACCATGGCGGATTCTCCGACCGGGCACCGGCGCACGGCACCACGCCGACGCAGGGCAGGGCGCCGGTCACCCGGGACGCCGGCCAAGCTCCGTCCCGCCTCCAGCGGGCCCGCCCGGCGGTCTCCGCCGAGGAGTCCGTCTTCAGCGGTGGCGGCCTCTGGTAGACCGGTCCCCGGTCGTCCGCCACTCCTGTCCCACCCGCCTCGTCCCCTACCATGGGGCAACGACGGGCGGAGGTGCGCGATGGAGTTCTTGCGGGAGACGCAGTGGCTCTGGTGGGCCGGGGCGGCGCTGGCACTGGGGCTCATCGAGATCGCCTCCCTGGACCTGGTGTTCAGCATGCTCGCCCTGGCGGCGGTGGCGGCAGCGGTCGCGGCCTACTTCGGTCTCGGCTTCGTCGGCCAGGTCTTCGTCTTCATCATCACCGCCCTCGCCCTGCTCGCCCTGCTCCGGCCGCTCGCACTGCGCAAGCTCAAGCCACCGGGAGAGGGACAGCTCACCAACACCGCGGCCCACGTGGGGCGCACGGCGGTCGTCCTGAGCGAGGTGACCGACACCTCCGGTCTGGTGAAGCTCGCCGGTGAGGAGTGGACCGCCCGCACCGAGTCCGGCCCCGCGATCCCCCTGGGTGCCCGGGTGGCCGTCGTCCGCATCGAGGGCGCCACCGCCGTCGTCGCCCTCGTCCCGGCCGATCCGTCGCCCTAGTCCCACCGACCAGGAGGTCATCAGCATGCCCAACCCCGCAGACATCGCCCTGTACGTCGTTCTCCTGCTGCTGCTGATCTTCGTGGCCGTGGCGATCTCGCGCGCCATCAAAATCGTGCCCCAGGCCACCGCGCTCATCGTGGAGCGGCTCGGCCGCTACCACCGCACCCTCGAACCCGGACTGCACTTCCTGATCCCGTTCATGGACCGGGTCCGCAAGCACATCGACCTGCGGGAGCAGGTCGTCTCCTTCCCGCCGCAGCCGGTGATCACCAGCGACAACCTGGTGGTCAGCATCGACACCGTCATCTACTTCCAGCCGACCGACCCCAAGGCGGCCACCTACGAGATCGCCGACTACATCCAGGGTGTCGAGCAACTCACCGTCACCACGCTGCGCAACGTGGTGGGTTCGCTGGACCTGGAGCAGACGTTGACCAGCCGCGACCAGATCAACGGGCAGCTGCGCGGGGTGCTCGACGACGCCACCGGCCGCTGGGGCATCCGGGTCAACCGGGTGGAGCTGAAGGCCATCGACCCGCCGCCCAGCGTGCAGGACTCGATGGAGAAGCAGATGCGGGCCGAGCGCGACCGGCGCGCCACGATCCTGAACGCCGAGGGCGTCAAGCAGTCCCAGATCCTGACCGCCGAGGGCGAGAAGCAGGCTGCGATCCTGCGCGCCGAGGGGTCGGCACAGTCGGCGATCCTGGAGGCCCAGGGCGAGGCCCGGGCCATCCTCCAGGTGTTCGACGCCATCCACAAGGGCAACCCGGACAGCAAGCTGCTGGCCTACCAGTACCTCCAGATGCTGCCGCAGATCGCCCAGGGAGACGCCAACACCCTGTGGGTGGTCCCGACCGAGCTGACCCAGGCCCTGCAGGGCATCGGGTCCGCACTCGGCGCCCCCGGCTCACCGGGCCACGCCCACCTCGACGCCGCCGCGGGGGCGATGCAGGAGGGCGCCGGCACCGGCGACGGGGACGGGCTCGGCTCGGTGGACCTGGAGGACCCGGGCGAGGCCCTGCGCCGGGCCCGGGAGGAGGCCGCCGGGGCCAGCCGGGAGGCCGCCGAGTCCACCCGCACCTCCCGGCGCGGGGTGGCAGGTCCGCGCCCGGGCGGCGGCCGCACCGACCCCGAGCAGGGCCACGCCGACTCCGAGTAGGGCAGCACCGCCCCCGCGAAGGGCCGCCCGGCCCGTCAGTCGCCGGACCCCACGTCGGGGTACCGGTCGGCCACCCAGGCCGTCCAACCGTCCACGAACTCCGCCGACCCGGTGCCGAGCTGCTCATGCAGCGCGTCGTCGATGGCGCCGTCCCAGTCGTCCCACAGGGCGATCTGGTGCAACCGGTCCCCGAGGGCGACGGTGGTCTCGTAGCCGTAGGTCTCCTCCACGTAGCGGAAGACCATGGCGGAGGCGGCATAGTTGCGGTCGATATCCATCGGGCCCTCGCCCTCGAAGGCCAGCCACAGCGAGGGCGGCAGCTCGGTGGGCAGCCCGGCGCCCTTGAGGAGCACGCCGTACCACCACTCCAGGTCCTCGGCGGGCTCGTCCGCGGCGGCGACCTCGAACCAGCCGGCGAAGCCCTCCGACACCCACTTCGGGGGGTTGGCCTCCAGGTGCCGCAGCAGCATCGCCAGGTGCATCCCCTCGTGGCGCAACAGCGGGGACCCGCCCGCGACGTCCTCCCCGTAGTTGTCCAGCTCGTCCGCGGTGTACTCCAGGTCCAGCACCAGGCGCACCGTCAGGTCGTCGGTCGGGTCGAGGTCCGCCAGGCCGTCGTACTGTCCGACCTCACGGATCCCGGTCACCGGCATCGCGAAGCCGGCGAGCTCGTTGACCTCCCCCTCCCCGAAGAGGGTCGCCACCCGTTCGGCCGAGGTCAGCGTGACCACCATCCGGTCCACGCCGTCGACCGGCACCTCCGACAGCGTCTCGGCGGCGGCCAGGTCAAGGCTCGGCAGGAGTTCCCGGACCAACTCCCGCTGCTCGGGGTCGGTCAGCACCACCAGGTGGTCGCTCTCGAGGACCTCCACCGGCCCCACGTCCCACAGCTGCGGGTAGTCCCCCTGGTCCGGGTCGCCCGCCAGGTCGTTGATCCGCAGCCCCCCGTCGTCCTCGGACCGCTCGAGCCCGACGTCGTAGAGCTCGACCGAGGGGACCGGGTCCGCGCCCGACACCTGGTGCCGGAAACCGAAGCGCACCCGCTCCTCGGAGGACCACTCCCCGTCCGCGCCGACCTCGGCGCCGTCGGGACCGAGCCAGAGGGTCGGGTGCATCTCCCGCACCTCCATCGGCACGGCCTGCACGGCGGTGAACCACTGCCGCTGCCGTTCGGTCTGTTCGTCGTCGAGGGCGAAGTAGGACAGCCAGTGCTCCACGTCCCCGGACTCCAGGGCGTCGGTGAGCCGGGCGCCGAAGGCCTGCAGGTCCTCGTCGGTCAGTTCGTCCCCCGCGGGCACGAACGGGTCCGGCACCGGGCCGGGCGGCCGGACGGGTGCACCGCCCTGGGACGGAGCACCCTCGGCGCCCGTCGTGTCGCGGGGCGCGGCTGGAGTGAGCGTCGGCGGTGCCCCTGTCGCGCACCCGCCGAGGGCGAGGAGCGAGGCCAGCAGCGCCCCGACAAGACCCCTGCGAGATCCCCCCGAGCCCGTCATGTGGTCAGAATACGCCGCCACGATCGGTACGCTCGGATCTCGCCCCCTGTTGCCCACGCCCCCTGGAGCACCATGAACCAGTCATCCCCCGACCCCGGCTTCGACGTCGTCCTGCTCGGCACCGACATCGGCATCTACGCCCTGGCCCGCGCCTTCCACGAGCGCTACGGCATCCGCAGCACCGTGATCACCCGGGTCGTCGGCGGACCGATCGCCAACTCCAACATCCTGGACATCGTCGACCTGGGGCACGCGGGGGGCCGCGCCGAGAACCTCGCGGCCCTGGAACGGATCGGCAAGGAGCGCAAGGCGCGCGGCCGGACCACCCTCCTGCTCGCCAACGCCGACACGTTCAGCCGGATGCTGAGCGAGCAGGCGGACTGGTTGCGGCAGTGGTATGTCGTGCCCGCGGTCGACGCCCAGGTGCTCGACACGATCGCCGACAAGATCGAGTTCGCCCGCCTCTGCGAGGAACTCGACATCCCGACCCCCCGCACCCTCGTGGCCGACTTCACCGACGCGGACTCCGCGGGATGGACGCCGCCGGAGGTGGACCTGGCCTTCCCGGTCGTGGCCAAGGCCGCCGTCGGCGCCCGGTACGAGGGACTGTCCTTCGAGGGGATGCAGAAGATCTACAAGGTCGACACCCCGGACGACCTGACCACCATCCTCAACCGGGTGCGTGAGGCCGGCTTCCGGGACCGGTTCGTCGTCCAGGAGTTGATCCCCGGGGACGACACCGCGATGCGGTCCATCACGGCATACATCGACCAGTCGGGGAAGGCCACCCTGCTGGCCACCGCCCAGGTCCTGCTGCAGGAGCACACCCCGCTCGCGCTCGGGAACCCCGCCGCGATGGTGACCACCCCCTTCCCCGAGCTGATGGAGCAGGCGGAGCGGCTGCTCACCCACGTGGGCTACCGGGGCTTCGCCAACTTCGACGTCAAGCTGGACCCCCGGGACGGCGTGATGAAGTTCTTCGAGGTGAACCCGCGGATCGGGCGGAACAACTACTACGTCACCGCGGCCGGCGCCAACGTCGCGGAGTTCATCGTCACCGACCTGATCGAGAACGCGCCGCACGAGAAGGTCGTGGTGCGCAACGAGGTCCTCTACAGCGTGCTGCCGATCCCGCTGGTCAAGCGGTACCTGTCCGGCGCGGACCTGGCGCTGCTCAAGCGGGTCGCCAAGAAGGGTGTCTTCCACCCGCTGAAGTACCCGGACTCGCTGTGGCGCAAGGCATACCGGCTGACCGCCATGGCCAACTACGTCCGCAAGTACCGCCGCTACTACTGGCAGCCGACCGACACCGGCTTCTGAGCGGGCGACCGGCCGCTCCGGTCGCGAGGATCGTTCAGGTCCCGGACCCGGCGTCGAGGTCCACCCAGCGGGCGCTCCCCCAGGCGACCTCGCCCTGCCCGCCCGTGCCGCGGGCGACCAGCTGGGTGAACTCCTCCTCCCGGTTCGCCGGGACGGCGAGCTCGAGGGTGACGCGCGCGGCATACCGGACGTCGGCGACCACGACACCCTCGGACCGCAGCTCGTGCTCCAGGCGCCCGGCCTCGGCGTGGTCCACGTCGAGGCGGGCGACCCGGCGCAGCTCCCGCTCGAGTGGGACGGCCCCGTCCAGGGCGGCCCGGACCGCCTCGGAGTAGGCGCGGACCAGGCCGCCGGTGCCGAGCAGGGTGCCGCCGAACCACCGGGTGACCACCGCGACCACGTCGCTCAGGCCGCCGTGCCGGAGCACCTCGAGCATGGGCAGGCCGGCCGTCCCCGACGGCTCACCGTCGTCACTGGACCGGGCGACCTCGCCGGCGGGACCGAGCAGGAAGGCCGAGCAATGGTGGCGGGCGTCCCAGTGGGTCTGGCGTGCCTCCTGGACCACCGCCCTCGCGGCGGCCTCGTCGTCCGCGCGGCGCAGCCAGCACTCGAAGACCGACCTGCGGTCCTCGACTGAGGCGACGACCGGCGCGGCGAGCGTCGCGTAGCGGGTCAGGGGCACCGAGTCAGCCTACGGTGCGGCTGCCTACAGTAGGGGCGTGACCACCTTCGCCCCCGCGCTCCGGCCGATGCGGGTTGGGGCCTTCGGGTTCCTGCTGGCCCTCCTGCTGACCCTGATCACCGCCGCCCCGGGACTGGCCCACGACTCGTTGACCGACAGCTCGCCGGCCGACGGTGACAGCGGCCCGCCCCCGACCGAGCTGGTGCTCACCTTCAGCGGCGAGATCGCCTCCGTGGGAGCCGCCGTCGAGGCCACCGGGCCCGACGGGGTCGTCTCGGAGGGCGCCCCCGAGGTGGAGGGGTTCACGGTGACCCAGCCCCTGGCGGCCGACCTCCCGGCCGGCGACTACCAGGTGGCGTGGCGGGTGACCTCCTCCGACGGGCACCCCATCTCCGGTGAGTACACCTTCACCGTGGAGGTCCCGGCCGACGACACGGAGAGCACGGAGGAGGCCAACCAGACGACTGCGCCACCCGCCGGCGACGACGACGCCACCGACCCCGCCGACACCGCGACCGCTGACAACGAGACCGGTGACACCGAGACGGCCGCCCCGGACGCTGCGGACACCACCGACCAGGAGGACTCCGGTGGTATGCCGGTCTGGACCTGGGCGGTCATCGTGGTGGCCCTGCTGGGGCTGGGTGCCGTCGTGGTCAGGGTCGTCCGCAACTCCCGCTGACCCCGCCCTGACCGGTCCGGATACACGCCCAGCGCCCGGCTGATGTACCGTAGGGGTACGAGAACACACGATTCCCGGGCCGACTCCGCGGTCTGGATCGGTACGCCGTGCCGACCCGGATGCGATGTCGCCCCGGCAGACGCATGAGGGGGTCACGCCATGGGGCGCGGCCGGGCCAAAGCCAAGCAGACGAAGGTCGCCCGGAGACTGAAGTACTACTCTCCGGACACCGACCTCACCGCACTCGAACGGGAGTTGCGTTCCGAGTCCAACGGACACGGTGCAGCACCCGACACCGTGGGTGTCGATGACGCCGAGGACGTAGGCGACGACGACTACGACACCTGGGCTCCCGACGAGCGTTGAGCGCCGCCGGGAGCACTGAGGAGCGTTCCGGTCACCCACTGACCCAACTGTGGGGCAGATACCGCCAGTACCGCCGCCGGGTGGTCCTGGCGTTTCTGCTGTCCACGATCCGCAAGATCATGGACGTGGTGCCCGAGCTGCTGATCGGTGCCGCCATCGACGTCGTGGTGCGGGGCGCCGACTCCTTCGTGGCCGGCGCGCTCGGGGTGGAGAGCCGCCAGGAGCAGCTGATCTGGCTCGCGGTGATCAACGCCGTGGTCTGGATCCTGGAGTCGACCGCCGACTACCTCGCGGCCCTCACCTGGCGCAACCTGGCGCAGCAGGTCGAGCACGACATGCGGTTGGAGGCCTACGGCCACGTCCAGGGCCTGGACATGGCCTGGCACGAGTCCCGCCCCACCGGCTCCACGCTGGCCGTCCTGAACGACGACATCAACCAGCTCGAACGGTTCCTGGACACGGGGGTCGACAAGCTGTACCAGGTGGCGCTCAACGTGCTCCTGGTCGGTGCCGTCTTCGCCCTCACCTCGGTGACCCTGACCGTGCTGGCATTCCTGCCGATCCCGGTGATCGTGGTCGGCTCGATGTGGTTCCAGCGCCGGCTGCAGCACCGCTACGCCCGGGTCAGGGCGACCGTGGCGACCATCTCCGGCCTGGTGAGCGCCAACCTCGGCGGCATGTCGACGATCAAGACGTTCACGGCCGAGTCCCGCGAGCTGGAGCGGGTCCGCGCCGCGTCCGAGGACTACAAGCAGGCCAACGCCGAGGCGATCCGGGCCTCCTCGGCCTTCGTCCCGCTGATCCGGATGGCGATCCTGACCGGCTTCACCACCACGCTGCTGCTCGGCGGGTTCTATGCCCTGGACGGGCGCCTCGAGGTCGGTCTGTACTCGGTGCTGGTCTTCATGACCCAGCGGCTGCTGTGGCCGCTCACCTCGATCGGCGAGGTGCTCGACCTCTACCAGCGGGCGATGGCCTCGGTCCGTCGCATCCTGCACCTGCTGGACGAGCGGCCGGTGACGGTCCCCGGCGACGTGGCGCTGCCCGCGGTCCGGGGTGAACTCGAGCTGGCCGGGGTGCGCGCGGGATACGGCGACGGTCCGGACGTGCTGCGCCAGCTCGACCTGCACATCCCCGCCGGCGAGGTGCACGCGATCGTGGGCCCCACCGGTGCCGGGAAGTCGACCGTCCTCCGGATGCTGCTGCGGTTCGCCGACCCCCGCGAGGGTGCGGTCCGCCTCGACGGGGTGGACCTGCGGGAGCTCCAGTGGGAGACGTTGCGCGGACGGATCGGCTACGTCGCCCAGGACGTCTTCCTGTTCGAGGGGTCCGTCGCGGACAACATCGCCTACGGGGCGCCCGACGCCTCCCGGGACCAGATCGTCCGGGCCGCCCAACAGGCCGCTGCCGAGGAGTTCATCCAGCAGATGCCCGACGGCTACGACACCCACGTGGGTGAGCGCGGCGTCACCCTGTCCGGCGGCCAGCGCCAACGGCTGGCCCTGGCCCGGGCCATCCTGCGGGACCCGGCCGTGCTGATCCTCGACGAGGCCACCTCTGCGGTGGACAACGAGACCGAGGCCGCGATCCAACGGTCGCTGGCGGAGGTGACCGTCGGGCGCACCACCGTGGTCGTGGCCCACCGCCTGTCGACAGTGCGGCACGCCGACCGGATCTGGGTGCTGGAGGCGGGCCGGGTGGCCGAGGCCGGCACCCACGACGAACTGGTCGCCCGCGGTGGCAGCTACGCGGACCTCTGGGCCGTCCAGACCGGCCTCGCCGTCCCCGACTGAGTCATCTCCCGGCGACGTCGCCGCCCGACCGATCCACCGGTCACCCACGCCCGTCAAAACCGTGGTGACCCGGCCGTCGCTGGGTTAGGCTCGTCACCCACCGGCGATACCGTGCCGGCGGACGGTCCGGGGCACGTCACGGGGAGCGGAGTGGGAGCAGCCATCGAGGAGACAGAGCGGGAGTTCCGTCCGGCACAGCCGGGTCGGTGGCGGCCGAGGTGGATGCCACCGGGCTGGACCGTGCTGGTGTTGCTCGCCGGACTGATCTTCGCCTGGTCCTACTACGACTCCCGGATCAAGGTGCCGCTCGCAGACATCTCGATCGACACGTGGGTGTGCTCCGAGGACATCACCCCCGGCGAGCCGTGGAACGCCTATCTGCGGGCGGGGTGCACCCCTGGTGAGGTGGACGTCGACGTCTCGGTCTTCCACCTTGCCCAGGGTCGGCCGCCCGTGTCGCACTCCGGCAGCCGCATCATCATGGACCGGATCCCCATCAAGTCCATTGAGCTCAGTTATCAGGTCGACACCGCGGTCCCGCGGCAGACCGTGCTCCAGGGTGACTACAACTCCGGCGGCCCGATGGTGGTCGGGGAGCTCAACAACGACCGGGCAGCGCAGAGGTTCACCGGCCCGTTCCGGCCCGACGGCGGCACCCGGTTCATCCTGCTCTTCGGCCCCGAGGGGGCTCCGGCGGACTGACCCCCGCCGCGGACGGCCGGACGGACATACCGGTCGCGACCCCCGACCGATGGGTCTACCGTCGAAAGGTGGGGGGACGCACGGACGCGCCCCCGCAGACAGGGGAAGGTCACTGACCATGCGCAGACTCAGGTACTCCATCCCGACCGCAGCGCTGCTCGCGCTCGGCCTGGCCCTCGGGGGCGGCGCCGCGGGCGCGGCGGATCCCCCGCACCACGGCGCCACGACCGTCCCGGACGGGTTCAGCCCCGCGGCGACCAGCTGGGTCTCCCCACAGCAGGGCTGGGTCCTCGGCTACGCCCCCTGCGCCGAGGGCAGCTGCGCCTCGGTGCTGCACACCATGAACGGCGGATCCTCCTGGTCGACCATGCGACCCCCGGGGCTGCATCCGTCCGAGTTCGGCAACGTCAGCCACCTGGTGGCCACCCAGTCCCGGTGGGTGACCACCCTGGTGGCGAGCAACACCGAGGAGACCGTGATCAGCACGGACGGCGGCGGGTCCTGGCGACCGGTCGACCTGCCGGCGGACGCCGTCGGGGACCTGGCTGCCACCTCGGAGGGGATCTACCTCGCGGCGCACACCGCGGCGGGCGACCAACTCACCACCACCCTCTGGCGCACCCCGGGCACGCGATCCTCCTGGGAACCCGTGCCGGGTGTCTCGGCCGAGGTGCAGACCTCGCTGTCGTCGGTGATGAGCGACATCGCGGTCGACCCCGGGGGTCCGCGGCTGGTCGGTGAGACCGGTTACGGCACGCCGGCCCACGCCTGGGCCGGACCCGATGCCACCGACCTGGAGGAGATCGATGCGCCGTGCGGGGAGCTGGCCACCCAGTTCTTCGGTTTCGCCGACGAGGCGCACCAGTACGTGCTCTGCAGCGAGAACCCGGGGCGCGGGCGGATGGCGAAGGAGCTCCGGGTCTCCGGCGGCGACGGCACCTTCGACCCGGTCGGCACGACCCCGCCCGACCAGGGTCTGACCAGCGACTTCGCCACCGTCGGAGCCGGCGTGGTGGCGATCGGAGCTACCGGTGGCGACGCGGGGATCGTGCACATGACCTTCGACAGAGGACAGACCTGGGAGACCACCCTGTTTGCCGAGGACACCGGCCCCGTCCAGGACCTCGCCTTCCAGGACCCGGACCACGGGGTGCTCGTCGCCGGTTACGCGTCCGTGGGGACCAGCGTCGTCTTCCGGACCGAGGACGGGGGGCACACCTGGGAGCCGCTGGACCTCTGACCCGGATCCGCGGGCTGTGGGGCTACCGGCGGGCCACCCGGCTGAGGACCAACGGGGTCAGCCGGCGGGGTGCTCCCCGACCATCCGGACGCTGCCGCCGTCGACGCCCTTGGCGCCCTGGACGGTGTCGGGCCCGTCCGCGTCGGTGGCGGAGGTCACCTCGCCCAGGACCCACGCGGGGACCCCAGCGGCTCGACAGACGCCGGTGGCCGCGTCGACCAGGTCGGCCGGCAGCACCGCGACGAAGCCGACCCCCATGTTGAGCGTTCGCTCCAGGTCGTCCCGTGGGACCGCGCCCAGGGACTGGACCACCGAGAAGACCGGGGGTGGGGTCCAGGTCGACCGGTCGACGGTCGCGGTCAGGCCCTGCGGCAGGACCCGGGCAAGGTTGGCGGCCAGGCCGCCGCCCGTGACGTGCGACAGCGCGTGCACCCGCTCCCCGTCGGCGGTCGGCTCCCCGATCATGTCGAGCAGCAGGCGGGTGTAGATCCGGGTGGGTTCCAGCGCCTCCTCGCCCAGGGTGCGACCCAGCTCCTCGACCTGCCGGTCCCAGTCCCACCCGGCTGCGGCGACGACCCGCCGCACCAGGGAGTAGCCGTTGGAGTGCAGCCCCGAGGAGGCCAGGGCGAGCACGACGTCACCGTCCTGGACCCGGTGCGGGCCGAGGATCCGGTCGTGCTCGACGACCCCGGTCGCGGCACCGGCGATGTCGTACTCGTCGTCGTCCATCAGGCCCGGGTGCTCCGCGGTCTCGCCGCCGACCAGGGCCACCCCGGCCAGCTCGCAGCCGCGGGCGATGCCGCTGACGACCGCCGCGATCCGCTCGGGCACGACCTTGCCGCAGGCGATGTAGTCGGTCATGAACAGCGGCTCGGCGCCGCTGACCACGATGTCGTCGACGACCATCCCGACCAGGTCGATCCCGACCGTGTCGTGCACGTCCATGGCACGGGCGATCGCCAGCTTGGTGCCCACCCCGTCGGTGCTCGTGGCCAGCACCGGCCGGTCCATGCCGGTGAGTGCCGAGGCGTCAAACAGACCGGCGAAGCCACCGAGCCCCCCGAGGACCTCAGGTCGCTGGGCACGGGCCACGGCGGACTTCATCAGGTCCACCGCGCGGTCGCCCGCGGCGACGTCCACCCCCGCAGCGGCATACGTGATCGGCTGGTCGGTCATCCGGTCTCCTCGTGCAGGCTGTCGGTGCGGTGCGGGTCCACGCCGACGCTGTGGGGCGGCTGCGGACGCGCGAAGTGAAGGGGGCTCAGGTGCGGGCGGAGAACTCCAGCTCGAGGACGTCCTTGCCCAGCTTGTCCTCCGCGGGCAACTCGATCGGGTAGACCCCCGAGAAACACGCGGTGCACAGCGTCTCGGGGGGCTGCTCGGTGGCCGCGACCATCCCCTCCTGGCTGATGTAGCCCAGGCTGTCGGCGCCGATCGAGGCGGTGATGTCGGCGACGTCCAGCCCGGTCGCGATGAGCTCGGCGCGGGTGGCGAAGTCGATGCCGTAGAAGCAGGGCCAGCGCACCGGCGGGGAGGAGATGCGCACGTGCACCTCGGCGGCCCCGGCCTCGCGCAACATCCGCACCAGCGCCCGCTGGGTGTTGCCGCGCACGATCGAGTCGTCGACCACCACGAGGCGCTTGCCCTTGATGACGTCCCGCAACGGGTTCAGCTTGAGCCGGATGCCGAGCTGCCGGATGGTCTGGCTCGGGGCGATGAAGGTGCGCCCGACGTAGGCGTTCTTCACCAGGCCCTGGCCGTAGGGGATCCCGGACTGCTCGGCGTAGCCGATCGCGGCCGGCGTGCCCGACTCCGGGGTCGGCATCACCATGTCCGCCTCGACCGGGTGCTCCCGGGCCAGTTGCCGGCCCATCTCCACCCGGGAGGCGTAGACCTCCCGGCCGTTCAGGGTGGTGTCCGGCCGGGCCAGGTAGACGTACTCGAAGACGCAGCCCTTGCGGACCGGCGGGGCGAACTGCTGGGTGCGCAGCCCGTCCTCGTCGATCGCGATCAGCTCGCCCGGCTCCACCTCGCGCACGACGCTGGCGCCGACGATGTCCAGGGCGGCCGTCTCGGAGGCCACCACCCAGCCGCGCTCCAGCCTGCCCAGCACCAGGGGACGGACCCCCTGCGGGTCGCGCGCGGCATACAGCGTCTGCTCGTCGCAGAAGACCAGGGAGAAGGCGCCCCGCAGCATCGGCAGCACCTTCATCGCCGCGGCCTCCAGCGACAGGTCTTCCTCGGCGGACAACAGGCCGGTGATCAGGGCGGTGTCGGTGGTGTTGCCGCGGCGCACCTCACCCGGCGCCAGCCGCAGATCGCCGCCGTGCGCGCGGGACAACTCCTCGCGCAGCTCCGCCGAGTTGGTCAGGTTGCCGTTGTGGGCCAGGGCGACCGTGCCGTGGGAAGTGCCGCCGAGCGTCGGCTGGGCGTTCTCCCAGGAGTTGCGGCCCGTGGTGGAGTACCGGCAGTGGCCCACCGCCAGGTGCCCGCGCAGCGAGGCCAGGCTGGACTCGTCGAAGACCTGGGAGACCAGGCCGACATCCTTGTAGACCAGCAGCGAGTGTCCGTCGCTGGCCGCGATCCCGGCTGCCTCCTGTCCCCGGTGCTGCAGCGCATAGAGCCCGTAGTAGGCGAGTTTGGCGACCTCTTCCCCGGGTGCCCAGACCCCGAAGACCCCGCAGGCGTCCTGCGGGCCCTTCTCGTCGGGAAGCAGATCGTGCGAAAGCCGTCCGTCACCGCGTGCCACGGGACAATCCTCCCACAGCCGCTCAGCGGGTGATGACCCGTTCGGCCACCAGGTAGGCGATGGCCCCCACCAGCCCGCCGAGCAGCGCCCCCATGCCGCCCAGGATGATCGTCTCCCGCCCGATGCTCACATCCTCGACCTCGGTGCCGAAGACGACCAGCAGCAACCCCAGGAAGGACCCCAGCAGCGCGCCGGTCGCCAGGAACGGCACCAGCCGGGGCCGCCGGAGCGGACGCTCGCCCCGCGTCCCCCGGGGGACCTCGTCGACGGGGATGCCGACCTCCCGCTCCTGCTGCTCGCTCACCCTCCCACGGTACCTCCTGGCGCACCCGCCCCCACCCCCGACCGGACGCGTGAGCGGGCGGCCCCAGGACCCCACCGGACGTGCGAGCGGGCGGCCCCAGTGCGCCACCGGACGCGTCAGCGGGCGATCCGGTCAGTCGGTGAGGGGCAGGTAGGCCGTGAGGTCGGCCCGTCCGCCGCTGGCCCGGACGGCTCCGGACCCCACGGCGTCACCCCAGGTGGTGGCCCCGGTGGCCAGCGCCAGCCAGGTCTGCGGGTCGGTCTCGATCACGTTGGACGGGGTGCCACGGGTGTGCCGGGGCCCCTCGATGCACTGCACCGCGCCGTACGGCGGCACCCGCACCTCGACCGACCGGCCCGGGGAGCGCACCGACAGCTCCTCCAGGAGGTAGCGCACGGCGGTGGCGAGCTCCTGGCGGGGCGCCTCGGCACCGGCGGCACGCCATACGGCCAGGGCCTGCTCCCCGTCCGCGACGGCGACGCGGCGACGCGGTGGCACGGCTCAGTCGCCGAGCGGGTCGCGCTCGATCGGGCAGGACATGCACCGGGGTCCACCGCGGCCGCGGCCGAGCTCGCTCCCGGAGATCTCCAGCACCTCCACGCCCTTGCCCCGCAGGTAGTCGTTGGTGAGCGTGTTGCGCTGGTAGGCGACGACCACGTTGGGCTCGATGGCCAACAGGTTGCAGCCGTCGTCCCACTGCTCGCGCGCCGCGCCCCGTGGGTCCTGGTCGGCGGCCAGGATGGTGATCTCGTCCAGCCCCAGGGACTGCGCGATCACCTGCTCCATCTGCTCGGCGGGGTGGGCCTCCACCTGCAGGTCGACCCCCGCGGGGTCCTCCCCGGCCGCGGCCCCGTCGGCGGCGGTGATGGTCCAGGAGGGCAGGTCCGGCAGCCCCAGGTAACGGGTGAAGGTCCCCCGGTCGACCATCGTCATGACGGTGTCCAGGTGCATCAGCGCCCGCGCCTTCGGCATGTCCAGCGCGACGATCCGCTCCGCCTGGCCGCTGGCCAGTAACCGGCGGGCGAGGCGTTCGACTCCCTGGGAGGTGGTGCGCTCGCTCATCCCGACCAGGACGGTCCCGTTGCCGGGCACCAGGATGTCGCCGCCCTCGGCGGTGGCCGGCCCGTCCTCGACGCCCTCGGCCCACCAGGAGAAGTCGGCGCCGGCGAACATCGGGTGGTGCCGGTAGATCGCCTCGTAGTGCACGGTCTCCCGGCGCCGGGCCTTCTTGTGCATCGAGTTGACGGCGACGCCGCCGTACAGCCAGGCGGAGGTGTCCCGGGTGAACAGGTGGTTGGGCAGCGGCGCCAGCAGCGAGTCGTGGCCGGCCAGCTGGTCGATGACCACGGAGTTCGGGGCGGGGATCCGCTCGAGCACCTCGGCCTTGGTGATGCCCCCGATCAGGTGGGAGGTGAGCTCCTGGTCGTCCATCCCGTCGAACATCGCGTGGAGCTGCTCGGCGGCCAGCGGCCCGACGTGACGCTCGTCCAGGGACTGCTCCAGGATCCGGGCACGCGCCTCGGGGATCGCCAGGACCTCCTCCAGGAGACGGTCGAACAGGTAGACCGTGACCCCCCGGCTCTCCAGCACCTGCACGAACTCGTCGTGCTCCTCCTGGGCACGCTCGACCCAGAGGATCTCGTCGTAGAGGTACCGCTCCTTGTTCTCCGGCGTCAGACGGTGCATCTCCAGCCCCGGCCGGTGCACGATCACCTGGCGGAGCCGGCCCACCTCGGAGCCCACGTGGAAGGTCATAAGGGTCCTCTCTCGCGACGTCGCGCCCATCCTGCCACCCGGGCCCATCGACCGACAGCGCTCGCCCGGCACAATAGGGCCATGCGAGCCACCCTCATCCACGCCCCCGGCGACATCCGCGTCGAAGACGTCCCCGACCCGGGCATCATCGCCCCCACCGACGCACTCGTGCGGGTCACCGCCAGCTGCGTCTGCGGGTCCGACCTGTGGCCCTACCGCGGTGTCAGCAAGGTCAGCCGGCCCCGCCGGATCGGGCACGAGTTCGTCGGCATCGTGGAGGAGGTCGGCAAGGAGGTCACCTCCCTGCGCACGGGCCAGTTCGTGATCGCCCCCTTCCTCTACTCGGACAACACCTGCCCGCACTGCCGGGTCGGTATGCAGTCCGTCTGCGCCCACGGCGGTGGCTGGGGAGGCCCCGACCGGGACGGCCACCCGGTCGACGGCGGGCAGGGCGAGTACGTCCGGGTCCCGCTGGCCGACGGCACCCTCGTCGCGACGCCCGAGGTCCCGGACGACGCGCTGGTCCCGTCGCTGCTGGCCTGCTCCGACGTGATGGGCACCGGCTGGCACGCCGCGGTGAGCGCCGGGGTGCAGCCGGGTCACACGGTCGTGGTCGTCGGTGACGGGGCCGTGGGCCTGTGCGGCGTGCTCGCCGCGTCCCGGATGGGCGCCGAGCGGGTCGTGGCGATGTCCCGGCACGAGAGCCGCCAGGCCCTCGCCCGCGAGTTCGGGGCGACCGACGTCGTCGCCGAACGCGGTGAGGACGGCATTGCCGCCGTCCTCGAGCTCACCGACGGGGTGGGGGCCGACGCGGTGCTCGAGTGCGTCGGCACCGGCCCGGCGATGGAGCAGGCCTTCGGCTGCGCCCGTCCCGGGTCCACGGTCGGCTTCGTCGGCGTCCCGCACGGCGCGGAGGCGCCGATCACCACCATGTTCCGCCGCAACGTAGGGCTGGCCGGCGGGGTCGCCCCGGTCCGGGACTACCTGGAGCAGCTGCGGGACGGCGTGCTGGCCGGTGGCATCGAGCCGGGCAAGGTCTTCGACCTGACCCTGCCGCTGGAGCAGGTCGCCGACGCCTACACCGCGATGGACGAGCGACGCGCGATCAAGGTGCTGCTCGAGCCCTGAGCCACCGGCCCGGCACCGCCCCTGAGCCGAAGCCGTCCGCGACTAGGAGAACGTTAGGGGCACTGGTAGCACGTTCGAACGTGCTACCAGTGCCCCGAACCGTCTACCAGTGGGCGTGGCCGGACGCGGCCGGACCTCCTCAGTCCTGCCAGTCGTCCTCGCCACCCTCGGGAGCCGGCGGCAGTTCCTGCGCCCGCTGGATGAACTTCAGTATCTCGTCGGCGCCCTGCACGTCGCGGTCCGCGAGCGTCCGGGCCTGCTCCGCCAAGTCCTCCAGGGTCAGGCCGCGCTCGGTGGCGACCGAGTTGCCCTTGAGCAGTTCGGCCGTGTCGGCGACCAGCCCGGCCAGCAGCAGCGAGTCGGTCGACTCCCCGGCCTCCGGCCACAGGATGTCGGCGTCCAGTTGCTCGTTGACGCCGCTGTCTGGGGCCCGCCACCGCAGGCTCACGGTGCCCAGGGAGGAGCCGGGGTCGACCTCGGTCGCCGGCACCACCTCATACAGCGCGCTCACCTGGTGCCCGGCGCCGAGCTCGCCGGCGTCCACCGTGTCGTCCAGGAAGTCCTCGGTCTCCAGGCCACGGTTCTGGTAGCCGATCAACCGGTAGCGGGCCACCTGCTCCTCGTCGAAGACGACCTGGGCCTTGCTGTCGGCGGCGACCACGGTCAGCGTCGGGGTGAGTTCCTCGACGAACAGCCGCTCCGCCTCCTCAAAGGTGTCGATGTAGCTGTAGAACCCATCGCCGCGGTTGGCCAGCTGCTCCATCAGCGTGTCGTTGTAGTTGCCCATCCCGTAGCCGACGGTCACCAGGTGGATGCCGTCCTCCCCGGCCTGGGTGATCTCCTGGGTGAGACCGTCGGCGTCGGTGAGCCCGACGTTCGCGACGCCGTCGGAGGCGAGCACCACCACGTTGATGCCGTCCTCGCGCAGGCCCTCCCGGGCCTGGGAGTAGCCCATCCGGAGGCCGGACTCCATGTTGGTGCTGCCGCCCGGCTGCAGGTCCTCGATCGCGTTCAGGATCCGCCCGGCGTCGGACACCGACGTGGGTTCGAGCACCGGCTCGGCCGAGTCGCCGTAGGTGACGATCGAGATGGTGTCGTCCGGCCGCAGGCTCTCCACCAGCAGCGCCAGGGAGGCCTTGACCAGGCCCAGCCGGTCCTGCAGGTCCATCGAGCCCGAGGTGTCGATCACGAAGGTGATGTTGGCCGGCGGACGCTCCTCGTCGCTGATCTCCTGGGTGCTCACGCCGACCCGGACGAGCGCCGTGCCGTCCTCCGCCCGGGGGGCTGCCCCGCTCTCCACGGTGAGCCCGATCGCACCGTCGTCGGGCGGGGCGTCGCCGTAGCCGAACGCGTTCACCCACTCCTCCACCCGGATCGAGTCGGGGTCGGGCCGGGTCCCCTGGTCCAGGAATCCCTGCGCCACGCTGAACGACCCGGTGTCGACGTCCAGGGCGAAGGTCGACTCGGGCGCCTCCGCGGTCTCCACCCACGGGGCGTCTCCGACGTCCTCGAACCTGTTGTCATCGAACGGGCCCGGCGGCCCGGGTGGCACCGGCAGCGGCTCGGAGACGTCAGGTGCCCCCGCGTCCATGGCGCCGCCCGCGCCGGTCGGGGCCGCGTTCGGCATGGCTCCTGCGCCGTCCGCCTCACGGTCCTCTTCGTAGTTGTCGTAGAAGTCCCGGGCACGGCTGGTGTCGGCCGGACCCTCGGTCGTGGTTCCGCCCTGGTCACCGCCCGGCCCGACCGGTGGCTCGGTATCCCCTGAGCACGCTGTGGCTCCGAGCCCCACCACCAACAGCGCTGCCATCATCCGCTTGTTCATGTGTCTGCGACGGCGGTCGTATGCCGTGCGGTTCCCTCGGTCGGGTCACGGTCCGGTCACGGACGGGAAGGACCCCCCGCGTACCTGGAAGAGCTCACCTGCCCTTGCTGCATTCCTGCCCTGGGGGAGTTCAGTGAGGTACCACCACACGGGGGGTCTGCGGAGCAGTCTACGGGACGTGCGCGGCTATGCCCTCATCGAGCCGTCGAGGCCGCACTGTCGACTGGCACCGCCGTCACGACGATGTTGGACTCGTGGGTCCAGTCGCCTCCGCCCAGCTGGATGATCGGACCGCCGCAGGTCACCAGGACCAGGCGCCGCTCACCGTCTGGGGTGAACAGCCGGTCCGGCAACGCCTGCTTGTCGAACAGCTCCACCGAGGAGACGGCCCAGGTCGTGCGCTCACCCTGCTCGTCCCAGGTGTCGACCCGGGCCCCCGGCCCGACCTCGCCGAGGAAGTACAGGGCACCGTGGTCACCGCGCCAGGTGACGTGTCCGGCCAGCAGGGTGACCCCCTCGGCGGCTTCCAGGGGTGCGGTCGTCTCGAGCCGGCCGACCAGGGACAGGTCGTCCGGCAGGGACATCGTGTTCTGCGGGGTGACGCCCTCGTCGATGATCGGCGCATCGACCATGATCGAGGGGATCTGCAGCCGGCCGCTCCAGTCCGCGGATGCTGTCCCCCCGTCCGGTGGCGTCGGCACCGGCTCGGTCCGGACGTATGGTCCGAAGTCCTCCCCCTCCGGGATCCGGAACAAGTCACCGTCCGCCGCGGCGCCGAGAGCGAGCTCCCGGGCCTGCTCGGCCGTGATGGTGAACTCCTCGGACGGCGTCGGGGTCGCCTCCGGTGGCTGTTCCGCGAGGCCGCGCCACACGAGGAGACCGCCCGCGGCCAGCAGCGCGAGGACGACCAGCCCCACCAGGACGCTCCGGACCTTCATCTGCTCCTCCCTCGGCAACTGTACGCGGGAGGAGCGGGCCGCATGGTGCTGCTGCGACCCGCCCCTCCTACGGTGACGGCGTCAGTTGCTGCCGGTTCCCTCGCCCCGACGGCGCAGGACATAGGCACCACCGAGCAGGGCTGCCAGGACGATCATCCCGGCACCGGCGGCGATCATGCCGCCGTTCGGGCCGCTCGCCTCCGGGGCACCCGTGGGGATCTCCGGCTTCTCCGGCGGGACCACCGGGTCGACCGGCGGGTCCACCGGGTCAACGGGCGGGTCCACCGGCGGGACCTCTTCGGCGCAGACCTCCACGCTGGCCGAGTCATCCTGGCCGGTCTCCACGATGGTCGCGGTGTTGTCGACCGTCGCGCACCCGGTCTCCGGGGCGTCCACCGTGATCGTGTAGTCGAACACGGTCGGGGTGCCCTCCTCGTTCCAGGTCGCCTCGCCCAGCACGCCGCCGAACAGGTCGTCCTCGACGGTGACCGTCTTGTTGACCTCTTCGTCCAGCTGGAAGTCCACCCACACGGTGCTCTCCGAGGTGCCGTCCAGGGCGCCGTCCTCGGCCTCCCAGGTCACCACGGCCGTGTTGCTGGATTCCTCTGCCGGCTCGAAGTCGTCCGGCAGGCTGCACGAGTAGTCCAGCGTGACGGTCTCGCCGCCGGCGATCTGCAGGCCCTCGCCGTCGGCGACGGTGCAGGTGACGCCGTCACCCACGGCCGGGACGTCGGTGACGTCGGCCACGACCGTGCCGAAGTCGTTCGGGTTGGTCACCGTAATGGTCCCGCTCAGCTCGTGGCCGGAGTCCACGAACCCTGCCGGGGTCGCGGTGACCTGGTAGTCGAGGTCGACTGCCGCGCCCGCCTCGACCTCGACCGAGTCGACCGAGGAGGTCTTGTCGATCAGCCAGGAGTACTCGCGGTCGTATGCAGCATCGGCCGTCTTCTCCACCTCGAGGTCCTCGAGCACACAGACCGTGACGGTCTCGCTGTCCCGGGGATCGCCGTCGTCGATCACGTCGGGCTGGGTTGCCCCGTCACCGTCACCGGGCGTGACATCCACCCACGCGGTGTTGGTGAAGTCCACGCACTCACCCGGAACGCCCTCGTGGGTCAGCTCGTAGGTGAACACGTGCGGCAGGTCCACATCCCAGGTAACCGTGCCCAACTCGACCGGGTTCTCCGGGTCCGTCTGGTCATCGACCACCGGCACCGTCTTGTCCGTCTCGGTATCGACCTCGAAGACCACCGGCACCGTCACCTCGGCACCGAACGGCTCACCGTCCAGCTCCCAGGCCACCACCGCGGTGTTGGAACCCTCGTAGTCCACGTCCTCCGGGACCACGCAGGTGTAGTCCAGGGTCACCGACTCACCGGCCGGGACCTCGACACCCTCACCGTCGGTCACCGTGCAGGTGACACCCTCGCCCACGTCCGGCACATCGGTCACGTCGACCACGACCGGCGCGAAGTCGTTCGGGTTGGTCACCGTGATGGTGCCGCCCAACGAGTGCCCGGAGTCGGCATAGCCGACCTGGATCGCCTCGACCGTGTAACCGAAGGTGGCCTCACCCGTCTCCGGGTCCACGACCACGTCCGTCTCGTCCACGGACTTCTCGACCGCCCACTCATACGTCCGGTCGAAGGTCGCCTCGACCTCCTTGTCGACCGCCAGGTCCGCCAGGACACAGACCGTGACGGTCTCGTCCGCCTCCGGGTCCTCGCCCTCGGTCAGGTCGACCCATGCGGTGTTCGTGAAGTCCACGCACTCACCCGGAACGCCCTCGTGGGTCAGCAGGTAGGTGAACTCCTTCGGGGTGTCCACACCCCAGGTCGCCTCGCCCAGCAGGACCGGGTCGGCCTCGGGGTCGGTCTGGTCGTCCCACACCTCGACGGTGTAGTCGGTCTGCTCGTCGAGCTCCAGGACCACCGCGGCCTGCCCCTGGGCGGAGCCACCGTCCCAGGTGACGGTCGCGGTGTTGACGCCCTCGTAGAACTGCGGGCCGTCCTCGTCGAAGGTGCAGGTGTAGTCCAGGGTGACCGTCCCACCGACCGGGACCTCGACGCCCTCACCGTCGGTGACGGTGCAGCTGATCCCGTCGATGTCGACCACGTCGGTGACGTCCACGACATACGGCTCGCCGAAGGCATTGGGGTTGCCCACGGTGATGGTGCCGCCGAGCTCGTGGCCGCTGTCGTCGTAGCCGTCGGCCGTGGCGGTGACGGTGTATCCGAAGGTCGCCTCACCGGTCGCCTCGTCCACGATGACCTCGGTCCGGTCGGCGATCTTCGCGATGCCCCAGAAGTAGGTCCGGTCGTAGCTGCCCTCCGCGGTCTTCTCCACGGTGAGCGGCTGCTCGACGCAGACCGTGACGGTCTGGTCGTCGCCGGTCTCCTGGTCGTCCACCAGCCAGGCGGTGTTGGTGAAGTCCACGCACTGCCCCGGAACGCCCTCGTGGGTCAGCTCGTAGGTGAACTCCTTCAGGGTGTCCACGCCCCAGGTCGCCTCGCCCAGCAGCACCGGGTTCTCCGGGTCGGTCTTGTCGTCCCACACCTCGACGGTCCGGTCGACCGCCGCGTCCTCGTCCTCGACGAACTCGATCGGCGCGGTGGCCGAGACCTCACCGGCGTCCTCACCGTTGTCCCACGTCACCGTGGCGGTGTTGACACCCTCATAGTCGTCCTCGCCGAGCTCCTCGATCGTGCAGGAGTAGGTCAGGGGCAGCGACCCGTCGGCCGGCACGACCGCGCCGGTGCCCCCGTCGACCACACACTCGACACCCTCGATGCCGGAGTCGTCGACGACGTCCACCGTCAGCGCGGAGAACACGTTTGGGTTGCCCACCGTGATGGTGCCCGACATCGCCCACCCGGAGTCGCGGTAGCCGGCGGCATCCGCGACGACTGTGTACTCGAACGTGGCCTCACCGGTCTCCGGGTCGACCACCAGACGGGTCTCGTCGGCGCTCTTGTGCAGCGTCCAGTCGTAGTTGCGGGCGAACGAGGCGTCCACGGTCTTGGCCACCGTCAGGTCCTCGTACTGGCACAGCGTGACCGTCTCGGAGTCGGTCGGGTTGTCGCCCGCCTCGACCTCGACCCACGCGGTGTTGGTGAAGTCCACGCACTCACCCGGAACGCCCTGGTGGGTCAGCTCGTAGGTGAACACGTGCGGCAGGTCCACGTCCCAGGTGACCGTGCCCAGCTCGACCGGGTTCGCCGGGTCGGTCTGGTCATCGACCACCGGGACCGTCTTGTCCGTCTCGGTGTCGATCTCGAAGACGACGTCGCTGGAGCCGGTGGCCGAGCCGCCGTCCCAGGTGACCGTCGCGGTGTTGGTCCCGTCCGTCGGGACCGTCCCCTCCGGGATGTCGCACACGTAGTCCAGGGTCACCGTCTCACCGGCCGGGACCTCGACACCCTCGCCGTCGGTCACCGTGCAGGTGACACCCTCGCCCACGTCGGGCACGTCCGTCACGTCGACCACGACGGCGCCGAACTCGTGCGGGTTGGTCACCTCGATGGTGCCGGAGAGTTCGTAGCCGGAGTCGTCGTAGCCGGCCTGGACCGCCTCGACCGTGTAACCGAAGGTGGCCTCACCCGTCTCCGGGTCCACGACCACGTCCGTCTCGTCCACGGACTTCTCGATCTCCCACTCATACGTCCGGTCGAAGGTCGCGTCCGCGTCCTTCACCACGGTGAGCGCGATCTCGGAACAGACCTGCACGGAGGCGTCCGCCGGCTGCTCGGTCTCCACGATCGTGGCCGTGTTGTCGTAGGTCACGCACTCACCGAGCGTGCCCTCCAGGTCCAGGGAGTACTCGAACGTCGTCGGCAGCTCGTCCTCGTGCACATTCACCGTGCCGAGCTCGACCTCCTCACCGGGGGTGGTCTGGTCATCCACCACCGTGACGACGTCGTCGAACTCCTCGTCCAGGACGAACTCCACGTCCGCCGACCCGGTGGCCGAGCCGCCGTCCCAGGTGACCGTCGCGGTGTTGGTCCCGTCGGTCGGGACCGTCCCCTCCGGGATGTCGCACACGTAGTCCAGGGTCACCGACTCACCGGCCGGGACCTCGACACCCTCACCGTCGGTCACCGTGCAGGTAACACCCGCACCCACGTCCGGCACATCGGTCACGTCGACGACCACCGGGTCACCGAAACCGAGGTCGTTGGTCACCTCGATGGTGCCGGACAGTTCATAGGACCCGTCCTCGAAACCGTCGGAGTCGACCACCACGCGGTATACCGCCGTCGCAAGCCCCGTCACCGGGTCCACGACCAGCTCGGTCTCCTCCGCCGACTTCTCGATCGTCCACTCATACGTCCGGTCGAAGGTGGCGTCCGCGTCCTTCACCACGGTGAGCGCCATGTCGGAGCAGGCGGTGACCTCCTCGGTGGCCTGCTGGCCGGTCTCCTCGATCCAGGCCACGTTGGTGAAGCTCACGCAGTCGCCGGGCACGCCGTCCTTGGTGACGGTATAGGTCTCGGTGAACGGTGTGCCGTCCTCGTTCCAGGTGGCCTCACCGAGCAGCACCGGGTTGTCCGGGTCGGTCATGTCGTCCCAGACCTCGACGGTCTCGTTGACCGGGGTGATGCCCCAGTCCTCCTCGGTGAACTCGGCCGTGCCGACGTCCTCGCCGGTCGGCGTGCTCGCGGCCTCGGCGTCCCAGGTCACCGTGGCGGTGTTGGTGCCGTCGTAGTCGGCCTCGTCCATGTCGGTGATGGTGCAGGTGTACGGCAGGGTGACGGAATCATCGGCCCCGACCGTGACGGTGTTGTCACCCTCGTTGACCAGGCAGACCGCACCGGGGATGCTGACCGCGTCGGTCACCGTCGCGTCGATGTCCTGCCAGTCGTTGGGGTTCTCGATCGTGATCTCGCCGCGCATCTGCCAGTTCGAGTCGTCGTATCCCGCCGGGGTGGCCGTGACGGTGTACTCGAAGGTGGCCTCCCCGGTCTCCGGGTCGACGGTGACGACCGTCGCCGCCGCCTCCTTGAGGATGGTCCACAGGTAGGTGCGCTCGAGCGAGACGACGACGTTCTTGGTGACGCTCAGGTCCTGCCCGACGCACACCTCCGTCGTCGTCGAGGAGGGCTGGCCGGTCTCCACGATGGTCGCGGTGTTGTCGATCGTCGTGCACTCACCCGGCGTGCCGGTCGCGGGGACGCTGTAGGTGAGTTCGGTGACGGTCTCGCCGTCGTCCGGCCAGGTGATCGTCCACGGCGAGTCGTCGGCCATGTCGTCGACGACGGTGATGGTCTCGTGGACGTTCGGGTCCGGCTCGACCGTGGCGAAGTCGAACGACTCAACGGCCGTGATCTCGCCGGTGGTGCCGGGGTAGGCCGCGGCGTCCCAGGTCAGCGTGGCGGTGTTCTGCCCGGCCGACTGGGCCGGGGCCGAGTCGTAGGTGCACGTGTAGGGGAAGGTGTTGACCCCGGGCTCGACGGTGACGCTGGCGCCGCCGTCGTCCAGGGTGCAGGTGCCGCCGTTGTCGACGGCGTCGACCAGCTGGCCCTGGATGCTCACCGCGTTGGGGTTGTCGACGGTGATCTCACCGGTCACTTCCCAGCCGCTCTCGACCCGCTGGACGGGGGTCACCTCGAGGGTGTACGCCAGCTCCGGGACGTCCCCGCCCTCGGGGTAGGTGACCCGGTCGTCGTCACTGACCTGCTTGTCGATGTCCCACTCGTGGTCCACCGCGTATGCCGGGGTCGCGGTCTTGCTGATGGTCGGGTCACCGACCTGCTCGGCGTTGATCACCGTGCAGGAGATGGCCCCGTCGCGCGGGACGCTGACGGTGAAGCCGAGGTCACCGGCATTCGTCGGCGTCACCGGCTGCCCGGTGGCCGTGTTGGTGCAGCTGGCGTTGCGGCCACTCTGCTGCTCCAGGAGGTACCCGGACTGCTGGGTCTCGGTGACCTCCACCGCACGGGAGGCGACGGTGTCGCTGTAGCCCTCGACCTGGAAGTTGAGGGCACCGTTGCCGTCGGTCTGCCCCTCGGCGGGGGTCACCTCGTCGGTCGGGGTCGAGAAGGTCCAGTCGACGCCGGGGGTGAGCTGCCCGTCGAGCCCCCGGATCTGCTTGACCACCGTCAGGCTGCCCAGGCAGGGCTCGAGCGCGATCTCCCGGAGCAGCGCGCCGACCTCCTCGAAGCCGGCCGTGTGGTAGTCGGAGGAGACCATGCTCAGCCGCTTCTTGCCGGCGTCGGTGTTCACCGACCCGCCGATGCCGACCACGATGAGGTGCGTATCGGCCTTGACCCGGTTGGCCGAGTGGACGGCCTCCTCGACGTGGAACAGGGAGGAGTTCGAACCGCCGCTGACCTGGGTCCGCGCCACGGTGGGGTCACCGTCGGTGAGGAAGATCACCGCGTCATAGGTGTCCAGCGGGATCTGCGCCAGGCCGAGGTCCCAGTTGGTGTAGTAGCGGGGGCTGGACGGCGCGGTGTAGCCGTCGATCTTGCTGCGCAGGGCGTTCGCACCCGCGCTGCTGGCCACCGAGGTCAGCGGCATGGTGGTGTTGGCCGCACCGCCCGCCGGCGCGTCCGAGGCGAAGGTGTAGAGCGCGATCTGCGACGGCGTGCCCTCGAGTGCGCTGACGAAGCCCTTGCCGGCGGCCTTGTACTGCGGGAAGTAGGTGCTGTTGCCGCTGACCGAGTAGGACAGGTCGAAGATCAGCGCGATGTCCAGGCCGCACTTCTCCACGATCGGCGGGTTGTCCCGCAGGTCGGGGAAGGTCCGGTTGTCGTTGTACTGGTGCGCTGTCGGCAAGGTCACCGTGCGGCTTGCGACCGGGCCACCGCTCGTGATGTTTCCCGTGTTGTAGCGCACGTAGTCCGAGCTGGACCCCCAGGTCCCCGGTGCGGTCCACCCGGCCGGGGTCGAGGTCTCGGCCACGTAGAAGTAGTTGCTGTTGTTGGGCAGGTCCACGATCACGCCGCACTGCCCGTTGTCAGCCGCCTCGGTGGTACAGGTCCCGACGAGGGTGCCGCCGGTCAGAGCGGTCGAGCTGTTCACGCGGTAGAACTGGAACGTGGCGCCGGTCAGCCCGGTCACGGTGGTGCTGTCACCCACCCGGTCGCCACCCTTGCGCACGATCAGCTTGGCCTGGTTGTTGCCCGGGTTCCCCGGTGGGATGGCCTGCACCGAGAAGCCGGGCTCCGCGGTCTCCGCCGACTCCTCGTCCGACTCCGCCCTCTCACCGGCGTCCTCCGCAGCGTCCTCCGCGGCGGGCTCCTCGACAGCCGCCTCCTCCTCGGCGGGCTCCTCACCAGCTGGGTCCTCCGCCCCGGCGTCCTCCTCCGCCGGGTCCTGCTCCACGACGGCCTCGTCCTGCGTCTCCCCATCCTCCTCGCCGGCGGGCGGCGCGTTGGGCAGGGGCAGCGTCACGAAGCTCGTCTCGAGCATGTCGTCCGCCTGCGTGCCGGTCACCACGACCGTCTGCGGCGTCTCCGGTGCCGAGAAGCCCTCGGGTGCCACGGCCAGGCTGGCGACGTAGGAGCCGGCCGGCAGGTCCCGGACCAGCACGGCGCCGTCGGCGGGGTCACCGTCGTCGTCGCCGCCGTCGGCGACGGTGCGGACCTCGCCCGAAGCCGGGTCGGTCAGCTCGAAGGTCGTCCCACCGACCGGGGCCCCGGCGTCGTCGATGCTGAGCAGGGTCGCCGTGCCCAGGACCGGGCCGGCTTCCGTGTCCTCGTCGGCCACCGCGCCTGCGGTGCCGAACCAGGACAGCAGCATCGCCATCGTCGCCAGCACGGCGACGGAGGTGCGGGACCGGCGGACCCGGTCGAACGGGCGCTTGCGCAACGGTGTGTTCTGCACGGCAGGAACTTTCTGGGCGGCGAACGAGGGCGATGAGTCCGGCTTCCCCGTGCCTTTGCGGAACGCACGTTCCGAGGCGAAATTCAGACTCGCTCGTTACCTTGTCGTGAATTATTTGCGGATTCTTTGCGTTCTGATGTAATTTCCATAACGAATCCGCACCCGACACAGGAGGTCTCATGCCCCTGGTGGCCCTCCTCGCGGACGACGGCCTGATCGGTCGCAGCGCCCGGTTCTGCCTGGCCCAGGACGGGCTTGCGGTCCTCGAGGCCGAGACGCCCGAGGACCTGCTGGGCGTGTCCGGGAGGACGCGGCCGACCCTCGCCGTCGCCATGATCTCCCTGCTCCCCGACCCGGTCGCGACGAGCCGCGACCTGTTCCCGTCCGGGATCCCGCTGCTGCTGCTGTCCGGCCAACCGCTGGATCCCCACGCGGAGACCAGCTACCTGCGGGCGGGTGCCGACGACGTGGTGGTCGCGCCGTTCCACCCCTCGGTGTTCCAGTCGCGGGTCGAGGCTCTGCTGCGGCGGGCCACCCGGTGGCAGGTGACCCGCCGGCTGGAGTTCGACCGGCTCGTGGTCGACCTGGACGACCGGATCGCCTGGGTCGGCGGCCGTGCGTTGGACCTGACCCGCACCGAGTTCGACCTGTTGGCCGCGCTGATGAGCCGGCCGCTGCACATCCAGACCCGCAGGGAACTCGCCGAACAGATCGGGTTGCGCACCGAGGACGCCTCCGTCGCGCCGCACCTGAGCCGGCTGCGGCGCAAGGTCACCGAGGCTGGCGGACCGCACATCGGTCAGGCGATCCGCGGCATCGGCCTCCGCCTGACCTCCACCTACCGGGCGCCGTCGGTCACGGCCGGCTTCTCGGCCCCGATGACGACGGCTCCGATGGCGACGACCCAGGACCCGACAGCCGCGCCCCCGGAGCCCTCCACCGGTCCGGACCCGGCCACCGGTTCACGTTCCGGGCCAGAGTTCGGGTAACCTCTCCGGCGGAGGATTCGCATAGCGGCCTAGTGCGCACGATTGGAAATCGTGTTGGGATAAAACCCTCGGGGGTTCAAATCCCCCATCCTCCGCCAGCGGATGTCGCAGGACATCGCCGAACCCCCGGACCAGCAGGTCCGGGGGTTCGTGGCATCCGGCTCAGCGGCGGCGCCGCCCGGTCCCCAGGATGCTGCGGCTCACCTCGCGCCCGATCACGGTGCCGGCCGACCGCAGCATCGAGCGGAACGCACCGGAGTCCACCACCTTCTCCAGCAGGGACTCCTCCTTCGGCTCGGCCCGGCCCTTCCGCGCCGGCGCTGGTTCGTCCTCGGGCCAGCGCCCGTCGGCGCCGGCCTTCTCCAGGTCGGCCTCGAGCGAACCACCGGCCGGGTCGCCCGCCACCTGCGGCGTGCCGTCCTCGTCGGCGGCGGCCGCCAACCCGGCCGTCAGCTTCTCGTAGGCGGACTCGCGGTCCAGCGGCTCGGCATACTTCGGCGCGAGCTCCGAGCCGGCGACGGTCTCCTGGACCAGGGCCTCCTCCGACGGTCCCATCCGGGCCTGCGGCGCGCGCAGCATGGTCCGGGCCACCGGCGTCGGCGCACCCCGCTCGGAGAGCACGGTGATGACGGCCTCACCCGTGCCCAGCTGGGTCAGCACCTCCTCCAGGTCGTACTCGCTGTTCGGGAAGGTGCGCACGGTGGCCCGCAGCGCCTTGGCGTCCTCGGGGGTGAAGGCGCGCAGCGCGTGCTGGACCCGGTTGCCCAGCTGCCCCAGCACACCGTCCGGCACGTCCTTGGGCGTCTGCGTCACGAAGAAGACCCCGACCCCCTTGGAGCGGATCAGCCGGACGGCCTGCTCGACCGAGTCCAGGAACGCCTTGGACGCGTCGTCGAAGAGCAGGTGCGCCTCGTCGAAGAAGAAGACCAGCTTCGGCTTCTCCGGGTCACCGACCTCGGGCAGGTCCTGGAACAGGTCGGCCAGCAACCACATCAGGAAGGTGGAGAAGACGACCGGCTTGTCCCGCACTCCCGGCAGCTCCAGGCAGGTGATCACGCCGGTGCCGTCCTCCCGGACCCGCAGCAGGTCGGCGGTGTCGAACTCCGGCTCGCCGAAGAAGTCCTCGGCGCCCTGGTCGGAGAAGGCGATGAGCTGGCGCAGGATGACCCCCGCGGTGGAGGAGGACAGCCCGCCCAGGCCCTTGAGGTCGGCCTTGCCCTCGTCGGAGAGCAGGTGCTTGATGACCGCCTGCAGGTCCTTCAGGTCGAGCAGCGCCAGGCCGTTCTTGTCGGCGTAGTGGAAGACTAGGCCGAGGCTGGACTCCTGGGTGGCGTTGAGCCCGAGCACCTTGGACAGCAGCAGTGGCCCGAACGCCGTGATCGTCGCCCGGATCGGCACGCCCGTCCCCTGACCGCCGAGGCTGAGGAACTCCACGGGGTATGCCGTGCCCGTCCAGTCCTGCCCCAGCGCCTGCATCCGCGCCGCGATCTTCTCGTGCTCGGCCGCGGGGGTGGCCAACCCGGACAGGTCGCCCTTGATGTCGGCGAGGAAGACCGGCACCCCGGCGGCGGACAACTGCTCGGCCATCACCTGCAGGGTCACCGTCTTGCCGGTGCCGGTGGCGCCCGCCACCAGGCCGTGTCGGTTCATCGACCCCAGCGGCAGGCGGACGGTGGCCTCGGGGACCGCGGTCCCGTCGTCGTCCAGGGCCGCGCCCAGGGTGATCGAGGGCCCTTCGAAGGCGTATCCCGCGGTGATGGCATCGAGCTGGGAGGTCTTGGCGTCGTCGCTCACGCACAAGACTCTAGTGAATCCGGTGTCGTCCCTACACTGTCCTCATGATCTTCAAGGCCGTGGGGGACGATCGCCCCTACCCTCCCCACGGTCTGGACGACCCGAGGGACTGGTCCCACCTGCCGCCCCGGATGATCCGGCTGGACGAGCTCACCACCACCAAGTCGACGATGGACCTGCAGCTGCTGTTGTCGCCGGACTCCACCTTCTACGGCGACATCTTCTGCCACGTCGTGCAGTATGGCGGCGAGCTCTACCTGGAGGACGGCCTGCACCGGGCGCTGCGGGCCGCGTTGGCACAGCGCCCCTTCGTCCACGGGCGTGTCCTGGTGATTGACTGACCCACCCTGGGTACCGTGCCTTACCGGAGAGTCCCGAGGAAGGAGAGGCCATGGGCTACGTCCGCACCGCCGGCATGTCCACCGCGGCCCGCCGTCGGCGACGTCGCACCGCCCTGGTCCTGACCGGCCTGCTCGTCCTCCTGATCGCCGTGTTCGCCTACGCCGGGGCCTACTACAAGGGGTGGTTGGGCTCCGACGAGGAGTCCGCCGGGGGCGACGGCGAGCAGGTCACGGCGACCGCCACCGCGGAGCCGCTGCAGCCGGAGGACGTCCAGGTGAACGTCTACAACGCCACCGACCGGGCCGGGCTGGCCACGCGGACCGCCGCGGCCCTGGACGCACGCGGCTACGACGTCCAGACCTCCGACAACGACCCCGAGAAGTCGACCGTCGAGGGGGCCGCCCACATCCGGTTCGGACCCGAGGGCGCCGAGGCGGCCGCGGTGCTCCACGACCTGGTCCCGGACGCGGAGCTGCTCGAGGACGAGCGGGAGAGCGCCGAGATCGACCTGGTGCTCGGACCGGACTTCGAGGAGTTCCCCGAGATCGAGGACGAGGAGTCCGAGCCCACCTCCACCGGGGGCGACCGGTGAGCGCGGGGTCCTCGGGGTCGACGCCCGGGGGCAGCGGGCACGAGCTGACGCTCAGCCGGCGGATCGAGGCCACGCCGTCCCGCGTCTGGCAGGTGCTCACCGACCTCAAGCACGCCCCGCAGGTGCTCAGCGGGGTCCGCTCGGTGGAGCTGCTCACCGACGGACCGTATGCCGTGGGCACCCGGTGGCGGGAGACCCGGACGATGATGGGGCGCACCGTGACGGAGGAGATGTGGGTCGTCGACAGCGACCCGCACCGGCGGACCGAGGTCGCGGCCTCCTCCGGTGGCGCCGACAACCGCAGTGTCTTCACGCTGTCCCCCGACGGCGAGGGCACCTCGCTGACGATGCACTTCAGCGCCCACACCCCGGACCCGACAGGCGTGCAGAAGGTGCTCTGGAAGGCCTTCGGGGCCCTGGGCCTCCGGGCGACCCGCAAGGCGATGGAGACCGACCTGGCGGACATCGCGGCGGCCGCGGAACGCTCGGACGGGTCGCCGGCCGGGCCCTCCGTCCGGTAGCCCGGGGCGGATCGCCCCTCGGCTAGACTGTCCGGACCACGCCACCCACGGGGGAAGCCGGTCCGAGTCCGGCGCTGACCCGCAACGGTAGGCCGGAGACACCCGTCGCCGGCGAGCCCGAATGCCCGGGAGTGGCCCGCTCCACACACCCGTCGAGGCCTGCGGGAGGAGTCCGGCGGGCACCACCACCCCCGGCACCCGGGGACCTCGACCCAACAGGGGAACGAGGTCTACCCGATGCCACCGATCCGCCGCGCCGTCACCGCCGCGCTGGCCCTGGTCCTCGCCGCCGCCGCACCCGCGGTCGGCAGCACCAGCACCACCGACACCGGGCCCGACGCGCCGCCGCAGCAGAACTCCGCGCTGGGCTACGATGGCTACTGCCTGGACGGGCACGGCATGACGGTTGTCGTCGACTTCCAGGACCTCGGCGCCTGGAAGGGGCACGACGGGAAGACCATCGTCCGCTGCGCGCCCGGCCCCGCAGAAGGCAAGGACTTTGCGGGGACGGGACGGGACGCGCTGCGCGAGGCGGGCGTGGACATGACCGGCACGGAGCGGTGGGGCCTGACCATGGCCTGCCGGCTCGACGGCCGGCCCGCCGCGGACGAGACGATCCCGCGCCAGGGCGACCCCACCTACCGGGAGGCGTGCGTCGACACCCCGCCGGCGAACGCCTACTGGTCCTATTGGTATGCCGACGACGGCGCGGCCTGGACCTACAGCACGGTCGGTCTCACGAGCAGGTCGGCGATCCCGGGCGGGTTCGAGGGGTGGTCCTTCTCGCTGAACCGCTCGGCCACCACCAACCCGCCGCCACGGTCGGCGGCCGTCCGTCCGCTGGCCGACCGGCTCTCCGGCAGCACCCGGTACGCCACGGCCGCGGAGGTCGCGGGCAAGTACGTGACCGGGGTGGACGTCGTCTACGTGGCCACCGGCCGGGGATTCCCGGACGCACTGGCGGGGTCAGCACTGGCCGGGCGTCAGGACGTGCCGGTGCTGCTCACCGCGCCGGACGAGCTCCCGGCCGAGACCGTGGAAGCGTTGCAGCGGCTCAAGCCGAAGCGGATCGTCGTGCTCGGCGGCTCCACCGTCGTCTCCGACCCGGTGGTGACCGCCCTCAAGAAGTACACCTCGGGGACGGTCACCCGGCTCCGCGGCGCCAACCGCTACGCCACCGCGGAGCAGGTCTCCCGGCAGTTCCCGGTCTCCACCACGCGGGTCTACGTGGCGACCGGCGACAACTTCCCCGACGCGTTGGCCGCCTCGGCGCGGGCCGGCAGCCAGGGCGTCCCCGTGCTGCTCACCCGGAAGGGCGAACTCCCCCAGGAGACAGTGACGGCACTGAACCGGCTGCAGCCGACGCAGATCTTCGTCGTCGGCGGCAGCACGGTGATCAGCGACGCGGTGGTCACCCAGCTGCGGCAGCACGCCGGGACGGTCACCCGGCTCAGCGGCGCCAACCGCTACGGGACGGCCGAGCAGGTCTCCCGGACCGGTTTCACCCCGGGCGTGCCGGTGGCCTACGTCGCGACCGGCGCCAACTTCCCCGACGCCCTCGCGGGGTCGGCCCTGGCCGGTCGCACCCGGGGCCCCGTGCTGCTGACCAGGCAGGACACGATCCCCCCGGAGACGGCCAGGGAGCTGGGCCGGCTGGACCCGCAGACGATCATCGTCCTGGGCGGCACGACCACGGTCAGCGACAGCGTCCTCAACCAGCTGAAGCAGTACGTGGTGCGGCCGTGACGCGTGGCGCGACCACGACCCGGTATGCCGGGTGGCTGGCGGCGGGCCTGCTCCTCGCCGGCCCCGTGGCGGCGGTCGCCGCGCCCGACGGGTCGGACGCCCCAGGCGCCCAGGTGTCCGTCGCGGACCGCTCGGCGCAGACCGCCGGCTGGCTGATCGGGCAGATCGACCCGAGCACGGGCGCGGTGCCCGGGCCGGGTGGTGCGGCCGACTGGGGCCTGACCGCGGACGTGCTGTTCGCGCTGCACGCCACCGGTCACGGCGACGCCGCCGCGCAGCAGGTGACCGCCGGCCTGGCCGCCCACGTGGCCGACTACGCCGGGCCGGCGTGGTACCCCGATGCCGACACCCGCCTGGCCGGGCCGACCGCCAAACTGCTGGTCGCGGGCGTCGTCAGCGGCGTGGACGTGCACGCCTTCGGCGGGAGGGACGTCCACGCCGACACCCTGTCGCTCATCGTCGAGGACCCTGCGGACGCGGAGCACGGACGGATCAAGGACCGCATCGTCTCCTCCCCGGGCCGGGACGACAGCAACGTCTTCGCTCAGTCCCTGACGGTGATCGGCCTCGCCCGCTCCGGTGGCCTCCCGGACTCGGCCGTGACCTTCCTCGACAAGTACCAGTGCTCCGAGGGCTACTTCCGGATGTACAACAACGACCACGACAGCAACCCCGCACTGACCTGCGACGGGGGCAAGGCCGCGGGGATGTCCGCGCCCGACGTCGACGGCACCGCGATGGGGGTCCAGGCGCTGATGGCCGCGCGCGACGCCGGGGTGTCCGGCCTCCAGGACGACATCGACGCCGGCCTGACCTGGCTGGTGGGGGCCCAGCGCGAGGACGGCTCGTTCGGTGGCGGCGTCGGCACCGACGGTCCGAACTCCAACTCCACCGGGCTGGCCGTCCAGGCGCTCACCGCGGGGGGCCGGGACTCCGCCGCGGCCCAGGGCCGGAGCCAGGTCGCGACCCTCCACCTGGACCCCGACCGGGTCGCCGGGACCGCACTGGCCGGCGAGGTCGGCGGGATCGCCTACGACCGGGAGAACCTCGACGCGGCCCTCGCGTCCGGTCTCGACGGGAGCCGGGACCAGTGGCGCCGGAGCACCCCGCAGGCGGTGTTCGCCCTGGCGCCGGTCCCGTTCGGCCGGATCGGCCAGGACCCCCTGCTGCCGGACCCGCCCCTCCCGACCCCGGAGCCGACGCCCACCCCGACGCCGTCTCCGAGCCCGACGCCCGCGCCGACCCCCACACCGGCACCGGGTCCGACGCCGCCGACCCCGACCACCCCGCCGGCGACCTCTGCGCCGGGGGCGACCGGGCCCGGCACGGGGACCGGTCCCGGCGACTCCACGGGAGCCGCGTCCGGTGACCGCGGGTCCGGTCCGGTCGCGGGGCCGGCACCGCGCAACGCCGGTGGGACAGCCGTCCTCCCCACCGGGGCAGGGGACGATGCCACCGACCAGACCGCCGGCCCCGACGAGGGGCTCGAGCTCACGTCCACCGGAAGCGACCGGGTCGACGCCGCGGCGGGCTTTCTCGCCGCACAGTTCGTCGGGGGGACCCACCTGCGCACCGAGGTCGATGGCACCACCTTCGTGGACCACGGCGCGACGGCGCGGGCCTGGCTCGGGCTGTACGCCGCCGGCGTCCCGGTCGACGACCTGGCTCCGGTGACGGACTTCCTGCTGGAGGAGGACCAGGCGGCGGCCTACGCCCACGGGGTGCCCTACGACGCGGACGACGCGCGGTATGCCGGGCCGTTGGCGGACCTCGTGCTCATCGGCGCGCTGTCCGGTCGACCGTCGGAGACGCTGACGGCCGAGTTGGTCGCCCAGCAGGATGCCGACGGGTGGCTGGCCGACACCAGCGACCTCGGGGACCAGTCGGACACCCGGAGCCAGGCGGTATCCGTGCTCGCGCTCACCGCCGCGGGTCAGGACGATGCGGCTGCGGCGGCGGCACGGGCCCTGGCCGGCCAGCAGTGCACCGACGGCCTGTTCCCGGCGGAGCCGGACGACGGCTGCACCGCGGGGTCGGCCGCGGTCACCGGGCTGGCCGTCCAGGCGCTCAATGCCACGACCGACCCCACCACCGGACCACCCGGCCATGCGACCGCGCTGCGCTCGGCCGCCGCCGCCCTGGTGCAGGCACGTTCGGACGCCGGCGCCTTCGAGGCCGGGGAGCTTCCCGAGGTGACCGTGACCGGGTGGGCCGCGGCGGGCCTGGTCGCCGTCGGGGTCGACGGCACCCCCAGTGCCGACTGGTTGATCGGGCAGCAGGTCGAGGACTCCGGGCTCCCGGCCGCAGAAGGCGGCGAGGCCGACCGTGAGGCCACGGTCGCCGCCCTGCCGGCCCTGGCCGGCTCCTCCTACCTCACTGTTCCGGACGGCCTCCTGCTGCCCGCGACCACCGTCGACCCGTCCGCCACCGGCGCCGACGACGCTGCGGCGACGACCGCCGCGGCTCCCGCGGCCGCGCCACCCTCCGCGCCTGCCGACGGTCCGTCCGGGTGGCTGCTCGGCCTGCTGGGGCTGCTGGTCGCGGCCGGTGCCTTCGTCCTGGGCCGGGTGAGCGCCGGCAGGCGCGGCACCGCCGGGGGGTCCGCCCCGTGACCCGGCGTCGACCCGGCCTGGCGACCGTGGCGGCCGTGCTGTTCGTCCTGCTGACCGCGACCGGGTGGCCCTTCACCGCCCCGGGGGGCGCGCCGACGGCCGCGGCCGTCGACCCCGCCCGCGGCACACCCGGCCCGTGCCCGGACGACACCGGCGTCACCGTCGTCGTGGACTTCCAGCAGGTGGGCTCGGGCGAGGTGATCGTCCGGTGCTCCCCCTCCGCGGACGGGACGGGTCTGGACGTGCTCCGCAACGCCGGGTTCCAGATGGAGGGCGTCCGCCGGTGGGGCGACTCGTTCGTCTGCCGGATCGAGAACACCCCGTCGCCCGGCGAGGCGCTGCCGGTCCGCGGCGACGAGGGATACACCGAGTCGTGCATCGACACCCCGCCCGCCACCGCCTACTGGTCCTACTGGCACGCCACCAACGGTGGCAGTTGGCAGTACTCCCAGTGGGGCCTGAAGAACCGCACCCCCGTCGCGGGCGGCTTCGAGGGCTGGTCCTTCTCGCTGAACGCCACGGCGGACGCCAACCCGGCCCCCCGGTTCACCCCCGTCCGTCAGGCCCGACCGGCCGATCCCACCCCGCCCGGCGCGGGTGATCCCGTACCCACCGGTGGGGGTGAGACCTCCGGCGGGGGCGGCTCGACGAGCGGCGACGACCCGGGGCAGGACGGCCCCGGCAGTGCTGGCGGCGACGCCGGTAGCACTGCCGGTGGGAGCGGCGCCGCTGGCGGCAGCGACACCAGCACGGGCAATGGCACCGACGGCGGCACCGGCCAGCCAGGTGCCACCACTGCCGACGGGAGCGGCCCCGGAACGGACGGTCCGGCGCCGCTGCCGCGACAGCCCCGCGACGGGGCAGACGCCACGGCGCCGGCGGACGCGACCCGCACGTCCGGACCGGAGTCCGCCGACGGGACGGCGGGCCCCGGCGACGCCGCAGCCGCTACCGGAGACGTCGCGTGGAGCGGCGGGGAGCAACTGGCCTCCGGGGCAGAGACGGACGGCGGGGGCTGGCTCGGCCTTCCCTCCGGTGTGTGGTGGACCCTGCTGGCTGCCCTGGCCCTGACCATCGTCGGCACCACAGCCGCCCGGCGGCGGTCCGGGAGGACCACCTAGTGTCAACCCCCGTGGCGGACCGTTGGCACGTCTACTGGTTGCCCCGGACCCTCCACCCGTTCGCGTGGTGGGTGTGGGCCCTGGGGCTGGCGACGGCCGCGAGCCGCACCACGAACCCGCTGCTGCTCGGCCTCATCATCGCCGTCGCGACCACCGTGGTCGTGGCCCGCCGCACGGACGCCCCCTGGGCCCTGGCGTTCCGCCTCTACTGCATCGTGGCGGCCTTCGTGGTGCTGATGCGGGTGTTCTTCCGGGTCGTCTTCGGCGGCGGCGAGGGGGTCCACATCCTGCTGAACCTGCCGGAGATCCCGCTGCCCGCGTGGGCCGCGGGGATCCGGCTGCTCGGCCCGGTGACCGCGGAGGCGCTGCTGGGCGGCTTCTACGACGGCCTGCGCCTGGCCACCATGATCGTCTGCATCGGCGCGGCGAACGCCCTGGCCAACCCCAAGCGGTTGCTGAAGTCGGTGCCCAGCGCGCTCTACGAGGTCGGCACCGCCGTGGTCGTCGCGATCTCCGTGTTCCCCCAGCTGGCCGAGTCGGTGCTGCGGGTGCGGCGCGCCCGCAGCCTGCGCGGCGGGTCCGGCAAGGGGCTGCACGCCCTCAAGGGGATCGTCATCCCGGTCCTCGAGGACGCCCTGGACCGCTCGCTGATGCTGGCCTCGGCGATGGACTCCCGCGGCTACGGGCGCTCCGCGCACGTGCCGCCCCGTGCCCGGCTACTGGCCGGGAGCTGCACCATCCTCGGGCTCGTAGGGGTGTGCGTCGGCATCTACGGCGTGCTGGACGGGACCACACCCCGCTACCTCGGGATGCCGATGCTGGCCCTCGGCCTCGGTCTGGCCGCCGTCGGATTCGCGGTCACCGGCCGCCGGGTGCAGCGCTCCCGCTACCGGCCCGACCGGTGGGGGCTGGCCGAGCTCGTGGCCGCGGGCAGCGGCGCCGCGGCCGGTGTCGCCGTCTACCTGACGCTGGCCGTCGATCCCAGCAACATCAACCCCAGTCTCAGCCCGCTGCAGTGGCCGCAGCTGTCGGGCGCCATGGTGGTGGCCGTCCTCCTCGGCGCGGTCCCGGCCTTCGCCACCCCACCCGCCCCGCTCACACTGGACGCGTTGCGCAGGGCCCGCGATCGGCATACGGCCTCCGGGGACACCCCCGGCAGGCCCATGCCCGGCCGCGGCACGGACGACCACGAGGAGGCTCCCGCATGATCCGGTTCGACGGGGTCACCATCACCTACGACGGGGCCGAACGCCCGGTGCTGCAGGACGTCGACCTGCGGATCCCCGAGGGCGAGCTGGCGCTGATCGTGGGCCGCACCGGCGCGGGCAAGTCCACCCTGCTGCGGGCGATCAACGGCCTGGTGCCGCACTTCACCGGCGGTCACCTGTCGGGTCGGGTCACGGTGGACGGCGTCGACACCCGGGACCACCCGCCGCGCGAGTTCGCGCACCTGGTCGGGATGGTCGGTCAGGACCCGCTGGCGGGGTTCGTCACCGACACCGTCGAGGAGGAGCTCGCCTACGGCATGGAGCAACTCGCCGTGGCGCCGGACGTGATGCGCAAGCGGGTCGAGGAGACGCTCGACCTGCTGGGCATCGCCGAGCTGCGTCGCCGGCCGCTGCGCACCCTCTCCGGCGGTCAGCAGCAGCGCGTCGCGATCGGCTCCGTCCTGACCATGAACCCGCGCGTCCTGGTCCTCGACGAGCCCACCTCGGCGCTGGACCCGACGGCCGCCGAGGAGGCGCTCTCGGCGATCACCCGCCTGGTGCACGACCTCGGGGTCACCGTCGTGATGGCCGAGCACCGGATGGAGCGGGTGGTGCAGTATGCCGACCGTCTCCTGGTCGTCACCCCGCCGGACGGGCATCGTGGCGGCGGGGTAACCGACGGGGAGCCGCACGAGCAGCTGCGCACGGCCCCGGTGGCCCCGCCGGTGGTGCAGCTGGGCCGGTTGGCCGGCTGGGAGCCGCTGCCCCTGTCGGTCCGCGACGCCCGCCGCCGGGCGCCGGAACTGCGGGAACGACTGGCCAGGGTGCCGGAGGACCGCAGGCCGACACCGGTGCGACACCCCTCGTCGGACGGGGCGGACGTCGTGCTGCGGGCGCACCAGATCGTGGTCCGCTACGGCGACGTGGTCGCCGTCGGCGGCGTCGACCTCGAACTGCGTCGCGGACGGGTGACGGCGCTGATGGGCCGCAACGGCTCCGGCAAGTCCTCCCTGCTCTGGGCGGTCCAGGGCTCCGGGCGGCGACACTCCGGCACGGTGTCCGTCGAGGGTCGGGACACCGCCACGCTGTCCGCCCGGGACGCGAGGCGGCTCGTGGGGTTGGTCCCGCAGAGCGCGGCCGACCTGCTCTACCTGGAGACCGTCGACGCCGAGTGTCGTGCCGCGGACGAGGAGTCCGGCTCCGCCGCGGGCACCTGCCGTGGGCTGCTGGACCGGATGGCGCCGGACATCCCGGGCGCGCGGCACCCGCGGGACCTGTCCGAGGGGCAGCGGCTCTCCCTGGTGCTGGCGGTCCAGCTGACCGCCACCCCCGGGGTGATGCTGCTCGACGAGCCCACCAGGGGGCTGGACTACGGCGCCAAGGCCCAGCTGGCGCAGGTCCTCACCGGCCTGGTCGCGGGCGGCACGGCCGTCGTCGTGGCGACCCACGACGTGGAGTTCGTGGCCGCCGTCGCCGACCGCGTCATGGTGCTGGCCGAGGGTGAAGTGGTCGCCGACGGGCCCGCCACCGACGTCATCGCCGCCTCGCCGATCTTCGGCCCCCAGGTGGCCAAGGTGCTCGGCGCCCCGTGGCTCACCGTGGACGACGTCCGGACCGCGCTCGAGGTCTCCCCGTGACCCCCCGGGCCGCCGTGCCCGTCCGTGCCGTCCGGCTCGGGCCCCGGTCGGCGATCGTCCTGACCCTGGCCTCCGTCGCCGGGCTGGCCATGTTCCTCTGGCCGTTGTTCACCCAGGTCGAGCCGTCCCCGATGCAGCACGGGACCGACGCCCCGTTCGTCTTCATGGCGGTCCTGCCGGTCCTGGTGCTGATCGTGCTCGCCCAGATCAGCGAGGGCGGCATGGACTCCAAGGCGCTGGCCATGCTCGGCGTCCTCTCCGCCGTCAACGCCGCCCTGCGCCCGCTCGGGGCGGGCACGGCCGGCATCGAGCTGGTGTTCTTCGTCCTGGTGCTGGCCGGCCGCGTCTTCGGCCCGGGCTTCGGGTTCGTGCTGGGCTGCACCTCCATGTTCGCCTCGGCGCTGCTCACCGCCGGGGTCGGGCCCTGGCTGCCGTTCCAGATGTTGTGCTCCGCCTGGATCGGGCTGGGCGCCGGCCTGCTGCCGCGACGGGTGACCGGTAAGGCCGAGATCGCCATGCTCGCGGCCTACGGCGTGGTCGTCGCCTACGTCTTCGGCATGCTGATGAACATGTGGTTCTGGCCGTTCATCACCGGGGCCAGCCTGGACTACTACGACGGCTCGATCTCCTACGTGCCCGGTGCGCCGGTCCTGGAGAACCTGCACCGCTTCCTGATCTTCACGCTGCTGACCTCCACGGCCGGGTGGGACACCGGTCGGGCGATCACCAACGCCGTCGCCATCGTGCTCATCGGGCCGGCGCTACTGGCGACCTTCCGCCGGGCCGCGCGGCGCGCCTCGTTCGGGGTGCGCCCCACCTTCGACGCCGACGGCACGCCCGGAGCACGGTCGCGCTAGAGTTCGGCTACCGAAGGACAGGTAGGGGAAGCCGGTGCGATTCCGGCGCTGACCCGCAACCGTGACACGCCCCCGCGTGGAGCCGGAATGCCTGCCGGCCCTTGGGCTCGATGTGAACCGCCGTGGTCTGCGGGACGAGCCGGAGGCGGGACCTTGCCCCCATCCCCGCCGAAGGGTGCCGCAGCCACCCTTCGAAAGGTCCCCGACAATGTCCCTCACACCCCGCCGGCTCGGTCTCGTGGCAACGGCCGGCCTGCTCCTCGCTCCCCTGACACCCGTCGTCAGCGCACATGCTGCACCGGCTCCGGCGCCCGCCGCAGACGAGGCGGCGGCAGTGGCCGCCGCCGACTACGTCGTATCGCAGATCTCGGACGACAACCTCGGCGACCCCGGTGCCACCGCCGACGGCATCCTCGCCCTGCTGGCAGTGGACGGTTACGACGCCGAGGTCGAGTCGATGACCGACTGGCTGGAAACGCAGGCACAGGCATACGCCGGCGCCGGCGGACCAGCCGCCGGGAAGGTGGCCCTGGTGGCCGCCGTCACCGGGCGGGACGCCACCGACTTCGGTGGTGTCGACCTGATCGCCGCGGTCGAGGGCTCCATCGGTGACGACGGCACGTGTGGCAGCTGGGGCTACGCCTTCGGCCAGGCGCTGTGCATCCTGGGTCTGGATCGTGCAGGGGCCGAGGTGCCCTCCGCCGCGGTCACGAACATGTTCACCTACCAGGACCCCGAGACGGGAGCTCTCGGCTACTACGCGGGGGACGACTTCGTCCCCGACAACGAAGCGTCCGGGCTCGGGCTCGCGGCGCTGGCCGCGGTCACCGAGCAGGAGGGCGCCACCGCGTCCGCCGTTCAGGTCCGCAACTACCTGCGGGAGGCCATGACGGAGGAGGGCTACTGGGAGAACTTCTCCCCGGTGAACACCACGGGCCTGGTCGCCCCCGCGCTCGAGCTGGTCGGCGACGACATCGACCTGTCCGTCGACTGGATGGTGGGTCAGCAGCTGCCCGATGGCGGTCTTCCGAACGTGCTCGACGGCGAGAGCTCGGACCTGCGAGCAACCGTCCAGGGAATGCTGGTCTTCACCGGTGAGAGCTACCTGTCGGTGGGCGAGGGCGGGGAAGACCGGGTCGACCTCGTCCTGGGCCCCGAGAAGGTCGACCGGGTCTCCGGACCGAACCGGTACGCCACCGCGGCCGCCGTCTCGTCCACTACCGAGCCCGGCGTCCCGGTCGTTTACGTGGCTACGGGCCGGGAGTATGCCGACGCGCTCGCCGGCTCGGCCCTGGCCGGCAGCCAGGACTCCCCGGTCCTGCTCGTCCGTCCCGGGGACGTCCCCGAGGAAACCGCGACTGAGCTCACCCGGCTGCAGCCCGGGTCGATCGCCGTCCTCGGCGGCACGGCTGCGGTCTCCGACGACGTGGTGACCACGCTCGGCGGGTTCACGCCCGGGGATGTGGAGCGGATCTCCGGTTCGACTCGGTACGGCACCGCTGCCGCGGTCGCGTCCGAGTTCGACGGGGCCACGGAGGTGTTCGTCGCGACCGGCCGGGACTACGCCGATGCCCTGAGCGCCGCGGCCTACGCCGGCGCGGTGGACGCTCCGGTGCTCCTGGTCCGCCCCGACGAGGTGCCGGACGAGACGGCTGCCGCGCTGACCGAACTCGACCCGGACACCATCACCGTGCTCGGCGGCTCGGCCGCCATCGACGACGACGTGGTGACCGACCTCGGGGCGTTCGGCCTCGTCCAGCGGGTCTACGGCACGGACCGCTACGAGACCGCCGCGGCACTGGCCCAGCGCCACGAGGGTGCCGAGTCGGTGCTCCTGGCCACCGGTCAGGACTGGCCGGACGCCCTGACCGGTGCCGCCCGCGCCGGCCAGCTCGGCGAGCCGCTGCTGCTGGTCCAGCAGGCCCAGGTGCCGCCCGTCACCGGCGAGGAGCTCGTGCGGCTGGCTGCGCCCGAGCTGCACGTCCTCGGCGGGTCCGCCGCCGTCGACGGCGCCGTGCTGACCACGCTGGAGGCGCTGAACTACGCCGGCTAACTGCACCGGACCACGTCGGCCCGGCCCACCGCACCCGGTGGGCCGGGCCGGACGGGCACGACAGCGGCTCCCTGGTGTGAGGTGCGCTACACCCGGGAAGACCGGCAGCCGCGCGGGCGTTGACGAGGATGCGTCGGGCAGTGGAGCCGTTTTTGGTTCTGCCACCCGGCGCCTTTTCGTATACCCGCTCCGACACCGAGGAACAGCCCCCATGGGACCCCGTCTCACCCAGCCCCGCCCCCGCACCGACGCCCCGGCCAGCGCCCGCCTCACGTGGCGCGAGCGCCGTCAGGACGCCCAGCTGCGCAAGGAGCTGGCCGCCCGTCCGCAGCACGTGCGCAACGAACTGTTGGAGATGCTCAGCCGCCAGCGCTGACCGCACTCCCCGTCGGGTCCGCCGGACCGTCGGGTGTTCAGCCCCCGATCGGGAAGACCAGCACCTGCTGCGGTTGTCCGTCGGTGCTGCTGACCACCGTGATCCCACGGTCGGTGAGGCCGACCCCGTTGTAGTAGTAGGTCCGCTCGGCGCGGTCGATCCACCGCTCGCCGACCAGGTCCAGGTCCTCGTCGAACAGGGAGATACTGGTGCCGACGCCGTCGTAGGACACGGACACCAGCCGATCGTGCCCGTCTGGCCCGAACGCCACGGCGGCGACCGCCTCCTCCGGGCCACCGTCGGCATTGATCCTGGTGCGCTCGCCCGTCGCGAGGTCGTGCACCTCCGGCGGGACGGCGAAGTGGGTGTCCCATCCCTGCACCACCGCGCGGGCGCCGTCCGGTGACAGCCCGACCAGGCTCTCGTCGGGGCTGTGTTCCAGGACCGGTCGGAGATCGGCCGGGGCCCCCGACACTCCGTCCGACACGGCATACAACCCCGCTCTCGTGGCCGACTCCCCCTCGCGCACCTCACCGGCCACCCACGGGACACCATCCACCACGAACAGGCCCCGGACCTCGACCTCCTCCAGCGTCGCGACGGTCTCCGGCTCGCCGGTCGGCCCGTCGACGTCGAGGGTCCTCAGCTCGGTCCGGGCGTCCGTGGCCCACGTGTAGAGCAACCGTCCGTCCCCCGCCCAGGCCAGGTCCGGGGTATCCGCGATCCACTCCTCCGGCGTCACCGGCTCGGCCGCGCCGGTAGCCAGGTCAAGGACCCAGACCACGTCCTGGACACCTTGGCTGTTCCGGCTGCCGGGCTGGACGAAGGCGAGCTTGGACCCGTCGGCGTTCCACGTCGCGTCCCACGTGCCGACACCGTAGCGGCCGGTGTCGGTGCAGGTCGCCTCGGCATACCCGGGGCCGGTCCGGATGCAGAACTCGCGGACCCAGTCGTCCGCCCCGTCGGGGACGGTCGGCTCCATGGCGGTGACCAGCTCCTCGCCCGAGGGCGACACGGCGACGAAGGACTCTCCCGCGCCGAGGGTCACCACCTGCGGCTCTCCGATCGGCCCGGGCTGCGCAGGCTGAGCGGCCCGTTCGCTGCAGGCCGCGAGCAGGGCCGCCATCGCCACCGCCGCGGCCCTCCGCAGGGCATCGTGTCGTCGTCCCATGTCGCTCGGACGCAGCCACGAGGGAATCCGCTCCCGGCGGCGGACGAGGTCCGGTCGCCGAACCCGAGGGCGGGACATCACCGGCGCCGTGCCGGTAGGCTCACCGGGTGATGGCCTACCACGCGGACTCGGCGGAACTCACCGAGAAGGAAATACTGACCTGGGACCTGTTCGGGACCGCCTGTCGCGAGCTCGCCCAGCAGGTCGCGGACTCCGGCTTCGAGCCAGAGATCCTGATCGCGGTGGCCCGCGGTGGGTTGCTACCCGGGGGCGGCCTGTCCTACGCGTTGGGGGTCAAGCTCACCGACGCGATCAACGTCGAGTTCTACACCGACGTGCACGAGACGCTGCCCGACCCGGTGCTGCTGGCCCCGATGCTGGACACCGACTCCATCAACGGCAAGCGGCTGCTCGTGGTCGACGACGTGGCCGACTCCGGCCGCACCCTCGCCCTCGTGCTCGACCTCCTGCAGTCCCACGGCGCCGAGACCCGCAGCGCGGTGCTGTATGCCAAGTCGCCCAGCGTGGTGGCGCCCGACTACGTGTGGCGCCGCACCGACGACTGGATCGTCTTTCCCTGGTCGGCCGAGCCGCCGGTCACGCCCGGGGCCGGGGCCTGACCGGGTCCTCCCCGGCCACGGCAGTCACCCGTCCTGGGGTCCGTCGCCGCCGCTCTCCGGGGTGCCCTCGAGCTGCGGGCGGACCCGCTCTACCCCGATGGTCACCTGGGCGAGGAACGCGGCGACGGCACCGACCGCGACCAGCGCGGGCGCAATGACCGCAGTGACGGCAGTGACCGCCACGCCCGCGGTCAGCGGGACCTCGAGCAACACCCTGCCGTCGCTGTTCTTGATGAACAGCCGCCGGACGTTACCTTCGGCGATCAGCTCCTTGACCTTGTCGAGTGCCTGCCCACCGGACACGGTGAACTCCTCGTACCAGGTCTTCCCGGACGCAGCGTCATCGGTGGTCCGGCCCTCGGCCCCTCGGTCCGTGTTGTCAGCTGACTGAAAGCTCACGATCTGCTCTTCCCGTGGGGATCGTCGGCGACTCCGGTCGAGCCGACCGCGGGAGACGATCCCCACTGATCCGAGTCTGGCAGGCACCGCGGCGCCGATCACTCGGTGATCACCCTGACTCCCCCGGGAGACGACCCTGGTCCGACCCGGGGTGGGCGTCCCGACCGGAGCACGACCGACCCGCCGGTCACCTCTCGGCTGGATACCTTCCTCTCCCCCACGTAGGCTCGGTCGCCGGTCGCGGCAGCAGCCGCGAGTAACAGTCGTGAGAGGAGCATCGCAATGGGTGCAGAAGTTGGCTGGATCGCCTGGATCGTCATCGGAGGCCTGGCCGGTTGGATCGCCAGCAAGTTCATGGGCACGGACGCGCAACAGGGCATCTTCCTGAACATCGTCGTCGGCGTCGTCGGCGCGTTCCTGGGTGGTTTCCTGCTGGGCGCACTGGGCGTAGACATCGAGGGGGCGGGCTACTTCTTCAGCTTCCTCACCGCGATCCTGGGTGCCTGCATCCTGCTGTTCCTGGTCAAGCTCGTCACCGGACGCGGCAAGGCCTGACCCACCGTCCCACCACCTGACGCCCACCCGCCGACGCACTCGGCCGGTGGGCGTCGCTGGCTCCTCCCCTAGAAGTCCAACACCTTAACCGTCAGCAGCCTCTGCTCGGCAAGCTCGCGCCAGTACCCATCACAAGTCAGCGCGGGTAGCTCTAGACGCTGCGCCGTCGCCAGGATGAGGGCATCTGCCATGGAAAGGGTTGAGGTGAGGGGGTGGCGGGCTCGATCCCACGTGCGGGGTGCCGGGGTGCCCCTGAGCCAACTCGATGAGGTCCGCCGGCTCAACGAGATCGTCTGCGGCCCGGGGCTCAAACTGCATACCCAAGCCTGCCAACGTCTCGTGGATCTGCGTCCCGGTCGACACGTTGCCCCTGGTGAGTTCCGAGCCGTGGATTGCGTCGAGGGTGGCTTGCAGGTCGGGCCTGATCGCGGGCCGGAAAGCCTGCGTGGTGCCGTTGATCGCGATGGTCGGAGTTGGCGGGCGACGTTGTGCATGGCTGGCCTCGACGAACGTCCACGGCGGCGGGCAGCTCCGTTGGCCCTCCATCGTTCTGGTAACTGCATCTGTACGCTTAGGCTTATAACGGGCTCTTCGCAGATGAGGGTGTAGTCGTGAGCGGATCTGGGGTCGGCGCGTCGGTGCCGGGGTGAGGGTCGAGGTCTTCCGAAGATGGAGGTTCCTACACCGCCCACCCGAAGACCTCGACGTGCCCGACGTTACATTCACGCGCCCCGACCTGACGACCTTCACCCGCCTGGAGGACCTCGGTCTGGAGATCACCGGCCAGCTCCTGGAGCCCGACCGGGCGGTGCTGGCCTGCCGCGTGGTGGACCCCGACGACTGGTGCCGACGATGCGGCTGCCAGGGCGTGCCGAGAGACACCGTGATCCGCATGCTGGCGCACGCACCTTTCGGGTGGCGTCCCACCACGCTGCTGATCACCGTCCGCCGGTATCGCTGCACCGAGTGCGGCCACGTGTGGCGTTAAGACACCACCAAGGCAGCGGAGCCGCGGGCGAAGCTCTCCCGGGGCGGGCTGACCTGGGCACTGGTCGGGATCGTGGTCCAGCACCTATCCATGGCCCGCGTCGCCGAGGGCCTCGGGGTGTCCTGGCACACCGCCAACGATGCCGTCCTGGCCGAGGGCAAACGAGTCCTGATCAACGACTCGCACCGCCTCGACGGCGTCGCCGTCCTCGGGGTCGACGAACACTGTTGGCGGCACACCCGCAAGGGCGACAAGTACGTCACCGTCATCATCGACCTCACCCCGGTGCGCGATGGAACCGGACCAGCCCGCCTGCTGGACATGGTCGAAGGACGCTCCAAGCAGGCGTTCAAGACCTGGCTAGACGACCCGGGACCAGGCCTGGCGCGACAACATCCAGGTCGTGGCCATGGACGGGTTCTCCGGCTTCAAAACGGCCACCACCGAGGAACTGCCCGACGCGGTCAGCGTCATGGATCCGTTCCACGTAGTCCAGCTGGCCGGGGAGGCGATGGACGACTGCCGCCGCCGAGTCCAGCAGCAGACCTGCGGGCACCGCGGCCGCAAGGGCGACCCGCTCTACTCCGCCCGACGCACCCTGCACACCGGCGCCGACCTGCTCACCGCCAAAACAGACCGCCCGCCTGGACAAACTCTTCGCGGCCGAGGAGCACGTCGCGGTCGAAGCCACCTGGGGCATCTATCAGCGGATGGTCGCCGCCTACCGCGAGCCCGACCGAGCCAAGGGCCGAGAGAGGATGTGCGCGGTCATCGAGTCCGTCCGCCAGGGCGTCCCGGCGGGCTTGGAGGAGCTACGCCGGGTCGGGCGCACCCTGTCCCGCCGCGCCGAAGACGTCCTGGCCTACTTCGACCGGCCCCACACCAGCAACGGACCCACCGAAGCGATCAACGGCCGCCTCGAACACCTACGAGGCCTCGCCCTCGGCTTCCGCAACCTCACCAACTATATAGCCCGCGCCCTACTCGAGACCGGCGGATTCAGACCCCAACTACACCCCTAACTGCGAAGAGCCTTATAACGAGTCAACCGATGAGTCAACGGCTCCTTGCTGCTCACCCAAGGTCATGATACCCTACTTGGTTAACGTTCTGCAGCATGCAGGTGGGTAAGGAGTTCCCATGGCGGGTTGGCGGTTATCCAAGGCAGGTGCGGCTGGGGCGCTCATGTGCGGCCTTCTCTTGCCGGTCGCTCCGGCGTCAGTCGGCGAGGTAAATACGATCAACATTTCTACCTCGACACACGAGGTGACAGACGTTCCTGCGGCGCAGATCAGTGACGGATTAAGTGCCGTGGACATGAGACAGCTGGAGAAGGCGGCTGACCTCACTGGCACACCACTTGAGGAGTTGATTCGGTCGGCTTGGGACGACAACTTCTCGCTGCTCATCTCGGAGCTCCGAGAGACTGACCCTGACTCGTTCTCCGATGCTGAGATCGTTGATGTTGAGCATGCTTTTTCGCGGTCTGACCGAATGGATAATGCACTCGGCATCTGGGTAGCGACAAACTAATGCCCGCTCTTCAGCTCACCACGGAAGCCACTCACACGCCGCGAAGACGAAGGTGGGTATGGCTGATTGTGGTTGTCGTTCTTGTTGCTCTCATCGCCGTGTTCTTCATCCTAATGCAGCGCGGTGTTTCGTGGCGGGATCAGGTGGAAATCGTTGATGCGATACAGCCTGAGCCGAATCGTCTTGAACTGTTTGTGGACACATGTGGGGCCGAGCCAGAGCTCGAGCTACTGAGCGAAGATAGTCAACGTGTTGAAGTAGCCGTCGTTTCGACGCACACTTTCGGGGGCAGCGGAGGCAGTGACTGTCTTGACGTGGTGAGCATCCGTTTGCAGGAGCCACTTGGCGATCGTCCGCTAATTGACAACACGTCTGGGAATGAGGTCATGGTGCGTGACGGGTGACGACATCCAGGCGGCCGTCGATGCGAGCCGGAGGAACCTATGCCTGCGATCCAGATTTGCTCACCTGGCCGGCGAGGACTTGCCCGCATACGCCTCTGCGCTCGAGGAGCGCTACGCCGAGCAGAAGACCCTCTGGGTTCGATCGATCCTCGAGGCCGCTCGGGACAGGCGAGGCGGAGACCCAAGCCATGTTCCCCTGGGGATCGCTCCCCCAGGGCCACTCACCGAGAAGGAAATACTGACCTGGGACCTGTTCGGTACCGCCTGTCGCGAACTCGCCCAGCAGGTCGCGGACTCCGGCTTCGAGCCCGAGATCCTGATCGCGGTGGCCCGCGGTGGCTTGCTCCCCGGGGGCGGCCTGTCCTACGCGTAGGGGGTCAAGCTCACCGACGCGATCAACGTCGAGTTCTACACCGACGTGCACGAGACGCTGCCCGACCCGGTGCTGCTGGCCCCGATGCTGGACACCGACTCCATCAACGGCAAGCGGCTGCTCGTGGTCGACGACGTCGCCGACTCCGGCCACACCCTGGCCCTCGTGCTCGACCTCCTGCAGTCGCACGGTGCCGAGACCCGCAGCGCGGTGCTGTATGCCAAGTCGCCCAGCGTGGTGGCGCCCGACTACGTGTGGCGCCGCACCGACGACTGGATCGTCTTCCCCTGGTCCGCCGACCCGCCCGTCACACCGTCGACGACGGGATAACAGGCCGGGGGCCGACCCAGCCCCCGATCACGAGCGGTTACTCCGCGGGTGAAGCCTCGTCGTCCGGACCGGATGCAGCCTCGCCGCCCGTCAGGGACGTACGCTCCCGCTCCACGCCGATCGTCACCTGGGCGACGAAGGCGGCGACCGCTCCGATGGCCACGAGGGCCGGGGCGATCATCGCCGTGACTGCGGTGACCGCCACCCCGGCCGTCAGCGGGACCTCCAAGAGCACCTTGCCGTCGCTATTCTTGATGGAGACCCGCCGGACGTTGCCCTCAGCGATGACTTCCTTCACCTTGTCCAGCGCCTGGCCCCCGGAGACGGTGAACTCCTCGTACCAGGTCTTGCTGTCGGACGTGTCGCCCTGGTGCTGCCCCTCGGGCCCCGGGCCGGCGCTCTGGCCTGCGTGGTCTGTCACGGTATCCATCCCGCGGGCACCGTCGGTGGCTCAGGTCGAGCCGCGCGCTAAGGCGATCCCCGCTTTCCTCAAGTCTTGCACCGGGCGGGAGGGGCGGCACTCGGTGAGCACCCTGACGTTGCCCTGGTAACCCCTGATCCCGGGTCAGGGGTTACCGAGACCAGGTGCGGCGAACGCCCGACTGCGGCCCGGGCGATCTCTTCAGCAACGGAGCGGGTCCGTCGGCGAGCGAGGGCAAAGACGGTCCGCAGACAGGCGTCGGCACAGGCGCCGTGGGGCACCTGAACAGCCGGTCCTCCCCGATTCGGGGAGGACCGGCGTTTTGCCTGGTCAGGCTGGCTGGCTGGCGGTGGCGGTGGGATTTGAACCCACGGAGGACTTGCGCCCTCACACGCTTTCGAGGCGTGCTCCTTAGGCCGCTCGGACACGCCACCGCCCAGCAGGTTACCCGAGGCGGTGCGGGCCGAAGAAATCCAGCAACAGTGCGGCGCACTCCTGCTCCAGGACTCCGGCGACCACCTCGGGCCGGTGCAGCGTCCGCCGGTCGCGGGGCAGGTCCCACACCGAGCCGCACGCACCGGCCTTGGGATCGGGTGCGCCGTAGACGATCCGGTCGACCCGCGACAGCACGGCCGCGCCGGCGCACATCGCGCAGGGTTCGAGGGTGACCACGAGGCTCGCGCCGTCCAGGCGCCAGCTTCCGCGGGCCGCGCCGGCCTCGCGCAGCGCCACGACCTCGGCGTGGCCGGTCGGGTCGTGGTCGGCCTCCCGCACGTTGCGCCCCCGGCCCAGCACCCGGCCGGAGCCGTCGACGACCACGGCGCCGATCGGCACGTCCCCGCTGGACCCCGCCTCCCCGGCGACCCCGAGGGCGGCGCGCATCCAGTCGGCATACCCCTGCGCGGACCACGCGGGGAGGTCCGCGCCGGGCGCACCGGGTGTGTTGCCAACGCTCACCGGGTAAGTTTCGCAGTATGCGCGTGCACGTTGCCGACCACCCGCTCATCAACCACAAGCTCACCTACTTGCGGGACAAGCGGACCGACACCCCGACGTTCCGTCGGCTCACCGACGAACTGGTGACCCTGCTGGCCTACGAGGCCACCCGCGACGTGCGGGTCACCCCGTTCGACATCGAGACCCCGGTGGCCCCCACCACGGGCATCCACCTGTCCACGCCCAAGCCCCTCGTGGTGCCGATCCTGCGGGCGGGCCTGGGCATGCTGGACGGGATGATGCGGATGCTGCCGACCGCCGAGGTCGGCTTCCTGGGCATGGTCCGCAACGAGGAGACGCTGGAGGCGCACACCTACGCCAACCGGTTGCCGGACGACCTCGACAAGCGGCAGTGCTACCTGCTGGACCCGATGCTGGCGACCGGCGGCACGCTGGCCGCGGCGATCCACTACCTGGTGGACCTCGGCGCCGACCACATCACCGCGATCACCCTGCTCAGCGCCCCCGAGGGGATCGAGCGGGTGGAGCAGGACGTCGCCGACATCGACCCACCCGTCACGCTGGTCACCGGGGCGATCGACGAGAAGCTCAACGAGCACGGCTACATCGTGCCCGGACTCGGCGACGCGGGGGACCGGCTGTACGGGGTGGTGTGACGTGGCGGCACCCTCCGCCCGCAGCCGGGTCGAGCCGTTCCACGTGATGGAGGTGCTCAGGGCGGCCTCCGAGCGCGCCCGCACCCACGGGGACGCCATCTTCCTGTGCGCCGGACAACCCTCCACCCCGGCTCCGGCGGCCGTGCGGAAGGCCGCCGCCGAGGCGATGGAGCGGGAGGTGCTCGGCTACACCGAGGCCACCGGCATCCTGCCGTTGCGCGAGGCGATCGCCGGGCACCACCGGGACTGGTACGGAATCGAGGTCTCCGCCGACGACGTCGTGGTGCTGACCGGCTCCTCCGCGGCCTTCTCCACCCTCTTCCTGGCCGCCTTCGACGCGGGGGACACCGTCGCGATGACCCGGCCCGGCTACCCCGCCTACCGGAACACCCTCTCCGCGCTGGGCTGCGAGGTCCTGGAGCTGGACTGCGGTGCCGAGACCCGCTACCAGCCGACGGTGGCGATGCTCGAGGCGCTCCCGGAACCGCCCCGGGGGCTGATCGTGGCCAGCCCGTCGAACCCGACCGGCACGATCATCGACCCCGACGAGCTCGCCGCGATCGCCCGCTGGTGCGACGAGGTCGACTGCCTGTTGATCAGCGACGAGATCTACCACGGCATCAGCTACGGCCGTCCCAACGCCAGCGCCTGGCAGACCTCCCGGTCCGGCGTCGTGGTCGGCTCGGTCAGCAAGTACTTCTCGATGACCGGGTGGCGGCTCGGCTGGGCCCTGGTGCCCGAGCACCTGCGCCGCCCGATGGAGGTGCTCACCCAGAACCTGTCCATCTGTCCGCCGGCGATCTCCCAGCACGCCGCCGTGGCCGCCTTCTCGGGCGAGGCCCGGCAGGAGCTGGACGGCCACGTGCAGCGGTATGCCGTGAACCGGGACCTGCTGCTGCGTCGCCTCCCCGCGCTGGGGCTGGGGTCCTTCGCCCCGCCGGACGGCGCGTTCTACGCCTGGTGCGACATCGCGCACCTGACGGATGACTCGGTGCAATGGTGCCAGGACGTGCTGGCGCGGACCGGGGTGGCCCTGACCCCCGGCGTGGACTTCGACACCGCCCGCGGCCGGCAGATGGTGCGCCTCAGCTTCGCCGGCGGCACCGGGGAGATCGACGAGGCGCTGGACCGGCTGGACGCCTCGGGCCTGCTCCGGGGGTGACCCCCGGCGCCACGACGTCGGCGCGCCTCCCCCGCACGGTGGCCGGCCGCTGCCAGACTGCTCGTCAGTGTGGACCCCTGTGCCCACCGTCAGACCACCCGTCCAGCCGAAGGAGTGCCGATGCCTAGCAAGATCAAGGTGATCCTGATCTGGCTCGTCTTCGGGTTCCTCGTGTACGCGATCATCACCAGCCCGGAGCGCGCGGCGGACATCCTGCAGGCGATCTGGGACATCATCGCCCAGGGCTTCCGCAACATCGGGCGCTTCTTCTCCGCGCTGATCGAGTAGGCCGCGGTGGCCCCAGGAACCCGGATCAACAGCCGGATCCTCGAGCGCTACGTCCTCCCGGACGAACGGATCGTGGTGGCCAACCGGCACCACTGGGCCAGGATGGTCGAGCCCGTCGGCACGGTCGTGGTCGGCTTCCTGGTGGTGGCCTTCGTCGAGGTCAAGGTCGAGCCGGCGCTGGGCAACGTGGCGCTCCTCCTGTGGTGGGTCTGGTTCGCGCTGCTCGCCCGGATGCTGTGGAAGGCGCTGGAGTGGCGCAACGAATGGTTCGTGGCGACCGACAAGCGCCTGCTGATGACCTACGGGCTGATCACCCACCGGGTGGCGATGATGCCGATCCGCAAGGTCACCGACATGAACTACGCCCGGTCCCCGATCAGCAGGGTCCTCGGCTACGGGCAGTTCCTCCTGGAGTCGGCCGGACAGGACCAGGCGATGCGGGAGATCAACTGGGTAGTCGACCCCGACGAGACCTACCGCAAGCTGTGCGACACCCTGTTCGGCGCGGGCGGCCACGACCCGGACGAGGACGGCGGTGGCTTCCACGCGCCGGCCAGGTCCCACGTCCCCGGGCGTGAACGGGAGGAGTCGCCGGGTGAGGCCGACGACGAGGAAGCGACCGGTGGGCCCGGCTGGGAGGTGTCCCGCGAGTCCGCCTCGGCCTACCAACCGATCGGCACCGGCTACCAGCCGATCAACACCTGGGGACAGCTCGGACGCCCCAAACGGGAGAAGCGTCGTCGGGGGGCCCGCACCGGCCGGGACGCACCCTCGGACCGGGCCGCCGGCACCGGACGGGACCGGCCGGCGCCACTACCGGTGGAGCCGGCCGAGGAGCCGGTCCACCCCGCCTGGGACGACGCCGAGGACCCCGACATCACGGGACCGATCCCCCGGGTGTGGCCGCGACAGGACTGACGAGGGCACCGGACCCGGTGCGTGACGCCGGACTCTCCCGTATGCCGTGCCGTCACCTAAGATCGACCCCGCACCCGCGCCGTGTGCAACCCAAGCCCCCGCACCTAGGAGCTCCCCGTGGCAGTCCGGCCCATCACCGTCATCGGACACAAGGCCCTGCACCAGCCCACCCGGAAGGTGCGCGAGGTCACCGACGAGATCCGCACCCTGGTAGCGGACATGTACGACACCATGGAGGCGGCCGAGGGTGTCGGCCTGGCCGCCAACCAGGTGGGCGTGCGGTTGCGGATCTTCGTCTACGACTGCCCGACGGACGACGGCGGCCGGGCCCGCGGCGAGGTGATCAACCCGGTCCTGGAGCGGTTGGGCAACCCCTCCCCCCTCAACGAGGACGAGGACGGCGAGGGCTGCCTGTCCGTCCCAGGTGAGTACTTCCCGCTGGCGCGGCACCCCCGGGCCCGGGTGACCGGCACGGACCTGGAGGGCAACGAGATCCTCGTCGAGGGCGAGGGCTACCTGGCCCGCTGCCTCCAGCACGAGACGGACCACCTCGACGGCTACCTGTATGTCGACCGGCTGACCGGGCCGTGGAAGCGAGAGGCCCGGGAGACGGTCAAGGACCGCGGCTGGGCGGCGAACAACGTGACCAAGTGGGACCCGGCCACGGAGCAGGCCGACAAGGTCTGAGGACGGCCCGCCGCGGGTGGCGGACCCCGGCTACCGCGGCATCCGCCACCCGGCACCGGAGACCTGGAAGGCCGAGGCGAGCAGCGGACCCTGCTCGGCGGCACGCGCCATCGCCTCGTCGCTCGCGGCGCCGGCCGCCAGGGCCGCGTGGTAGTCGCGCATCGTGCTCGCCGCGACGTCGTCCGGGACCCGGCACAGCCCCGCCACCACGCACTGCGCCCCCAGCGCCAGCAGGCCGGCGGACAGGCCGAGCGACTCGTCCCCGGGACGCACCGTGGACCGCCCCACCTCGCAGGAGCTGAGCACCACGTGGGCGGCGCCGACGCCGGAGTGCTGCAGGTCGTAGATGTACATCGGGCCGCCGGTGAGCCGGACCGAGGCGAACATCGGGTTCTGCTGGTTGTGGTCCCCGTGGGCCGCGACGTGCACCACGTCGGCCTCCCCCAGCGCGTCGCGCAGGTGGGCCACCCGGGTCGTGTCGGAGTCGATCGCCACACCCCCCGGCCAGATGGCCGCGACCTCCCCGACCTCCTCGTCCGCGCGGGCCACCGCCGGCCCGGCGAGGGCGCGGACGACCGGCGCCCGCCCGTCGCGGGTCCCCGGGTCGCTGACCCGGCCCGTCCAGTCGGTGGCGGAGACGGAGACGGTGACCGGCACACCCCGCAACGAGGGTGCCATCCCCCACGGCAAGGTGTGGGTCCGTCGGTGCGGGACGATGACCAACCGGCGCGACCCGACCCCCAGCGGGCGCAGGATCAACTCGTCCAGCCGCGCCATGGTGGAGCGCAGCGAGCCGGTGACGCTGTCCTGGAACACGCCGAGCTCGTGCCGCCCGGCCGCGTCCAGGTCGGCCCGGGCCCGGTTGGCATGGTCGGACACCTGGTCCTCGTCCGCGACCTCCCGCACGATCGCCCGGCCGCCGACGACCCCCATCACCAGCAGCCGCCCCTTGTGGCCCACCAGGGAGATCAGGTCGGCGTCCTCCCGGGCCAGCGCCGCGCGCATGTCGCGGTAGGAGAACTCCCGGGACCCGCCCTCGCCCCGGCTGAGCACCCAGTCCCGGGCGCGCACCTCGCGGCGCAGGTCGTACTCCTGGCGGACCAGTGACTCACGGCCGGGGCCGACGGGCTCGTAGCGCAATCCCTCGCGCAGTTCCCGCATCCGGGTGAGCAGGTCCGCCAGCTCGGGGTCGTCCGGCGGCCGCACCGGCTGGAGCCGACGGCCGAAGGCGCGCCACTTCTCGGTCGCCTCGAAGAGCGCCCGCGCACCCCGGTCCCGGTTCATCTCGACGTGCAGCCTGGCCAGCGGCACGGCATACACCGTCACCGCCGAGCGCAGATCGGTGCTGTTGCTGCCGGACTGACCGTTCAGCAGGACCTTGGCGGCGCCACCGAGGATGCGCCGGGCCGCCGCCTCCCGGCCGTCGACGAGGGCCAGGTTGGCCTGCAGCTTGGCGACCTGCAGCTGGCCGCGCAGCGAGAGCCGCTTGCGGATCCGCTCGACCTGGGCCAGGTGCGCCCGGGCGGCCTCGACCTCGCCCGCCATCCAGGCGGCCTCGGCCGCGATGAGGCGGTGCTCCGCACGAAGCGGCGCCTCCGCCGTCTCGAACCGTGCAGTCAGCCGTTCGGCGGTCCGCAGGACCCGCTGGGGGTCGCGCCCCGTCAGCAGCTCGACCTGCCCCAGGATCAGTTCGGCGCGGGCCGTCCACACCGGGGCGTGCCGCCGACGGAACCGGCTACGGGCCCGAGAGGCGTAGCCGTGCGCCTCCCGGGGACGTCCCAGCAGCAACAGGACCCGGGCCAGCTCCACCTCGATCTCACCGAGCACCTGCTGTTGCGGCTCCCCGACGGCGAGACCGGCCGCGTCCTCCAGCACCGCGAGCGCCTCGTCCAGCAGACCCGCCTCGATGAGCACCCTGGCCCGGTCCAGCCGGACGACCGCCCCGGACGCGTCCGCCTCCACCGCCGCGGCCTCGTCGAGCAGCGCGAGGGCCTGGGGCAGGTCCCCGGCCAGGTAGGCGGCATACCCCTGGTTGGAGCGGCTCATGAACGCTTCCCGGTGCAGGCCGTGCTCGGCGGCGATGTCGGCGCTCCGCCCGAACCGGTCCACCGCTCCGGGCAGGTCACCGGAGTGCATCAGGATGTTGCCGTAGTTGAGCAGCACCACCGACCGGTCCCGGGCGGGCAGGGTGTCCAGGTGCCGGGCCGCGAGCTGGATCTCGCGCAGGGCCTCACCGATGTTGCCGCTGCGGCCGTAGAGAGTGGCGCGCTGGGAGTGGCAGATGACGCCCAGCTCCCGGTCGCCGAGCTCGGACGCCGCCGCGGCGGCCTGGTCCAGGTAGCCCACGGCAGGGTCCAGCCCCTGCTGCTCGAAGGTCGCGGTGGCCAGGCCCATCAGGGCCCGCACCCGCAGCCGCGCGTGCTCCGGGTCGGCGCCGTCCGCGGCGAGCAACCGCACCACGGCAGACAACGACCTGGCCGCCTGGCTCGGGCGTCCTGCCGCGTTCTCCGCGACGCCCCGGTCCAGCAGCTGTTGGGCCCGGTCGATCGGCTGCGTGGGTGTCTCTCCTTCTCAGAGCTCGACGTTGGGGGTGATCACGGGACGGTCCTGCCGGGAGGCGTCGGACCAGGTGATGAAGTGGATGGTCCCCGAGGGGACGTCGGTGAAGACCAGGCGACCGAACTCGTCGGCCGTCTCCTCCCGCACCGTGTCGCCCACGTGCAGTTCGACCACCGCGCCGCCGACGGTGACCCAGCAGTCCAGCCGGAGCATCCCCTCGTCCTGCTCGGTCACCATCACCATCAGGCTCAGGCTGGCGCCGGTGAAGCTGATGCTCCGGGTCAGGTCGGCGCCGGTCGCCCGGGTCGCCATCTCCGGCACCTGCATCAGCTCGGCCACCTCGGCCTCCAGCAGCCGCACGGTGAGCGCGTACTTGATGTCGTCGGTCAACCCGGCCGGCACCGGGTCCAGCCGGGCCCACAGGTCCCTGACCTGGGGCAGTACCAGCTCGGCGAACTCTTCCTCAGCGGTGTTCATGCCCGCCCTCCGTCCCAGTGCGGATCCGTGCTCAACGACTGCCGCAGGCTCGCCAGGCAGCGGCCGCGGGTGGGTCCGATCGACCCGACGGGCATGCCGAGGGTCTCGGCGATGGTCGCGTAGTCGGGTTTGTCGGCGAAGGCGATCACCCGCAGCAGGTGCTGGCACCGCTCACCGAGCCGCGCGAGGTGGCGCCAAAGCACCCGTTCCCGTTCCCGCAGCACGGTGCTCACCGCGGGGTCGGGGTCATTGCTGACCGGCTCCGGGACGAAGTCCAGGTCCCCGTCCTCCCGGGTGCCGGCCTTCGCGGTGCGCCAGGACTCCCGCCGGACCGTGGTCAGCAACCAGGACACGACGGCGCGGGGGGAGGTGATCCGCTCGGCGTTCTCGACGAGGCGCAGCCACGCGGTCTGCACGACGTCCTCCGCCGCCGCTCCGCTCAGCCCGGCGCCGCGCGCCGTGTGCCAGAGCAGGGGGGTGAGCAGGTCGACGAGCTCGCCCATCTGCTGGCGGTCGCCCGCCTGGTATGCGGTGAACGCGGCGGCGGCGCGGTCCACCAGGGTCGGGGGTTGTCCCGTCTCCGCGCTGGGATCGGGTGCTGCGATGTCGTTCATGGCCTCTTCCAGGTGAGCTCCGCCGCGAGGGCGTCCCAACCCCGGTCGACCATCTCGACCGGGGAAACCGTGCGGGTCTTGCCCGCCGTGACCAGCCGCGCGGCGAGCGCGCCGGCCAGTGCGGGGGCGGCGAAAGAGGTGCCGCTCCAGACCGCGAATCCCCCGGTGAAGTCGTCCAGGTCCATCGTCCCCCGCAGCGCCCCGCTGGCGCTCGTGGACTCCACCGAGGCCTGGCCGGCACCCTGGAAGGTGACCGGCACCGTGCTCACCAGGGCCGCCCCGACCCGTTGGCAGGAGACCCAGGGCCCGGTGTTGCTGAAGAACGCGGTGGTCCGGCCGCCGGGGTTCAGGGCGCCCACGCTGACCAGCGGCAGCCGGGCGGGATCCGCCGGGCGGACCTGGCCGGCGAACCCGGCGGGCAGCATCGGTTCCTCGGTCCCGTCGTTCCCGGCGGCGGCGACCACGAGGATCCCGGCCCGGCCGTACTCGTCGAGCAGGTCGCGCAGGAAGTTCGTGGTGCCGTCGTCGTCCGGGGTCTCGTGGTAGTAGCCCAGGGAGATGGACAGCACGTCCACCAGCAGGCTCGGGTCCCCGGTGACCTGCCCCGTGACGTGCCGCAGCAGGAGCAGCACGAGCGCCTGGTAGAGCTCGATCTCGGGCACGAACCCGCTGGGGTGCACGACCGGCACCGGGAGGATGGTGGCCTCGGGGCAGCCCTGGCGGATCAGCCCGGCGATGAACGTGCCGTGGCCGCTGCACGGCAGCAGCAGGCCGTCACGGTCGTAGTTGGCGGCCGTGTCCAGGTCGTGGTCGGCGCCGCCGATCGGCAGCCCGAGGAAGGTGGCGGCGCGGATGACCCGGGGGCTCCCGTCGAACCACGGGTGCGGCCCCAACCCGGTGTCGGGGACCGCCACGACGGGCGCTCGGCCCACCTCACCGGCCCGTTCGGCCGGGTCCCCGCCGAGCCAGGAGGCCGGGGTCCGGCCGCCGCGGCCGGGCACGCCGTACTCGGCGGCCGGGCTGCCGTGCGTCCCCCAGTAGGGATGGGTGCCCCAGTACGGGTGGGTGCCCCAGTAGGGGTGCGCACCCCAGTCGCCGGAGGCGGCCGAGATCCGCAGCAGATGGCTCAGCCCGATGGCCCGGCCCAGTTCCGGGTCGAGGTCACGGACCTGCTGCACCGCCTCCCAGGCGTCGGGCGGGGAGTCCGCGCGTCCCCGGTCGGCCAGCTCCAGGTCGACCTCGGACACCCACAACCGGGCGGCGAGCTCCCGGACCTCCGGCCCGGCCTCGCGCAACAACGGGAGCAACCGGCCGCCCTCCTTGCCCGGTGGCGCCACCCGTGCCCGCCCGTCCCCCAGGACCTCCCCGAGCCGTCCGATCCGGGCGTCCAGGTCCTCGCCGGGCAGGCCCTGCACCAGCAGCCTGCCGGGGGCGTACACGGTCGAGCGCACCTCCTGCCCGCCACGGCGGACAGCGGTCTGCGGATCGAGCACCCGGAACTCGTCGGTTGGCGACATCACACCTCCAGGAGCAGGCCAGGGGGCGGGTCCGTCCCAAACCCTAGTGCCGACTCGTCGGTAATGGGAGAGGCAGCTGCGGGTCGTGATACGCCCGCCCGGGTCAACTCTTGGTCAAGAGGCGCCGGACGCGGTGACTGCACTGCATACTAAATTGGAGTTACTCCAATAAAGGATCTATACTGGAGTCATGTCACCCACCTCGCACGAAGTGCTGCTGCGCGACGCCGGCCTCAGGGTCACGGCGCCGCGACTTGCCGTGCTCGCCGAGGTCCAGACGCACCCGCACGCCACCGCGGAGTCGGTCCGCGTGGCCGTGCACGAACGTCTCGGCACCGTCTCCACCCAGGCGGTCTACGGCGTGCTCAACACCCTCACCAGCGCTGGCATCCTGCGCCGGTTCGAGCCGGAGGGATCGGCCAGCCGCTACGAGTTGTTCCGCGGCGACAACCACCACCACGCCGTGTGCCGGTCGTGCGGTCAGGTCACCGACGTGGCCTGCGCGACCGGGACGGCTCCCTGCCTGCACGCACCGGAGGGCCACGGGTTCGAGATCGAGATGGCCGAGGTCATCTACTGGGGCACCTGCCCCTCCTGCCTGTCCCACCCTGTAGACGATTCGACAGCACCCCACCAGAAGGAGAAGGCATGACTTTCCAGGACAACCAGCAGCCGCTGACCACCGCGGCCGGCGCCCCTGTCGCGGAGAACGAGAACGCGATGACCGCGGGTCCCCGCGGCCCGATGCTCCTGCAGGACGTGTGGTTCCTGGAGAAGCTCGCGCACTTCGACCGTGAGGTCATCCCGGAGCGCCGGATGCACGCGAAGGGCTCGGGGGCGTTCGGCACCTTCACGGTCACCCACGACATCACCCGCTACAGCAAGGCCGCGATCTTCTCCGAGGTCGGCAAGCAGACCGACATGTTCGCCCGGTTCTCCACCGTGGCCGGCGAGCGCGGCGCCGCCGACGCGGAGCGGGACATCCGCGGCTTCGCCCTCCGGTTCTACACCGAGGAGGGCAACTGGGACATGGTCGGCAACAACACGCCCGTGTTCTTCCTGCGCGACCCGCACAAGTTCCCCGACCTGAACCGCGCGGTGAAGCGTGACCCCCGCACCAACCTGCGGTCGGCCGAGAACAACTGGGACTTCTGGACCAACCTGCCCGAGGCCCTGCACCAGGTGACCATCGTGATGTCGGACCGCGGCATCCCGGACGGCTACCGCCACATGCACGGGTTCGGCTCGCACACCTACTCCTTCATCAACGCCGACAACGAGCGGTTCTGGGTGAAGTTCCACTTCCGCACCCAGCAGGGCATCAAGAACCTCACCGACGCCGAGGCCGCGAAGCTGGTCGCCGAGGACCGCGAGTCCGCCCAGCGCGACCTGTACGAGGCCATCGAGCGCGGGGACAACCCGAAATGGACGTTCTACATCCAGGTGATGCCGGAGGCGGAGGCCGAGGGCTACCGGTTCCACCCGTTCGACCTCACCAAGGTCTGGTCCAAGAAGGACTACCCGCTCATCGAGGTGGGCGAGTTCGAGCTGAACCGCAACCCGGAGAACTACTTCGCCGACGTCGAGCAGGCCGCGTTCACCCCGGGCAACGTGGTGCCGGGCATCGACTACTCCCCGGACCGGATGCTGCAGGGCCGGCTGTTCTCCTACGGTGACGCGGCCCGCTACCGGCTGGGCGTGAACCACCACCAGATCCCGGTGAACTACCCGCACGGCGCCCGCTTCGTCAACACCTACCACCGCGACGGCCAGGGCCGGGTGGACGGCAACCAGGGCAGCGTCCCCGGCTACACCCCGAACGCCTACGGCCGCTTCAGCGACCAGCCCGAGTACGCCGTGCCGAGCCAGGCGCTGCAGGGCGAGGCGGAGCGCTACAACTACCGCGAGCTGGACGACAACTACTTCCAGCAGCCCGGTGACCTGTTCCGGCTGATGACCCCCGAGGAGCAGCAGCGGCTGTTCGCCAACACGGCGCGTGCCATCGACGGCGCGTCCGAGGCCACCGTCGAGCGGCACATCCACAACTGCACGCAGGCCGACCCGGCCTACGGCGAGGGTGTCCGCGCGGCGATCGAGGCCCTCAAGGCGGGCACGTTGGACGACTCCGACGCGAACTCGGAGAACGACGCGGCCTGACCTCCGCACGCAGCGGTGCCCGGGTGACCAGTGGTCACCCGGGCACTTCTCGTATGTCGTGTGCCGCCCCGGCGGGTCCGGCGGGTCCGCGTCAGTCCAGCAGGTCGGTGCGGCCGAACATCTCGGCGGCGGCCCGCGCGCTGGGGGTGCCGGCGTCCAGGTCGGCACCCGCGGTGCGCAGCACGCCGACCACCTCCGCCTCCCCTTTGAAGAGGGCACCCGCGATCGGGGTCTGGTCCCGGTTGTTGCGCAGGTCGACGTCGGCCCCGCGCTCCACCAGGGCCTGCACCGTCGCGGCGTGGCCGTGGTAGGCGGCGAGCATCAGGGCGGTGTTGCCCTCCGCGTCCTGGGCGTCCACCGGGAGTCCGTGGTCCAGGAACTCCAGCAGGTCGGCCGTCTTCCCTTGCCTCGCCAGGTCCATCGCGAGCGCGATGACCCGGGCGGTCTGGTCGTCCGAGAGGGGTGCCATGGTGCCCATGCTAGGAGGCGGCCAGCAGCCGGTCCGCCAGGTCGTCGAGGTCCCGGCAGTGCAGCGGGTGCTCCGGGCGCGGCGTCGTGTCATTGCCGAACGGGCCGAACTCCAGCGGCCGGGCGATGTAGGCGGTCTGCAGCCCGAGCGCCTGCGCCGCGTCGAGGTCGTGGAAGTGCGCGGCCACCATCATCACCTCGCCCGGCTCGACCTCCAGCATCCGGGCCAGGCCGAGGTAGGTCTCCGGGGCGGGCTTGTAGTGACCCCACAGGTCGCTGCCGCCGATCAGGTCCCACGGCAGGCCCGCGTGCTTGGCCAGGTGGGTGAGCAGCGCCACCGAGCCGTTGCTCAACGGGGTGATGATGAAGCGTTCCTTCAGCCGGGCCAGCGCCGCCGGCGCCTCCGGCCAGGCCGGCAGCCGGTGCCAGGCCATGGTCAGCCCATCGAGCGTCTCGTCGTCGAGCCGCAGGTCGCGTTGCTCGAGCTCGGCGACCAGGTTGCGGCGGTGCAGGACGTCCAGGCCGGTCCACGGCTCGGTGCCGTCCTCCACCCGGGCCAGGGACGGGGCGTACCGCGCCCGCCACGCCATCGCGAATTCGCCGGCGTCGACGTCCGGCAGCACCCGCGCGACCGCGGTGCTGATGCCGGTGAACCAGTCGACCACCGTGCCGAAGGTGTCGAACGCCAGGACCGCAGGAGTGTCGCTCATCCTGGCGAGACTACCGACGGTGCGGTCGCCCGCGGCCGGACGGGCCGCAACGCGACGTCCCGGAGCCGGGCGCGTCGCTGCTCCAGGGTGGCCACGGCCATCACCGCCGCGGCCCCGCACCGCGTGGCCTGGGTCGGCGCCCACCGCCGCAGCTGGTAGCGGGCGAGGGCGCGCCCGACCGGCATCCGGTTCAGCGCCGTGCCCAGGGTCACCGCGTCCTCGATCGAGGTGCAGGCGCCGCGGCCCAGGTTCGGCGTCATCGCGTGCGCGGCGTCCCCGACCAGCACCACCCGCCCCTGCACGTAGCGCGCCACCGGAGGCGCCGTCCACAGCCGTTGCGCCAGGGAGTCGTCGGGCCTCGCCGTGGCGAGCACGCCCCGCACCCCGCCGGGGAACCGGGCGTACCACTCCCGGGCCTCCTGCAGTGCCCCGGCGACCCCACCGTCCAGCACGTCGTCGCCGGCCTCGAACGCCGCGAACCAGTTGAGCCGGCCCAGGCTGTGCGGGGTCGTACCGAACATCGCACCCGGCCCCCAGTGCTCGACCAGGCGGTCGGTCTCCCCGCCGATCACCCCCCGCACCACGACATACCGGCTCCGGCGGGCCGCGGTCGAGCCACCCCAGACGGAGCGGCGCAGCGCGCTGTGCACACCGTCGGCTCCGACGACCACGTCCGGGTGCCCGCCCAGGTCACCGGGCGCGGTCACCTTGCGGGTCACCCGGCGCACGGAGTCGGGGACCGCCGCGTCCAGCAGTCCCACCAGCGTGGGCCGGGGCAACAGCCAGACCCGTGCGCCACCGAGCCCGGCGATCGCCTCCCCGGCGGTGTTGCGGACCTCACCGGTGCTCAGGTGCGGCGCCGCCTCGCGGGCCGGGGCGCCGATGCCGATGACGTCGAGCGCGCGCATCGCGTCGGGAAACATGCCCAGGGAGGTGCCGGCCTCGGTGCGATCGGGACGCTCCTCCAGGAGGGTCACCCGCCAGCGGTCCGGGTCCAGGACCGCGGCGAGCGCGAGTCCGGCGATGCCGCCACCGACGATGCTGATCCGCTGCATCGCCGCATTCTACTACTTTTGTAGTGATAGCGTGGTGGGTATGCCGAGCCGCCGGGACACGCTGCTGGACGCCGCCATCGGGGTGGTCGCCCGGGCGGGCGCCAAGGGGCTGACGCACCGCGCGGTCGACGCGTCCGCCGCCGCACCCCAGGGCAGCACCTCCAACCACTTCCGCACCCGGGCCGCCCTGGTGTCCGCCATCGCCCAACGGCTGGAGGAACGGGACGCGGCGCTCTGGACGGATCCGCCGGGGACGCTCGAGGAACTGCTCGACCGCCTCACCGCGTTCGCCGCCGCCCTGTGCGCCGACGCGGACGCGACCCTGGCCCGACTCGCCCTGGCCCAGGAGCTCCCCGACCACCTGGCCGGCGGCCACCAACGGTTGCTGGCCGCCCTCCGCGAGGCTCTGGTGACCTGCGGCGTCGCAGACGCGGACGCCCGGGCGCCCCTGGTCGCGGCCTTCCTGGACGGACTCGTCCAACACACGCTGACCGTGCGGCGCGGCACGCCCTTCGACGAGGACGCCTGCCGGCTCGGGCTGTCCCTGCTGTGCGCAGCCGCACCGGACCGGCCTTGTCTTGCAAGCCATTCCGATATTTGTTAGGCAGGAGGACATGTCCAAGATTCGAAAGGCCGTCACAGGAACCGTTCTCGCTGGCGCGATGCTCGCCGCTGGAACCACCACTGCCACCGCCGACACGAAGGTTTGGGACAGGGGCCCATTCGACACGGCGTCGGCCTGCCAGAGCATCCGCGACGCCGAGGCCGCGGAGAACGCGGACGAACCACGCATCCGTATCGGCGGGTGTTGGGAGCACCCCGGCGGGGTGGGGTACTACTTCTCCGTGTGGGTCACCGACTGAGGCACCACACGTCCCTCAGACAATCAACGTTCCCTTCGGAACAGCGAACGCCCCCGGGGATCCCGGGGGCGTTCGTGCGCATCGCGGAGCCGGCCCGCCGAGAACCGTTCAGTCTGCCGGCCGGGCCAGTGTCTGGTGGACCAGCTCCTGGTAGTAGCGGATGCCGTCGGCCAGGATGGCGTCGTTGAAGGTGTAGTCGTGGCTGTGCAGGGGGGTACCCCCGGGTTGGCCGGTGGTTCCGTTGCCGATGAAGGTGAAGTTTGTCGGGGTGTGAGCCGCGTAGAGGCCGAAGTCTTCGCTGGCCATGATCGGTGGCGTCGCGGGCTCGTGCTGATCCTCTCCCACGGCATGCTGGGCGACCCGGATGGCGAGCGCCGTGGCGTCGGCGTGGTTGACGGTGCTGGCGAACTCGCGGGTGTACGTGACCTCCGCGGTGGCCCCGTGCGCGGAGGGGTGTCCTCGGCGATGGCGCGGAGGCGGTGTGCTCGGCGATGGCGCGGATGCGCTGCTCGAGGAGCTCACTGACCGCGGGGGGGAAATTGCGGGTGTCCCCGGTGATGCGCACCGTGGTGGGGATGGCGTTGCGGGCACCGTCGGTCGTCAGCTCCGTGCACGAGAGGACCGCGGACTCGGCCGGGTCGATGTTGCGGGCCACGATGTCCAGCAGCCCGAGCACGATGTGCGCACCGACGACGAGCGGGTCGATCACCAGGTGCGGAGCCGAGGCGTGACCGCCGCGGCCGGTGACGACGATCGAGAAGTTGTCCTCGCTGGCCATGATCGCTCCCGTCCGGGTGGCGAGGCGGCCCGCAGGAAGGCCGGGGATGTTGTGCAGGCCGTAGAGCGCGTCGACCGGAAACCGGTCGAACAAGCCGTCCTCGATCATGGCTGCAGCACCCTTTCCTCGGCGGGTTGGAAGATGAACCGCACGGTGCCATCGAGGTGCTCGTCCCGGGTCAGGGACTCGGCGGCCCCCAGGACCATGGCCATGTGCCCATCGTGTCCGCAGGCATGCATGGTCCCCTCGTGACGGGAGGCGTAGGGCAGCCCGGTCTGCGCCCGGAGGGGCAGGGCGTCCATGTCGGCGCGGAGGCCGACGACCTGCTCGGAGGTGCCGCGGGTGAGGGTTCCGACCACGCCGGTGCCGCCAATACCCGTCTCCACCTCGATGCCGAGCGAGCGCAGGGTCTTAGCGACGAAGGCCGACGTGCGGTGCTCGTTGAAGGCGGTTTCCGGGATCTGGTGCAACTGGTGGCACCAGGCGAGCGCTGACTGGCTGCTCATCGAGTGCCCTTCGGGTCTTCGGCCAGTTCGAGGATCGTGTGGGCGAGCACGGTGATGCCGGCGGCGCAGTCTTCCGGGGTCGAGTACTCGCGGGGATTGTGGCTGATGCCGTCGTACTGGCCGCGGACGAAGATCATCGCGGTCGGGGCGATGGCCGCCATCTCCTGCGCATCGTGTCCCGCGCCAGACATCACACGGATCGTCTTGTGCCCCAGACGCGAGGCCACCGTGGCGATGGTGTCCTGGACGCCCCGATCAAAGGGCACCTGGTGCGTCCTGGCCATCCCCCTGGTCTCTACCCGTAGCCCTGGAGCAGGCTGCGCCTCCGGCAGGGCCGCCAGGAAGGCGGCGAGGTCGGCCTCTGCAGCGGCCATGTGCTCGTCGTCGGGGTTGCGCAGGTCGACGGTCAATTCGGCTCGGTCCGGGACCACGCTGGGTAGCCCCGGGGAGCTAGCGATGAGCCCGACGGTGCCGCGCAACCGCCCGTACCTGCCCGAACGCACCATCTCTCGGACCTGGACGACGATCTGCGCCGCCGCGAGGCCGGCGTCCACCCGCAGTTCTGTCGGGGTGGTGCCCGCGTGTGCGGCCCGTCCGTGCAGGGTCACCTTCTGCCAGGAGATCGCCTGGACCCCGGTGACCACCCCGATCGCGGTGCCGTGACGCAGTAGCACTGGCCCCTGCTCGATGTGGCATTCCACATAGGCGTGGGGCGGGTCCAACCGGACATCCCGGGTGCCCTTGAAGCCGATCCGTGCCAGTTCGTCGCCGAACCGCAGCCCGTCAGCGGTGACCAGTTGTAGGCATCGTCGAGCGTGATCCTGCCGGCGGCGACCGCCGAACCAAGCATGTCGGTCCCGAACCGGACGCCCTCCTCCTCGGTGAATGCGGCGATCTCGATCGGACGCCGCGTCTCGATGCCCTGGTCGCGTCGCCCGCACCGAGACGATCCTCCGGGAACTCGAACGGGCCGACCACGCCCTGGTCCTCGACGCCATCGACCGTCTCAGCGAGGCCCACCCAAACCTGGCCGTCGCCTTCACCACCTCAATGCCGAGGCCGCCATCCCCGCGCTGCTGGCCCGTGACTTCGATCTCGTCCTCTCCGAGAGCTACCCGGCAATCCGGCCGCACCCCACCCCGGCGTCACCACCAGCACGCTCGTCGACGACCCGCTCCTACTCGCCGTCCCCGCTACCTGGACCGCGCACGACCTCGCGGACCTCGCCGGCGCACCCTGGGTGATGGAACATGCCGGCTCCGCCCCGCGCACCTGGGCGACCGCCACCTGCCGAGCTGCCGGGTTCGAGCCCACGGTCCGCTACGAGACCGCAGACCTCCTGCTCCACGCAGCCATTGTCGCCCGGGGGCACGCCGCCGCCTTCCTGCCCCGCCTCGCCCATCGTCCGGATCCGGCCATTCGATTGATCCCCACCGAGCATGCCCGCGCGGTCACCCTCTCCACCCGCACCGGAAGTAGCAACACCCCCGCGATCCAGGCATTCACTGCAGCGATCACCGCTGCCCGATAGCGGGTCCTGAGAAGGCTGCCCCGGCCCACCGACCGTGCGAGATGACGTCCCCGGAACAGCGAACGCCCCCGGGGGTCCCGGGGGCGTTCACCTACTGTCTCAACACAGCGCGCGCCCGAAGGGATTCGAACCCCTAACCTTCTGATCCGTAGTCAGATGCTCTATCCGTTGAGCTACGGGCGCAGTGTCGCCGACCGGCAACAGCGCCTCACAATACCGGAGCAGGGGCCCCGTCCGGAAATCGAGACGTCGGGGTACTCCGGGACGTGAGCAAGGCAACACCCGAGGCGTACCAGTAGGCACTCCTACAACGAGTAGGTTTGCCCCCAAACCACGACGACCTGGCAACGGCGCCAGAAGGGACTGACACGGTCATGGACAGCACCGCCCACGGGGGCACCACGCACACCGAGCTCGACGCCTGGGTCAGGGAGGTTGCCGCGCTGACCCGCCCGGACCGGGTCGTCTGGGTGACCGGATCCGACGAGGAGTCCGGCCAGATCAACGAGACCCTGGTCGCGTCGGGCACCTTCACCCGGCTCGACGACGCCACCAAGCCCAACTCCTTCCACGCCGCGTCGGACCCCGAGGACGTCGCCCGGGTCGAGGACCGCACCTACATCTGCTCGGTGCGCGAGGAGGACGCCGGCCACACCAACAACTGGATGGCGCCGGAGGAGATGAAGGCGACCCTCACCCCGCTGTTCGACGGCGCGATGGCCGGCCGCACGATGTACGTCATCCCGTTCGTCATGGGACACCTGGACGCCGAGCAGCCGATGTTCGGCATCGAGATCACCGACAGCGCCTATGTCGTCGCTTCGATGCGCATCATGGCCCGCATCGGGGACCCGGTGTTGGCCCGGATGGAGGAGTTGCAGGCCGATTACGTCAAGGGACTGCACTCGGTGGGCGCGCCGTTGGCCGAGGGCGCACAGGACGTGGCCTGGCCCTGCAACACCACCAAGTACATCGTGCACTTCCCGGAGGAGCGGGCCATCTGGTCCTACGGCTCCGGCTACGGCGGCAACGCCCTCCTCGGCAAGAAGTGCTACGCGCTGCGCATCGCCTCGGCGATCGCCCGGGACGAGGGCTGGATGGCCGAGCACATGCTCATCCTCAAGCTCACCTCCCCGCAGGGCGAGGTCCACTACGTGGCGGCCGCCTTCCCGTCGGCGTGCGGCAAGACCAACCTGGCGATGCTGCAGACGACCCTCGAGGGCTGGACGGCGGAGACCGTCGGTGACGACATCGCCTGGATGCGGTTCGGCGAGGACGGCCGGTTGTATGCCGTGAACCCGGAGTTCGGCCTGTTCGGGGTCGCCCCGGGCACCGGGTGGGGCACCAACCCGACGGCCATGCACACCGTGGAGCAGGGCAACTCGATCTTCACCAACGTCGCCCGCACCCCCGACGGCGACGTCTGGTGGGAGGGGATGACCGACGAGGCGCCCGCGCAGCTCACCGACTGGTTGGGCAACGACTGGACACCGGACAGCGGCCGGCCGGCCGCCCACCCGAACAGCCGGTTCTGCACCCCGATTGAGCAGGTCCCGACCTTGGCTCCGGAGTATGCCGACCCACGCGGGGTGCCGATCTCGGCGATCCTGTTCGGCGGCCGGCGCAAGACGACCGTGCCGCTGGTGACGCAGGCGCGGGACTGGCAGCAGGGCACCTTCCTGGGCGCCACCCTGTCCTCGGAGACCACGGCCGCCGCCACCGGTGCGGTCGGCGTGGTGCGCCGCGACCCGATGGCGATGCTGCCGTTCATCGGCTACAACGCCGGGGACTACCTGGGGCACTGGCTCACCCTCGGCAAGCAGCACGACGAGTCGAAGATGCCGCAGATCTTCCTGGTGAACTGGTTCCGCCGGGACGCCGATGGTGGTTTCCTGTGGCCCGGGTTCGGCGAGAACACCCGCGTGCTCAAGTGGGTCATCGACCGCATCGAGGGTCGGGTCAGCGCAACCGAGACCCCGATCGGCTTCCAACCGGACCCGGCCGACATCGACACCACCGGCCTGGACATGGACGAGGAGCAGGTGGCGGCCGCGCTGGCCTTCGACGCCGAGGAGTGGCGGGCCGAGGTGCCGATGATCCAGGAGTGGTTCGCCAAGTTCGGCGACTCGCTCCCGGCCCAGCTCAGCGACGAGCTGGACACGCTGAGTCAGCGCCTCGACGCCTGATCTGGTTGGCTGGACCGGGGCCCGCCCCGGTCCCGTCCGACGCACGACAGGAGATCCCGATGGAACCGCGACCCCAGGACCCAGGGACCGGCGCCCACCCGTTGCCCGCCGACGAGCCGGTCCCTCCCGGCAGCGACGCCGCCCGGGTGGCGGAGACCGTCGACGAGATGGACCAACGGATCCGGGAGGGCGGTTCGGAGGATGCCCAGGTCGCCGACCGGGCAGCCGACGAGGCGGTCTCCGGCTCCGACCCGGACGAGGACCCCACCGACGACGGCGCGGACAGCGACACCCCCGCGTGAGGTCAGATCTCGGCCTGGGAACCACAGAACCCTCGCACCCGTTGGGTACGAGGGTTCTGTCCTGCTCTGACGCAGTGTCGCGGCGGAGGCGGAGGGATTTGAACCCTCGATGGGGTTGTAGCCCCAAACCCGCTTAGCAGGCGGGCGCCATAGACCAGACTAGGCGACGCCTCCACGCCCCCCGGGTCGTTGACAGCCAAGGAACGGCTGCCAGGGTACCCGCGGGATGTGGACTTGACCAAAACGGTCGGGTTCCCCCGCAGCGTCATAGTGAGAGAAGATGACGACCGACCTCCCGAAAGGTGCTCCATGTCCTTCCTGCCCCCCCGCGGCGGAGAGCCACCCCGCGATCCCGGTGCCGCCGGCGAGCCCGGCGAACCGTCGCAAACCGGCGAACCGTCGCAACCCGGCGAGACTCCGGACCCGGTGGAGCAACAGGAGGCAGGAGAGGCCGACGACGCCGGGGACGCACCGGCCTTCACCTACCGCGCCGGCCGGGTGGCCGACGGCACGCCCCGGTCCCGGGCCGAGGCCCGCCGGATGGTCCGCGAGGACGACGGCTCGCTGGGGCGCTCGCTGGGGCTCACCGCCCTGGGCACGGTCGTCCCCGGCGCCGGGCTGAGCCTGACCCGTCGCCGCACCCTCGGGCTGGCACTGCTCACCGTCGCCGTCATCGGCCTGATCGCCGTCGTCTGGTATGTCGTCAACCGGGGAGCCCTGGAGTCGGCCCTCGACCTGGCCACCCGCCCGCGACTGCTGCGGATGCTCGCGATCGGCCTCGTGGTCGGCGGCCTGGTGTGGATGGGGTCGATCGTGCTCACCGCCCTGACCACCCGCCCCAGCTCGCCGAGCACCGGCCAGCGGGTCGGCCTGAGCGTCTTCACCGCGGTGATGTGCCTGGTGATCGCGGCGCCGGTGGCGATGGGGCTGCGCTACATCGATGCGCACACCGACGCGGTCGACAAGATCTTCACCGGGCCGTCCACCGCCGGGGGCGGCAGCTCGACCGACGACTCCGGGGGCGAGGGGCCCCGCCTCGAGGCCGATGACCCCTGGGCGCACACCAGCCACGTGAACGTCCTGCTCCTGGGATCCGACGCCGGGGACAACCGCGAGGGGGTCCGCACCGACTCGATGATCATCGCCAGCATTGACACCGAGACCGGTGACACCGTGCTCTTCGGCATCCCCCGCAACCTCCAGCAGGTGCCCATCCCCGAGGACAGCCCGCTGCACAATGCCTGGCCGGACGGCTACAACTGCGGCAACGAGTGCCTGATGAACGGCATCTGGACCGAGGCCGAGGTGCAGGCCGACATGCACCCCGAGTGGTTCGAGGGCGACGACAACCCCGGGCTCACCGCGACCCGTGAGGTCCTCTCCGAGGTGATCGGCCAGCCGATCAATTACACGGTCATCATCAATCTCGACGGGTTCAAGGACCTCATCGACGCGATGGGCGGGGTCGAGATCAACGTCCAGGAGCGGATCCCGCTGGGCGGGCAGACCTGGACCGACGCCGCCGGCAACTCGCACCTGATCGAGGGCACCGAGAACGGCTGGTTGGAGGTCGGACCGAAGAAGCTGAACGGCTACCAGGCGCTCTGGTACAGCCGCTCCCGGATCACCAGCGACGACTTCTCCCGGATGCGCCGCCAGCGGTGCGTCGTCGCGGCGGTCGTGCAGCAGGTGAACCCGATGACGATGCTCCAGCGGTACCCGCAGATCGCCTCGGTCGCCGGTGAGAACATCTCGGTGAGCATCGCCCCGGACGACCTGCCGGCGTGGGCCGAGCTGGTGCTGCGGGTGCAGCAGGGCGAGATCAAGAGCCTGCCGTTCACCAACGAGAACCTCGACACCGCCGACCCGGACTACGCCGAGATCCGGGCCATCGTGGACGAGGCCATCAACCCGCCCGAGCCGACCCCCACGACCCCGGCCGACGCGGGCGCCTCCGAGGACGCCACCGGCGCGGAGACCACGACGGAGGAGTCGACCACGCAGGCCCCCACCGACGACGGGTCGATGGAGACGACCGAGGAGCCGAAGGACGAGCTGACCGAGGTCGGCGCCGTCTGCTGAGGCACCGCAGACAACCGAGAACCCCCCGAGCCGGTCGGCTCGGGGGGTTCTTGGTTGTGTCGTTGGTGAGGTTGAACCTCAGACGGGACGAACGGCGTCAGCCTGCGGCCCCTTGGGGCTCTGGGTGACCTCGAACTCGACCCGCTGGGCCTCCTCGAGCGTCTTGTAGCCGTTGGTCTCGATGGCCGAGTAGTGGACGAACACGTCCGGACCGCCACCGTCCTGAGCGATGAAGCCGAAGCCCTTCTCAGCGTTGAACCACTTCACGGTTCCCTGTGCCATGGGAATCTCTTTCTGCTGTGCGTGTGCGAACCCCCACAGGTCGTGGAGGAACCGGCCGTTAGATGAAACCCCCCACGGACCGGGACATGCCCGACTCTGTGCTGTGCAAGACCGTTACGAGAACGGCTTCATGCTGATCACTGCGAGGAACTGCAACTTCAACCTCAGACAACGGTAGCAGGACCCGTGTCGTTTCGGCGCATCTCGCCGGGTTTCGGTGCATCGGCTCCGGATGGGATGATGGCGGCTGCGGCCCGGTGGCGCACCGGGACCGGGAGGGTTCGCATAGTGGCCGAGTGCAGGCGCCTTGAAAGCGCCCGACGGAAACGTCCGTGGGTTCGAATCCCACACCCTCCGCCGAACGGTCTGTGCTCCTCGCCTGCCCTCCCTTCCCGTCTCGTGTGCGCTCGCGGTGACCGGCCGGTAGTGTCCGAAGCAAGAGGACCCAGCGAAAGGAGACGCACATGAAGAAGATCCTGCTGCTCGTCGGGGTGGGCATCGGCTACATCCTCGGCGCCAAGGCCGGTCGTGAGCGCTATGACCAGATCGCCGGGAAGGCCAACGAGGTCTGGGGCAACCCGAAGGTCCAGGAGAAGGTCGAGGAGGTCAAGGCGCAGGCTCCGGAGGTGGCCCAGAAGGTCGGCGATGTCGCCAAGGACGCCGCCTCCCAGGCCAAGTCCAAGGTGACTGGTCACGAGGCGACCGGAGTGGACGGCTCCTACGAGAACGCCACCGGCGCGGTGGACGGCTCCACTGGTGACACCGTGGTGGACACGACCGGATTCGGTCCCGGCGGCGACAAGCTTCCTTGATAACGGAGGGGCGCTCCCTCCTTCAGCGGTCGACCGGCGAAGGGTGGCAGTTGTCGCCCCGCCGGTCGTCGGTGACCCGGGTGGTGGGCGCACTCGTCGGCGGCGCCATCGCCGCCGCGGGGGGCGTTTCACTCGGCGCGGGTGGGCTCCTGCCCGGCCTCCTGCTGGTCGCCGGGGGGCTCGCGCTGGGGTGGGTCACGTGGTCGCTCAACACGCCGGGACGGCGTATCCCGCCACGGATCACGCAGACGGGGGCGGGCGACCACGGACTGTTCGTCCCCACCCAGCCGAACAGTCCGCTGCAGGTCATCGCGTTCGCCGTGCTCGGCTTGCTGTTCCTGGCTGGAGCGGGGGTGTTGCTGTATGCCGTGCTGACGGATTCGCGGTGGCTCAGCCTGGTCGGGGTCGTGGTCTGCCTGGCGTTCGGGGTCGTGTTCCTGGTCGGCGCCTGGGCCGCGCTGCGGTCCCGGGCCGCCGGCCCGCCGGGGATCGTGATCGGGACGCAGGCCGTCGAGCTGCGCAACCGCCGTGAGGCAGTGGCAGTGCCGTGGGATGACATCACCGCCGTGCGTGCGCACTGGTCGGGTGGCGCGAGGCGCGGATCGATGAATTCGGTGGAGAACTGGCTCACCCTCGAACTGACGCATCCGCCCGCGGGCACCGGGACCACACCCCGCCGCAAGGACGCCCTGGCTGCCGTCTCAGGAACTCCGTACCCCACGGTGGCCGTCCGCGAGCTGGCGGTGGACCCGGAGCGTCTGCTCGAGGCGCTCCGGTTCTATCTGGCCAACCCGTCCGCACGGGTGGAGTTGGCGGGGCAGGCTGCGGTGTCTCGTGTCGCAGACGGAACGGTCGAGCAGTAGGCGGATCAGATCCAGAGGGCGGGGTCGGCAAACAACTGGTCGGCCGTCGGCTCGCTCTCCGGGATGCGCACGACGGCTGGCACCCCCACGGCGGTCGCACCGTCGGGAACGTCGCGCACGACGACGGCGTTGGCGCCGATCTGGGCCCCGGCACCGACGGTCACCGGGCCGATCAACCGGGCGCCGGCGCCGAGCGTGACACCGCTTTCGATGGTCGGGTGCCGCTTGACCGGCTGCATGGACCGGCCACCGAGGGTGACGCCGTGATACATCATCACGTCGTCCCCCACCTCGGCCGTCTCCCCGATGACTACGCCCATGCCGTGGTCGATGAAGACGCGGCGGCCGATGGTGGCTCCGGGGTGGATCTCCACCCCGGTGACTGTCCGGGCCACGTGGGAGAGCAACCTGGCCGGCAGCTTGGCCCGGCCACCCCGGCGCCACATCGCGTGGGCGATCCGGTGGCTCCACAGCGCGTGCAGCCCAGGGGAGGCCAGCGCCATCTCCAGCCGGCTGTCGGTGGCGGGGTCGCGCTCCACCGCGGCGTCGAGGTCCTCGACCACCCTGCCCCAGGCACCCCGGAGCATCGCCGCGGGCCGGACGGACGGCATACCGTCCGCCCGGTCCCGGTCCCGGTCGCGTCCCGGCACCTGCCGCAACATCAGTCCGTCAGGCCCTCGAAGAGCACCGTCGACAGGTAGCGCTCGCCGAAGTCCGGCACGATGACCACGATGGTCTTCCCGGCCGCCTCGGGGCGCGCGGCGATCTGCAGCGCGGCCCAGACGTTGGCACCGGCGGAGATACCGGCCAGGATCCCCTCCTTGGTGGCCAGGTCCCGGGAGACCCGCACCGCGTCGTCCAGGGCGACGTCGACGACCTCGTTGTAGATCTCGGTGTCCAGGATCTCGGGCACGAAGTTGGCACCCAGCCCCTGGATCTTGTGCGGACCGGGCGCGCCGCCCGACAGGATCGGGGAGTCGATCGGCTCGACGGCCACGACCTGCACGTCGGGCTTCTGCTCGCGCAGGTAGCGCCCGGCGCCGGTGATCGTGCCGCCGGTCCCGATGCCGGCCACGAAGATGTCGACACCGCCGTCGGTGTCCGCCCAGATCTCCGGACCCGTCGTGGCCTGGTGGATCGCGACGTTGGCCTGGTTGGCGAACTGGCGGGCCCGCACGGCGCCCTCCGCCTCGGCGATCTCCTCGGCCTTGGCGACGGCTCCCTTCATCCCGTCCGCGCCCGGCGTGAGCACCAGCTCGGCACCGTAGGCGCGCAGCAGCGCGCGACGCTCCAGGCTCATCGTCTCCGGCATCGCGAGCACCACCCGGTACCCGCGTGCCGCGCCGACCATGGCCAGGGCGATCCCCGTGTTGCCGGAGGTGCCCTCCACGATGGTGCCGCCGGGCTGCAGTTCCCCGGACTCGACCGCCGCGTCGATGATCGAGGCGCCGATCCGGTCCTTCACCGAGGCCGCCGGGTTCTGCGACTCCAGCTTGACGACCACGGTGGCGTCGAGCCCCTCGGTCAGCCGGTTGAGACGGACGAGGGGGGTATTGCCGATGACCTGCGTGATGTCGTCGTGAACGGCCACAGATTTGCCTTTCGGTCGGTTCCGGCCGGATGCCGGGGGGTCTGACGTGTTATACGAGTTCTAATCACACGTTATTCCGTGGGGGTGAGATCACGCCACCCGACCCCTGAAAGGCCCGGTCCGTAGACTGCCCCACATGTCTCCGGTGCAGATCATCGCCCTCATCCTGGGCCTGGGCGTCACGCTGGTCGCGGTCTTCCTGTTCGTGCGGACCATCGCCGGTTTCGTCGCGAAGTTCCGGGTCGGGCAACCGGCCGTGGGGCGGACCGACGACCCGCTGGCCCGGACCGTCACGTTGGCCCGGGAGTTCCTGGGGCACACCCGGATGGCGCGCAAACCGGCCGTGGCCGCGGCCCACTGGTTCGTGATGCTGGGGTTCCTCCTGCTCACCACGACCCTCGCCACGGCATACGGGCAGTTGTTCGACCCCCACTTCGCCCTGCCGCTCATCGGCCACTGGCCGCCCTACATTTGGCTGGCCGAGCTGTTCGGCTGGGGCACCCTCGTCGGCATCGTGCTGCTCATCGTGGTCCGCCAGCGCAAGCACCCGCGCTCGTTGGACCGCAAGAGCCGGTTCTGGGGGTCCACCTTCTGGCAGGCGTATGTCGTGGAGTTCGTCATCCTCGGCGTGGGCATCTGCATCGTGCTGCTGCGCGGCCTGGAGTCGGCGCTCGGCAAGGCCACCGGGGCCGAGTGGGCGGACGCGGTCCACTTCCCCACGACCGGCTGGGTCGGGAGCTTCTTCGAGGGCATGCCAGTCGGGGCGCTGGAGACGACGATCATCGTCATCGCGCTGGTCAAGATCCTGATCTCGATGGGCTGGATGATCACCATCGCGGTCACGCCCACCATGGGTGTGGCCTGGCACCGTTTCCTGGCGTTCTTCAACATCTGGTTCAAGCGGCACGCGGAGGGACGCACCTCGCTGGGCGAGCTGCAGCCGATCGTCGTCGCCGGCAAGGAGTTGAGCTTCGAGGACGTCGAGGACCTCGATGAGGACGTGTCCCTCGGGGTCGGCAAGGTCGAGGACTTCACCTGGAAAGGGCTGCTCGACTTCTCCACCTGCACCGAGTGCGGCCGCTGCCAGGAGCAGTGCCCGGCCTGGAACACCGAGAAGCCGCTGTCGCCCAAGATGTTGATGATGGGGCTGCGCAACCACCACCACGCCAAGGCCCCCTGGCTGCTGGCGACGCAGGAGGAGCGGGACGCGGCAGCGGGCTCGGGCCAGGGCATCCCGGCCGCGGCACTGCTGGAGGCCGAGCGCCCGCTGGTCGGCGCCACCGAGGGTGACCCGACGGTGCCCAGCGGCGGGGCCGTGGTCGACCCGGACGTGCTGTGGTCCTGCACCACCTGCGGCGCGTGCGTGGAACAGTGCCCGGTCGACATCGAGCACGTGGACGCGATCGTGGACATGCGCCGCTACCAGACGCTGATCGAGTCGGCCTTCCCCAGCGAGCTGGGCGGACTGTTCAAGAACCTGGAGAACAAGCAGAACCCGTGGGGTATGTCGGCCCGCGCCCGGCTCGAGTGGGCCAAGGGCCTGCCCTTCGAGGTCAAGGTTGCCGGGCAGGACGTCGAGGACCTGGACTCGGTCGACTACCTCTTCTGGGTCGGCTGTGCGGGCGCCTACGAGGACCGGGCGAAGAAGACCACCCGGGCCGTGGCCGAGTTGCTGGACACCGCCGGCGTCTCGTTCGCGGTGCTGGGTGACGGCGAGAGCTGCACCGGTGACCCCGCGCGGCGGGCCGGCAACGAGTTCCTGTTCCAGATGCTGGCCCAGCAGAACGTGGAGACGCTCAACGAGGTCGGTGCCACCAAGATCGTGGTCACCTGCGCCCACTGCTTCAACACGATCAAGAACGAGTACCCGCAGCTCGGCGGCAAGTACGAGGTCGTGCACCACACCCAGCTGCTGAACCGGTTGGTCCGGGAGAAGAAGCTGACGCCCGTCGCCCGACCGGAGACCGCCGACACGACCGGCGTCGCCTCCACCGCGTCCACCGTGACCTACCACGACCCGTGCTACCTGGGCAGGCACAACGGTGTCTACGCCCCGCCCCGCGAACTCCTCGGTGCCCTCCCCGGCGTCGAGCTGCGGGAGATGCCCCGCAGCGGTGAGAAGTCGTTCTGCTGCGGCGCCGGCGGCGCCAGGATGTGGATGGAGGAGAAGCTGGGGTCCCGGATCAACCTGAACCGGACCGACGAGGCCCTTGCCACCGGCGCGGACCGGATCGCCATCGGCTGTCCGTTCTGCCGGGTGATGCTCTCCGACGGACTCACCCAGAAGCAGTCCGAGGGGGCGCGCGAGGAGGTCGAGGTCGTCGACGTCGCCCAAATGCTGCTGGCGGCCGTGCGCCGCGGTCAGGATGTCGACGCCGCGACCACCGACAAGCAGGCTGACGTCACGACCGATGCTGCCCCGGAGCCGGCGGCGAAGACCGCCGACGACGCGACCGCCCCTTCTGCCACGGCAGCGGCCGGAGCGGGTGCGGCGACTGCGGGGGCAGCAGCCGCTGCTACTGCGGGTGAGACCGAGGAGGCGGACCAGTCCCCGCAGGACCTGGGGGACTCCTGGCTCTCCTCCGGGCCCACCAGCGAGCCGGCGTCCGAAGCCGAGCCCGAGGACGCGCAGTCCCTGGGCGATTCGTGGCTCACCGGCACCCCTGACCAGGCAAGTCCTCAAAACGAGGACACCGCTGAGGCCGCCACCGAGCCGACCGAGGCCACGCCGGCCGCTGAGCCCCAAGAGGACGTGCAGTCCCTGGGCGACTCCTGGCTCACCAGCACCCCTGACCAGGCAAGTCCTCAAAACGAGGACACCACTGACACCGCCACCGAGCCGACCGAGACCACGCCGACAGCTGAGCCCCAAGAGGACGTGCAGTCCCTGGGCGACTCCTGGCTCACCAGCACCCCTGACCAGGCAAGTCCTCAAAACGAGGACACCACTGACACCGCCACCGAGCCGACCGAGACCACGCCGACAGCTGAGCCCCAAGAGGACGTGCAGTCCCTGGGCGACTCCTGGCTCACCAGCACCCCTGACCAGGCAAGTCCTCAAAACGAGGACACCACCGACACCGCCACCGAGCCGACCGAGGCAACGCCGGACGAGCAGACCGAAACGCCGGCTGCCCCAGCCGACGACGACGTCCAGTCCCTCGGCGACTCCTGGCTCACTAGCACCCCTGACCAGGCACGTCCTCAAGACGAGGACACAACTGACACCGCCACCGAGGAGTCCGACTCGACGCCGGCGGCCCCAGCCGACGACGTCCAATCCCTCGGCGACTCCTGGCTCACCAGCACCCCTGACCAGGCACGTCCCCAAAACGAGGACACCGCTGATCAGACGCGTCCTCGAGACGAGGACACGGACACCGCCACTGACAAGGGCGAAGCAGCACCGGACGAAGTGGCCGAGCAGCACGAGCAGGTCGACGGCGTCACCGAGGAGACGGACGCGGCACCGGCCGCCGCCCAGCCCGCGGATGACGAGGACCTCCAATCCCTCGGCGACTCCTGGCTCACCGACACCCCCGAACAGGCAAGTCCTCACAACGAGGACACGACCGACACCCCTGACCAAGCACGTCCCCGAAACGAGGACACGACCGACACCACGCCGGAAGAGCAGGCAGACGCTGCCACCAAACAGACGGACGCGGCACCCCCCGCCGCCCAGCCCGCAGACGACGACCTCGAGTCCCTCGGCGACTCCTGGCTCGGCGCAGGTACGACCGCTGCGCCTAGTGAGTCGACCGCCGAGGCCCAGACTGATGACGAACCGGCGGGCGAACCCGAGGACGACGTGCCCCAGGCCGAAGCCGCCGTGGAGCACGACGACTCGGCCACGGCCACCGAGGAAGCGTCAGCTCCCTCAGAGCAGCCAGCGCCCGAACCCGTCGACGGGAACGACGACACGGACACAGCCAAGGACGAGGGCCAGGCAGACAGCGATGCCAGCGGCGACAGCGACGATGCCCTCAAGGCCCTCGGGGACTCCTGGTTGAGCTGACACCGTCGCTCGCCGTCAGGCGTGCGGGCCAGTCGTCACCTCGCCGAGGACGAGGTCCGGTTGCAGGTCCTGCAGCACCCCGAGGTGCGCCACTGCCGACTCCAGTTCCGCACGGCGTGAGCGGGGCAGCGGGTCGAGCATCTCGACGGTGATCCTCACCCGTCGCCCGGCCTTGCGTTGGTGCCACACACCGGCGACCTCACCGTCGAGCAGGACCACCGGGAAGTTGCCCGCCTGTCCCCCGGCGAGGGCACGCTCGGAGGCCCGCCCGGGGAAGAAGCGCTCACGTGGGTAGGCCGCGATGGCCAGCGCGTCGAAGTAGGGCAGCAACAGGACGCCGAGTGGTGGCTCCACCGCGAAGTCGACGTCGTCGCGGGCCAACCACGCAGGTATGCCGTCGAAGTCGACCTGAGCGATCCGGCCCTGGGCGGCCAACGCCTCGAAGGTCCGGTTCGCCCAGCCGATGGGTGCGGCGTGCCACTTCGCGTAGGCGGCGGGGGTGGAGGGCCCGTAGGCGCGTAGATAGCGATCCAGCAACACTGCGACGGCGTCCTCCGGCTCCACGGCCTCGAAGGCAGGCGGGGCCGCAAAGGTGACCGCTCGCCCGCGGTTGGGTCCGAAGGAGAGCAGGCCGCGACGGGCCGCGACCGCCTGGACCAGGCGCCACCGGGGCCACATCGTCTGGAAGGCGGGCATCACCGGCTCCCCCGCCCAGGCTCCGGCCCGCGCCACGACGCCCTCGTGCAGTTCGTCCAGCGTCAGGGGCTCCGTCTCCTCGGAGACTGCCGCCCCGATCGCCGCACAGAGCCTGTCGACCTCCTCCGGTGAGGGCTCGAGGTCACCCCTGCCCGGCCACCGGGCGGACGGCATACTCCCGAAGACCCCGACCCAGAGCGCCAGGTCATCCGCGGCAACGGTGTGGATGGTCCCCCGCAGCCCCGCGGCGCGGATCAGCTCTCCCCCGGCGAGCGCGGAACGCACGTCGGCGCACCTCCCCGACGACAGGCGCAGGGCGATGGAGACCTCGGCTGCGCTCGCGACCTGTGCCTGCGCTGCCAGCATCTGGTGGACCGCCCCGGCCGGCGAGGTCGTCCGGTGGAACTGCCGGGAGAGCCGCCGGGCGTTGGCCTCGGGCCAGGACACGCGCAGCATGGCGTCATCCAACCCCATCCAGGAGGGCCCGGTCACGATCGGCATCGGACGCCCCGCTGCGAACGCTGCTTGACTGGAACCATGGACGGTCGGATCCGCAATGGCTGACGTGGAGGACATCCGCTCGGTGGCCCTGACGCTCGAGCGCGCCTATGAGGTGTTCGTGCGCGACCGCCGCAAGTTCCGGGTGGGGTCCCTGGTCTTCGTCGCCTTCTCCCGCGACGAGGAGGTCATCGAGTTCGCGTTCCCGAAGGAGGAGCGGGACGGCTTGATCGCCAGCGACCCCGACACCTTCATGCTGCCCGCGGCCAGCGACCTGAGGTTCAACTGGGTCCGGGCCCGGATGGACCGCCTCGAGCCGGCCGAGGCCCGCGAGTTCGTCGTCGAGGCCTGGCGGATGTGCGTCCCGCAGAAGGTCAGCCGGGCCTGGGACGCCGCCCATCCGGACGGCGTCTGAGCCCCGTGCCCCCAGGTCGGGTCGCCGACCGGTCAGAGGTGCTCGTCGACGAAGGCGCGGGCCACGGTGGCGGGGTCCTGGCCGTCGGTGACGACCTCGGACATCATCCCCGACAGCTCCTCGGTGCTCAGCGCCGCCGAGACGTCGTTGAGGGCCGTCTCGATCTCGGGGGTCAACGCGTCCTCGGTGATGAGCGGCACGACGTTCTGGGCCGCGAAGAGCGACTCGGGGTCCTCCAGGACCACCAGGCCGTTCTCGGCGATGGCGGGATCGGTCGTGAAGATATTGGCCGCGTCGACCTGACCATTGAGCAGCGACTGCACCGTCAGGTTGCTCCCGGCGGCCAGCGGACGGAACGAGGCGAACTCCAGCCCGTAGACCTCGCTCAGGCCCGGCACCCCGTAGGGCCGCTCGGCGAACTCCGGCGGCCCGCCGAGCACCAGGTTGGGCGCCTCGGGCGCCAGGTCACCGATGGCGGTGAGCGAGTACTCCTCCGCCGTCTCGCTGGTCACCACGATCGAGTCCTTGTCCTCGGCCGACGACGGCTCGAGGACGGTCAGCCCGTCGGGCAGCGCGTCCTGCAGCTCCCCGTAGACCGCGTCGGACTCGGTGGCCTCGGCGTCCGGGTTGAAGTAGACGGCCAGGGCGCCGGTGTACTCCGGGATGAGGTCGATAGAGCCGTCCTCCAACCCCGCGATGTAGGTCTCCCGGTTGCCGATGTTCAGGGTCTTGGTGACCTCGACACCCGCGTCCTCGAGCGCCGCGGCATAGATCTCGGCCAGCAGCACGTTGCCGGGGAAGTTCGCCGACCCGATGGCCACGCCCTCCCCACCGGCGGCGCCGGATCCCGCGTCGCCGTCGGCCTGTTCGTTGTCCAGCGGGTCGCCCGACCCGCCGCACGCGGTCAGCGCGAGGGCGGCCAGGAGGATCCCGGCGGGAACGACGGTCTTGCGAATCATCTGGTCCTCCTGGACGCGTGCGGGGTCATGCGGATGCGACGTTCTCGGCCGGCTCGTCCACCGTGCCAGAGCCGACGCTACGCGGATCGGCTGACAGTCGCCTCCTGATTCGACGGGGACCACGGTCCGCCTTCAGGCCCGGGGACACCGCCAGGCGCTGGATGCCGGCCAGCAGCAGGTCCACGAGCAGGGCGAGCGCGGCCACCGCCAGGGCACCGCCGGCCATCCGGTCGTACTGCTGGAGCGCCTGCCCGTCGAACAGGAAGCGGCCCAGTCCCCCGAGGCCGACCACGGCCGCGATCGTGGCCGTGGCGATGATCTGCATCATCGCCGAGCGGATCCCGGAGAGGGCCAGCGGCAGCGCGCACGGGACCTCCACCTGCCACAGCACCTGCCCGCCGGTCATCCCCATCCCCCGGGCCGCATCCCTGGCGGCCGGGTCCACCTGGGCGATCCCGGCATACACCCCCGAGAGGATCGGCGGGATCGCGAGGAGGACCAGGACGATGAGGGTCGGCAGTTCGTATGCTGCCTCGCCGGACAGCCGGGGCAGCAACAGCAGGACCGCGATGAACAGGATGCCCAGGGACGGGATCGCCCGGAACGCGCCCACGATGTTGACCGCCACCACCCGACCCCGGCCGGTGTGGCCGACATACAGGCCCAGCGGCACGGCGATCAGTCCCGCCAGCAGGAGCGCGGTGAACGACAGGCGCAGGTGGGTCAGCGTCTGCGCGGGGATCCCGCCCGGCCCGGTCCAGTTCGCCGGGTCGGTCAGCCAGTCCAGGACCGAGGTGATCACGCGCGGGCCACCGCCAGCCATGGGGTCAGCAGGCGGGTCACGCCCAGGATGAGGAGGTCGAACAGCACGGCCAGCAGCACGCAGGCCAGCACCCCCACGACGATCGGCTCCATCGCGTTGCGGTTGAACCCGTCGGTGAACAGCGAGCCCAGCTGGGCGACCCCTACCAGCGCGGCGACGGACACCATGGAGACGTTGCTGACCGCGGCGACCCGCAACCCGGCCGAGATCACCGGGACCGCGAGCGGCAGCTCGACCGCCACGACGCGCCGGGCGGGTGAGTAGCCCATCGCGGTCGCGGCCTGGGTGACCTCGTGCGGGACCGATCCCAGACCGTCCGCGACGGTGCGGGTGACCAGGGCGATCGTGTAGACCGTCATCGCCACGACGACGTTGATCGGGTCCAGGATCCGGGTGCCCAGGACGCCGGGCAGCACGATGAACAGGGCCAGGCTGGGGATCGTGTAGAGCAGCCCCGTCCCGGCGATCAGCGGGGTGTAAAGCCAGCGGCGCTGCAGCGCCAGCCACCCCAGCGGGAGGGACACCAACAGCCCGATGAGCAGCGGGATGCCGGCCAGGTAGGTGTGCTGGAGGGTCAGCTCCAGGATGCGGTCCAGCTCGACACCGAGCACTCTCACGGGGTGGGCCGCCCCGTGCGCTGGATGACGCTGACGACCTCGTCGGCGCGGACCGTGCCGGCGAGTCGGCCCTCGTGGACGACCACGCCGCGCCCGCTCGGGGACGACAGCGCCGCGTCGAGCAGGGTCCGCAGGGACCCACCCCGGTCCGCCAGCGTCCCCCCGAGCTGCAGGTCGGCGCGCCCGACCGGGCCCCCCTCGAGGGTGGGCAGGTGCACCCAGCCCTGGGGGTGGTCCTCGCCGTCCACCACCAACCGCCACGGGTCGGCACCGTCCGCGGTCCCGGGGCCCGGGGCGTCGGCGCCCAACCGGATCGGCTCCTCGTGGTGCAGCGGCACCTCCTCGGACACGAAGCTCAGCGCCCGGTATCCGCGGTCCCGCCCCACGAAGTCCGCGACGAAGTCGTCCGCCGGGTGGGCGAGCAACTCGTCGGGTGCGCTGAACTGCGCCAACCGGCCGCCGACCCGGAGCACCGCGACCCGATGACCCAGCTTGATGGCCTCGTCGATGTCGTGGGTCACCAGCACGATGGTCAGCCCCAGCTCCTGCTGCAGCCGGGCGAACTCGTCCTGCAGGCTCTCCCGGACGACTGGGTCCACGGCGCTGAACGGCTCGTCCATGAGCATCACGTCAGGGTCGCCGGCGAGCGCCCGGGCCACGCCGACCCGTTGCTGCTGCCCGCCGGAGAGCTGGCTCGGGTAGCGCCGGGCGTAGTCGCCGGGCAGGCCGACGAGCTCGAGCACCTCCATCGCCCGGTCCCGGGCGGCGGCCCTGGAGCGGCCGCGCAGCCGGGGCACGGTCATCACGTTGGAGAGCACCGTGCGGTGCGGGAAGAGGCCGGCGTGCTGGATCACGTAGCCGATGCCGCGTCGCAACTGTGCTGCAGGGAGGTCAGCCGTGTCGTCCCCGTCGATCAGGATGCGCCCGGAGGTGGGCTCGATCATCCGGTTGATCATCCGCAGCGACGTCGTCTTGCCGCAGCCGCTGGGCCCGACCAGGACGGTGATCTTGCCGGTGGGGGCTTCCAGCGTCAGGTCGTCGACGGCGACCGTCCCATCGGCGTAGCGCTTGGTCACGCCCTCGAGACGGATCATTCACCGACTGTATAGCCCTGGGCGGGCGGTGGCCCGTTCAGACGTCAGTGCGGTGGAAGTTCTGGAACGAGCGGCTGGCCGTCGGGCCCCGCTGCCCCTGGTAGTGCGACCCCTTGGCCTGCGAGCCATAGGGGTGCTCGCTGGGGCTGGAGAGCTGGAAGAAGCAGAGCTGGCCGATCTTCATGCCGGGGTGCAGCACGATCGGCAGGGTGGCCACGTTCGACAGCTCGAGGGTGACGTGCCCGGTGAAGCCCGGGTCGACGAACCCGGCGGTCGCGTGGGTCAGCAGGCCGAGGCGTCCGAGCGAGGACTTGCCCTCCACCCGGGCGGCCACGTCGTCCGGGAGGGTGATCTCCTCGAAGGTGGACCCGAGCACGAACTCACCGGGGTGCAGCACGAAGCTCTCCCCAGGGTCGACCTCGACCAGCCTGGTCAGCTCCGGCTGGTCCTGCGCCGGGTCGATGACGGGGTACTTGTGGTTGTCGAACAACCGGAAGTAGCGGTCCAGCCGGACGTCGACGCTGGAGGGCTGCACCATCGTGGGGTCCCACGGGTCCAGGCGCACGCGCCCGCCGTCGATCTGGGCGTGGATGTCGCGGTCGGAGAGGAGCACCGCCACAGACTAACCGGCGGACTGCGCCCTCCGCGACGTGCCGGTTCGGTCCGCGGCGCGGTGTCGGTTACACTGGCGCGGAAATCCTGCGGGCGTAGTTCAATGGTAGAACATCAGCTTCCCAAGCTGAATACGCGAGTTCGATTCTCGTCGCCCGCTCCACAACGACCGATGGCCGCCCCACACGGGGCGGCCATCGGCATGTCGACGGACGTGTCAGGCCTCGATCGCGGTCTGCTCGCGATCGCTGGCGACACCGGCGATCTCGATCTTGCGCGGCTTGGCCTTCTCCGCCACGGGGATCTGCAGCCTCAGCACCCCGGCGTCATAGTGCGCCTCGATCCGCTCGAGGTCGAGGTTGTCGCCCAGCACGAGCTGGCGGCTGAACACCCCGCGGGGACGCTCGCTGGCCAGCATCTGCCAGTCCCCGTTGCGGACGACGCGTTCGGCCTTCACGGTGAGCACGTTGCGCTCGATGTCCAGGTCGATGCTCTCCTTGGCCACTCCGGGCAGGTCGAACTCGACCACGAACGTGTCGCCCTCCCGCCAGGCGTCCATCGGCATGGCGGCCGGACGGTTGGTGGTCCCGAAGACCTGCTGGGCGATCCGGTCGAAGTCCCGGAACGGGTCGGTAGTGCGCAGCAACATCATGGTGTCCTCCTCTGACAGTTCGTGGATGATGCCTCCGCTAGGCATAACCTGTATCACCCAGTATATATTTCCGATGGCCTATGATCTACCCCAGGAGGCGGAAGAATGGGCAGCACGAACAAGGGCGTGTACGCCATCTCGGTGGCAGCGCGACTGGTCTCCATGCAGGTGCAGAACCTGCGGGTCTACGAGCGGCGTGGCCTGCTCGAGCCGGACCGCACGGCGGGTGGCACCCGGCTGTACAGCGTCGCCGACATCGAGCGGCTGCACCGCATCCGGGACCTGCTTGCCGAGGGCCTCAACCTGGCCGGCATCGCACGGGTACTCTCCCTGGAAGATGAGGTCCGCCGGCTGCGCAGGGAGAATCAGCGCCTACGCACGCGTCGTTGAGCCCGCGGACCCCGACCGCGACACACCCAGAACGACCCGCCGGAAACGCCGGGTGATGGGGTCAGCAGGTCAGCCCGGTGGCCCGACTGCCTCCCGCAGCCACTCGGCATACGGCTGCAGTGCCCGCTCGACCGGCACAGCCAGCACCTCGGGCACGTCGTAGGGATGCAGCTGGCCCACGGCGGCGCAGAGGTCGTCGAAGGCGGCGGTCGTGGTCTTGGCGAGCAGCAACCATTCCCGAGCCCGCTCGGCTGCGCCCTCCCAAACGTAGACGGACGTCATCGGCCCGAGGACCTGCACGCAGGCCGCCAGCCGGCGTTCGACCAGCGCAGCGGCGAGCTGCTCGCCGGTGGCCTGGTCGGGCACGCTGATCCGCACCTCGAGCATCGCCTCGCCCGCCACCTGCCAGCCCCCGTTCAGAGCGCCGCGGACAGGGCCTCATCGAGGGCGGCGATGCCCTCGCGGGCCTCCTCGGCCGTCATCACACATGGCGGCACCAGGTGGAGCCGGTTGCTCACCGGGGACGGCCACATCCCCCGCTCCTTGCAGGCCTGGACCACGGCCGCCACCTTCTCCGCGCCCAGCGGCTCCCGGGTCTGCCGGTCGGCGACCAGCTCGACCGCCCAGAACACCCCGAGTCCGCGCACCTCACCGATGGCGGCGTGCTTGTCGGCCAGCTCGGCGAGCGCCGGGCCGATGACGTCGCTGCCGAGCTGCTCGGCGTTGTCCACGATGCCCTCGTCCTCCATGATCGTGATCGCGGCGGCCGCCGAGGCGGTGGCCAGCGCGTGACCGGAGTAGGTGAGGCCACCGACATACGGCGTCTCCTCGAAGGAGGCCCCGACCTCGTCGGAGATCACCACGCCACCGAGCGGCACGTAGCCGGAGTTGACGCCCTTGGCGAAGGTGATCAGGTCGGGCCGGACCCCCCACCGGGAGAAGGCGAACCACTTGCCGGTGCGGCCGAAGCCGGCCATCACCTCGTCGGCGATGAACATGATGCCGAACTCGTCGCACAGCGCCCGGACGCCCTCCAGGTAACCGGGCGGCGGGACCAGGATGCCGTTGGTGCCGACGACCGGCTCCAGGATGATCGCGGCGACGTTCTGCGGGTTCTCCGCCAGCACGGTCTGCCGCAGGTGGGCCAGCGCCCGCTCGGACTCCTCCTCCGGGGTGGTCGCGTGGAAGGTCGAGCGGTAGAGGTACGGGCCCCAGAAGTGCACGATGCCGGGCAGCCCCGGCTCGGTGCCCCACCGGCGCGCCTCACCGGTGAGCGAGAGCGCCCCGCTGGTGGCGCCGTGGTAGCTGCGGTAGGAGGCGAGCACCTTGTGCCGGCCGGTGTGCGCCCGGGCCATCCGGATCGCGTTCTCGACCGCCTCGGCGCCACCGTTGGTGAAGAAGACCTTGCGCATCCGCTCCGGCGCCCGCTCGCTGATCAGGCGGGCGGCCTCGGCGCGGCCCTCGTTGGCGAAGTTCGGCCCGACCGTCATCAGCCGACCGGCCGCCTCCTGCACCGCCGCCACGAGTCGCGGGTGCTGGTAGCCGATGTTCACGTTGACCAATTGCGAGGTGAAGTCGAGGTAGCTGTTGCCCTCGTAGTCCCAGAACCGCGCCCCCAGGCCCCCGGCGAGGGGCAGCGGATCGACCTTCGCCTGGGCCGACCACGACACGAAGACGTGCTCTCGACTCAACTCCCGGATCGCCGCTGCCTTGGCGGGGTCGGCGGGGGTGGTGCTCTGCGGCTGGGTCTGGGTCGTGGTGGACATGATCTGAGTATGCCGTGCCCCACCGCTGCGCGGCAGGGGGGTTCGGCCGGGGAGGGGGCGCCGGCGCCTCACCGGTCGATCAGCGCCGCCAGTCCGTCCAGGATCCTGGCCAGGCCGAACTCCCAGGCCGCGTCGGGGGCATAGGCGCTGCCGAGCGCCTCCCCCGCGGCCGTCCCGATCCGGGCCGCCAGGGGGTAGTCGTCCGGGTCGACCAGCTCGGCCAGCAACGGCCCGTTGGCGGCCCACCACTCCTGGTCGCTGACCCCCGAGGCCGCTGCCGCACGACGCAGGTCGTGCTCGCTGCGCACCTGCTGCTGGACGAACCCCAGCACCAGCGACAGCGCCGCGTCGACCTGCACGTCGGCCAGCCCGCTGCCGGCCAGGGCCGCGAGCTCGTGCTCGTACTTCGCCGTCTGGCCGGGCCCCAGCGAGGGGCGGCTCAGCACGGCGAGCTCGGTCGCCCAGGGGTGGTCGCGCAACAGCTGCCGGTTGCGCTCGGCCACCTCGACGACCCGGGACCGCCAGCCGGGACTCCGGTACGGCGGTCGGGGCAGCTCGGCATACAGCGCGTCCAGCATGAGCAGCAGCAACTCCTCCTTGCCGGGGACGTGCGTATAGACCGACATGGTCGAGATCCCGAGCTCCTGGGCGACCGACCGCACGCTCAGCCCGTCCAGTCCGCCGTGGTCGGCCAGCGCGATCGCCGCGGTGACCACGTCGTCCACCGAGTGCTTGGGACGGGGACCGCGGCGACCCACGGCCGGGAGGTGGTGGCGCCAGAGCAACCGCAGCACGCGGTCGTCGGCGGCGTTCGCGGGGGGCGCGGGACTCATGGAAGAAGACCCTACCGAAAACTCCTTACGCTGTACGTCATACGGTGTACAATGTTTCGCATGGCTCTTACTCAATCCGTGATTTCCATCAACGTGTCCGACGTCCGCGCATCCTCGGAGTGGGCACAACGCCACCTCGGCTTCACCGAGGCCATGGCGGCCGAGGGGTTCGCCTCGTTGACCCACCCGGAGGCGGGCTTCCACATCGCCCTGCTCGCCGTCGGCCTGGAGACCTTCAAGCCGGCCTCGGCCGCGGGCCAGGTCGACGGGCTGCTGATCGCCTTCGAGGTGGACGACATGGAGCAGCGCTACGCGCGCCTGCAGGACGAGGGGGTCACGGTCGTCACGCCGCTGGAGGTCGAGCCGTGGGGCGAGCGCTACTTCCAGGTCGCCGACCCGAGCGGCGTGATCTACCAGTTCGTGGACTGGGTCGAGGCGCCGCCAGCGGACGCGATCTCACAACAGGTCTGATGGACTGTTGATCGGCGGCCGCCCCGATCGTCTACCGGGTGAGCCGCGCCGAGCGGTGATTCGGAATCTGACAAGGAGGCGACCATGCGTTACACCCTGCTGCTGCACAGCCGTGAGCCCGCCCCCGGCGAGATCGATCCCGAGGCGCTGTCCGCGATGCAAGAGGCCTTCGGGGCATTCGGACAGGCCCTGGAGTCTGCCGGCGTCCTGGTGGCAGCGGAGGTCCTGCAGTCCCGGGAGGCCAGCACGACGGTCACCCTCCGGGAGGGCAGCCTGCAAGTCCAGGACGGACCGTTCGCCGAGACCAAAGAGGGCCTGGCGGGCGTCTTCGTGCTGGACGTGCGGGACCTGGATGCCGCCCTGGCCTGGGCCGAGAAGTGCCCCGGCGCCAGCTACGGAGTCGTGGAGGTTCGCCCGGTCGCGACCTCCTACATCGACGGCGCCTGGACGACCTGACCAGGCGCCCGGTGGAGCCCACGACCGATCCGCTGCCCGGGTCGTCGCCGACCGCGACGGCCCGGGCTGCGGCTGCCGAGGAGGCGCGCGACAGCTATGGACGGCTGCTCGCCTATCTCGCGAGCAGCACGGGCGACATCGCCGCCGCCGAGGACGCCCTGGCTGACGCCTTCGAGCGGGCCCTGACCAGGTGGCCGGAGGATGGCGTCCCGAGCAGCCCCCAGGGCTGGCTGCTCACCGTCGCGCGGAACCGGCTGCGGGATCATTGGAAGTCGGCGGCCGCCCGCACCGGCGTGCCGCTGGAGACGGACCGGCACGCGAGGGCAACCGCGGACGGGCTGCCCGACGAGGTGGACCCGGACGCGGTCGGCGACCGCCGCCTGGAGCTGATGCTGGTCTGTGCACACCCGGCGATCGATCCGGCCGTGCGCACGCCGCTCATGCTCAATACCGTGCTCGGCTTCACCGCTGCCCAGGTCGCGGTCGCCTTCGCGCTACCCCCGGCGACCTTGGCGGCCCGGCTGGTCCGGGCCAAACGCAGGATCAAGGAGACGCGGATCCCGTTCGTCGTCCCCGATCGCTCGGCGCTGCCCGAGCGGATGGGTCACCTGCTCGAGGCGGTCTACGGCTGCTACGTCATCGACTGGCCGATCGGCGGCCCCGAGCCGACCGCGATGGCTGCGGAGGCACGGCACCTGGCCGAGATCCTCGCGGACCTGGCGCCGGACCACGAGACCCACGGGCTCGCCGCCCTCATCAACCTGGCCGCGGCACGGGGGCCGGCCCGGCTCGACGACCAGGGCCGCTTCGTCCCGCTGTCGGAGCAGGACACCACCCGGTGGGACCGGGACCTCATCGCCCGAGGGCACCGACACCTGCGCGCCGCGCAGGCGGCCGGCGGTGTGGGCAGGTTCTCCCTCGAGGCCGCCGCCCAGGCGCTGCACTGCGACCGGGCCCGGACGGGGGCCACGGACTGGGCCGCGCTGCTCGGGGTGCACCGCGCGCTGCACCGTCTCGCACCCACCCTCGGCAGCGCCGTCGCGCTGGCCACCGTCACCGCCGAGACCGACGGCCCGGCAGCCGCCCTGAGCATGCTCGACGAACTGGCCGAACGACCGGACGTCGGCGCACAGGTCGCGCGCTTCCAGCCCGCCTGGGCCGCCCGCGGCCACCTGATGGACCAGCTGGGGCGCCCCGCCGAGGCGGCGTCGGCATACGAGAAGGCCATCTCGTTGACCACCGCCCCTGCCGAGCGTGCCCACCTGGTGTCGCGGCTCGCCCGGTGCGCGGGGTCGCGCGACATTCGCTAGCAGATCGGGCCGCGCGAGGGAACCCTCCGGCACACTCACGGGATGGCCGAGGACGGCGAGGCGTTCTCCTGCCGTGGCGGCTACCACGACGCGCCGCACCCGACCTGGACCGCCGTGTGTCCCGACTCACCGGTCGAGTCGGTGGCGTTCGTCTACGACGTCCCCTGAGCCCTGGAAAAGCTCAGCCGAACGGCGGGGTGAACCGTCCGTCGATCGCGGTCCAGCCGCCGTCCACGACGAGCTGGCTCCCGGTGACGAACGTCGAGGCGTCACTGGCCAGGTAGACTACGGCGCCGACCATCTCTTCCGGGCGGGCCCAGCGGCCGAGCGCGCTCTTGGAGGCGTAGGCATGGTTCCACTGCTCGTCGCTGCGGATCTGCTGGGTCAGCGGCGTCTCCACGACACCGGGCGCGACCGCGTTGACCCGCACTCCATTGGGACCGAGCTCGGCCGCGAGGGTGCGCAGCATCTGCACCACTCCGGCCTTCGTCGCGGCGTAGACGCCCTGCCCCGGCTCCACGGTCAGCGCCCGCAGTGAGCTGAACGCGATGATCGAGCCACGCCCCTGCTCGGCCATGCCGGGCCCGAACGCCCGCAGCGCGTGGAACGTCCCGCGCAGGTTGAGGTCGACCACGCGGTCGTACTCCTCGGCGGTGTAGTCCAGCAGCTGCTTGCGCACGTTCATCGCGGCGGTCACCACGAGCACTTCGACCGGCCCCAGCTGCGCCGCGAGCTCGCTGAGCGCCGCCTCGTCCAGGATGTCGATCTCGTATGCCGCGTGCTCGCCCTCGTGCTCGGCCGCGGCCCGCTGGGTGGCCGAGTCGGCGGTGGGCAGGCTCTTGTCCAGGCTGCTGACCCGGGCACCGTGCGCGGCCAGCCCGGCCACCACCTCGGCCCCGATGCCACCCGCCCCGATGACGACGGCGTGCCGGCCCGCGAGGGAGAACATGTCTGCGTAGCTCATCCGTGAATTCCTCCGTGTGGTGTCACCCCGGAGTATCCCAGTCGGCATCCGCCCCTCCGGCAGCGGCCCGGGCCACCCGTCCCGCGCCGACTGCACGCGTCGTTGCCACCCCAGCGCGCAGAACCGCGCATAACTGGTCCACTCGGCGCCCTTGGTGACACCGCGGCCCGACCCGCAGGCGGTTCCGGGGGACGGGAGGGCGCCGCGACGTCAGTCGAAGACGATGGTCCGTCGGCCACGCAGCACGACACGGTGCTCGGCGTGCCAGCGGACGGCGCGGGACAGCGCCATCGCCTCCAGCTCCTGGCCGACCCGGGCCAGCTCGCCCGGGCTCATCCGGTGGTCGACCCGCCGGAAGTCCTGCTCGATGATCGGCCCCTCGTCCAGGTCCGAGGTGACGTAGTGGGCGGTGGCGCCGATCACCTTGACGCCCCGGTCGTGCGCCTGGGCGTAGGGCCGGGCGCCCTTGAAGCTGGGCAGCAGCGAGTGGTGGATGTTGATGATCCGTCCCGGGTAGTCCGCGCACAGCTCCTCGGACAGGATCTGCATGTAGCGCGCGAGCACGACCGTGTCGACCTCGTGCTCGGCGATCACCTCGCGCAGCCGTGCTTCCCCCTGGGCCCGGGTGTCCTTGGTCACCGGCACGTGGTGGAACGGGATGCCGTGCCACTCCGAGAGCGCCCGGAAGTCCTCGTGGTTGGAGACGACCGCGGCGACGTCGATCGGCAGCAGCCCCGAGCGGGTGCGGAACAGCAGGTCGTTGAGGCAGTGCCCCTGCTTGCTCACCATGACCAGGACGCGGTGCCGGTCGGCCAGGTCGTGGGCGCGCCACTGCATACCGAACTCGCGGACCACCGGCTCCAGCTGGGACTCCAGCGCGGCGAGGTCGAGCGGGTCTCCCTCCTTGACCAGGTGCATCCGCAGGTGGAACTCCCCCGAGGTGGAGTCGCCGAACTGCTGGCTGTCGGCGATGGTGAGCTGCTGCTCCAACATCGCCCCCGACACCGCGTGGACCACGCCGCGCCGGTCCGGGCAGGACACGGTCAGCACGAACTCCCGACCGGCCGCGCGCCCGGTCACCTCTTGCTCAGTCACGAAGCGGGAGTCTACGTCCAGCGTGGGGGTCAGCCGCGTCGGCCGAAGTCGGGGCCGCGCTCAGCGCACGGCACTCGGGAAGACGTCGCGGTAGGACGGCCAGGTCCCGGCCGGGGTGGTCACCGTCCCGGCGGCGAGCACGCCCCGCACGATGGCGCGGGTGACGCAGCCGGCAGCAGCGTCGAGCAACCCGTGGAAGGCCACGGGGTCCGGGGCCGGTCGCGCACCCGTGGCCAGCGTGAACAGGGTGTCCCCGTCCATCATCGAGTGCACCGGGCTGATCGCCCGGGCCATCCCGTCGTGCCCCACGCCGGCGACCTTGGCGCACTGCGCCTTGGTGAGCGTCACGTCCGTGGCGATCACCCCGATCGTGGTCGCCAGCCCGCGCGGGAAGCCGGTCCGCCCCGTCTCCTCGGCGGCCCTGGCGAGCGCCGCCGACACCTCCTCGGGGTCGGGTGCGCGCAGTCCGTATGCCGATCCGCCGGGTCCGTCGGACAGGTCGCCGTCGAGCAGGTGGCGGGCTCCCAGGAGTTCGCCGGTCCGCAGGTCGACGGTGGAGCCGATCGCGTTCACCACGACGAGCGCTGCCACGGTGGAGCCGTCGGGCAGCACGGCGCTGGCCGAGCCGACTCCACCCTTCAGGCCGCCGGTCTGTGCCCCGGTCCCGGCGCCGACTGCTCCCAGGGCAGGCGGGTCCGCGCTCGCCGCGGCCACCGCGGCGCTGCCGAACGAGGCGTCCGGGCGGGCGCCGAAGTCGCCCCCGCGCCCCAGGTCGAAGACGACCGCCGCCGGCACGATCGGCACCAGCGCGGGACCGCAGGGGGTGGGGACGGGGAGTCCGGTCCCCTCGGCATACAGCGCGTCCATCACACCGTCGGCAGTGGCGAGCCCGAACGCGCTGCCCCCGCTGAGGACCACGGCGTGGGCCTTCTCGACCGCGTTGCGGGGGTCGAGAAGGTCGGTCTCGCGGGTGCCCGGCCCTCCGCCGCGCACGTCGACGCCGCCGGTGGCGCCACCGCCGGGGGTCCCGCGCCCCGGGGCCAGCACGACGGTCGTCCCGGTGAGCCAGCCGTCACCGATCCGCTGGTGCTGCCCGACGAGCAGGCCGGGCACGTCGACCAGGGTGTTGCTGGGCCCGGGGCGGGGCGGTGTCATCAGGTCTCCTCCTCCGTGGCCGCCAGGGTCCGGGCGGCAAGCTCGGTGGCGGTGCGTCCTGCCAGGGCCGCGTCCAGGCGGGGGACGGCGGCCAGCAGCTGCCGGGTGTAGGGGTGCTGGGCGTCGACGTACAACTGCTCGGTCGGGGCGACCTCGACGAACTCGCCCTGGCGCATCACGGCGACCCGGTCGCAGACGTGGCGCACCACGGACAGGTCGTGCGAGACGAAGACCAGGGTCAGGTCGAAGCCGTCGACGACCTCGTCGAGCAGGTTGAGCACCTGGGCGCGGACCGAGACGTCCAGCGCGCTGACCGGCTCGTCGGCGACCAGCACCGCCGGGTTGGGGGCCAGCGCCCGGGCGACGGAGATGCGCTGTCGCTGTCCGCCGGAGAACTGGTGCGGATAGCGCTTGGCCGCGTCGGCGGACAGGCCGACCCGCTCGAGCAGTTCCGCCACCCGGGCCCGGCGCTCGGCGGGCGTGCCGATCCGCTGGCCGACCAACGGCTCGGCCACGATGTCACCCACCCGCATCCGGGGGTCCAGCGAGCTCATCGGATCCTGGAAGACCAGTTGCAGCCGCTGCCGCAACCAGCCCAGCCGCCGTGGCGGGGAGGCATGGATCGGGGTGCCCTCGACCAGGATCTCCCCGGTGGTGGGGCGGTCCAGTCCGCAGATCATCCGGAGCAGGGTCGACTTGCCGGAGCCGGACTCCCCGACGATGCCGAAGCGTTCCCCGGGGGCGATGTCGACGGTGACGTCCCGGACGGCGTGCACCACCGGTGGGCGCTCGGTCAACCGGGTGCGGGCCCGGTGGAAGTCCCGGCCCACCCCCCGCAGGCTGATCGTCGGCGTCTCGCTCACGGGGCCACCTCCTCGCCGTCGGCGGCGGGGTGGACGCAGGCGTATCCGGCGTCCTCGGCCTCGTGGGCGTCGTCCCGCGGCGACCAGGGTGGCAGGACTGCACAGGCGTCGGTCGCGTGGTGGCACCGGTTGCGGAAGACGCACCCGTCCGGGAAGCTCCCGGCCGACGGGACCGAGCCCCGGATGGTCGGCAAGGCCACCCGTTGGCCGTCGACCGCCGTCGCCGGCCGTTCCAGGTCGCTCGCGGCCAGGAGGCCCTGGGTATACCGGTGCCGCGGCGAGGCGAACACCTCCGTCACGGGCCCGGCCTCCACGATCCGGCCGCCGTACATGACCAGCACCCGCTCGCAGGTGGAGGCGACCACGGCGAGGTCGTGGGTGATGAACAGCATGGCCGCGTCCCGGGCCTCGACGCCGCGGACCAGCAGGTCCAGCACGAGCGCCTGGACCGTGACGTCCAGCGCGGTCGTCGGCTCGTCGCAGACCAGCAGGAGCGGGTCGTTGGCCAGCGCGATCGCGGTGACCACCCGCTGCCGCTGCCCGCCGGACAGCTGGTGCGGGTAGGACCGGGCGATCTGGGCGGGGTCCGGTAGGCCGACCTGGTCCAGCAGCTCCACCGCCCGCTGCCGGGCCCGGGCGGCGGGGACGGTGCGGTGCAGCGTCATCGCCTCGGCGACCTGGCGACCGACCCGCATCGTCGGGTTGAGCGCCGTCATCGGCTCCTGGAAGACCATCGCCATGTCGTGGCCGCGGATCCGGGAGAGCCGTCGCTCGGAGGTGGTCAGCAGGTTGCTCCCGTGCCCGCTGAGGGTGACCGAACCGGTGGCCCTCAGCCCCTCACCGAGCAGTCCCATCACAGCCAGTGCGGTCAGCGACTTGCCGGAGCCGGACTCCCCGATCAGGCCGACCCGTTCGCCGCGCTGGATCCGGAAGGTGACGTCGTGCAGCAGCCGGGTGGAGCCGGTCCCGACGGACAGGCCGCGCACGGAGAGCACGGGTGCGGACGGGTCCTGCTCGGCGGTCGGGGTGGGCGCGGTCGACATCTCAGCGTCCCTCCAACTTGGGGTCCAGGTAGTCCCGCAGCCCGTCGCCGAACAGGTTGAACCCGAGCACCGCCAGCGCGATCGCGGCTCCCGGGATCAGCGCCAGGTGCGGGGCGGCGCGCAGCGTGGACTGCGCCTCGTAGAGCATCCGGCCCCACGAGGCCTGCCCGGTCGGGGTGCCCAGGCCCAGGTAGGCGAGGGCCGCCTCGGCCAGGATCGCGATGGCGAAGCTGACCGAGGCCTGCACGATGATCAACCCGGCGACGTTGGGCAGCACGTGGCGCCGGGCGATGGCCAGCGGGGACCGGCCGGCCGCGCGGGCGGCCGCGACGTATTCGGTGCCCATCACCTGCAACGCCCCGGACCGGGTGATCCGGGCGAAGGAGGGGATCGTGGCGATCCCGATCGCGATCATCGCCACCCGGGTGCTGCCGCCGTAGATCGCGGCGAACATGATCGCCAGCAGCAGGGCGGGGAAGGCGAGCAGGATGTCGTTGCCCCGCATCACCAGCTGGCCCAGCCAGCCCGGCGACATCGCCGCGAGGATGCCGACCGGCACGCCGACCACGGCGGCCACGCCCACGGCGACCAGCCCGACATACAGCGTGGTCCGCGAGCCCACCACGATCTGGGTGAAGACGTCCCGGCGGAACTTGTCGGTGCCGAGCCAGAACTCACCGTTCGGGGTCTGGTATGCCTCGGTGACCAGGACCTTCATCGGCGGGTGCGGGGTCCAGACGTAGGAGATCAGCGCCAGCCCGACGATGACCGCCACGATGGCTCCCCCGATGACGAGGGAGGCGTTCAACCGCCGCCGGCCCATCAGCGTCCGCTCCGGAGTCGCGGGTCGATCAGGAGGTAGAGCGCGTCGACCACGAAGTTGATCACCAGCACGGCGACCACCAGCACCATGACCACGGCCTGGATGGTGAGCAGCTCACGGTCGGCGACGGAGTCCAGCAGCAAGCTACCCAGGCCCGGGATGACGAAGACCCGCTCGACCACCACGGCCCCGATCAGGAGGGTGGCCAGCTGCAGCCCCAGGACGGTGACGACGGGGATGGCGGCGTTGCGCAGCCCGTGCCGCAGCAGCGAGGGCATCGGCCGCAGCCCCTTGGCGCGGGCGGTGCGCAGGTAGTCCTCCCGGAGCACGTCGAGGACCGCGCTGCGCACGTAGCGGGCCAGCACGGCAGCCTGCACCAGCGCCAGCGACACGGCGGGCAGCACGAGGCGCTTGAGGAACTCCACCGGGTCCACGGCCGGGGGGACCCACCCCCCGGAGGGCACCCACCGCAGCCGCACCGCGAACACGGCGATGAGCAGGATGCCGGCCAGGAAGGCCGGGATCGCGACCCCGACCTGGGACAGCCCCGAGGCGACCACGCCGTCCGCGTGCCGGTGCCGCACGGCCATCCAGGTGCCGACCGGCAGCGCGATGATGACCGCCAGCACCATCGCCGCCCCGACCAGCCACAGGGTGACCAGCAGCCGGTCGGCGATCTGCGGGCCGATCTGCGCCTTGGACAGGAACTCCACGCCCGGGTCGAACCGGAGCAGCCCACCCACCCAGGAGAGGTACTGCTCCACCAGGGGGCGATCCAGGCCGAACTCGGTGCGCAGCCGGGCGACCGACTCATCGGAAGCGTTCACCCCGAGCGCCACCCGCGCGGGGTCGCCGGGGAGCACCCGCATGAACCCGAACACCAGCACGGAGCTGACGGCCAGGCTCGCCACGAGTACGCCCAGGCGACGGGCCAGGTGCACCAGCATCGGTCAGTGGCCTCCCGGCCGGCGGTCAGCCCCGGGCAAGGGCGGACAGGTCGAAGGACTCGGTGATCGCGTTCTCCGGCAGCCCGGTGATGTCCGGGTCGGCCACGATCAGGTTGGGCAGCACGAAGAGGAAGTCCGCGGCGGCGTCCTCGGACAGGAATTTGGCCGCCTCCTTCATCGCGGTCACCTGCTCCTCCGGGGTGCCGGCGTCGGCCTCGTCGAGCAGGGCCACGAAGTCGGGGTTGCCGTACTGGGTGTAGTAGTCCGGGTTGCCGAAGACGGCCCGCATGTCGCGGGGCTCGACGTGGGAGATGATCGACATCTCGTAGTCGTGGTTGGTGAAGACGTCCTCCAGCCAGGCCGCCGGGAACTCCAGCTGGTCGATGGTCACCTCGAAGCCGGCGTCCTCCAGCATCGACTCCACGACGGTGCCGCACGACACGGCATACGGCAGGCTCGGGATCCGCAGCCGGACCGCGGCGCCCTCGGCACCCGCCTCGGCGAGCAGCCGCTTGGCCTCCTCCACGTCGTAGGGGTAGTCGCCGGTGCGGTCCTCGTACCACGGGTCGGTGGGCGGCACCATGCTGCCGATGAGCGCGCCGCGACCCGCCCAGCAGGTATCCAGCAACGTCTGGTGGTCGATCGCGTGCCGGGCCGCCTGGCGCACCGGGAGCTGGTCGAACGGGGCGGCGCCGTTGTTCATCGACAGGACCACCTCACCGTTGGTCGTGCCCTCGATGATCTGGTAGTCCCCGCCCTCGAACTCGGTGAGCGACTCCGGCGCCTGCACCGTGCCGATCACGTCGATCTGCTCGGTGAGCAGGGCGTTGTTCAACGCGGTCGGGTCGGCGAAGTACTGGAAGACCACCTCGTCGAAGAACGGCTCGTCGCCCCAGTAGTCCGGGTTGCGCTCCAGGGTGATCGCGCTGCCGCGCTGCCAGTCGGAGAAGACGAACGGGCCGGTGCCCGTGGTGCTCTCGGCCAGGTCGTCCACGCCGTTCTCGTCGAACATCGCCCCGACCCGGGTGGTCATCGCGTAGAGCCAGCTGTTGCTGGGCTCGGACAGGGTCACGGTGACCTCGTGGTCGCCGGTGGCCTCGACCGAGTCCACGATGTCCATCTGCGCCTTCAGGCTGATCGTCCACGCGTCGGACTTGACCCGGTCGATGGAGAAGACCACGTCGTCGGCGGTGAACTCCTCGCCGTTGCTGAACGTGGCGCCCTCGACGAGGGTGAAGGTGTAGGTGAGGCCGTCGTCGCTGACCGACCAGTCGCTGGCCAGGGACGGCACGATCTCACCGCTCTGGTCCACCTTCACCAACGTCTCGTAGACGTTGTAGAGCAGCGCCTGCGGGATCGCGGCGCCGTCCGTGGTGGTGAAGTCCAGGCTGGCCGGCTCCGCGGCCAGGCCGATGACCACCCGGTCGTCGCCACCGCCCGACCCCGAGCCGCCCTCCCCCGAGCCACCGTCGCTCCCGTCGGTGCCGCCCGCCGAGGCGCTGCCGCCGTCGTCGCCCCCGACGTCGTCCCCGCCATCACCACCGTCGGTGCTCGACCCGGCGTTGCAGGCGCTCAGCACCAGCACTCCGCTCAGCGCTGCTGCCAGCGCCCCAACCTTCGTCAACCTCATGTCGCGCAAACCTCTCGGGAGGACGGTGCAGGATGAACCGCATCCTACCCTACCAATGTTGCGCTGCGATAACGGTCCCGGACGTGCGTCGGCGGGACCGGTCGCAACAACCGGTCCCGCCGACGACTTTCCCCTGTCTGGGGTGGGTCGACTACCCGCGGGTCACTTGACCTCGCGGCGCAGCACGCGCCACACCCCGATGGCCAGTGGCAGCCCAAGCCACACGGCCGTCGATACGCCGAGCTTGGCCCACTCCTGGCCCGTCAGCGCCTCCCCCATGGTCAGTGGCGCCTGCGTCATGCCCAGGTCCAACCAGGCGCCGACATCGCGGGCCCAGGAGACGAGGGCGGTCAGCATCGACCACACCATGGGGAGTACCAGATAGGCGACGATCGCCGCCGGTGTGTTCAGCAGTGCCAGGCCGAAGGCGAGGCCCTGGCCGACACTGGAGATGGTCAGGATCAGCATGCCGCCGATCACCCACCAGTTCAGGTCCCACGCGGCGGTGGCGTCCCGGAAGGTCACGGCCGCCAGGTGCCCCAGCACGGCGAGCACCACGGCCACCGCGAAGGCTCCCAGGCCGACCACCACGGAACTGACGACCTTGGCCGCCACCACCCGGCCGCGCCGCGGCTCGAGGGAGAACGTGGTCATCGCGGTGCGCTGGGACCACTCCGAGGTCGCGGTGAGGATCCCCAGGATCGGCACCAGGATCGCCAGCGGCGTGGACGTGGCCATCAGGTAGTCCATGAACGAGTGGTTGCCACCGCCCACCGACAGCATGATCACGATCACGACCGCCACCACGAGGCCGATGCTGATCAGGAACCAGCGCCCGGCGAGGGTGTCCAACTGCTTGCGGGTCTCGACCCGGACCAACCGGCCGAAGGTGACCGGCGTGGCCGGCTGGTCGATGCCCGGCAGCGAGAATCCCGGCTTGACCTGGCCCACCCGTGGGGTGGTGGCCTCGATGGTCTGCGTGCTCATGCCGCAAGCTCCTTCCGTGCGTCGTCTGAGGTCAGGCTGAGGAACATCTCTTCCAGTCCCTGGCTGTCACCGGCCCGCAGCTCGACCAGCGCGATCCGGTGGGTGGCCGCGACCGCGCCCACCAGCCCGGTCTCGGCCTCGACCTGCAGCCCGCCGGTCGGCAGCTGCTCGAAGGTCAGGTTCTCCTCCGCCAGGGCGGCGGCCAGCGCGCGGTCGTCGGCGCTGCGCACCAGCGCCCCGGAGGGCCGGAGGAGCTCGTCCTTGGTGCCCTGCGCCACGATCTTGCCGCGCCCGATCACCACGATGTCGTCCGCGATCTTCTCGATCTCGTGCAGCAGGTGGGAGGAGAGCAGCACGGTGCCGCCCTCGGCGGCGAACGTGCCGAGCAGGTCGCGCATCCAGCGGATGCCGGCCGGGTCCAGACCGTTGGCCGGCTCGTCCAGGATCAGCACCTCGGGGTCGCCGAGCAGCGCGTGGGCCAGGCCCAGCCGCTGCCGCATCCCCAGGGAGTAGTTGCGCAGCCGGCGCTCCGACTCCTTCGCGGTCAGCCCGACGACGTCGAGCATCTGGTCCACCCGCCCCCGCGGCACACCCAGGGTCATCGCCCCGAGCGTGAGCACCTCGCGGCCGGTGCGGCCGGCGTGCTGGGCGGACGCGTCGAGCAGGACCCCGACGTGTCGGCCCGGGTTGGTGAGGGCGGCATACGGCTTGCCGAGCACCAGCGCGGCACCCGAGGTGGCCGGGGTCAGCCCCGTCATCACCCGCATCGTGGTGGACTTGCCCGCCCCGTTGGGACCGAGGAAGCCGGTCACCCTGCCGGCCTCGGCGGTGAACGTCACATCGTCCACCGCGGTGAAGTCCCCGTAGGTCCTCACAAGATTGGTCACTGAGATCATGTGACTACCTTGCGGCACGGGGAGGGGCCCGCACATCGGTCTGCGGGCTGGACCTGCCCCCTACTTTGGTACGTCGACGGTATGACGCCGGTACGACTTTGGGCAGTTGACGGGTCCGTTGGGCGGAAGACTCCCCCTCTGGGGGGACCTAGGCTCGGGTCATGCGCCTCGGACTGCCCGCCACCACCGTGTGGGGAGAGACCTGGCGGGTCCTGCTCGCGATCGCCGCCGGGGCCCTGGCCTGGATCGGCAGCTGGCTCACCGTCGACATGGAGCAGCGCGGCGGGCCGCTCGGCTGGTTGGCGGTGGGCGACCCGGTCATCGGCGCGCTGACCCTGGTGCTGATGCTGTTCCGCCGACGGTGGCCGCTGGCCATCGCGCTCCTGCTGACCGCGCTGTCCGCCGTCAGCGTGTCCGCGGCGGGCGCCTCGGCCATCGCGGTGATCTCGATGGCGACCCGGCGCCGGTGGCGCGAGGTCCTGACCATCACCCCGGTCTTCATCGCGGCCGCACCCGTCTGGGACCTGATCTTCCCGCCGGAGGAGCCGGGCCGGTGGTTCCTGGTCACAACCCTCGTCATCCAGGTCCTGAGCCTGGTCGTCTGCGTCTCGCTCGGCTACTACATCGGGGTGCGCCGCGACAACATCACGGCCCTGCGGGAGCGCGCCGAGAGCGCGGAACGGGAGCAGGGCCGCCGGGTGGAGCAGGCCAGGGCCACCGAACGGGCCCGGATCGCCCGGGAGATGCACGACGTCCTGGCGCACCGGATCAGCCTGATCGCGATGCACTCCGGGATCCTGGCCTACCGCGACGACCTGCCCGCCGCGCAGGTGCGGGAGATCGCCGCCACGCTCCGGGACAACGCTGACCAGGCGGTGTCCGAGCTGCGCGAGGTCCTCGGCGTCCTCCGCGGCGCCCAGGAACCCGACCAGCCGCTGGGGCCCCAACCCGACCTCACCCACCTCGGGGACCTGATCGAGGACCTGCGCGAGGGCGGCACGCCGATCCAGCTCAACGTGCGGGTGCAGGTCACCGAGGTCCCCGAGACGATCAGCCGGCACGCCTACCGGATCGTGCAGGAGGGGCTGACCAACGCCCGCAAGCACGCCCCGGGCATGCCGGTCTCGGTGGCCCTGGCGGGAGGACCCGTCGACGGGCTGGAGGTCACCGTCGTCAACCAGCCCGCGGCATACGGCGTGTCCGCCCCGGAGGAGGCCGCCCAGAGCAGCGGCTCCGGGCTCGGGCTGCTGGGGCTGGCCGAGCGGGCCGTGCTCAGCGGGGGCCGGCTCAGTTACGGCAACGACCGGGCCGGCCGGTTCACGGTGCGGGCCTGGCTACCGTGGGGGGCGTGAGGATGATCTCGGTGGTCCTGGTCGACGACGACGCCCTGGTGCGGACCGGGCTACGGCTGATCCTCGGCGGGGCCCCCGAGATCGAGGTGGTCGGGGAGGCCGAGGACGGCCGGGCCGGGGTCGACCTGGTGCGGTCGCTGCGGCCGGACGTGGTGCTGATGGACATCCGGATGCCCCGGCTGGACGGGCTGGCCGCCACCCGCGAGCTGCTGGAGGGCGACGACCCGCCCAAGGTGCTGGTGCTGACCACCTTCGACACCGACGACATGGTGCTCGAGGCGCTGCGCATCGGCGCGCACGGCTTCCTCCTCAAGAGCACCCACCCCGAGCGGCTGGTGGAGGCGGTCCACACCGTGGCGGGGGGTGAGCCGATGCTGTCGCCCTCGGTGACCGCACAGCTGATCGCCCGGGTCACGGCGGAGGGCCGCGGGGCGTCACCGGCCGGCGACCGGAAGGCCCGCGCCGAGGCGCTGCTGGACACGCTGACCGACCGCGAGCGCGAGGTGGCCGTCGCGATCGGGCACGGCTGGTCCAACGCCGAGATCGCGGCCCGGCTCTTCATGGGCGTGCCCACCGTCAAGGCCCACGTGTCCCGGCTGCTGACCAAGCTCGACGCCGGCAACCGCACCCAGGTGGCCCTCGTGGTGCACGACGCCGGACTCACCGAGCGCTCCTGAGCGCGGCGCGCCCCCGCATACCTCCGGTTACCTATGGGTAGATAACGCCCGCGCGGCGGGCTATACTCAAGTAACAGGTACGGCGAGTATCGGGAAACCGCCGACCGACACGTGAGATCACAGAGGTGCGTCATGAGCCACTACCGGAGCAACCTGAGGGACCTGGAGTTCAACCTCTTCGAGGTACTGAACCGCCAGGAGGTGCTCGGCACCGGGCCGTTCGGGGAGATCGATGCCGAGACGGCACGCGACGTGCTGGCACAGGTCACGACGCTGGCCGAGCAGGAGCTCGGACCGAGCCTGCTGTCCTCGGACCGCAACCCGCCGGTGCTGGACCCGGCCACCGGCGAGGTGACGATGGACCAGGCGTTCGTCGACGCCTACCGGGCCTTCGTCGACTCGGAGTGGTGGCGCATCGGGCTGTCCGAGGAGATCGGCGGCACCCCGGCCCCGCCGTCGCTCACCTGGGCGCTGTCCGAGCTGCTGCTGGGGGCGAACCCGGCCGTGAAGATGTATGCCGCGGGCTTCACCTTCGCCGAGGTGCTCTACCAGCTGGGCACCCCCGAGCAGCAGCGGCTGGCCCAGCTGATGACCGAGCACGCCTGGGGCGCCACCATGGTGCTCACCGAGCCGGACGCCGGCTCCGACGTGGGGGCGGGGCGCACCCGCGCGGTCCAGGCCGAGGACGGCAGCTGGCACATCGAGGGCGTGAAGCGCTTCATCACCTCCGGCGAGGCCCCGTTCTACGACAACGTGATCCACTTCGTGCTTGCCCGCCCCGAGGGCGCCGGCCCCGGCACCAAGGGCCTCTCGCTGTTCATCGTGCCCAAGTTCCACGTCGACCCGGAGACCGGCGAGCTGGGTGAGCGCAACGGCGTGCAGGTCAGCAACATCGAGCACAAGATGGGGCTGAAGACCTCCACCACGTGCGAGCTGCGCTTCGGCGAGGACCCCGACCGTCCCGCCGTGGGCACCCTGCTCGGTGAGGTGCACGACGGCATCGCCCAGATGTTCCGGGTCATCGAGTACGCCCGGATGCTGGTCGGCACGAAGGCCATCGCGACACTGTCCACCGGCTACCTCAACGCGCTGGAGTACGCCAAGGAGCGGGTGCAGGGTCCCGACCTGACCCAGCAGACCGACAAGAGCGCCCCCCGCGTCACGATCACCCACCACCCGGACGTGCGCCGGTCGCTGCTGCTGCAGAAGTCGTATGCCGAGGGGCTGCGCGCCCTGATGCTCTACACCGCCAGCTTCCAGGACACCGTCATGGCCGCCCAGGCCGAGGCCGGGACCGAGGAGCTGCCCGAGGGGTCGCCGGCGATCATGGCGCGCCGGGTCAACGACCTGCTGCTGCCCGTGGTCAAGGGGTGCGGCTCCGAGCGCGCCTGGACCCTGCTCGGCACCGAGTCGCTGCAGACCTTCGGGGGCTCCGGCTTCCTGCAGGACTACCCGGTCGAGCAGTACGTCCGCGACGCCAAGATCGACAGCCTCTACGAGGGCACCACCGCCATCCAGGGCATGGACTTCTTCTTCCGCAAGATCGTCCGCGACAACGGCGAGGCGCTGAGCTACCTGGCCCAGCAGGTGCTGGAGCTGGTCAAGGGCGGCACCGCGGAGGATGCCTTCGGCACCGAGCGCGCGCTGCTCGGCACCGCGCTGGAGGACGTCCAGGGCATGGTCGAGTACCTGGTCGGCCGGGTGATGGCGGCCGACCCCCGCACCGGGGGCCGGCCGGAGACGATCTACGCCGTCGGGCTGAACACCACCCGGCTGCTGATGTCCTTCGGCGACCTCGTCGTGGGGTGGCTGCTGCTGCGCCAGGCCGAGGTGGCCCAGGCCGCCCTCGAGGCGGGCGCCTCCGGCTCCGACGAGGCGTTCTACCAGGGCAAGGTCGCGGCCGCCCGCTTCTTCGCCCGCACCGTCCTGCCCCGGCTGTCGGCCGAGCGGGCCATCACGGTGGAGACCGAAGCCTCCCTGATGGACCTGCCGGAGGACGCCTTCTGAGGACCTGACCCACCGCACCCGCCCGTGTCCGCGACCCCGCGGACGCGGGCGGGCTGCGTTACAGGCGCCGGTCGGCCAGGACTGGGAACTTCTCCCGCGCCTCGGCGACCACGGCGGGGTCGATCTGCACCGACAGGACCTCCTCGCCGGTGCCGGCCTCGGCCAGCACCTGGCCCCACGGGTCGATGACCGCGCTGTGGCCGCCCATCTCGATGCCGGCGTGGGTGCCGGCGGTGTTGCAGGCCACGACGAAGCACTGGTTCTCGATCGCGCGGGCGCGCAGCAGCAGCCGCCACGCCTCCACCCTGGCGGCGGGCCACGCGGCCGGGACCAGGAAGAGCTCGGCACCCCGGTCCAGCTGGGCCCGGTAGAGCTCGGGGAAGCGCGCGTCGTAGCAGGTCGACAGGCCCGCCCGCAGCCCCGTCGCGGGCGCCGGCAGGTCCACCACGACGATGTCCTCACCGGCCTCCAGGAGCTTGGGCTCGCCGGTGCCGAAGCCGAACCGGTGCACCTTCCGGTAGCGCGCCACCGCCCGCCCGTCGGCGCCGATGAGCACCGAGGTGTTCCACATCCCCCGCCCCTCGGGGCCCGGTTCGTCGACCGGCTTCTCGATCAGCGACCCCGCGTGCAGCACCGCCCCGATCTCCCGCGCCGCCCCGGCGAGCGCCGTGACGACGGACCCGTCCGCGGGTTGCGCCCGCTCCGGCCAGGCCCGGAAGTCGAACCCCCCGGCGCTCCACAGCTCGGGCAGCACGACCAGGTCATGGCCCGCTTGGGCCCGGACCAGGTCGGCCACCCGCTGGGTGCGTGCCTCGAGGGTCTCCTCGTCCCCGTAGGCGAGCTGGATGACGGCGATCTTCACTGGGGCCTCCGTTGGTTGCGTTGCGCGAGTTCCTGCAGGTGGGCGTTGTAGGCGGCCAGCTCGGCATCCCCGTCCCGCTCGGCCTGGCGGTCCTTGCGCGCCGCCTCCCGGCTGTCGCTGCGCAGCCAGTCCTTCATCAGGAGCATCGCCAGCACCAGCGTGGGCAGCTCCCCGATCCCCCAGGCGATGCCGCCGGCCAGCTGCTGGTCCGCGAGCAGATCCGGGACATACGGGACCTCGATCGCCTTGAAGAACCCGGGGGCCAACAGCCAGGTGCCGGTCATCAGCGCCAGCCCGAAGAAGGCGTGCGCGGCCAGCGTGCCGATGAGGACCATCATCCGCAGCGGCGCGGGCCACTTGGCCGGCCCGGGGTCGGTGCCGATCAGCGACCACACGAAGGCGTAGCCGGCGATGGTGAAGTGCGCGACCATGACGACGTGCCCGGAGTGGGTGGTCAGTGCCCACGGGAACCACTCGGTCCAGTAGAAGGCGATCAGGCTGCCGAAGAAGATGAGCCCGGCCACCAGCGGGTTCGCCACGAACGCGGCATACCGGGAGTGCACGACGGCGAGCAGGATCTCCCGGGGCCCGAGGGTGGCGTCCTTGCGGGCCGGCAGGCTGCGCAGCGCGAGCGTGATGACCGAGCCGACGACGAGGAAGATCGGCACCGCCATCATCAGCAGCATGTGCATCACCATGTGCTGGGAGAACATGATCCGGCCGTAGACCCCGGGGGCACCGTTGGTGGCGTAGGCGAAGACCACCCAGCCGATCACCCAGCAGATGGTCCGGTGCAGCGGCCAGGAGTCCCCGCGGCTCCGCAGCCGCCGCACCCAGACCAGGTAGGTCACGACCGCCACCACGGCGGTGGGCAGGAACAACCAGTTGACCTGCCACTGGGTGAACAGCCGGGAGAACTCCCACGCGGGCGGCATGGGGTAGCCGGTCAGCTCCAGCACCGGGCTGCTCGGCAGCCGCTCGACGTCCGGGGTCGGCGTGCGGGACAGGGCCACCGCCAGACCGATGGCGATCCCCATCACCGCGAGCTCGGTCAGTGCCAGCCGGGCGAAGGCGCCCGAGCGCTCCACCCCTCGGGCGAGGACCCGCTCCCGCTGGAGGTAGCCGAACCAGCCCAGCACCAGCAGCGCCAGCACCTTGCCCCAGAGCACCAGCCAGTAACTGCTGGTCAGGTCGCCCAGGTCATCGGCCTCGAGCAGGGCGAACAGGACGCCGGACACGGCAACCGCCCCGTAGCACCACAGCGCCAGGGTGGAGAAGCGGCGCACGGTGGGCGCCACCGCCTTGCCCAGGACGGGGCGCAGCACCACGATCGCCAGCAGTCCGCCGACCCAGACCGTGACGCCGAAGAGGTGGAACATCAGGGCGGTCATCGCCTGCTCGTGGCCCTCGGTCCCGCTGGCGTGCCCCGCGAAGCTCAGCGGGAGCAGCGTCACGAGCGACAGCACGAAGGCCCAGGCCAGCGCCCCACGGGTGCGGGACAGCCAGGCCAAGGGGACGAGTAGCGCCGCCAGGACCGTCTCGACCAGGAGCAGCCGGGTGAGTTCCAGCGGCCAGACGTTGCTGGTCAGGTCGGTCCAGAAGCCGGGGGTCGTGAGCGGCAGGCCGGCGAGGTCGGCGAAGGAGAACACCAGGCCCACCCCCGCGGCCACGGTCCAGACCGCCGCGGACCACGCGGCCACCCGGGCCGCGGTCGCCCGCCGTCGGGTATGCCGTCCCTCCGGTGTCAGGAAAGCCGCCACCAGGAGCATGCCGACGGTGAGCGAGGCCGCCAGGTCGTGCACCACGCGCAGCGCGGGCAGGCCGATCCGCACGAGCGGGCCGGCATCCATCAGCAGCAGCCCGCCCATCGCGCCCGAGGCGGCGCCGACGAGCAGCGCGACCGGGAGCGCGAGCCCGACGAGCGCCACCGCGGGGAACCATCGGGGCACCGACCCGGTGCCGGGATCCCGCGTCGCGGCGGCGGGGTCCCTCTGGGCTGCGGTCACCCCTCCATGCTAGGTAAGGTCCGGGCATGCCGATCCACCCCTCCGCGCCGGACGACCTGTCCGGCCTGATCGAAGCCTTCCGGCAGACGGTGCAGACCGTCGTGGACCTGGGGCACACCGCGACCGCGGAGGACTTCGAGCGCCCCACCTCCTGCCCCGGGTGGACCGTGAAGGACCACATCGCGCACGTGGCGGCCCTGGAGGACTTCCTCGAGGGAGGGGACTATCCGCGGGTCGACCTCCCGGAGCGGGAGCACGTGCACCACGAGTTCGCCGAGTGGATGGAGTGGGGGGTCCAGGTCCGGCGCAAGACCCCCGGCCGGGCCGTGGTCAACGAGCTCGAGACGCTGCTGTTGGGCCGGATGGCCTCGCTGGGCGCGCCCGACCTGACCCTGGACACCGTGGTCCCGGCCCCGATGGACAGCACCCGGCCGTTGGGGGACCTGCTCCGGCTCCGGATCATGGACATCTGGACCCACGAGCAGGACCTGCGCGAGGTGCTCGGCCGCCCCGGTGGGCTCGACGCACCCGGCGCGGCCGTCTTCCTGGCCGGGTTCGAGCGCTCCTTCCCGGTCCTGGCCGCCGAGCGGATGGAACTGCCGGAGGGCACCGCGGTGATCCTCGACTGCACCGGACCGGCCACCGGGCGGATCGGCGTGCGGATGGGCCGCAACCCCGAGGGCAGGCCGTGGGCCCATGCCCTCTTCTCCGGGGGCGCCGACCCCGTGGAGTCGACCCCCCTGGTCGAGGGACCGACCACCACGATCGCGCTGTCCACCGATGCACTCACCCGCAGGGCCGCGGGCCGTCGGGCCACCGCGGACCTGGCCTACCAGGTGACCGGCGACGAGGCCCTGGCGGTGCGCGTCCTGGACGCGCTGGTGATCACCCCCTGACCCATCCGGGGGTACCCCGAAACCGGTTTGAGTTTCGGCGCCGAAAGGCGCACAGTGAGGTGTTGGCGACGAGAGCACCCACGCCCCGTGGAGTGCCGTCGCCCAGGGGACGATGGCGCCGCCGGCCATGACGGGCGACCTGTCGGGGCCGGTACGCCTTCTCCCGGATCACGACGAATCGACGAGGAGTGCACACCTAATGAAGAAGACCAGCTTCCTGGCCCTGGCCCTGTCCGCGACGGTCGTCCTGGGCGCCTGCAGCAGCGAGGACGAGCCCAGCGACGACACCACGGCCGCCGAGGACAACGGCGCCGCTGCCGGCGGTGACTCCGAGGACACCGCCGAGGACACCGGCGCCGCGGGCGACAGCGCGGACGAGACCGGCGCGGCCGCCGACGAGGCGGGCGAGACGGAGGCGGCCGGTAGCTACGCCGACCCCGCGTGCGAGGAGTTCTTCACCGAGGGCGGCCCGCTGGCCGACCGCGCCGACGCCGCCCGCGAGGCCATCACGGCCGGCGACATCGTCGACATGCCCACCTACAGCGAGGTGAACCTGCTCAAGCAGCGGATCGACGCCACGGCGTCCTCCGCGCCGGAGGACATCAGCACGCTGCTGCTCGAGGTCAACGCCCCGTTCGCGGAGACGGTCGACGCCGTCAACGAGGGCAGCGTCGTCGACGAGGACGGGGTCATCACCCTCCCGGAGATCGACGTCCAGGGCTCCGCCGACGCCCAGGCCGAGCTGGAGACCGCCTGCGCCGGCTGACGCCGGAATCCCTCGCGGGAACCCTGCGAGAACCAGACGAACGGTGCCGCACCCTCGGGTGCGGCACCGTTCGTCGTGGGTCCGGCGTTCGGTCAGCCCCAGACCAGGGCCTGGGCCGGGTCCTCCAGCAGGGCGGCCAGGTCGGCCAGGAACCGGGAGCCGAGTTCGCCGTCGATGAGCCGGTGGTCGAAGGACACCGCGAGCTGGGTGATCCACCGCGGCACGATCTCCTCCTCACCGGCGGCGTTGGTGACCACCCACGGCTGGCGACGGATCGCCCCGAAGCAGACGATCGCCGACTCACCGGGGTTGATGATCGGGGTCCCGGTATCGACGCCGAAGACGCCGACGTTGGTGATGGTGATCGACCCACCGGACATCTCGGCGGGCTGGGTGCGCCCGGACCGCGCGGTGTCCACCAGGTTGGTCAACGCCTCCGCCAACTGGCGCAGGTCCATCAGGTCGGCGTCCTTGATGTTGGGCACGATCAGCCCGCGCGGGGTGGCCGCGGCGATGCCGAGGTTGACGTAGTTGCGCTGCACGATCTCCTGCGCGGCCTCGTCCCAGACGGCGACCATGCCGGGGTGGCGCTTGACGGCCAGCACCAGCGCCTTGGCCAGGATGAGCAGCGGGGACACCTTGGTATCCCGGAACTCCCGGCTCTTCTTCAGCCGCTCGACCAGCTCCATCGTGGCGGTCACGTCGACGGTGATGAACTCGGTGACGTGCGGCGCCGTGAACGCCGACCCGACCATCGCCTGGGCGGTCATCTTGCGCACGCCCTTGACCGGGGTGCGGGTCTCCCGCTCGCCGCCCCGGTCGAAGACCGGCGGTGCGTATGCCGTCCCGCCGGGGGCTCCGGCCCCCGGTGCGGCCGGCACCTCTGCCGGAGCCGCCGTCTGCCCGGTCGGCGCGGCAGGGGCGGTGGCCGGTGCGGCGGCCGCGGCGGCGTGCGCGTCCACGTCGGCCCGGGTGATCACGCCGTCCGCCCGGGTCGGACGCACCGCGGCCAGGTCGACGCCGAGGTCCTTGGCGTACTTGCGGACCGGGGGCTTGGCCAGCGGCTTGGGGCCGTCCGCCGGAGGGGCGGTCTCCACGGCGGGCGGGGCGGCAGGTGCCGCGGCGGGCGGCGGGGTGGGGGGCGTCGCCGCGGGAGCGGCCGCAGGGGTGCCCCGGCCGTCCCCGGCCGAGGCGGGGGGCGGGGGCGCGTCGGGGACCGAGGTGGACCGTCTGCGGGGACGCCGCGACGTGGAACCCTCCGAGGGGCCGTAGCCCACCAGGTTGGCCTCCCGCTTCGGGGCCTCCTCCGTCGGCGCGGCGACCCCGGCACCCGGGGCGTCCGCCGCGGCGGCACCGGCCGCTCCCCCGCCCGCGCCACCACCGCCGTCGCCGTTGTCGATCACGATGATCGGCGTGCCGACCTCGACCGTCTCCCCCTCCGGGACGAGGAGTTCCAGGACGGTGCCGTCCCACGGGATCGGCAGCTCGACCAGCGACTTGGCGGTCTCGATCTCGACCACGATGTCGTTGGTCTTGACCTGGTCACCGGCCTTGACTTTCCAGGTGACGATCTCGGCCTCGACCAGGCCCTCGCCGGGGTCGGGGAGCTTGAAGTGCGGCATAGGTGGACTCCTGCGGTCAGTGGTCGAGGGGCGGGGTCAGTACTGGAGCGAGGTGTCGACGGCGTCCAGGATCCGGTCCAGGTCCGGCAGGAACACCTCTTCGTGGCGGCTCGGCGGGTAGGGGATGTTGTAGCCGCCCACCCGCAGCACCGGTGCCTCCAACTGGTAGAAGCAGGCCTGCTGGACCAGGGCGGCGACCTCGGCACCCATCCCGAGGAAGGTCTGTGCCTCGTGCACCACGACGGCCCGGCCGGTCTTGGTCACCGAGCCGACGATGGTGTCCCGGTCGAGCGGGGACAGCGAGCGCAGGTCGACCACCTCGACCGAGTTGCCCTCCTCGGCGGCCGCGTCGGCGGCCGCCATGCAGGTCTTGAGCATCGGGCCGTAGGTGAGCAGGGTCAGGTCAGTGCCCTCCCGGCGGACGACGGCGTCGTGCAGACCGTGCGGAGCGGTGTCCCCCAGGTCGACCTCGCCGCGCTCGTGGTAGCGGCGCTTGGGCTCGTACAGCACGACCGGGTCGTCGGAGGCGATGGCCTGCTGCATCATCCAGTAGGCGTCCTCGGCCGTGGAGGTGGTGACCACCCGCAGCCCTGCGGTGTGCGCGAAGTAGGCCTCGTTGGACTCGCTGTGGTGCTCCACCGCGCCGATGCCGCCGCCGTAGGGGATGCGGATGACCATCGGCAGGCGCAGGTGCCCCAGCGAGCGGTAGTGCATCTTGGAGACCTGGCTGATGATCTGGTCGAACGCGGGGTAGACGAACCCGTCGAACTGGATCTCCACCACGGGCCGGTACCCGCGCAGCGCCAGGCCGACCGCGGCGCCCATGATGCCGGACTCGGCCAGGGGGGTGTCGACGACGCGGTCCTCGCCGAAGTCCTTCTGCAGGTGCTCGGTGATCCGGAAGACGCCGCCGAGCTTGCCGACGTCCTCACCCATCAGGATGACCTTCGGGTCGGCCTCCATCGCCGCGCGCAGCCCCCCGTTGAGCGCCTTGGCGATCGTCATCTTCTGGCTCATCAGGCCTCCTCAAAGCTGGCGTGGTAGGCCACGAACTCGTCCCGCTCGCGCTCCACGAGCGGGTGCGGGTCGACATACACGTCCTCGAACATGTCCTCGTGCGGCGGGTTCGGCATCTGCTGGCAGGCGGTCCGGATCCGCGCGGCCAGCTCGTCGGCCTCGGCGTCCAGCTCGGTGAACCACTCCTCGTCCGCCAGCCCCTCGGCGACCAGCAGCTTGCGCAACCGGTCGAGCGGGTCCTTGGCCTTCCAGGCGTCGACCTCGGCGGCGATCCGGTACTTCGTCGGGTCGTCGGAGGTGGTGTGCGCACCCATCCGGTAGGTGAACGCCTCGATCAGGGTCGGGCCCTGCCCGGAGCGGGCCCGCTCCAGCGCCTGCCGGGTCACCGCCAGGGTGGCCAGCACGTCGTTGCCGTCGACCCGGACGCCGGGGAAGCCGAAGCCGCGGGCCCGCTGGTAGGGCGGGATCACGAACTGGCGCTCGTTGGGCTCGGAGATCGCCCAGTGGTTGTTCTGCACGAAGAAGACGACCGGGGCGTGCGCCACGGCCGCGAAGACCAGGGCCTCGTTGTAGTCGCCCTGCGCGGTGCCGCCGTCGCCGGTGAACGCCATCACCGCGGTGTCCTTGTCCGGGTCCCCCGACCCCACCGCGCCGTCGCGCTGCACCCCCATCGCGTAACCGGTCGCGTGCAGCATCTGGTTGCCGATCACGATGGTGTAGAGGTGGAAGTTGTTCTCGTTGGAGTCCCACCCGCCGTGGTTCACGCCCCGGAACATGCCGAGCAGGTTGACCGGGTCCACGCCCTTGCACCATGCGACACCGTGCTCGCGGTAGCCGGGGAAGGCGTAGTCCTGCGGGCGCATCGCCCGGCCGGCGCCGACCTGGGCGGCCTCCTGGCCGAGCAGCGAGGGCCACAGCCCCAACTCGCCCTGGCGCTGCAGGGCGTGCCCCTCGGAGTCGACCCGGCGCACCAGCAGGAGGTCGCGGTACAACGACCGGAGCGTGTCGGCGTCGACGTCCTCCAGGTAGGAGGCATACGCGCGGTTCGCCTCGGTCTCTCCCACGCGCCGGCCGTCGGAGTCCAGGAACTGGACCATCTCCGGGCCGCCGTCGGTGATGTCCCGGGCGGGGGGTTCGTGGGTCGCGGGCGCGGTGTCGTCCGGCGCCTGCGCGACGACGTCGTCGCTCACAGGTTCGTACTCCTTCAGTGGGCGGGGCGCACGGGTGCTGCCCGCGCCGGTTGCAGGGTCCCGCCCACGCTACCGCAGCGACGGACGGGTCGCGTCAGCGGCTGCGGAACTTCCCGGCGACCTCGATCAGCCGGTCGCTGGCCTCGGTCTCACCGATCGTGCACCGCACACCGTCGCCGGGGAACGGCCGGACCGTGAGCCCCGCGTCCTGGCAGGTGGCGGCGAAGTCCATGCTGTCCTCCCCGAGCGGCAGCCACACGAAGTTGGCCTGGGTCTGCGGGACCGGCCACCCCTGGTCGAGCAGCGCGGTCCGCACCCGCTCCCGCTCCTCCACCAGCGCCTTGACCCGCACCGCGAGCTCGTCGTAGGCCTCCAGGCTGGCCACGGCGGCGTGCTGCGCCAGGTCCGAGACGCCGAACGGCGTGGCGACCTTGCGCAGCGCGGTCGCGACCTCCTCCCGCGCCACCGCGTAGCCGACCCGCAGTCCGGCCAGGCCGTAGGCCTTGGAGAAGGTGCGCAGCACCGCGACGTTGGGGAACTCCCGGTAGAGCCCGAGCGCGTCCGGGGCCTCGTCGTCGGTGTTGAACTCCAGGTAGGCCTCGTCGATGACGACCAGCACGTCCTCGGGCACCTTGGCCAGGAAGGCCCGCAGCTCGGTCTCGGTGACGATCGGCCCGGTCGGGTTGTTCGGCGTGCAGACCAGGACCAGGCGGGTGCGGTCGGTGATCGCCTCCGCCATCGCGTCCAGGTCGTGCCGGGCGTCCGCGTCCAGCGGCACCTGCACCGACGTCGCGCCGGCCACCGCCACGACGATCGGGTACGCCTCGAAGGAGCGCCAGGCATACACCACCTCGTCCCCGGGCTCGCAGGTGATGCTGATCAGGTAGCTGAGCAACCCGACGCTGCCGGTCCCGGTCGCCAGGTGGCTGGCCGGCACCTCGAGCCGCTCGGCCAGGGCCTGGGTGAGGGCGCTGACCCCCATGTCCGGGTAGCGGTTCATCGATGCCGCGGCGTCGGTCACCACCCGGAGCACCGAGGGCAGCGGCGGGTACGGGTTCTCGTTGGAGGAGATCTTGTATGCGGTCACGCCCTCCCTGGCCTCCGCCGGCTTGCCGGGCTTGTAGGCCGCCACCGCGTCCAGGGCGCTGCGGAGGCGGACGGTGGGTCGGGGCGTCGACTCGGTCATGGCTTCACTGTAGGACGCTGCTCGCAGGTCGGGCACAGGAGGACGTGCCACGATAGGTCCATGTCCTTCCTCATCAGGCTGGTCGTCAACGGCGTCGCCCTGTGGGTCGCCTCCCTGTTGCTCGACGGCATCCACCTCGGCGGAGACGCCGACACCACCACGAAGGTGCTCACCATCGGCGCGGTCGCGTTGATCTTCGGCCTGGTCAACGCGATCATCCGGCCGATCATGATGGTGCTCGCCTTCCCCCTGCTGATCCTGACGCTGGGCCTGTTCACCTTCGTCGTGAACGCCCTCATGCTCTCGCTCACCTCGTGGCTCTCGGACGCGGTCGGGCTCAGCTTCACCGTCGACCGCTTCTTCTGGGACGCGATCCTGGGCGCCCTGATCATCACCCTGGTCTCGATGGTGCTGAGCGTGGTCCTGCCCGACGGGAAGAACCGGTGAGCGCGCCCGCGGCGCACACCGTCGCGACCCGGGACGGCGAGCTGCCCGCGCACCTGTGGCTGCCCGCCGGCGACGGCCCCCGCCCCGGCCTGGTGGTGGTGCAGGAGATCTTCGGGGTCAGCGACTACATCACCGCCCGGTGTGCCGACCTCGCCGACCTGGGGTATGCCGTGCTTGCCCCGGAGCTCTACGGGCGGCTCGAGGACGCCGAGGTCGACGAGTCCGACCCGGACTTCCTGCAGCACGCGATGGCGATCGCCGGGCGACTGGACTGGGACCTGGCCGTGCAGGACACCCTGGCGGCGGCTGCCGACCTGTCCGCCCGGCCCGAGGTCGGGCAGGTGGGCCTGGTCGGCTTCTGCTTCGGTGGCGGGCTGGCCTTCCAGGTCGCTGCCCAGGGCGACCCCGCCGCGCTGGTCAGCTACTACGGCTCGGCGCTGCCCCAGCTCACCGGGATGGCCGCGCAGGTGACCTGCCCGCAGCTGCACCACTTCGGCACCGCCGACACCTTCATCCCGATGGACCAGGTCGAGCAGGTCCGCAGCGCGGTGACCGCCGACGGCACCCGCCCGGACGTGGAGTTCGAGGTGCACGACGGGGCCGGGCACGCCTTCGACAACCCGCACCCGATGTTCCACCACGCCGGGGCCAGTGCCGCGGCGTGGGCACAGACCACCGACTTCCTCGCCCGGGTGCTGCCCACCGCCTGACCGCGGCCGGCGCGTCCGGCATACGGCCGGTCAGTCCCGCGCCGGGGAGGACCGAGGTCTCCGTCAGCGGCCGGCCCGGTGGCTCACCGCGTCCAGGAACACCTCGGTGATGTCGGCCGGGTCCTCCGCGACGTAGGCCCGCCCACCCGTGGCCTCGGCGATCCGCTGCAGCGCCCCGCCGTCGACCGAGGGGCCCATCCCGACGAGCACGACGGTGACGGGCCGCTCGGGGTCGGCGCGGGACTCCAGCTCGGCGATGAGTTCGTCCTCGGACAGCCCGCCGGTGCTGTCGTCGTTGACGCCGTCGGTCAGCAGCACGACCGAGTTCACGTAGGCCGGGTCGTAGGTCTCCTGCATGTGCGCGAAGGCGGCCAGCACCGTGTCGTGCAGCCCCGTGTCCCCGGTCGTGGCGTCCTCGTCGAGCGCCCCGACCGTGTCCAGCAGGACGTCGGCGTGGGTCCGTTGCCCGACCTGCTCCCGCAGCGTCCGGATCGGCACGAGCTCGGCGTAGTCCTCGCCGTCCTCCCCGCGTGCCGTGGAGAACTTCCACGCGCCGACCTGCGACCCGGGTCGCATCAGGCCCATCGCCCGCTCGGCGGCCGCCGCGGCGATCCCGATCCGGGTGGTGTCGCCGACCTCCTCGTCCATCGAGCCGGAGACGTCGAGCACCGCCAGCATCCGCTGTTCCCGGGTGAGGGAGGACCAGCGGGCGGTGGCGTCCGCGACCTGGGCCGCGTCCGGCTGGGCGGCCAGGTCGGGGGCCTGCTCCGGGATGCCGGCGACGCCCGGTCCAGCGCCGTCCTCGCCGGGGCGCAACCCGGCCCCGGCCAGGGCCGCGGCGCCGTCCTCGGAGAGCAGCGCCTCGGACAGCATGTCGGCGGCCACGTCCGCCTCGCCGCCCGGCATCGTCACGACGGGGTAGCTCAGCGTGCCCAGCCCGCCCTCCGGGACGACCGCGGCCAGGGCGTCGTCGCCGGCGACGGTCTGCTCGCTGCTGGGGAAGACCACGGCCTCCCCGTCCTGGGCCGCCGCCAGCAGTTCGTCGGCGGGGGTGAGCTGGCGCCCCAGGTTGATCAGCACTGCGGCGGCCCGCTGCTGCCCCGCCGCGTCGTCACCGAAGGCGGCCTGCGCGGTGAGCAGGGTCAGCAGGCTCGCCGCGTCCTGCTGCGGGTCGCTCGCCCGCAGCGGCGCCCCCGCCCCCAGCAACTCGGCCCAGCCAGCACCGCTCTCCAGCCCGGTCTCCGCGATGGTGTCGGCCGGACCGACCAGCGCGATCGGGCTGGTCGCCACGACCGGACCCGGGGTCAGCGGCGCCCCCTGGGCCGCAGCCAGTTCGACCCACAGCGTGGAGTCGGGCACCCAGATGTCGGGGGCGGCGCCGACCGCGTCGTCGTCGGCGGCGCCGTCGTCCGTGGCCCCGTCCTCCGTCGCACCGTCGCCCGTCGCACCCTCGTCCGTCTCGCCCTGGCCGGCGAGGGTGGCCAGGACCGCGGCAGCGGGCACCGCGGTCACCTCGTAGTCGGTGCACCCCTCGCCCAGCCCCTCAGCCACCTGCTCGATGACCGGCGCGATCTGCGGGGCAGCGGCCACCCCCACGACCTGCGGCTCGGCGCAGTCGGTCGCCCCCGTTTCCAACGCCGCATCCATGTCGTCGCGGTCGTCGCCGTCCTGCCCCTGGGCACCGGTGGCACCGCCGCTGGTCGTGGCGCTGGTCTCGTCCTGCGTCCCCCGGCCCGCCTCGGGTGCCCCCTCGTCCCCGTCGCCGGTGAGCAGCGCGTAGCCGCCGAAGACGAGGGCGACCAGCACGACGAAGGCCCCCACGACCGCCAGGACGCGGGTGCGGGACCACTCTGTTTCGGCTCGATGTCTAGGCACGGCCGATCAGCGTACCTGCCCGGTCCTTACCCTGTCTTGACTCCGCGGAAAGGTGGGGCCCGGCGCGTGGGGAAACTTTTCGGGCCTCTGGGCCCCACAAGTTTCCACGCCGTGTCACTCGCCGCCCGGTGGGGTCCCGTCTTCCAGGTAGAGCGGGCCTGCGGCGGGGTCGGCGGCCAGGATCCGGGTCAGGTGGCGCTCGACATACGGCGCCACGTGGTCGCCCAGCTCCTCGGGGCGGCACCAGTGCACCGCCCGCAGCTCCGAGCGCTCGAGGACCACCCGGTCCACGAGGTCCGGGTGCACGCCGAGGTCGAAGACGAGCAGCACCGCGTCCTCCCACTGCCGGTAGGGCGGCAGCCAGTTCACCGCGAGCAGCCGGCCGGGGGCCAGCGAGACGGACAGCTCCTCGCCGACCTCGCGGGCGACCGTGTGGGCGGGCGACTCGCGCGGGTCCACCACCCCGCCGGGCAGGTCCCACTCCCGCTTGTAGACCAGCTCGCAGAGCAGCACGGACCCGGCGCCGTCGCGGATCACCCCCTGCCCGATCACCCGCTTGGTGGGCAGCGTGGCGTTGAGCATCGAGATGAACCCCTCGCGGGTGCCGGGCGGTGCGTCGTCGGCGAGGCGGGCCAACCGCACCACGTCCACCGGCCGGCCGTCGGCACCGGTGCCGCGGCCCCGCGCCGTCCCCTCGGGGCGCATCCCGGCGCGGTGCAGGGTGCGCCGGACGTCGCGGTCCGCCACCGGCACCTCGACCTCGACCCGGCGGGTGCCCGCGGAGAAGGCGGCCTCGAGCACCGCGGACACCACGTCGCGCGCGGCCCGGTCGGCCCAGAAGCGTGCGGCCTCCGCAGACGAGCCGCTGCAGGTCCCGTCCCAGGTGAGCACGCCGAGGCCGTCCTCGGTCGGCACGACCCGCAGCTGCAGCGGCGCGGTCCCCTCCGGCACGCCTCAGCCGTCCCGGACCCGGTCGCCGGGGACCCGGTCGGCAGGCACGCCCGGTGTCGCCGCGGCCGGCTCGGCCGGCTCGGCCGGTTCGTCGCCCTCGTCCGAGGCGAGCAGCCCGCGCCGCAGTGCCCAGACCTCGAACGCCCACGTGGCGAAGGGCGGGATCGCCGCGGCCAGCCCGAGCAGGGTGGCCTTCCAGTTCCACCCGAAGATGCTGGCGGTGCCGAAGGTGACCACCACGTAGATCAGGAAGATCGTCCCGTGGATCGGCCCGAAGACCTGCACCCCCACCTCGGAGGTCTCGGCGATCCACTTGAAGTACATCCCGACCAGCAGGAGCGCCCACGAGATCGCCTCGGCCACCGCGACGACGCGGAAGATCCGGCGGGCGAACGGCTTGAACCGCAGCACCTGGGTCAGGTTCATGCCACGTGCCTGCGGCTGGTGATCACCCGGAACCGGTTGGCCACGAACGCGGCGTCGGTGTAGGCGGCGTTCGCGGCCGGGTTCGCCCCGGTGCCGTGGAAGTCGCTGAAGGCGGCCGTCTGGTTGACGAAGATCGGCCCGGTGAGGTTCTCCGACAGGGCCACCCCGGCCCGTGCCGCGGCCTCCCGCGCCTGCTGCAGCACCTCCTCGGAGGTGGAGTAGACGGAGGCGGTCATCGCCCCGTGCTCCCGGACGGTGCGCGCGAACGTCTCCAGCGAGGCGGCGGTGTCCTCGGTGCGGATGACGAACGCCACCGGGCCGAAGCACTCCTGGGTGTATGCCGTGTCGTTGGCGGCGTCGACGCTGATCAGGGCGGGGACCCGCACCACAGCGTCGGGGAAGGTCGGGTGGGTGATCGGGCGGGCGTCCAGCACCACCTGGCCCCCGAGACGTTCCGCGAGCGCCGGCACGTCGGTGGCGCGGCCGCGCACGTCGTCGTTGACGGTGGCGCCCAGGATCTCCACGGCCCGGGTGTCGTCGGCGTTGAACTTCTCGATCGCGCCGGCGATCTTCTCGGCGACCTCCTCGAAGGTCAGGTCGCCCTGGTCGGTGCTGATGCCGGCCGCGGGGACGTAGACGTTCTGCGGGGCGGTGCACATCTGGCCCGAGTAGAGGGAGAACGAGAACGCCAGGTTGCCCAGCGTCCCCTTGAGGTCGTCGGTGGAGTCCAGGACGACGGTGTTCAGCCCCGCCTTCTCGGTGTAGACCAGCTTGCCGGCGGCCGCCCCCTCCTTCTCCAACCAACCGCCGAAGCCGGGCCCGCCGGTGTAGTCGATGATCGCGACCTCCGGACGCAGCGCCAGGGTCTTGGCCAGGCCGTCGCCGTCGTCCTCGGCGGCCAGCTGCACCAGGGCGCGGTCGAAGCCGGCCTCCTCCAGCACGTCCCGGGCGATGGCCACGGTGATCGCCAGCGGTAGCACGGCGCGGGGGTGCGGCTTGACCACGACCGGGTTGCCGGTGGCCAGCGAGGCGAAGATGCCCGGGTAGGCGTTCCAGGTCGGGAAGGTGTTGCAGCCGATCACCAGCCCGATGCCGCGCGGGACCACCTGGTAGTCCTTCTGCATCCGGATCGGGTCGCCCTTGGTCGGCTTCTCCCAGAGCACCGAGGACGGCACCCGCTGCTGCTCCACGAGCGCGGCGACCACGGCCTCCAGCGCCCGGTCCTGGGCGTGCGGGCCGCCGGCCTGGAAGGACATCACGAACGGCTGGCCGCTGGTGTGCATCACGGCGTGCGCCATCTCGTGCGACCGCGCGTTGATCCGCTCGATGATCTCGACGCAGACGGCAGCGCGCACCTCGGCTCCGGCGTCGCGCCAGGCGGGGATCGCGTCGGTCGCCGCGGCCACCGCCGCGTCCACGTCCAGCTGCGGGTAGCGGACCCCGAGCTCGGGGCCGTAGGGCGAGACCTCGCTGCCGACGGTCTCCCCCGTCCCCGGCTGGTCCGCGAGCGCGGAGAAGTCGGCGTTGCGGGCCTTCTCGAAGGCCCGCTGCCCGTCTTCGGCGGCGGTCTCCCCGTAGACCCGCGGCGACGGGGACTCGGGGTAGCGGCTGTAGTACTCGCGGGTCGCCAGGGCGGCGGTGGCCGCCTCCAGGACCTCGCGGTGGGCGTCGAGGAGCAGGTGCGTGGGGGCTGTCTGGGTCACCCCGCCAGCCTAACGCCGCGCTCGCGGCCGCCCACCAGCCCGGCAGTGGCACCATGTGGGACATGTCGTCCCCATCGCTGAGCGCACTGCAGGAGTCCCCCGTCGCCGTGGTCGGCGCGGGGGCCATGGGGGCCGGGATCGCCCAGGTCGCCGCCCAGGCCGGGCACGTGGTGCACCTGGTCGACGCGGCCCCGGGAGCGGCGGCCGCGGCCCGGGAGAAGCTCTCGGCGACGCTCGAACGGCTCGTGACCAAGGGCAAGGTCACCGGTGACGACGCGGCCGGCACCCTGGGCCGCGTCGTGGTGCCCGGGGGCGACACCCTCGACCTGGCGGCGCTGCCCGAGGTCGGCCTCGTGGTCGAGGCGGTCGTGGAGCGGCTGGACGTGAAGCGGTCGATCTTCGCCACCCTGGCCGAGCACCAGCCCCCCTCGACGGTGCTGGCCAGCAACACCTCCAGCCTCGACGTCACCGCGATCGCGGAGGGCCTGCCGGGCGAGGGGCGGGTCCTCGGGCTGCACTTCTTCAACCCGCCCCCGCTGATGAAGCTCGTCGAGGTGGTCCGCGGTGAGCGCAGCGACCCCGCCGTCCTGGAGGTGGCCGCCGAGCTGGTCCGCGGCTGGGGCAAGACGCCCGTGCAGTGCACCTCCACCCCCGGCTTCATCGTCAACCGGGTGGCCCGCCCGTTCTACGGCGAGGCCCAGCGGCTGGTGGAGGACGGCACCGCCGACCCCGCCACCATCGACCTGGCGCTGCGGGAGCACGCCGGCTTCCGGATGGGACCGATGGAGCTCACCGACCTGATCGGGCAGGACGTCAACCTCGCGGTCGGCACCAGCGTGTGGGAACAGACCGACCGCGACCCCCGCTACGCCCCCACCGCGCTGCAGCAGGACCTGGTGGCCGCCGGCCGCCTCGGGCGCAAGTCCGGGCACGGGGTCTTCCGGTATGACGAGTCCGGGCGACCCGTGGACGCCACCCCGGACGCGGGGCTGGCCGCCCGGCTGGTGGGCGGCCCGGTCGTGTCCGACCCCGTCGCGCGGACCCTGGCCATGCTCGTCAACGAGGCGGTCGACCTGGTCCACCGGGGCGAGGCGACGGCGGAGGACGTCGACACCGCGATGCGACTCGGCACCAACTACCCGAAGGGTCCCCACGAGTGGCTGGCGGCGCTGGGCGCCCCGACCGTGGTAGGACAGTTGCGGGAACTGGACGCCGCCTTCCCCGGCGGGCGGTACCGGACCAGCCCGGCACTGGAGGAGATGACCCGATGAGCGATGCCGACCTGACCCACGTGCGGACCATGTGGGCGGACGACAAGGCCTCGGCCCACCTGGGCATCGAGTGCCTCGAGGTCGGGCTGGAGGACTCACCCCGCGGGCCGCTCGGCCACGCCCGGACCCGGATGCCGGTCACCGACACCATGGTGAACGGGCACGACATCTGCCACGGCGGCTACATCTTCACCCTCGCCGACTCCACCTTCGCGCTGGCCTGCAACGCCGGGGGCGCCCTCACCGTGGCGGCCGGCGCGGACGTCACCTTCGTCACCTCGGCCCGGCACGGGGACGTGCTGCTCGCCGAGGCCCGGGAACGGACGACATACGGCCGCAGCGGGGTGACCGACGTGACGGTGACCCGCGAGTCCGACGGTGCCGTCGTCGCCGAGTTCCGCGGGCGCTCCCGCTCGATCAAGCCACCCACCCGCTGAGCCACGCGACACCCCAGCCGCCCGAGGAGGACAACGATGTCACTGCCCGAGATCACCCCCGCCCCCGATCTCTTCGACGAGGCGGAGAACTGGTCGGTGGACCAGTTGCGCAGCGAGCAGCTCTCCCGGTTGCAGGACGGGGTGCGGCGCGCCTACCGCGTCGAGCACTACCGGCGGCAGATGGACGAGCGAGGGGTACATCCCGACGACATCAAGGACCTGGCGGACGTGCGGCTGCTGCCGTTCACCACCAAGGCCGACCTCCGGGAGAACTACCCGTTCGGGATGTTCGCGGTGCCCCGCGAGGAGTGCGTGCGGGTCCACGCCTCGTCCGGGACAACGGGGCGGCCGACCGTCGTCGGCTACACCAAGGGCGACATCGAGGTGTGGGCCGGTCTCGTGGCCCGTTCGCTGCGCGCCTCGGGCGTGCGCCCGGGCGACCTGGTGCAGGTGTCCTACGGCTACGGGCTGTTCACCGGCGGGCTGGGCGCGCACTACGGAGCGGAGCGGCTCGGCTGCACCGTGATCCCGATGAGCGGCGGCCAGACCGAGAAGCAGATCCAGCTGATCACCGACTTCGGCCCGCGGGCGATCATGGTGACCCCGTCCTACTTCCTGGCGCTGCTGGACCACCTGGAGGCGACCGGACGGCCCGCCGACTCCACGTCGCTGGAGATCGGGGTGTTCGGTGCCGAGCCGTGGACCGAGGCGATGCGCCAGGAGATCCAGGAACGGGCCGGCATGCACGCCTGCGACATCTTCGGGCTCTCCGAGATGATGGGCCCCGGGGTGGCGCAGGAGTGCGTGGAGACCAAGGACGGGCTGCACCTGTGGGAGGACCATTTCCTGCCCGAGATCATCGACCCGGTCACCGAAGAACCGGTCCCGGACGGCGAGGTCGGTGAGTTGGTGCTCACCGCGATGACCCGGGAGGCGATGCCCGTGCTGCGCTACCGGACCCGCGACCTCACCGCGCTGCTGCCCGGCACCGCCCGCCCCGCGTTCCGCCGGATGGCCAAGGTCACCGGGCGCTCGGACGACCTGATGATCGTGCGCGGCGTCAACGTCTTCCCCACCCAGATCGAGGAGCTGGTGCTGGAGCTTCCGGGGTTGACCCCGCACTTCCAGTGCGTGCTGACCCGGCCCGGCCGGATGGACGAGCTGACCGTGAACGTCGAGGGCTCGCCCTCCCTGGGGCAGGAGGAACGCGACCGGCTGTCGCGGGAGCTGGCGCACCGGATCAAGTCGCGGATCGGCACCACCGCCCAGGTCGTCGTCCTCGGCGAGGGCGGCATCGAACGCTCCGTCGGCAAGGCCCGCCGGATCGTGGACCAGCGCGACCTGCGCTGATCCGGCCCATCACGGGTGGGTCACGAATGGGTGGGAACCATTGTGGGGGCCAGTGACTCCTGCATAGCGTCAAGGACTGGGCGTCGGTAGGGGGCGCCCGGCACACACCGCCCCGAGGGAGAAGGCATGGGTTCGCTGGCGCTCGTCCTCCGTCGCGCCCGCGCAGGCCTCGGCCTCCTCTCCACCATCCTGCTGCTCGCGGCAGCCACGACCGCGATCATCGCCGGCACGCTGGGCTACAGCGCCGCCGCCGCGACCGTGGCCGCCCGCCAGGCGCTCACCGACGCCGTCCCCACGGAGGCCGGCATCCGGGTGCAGACCCGGGTCGCCGACGACCCGGCCGCGCAGGACGCGGCCGCCCGCCGGATCATCGACGAGGCGTTCGCCGGGACCGACGTCCGGATCCAGTACACGACCGTCTCCGAGCCGCGGACCGTGGCCGACCACGAGGGCCGGGTGATCGCCGTGGCCAGCAGCTCGCTACTGGCGGACGACCCCGAGTTCGCCGAGCGGGTCACCGTCGTGGAGGGCGCCTGGCCGGAGGCCGCGACCCAGGACGGGACCGTCCCCGGCGCCCTGCACGCCGGCGCCGCGGAGCGGTGGGGGGTCACCGTCGGGGACACCCTGACCGTGGGTGAGGCGAAGGTCACGGTGACCGCGCTGTGGCGGGCCGTGGACCCCCAGGCCGCCTTCTGGTTCGGCGACCCGCTGGTCGCCACGGGGGGCGAGGACTCCACGGTCGGCCCCCTGGTGGTCGACCCGGGCGCGATCACCGCCCTGGGCGGCGCGCCGTTCGCCCGCTGGACCGTCCAGCCGGACCCCGACGACATCCAGCCCTCCGACATGCCGACGCTCGCCGCCGCGGCCTCCAAGCTGCAGAACGCGATGAAGACCGACGAGGTCGACGTCCGCGGCGTCACCGTCGAGGGCGACCTCGCCCCGACCGCCGCGACCGCCGCGCGCAACCTGGCCACCGCCCAGGCACTCAACGTGGTCCCGGTGATCCTGCTCCTGCTGGTCAGCGTGATCGCCATCGTGCAGATCGCCCGGCTCCAGTCCCAGTCCCGCTCCGGCGAGATCGAGCTGCTGATCGCCCGGGGGGCCTCCCGGCGCCAGGTCCTCCGGTGGACCCTCGTCGAGGCGCTGGGCACCACCGTGGTCGCCACCGCCCTCGGGACCGCCGCGGCGCTGCTGGTCATGCGCTCCGTGCCGGCCGGCGACCAACAGACCGACACCGTCGTGCGGGTGGGCATCCTCACCGGCATCTCGGTGCTGCTCGCGCTGGCGCTGGTCGCGCTCCTGCAGGTGCGCACGCTCGCCGCCCGCACCGCCACCGACCGGTCCGGACGCACCCGCACCGTCGCCGCGCTCGGCACGCTGCTGTTCACCCTCGGCGCGGCCGCGCTGTCCTGGTGGCAGCTGCGCCGCTACGGCTCCCCCCTGGTCACCGCCGACGACGGGAGCCTGACCACCGACCTGGTCGCCGGCGCCGCCCCCGCGCTGCTGCTGGCCGCGGTCGCGGTGATCGCGATGGCCCTGCTCGGCCCGATCGGGCGCATCGCCGAGTCCCTCACCCGGCCGGCCCGTGGGCTGGGGGCACACCTCGCCTCCGCCCAGGTATCCCGCCGCCTCGTGGTGTATGCCGTCCCGGTCGTCCTCACCGTCCTCGCCGTCGGGACCACGACCGTGTCCGCCATGTATGCGGCCACCTCCGCCCACCTGCGCACCCAGCTGACCGAGCTCGCCGAGGGGGCGGACGTGCGGGCCTCGCTGGCCAGCGGGCCCGAAGACCGGGGCGCGGCCTTCCGCACCCCGGCGTCCGCCCTCCCGAGCATCCAGGAGGCGCCCGGGGTGACCGCCGCCCTGCCCGTGTGGCAGGCCCGCACCCGGCTCGCGGTCGGCACACCGGAGAGCCAGGTCCTGGCGATGCCGGTCGACCGGATGGGCGGGGTCGCCCACGACCCCGAGGGGATCGACACCGCCGCCCTGGGTACCGCGCTCCAACCGGCCGACGCCTTCGCCGACTGGGGCGCCCTGGAACTGCCGGAGGGCGCCTCCGAGATCACCCTCGACGTCGCCGTGGAGACCTCCCTGGAGGGCGACCTGGAGGAGGAGTTCGAGGAGGCGCTGCGGCTGTGGCGGGAGGCCAACGAGGCACCCTTCGCCTCGGCACCGCCGGAGGACGTCGACGAGATCCTCGAGGAGGCCCTGGCCAACTACGCCTTCTGGATCGACGCGACGCCCGACGCCGGCCTGACCGCCTGGGTCCAGGACGTCGACAGCGGCACCGTCGTCCCGCTGACGCTGGAGCCGGTCCGCTACGGGTTCGACATCCAGCGGGACGGCGTCGAGATCACCAGCCACCCCGAGGAGACCCGGGGCAGCACCACGCTGACCCTGCCCGGCGCCGGGACGCAGCGGCTGCTCGGCCTGACCGTGGAGACCGAGGAGTTCGGCACCACCTACCTGATGGACTTCCGGATCACCGGGATCACCTCCGACCTCGACCCCGACACCAACCTGCTGGCCGGGGCGCCGGAGCTCGGCTGGGGGGACCCGCAACTGCCGGTCGAGCAGGACCGCGACGCGGGCACGCTCGGCTTCCGCGGCGAGGTGGGGCAGAGCTTCTCCTTCCGCGGCGACGTCAGCCGGCGCCCCATCCTGATGTTCCCGTCCGAGCCCACGGAGGGGACCGTCGAGGGCGTCGACGGCGGGTCCGGTCGCACACTCGTCACACCCGACCCGGTGCCGATCGCGGTGACCGAGTCGCTGGCGAGCGCGAGCAACCTGGAGGTCGGCTCACGGCTGACCCTGAACGCCTTCGGCGTGCCCTCCGACGCCGAGGTCGCCCTCGTGGTGCCGGCCGTGCCCGGCACCACCGCGCCGGACGCCGTGCTGGTCGACAGCCGGACCCTCGCCCAGAGCGCCATGCCGGCGCAACAGGCGATGCCCCAGCCCGACCAGGTGTGGATCACCAGCGACGACCCGGAGCGCACCGTCGAGGCCGTCGGCGCCGACCCGTCCTTCGCCAGCGTGACGGGCCCGGGGACGGTGAGCGTCACCGACGCCGCGTCCGCCGTCCGACTGGTCTTCTGGGTCGCCTCCACCGGCGCGGTGCTGCTGGCCTTCACCGGGATCGCCGCGGTGACCGCCGCGCTGCTCGCCGCCCGCCGCGCCGAGGTGGCGGTCCTGCGCGCCCTGGGCATGACGCCCGGGGGGCAGGCCCGCTCCCGCGGCGCAGAACTGTTCGGGGTGGTCGGCGTCGCCGGCCTGCTCGGCCTCGCGGCCGGCTGGCTGGTCGGCGCCATGGTCATCCCCGACCTGGCCCGCAGCACCACCGTCGCCGGGCAGGCCGTGCTCCCGGCGGCCCTCCGGCTCGAGGCGGCGCCGTGGGCCACCCTCCTGGGCCTGCTCCTCGTCGCCATCCTCGGGCTGGTGGGCGCGCTCGCCTGGCAGGTCCGCCGCCACGCCCTCGACAACGAATACCGGGAGGAGATCCGGTGACCCAGCCAGCCAGGCACCGCTCCGGCGGGCGGCTTCCCGGAGCCGCCGGCCTCGGCCTGCGCCAGTTCACCGCCGACCCGTGGGTCTCGCTGTCCCTGGCCCTGATGGTCGTGGTGGTCGTCTTCGGGGCCACGCTGTGGCCCCGGTTCGTCCTGCAGATGAACAGCGACCAGGTGCCGCACGAGGTCAACGACCTGTCCGCGACCCGACAGGACATGATCGCCCACTCCTCCACCACGGTGACGCCCCTGCCGGGGATGCCGGAGACGGTCGAGGGCGCCTGGGGCCCGCTGGAGGACCACCTCGCCCGCGTCCGTGACGAACAGCCGGAGCCGCTGCGCTCGATGTTGCGGCCGGCGCAGTTCCTGGTCAACGTGGACCAGGCCACGCCCACCGGTCCTCCCGGCGAGGACAGCGACATCGCCACGGTCAACTTCCAGCAGCGGGTCGATCCCTTCCTGCGGGACCACGTCGAGCTGGTGGAGGGCGACTGGCCGGCCTTCGTGGTCGACACGACCTCCTACGTCGGCGTCGACGACCAGGGGGGCGTGGTCATCTCGGAGGTCGAGGAGGTGACCACCGCGGACCCGACCCCGGTACTCCTGCTGGACGAGGCCGCCGAACGTCTGGGCTGGGAGGTCGGCGAGACGTTCGGCACGTGGGTGCTCAGCGGCACCTACCGCCCGGTGCATCCCGAGGACGGCCGGTGGGAACACCATACGAACGGCGCCTCCATGGGGGTCATGTACGACGGCAACCTGGGGAACCTGGCCTTCGCCACGCTCTACCTCAACCCCGCCAACCCGGGATCGATCGGTGGGCCTGCCGTCGCCAGCTTCGAGTACTGGTACCCCATCGACGCCGCTGCGGTGGCCGGCGACCAGGTGGACCTGGTGACCAGCCAGCTCCTGGGGATGGCCTCCAGCGACGTCACCCTGCAGGAGGAGGACAGCACGACAGGGGCCTCCGCGGTGCGGGCCCGGTTCTCCTCGGAGGTGGTCGGCACCTTCCAGGAACTGTCCGCCCAGCAGCGGGCGACGGCCTCGATGCTCGCGGTCGTCGCCGCCGGCCCGATCGGGGTCACCCTGGCGGTGTTCGCACTGGCCGCCCGGCTCATCGTGACCCGGCGCAGGTACGCCCTGAGCCTGGTCAGCGCCCGAGGGGGTTCCCCGCGCCAGGTCCGGGGGCTGCTGGCAGTGGAGGGCGTCCTGCTGGGGATACCCGCGGCGTCCGCCGGCTACCTGCTGGCCGGCCTGGTCCGCCCGGTCTCCACCGGTTGGTCCGAGCTCGTCCTCGCGGCCCTCGCCGGCCTGGTCCCCGCGGCCGCGCTCGCGCTGTCCGCCCGGGAGAGCTCGCTACGGGAGACCCGCAGCGACCTCGGGCGCAGGTCCTCCAGCAGGCTGCGCTGGATCGTCGAGACCATCGTGGTGGCCCTGGCCGCCATCGCCGTCTGGCGGCTCATGGACCGCGGCCTGACCAGTATCGACCTCCCGGCCGAGGCCACGTCCACCCCGGGCGCGGTCGCCACCCCGGTGGACACCGGGGTGGACCTGTTGATGGCGGCCACCCCGGTCCTGCTGGCGCTGGCGGCCTGCGTGCTGACCCTGCGGCTGTACCCGGTGCCGGTGCTGGCCCTGTCCTCGGTCTTCCGGCGGCGCACCGACCTGATCCCGTTCCTCGGCTCGGCGCGTTCGGTGCGCGACCCCGCCGGCGGGCTGATCCCGGCCCTCGCGGTGATCCTCGGGGTCGGCGTGGCCGTCTTCTCCACGCTGATGTCCTCCACCATCGAGCACGGTGCGGAGTCCGCCGCGTGGAACCAGACCGGCGCCCAGATCCGGATGTCGGGCCCCCAGTTCGACGCGGACCTGATGGAGCGGATCGGCGACGTCGACGGGGTGCGGGCGGTCAGCGGGATCCGGCAGGCCGGCCGCTCGGCCGACCTCTCCGGCGACGTCTCACAGACCGGCGTGAGCATCTACGTGGTCGACTCCAACCTGCCCGACGTGCAGGCCGGGGCGCCGGACCTGACCGAGCTGCCCCCGGCACTGTTCGAGGGGGGCGGGGCCACGCCCATCCTCACCGGCGGGGCCGTCGAGGGTGACAGCGGCTCGGGGTCGCTGACCAACCTCGGCGCCGTCCACATCGTGGGTCACGTCGACGAACTCCCCGGGATGCGGACCGACCGGGCCTTCGTGGTGGTCGACCGCACCCTGTGGGAGCAGGCCGGCGCGCGGACCACCCCCGCCACGGTGGCCCTGGTCGACGTGACCGACCCCGACCAGCGGGAGCAGGTCGCGACGGCCATCGGCGAGGAGATCAGCAACGCGCTGGTCGAGACCCCGCTGGCCACCCTGGACGCCTTCCGGTCCGCCCCGGTCACCTCCGGGCTCGGCTACCTGTTCACCGCCGCCGTGGTGATTACGACGGCATTGACCGTGCTGGCGATCCTGGTCGTCCAGCTGATGGGCGCCCCTGCGAGGGCCAAGCTGCTGGCGGTGCTGCGCACCCTGGGCCTGCGTCCCGGGCAGGGGCGGTCGCTGACCGCCTGGGAGCTCGGGCCGTTGCTGGCGATGGCGTTCGCGGTCGGCGCCGTGCTGGGCGTGGCCATCCCCTGGCTGCTGCTCAAGGCGATCGACCTGACCGGGATGACCGGCGGTCAGCAACAACCCACCCTGCACCTCGACTGGGCCCAGCTCGGGCTCGTCGTCGGGGCCATCCTGGTCGCGGTCCTGTTGGCCGTGGCCGTGTCCGCGGCGGCGGCCAGCCGCACCAACCTGGCCCAGCAACTCCGCGTCGGCGAGGAAAGGTAACGCCACCATGTCCCTACCCACGAGGCCCACACCCACGAGCACCGATCCCGGTGCCGCTGCCGAGGCCCGTTCCGGACCCGAGCGGGACCACGGGGGGCCCGACATCCTGTGCGAGGACCTGGTCCGGATCTACTCCACGGACGGGGTCGAGGTCCAGGCCCTGCAGGGGTTGAACCTGCGGGTGGACCCGGGTGATGTCGTGGCGCTCGTCGGCGCCTCCGGATCCGGCAAGTCGACCCTGCTCAACATCCTCTCCGGGCTGGACAAGCCGACCGGCGGGCGGGCCCTCGTCTCCGGCGTCGACCTGTTGTCGATGACCCGCCAGCAGCGGATCTCCTACCAGCGGCACGTCGTGGGCTTCGTCTGGCAGCAGACCTCCCGGAACCTGCTGCCCTACCTGACCGCCGCGGAGAACATCGCCCTGCCCCTCGTGATCAGCAACCGCAAGCACCGGCAGGACCGGGTGGACGAGCTGCTCGAGGTGCTCGACATCGCGGACTGCCGGGACCGCCGTCCGACCCAGATGTCGGGCGGGCAGCAGCAGCGCACCGCCATCGCGGTGGCCCTGTCCAACGACCCGTCGGTGCTGCTGGCGGACGAGCCGACCGGCGAGCTGGACGACGCGATGTCCGCCGAGGTGCTCGAGGCGATGCGGGACGCCTCCACCCGGCTCGGGGTCACCGTGCTGATCGTGACCCACGACCCGACCATCGCCGACCACGTGCAGCGCACCGTGCAGATCCGCGACGGGCGCACCTCGACCGAGGTGCTCCGGCATACCGAGGTCGACGAACACGGCCGGGAGCACCTGGTGGCCCGGGAGTTCACCGTCATCGACCGCGCCGGGCGGATGCAGCTGCCCAGCGGCTACGTCAACCAGCTCGACCTGCGCGACCGGGTCCGGTTGGAGCTGGAGTCCGACCACGTCGGGGTGTGGCCCGACGAGCACAGCCTGGCCCGCCGGGGCGAGACCGACGGTGACGGGGACGGTCGGCCGGCGAACGACATACCCCCACCCGGGGATGCCCACCCCGGGGACACGCACCCACCCGAGGAGGGGAGCCAGCATGGCTGAGGACACGACCTACCTGCTGCGCGGAGAGGGCCTGCACCGGACCTTCGGGCACGGGGCCGCCGAGGTCCACGCCCTGGTCGGCGTCGACGTGGAGGTCCACCCCGGCGAGCTGACCGTGGTGCGCGGACCGTCCGGGTCGGGCAAGACCACCCTGCTCAACATCCTGGGCGGGCTGGACCGGCCCACGCAGGGGCGGGTGCTCCTCGGGGACGGTCGGGTGCTGTCCGAGCTCAAGGAGGCCGAGGTGCTGGCCGTCCGCCGGCAGATGGTGGGCTACATCTTCCAGTCCTTCGGCCTGGTGCCGGTGCTGTCGGCCGCGGAGAACGTCGAGGTGCCGCTGCGGCTGCTGAACACCCCCACCAAGGACCGTGCGCGACGCGTCGAGCAGGTACTGGACATGGTCGGGCTGGCCAAGCACGGACGGCAAAGGCCGTACGAGCTCTCCGGCGGGCAGCAGCAGCGCGTCGGCATCGCCCGCGCCCTGGTCGCCGAGCCGGACATCCTGATCGCCGACGAGCCGACCGGGCAGCTGGACTCGGACACGGCCGCGACCGTGATGGACCTGCTGGCCCGGCTCACCCACGAGCAGGGCATCGCGGCGCTGGTCTCCACGCACGACCCGCTGCTGATGAAGCGCGCCGACCGGCTGGTCGAGCTGCACGACGGCCGGCTGCTGAACGGTGGCGCCGCCCCGGAGGAGGCGATCGAGCCAGCCCGCTGATGGGTGTCCTCCGTCTGCTCCTGCGACGAGCCCGGGCCGGGCTCGGGCTGCTGGCCACCCTGTTGCTGCTCACCGCGGGGACGACCGCGGTGGTCGCCGGCACGGTCGGGTATGCCCGGGCCGGCGCGATCGAGGCCGGCCGGGAGGCGCTCTCCGCCAGCAGCGAGCCCGCGGAGTCCGCCGTCAGCGCGACGACCCGGCAGGGCGCGGACCCGGCGACCCAGGAGGCGGTGGCGCGCGCCGCGATCGCCGGGGCGTTCTCGCCGGCCCCGGTGGAGGTGGTCGCCAGCGAGCTCTCCGAGCCGCGCCAGGTCGCCGGCCGGGCCGAACGCCTGGTCGCGCTCTCCTCCCCGTCGCTGTTGCCCGGGGACCCCTCGTTCCGCGACCGGGTGGGCCTTGTCGCCGGACGGTGGCCCGAGGCGTCCGCTGACGGCCCGGTCGAGGGGGCGCTGCCCCCCGCGTTCGCCGACGGCCTGGGGGTCGGGGTCGGCGACGTCCTCACCGTCGGCGACGCCGAGGTCACCGTGGTGGCCACCTGGCAGCCGGTCGACCCCGACGACCCCATCTGGCTCGGCGACCCGCCCGTCGCGGCAGCTGCCCCGGGGGGCGATGGGGCACCGGTGGACGACGCCGCCGCCAGCGCCGGGGAACGGGACGGGACGGGCCTGCTGATCGTCCCCCCGGGCGAGGGCGGGGCGGCCGGCCCGGTGCCGTCCTTCGGGGGCGACCCCTACCTGCGGTGGACGGTGCTGCCGGACACCGAGCGGATGCTGCCCGAGCACCTGGCCGTGTTGGCCGGTGGCGCCACCGACCTGCGGGCCTCGATGGACGATCCCGACCTGGTGGTCCGCGGGCTCGTCGTCGACGGGGACCTCGCCCCGACCGCGGCCCGCGCCGCGGAGGACCTGGCCGCCGCCCGCGCCCTGTCCGTCGTCCCCATCACCGTGTTGCTGCTGGTCAGCATCATCGCGGTCGTCCAGATCACCCGGGTCCAGGCAGCGACCAGGGCGGCCGAGGCCGAGCTGTTGATGGCTCGCGGCGCGGCCCGGCGGCAGGTGCTCTGGTGGACGCTGCTGGAGGCCGGCGGCACCGGCCTGGCCGGCACCGTGCTCGGCGTCGGCCTGGCCGTCGGCGCGCTGCAGACCGTCCCGTCCGGTCCCAGCCAGACCGGGACGGTGCTGCTGGTCGGCACCGCGGCGGGTGCGGCCGTGCTCGTCTCGCTGGTGGCGGTCAACGCGCTGCAGGTGCGTGCCCTCGACGCGGGCCGGACGGGCGACCGGTCGGGGCGGGGCCGGGAGGCGGTGCCGGTCGCCGCGCTGGTCTTCGTCGTCGGCGCCGGCCTGCTCGCCCTGTGGCAGCTGCACCTCTACGAGTCCCCTCTCATCACGACCGGCACGGGCGAGGTCGGTGTGGACCTGCTCGCCAGCGCGGCACCTGCCCTGTTGCTCGCCTCCGCCGCCGCCCTCACCGCCGCCGGCCTCGGGCCGTTCGCCCGGTCCCTGGAGCGGCTCACCGCACCCTGCACCGGCGCGGTCGCCCACCTCGCCGCGACGCAGGTGGCGCGCCGCCTGGTCGTCTACGCAGCCCCGCTCGCCCTCGTCGTGCTGGCCAGCGGGACGACCACCATCGCCAGCCTCTACGCGAGCACGGCCGGCGGGCTGCGGGACGACCTCGCGACCCTGGGCACCGGGGCGGACCTCCGCGCCCCCTAACAGGGACCGGCCCGGGACCTCGCCGGGCTGCCGGCCGAGCCCTCCGTCGGGTCGGTGGAGGGTGTCACCGGTGCGGAGCCGGTCTGGCGGACGACCAGTCGGATCGGCAGCACCGAGCTGGAGCTCGTCGCGGCCCCCGCCGACGAACTGGGGTCGGGGGTCCGGGTCCCCGACGGACTGCTTGACCCCCGGCATACGGCCGAGCTGCTGCACACCGGGGACCCGACCGTCGCGGACATCCCCGTCCCGGCCGCGGCCGACACCCTCGTCCTGGACGTCGAGCTCACCGCCGACCTCGCGCCCGAGCACCGCCAGCGCTTGGAGCGCGACCTGGACGCCGTCCCCGGGCAGGTGGCCGAGGCCGCACCGGACCTGGCCGGGCAGGACCTGGCGGACGAGGTCGCCGCGCGACGGCAGGGACTGCTCGCCGGGTTCACCGAGACGGACCAGACGGTGGTCCTGGAGCTGTATGCCGTGGAGCGGGACAGCGGGCGGCTCGCCCACCTGGCCACCGAGCCCCTGTCCGTGCTCCCAGGGATCAGCGTCACCGACGGCGCCGTCTCCAGCACTCCCTCGCACGTGACGGAGGAACTCCGGATCGAGATCCCGCCCGGCGACCTGGCGACCATCTCCTCCCTGCACCTGCTCGCGCCGCGGGGCGGTGGCTACCGGGCGGACCTCGTGCTGCACGGAGTGACCACGGGGGACGGCACCGACCTGCTGCAGACCGCCGAGAAGCTCACCTGGGAGGCCAACGAGAGCGGCCCGCTGGTCGTGCACGACCCGGTGGCCGGTGAGCTGCGCGTGCTCGGGGTGACGGGGCAGTATCCCGAGCCCGGCGCCACCGGGCGGCGGGAGGTGCAGATCGGCCCGACCCGCTCCGGGCAGGAGCCCCCGGTGCCGGTCCTGCTGAGCCGCGAGCTGGCCCGGACCACGAGCCTGGACGTGGGGTCGCAGGTGACCCTGTCCGCCTGGGGCAACGCCGTCGACGGGGAGGTGGTGCTGGTCGCCGACGGCGCGCCCGGGTCGCTGCAGCCCGTCGCGGCCCTCGTCGACCGGGGCACCCTGCAGGCCGCGCTCCACCCCCGCCACCGGGAGCTGCCAGCACCGACCGAGTACTGGATCGGGAGCGACGACCCCGTCATCAGCGCCGGGGCCCTGCGGCAGGTGCCGGACCTCGGGCCGGTGAGCGTGCGGTCCGACGTCGCCGTCACCGACGCGGCGGCAGCGGCCCGCGGGATGATGTGGATGGCCGCGGGCGGGGCCCTGCTGCTGGCCTTCACCGGCACGGCGGCCGTGGCGGTCGCGCTGGTCCGGCTGCGGCGCTCCGACGTGATGGTCTTCCGCGCCCTGGGGATGGCGCCGGCCGCGGTGGCCCGGTCCCGGCCCTCGAGGTGACCGGCGTCGTCCTCACCGCGGCGCTGGTCGGCATCGCGTCCGGCTGGCTCGTCGGCTATCTGGTGATCCCGGAGATGGCCAGGTCCACCATCCCGGACGGGGTCGCCCAACTCCCCGCCCGACTGGGGCTGGAGTGGCCGCTGTGGCTGGCCTCGCTGGGGGGATTCGGCGCCGCCACGGCCGGCCTCCTGGTCCACCAGGGACGCCGGATCAGGGCGCAGGCGAGGGACAGCGAGTACCGCGAGGAGGTGCGGTGACTGGTAGGTTCCCGGGCCCGTTTTGTGGCTCGCCACCTGCGGATACGACATTTCTCGCGCTCGGTGGCATGATCGAGTCATGACCGATTTCTCCACCGAGGACGGGGACGAGCAGACACGGCCGCAGTTCACCGTCTCCCGGCTGCGCCGAGGCTACTCGGCAGCCGAGGTCGATGAGTTCCTCGACAGCATCGCGGCGGCGGTCCGCCAGGGACAGCCGGTGCCCAACGTCCTCGAAGCCCGTTTCAACGTGTGCTTCGGGGGTTATGACCAGCAGGAGGTCGACATCTTCCTGGACGACCTGTACGGGGAGCTCTCCAGCGTCTGAGTAGCATCCCGCCGACGGGGCAGGCGGACGGATCCACACCCGGAAACCGGGGGCCGGCGAGGCCTCAGCCCGCGCCGTGCCGCCCCCGGGCGACCAGGGTGTTGAGCACCGCCGCGGCATCCTCCGGGTCGCTCACCGACACCACCACGTCGGGTCGCCCGTGACGGTGGATCCGCAGCGCTGGCCCGTCCGCGAGCACCAGGCCACGGCTCCCGTCGCGGCCCAGCCGCCAGCCCCATCCGCCGTACTCCCGCAGCGGCCGGACCGCGTCCGGTCCTGCTGAGGTGACGTCCTCGCGGGGCACCCGCAGCAGGGTGACCGCCCCGACCGAGCGCACCCGGACGCCCCGCTCGTCGACCACGAGCGTGCTGGTGGTCAGGACCAGCACCAGGACCAGCAGGAGCACCGGGACGATCCACAGCCACGGGTCCAGGGTCAGGGCGAGGTAGACGGTGGGCGCGAGGCCGGCCAGCACGACGATCGCCACGGCGAGCCGCTGCACCGGCAGCGGCCCCACCCAGGACAGGCGGGCCCCCTCCGGCAGCAGCTCCGGGTCGGCCCCCGGGGCCACGGTTTGGTCCGCCGCACCCGCTGGCGCGGAGAGTCCAGGGGAGGCCGGCGCCGTGAGCCGGCTGACGGCATACCCGATGGCCAGCCCGAGCACGACCGCGACCGCGATCGCCAGGCCCGGCGTCGGTGCCCCGGCGGCATCCGGGTGGCCGAGCTGGGTGAGCAGCGAGCCGTAGCCGACGACCGCGACGAAGACGCCGGTGCCGGCCGCCACGCCGGCGAGCAGGTGCCGTGCGGACGGGTGCTGGAGCTGTTGCACCCCCACCATGAGCGCAGTCACCCCCAGGGTGAGGGCCCCGGTCAGCCAGAGTGACCCGGTCACGCTCGCGAAGCCGTCCGCCCCGTCCGGGCCCCAGTGGATCGCGACCGGGTCGGGCAGGTCCGGGCGGGCGAGGAGCACGGCGACGGTGCCCGCCGCGACCACGCCGAGGGCGATCAGGGTCGTGACGAGCCACGGCGCGCTGCGTCGGCCTCGGCCTCGGCCGGATGTCGGGATGGGTGAGGCAGTCGTCATCTGGGTTCCTCCTCGATCAGGCGGGCCAGGTCCGCTGCGGAGAGCCCGAGCCGGGCACCTTCCACACGCAGCTGGCCCACGAGTTCGCTCAGCCTGGCCAGGCCGGCGGGTTGGTCCGCGGTCACCACGGCGCCGCGACCCCTGCGCAGCTCGATCAGACCCTCGTCCCGCAACTGCTGGTAGGCCCGCAGCACGGTGTGCAGGTTGATGTCCAGCGAGGCCGCCACGAGCTTGGCCGACGGCAACCGGTCGCCACGGTCGAGTCGCCCGGCCACCATCTCGGCGCGCACCGAGGACGCCACCTGCTCGTAGAGCGGTGCCGCGGCTGAGGGGTCGACCTGCCAACGCATAGTTCTATTATTACTAGAACTTTGCGAGTGCGCAAAGGCAGGCGTCGCCCGCTCGCGCGTTCGGTCGAGGTGGAGGGCCGACCGCTCGCGCGTCTGGTGGGAGGGCTGGACCGCCCGCTCACGCGTCTGGTGGGCGTGGAGGGCCGCCACCTCAGGCGTCCGGTCGGGTGGGGGCCGGGAGGTTGCGGAAGTGGATCGTCCGGAACCGGGCCTACGCTCGGTGGGGTGCGGCGACCGACCGGTGCCGCACGGCGAACGAGAGCCGGGAGGCACGCATGTCCGAGACCCCGTGGGAGCCGCCGTTCGACGGCACCGAGACCGAGCACCTGGTCGGCGCCCTGGACCGGCAGCGGGCCACCTTCCGGTGGAAGGCCGACGGGTTGGACCGCGCGGGCCTGAGCGCCCGGATCGGTGCGTCCGACCTCACCATCGGGGGCCTGCTCAAGCACCTGGCCTTCGTCGAGGACCACGTGTCCACGGTGCGGCTCGACGGCAGCCACCCGCTCGGGCCCTGGGACCCGGCGAACTGGGAGAAGGACGAGGACTGGGAGTTCACCTCGGCCGGCGAGGACTCCCCGGAGCAGCTGTATGCGCTCTACGACTCCTGCGTGGCCCGGGCCCGTGACCGGGTCGGGGCCGCCCTCGCCCACGGCGGGCTGGACCAGCACGTGGCACTGACGGGGCCGGAGGACGAGCCGGCCAGCCTGCGCCGCCTGCTGTGCGACCTGCTGGAGGAATACGGCCGGCACACCGGGCACGCGGACCTGCTCCGGGAGGCCGTGGACGGCAGGGTCGGTGAGGACCCGCCCGCGGGCTGGCGGCCCGAGGTCACCGCCGCGCCCTGACCGGCATACTGGGCGCATGCACGTCCTCGTCACCGGCGGAGCCGGATACATCGGGTCGCACACCGTCCTCGCGCTGCTCGCGGCCGGGCACCGGGTGACCGTGGTCGACGACTTCAGCAACGCCAAGCCGGCCGTCGTCGGGCGGCTCGAGGAGCTCAGCGGCCAGCACGTGCCGGTGCACGCCTTCGACCTCGCCGAGGCCGACAAGCTCGCGGCGCTGTTCGCCCAGGAGGGCTTCGAGGCGGTGGTGCACTTCGCCGGGTTCAAGGCCGTCGGGGAGTCGGTCGCGCAGCCGCTGGGCTACTACCGCAACAACCTGGGCGGCACCCTGTCCCTGCTCACCGCGATGCAGGGCGCCGGGGTGCGCCGGATCGTCTTCTCCTCCTCGGCGACCGTCTACGGCCCGGACGCGCCGGTGCCGATGACCGAGGACCTGCCGACCTCGGCGACCAACCCGTACGGCTGGACCAAGGTGATGATCGAGCAGGTGCTGCGGGACCTGGCCGTCGCCGACCCGACCTGGCGGATCGCGTTGCTCCGCTACTTCAACCCGGTCGGCGCGCACCCGTCCGGCCGGATCGGCGAGGACCCGGCCGACGTGCCCAACAACCTGATGCCGTTCGTCGCGCAGGTCGCGGTCGGCCGGCGGGAGCGCCTGTCGGTCTTCGGCGATGACTACGACACGGTCGACGGCACCGGGGTGCGCGACTACATCCACGTGGAGGACCTGGCCGCCGGGCACCTCGCGGCGCTGGAGTGGATCAGCGGCCACGACCGGGCGCTGTCCACCTGGAACCTGGGGACCGGACGTGGCACCAGCGTGCTCGAGCTGGTCGCCGCGTTCGAGCGGGCCAGCAGCCGGCCGGTGCCGTATGACGTGGTCGCGCGACGGCCGGGGGACATCGCCGCCTCGTATGCCGACCCCTCCCTGGCCGAGGCAGAGCTCGGCTGGCGCGCCGCGCGCTCGGTCGACGACATGTGCACCGACACCTGGCGCTGGCAGTCGGCCAACCCCGAGGGTTACCCCGGCTGACCGGGTCGGTCCGCCGCGTACCAGGGCGTAACCTGAGGTCATGGCCACACGCAGCACCTCCCTGGGCGACCTGGAGCGCGCCGTCATGGACGTCCTCTGGGCGAGCCCGCGCGACCAGACGGTGCGCGAGGTCCACACGTCCCTGGGTGAGACGCGCGACCTGGCCTACACGACCGTGATGACCGTCCTCGACCGGTTGGCCCGCAAGGGGCTGACCCGGCGGGTGCGGGAGGGCCGCGTGTGGCGCTACCAGCCGGCCGCCACCCGGGAGGAGCTGACCGCCGCCTCGATGCGCGAGTCCTTCGAGGCGCTCGGTGCCACCGACCGCCGGGCGGCCCTGATGCACTTCCTCGGCGAGGCCGACGAGACCGAGATCGCCGACCTGAGGTCCGCCCTGGCCGAGGTCGAGCGCCGGCACCCGGAGGAGGCCGCCGCCGGGTCGCGCGCCACACGGATGTTCCGGCGTCCCGACCCCGCACCAGGCACCGGCGGCTGACGCGCCCCGTGTCCGCGCTGCTGCTGGCCGTCCTGGCGGTGGTCCTCGCCGGACCCGGACCCCGGCTGATGGCCCGGTTCGCCCGGTTCCGCCGGGTCCCCGGCCCCGCCCTGCTGGCCTGGCAGGCCGTGGGGCTGTCCGCCGTCGTGGCGGCCCTCCTGGTCGGGCCGGCGGTGCTGGCCAGCGCAGCGGGGGGTGAGGGGTCGGACGGCGACCGCCTCGCGGCCCACCCGCTGCTGCTGACCGTCTGCCTCGGCGCGTCCGGGCTGGTGCTGGCCCTGGTCCTGCTCTCGGGACACCGGGTCGGCACCGGCCTGCGGACGCTGCGCCAGCGGCACCGGGAGCTCGTCGACCTGCTCGCCGAGCCCGCGGCCGTGGTGGTGGCCGGGAGGACGACCCCCCGGCGCGACCGGATCCGGGTGCTCTCCGACGGCCGGCCCACGGCATACTGCCTGCCCGGCCCCCACCACCGGCTCGTGGTGAGCCGGAGCGCACTGGAGGCCCTCACCGAGGAGGAGCTCGACGCGGTGCTCGAGCACGAGCGAGCACACCTGCGGGCACGGCACGACCTGGTGCTCGAGTTCTTCTCGGTGCTGCACCACACGGTCCCGGCGGCCGTGCGGTGTCCCGCCGCGATGGCCGAGGTCTCGTTGCTGGTGGAGGCGCTCGCGGACCGCGCGGCGCTGCGCACCGCCGGTGCCCGCCCCCTGGCCCGGGCCCTGGTCGCGATGGCCGGTGGCCGGCCCCCGGAGGCGGCTCTCGGGGCCGGCGGACCGGCCGGTCAGGTGCGCACCCGGCTGGCGCTGATCGCCGCGGCGGCCGAGCCGGTTCCGGTCCTCACGGCCGTCGTGCTCGGCTTCGCGGCCGTCGTCACGGCGACCCCCTGGGCCCTCTTCGCGTGGGCCTTCTGACAGCACCCGGCTCTCCGCGATCCCCCAGTCCGGCAGCCCGTCACGGGCACTCTCCCACCGGTGTAGTCTCTACTACTACAAGTAGTAACTACACGCAGTAGTACACGCCGGAGGGAGCGCCCGTGGAGGCCCTGGAACTCGCCCGTTGGCAGTTCGGCATCACGACCGTCTACCACTACTTCTTCGTCCCGATCACCATCGGGCTCTCGCTGATGGTGGCGATCATGCAGTCCATCTGGCTGCGCGGACGCAATCCCGAGTGGCTCAGGCTGGCCAAGTTCTTCGGCAAGCTGTTCACCATCAACTTCGCCCTCGGGCTGGCCACCGGCATCGTGCAGGAGTTCCAGTTCGGGATGAACTGGTCGGACTACTCCCGGTTCGTCGGCGACATCTTCGGCGCCCCCCTGGCGATCGAGGCGCTGCTCGCCTTCTTCCTGGAGTCGACCTTCCTCGGGCTGTGGATCTTCGGGTGGGGCCGGATCCCGGAGAAGCTGCACTGCGCCTGCATCTGGCTGGTGCACATCGGGACGGTGCTGTCGGCATACTTCATCCTCAGCGCCAACTCCTTCATGCAGCACCCGGTGGGCTATGTGAACAACCCGGAGACCGGTCGCGCCGAGCTGGTCGACTTCTGGGCGGTGCTGACCAACAAGGTGCAGCTGGTCACCTTCCCGCACGTGATCGCCGCGGCCCTGATGACCGGCGGCGCCTTCGTGCTGGCGATCGCGCTGTGGCACGTCTGGCGGGCGCGGACCCCCGCCGACGACAAGCCGATGTATCGCAAGGCCGCCCGGATGGGCGCGATCACGGTCCTGATCGCCGGCCTCGGCGTCACCGTCAGCGGCGACATCCAGGGCAAGATCATGACCGAGGTGCAGCCGATGAAGATGGCGGCGGCCGAGGCGCTCTACGACACCGTGCCGGAGGGTCAGGGCGCGCCGTTCTCGATCATCACCGTGGGCAGCCTGGACGGCACCACGGAGCACTGGGCGGTTACCGTCCCCAAGCTGCTGTCCTACCTGGCCACCGGCACCTTCGAGGGCGAGGTGCACGGCATCAACGACCTGCAGGAGGAGTACACCCTCACCTACGCGGGGTCGGAGCTGACCGAGGTGGAGGACTACCGCCCCGTCATCCCGGTCACCTACTGGAGCTTCCGGGCCATGGTCGGCCTGGGCATCGCCGGAATGGCGGTGGCGGCCGCCGCCCTGTGGGCGCTGCGCGGCGACCGCCCGCTGACGCACCGCGGGTGGTACTGGGCGTCGGTCTCGGTGCTCTTCCTCCCACTGTTCGCCAACTCCTTCGGCTGGATCTTCACCGAGATGGGCCGCCAACCGTGGGTGGTGTTCGGCCTGATGACCACCCAGACCGCGGTGAGCCCCGGCGTGAGCACCGGTGAGGTGCTGACCTCGATGGCCGTGTTCACCCTGCTCTACGGGGTGCTCGCCGTCGTGGAGGTCGGGCTCACCCTGCGCTACGCCCGTGCCGGCGCGGATCCCTACGACGGTGCCTCCCTCGACCCCGCGGACCGGGACGAGGACCAGGCCTTCGTCTTCAGCTACTGAGCCCACGGCATACAGGAGTCGTCACCATGGAACTGTCCACCGTCTGGTTCATCCTCATCGCGGTCCTGTGGACCGGGTACTTCGTGCTCGAGGGCTTCGACTTCGGGGTCGGCAGCCTCTTCCCGGTGCTCGGCCGCGGCGACGAGCAGCTCGACGGCAACACCCGCAAGCGGGTGATGCTGTCCACCATCGGGCCGGTCTGGGACGGCAACGAGGTCTGGCTGCTCACCGCCGGCGGCGCCACCTTCGCGGCCTTCCCGCACTGGTACGCCACGCTGTTCTCCGGGTTCTACCTGCCGCTGCTGATCATCCTGGTGGCGCTCATCCTGCGGGCGGTCGGCATCGACTACCGCGGCAAGGTGGACGACCCGGTGTGGCGTCGGCGGTGGGACGCGGCCATCGTGTTCGGCTCCGTCGTGCCGGCGTTCCTGTGGGGTGTGGCGTTCACCAACATCGTGCGCGGCGTGCCGATCGACGCGGACATGGAGTTCACCGGCAACGTGTTCACCCTGCTCAACCCGGTCGCGCTGCTGGGCGGGCTGGTGACGCTCACCCTGTTCGCCACCCACGGGGCGATGTTCCTGGCGCTGAAGACCGACGGCCCGATCCGGCACGAGGCGCGCGCCCTCGCCATACGGATCGGCCTGGGTGCCGCCGTGCTCGCGGTGCTGTGGCTGGCCATCGTGCACGCGGGCACCGGCAATGCCGCGTCGTGGGTGCTGGCCGGACTGGCCGCGGGCACCTTCCTCGCCGCCCTGGGGCTGGCCCGCGCCGGCCGCGAGGGCTGGGCCTTCGCCGGGACCTTCGGCACGATCGCGCTGGCCGTGGTCTCGCTGTTCGTCGCGCTCTTCCCCGACGTCATGCCGAGCACCACCGATCCGGCCTTCTCGCTCACCGCCGCGAACGCCGCCAGCACCGGCTACACGCTCACCGTGATGACCTGGGTGGCCGTGGCGTTCACCCCGATCGTGCTGCTCTACCAGGGGTGGACCTACTGGGTGTTCCGTAAGCGGGTCAGCGGCCACCACATCCCGATCGACGCGGCGGTCCCCGCGGACTCCGACCTCGGGGCGCCGGCGGGGCCCGGGCGCTGATGCGGCCCTTCGACCCGGCCCTGCTCCGGGCGGTCCCGGCCGCGCGGCGACCGGTCGCCGCCCTCGGCGCGCTCGGCACGGCGGGCGGGTTGCTGGCGGTCGGTCAGGCCCTGCTGGTGGCCTGGCTGGTCACCGCGGTCGCGACCGGCGGACCGCTGCGGGTCCCGGCGCTGGCCCTGCTCGGCGTCGTCCTCGCGCGCGGCCTGCTCGCCGCCCTGGCCGAGCGCGTCACCGCCTCCGCCGGGCAACGGGTCTCCGCCGCCGTCCGCCGCCAGTTGCTGCGCCGCTGGCTGACCGTGCCCGAGGAGCTCCGGCCGGCGCCCGAGGTCGCGCTGACCCGCGCCACCGAGGGGGCGGGGTCGCTCGAGCCGTATGTCGGCCGCTACCTCCCCGCGCTCGTCACCGCCGCGGTGGTGCCGGTGCTCGCCGTGGTCACCCTCGCCGTCGTGGACGTCTGGAGCGCGCTCGTCGTCGTGCTCACCCTGCCGCTGATGCCGCTCTTCGCCGCCCTCATCGGCAAGCACACCCAGGACGAGACCGAGAAACGGTGGGCCGCCCTGACCACCCTGTCGGGACACTTCCTCGACGTCGTCAGGGGCCTGCCGACCCTGGTCAACTACGGGCGGGCCGAGCACCAGGCCGGCATCGTCGCCGAGGTCGGCGAGCGCCACCGCCGGGCCACGGTGCGGACGCTGCGCACGGCCTTCCTGAGCACCGCGGCGCTGGAGCTGCTGGCCACCATCTCGGTCGCCATGGTCGCCGTCGGCGTCGGCCTGCGGCTGGCCGTGGGCTGGGTCGACCTCCAGGTCGCACTCACCGCGATCCTGCTCGCCCCGGAGGCGTACTGGCCGGTCCGCCGGGTCGGCGCCGAGTTCCACAATGCCGCAGACGGGGCGGCGGCGCTCGAGGCGATGGGGGACGACCTCGGCGGGTTCGCGGCGAGCGGGGCGGGTGATCCGAGGGATGACGCGCCTGCTGGAGACGGGGGGCGTGCGGTGGCTGCCGGGTGTGCAGTAGTTGGCTGGAGGCACGTCGTGCCGGGCGCTCCGGTCTCGGTCGAGGGTGTGCGGTTTGCCCACCCCGGCCGGGCGGCCGTGCTGGACGGCCTCAGCCTCCACACCCCGGTCGGCCCCGGACTGACCGCGCTGACCGGCGCGTCGGGTGCCGGCAAGAGCACGCTGCTCGACGTCCTGGCGGGCCTGCACCTGCCCGGCACCGGCTCCGTCACGGTCCCCGGGGACGTCCACTACGCCCGGCAACGACCCCTGCTCGTGCCGGGCACGGTCCGGGACAACCTGCTGCTGGCGGCACCGAACGTCACGGACGGGGAGACCGTCTTCGCGCTCACGGCGGTGGGGCTGTGGCCCGCTCTCGCTGCCAGGGAGGGTCTGGACACCGTGCTGGGCGACGACGGCTTCGGGTTGTCGGCCGGACAGCGGGCCAGGCTGTCCCTCGCCCGGGCCCGGTTGGCCAGCGCCCCGGTGCTGCTGTTGGACGAACCCACCGCGCACGTCGCGGCCCGGGACAAGCCGCGGCTGCACGAGGTGATCCTGGAACTCGCCGAGCACCGCCGGGTCGTCGTGGCCACCCATGACACGGCCCTCGCGGGCATGGCGCACGACCACTGGTCGCTGCTCCCGTCGGCCGAGGGGGACCACGAGGCCGCCCGACCAGACGTCCGGACAGGGATGGAGACCGCCCGATCGGACGTCCGGACAGGGGTGGAGGCCGCCCGATCGGACGTCCGGACAGGGATGGAGACCGCCCGATCGGACGTCCGGTCGGGGAGGAGGGTGCTGTGGGCGGGGCTGCTGGGCGGGCTGTCGACCGGGTGCGGGGTGGCGCTGACGGCGGCGTCCGGCTGGCTGATCGTGCAGGCCTCGTTCCAGCCGGTGATCCTGACCCTGCTGGTGGCGATCGTGGGGGTGCGGGCGTTCGGGATCGGGCGACCGTTGCTCCGCTACGCCGAGCGGGTGGTCTCGCACGACATCGCGCTGGCCGACCTCGCCTGGCGGCGCAGCCGCGCGTACGACCGGCTGATCCCGTTGACGCCGGCCCGGCTCGGGCGCCGGTCGCGGGCCGACGTGCTGACCGCCGTGGTGCAGGACCTGGACGACGTGGCCGACCGCACCGTGCGGGTCACCGTGCCGCTGCTCGCGGCCGCCTTCGCCTCGGGCCTCGCGGTACTCGTCCTCCTCTTCGTGCTCCCGACGGCGGCTCCGGTGCTGGCCCTGGGCACGCTCGCGGCCTTTGCCGTCGGCCGCCTGGGCCAGCGGCTGGAGGCAGCGGCGCACCGCGCCCTCGTAACGGCCCGTGGCCGGGTACACGCGGAGGCGACGGCCGTGGCTGGCCAGCTGTCCGCATACCGGGCGGTCGTGGCCGACCCCGGCACCGCCCTCACCCCGCTGGACAGCGCGACCACCGCACAGGCGGCCGCGGTCCGTCGTGCGGCGAGCGCGCGGGCGGTGGCGACCGGTCTGGCCTGGCTGGTGCTCGGGGCAACCGCCACGACGGTGGCCTGGCAGGCCGGGACGGCCTTTGCCGCCGGGACGCTGAGCGCGCCCTTCGCCGCTCTTGTCGCGCTGACCCCGCTCGCGCTGGCCGACACCTGGACGGGGCTACCGGAGGTGTTCGGCGCCCGGGCCAGGGCCGCCGCGGCCGCCACACGCCTCGAGGACGTGCTGGCCCAGGAACCCGCCGTCGTCGACCCCCGGCCCGCCGCGTCCGCAGACAGCAGCGCCACCGCTCCCGCGGCGCGCCCCCGGCATACGGCTGTCTCCGCGGAACTGTCGGGCGTCACCGCGCGCTGGGCAGAGGAGGGCCCGATCGACCTGGCAGCGCTGGACCTGTGCGCCGCCCCCGGGTCGCGGGTGCTGCTCACCGGGCCGAACGGGGCCGGCAAGTCCACGGCGCTGGCCGTGCTCGCCCGGCACCTGGATGCGTTGTCGGGCAGCTACCGCCAGGACGGGACCGAGGTCAACGCGCTGCCGCTGGCGCACACCCGGTCCACCCTCGCCGTGGTCGACGACGAGCCGCACGTCTTCGCGGGGACGGTGCGGGCCAACCTCCTCCTCGCCCGCCCGGACGCCACCGACGAGGAGGTATGCCGGGCCCTGGCCGCCGCGGGCCTGCGCGGGTGGCTCGACGCGCACCGGGGCGGTCTCGACGCGACCCTGACCGGGCTGAGCGGTGGGGAGCGGACCAGGCTCGCGATCGCCCGGGCCATCCTCTCGGACCGACCAGTGCTGCTGCTCGACGAGCCGACCGCGCACCTCGACCGGCCGACGGCCCGCTCGGTGCTGCACGACCTGGTGACGAGCGCACCCGACCGGGCGGTCGTGATGGTCTCCCACGAGCCGGTCCTCGTGCTGTCCCCGGACACGACCTGGGACGTCCTCCAGCTCGAGCGCCCCGACGCCCCCGGCCCCGTCGCGGAGCACCGGGCACTGGTCGGCTGAGGAGGTCCCTTCCCGTCTCCGTCGGCCCCGGCGCCTACCCTCGGTCCATGGCAGCGGACTGGATGACGCCCCTCCCGGTCCGGCGGGTAGTGCGCGCCTCCGACTCCACCCTGGCCACCACCGCCTGGCCGGCGACGCTGGCGCCGGTGGCCTACGTGCTCGAACGCGGACTGGACCTCGGGCCGGCGACCGTGCTGGTCGGGGAGAACGGCACCGGCAAGTCCACCCTCGTCGAGGCGATCGCCATCGCCTACGGCCTTTCGCCCGAGGGTGGGTCCACCGGTGCGATGCACAGCACGCGGCGCACCGAGTCGGACCTGGCCGGGCACCTGTCCCTGGTGCGGGGTGCCGGAGCCAGCCGGTGGGGCTACTTCCTGCGGGCCGAGACGATGCACGGGCTGTTCAGCTACCTGCAGGACACCCTGCACGAGGACTTCCACCGGTTCAGCCACGGCGAGGCGTTCCTGGCGATGATCACCTCCCGGCGGTTCGACGGGGACGGCTTCTTCGTGCTGGACGAGCCGGAGTCCGGGCTGTCCTTCACCGGGCAGCTGACCCTGCTCGGGGCGCTGTCCTCGATGCTGGCCGCCGGCCGGACCCAGGTGCTGCTGGCCACCCACTCCCCCGTCCTGGCCAGCCTGCCCGGCGCACGGCTGCTGGAGCTGGACGAGGACGGCATCCACGAGCGGGCGTGGGCGGCCCTGCCGGTGGTCGACCACTACCGGCGATTCCTGGACTCACCCGAGCGCTACCTGCGCCACCTGGTCGACTGACGGCATACCCTCCGCCGCGTCCGGGGCGGCAGCGGGGCACCCGACGCACCGCTCTCACCCGGTGGCGCGCCGGGCCGCGCGCTAGCGTGGTCGGACACGCAACCGAGGAAGGTCCGCATGGAACCCTGGATGTGGTGGCTGATCGCCGCCGTCGTGCTCATCGTCATCGCCGCCGTGCTCCTGGCCCAACAGGCCAAGGCCCGGCGCGAGGCACAGGAGCGGGCACGCCGCGCCGCCGGACGACTCCGCGAGGAAGCCTCCGCGGGCGAGTCGACCGCCGAGGAACGGGAGGCGCAGGCCCGCAGGGCCCAGCGGGAGGCCGAGGAGGCCCGGGCCGAGGCGGACCGTCTGGAGGAGCGGGCCAGGGCCGCCACCGGGGAGGCGCGCACCCACCGGGACGCGGTCACCGAGACCTACCAGAAGGCCGACGAGATCGACCCGGACGCCAGGTAGCACCCGGAGGGTTCACCGACCGGTCACCGGTCCCCGGATGGGACAATCGCCCCATGGGATCCCTCGCTGACATCACGCCCCCCATCGCGCTCGGGGCATTGGACGGCCGCTACCGCGGCGCGGTTGCCCCGCTCGTGGACCACCTGTCCGAGGCCGCGCTGAACCGGCAGCGCCTGCACGTGGAGATCGAGTGGTTGATCCACCTGACGACCCGCGGGGTAGTCCCGGGAGCGGGGTCGCTGGACGAGGCGGAGCAGCAGCGGCTCCGGGGCCTGGTGGGGGCGTTCGACGCCGACGCCATTGCCGAGCTGGCGGCGATCGAGGCCGAGACGGTGCACGACGTCAAGGCGATCGAATACTTCCTCAAGCGCCGCCTCGGTGACACGCTGGACGACCGCGGCGATCTGTCCGAGTTGGTGCACTTCGCCTGCACCTCCGAGGACATCAACAACCTCTCCTATGCGCTGATGGTGCGCGGCGCCGTCGAGCAGGTCTGGCTCCCCCGCGCGACCGGCCTGGTCGACCAGGTGAGCCAGATGGCACGCCAACTCCACGACATACCGCTGTTGGCGCACACCCACGGACAGCCGGCGACCCCGACCACGATGGGCAAGGAACTGGCGGTCCTCGCCCACCGGCTGCGGCGCCAGCTGCGGCGGGTCGAGGGCGCGGAGTACCTCGGCAAGCTCAACGGCGCGACCGGCACCTACGGCGCGCACCTGGCTGCCGTGCCGGGTGCCGACTGGCAGACGATCAGCCGCGAGTTCGTCACCGGTCTGGGACTGACCTGGAATCCGTTGACCACCCAGATCGAGAGCCACGACTGGCAGGCCGAGCTGTATGCCGACCTGGCGCGGTTCAACCGGGTGCTGCACAACCTGTGCACCGACGTCTGGACCTATATCTCGATGGGCTACTTCGCCCAGGTGCGCGGACAGGGCACGGTCGGCTCCTCGACGATGCCGCACAAGGTCAACCCGATCCGGTTCGAGAACGCCGAGGCCAACCTCGAGGTCGCCAACGCGCTGCTCGACGTGCTCGCCTCCACGCTGGTCACCAGCCGGTTGCAGCGCGACCTCACCGACTCCTCGATGCAGCGCAACATCGGCACCGCGCTCGGCCACTCCGTCCTCGCCCTCGACAACGTATGCCGCGGGCTGGCCGGCCTGGACGCCGTCCCCGAGGCGATGGCCGCCGACCTGGAGGGCAACTGGGAAGTGCTCGCCGAGCCGGTGCAGTCCGCAATGCGGGCGCTCGCCGCGGCGGGGGTGGCCGGGATGGACAACCCCTACGAGCGGCTCAAGGAACTGACCCGCGGCCGGCGGATCACCGGGGAAGACCTGCGCGAGTTCGTGCGCGGCCTCGGGCTGCCCGCCGATGTGGAGGAGCGGCTGGCCGCGATGACCCCCCAGTCCTACGTGGGGCTGGCGCCCGAGCTGGTCGGGCACCTGGGCCAGCCGTCGTCGGATCAGGAGGCGACGACGTGAACCCGACCTCCCGGGTCCTGGTCTCCCAGGTGCTCCCGAGCCTCACCGGACACGGCGTGCTGCTGGCCAGCCCGCAGGACGTCGACCGGGTCCGCGACGGACTCTCCGCCGCCGGGTTCACCCTCGCCGAGATCCATGCCCCCGACTGGGGTGGGCGTGCCGTGGACACCCTGGACTCCGACAAGCCGGCGACCTCGCTCCGGGAGGCCCAGGCCGCCATCGCCCGGACGTTGCGGCTGCCCGACGGGGCCGCGCACAACCTGGACGCCCTGGTCGACAGCCTGCGGGACCTGGCCCTCTGGTGGCCGGAGGACACCCGGATCGCCCTGCTCTGGCACGGCGCCGACGCCCTGGTCGACTCCGACCTGCCCGGATACCTGGAGCTGACCGACATCCTCCGCTCGGCGACGGACGACCTGTGGCGCGGCGGAGACGACGGCGACCGACTGTTCGAGACCGTCGCCTTCGTCGACCGGCACGGGGTGCGCACGCTGCCCCGCGTCGACGACACGTCCGATCCCGACCACGCCGGCGCCGACCAGACCGGCCCCGGGGAGGTGGCCGGACCGTGACGGACCAGCCCCGCAGCGGGAAGCGCCGCAACCCGATCCTGGTGATGATCGCCCTCGGCATCATCGCCCTGCTGACCTGGTGGCTCGGACCCGATGCACCGGACTCCGGCGACGCCGGGGGCGGGAGCAGCCAGCCCACGAGCTCGCCCAGCATCACCTTCCAGGACCCGGACGAGACGGGTTCGTCCACCGGTGAGGACGACGCGTCCGGGACGCCCGTCGACCCCGGGACTCCGACCGATCCCGGGAACGGCGTCCCCGCATGTACGGACCCGCTGCCCGCGGAGGCCGAGGACGTCATCGACGACATCGCCGCGGGCGGACCGTTCGACTACCCGCGCAACGACGGCGTGACCTTCGAGAACCGCGAGGACCTGCTCCCGGACGAGGCGAACGGCTACTACCGGGAGTACACGGTCGAGACGCCGGGCAGCCCCGACCGCGGGGCGCGGCGGATCGTGACCGGCGGCGAACCGCCGACCGACCCCGAGTACTGGTACTTCACCCAGGACCACTACGACAGCTTCTGCGCGTTCGCCCCCTGACCGCCCCGTCGCCGAGCGCACGGGTTGTGGCCAGAAATCCGGCCGGAAGCGTGCATAACTGGTCCACTCGGCGCCTCCGGGTCCCGTGAGATCCGGTCCCGCACGGAATACCCATAGGGGGTATAGTGTTGGTATGGCTGTGAATGGGTACACCGGCACCAAGGACGACTACCTCAAGCGACTCGCGCGGATCGAGGGACAGATCCGCGGGATCGCCAAGATGGTCGAGAACGACACCTACTGCATCGACGTGCTGACCCAGGTCAGCGCCGCCACCAAGGCGTTGCAGGCGGTGAGCCTCGGACTGTTGGAGGACCACATCGGCCACTGCGTCGTGGACGCGGCGCGCGAGTCGGACCAGGCCGCGGACGCCAAGGTGGCCGAAGCCTCTGCCGCAATCGCCCGGCTGGTGCGCAGCTGACCGAGCCAACCCCACAGCCGAGGCCGGCACCCGCCGGCCGAGCCGGCACCACCCGAGAGGAAGCACCATGAGCGCCCAGATCCAGACCACCAAGATCGTCGTCAGCGGCATGACCTGCGAGCACTGCGTCGCCTCCGTCACCGAGGAGCTCCAGGAGATCGAGGCCGTGCGCGAGGTCCGCGTCGACCTGAACGCCGGGGGCGACTCCGACGTCTTCGTCAAGAGCGCCGGCCCGCTGAACCTGGAGGCGGCCCGCGCGGCCGTCGCCGAGGCGGGCTACACCGCCTCCGTCTGAGCCAGGCACCACCCGCACCACTCGCAGCACCGACCCACCGAGGATCTGATGTCCACTTCCCCTTCGAGCACGTCCGCAGCCAGCCCGTCGACGCCCGGTGCCGCGGTCGACCTGTCCATCACCGGGATGACCTGTGCCTCCTGCTCGGCCCGCATCGAGCGCAAGCTCAACAAGCTGGACGGGGTGGAGGCCAGCGTCAACCTGGCCACCGAGAAGGCCCGGATCCGGTATGCCGACCCGGTCACCGTGGACACGCTGATCGCCACCGTGAAGGCCGCCGGCTACGGCGCCGCACCGGTCCGGGAGCGGACCGCCGCGACCTCCGCGCAGGGGGCTGACGACGACCACGACCACGGCGCGGGTGCGCAGCACGGGCACGGGGACGGCGCTCACGAGGAGCACCAGGGCGGGGCGCACGACCACGACCTGGTCGGCGAGCGTTCGCTGCGGATGCGCGCGGTGACCGCGACGGCACTGGCTGCCGTGGTCATGGTGCTGGCGATGGTCCACCCGGTCAGCCACGCGCTCGGGTCGGCCGGCCCGTGGCTGCAGCTGCTGCTGACCACGCCGGTGTACCTGTGGGCGGCGTGGCCGTTCCACCGGGCCGCCGCGATCAACGCCCGCCACGGCGCCTCGACGATGGACACCCTGGTCTCGATCGGGATCACCGCCGCCTACGGGTGGTCCCTGGTCGCGGTGATCACCGGGTTCACCGAGCACCTGTACTTCGAGACCGCCGCGGTCGTCACCGCCTTCCTGCTGATCGGCCGCTACATAGAGGCCCGCTCCAAGTCACGCGGCAAGTCCGCGCTGACCACGCTGCTCAGCCTGGGCGCGAAGGACGTCGCGGTCCTGCACACGGATCCGGCCAGCGGCGCGTGGACCGAGGAGCGCCTCCCGGTCGACGCCCTGCGACCGGGTGACCGGTTCGTCGTGCGCCCCGGGGAGAAGGTGGCCACCGACGGCAACGTGGTCGACGGGTCGAGCGCGGTCGACGCCTCGATGGTGACCGGTGAGTCGATGCCGGTCGAGGTGGGCGTCGGCGACGAGGTCGTGGGCGCCACCATCAACGGCCAGGGCCGCCTGGTCGTGGAAGCCACCCGCGTGGGCGCGGAGACCGTGCTCGCCCGGATCACCCGCCTGGTGGAGGACGCGCAGACCGGCAAGGCCCCGGTGCAGCGCCTGGCCGACCGGGTCTCGGCGGTCTTCGTCCCCGCCGTCCTGGTGGTGGCCGCCGTCACCTTCCTGCTGTGGCTGCTGACCGGCCACTCGGTGACCGAGGCCCTCGAGCCCACCGTGGCCGTGCTCATCATCGCCTGCCCGTGCGCCCTGGGCCTGGCCACGCCCACCGCGCTCCTCACCGGCACCGGACGCGGCGCCCAGCTCGGCGTGCTCATCAAGGGCCCGGAGATCCTGGAGAGCACCCGCACCGTCGACACGGTGGTGCTGGACAAGACCGGCACCCTCACCGCGGGCGAACCCCAGCTGCAGACGGTCACCACCACCGGCCGCCTTCCCGAGCTGGCGGCGCTCAAGGCCGCGGCGGGCGTGGAGGCCGGCAGCGAGCACCCCATCGCCCGCGCCATCGTCGAGGGTGCGGAGCAGCGGGGCGTCGAGGTCCCCCGGGCCCACGGGTTCGAGAACCTCCCGGGGCGCGGCGCACGGGCCTCGATCAAGGGGATGCCGGTGACGGTGGGCAAGCCCGAGCTGTTCTCCACGGTCCCCCAGGAGCTGGCCGAGGCGGTCGCCTCGGCCACCGGCACCACGGTGCTGGTGGGCTGGGAGGGCACCGCGCGGGCCGCGATCACGGTCGCCGACCAGGCCCGTCCGAGCAGCAAGCGGGCGGTGCGCGAGCTCGCCGACCTCGGCCTCACGGCATACCTGCTCACCGGTGACAACGAGTACACCGCCCGCGCCGTCGCCCAGGAGGTCGGGATCGACCCGTCCCGGGTGCGCGCCAACGTGCTGCCCGAGGACAAGCACGCCGAGGTCGCCCGGCTCCAGGCTGAGGGCAGGGTCGTGGCGATGGTCGGCGACGGGATCAACGACGCCGCTGCCCTCGCGCAGGCCGACCTCGGGATGGCGATGGGCGCCGGGACCGACGCCGCCATGGAGTCGGCCGACATCGTGCTGATGCGCTCGGACGTGCGCAGCGTCGGCACCGCCATCGGGCTGTCCCGGGAGACCCTGAAGATCATCAAGCAGAACCTGGGCTGGGCCTTCGGTTACAACACCGCGGCGATCCCGCTGGCGGCGTTCGGCCTGCTCAACCCGATGATCGCCGGGGGCGCGATGGCGCTGTCCAGTGTCCTGGTGGTGCTCAACAGCCTGCGGCTACGCGGCTACGGTCGCTGACCCCCCGTGCGCCGCGGCGCCGGCCGCTCAGAGGGTGACCTGGTCCCCGTCGACCTCGAAGGTGACGGCGTCGAGGGCCGGTTCCCCGCCGTGGAACCCGAACTCGATCGCCTTCTCGAACTCACCCGGCCGGTCCAGGCCGAGCCAGTCCCGGATCCGGGAAGGGTCGCCGTTGATCTGCAGCGCGGTGAGCCGCACGCCGCTCTCGTCCAGGGTCGAGGGGTGGTGCTCCATGCTGTCCCAGTGCACGAAGAACGGCAGTTGCGGGTCGGCCAGCAGGCCCTTGATGCCGACCTGGCGCCAGGTGAGGTCGATCCCCTCGGGGGTGTGCCGGTGCCCCTCGACGGCCTTGCGGCCCAGCTTCTCCTCGAACCGGGTCAGGTCGTCCACGGCCACGACCCACGCCATCCAGCCGCCCCCCTTCTCCGAGCGGGCCCGCACCGCCTGCCCGAACGGTGCCTTGTCGGCCGCGGGGTGGTCCAGGACCTCCACCACCTCCAGGTAGCGGGAGTCCGCCAGGGGGAGGATCATGTTGCGCGTCCCGAACCTGGGGTGCAGCCCGCCGTCCCGTGGGGTGACCCCCAGCCGTTGCGCCAACCGATCGGCCGTCGCCCTCATCCCATCTGACTCTGCGGCATAACAAACATGGTCGATGCGCATACCGGTCATCGTGACACAGCGCACAGTCCGCGCCCCAACCAGGGTGACCTGCCGGGGGTCACCGGTGCCGCTGGCGCACGGCCTCGTAGAGCAGGATCGCCGCCGAGGTCGCGACGTTGAGCGAGTTGGCGCGCCCCACCATCGGGATCCGCACCCGGTAGGTGGCGGCGGCGAGCAGCTCGGGCGACAGCCCGTACTTCTCCGCGCCGACCGCGATCGCGACGGGCCCGGTGTAGTCCACCTCGGTGTGCTCGACGTCGGTGTCGGGCGTGGCCGCCACGAGGGGTATGCCGTCCCGCACCAACCGCTCCAGGGTCGCCCGGGTGCTGTCGCTGACCACCGGGATGGTGAACACGGTGCCCTTGCTGGCCCGGACCACGTTGGGGTTGCCCCAGTCGGTCACCGGGTCGGCCGCGATGACGGCGTCCACCCCCGCGGCGTCCGCGGTGCGCAGCATCGCGCCCAGGTTGCCGGGCTTCTCCACGCCCTCGCAGACCAGCACCAGCGGGTCGGCGGCGAGCGCCAGGTCGGCGGTGGTCCGGGTGACCGTGGGCACGACCGCGAGGAACCCGTCCGGGCCCTCCCGGTAGGCGACCTTCTCGAAGGCCGCCCGCCCGAGCCGGACGGTCTCGGCCCCACCCTCTGCGGCCTGCCCGACCACCTCCAGCTGGCTGTCGGGGTCGGCCATCAGGTCCGGGCAGTAGTACACGGTCGTGGGCACCAGGCCGGCGTCGAGGGCGAGTGAGAGCTCCTCGAAGCCCTCCAGCAGGGTGCGCCCCTCCGCCTCCCGGACCCGGCGGCGGCGCAGCCCGGTCAGACCCTTCAGCCGGGGGTTCGCCGGGGAGGTGATCAGCAGGTCGTTCATGTCTGGCACAGCATCCCAGATGCCTATGGGCGTGGGAGGGCCACCTCGTCCATCGGGCGGTTGCAGAAGAGGACCCCGAACCCGCACCCCAGCTCCTCGTTCAGGAAGATGCTGGCCGAGGTGACCACCACCCAGTCGTCGCCGGCGCCCGGCACGTCGGCCGCCGGGTCCAGGGGGTGCTCCACCACCAGTTCGGTCGGCTCACCTAAGCGGGATCAGGGCCGCAGGGTCTCCAGGGAGGGCGCCTCACCGCACTCGCTGCCACCCGCACCGGCAGGGACCACCCGGGTGGTCACCAACCCGACGTCGTCGGTGGCTGGCGGGAACAGGTGGGGGCAGTCCTGCGGCGTCTTCCCCGACAGGCCGTGCCGCTCCACGACCTGCGCCGCATCCCCGACCCGGTAGTAGTCGGCGAAGCTCCAGTGGCAGAGCTGGTCGTAGCGGTGGGCGAACCACCCCGACTCCCGGGAGACGATGCTGCACCGGTAGCCGGCCGCCCGGTGCTTCCGGTGCGACGCCGAGGTCCCGCGTCAGCGCGGCCACCGACCAACCCGACGACCAGGGCCACCCCCAGCACCACCACCACGAGGAGTCCTCGTCGCACCCGCCGCCACATGGCCCGCATCGTAGGACCGCGCCGCGCCCGGTCGCACCTCTTACCCTCCGCGCGACGCTCCGCTAGGTTGGGACTTGTCCCTGTGTGCCGACCGTCACGCGACCGACACACTGCGGAAACACAGCGGAGCGAGACTCCCGTCAGTGCCGACGAACTGGAGAGACATGGCCACCGTGAGGGCAGCAATAACCCAGACCACCTGGACCGGGGACAAGGACTCGATGCTGGACAAGCACGAGCAGTTCGCCCGGGACGCCGCAGCAGAGGGAGCGCAGGTCATCTGCTTCCAGGAACTCTTCTACGGCCCGTACTTCGGGATCACCCAGGACAAGAAGTACTACCGGTATGCCGAACCGGCCGACGGTCCGATCGTGCAGCGGTTCGCGGCGCTGGCCAAGGAGCTGGGTCTGGTCTCGATCCTGCCGATCTACGAGGAGCAGCAGACCGGCATCTACTACAACACCGCGGTGGTGGTGGACGCCGACGGCACGGTGCTGGGCAAGTACCGCAAGCACCACATCCCGCACGTGGAGAAGTTCTGGGAGAAGTTCTACTTCCGCCCGGGCAACCTGGGCTACCCGGTGTTCGACACCGCGGTGGGCAAGGTCGGGACCTACATCTGCTACGACCGACACTTCCCCGAGGGCTGGCGGGAGCTGGGGCTGGCCGGGGCGCACATGGTGTTCAACCCCAACGCCACCAAGCCCGGGCTGTCCAACCGGCTCTGGGAGATCGAGGGCCCCGCGGCCGCCGTGGCCAACGGCTACTTCGTGCTGCAGCCCAACCGGGTCGGGTCCGAGGACAACGAGTACGGCGACGAGGCGGTGAACTTCTACGGCACCAGCCAGGTGATCGACCCCCGCGGCAACTTCGTCGGCGACCTCGGGTCGGGCGACTCCGAGGAGGTGCTGATCCGCGACCTGGACCTGGACATGGTGCAGCAGATGCGTGACGACTGGCAGTTCTACCGGGACCGCCGCCCGGACTCCTACACCCAGATCACCCAGCCGTGAGGAGCGTGCGATGACCACCACATACATCAAGGGCGGCACCGTCGTCTCCTCCACCGGCCGCACCGAGGCCGACGTCCTCGTCGACGGCGAGAAGGTCGTCGCGGTGCTGGCCCCCGGGTCCGCGCTGCTCGGTCACGACCTCGCGGCCGGCGCCGACACGGTGATCGACGCGACCGGCAAGTACGTCATCCCCGGCGGGATCGACGCACACACCCACATGCAGATGCCGTTCGGCGGCACCGAGGCCTCCGACACCTTCGAGACCGGCACCCGCGCAGCCGCCTGGGGTGGGACGACCACGATCATCGACTTCGCCATCCAGCGGTACGGCGAACGGGTCGAGGAGGGCCTGGCCGCCTGGCACGACAAGGCCGGCGGCAACTGCGCGATCGACTACGGCTTCCACCAGATCATCGGCGGCGTCGACGAGTTCTCGCTGAAGGCGATGGAGACCCTGGTCGACGAGGGCGTCAGCAGCTACAAGCTGTTCATGGCCTACCCCGGCGTCTTCTACAGCGACGACGCGCAGATCCTGCAGGCGATGCAGAAGGCGGCCGACCTGGGCCTGCTGACGATGATGCACGCCGAGAACGGCCCGGCCATCGACGTGCTGGCCGAGCAGCTGTACAACCAGGGCAAGACCGACCCCTACTACCACGGGATCGCCCGCGCCTGGCAGATGGAGGAGGAGGCCACGCACCGCGCGATCATGCTGGCCGACGTCACCAACGCTCCCCTGTATGTCGTGCACGTGTCCGCCAAGCAGGCGGTGGAGCAGCTCGCCGCGGCCCGCGGGCGTGGCAAGAACGTCTTCGCCGAGACCTGCCCGCAGTACCTCTACCTGTCGCTGGAGGAGCAGCTCGGCGCGCCAGGCTTCGAGGGGGCCAAGTGGGTCTGCTCGACGCCGTTGCGCTCGCGCGAGGAGGGCCACCAGGACGCCATGTGGCAGGGGTTGCGGACCAACGACCTGCAGATGGTCTCCACCGACCACTGCCCGTTCTGCATGAAGGACCAGAAGGAGCTGGGCATCGGCGACTTCCGGGCCATCCCCAACGGCATCGGCTCGGTGGAGCACCGGATGAACCTGATGTACCAGGGCGTGGTGACCGGCCAGATCAGCCTGGAGCGCTGGGTCGAGCTCACCTCGACCACGCCTGCCCGGATGTTCGGCCTCTACGGCACCAAGGGCGTCATCGCCCCCGGGGCCGACGCCGACATCGTGGTGTACGACCCGAACGGGCACACCTCGATCGGTCTGGAGAAGACCCACCACATGAACATGGACTACGCCGCCTGGGAGGGCTTCGAGATCGACGGCCACGTCGACACGGTGCTCTCCCGCGGACGGGTCCTGGTGGACGGTGGGGAGTACCACGGGTCGACCGGACACGGGCGCTACCTCAAGCGCGGCCTCAGTCAGTACCTGGTCTGAGGGGCGGCGCGTGGACTTCGGAGCAGTTTTCCAGACCAACCCACCCTCGAGCCGCGTCGTCCAGCTGGCGCAGTTGGCCGAGCACCACGGGTTCTCCTACGTGTGGACCTTCGACAGCCACCTGCTGTGGCAGGAGCCGTACGTGATCCACTCGGCGATCCTGGCGGGCACCCGCAAGGTGACCGTCGGGCCGTTCGTGACCAACCCCGCCACCCGGGACTGGACCGTCACCGCCAGCGTGTTCGCCACGCTGAACGAGATGTACGGCAACCGGACCGTGTGCGGGATCGGCCGGGGCGACTCCGCCGTCCGGGTCACCAACGGGCGCCCGTCCAACCTGAAGACGCTGCGGGAGAGCGTGCACGTCATCCGGGAGCTGGCCAACTCCCGCCCCGTCGAGTACCAGGGCGCGACGCTCCGCTTCCCCTGGTCGACCGGCTCCTCCCTGGAGGTGTGGGTCGCCGCCTACGGACCGAAGGCGTTGGAACTGACCGGGCAGGTGGCCGACGGTTACATCCTGCAGCTGGCCGACGTCGACATCACCAAGTGGATGATCCAGGCGGTCCGGGACGCGGCCGACAACGCCGGGCGGGACCCGATGTCGGTGAAGATCTGTGTCTCCGCCCCGGCATACGTCGGGAGCGACCTGGACCACCAGCGGGCGCAGAGCCGGTGGTTCGGCGGCATGGTCGGCAACCACATCGCCGACATCGTCGACCGCTACGGCACGTCCGGGGCGATCCCCCAGGCGCTGTCGGACTACATCGCCGGCCGCACGGCCTACGACTACAACACCCACGGACGGGTCGACAACGACCACGTCGACTTCGTGCCGGACGAGATCGTCGACCGGTTCTGCGTGCTCGGCACGGCCCAGGACCACATCGACAAGCTCACCGCGCTGAAGGACCTGGGTGTCGACCAGTTCGCCGCCTACGTGATGCACGACAGCAAGGAGGAGACGCTGCGGCAGTACGGCGAGACCGTGATCCCGGCACTCCACGAGCACATCGTGGCCAAGGCCTGATGGCGGCGGACAGCACGCGCTGGCGGCAGGTGGCCTTCGGCGCAGCGGGCGTGGTCGCCCTCGCGGCGGTGTGGGAGGGCTACAAGGCGGTGGGCCCCGAGCAGGGGGTGACGATCGCCGGGCAGGCGGTGCTGCCCCGCACCACCGACCTCGGGATGCCGCACCTGTGGGACATGGTGACCCGGGCCCTGGAGCCGGCCACCAGCATCGCGGGCGCCGACGCCGTGTGGGTCGCGGTGCTGCAGGCCTGCCTGGTCACCCTGGGCACCGCCGGCGCGGGGCTGCTGGTCGGCGCGGTCATCGGGGTGCTGCTGGCGCTGCTCATGCAGCGCTTCCAGGTCGCCGAGTGGGCGGTGCTGCCCTGGCTGATCCTGAGCCAGACGGTGCCGCTGATCGCGTTGGCACCGCTGGTCGTCAGCTGGGGCGGCCGGTTGCACCTCGGGCCGCTGCAGTGGGAGACCTGGATGAGCGTGGCGATGATCGCCAGCTACCTGGCCTTCTTCCCGATGGCGGTGGGTGCGCTGCGCGGCCTGAAGGCCCCCGAACAGGCGCACGTCGACCTGTTCCGCACCTATGCCGTGTCGTGGTGGACCACGCTGCTCCGGCTCCGGCTACCCGCGGCCGTCCCCTACCTGTTGCCGGCCCTGCGGCTGGCGTCAGCGGCAGCCATCCTGGGCTCGGTCGTCGCCGAGGTGTCCACGGGCTACAAGGGCGGCATCGGCCGCCTCATCATCGAGTACGCCCAGTCCGGGTCCGCCGACCCGGCGAAGGCCTGGTCCCCGATCGCCGGGGCCGTGCTGCTGGGCCTGGGCGCGGCCGGCCTGGTCGCCGTGCTCGGCCTGTTCCTGGCCCGCTACCGGCACAACGAGGAGCACGCGTGACCAGCGACCGTGACCCGGGACCACCCGAGCGGCCGAGCCATGACGAGGGAGAACGTCGTATGACGAGTGAGACGGAGTCCGCGGGCGCGGCCGTGCGGGTGAGCCAGGTGGACAAGGTGTTCTCCACCAAGCGGGGCCGCGTGGAGGCGCTGCACCAGGTGGACCTGGTGGTCGAGGCCGGCGAGTTCGTCTCGCTGATCGGCCCCTCCGGGTGCGGCAAGTCCACCCTGCTGCGGCTGGTCGCCGACCTGGACACCCCCACCGGCGGGACCATCGAGGTGTTCGGCAAGTCGGCCCGGCAGGCCCGGGTCGACCAGGACTACGGCATCGCCTTCCAGAGCGCTGGCTTGCTGCCGTGGCGCACCGTGGAGGCCAACGTCGAGCTGCCGCTCCAGCTGCACAAGGCGGGGGGCAAGGATCGCGCCGGACGGGTCGCCGAGCTGCTGGAGATGGTCGGTCTGACCGACTTCGCCGGGCACTACCCCGACCAGCTGTCCGGCGGCATGCAGCAACGGGTCGCGATCGCCCGGTCCCTGGCCGAGAACCCCCGGCTGCTGCTGATGGACGAGCCGTTCGGCGCGCTCGATGAGATGACCCGCGAGCGGATGCAGGCCGAGCTGGTCCGGATCACCCACGAGACCGGTGCCGCCGTCGTCTTCGTCACCCACTCCATCCCGGAGGCGGTCTTCCTGTCCGACCGGGTGGTGGTGATGTCACCGCGCCCCGGCCGGATCACCGGCGTCGTCGACGTGCGGCTGGGCGACCAGCGCGGCGAGGGGCTGCGCGAGGACAAGACCTTCTTCGACGCCGTCACAGCCGTGCGCGAGGAGCTGCACGGCGAGCCGGCCGCCCAGGGCGCCCGCGGGGTGGACATCCGATGAGGGTCCTCCGGTGAGCCGCAACCTGGTGCGGGTGCTCGCCCCGGTCCTGCTCGGGGTGCTCGCCCTCGTCGGCTGGGAGGTGCTGGTCAAGGCGGGGTCCCTCCCGGCATACCTGCTGCCGGCCCCCACCCAGATCCTGGAGCAGGTCAGGGCGATCTGGGACGGGTTGATCGACGCCACCGTGGCCACCGGCACCAACGCCCTGGTCGGCCTGGTCGTCGGGTCGGTGCTCGCCGTGGTCGCCGCGATCCTGGCCGCCCGCCTGGACTGGCTGGACCAGATGGTGGCACCGCTGGTCGCCGCCGCCGCCGTCGTGCCGATCGTCGCGCTGGCCCCGGTCCTGTCCAACATGTTCGGCGCCACCAGCGAGAGCCCACGCCGGGTGATCGTCGGGCTGGTCGTCTTCGTCCCGGTCTTCCTCAACACGCTGCGCGGGTTGCGCCAGGTCAAGCCGGTGCACCGCGACCTGATGCGGGCCTACGCGGCGACCCCCTGGCAGCTGACCCGCACGGTGACCCTGCCCGGGGCCATCCCGTTCGTCTTCACCGGCCTCAACATCGCGTCCTCGCTCGCGGTGATCGCGGCCGTGGTCGCCGAATACTTCGGCGGCCTGCAGAACGGCATCGGCTCCCGCATCGCCGGGGCGGCGGCCCAGAGCGGCTACTCCCGCGCCTGGGCCTACGTGGTCGCCTCGATCGCCCTGGGCCTGTTGTTCTACGGCGCGACCCTGCTCCTGGAACGGCTCGCCTCCCGGCGGCCCACCTGACCCATCCCGTACCCCGTCCCCCGACCCACCCGGGTCACCACAGAAAGAGGTAGGAAATGTCCCACACGAGGAGGAAGACCGCGCTGGCGGTGCTGGCCCTCAGCGGGCTGCTGCTCAGTGCGTGCGGAGGTGACGACGGAGGGGGCGGCGACGGTGACGGCGGCGGCGAGGCCTCCGGCGGCTCCGGCGACGGCGGGCTCACGCCCGTCACGTTGCAGCTGCAGTGGTTCGCCCAGGGCCAGTTCGCCGGCTACTACGCCGCGCTGGACCAGGGCTACTTCGAGGACGAGGGGTTGGACGTGACCATCCGCGAGGGTGGCGCCGACATCGTCCCGCAGACCGTGGTCGCCGACGGCCAGGCGGACTACGCGATCGCCTGGGTCCCCAAGGCGCTGGCCAGCCGGGAGCAGGGCGCCGGGATCACCAGCATCGCCCAGATCTTCCAGAAGTCCGGCACCCTGCAGGTCTCCTGGGCGGACAGCCCGATCACCACCTCCGCCGACCTGGCGGGCAAGAACGTGGGCAACTGGGGCTTCGGCAACGAGTTCGAGCTGTTCGCCGGGATGACCCAGGCCGGTCTGGACCCGGCCACCGACGTCACGCTCGTGCAGCAGGCGTTCGACATGTCCGGCCTGCTGGCCGGGGACATCGACGCCGCCCAGGCGATGACCTACAACGAGTACGCGCAGCTGTTGGAGACGGTGGACCCGGACACCGGGGAGCTCTACACCCCCGAGGACTTCGCGGTCATCGACTGGAACGACGAGGGCACCGCCATGCTGCAGGACTCGCTGTGGGCCAACACCGAGAAGCTGCAGGACGAGGAGTACCAGGAGACCACCGAGGCCTTCCTGCGTGCCGTCATCAAGGGTTGGGTCTACGCCCGGGAGAACCCGGAGGAGACCGCCCAGATCGTCGTCGACCACGGGTCGCAGCTCGGCGCCAGCCACCAGCTGTGGATGGTCAACGAGGTGAACAAGCTGATCTGGCCCTCCCCGGACGGGATCGGCATCACCGACCAGGCGGCCTGGGACCAGACCGTGGAGATCTCGATGAGCGCCGCCAACCTCGACGGCGCCACCGTGCTCACCGCCGCGCCCGACGAGGACGCCTTCACCAACGACTACATCCAGGCGGCGCTGGACAGCCTGGAGGGCGAGGACCTTGACCTGGTCGGAGACGCCTTCGAGCCGATCGAGGTCACCCTCAACGAGGGCGGCAACTGACCCGGACGTCCCCCTACCGCACCACGGAGCGCCCGCCCCGACCGTGATCGGGGCGGGCGCTCCGCTGCGTCCGTCAGCGGCCGGCCAGGGACTCCAGGACGAGGGCCAGCCCGTCCTCCTCGACGGTGGCGGTCACCCGGTCGGCGGCCGCCACCACCTCCGGCGGCGCCTGTCCCATCGCCACCCCAAGCGCCGCCCAGCGCAGCATCTCCAGGTCGTTGCGCTGGTCACCGACCGCGACGCACCCGGGTGGTTCCACGTGCAACCGTCGGCGCACCTGCTCCAGGGCGTACCCCTTGGAGACCCCCTCCGGCGCCAGGTCCAGCCAGGCGGTGTAGCCCACCGCGTAGTTCACCCCGTGCAGCCCGATCCGCGCCACCATCTCGGCGAACTCCTCGGAGCTGCCGTTGGGGTCCCGGAAGGTGACGCGGGTGACCGGCTCGACGAGCAGCTCGTCGTGGCTGACCACCTGCTCGGCCCCCTGCAGCTCCCCGGGCGGGAAGGGCGCGCTGACCTTGAACCCGACACCGACGTCCTCGACGGCGATGATCGCCTCCGGGACCGCCCGCCGCAGCACCTCGACGGCCGGGCGGGGGTCGAAGGTGACCGCCTCGAGGATCTCGTAGCCCTCGGGCGCCCCCGGGTCCAGGGCGAGCGTGATCGCCCCGTTCGAGCACACGGCATGCGCCCCCTGCCGCACCAGGCCGAGCCGCTCCAGCAGCGGCATCGTCGCCACGACCGAACGGCCGGTGGCGATCACCACGGTCGCCCCCGCCTCCTCGACGGCGGCGATGGCGCGGGCGACCCGGTCGGTCATCGTGCCGTCGTGGTGCAGGATCGTGCCGTCGATGTCGAGGCCGACCAGCATCTGGCTGGGGGGAACGGTCATCGGGAAGTCCACACCGCCAGGGTAGGTGTCCGTCGCGGGCCGCCACGACACGGGGAGCGGCCGGGCGCGTGGAGTTCACGCACCCGACCGCTCCCTGTCGCCGGCGGTTTGCCCCGGCGGCCGGCTCAGTCGCCGGTGGTCCAGGCCTTGCGCCAGGACAGTCGGCCCGAGGTCTGCAGCAGCGAGCGCCGGTAGAGGCGCGCACCGGCGGCCACCGTCAGCGCGGCGAAGACCAGGGTGAGCAGCAGCGCCACCGCCGGCTCCCACCAGTCGACCCCGCCCTGCAGGATCCGCAGCGGCATCAGGATGGTGGAGGCCACCGGGACGAACGAGGCGATCACCTCGGCGGTGCCCTCCAGGTTGATCCCGACCACGAAGATGATGACCAGCACCATCGTCAGCGGCGTCGTCGTGGACTGGAGGTCCTCGGTGCGGGAGGCCATCGCGCCCGCGGCCGCCCAGATGCAGGCCAGCGCCAGGAACCCGACGAGGAAGAACGGGATGTACCACATGATCGCGCCGGACATCTGGGGCAGCATCTGGTCGTAGTCGGTGAAGGTGAGCCCGATCAGGCCGATGCCGGTGATCAGGACCATCTGCCCGAGGGCGAGCAGGGTGTTGCCCAGCACCTTGCCGGTGAGCAGCTGGCGCACCGGGATCATGGCCGCCAGGATCTCCACGATCCGCGACTGCTTCTCCTCCACCACGCTGTTGGCGATCGCCATCCCGAACATCAGGGAGGCCATGTAGAAGAGCATGGCGAAGAAGATCCCGGCCAGGTAGAGCACGATCTGGCTCTCGCTGTCCGAGCCCGAGAAGTCGGCCGTGGTCAGCACGCTCCCGGCGGTGAGTTCCTCGACCGTGGTGCCCGCGGCCTCGGCGTTGGCGGTCATCGCGTTGCCGCGGACCACGTCGGACAGCAGGTTGGTCAGGTCCATGCCGGGCTCACCGTCGCCGCCCAGGGTCCAGCCGTTGTCGTTCGGGGTGAGCAGGGCGTCCGCGTCGCCGTCCATGACGGCCTGCTCCCCGGCGGCCTCGTCGGCGACCCGCAGGGCGGTGATGCTCGCCTCGGCGTCGTCGGCCTGCAGGATCGTCTCGGCCTGGCTGACGATCGCGGCCCCCTCGTCGTCGGTCACGGCCACCGTGTCCGAGGAGCTGCCGCCCCCGATGAACGCGGTCACCGCGAAGACGCCGATGACCAGCAGCAGGGTGAGTCCGGTGGACATCAGGAAGTTCTTGTCGGTGATCCGGACCTGGATCTCCCGCATCATCACCAGCACCCACGGTCGGGTGCCCTCGCTGGTCGTCCCCGCTGCCTGCACAGGCTGGGTCCCCTCCGTCGGACGTTCGGTCGTCTGCTGGGTGCTCATGCCGCCACCTCCCGGTAGATCTCGCTCAACGTCGGCACGACGCGGGCGAACTCCCGCACGTCGCCCCGCTCCAGCGCCGCACGCAGCAAGTGCTGGGCGCTCTCCTCGTCGTCCGGCTCGACGAGCGCGGTCGGCCCGTCCAGGTCGAGGACCGAGATGCCGCGGGCGTCCCGCACCCACCCGGCGTCCTGGTCCACGGTGAGCCGGTAGCGCAACGGCGCCCCGGCCCGCAGCTCCTCGCCGTCGCCCCGGGCCACGACACGGCCCTTGTGCAGCACCACGATCGAGTCGCACAGCCGGTCCACCAGGTCGAGCTGGTGGCTGCTGAACAGCACCGGCACCCCGGTGGCGGTGTGCTCGCGCAGGAGCTCCGACATCTGGTCCACGGCCGCCGGGTCGAGACCCGAGAACGGCTCGTCGAGGATCAGCGCCAGGGGGTCGCCCAGGACCGCGGCGATGATCTGCGCCCGCTGCTGGTTACCGAGGGAGAGCGACTCCACCTTGGCCTTGGTGCGTTCGCCGAGGCCGAACCGCTCCAGCAGGTCACCGGCCCGGCTGCGGGCCGCCTCGCTGCTCATCCCGTGCAGCTGGCCCAGGTAGGTCAGCTGGTCCAGGACCGGCTGCTTGGGGTAGAGACCGCGCTCCTCCGGCATGTAGCCGAAGCGGGTCCGGATCGCCCGGTTCACCGGCTGGTCGTGCCAGCTCACCTCGCCCGCCGTGGGGGCGAGCACCCCCATGATCATCCGCATCGTCGTCGTCTTGCCGGCGCCGTTCGCGCCGACGAAGCCGACCATCTTCCCCGCGGGCACCTCGAAGCCGACATCGTCGACGGCGAGCACGTCGCCGAACTGTCGGACGAGTCCGTTGACTCTCAACATCGCGTCCCTCCTCTTCCTCGTCCTCCGCCGGACGCTGCTGCGCCCGGGCCTGGTCCCACACTAGGCAGGCGGGGGTGGCGCACAGATCAGTCGCGAGGGGGAACTTCGGCGGTATGCCGTGGCGGCGGTGGGCGGTCGCCTCACCCTGCAGGATGAGCCAGCCCCGCCTCGTAGGCGAAGACGACCGCCTGGACGCGGTCCCTCAGGTGCAGCTTGGACAGGATGTTGGACACGTGGGTCTTGACCGTGGCCTCACCCAGGAACAGGGTGCCGGCGATCTCGGAGTTGCTCAGGCCCTGGGCGACCAGCCCGAGGACCTCCTGCTCCCGGTCGGTGAGCAGGTCGGCCTTGGCGCGCAACTCGGGGTCGCCCTGCCCGGGCTGCTGATCGCCGCCGGAGTCCTCCTCGGTGGCCCCCGCGCCCTCCGCAGGATCCCCGCCGGTCATCCGCGCGATCACCCGCTGGGTCACCTCCGGCGCCAGCAACCCGTGGCCGCCGGCCACCGTGCGGATCGCGCTGACCAGGTGGTCCGGGTCGGCATTCTTGAGCAGGAAGCCGCTCGCGCCGGCCGCGAGGGCGTCGAACAGGTAGTCGTCCCGGTCGAAGGTGGTCAGGATGACGACCTTCGCGTCACTGTCGGGGACGATCCGCCGGGTCGCCTCGATGCCGTCCAGCACCGGCATCTGCACGTCCATCAGCACGACGTCCGGCTGCAGCTCGCGGACCGCCTCGATGGCCAGCTGGCCGTTGCTGACCTGACCGACGACCTCCATGTCGTCCTCGGTCGACAGGATCATCGCGAAGCCGGACAGCAGCAGCGGCTGGTCGTCGACGAGCAGCACCCGGATCGGCCCGGTCACCGCCCCGACTCCACCAGCGGGGCCGCGCCCGCGTCCGAGGCCGCACCGTCCGACGGGTCGGTGGGCGGCGTCCCGGAGACCGGGAAGCGCACCCGCACCCGGTAGCCGCCTACCCGGCGGGGTCCCATCTCGGCCAGTCCGCCCAGGTGTTGGGCCCGTTCACGCATACCCAACTGTCCCAGGCCGGTCCCGGACGTGCCCGGTCGGGGGGAGCCGTTGTCCACGACCTCGACCTCCACCCAGTCCTCGGCGACGCGCACCACCACGTTGGCCCGGGTCGCCGTCGAGTGGCGACGGACGTTGGCCAGGGACTCCTGCACGATCCGGTAGCAGGACAGCTGCACCGGTGGGGACACCTGTGCCGCCGCGCCCTCGGGTGTCTCGACGAGCCGGAAGCCGATCTCCAGCGTGGGGGCGGCCGCCTGGTCGATCAGCTCCTCGAGCGCCGCCAGGTCCGGCTGCGGCGTGCGGTTCGTCTCGCCGGTCGCATCGCCGTCCGTGCCGTCCGCCGCCTTCTCGCCGCTGCGCAGCGTGCCCAGCAGGTCACGCATCTGTCCGACGGCCTGCCGGGAGGAGGTCTCGACCGCCGACAGGGCCGTCGCCGCGGCCTCGGGGTCGCGGGTGAGCACCCGGCGGGCCGCGGAGGCCTGGACCCCCATCACCGACACGTGGTGGGCCACGACGTCGTGCAGCTCCCGGGCGATCCGCAGCCGCTCCGCCACCACCGCCTGGTCACGCAGCCGGGCCGTCTGCTGGCGGATGGTCTCGGCCTGGCGCACCACCTCCGCGGTGCGCCAGGCCCCACGCCAGCTCATCTGCCCGAGCAGGATGGCGCCGCCGAAGAAGAAGATGTTGTTGAGCACGGTGTAGAGCACCACCGACGTGGTCGGTGACAACAGGCCGGTGACCGTCGCCGGGTCCTCGATCCCGAGGCTGCGGGTCAGCTTGGACACCCCCGAGGTGAGGGCGAACGCCCAGGTCAGCCACAGGAACATCACCGCGACCACGCCACCGACCACATACGTCAGGGCGCGCCGGTCCCGGGCCCAGGAGACCCCGCTGAACAACGCGAAGAAGTAGATGACCTGCATCGGCAGGGTCGACATGACGGGGGGTATCAGCACCCCCAGCACCAACATGTGCACGGCCGCGCCGGCCGCGGTCACGAGCGGGTGCGAGCGGCGCAGCGCCAGCAGGAGGGCGCCGCTGGCGGTGCCGACGTACTGCCAGAGGATCTGCGCCGGCGCGTTGTCGACGGCGCCCATCCCGCGCAGGAACTCCAGGCCGCAGGCCGCGGCGAGGAGCCAGTAGACGGCATACCTCAGGTCGGTCCACCGCTCGGCGGTGGTCGGTCCAGGACGCGTCCACTGCACGTCCGCGCCGAAGAATCGGGCCACGGCTTCCATCCCGACAGGGTAGGCCCGCCGCACCGTCGCCCGGATCCGTCCCGAGGGGGACCGCGGGGTCCGTCCCCTCCTCCCGGTGGCGGACCCGCGGCGGTCAGCGGGGCGTGAGGACGTCCTGCCCCAGGAAGGGGCGCAGCACCTCGGGGACCACGACGGAGCCGTCGGGCTGCTGGTGATTCTCCAGGATCGCCACCATCCAGCGGGTGGTGGCCAGCGTGCCGTTCAACGTCGCCACGGACCTGGTGCCCCCGCCGTCGGGCCCGCGCTCCCGGGTGCCCAGCCGCCGCGCCTGGAAGGTCGTGCAGTTCGAGGTCGAGGTGAGCTCGCGGTAGCGCTCCTGGGTCGGCACCCACGCCTCGCAGTCGAACTTGCGGGCCGCCGGGCCGCCGAGGTCGCCTGCGGCGGTATCGATCACCCGGTAGGGGACCTGCATGTCGTCCAGCATCCCGCGCTCCCACTCCAGCAACTGTTGGTGCTGGGCCTCGGCGTCCTCGGCGCGGCAGTAGACGAACATCTCGACCTTGTTGAACTGGTGCACCCGGATGATGCCGCGGGTGTCCTTGCCGTAGCTGCCCGCCTCCCGCCGGTAGCAGGTGGACTGGGCCACGTAGCGCAGCGGACCGTCCGACAGGTCGAGGATCTCGTCGGCGTGGTAGCCGGCCAGGGCCACCTCCGAGGTGCCGGTGAGGTAGAGGTCGTCGGCCTCGAGGCGGTAGACCTCCTCGGCGTGCGCGTCCAGGAACCCGGCCCCACCCATCGTGGTCGGGTTGACCAGGGTCGGGACGGTCAGCTGGGTGAAGCCGTGCTCGTGCGCCCGCTGCAGCGCGAGCTGGAGCAGCGCGTTCTCCAGGCGGGCGCCGGGACCGGTGAGGTAGTAGAACCTCGACCCGGCCACCTTGGCGCCGCGGGCCATGTCGATCGCCCCGAGCAGCTCACCCAGCTCCAGGTGGTCCTTCGGGGCGAACCCCTCGGCGGCGAAGTCGCGCGGCGTGCCGTGCTCCTCCAGGACCACGAAGTCGTCCTCGCCCCCGGACGGGACGCCGTCGATGATCACGTTGCCGATGGAGCGCAGCAACCGGTCGCGCTCGGCCGCGACCTCGTCCTTGGCCTGGTCCAGCTCCTTGACCCGCGCCGCGGTCTCCTTGACCTCGGCCAGGAGGGCCTGCTTCTCCTCGCCCTGCGCGGCGGCGACCTTCTTGCCGAAGGCCTTCTGCTCGGCCCGGAGCCGCTCGTACTCCGCCAGCCCGGAGCGGTGCTGCTGGTCGGCCTGCAGCACGGCGTCGACCACGTCGGGGTCTTCGCCGCGGGCGCGCTGCGAGGCGCGCACCCGCTCGGGGTCGTCACGGAGCTCACGTATGTCGATCACCCCCTCAGCCTAGTGACCGCGGGCAACGGGGCGAACCGGATACCCGGCCCCGGCCGCCGCCCGGTGACGGGGAGAGGCTCCCGACGGGTTTACGGTGTGCTGGTGACCACGATGCGAGAACGGCGGTGATGACCGCGGAGCCCAGTTGGGCGGTACTGGCCGGTGCGGTGGCCCTCTCGCTGCTGCTGCTCGCGCTGGTCCTGTGGCTCGTCCTGACCGAGGAGCGCACCGCGGCGGCGCGGTTCCCCCGGCCCGGTGCCGGGAGCCCTCCGGCGGACGACGCGGCACCCGAGGACTCCCCGGACCCGGCCCGGCGGCGCCGGGGCGCCCACCCACGGGCGGCCGTGGTCGTCAACCCGACCAAATTCACCGACATCGGCAAGGTCCGCCGCGTGGTGGAGCGGGTCTGTGCCGAGCACGGGTGGGCCGAGCCGCTGTGGCTCGAGACCACCGTGGAGGACCCGGGTCACGGTCAGACCCGACAGGCCCTGGCGGAGGGCGTCGACGTGGTCTGCGCCATGGGCGGGGACGGCACGGTCCGGGTGGTGGGCTCGGCGCTGGCCGGCTCGGGGACGCCGATGGGGTTGCTCCCGGCCGGGACCGGCAACCTGCTGGCCCGGAACCTGCGGCTGCCGGTGGACTGGCTGCCCGGCGACCACCTGGAGGCCGCCGTGAAGGTCGCGCTGACCGGCCGGAACGCGCCGATCGACACCTGTGCCCTACGCCTGACCCGGCCGACGGACGCCGAGCTGGCCGCCACCCCCGACTCTTCCCCGGAGGGTGCACCGGAGGAGACCGACGACCACGGCGCCGACGGCACCGACAGCACCGACGGCTCCGTCGAGGAGCACACCTTCCTCGTCATGGCCGGCCTCGGCTTCGACGCCGAGGTGATGGCCACCACCGAGGAGCGGCTGAAGTCCAACCTCGGCTGGGGCGCCTACCTGATCAACGGTGCCCGGCACCTGCGCGGCGCCCAGTTCCGGGTCGACGTCAGCGCCGACGACGGCCAGGCGTTCCACCGCCGCGTGCGCAGCGTCATCGTCGGCAACGTCGGCAAGCTCCAGGGCGGGATGGAGCTGCTGCCGGACGCCGAGGCCGACGACGGCGCGATGGACGTGGTGCTGCTCTCCCCCGAGGGCGTCGTCGGCTGGGGGGCGGTCGCGGCCCAGCTGGCCACCAAGCAGCGCCGGGGACACGACCGGGTCGACCACCTGCAGTGCCGGACGATCCGGATCCGCTCGAACAAGCCCGTCGAGATCCAGCTCGACGGCGACACCCTCGGCCCCGTCACCGCGATGGAGGTCGAGGTCCGGCCGGCGAGTCTCGTCATACGGCGCGGCGCCTGACCGGCAGGGCAACCGCCCAGGACGCTCAGGCGTCCTCGCCCTCCCGGGCGGCCGCGAGCGCCTGCTGCTCCTCCGGGGTGAGGGTGACGTCGCTGCGGCCACCGACGATCCCCTTGGCGTAGGTCCGCGACTCCCCGCGGGCGTGGATCGAGCTCAACACCATCCCGTCGCCCCGGTCGTCGATGACCGCGGCCGAGAAGGACAACCGACCGCCCATGTCGCCGAAGGCGTCGTAGCGCACGACCGCCACGTGCTGGAGGGACTGGGACACCTCGTCCCGGAGGCCGGCCACGGTGCGTTCCAGGCCGTCGATGCGGGTCCGTTCCGTGCCGAGCGCCGCGGACTGCCGGTCCAGCACACTGGCCACGTCGCCGGGGTCATCGCCCCACAGCACCTCGAAGCGGTGCAGCAACGCGGCGTGGTCGCGGCGCGCCCGCCAGGCCAGCAGCAGCCCGACGACGGCGAGTGCCGCAGCGGCGATCGCCACCACGGTCAGCACCTCGGGGGACAGGGTCACGCCGACAGGGTATGCGGACTGGTGGACTCCCCGCGCCGGGTGTCAGCATTCCCGCAGGTCGCGCCGCTACCCTCCTGGGGTGACCCTCTTGCCCGGACGCCGCTTCGCCTGGGCGCTGCTGGCCGCCGTGCTGGGCGCGCTGGTCGTGGGCGGGGTCGGGTCGGCCGCGGGACTGGGCTACCCGTCGGACTCGGCGGTGCCGCTGCGCGGATCCGGCTCGGGGCCCGTCGTCGTGGTCGGGGTCCCGGGCCTGGAGTGGACCGACATCACCCCCGAGGACACGCCGACCCTGGACGGCTGGCGCCGGGAGGGAGCCACCGGCGTACTCGTCGTGCGGGGGGCGCACCCGCTCACCTGCGCGGCGGACGGGTGGCTCACGCTCGGGGCCGGGCAACGGGCCGCAGCGGACCTGCCCGGTGGCGGCGCGGGCGTCTGTGGCCCGCAGGGCATCACGCTGGAGGAGGGCACCCCGCTCCCCGGCTGGGAGACCTGGCTGGAACGCACCGCCGCCCGACCGCTGGACGCCCAGCTGGGCACCCTCGCCGACGCGCTGGCCACGGGCGGCAGCGGGTGCGTGTCGGCATACGGACCCCTCGCAGCTGTCGGTGCCGCCGACCCGGTGGGAGAGGTGCGGGACGTCGGACCCTCCCTGCCGGAGTGGGACGGCCGGCTCTCGGAGTGCTCGGTGCACCTGGTGGACGGTGCGACCGGACTGGCCGACCCGGAGACCATCGCCGACGAGGGCGCGGCACCGGCGGCCCTCGATGCCGAACTGGCCCGCGTCTCCGCGGCCTGGCCGGAGGACACGGTGGTGGTCGTCGCGGGACTGTCCGACACCGGCACCACCCCGGCGCTGCGGGCGGTCCTGGTCACCGGCTACGAGGGCCCCGCGGGGATGCTCGGCTCCACCAGCACCCGGCAGTGGGGCATGGTCGCCACGCCCGACCTCACCGCCACGGTCCTCACCCTCGCGGGCGCGACGGCCGGCGACGGCCTCCCGGACGCCGTGGCGGGCCAACCCGTCTCCGTCCTCGACCGGGGCGCGGCCGAGCGGCTCGACCGTGACCTGGGGGTCGCCGCCGCCGCGAGCATGGTCCAGCAGCTCGCCGGACCCGTGCTCGGTGCCCTGCTGGTGGTCTTCCTGGCCGCGCTGGTGTTGGCTGTCCGCCGGTCCCGGACCGGCGCAGCGGTGGTGGCCACGGCGGCCGCCGCCATCCCGGTCAGCACCTTCCTGGCCGGGCTGCTGCCCTGGTGGCGACCGGACAGTTGGGTGGTCGCAGGGGTCCTGCTCGGCCTGGTGATCCTGCTGTGGTCGGCCCTGATCACCGCGGTCGCCTGGAGCGGGCCGTGGCGCCGGACGGTCGTCGGCCCCCCGGCGGTGGTGTCCGCGGTGACCGTGGCCGTGCTGAGCCTCGACGTGGTCTGGGGCGGCCGGCTCGGCCTGATCGGCCTGCTCGGCGTGCAGCCGGTCGTGGCCGGACGGTTCTACGGCATGGGCAACGTCGGGTTCGGGATCGTGGCCGCCGCCGTGCTGCTCCTGGCCGCCTTCCTCGCCGCGGCCCTGGGCCGGGGTCGGACCGCGGCCGTCGTCGTGCTCGTGCTCGGGGCCGCGGTGGCGGTCGTCGACGGCTGGCCCGGTTGGGGCGCTGACTTCGGTGGCGTGCCGGCGATCCTGGTCTCCGCCGGGCTGCTGTCCCTGGCCGCGGCGGGAGTCCGGCTGACCCCGCTCCGGTTCCTGCTGATCGGCGCGGCCGCAGCCGCGGTCTCCACGGTGCTGATGGTGCTGGACTGGTTGCGGCCCCCGGAGCAGCGCACCCACCTGGGCGCGTTCGCCCAGGACGTGGTCGACGGGACGGCGTGGACCGTCGTGCTGCGCAAGCTGGACAACAGCCTCGGCATCCTCGTGCACTACCCGGTCTCCTGGGTCGCCGTGCTGCTGCTCGCGGCCGTGGTGTGGGGGCTGGCCCGCCCGGATTCCCCACCCGGCAGGCTGCTGGCTCCCCTCTGGCAGGTGCCGATGCTGTATGCCGGGTCGCTGGCCCTCGTGGTCTGTTGGGTGATCGGGTGGGGGCTCAACGACTCGGGCATCGCCATCGTCGGCATTGGCCTGGCGATCGTCGTCGCCACCCTGCTCGCCGTCCGGCTGCGGCTAGACCCCGGCACCGGGGATCCGGCGCATCGGTAGACGACCGCCACGACCGTCGCCGCCCGTCCAGCCATCCCTCCAGACTGCGGTGCCGCGGTGCGTGCCTGTCGCCCTCCAGCCACCGCGCGCGCTCGTCTCTCGAGGGTCGGTCGTGAGCTGAGCTACCCCGTCGTATGCCGTGCGCCCCGGGCCGGATGCCTCCGACGCCCGCCCGACGGACCGCCCGCACTCCTTGCGCGGAAACATTTGGGTGCTATAGGCCCCACAAGTTTCCCCACACGCTGCGCGGCACGGCCGCCCAGCCCCCGCCGCCCGGTCCGCAGGTCGACAGGTCATCGCTTACCCGCCCGCACCGTCCGGCCCACCGGCGCGGGACGGTCGCCAGGCGCCGCGGCGGGCCAGCGCCCACCAGGCGTCCCGGTACTGCCGGGCCCGGTGCACCTGGGACCGCAGGTCACGCCCGGTGACCCGGTGGTGCAGCTCGCAGGGCACCTCCAGCACGCGACCGCCTCCCCGCAGCACGTCGACCGTGAGCCCGACCTCGACGCCCCACCCGCCGGCCAGCGGCAGCGCCCCGTCGAACGCGGCGCGGGACAGGCAGCGCATGCCGCTCAGCGGCTGCGTCGGGGTCCACCCGGTGAGCCGCTGGATCCCGGTGGTGGCCATCCGAACGACGAGCCCGAACCCGCCGCCACGCCGCAGCTGCGGCGGCAGCACGGCGATGGTCATATCGGCCCGTCCCTCGAGCACCGGTGCGCACAGCGGGCCCAGGTTGGCCGCGCTCTCCTGCAGGTCGGCGTCCACGAACAGCAGCGCCCGCGGCTCTGCGGGGCCGTCCGGCCCGTCCTGCTGGAGTCCGTCGAGCCGGGCCACCTCGGCGGCCCCGCTTGTCATGGCGGCCGCCTTGCCCCGGTTGCTGGGGTGCCGCACGACCACGGCGCCCTCGGCGGCGGCGATCGCGCTGGTGTCGTCGGTGCTGCCGTCGTCGACGACCACGACGAGGTCGACCTCCCGGAGGTCGCCGAAAGCCACCAGCGTGGCCGCCAGCCGCTGTGCCTCGTCCTTGGCCGGCACGACGGCCGCCACCCTGGTGCTCACCGGGTCACCGGCCTCAGCGCAGCGTCACCTGGCGGCTGACCAGGCCGTCGCGGGCCCGGCGCTCCTCGGGTGTCAACGGCTCGGTCTTGGCCAGCGCCCCGGCATACCGGTCGGCCAGGTCCGCCAACGCGCCGACGTGGTCGGCGGACGGGACCGCGGGGTCGACCTCCAGCACCGGCACCAGCAGCCCGGCGGCCCGGAAGGCCCCCAGCAGGGTGGTGCCCTCGCCGAGCGTGTGCTGGCCGGCGGCCTGCAACCGGGCCAGCGCCGTGGTCGCGGCGTCCTCGTCCTCGGCCAGGATCCAGCGGATGTAGGCCCGCTCGCCCATCTTGCACCAGTAGGCGGAGGGTTGCCCCTCCAGCTTCTCGGTGGGCACCGCGGCGGCGTTGGTCTGCTCCAGGGAGGCCTGCACCTCGGGGGTGACGTTGTCCGGGTCCTCCAGCCAGAAGGTGAAGTCCTCGTGCACCTCGACGTCCAGCTGCTGACCCTCGACGAGCACGTCCTCCAGGCGCGGGGTCTGCGCGGTCGCGGGTCCCACGGCGCGGATGGTGGTGCCCGGCTCGGCGGCCACGGCGGTCTGGATCGCGGCCACGATGTCGCGGCTGGCGTCACCGCTGGAGGTGCGCGACTGGAGGGCCACGAGCACGGTGCCGTCCTGGCGGTGCAACGCCGGCAGCGCCCCCGGCAGCACGCTGGCCAGGGTGATCTCACGCGGCTCGGCGTCCGGCAGCCGCACCTGCAGCGGCGCAGTCGCGGCCGGGATGATCTCCCGCATCGCCACCCACTCGGTCTCCTGCGGCAGCCCCTCGAAGGGACGCGCGACGAACGGGGCCCGCGAGGACGCGGCTTTGCTGGTGGCGCCCTGGTCGCGGCGCTTGCGTCGTGATGCCTTACCCATGCGCGGCATCCTACGGTGGGGCGGCGCTCATTCCCTCGTCCGCCGCAGCGCGAGCGCCTGCACGGCCTGGTCCATCTCGTCCCACGGGATCGTCTCGGTGTCCCGCTCCAGGGTGTGCTCCGGACCCTTGCCGGCCAGCACCACGGTGTCGGCCCGGTCCGCCTGCGCGACGGCATACCGGATCGCCTCGACCCGGTTGCCGATGCTGGTGAAGTTCTCCCTGCCCGCCTCGCGGGCCCCGCGCTCCATCTGGGCGAGGATGTCGGCCAACGGGGTGTCCCGGTGGTCCTCCTCGGTGAAGACGGCGACGTCGGCGCACCGGGTCGCGACGTCCCCCAGCGGGGCCCGCTTGGACGGGTCCCGCGGACCGCCGGCGGAGCCGAGCACGACCCACAGTCGCCCCTCGGTCGTCACCCGCACGGTCTCCAGCGCCTTCTCCAGGCTGGGCGGGGTGTGCGCGAAGTCGACGATCACCCGGGGATCGCCGTCCTGGCGGGCCACCATCTCCATCCGCCCGGCGACGCCGCCGAAGGTGGCCAGCCCCTCCAGCAGGACGGCCGTGGGCACCCCGGTGCGGTGTGCCCCGGCCAGCGCCGCGAGGGCGTTGGCGACGTTGAACCGCCCGATCATCGGCAGGACGGCCTGGGCCTCACCGTCCGGTCCGTGCACGGTGAACCGCAGGTCGTCCGGCCCCTCCACGACGCCGGTCGCCCGCCAGTCCGCGTCCGCACCGTCCGCGCTGTATGTCGTGTGCCCGGCTGCGAGGGGCAGCAACTGCTCCGTCCACGGGTCGTCGGCGTTGAGGACCGCGTGGGCGGCGCGCTCGACCAGCTTGGCCTTGTCCGCGAAGTAGCGCTCCATCGTCCCGTGGAAGTCCAGGTGCTCCCCGGTCAGGTTGGTCCAGATCGCGACGTCGAAGTCGACGCCCCGCACCCGGTCCAGCGCCATCGCGTGGCTGGAGGCCTCCACGACCGCGTCCTCGGCCCCCGCCGCCACCATGTCCCGCAGGATCGCCTGCACCTGGGGCGCCTCGGGGGTGGTGAAGTGGGCGGGCGGCTGCCGCAGTTCCCCGTCGGGGAGTTCGTAGCCGATCGTAGACAGCAGCCCGGTGGGCCGCCCCGCGCTGCGCAGCAGGTGCCGCGCCAGGCAGGAGGTGGTCGTCTTGCCGTCCGTGCCGGTGATCCCGAGCACGGTCAGCTGGCGGCTCGGGTGACCGGCCAGCTCGGCGGCGGCGTCGGCCAGCGCCGCCCTGGTGGCCGGCACCACGACATACGGCAGCTGGCTGGTCACCCCGTCGGGAAGGCCCTCCCCGAAGACTGCGACCGCGCCGCGGGCCGCTGCCTGCCCGATGAAGTCGTGCCCGTCGAACCGGGCTCCGCGGATCGCCACGAAGACGTCGCCGGGCGTGGCCCACGCGGCCTGGTGCGTGATGCCGGTGACCTCCGGGTCCCTGTCCGGTCCTGCGCACTCGGGCACGGGCAGGTGCAGTGCGGCAGCCAGCTCTCCGAGTCTCATGGGCGCAAGACTAAGGTCCGTCACCGCCGGACGCGTCCCAGCCCGGCCCGGGTGAGGCGGACCACCAGCCAGCCACCGCCCAGCACGACCAGCGCGAGGGCGGCCCAGGACCCGGCATACACCCCGTTCACGCCGACCAGGGCGTTACCGAGCTCCGGCAGCAGGCCCATCAGGGCGAGGACCACCGGCAGCAGCAGGATGTGCGCCAGCTTCTCCCGGCCGTTCCACAGCCGGGAGTTGCCCACGAAGAGCACCAGGGCGATCCACAACGGGGCGACCAGGGCCGCGGCCGCGGTCGCGGCGACGATGCTGCCGCCGAAGGAGGAGGTGCTCGCCCCCGAGGAGTCCGTGCTCGTCACCACCCAGGCCGACGATCCCCCGATGACCACGGCCGAGGCGAAGACACTCACCACCTGCACCACGGCCACGAAAACGGGCACCCAGTCGCGGCTGGCCAGCGGTGGCCGGTCGGGGTACGGAGCGGACATCGGGCCGGCGACGCCGACCACTGCCGGACGCCCCGCGTAGGCCTCCCGCGCGACCTCCTCCGACGGACCGACCTCGGCGAGGACCGCCCGGACCTCCTCCTCGGAGGGGCCCGGCCGGTCCGCCAGAGCGGTGTCGATGTGCTCGCGCACGCCGTCGAGCACCTCCATCCGATCCTCGGGAGGCAGGCTCGCGAGCCGGCGGGCGAGGTCCTCGAGGTAGCCCTCGATGAGTCGGCTGTGCGTATTGTTCACGGTCTTCCTCCCTCGCTGAGCGCGGCGTCGACCGCGGTGCGGAACGGGATCCAGGTGCGCTCGAAGGCGGCCAGTGCCGCGGCACCCTGGTCGGTGAGGTCGTAGTAGCGGCGGGGTGGCCCGGACGAGGACTCCTGCCAGGTGGTCTCCACCAGGCCCGCCTTGCGCAGCCGGGCCAACAGGGGATAAAGCGTGCCCTCGCTCGACATCAGCACACCGTCACGGGTGAGCCGGCGGGCGATGTCGAGTCCGTACAGCCGACCGTCCTGCAGCATGGCGAGCACGCAGTACTCCAGGGCACCCCGCCGGAGGTGGCTCAGGATCGCGCTGTCGCCAGGTACCATGCATCACACGGTACCTGGTGATACTCAGCAGGACAATGGGCTCCTGGCGGGGTTTTCTCCTCAGCGGCGGTGCCGCCCGGGGGCGGTCCCGACGGGGCCGGCCACCACCCGCGGCCACCAGAACCGCTCGCCGAGCGTCAGCACGATCGCGGGGACGAGCACCGTGCGCACCAGCAGGGTGTCCAGGAGCACGCCGATGCAGATCACCACACCGAGCTGGGCGAGCACGACGAGCGGCAGCACGCCGAGGACCGCGAAGACCGCCGCGAGCAGGATGCCGGCGCTGGTGATCACACCACCCGTGGCACCGAGGGCCCGCAGCACGCCGGACCGGGTGCCGTGCCCGCGGGCCTCCTCCAGGGTCCGGGTGATCAGGAAGATGTTGTAGTCCACCCCGAGCGCCACCAGGAAGAGGAAGGCCAGCAGCGGCACCCCGGAGTCCAGCGCCGAGAAGTCGAGCACGCCGGTGAACAGCCACCAGGAGATCCCCAGGCTGGCGGCGAAGGTGCACACCACCGACGCGACCAGGATGACGGGGGCGAGCACGGAGCGAAGGATCCCGGCGAGCGCGACCAGCACCAGGCCGAGGATCAGCGGGATGATCAGCGTCCGGTCCCGCGCGGTGCCTTCCGCCTCGTCCAGCGCCTCCGCCTCGGCGCCGCCCACGTGGGTGTCCGGCAGGTCCGCGACCGCCGCGCGGAGGTCGCGCACGGACTCCTGCGCCTGGGCGCTGCCGGGCTCGGCATCCAACACGACGTCGAGCCGGGTGATGCCCGCCTGCTGCAGGCTGACCCGGGCCGACCCGACTCCCTCGAGTGCGGTCAGCTCCTCCTCCAGCGCGGCCGCCTCGTCGTCGCCGGCCCGGGTCACCACGGTGGTGGGCTCCGCCGTGCCGGCGGGGAAGGACTGCGCGATCCGCGTCGCGGCCGTGATCGCCTCGGGCGTCTCCAGGAACTGCTCGTCGGTGCTCAGGCCGAGGTCGATCCGGAAGAGGCCGGTGGCCAGCACGGCCAGGAACAGCAGGCTCCCCACGATGTATGCCGGGGGCCGGGTGGCGACGCGGTCGCCGACACGCCGCCAGACCGACCGGGAGTCCGCCAACGCCTGCTGCCCGACCTGCGGCACCCGCGGCCAGAACACCCAGCGGCCGAAGAGCACGAGGACGGCCGGCAGCACGACGAGCACGAACACGGCGGCGGTGAGGATCCCGACCGCGCAGGCGAGGCCCAGCCCCCGGGTGGTCGGGATGACCGACAACAGCAGGGTGAGCAGCCCGACGAAGACGGTGGCGGCACTGGCGAAGACCGCCTCGGCGGCACGGCGCAGCGCCAGCGCCATGGCCGCTCCCCGGTCGTCGTGCTCGCGCAACTCGTCCCGGTACCTGGACACCAGCAGGAGTGCATAGTTGGTCCCGGCCCCGAAGACCAGGACGGACAGGATGCCGATCGTCGACTCGTCCCACGGGATGTCGAAGGCCGCCAGGACCCGGGTCGCCAGCACCGCGGCCATCCGGTCGGCCAGCCCCACCACCGCCAGCGGGATGATCCACAGGACCGGGCTGCGGTAGGTCACGAGCAGCAGCAGGGCCACCACCGACGCGGTCGCGATCAGCAGCGTGGTGTTCGCCCCCTCGAAGACCCCGGCCAGGTCGGCCTCGATCCCGGCCGGCCCGGTGACCTGGACCGTCACCCCCTCCGGCACCGCCTCACGCAGCTCGGTGCGCAGGTCGCCCACCTCCTGCGAGGTCTGGGTCGCCGTGGCCGAGGGCACCGTCTGTATGCCGAGGGCCGCCGTCCCGTCCTCGGCCGGCTGCAGCGGGGAGACCAGTTGTTCGAGCTCGCCGATCCGGTCGCCCAGCTCCCCCTCGTCGGCGGTGAACAGGATGAGCGCCACCGACTCGTCGTCCTCCGGCAGCTCGCCCAGCAGCGCGGTGGCCGCCGTGCTGTCGTACCCCTCCGGCAGCGAGTCGGTCGGGGACGGCGAACGCTCGGCCTCGCCGAGCAGCCCCAGCACGAGGAGCGCCACCACCAGCCCACCGAGGGTCACCCACCACGCGGTCCGTCGATTGCTGATCACAGCACCCGACTATGCCAGGCGCGGGCGGCTCGCGCGTCCCGCGAGGGGGGCGTGCCTACTCCGTGCCGAGCCCCGCCTCGCGGGCCAGGATCCCGGCCTGCAGCCGGGAGGTGCACCCGAGCTTGCCGAGCACCCGGGAGACGTGGCTCTTGGTGGTGCCCTCCGAGATCGTCAGCTGCTGCCCGATCTCGGCGTTGGACCGGCCCTGCGCCAGGTAGGTCAGCACCTCCAGCTCCCGGGCACTGAGCTCGGCCAGCCACGGGGGAGGCTCGGGCTCGCTGGGCGGCTCGACCGACACGAAGGCGTGCAGCAGCCGGCGCGTCACCTCCGGGGCGATCACCCCCTCACCTGCGGCGACCCGCCGGACTGCATCGACCAGCGCGTCCGCCTCGACCGTCTTGAGCAGGAACCCCACGGCGCCGGCCCGCAGCGCCCCGAAGACGTACTCGTCCAGGTCGTAGGTGGTCAGCACCAGCACCTGGGCGAGCCCCTCGTCCACGATCTGCCGGGTCGCGGTGATCCCGTCGGTGCCCGGCATCCGCAGGTCCATCAGCACCACGTCGGGCCGCAGCGCCCGGGCGTTCGTCACGGCGGCCGCCCCGTCGGCCGCCTCGGCGACGACCTCGATGCCGCCCCCGCTCTCCAGCATCAGGCGCAGGCCCGAGCGGATCGCGGCATGGTCATCGGCCAGCAGGACCCGGATGCTCACCGGACCACCACCTCCTTCAGGGGCAGTGCCGCCGACACGACCCACACCCGCTCGTCCTCCGCGCTCCACCCCGCCTCGAACGTACCGCCCAGGGTGGTGGCCCGGTCGCGCATGGTGCGCAGCCCCATCCCGCTCCCTGTGAACGATCCGACCCGTCCGTCCGGGCACCGGCAGCTGACCTCGAGGGACAACCGGCGCCCGTCCTCCCGGACGCCGACCACCACCTGCCCGCCCGGCGCGTGCTTGGTCGCATTGGCCAGGCTCTCCTGGAGGATCCGGTAGGCCGCGTGGTCGACCACGGACGGCAACGGGGGCAGCTCAGCAGGGTCGCCGTCGACGGTGACCCGCAGGCCGGTGGACCGGGCGGAGTCGACCAGGGTCGCCAGGTCCGCCAGGTGCGCCGCTGGGGAGACCTGGTCCTGCTCGGTCTGGAGCAGCAGGATCATCTCCCGCAGGTCCTCCAGGGCCCGCACGCTCGCAGCCCGGATCTCGACCAGGGACTCCTCGATCTGCGACCGGCCGGGGCGGAGGGCGGCCCCCGAGTGGATCGCGATGGTCGACAGGTTGCTGGACAGGGCATCGTGCAGGTCCTGCGCCATCCGGTTCCGCTCCTCCCGCACCGCCGTGGTCCGGCGCAGCGCCGAGAGCCGTTCCAGGTCCTCGGCCCGCGCCCGTTCGAGGCTGGCCAACTCTGCCTGCTGGCGCACCGAAAGTCCCCACCACGCCGGAGTCCCCAGCAGCGCGAAGAACTGCAGCAGCATGAACGCGGTCGCCCGCGAGTCCCCGGTGACCACGAACGTCGCCACCGGGGCGATGGCGATCGGGACGCCGATGGCGATGATGGCCGGGCGGACCCACTCCGCGCGGGTATGCAGCACCAGGCAGTACAGCGCATCGACCAGCACCACATACATCCCGATGCTGCCGCCGAGGTAGACGTCGACCGCCAACAGCGGGACCACGACCGCCGTGACAGTGACCGGCCGCCGTCGCTTGGCGAGCAGCGCCACGCACCCCGCGAGCAGTGGCGCCGCGTGCCACCACCGTCCCTGCGCCCACTCCGGCGGGGACCACGACGCCCCGCCGACGACGTCGACCATGCCGAGCGGGATCAGCACCAGCCCCAGCACCGCCGTCGCCGCGGCATCCACCGCGTCCCGGCGGCGTGGTTCCGCCCGCAGCCGGCGCCACAGGGAGAGCGGGGTGTCCATGGCGCTATCCCAGCACAGACGGCCCGCACGCCGATCGGTCGAAAGTCGCACCGGTCCGCCGCAATCTCGGTCGGACGACCGACGACAGCACGGGTGGGTGGCCCGGAGCATGACCGTATGACGTTCGCACTCGCCGGCACGCTGCTGGTGCTGGCCCTGGTCGACTCCACCAGCTTCGGCACCCTCCTCATCCCGATCTGGTTCCTCCTCGCGCCGGGGCGGGTGCCGGTCGGGCGGATGCTCGTCTTCCTGGGCACGGTGGCCGCGTTCTACCTCGGGGTCGGGGTCGCTCTCCTGTTCGGGATGGGTGCCCTGCTCGACCAGCTCAACGGCCTGACCGAGAACCCGGTCTTCCTGCGGGCACAACTGGTCCTCGGCGTCGGCCTGCTGGTGTGGAGCTTTTTCATCGGCAAGCCACGCAAGGATGCAGACGGGACGAGGGCGCCCGGTCGGCTGACCCGGTGGCGCGAGCGCGCGCTAGGCCAGCAGGGCACGCGCACCGGCCTCGGAGGTCTGGTGACGCTGGCCCTCGCCGCCGCGATGGTGGAGGTCGCCACGATGCTGCCCTACCTCGGCGCGATCGGGCTGCTGGGCACCTCCGGCCTCTCCGTCCCCGAGCAGGTCGGCGCCCTGGCGGTCTACTGCCTCGTGATGGTCCTGCCGGCCCTCGTCCTCCTGGCCGGACGGCTGGTCGCCCACCGGTTGGTCGACCCGCTCCTGCAGCGCATCGCCCGATGGATGGAGAAGAGCGGTGGCGAGATGACGGCCTGGATCGTCGGGATCCTAGGGTTCCTGATCGCCCGCGACGCCGTCGCCCGGATGCCGGAGCTGCTCGACTTCCTGGACGGACTCGGCTGACCCCCTCGGGGGCGCCTAGCGGCGTGACCCCTCCCCGCGTAGCCACGAACGGCCCAGGACACACGCCGACGGCCCGGCTGGTGCAGCCGGGTCCGGGGCGGGGTCGTCACACGTGCCAGGTCACACCGGTCTCGTCGATCGTCGCCGTCAGATCCTTCTGGTGCACGATCGTGTGGTGCCGCCCGCACAGGAGGGCGAGGTTGAGCAGGTAGGTCTTGCCGCCCCGGGACCACCAGACCACGTGGTGCGCATCGCACCACTCCGGTGGCACGGTGCACCCCGGGAATGTGCAGTGCCCGTCCCGCGCATAGAGAGCCAGGAGCTGCTTCTCCGTGGCATACCGGGTCGGTTGCACCGTCTCCAGCAGCACGCCGCCCTTGCCGAGGATCATCGGCACCAGGTCGGCCTCACAGGCCAGCTTGCGCACCACGGTCGGCGGCACCACGTCGCCGCCCAGGGTCACCCCGGGCTGGTCCAGCACCATGCCCTGCAGGTCGGCGAGGGACACCGTCAACAGCACCTTGGCCTTGGCCGTGCCCGGGGTCCCCTGGGGTGCCCCGACCCCGCGGCCCAACACGGTGACCAGCGCGTCATAGCGCCGCTGCGTCGGCGTCCGCGGGTCCGGACCCATCGCATCGGGGGCCGGGGCGGCCAACGGCGAGGTCAGCACCTGCCGGAAGAACGCGGCACCCTCGGGCTCGCAGGTCACGACGAACCGGGTCAGCGTCCCGTCCGCCAGGGACGACTCGTGCACCCCGCGCAGCTCCCGCACCGACCCCTCCCGGGCCGCCACCTCCCGCTCCGGCAGGGCCGCCGACACCAACCGGTCCGCCACCCGGCGCAGGTCCCGGTCGGTGAACTCGACCCGCGAGACCGCCCCCAGGATGATCTCGACGTCGCCCGCGTAGGTCTCCTCGTCACAGGCCGGCCGCACCCGCTCCAGCGCGCGCAACCCCTTCGCCGCCCGGCGGACCGGCAACCTCCCCTGCGCCACCGCCTCCCGGAAGGACTGGTGGGCGGGGTCCTTCAGCGCCCGGGTCACCGCAACGAGGTCGGAGACGTCCGCGGGCGCGAGCCAGGGGCACTGCCCGGACACCCAGTCGTGGAGGGAGAGCCCCACCTCGTCGGGCAGCCCCCGCTCGGCAGCCTCGCGGACCACCGACAGCAGCAGCCGCTCCTGGGTCAGTCGCATGTCCTGCAACACCCCCAGGTGGCCGACCAGCTCGCCCTGGACGTCCCGGGTCAGGAACTCGGCGGCCTGCTGCGCCCGGTCCAGTGCCTGCCCCGCCTGCCCCAGCGCGGCACCGACCCCCGACCCGGGCGTCTCCAGCACGGCGAGCCCACCCGCCGGCCCACTCCCGCCGATCACGTCCCCGACCCCACCGTCGATCATATGTCCACTGTAGGCCCCGGCACCGACAGAGCTGCTGACCAGCACCGACGCGCATCCCAGGCGTGAGGACTCCGCGCCACGCCGGCAGCCATCGACCCGGGCCACCAGCCGGGAGTAGTTTGACCTCACCCCCACGCGAGGAGGACCGATGCCGCATACGGCCGCTCCCCTGTTGACCGAGTCCCAGGCGCGTGGCAGGGCCCTGCGCCGCACCGTCCCGCGCTCCGGCCAGGCCCGGCTCGCGGTGGACGACCGTGACCCGGTGGAGATCCTGGAGCAGCAGAATGCCGACCGGTTGCCCGACCTCGTGCCGGTGCGGATGGGTCGGATGCTGCAGTCCCCGTTCGCGTTCTTCCGCGGGACGGCGGCGCTCATGGCACACGACCTGTCGACCAACGCCCGCTGCGGCACCCACATCGTGGCCTGCGGCGACGCCCACATCTCCAACTTCGGCCTGTTCGCCAGCCCGGAACGCAGGGTGCTGTTCGACCTCAACGACTTCGACGAGGCCTCGCTCGCGCCGTGGGAATGGGACGTCAAGCGCCTCGCGACCAGCGTCGTGGTGGGGGGCCGGGACAACGGCCTGACCGAGGAGCAGTGCCGCGAGGCGGCCGTGAGCGCCGTGCGCGGTTACCGCCGTGCGCTGCGGCGGCTGCACACCCGGACGGCGCTGGAGCGCTACTACTTCCGGGTAGAGACCGACTGGCTGGAGCAGGTGGCCACGTCCGAGGCGCAGAAGCTGATCCGCACGTCGGTCAAGAAGGCCCGCAAGCGCACCTCCGACCAGGTCCTGCGCAAGCTCGCGGTCAAGGACGCGGACGGCACGCTGCGGATCCAGGACCAGCCACCGGCCGCCCAGCACGTCGACCACGGCGCGCAGGTCGACGTGGGCAGGCTGTTCGAGGCCTACCGCTCGACACTGCGCTCCGACACCTCGTTGCTGGTCTCGCAGTTCACCCTGCGCGACTACGTGCTGCGGGTGGTCGGGGTCGGGTCGGTCGGCACCCGCTGCTACGTCCTGCTCCTGGAGGGCCCGTCCCACGAGCCGCTGTTCCTGCAGGCCAAGGAGGCCCCGCCGTCGGTGCTCGAGACCTACGGCGGGATCCCGTGGGCGCCGCCGGCCGGGTTCGCGTCGGCGGGCAACGGGCGGGAGGGCCACCGCGTCGTGGGGACCCAACGGGTCCTGCAGGCGCAGTCCGACCCGTTCCTGGGCTGGATCACCGGGTATGCCGGGGACCGGGCCGACCGGTTCGACGAGGCGGTCGCGACGTGGGCGACCGCGTATGCCGACCAGGCCGAGCGCGACTACACCGCCCTGGAGCAGGCGGTCCGGTCCGGACGGGTCCCGGCCGAGTCCGGCGTGTGACCGGGCGCGGCGGGTGACCTGACCCGGGCCTCAGTTGGCCACGTCCGCCAGGATCCGGGCCAGCTCGGCGGGCCTGGTGAACATCGGCCAGTGGCCCGAGTCGATGTCGACGAATTCCACGGACGTCGCGCTGGCCAGCTCCGGCACGTCACCCGCGTCGATCCACGCCCGGGCGTCCGCGGGAGAGAACTCGGGGCACACCAGCACGACCGGTATGCCGTGGCGCCGGTCGTCCGACAACCGGACCGTGCCCCGACTGACCCCTTCGGGCACGGGGACCGCCGCGGCGGCGAGCCGGTCCCGGGCGGCCTGGTCCAGGTCGGCGGAGTCGGGCCCCTCGAACGGCTCCCAGCCCGGGAACGCCATCGCCCCGTCGACGACCGGGAAGAAGTCGGCATACGCCTCGCCGTCGGCGGACGGGAACCCCCCGATCAGGACGACGCCGGCGACCTGTTCCGGCCGGCGGTCGGCCGCGATCCAGGCGAGGGTGCACGCGGCCGAGTGGCCCACCACCCAGGGTCTGCCCCCGGCGGCTGCGACGGCGTCGACGGCCGACAGCACCGCGGAGACCTGGTCCTCCAGGGTGGCCCGCACCGCCCCGTCCCCCTGACCCGGCAGGGTCACCGGGATGCCCCGGCAGCCGTGCTCGGCCAGGGCCGGCACCACCTGGTCCCAGGCTGTGCCGTCCAGCCACAACCCACCCACAAGGATCAGATCCATCGCGTTCTCCGTCCGTCTCGTCGTGCTGCGCTCGGTCACGACCACCACGCTAGGACCCTTTCCGGATGTTCTGCTTCCGGTTTGTCCTGGTCCGACCTATCGTGGGTCGGGTGCCTGCCGAGACCAGCCCCACGGCCCGGGCGTTGAAGACCCTGGAGATCCTGCAGCGACGGCCGGGCACCACGGCCACCGAGCTCGGCCAGCGCCTCGGCGTGACGGAGCGGGCCGCGCGCCGCTATGTCGCCATCCTGCGCGAGGCCGGCATCCCGGTGGAGTCCAGCCGCGGACCGCACGGCGGGTTCCGACTCGGGCGCGGCACCCGCCTGCCACCCGTGGTGTTCACCCAGGAGGAGGCGCTGGGCCTGGTGATGGCGGTGCTGGACGGCCGGCCGTCGGCCACCGACGGGGAGGACCTCATCGGCACCGCCCTGGGCAAGGTGATCCGGGCGCTGCCGGACCGCGTCGGGCACCAGGCGGTCGCCCTCTGGACCCACGCCTCGGCGGCGCCGGATCGGCATACCTCCCGCCCGGACCCGGCCACCACCAGCGCCCTCGTCGCCGCCGTGGCCGCCCGCCGGGGCATCGTGGTCGACTACCGGAGCGCCTCGGGCAGCAGCTGGCAGGCGGAGGTCGACCCGTGGGCGGTGGTGGTGCGGTTCGGGCGGTGGTACCTGCTGTGCCACTCCCACCGCGCGGACGCGGTCCGGACCTACCGGGTGGACCGCATCGAGCGGGTCCAGGAGACGGGCCGTAGCTTCGCGCCGCCGCCGGACCTGGACCCGGTCGCCTCCCTGGAGGCGAACCTCGCGACCGGCTGGCCGCTGGAGACCCGGGTCCGCTTCCTCGCACCGTATGCCGAGGTGGCCCCCTGGATCCGTCCGCCGATGGGCGTCCTGGAGGAGGTGCCCGAGGGGTGCCTGCTCACCGGCAGCACCAACAACCCGGCGATGTATGCGCAGGAGTGGCTCGCGCAGGTGCCCTACCCGTTCCGCGTCGAGGGCGGAGCAGAGCTGCGGGCGGCGGTAGCCGCCGTGGCGGGCCGGTTCGCGGCCGCCCTCGGGGAGGATCGCTGAGCCTGCGAGCGGGCGCGGCTCAGGAGACCCAGAGCATCCCGGTCGTGGCCACCGTGGCCACCAGGGTCGTCGACAGCGCCCCGAGCAGGATCGGCCGCACCCCGGCCCGCCGGAAGGCCGCGAGCGAGACCCCCAGCCCGAGCGCGAACATGGCGGCCGACAGGAGGATGACCTGCGCCGTCTTCGCGACATCGAAGGCGACGTCGGGCAGCGGCACAAAGGTCCGCACGCAGGCCGCCAGGATGAACCCGGCCACGAACAGCGGCACGAGCGGAGGGCGCGCCGCCCCGGCCACCGGGGCACCCGCGGTCCGGCGCCGCTCCACCAGCCCGAGGACCAGGATGACGGGCGCCAGCATCAGCACCCGCGCCAGCTTGACCACGACGGCCACGGCGAGCGCACCCCCACCGATGATGCCGCCGGCCGCCACCACCTGGGCCACCTCGTGGATCGCCCCGCCGGCGATCAGGCCCTGCACCTCCGGCGCCAGGCCGGTGAGGGCCAGCACGGCGGGGGCCAGGCCGATCATCGCGGTGCCGAAGACGACCACGAGGCCGATCGCGTTCGCGACCTCCTCGTCCTCCCGCTCGATCGTGCCCTCCACCGCGGCCACCGCGGCCGCGCCGCAGATCGAGAAGCCGGCGGCGATCAGGACGGACTGGGCCCGCCCCACCCCCACGAGCCTGCCCAGGACGACGGTGCCGACCAGGCCGAGCGTGACGACGGCGACGACCACGAGCAGCACCGGCCAGCCGAGACCGAAGATGTCGTCCAGCGCCAGGCTGAGCCCGAGCAGCACGATGCCCAGCCGGAGCAGTCGCTTGGCCGAGACCGCGATCCCCGGTCGCAGGGTCTCCGGCAGGCGGACCACGTTGGCCGTGACGATCCCGAGCAGGATCGCCACCAGCAGGGCGCTGACCGCTGGCAGCAGCTGCTGCACGCCCAGCGCGAGCAGCGCCGCGAACAGGCAGAAGGCGATCCCGGGGAGCACCGAGGTCGGGGCGGTCGTGGGGCGGGCAGTAGGGGCGGAGGAGGAAGAACGGGGCACGGGGACCATCAGACAACTCCGCGCGCCCGGGCGCTAGCCCCCGATCCCGCATCACTGCCATATCCTCAGGAGATGCCCCGCACGGAACCGCCGCAGTATGTCGTGTTGCAGCTCCTCGTGGCGCTGCAGGACCGCGGCAGCATCGGCACCGCCGCCGATGCCGTCGGGATGACCCAACCCAACGCCAGTCGGGCGCTGCGCCGGTACGAGCGTCGGTGCGGGGTGCCGCTACTGGTCCGCTCCCCCAAGGGCACCCGGCTGACCCCCGAGGGCGACCTCGTCGTGGCGTGGGCGCGGGACGTCATCTCCTCGACCGAGCGGCTGGTCGCCGGCACCGACGCGCTGTCCGGGACGCTGCGGGGCCGGCTCCGCGTCGCGGCGAGCCAGACCGTGGCCGAGTACCTCGTGCCGGGTTGGCTGGCCGACTACCGCCAGTCACCCGGCGCCGTCGAGGTCGAGTTGACCGTGGCGAACTCGGTCCAGGTCTCCGCCGCGGTGCTCGACGGGTCGGCGGACCTGGGCTTCATCGAGTCGGCGACGCTCACCAAGGGACTCCGGGCCAGACAGGTCGGCACCGACCGGCTCGTCGTCGTGGTCACCCCGGCCCACCGGTGGGCCCGGCTGCGCGACCCGTTGCCGGCTGCCGAGCTCGCGGCCACCCCGCTCGTGGTCCGCGAGCCGGGCTCGGGCACCCGGGACGCCCTCGAGCAGGTGTGTCACGGGGCAGGACTGACCGTAGTCGAGCCCGCCCAGTCGCTGGCGAGCAACGCCGCCGTCCGGGTCGCCGCCATGGCCGGCGTCGCCCCGGCCGCGCTGTCCGAGCACGCGGTCCGCGAGGCCGTCGACACCGGGCGGTTGGTCCGCGTCGAGGTCGACGGCCTCGACCTGGCCCGCGCGCTCCGGGCCGTCTGGCGGGGCGGGGCCGCGCCGTTGCCCGCGGCCCGGGAGCTGGTCCGCTGCGCGGCCGGAGCGCGCTGACCGGTCAGCCGGCGCTGAGCACGACCTTCAGCGCCCGGTGCTCGGCGGCGTTGCCGAAGACGTCATAGGCCTCCATGATCTGGTCGAGCGGGAAGCGGTGGGTGGCGAACCGCTCCGGGGCGATCTCGCCGTTCTGGATGCCGGCGAGCAGCTCGGGGATCGTGGTGCCGCTCACCAGGCCGGTACGCAGCGTGATGTTCTGGATCCACAGGTCCTGGATGGGCAGCTCCACCGGGGCGCCGTGCACCCCGACGTTGGCGACCGTGCCGCCGGGGCGGATCGCCGCCCAGCAGGTGTCCAGGGTCTCGGGGATCCCGACCGCCTCCACCGCGACGTGGACCCCGAGCCCGTCCGGGCTCATCTCCTTCAGCTGCGCGGCGACGTCACCGGACCCGGCCCGGATGGTATCCGTGGCGCCGAACGTGCGGGCGGCCTCCAGGCGGAACTCGTCCCCGTCGACCGCGATGATCCGGGAGGCGCCCTTCATCCCTGCGGTCATGATCGCGGCCAGCCCGATCGGACCGGCGCCGATGACCGCGACGGTGTCGCCCTCACCGACGTCGCCGTTGAGGACGCCCAGCTCGAAGCCGGTCGGCAGGATGTCGGTGAGGAAAAGCACCTGCTCGTCGCTCAGCCCCTCGGGCACCTTGACCAGGCTGGTCCCGGCGAACGGGACGCGAGCGAACTCCGCCTGTAGCCCGTCGATGAGGTGCCCGAAGATCCAGCCGACACCACCCACGCTCTGGCAGTGGGCCGGCATACCGTCGGTGCAGTAGCTGCACTCCCCGCAGTTGGTGACCGCCGGGACGATCACCCGGTCGCCGACGGCGACCCCGCTGACCTCCGGCCCGACCTCGGTGACGGTCCCGACCGCCTCGTGGCCCAGGATCCGGCCATCGGTGACCGCCGGCACGTCGCCCTTCAGGATGTGCAGGTCGGTGCCGCAGATCGTGGTGGTGTCGATCCGCACGATGGCGTCCGTGGCGTCCTGGATGACGGGGTCCGGCACCTCCTCCCAGGCCTTGTCGCCGGGTCCGTGGAAGACGAGTGCCTTCATGGTGTGACTCCTGTTGTCTCGGGTTGGAGCGCCCTGTGCCTCCACCACCCACGCTCGCCGACCCGGCGCGTGGGGACTAGGGGCGAAGGTCCCGGACCCGGTGGTCCTCGGCCTCATCCGCTCGTCAGGATGACCAGCTGCTGGGTGGCCCGCGTCATCGCCACGTAGCGGTCGACCGCGCCCTCGACCGGGTCACCGGACCCGCGGCCGAAGGACTCCGGGTCGACCAGGACGACGAGGTCGAACTCCAGGCCCTTGACCAGGTCCGGCGTCAACGACCGGACCCGGGGCCGTTCCGCCACCTGGGGGTCGCCGACGACGCAGGCGATGCCCTCGGGGTGGATGGTCGCCCACTCCCGCAGGGCCTCCTCCAGGTCGCGGTGGGCACCGTGACGGACCGGTATGCCGCTGCGCCGCACCGAGGTCGGGACGTTTGCGTCCGGCAGCACGGCGCGGATGACCGGCTCGGCCTCCTCCATGACCTCCTCCGGTGTGCGGTAGTTGATGCCGAGGGTGGCAATCCGCACCCGGTCCAGACCGACCTGCGCCAACCGTTCCTGCCAGGTCTGGGCGAAGCCGTGCCGGGCCTGGGCACGGTCCCCGACGATGGTGAGGCTGCCGGACGGGCACCGCCGCAACACCATCTGCCACTCGGCGTCGGTCAGCTCCTGGGCCTCGTCGACGACGACGTGGGCGAAGGGCCCGGCGAGCCGGTCCGGGTCGACGTCCCGGACCACGTCGTCATCGTCCAACGCGTCCTGCAGGTCCGGCCGGCGCAACATCGACATGACGGCCATCTCGGAGTCGTCGGTGGCGACGAGGTGGTCGATGACGTCCTGCCGCCGGGCCCGCTCGGCCGCGCGCGCCGCTGCCCGCTGGCGCCGACGCCGTGCCGCCTGCGGGTCTCCCAGCCGGTCGCGGGCCGCGTCCAGCAGGGGTAGGTCGGCGACCGTCCACGCCTGTGGTTCCTCCCGGTGCAACAGGCCGGCCTCCCCGGCGCTCAACCAGGGAGCGCACCGGCGCAGGTAGGCGGGCACCGACCAGAGGTCGCCCACCAGGTCGGCCGGCTCGATCAGCGGCCAGGCACGGGCGAGTGCCTCGCGGAGTTCGGGGTCCCGCAGCAGGGCCTCCCGCTCGTCCGGGGACTCGCCCACCAGCTCGGCGAGCTCTTCCAGGATCTGGTCGTGCGCCTCGTTGTGCGGTGTCCCCGGGTCGACAGCGTCGAACGCCGTGGCCCAGTCGGAGGCGCTGACGTAGAGGTCCGCCTCACCGGCGGAGACGGTCGTCCCCCGGGTCGGCGGCTCCTCGGAGAAGCGGACCGCCGCCTCGATCGCGCCGACCATCCGACCGGTCGCCTTCAGCGCCGCCACATCCGGGTCCGCCTCGACCCCCGCGGCGGCGCCCTCCGCGACCAGGTCGCGCACCGTGCAGGTCTGCACCCCCTCCTCGCCCAGGCTCGGGAGCACGTCGGAGACGTAGGCGAGGTAGGGCTCGTGCGGGCCCACGAAGAGCACCCCGCCGCGGCGATCGCCCAGTCGCGGGTCGGCATACAGCAGGTATGCCGTCCGGTGCAGGGCCACGACCGTCTTGCCCGTGCCGGGGCCCCCGTCGACCACGAGCGCGCCGCGCGAGCCGGCCCGGATGATCGCGTCCTGGTCGGCGGCGATGGTGCCCAGCACGTCCCGCATCCGCGCGGTCCTGCTGCCGCCGAGGCTGGCGATGAAGGCGGACTGGTCATCGAGTGCCGCGTGGTGCTCCAGGCCCTCCTCGGTGAACACCTCGTCCCAGTAGTCGCTGACGCGCCCCCCGGTCCACCGGTAGCGGCGACGACTGACCAGCCCCATCGGGTTGCCGTGGGTCGCGCCGAAGAACGGCTCGGCCGCGGGCGTGCGCCAGTCGATCATCAGCCGGCGACCGTCCTCGTCGGTGAGCCCGAGCCGCCCGACGTAGACCGGCTCGGCATCCCCCTCCCCGACCATGCGCCCCAGGCACAGGTCCAGCCCGAACCGCAGCAGGGTCCGGCGCCGGGCGGTGAGGCGGTGCACCTCCTGGTCGCGCTCCAGCGCGGTCTGCCCCGAGCCGGCGGGTGCCAGCCGTGCGGCGTCGAGCCGGTCGGACAGGTCGGCGACGGTGTGCTCCAGGCTCCGCGCGATCGCGGCGAAATGGGCCTCGTCCCCGGCGATCAGCGCAGGGTCGGCCTTGGCCGCCAGGTGGTCCGGCAGGTCGAAGACCCTCCCGGCGCGGCCCGGCGTGGTCCTCGTTGGCGTGCTCTTCACGGTGTGCTCCACTCCCCCTTCGGTCGTCACAGCCGACGATTGTCCGGGCTCCAGGGGGTCTTGCCGCAAGCCCCCGGGTGCGCTATAACGTTGAAGTGGAAGGGAGCGGTCCTCCCTTCCTTTTTTGTGGCCGGGCGTCCTCGTCCGCAGGCGCTACCCAGGTTGGTGATGCACAGTGGTCGTGATGACCCACGCGACCCCGGGGACCGCGACCCCGGCGACGGAACCGACGACCCGGTTCGCACCCGCCGCCACGATCACCGTGGTGCTCGGCCTGGTCGGGATCAACCTGGCCAACCACCTGCTGGGCTGGGACTCGCTGTGGCTGGGCCCCGTCGGCGCCGTGGCGCTCATCCTCTTCGCCCGTGCCTCCGGACTCACCTGGCACCAACTCGGGCTGGCCCGACGCACCCATGCCGCCGGGCTCCGCTGGGGCGGGATCGTCATCGCGCTCGTGACCGTCATCTACCTGATCGGGGTGCTCCTGCCCGGCACCCGGACGGCCTTCCTCGACGTGCGCTACCACCTGCCACCGGCGGGCATCCTGCTCACCGCCTTCGTGGTCATCCCGCTCGGCACCGTGCTGCTGGAGGAGGTCGCGTTCCGCTCGGTGCTGTGGGGGATGCTGTCCCGGCACGCGCGGATGTGGCAGGTCCTCCTCGGATCCTCGCTGCTCTTCGGGCTGTGGCACGTGCTCCCCGCGGCGGCCTCGGCCACCGGCAACGCCTCTGTCGGAGCGGCCTTCGAGGCCCTGGGCGGCCACGCCAAGGTGGCGCTGATCGCCGCCACCGTGCTGTTCACCGCCGCCGGGGGCCTGATCGCCGGCGAGCTCCGACGGCGCAGCGGCAGCGTCATCGCCAGCATCGGCATGCACTGGGCGACCAACGGGCTCGGAGTGCTCTTCGGCGGGCTGGCCTGGAGCCTCGCGGTCTGAAACCGGTGCCGGGCCGTGCTAGCGTTGACCGGGACTCAGCCGTATCAGTGTTCCTGTTGGTATCCGCGCCCTGGTGGCCGGGCCCCCGTGAAGACGCGCTCGGTAGTCCGGAGGCGCCGCAGACGTGGGCCCCGAAAACGATCAAAGGATAGGCAACACCAGTGGCTACAGGCACCGTGAAGTGGTTCAACTCCGAGAAGGGCTTCGGTTTCATCGAGCAGGACGGCGGGGGCGCTGACGTCTTCGTCCACTACTCGGCCATCGACAGCTCCGGCTACCGCGAGCTCCAGGAGGGCCAGAAGGTCGAGTTCGACGTGACCCAGGGCCAGAAGGGCCCGCAGGCCGAGAAGGTCCGCCCCCTCTGAGCTGACCCCACCGACACACACGAAGGGCCCCGCGCACGATGCGGGGCCCTTCGTCTGTCCTCGGTCAGGGGCCAGAGCCGCTAGGTCGGTCGTGCGCGGAGGAGAAGCCGATGCACCGTTTCTGTCTTGGCTTGCGTGTAGTCGTTCCAGTTGGATGTCCCCGCCTCGGCGGCTCGCTTGGTCCGTAGGTACTCGGCACGGGCGTCCGCGTCCGTGCGCAGCAGGTCTCGAAACGCGATCCGACGACCCCACTGTCTGCTGTCGGTCTCCACGACGTGGATGACACATACCCGCCGGCCGGACTCCCGCCGGGTCAGCCACGAATGCCCGTCGCGCTGCCCCTCCAGGATGAACCTTCCGTCGACCAGGCTGTCGCTGACACATCGGATCTGGCCAGGCGCCACGCCGACCAGAATGTCGACGACATCCTTGGACGGCAGATCTGGCACGGCCGTTGAGCCGATGTGTTCGATGTTGACCCCCGCCCCGACAAGCTCACGCAGTTCTGAGGCCAAGCCCCGGAATCGCTGGGCCCATGCGGCCGGACGGCTCTGGACAAGTTCCACCATCTCGGAATCCACGTGGCAATGACCGTCCATGCGGATAACGTACCTGGACGGGGCTCTCCAGCCGGAGGATTGCAGAGGCTCTAGGCGGATGTTTGCAGGATGCTAGGCGGACTTCTGCAGAGCTGTTGCGGTATGGGGTAATCGCCGACCGGCTGGGTATGAAGCGGTCGGTCCTTACGTGGCGTCCGACCCTGCCGGCGACGTCTCGTTTCACGAGCTGCTGGTGTCCCTGGCGGGCTGCCCTCGGCTCACCCAGATGCACGAGACCCTGATCACAGAGACCCGCCTGTGCATCCACGCGCTGTCCGACTTCTACCGCTCCGGTGAGGCCGTCGGGTCGACGAGCGACAGTCCATCGCCCAGCCCCTGGTTGACCGGGATCCGGTCCTGACCGGCCAACTGCTGTATGTGCCCACCCAGGATCTTCGTAGGCCTGACCAGACCGACGTCACCAGGCCTGTGCCCAGCACCGGCTCAGTGCCCGCCCCACAGGGCGGCGCCGGGTTCCGAGCGGTGACGGGCGCCTGACCGGGCTTACCACTCTCGTCATAGCCGGCACCGCGGCCCTTGGCTGGGTGCGGCTGGGGTGGGTGAGGGCCTCATCGTCCTGGCGCTGGCCGTGGTGCTCCTGCGGTACAGCGCGACCTGGGCGCTGAGATCACACGCCCTGATCGGTGTGGTCTGCGGTCTGGTGTTCCTGAGGATGGACCATCCTCCCCTACCGCTGGTCGTCGATGCGATGGGCGTCATAGCGCAGCGAGTGACGCTCGCGCAATGGCCGCCATGGGGGACGTCGCTGCTGGAGACTGCGCGGCCCTTACGCGATGGCTTCGAAGTGCAGCCGAAGACCGAGTGCGTGTGCGACTTTCACGACTGTTGCAAGCGTGGGATTGCCGTCTGCGGAGAGTGCCTTGTACAGACCTTCCCGGCTCATCCCGGCCTGTCGTGCGATCTCGCTCAAGTTGCGGGAGCGAGCGATGGCACCGAGCGCTGCCGCGATGACCTTGGGGTCGTCCTCGGCGTTCTCGAGGACTGCTTCTAGGTAGGCGGCCACGTCGTCGAACGTGTTGAGGTAGTCCGCACTGTCGAACGGGGCAAACGTCTCGTTGGTCATGATCGGCTCTTTCTCCATTCGGCGGCGATCAGGTGGGCCTTGCGGATGTCCGCATCCTGGGTGGACTTCTCGCCGCCGGTCAGCAGCAGGACGACCTGGTCGCGGTGGTGCAGGTAGTAGATGCGATAGCCCCGGGCCGTAGTTGATCCTCAGCTCGGAGACGCCCTGTCCGACGGGCTTGACGTCGCCAGGGTTGCCTGCCGCGAGGCGGTTGATCCGGATCAGCACTCGCGCGGCCGCACGCTGGTCCCTCAGCTTGGTCAGCCATCGGTCGAATGTCGCTGACCGGATGACCTCCACCACATGTTAACTGTAGTTGACACAAGCTGCGCGACGCAAGGCCACCGAGACCACTGAAGGCATGCCGCTGCTCGTCCCGCGCGACGTGCGCCATCCCCGCCACCAGCGACCACTCATCTGCCGCTGGTCGCTCTCTTGGGACGCTGGTGAGACCGCCGAGTCGGAGCCGGACGAGGAGCGCAAGGCCGCGGCCTACCTCGGCGACGCGGGTCGCGACCTCGCCGTGGAGGTCGGGGCGACCGTGATCAACCGATAGATAGGGGTGTGAGCGGTCGGTCTCGTCTCAAAGTCCTCAGCTGGAGTCTCAAAATCGCTCGGCGTTGACAGCGACGGCTATCACGCCGTGCTGCGCAGATACCTCCCGAAGTGCGGCACGGTGAACGCGATCCGGCCGCGCTCGCCGGAGTAGATCAGGCCCTTCTTGAGCAACGCGTCCCGGGCCGGTGACAGCGACTGCGGCTTGCGGCCCAGGTGGGTGGCGACGTCGGCAGTGGCGACCGACTCGGTCTCCTCCAGCCCCGCCTCGGACGCCTGGGCCCCGAGGTCGGCCATCGCCTGGAGGTACTCCCGCTCCCCCGGGGTCGCCCGCTCGTAGCGACTGCCGAAGAAGCCGACGGCCAGCTCGGCCTCGGCCTCGGGGGCGGCGACGGCGACGTCCTCCGCGGTGATCGGGCTGCGCGGCGCCAGGTCCCAGACCGCCTTGCCGTAGGCCTGGATGAAGTACGGGTAGCCGCCGGTCGCGACATACATCGCCTCCAGCGCGGGCCCGTCGAACTGGGCGTCCTCGTCCTGGGCGGGCACCTGGAGGGCCGCCTCGGCCGCGGAACGGTCCAACCGGTCGATCCGGTTGTAGCGGAACAGCCGCTCGGAGTAGGACTTGCTCGCCGAGAGCACGGCCGGCAGGTGGGGCAGCCCGGCGCCGACGACGATGACCGGCAGCGCCGACTGGCTGAGCTCGTGACAGGCCGCGCAGATGGCCGAGATGTCCTCGGGCCCGATGTCCTGCATCTCGTCGATGAAGATCGCCACGCCCTTGCCGACGTCCGCCGCCAGCCCCCCGACGTCGGTGAGCAACTCGACCAGGTCGATCTCGATGTCGCCGGAGTCGGCGCGACCGGCGATCGCCGGCGCGTCGATGCCAGGGTTCCACCGGTCCCGCAGCTTGGCACCCGGCTGCTCGCGCTGCGCGAACGCCTTGATCACACCCAGGACGTGGTCGAGCTCCTCACCGCGCGGGTGGCTCAGCTCGCGCACCGCCATGTGTAGGGCCGCGGCGATCGGCCGGCGCAGCGCCTGGTCCGGGCGGGCCTCGAGCTTGCCGGTCCCCCAGCGGGCGCGCACCGCCGTGGAACGCAGCGCGTTGAGCAGCACGGTCTTGCCGACACCTCGCAGGCCGGTGAGCACCATGGAGCGCTCCGGCCGGCCGCGGGCGATCCGTTCCAGCACGACACGGAAGCGCTCGAGCTCCTCGTCACGGCCGGCGAGCTCGGGCGGCCGCTGTCCGGCACCGGGGGCGTAGGGGTTCCTGATCGGGTCCACGATGGGACTGTATGCGGTTATCTAGGGTTTCCCTGATAGATCCGGATAATCTGTGATCGGCGTGTCGGATCAGCCCTGCGCCAGCTCCCCGAGGAAGGCCATCCCCTCCGGCCAGTGCCCCTCGAAGTAGACCCGGTCGTGCTCGCCCGCATCCAGCACCGCGACCGCGTCGGGCAGCTCGTCCGCGAGCGCCTGGTTGGTCTCGGCGAAGCTGTCAGAGGCGCCGCAGGCCAGCCAGACCGGGACCTGCCGGAGCGCGTCGACGCGGCGGAACAGGTCGTGCTCGGCGAAGTCGGCCTCGTCGTCGAAGGATCCGGTCGACTCGCCGATCGAAAAGAAGATCGCGGCACTGACCGCCGCAACGCCCAGCACCCGTGCCGGCGGCAGCTGCGTGGCCAGCAGCAGGGCGCCGTACCCGCCCATCGAGAAGCCGGTCAGGCCGACCCGGTCGACGGGGGCACCGGCCTCCTCGAGGGCCGGCAGCAGGTCCTCCAGCACCATGGCGCCGGTGTCGGTCCCATCGGCCCGCGCGTGCCAGTAGGTGTCTCCCCCGTCGACCGCCGCCACGGCGATCCCGTGCTGCTCGGCGACCTGGGCCGCCAGTGGCGGGTCGAAGAAGAAGTCGGAGTCGCCGCCGTAGCCGTGCAGCGCGATCACGGTGGCGGTCGCCTGCTCGGGGACCGCCAGCCGCCACCGCGGCGTCTGCCCCGGCCAGTGGTCCGTGTCCAACCGCCCCTCCTGCACCGGAAGGCCCGACTCGGGTGTCCCGCAACCGGACAACGAGGACACCCCGGCCGCGCCGGCGAGCGTGAGGAGGCCGCCGCGCAGCACGGTGCGTCGTGAGACGGCCAGGTCGACGGGCATGGCAGCACGCTACGCGGAAATGCTCCCGATCGGGAGATCTAACGGTTTCTAGCGAATGTGCCAGAATCATCGATATGGCGAGAGAGTGGCTGACCGACGTGCCCGTGGGGACCCGTGTCGTGGTGCGCTACCTGATCGAGGGCGGGGAGCGGGCCACGGACGCCCTCGGGGAGCTGACGGGGCGGGACGAGGAGCACCTGGTGGTCGACACGCGGCGGGCCGGGCCGGTGCGGATCGCGCTGGCGGGCGTGGTCGCGGCCAAGCCGGTCCCGCCCGCGCCCCCGCCACGACGCCGTCGACCCTGACGCCACGACACGCCGACCCTCGGACCCCAGCCACGGCGCCGCCGGACGAAGCGCGAGCCGCGCCTGCCATCCTGGGCGCATGGACTCCGCCGCCGCCCTGGGACGCATAGCCATCATCGGTGCCGGGCGGATGGGCACCGCGCTCGCGGGCGCCTTCCGGGAGGCCGGGTTGGAGGTCACCGGTCCGCTGGGTCGGGGGGCCGACGGGGCCGGGTCCGAGGTCGTGCTGCTGAGCGTCCCGGACCGGGCGATCGCCGAGGCGGCCGCTGTGGTGCCCCCCAGGCCGGGACTGCTCGTGGGGCACTGCTCGGGCGCCACCACGCTGGCGCCGCTCGCCGGGCACGAGGGGTTCTCGCTGCACCCGCTGATGACCGCGCCGCGATCCGGGGCCCGGTTCACCGGCGCGACGGCCGCGGTGGACGGCAGCACTCCGCGCGCGCTGGAGGCTGCCACCGCGCTCGCGACCTCGGTCGGGATGCGCCCCGTGCAGGTGCAGGAGGAGGACCGCGCCGCCTACCACGCCTCCGCGGCCGTCGCCTCCAACTTCCTGACCACGGTCCTGGACCTGGCGGAGGCGCTGGCCGGCTCCGCGGGGGTGGAACGGGAGCGGCTGCGCCCGATCGTGCAGGCCGCGGTGGACAACTGGTCCCGCGACGGCGGGGCGGAGGCGCTCACCGGACCGGTCGCCCGCGGGGACGATGCCACCGTCGCCCGGCACAGGGAGGCGGTCGCCCGGCGGCGACCGGAGGACCTGGAGCTGTTCGACGCGCTGGTGGCCGCGACGCGCCGCCTGGCGAACCGGCTCGACCAGGGCCCTTCGAGCGTGTGAAGGGCTCGTGACCGGGTTCGTGACGAGCTCGTGCCCGCTCGGTCACATCCGTTCGGGCGCCTCGATCCCGAGCAGGTCCAGCCCCTGCACCAGCACGTCCAGGGTGAGACCGGCCAGCGCCAGCCGGGAGGCCCGCGTCGCGGCGTCCGGGGCCTGGAGCACCGGGCACTGCTCGTAGAACCCCGAGAAGTCCTGGGCCACCTCAAAGAGGAAGCCGCACAGTCGGTGCGGCTCGAGCTCGCGGCCGACCGACTCGACCACCTCGCCGAACTCGAGCAACCGCAGGCCCAGGGCCCGTTCGGCCGGCTCCGCCAACCGGATCGCCGCTCCGGAGGCCCCGTCCACCGCGCCCCGGCGCAGGATCGAGCGGATCCGGGCGGCGGCATACTGCAGGTAGGGACCGGTATTGCCGGTGAGCGCAGTCATCCGGTCCAGGTCGAAGACGTACTCGGAGTCGTGCGCGACGGACAGGTCGGCATACTTCACCGCGCCGATCCCGACCTGCGGGGCGATCGTGGCGCGGACGTCCTCGTCCAGGTCGGGCCGGGACGCGTCGATCACCCGGCGGGCGGTGGCGACCGCCTCCTCCAGTAGCGCCATCAGCCGCAGCGGGGTGCCGGAGCGGGTGCGCAGGATCTTGCGGTCGGGGCCGAGCACGTTGCCGATCTGCACGTGCACGACCTCGACGTCCTCCGGGAGCCACCCGGCCAGCCGCGCGGTCTGCCAGCACATCTGCAGGTGCAGCGACTGCGGGGCACCGATCACATAAAGGATCCGGTCCGCCCCCAGGGTCTGCACCCGGTGCTTGACGGTGGCCAGGTCGGTGGTGGCGTAGCCGTAGCCGCCGTCGGACTTGCGGATGATCAGCGGGACCGGCTTGCCCTCCCGACCGGTGTAGCCGTCGAGGAAGACGCACAGCGCCCCGTTGTCGACGGTCGCCAGCCCCTTCTCCTCCAGCTCGGCGCAGATCCCCTCGAGCTGGTCGTTGTATGTCGACTCGCCCGCCAGGTGCTCGTCGGCCAGCGTGACGTCGAGCAGGGCGTAGATTCGGTTGAAGTAGTGGCGGGACAGCTCCACCAGCGACTCCCACAGGCGCAGCGTCTCCGGCTCGCCCGCCTGCAACTGCACCACCCGGGCGCGGGACCGGGTGGCGAACTCCTCGTCGCCGTCGAACCGCTCGCGGGCCGCCTGGTAGAAGGCATTCGGGTCCGTCTCCAGCAGTCCCGCCTCGGCGGAGTCCGGCCCGACGTCGGTCAGGTGCTCCAGCAGCATCCCGAAGGGCGTGCCCCAGTCACCGATGTGGTTCTGCCGGACCACCTCGTGCCCGAGGTGCTCCAGCGTCCGGGCCAGCGCGTCCCCGACGACGGTGGTGCGCAGGTGCCCGACGTGCATCTCCTTGGCCACGTTCGGCGCGGAGTAGTCGATCGGGATGACCTGCCGCTGCTCGGTCGGCACCCCGAGGCGATCGTCCGCGGCCACCGCTGCGACCAGGCCCTCCAACCAGCCGTCGGCGAAGGTCAGGTTGATGAACCCCGGTCCGCTGATCTCGATCCCGCTGCACTGCTCGGCCAGGTCCAGCGCCTCGACGATCCGGGCCGCCACGTCCCGCGGGGGGGCGCCGACCTTCTTGGCCAGGGCCAGCGGCGCGTTGCACTGGACGTCGGCGAACTGGCTGGGTCGCAGCACCGGGTCCGCCCCGGCGAACTCCGGACCGAGCGCCCGCTCGATGGCGGACGAGACGAGGGGGGCCAGGGCGGCGAGCGGGGAGGTCACGCCCGGAAGCCTAACCGCCCCGGAGGGCTCAGATGACGGTCGGCTCCCCGCCGGAGTCGGCGACCATCTTCTTCTCCGCCCCGCCCCAGGCGCGCATGCCGCCCTCGACGTTGACCACGTCGAATCCCTGCTGCACGAGCCACTGCACGGTGCGCAGGGAGCGTCCGCCGCTGCGGCAGATGACCGGGAGCGGCTCCTCCTCCGGCAGCTCACCGAGCCGTGACGGGACGTCACCCATCGGGATGTGGACGGCGCCGGGGGCGTGCCCCGCCTGCCACTCGTCGTCCTCGCGGACGTCGAGCACGACGGCGTCGTCGGGGATGTCCTGGACCGAGATCGTGGGAACCTCACTCATCCCGTCATGGTGTCATGCCCGCTCAGCGCAGCAGCCGCGACATCCGGCGGTCGGCGAGGACCTTGCCCCCGGTCTGGCAGGTGGGGCAGTACTGCAAGGCGGTGTCGGCGAAGCTGACCTCGCGGACCGTGTCACCGCACACCGGGCACTCCTGGCCGGCCCGGCCGTGCACCGCCATGCCGGCCCGTTTGGCGTCCTTGAGCTCGGCGGCCGGTTTGCCCGCGGCGACCGCGACGGCATCGGTGAGCACCGTCCGGAGTGCGGCATACAGGGTGTCCACCTGTTCTCCGGTGAGGGCTGCGGCGAGGGTGTATGGCGAGAGCCGGGCCGCGTGCAGGATCTCGTCGGAGTAGGCGTTGCCGATGCCGGCGAGGACCTGCTGGTCGCGCAGCAGCCCCTTGATCTGGGTGCGCCGCCCGTCCAGGATCGCCCCGAAGGCGTCCCGGTCGAAGTCGGCGGCCAACGGGTCGGGCCCAAGCGTGGCGATGCCGGGGACGGCCGCGGGATCGTTGACCACGTAGGCGGCCAGGCCCTTGCGGGTGCCGGCCTCGGTCAGGTCGAAGCCGGACCCGTCGTCCAACCGGACCCGCAGCGCGATCGGCGACTTCCCGGGCCGCACCCGGGTCTGCGGGATCGCCTCGGACCAGCGCAGCCAGCCGGCCCGGGCCAGATGGAAGACCAGGTGGGTGCCGTCGACGTCGAGGTCGATGAACTTGCCGTGCCGGGCGGCCCCGTCGACCGGGCGGCCGACCAGCGCGTCCGGCGGCGGGTCGAAGGTCTTGAGCACGGCGATCGAGCCGAGTTCGACGTCGGTGACGACGCGGCCGGTGAGTCGTTCGCCCAGGAAGTCGACGAGCGCCTGGACCTCGGGCAGCTCAGGCACGGTCCACCATCTGGCGGGCGCGGTGGATCAGCCGGTGCAACTGGTAGCCGTCGGGGGCGCGCAGCATCGGCACGTTGTGCCGCTGCCCGAGCAGTTCGTCGGTCGCGATCGGCAGGCCGTGCGAGAGCACCTGCTGGGTCGGGGTGAGCTGTCGGATCGCGACGACCTCGACGGCCTCGGGGTGCTGCTCGGCGAAGGTGCCGTAGATGGCCGGGTCGTGTTGCCCGTCGTCCCCGATCAGGATCCAGCGGGTCCCGGGGAAGTCACGCAGCAGCCGGTGCAACTGGTCCGTCTTGTGCTGCTGCCCGCTGCGGAACCAGCCGGTGTTGGTGGGCCCCCAGTCGGTGAGCAGCAGCGGCCCGGCAGGGAAGTCGTGGCGCTTGAGGAAGCGGGCCAGCGTCGGGGCGGTGTTCCACGCGCCGGTGGACAGGTAGAAGACCGGGGAGCCGGGCTTCTCCGCCAGCAGCGAGCGCATCAGGGCCGCCATCCCCGGCACCACCTCGCGCGCCTGCTCGGAGCGCATGAAGGTGTTCCACGCGGCGATCAGGATGCGCGGCAGGTGGGTGATCATCACCGTGTCGTCGATGTCGCTGACCACGCCGCGCTCGACCCCGGCCTCGACCACGAGCACGGGCGCGGTGACCACCGCCCCGTGACCGGCCGCCATGGTGACCTCGTGCCAGCCGGGCGCCAGGCCGTGGCCGGTCACCACCGTGTCGACGTAGCCGCCGCGGTCGGTCAGCACCTCGACCCGGGCCCCGCCCAGCTCGATGGTGACCGGGGCGGACAGGGCGGGAGCGGTGACGAAGGCCCGCCACCCCCGCAGGGTGAGCCTCTCGGCGTAGAGTTGCTCGGCCTTGCTGGCCGCCACCGAGGCGATGGCGTCCTCGGGGTGCTCGTGCCGGGACAGCACGACCCTGGCCAGCACCCGGACCTGCTCGGCGGTGCCGTAGCTGGTGTAGCCGATGAGCCGTTCGGTCCATCCGCGGCGCCGCAGCAGGGCCTCGATCCGGGTGTTCACGACGTTTTCCATCACCGCGGCGATGTGCGGACGACCGGCCATGACCAGAACTGTAGTTGCCAGGACCGACGCGGCGCGCGGGATACGGCCGGTCAGTCGGTGTCGTGCAGCCGCACCGACAGGCAGGTCACGCAGCCCTCGAGCTTGACGAACTCCCCGATCGGCACGGCGACCACCTCCCACCCGCGGTCGCGGAACAGTTGGGCGGACTGCGGCGCCTGGTCGGACATCAGCACGGTCTGCCCGCCGAGGACCACCACGTGGGCGCCCTCCGGCTCGGGCACCGCCAGGAACGAGGGCCACGCGGCCGGGTCGTCCACCAGCGGCTCGTAGCCGACCACGGTGCCGTCCGGCAACGCGGTGACCTGGCTCTTCAGGTGCAGCGTCTTGCGGATCTGCACCGGCACGACGGTGCGTCCCACGGTGGCCAGGTGGTGGGCCAGCGCCTGCGCCCCCGCCTCCGTGGTGCGTCCCCCGACCCCGACGTATGCCGTGTCCCCCACCTTGAGCACGTCCCCGCCGTCCAGGGCGATCGTGCCCTCGACCGGGGCGTCGGTCAGGTCGACGACGGTGAGCCCGGCCGCCACCGCCGCGGCCCGCGCACCGTCGGTCTCCGGCTGCCGCGAGGGGGCGCCGGGGGCGGTGACCACGGCGAGGTCACCGGCCACCACCATGGCGTCCTCGACGAAGACCGAGTCCGGGCAATCGGGCGCGGGGTCGACCTCCACCGTGGTGTAGCCGGCCGCGCGGAGCGCGTCGACGTAGCCCTGCCACTGGGTCAGCGCGAGGTCGGGATCGACGTCGTCGCTGCGCTCGATGTGGGTGACCAGCCCCTCGGACAGCCGGGGGCTGGGGCGCCGCACGAAGGCCGCGGGACGCGCGGGGGTCGTCACGCCGGCCTCACTGGTCCGCGACCGGCAGGTCCGACTGGCGCAGCGCGATGCTGCCGTCGACCCAGGTCCAGCCGAGGGCGTCGACGTAGTCCGAGCTGAGCGTCCACTCCCCGCCCTTGCCGGCGTCGACGGCCTGCCAGGTGGCGCCGTCCACGACCCCGGTGGGAGCCAGTCCGGCCTCCAGCTGGGCGTCCTTGACGGCCTGCTCGGTCATCGGACCGAACTGGCCGTCGGCCTCCAGGTCGAACTGGTTCTGCAGCAGCATGACCGCCGGCCCGTCGTCGCCGAGGGTGAGCTCGGTGGAGCGCACCGGGAGCGTCGGGTACATGTCCTGCTCCAGCATCAACCAGGTCAGCGTGTCCGTGGTCTGCTCCTGGGCCGAACCGGCCGCGCGCAGGCCGGGGCGCTCGGCGGCGTACTCCCGCAGCGCCTCGGCGGTCTGCGGCCCGAACACCCCGTCGGGCTCGGTGCCCAGCGCCTTCTGCAACAGCTCGACGCCCTCGCCCGTGTCGCCGATGGCCAGCTCCGTGTCCAGGTAGGGCGTGAAGACGGTCTGCATGTAGTCCGGGGTGGTCCCGACCGTGGGACCGGCGGGGTCGTGGGCTCCGACCGGCTCCTCGGTCTCGCCCGAGGCGTCCTCGCCGTCCTGCGGCGCGACCGGGCCGAGGTTGCACCCGGCCAGCCGGGGTGCCCGGGAGGCGACGAACCGGCCGTCGCCGGCCACACAGGGCCCGAGGTCGGCCTGCTCCACGGGGATGCCGGTCCACCAGGAGGTGCGCATGGCGGCACCGTCCCAGGTGAAGGAGAAGTGGATGTGGTCGGCGTGCGCGCTCTGCCCGACGTAGCCGCGCCAGCCCACCTCGGACTCGTAGGCCCGCCACACGTGGGAGTTCCAGATGATGGACTGGATCCCGAACCGCTTGGCCATCTCGCCGTCGTTCTCGGTCAGCCAGGTCACCACGGCGTCGCCGATCCGGCGGTCGGCCGGGTCGTGGGCGTTCAGCGCCCAGTCGACCGCGCGGCCGTCGTAGTGCTCGGACCGCATCGCCAGACAGGTGCGGGAGGTGCTGTAGTACGGCCGGTTGTAGTGCTCGGACACCAGGTTGGCGAAGGCGACCATCCCGGGGCGGTCCACCGGGTCGCAGACCTCGTTGTTCTGCCACGGCGGGACCACGTCGACTTCGTCCGGCAGACCCTCCCGCTGCAGCGGCTCGGGCACCGGGTAGGCCGGGTCGTCCGGCAGCAACGGGAGCGGGTCCGGGCCGGTGGCGCCGCCGCCGTACCCGTAGCTGTTGCCGCTCCCACCGGAGTCGCCGGCAGAGTCGCCGGAGTCCGCGCTGCCGCCGTCGGCGGGCGCGGCGGGGTCGGCCGGGGCCGCCACGGCGGGCGGCTCGGCCGTCTCCTCGTCCGCGACTCCGGGCACAGCCTGGGACAGGCTGAGGGCCAACGCGGCCCCCAGGACGCCCACCATGACCCGACGACGGTGCGTCAGGTGCTGCTCCCGGTCACGACTCCGGTCTCCCCCAGCATGCTTCACGATCAGATCTCCTCGGCAGAACAGGTCGGCTCCGACTGTATGCCCCCCGGCGCGCTCACGCCAGGGGGCAGCAGGTCACAAGTCGGCGACCTTTTCCATCTGCCGGTCGACGATCTCCTTGACCTGGCCCTCGTCCAGGCCGCTGCCCATCAGCGCGACGATGTTGTCACCGTCCTGCACGCCACCCATGATCATCTCGACCTTCATCCCCATGACCTCCATGGAGATCTTGCTGCCGTCCATGCTGTCGAGCGCGGTGAAGCCCATCTTCATGGTCATCCCGTCCTGCTCGATCTCCATGTCGCTGCACTCCTCGTTGATGGCGTCGAAGGCCGCCAGCGGGGAGTCGCCGTCGATGCTCACCACGACCAGCTCGGCCTCCTCCGGCAGCATGTCCCCACCGCTGCCGCTGAAGGTGACCTTGGAGCCGGCGGTGGTCTTGCCGAAGGAGTCCCCCTCGACCGCGCCGAGCGCATCGATGCACTCCTGGGAGACACCGTCGGTCTCCTGCACCAGCTGCTCGAACTCGTTGGTCGCGCCGTCGTCGGCGCCGTCCTCGCCCTCGTCGGACTCCACGACCTCCACCTCACCACGGGTCCAGCCGTCAATGCCGAACTCCTCCTCGGTGAGCAGCACGTCGGCGGTCTGTTCCTGGGTCAGCGGCTCGGCGCCACCGCCGCAGGCGGACAGGGTCAGGGCCGCGGTGGCGGCCAGGGCAAAGGTCGTCGTGGTGCGACGCATCACAGGCTCCTCGAATGTCTCGGTGCGGGGCAGAGGTGTCTCCCCCGCGGGTCGAAGCCTAGGACGGGGCGAGGGTGCGGATGGTTCCGCCCCCCGATGACGGATGTCATGACGGTCCGGTGACAGACGGGGGGTGGCCCGCTCGCGACCTCGGGTGACGATGGGTCCATGACGACAACCAATTCACCAGCGGTGGAGCTCACCGACCTCGTGAAGACCTTCAAGGTGCCGGGCTCCGGCACGGTCCGGGCCGTCGACGGGGTGGACCTACGGATCGAGCCCGGCGAGGTGGTGGCCTTCCTGGGGCCCAACGGTGCCGGCAAGACCACCACGCTCGACATGGTGCTGGGGCTCACCGACCCCACCTCGGGCACGGTGCGCACCTTCGGGCAGCCACCGCGGCGCGCGGTCGGCGCCGGTCGGGTCTCCGCCGTCCTGCAGACCGGGGGGCTGCTGCGCGACCTGACCGTGCGGGAGACCGTGCAGATGATCGCCTCCACCTTCGAGCAGCACGCCGGGGTGGACGCGGTGATCGAGAAGGCCGGGCTGAAGGACCTCACCCGGCGCCGCGTCTCCAAGTGCTCCGGCGGTGAGCAACAGCGCCTCCGGTTCGCCCTGGCGCTGCTGCCGGACCCGGACCTGCTGATCCTCGACGAGCCGACCGCCGGCATGGACGTGAGTGCCCGACGGGAGTTCTGGGACACCATGCACGCCGACGCCGACGCCGGGCGCACCATCGTCTTCGCCACGCACTACCTGGAGGAGGCCGACAGCTTCGCCCAGCGGATCGTGATGATCGCCGGCGGTTCGATCGTGGCCGACGGCAGCACCGAGGAGATCCGGTCCCGCGCGAGCGGCCGCACCGTCTCCGCGGACCTGCCCGACGACTCGGCGGACGCGGCGCTGGAGCGGCTGCACGGCATACCGGATGTGCACGAGGTGACGACCCAGCGGGGGCGGGTGACGGTGCGCTCCGGCGACTCCGACCAGGTCGCCCGGGTGCTGCTCACCGAGCTCGGCGGGCACAACGTGGAAATCAGCAGCGGATCACTGGAAACGGCCTTCCTGTCCATCACCGGCAGGTCGGCGGAGGAGACCGAGGAGGTCCCGGCATGAACCCCGTCTTCACCGGCCTGGAGTTGCGCCGGGTCACCCGCGACTACGTCTCGATGTTCTTCATCGCCATCCTGCCCGCCTTCTTCTACGTGATCTTCGGTGCGGTGCAGCAGTACTCCGAGCAGAGCGCCGGCAACGGCAATGTCGGTCTCTACATCATGATCTCGATGGCCGCCTACGGCGCGGTCACCGCGACCGTCGGGGTCGGCGGCATGGCCGCCGTCGAGCGGATGCAGGGGTGGGGCCGTCAGCTCGGGCTGACCCCGATGCAGGACAGCCAGTACGTCGCCACCAAGGCGCTCGTCGCCCTGGTGATCGCCGCCATCCCGATCGGGCTGATCTACCTGCTCGGCTACCTGACGGGGGCCGAGGGGACCGTCAGCGCCTGGCTGCTCAGCGGCCTGGTGGTGTTGGTGGGCGCCGCGGTCTTCGCCGTCTACGGGCTGTGCTTCGGGCTCGCCTTCCGTTCCGAGGCGGCCGTCGGCGCCGCGAGCGGATCCCTGGTGGTGCTGGCCTTCCTCGGCAACATCTTCTTCCCGCTGTCGGGGTTGATGCTCACCATCGCCAAGTTCACCCCGCTCTACGGCTACGTGGCGCTGGCGCGCTACCCGCTGACCGAGGGCCACCTGATCAACACCACCACGGGCGTGACGACGCAGGACCCGCTGTGGATCCCGGTCGCTAATGTGGCGGTGTGGGCAGTGATCTTCTGCGTCGTCGCCGTGCTGCTGGTGCGTCGCAGCCGGACCCGTCAGTGACGAACGACGACGACCGACCGACCCCGCAGGCGCCCGAGGACCCGTGGGAGAAGTTCGGTTGGGTGATGGGCGCGATCTGGCTGGTCTTCCTGGGCTTTCCGATCGCGGCCTCCGTCACCGCCCCGCACGACCTGGTATGGCGTGTCCTCGGGGTCTGTCTCATCCTCGCCTTCGCCGGGGTCTACGTCTACGGCTTCATCAGGATCAGCAACGCCGAGACGTGGAGCCAGGTCACCGCCTTCGGCTGGCGGTACCTCGCGGTCCTCACCGGCCTCGTCCTGGCCACGTCGGCGGTCATCGGGCTCGAGGCCCTGGCGATGGTCACCTTCATCGTCGCGTTCGGCATGTTCTGCCTCCCGCTGCGCACGGCCCTCACCCTCGCCGTGGCGAGCCTCGTCGTCCCGGCGGTGCTCCTGGTCGGGTTCCGGGAGTTCGGGGAGTACTGGTTCTTCCTGCCGATCATCGGGTTGGTGGCCACGGCCACCGGCCTGGTCCGGGTGTTGGAGCAGCGCCAGTCCGAGCACCAGGAGGTGGAGTCCGAGCTGGCCCTGGTGGCCGAGCGGGACCGGGTCGCCCGGGACGTGCACGACGTCCTCGGGCACAGCCTCACCGTGGTCACCGTGAAGGCCGAGCTGGCCCGGCGCCTCGTCGACGTCGACCCGGAGCGCGCCAAGGCCGAGCTCGACCAGATCCAGTCCCTCACCCGGGAGGCGCTGGCCGAGATCCGGGCCACCATCGCCGGCCTGCGGGTGGCCCGGCTCGCCGACGAGCTCGAGTCGGCCCGGTCCGCCCTCGGCGACGCCGGGATCACCGCGAACCTGCCGAGCGACCCGGAAGTGGTGGACCCACGGCACCGGATCGTCGTCGCGTGGGTGCTCCGTGAGGCGATCACGAACGTGGTGCGGCACAGCGGTGCGGGTCAGGTCACGGTCACCCTCGGGGAGGACCGGTTGGTCGTCGAGGACGACGGGAAGGGCCTGGGGTCCCGCCGGGAGGGCAACGGCATCCGTGGGGTGCGCGAACGTGTCGAGGGAGCCGGCGGGCAGCTCACCGTGGCTGGTGGAGACCCGCGCGGCACGAGGCTGGAGGTGCAGCTATGACGATCCGGGTGCTGTTGGCGGACGACCAGGCGCTGATCCGGGGGGCGCTGGCGGCCCTGCTCGGGCTGGAGGGCGACCTGGAGGTGGTCGCCCAGGTCGGCCGGGGCGACGAGGTGGTGGCGGCCGCCCGGGAGCACCGCGCCGAGGTCTGCCTCCTCGACATCGAGATGCCCGGGATGGACGGCATCGCCGTGGCCGCAGCCCTCGCCGCCGAGCTGCCGGACTGCCGCTCCCTCATCGTGACCACCTTCGGCCGACCCGGCTACCTCCGGCGCGCGCTGGAGGCGGGCGCGGGCGGCTTCGTGGTCAAGGACACCCCGGCGCCCGAGCTCGCGGACGCCGTGCGGAGGGTGCACGCCGGGCTCCGAGTGGTGGACCCGGCGCTGGCCGCCGAGTCGCTGGTCGGGGGCCAGAACCCGCTCACCGACCGGGAGCGCGACGTGCTGCGCGAGGCGCTCGAGGGCAGCACCGTGGCCACCATCGCCACGCGGTTGCACCTGTCCCCGGGCACGGTGCGCAACTACCTGTCCTCGGCCATCGGCAAGACCGGCGCGGACACCCGGGTCCAGGCGGCCAGGGCGGCCCAGCAGAACGGCTGGCTCTGACCTGACGCGCCCGGTGGCGCCCTGCTCCCGCCGGGTGACAGACTGCGGGACGTCCCGAAAGAGAGGCACCGCCCATGGCAGGTCTGGCGGAACAACTCTGGCGCCGCAAGCCGGTCACCTCCTACACCGCCGAGGCCGACACCGCCGAGGACCGGCTGCCCCGCACCCTGGGTCTCCTCCCGCTGATGATGCTGGGCATCGGGGGGACCGTCGGCACAGGCATCTTCTTCGTGCTCAACCAGGCGGTGCCGGTCGCCGGGCCGGCCGTGATCCTCTCCTTCGTGGTCGCGGGGGTGGTGGCCGGGCTGACCGCGATCTGCTACGCGGAGCTGGCGAGCTCGGTCCCCGTCTCCGGGTCCTCCTACTCCTACGCCTACGCCACGCTCGGGGAGCTGCCGGCGATGGCCGTGGCCGGGTGCCTGATGCTGGAGTACGGCGTCTCGACGGCGGCCGTGGCCGTCGGCTGGTCGGAGTACCTCAACGAGCTGACCGGCAACCTGTTCGGCTTCCGGCTGCCGGACTCGCTCTCGCTGGCCCCCGAGCTGGGCGGCATCATCAACCTCCCGGCGGTGGTGCTCGTCCTGCTGTGCATGCTGCTGCTGATCCGCGGGGTGAGCGAGTCGACGACGGTCAACACGGTCATGGTGTTCATCAAGCTGGGCGTGCTGCTGCTCTTCGCGGTCCTCGGCGTCCAGGGCTGGAATGCCGACAACTTCGCCGACTTCGCGCCGTTCGGCGCCGCGGGGGTCACCGCCGCCGCAGGCATCATCTTCTTCTCCTTCATCGGACTGGACGCGGTCGCGACCGCGGGCGAGGAGGCCAAGGACCCGCAGCGGAACCTGCCGCTGGCGCTGCTGGGCGCCCTCGTCGTGGTGACCGGCGTCTACTTCCTCACCGCCATCGTCGCCGTCGCGGCCCAGGACTGGACCGACTTCGAGGGGCAGCAGGCCGGGCTGGCGGCGATCCTGGAGCACGTCACCGGGGCCACCTGGCCGGCCACCCTGCTGGCGGCCGGCGCCGTCATCTCGATCTTCAGCGTCACCCTCGTGGTGCTCTACGGCCAGACCCGGATCCTGTTCACCATGTCGCGGGACGGGATGGTCCCGCCGATCTTCCACCGGGTGAACCGCCGCACCCTGACGCCGATCCCGAACACGCTCATCGTCGGCATCCTGATCGCCCTGCTCGCCGGCGTCGTCCCGCTGGAGTTCCTCGCCGAGATGACCAGCATCGGCACCCTGGTGGCCTTCCTCGTGGTCTCGGTCGGGGTCATCGTGCTGCGCCGCCGGGAGCCCGACCTCACCCGTGGTTTCTCCGTCCCGTTCTATCCGGTGACTCCCATCCTGTCCGTGCTGGGCTGCCTGTGGATCATCAAGGACCTGCGTGCCGTCACCATCCTGGTCTTCCTGGTCTGGACGGCCGTGGTGCTGGTCTTCTACTTCGTCTACGGTCGCCAGCACTCCACCTTGGGGGCCCGGAGGAGCACCCCATGACCATCGTCGTCGGCTCGTCCCCCACCCACCAGACCCGGGACAGCATCCACCTGGCGGCCACCCTGGCCCGCTCCGCCGGGACGGACCTGGTCGTGGTGGCCGTGGTCCCCGCACCCTGGCGTGGCCGGGCCTCCCAGGTGGACCGCGACTACCGCAGCTACCTCACCGACCGGGCCCGGGAGTCCCTCGCCGCCCTGAGCGGGGACCTGCCCGAGGACGTGTCCTGTCGCACGGTGGTCCGCGAGTCCGCCTCGGTCTCCGAGGGACTGGTCGCCGCCGTGCGCGAGTTCGACGCCCCGATGCTCGTGCTGGGTTCATCGACCATGGGCCTGCTCGGCCGGGTCGGCCTGGGCAGCGTCACCGAGCGCCTGCTGCACAGCTCCCCCGTCCCCGTCGCGGTCGCCCCCCGGGGATTCACCGCCGCCGCGGACAAGCGGATCACCCGGGTGAGCATCGCGTATGCCGTGGGGCCGGACGAGAGCGCGTTGATCACCACCGCGGCAGAGGTGGCGCACGACGTCGGGGCCTCGGTGCGCCTGGTGACCTTCGCGGTGCGGCCCTCCGCCCCGATCACCAGCGGCGTCGGGCTGCGGGTGGAGGACGACGTGATCGACACGTGGGCCGAGGACCTGCAGGAGGCGGCCCGGGTGCTCCGGGACCGGGTCTCGAGGCTGGCCGGCCCCCCGGTGCAGGAGGAGCCGGTCCTGGGCCGCGGCGAGACATGGGCCCGGGCGCTGGAGGTCGTGCCGTGGGGGCGCGGCGACGTGCTCGTGGTGGGCTCCAGCCGCACCGCCCGCACCGCCCGGGTCTTCCTCGGCGGGACCGCCTCCAAGATCGCCCGGCACTCCCCCGTGCCGGTCATCGTGGTGCCACGCCCCGGGGGCCGGGTAGCGTCGGCAGGGTGAGCACACCAGCATCGGGTAGCACCCAGCAGCAGATCATCGCCGAGCTCGGGGTCCGGCCGGACTTCGACGCGGCGCAGGAGACCGAGCGCCGGGTCGCGTTCCTGGCCGACTACCTGCGGACAACCGGCGCCACGGGCTACGTCCTGGGGATCAGCGGCGGGGTCGACTCCACCACCGCCGGCCGGCTCTGCCAGCTTGCCGTGGAGCGGGTGCGTGACGAGGGCGGGAACGCCGCGTTCGTGGCCGTCCGGTTGCCCTACGGGGAGCAGCAGGACGAGGCGGACGCCCGGCGCGCGCTCGACTTCGTCGCCGCGGACGAGGTGCTAACCATCAACATCAAGGAGAGCACCGACGCGATGTTCGCCGAGGTGGACGGTGCCGGCGTCGACTTCACCGGCATCGAGCACGCCGACTTCGTCAAGGGCAACGTCAAGGCCCGGGAGCGGATGGTCGCGCAGTACCTCGTCGCCGGGGCCCGCGGCATGCTGGTGATCGGCACCGACCACGCCGCCGAGGCCGTCGTCGGGTTCTACACCAAGTTCGGTGACGGCGCCTGCGACCTCACCCCGCTCGCCGGTCTGAACAAGCGCCGGGTCCGCGCCGTCGGTGCCCACCTGGGCGCACCGGACGAACTCACCCAGAAGGTGCCGACCGCGGACCTGGAGGACAACCGTCCGCTCGTGCCCGACGAGGTGGCGCTCGGCGTGAGCTACGACGACATCGACGACTACCTGGAGGGCAAGCAGGTCTCCGACGAGGCCCGCGAGACGATCGAGTCCTGGCACCGCCGGACCGCGCACAAGCGCGCCCTCCCGGTCACCCCCGACGACGTCTGACCGGCCGACGATCAGCCGCGCCGCAGGAACTCCCGCCCGGTGAGCTCGGTGACCTGGATCGCGATGTTGACGTAGCGCTCGGTCTCGATCCAGGCCGGCAGCGGCAGCTCGTCGGCCGCCCGGGCGTCCGCACCCTCGAGTCGGTGCGCCTGCCCCCGGGCCAGCACGCTCCAGACCCGGTCCCCGGCCTGGCCGTCGATCTCGAACGCGACGTCCGAGCTCATCTCCACGCCCAGCAGCTTGCTCCCCGGCGTGGTCCGGAGGACGATCCGCTCGCCGTCCACCACGTAGTTCAACGGCACGATGTGTACCTCGTCGACCAGGTGGTAACCCAGCCGACCGAATTCCTCGCCGCGCAGCCGCACCCAACACTCGGCCTCGGGGAGCTCGCGCCCGGTGCTGCGATCGTCCATGGTGGCCTCCTCCGGATCGTGGACCCAGTTTACGACATCAGGTAGTAGCCACCAGCCACATCACGAACACGACCATGCCGACCAACCCCAGCAGGACGAAGACGACACCGATCCCGCCGTAGGCGCACCCGATCATCCGGCGGTCCCGGTTGGTGGTGACCAGCTCGGCACGCGACGGGTCGGCGGGATCGACGACCACCCTGACCTGCCGGCCGGTGCGGTAGATCCCGGTGTCCAGGTGGGTCGGATTGGTGAACTCCGCCTCGGTCCCGTCCGGCAGCGGGTAGCGGACCACCGGGAACATCGGGCTGCGGTGCTCGGTCGCGTCCCCGCCGGGTGGCTGGCGGTCGCTGTGCACCCAGCGCACGATCGTCCCCGGCACCTCGACCCACCCCGTCCGGTCGGGCACCGAGGAGGTGCGCAGCCGCCCCGCCACCATCGCCCCCACGCCGACGACCACGAGGGCCAGACCCACCCACAGGAACCACCACCAGAAGTCCATGCGTGCCAGTCTGCCCTGCCCGGTGAGGTAGAACCGAGGCATGACGACACCCAGGAGGCCCATCTGGACCGGCTGCGCCGTCGCCCTCGCCGCCACCCTGCTGGTCGTCGGAGGGGCGGTGCTGACCGGTCCGTGGGACGGCGTCTTCCTGCACCGGGACTTCGTGACCGTGCCCGACCCCGTCTGGAACGACGCCGTCTGGGGTCGCGGGGCCGGGGCACCCCGGTCCGTGCCGTTCGACGCGGTCGTGGCCGCGCTGTCGACCGTGCTGCCCTCCGGTCTGGTCGCCCGCGGCCTGATGGTCGCCCCGCTCCTGCTCGCCGGGTGCGGGGCCGCCGTCCTGGTGCGTCGCCACGGGGCGGTGGCCTCGTCGACCGCCGCGGCCCTGGCGGTGCTGAACCCGTATGTCGCCGAGCGGCTGCTGCTCGGGCAGGCACCCACGTTGCTCGGGTATGCCGTCATCCCCTGGGTCGTGCTCGCCGCCCGGGCCGGTGGGCCGCTGCGGCGCCGGCTGATGCTCGTGCTGGCGGCCGCGGTGCCGGCCGCGCTGACCCCGGTCGGGTCGCTGATGGCCGGCGGCACGGCACTCCTGGCCGCCCGCGGCTGGCGGGAGCGGTTGCTGCTCCCGCTGCCGGTCCTGGCCCTGTCCACCCCCTGGATCCTCGCCGGGCTCCGCGATCCGGGGGCGGGTGCCGTCGGCGCGGGGGCCGACGCCTTCGCCGTGCGCTCCGACGGCATCGGCGGCACCGTCGGTGCGGTCCTGACCCTCGGGGGCGTCTGGGCCCCCGGCGCCTGGCTGGAGTCCCGGAGCGGCACCTGGGTGGTCCTGGTGGAGGTCCTGCTCGTGCTCGCCGCGCTGCTCACCTGGTGGTTCGGCCGCGGCCGGCACCGCGGCATCGCCCTGGCGGGCACCGCCTACCTGGTCGGGGTGGGGACCGTCCTGGCGTTGGCCGGTCCCCTGCTGCCGCTCTGGCGGATGCTGCAGTCGGTCCCCGGCGTGGCGCTGCTGCGGGACACCCACCGGCTGCTGGCCTGGCCCGCCCTGGCGGTCGCGGTGCTGGTCGCGGCGGGGGTGAGCCGGCTGGTCCGGAACACCTCCCCCAAGCGGTCGGTGGCGGCAGGCGCCGCCGTGCTCACGGTGGCCACCGCGGTGCTGACCGTGCCGGACCTGCCCGGCCGGATGGCCCGGGAGGCCGCCCCGGTCGCCCTCCCCGCGGAGTGGGACACGGTCGTCGACCTCGTCAACCAGGACGCAGAACCGGGCGAACGCTCGCTGCTCCTGCCCTGGCAACCGTTCCGGACCACGGCCTGGGCCGGGCCGACGACCTTCCTCGACCCGCTCCCGCGGGCGCTGGAGACCGAGACCCTGCACGCCCGGAACCTGCAGGTCCGGCGGGACGGGCAGACGTTCCATGTCGGCGGGGAGGACCCGCCCTACGCCTCGCAGCTGGCCCAGGAGCAGATCGACACCGCCGTCCTGCGCGGCCTCGGGGTGCGGTGGGTGCTGGCCTGGCGCGGCTCCCCGGGCGTCATCCCGGAACTGACCGTGCCCGGTCCGGACGAGACGCTGCTCGCCCTGGACCCCGTACACCTCGGACCGGACTGGGTGGTCTGGGACCTGGACGACCTGCTCGACAGCGCCTCCGGCCAGCCGCGGCCCGGGGCGGGTGCCAGCCGGTAGAGCCGCGACCCTACTTTGCGGTAACGTCTGCTCCACCTGTGGTCCGATGGAGGTCGAGATGAGCCAGAACACGTCAGCCGTGGCGGGGCGTCGTGCCCTTCCCGCGGTCCTCGCCGTGGTCGTCGGGCTCGGGGCCGCCGGGGCGGCTGCCGCCGCCGTGGTGAGCAGCTACGCACCGGACGACAGCGCCGCCCGGGAGACGGGTCCGGCCGACATCCAGCCGGCCCAGGAGATCCTCGGCTACGGCGACTGAAGGCTCAGGCCAGGTCCTGCACGTCGTCGAGGGGTGAGGCGGGGACCGACGGCGCCGGGTGGTCGCCCATCGCGGTGGGACGTTCGCCCCAGCTCGCGCGCAGCAACAGTTCCTCCCAGGCCCGGACCGTCTCGGCCCAGCTGAACCGGGCGGCGTGCACCCGGGCGTTGGCCCCCAGCCGGTCCAGCGTGCCGGGCTCCCCGAGGAGCCGGTCGACCTGGCGCACCATCTCCTTCAGGTCGCCCACCAGCAGGCCGGTGCGACCGTGCTCGATCGACTCGGCCACGCCGCCGGCATCCCGGTAGCCGACCGCGGGCACCCCGTGGCTCGCCGCCTCCACCACCGACAGGCCCCAGCCCTCCTTGACGCTCGGGACCAGCAGCAGCGAGGCCATGCCCAACTCCCGGTGCTTGGTCTCCTCGTCGACGAAGCCCAGGATGTCGACGCAGTCCTGCGCACCCTGCTCCTCGACATACCGCTCGATCTCGGGGCGCCACCACCCGTCCCCGACGACCCGGAGCCGCAACCCGGGGTGGCGCGCCTGCAGGCGCAGCGTGAGGTCCACGGCCTGCTCCACCCGCTTGTGCTTGACCAGGCGCCCCAGCACCAACAGGTGGGGCGGGCAGGCCGGGATCTCGGCGACCGGGCGCGGGGCCAGGGTCCCGTTGTGGATGATCGCCACGTGGTCGCGCTCGACGCCCATCGCGACGAGCTCGTCCTTGGTCGAGCGGGAGACGGCGACGTACTGCCGGCCGCGGTTCACCCGGGGTGAGACACGGGACTCCACGGCCCAGCCCAGCGCGGCGACGGCCCGGTTGAAGACGACCGGCCACTGCTCCCGGTGCACGTGGTGGACCAGGACGACGACCGGCGCGGCGGTGGCGCTGCCGGCGAAGAAGGGCAACCCGTTCTGCACGTCGACGACCACGTCGAAGGCACCCTCGGCCGCCTCCAGCCTGCGGATCGCCCTGCGGGCCTCGCGGTAGACGGTGGTCCGCGACCCCGCCCGCAGGTACCGCACCCCGTCGACCGTCTGCTCCGCCGGCGCCCGGTCGTGCGCCGCACAGAGGAAGGTGACGTGGTGCCCGGCGGCGACCAGCCCCGCGGCCACCTGCTGGGCGTAGACCTCGGCGCCACCTCCGTCGGGGTGCGCCAGGTCGCGCCAGTTGCACAGCGCGATCCGCATCGTTGTCAGACTCCGTCGTCATCGGGGTGCGCGCCCGGGGCGGCACATTGGTTACTGCAGAGTAGCCAGATTATCGTCTCCTGTCGTGTACCCCCCACAGTTGCCGCCGCCCGGGAGCCTTTCCCGCTCGCTGCACCTGTTCCGCGCGTTCCTGGTCGAGCAGTCCGATCCGGACCGTTTCTACGGCACCCTGGCGGCCGACTCGGTACGCGAGTGCCGGCGCTTCGTCGACCTGGACGGGGCCCGGATGCTCGACGTCGGCGGCGGGCCTGGCTACTTCTCCGACGCGTTCGCGGCGGCCGGTGCCCGCTACCTGGGGGTCGAGCCCGACGTCGGCGAGCTGACCGCCCGGGGCCACGCGGCCGCGAGCACGCTCCGCGCGTCCGGCCTGCACCTGCCGCTGGCGGACGGCAGCTTCGACCTGACCTACTCCTCCAACGTGCTGGAGCACGTGGCGGACCCGGAGCGGATGGCCGAGGAGATGGTGCGAGTCACCCGACCCGGCGGCACGGCATACCTGTCCTGGACGCCGTGGCTGTCGCCGCACGGCGGACACGAGACGGGGATGTGGCACTACCTCGGCGGCGCGCGGGCGGCCGACCGCTACGCGCGGCGCCACGGCCACCGGCCGAAGAACGACTTCGGCACCTCCCTGTTCGCCTGCCCGGTGTCCCGGATGGTGCGCTGGGCCCGGGTCGCGCAGTCCCGGGGCGACGTGGAGGTGGTGGCTGTCGAGCCCCGGTACCACCCGCGGTGGGCCCGCTGGACGATCCGGGTGCCCGGGGTCCGCGAGTTCGTCTCGTGGAACGCCGTCATCGTGCTGCGGCGGGTTGGTCGGGGGTGACCGGGGAGCGGCCGGCACCCGGCGACGAGCGGGTCACCTGGCGGGCCCGTGTCGCGCTGGCGGTGTTGCTCCTCGCCGCGCTCATGTTCAGGCAGGCGCCGGGGCTGGTGGTGCCCGACACCAAGCTGGACCTGACCGCCGACCCGACGGGCTTCCTGCAGCGCGCGCTGCACCTGTGGGACCCGTCGGCGTCCTTCGGCCAGCTGCAGAACCAGGCCTACGGCTACCTGCTCCCGATGGGCCCGTTCCACGCCCTGCTCACCGGGATCGGCCTGCCGGCCTGGGTGGTGCAACGCCTGTGGTGGACGTTGCTCGCCGCCGTGGCCCTGGTCGGCGTCTGGAAGCTCGCCGGGGCGCTGCGGATGGGCACGCCCTGGGCCCGGTACGCCGCGGCCTTCGCCTACGCCCTCAGCCCGCGCATCCTCAGCGAGGTCGCGGTGACCTCGGTCGAGGTCTGGCCGATGGCGCTGGCACCGTGGGTGCTGCTGCCGCTGGTCGACCCCCGGCCCCGGTCCTGGTTCTCCCGGATCACCCGGTCCGCCCTCGCGGTCGGCCTGGTCGGCGGGGTGAACGCGGTGGCCAGCGGCGCGGTCCTGGTGCTGCCCGCGCTGTGGTTCCTGACCCGGCCGTGGACTCGGCAGACCCTCGCCGCGGCGGCCGGGTGGCTGGGCGCGGTCACCGTCGCGATGCTCTGGTGGTTGCTGCCGCTGCTGGTGCTGGGCGGCTCCAGCCCGCCGTTCCTGGACTGGATCGAGTCAGCGTCGACCACCACGAGCACGGCCGCGGTGAGCGAGGCGCTGCGCGGCACGACCCCGTGGCTGGCCTGGCTGGTCACCGACGCCGGTGCCAGCTGGCCGGCGGGCCGGCAGTATGTCGACTCGCCCCTGCTCATCGGCGCCAGCCTGGCCCTGGCGCTGGCGGGGCTGCTGGCGCTGTGCTCGCGCGCCACCCCGCACCGGCTGTTCCTGGCGGTGTCCGTCGGCACCGGGCTGCTCCTGGTCACCGTCGGGTATGCCGGGGTGCCGGACGGACTGTTCGCCGACCAGGTCCGCGCTCTCTTGGACGGGCCGCTGGCGGCGCTGCGCAACACGCACAAGTTCGAGCTGGTCGTCCGGCTGCCGCTGGCCCTGCTCCTCGCCGCCGCGCTGACCCGGGCCGCCGCCCTGGTGCGGGACGCCGGCTGGCCCGCCCTGCTGACCCCCTTCCTGGCCGGGTGCACGGTCGTGGCGGTGGCGGCCCCCGCGATCACCGCGCAGCTGCCGCGACCGGAGGACTACCCGGCGGTCGCCGGGCACTGGCGCGAGGTGGCGGACTGGCTGGACGCGCAACCGGGGCCCGGCAGCGTCCTGGTGGTCCCGGCCGCCCCGTTCGCCGACTTTGCGTGGGGGTCCACCAAGGACGAACCCCTCCAGGCGCTGCTGGACCGGCCGTTCGCGGTCCGCGACGCGGTGCCGCTCGGTGGGGTCGGCTCGACCCGCTGGCTCGACGAGGTGCAGCGCAGGCTCGCCGCCGGTGACGGTGACGAGGGCCTGACCGAGGCGCTGCGCCGGGCCGGCGTCGGGTGGGTCGTGGTGCGCGACGACCTGCGCCAGGACGTCCAGACCGTCCCGCCGGTGGCCACCCACCAGGCCCTCGCCCGGGCCGGCCTCGAGCGGACCGCCCAGTTCGGGCCGCCGGTCGGTCCGGTGGGCGAGTCCGCCGACTACACCGTGCGCGAGCGCACCATCGTGCCGTCCCCGTCCGTCTCGGTGTATGCCGTGCCCGACCCCGTCGACGCCCGCCTCGTCCCCCTCTCGGCCACGGCCACGCTGGACGGCGGCCCCGAGGACGTCCCCGCCCTGCTGGCCGAGCAGGTCGCCCCGGACGTGGGGGCGTTCGTGCTGGCCCGCGACGCGGCGGACGCCCCCGGCCTCGAGCTGCCCCCGGGCAGCGGGACCGTGCTCGCGGACGGCTACCGGCGCCGCGCGGTCAACTTCGGCGCGGCCGCGGACAACCTGTCCCCGGTGCTCGCGGATGGGGACCGCACCCCGGACCGCCCGGTCAGCGACTATCTGCTGCCCGGTCCAGACGCCCGCCGGTCGCTGGTCTGGCCCGAACCGGTGGCCGGGGTGACCGCCTCCTCCTCGGCCTCCGACGCCGACGCGACCGTGCAGCATACGGTCGGGCAGGGTCCGGCCGCGGCCGTGGACGGCGACGGGGACACCTCCTGGGTCTCCGGACGCTATGCCGAGGCGGGCGGACAGTGGTGGCGTATCGACTGGACCGTCGAGCAGGCGCTGGGGGGCGATCCGCTCGCGGTGCGGCTGGGTGACCCGCAGTTCCGCGGGGCGCCGGCCGCCCTCCGGGTGGAGACCGCCGCCGGCAGCGCGGTCACCCCGGTCTCGGCGAGCGCCCGGCCGCAGGAGCTCGCCGTCCCGGCCGGACCGACGACCTGGCTCCGGATCGGGGTCGAGGAGGGCGACGCGGGCACCGCCAACGCGTTCGCCCTCGCCGAGGTCGAGCTGCCCGGCGGCCCGGTGCTGCCCTCGCTCGAACTGGCCGCCACCGGCGACGGGGCCCCGGACGTGGTCGCCCTCCGCGCCCAGCAGCTGGGCAGGTCGGCCTGCCTGGTGCTGGGGCAACGCCCGCTCTGCTCGCTCCTGCAGTCCCAGCCGGCCGAGGAGGTGCACGGGCTCCGCCGGTCACTGACCCTCCCCGTGGGCGGGACGTATGCCGTGTCCGGCCAGGTCCTCCCCGTGGAAGGCGACACCCTGGAGCAGCTGCTCCGGACCGGGGACACGGTGACGGCGACCGCGAGCAGCAGGGACACGGGGGCGGCCTACGGGCGGCCGGGAGCCGCGGTGGACGGGGACGTCGGTAGCGGCTGGATCGCCGGCCGGCTGGACGCCGAGCCGACGCTGACCATCACCCTCCCGGAGGCGACCGAGCTGGACGGTCTCCGCCTGGAGCACGACTACTTCCTGGCCGCCAGCAGGCCGCAGCGCCTCGAGGTGAGCCTGGACGGCGCTGCGCCGCTCCGCCTGTCGCTGGACGACGCCGGGGTCGTCGGGTGGCAGGAGCAGGAGGTACGCCGGATCGAGATCGCCTTCGGCGCCAAGCACGACGTCTACTCGGTCGACCCGACCGTGGCAGGGTCCTTCCGGGCGCTGCCGGTCGGCGTCTCGGAGATCCGCTTCCTGCACGACGGTGGGCTGGTGGAGCCGCCGGTGCTGGACCCGGCTGCTGCGGTGGCCTCCGACTGTGGCGACGGGCCGACCGTCACCGTCGGCGACACCGACCTGCCGACCCGCATCGACGGCACCGTCCGACAGGTGCTGGAACGGGACCGCCTCGCCCTTGTCGCTTGCCCCTCAGCCGCCGCTGCCACCCTCGCCGCGGGCACCACCACCGTGGTCGCCCCGGCCGACGACCGCTGGCGGCCGGTGGCGCTGACCCTGCACCGCACGGACGCACCACTGCCTACGACGTCGTCGGCACCGCTGGACGTCGTCCGCCCCGAGCCGCAGCTGCTCTCGGTGGACCTCCCGGCCCGGGAAGAGCCGTCCCTGGTCGTGGTGCCGCAGAACGCCAACGCCGGCTGGCGGGCCACCCTCGAGGAGGCAGCGGACGCGCCGCTGACCCCGGTGACCGTCGAGGGGTGGCAGCAGGCCTACCTGGTCCCGGCCGGGCCGGCCACGACGTTGCGGGCCGAGTTCGGCCCGGACCGCGCCTACACCCTGGGGCTCCGGCTGGGGCTGGTCGCGCTCGGGCTGTTGGCCATCCTCTCGTGGGCCGTGCCGGCCGGGCATCCCGTCCGGGTCCCGCCGGCTGCCCGGGTCGGCCCGGTGGTCGGGGCCGGTCTCCTGCTGGCCTGGGGCTGTCTCGTCGCCGGGGTCTGGGGCCTGCTCGCGGGGGCCACCGTGCTGGTGGGCGTGCGCGGGCTCCGGCGCCTCGGCATACGGCCCGGGGTGGCGCTCGGGGGACTGACCGTGGCGTCGGGGGTCCTGGCCCTGGCGCTCCTCGCCGTCTGGGGTCCGCGGCCTACGGAGACCGGCGTCATGGCCGTGCTGCCCCAGCTGCTGCTCCTGCTCGCGGTCGTCAGTGCGCTGGCGGGAGGCCGAGGTCGAGGTTGTCCCGGAACACGTTCTCCGGATCCACCCGGGCCTTGATCGCCCGCAGCCGCTCCAGCGTCGCGGGCGGGAAGACCTCGCCCACCCGCTCCGGGCCGAGGTCGCTCTCGAAGCTCAGGTAGATCCCCTCGACGTGCTCCTGCACCGGTGCCCAGGCGGCGTCGAGCCGGCGCCTGCTGGCTCCCATCGCCACGACGTTGAAGTTCGCGTCGCGGTGCGCGTAGGCCGTCGCTTCCGGCGGCACGTCCGCGACGGCCCCGCCCGCGGCCCGGATCTGGAAGTAGTAGGTCTGCCCGCTGCGGACCAGGGTGGCGGCCGCCTCCGCGAACTCCGGGGTGAGGTGCCGCACCAGCCCCGACCGGGTGACCGGGTCGCCGACGCCGGCGTGCTGCGCCGGGCCGGCGTTGACGACCGCCGGATAGGGCACGATCTGGGCCGCCTGGTCGAGCAGCGGAGCGATCCCGGCGAGCGGTTGCAGCCGGTCGAGCACGGTGTCGGGATCGTCGGAGTTCACCATCGTCATCAGCTGGGCGATCACCGGCTGACCGGCCCGCGGCGGCCCCATGATGAGGAAGCTGGTCAGGTCGCGCGGCGCGGCCTCGACGGCCGCGCCCCACCGCTGCAGGAAGCCTGCGGTGTCGCTGGCGTCGAAGACCAGCTGGGCGAATCCCACGTCGCCGACCTCGTCCGCCTGGAACTCCATCGCCGTGACGATCCCCATCGCCGACCCGGCGCCACGCACCGCCCAGAACAGGTCCGGGTCGTGCTCGGCATCCACCCGCACCCGCGCCCCGTCGGCCAGCACCAGCTCCGCGGCCCGCAGGTGGTCGATGGTCAGGCCGTGTTCCCTGACCAGGAAGCCGATGCCGCCCGCGGTGGCCAGGCCGCCCACGCCGACCCCGCCGTAGTCGCCCGAGCTCAGCGCCCATCCGTGCGGCCGGAGCGCGGCGGCCACCTCACCCCAGCGGGCGCCCGCACCGACCCGCACGAGACGCTGCCGTTCGTCGAGCACCTCGATGTCGCGCAGCGCAGCGAGGTCGATGACGATCCCGCCGTCGTTGGTCGACCGCCCGCTGATGCCGTGCCCACCGCTGCGCAGGCCGAGCGGCACCGGCTGGGTCCTGGCATATGCGAGGGCCGTGGCGACCTCGTCCGGGTCGCGCGGGCGCAGCACCAGCCCGGGCCGACCACCGCGCAGGTATGTCGACCGCACCGAGCCGTAGCGCGGGTCGCCGGGCTCGACGGCCGACTCCGCGAGCACCGCGGGGACAGCGTCGTAGTCGATGCCCTCCCGGCGGGCCGCGAGCTTGCGGGAGCTGGGGACGTCGCGCACCGGCGTCCCGCGGTCGGCACGGGCCGCGGCCACCGTCTCGGTCACCCGCGGCACCACCTCGGTGGCGAACCAGCGCGTGGCCCCGTGGTCGTCGGTGGCCAGCAGGAAGGTGGAGACGCCGTGGTTCACGGTCAGCTCGGCGAGCCGGTCGGCGAAGGGACCGGCGAGACCGGCCGACGGGCCACCCTCGGGCACCTCGACGTTGAGCAGCCTGCGGATCTCCCGCGGGTCGCGCCCGGCGCTGCGGGCGGCGTCGTCGATCCGGCTGTTCCCGCCCCGCAGCCCCTCGGTGCCGACCCGGGACAGGGAGGGCAGCCACCCGTCCGCGGTCGTGCCGACCAGCCGCAGCATCCGCGGGCCCAGGGCGCCCAGCCAGACCGGGATCTCGTGAGCCGGTGCAGGGCCACGCTGCGCGCCGGTGATCCGGTGCATCAGGCCCTCCCGGTGCATCCCGTTGACGCGGAGCGGCCCGGACTCCCCGACCGCCCACATGCCGCGGATGATCTCGATCGACTCGACCAGCGCGTCGACCGACTCCCGGGGCGTGAGCCGCGGCGCGCCCATCGCCTCCATCGCGTCCCAGAAGTGCCCCGCCCCGAGGGCGAGGTCGACCCGCCCGTCGCTGAGCAGGTCGAGGCTGGCCGCCGCCTTGGCGAGCACCGTCGGTGGCCGCATCGGGGCGTTCAGCACGTTGCCGGCCAGGTGGATCCGACCGGTCCGTCCGGCGATCCAGCTGAGCAACGTCCAGGCGTCGAGGAAGCGCGGCTGGTAGGGATGGTCCTGCACGGTGACCAGGTCCAGCCCGACCTCCTCGGCCAGCACGGCCAGGTCGACCGTCGCCGCCGGATCCGCCGCGGAGGGCGTGATCGAGGTCCCGAACCGCAGTGGTTGGCCGTAGTCCATCCTGCTCCCCGTCCCCGTCCGCTCAGGCGCGGGTCGCCGCGACCAGTTCGCGCAGCGCGGGGCCGACCTCACGGCCGAACACCTCGAGGGTGCGCGGGTCGTCGCTGCCCAGGATGTAGGTGCTGAACCCGTAGTCCCGGGTGAGGGCCGCCAGCTGCTCGGCCCACTGGTCCGGCGGGCCGGAGAGCAGCTGGTCGCTGCGCGGACCGAACTGGCCGTTGATGTTCAGCAGGCGCCGGATCGCAGTCGGCTCCCGGCCGGCCGCCCGGGCCGCCTCGTCGATGGTGGCGTTGGCCGTCGCCAGCTCGTCCAGGGACTTCACGTAGCTCAGCGAGGGCAACCAGCCGTCGGCGCTCCGGCCGATGAGGCGCAGCATCCGGGGCTTGTAGGCACCGAGCCAGATCGCGATGTCGTGGGCCGGGGCCGGCCCGCGCTTCGGCCCGTCGACCGAGTAGTGCTTCCCCTCGACGGTGAGCTTGCCGCGGGTCTGGGTGTCCCAGATGCCACGGATGATCTGGATCGCCTCGGTGAGCGCCTCGATGCTCTCTCCCGGCGTCCGGCGGGGTCCGCCCATCGCCTCGATGGCGTCCCAGAACGCCCCGGCGCCGAGGCCGAGCTCGAACCTGCCGCCACTGAGCAGGTCGAGGCTGGCCGCGGCCCGCGCGAGCACGGCCGGCGGGCGCAGCGGCAGGTTGATCACGTTGGCCGAGACGCTGACCCGTTCGGTCCGCGCCGCCACATAGCTCAGCAGCGTCCAGGTGTCGTGGAACCCGGGCTGGTAGGGGTGGTCCTGCAGGGTGACCAGGTCCAGCCCGACCTCCTCGGAGAGCTGGGCCAGGTCGACCGCCTGCTGGGCCGGGTTGTTCACAGGGGTCAGGAAGGACCCCAGGACGATGTCGTGCCCGTAGTCGCCCACGGGTCAGGCCTCCGGACCGGTGACCCGCACCAGGTTGCGCCACGGGTCGTCGAAGGTGAGCTCCCGGCCGTCGTCGGCGACCTGGACGCCGCGGGAGTGCAGCCGCTCCCGGAGCGCTCCGAGACCGTCGGCGGTGGGCAGCTGGATAGAGACCTCGCCCAGGCCGAGCGCCGGGGTGCGCTCGCCGGCTCCCTGGCTGCGCCAGGTGTTCATGCCGAGGTGGTGGTGGTAGCCGCCGGCGGAGACGAAGAGGGCCTGGGAGCCGAACTCGGTGGTGACCTCGAAGCCGACCGTGTCGACGTAGAAGCGTCGGGCGGTGGCGATGTCGCCGACCTTGAGGTGGACGTGGCCGACTTCGGACCGGCCGTCGGTCGCGCGCACCGACCCGGACTCGGTGAGGTGCTGGGTCAGGAAGGCGTTCGGGTCCAGGAAGATGGTGTCCATCGCGACCCGCCCGTTGGTCCAGGTCCACTCCTCGCGAGGACGGTCCCAGTAGAGCTCAACGCCGTTGCCCTCGGGGTCGTCGAAGTAGAAGGCCTCGCTCACCAGGTGGTCCGAGCTGCCGGTGAAGGTGTTCGGGTACTGGCGCGCGACGGAGTAGACCGAGGAGGCCAGGTCCGACCGGTTCTCGAAGAGGAAGGCCGTGTGGAACAGGCCCGCGGCGGTGGCGGAGGCATACCGGAGCTCGGGGGCGATCTCCAGGACGAGGGACGGGTTGCCCGGGCGACCCAGGACCGCCCGGCCTCCCTCGAGCGCCAGGAGCGTCAGACCGACGCCGTCCCGGTAGTAGGTGACCATGGCGTCCAGGTCAGCGACCTTGAGCGTCACCGCACCCATCGAGGTGTCGGCGTCGAGCACGTCGGGAGTCTGGGCGGTGGCGGGCGAGTCGGCCCGGAGGGTGGAGTTCATGACACACCAATCACTTGAAGTTTCAACTGTTGATGAAGGAACGGCGCCTTCGCTCAGCGTATTCCCGCCCCCACCGGATGAGCGGGCGCTCGACATACCGGTAGCTGAGGGTGGCCACGGCCAGGCTCACCGCGAGCGTGGTCAGGAGCAGCCACCAGAACCCGCCGGCGAAGTCCTCCAGCCCCATCGCGCGGCCCACCAGCTCGAGCACCAGCAGGTGGTAAGCGAAGACGCCGTAGGAGACGTCACCGAGCCAGGCCGGCACCCGGCTGCCCAGCCACCGGACCGCCCGCGGGTCCTCCGTGCCCCGCCGGGCGGCGACGCACGGAAACACCAGCAGCGCCCCCACAAGGGTGTAGGCGGCGCACTTGAAGGTCGCCTCGGCCGGTGACACGGCGTCGAGCCCGCGGGGCCCGGCCAGCGGGGTCGAGGCGATCGCCAGCACGGCCAGCCCCGCGAGCCAGAGGGTGCCGGGGTGCCGGGCGAGCTGGTCGAGCACTCCCGCAGGCAGCAGGTCCAGGCACCGTGCCTGCTGCCAGGTCGCCATCGCCATCCCCGCGGCGAACCAGCCGAGGTATGCCGGCAGCCACTGCGAGGCCGTCGGGTGCTCCACGGCGTGGGCCACGAAGGTCCAGACCGGGGACAGCAGCACCAGGGCACCGAGGACCAGGAGGCTGCGCCGCAGGTAGGCCTCCGGCCCCCGCGCCGTCCGGACCAGGGCCCAGGCGAGCAACGGCAGCGCGAGGTAGAAGGCACCCTCGACGGCCAGGCTCCACATCTGGGTGAGACCGCGGACCCAGTTCTCCGGCCAGTAGATGTGGATCAGCAGGGCGTGCCGCAGGTACTGCGAGGCAGCCGTGCCGTGGTCGAACAGCAACCGGGTGGCCGCGATCGAGATCCACAGCACCGGCAGGATGCGCAGCGCCCGGTGCCAGAGGTAACGACCTACCCGTGGCGGCTCGTCCCCGGTGAGCCGCGCCGCGACATACGGCCGGTAGAGCAGGAACCCGGAGATCACGAAGAAGATCGCCACCCCGGCGTCGAACCTGGCCAGCAGCCCACCGAACGGCTCGCGGAAGCTGGCCCCGGTGTGCCACGAGACGTGGGTGAGCACCACCATGAGGGCCCCGACGGCACGCATGCCGTCCAGCCCGCCGAACCGTCGGCGCAGCGGAGCGTCCGGCCCCGGTGGGTCGGCAGTCAGGTCGCGGGGGGAGGCGGCTGCGGTCATCTCGGCGTCGACTCTACGACGAGGCTGTTACCGACTGGTAGGCTCCGGCCAAACTCGTGCAAAGGAGCTCACCGTGCGCCGTGGCCTCGGATTCGTGTTGCTGCTGCTGGGTGCGTTCGCCCTGCTGCTCGGCATCCTCGCCAAACCGGTGATCTACGACCGGCTGGCCACCGTCGAGCTGGACCAGACGAGTCAGTCGATCTCCCGCGGGGAGAACATGGATGCGCTGCGCGTCTCCGCCGACGGAGTGGAGCAGTTGCACGGGGTGACGCTGGTCAGCACCCGCGACGTCGTCGGGATCCCCGGCCTGGCCGAGGGTGACAACGCGTTCTGGCAGACCACCGTGGAGTCGGCCGTCGAGGACGGCCCGGTGCTCACCTACTCCGAGGAGGGGGTCTCCTTCGACCGGCGCACCGCCGAGTCCACCAACTGCTGCGGCGACTTCATCGCGGTCGGGGACGCCGAGGCCCCGGAGGACCCCGCCACCCACGAGCCCGTCGAGCACGAGGGCGTCTTCTTCAAGTTCCCGTTCGACACCCAGCAGCAGGACTACCAGTACTGGGACGGCTCGCTGCGCCGCGGCGTGCCGGCCGTCTTCCAGGGTGAGGAACTGATCGAGGGGACGAACGCCTACGTCTTCCGGATGACGATGGGGCCGGAGACCGTCTCCACCAGCCAGGGCCTGCCGGGCTCCCTGTTCGGCACCGACGAACCGGTCGATGCCGACCGGGTCTACCAGAACGTGCGCACCGTGTGGGTCGAGCCGAACACCGGCGTCATCCTCAAGGGCCTGGAGGAGCAGAACGTCCGGTTCGAGGCCGCCGACGACTCGCTGCCGGTCGTGCCGATCACCGTCGGCACCATCGGCTACACCGACGAGACCGTGTCGGCCAACGCCGACACCTATGGCACCAAGGGCGCGCTGCTCGGCTTCATCAACGGCCCGCTGACCTGGGTGGGCATCGTCCTGGGCCTGGTCCTCCTGGTGCTCGGCGCCGTCCTCTCCTTCGGCGGCACCCGCACCCCCCGGCATGCCGAGGAAGACGGGTGGGACGAGAACAACGAGTGGCAGGAGCAGAGCGAGTGGGACGGGGCGGACCGCTCCTGAGCCCACCCCGCTCCCACGGGATGCGGGGCTCCGCCGGCAGGCGCATGCTGGGGGGATGACACCCGAGAACGGCACTGGCCGGGAGGACCCCGGCCCCAGCGTGAAGGACGACGAGCTCTACGAGCGGCTGCGCGAGGAGGGGAACTCCAAGGAGAAGTCGGCGCGGATCGCCAACGCCGCGGCCAACACCTCCCGATCCGCGGTCGGGCAGCGAGGCGGCGAAGCCGAGGACTATGAGGACCGCACCGTCGAGGAGCTGCGGGACCGCGCGGCCGAACTCGACATCGAGGGTCGCTCGGACATGACCAAGGACGAACTGATCGACGCGCTGCGCAACCACTGATCGAAAGAACGCTCTCTAGCCCAGCTCGCGGACCCGCTGCAGCGTGTCGATCTCACCCACCGGCTTGTCGTCCCGATAGCGGAGCACCCGCGCGAACCGGAGTGCCACGCCGCCGGGATACCTGCGCGAGCGCTGCACCCCGTCGAAGGCGATCTCGACCACCTGCTCGGGACGGACATACACGACGTGTCCCTCCCGGTAGGTCTCGAGGGCCGTGAACCGCTCGGTTTGCCACTCCAGCATCGCGTCGGTCATCCCCTTGAACGTCTTGCCCAGCATCACCAGCTCGCCGGTCTCCTCGTCACGCGCCCCCAGGTGGATGTTGGACAGTTTCCCGCGGCGTCGGCCGCTGCCCCACTCGACGCCGAGCACCACCAGGTCCAGGGTGTGCCGCGGCTTCACCTTCACCCAGCCGGCGCCCCGCCGACCTGCCCCGTAGGGCGCCTCGAGGACCTTCACCACCACCCCCTCGTGCCCGGCAGAGACCCGCTCCCGGAAGAACTCCTCGCCGACCGCCGGGTCGCCCGTGACCGTCCTGGGCACGAGGAGCGCGGGCGCGAGGTCGCTGAGCTCGCCCCAACGCTCCTGCGCCGGGGCGTCGACCAGGTCGCGTCCGTCCCGGTGCAAGAGGTCGAAGAGGAAGGTCGTCAACGGCACGTCCTGGCGGAGCCGCTCCGGGTCCGCCGAGCTGGCAGTGCGGGCACCGGTGACCTGGAACGGGGCGGGCCGTCCGTCGTCCTGCACCGCGATGACCTCCCCGTCGAGCACGGCCCGCTCGGCCGGTAGCTCCAGCAGCACCTCGACCACCTCGGGGAGGCGCTCGGTCACCTCCTCCAGGGTGCGGGTGAACAGCCGGACCGGCTGCGTCGCGTCCGACCGGTCCAGGTGCGCCTGGATGCGGATGCCGTCGAGCTTGCTCTCCAGCGCCATCGGGTGATCGTCCGCCCCGCCGGTCATGGCCGTCGCGACATCCGGCGCCGAGGAGGCCAGCATCGGGCGGAGCGGCCGGCCGACCTCGAGCCGGATCTGCCCGAGCGCCTCCTCGGCGGCGGACGGATCGTCCACGTGGGCGAGGGCCACGGCCGCCACCGGACCGACGAAACCGGCCAGCATCACCGCGCGGCGCACCACCGGCTCGGGGACGTCAGCGGCCACCGCGACCGCCTTCTGCAGGACCCCGTCGCTCGCGCCCTGGCGCAGCTCGCCGGTGAGCAGCCTCCGCAACCAGGCCTGTTCGTCCCGGGTGGCACGGCCCAACAGGTCCCGCAGGGCCGCGCTCCGACCGGCCACCGAACCGGCCCCACCCAGTCCGGCGAGCTCGGTGAGCGCCGCGTCCACCTCGGTCACCGACAACGTCGAGTCCGTCGCGGGGGCGAACGACGCGCGCAGGCTGCGCCACCCCACGCCCACGCGACGCTGCGGCAGCCGTCCCGCGAGGTAGGCGGCCACCAACTCGACCATCACACCCCCCTCGGAAGCGGCCGCGCGGAGCGTCTGCGCCAGTGCCTCGACCTTCGCCGTGCGCGAGGAGGTCGCGGCCACCGCCGCCGATGTCTCGATGACCCGAGCGAACTGCATACGACCAAGCATGACCGCCCGCACCGACAGCGGCACCCCGATGCGCCTGACAGACTCGAGCCCATGAACCGCCGATCGCCCTCCGTACAGGTGCTGGCCATGGGCTCCCGGGGAGACGTCCAGCCGTTCGTGGCCCTCGGGATCGCCCTGGCGGCCGGGGGGCTGGACGTGGGGATCACCGTCCCCCAGGACCTCGCGCCGACCGCCGCCGCGCACGGGTTGCGCACGAGCACCTTCCCTGTCGACATACGACAGGCCTCCGGGGAGGGGACCGGCCTGGACTGGCAGGCCGACGGCAGCCGTGGTCTGCGGCAGGAAGGCAAGCTGCTCGGCGCGCTGCTCGCCGAGCTCGCCGAGCCCATCTCCGAGGGGGTGCTGGCCGCGGGCGACGCCGACCTCGTGATCAGTGGGGCGATGACATACGAAGCGGCATCCATCGCGACGCGGGCCCGCGGGCAGCGGCACATCGTCGGCATGCTGTCCCCGACCACCCCCGGACGGAAGGGTTCGTCGACGGTCTACTCGGTCATCCCGGGGGCGGCCAGCACCCTCAACAAGGCCACCTCGATGGCCATGGCGGCGGGCGCATACTCCCTCTTCCGGCAGACCGCCGACCCCGTGCGCGCACGTCTCGGTCTGCCGGCGGGGAGCTTCCGCGACTACCTGCGGACCGCCTATGCGACACCCGCGATGCTCGCGTGCAGCCCTGCCATCGTGCCGCCGGACCCCGCGTGGGGCCCGCAGCTGAAGCCGACCGGTGCCTGGTTCCTGCCCCCGGACGACAGTTGGGTGCCACCGGCCGAGCTCGTGGACTTCCTAGAGGCGGGTGAGCCGCCGATCTACCTGGGCTTCGGCAGCATGATGTCGCGCGACCCACGAGCCACCACGGAGATCATGCTCGAGGCGTTGGCCCGGACGGGCCGGCGAGGGTTGATCCACTCGGGGTGGACCGGTCTGGCCACCGGTGACCTCCCGGACACCGTCGCGCTCGTGGGCGACGTCCCGCACGAGTGGCTCTTCCCCCGGATGAGCGCGGTCGTGCATCACGGCGGGGCCGGCACGACCGCGGCCGCGGTCCGGGCCGGGGTGCCCCAACTGGTCGTCCCGCACGTCGTCGACCAGCCCTACTGGGGACGGCGCGTCGCCCAGCTCGGGATTGGGCCCGAGCCGATCAAGCGACACGAGCTGGATGCGCGGCGGCTCGCGGCCGGGATCGAGCGGATGATCACCGACCCGAGCGTGCGGACCCTCGCGGCCGACCTCGGCGCGATCGTGCGGCGCGAGGACGGGGTAGCGACGGCGGTGGCGATGGTGCGGAACTACCTGGGGATGGGTGGCTGACCCCTCCCCACTGCCAGCAGATCACCGCATCGTCGCAGGTCAGCCACTCTGTCGGACGTGTGTTCTATGGTGGTTTCATCAAGTTGATCTCGATGGTCCCAGCAGGAGGAGGGGGTGACGGGTCGTGTCCGGAAGCGGGGTGGATGTGGTGGCTGGCCGACAGGCCGGGGCTGCTGAGGTCACTGCGGCGCGGCAGCCCGGTGGCGTCCGCTTCGGCGCCGTGGGGCCCGACGGGGTGATGCCGGGAGGCCTCCTCGTGGAGCTGCCACCCCAGCCCGACCTGTCAGGACTCTCGCGGGTGGATGTCGCACGTGCCCTCGAGGAGTGGGCGGACGAGTGCGGCGGCTGGGCCCCTGACCCGTGGGACGCCATCTCGGAGGACCTCGCTGCGGAAGCCAGCGAAGCGGCGCGGATGTGGGACGACCTGCCCGTCGATCCCGAGTTCCACGGTCAGCCGGGAGAACCCTTCCCGGACCTGACACAGCGCGCGACCGTGGGAGTCGGCGGGACCGGTCTGCCCGGAGCGCCAGATGCTCCGGCCATCTCTTCGGACGTGTTGACCTCGGCCTCTTCCGACGTGTTGACCTCGACGTTGACTGCCGCCGGCTTCCCCGCCCACGTCGTGCAGCAACTCTGCGCCCTGGCCCCGGTGCTGGCCGCGGGCGCAGCCGGAGCCTCACCCGCCACGACCGCCCGGCCGGCCGACGACGGCGTGGTAGCGCCAGAGCTCCGGGGAGGATCGGCGCTCGAGTCCCCGCGGGCCACAGACGAGCAGTTGGTCGCGGCGGCCGAAGCAACCGTGGTCGTGCAGCGCTGGTGCGACGCGCTGCTGACCGGCGTACTCAGCGACCTGGCAGCCGCGACGGGCGAGGAGTTCCTGGCCCGCGAGCGGGTCGCCAGCGCCGACGAACTATCGCCCACGGGCCGCAAACGCTGGCGGGCCAAGACCAAGTCGGTGCTGGCCAACGAGTTGAAGGTGCTGACCGGATGGGGCATCCAGGACTGCCACGACCGGGTCGGCTTCGCCCTCGGTTCGCGCCAGGCCACCGGTCTGCCGTGGGCCGCATTGGCAACCGGCGAGGTGCAGTGGAACCAGGTGCGTGCCTGGTGGTCCACCTGCCGTGACCTGCCGCCGGAGGTCGCGGCCGAGATCGCGCGCCGCACCTTCGGGGCGGACTCGGATCGGGCGCGCTCGGTCCGTGATGAACGATCCCGCAGCGCCGAGGGCGGCCAGGCGCGAGAGTCCTTCGGCGAGACCAAGGACACCTTGGCCCGGTTGGTCGCAGCACTCCTCGGCGAGGATCCCGAGCAGGCACGCAAGGACCGTCAGGAAGCGGTGGCACGGCGCGATGCGAGCGCGCAGATCGAGGACGACGGGACCGGGGAGTTCACGGTGTCCGGACGTGCCTCCTCCATCGTGGCCGCGCTGGACCGCGTCGACCAGATCGCCCGTTCGGTCCGCGCTGCCGGGGACCACAGGACGTTGGCCCAGCTCCGGGCAGACATTGCGATGTCGCTCCTGGTCCACGGGTCCATCACCCCCGCCACCGGACACCCGGACCCTCCTCCCCCGGATGATGTCGGTGCGGGCAGCAGCGATGCTGTGTCCACCGCAGGATCAATCGCCGCCCCGGACGAAGCCCTGACTGCGGTGCTGGCCGGCAGGCCACCGGTGAACCTGGACGTCATCGTCCCTCTCGAGGTCCTCGTGAACGACCGGTCCACCGGGGTGGGCCTGATCCCGGGCGGCCACTACCTCTCCGCCGAAGAGGTCCGCGAACTCGCCATCCAGGCTGGCGGAGAACTGCACCGCCTCGTCACCGACCCGCTGGACGGGCGGCTCGTCGAGCGCTCCATCAAGAGCTATGCCTTCGACCAGAAGATGCGGGACCAGATCGTCGCCGCCGACCAGGTCTGCCGCGCTCCGGGCTGCAAAGTTGCCGCGCGCGGGTGCCAGTTCGACCACGTCATGGAGTACGGCGACGGCGTCACCGGTGGGCCGACCAGCGAGATCAACGGGGAGCCGCTGCATGGCGTCCACCACCAGCTCAAGACATGGGCCGCGTGGAAGGCGGTCATGGACGCGTATCGCAACGTCACGTGGACAACCCTGTTCGGTCGGGTTTACCGCACCCGAAGTTTCGACTACCGCACACTCACCCATCCGTGGACCGGCGCGCCCGAGCAGTCCGCTCACGCCGAACGCCCGGACCGTTCGTGGCGACAGGTCTTGGACGGCGACCATGACCTCCAGGACCGACTCGTCTATGCCGCGCTCAGCCACCGTGGCTCCGGCGAGGCACTCGCCGCGGACGACGACTACCCGGATCCGGAGTACCTCGAGTTCGGGCGCGGCTGGCTCCACCACGACGCACCGATCCAGCTACGCCACCGCACCCGCGGCGGGAAGCAGCGCCATGGTGCCCCTCCGGGTCAACCCACGCCCGAGGAGGTCCTGGCCCGGGCAGACGAAGCCTCGCGGGATCTGGGCGCCACGACGACGCCCACGGGCGACATACCCCCACCCTTCTGACCGCCGCCCGCGGAAGGCCGCTACGACCCCGCAACCCAACCGGGTCCTCGAAAGATCTAGCGGGCTACCGTCCTGTCCGACATGATGTCCCGTAGCGGCGAGCAGCCGATGACATGCTCACCAGCCGACGAAAGCGTCTGAGATGACCGGGACCATCCCTGCCGAGTTGCAGCATGCGTTACACGACCTGTACCGCCACCTGCACGCGCACCCGGAGCTGTCCTTCCAGGAGCACCGGACCTCCGAACTGGTCGAGGGCAAGATGCAGGACCTTGGCTTCACCACGATCAGGGTCGCCGGCACCGGGATCGCCGCCTGGTTGAGCAACGGTGAGGGTCCGGTCGTCGCCTTCCGTGCCGACCTGGACGGCCTGCCGGTGAAGGAGCAGACCGGCCTGGACTACGCCAGCACCACCGTGGCCACCGCACCGGACGGCACAGAGGTCCCGGTCATGCACGCCTGCGGTCACGACGTACACATCACCTGCGCGATCGGGATCGCCACGCTCCTGAGCACGGACCTCACGGCCTGGCGGGGCACGGTCGTCTTCATCTTCCAGCCTGCCGAGGAGCTCGCCGCCGGCGCGCTGGCGATGATCGAGGACGGTCTCTGGGACCGGGCGCCGCGACCCGAGGTGGTCTTCGGCCAACACGTGGGACCGGCCCGTGCCGGGACCCTCCAGGTCAGCATCGGTCCCGCGATGGCCGTCGCCGACGCGTGGCGGGTGACCGTCCACGGTCGCGGCGGGCACGGATCACGGCCGGAGCAGGCCATCGACCCGGTGCTCATCGCCGCGCACATCATCGTCCGGCTCCAGTCGATCGTCACCCGCGAGGTCGCCGCCCAGAGCGCCTCGGTCATCACGGTCGCCACCATCAAGGCCGGCACCAAGGAGAACGTGATCCCGGACTCGGCCGAGTTCACCATCAACATCCGGCACCTGGACGAGAAGGTCCGCAGCCGGGTGCTCGCCGCCGTCCGCCGGGTGATCCAGGCCGAGGCACAGGCCTCGGGGGCGAAGGAACCCACCGTGGAGGAGCTCTACACGTTCCCGCTGACCTACAACGACCCCGACGTCATCGAGGACGTCATCCCCAGCATGGTGCGGGCCGTCGACATGGAGCACATCGTGATCAGCCCGGCCCAGATGGGCAGTGAGGACGTCGGCCACCTGGGCGGCTCGATCGGGGTCCCGACCGCCTACTGGTTCTTCGGTGGGATGGCCGACGACGTCGTGGACGGCCTGGCTCCGGTGCCGAGCAACCACTCGCCCCACTTCGCCCCTGTGCTCGAGCCGACGCTGAGCACGGGGGTCCGGGTGGGGTATGCCGCACTGCTGGGTCGGTTGGTCCCCTGACCCAGGCGATGGGTCCCCCGACCCGGGCGATGAGCCCGGACCGTGGCCGTTCGTAGCCGGTCGATCAGCCGGAACTCTTCTCCGCGATCGCTTCGGGCAGCGCCGTCGCCTGGGACCACACCGATTCGAAGGCGAGCAGCATCGTCGCGGCGAGCATCCGGTGGTGCACGATCAGCGTCGTCTCCCGGTCCCGTCCGCCCACGGGGTCCGGCAGACTGAACGCCACCGTCGCCCCGTCGATCACCGCCACCTTCAGCGGGAGCTCCGCGGCGATCCGGACCTCCTCTCCGAGGCTCGCGTAGGCGCCCACCAGGTCCCGGAGCGCGGGGTTGTCCAGCACCGAGCGTTCGTACAGCACCCGCTGGCGCACCGCGCTGACCTGCGCCTCCGCAACGGCTGGCGGAGCGGCATACGGCGGTCGCACCATCCCGACCACCTCGCTGGTGGCCTCGGCCACGAGCTGCCCGATCCGGTGGGCGGCGTGCTCGGCGTCGTGCAAGACCTCGACGTAGTCGAGCGGGTCGTCCTGCAGACGGCCGTGGGCATAGAGCGCACCCAGCCGTGAGGTGAGGTCGGCGGCCAGCTCCTGTTGGCGCGCCAGGGCCGCCCGGCGGAGCGAGACCAACCTGTCCAGGACCTGCTCCGGCGGCATGGCGCGATAGGCGACGGCCTTGCCCGGCACGGGAGCGACCAGTCCGCGTTCGGCCAGGGTGGCGAGCACGTCGTAGGTGCGCTGCCGGGGCAGGCCGGTGACCCGGGCGACCTCGGTCGGCGTGGCCTGCTCCCGGCCCAGGAGGCCGAGGTAGCCCTTCGCCTCGTACTGGGTCAGACCGAGCGCGACGAGGTCCGCCAGATCCGTCTCTCGGGCAGCCGTCATGGGCACATCATGACAGAAACCTGACTTTGTCACTATTGACAGTGATGACAACGTTGCCTAGCGTCCTGTAGGACCGGACCAGCAGGGGTCCGGCAGCTGCGAAGGGGAAAGCCCAATGACCGTCACTCACGAGCGCGCCGGAGGCGGCACCCGCACTCCGCGGCGCGCACTCGTCACTCTCGCCTCAGCGGCGCTGCTGACCGGCGTCGGCTGGGTGCCACTGGCCCAGGCCGAGCCCGCGGCGGACCACGAGGCAACCGATGCCTACAACTCCATCGAGCTGCAGGTCCGCAGCAACCTCCTGGTCAACGACGAGGGCTGGAACCTCCCGCCCGGGAGCAGCTGGAACAGCATCACGCCGGACATCAACGACGAGGCGGAGGTGGCCCTCCGGGTCCAGTACGTCGCCGCGGAGGGCAGCCCGAGCGACGGGGCCCCCGGCATCTGGATGGGCTCCCACGGGCAGGGCTCGGTCGTCTACCGCGCTGGCGCGACGAACCAGATCGACAACGACGTCTCGCTCAACGACGGCGGCGACGTCGCCTTCACCCTCGCGGACGGCGGCGTCAACAACGTGCTCTACCGCTACGACGCCGACTCGGGCGAGGCGTCCCAGGTCAGCACCTCCCCGGTACTCCCGAACTCCTACTCCACGCCCGGCATCGACGAGGACGGCAACATCGGCTTCCAGGCCAGCTTCGGCGCCGGCCGCGCCCTCGCGGCGCTCCGGGACGGCGAGGGCTCCTTCTACGTCCAGGACCGCGGTCTGGACTCCTCGAGCCCCTACGGCTTCCTCTACACCCCGCGCGCCAACGACGCCGGCACCATCGCGGTGAAGGTGGGCCTGGTCGAGGACATCAGCAACGAGGTGCAGATCCGCGCGTTCGGGGCCGACGGCTCGGACACCCTCCTGCTCAGCTCCTCCCAGGTGGACCCCGAGTCGCCCTACTCCAAGTTCGACAACTCGCTCGGCCTCAGCGACAACGGGAAGGCGGCCGTCATCGCCACCCGCGCCGACGACGGTGCCCGCGTCGTGGTGCGGATCGACGGCAGCACGGTCACCGAGGTGGCCGCCGTCGGCGACGACGGGCTGACCGAGCTCGCCTACTTCTCCCCGGACATCAACGACGAGGGCCAGGTCACCTTCCGCGGCTCCGACAGTGACGGGCAGGCGGTGTTCGTCAGCGACGGCCAGACCCTGACCAAGGTGGCCGGCGACGGCACCCCGGTGGAGACCGACCTCGGCGCCGGCGAGCTGGGCCAGCACGACACCAGCCCGGTCTTCGGCGGCGCCCCCAAGATCAACAACCACGGCGACGTGTCCTTCAGCGGCGGTCTGCACCCGGCCGGTGACGACCAGGTCGAGTGGGGCAGCGGCGTCTTCGTGGCGTATGCCGACTCCGACGAAGAGCCCCCGAACGCCCGGCCCGTGGTCGAGGACATCCGGGTGCAGGTGGAGGAGGGCGAGGCCGTCGACTTCACCATGGAGGCCAGCGACCCCGACGGGGACGACCTCTCCTGGAGCTGGACGGACCCGGTGAAGGGTGAACTGACCGGCCCCGGACCGGACTTCACCTACCAGAGCGAGCGGGACGGGATCTTCTTCTCCCGGGTGACGGTCAGCGACGGCAGGCTCTCCTCCACGGGCCAGATCCTGATCACTGTCACCCCGGCCGCGCAGCCGCCGGAGGTCGAGCACCCGGAGACCGTGGAACGCCTGCGCGGCGCCAACCGGTACGGGACCGCCGCCGCGACGGCCCTCGACTCCTTCGGCCCCGGGGTCGGCGTGGTCTACGTGGCGACCGGGAGCGACTTCCCCGACGCGCTGACCTCGGCCGCACTCGCCGGGTCGCAGAGCGGGCCCGTCCTGCTCACCCGTCCCGAGCAGCTCCCGGAGGAGACCGCGGCAGCCCTGGACGAGCTGGCACCCGAGCGGATCGTCGTGGTCGGTGGCCAGGCGGCCGTCTCGGGCGACGTCGCCACCGAGCTGGAGGAGTACACCGACGGGTCGGTGGACCGGATCCAGGGTGCCAACCGGTATGCCACCGCAGCCAACCTGGCGGCCGAGTTCGATGACGTGGACACCGTCTACGTCGCGACCGGTCGCGACTTCCCCGACGCCCTCGCCGCGAGCGCCCAGGCCGGCGCCGAGGACGTGCCGGTGCTGCTGGTGCGGCCGGACGAGCTGCCGGACGAGACCGCGACGGCGCTGAACTGGCTCGACCCGACCCACGTCGTCCTCCTCGGCGGCACGTCGGCCGTCGACAACGACGTGCTGGCCGACATCGAGGCCGTTACCGGCACGGACGTGGAGCGTCTCTTCGGCAAGGACCGCTACGAGACAGCGGTCAAGCTCTCGCAGGACGCGGACACCAGCGACCGGGCCTTCGTGGCCACCGGCCGCAACTGGCCGGATGCGCTCAGTGCCGCGGCGGTCGCCGCGAGCGCCGACGTGCCGGTGCTGTTGACCCGCCCGACGGACCTGCCCCCGGTCACCGCCACGGAGCTGGAGCGGCTCGAGCCCCCGGTAATCAGCGTCGTGGGTGGCACGACCGCGATCGAGGAGTCGGTGCTCCAGGCCCTGGCGGCGCTGGACTACACCGACTGATCCAGCGCGGCTCCGCGCAGCGCCCACGCGGGGCGGCATCCGGTGACCCGGCTGCCGCCCCGCGTCAGTCGTCGGCGAGGCGGGCGGGGAACCCCCCGGTGGCGATCGGCCCCCACGACGTGGGGGTGACCCGGAGCAGCGACTTGCCCTGGTCCCGCATCGCCTGCCGGTACTCCTCCCAGTCGGGGTGCTCCCCGGAGATCGACCTGAAGTACTCGACCAGCGGCTCGAGCGCCGCCGGAAGATCGAGCACCTCGCAGCTGCCGTCGACCTGCACCCAGGCCTGGCCGAAGTCGTCCGACAGCACCACCACGCTGACCTGCGGGTTGCGGCGGGCATTCGCCGTCTTGGCCCGCTCCGGATAGGTCGCGATGACCAGCCGGCCCTCCGCGTCGACACCCCCGCTCACCGGGGAGGCCTGGGGACGGCCGTCGGCCCGGGTGGTGATCAGCAGCATCTGGTGCCGCGGCCGGACGAAGTCCAGCAGCCCCTGCAGGTCGACGGTGGTTGTGGTGGCGATGGTCCGTGACATACCTGGAGTCTGGCAGCCACCCCGGACATGCGGCGGGGCCGCACCCGGGGAAGATCCCCGGATGCGGCCCCCGTCGTCGTGCGGAGTCAGCCGGTCACAGACCGTCGACCCGGTCGCCCGGCGCGGACAGACCCGGGTTGGCACCCAGGTAGTCGACCAGGTTCTGCAGGTCCTCCGGACCACCGACCAGGTTGGTGCCCTCGGTGAAGACGGTGAAGTCATCACCGCCCTCCTGGAGGAAGTTCAGCGTCGAGACCCGGTAGGTCTCATCCGCCTCCAGCGGGACACCGTTGAGCTGCATGTTGCTGACCTTCTCGCCCTCCGGCTGGCTGTCGTCCCAGGTGTAGGTGAAGCCCTCCGAGACGCCGAGAGCCAGGTACTGGCGCCCGCGGTCCGGGACGAACTGCTGCTCGAGCACGCGCTCGATCTGGTCGCCGGTCATGTCGATCGACACCAGCAGGTTGCCGAACGGCGCGACGTTGTAGCTCTCCTCGTAGGTGATCTCACCCGGCTGCTCGCCGTTGCTCACCTGGTCGTAGATGAAGCTCGCGCGGACACCGCCGACGTTCATGAACGAGATCTGCGCGCCGCCGTCCTCGGGGGCGCTGGTGCCCCAGAGGATGGAGTCCGCGACCAGGTTGGCCATCGGGGTCTCGATGCCACGGTCACCACTGGCGTCGCCGGTGATGTCCTCGGTGATGGTGCCCACGACCTGGCCCGCGACCTGCTCGGACAGGTCCTGCCAGGGAGCGAGCAGCGCGGTGATGGCCGCGTCGGCCTCCTCCTGGAGGACCAGGTGGTTCTGCGAGTCCACGGCCTCACGGACGACGTCGCCGGTGTCCCGGCTGACGACCAGGTCAGTGCCGGTGACGACGTAGCCGTACTGCGCGGCGCTGGTCACCATCCGGGTGTTGCCGTCCGGGTCGGGGATGTTGCAGATGTAGGGCTGGTGGGTGTGCCCGGTGATGACCATGTCGATGGCCGGGTCGAAGTTCTCGGCGATCTCCACGATCGGGCCGGACGGGCCCTCGCAGTCCTGGTAGGTGCCGGCCTGGTAGCCGCCCTCGTGCAGCAGCACGACGATCGCCTCCACGCCCTCGTCCTGCAGCTGGGCGGCCTCGGCGTTGGCGGTCTCGACCTCGTCCAGGAAGTTGACCGTGGAGACGCCACCGGGGCTGACCAGGGTCGGGGTGGCCTCCAGGGTCATCCCGATGAAGCCGACCTTGACGCCATCGACCTCACGGACCTCCGTGGCGGCCAGCAGCGGCTCCCCGGTCTCCTTGTCGACCACATTGGCCGTCAGCCAGTTGAACTCGGCGCCCGGGTACTCCTGGCCGTCGAAGTAGCAGCCGTCCACCGGGTGGCAGCCACCCTCCTGCATCCGGATCAGCTCGTCGGTGCCCTCGTCGAACTCGTGGTTGCCGACGCTGCTGATGTCCAGGCCGACCGCGCTGAGCGCCTCGACCGTGGGCTCGTCGTGGAACATGCCGGACAGGAAGGTCGAGCCACCGATCAGGTCACCCGCGGCGACCGTCAGGCTGTGCCCGTCCTGGTAGCCGGTCCGGAGGTTGGCCAGCGTGGTGGACAGGTACTCCACCCCGCCGACGATGTTCTGCTCGGGGTCCTGGACCTCGCTCAGCGTGGCGTCCTCGGCCTCGAGGTGACCGTGGAAGTCGTTGAACGACAGCAGCTGCACGTGCAGCGAGTCGAACCAGGCGGGCAGCGCCGCGTTGATCGAGGTCTCCACGGCATCGCTCAGGGCAGCCGTGCCGCCCAGCAGGGTGACTCCCTGCGGGGACAGCCCGGTCAGCGCCTCGACGGTGGTCGGGTTCAGCGCCTCGGGGCGGCTCAGCAGGACCGGGACGGACTGGGAGCCGGCCAGGTGGGCACCGGTCAGCGCGTCCGGGAAGTCAAGGCTGGTGGCCAGGTATGCCGTGTCCACGTCCTTGGGGAACTGGGCCGCGATCGCCGCGGCCGTGCCGTAACGGTCCGCGCCGGACATCCGCGAGGTGTCCGGGACGATCTCGGTGACCGCGGCGAGCACGTCGTCGCTCACCGCGGCGCTGCCGCCGAAGACCACGACCGACTCGGGCGCCAGGGCCTCGAGCGCGTCCGCGGTGGACTCGGGAAGCTCGCCCGCGCGGGTCAGCAGCACCGGGGCACCCTGGCTGTCCGCGAGCGCGGCGCCGGTCAGGGCGTCCGGGAAGTTCTGTCCGGTCGCGAGGTAGACCGTCGGCAGCCCGGTCGGGTAGCCGGCGGCGAGCAGGGCCGCGGTCTCGTAGCGGTCCGCACCGGAGATCCGCTCGACCTCGCCGTACTGCTCCAGCTCGGTCTCGACGTCGGACGACACGGCCTCCGTGCCACCGATGATCCGGATCGTGTCGGGTGCGGCGGCCTCCAGCGCGGCGATCGTCTCGGGCGGCAGCGCGTCCTTGCGGGTGAGGAGCGTGGGCGAGGCCGCGAGGTCCTGGGCGGCCACGTCGGGGTTCTCGTAGATGCCGGCGGTCAGGGCGTCTGCATAGTTCTGACCGGTGGCGATGTTCACGTGGGTGGTGCTGCCGTCGAAGGCCGCTGCGACGTTGGCCGCGGTCTCGTAGCGGTTCTTGCCGCCGATCCGGTCGGCGGTCTCGCTGGCCGGGGTGACGTCGGCGGGCAACCCGGCCGCCACGGCAGAGACGAGGGCGCCGAGCGAACCGGCAGGGACCGTCGAACCATCAGAGGTCGAGAAGGCCATGCCCGATCCGCTGGCGACCAGCGTTACGGCAGCCGCTGCGGCGATACCGCCGCGTCGGAGCCGTCGGTTGGTGGATGTCACGAGAAACTCCTTTGTTTTTGCCCGGGACCGGGCAACACGGGGACTCCAGGCAGCCACCCATCGGGGCAACGACCTGCTGGGGAGGTTATAGCCCGCTGGTGACTCGGTCCAGACCTAAGAGCAACCCCGAGACGAATGGAAGTTGTCCCGGAAGCCTCGTGAGACGTTCGACGACGCGCGTGGCGCGGCGGTCAGCGACCCGCGCGGGTGTTGCGCGAGAAGTTCGCCGCACCACCCGAACTGGTGGAGTAGACCGGAGCGGACCCACCCGAACCGCGGCGCGAACCCGACGAGCGGGAGCCACCGGACCGGGCACCACCCGCGCCGCCCTGGCCACGAGCACCCTGGCCGCGCGCGTTCCCATCGCGACCACCCTGGCCACGGGAGCCCTGGCTGCGACCGCCCTGCCCGCGGGCATTGCCATCGCGACCACCCTGGCCGCCCTGGCCCTGGCGACGCTGCCCGTTCCGGTTCTGCCCGCCGCGGGGCTTCCCGCCGCGCTGACCGTTCCCGGCACCGCCGCCAGCACCGCTGCCGGTGCCGTTGCCGTTACTGCCCGCGGGCACCGGCGCGACATACGCACCGCTGAACTCACGCTCCCCGGGGGCGAGCTCGGCCAGCAGCGGGTGGGACCGGTCCACCCGGGTCGTGGTGGCCTTGATGCCCGCCTTGCGGGTCAGGTCGCGCACGTCGCGGACCTGCTCGTCGGTCATCAGGGTGACCACGGTGCCGGAGTTGCCGGCGCGGGCGGTCCGGCCCGAGCGGTGCAGGTACGCCTTGTGCTCGACCGGCGGGTCGGCGTGGATGACCAGCCCGACGTCGTCGACGTGGATCCCCCGGGCCGCGATGTCGGTCGCGACCAGGGTCTGCGCGGCGCCGCTGTGGAAGGCGTCCATTGTCCGGGTGCGCGCGTTCTGGCTCAGGTTCCCGTGCAGCTCGACGGCCGGCACGCCGTTGGCGTTGAGCTGGCGGGCCAGCTTCTTGGCGCGGTGCTTGGTACGGGTGAACACCACCGACCGGCCCGGGGCCGCGGTGAGATCGAGCAGGACCGGCAGGTGCGCGTCGGCCGTGACGTGCAGGACGTGGTGGGACATGGTGGCCACCGGCGACTGCGGCGAGTCGGCCTCGTGCGTGACGGGCTTGCTCAGGTAGCGCTTGACCAGCACGTTGACCCCGGAGTCCAGGGTGGCCGAGAAGAGCATCCGCTGCCCGCTCGAGGGGGTGCGGTCCAACAGGCGCTTCACGCCCGGCAGGAAGCCCAGGTCGGCCATGTGGTCCGCCTCGTCGAGCACGGTGATCTCGACCGAGTCGAGGCTGGCGTGGCCCTGGCCGATCAGGTCCTCGAGCCGGCCCGGGCAGGCGACCATCACGTCGACGCCAGCGGCGAGCGCGCGGACCTGCGGGTTCTGGTTGACGCCGCCGAAGACGGTCATCGAGGTGAGGCCGCTGGCCTTCGCCAGGGGGGCGAGCGCGGTCTCGAGCTGACCCACGAGCTCCCGGGTCGGGGCCAGGATCAAGGCGCGCGGCCGCTTGGGACGGCGCGGGTTGCCGGAGGCGGCCAACCTGGTCACGATCGGCAGCAGGAAGGCGTAGGACTTGCCCGAGCCGGTGCGGCCGCGGCCGAGCACATCGCGTCCGGCGAGGGAGTCCGGCAACGTCGCCGCCTGGATCGGGGTGGGGATGGTGATCCCGCGGGCGTCGAGTACGGCGCACAGCGGGGCGGGCACGCCAAGGCGCGCGAAGGTGTCCTGAGACAAGGAGTTTCTCCGTATTGCTGGTGATGTGTCCCGCCCGGCGCGTTGGCCCGTCCACTGCTGTGGGAACGGCCGCGCGACTCATGACATCCGGTCGGACCGGGGATCGCATCGCCAGGCAGCCCGTGGCAAGACGGAACGGGCTGCTACCCACCAGTCTACGGCACTGCGACTACTGTTCCCGCCATGACCCCTGCCGAGGCGCCCCGGAGCCCGCACGCCCCCTCTGCCGCACAACCTGTCCGCAACGGGCTGATCCTGTTGATCATGGCCTATCTGCTGTGGCTCTACAGCGGCGGGATGGTGCTGCAGGACGGCGGTGCCGGCACGGCCTCGAGCACCGTGCTCGTGCTCGCCGCGTGCTGCGGGATCATCGGCCTGTGGTGCCTGGCCGTCGGCGTCGTGCGGGCGGTCCGCAAGATCGACGACCTGCACGGGGTGTATGTCGACGCCCGCGGGGTGCCGGGGACCGCAACGGCACCGAACGAAGGACGGAACGGATGACCGTTGCAGGCGCCGCGGAGCCCAGCGTCGGGTTCGTCGGGCTGGGGCCGATGGGGATGCCGATGGCCGGGTCCCTCGCCGACGCGGGTTTCGACCTCACCGTGTGGAACCGCACGGCCGGCAAGGCGCACGACCTGGCCCACGACATACCGACCGTGCGAGTAGCCCACTGTCCCGCCGACGCCGCCGCCGACATCGTGATCGCCATGCTGCACGATCTGCCGCAGATCCGGGACGTCGTGCATCGGCCGGACGGCCTGCTCAGCGGTTGGGCCGGCCGGCCGGCGGACGCGCCGGAGCCGGTGCTGGTGGTGACCAGCACGGTCAGCCCGGTGGAGGTGCGGGAATGGGCCGGTGAGCTCGCCGAGCAGGGAATCCGGCTCGTCGACGCCCCAGTGAGCGGGGGTCCGCTCGGGGCGCAGGAACGTCGGCTGAGCATCATGGTCGGGGCCGCCGACGACGACTTCGCGACCGTCGAGGCCGTGTTGTCCGTCATGGGGAAGACCGTGCGGCACCTGGGCCCGGTCGGCTCGGGAGAACTGGCCAAGTCCTGCAACCAGATCATCGTCGGCGCGACCTTGTCCGGGCTGTCCGAGGCGCTGCGGCTTGCCCAGGCCGGCGGCCTCGACCTCGCGGACGTCCTCGATGTCCTGGACGGTGGCCTCGCCGGGTCCGAGGCGTTGCGACAGAAGCGCCGGCACTGGCTCAGCGGCGACTACTCCGGTGGCGGAAGCGTGGACAACCAACTCAAGGACCTGGGCTTCGGGCTCGCGGCCGCCCAGGACCTGGGGGTCAGCCTGCCGGTCACCGAGGTCACCGAGCAGCTCTACCGACAGCTGTCCGACCGCGGTGACGGTGACCTTGACCACAGCGCCGTCTTCCGCCTCCCCTGAGTCCCGCCGCTCCGGCTCGTTCAGACTCCGGGCTGGGACGGTCCGGCATCGGGCGGTCGGGTATCGGACGGTCCGGCATCGGGCGATCCGGATTCGGGCGACGGGGGCGGGACACGTTCGTCGTCGACACCGGAGAGGGCCCAGCGCACCGTGCGGGCCGCCACCTTCCCGACCGGGCGGCCGACGCCTCGGGTGAGACCGACCGGCAGCCGGACCCCGAGTTCGGCCAGCTCCCACGGCTCGAGCAACGACAACGCCCCGGCCGCGAGCATCCCGTAGCCCGGCCGGGCGGCGAACGACAACGGTGGGTGCAGGAGCAGGAACCGGGCGGCGTCCCGCGCCGCGGGGGTGGCCTCGAGCTCGGGACGGTATGCCGACAGGCGGGTCTGCAGGTCGGCCACCGTGGCCGGTGGGTCGGGAACGCCGAGCCGGGCCGCAACCCGCCCCGTCTGCTCGACATACTCGTCAGCGCGATCAGGCGGCAGGGGCTGCGCCCCGAACGCCTGGTGGGCATCGAGGAAGCAGCGCACCTCGGCGAGGTGCACCCAGGTGAGCAGGTGTGGGTCGTCCGCCCGGTAGGGACGGCCGCGCTCATCCTTGCCGCGCACCCGGGCGTGGACGCTCCGGACCCGGTCGATCACGTCTTCGGCGTCCGGCACGACCCCGTAGGTGGTGACCGCCAGGTAGCGGCTGGTGCGCTGCAGCCGGCCCCACGGGTCGGACTTGTATCCGCTGTGCCCGGCCACGCCGGCCATCGCCATCGGCTGCAGGGACTGGACCAGGAGTGCCGCGATGCCACCGACGAACATCGAGGCGTCGCGGTGCACCTGCCAGATCGCGTCGTCCACCCCGAACCACCGCTCCCCCCGGACCCCCCAGATCAACCGGGCCTGCTCCGCGGCGTCGTCCCCCGCCACCTTGGCGCGCAGCGCTGCCCCGGCCCGGCGTTGCACGGCGAGAATCGGCATACCGCCAGTATCACCCCGCTACAGTGCCGGGGGTGGGTGCCCTTTTCGCCGGACGCTACGAGCTCGTGGACCCCCTCGGGGAGGGTGGCGGCGGTGCGGTGTGGCGCGTGTGGGACCACCGGGACCACCGCTATGTCGCGGCCAAGCTGCTGCGCCAGATCGACGCCGCCTCTCTGCTGCGGTTCATGCGTGAGCAGTTGGTCCGCGTGGATCACCCGCATGTTCTCGCGCCTATCGGGTGGGCCGGGGAGGACGACCGGGTGCTGTTCACCATGCCGCTGATCCACGGTGGTTCCGCGGCAACTCTGGTCAGCGATCACGGTCCCCTCCCGCCACGCTGGGCGGCCACGCTGTTGGACCACCTGCTCGCCGGCCTCGGACAGGTGCATTCCATGGGCATGGTGCACCGGGACGTGAAACCGGCGAACCTGCTGCTGGACGCCACCGGCCAGAGACTTCCGCACGGCCGGCTGTCCGACTTCGGGCTGGCCATCGCGCGCACCGACCCCCGGCTGACCACCGGGCCGGTCGCCCACGGGACGCCCGGGTATCTCGCGCCGGAGGCCCTTCGGGGAGCAGATCCCGATCCCACGGCCGACCTCTACGGCGCGGGGGCCACCGCCTACGAGTTGCTCGTGGCTCGGCCGCCCGACACCGCGGATGACCTTGCCGGCACCCTGGTTCGGGCCGAGGTCCCCCCACGTCTGGCTGCCCTCGTGCTCGACCTGCTGAACCCAGACCCTGCGGCACGGCCACGGACGGCCGCCGCCGCCCGATCGCGGCTGGCCGACACCGGGCTGGTCGCCCGGACCGAGGCCGACCTGGCTGGTGACCCGCGGGCAGGTGGTGCCGTGGAGGTGTTCGACCAGGTCCCCGACCTGCCCCCCGGCTGGGGAGACTCCGGCCCCGAGCAGCGCCGGCCCGACGTCACCGGGGCGACCTCGGCGCCAGGCCCGTCGTCGGCGCCAGGCCCGTCGTCGGCGCCAGGCCCGTCGGCGCCTGCGACCCGTCGCGGGCTCTGGGGGGCCGTCCTGGTGGTCCTCGGGGTCGCGTTGCTGGTGACGGCCGTGGTCGTCGAACTGGTCTGACTACAGTGACAGGCGTGATGGAACAGGAGCGAAACCGGCGCGAGCAGGCCGAGATCTACGGGGAGTCGCTGGACGGGGTGTTCGGCCGGATCGGCTCCTCCCTCGGCCTGACCCAGGCCCAGCTCGCCGGTGTGATCGGGATGTCTCCGCCGATGCTCTCGCAACTGGTCACGGGCAGACGGATCAAGATCGGCAACCCGGCTGTCCTGCAGCGGCTCATGGCCTTGCAGGAGTTGGCCGAGCAGGTCGAAGCGGGCGCCGTCGACAGCGACCAGGTGTCCGACCGCCTCGCGGAGGTGCGCAGCGTGACGGGCCAGTGGACACTGACCCAGCCACAGTCCCGGACCAGCGAGCCGCCCCGCGGGGCCGAGACCGCCGTGCCCGAGGGCATCCGCGGGCTGTTGCGGACCCTCGCCTCGGGTCAGGACCTGCACGCTGCGGTGCGGTTGCTCTCGCCCACCCAGCCTGCCCTCGCGCGCTTCCTGCAGGTCTACGGTCTCGATGGTCCGGAGGAGGCCGCCGAGCACTACCGGGCGCACCGCAAACCGTGATCCGCCTCAGCGGCGGTGGCGCGTCGCGAGCAACCAGCCGCCGCCGGCCGCGAGGAGCACGCCCGCCGCCGCTAGGAGCCAGGTCACCGGCCTGATCCCACCGTCCCCGGCGTCCGGCCCGGCACCGTCTCCGGCAACGACGTCTCCGGCGTCGACGTCGGTCGTTGGCCCGGTGAGATCCGGGTCGGGGTCCGCGACGACGGGGGCCGTGGCTGCGTCGGTGTCGCCGCCGGTCTGCTCCGTGGCGGCTTCCTGCGCCCGAGCGGTCTTGCCGACCTCGGTCAACGGCTCCGGGTCCTCGATAAACGTCGGTTCCGGCACGGCGTCGCCGGCCACGTCCACCGCGAGGGCGTACGGCACCACCGTGCGGTCCGGGGACGCAAGGCTCACCATGACGTAGTACTCGCCGGCACGGTTAGGCGGCTCCGGCGCCGCGGGGTCGACCGTCTGGCCCATCCGGTCCGCGAGCAGTTCGCCGTCCTCGATCCCCGACACGAAGTGGCCATTCCGGTACCCGACGGACGACTCCGTGAGGCCCAGGGCGGTCCGGTCCGGCGCCGCAATGTTCAACTGCAGCGACGCCCGCTCCCCCACGCCCGACTCGGGGAGCACCGCCGCCGCCAGACGTTGGCCCGGCTCGAGGCGCACCGCGTAGACGTGGAACTCACCCCCGGTGATCTCCGAGCGGTAGGTCCCGGGCGTGATCCCGGTGGCGGTGGAATAGTTGAGCCCCGGGGTCACCGGCACGGCACCGGCCAGGTCCGGCTCATCGATCTCCGGGAGGTCGATCCCGGCGGCCGGGGCCTTGCGCACCGTCGCAGTGTCGATCGGCGGTTCGACCGTGACCGACAGCTCGACCGGCAGGTCGGCGTTCGCGGCGTGGGCGCCGGAGCGCTCGACGGCGAACACCGCGTATCCCTCGGGGAAGCAGTCGTGGTCGGCCTCGGCCGGGCGGGTGATGAGCACCGCTGTCGGGGGACCACCATTGGTGTTCCGCGCATTGTTCTGGTCGTAGTCGCTCCGGCACGTGGCCGCCCCCAGTTGGGTCACCGAGATGCTGGATAGGACGGTTGCCTCGCCCCTCTCCTGGGGACGGACCAGCGAGGCCGACGCATGCAGGGTCTCTCCCTGCCGCATGGGGACGGTGAAGACCTGCACGGCACGGGCGGGGTCGGGCCCCTTGTTGCTGGCCAACTGCAGGACGTAGTCACCCGCGGTGATCTCCAGGGCGCCCTCCTCGTCGGGCCCGCCCTGGATGGGCCGGCCGGCCGGCAGATAACTGCGCATGGCCCGCTGCACCTGGATGCTCAGCTCCTCGGAGAGCTCACCCGCGCCGGAGGCATCGGCATACGTTCCCCCGGTCACCTCCGCGATGCACTGCAACTGCTCCCGAGCCTGCGCGTCGACGTGGAAGCCCACGGTGTGAACCCTCAGGTCGACGCCGTCCTGGGCCAGGCCCTCGGCCACCTCACAGGGGTCCGGCGGGGCGCAGGTGTCGATCCCGTCAGAGACCAGCACGATGGAGCGCGGACCCTCGTCCGGGAGGACGTCGGCGGCGCGCTCCAGGGCGGTCCCGATCGGGGTCCACCCGGAGGCCTCCACCTGCAGGACGCGGTCAGTGAGCGCCTGCGCATCGACGGGGCCAACGTCGGCGAGGGTCACGATGTCCTGGCACCCCGCCTCCTTCTCCGCACCGGTGTTGCCCACCTCACTGCCGTAGACCAGCACCCCCAGCTCCGCCTCGGACGGCGTCCCCGCGATCAGGTCCGTCACGGCGTCCTTCGCGGCGTCCATCCGGCTGCCGTCCCCGGAACCGTCCGCCTCGTCCATCGACCCCGACGCATCGAGCACGAGCACAACCGGCTGCTGCTCACCTTCGGTCTCCGCTGCATCCGGTGCTGCCGTCGCCTGGCTCCCGGCCGGTCCGACGACGACCAGGAGTACGGCGAGTGCGGCCACTCCGACCGCCGCCCTCCAGATTCGGCCCTGACTCCGCATGAATGTCACCTTCCCACAACCGATGATTTGCGACAGCAAACCTACGGATTCACTATCGCAAAGTCAAACGATCACCCGAGCCCGCGCGGCGGTCACCCTCAGGGGTGACGCCTCAGCCTGCCCACCGGACGGATCGTCGGGGTATGAACGCACACCACCCGCAGACTCTCGTGGCACCTCCGAGCCGCACCGCCTCGTCCACCACCCCTCGACGCTGGTTGGGCAGCGCGGCGGCCGTCGCTAGCGGCGCGACAGCCGCCCTGGGCGCCGTCTGGCTGGCGCGCCCGGGGTGGAACCCGCACGAGACGGAGATCGCCTCGCCCCTGGGTCTGGCCACTTCCGCCGAGGTCGCGGCCCTGGTCCAACTCGTCGTCGGACTCATCGGTCTCGGCGCGTCCATCGCGGCGCTGGTGGTGACCTCCGGACGGCGCTCCCTGTGGCCCGGTTGGCTGGGGCCGGTCGGCTCCCTCCTGGGCGCGGTGACGGGCCTGACGCTCCTCGGCACCGGCGTGATCATGGGCCTGGGCTACATCACGGCCGTCCTCGTCCCGGTGGGTCTCGTCGTCCTGGTCGCGGGTCTCATCCGCCTCGGCGGGCGCGCCCGCTGGGGCACGCTCGCGGCGCTGACCGGTGCCGCCGGAGTTGGCGTGGTCAGCGGCGTGCTCACCCCGGACGCCCTCGGCCTGACCTCGATGCTGGGCAGCCTCGTCACCGAGGCGCCGACCAGACTCGCCGCCCCCTTCACGCTGACCGCCACCGCCCTGGTCTGGGCGGTCCTCGGGCTCCAGGCCTCCACGGCGAACGGTCACCTGGAGCGCGCGGGGTCCTGGGTGCTCCGGCACCGCACTTCGATCACGGTCGTGGCCGCCCTCGGCCCGTTGCCCTACGCGCTCCAGCGCCTCACCTGGCTCACCCCCTGGCCCGTGCTCTACCCGGAGGACATCACCCCCGAGATCCGCCTGTGGGGCATGATGATGTCGTTCGGCGCGTGGGCAGGATTCGTCCTGACCCTCGGGCTGATCCAACGCTGGGCGAGGTGTTCCCCCGCTGGATGCCGGGCTTCGCCGGGCGGCCGGTGCCCGTCTGGTTCGCAGCGGTCCCGGGGTCTGTCGTGGCCGCGGCCCTGATCGTCTCGGCCGGGCCGATGCTCGTCTCCTTCAGGACCGAGACCGTGGGTGAAGTCTTGGTCTCAGCTGTGGTGTTCCCGTTCTGGGTCTGGGGTCCGGCCCTCGGCCTGGCGGTGTGGGGTTACGTGCTCCACCGCCGGCAGGCGGGAGCGGCCTGAACTCCGCGTCGGCGGGGATTCGGGGACTTCGGGCTCGGCGGGCTCAGAGGTCATCCGCGGTCAATCCGGTCGAGATCCCGATCCGGTTCCAGGCGTTGATCGCTACCACCGCCATGATCAGGTGGCCGGCCCCCTTCTCGCCGAAGTGCTGGACGAGGTCATCCCACACCGCGTCGGTGACGCCGCCTTCGCCCAGGCGGGTCGCCTCGTCGGTGTAGGCGAGGGCGGCCGCCTCCGCCTCGGTCCAGAGGTCTGCGGCGCGCCAGTCTCCCGCCAGTGCCGAGATCCGTTCCTGGCTCTCGCCGTGTTTGAGCGCGTCCCGGGTGTGCATCGCGATGCAGAAGTGACATTGGTTGATCTCGGACGCGCGGATCTTGACCAACTCGTAGAGCCGCCTGTCGTTGTTCTTCCGCGCGTAGGTCTCCAGGGCCAGGACCGGCGCGTAGGCCATCGGCAGGACCTTCTGCAGCTTCATCCGGGGCATCAGTCGCTCCTCCTCATGTCGTGGTCCTCATGGCGTGGTCCAGGTGAACCGGGTGCAGTCCTTCGGGAAGTTGAACCAGGCGAGGACCCGCTGGGGGGTGATGACCCGGAGGCCGCCCCCGTCCTCCCCGGCCCACGAGTCCGGCCCCGGCGAATAGCCGGCCCCCGCATACTTGCCGAACGCTCCCGACAACCGGCAGCCCAGCCCGTCGGCCTCGGCGCGCGTCGCGCGGGAGGTCCCCTCGACGATCACCGACTGGGTGCCGCTCTCCAGGGTCAACGTGACGGCCGGGTTGGCCTCCACGTTGCGCGTATGACGGGTGGTGGGTGCGCCGTCGTACCAGAACCGGCCGTCCAGCCACACGCCCCAGCGCGGCACGGAGTGGGGTCGCCCGTCCGGGCGCACGCTGGAGATCCAGTAGTGCTCCGCCGCGACGAGCCGCGCCTCGACCTCGTCCCAGCCCAACAACCCCTGCGTCGAGTCGGGCAGCCCGTATCCGTCGGGCATCTCGGGACGGTCGGTCGTCGGTGCACTCGGGTCCATTCTTCGACGGTAGACCCACCCACCGACATCCGTCCCCTCGCCCGGCCACCGGAGCGGTCGACATACCCTCGACGCGTGCTGCGCATCGCCTCCCTCAACATCAACGGCATCCGGGCCGGACACCGCCGCGGCTTCGACGACTGGCTGGCCACCCGGGGCTGTGACGTCGTGACGCTCCAGGAGGTCCGCGCGCCTCTGGACAAGCTGCCGGAGAACGCCTTCGGCGACTACCACGTCACCTACGATCCCGGGCAGCTCGCCGGACGCAACGGGGTGGCGGTGCTGACCCGGGAGCGGCCGGCGGCGGTGCGCACCTGGGACGCCGAGGTGCTGGTGCGTGCCCCCGGGGAGGACCACCTGCACACCGAGCCCGCGCCCGACGGGGTGCCGCTCGCCCGGGGGTTGGCGCGGCACGCGCACGAGGGGCGCTACCTCGAGGTGGACCTGGCCGACGCCCCGGTCACGGTGGCCAGCCTCTACCTGCCCAAGGGCGGGCTGCCGGCGCACCTGCAACGTCCTGGAAGGATGCGGGAGGAGCCCGACGGCGGGGTCCGGTACGAGTGGAAGATGCGCTTCCTCGCCGCCTTCGCCCGGCAGTTGTCCCGCACCAGGCGCGCGGCCGCGGCGCGGGGACGGGAGTTCCTGCTCACTGGCGACCTCAACCTCGCCCACACCCGACTCGACGTGGCCGCCTGGCGGCGCAACCAGCAGTCCGAGGGCTTCCTGCCCGAGGAGCGGGCCTGGATCGACTCCCAGCTCTCGCCACGCACCCTGGTCGACGTGGTGCGCCGTGTGCACCCCGAGACGGAGGGGCCGTATACGTGGTGGTCCTGGTTGGGGCAGGCGTATGCCCGGGACGCCGGCTGGCGCATCGACTACCACCTGGCCACCCCGCGGCTGGCCCGGAGCGCGGTCGCCGCCGAGGTCGACCGGGACCACCGCGGCGAGCGGCTGTCGGACCACGCCCCCGTCGTCGTGGACTACGACTTCCCGGGCTGATCAGGCCGCGGGACGCACCGCGACGAGGTTCATCAACCGCAGGGTCAGCACCGGCTCGTCGTCCTGGTTCAGCAGGGTCACCGCGGTGACCACCATCCCGCGGTCCGGCTTGGACCGGGAGAGACGGGTCTCCAGCGTCTCGGTCCGCAGCCGGAGCACGTCGCCGGGGCGGACCGGGCGCGGCCACCGGATCTCGTCCATCCCGGGCGAGGCCAGCGAGCCGGACTTGGTCAGGTAGTGGTCGGCGAAGAGCCGCATGAAGATCCCGATCGTCTGCATCCCGCTGGCGATCAGCCCCGAGAACGGCCCCGTCTGCGCCCACTGCGGATCGGTGTGGATCGACTGCGGGTCGTAGCGCCGGGCGAACTCGACGATCTCCTCCTCGGTGAGGCTGATCGTGCCGTACTCCCGTACGTCACCGGTCGTGTAGTCCTCGAACCAGCGGTCGGTGATGTCGGTCGGGAAGTCCTCCCGAAGCGGGCGCGTGTCGCTCCACGGGTCTGTCGTCATACGCCCATCGTCGCCGATGACGCGACCACCCCACCCGGCCGCCTCACCGGCGACGGAACTCAGGGCATCTCGTAGGTCGCCTCGACCACGGCCTGGTCGGCACCCTCGGAGGCGGTGGCGTTGTCCACCCGCAGGGTCAGCACGTCACCGCTCTCGGAGTTCTCGTAGGTCACGTAGGTCGACCCGGCAGCGCCCTCGGCCCCGGTCTGCTCCCAGTTCGGGCCGCCCCCGTCGCCGAGGATGTGGACCACCTCGGGCGTGGCCATCCGGCTGACCAGCCCCTGCTCGCTCGCGCCCCAGGCGACCACCAGCGCGTCGGCGTAGGCGGCCGGCTCGGTGGGCAGGTCCTCCTCGTCCCCGGCCACGGTGTACTTCGCCTGCACAACGGCCTGCTCTGCGCCCTCGCTGGCAGCCGCGTTGTCCACCCGCAGCGCCAGGGTGTCCCCGCTCTCGGTGTTCCGGTAGGTGACCGAGGTCGAGCCGGCGGCCCCGTCGGAGCCGACCTGTTCCCAGTTCGGGCCACCCCCGTCGCCGAGGATGTGCACCACCTCGGCCGTGCCCAGCTGTTCCATCGTCGCGTGGTCGCCCGCCCCCCAGGCCACCACCAGCGCGGCGGCATAGTCGACCGGCACGGTCGGGATGTCGGCCGGGGCGCCGTCCCCGGAGCCCTCCCCGGATCCCTCGTCGGAGCCTTCGTCGCCGGCCTGCCCGTCGTCGCCGGCCTGCCCGTCGTCGCCGTCCTGACCGTCGTCCTGCGTGTCGGTCGCCCCCGCGGCTTCCCCCTCGGTCACCGTGCTGTCCCCGCCGGAGCCCTGGGTCGTCCCGGCCTCGTCGGTGGTGTCTCCCGCCGGAATGACCTCCGGGTCCTCCGAGGTGCTGCCGCACCCGCCGAGAATCACGGCGAGCGCCGTCAGGCCGACGACCGTGCTGCTCGTCCTGTGGGCCTTCATCGTTGTCCTCCGTCTCGTGGTTGAGCGTTTTCGGACTCTGAAGAAGAACGCACTGGGACGGACGCCACGTTGCACAACGGGGAGGAAGAAGTCGCTGACCTGCAGGTTCTTCAGCGATGACCCTGGAAGGTCGCGCGGACGCGAAACAACCCCTCAACCAGACGATGTTCTGCCTGGTGAGGGGCTGTTTCACCTCGGTGCGCGAGGGGGGAGTTGAACCCCCACGCCCTTTCGGGCACACGGACCTGAACCGTGCGCGTCTGCCAATTCCGCCACCCGCGCGAGTGCTGGAACAGGTTAGCACGATGCACGCGGTGGTCAGGAATCCACGAGCGCGCGGACTCCGCCCGGGTGGGCAGGCCGCGCCGCGGATCCCCGAATCCACCAGCCCGGGCGGATACGATCGGGCTGGTGGCCGCGGGCACGACCCATGCCGCGGGCCACGGGAACTGCAGGTGCCGGCCGCTCGTCGGTACCTCCACAGACGAAGGGAGTGGACGGTGGGAATCCTCGACCGGGTCGAGCGCGGCCTGGAGCGTGCCGTCAAGGCGCCCTTTGCGCGCGTCTTCAAGGCAGAGGTCCAGCCGGTCGAGATCGCCTCGGCGATGCGGGGGGCGATGGACGAGCGAGCCGCAGTCCTGGGTCCGGGGCGCACCATGGTGCCGAACGTCTTCACGATCGAGCTGGCCAAGACCGACTTCGAGCGCCTCGCGTCCTACGAGGAGGCGCTGACCGACGAACTGGTCGCCGCCGTCGAGGACCACGCCCAGTCCCAGCGCTACACCCCGGCCGGGCCGATGGAGGTCCGGCTGAGCAGCGACGAGGAGCTGGAGACCGGCATCTTCCGGGTCCGCCCCGCCTCCAAGAACGCCCGCCGCGCCCAGCGCGCCGGTCAATCCGGGCGACAGGGCCAACCAGGGCAGCAGGGTCAACCCGGGCAGCAGGGGCGTCCGGGCGGTCGGGCCCAGTCACGGGGAAGGCCGGGAGGTATGCCGAACGGTCCCGCGGGTGGACAAGCCCGGCCCCCTGCCCGGTCGGGTGGGCAGGCCCCCGCCGGGGTCGGTGCCGCCGGTGCCGCCGCCATGGGCGGGGCACGCCCGGCTGCGTCGGACGGGCCGCGCACGCGGGAGTTCGCCCCGGCCCAGCCGCAGCAGCAACGTCCTGCCCAGCCGCGCAGGAGCGGCCCGTGGATCGACATCAGCGGGCGGCGCCACGACCTGCGCACCGCGGTGACCACGCTCGGCCGCGACAACTCGGCCGACATCGTGGTGGACGACCCCGGGGTCTCGCGCCGGCACGCGGAGCTCCGGATCACCCACGACGGCCCGCACCTGCAGGTTTTCGTGCGTGACCTCGGGTCGACCAACGGCACCTACCTCAACGGCGACCAGGTGGGCAACGAGCAGCTCCACGAGGGCGACCGGCTGACCATCGGCCGCAGCACGGTGACGTTCCACCTGGACGGGGGACGATGAGCGAGCTCACGCTGAACATCGTCCGCCTCGGACTCCTCGTCCTGCTGTGGGCATTCGTGTTCAGCGTGGTCGGCGCCCTGCGCGGCGACCTCTACGGCACCCGCGTGACCAGCCGGGGCGCCGCCGCACCACGGGGCCCGGGCCGGACGGCCCGGCCCGCACGGAGTGCCCGCAAGGGTCCTTCGCACGTGGCCGTCGTGGCCGGTTCGCTGCGCGGCACCACCGTCCCGCTCACCGACAACGGCCTCCTGATCGGACGCAACCCGGAGTGCTCGCTGGTGCTCACCGACGACTTCGCCTCGGGCCGTCACCTGCGTCTCTACCCCGGGGAGGCCGGCAGCTGGTATGCCGAGGACCTGGGCTCCACGAACGGCACCTTCCTGAACAACCAGCGGATCACCACGCCCACGGTCATCGAGCCGGGCAGCCAGATCCGGATCGGCCAGACGATCCTCGAGCTCAAGCGGTAGCCGATGTCCGTCGCCTTCCGGTACGCCGCCCGTTCCCACGTCGGGCTCGGCACGAAGTCCCGCAACGAGGACTCCGCCTATGCCGGGCCCGAGTTGCTCGTGCTCTGCGACGGGATGGGCGGGCACGCCGCCGGCGACGTCGCCAGCTCCCTGGTCGTCGGGGAACTGGTCCACCTGGACGGGGAGAGCCACGGCGCCGACGACATGCTCGACATCCTCGAGCGGTCCGTGCTGGAGGCCAACGACCGGCTGTCCGAGGTCGCCGACGAGACCGAGACGCTAGAGGGGATGGGCACCACCTGCATCGCGATGATGCGCTCGGGCGCCAAGCTGGCGGTCGCCAACATCGGCGACTCCCGCGCCTACCTGCGCCGCGGGACCCGGGTCACCCAGATCACCAAGGACCACTCGTTCGTGCAGAAGCTGCTCGACGAGGGACGGATCAGCGAGGAGGAGGCGCTGCACCACCCGCAGCGCTCCCTGGTCACCAAGGTCCTCACCGGTCGCGAGGGGGACGAGCCGGACCTGTCGATGCGCGAGCTGCGGGTCGGCGACCGGCTGCTCCTCGCCTCGGACGGCCTCACCGACTACGTCGCCGAGAGCACCGTCGCCGACCTGCTGCTGCAGGACGCGGCCCCCGGCGCCCTCGCGGACCGGCTCATCGAGATCTCGCTGCGTGCCTCCGTGCGCGACAACGTCACGGTCATCGTGGCCGACGTGGTCCCCGCGGGCGAGGGCACCACCAAGCCCCAGGTCGTGGGTGCGGCCAGCGAACGCCGGGGCACGACGCTGCTGACCCCGCAGACCCCCGCGGAGAAGGCCGCCGCGCTCACCCGGGAGGTCCACGGCGACGAGGGCGAGGGCCTGGAGCTGGCCGAGGAAGGCGACGGCACCGGCCCGATGGCCTGGATCCGGCGCACGCTGATCGGGCTGGCGATCCTCCTCGTGGTCGCCGGCGGTGGCTGGGCCACCTACGACTGGAGCCAGCGGCAGTACTTCGTCGGCGAGGACGACGGCCACGTGGCGATCTTCCGCGGGGTCTCCCAGGACCTCGGGCCGATCGAGCTGTCCACCGTCGAGGAGGTCACCGACATCGAGGTGTCGGCGCTGCCCACCTACTACCAGCAGGAGGTCCGCGGCAGCCTGTCCGCCGACGACCTGGCCGGCGCGGAGGCCATCGTGGAGGAGCTGCGCGTGCTGTCGCTGCCGCGGTGCCGCGACCTCGCGCAACTGCCGATGCCGACCTCGGACGGTGACGCCGTGACGGTGACCGTTGGCCCCGACGGCCAGGCAATCACCGCCGGCCCGGACGGCGCGGCGAGCACGGCCGCCCCCGACACGGCCGGGCAGACCCGCGGGCCGGACACCGACGAGGCGACGGCCACCGGGGCACCGGAACGGCCGACGCCGATCGTGCCCACCGAGGACTGTCGCCCGTGAGCACCATCACCTCGGTGCGACCCCGCACCGGCCGCAACACCGAGCTCGTCCTGCTCCTGTTCGCCATCGCCATCGTGCTGCTGGCCTACGTCAACGTGGGTCTCGCGCTGGAGGGCACCGTCCCGGCCGACCTGGTGACGCACGGCGGGGGGCTGCTCGCGGTCACCGGGGCGTTCCATCTGCTGCTGCGGTGGAAGGCCTCGTATGCCGACCCGCTGCTCCTGCCGATCGCCACCCTCCTCAACGGGTTGGGTCTGGTGATGATCCACCGGCTGGACCTCGGCTCGGGCCGCTCCCCGGAGGCCTGGGCGTCGACCCGCCAGCTGATGTGGAGCGTGCTGGCCATCGTGATCGCCGGGATCGTACTGTTCCTGGTCCGGGACCACCGGATGCTGCGCCGCTACACCTACCTGGCGATGGCCGCCGGTATCGTCCTCCTCCTGCTGCCGATGGTCCCCGGCCTCGGGGTGGAGGAGTTCGGCTCCCGCCTGTGGATCCGAGTCGGTCCACTCAGCTTCCAACCAGGTGAGCTCGCCAAGATCGTGCTCACTGTGTTCTTCGCTGGCTACCTCGTCTCCACGCGCGACGCGTTGTCCCTGGTGGGCCGCAAGTTCCTCGGGTTGCAGCTCCCGCGCGGCCGCGACCTGGGCCCGTTGCTGCTGGCCTGGGGCGTCTCGATCGTCATCCTGGTCGGCCAGCGCGACCTCGGCTCCTCGCTGCTCTTCTTCGGGCTCTTCGTCGCGATGCTCTACGTGGCGACCGAGCGGGTCAGCTGGATCGTCATTGGTCTGGCCCTGTTCGTGGGCGGGGCGTATGTCGCGTGGCGGCTCTTCGCCCACGTCCAGACCCGGGTGCACCTCTGGCTCGACCCGTTCGCCCCCGACGTGCAGTCCGACCAGGTGGCCAAGGGGCTGATGGGGATGGGTCACGGCGGGCTGTTCGGGACCGGCCTCGGGCAGGGCTACCCGGCGGAGACCTACCTGGCCAACAGCGACTACATCGTGGCCAGCTTCGCCGAGGAGCTCGGGATGATCGGGGTCTTCGCGATCCTGGTGCTCTACGGGCTGCTGGTGGAGCGCGGCCTGCGCACCGCGATCGGGGCGCGGGAGGGCTTCGGCAAGCTCCTGGCGACCGGGCTCTCCTTCTCCTTCGGCCTGCAGGTCTTCGTCATCGTGGGGGGCATCACCCGGGTCATCCCGCTCACCGGCCTGACCACACCCTTCATGTCCGCGGGCGGGTCCTCGCTGTTGGCCAACTGGATCATCCTGGCCCTGCTCCTGCGGATCAGCGACCACGCCCGCCGCCCGGTGTCCGAGCGTGCCACGGACGAGGCCGGGCAGACCGCGGCACAACCGGCAGAGGGCACCCGGTGAACGCGCCGATCCGCAAGCTCGCGGTGGTGGTCTTCGCGATGTTCGCCGCGCTGCTCATCGCCACCACCTACATCCAGTTCGTCCAGGCGGACCAGCTGCGGGACCAGCCCGGCAACCGCCGCACCCTGCTGTCCAACTACAGCCGCGACCGCGGCGCCATCCTGGTGGACGGCGACCCGATCGCCCGCAGCGTGGACTCCGGGGACGAGCTGCGCCGCATCCGGGAGTACCCGCAGGGAGAGCTCTACGCCCACAGCACCGGCTACTACTCCTTCATCTACGGGGCCGGCGGCGGGCTCGAGCTGTCCAAGGACGCCCTGTTGTCCGGCACCGACGACCTGCTGTTCTACCGCCGGATCGTCGACCTGGTGACCGGCACCACGCCGAGCGGGGCCACCCTGGAGCTGACCCTGGACCCCGAGATCCAGGAGGCCGCGGCCCAGGCGCTGGGCGACCGGCGCGGCGCCGTCGTCGCACTCGACCCCCGCACCGGCGCGATCCTGGCCATGGTCAGCCACCCGACATACGACCCCAACGTGCTCGCCTCGCACCAGCTCGGCCAGGTGGAGGACGCCTGGAACGAGTTGAACAACGACGACAGCCGGCCGATGACCAACCGGGCGATCGCCGGCGACCTGTACCCACCCGGCTCGGTGTTCAAGCTCGTGGTGGCCGCCGCCGCGCTGGAGTCCGGCGACTTCCGGCCCGACAGCATGCTGGAGGGGCCGCTGCGCTACACCCTGCCGAACACCACGACCGAGCTGCCGAACTTCGGCGGTGCGGCCTGCGCCCCCACCGACGAGGTCAGCCTGGCGGACTCGGTCCGGGTCTCCTGCAACACCTCCTTCGCCTGGCTGGCGGGGGAGCTGGGTGCCGACGCGATCGCCGACCAGGCCGCCTCCTTCGGGTTCGGCCAGTCCCTGCAGATCCCGATGTCGGTGACGCCGAGCCGCTACCCCTCGGAGCTGGACGACGCCCAGGTCGCGCTGACCGGGATCGGGCAGTACGACGTCCGGGTCACCCCGATGCAGGTCGCCATGGTGTCGGCCGCCATCGCCAACGACGGGGTCGTCATGGAGCCCTACCTGGTGCGCACCGTCCGGGACCAGGACCTCAACACGATCGAGCAGACCGAGCCGCAGGAGCTGGCCGAGGCGATCTCGCCGAAGACGGCCGAGGAGCTGACGGCGATGATGGAGTCGGTCATCACCGACGGCTCCGGGACCGCGGCCGCGCTCCCGGAGGTGCGGGTCGCCGGCAAGACCGGCACCGCGGAATACGGCACGAACGGCGCGGCCCACGCCTGGTTCACCGGTTTCGCCCCCGCGGGCGACCCGGAGATCGCGGTCGCGGTGCTGGTCGAGAGCGCCTCGGATGACTGGACCGGCGAGACCGGTGGGGTGGTGGCCGCGCCGATCGCGCGGGCCGTGTTGGAGGCGGGAGTGAACCGATGAGCGAGGAACCACGCGTCCTCGGGGGACGCTACGAGGTCGGCGGGCTGATCGGCCGGGGCGGCATGGCCGAGGTGCACGTCGGCCACGACCTCCGGCTGGGCCGGACCGTCGCCATCAAGATCCTGCGGACCGACCTGGCCAGGGACACCTCGTTCCTGGCCCGGTTCCGGCGCGAGGCGCAGTCCGCGGCCGGGCTGAACCACCCGGCCATCGTGGCCGTCTACGACTCGGGGGAGCAGGAGCACCACGAGTCCGGCGGGGCCCCGGTGATGGTCCCCTACATCGTGATGGAGCACGTCGAGGGCAAGACGCTCCGGCAGGTGCTCAACGACGAGAAGGTGCTGGACCCCGACGAGGCCGCGCGGATCACCGCGTCCGTACTCTCCGCGCTCGAGTACTCCCACCAGCGCGGGATCGTGCACCGCGACATCAAGCCGGCCAACGTGATGGTGACCCGCGGCGGCGCGGTGAAGGTGATGGACTTCGGCATCGCCCGGGCCCTGGCCGACACCGCCGCGACCATGACCCAGACCCAGGCGGTGCTCGGCACCGCCCGCTACCTCTCCCCGGAGCAGGCGCAAGGGCTGGACGTCGACACCCGCTCCGACCTCTACTCCGCCGGGTGCTTGTTCTACGAGCTGTTGACCGGACGCACCCCCTTCGTCGGCGACCCCGTGTCGCTGGTCTACCAGCACATCGGGGAGCAGCCGAAGGCACCGTCCACGATCCAGCAGGACCTGGGGCCGGCGATGGACGCGGTCGCGCTGCACGCCCTGGGCAAGTCACCGGACACCCGCTACCAGACGGCCGCCGCCTTCCGCGACGACCTGCACGCCGCCCGCGCGGGTCGCCCGGTCAGTGCCGACGCCCAGGAGACGCTGCGCCGGGTGGGGTATGCCGCGGGCGTGGTCGGCATGGCCGCACAGACTCCCCTGGGCCAGGACCAGCCGACCGAGGCGATCCCCCGGACCGGCCCGCCGCAGGGTGCCGCCCGGGCGACACCGCCCGCCGGTCAGGGGCCCCCGGAAGGCCACGGTCCGGCATACCGGGACGACTTCGAGAGCACCGACGAGATCCCGGTGCGCGAGGAGCGGCACGGGGGCGGCTGGTTGGTGCTCACCATGCTGGCGCTGCTCGCCCTCGCGGGCATCGGCTGGGTCGTCTTCCAGGTCCTCGGACCGAACGGCGACGACCCGGAGGAGCCGATCGAGGTGACCGTCCCCGACGTGGTGGGGCGCACCGAGGCGCAGGCCGTCGAGGCGATCACGAACGCCAACCTGGTGGCCGACGTCAGTTACGAGAACGACGACGAGGCGAAGGGGCGGGTGATCGAGCAGACCCCGACCGGCAACGCCCGCGCCGACGAGGGCAGCACCGTGGAGCTGGTGGTCTCGCAGGGTCCGGACTCGATCACCGTGCCGGACGTGCGCGACTTCACCGAGCAGGCGGCCAGGGCCCGGCTCGGCTCGTTCAACCTGCTCGTGGCCGACGAGGTCGAGGAGGAGAACAACCCCGAGTTCGACAAGGGCCGGGTGATCAGGACCGAGCCACCCACCGGGGAGGCCGCCGCCCCTGACGAGGAGGTCGTGCTCGTCCTGGCCAGCGGCAAGGTGGAGGTGCCCGACGTCGTCGGCGACAACGCCAACCAGGCGTTCTCCCAGTTGAGCAACGACTTCCGGCTGGAGGTCGAGATCGAGTACCAGGACAGCGCGGAGGTCGAGGAAAACACCGTGCTGGAGCAGTCGCTGGATCCGGATGCGGAGGTCGACTACGGCACCGAGATCGTCCTCACCGTGTCGCGGACGCCCCCGGAGACGGTCACCCGGACCGAGTCCGTGACCGTGACCCAGCCCCCGCCGACGACCGACCCCGAGGAGCCGACGGACACCGATCCGCCGACGACGACGGGGCCCCCCGACGACCCCACCGGGACCGACCCGCCCGGCGACAGCGAGACGATCACCTTCGGACCGGGGGGCCCCGGGGCGGATCCGGACGACTAGCGGCTGGTCTCCTCGGACCTACCGCTGGACCGGGCCGACCGTGGGCTCGGTGGGCTCACGCGGGGTGATCACCTCGGCGTGCAGCGGCCGGGTGGGACCGGCGTAGCCCGGGAACTCCTGGACCCCCACGTCCTCGACCTGGTAGCCGAGGCCGAGCGCCCGGGACCACCCCCGGAAGTTGGTCACGACCGGGTCGTCCTCCAGCGCCTGCTGCATCCCCTCGACGTCACCGATCGCGGTGATCGAGTAGGGCGGCGAGTACACCCTGCCCTGCAGGTAGAGGGTGTTGCCGACGCACTGGACGGAGCTGGTGGCCACGATCCGCTGGTCCTGGATCATCATCGCCTCGGCGCCGCCGCTCCACAGCGCGTTGACGACCGACTGGACGTCCTGCTGGTGCACCACGACGTCGTCGACCGTGTAGCCCTCGGGAAGGGTCTCCAGGCTGTAGCCGGCGTCGTCCAGGGTCACCCGCAGCGCCGGTCCCTGCACCGGGAGGGTCCCCACGCCCGGGGCGATCCGGTCCGCCTGGGCGGTGGTCTGCCGGACCGTGCTGCCGTCCCGGCTCAACCCGTCCACCTCGGCGGAGAGCTCCTCGGCCTGCCGGGTCAGGTCGGCCACGGCACGGTTCCGCTCCTGGATCAGCCCCGCCAGGTCCGTCGGGCGCTCCACGGACCCGGTGCGGTCGGCGAGCGCCGCGGAGGTGCCGAACATCAGCCCGGCGGCCAGCGTGACGACCGGCACCAGGACGCGCCAGGACCCTCGCCGTCGAGCCGGCCGTTCGCTGGTCATCGGCGCGTCATCCCTCGATCCGGAGAAGTCGTGCACTGTCGCTGGTCAGGGTATCCCGGGGACCTGCGTATCCTGTGGGCACCACACCCGACAAGGAGTTACCGTGCCGGAGTCCAAGGGCCGCCCGCCCAAGAAGTCCCGATCCCGCGAGAAGCCGCCGCCGGACGTCGCCAAGGCACCGGCGGCCAACCCGCCGTGGTTCGTCCCGGTGATGTGTGGGCTGATGATCTTCGGCGTGCTGTGGGTGTCCACCTTCTACATCACCTCGGGCGACTGGCCGCTCAAGATCGGCTACTGGAACCTGGTGATCGGCCTGGGCTCGATCATGGCGGGGTTCGCCATGGCGACCCGGTGGCGCTGAGCCGTCGTCAGGACTGGTCGAAGAGCGACCCCTGGGGCGGGGCGTAGGCCGGGTCCACCCCGTCGAACAGGCTGCTCACCGACTCACCGGCGTGGATCCGCCCGATCGCCTCGGCGAACAGGTCGGCGACCGTGCGCACCTGCAGTTCTGGCCAGTCCGCCGGTGCCGGCACCGTGTCGGTGGTGACCACCTGCGTGATCATCGGGTGGTTCCGCAACCGCTCCACCGCCGGACCGGCGAAGAGCCCGTGCGTGCAGGCCACCGCGGCCTCGGTGCACCCGGCGTCCTCGAGCCGCTCCAGCAGCTCCACGATGGAGCCCCCGGTGGCGATCTCGTCGTCCAGCACGATCGCGCGGCGGCCCGCGACGTCACCGACGATCGCGTCGATGACGACCTTGTCGTCGGCCATCCGCTGCTTGCTGCCGGCCGCGACCGGCAGGCCGAGCAGCCGCGCGAACTGGGTTGCGGTCTTGGCGTTGCCCAGGTCCGGTGACACCACCACCGAGTCGGCTAGGTCCAGCCCCCGGAAGTGGTCGGCGAGCACGCCGATCGCCGTCAGGTGGTCGACCGGGACCGGGAAGAAGCCGTGCACCTGGGGCGCGTGCAGCGCCATGGTGAGCACCCGGTCGACGCCGGCCGTGCCCAACAGGTCGGCGACCAGGCGGCCGCCCAGGGAGATCCGCGAGGAGTCCTTCTTGTCCGACCGGGCGTAGGCGTAGTGCGGGATCACCGCGGTGATCTGGGCCGCCGACGCACCCCGGGCCGCATCCACCATCAGGAGCAGCTCCATCAGCATGTCCTGGGTCGGTCGCACCAGCGGCTGGACGATGTAGACGTCCCGTTGCCGGCAGTTGGCCCGCAACTGCGCCTGGAGGCAGTCGTTGCTGAACCTGCTGATGGTCGAGGGCGCCAACCGCACCCCCAGGCCATCGCAGATGTCCTTGGCAAGACCCGGATGGGCACTCCCGGAGAACACGACGATCTCGCGCATCAACTACCCCTCGGTGGCGGTCGGCACAGGGACACTCGGGCTCCCCGCACCCTAGCGCCGTCTCCTGTCGGTCACCCTGGGGGCAGCGCCATCCACACGCTATCCACAGGTCTGGGGATAACTACAGCGGTGTAACTCAGCTGCCGAACATCCAGACGACGGTGCCGGTGACCTCGTGGATCCGCCAGACCGACAGGGCGCCGAGCAGCAGGACCAGGACGGCGAGGCCGGGCCAGGCGAGCCGGCGGCGGGTGACCGACTTGCGGTCCCGTCCGCGGCTGCTGGTCAGGGCGTAGATCCCGGCGATGACCACGCCCGTGACGGCGCCCCCCACGTGCGCCTGCCAGGAGATGCCGGACACCAGGAAGCCGATCACCATGTTGATCCCGAGGATCACCAGGATCCCGGTGGTGTCCCGCCCCAGGTGCCGGTTCAGCACGAGCATGGCGCCGAACAGCCCGAAGACCGCGCCGGACGCCCCCACGGTCGGGGTGAACCATCCCTCGGGGACGCTCGCCAGCAGCAGCACCGCCACGCTGCCGCCCAGCGCACTGACCAGGTAGAGCGCCAGGTAGCGGGCCCGCCCGAGCATCGGCTCCAGGTAGCCGCCCACCAGGTAGAGGGCATACATGTTGAACACGATGTGCATGAAGCCCGAGGGCGAGTGCACGAAGGCAGCCGTGAGGAAGCGCCACGGCTCCGTCTCCGCGAGCCACGGTCCGAACCACAGCGCGACGGTCACCTCGTCGTTCAGCTGCTGGCCCAGGTAGGTCAGCACGCACAGCCCGATCAGGACCAGGGTGACCAGCGGGCGGGTCGTCCGGCGCGGGGTGCCGCCGAACCGGGTGGTGGCGCGAGGGGCCTCCCGGGAGGCCTGGGCGACGCAGTCCACGCACTGGATCCCGACGGCGGCGGGACGCTGACAGTCGGGGCAGGCCGGGCGGCCGCACCGCTGGCACCGGACGTAGGCCACCCGGTCGGGGTGGCGCGGGCAGACGGGTGCGGCCGCCGGGTCGCTGTGGCTCATCGGTGATCCGGGCGGTGGATCACTCGGAGACGATGACCTTCTCGATGACGACCGGGTCGATCGGACGGTCCATCCGGCCGGTCGGCACGTTGCCGATCGCGTCCACGACCTCGCGGCTGGCGCCGTCGGCCACCTCGCCGAAGATGGTGTGCTTGCCCTGCAGCCAGGGGGTCGGCGCAGTCGTGATGAAGAACTGGGAACCGTTGGTGCCCTTGCCCATCCGCTTGCCGGCGTTGGCCATGGCCAGCACGTAGGGCTGGCTGAAGTCCTTGTCCGGGCTGATCTCGTCGTCGAACTCGAAGCCGGGGCCACCGGTGCCCTGACCGAGCGGGCAGCCACCCTGGATCATGAAGTTCGGGATGATCCGGTGGAAGCCCAGGCCGTCGAAGTAGGGGGTCGGGTTGGCGCGGCCCGCGTCGTCCTTGTAGTCCAGCTCGCCCTTGGCCAGTCCGACGAAGTTGCGGACGGTCTTGGGGGCGTGGTCGGGGAAGAGGACGAGGTTGATGTCGCCCTTGTTCGTCTGGAAGGTCACGTTCATGTCGTTATCCTCGCACGGGGGCAGCTGCCCCCTCGGCTAGAGGTTTGCCGCCTGCACAGTGCAGGATGGGGGACAACGGCGAGACAACAGGAGGATCGGTGTTCAACCGCAAGAGCAAGAAGGAGAAGGTCGCAGCAGCTGCGGCCGACCGCGCCCAGCAGGCGGGGGACAAGGCTGCCCAGCTGCGCGACAAGGCAGCAGCAGCCGGTGAACGGGCCGCATCCACGGTGCAGGACCGGGCCTCGAACCTCGCGCACAACGTGCAGGACTCTGCGCTGTTCCACGACGTCAAGGACAAGGTGGGCCCCAAGGCAGGCGCCTACGCCGCCAGTGCCGCGACCGCCGCGGCGCACGCCCGGGACCGCGCGGTCCACGGGCTGGACAAGGGCATCGACGCGGCCGTGCCGAGGGCGAACGAGGCGCTGGACAGCGTCGGGCCCAAGGTGGACAAGGCGCACGACTACATCGTCGACGACCTGCTGCCCAAGCTCTCGGACTGGCTCGGCTCGGTCCAGGAGTCCAAGAACGACCTGCTCGCCCAGCAGGAGGGTCCGGTGGCCGTCGTCACCGGCGCGCCCAAGAAGAAGCGGCGCAAGGGCAGCGTGCTGCTCACCCTCGGCCTGCTGGCCGCGGCCGGCGCCGGGATCGCCTGGTACCTCAACCAGCAGCAGCAGACGCCCAAGACCGACCCGTGGGCGGCCAGCAGCGGGTCCCGTCCCGTCGGTGGCGCCCCGGGTGTCGACTCCCAGGTGCGCGAGACGCTGAACAAGGACACGGCCGCCGCCCCGGCCGCCGCCGAGGCAGCTACCGAGGAGCCGCTGTCCGCCGAGGAGGCGGAGGTGCCCGGCACCAACACCGACGCCACGACCGGCCTGGGCGACCGGGAGGTGACCGACGTGCTCGACGACATCGAGGACGGCAAGGACACCCCGAAGGGCCCCGGTCTGCCCTGACCCGACCCGCAGCACGGCCGCCGAGGGCGGTGGACATCCCGACCGGACGTCCACCGCCCTCGGCGCATCCCTGGCGGCTCCCGCTCCTGGCAGGTTCGGTGACACGCCCAGCGGATTCCCAGCCACGGGGACGGCCCCACCTAGGCTGGACCCGCGACCAGTCTCGGTCCGCCTGGGAGGAGCCACCTCATGACGACCACTGCTCACCGGGTCGATGCGCTACAAGCACCCCCGGCGGACACGGCCGTCCCGACCCTCCCGCAGGCCGCCCCACGGCATACGCCGGAGCACGACCGCGGTGCGCCCCGGCGCCGCCGGCACCACGGCCCCGACGACCTGCGGCCCCGGCCCGGCCGGATCCCCGGACTGGACGGCATCCGCGCGCTGGCGATCCTCGGGGTGCTGGTCTTCCACTTCACCCCCACGGTGCTGCCCGGCGGGTTCCTCGGCGTCGACATCTTCTTCGTCGTCTCGGGCTTCCTGATCACCACCCTGCTCGCCCGCGAGCTCACCTCCAAGGGTCGGCTGGACCTGCCGCGCTTCTGGCTGCGCCGGGCCCGGCGGTTGCTCCCGGCGCTGCTCACCGTCGTGGTGGTCAGCATCGCCGCGGCCCGCCTCGTCGGCGGCGACCTGCTCGTGGCGATCGGCCGCCAGGCGGTCGGTGCCCTGACCTTCTCCACCAACTGGCTGGAGATCGGTGCGGGGGCCAGCTACTTCCACAACACCTCGCCGCTGCTCTTCGTGAACTTCTGGTCGCTGGCCGTGGAGGAGCAGTTCTACCTGTTCTGGCCGGTGCTCCTGGTGGTCCTGCTCGCGCTCGCCCGGACGTCACGGCAGCGGATCGGCGTGGTCACCGCCGTCGGGCTCGGCTCGGCCCTGCTGATGGCGGTGCTCTACCAGCCCGGCACCGACGCCACCCGGGTCTACTACGGCACGGACACCCACCTGTTCGGCCTGATGCTCGGGGTGGCGCTCGCCTTCGCGTGGGCCGCCCCGCACCGGGCCGGCCTGCGCACCGACACCTGGCGGCGGGTGCGGCCGTATGCCGTGATCGGCGCCCTGGCGGTCCTGGTCCTCCTGATGCGGGTGCTCGGCGACTCCTCCGCGTGGACCTTCCGCGGCGGCATCCTGCTGGCCTGCCTGGCCACGGTCGTGCTGATCGCGGCGCTGCTGGAGTCGGACAGCCCGTGGCGCCGGGTGATGCAGCTGCGCCCCCTGGTCTGGGTGGGCGAGCGGTCCTACGGCATCTACCTGTGGCACTGGCCGGTGCTGATGGTCGCAGCGACCCTGGTGCCGTTCGCCCAGGGCACGGTCCGGGCCGCGCTGGTGCTCACAAGTGCCCTGGTGGTCACCTTCGTCCTGTCCGAGTTGTCCCACCGGTTCATCGAGACCCCGGTGCGCGAGGACGGGTTCCGGGCCACGGCGGCGCGGGTGCGCGACTGGGCGACCGCCCCCTGGTCCGACGGCTGGGCGCCCCGGGTCCTCGCGGGCACGGTGGCCTTGCTGGTGCTGTTCGCCGCGGTGGCCGTCGCCACCGCCCCCGACAAGTCCGAGACGCAGCAGCTGATCGAGGAGCAGGAGGCCCGCCTCGGCGGCACCCCCGTCCCCGGCGAGGACGCCGGATCCGCCGCCGGCGAGGAGGCCGGTGACGCCGAGGACGCCGGGGCAGACTCCGGCGCTGCGGACGAGGCAGCCGGTGACGAACGATCGGGCGGCCTCCTGGGCGACGGCTTCGGCCCCGGGGCTGCCCTCGGCGCGGGACCGGACTCCGGGTCGGACCCGAAGTCCGACAAGGGTGACGAGGCCCGGGCCGAGGAGGACGCCAAGGAGGACGAGGAGGACAAGGAAGCCGGCGACAAGGAAGGCGACGACAAGGGAAGCGACGAGAAGGACGCCGCGGACGGGGACCACCCGTTCGGGTACACCGAGGACGCCGACGGCCTGCTGGTGCCGGACGGGAAGGACATCACCGCGATCGGCGACTCGCTCGTGGTGACCAGCGCCGACGGCCTGGAGTACCGCTTCCCCGGGATGACCTTCGAGGCCAAGTCCAACCGCCAGTGGGGCGACGCGATGCCCGTCCTGGAGGCTGCCCTCGAGGCGGACACTGTGCGGGACAACGTCATCGTGCACTTCGGGACCAACGCCGGCGTGGACGGCGACGCGCTGCGCGAGGTGCTCGACACGCTCGGCCCGGACCGCCAGGTCGTGGTGATGAACCTCTACTCCTCCAGCACCTTCGTCCCCCCGTCGAACGAGACGATCGACGAGGTCGTCGCGGACTACCCCAACGCCGTGGTGGGCGACTGGCACGCCGCGATGACCGAGGAGCCGGAGACCCTCCAGTCCGACCGGATCCACCCGGACATCGCCGGGATGCACGTCTACGCCCGGGTGGTGGCAGAGTCCTTCGACAAGTTGGCCCGATCATCTTGATCCGGGACCGGGGTGGTGTGGGAGGCTCAGACCTGTGAACATCATCTTCGTCGAGCCCCACTTCCCCCGGAACCAACGCGAGTTCGTCCGGGCCCTCGCTGAGTCGGGCGCCAACGTGATCGGCATCGGCGAGACCCCCGCTGACTACCTGGACGACCAGTTGCGCTCCTGGATGCAGCACTACGAGCAGATCGGGTCGGTCACCGACATCGAGCAGCTCACCGCCACCGTCGAGCGGGTCCAGCGGATGGTCTGGGTGGACAAGCTCGAGGCGACCATCGAGGCGCACACCCTGGCGGCGGCCGTGGTCCGGGAGCGGACCGGCATACCGGGCACCTCCGTGCACACCACGTGGTTGTGCCGCGACAAGCCGTCGATGAAGGACGCCCTGCGCGCCGCCGGGGTCCCGACGGCCGCCTCCACCGGCGCGGAGACCCTGGACCAGGTGCTCGCCTTCGCCAGCAGGGTCGGTTACCCGCTGATCCTCAAGCCGCGCGACGGGGCGGGCGCCGCGGCCACCTCGAAGGTCACCAACGACACGGAGCTGAAGGCCGCGATGGCCGCGTTCGGTCCCGGGGTGAAGTCGATCGCCGTGGAGGAGTTCATCGAGGGTCACGAGGGGTTCTACGACACCATCGCCCTCGACGGCGGGGTCGCGATGGACTTCGTCTCCCACTACTACCCGGGCGTGCTCGAGGCGATGCGGACCCGGTGGATCAGCCCCCAGTTCATCGCCACGAACCGGATCGACGGCGGCGGTCTCTACGACGAGATCCGCGACATGGGCCAACGGGTCATCAACGCCCTGGGCATCGAGACCTCGGCCACCCACATGGAGTGGTTCTACGGCCCCAAGGGGCTGAAGTTCAGCGAGATCGGCGCCCGGCCCCCCGGCGTGGGCTGCTGGGACCTGTACTGCGCCGCCAACGACATCGACGTCTACCGGGCCTGGGCCGACTCGCTGGTGCACGGCCAGGTCTTCACCCGCCCCAGCCGGAGCCACTCGGCCGGGATCATCGCGCTGCGCCCCGACCGGGACGGCGTGATCACCGGCTACTCCGGCCTGGAGACGGTGGAGAACAACTACGGCCGCTGGGTGATGGACGCCCACCTGCCGGGCGCCGGCACCCCCACCCAGCCCGTTGAGGCCGGCTACATGGCCAACGCCTACGTCCGGATGCGGCACCCGGACTACGACATCCTGCGCGAGATGCTGGACGCGGTCGGCCAGACCGTCCAGGTCCATGCCAGCTGAGGCCGCCCCGGTCCCTTCGATCACCCTGCTCGGGCCCCAGCGCAACCCGCACGTCGACCAGGTCCTCTCCGACCTCGGCATCAGCGGGCGGATCGCCCTGGTGAACGCCGGGTGGCGCGAGCGCGAGCCCGACGACGAACTGTTGCGGGACCTGGTGGGTGGGGACGCGGTCAACCTGCGGCTCTGGCACCGGATGCAGGAGGTCTGGGACGCCGACCCCGAGTTCGCCGACGCCGACCGGCACCGTCGCCAGGTGCTGGAGGAGATGCAGGACCTCTACCTGCTCGGCCTGGGCCACGTGGACGACGCGATCGACTCGCTGCGCAACCACCACGCCCGCAGCGAGGAGGTGCACCAGATGGCCATCCAGGACGTGGAGCGGATCATGCGCGGGATGGACAAGGCGCACCTGGCCCGGGTCTCGCAGGTGCACGCCGAGTTCTGGGAGCGCTGGCGCCCGCACGAGCGGATGGCGGTGGCGGCCTTCCGCGAGCTCATCTCCCACGAGCTCGCCGACGTGTCGGCCGTCGTCATCACCGGCGGTCACGTCGGGGTGCTCACCGGTGCCCTGCACCTGTTCAACGTCGCGCCCCGGATCAGTTCGCCGGTGATCGCCTGGGGCGCCGGGGCGATGGCCCTGACCGACCAGATCGTGCTCTTCCACGACCGCGCCCCGCACGGGCCGTCGCTGCCGGAGGTGTTCTCGACCGGGGTGGGCCTGCTGAACGACGTGGTGGTCTTCCCCAGCGCCCGGGAACGCCTGGACCTGGGCAACCACGAACGGATGGCGATGATGGCGCGACGGTTCGCACCGGCCGAGAGCCTGCTGCTGGAGCAGCGCGCCCGGGTCGACGTGGGGTCGGACGGCCTGCTGCCCGAGGGTGCGCCGGTGCTCCAGCCCGACGGGACCCTGAAGGGGCGTGGGGCGGCATGAGCCCGAACACCACCAACTACCCGGCGCGCCGCCGGGTGCGCCACAAGCTGGCGATCAACGGCCTGCGCGAGCAGCGGGACCTGGACGAGGGCCAGATCGACGCCTTCCTGCACGAGCGGTCCGTGCCGATCATCGAGGGGTCCAACTGCACCTTCCTGTTCCGCGGCAACGCCGACGAGGTCTGGGTCACCCACCGGATCGTGAACCAGCCGCAGCGGGTGCCGATGAGGCAGATCGGCCAGACCTCCCTCTGGTACGTGATCATCGAGCTGCCGGCCGGCTCGCGGGTCGAGTACCAGCTCGAGGTGCGCCTCGGTGACCACGTGGAGCGCGGCAACGACCCGCTGAACCCCAAGGTCGCGCACAGCCCGGTCGGGTCCTCCTCAGTCTGCCAGGCGGTCGGCTACCAGACCCCCGAGTGGACCCAGCCGGACCCGGACGCCCGCCCCGGTGAGCTGCTGGACATGCAGCTGGACTCCCGTGCCCTGCGGCGCAAGACGCTGAGCCGGGTCTACCTGCCCGCGCGCTTCCGCACCAGCACGACATACCCCCTGCTGGTGGTCCACGACGGTGACGACTACATCAACTACTCGTCAATGAAGACGGTGCTGGACAACCTGATCCACCGGCTCGACATGGCCGAGACGATCGTCGTGTTCAGCAACCCGGGCGACCGGCTGCGGGAGTATCCCAACTACGCCCCGCACGCCCGGCACATCGCGCACGAGCTGATCCCACACCTGGAGGAGCGGTTCCCGCTGATCCGGCGCCCGGACGGCCGGTGCCTGATGGGCGCGAGCTTCGGCGGGGTCGCCTCGCTGTCCGTGGCCAGCCGCAACCCCGGCATGTTCGGGTCGCTGATCCTGCAGTCCGGCTCGTTCGTGTTCACCGACATCGGCGACGACCACGGCGGGGGCGAGGCGTTCGACCCGGTGGTGAAGTTCATGAACCGCTACCGGGGGGCGCCGCGCAAGGTGGTGGACCGGATGTTCATCTCGTGCGGGATCTACGAGCCGCTCATCGTGGCCAACCGCTCGATGGTGCCGGTCTTCGAGTCGACCGGCACGACGGTGCGGTATGTCGAGGCGCGCGACGGGCACTCGTGGGAGAACTGGCGGGACCGGCTGCGCGACGGCCTGTCCTGGACCTTCCCAGGGCCGCAGAAGTACGTCTACGAGTAAGAGGGCGACGGACGGCATACACTCCGCCCATGGAGCAGACGCCCGACGGCCACACGACCTACCTGCTCGTCGACGGCGAGAACATCGACGCCACGCTGGGCACCTCGATCCTGGGGCGGCGCCCGCACCCCGACGAGCGGCCGCGGTGGGACCGGCTGCTCAGCTTCAGCACCGAGCGGTGGGGCCAGCCGACGCGCGGGCTGTTCTACCTGAACGCCAGCACCGGACTGCCGATGTCGTTCGTCCAGGCGCTCAAGGCGATGGGCTACCTGCCCGTGCCGCTCTCCGGGCCCGCGGACGAGAAGATCGTCGACATCGCGATCCAGCGCACGCTCCAGGCCCTGCAGGACCGCACCGACGACGTCATCCTGGTCAGTCACGACGGTGACTTCCTGGAGGACCTCACGCCCCTGCTCGACGGGGACCGCCGGGTGGCGGTGATGGCCTTCGCGGAGTTCCGCAACAGCGGCTTCACCCCGCTGGCGTCGCAGGGGTTGATCAGTTTCGACCTCGAGCACGACGTGCAGGCGTTCAACACCCCGCTGCCACGGATCCGGATCATCCCGATCGAGGAGTTCGACCCGACGCAGTTCCTGGGCTGAGTTCTTCGGCTGAGCGGAGGGGTCGGGCCACCCGCCCGGTGCCGGTCACGCGTCCAGGACCACCCCGCCCCGGCGGCCCAACTCGCCCGGGAGGTACTCCACGGTCATCCGCGCACCCACCCGGACGGGCCCGGCCACCGTCTGGCTCGCCCACCGCTGCCGCCCGTCCGCGTCGGTGAACGTGACGGTGACCCTGCTGACCCGGGACTCGTTGAGGTAGTAGCCGCGGGTCCGCGTCACCGTGCCGCGCGTCGTGATGCCGCTGCGTGCCACGCGGCCCCGGCGCGCCCGGACGCTCTCCACCCGGCGACTGATCACCTCCACGAGCACGGCGGCGACCAGGCCGACAGCCGCCAAGACGGCCGGGAAGGTCCTGACCGCCACGCCCTCGCTCACCGCACGGGCCACCGCGCCCGCGCCCTGGAAGAAGAACGACCCGGCGATCGGCAGGAAGATGATGCGCGGATTCCAGTCCTCGGAGCGCCCGCCGGGGTCGCTCGCCAGGTGCAGGAAGGCTCCGGCGATGATCAGGAGGACGGACAGGGGGAGGAGCGCGGAGAACAGCCAGCCCGAGGTCTCATCCGCCGGCCCCACCCCCGCGATGAAGGACCAGCCGATCACGAAGCAGGACGTCATGGAGACGACCCAGCACGCCCGGGCCGCCCAGCCACGGACGCGATAGGAGTTCCACCACCGGGTCGACGGGTCGATCAGGCTCATCGTTCCTCCCTCCACGGGCCGCAGGGCTCCCTGTCCGCCCTGTTCCCCTCTGCCGGAAGACTATCCCCCGAATCGGCGGCATCACCACTATCTCTTCGCTCCCCATCGCGATCACGGCAGTAACGCTGATCACGGTGCTCGCCCTCGCGACGCAAGTACGACCAGCGGCGCAGCCTCGTGAACAGTAGAGTCCCGGGAACCGCAGACGAGGACGACGAACTCCGCGTGCGTGTGGTGGAGACTAGGGGGCTCGAACCCCTGACCCCCGCCTTGCAAAGGCGGTGCTCTACCAGCTGAGCTAAGTCCCCTTGTTCAGTTGTGCCGGTGCCGCGCGATCAGCGCTGGCCGGCCGCCACGTCGTCGGTGGCCTCGGCCCACAGGTCCCGCTCGGCCTGCTGGTCCTGCAACTTCTTGACCAGTGCCGCGGCACCGAGGGCGGCGACTGCCACGAGGAGCAAACGGTTCATCTCACACACTCCGGTCGGGTCCCCGCCGTGGACCGGCGGGGGGCCTGCTGTGGTGGGCCTAACAGGACTTGAACCTGTGACCTCTTCCTTATCAGGGAAGCGCTCTAACCGTCTGAGCTATAGGCCCGGTGGTGCTGGGTTTCGCGCGTGGCAGACCACATCGGGTATGCCGGGGTGCGCCGGATGAGATTACCTCACCACGCCGGGGTGGACCAAAACGGGGCTCACTCGTCGGACAGGGTGAGCTGCGCCCCGCCGACCAGCGCCGTGCACACGTTGTAGAGGAACGCGGTCAGGGTCGCCAGGGCGGTCAGCAGGATCACGTTGATCACGCCGATCACGACCGACAGCGACACCACCCGGCCGAAGCCCAGGTAGTCCATCAGGTCGAAGCTCGGGCCACCGTCCTCGCCGGTGCTGATCATGGTGATCAGCTCGTTGACGGTGGAGAACACCTGCATCCCGGACAGCACACTCCACAGCACGGTCACCATGACGACGCCGGCGATGCCGAGGGCGACAGAGACCAGGAACGAGATCTTCATCACCGACCACGGGTCCACCCGCTGGAGGGTCAGCCTGACCCGGCGGGGTCCGCTGCGCCGCGGTGCCCGGGTGGCCGGGTTGCGCTGGCCGGTGCGGGCCGCCGGACGGGTAGCCCGCCCACCGGTCCCCGAACTGCTCGACGAGCCGCCCGACCCCGACCCGGTGCTGCCGGACGAGCCGGAGGACCCAGCGGCACCCGCGACCCGGGCCCGGCGCTCCAGGTCACGACGGGGTGCCGTGCGGGCCATGGCGCCGTCACGCATCCCCGAGCCCTCGCCGGTCTGCGTGCCGGGACGGCTCAGCTTCTGGGTCGCGTCGGAGTCCACAGGCGAGTCACCCTGGTCGGTCCTGCTCACCACTGACCTCCCTGAGGCGGAATCACTCGTCGGCCTCGGCGGGGGCTGCCGGACCTGTGGGGTCCGACGTTACGCCATCATCGGGGGTAGACGCCGAATCCTCGTCGGGGTCGAGTTCGATCTGTTCGATCTCCTCGCTCAGCGCGGACTCCGCGTTGCGGGCCACCGCCACGATCGCGTCGCCCTTGGCCGGTGTGGCGAACCGGACACCCTCGGTGTCCCGTCCGGTGACGCGGACCTGGTCGATGGCCGACCGGACGACGTTGCCGCGCTCCATCACGACCAGCACCTCGTCGGTCTCCTCGACCGTCAGGGCGCCGACCAGGTCGCCCGCCTTCTCGGTCGCCTTCGCCACCTTGATGCCCAGGCCGCCGCGCCCCTGGACCCGGTAGGCCGACACCGGGGTGCGCTTGGCCTTGCCGTTGCCGAAGACGACGAAGACGTAGGGGTCGGTGCCGTCCGGGATCACGCTCATCGAGAGCAGGTGGTCGGCGTCGCGGAACTTCATCCCGGTGACCCCGGAGGTGGCCCGGCCCATCGGACGCAGCGCCGAGTCGGTCGCCGTGAACCGGACCGACTGGCCCTTGACCGAGACCAACAGCACGTCGTCCTCGGCACCGGCCAGCTGCGCGCCGACGAGCTCGTCGCCATCGCGCAGGTTGACCGCGATCAGACCACCGGACCGTGGGGAGTCGTAGTCGCCGAGGCGGGTCTTCTTGACCAGCCCGTTGCGGGTGGCCAGGAGCAGGTAGTCGGCCTGCTCGTAGTCCTTCAGCGTCAGCACCTGGGCGATTTCCTCACCGGGCTGGAAGGCCATCAGGTTGGCCACGTGCTGGCCCTTGCCGGTGGGTCCGCCCTCGGGAATCTCATAGGCCTTGGCGCGGTAGACCCGGCCCAGGTTGGTGAAGAACAGCAACCAGTGGTGCGTGCTGGTGGTGAAGAAGTGGTTCACCACGTCGTCGGCCCGCAGCGCGGCCCCGCGACGGCCCTTGCCGCCACGGTTCTGCGGGCGGTACTCCGCGACCCGGGTCCGCTTGGCGTACCCGCCGCGGGTGATCGTGACGACCACGTCCTCCTCGGGGATCAGGTCCTCCATCGACATGTCGCCGTCGAAGGGCACGATCCGGCTGCGCCGGTCGTCGCCGAACCGCTGCACGATCTCGGCCAGCTCCTCGCTGACCAGGTCGCGCTGGCGCTGCGGCTTCTCCAGGATGTCCTGGAGGTCCAGGATGAGCGCCTCGAGCTTGTCGTGCTGCTCGATGATCTTCTGCCGCTCCAGGGCCGCCAGGCGCCGGAGCTGCATGTCCAGGATGGCCCGCGCCTGCGCCTCGTCGACGTCCAGCAGCTCCATCAGGCCGTCCCGGGCCTGCTCGACCGTAGGGGACCGGCGGATCAGCGCGATCACCTCGTCGAGGGCGTCCAGGGCCTTGAGGTAGCCGCGGAGGATGTGGATCTCCTCCTCCGCGCGACGCAGCCGGTATGCCGTGCGCCGCTGGATGACCACGATCTGGTGCTCCACCCAGTGCCGCACGAAGGCGGACAGCGGCAGGGTGCGCGGCACGCCGTCGACCAGAGCGAGCATGTTGGCGCCGAAGTTCTGCTGCAGCTGGGTGTGCTTGTAGAGGTTGTTGAGCACGACCTTGGCGACCGCGTCCCGCTTCAGCACGATCACCAGCCGCTGGCCGGTCCGGCCGGAGGTCTCGTCCCGCATGTCGGCGATGCCGCCGAGCTTGCCGTCGTTGACCAGTTCGGCGATCTTCTTGGCCAGGCTGTCCGGGTTGACCTGGTAGGGCAGCTCGGTGACCACCAGACACTGCCGACCCTGGATCTCCTCGACCTCGACCACGGCCCGCATGATGATCGAGCCGCGCCCGGTGCGGTAGGCCTCCTCGATGCCGCGGCGGCCCATGATCAGGGCGCCGGTGGGGAAGTCCGGACCGGGGATCCGCTCGATCAGCGCCTCGAGCAGCTCCTCGCGGGAGGCGTCGGGGTTTTCCAGCAGCCACTGGACGCCGTCGGCCACCTCCCGCAGGTTGTGCGGCGGGATCTGGGTCGCCATCCCGACCGCGATCCCGGCCGAGCCGTTGACCAGCAGGTTCGGGAACCGGGCGGGCAGGACGGTGGGCTCCTGGGCCTTGCCGTCGTAGTTGTCCTGGAAGTCGACGGTGTCCTCGGTGATGTCACGGACCATCTCCATGGCCAGCGGCGCCATCTTGCACTCGGTGTAGCGGGGGGCCGCGGCGGGGTCGTCACCGGGCGTGCCGAAGTTGCCCTGGCCGTCGACCAGCGGGTAGCGCATCGCCCAGTCCTGCACGAGGCGGACCAGGGCGTCGTAGATCGCGCTGTCGCCGTGCGGGTGGTAGTGCCCCATCACGTCGCCGACGACGCGGGCACACTTGTTGAAGCCACGGTCCGGGCGGTAGCCCCCGTCATACATCGCGTAGAGGACGCGGCGGTGCACCGGCTTCAGCCCGTCCCGCACGTCCGGCAGCGCGCGCGAGACGATGACGCTCATCGCATACTCGATGTAGCTGCGCTGCATCTCGGTGTTGAGGTCGACCGCCTCGATCCGGTCGCTCTGCGGTGTTTCTGTCACGACGTTCCTTTGGTATGCCGTTCAGTGGCCAGTGTTCGTACTACGTCTTGCGCGGGGTCTCGGCCGGAGCCCTCCCCCAGCGGCTAGATGTCCAGGAAGCGGACGTCCTTGGCGTTGCGCTGGATGAAGCTGCGCCGGGACTCCACGTCCTCGCCCATCAGCACCGCGAAGATCTCGTCCGCGGCGGCAGCGTCGTCCAGGGTGACCTGCAGCAGGACCCGGTGGTCGGGGTCCATCGTGGTCTCCCAGAGCTCCCGGTAGTCCATCTCACCCAGACCCTTGTAGCGCTGGATGCCGGTGTCCTTGGGCAGCCGGCGGCCGGCGGACAGGCCCTCCTTGATCAGGGCGTCCCGCTCCCGGTCGGAGTAGGCGAACTCGTGGTCGGCGTTGGACCACTTGATCCGGTAGAGCGGTGGCTGGGCCAGGTAGACGAAGCCGTGCTCGATCAGCGGGCGCATGAAGCGGAACAGCAGGGTAAGCAGCAGCGTGCGGATGTGCATGCCGTCGACGTCAGCGTCGGCCATCAGCACGATCTTGTGGTAGCGCGCCTTGCCGATGTCGAAGTCCTCACCGATGCCGGTTCCGAACCCCGAGATCAGCGCCTTGACCTCCTGGTTGTTTAGGATCTTGTCCAGGCGGGCCTTCTCGACGTTCAGGATCTTGCCGCGGATCGGCAGGATGGCCTGGTTGAACGGGTTGCGGCCGCGGACGGCCGAGCCGCCGGCGGAGTCGCCCTCGACGATGAAGACCTCGGAGACCGACGGGTCCTTGGACTGGCAGTCGCGCAGCTTGCCGGGCAGGCCGCCGGATTCCAGCAGCCCCTTGCGCCGGGTGGCGTCGCGGGCCTTGCGGGCGGCCAGGCGTGCGGCCGCGGCCTGCACCGCCTTGCCGACGATCTCCCGACCCTCCCGGGGGTGGGCCTCGAGCCAGTGCCCGAGCTCCTCGGTCATCGCGGACTGGACGAAGCCCTTGACCTCCGAGTTGCCCAGCTTGGTCTTGGTCTGCCCCTCGAACTGCGGCTCGCCCAGCTTCACCGAGACGACCGCGGTGAGACCCTCGCGGATGTCGTCGCCGGTGAGGTTCGGGTCCTTCTCCTTGAGCAGCTTGTTGGTGCGCGCGAAGTCGTTGATCAACCGGGTCAGCGCCGCCCGGAAGCCTTCCTCGTGCGTACCGCCCTCATGGGTGTTGACCGCGTTGGCGTAGGTGTGGACCGACTCGCTGTAGGAGGTCGTCCACTGCATCGCGACCTCGAGGGCGAGCATCCGCTCCTTGTCCTCGTTCTCGAAGCCGATGACCTCCTCGTGCACCGGCTCGGTCCGCTTCGACTTGTTCAGGTGCACGACGTAGTCGAGCAGGCCGTTCTCGTAGCAGTAGGTCACCGAGCGCTTCTTGGCCAGCTCCGGCGTCGTCGCGCCCGGGTCGGGCAACCCGTCGACGTCGTCCTGGTCGAGCCCGTCGATCGGGTCGTCCTCGAGGGCGTCGATGTCGTGGTCGACCGGGACCGGCCGCTCGTCGACCAGCGAGAGGGTCAGGCCCTTGTTGAGGAAGGCGCGCTGCTGCAGGCTCGACCGGATCGTCTCGAACTGGAAGTCGAGGGTGTCGAAGATGTCGCTGGAGGGCCAGAAGACGATGGTGGTGCCGGTCTCCTCCTCGGGGATCTCCTCGTCCATCGACAGCGGCTCCTGCGGCACACCCAACCGGTAGGACTGACGCCATACGTGCCCGCGCTGGCGGACCTCGACGTCCAGCCGCTCGGACAGGGCGTTGACCACCGAGGAACCCACTCCGTGCAGACCACCGGACACCTTGTAGCCGCCGCCGCCGAACTTGCCGCCGGCGTGCAGCTGGGTGAGCACGAGTTCGACGGCCGGCTTCTGCTCCACCGGGTGGATGTCGGTCGGGATGCCCCGGCCGTCGTCGACGACCCGGATCGCCCCGTCCTTGAGGATGGTGACCTCGATCGTGGTGGCGTAGCCGGCGAGCGCCTCGTCCACCGAGTTGTCGACGATCTCGGTCACCAAGTGGTGCAGCCCGCGTTCACCGGTGGATCCGATGTACATGCCCGGGCGCTTACGCACCGCCTCCAGCCCCTCCAGGACCTGGATGGCGTTCGCGTCGTATGCCGGGGAGGTGGCGAGGGAGCCGGGGTCACCTTCCTGCGGGGTTGCCTCGGGTAGTTCGGGCATCTCTGGCTGGGTCGACGACGGGTCGTCGGGTCCGACAGTGGCCACAGGTCTCCTTAGGAACGCTCACCGGATTACCGGTCCAGTCTACCTGTCATGGCCCCCAGAACATGCCTTCCACAGCCTCAGAACGGCTTTTCTACGGCAAAACAGCCCCTCAGACGAGGTCCACCACGTCGCGTGGGGGCTCAGCCGTCCACACGTGCCGTTTTGCCGCTCGGTCGGGACGGCCGTCACACCGGTCGATCCGGACTCAGAAGAGGGTTATTCCGATCACGAAGGCAACGAGCGTGGCGACGACGACCACGCCTCCCGTGACCACCGCGGCAGCCCTCTGGTGCCGGTGGCTCCAGGGAAGCATCAGCGGCCACCGCTGCACGGTCTGCTCCGGTCGGAGCACCTCCAGGTAGGTCGCGACCGGCGCCGCGTGGGCCAGTGCCTCCACGTCGGCCAGGTCGGACAACGGCTCAGTGGTCAGCAACGTGGAGGTGTCCGCGGCGAGGAACAGCGCGCGCGGGCGGTGATCTCGGACCACGGCATACTCCTTGGTGACCACGGCCTCCGCGATCTCGTCCCGCCGGACCATGATGGGGCGACGCAACGTCCGGCGTTTCACCACATGGGTGGCGGTGACCTGGAAGACCGCCCGTTGCCGCGCCCAGAGGAAAGCCAGCACCCCCGCACAGACGAGGACGGCCAGGCTGCTGATGAGCAGGTTCTCGGCCGCGCTGCCGTCGCGGTTCCGGATGAGGACCACGTAGGGGATGCCCAGGCCGAGCCCGATCACCATGGGCAGCACCGCCTCCGTGACGAGGACCCGCGTCCGCGCCCTGGCCTCGAACAAGACCGTGCCCTGTTCCGTGACGTCTCCCACGAGCATCTGCGCCTCCGTCCTCACCCGTAGGTGTCCCGGGGTCCCCGACCGGTCGTCCGGAAGGCCCCCTTGCGCCAGCTCGGCCCGCCCGGGCCGCGGACCACGATCTCGGTCACCACGTCGGGCCCCACCTCGGTCTCGATCCGGGCGAGCACCGAGCTCGTGAGCAGCTGCATCTGGGTGGCCCACGCCGTGGAGTCGGCCTGCACCGTCAGCACCGAACCGGTGAACCCCGTGGGGGCCACGTGCTGCGCGACGGTGTCGCCCACGATCGTGCGCCACCGCCCGATCACGGACCCGACCTGCACCTCGGAGCCCCATCCCCGGCTGGCGACCAGGCGTTCGATCTCGGTGCCGACCTTCTGCGGGTCGCGTGCATCGGGTTTGCCGGCGCCCGAGCGGGTTCGCGAGAGACCCGCGGCGGGGCCGGCCGCGCGGGTGCCGGCGGTGCGGCCGGGTCGGCCGGGTCGCAGCCCCTTCTCGCGCGCCAGCCGCCGGGCACGGGCCAACGCGTCCGCGGCCGCGTCGAGTGCGGCCTCCTCCTCGGGGACCGCCTCCTCGGGGACCGCGCCGGGGTCGTCGCCGTCCGTGGAGCCGCTCACGGGTTCTCCCGGACGGTGACCGAGCCCAGGCTGACGTCGAGCACCGCACCGGCGCGGGCGAGCAGCTCCTCGGGCACGTCCTCGGCGACCGCGGCCGTGATCAGCACCTGCTCGCAGTCGGCGATCAGGGCGGCCAGCCGGTGGCGCCGCCCCTGGTCCAGCTCGGCAAAGACGTCGTCCAGCACCAGGACCGGGTCTGTCCCCACGTCGTGCCGCAGCAGCTGGAACCCGGCCAGCCGCAGCGCCAGGGCGAACGACCACGACTCGCCGTGGCTGGCATACCCCTTGGCCGGGAGGTCGCCGAGGGCGAGCACCAGGTCGTCCCGGTGCGGCCCGGCCAGGCTGACCCCGCGTTCCTGCTCCTGGGTGCGCAGCTGCGTCATCGTCTCCAGGGTCGCGGCCACCAGTTCCTCGCGTTCGGGCACCTCGCCGGCGGCGATACGGTCGGCGACCGGTCCCTGCAGGCTCGTCCGGTAGCTGGTGACCGCCGCGGTGTCGGCATCGCTGATCGTCCGGTAGGCCTCGTCGACATACGGCCCGAGATCGCGCAGCAGCCGCAGCCGGGCGTAGGTCAGGGCGCCACCGACCTCCGCGAGCTGGGAGTCCCAGACGGCCAGGGTGGACACCGCCGACTCGCGGGCCTCCTCCAGGGTCTGCCCCGGGGCCAGGTGGTGCTCGCGCCGCCGCCGCCCCTTCGGTTCCCGCCACAGTGCCGAGGCGGACCGGAGCAGGGCGTTGCGCTGTTTGAGTGCCTTGTCGTAGTCACCGCGCACTCCCGCCCAGCGGGGTTGGCGGGCCACGAGGAGCTCGTCGAGGAACCTGCGGCGTTCGCCGGGATCACCCTTGACCAGCGCCAGGTCCTCGGGTGCGAACAGGACCGTGCGCAGCGTGCCGAGGACGTCCCGTGGCCGGGTCAGCGCAGACCGGTTGAGCCGGGCCCGGTTCGACCGTCCCGGGACAATCTCCAGCTCCAGCAACGATTCCCGCCCGTCGCGGACCACCGTGGCCCGCACGACGGCCGTCTCCGCGCCGTAGCGGACCAGGGGTGCGTCGGTCGCGACCCGGTGGCTGGACAGGGCGGCCAGGTAGCCGGCGGCCTCCACCAGGTTGGTCTTGCCCTGTCCGTTGCGGCCGAGCAGCGTGGTCACTCCCGGCGACAGGTCGACCGTCGCCTCGGCATAGCTGCGGAAGTCGGTGACGCTGAGTCTGGTCAGGTGCACTGCATCGGTATGCCGGGCTCAGCCCGCGCTGTCAGCGTTGGCGTCGCCGGGACGCGCCTGACCGGCGTCCTGCTTGGCGCGCGCGAAGTCGTGGACCTCTTTCTGGCCCTCGGCGAGCTGGTCGTCGAGCATCTTGACGTCGTGGCCGCCGAACTGGCCGCGCAGCGCCGCGACGGCCTGCATCGCCGGGGAGTTCTCCTGGCGGGAGTTGAACCGGGCGAACAGTGCGGCGCTGATGACCGGCATCGGCACGGCGTTCTCGATCGCCTCCTGGACGGTCCACCGCCCCTCGCCGGAGTCCGTGGTGTACTCGCTGACCCCCTCCAGGCCCGGGGTCTCCTCCAGGGCCTTGACCAGCAGGTCCAGCAGCCAGGAACGCACCACGGTGCCGCGCGACCAGGCCTGGAAGCAGCCCTTGACGTCCTTGACGATCTCCTTGGCGGTCAGCAGCTCGAACCCCTCGGCATACGCGTGCATCAGGCCGTACTCGATGCCGTTGTGCACCATCTTGGCGTAGTGCCCGGCGCCGACGTCCCCGGCGTGCACGAAGCCCTCCTCGCGCGGCCCCTCCGGGCGGAGCGCGTCGAAGATCGGCATCGCCTGCTCGACGTGCTCGGGCCGGCCGCCGCACATCAGGCCGTAGCCGTTCTCCAGCCCCCAGATGCCGCCGGACACACCGCAGTCGACGTAGCCGATGCCCTTCTCGGCCAGCTCCGCATCGTGCAGCGCGTCGTCCTTGAAGTGGCTGTTGCCGCCGTCGATGACCAGGTCGCCGGGCTCGAGCAGCTCCCCGAGCTGGCTGACCGTCTCCCGGGTCGGCTTGCCCGCCGGGACCATCACCCACACCGTCCGGGGGGCGGACAGACCGGAGACCAGCTCCTCCAGAGTGTCCACGTCACGCACGTCGGGCGCCAGGTCGTAGCCGATGACCTCGTGGCCTGCGCGGCGGATCCGCTCGCGCATGTTGCCGCCCATCTTGCCCAGGCCGATCATTCCGAGTTGCATGCTGCCTTCTCCTCCTGAGTGCACGCGGGGGCGGGTGGGACTCCACCCGCCGGTTGTCAGCCCGCGAAGCGGACCGGCATCAGGACATAACGGTAGGACTCATCGGATTCGCCGTCGGGCTCGGCCTGCCCGGACAGCACGGCCGGCCGGGACGGCTGGGTGAATGCCAGGCGCGCGTAGGCGGCGTTCAGCGCACCGAGGCCGTCCAGCAGGAACCCGGGGTTGAAGGCGATCTCCAGGCCGGGGCCGGTCAGCGTCGCCTCGATCGCCTCGCTGCCCTGGGCGTCGTCGCCGGTGCCAGCCTCGATCGCGACCTGGCCGTCGGTGAACCGCAACCGGATCGGAGTGTTGCGCTCGGCGACCAGGGCCACCCGCTTGACGGCCTCGATCAGGGTGGTGGTCTCCATCAGCGCCACGGTGTCCACGCTGTTCGGGAAGATCGAGGTGACCTTGGGGTACTCACCGTCCAGCAGCCGGGTGGTCGCGCGGCGGGAGCCGGCCTCAAAACCGATCAGGCCGTCGCCGCTGGCCGGGTCGCCCAGCGCGACCTCGACGGTGCCGGCGGCACCGAGCGCCCGGGCCGTCTCGGACAGGGTCCGCGCGGGGATCAGCGCCACCCGCGAAGCGTTCGGGTCCGTGGGACGCCAGGTGATCTCGCGCATCGCCAGGCGGTAGCGGTCGGTGGCCAGGAGGGTGACCTTCTCCCCCTCGATCTCGACCCGGACCCCGGTGAGGATCGGCAGCGTGTCGCCGCGGTCCGCGGCCACGGAGACCTGCGCGACGGCCTGGGTGAACACGTCGCCGGCGATGCTGCCGCTGCTCTCGGCCGCGGCGGGCAGCGCGGGGTAGTCCTCCACGGGCATCTGGATCAGGGCGAACCGGCTGGAACCGCAGGTCAGCTGCACCTTGCTGCCCTCGGTCGACACCTCGACAGGCTTGTTGGGCAGGTTGCGGGAGATGTCGGCCAGCAGCCGGCCCAGGACCAGGACCTCGCCGCCCTCGGTGACGTCGGCCTCGACGGTCACCGTGGCCGAGATCTCGTAGTCGAAGGCCGACAGGGTCAGCGTGCCCTCCTCGTCGGCGTGCAACAGTACGCCGGCCAGCACCGGCACGGGCGGCCGGTTACTCAGGCCACGGACCACCCAGGCCACGGCTTCGGAGAGGACATCGCGGTCAACCCGGAACTTCACGTCGGACAGCCCTTCGCAAAATGACATTCGGTGGTGCCGGGTCTCGGGCGAGCGCACCGGCGGGTGTGCAGCATGACACTAGTCGGCGGCCGGTGCGAGGCCAACCCGCCCCGTCCCCGAGCGACCACGCGTCTCGGCCTCCCTGTCCTCATCCCCAGGACGTGGGACGGGATCCCGGTCCATAGGTTAACTCGTCATCGTCATAGGGACTGTGGACGTTGTGGACAACAGCCTTCCCGGGCAGGTCACCCCGGCTGTTCGGGATGTGTATGCCGGGTGGACATCCTGGGCACGGCCGACACCGGACTGGGGATCCCCGGATCGTGTCCACAACCGGGGGCGATCCGGGGGCCGCGTCGTCCGCAGGAACGTCCGGGTTGTCCCCAGGTCGTCCGCACCCTGTCCACAGCCGGGGCGGACGGGGTTGGCGTGATCCGGGTGAATGGGTGGTGTCTTACCCACAGGGTTATCCACAGGGTGTGGGTAAGGCGCAGTGGTCGCCGGACGGGCGACGCGGGGAGGTGGAGGCGCTCAGCCGCGGCGTGCGGCGGCCCGGCGGATCAGACCCGTGAGCTCGGTGATCTGGTCATACAGCGCCCGGCGCTCGCCCATTAGCTGCCGGATCTTGCGCTCGGCGTGCATCACGGTGGTGTGGTCCCGCCCACCGAACTCCTGACCGATCTTGGGCAGCGAGAGGTCGGTGAGCTCCCGGCACAGGTACATCGCGATCTGCCGGGCGTTGACCAGGGTGCGCGAGCGGGAGGTGCCGCACAGGTCGTCGATCGCGATGTGGAAGTAGGCGGAGACCTCGTTCATGATCGTACTGACCGTGATCTGGCCGGAGTCACCGGCCGGGATGATGTCCTTGAGGACGTGCGCGGCGAGCTCGACCGTCAGCGGCATCCCGGAGAGCGAGGCGAAGGCGGTCACCCTGATCAGCGCGCCCTCGAGCTCGCGGATGTTGGTGGTGATCTTGCTCGCGATGAGTTCGGCCACGTCCGCGGGGATGGTCATCCCCTCCTGGGCGGCCTTCTTCATCAGGATCGCGATGCGGGTCTCCAGGTCGGGGGGTTGCACGTCGGTCAGCAGCCCCCACTCGAACCGACTGCGCAGCCGCTCGGCGAAGCCGGAGAGCTTCTTCGGCGGCTGGTCGGAGGTGATCACCACCTGCTTCTCACTGTTGTGCAGCGTGTTGAAGGTGTGGAAGAACTCCTCGACCGTCTGTTCCTTGCCCTGGAGGAACTGGATGTCGTCGATCAGCAGGAAGTCCACGTTGCGGTAACGGCGCTGGAACGCGCCGGCCTTGTCGTCGCGGATGCTGTTGATGAAGTCGTTGGTGAACTCCTCGGAGTTCACGTAGCGGACGCGCACGCCCGGGTAGAGGTTGCGGGCGTAGTGCCCGATGGCGTGCAGCAGGTGGGTCTTGCCCAGCCCGGACTCGCCGTAGATGAACAACGGGTTGTATGCCCGGGCCGGCGACTCGGCCACCGCGAGCGAGGCGGCGTGCGCGAACCGGTTGGACGACCCGGACACGAAGGTGTCGAAGGTGTACTTGGGGTTGAGCCGGGAGTCGACGTCGGTCGAGGACACCTGCACGGCGTCGGAGCCACGGGCCTGGCTGCGGGCCATCGGGGTCTCCCTGGTCGTGGCGCCCTGGTCGCCGTTCCCGCTCTGGGGCGCCCGCCCGCCAGCCGAAGCGGCCTCGCCCGGACCCTCGTCGGAGAGCTGGGTGCCCTCGCCCTCGATCTGGCCGCGCAGGTCCTCATCGACTGTGATCGCCAGGCGTACCCGCACGGCCAGGTGGGTGGACAGCGCGTCTTCGACCTGGGTGCGCAGCCCGGCCTCGAGGGAGTCCTTGGTGTGCTCGTAGGGCACGGCGAGCAGGGCCGTGGAGTCGAGGAGTCCGACGAGGCGGGTCATCCGCAGGTAGGCGCGCTCCCGAGGTGCGATGCCGTTTTCGTGCAGGTCACCGACGGTGTCTTGCCACACCTGGTCGTAGTCGACCTCCGGCTGCGTCATCGGTGTCGTGTGTCCTTGTCTGTGTCGTACCTGCGGGTAGGGTCCCCCCGTGGCCGAGGTCCCGGCGCTCCCGCTGTCGACCGTGTCCACAAGGTTATCCACAGGCTGTGTATAAACCGGTGGACAAGGACTCCCGAGCCAGCGACGCTAACAACATCGACGGCCCCGGGGCAAGTGCCCGCCCTGGAGATCTGCCCGGATCGGCGTGTCGCGCGGCATCGACGGCTCGGAAGCAGCCACACTAGACCGTTTTGGTCGCCGCGGCGACGGGACCCCACACGGTTTGACCCGGAATGTGGCCCTCGCGTACCGTGGAGCAGGCCGATTTCGGCCGTTTTCGCCTGCCCGCGAGCACGTCCTCCCGGTCGCACCGACCGGGGGTGGCGCGTGGGCTTTCGATTGCGGCCGAGGGCGGCACCCGAACATCCCCAACCAGCCAGAGCCAGCACCGATCACGACAGACGTGGGGTGCTGCGGTAACGGAGTACCCAGTGAGCAAGCGTACGTTCCAGCCCAACAACCGTCGTCGCGCCCGCGTGCACGGCTTCCGCCTGCGGATGCGTACCCGCGCCGGCCGTTCCATCCTGGCCAACCGCCGCCGCAAGGGCCGCTCCAGCCTGTCCGCCTGACGAGGGGCCCCGACCAGGTCGACTCATCAGCCATGCTGCTCCCGAGGTCACGATGCTGCCCAAGCGCCATCGACTGACCCGGCCGGAGGATTTCACCGCCGTGTTCCGGGGCGGTGCGGCGCGGTCGGTGACCAGGACCCGACGGGCCGGCACGCCGCTCCTCGTGGTGCACCGCGCCGACCGGTCCCACCGCGGTTCCGGCCCGGCCAGGGTCGGCTTCGTGGTCTCCAAGGCGGTTGGCAACTCCGTTGTGCGACACCGGGTCACCCGGCAACTGCGGCACCTCGTCGCGGCCCGCACGGACCAGTTCCCCGGCGGTACCGACCTGGTGGTCCGGGCCACCCCGGCAGCTGCGGGGGCGAGTAGCCAGGCCCTCGGTGCGGCGCTTGATGACGCCGTCGCTCGGGCGTTGCGCTGATGGCGGCCACGGTGGGCTCGGTCCTGGCGGCACCGCTGATCTGGTTGGTCCGCGGTTACCAGTTGCTGATCTCGCCGCTGCTCGGCCCCAGCTGTCGCTACTACCCGTCGTGCTCGGCCTACGCCATCGAGGCGTTGCGGGTGCACGGACCCCTCCGGGGAACCTGGCTGGCGGCTCGCCGGTTGTCCAGGTGCCATCCTTGGAGCGCCGGGGGCGTCGACCACGTTCCCCCGGCCCGCACGCATGACCACCAGGTGAGCCACGGCTCGCCGCAAGACTGAGGACCTCATGGGTTTCATTGACACACTGTTGATCCCGTTCTACTGGTTCAACTCGGCCATCCTGGTCGGCGTCGAGTGGCTGCTCACCAGGCTCGGGATGTCCGACACGAGCGGGTGGACCTGGGCGCTTTCGATCGTCGGCCTGGTCATCGTGCTCCGCGTGCTGCTGATGCCGTTGTTCGTCAAGCAGATCCGTTCCCAGCGCCGGATGCAGATGCTGCAGCCGGAGCTCATGAAGATCCAGCAGAAGTACAAGGGGAAGAAAGACGAGGCGTCGCGCAAGGCGATGACCGAGGAGAGCTTCGCTCTCTACAAGAAGCACGGCACCAACCCGTTCTCCTCCTGTCTGCCGATCCTGATGCAGATGCCGTTCTTCTTCGCCCTCTTCCGCATCCTGAACACGGTGCCGGGTGTGGCGGACGGCACGCACGACCCGCAGGGGATGTGGTCCCAGGAGCTGGCCCAAAAGCTGGCCGCCTCTGACATCTTCGGCGCCTCGCTGACCTCCAGTTTCCTGCACAGCAACGACGGTCCCGCCAAGGTCCTTGCCGTGGTGCTCATCATCGCGATGTCGGTGACCACGTTCACCACCCAGCACCAACTGATGCGCAAGAACATGCCGGCCGCGGCACTGGACAACCCGATGGCGCGGCAGCAGAAGATGCTGCTCTACGCCCTGCCGCTGATCTTCGCGGTGTCCGGTGTCAACTTCCCGATCGGTGTGCTCATCTACTGGACCACCACCAATCTGTGGAGCATGGGCCAGCAGTTCTACGTGATCCGCGCGATGCCGGCCCCGGGGTCCCCGGCCGAGAAGGCCCGGGAGGCCCGCCGCCTGGCCAAGGGCAAGCCGGTGGACAAGGTGCAGCTGTCGACCGTCGAGGGTGACGACGCCACCGCCACCGCGGCCGCCTCCACCACCCGTCCCCGACCGCAGGGCGGCCAGCGGGTCCAGCCGCGCAGCAAGAAGCGCACCAAGGGCAAGGGCAACAACCGACCCAAGGGTCGATAGCCCCAGGTCCGGACACCAGTTCGATCTCTTTCTTTCTCGTGAGCGGCCGTCGGCCGCCCCCACCACAGGAGTTCAGATGAGCACACCCGCCGAGACCAGCCAGGACGACGTCCAGGACACCGCGACCGACGCCACCAGCGAGACGGAGGCGGCTGCCGAGCAGGCGCATCACGTGACGACGACCGCCGAAGAAGCCGGCGCGACGGACGCTTCCGTCTCCACCGAGGCCACCGAGGGCACCGACGCCGCCGACGTCGCCGACGTCGCCGACGCCGCCGACGTCGCTGACGGTCCGGATGCCACGGACACGACCGAGGGCACCGAGGTCGCGCCGAGGCGGCGGCCCAGCCGCAAGGTGGCCGAGCTCGAGCGGGAGGGCGAGATCGCTGCCGACTTCCTTGAGACGCTGCTGGACATCGCCGACCTCGACGGCGACCTGGAGGTCGATGTCGAGGCCGACCGGGCGGCCGTCGCGATCGTCGACTCCGAGGACGGTCCTGCGCCGCAGCGACTCGTCGGCAAGGAGGCGGCCGTCCTGGAGGCACTGCAGGAGTTGACCCGACTCGCCGTGCAGGCCGAGACCGGGGAGCGCAGCCGGCTGATGCTCGACATCGCAGGGCACCGCGCCGCGCGCCGCGCCGCCCTGGTCGAGCAGGCCCGGCAGGTGATCGGTGAGGTCAAGAACTCCGGTGGGCGCCAGGAGCTGGAGCCGATGACCGCCTTCGAGCGCAAGGTGGTCCACGACGAGGTCCTGGCCGCCGGCCTGACCTCGGAGTCCGAGGGTGACGAGCCGAACCGTTACGTCGTCGTCCTGCCCGCCGACTGACCGGCCTCCGGCCACCGCACGTTCCACGTGAAAGAGGACGACCCTGCCGCGCAGCAGCGGCGCGAACCGGCACCGGCACCGCCGACCGCTGCTCGGTCGGTCTTCGGGGACCACCTCGACGTGGCGGTCCGGTATGCCGAACTGCTGGCCGACTCCGGGGTATCCCACGGACTCATCGGCCCGCGTGAGACGCCGCGTCTGTGGGACCGGCACCTGGTGAACTGCGCCGTGGTCGAGTCCGTGCTGCCCTACCGGACGCGACTCATCGACGTCGGCTCGGGAGCGGGCCTGCCAGGCCTGGTGCTGGCGATCGCCCGCCCGGACCTCGACGTGACCCTGGTGGAGCCGATGCTGCGTCGCACGACCTGGCTCGAGGGGACCATCGCAGAGCTGGGACTCGGCAACGTCTCGGTGCACCGTGGTCGCGCCCAGGAACTGTGGGGACGGCTGCGCGCTCCGGTGGTGACCGCGCGGGCCGTGGCCAAACTCGGTGAGTTGGCCGGCTGGTGCCTGCCGTTGGTGGAACCCCACGGCAGGGTGCTGGCGCTCAAGGGGGCCTCGGCCACGGAGGAACTGGCGGCCGACCTGGCGCTGTTGGAGCGCCTCGGAGTCCAGCAGTCGCGCGTCATCACCCTGGGCGAAGACCTGGTCGACACCCCGACGCGGGTAGTCGAACTGACCGTGGGGGAAACGGTGCCCCGGCCCCGCCAGGGCGGTGGTGGGAAGAACCGGAAGGGAAAGGGCCGTGGCGGACGCCGGAAGTCAGGCGGCGATGGGCGATGATGGGCGGGAGATGACTTCGACAACCCATCACCTATCCGCCACCCATGAGGTCCAGGTCCACCAAGGCCTCGGGTGGCCCGGCAGGACGTCCCCGGACTCCACTCCTATCGGCTGGCCCGTTCCGCAGCATTCGTCGGACCCTACTGGCGATGTTTCCCGTGAAACACCGGTCGACAAGGAGACGCAGGAGCCGACTGAAAGCCCCGTCCCGGCTCCCGATGTTTCACGGGAAACATCCGCGGCGCCCCAGAAGGTGGCGGAGGAGGCCCCCTCGATCCAGGGTGACCCCGTCGACCTGACGGGTTCACCCCTGGCCCGTGCGCTCGCCGACGAGGGACGGCGCCGTCGGGCCCTGTCCACCCGGACCGTCCCGCGGCCGAGTCACACCCGCGTCTTCACGGTGGCCAACCAGAAGGGCGGGGTCGGCAAGACGACGTCGGCGGTGAACCTGGCCGCGGCGCTCGGACAGTCCGGCCTGCGGGTCCTGGTCATCGACATGGACCCTCAGGGCAACGCGAGCACCGCGCTCGGCGTGCCCCACTCGACGGGGACGTCCGGGGTCTACGACGTGTTGCTCGACGGGGTGCCGATGCAGGACGTCGTCACTGTCAGTCCTTCTGTCCCGCAAGTGAGTTGCCTACCCGCCACGATCGACCTGGCGGGCGCCGAGATCGAGCTGGTGCCGCTGGTGGCCCGTGAGGCCCGGCTGCGCAAGGCGCTGCACGCCTACCTGGACTCGCTGCCTGCTGCGGAGCGGGTCGACTACGTCTTCATCGACTGTCCGCCCAGTCTGGGGCTACTCACCGTGAACGCGTTCGTCGCCGCGGACGAGGTGCTGATCCCGATCCAGTGCGAGTACTACGCCCTCGAGGGACTGAGCCAACTGCTCACCAACATCGAGATGATCCGGGAGCACCTGAACCCCGGACTTCGGGTCAGCAACATCCTGCTCACCATGTATGACGCGCGCACCAAGTTGTCCGCCCAGGTGGCCGACGAGGTGCGGGAGCACTTCCCGCAGCAGGTGCTGGCCACCTCGATCCCCCGCTCGGTGCGGATCAGCGAGGCGCCGAGCCACGGCGAGACCGTGATCACCTACGACCCCGCGAGCAGCGGTGCCCTGTGCTACCTGGAAGCGGCCGCCGAGCTGGCCGACACCGGCGAAGAGAGGAACTCGGCATGAGCGATCGACGACGTGGCCTGGGGCGGGGGCTCGGGGCGCTGATCCCGCCGGCTCCCACCGGGGCCCGGCCCAGCGACTTGTTCTTCCCCCGCGACTCCGACGGGGCGAGCGTTGTGCGGCAGGAGGATCCCGACCAGCGCGCCGCCGTGGACAACGCTTCGCCGGAACCCACCTCGACGCCGGCGGCGGAGAAGGAAGAGGGTCCCGCCCAGCAGGACGGGGACCTGGCCCCGGTGCCGGGTGCCGAGTTCCGCGAGATCCCGGTGGACCTGGTGGACGCCAACCCGCGCCAGCCCCGCCAGGTCTTCGACGAGGACGAACTGGCCGAGCTCGAGCAGAGCGTCCGGGAGATCGGCGTGCTGCAACCGGTCGTCGTGCGTCGGGTCGCCGATGAGCAGGGGCAGGAACGCTACGAACTCGTCATGGGCGAGCGACGGCTCCGGGCGAGCCGCATGGCCGGCGCCGCCACCATCCCGGCCATCATCCGGGAGACCGGGGACGATGTCCTGCTGCGGGACGCGCTGCTGGAGAACCTGCACCGCAGCCAGCTGAACCCGCTGGAGGAGGCGGCGGCCTACCAGCAGCTGCTGGAGGACTTCGGTTGCACCCAAGAGGAACTGGCCCGCCGGATCGGCCGCTCCCGCCCGCAGATCAGCAACACGATCCGGCTGCTCAAGCTCCCGCCGCTGGTGCAGCGCCGGGTGGCCTCGGGGGTCCTCAGCGCCGGTCACGCCCGCGCGTTGCTCGGGCTGCCCGACGGGGCTGCGATGGAGCGCCTGGCGCAGCGGATCGTGGCGGAGGGCCTCTCCGTCCGCTCCGTGGAGGAGATCGTGCTGCTCGGGGAACAGCAGGCTCCCACCCGGCGCGCCACCAGGAGCCGGGAGCCACGACCCGAGCTGGACGAGGCCGCGGCCCGGCTCGCCGACCGCCTGGACACCCGGGTATCGATCGCGATGGGCAAACGCAAGGGTCGGGTCACCGTGGAGTTCGCCTCGATCGAGGACCTGGACCGCATCCTGGACCTGTTGGGGTCACAGCCGTCCTGACCGCCGTTGCACGTGAAACGCGTGCGGCGGGACAGCAAACGGCCCGCTCCGGTTGTGGACAACCGGAGCGGGCCGCGCTCAGAGCGTGTGGATAACCTGTGGATCAGGCTCCGAGGAACTGGTCCAGCTCACGGATCAGCTTCTGCTTCGGCAGCGCCCCGGTGATGGACTTCACGACCTCGCCGCCCTGGTAGACGTTCATGGTCGGGATGCCGGTGATCCCGTAGCGCGCGGTCACCTGGGGGTTCTCATCGGTGTTCAGCTTCACGATGGTCAGCTTGTCGCCGTGCTCCTCGGAGATCTCCTCCAGGATGGGAGCGACCATCTTGCACGGGCCACACCACGGGGCCCAGAAGTCCACGAGGACGGGCTTGTCGTGGTCGAGGACGTCGGCCTGGAAGTCGGCGTCGTTCGTGTGCTTGGTGGCCATGTGGGGATCCTTCCGGTTGCTGTTGTCGTGCCCTGAAGGGCGTGAATCTTGTTGTCGTTCAGTAAATTCGATCAGTTGGACAGGCTTGTGGCGGCCAGTGCCGGCTGCTGGGCATCGAGCGTGGCCAGGTAGCGCTCCGCGTCGAGGGCGGCCGAGCAGCCACTGCCCGCGGCGGTGATCGCCTGGCGGTAGGTGTGGTCGACGAGGTCGCCGCAGGCGAAGACGCCCGGCAGGTTGGTGGCGGTCGTGCGCCCCTGGACCAGGACGTAGCCCTCGGCGTCGGTCTCGACCTGTCCGCGGACGAGTTCGCTACGCGGGTCGTGCCCGATAGCGACGAACAGGCCCGTGGTGGCCAGGTCGCGGGTCTGCCCGGTCTGGGTGTCCCGCACCGTCAGGCCGGTGAGCTTCGGGTCACCGTGCAGGGCCGCGACCTCGCTGTTCCAGGCGAATCTGATCTTGTCGTCGGCCTCGGCACGTTCGGCCATGATCTTGCTGGCGCGCAGGGAGTCTCGACGGTGCAGGACGGTAACCGACTTGGCGAACCGGGTCAGGAAGGTCGCTTCCTCCATGGCCGAGTCGCCCCCGCCGACGACGACGATGTCCTGGTCCCGGAAGAACGCGCCGTCGCAGGTGGCACACCACGAGACGCCGTGGCCGGAGAGGCGCTGCTCGTCCGGCAGGCCGAGCTCCTTGTAGGCCGACCCCATCGCCAGGATGACGGTGCGGGCCCGGTGGACCTGGCCGGCCGCGTCGGTCACCAGCTTGATCTCGCCGGTGAGGTCCAGCTCGGCGACGTCCTCGCGCTCCAGGGTGGCCCCGAACCGCTCGGCCTGACCACGCATGGCGAACATCAGCTCCGGACCCATGATGCCGTCCTCGAAGCCGGGGAAGTTCTCCACGTCCGTGGTGTTCATCAGGGCACCGCCGGCCGTGACGGACCCCTCGAACACCAGCGGTGCGAGGTTGGCCCGGGCCGTGTAGATGGCGGCCGTGTATCCCGCGGGGCCGGACCCCACGATGATCACGTCGCGCACGGTGTCCGAGGTGGTCTGCACATGCTCTGTGCTCACGCGGTCAACTCCCGGTCTCTTGACGATCGACACGAGCCGTCGCGGGACGGCCCGTGTGCAGTGCTCGGATACGCAGATCCTACGTTGATCCGAACAGCGTGTCCGCCGGTGTTGTTCCCCGGGAGGGTCAGGGGATGACCGAGGGGCCCTGCAGGATCTCACCCTCGCCGGTGGAGCAGGAGGGGTCGAGCGCCCAGGCGATCCGGTTCGGCTCGGTCTGCAGGGCCAACACTACGGGATCCCCGTCGAGTGACCCCTCCGTGAGCACCAGCGTGGCGTCGTCCGGCACTGCGTTGCCCAGGGCCTGGGCGCACCCGGCCAGGACGGAGGCGGACCCGCTCTCGGTGACGGGCGAGGCCGAGTACCAGCGGCTGACGTCGGCCGCGAAGTCGGTCGAGGACAGGGCGACCTCGCCGGAGGCGAAGCCCAGGGTCAGTCCCCTACCCGCCTGGTCCCCCCCGGCAGCCCCCATCGTCGGGGCCGCTGCGTCGTCCTCGTCCGCCGCACCCAGCGGCGGCGGCTCCGCCATGGCCCCCTCGTCGCCTTCCGCGGCGGTGCTGCCGTCGGCTGCACCCTCGTCGGCCGCTCCGACGTCCGCCTGGACACCGCCTTCCTGGTCTCGCGAGTTGCTGTTGCCCACGTCTGCCGAGATCCCGGAACCGCCCCCGTCACCGGGGCCGAAGACCTGCGTGGAGACGACCGTAGCGACGACGGCCAGTCCGGCGGCCGCGCCCAGGTAGGTCAGCGTGCGCATCGGTCGACGGCGGTGCCGCTCGGCGGCCAGCGAGATGACGTCGGGGCCGCTGGTCGGCCCGAAGGCCGACTGCTGCTCCCGGCGCTCCTGCTCCTCCTGGAGGCTGGCGCTGATCCGGGCGAACACGGTGTCCGGCATGGGACCGGGGTCCGGCAGGGAGGACAGCAACGCCCGCACACCCGTGGGGTCGTTCTCGACCTGGGCGTCGTCGTCGTGTTCTGCGGTACTCACCGCGTCCTCCGTCCTGCGTGATCGTCCATCGTGGAGCAGGGTGCAATGCGCCCTACAGGGTTATGACGTCTGATTGCCCTGACGGGTTCCCTGCGACCTGCCACCGACCTGGACGACCCTGTGGAGGTGCTCACGGCAGGCCCAGCAACTCGGCCATGGCGGCCCGTCCGCGGGCGCACCGCGACTTGATCGTGCCGTCGGCGACGTCGAGCACGCTGGCCGCCTCGGCGACGCTCATGCCGTGCATGTCGACCAGGACCAGTGCCATCCGCTGTCCTTCGGGCAGCTTGGCCAGGGCTTCCTGGATGTCCAGGCGCACCTCGACGCTGGCGTGGTGGTCCCGGGTCTCCACCACGTCGGTGTCCCCGAGCTCGACGGTCGGCTTGATCCGGCGCAACCGGTCCAGGCAGGCGTTGACCACGATCCGGTGCAGCCAGGTGGTGACGGCTGCGTCGCCGCGGAAGGACTCGGCCCGGCGGAAGGCGTTGAGGAACCCGTCCTGCACGGCGTCGGCAGCGAGTTCGGGGTCGCGGGTGGTGCGCAGCGCCACGGCCCACATCCGGTCCTTGTGGCGGCGGAACAACTCACCGAAGGCGTCGGGATCGCCGTCCTTGTGCAGCTGCAGGAGGTCGGCATCCGGCGTCTGGGAGATGTCGGCGGTCATGGTCACAGGGGCCTCACTGCACCGTAACCTCGGAGACCTGCGCCACCTCGCCGTTGGGACCCGTCCACGCACGGTCGAACCAGACGATCACATACCGCCCGGTCACCGGCTCGTCGGCGGTGAGCTCCCAGGTCCCCGACGCGCTGTCGTCCGACCCGAGGCTGGTGCCACCCTCGTCGGTCGGCTCGTCGTTGACGAAGACCTCGGCACCGTAGTCGCCCTCGGGGAAGAGCACCGTCACCTCGCTGACCGGGACCTCCTCGCCGAGGTCGATGGCCAGACCGACACCGTCCTTCAGGTTGCCCCAGTTGGCGGCGGTGTACCAGTACGAACGCCAGAACGTGCTGTCGTCGCCGTCCACCGCGTCGGGCGCGAGGTCGGACTTCTCGTCGCCGCCGAAGTGGTCGAACCCGCTCGCGCCGACGGCCTCGTAGGGCTCGTCGTTGGCCGGGGCGGAGGTGGTCGTCTCCTCCGGTTCCTCGGTGGTCGGGGCCGTGTCGTCCGTCGGCGTCGACGTGGCAGGTGCGGTCGGGGCCGCGGGGGAGGGGTCGTCGTCTCCCCCGGAGAAGAACCCGCTGAACGCGCTGACCGCCACGACCACGGCGATGGCGACCACCCCGAGCAGGAGCAGCAGGACCAGGCCGGTCTGGCTCCCGGGCGGTTGGTCCTCGCGGACCCCCGGCGGCAGCGTCCGGTCCGGGCCCGTCGCGGCGCCGAAGCCGTCGTAGTCGTCGTAGCCCTCGTCGTCGGGGTCCGGGTCGTCCGCGTCGGGCCCGGTGGCGCCGGCAGCGCCCGCGGCACCGCGGGGCCGGAAGTAGGAGGGGTCCGCGGGTTCGTTGCCGCCCGCAGGGGTCTCGTCATGGACCGGGCCGGGTTGGGCCGCCGTGGCAGCGGCGGACGCACCCGCCGTCCCCACCAGGGCCGCCTCGGCGCCGCCCCCGCTGACCGGGGCGTCCGGCCCGGTCGGGCCCGTGGCGGCGACCGGCTCGGTCGCCCACGGGGAGAGCTGACGGGCGAGCTCCCCGGGGGTCTGCGGTCCCTCCCGGTGGTCGTAGGAGGCGTCCAGCATGGCGCGGCACAGGGCGTCCAAGTCGCCCGGGACGCCGGCGACGACCTCGGAGGGAGCGGGCAGCGAGCCGTCGTCCGACCGGTGGGCGCTGCGCAGCCCCTCCATGTCCTCCCCGGGCCACCGACCGGTGAGACCGGTGTAGAGCAGCGACACCAAGTCCCCGGTGTCGATCAGGGACGCCTCGACGGCCGGGATCTCCTCGGTCTGCTCCAGCGCCGCGGCGACCGCCACCCCGGAGACCTTGATGACGCCCTCCCGGGTGCGCAGGACGGCGTGCGGGGACAGGTACAGGTGGTGCAGCCCGCGCCGGCGCGCGGCCTCCATTCCGCTGGCGGCCTCGCCGATGATGCGGCGGGCCTCCTCGGCGGGCAACGGACGGTTGGCGACGAGGGAGGCCAGGGACTCGGACTCGGCCAGGCCCTCCTCGACGATCCAGCACATGCCGTCGTCCAGGCCGACGTCGAGCACCCGGACGAGGCGGGAGTCATCCACCCCGGCGGTGCGGCGGGCACCGTCGAGCACGGCGTGGGCCATCTGTTCGTGCTCACCGTCGGCGGGCAGCAGGGTGACGGCCACCAGGCGCTCGAGGGTGCTGTCGTGGGCGGACCAGTACTCGAGGGAGTCGCCACGGCTGGCGAGCAGCTCCTCGAGGACGTACCGACCGCCCAGGGCGGTGCCGGACTCGATCCCCCGCAAGCCGTGCTCCTTCCGCTGTTCCGGACTCCCGGCAGGGTCTGTCGGGAACTGGTCGTCGGGCGCCGGGGCGGCGTCCGAGGTGCCGTCCGGCGCGGGGTCGACCTGCTCGGTCACCTCTGCCGGGTTCGGGTTTGCGGCTAAGACTAGTCCCGCGGGCGCCTCCACCGCGTCCGGCGCGGCGGGACCGCCCCGACCCCGTCCCAACCTGCGGAGCAGGGGAGCGACCGCCTCGGCGAGCTCGGTGATGCCCAGTCGGTGCGCGACCAGGGCGTAGCAGCCGAAGTAGAGCAGGCCCCCGACCCCCAGCACGACGACGTGCCGGAGCACGCCGTCCAACGCCATGGAGCCACCCCAGATGACCAGCAGGGTGGGGACCGCGGCGACCGCCGCGGCGATCATGGCGGACAGGTAGGTGGTCCGGACCCGGCCCAACGGGGCGGTGCCCAGACGCCGGCGCACCCAGCGCACCCCGAGGACGGCGGCGGCCGCCTGGCCCAGGCTCTGCCCCAACCCGATCACCACGGCCGCCCAGGTCGCGGGGACGGTGAGCGCGAGCAGGGTGCCGGCGATCGCCACGACACTGATCGCGATCTGCAGGTCGAACGGGGTCCTGCCGTCCTGGTAGGAGTGGAAGATCCGGGTGGACAGGATGTACACGGCATACGGGGGCAGGCCCACCAGCAGGCTCATCGTCACGTATGCAGTGGCGATCGTCTCGGCGGGCTCGTTGCGGAACAGCAGCACCCCGGTCATCGCCGGGGCCAGCAGGAACATCGCCACGGAGATCGGGATGATGACCGCGCCGAGCAACCGCAGCCCGTGGGCGTACTGCAGCCGCAGGGCGGGGACGTCGTCCACGGCGGCGGACCGGGACATCTGCGTGAACATGGCGGTGACCAGGGACAACGTCACGAGCGAGTGCGGCAGCATGAAGAACAGGAAGGCGTTCTCGTAGATGATCTTGCCGGGCACGTCGTCGCCCTGGTTGCTCACCCAGTTGAGCACGTTGGTGGTCAGCCACATGCCGAGCTGGGAGACCGCGATCACCGCGAGGGTCCACAGTGCCAGGCGGGAGGTCGCTCCGAGCCCGACCCCGCGGAAGCCCCACCGGGGGCGGTAGCGGAACCCGCTGGCGCGGACCGGTTGCACCAGCACCGCGGCCTGGCAGACGACCCCCAGGGTGGCGGTGCCGCCGAGCCACCAGATCATCGAGGACGTCCACTCCCCGGGCGGGGTGTTCCGGGCCTCCGGGTAGAGCATCGTGAAGACCACCAGGCCGGCGATCGCCACCACGTTGTTGACGACCGGGGCCCACATGAACCAGCCGAACCGCTCCTGGGAGCTCAGGATCTGGCCGAGCAAGGTGTAGAGGCCGTAGAACAGCACCTGGGGCAGGCAGAGGTAGGCGAAGGCGACCGACAGCGCCAACTGGTCGCCGCTCCACGACCAGGCGTAGAACTTGGTGAGCACTGCGGCGCCAGCGGTGACCACGACCGTGATCCCGATCAGGGCCACCAGCATCAGGGTGATCAGCCGGTCGGTGAGGTCCTGGCCCTTGGCCCCCAGGGTCGCGGCCCGGGTCAGTTGGGGCACCAGGACCACGTTGAGCACCCCGCCGGCCAACAGGATGTAGATCGTGTTGGGCAGCGTGTTGGCGGTCTGCCAGGCGTTGCCGGCCGGTCCCAGCAGACCGATGGCGCCCGCGAGGAGCGCCACCCGGATCAGGCCCAGGACCCGCGAGACCAGTGTCCCGGAGGCCATGACCGCGCTGTGCCGGGCCAGCGAGGCCGAGCTGTGCCCCCCCGTCTGGGGGGCAGGCTCCCCGGTCGGGGGCGGGGTGTCCCTGCCCGGTGTCGGGTCGTTGCTCACTCAGTGCTCCGTGCTGCGTTCGTCCGTGCCATCGCCGTCCCCATCAGTCGTCTGCGGCGTCGCCGCCCCCTGGGCGCCCGACCGCCGCGGACGCAGCGCACGCCAAACACCCAGCACCAGAATGATCCCTGCTACGCCGCCCAAAACCCAATAGATCCATACCCCGGTCGGCCGCACGTTGACGCGCATCAGCTGTTGGTCGGCCAGCATGGTCCCGCTCGGCGTGCTCAGTTCGGTCTCCACCTCGACCTCGCCCGACGCGAGCGCGCGGGCCCGGAACTGCACCGTTGCGCGGCTGGAGGGCCCGATCTGGATCGGTTCGGGCTGCTCCACGATCCGTAGCCTCGGGTTGCGGGGTCGCACGGTCAGGGTGAGGTCGCTGACAGTGACCGGCAGCTCGTTGACCACGGTGATCTGGATGAGGCCTTCGTCGGCGAGGAAGTTGATCGTGGTCGGGTTCACGTGGATGCCGTCGACGATCTCCGTGGAGAGCGCCTGTGCGGCCAGCAGCGGCTCGGTCCACCCGCCCTCGTTGAACCGCCAGCGGACCGAGTAGAGCTGGTCCAGCACGCCGTCCCAGCTCCGTGCCCCCGCCACACCCTCCGGCACCACCTCGCCGACGCCGGCCAGGGTGGCCCGCGTCTCTTCCACGAGGTCGATCCGGGCGGTGGTCAATGGACTGGACGGGGTGCTCGGGTAGGCGCCCGGGTCCTCCTCCGTCGTGCCCTCGCCGTCGGGAGCCGCGGGCACGAGCCGGGTCTGCCCGTCCTGCGACCCGGCGTCCTCTACCAGGTCCTGCAGCGGCACGGCCTGCGCCCAGGGCAGGTCGGCGGTGGCTCCGTAGAGGGCGCCCAACGCCTCCGGGGACACGCCGTGGTTGCGGGGCAGCGCGATCAGCAGGCTGCGCTCGGCGGCCGGTTGTTCCTGGTAGAGCGCCAGCAGCTCGGCGATCAACCGCTGGCTGACCACGCCCGAGCCGTCCGCGGAGTCGACACCGGCCACCATCGCGCTGAGCCGCTCGTCGAAGCCGAGCAGGGCGGTCCCGTCGGGATGCACCGAGACGGCGTCACCGAGCAACGCCCGGTCGCCCGTGACCGAGCTCCCCGGGACCACCGCGCCGGCCAACGGCGCGGTCTCCTCCGGCGTACCCCCCTCGGAGGTGGCGGACGCCCAGACCGCGGACAGGGCGGCGAGGGTGTCCTCGGTCACCGTGTCGAGGGCGGGCCAGGCGATGTTGTGCCGACCGGTGGCCAGCAGCTCGGCCGCACCGTCCGCCGGGGGGTTGCTGCGGCGGGACAACGGCGCGATCTCCTCCGGGGTCATGCCCAGGTCGAGCAGCGCCACCAGGTCGAGGTCACCGGCCGGGAGCCACCACAGCCGGTCCGGGTCGACCTCGCCGATCGCCCGCCGGAGTCCGGCCCCGTCCTCGGGGGTCCCCGGGACCTCAGGGGCGGTCCCCGGAGCCTCGGTGGTGGTGTCGTCGTCCTCGGCGGGAGGGTCCGTGTCGGGTCCTGTCTCGGTGGCAGGGGCACCGTCCCCCGGGGGCTGGGTGGCGGCCGGGTCGGTGGCCTGCCCTGCTGCGGTGGGGGACCCGGTCGCCGATGGTCCGGTTGCCGACGGCTCAGTCGTCGGGGACTCGGTCGTCGGGGACTCGGTCGTCGGTGACTCAGTCGCCGAGGGGCCGGTCGTCTCGCCCGGGGGCTCCTCCTCGGTCCCCTCGCCGGTGTCCTCGGGCGGGGCGAGGGTCGGGACGGGTGCGGGAGGGGACACCAGGGCCGGGTCGACCAGGAAGGTGACCGCGGTGCCGGCCAGCTCGGAGAGCAGGCGGCGGGTCGCCGAGTCGGGGCCCGTGGCGGCGGTCCAGGCGGCCTCGCGAGTCGCGGCATCGGAGGACAGCAGGTCGGGCGTCGGGGGCAGGGTGACCGGCACCAGCCAGGACACCCGGATCGGGCGGTATTCCTCGCCGGTCTGGGCGTCCCAGGGCAGGAAGCTCCGCAGCCCGCCGACCACCTCCCCGGTCGCCGGCGCACCGTCCTCCCCGGTGCCGGCGACCGCCTCGACGCGCAGTGGCAGGGTGGCGAACCCGAACGGCGGGGCGAGCGCCTCCTCGTCCACCACCGTCCGGAAGTTCACCACGGCGCCGGGCGCCAGGTCGGCCTCGATCCTTGCTTCCCCGACCACCAGGGGGGTGTCGACGGACTCCCCGAGATCGCCGTCGGCCCACCCGGCAACGGCGGTCGGGGTGTCCAGGCCCCGGTATGCCGTGCTGACCCGCACCGTGTCCACGCGCACCGGCTGCTCGGTCACGTTGCGGATCGTGCCGGTGACGGTGAGCTCGGTGTCGGGGCCGGCCACGGCCGGGTCAATCGCGTCCAGCGCGACCTCGATCGGGACGCCATCGGGTGGAACCGCCCGTGCCGGCGCCGGTGCGACGGCCAGGGCCGACCACACGACGGCCAGCACCGTGACCAGCACCAGCAGCGAGGTCAGGGCGGGACCGCGGCGGGCCGGTCCGGCGGCCGGGGAAGGGGTGGTCACGGGAGGGTGTCCGCGGTCAGGCGGTCCCGGCCAGGCGTTGCCAGGCCACCTGGGCGATCCGTCGCTCGTTGGGGAAGGTGAGCTGCTCGTGGACGCTGTCCAGCGGGTACCAGACCGCGTCGATGGCCTCCTGGTCCGGATCGCCGTCGACGGTGAGCTCGCCCCCGGTCGCCTCGAGCAGGTAGTGATGCACCATCTTGTGGATCCGGTGCTCCGGGGTGGAGAACCAGTACTCGACGGTCCCCAGGGTCACCAGCACACGGCCAATGATGCCGGTCTCCTCGGCGACCTCGCGCTCCGCGGTCTGTTCCAGGGTCTCGCCAGGCTCGACGTGGCCCTTCGGGAGGCACCACTCGATCCGTCCCGCCCGGTTGCGGCGGGCGATGATCGCGATCCGGGCCCGACCCTCGTGGACGTCGATGACCACCCCGCCCGCGGACGTCTCCTGCACCGCCGGCAGCCTGTGCTGCCAGCGGCCGGGCCGCTGCGACGTGGTCATCCTCCTCACTCTAGCCAGCCCGGTCCCGCGGTCCTGGGAGGCCGGGCCAGCCACACGGCATACCCTTGACCATCGTGTCCACCACCTCTTCGCCCGAGCTGCTCGCCCGCGCCGTGCGCCACCTGGCGCCGGTGCTGCCCGTCCTGACCGAGCTGGGCGAGAGGTTCGCGGCCGCGGGCCACGAGTTGGCGCTCGTCGGCGGCCCCGTGCGGGACGCCTTCCTGAGCCGGCAGTCCCCGGACCTGGACTTCACCACCTCGGCCCGTCCCGAGCAGATCGAGCAGGTACTCACCGGCTGGGTCGACCACCTGTGGGACGTTGGCCGGGACTTCGGCACGATCGGCGGTCGGCGCGGGGACCTGGTGGTGGAGGTCACCACCTTCCGGGCCGACGCCTACGACCCGGAGTCGCGCAAGCCCGTCGTCGCCTTCGGCGACAACCTCACCGACGACCTGGTCCGCCGCGACTTCACGGTCAACGCGATGGCGTTGCGGCTGCCGCAGGTGGAGTTCACCGACCCGCACGACGGCCTGGCCGACCTCGCCGAGGGCGTGCTGCGCACCCCGCACACCCCGGAGATCAGCTTCTCCGACGACCCGCTGCGGATGATGCGTGCGGCCCGGTTCGTGTCCCAGCTGGGCTTCGTCCTCGATCCCGCCGTGCAGACCGCGATGACCGAGATGGCCGGGCGGCTGGACATCGTCTCCGCCGAGCGGGTCCGGGACGAGCTGAGCAGGTTGCTGCTCGGGGCCCACCCCCGCGCCGGGCTGGAGGTCATGGTCGCGACCGGTCTGGCCGACCGGGTGCTGCCGGAGCTGCCGGCGCTCAAGCTCGAGCTGGACGAGCACCACCGCCACAAGGACGTCTACGAGCACTCCCTGATCGTGCTGGAGCAGGCGATCGACCTGGAGGACCCGCCCGGTGCCGACGGCCCGGACGCGGTGCCCGGACCCGACCTGGTGCTGCGGCTGGCGGCCCTGCTGCACGACATCGGCAAGCCCGCGACGCGTCGGTTCGAGCCCGGGGGCGGGGTGAGCTTCCACCACCACGAGGTCGTCGGTGCCAAGCTGGCGCGGGCCCGGCTGCGTGCGTTGCGCTACGACAAGGACACCGTGAAGGCGGTCACCCGACTGGTCGAGCTGCACCTGCGGTTCCACGGCTACGGCACGGGGGAGTGGACCGACTCCGCGGTCCGCCGCTACATCACCGACGCCGGGCCGCTGCTGGGGCGGCTGCACAAGCTGACCCGGTCCGACTGCACCACCCGCAACCGCCGCAAGGCCGAGCGGCTGGCCCGCAGCTACGACGGCCTCGAGGAGCGGATCGACCGGCTCCGGGAGCAGGAGGAGCTGGCGGCCGTCCGTCCCGAGCTCAACGGCAACGAGATCGCCGAGGTCCTCGGGATCCCGCCCGGCCCGGTGCTGGGCCGTGCCTACAAGCACCTGCTGGCGGTCCGGCTCGACCAGGGCCCCATCGGCCGGGAGGCCGCCGAGTCCGAGCTGCGCCGCTGGTGGGAGGAGCAGCCGGAGTCGACCGACGACGGTATGCCCGGGGCCGGGTCCCGACCCGCCGACCGGGCGGGCGACAATGGCGCCTGACGACAGCCCCGAGGCAGAGGATGTGGTGACGTGCGCCAGATCGTGGTGACCGAGCAGGGTGGACCGGAGAACCTGGTCCTGCAGGAGTTCGAGCCGGCCGAGCCCGGTCCCGGGCAGGTCCGGGTCGAGCTGGCCGCGGCGGGCGTCAACTTCATCGACATCTACCAGCGGTCCGGTACCTACCCGATGCAGACCCCGTTCGTGTCCGGGTCGGAGGGCGCGGGCACCGTCTCGGCCGTGGGTGAGGGCGTCACCGACGTCGCCGTGGGCGACCGCGTGGCGTGGGCGATGGTGCCGGGCACCGGGTACACCGAGTCGGCCGTGCTCCCGGCGGAGCGGGTCGTGCCCGTCCCCGACGGGGTGGACCTCGAGCTCGCGGCCGCGGCCATGCTGCAGGGGATGACCGCCCACTACCTGGTGACCGACACCTTCCCGGCCGCCGACGGGCACACCGCCCTGGTCCATGCCGCCGCGGGCGGGGTCGGCCTGCTGCTGTGCCAGTTGCTGTCCGCCAAGGGGGTGCGGGTCATCGGCACCACCTCCACCGAGGAGAAGGCCGAGCTGGCCCGTGCCGCCGGGGCCGACGAGATCATCTTCTACCGCGACGCCGACGTGGCGGCCGAGGTCCGGCGGCTCACCGACGGGGCTGGGGTCGACGTCGTCTACGACGGGATCGGCAAGACCACCTTCGACGGATCGCTGGACTCGCTGCGGCCGCGGGGGACCATGGTGCTCTTCGGCGGCGCCAGCGGCCCGGTGCCGCCGCTCGACCCGCAGGTGCTCAACGCCAAGGGCTCGCTCTTCCTTACTCGCCCCTCCCTGGCCCACTACCTGCTGGACCGGGCCGAGCTGGAGGAGCGGGCCGCGGCGGTGCTCGGCGCGGTCGCCGACGGCAGCCTCGACATCCGGGTCGGGCAGCGCTATCCGCTCGCCGAGGCCGCCCGGGCGCAGACCGACCTGGAGTCCGGGACGACAACCGGCAAGTTGGTGCTCGTGCCCTGATCCGGCGCCGCCGGGTGGCATGCTGGTGCGGTGCCGACCCGACGCTGGCCGTGGTTCACCCCGTTCCTGGTCCTCCTCGTGGTGGTGGGGGCCGCGCTCGTCCTGCGTACGGTGACCTACCAGGCCTCGGCGACCCTGGAGGTCGCTGAGGGCACCCCCGCAACCCACGTCGTCGACCGGGTCGAGGACCCAGCACTGGTCGAGGGGGTGCTCGCGGGGATGCGGGCCGATGCCCCGCTGACGGACCAGGTAGCGGTGGAGGCAGCGGTGCTGTCCGGACCCGAGGACGGGGCCGGTGACAGCCGCGTCCTGGTAGAGGCGAGCCATCCCGACCCGCGCTTCGCCTCGGCAGTCGCCGACGGCACGGCGGCCACGGTCGCCGAGGACGGCGGCGGCGTCTCGGTCGCCGGCTTCTCCGAGGTCCCGACCGTGCCGGACGGCCCCCGCCCGGCCCTGCTCCTCCTCGGGGGCGCCATCGCGGCGTGGGTGGTGGCCTTCCTCGGCACCACCCTGCTCGGCGCGGCCCGGCAGCGACGGGTCGTCCGCCGGTGACGGGGGGCGCCGCGGCGGCGACCAGCCACCGGTCCCGGTTCCGCAAGGACATCGAGGGACTGCGCGCCATCTCGGTGCTGGCCGTCCTGCTCTGGCACGCGGGACTGCCCTGGCTGCCCGGCGGGTATGTCGGCGTCGACGTCTTCTTCGTCATCTCCGGCTATCTGATGACCACCATCCTGGTGGGCGAGGCGGAGCGGGAGGGCACCATCGCGCTGTCCCGCTTCTACGCCCGCAGGGCCAGGCGGTTGCTGCCCGCCGCGCTGAGTGCGCTGCTCGGCACCGCGCTGTTGACCCTGACGCTGCTGCCCTCGGGGCGGTGGGGGCAGATCGGCGCCGACATCGTCGCCAGCGCCGCCTACGTCGTGAACTGGACCCTGGCCGGGGGGTCGGTCGACTATCTGGCCCAGGAGGAGGCCCCCAGCCCGCTCCAGCACTTCTGGTCACTCGCCGTGGAGGAACAGTTCTACCTGGTCTGGCCGCTGCTCCTCCTCGCCCTCGTGGCGCTCGCCCGCAGGCGTGGCCGCGCCGACCGGGTGCGGGGCTACGCCTGGGCGCTCACGGTGCTCGTCTTCGCCGTGTCGCTCGCCCTCTCGGTGCACCTCACCGCGACCAGCTCGGCCTCGGCGTACTTCGTCACCCACACCCGGGCCTGGGAGCTCGCGCTCGGTGGGTTCGTCGCGCTGGGAGCGGGTCTCTGGCCCCGGCTGCGACCGGCCCTCGCCGCCACGGCCGGCTGGATCGGCCTGGCCCTGGTCCTCTGGTCGATCGCCACCTTCTCCTCGGCCACGCCGTTCCCCGGGTGGCACGCCCTGCTGCCGACGGTCGGCGCCGCGCTGATCCTGGTCGCCGGCCCCGCGGCCGGACCGACCGGGCCGGTAGCCGTCCTCGCACCGGCCCCGATGCAGTTCACCGGGCGGATCTCCTACAGCCTCTACCTGTGGCACTGGCCGTTCGTGGTCGTCGCGCTGGAACTCTTCGGCACCGGGCACGACGTGCGGATCCGCTACGGGTTGCTGGCGGTCGCCGTCTCGGTGGTCCCCGCCTGGCTGTCCTGGAAGTATGTCGAGGAGCCGGTCCGGCTGGCGGGCGTGGGACTGGACCGCGGCAGGTGGACGGCCCGCTCGCTCCGGCTCGGACTGAACTGTTCCCTGGTCGGGGTGGTCGCCGGGCTGACCCTGCAGCTGGCCACCTGGCCGGTGCCGCCGCAGGAGGAGCCGACCTGGGCGGTGTCGCCCGTGGTGCAGACCCAGCGCGACCCGTTCGGGGCGATGCTGCTCGGGGCGGACCCCACGGCATCCCCGGAGGGGAAGCCGGTCGACGACCCCGGGCCCACCAACCCGCCGCTGGATGCGGTGGCGGCCGACCAGCCGGCGTTCATCCCCCAGGGCTGCAACGCCGACCTGTTGGACGTCGAGGTCGGCGAGTGCCTCGCCGGCGACCCGGACGCCGACACCCTGGTGGTCGTCGTGGGCGACTCCCACGCCGGCCAGTGGAACCCGGCGCTGGACTCGCTGGGCCACACGCACGGCTGGCGGGTGGTGACGATGATGAAGTCCTCCTGCCCGTTCGCGCCCGGGCTGGAGTTCACCCGGGCCGGTGAGTCGGGCACCTACTGGCAGTGCACGCAGTGGAACGAGGGCGTCCAGGACCGGATCGAGGAGCTGCAGCCCGACCTGGTCCTGGCCTCGAACGCCCGCTACCCGATGGACGGGGCCGAGCTCGCCGTGGCGATGGCGCGCGGCGCCGACTTCCTGGCCGAGCAGGAGATCCCGTTCGTGGTGCTGCGGGACACCCCGCGGCCGCAGGAGAACATGGCCGACTGCGTACTGGCCCACCCGACCCGGATGACGGCGTGCGCCTTCCCGCGGGAGCAGGCGCTGGAGCAGTCGGGGAGGGGCCAGGCCGAGCTGATCGAGCTCCGCCCGGAGGTGCCGCTCATCGACCTCACCGACTACATCTGCCCCGGCGACCGGTGTCCCGCGGTGATCGGTGGCGTAGCGGTCTTCCGCGACTCCAACCACCTGAGCAACACCTACGTCTCGAGCCTGACCCCCGCGCTGGAGGATGCCCTGGTGCCGCTCGTGGAGGAGTCCACCGGGACCCGGTGACGGTGCCGGGTCCGAGCGGGCCGGGACTCCCAGACCTGGTAGCAGACCCACGCCAGGGCGGCCATCCGCAGCAGGATGAACAACGAGTAGGTGCTCCCGGGCAACCCCTTGCCCGGGTCGGACGCGAAGCCGATGTGCAGCCACACCATGACGAAGTGCAGGATCTCCGCGCCCGCCCAGATCAGGTGGTCCCGCCAGCGGATGGCCGATAGCGCCAGCACCGGGAGCACCCACAACCCGGCCTGCACCGGCACCGCCTTGGCGGTGAGGAAGAGCACCAGCAGCATGGGGGCCGCGAGCTGGGCGATGCCCGGGCGGCGCCGGTGCCGGCCCAGATAGGCACCCAGCACCGGGGCCAGCAGGAAGCCGGCCACCGCGACTCCGGTCGCCACACCGGGGAGCAGCGGGTGCTGGTGCAGCTGGGGGACCAGGGCCAGTGCGCCGTAGCCCGGAGCCGACAGCCACCAGCTCCGCAGCGGCAGCAGGACGCTGTCGCCGAACAGCACGTAGAGCGATGCCCCCAGGACGAAGACGGTCAGCAGGGCGCCGCCCAGCATCCGGGCCACGTCCGGCCGCCGGTCCTCCCGCCAGCCGACCAGGGCGGCCGCCACGAGGAAGACCACGGCATACGGGCGGACCAGCAGCGCGAGGGCGAACAGTGCGCCGGCCCACCCGGGTGTGCGACGCTTCCAGGCCCACAACGCCACCAGCGCCAGGGCCACGCCGGCCAGGTCCACCGAGACCAGGGCCAGGACCACCAGGGCCGGGCTCGCCGTGAGGTGCGCTGCCTGCCAGGGGCGGCGCGGCCGCAGCGCGACCACCGCCAGCCCGCCGGCCGCGAGCAGCAGTACCGCCAGGACCGCCCAGATCCCCAGCACCCACTGCTGGGCACCGACCCCGGTCCCCGCCTGCGGGGTGACCAGGCTGACCAGCCACATGACGAGGGCGGAGCCCAGCGGCTGGTCCAGCGGTGGGTCGGTGAGCGGGAACTGCCGTCCGGCCAGACCCGTGGTGACGTGCAGCACCGGGAGGTCGGAGTAGCAGGCCCGCCAGAACTGGTCCGGGTTGACCCAGCCCTTGGTGAGGCAGTGACCCTTCTGCCAGACGCCGAGGGCGATCATCGCCGCCGCCCACGCGATGACCGCGGCCACGACCCCGGCGAGGCCGCGGCCGCCGATCACGGCATACCGCCCCGCCGGGCCGCCGATGATCCCCGAGGCGAGGGCGACCACCCGGTCGCGCCGCGAGGGCACGGCATACGGGGGTGCGGGCATGGGCAGGAGGTTAGTCCTGGCCCGCGTCGGCGGTCCCGTCCGGGGGCTCGGAGACCGGGGGCCCGGTGAAGGTGGGCTCGTCCGTCGGCTCCGGGTCGGTGGGCTCGGGGGGTGTCGTCGTGGTGGGGGGATCCGTGCTGGTCGGCGAGGTGGTGGTGGGATCGTCCGAGGTGGTCGTCTCGGTGTCGGTCTCCGTCTCCGTCTCGGTTTCCGTCTCGGTCTCGGTCTCCGTCTCGGTCTCCGTGGTCGTCGTCGCCTCGTCCTCGGTGGTCGGCGTCGGCGTGCGGGTCCACATCGTGTCGTCCCCCACGCCGGCGCGCTCCGGGAACTCCTCGACCGGCTCCCCGTCCATCGCCAGGCGCATGAACTCGCCCCAGATCTGCGCGGGGAAGGTGCCGCCGGTGATCTGGTCGAGGCCGGCGATGTCGTGCATCTCCTCGGTGCCGTCGCCCTTGTACATGCCGACCGTGGCCGTTAGTTGCGGGACGAACCCGTTGAACCAGGCGGAACGGTTGTTCTCACTCGTGCCGGACTTGCCCGCCGCGGGGCGTCCGAGGTCTCCCGCGGCGGTCCCGGAGCCCTCCGTGACCACGTGGGTCATCGCGTCGATCGCATCGGCGGTGACGTCCGGGTCGAAGGCCCGGGTGGTCTCGACGTCGACCTCGTAGTCGTAGTCGCCGTTGGTGCTGGTCACCGACTCCACGAGGTAGCCGTCGGCGTGCTCCCCCTCGGCGGCGATCGTGGAGTATGCCTCGGCCATCTGCACGACGGTCGGCGACGCCGGCCCCAGCACGTTGGACAACGAGGCGTCCAGCCCCGGGGTGTCCTCGGGCAGGCCCGCGGTGATCGCCGCGTCGCGGGTCGCCGCCGGACCGATCTGTTGGTTGAGCGCGACATACACCGTGTTGACCGAGTAGGCGGTCGCGGTCACCAGGTCGATCCGGCCGAACTGTTGGTTCCGGAAGTTGTTGACCTCGTAGGGCTCGGCCTGGCCCTCGATGGTGAAGTACTGCGGGGTGTAGCCGTCGAAGGTGGTGCGGGTGCTCACGTCCTCGTCGAGCGCGCCGAGCAGGGTGAAGACCTTGAACAGCGACCCGGCCTGCAGGTTCGCCCCGGTCGCGTCGTTGAGCTGGCGCTCGGCGTAGTCGGACCCACCGTACATCGCGGTGATCGCGCCGTCCCCCGGGCGCATCGCCACCAGCCCGACGTGCAGGTCCTCGCCCTCCGGGAGCAGCGACTCCACCGCCTCCTCGGCCGCCTCCTGGTGTCCCTGGTCGATCGTGGTGACGATCCGCAGACCGCCCCGGTCGATGTCGTCGTCGGCGATGTCCAGCCGCTGCACCAGCTCCTGGCGCACCTCGTCGGCGATGTAGCCCTCCACGCCGGTGTTGGCGGTGGTCTCCTCCGGGTCCTTGAGCTCGGGGAAGGTCACCCCGGCGGCCTCCTGGGCGGACAACCAGCCCTCCTGCACCATGCCGTCGATGACGTAGGCGAAGCGTTGCTCGGCCCGCTCCTGGTTGCCCTCGGCGTAGGCCGGGTCGAACAGCGAGGGTGCGTTGGTGACGGCGGCCAGGAATGCCCCCTCGGCGACCGTGAGGTCCTCGACGTTCTTGCCGAAGTAGGCCTGCGAGGCGGTCTGGATGCCGTAGGCGCCCCGGCCGTAGTAGATGACGTTGAGGTAGTTCTCCAGGATCTCGTCCTTGGACAGCTGGCGGTCGATCTTGATCGCGATCATCGCCTCCTCCACCTTGCGGGTGTAGGTCTGCTCGGAGGTGAGGAAGTAGTTCTTGACGTACTGCTGGGTGATCGTCGAGCCACCGGACGTGGTGTCCGAGGTCAGGTTGTTCCACAGCGCCCGGGCCGTGCCGGTGATCGAGACCCCCTGGTTCTCGTAGAAGTTGCGGTCCTCCGCGGCGATCATGGCGTGCTGGGCGGTCTCCGGGATGCGGTCCAGGGTGACCAGCTCCCGGTTGTGCCCGCCGGTGAACCGGGCCAGTTCGGTCTCGCCGTCGGCGTAGTAGATGATCGAGCTCTGCGACTCGGCGAACTCGTTCGGGGCCGGGATGTCGGTGCGGGAGTACAGCAGCAGGGTGGCGAGGAAGCCGACCACCACCACGGTGAAGCCGACCCAGAAGAGGCCGAACAGCACGCGCTGCCAACCGGGCCTGCGGCGTCTTCCCTTCTTGCGGGCGCTGCGGCTCCCGGCCCGGGGCCCGTCGGCCGACTTCGGCTTCTCCGATCGTCCGGTCACGCGACCATCATGCCGCCTCTGCCTGTGGGTGCGTCGTTACGGCGTGTTGGTTCGCGGCGCTATATCGGTGCGATATATTGAGGCGACGTATCGGACTGCTGTGAGGAGTGTGCGTGAGTAGGCGCACGGAGATGTTGGAGTTGGCCATCCTCGGCCTGCTGCACGACTCCCCCATGCACGGATACGAACTCCGCAAGCAGCTTCACCTGGTGATGGGGACGGTGCGGACCCTCTCCTACGGCACCCTCTACCCGCGGTTGCGCGAGCTCGTGCACCACGGCTGGATCCACGCCATGGAGGACACCTCGCTGCGTCGCCCGGGCAGCACCATCCCGGCCGGTCGACGCAACCGGATCACCTACGAGCTGACTGCGGAGGGCAAGGAACGCTTCGGCCGGCTCCTGGAGCAGGCCGGCCCCGCGGCGTGGGAGGACGGGACGTTCGACGTCCACTTCGCCTTCTTCGGCCGCACCAACTCAGACGTCCGACTGCGCATCCTGGAGGGGCGGCGCAGCCGGTTGGAGGAGCGGTTGGCCACCATCCGCGACTCCGGCAGCCCCGGCGGCGATGCCTACACCGCCGAGCTGCACCGCCACGGCCTCGAATCGGCCGAGCGTGAGGTGCGCTGGCTCGCCGGGCTCATCGAGTCCGAGCGCTCGGCGCACTTCCGTACCGCCCCGTCCCGGTTGGACAACATCACCGATCACAAGGAGTAACCCATGGGTTCTGTACGCGTCGCAATCGTCGGCGTCGGCAACTGCGCCAGCTCGCTGGTGCAGGGTGTCGAGTACTACCGTGCGGCCGACGCGACCGCGCAGGTCCCCGGCCTCATGCACGTCCAGTTCGGCCCCTACCACGTCAGCGACGTCGAGTTCGTGGCCGCCTTCGACGTGGATGCCAAGAAGGTCGGTTTCGACCTGGCCGAGGCGATCAACGCCAGCGAGAACAACACCATCAAGATCGCGGACGTGCCGCCCACCGGCGTCCTCGTCCAGCGGGGCCACACCCTGGACGGGCTGGGCCGCTACTACAAAGAGACGATCGAGGAGGCCGACGCCGAGCCGGTCGACGTGGTGCGGGCGCTGCGGGAGGCCGAGGTCGACGTCCTCGTCTCCTACCTGCCTGTGGGCTCGGAGGCGGCCGACAAGTTCTACGCCCAGTGCGCGATCGACGCGAACGTCGCCTTCGTCAACGCCCTCCCGGTGTTCATCGCCTCCGACCCGGAGTGGGCGCAGAAGTTCACCGACGCCGGTGTGCCGATCATCGGTGACGACATCAAGTCCCAGGTCGGCGCGACCATCACGCACCGCGTGATGGCCAAGCTGTTCGAGGACCGAGGCGTCGTGCTGGACCGCACCTACCAGCTGAACGTCGGCGGCAACATGGACTTCAAGAACATGCTCGAGCGGGAGCGGCTGGAGTCCAAGAAGGTGTCCAAGACCCAGGCGGTCACCTCCAACATCAGCCACGACCTCGGCGCCCGCAACGTGCACATCGGCCCGTCCGACTACGTGCAGTGGCTGGACGACCGCAAGTGGGCCTACGTCCGCCTCGAGGGCCGTGCCTTCGGCGACGTGCCGCTAAATCTGGAGTACAAGCTGGAGGTCTGGGACTCCCCGAACTCCGCCGGCATCATCATCGACGCTCTCCGCGCGGCGAAGATCGCCAAGGACCGCGGCGTCGGCGGCCCCATCCTGTCGGCCTCCTCCTACCTGATGAAGTCCCCGCCGCAGCAGCTGCCGGACGACCAGGGCCGCGCCCAGGTCGAGGCGTTCATCCGTGGTGAGGTCGAGCGCTGACCTGACCCCCACCGCACCCCCGCTGACCCGTCGCCGTTCACCGGCGGCGGGTCAGTGTCGTCTGCGGTCCGGTCCCTCGGTGGGGGAGGCGAAAGACCTGGTGAGAAGCCTTGTGGGACTTTGAGAATGACATAATTGTGATAATGAAGATATTACTTCTACCAGGCTCGGAGCCTAGGTGTTGGTCGGTAGTGTCGGGGCCGCTGCACAAGAACCCCACCAACACCATTGACCACTGCCGCCACGTCCCTTCCCATGGATCCGGCGGTCCGAAAGGCCCCTGCTGTGAAGTCGCTGGCGCACCCCCACCCCTCCCCGTCCGTGACGTCTCGACGGACCCTGGTGACCGCGGTGACCAGCGCCCTGGTCGCCTCCCTCGTGAGCGCCGCACCGGGCGCGCTGGCCGATCCGCTGGACCCCGCGGACCTGGCCGGTGACGACCACGGCCACGACCACCAGTCCCTGGGGGACTACGGCGACACCTTCGCCGAGGGCACGCACTACCTCGAGGCCGTGCAGCGGCCGGCCGACCCGTTCGTCGTAGGCCCGGAGGACGGTGCGTCCGCCGGGCCGGTCCTCCCGGTGGACGAACCGCTGGCCTGGGTCGGCTCCCCGCCGGACCCGGCCGACATCCCGGCCGAGTGGCTGGTGGAGCGGCCCGCCGAGGAGATCACGCCGTCCACCCCCGAGGAGTTGATGTCGGCCGACACCGGCTACCTCGCCCAGTTCGGCACCGACGCCGACACCACCGCGGTCCCCGCCCCGCCGACCAAATCGCTGCCCGGCACCCTGGACGCCGCGTCGCCGTGGCAGTACACCTACGCCTGCGACCCCAACAACAAGCCGGGCATGCTCGCCTTCGCGGCGCTGGTGAGCAGCCACTACAACCGCCCCTACTACTCGACCAGCCGCACCTGCCTGGCGGGCGACAACAGCCAGCACTACGAGGGCCGCGCCTTCGACTGGGCGATGAACGTCTACGACCCGGCGGACAAGGCCATCGGGGACTCCGTGGCACAGTGGCTCAGCGCCAACAACGGGGAGATGGCCCGCCGGTTCGGCGTCATGTCGATCATCTGGAACCGCAAGTCCTGGTACATGTACGACCCGGGCTCCTGGAAGGACTACACCGGGCCGAGCCCGCACACCGACCACCTGCACATCAGCTTCACCTGGGACGGGGCGATGAAGCGCACCTCGTGGTGGACCGGCACCCCCGTCACCACGATCGACCACGGCACCTGCCGGGTCTACGCCGGGCAGTATGCCCCGCGCTACACCGCGCGCCGCACCTCCCCGTGCCCGACCAACCTGCCCAACCCGCCGTACTCGCCCTACCCGGTCGTGCTGCCCAACGCGGTGAACAACTACGTCAAGATCGCCCAGCAACACCTCGGCTTCACCGGCGGGGACGTCGACGGGAGCTTCGGGCCGATCACGCTCGCGGCGCTGCTGGAGTACCAGGGTGACTACTCGGTCCCGGTGACCGGCGTCCTCGACAACGCGACCTGGGCCAAGATGCTCCAGGTCGGGATCCCGGACGACCCGCCCGCGAGCCCGCCGAAGACCCCGGTGAGCCGGGTGGCGGGGGCGAATCGCTACGCGACCGCCGCCAAGCTGTCCGCGACCTACCCGACGGGCAGGGTGGCCTACGTGACCACCGGCAAGGACTTCCCGGACGCCCTCGCGGCGTCGGCCCGCGCCGGGGCCACCAACAACCCGGTGCTGCTGACCCCGAAGACCGCCCTGCCGAAGGAGACCAAGACCGAGCTGACCAGACTCAAGCCCAGCTCGATCGTGGTCGTCGGCGGCTCCGAGGCCATCTCCGGCAGCGTGGTCAACCAGCTCAAGGGCTACACGGCCGGCTCCGTCACCCGGATCTCGGGGGAGAACCGCTACGCCACGGCCGGCGCGCTGGCCCGCAAGTTCGGCAGCAACGTGCCGGTGGTCTACGTCGCGACCGGTGACACCTACCCCGACGCGATGGGTGGGTCGGCCCGCGCGGCCTTCAACAACGGCCCCGTGCTGCTCACCCGGCAGGACAGCGTCCCCAGCGAGACGGTCAGCGCCATGCAGGCGATCAGGCCGCAGCGGGTGGTCGTGCTCGGTGGCGCGGAGGCGGTCAGTGACCCGGTCGCCAACCAGCTGAAGAACCTGACCGTCACCAAGAACCTGCAGCGGGTCTATGGGTCGGACCGCTACGAGACCGCGGCGGAGCTGGCCGCCTACTACCCGACGGGGCTGGACGTGGTCTACGTCTCCACCGGGCGGGACTATCCGGACGCGCTGTCCGGGTCGGCCCGGGCCGGCTTCACCGAGGGCCCGATGCTGCTCACCCGCACCGACAGCCTGCCCGATGCCACCCGCGCCGTGCTCAACGACCTGAAGCCGGGTGCGATCGTCGTGGTCGGCGGCAAGTCCGCGGTCTCCCAGAAGGTGCTCGACCAGCTCGCCGGCACCGGCTGACCGGACCGCCCCGGCTCAGGCCAGCAGCAGGACGGCCGAGGCCACCAGGGCGGCCAGGGCCACCAGCGACCCGGCCCGCTCCAGCAGGCGACTGTGCCGGGCTAGGAAGGCCTGCCAGCCCGGGGCGCCGAGGAGGACGTACTGCAGCACCGCCAGGCTCCGGCTCAGCCCGAAGACGGCGCCGAGCAGGACGGCATACGGCAGCGGGAGCACCGCGCAGAGCAGGAAGACGGCGGCGATGTAGGAGGCGGCCGAGGGCACCAGGGTGCGGAAGCCGCAGCCGTATTCCAGGCCGAACCGGAACCCGCCGCGCCCCATGCCGCGGTGGAAGACCTCCTGCGGGATGAGCTCCTTGCGCTGCGGCAGCCGCAGCACCGGCTGGACCAGGTCGAGCACGGCCAGCGCGAGGGCGGCCAGCACGAACAGCCCGAGGCGCAGGCCCGCGGTCAGCGGTGAGAGCAGGCCGGAGAACACCCCGAGGACGACCCCGGTGAAGGCGCCACCGACGGTGCAGCCGAGGGCGAAGGCCACCCACAGGCGGAGTTGGACGGAACGGCCCCGGACCGAGGCCACCAGCGACCAGGCGCTGTTCAGGCCTCAGGTGGAGCCGGACAGGGCCAACCCGGCCGCGACCACGCCCAGCATCGCCGGGGGTTGCCAGGGCAGGTCGCCCCCGGTGAGGAGGACGAGGACCAGGGCGATGGTCGCCACCCCGGTCGCGCCCAGCAGGACGAGGGGGTCGGCCGCCCAACGGCGCGCCGGCCCGACGGTGTGCTCGACCACGCGTTACATCGGCCAGGGGCAGATGGACTTGCTGCAGGAGCCGCCGGCGCTGCAGGTCCACCCGTCGGAGCAGCGGTAGGTGTAGCCGTCGCTGAAGTTCCAGTGCCAGGAGTCGTAGGTGCTGTTCCAGCAGTCGTCCGGCCGGTGCGTGTAGTAGCCGGTCGAGCCGGGGGCGCTCTTGTGCCAGCCGACCAGGTTGCCGGCGCCGTTGCGGTACTTCCAGCAGCAGGACTTGGTGGTGCACATCGGGGACGGGCCGCACTGGATGCCGCGCTCGGTGTGGTCCCGCGCATAGGTGGCGCACGGCCCGGTCGCGGTGTTGGTCCAGTCCTGCCAGTACGCGGCCTGCGCGGAGTCGGTCGCCCGGTTCACCAGCACCAGGGAGCTCAGCCCGACGGCGGCCCCGGCCCCCAGCACGGAGCCGAGGAAGGTGCGGCGCGTCGGACGGGGCCGCAGCCGCTTGCGCAGCCGCGCCTCGTCGGCCGTCGGCAGGTCCTCGAACCGGATCGTCGGGCGGCTGCCCGGGGTGTTGCTCATGGTGACTCCTCGGTGAGCGTCATGGATCCTCGGGTATGCCGGAGCCAGCCGGCCAGGTCGGTGTCCTCCTGCGGCAGGAGGGCGGCCACGATCGTGCCGCTGGCATCGAGCGCGACCAGGTAGGGGGTCACCGGCACGTGCAGCTGGTCCAGCAGCGGGCGGCCCTGCGGGATGCACCGGCCGGTGCCGGCCAAGGCCGCCTCGGCCGGCTCGCAGCTGCCGGTGGACACGGCCACGACCGCGACCGAGCCGGCGGCGACGTCCGGCGCCGCGGCGAGCCCCTGGAGCGTCTGGGTGCAGGACGGGCAGCCGGGGGACACGAATGCCACCACCGTGCGGTGCGCCTGCGGGTCCGGCAGCGCGGCGAGCTCCCCGTGCGGCGGCAGCCGGAAGCCGACGAGGTCCCGGGTGCTGCGGGCGGTGCCCCCGCCGGGCGGGGCGCCCGTGGGTTGCCCGTCCCCGCCGAGCCGACGGTTGCTGAGCAGCATGACCTGGCGGAGCATCCCGGCGAAGCCGAGGGCGAGCAGCACGATGGCGACCCAGGCCAGGATCACGGCGGAGGTCAGGAAGCTCACCGGGCACCACCCGCCGCCAGGTCGGTGAGGGTCAGGTCGGCCGGCACCTCGCGGGCGGCCGGCAGCAGCGCGGTGGCCACGGCGAGGGTGAGCGCGGCCGCGACCGTGACGACGACCTCGGGCGTCGGCCGGGTGGTGAACGTCCACCCTCCCGCGGTGAGCGCGGCGACGGCGGCGAAGCCGGCGAGCAGCCCGGCCCGCGCCACGCTCACCGGCCCGACCGAGGCCTCCCCGACCCCGCAGGCGCAGGGCACACCGGGCTCGGGCCGGGTCCGCAGCACCCCCAGGAGGTAGGCCGTGAAGCCGGCGAACAGCAGGGCGGCGCCGGCGCCGCCGAGCCGGGTGAGCAGCACCGGGTCACCGGGCCCGGCGATCGCCCACAGCGCCACGGCCCCGAGCGTCAGCTCGGCCACCGGCAGCAGGACCGACACCGGTCGGTGCAGCGCGGCCGGGAGGACGTCGTGCACCAGCAGACCGGACCGCAGGGCCACCGGGTGGCGCAGGTGGCCGGCGGCGGAGGCCAGCAGGACCAGCGCCACGGCACCCAGCAGGGCGGGGGACAGCACGCTCATCGCGGGCTCATCCCAGCTCCGTGGTGACACCGGACAGGACCGTGGCCACCAGGTCGACGTCGCCCTGGTTGCCGGGGATGCCGTAGCTGACGAAGTCGGTGGCCTCGAGCACGGCATACGCGTGCCGTTCCTCCGTCGAGGATCGGGTGAGCCAGCCGCCGGGCACCTCCATGCCGGCCCCGTCGCGGGCGATGTCACCGGTGCGGGTGCGCCGGACGTCGAGCAGGAAGCCCTGGCCCTCGCTCAGGTCCACCACCTGGGCGACGGTGTGCGTGCGGTACTGCGACCACGTCACCGACCCGGACAGCTCAAGCGTCGGTCCGTCCTCGTGCGGCCGGAAGGTGACGCCGGCCAGGTAGCTGGTGAGCGTCTCGATGTCCATGGTCGGCACGGTGAAGCCGTAGACGTGGTGCTCGCCCACGGCGACCGCGAAGACGAACCCGGAGGCCGGGTCGGCGCCGTGCCGGCCGTAGCGCAGCGCGCTGCCGTCCCGCAGGGTGACCTCGTCGGTGAGCTGGCTGCCGGAGATGGAGAGGTAGAACTCCAGGTCGGCGGCGGTGCCGGAGTTGACCTCCAGCTCGTGGTCGTCCAGCGACAGCACGCTGATCGCGGTGGAGCCCGGGAGTGCCGCGGCGTCCGGGACCTGCAGTGTCAGCAGGTCACCGTTGAGGAGTCGGCGGTTCTTGCGCATGGTGTCGGTCAGCCTCTTCGTCTGGTCGGGTCCGGCCGGGTCAGTTGTGGACGACGGCGCCGAGCTGGTCACGGACCAGCGGGCTGACCGAGCCCTGCCCGCCGATGACCACCCCCGCGTTGGCGTCGGCCTTGGAGATCTGGTTGCGGACCGTGCTGGGCAGCTCCGCGTAGCGGGTGAGGAGGACCGGCACCCCCTGGCTGCCCGCGACGGCGGCACCGGAGAGCGCGTCCGGGAAGTCCTGGCCGGTGGCCACGAACACCCGGGGCAGCCCGGTCGGGAACCCGCGCGCGATCAGCGCCGAGGTGGCGTAGCGGTCGGAGCCGGCGATCCGGTCGACGGTGCCGCTGCGGGTGTAGCCGCGCAGCTGTCCGATCTGGTCCTCCGGCACCGCGCTGGTGCCGCCGAGCACGACGATCTTGCCGGGGTTGATCCGCTCGAGCTGCTCGGCGACCACGGCAGGGATGCCGTCCGGACTGGTGTAGAGCACCGGGACGTCCAACCGGCCGGCCAGCGCACCGCCGGCCAACGCGTCCGGGTAGTCCCGCCCGGTCGCGATGTAGACCCGGTCCAGGCCGTCCGGGTAGAGCGCGGCGATGGCCGCCGAGGTCTGGTAGCGGTCGGCCCCGGACAACCGGGTGACCTCGCCGCTGCGGGCGAACCGCTCGGCCGACTTCAGCACCGCGTCGTTGACCGCGGACTTGCCGCCCAGCACCACGATGCGGTCCGGGTTCAACCGGGTCAGCTCGGCCTGGACGCTGCCCGGGATGCCGGTCTTCTTGACCAGCAGCACCGGGCTGTCGGTCGTGGCGGCGAGCGCCGCGCCGGTCAGCGCGTCGGGGAACGAGGTGCCGCTGGCCAGGTAGGCGACGTCGACGTCGGCCTTGAGCAGGCCCGAGATCGCCGCCGAGGTGGCGTAGCGGTCCGACCCGCTGTAGCGGGTGGTGTTGTTCTTGCTGCAGGTGTAGATCTGGATGTTCTCCAGCCACCAGGTCTGGCTCTTCCCTGAGGCCCGTTTGTGCTCGAACCAGGGTCCGAGTCGGCCGTCCTCGTCGTCCGTGGCGGCGGTGATGTCGTAGACCAGGCCGCGCCAGGACGAGCCCATCGGGACCTGCTTCTGCACCGAGTTGACGTTGGCGCGGGCCAGGGTGCTGGCGGCGTTGCCCTTGGTGGCGAAGGCCAGCATCGTCTGGGCGCCGACCGGCGCGGTCGCCCAGTCGGTGAACATCCAGTCGGTCGGGTCGTTGCCGTCGACGTCGGAGCGGGCGGACACGCCGTGCAGGCCACCCTGGGCGCGGTAGAAGCCGTTGTTGAACTGGTTCTGCGGGATGCCGGTGTTGAACCGCTCGGTCAGTCGGCTGCTCGCCCGGGTGGTGCCCTCCGGGCACGGGGCCGTGCCGGCCAGCCCCGCGTCCCACCGGACCTCGCTCCGGGAGGCCTGCGGTGCGGACTCCGCGGGATCGACCGGGTCGGCGGACCCCGGGCTGAGCGCGAACGCCCCGATCAGGACGGCGAACAGGCCCCCGGCCAGCACCCTGCTGTGTCTCATGAAACTCGTGCCCCTCGGCAGACAGTGGTAGGCGTAAGACGCTATCGGAGGACCCCCACGTTGCATAGGACCGCGGGAAATCTGCCGCTGCGGTGGCCGTCGGCACCGGCCCCGTCCCCCCGGGGATGCCAGACTGCCCACGTGGGACGGACGAGTCGGCAGGACGCAGGGGAGCGCACCGTGCTCCTGCTGGCCTCGCGTGCCTCCGCCTTCCGCTCCGGCCTGCCGTGGCAGGACGCGAAGCTCACCGTCCGGCTCCGCGGAGGCTGCCCGGAGCCGGTCGGGGATGTCGGCTACCCGGTCCGCGAGCTGCGCCCGGCACCGGCCGGGGGAAGGGCGGCGCTGCGGGCCACCGTGGTCCGCGCCGCGGCCGCCGTCACGGCCCGGCGCGCCGGGCTGGACCCCGACTGGTTGTGGACCCTGAAGCGGGACCGCACGCTGCACCGGATGCTGCGCGGCGCCGACCTCGTGGTCAGCCTCGACGAGGACACCGACCGGGCGCTGGGGCTCGTGCCGGAGCTGTACGAGGGGACCCCCCTCGTCCCGTATGCCGAGCACCCGCGGCTGCGGGAGGGGGCCCGGGCGCTCGCGGACCTGGTCTCGGAGCTCTGGGAGTTCGTGACGGCCCGCCCGGAGCGGCGTCCCGCGGAGGAGGCTGAGGTGGCGTCCCTCCGGGCGCTGGCCCGGCGGGCCGGCGCGGCCGGGGTCCCGCCGGTCCTGCTGCCGACCGGGGACCTGGCCGACGCGCTGCGCTGGCTGCCCTCGGTGCTCGGGCCCCTGGAGGCCGCGCACCTGGTGCTCACCGTGGTGGACGCCCTCGGCCCCTGGGCCCGGCTGCGCGAGTCCCCGGAGGTGGGCACCACAGGCCTGGCTGCACTGCGGGCCAACGCGCTGCTCTGGGTGGTCGAGCACGATGCGCAGGCCCCGGACGACGCCGAGTTGGCCGAGGCGGTGCAGGCCGCGCTGACCGGCGCGGACCGGGCGCTCGCCGACGGGGACCGGCTCGGTGCGCGGCACCGGCTGGCCGACGCGCTGGGGGTGACCTTCCACCGGGAACGACACGCGGAGACGCTGAGCAGTCCCCTGGTCGAGGACACCGCGGACTTCCTGCGCCCGCTGTGGTCCAGCGCGACGATGCGCGAACTGGTCGGCGGCGGGAGCCGACCCGTGGTGACGCCGGGCAAGCGCGGTGGCGGCCGCCCCCGGGTGCTCGTCCTCGGGGGGGCCTACGGCACCTTCCACCCCCCGGTCGTGGCGGCCCTCTCGGAGGTGGCCTCCGTGCAGGTGCGGGGTCCCCGGCAGATCGCCCGGTTCCTGGGGCAGCGGTTGCCCGACCCGCAGGTGCTGGAGGCGCTGGCGGTGCTCCGGGGCTGCGGGCCGGCGGCCGACGAGCCGGACCCGTGGGGGGCGCACGCGCTGGACAAGGAGATCCGCGACGCGCTGGTGCCGCGACTGCGCCGGACCGACGCGGTCTTCTCCGACTGGGCGGACCGGCTCACCGTGTGGGCCTCGCACCTCGTCCCCCGCGGCGTGCGCTTCGTGATCCGGATCCACAGCCTCGACGCGCTCGACCCCTGGTTCCACCTGGTCGACTGGACGGCCGTCGACCAGGTGCTCGTGGTGAGCGAGCCGCTCCGGTCCCTGGTGGTCCGGTTGTTGGGGGCGATCGGTGCCGAGGTGCCGGTGGACGTGGTGGACAACCTGGCCGCCCTGGCCGAGGTCGACCGGCCCAAGGGGGAGGAGGCCCGCACCACGCTGGGGATGATCGGCTGGGGGCGGCGGGTCAAGGACCCCCTGTGGGCCTTGGACCTGTTGGCCCGCGAGCCCTCCTGGCGGATGGTGTTCATCGGTGCCGACCTGGGGCACGGCTTCTCCGGAAGGTCCGTCACCTACAACGACGAGGTCCGCCGGCGCCTGCTCGACCCCGCGATCGGGGACCGCGTCGAGTTCGTCGGGTGGACCGACGACATCGCCCGGCACCTCCGGCGGGTCGGGGTCATCCTCAGCACCAGCAGGCGGGAGTCCTGGCACCTGGGACTGGTCGAGGGGGCGGCCTCCGGTGCCGTGCCGGTGGTCCGGCAGTGGCCGCTCCTGGCATCCCTGGGCGGGGCCCGCGCACTGTTCCCCCCGGACTGGGTCGTCACGGACCTGGCCGAGGCGGAGGCCAGGGTCCGCGCGGTCACCGACCCCGCCGCGTGGGAGGACGCCCGACGCCGCGCGCAGGTCGAGGCGGTGGGGCTGTTCGACCCGGCACGGGCCGCGGAGCGCTACCGCGAACTCATCCTGGGGCCGCTGCTGCCCGGGTGAGCCGGTCCAGCACCAACATGGCTGCTGTCGGGTGCTCCGCCGGGCTCCGGTATGCCGTGGGCCGCGCATCCAGGTCCGACCCGTCCCGGGCGATCACCCAGGTCGGAGGCACCTGCGGGTGGTCCAGCAGCAGGCCGGCCGGGTAGGGCGCGACCAACCCGCCCGACGGGTCCGGTTTGGCGGGTCCGTCCGCCAGGACCAGCAGGTCCGCGGCCAGCGCCCGCTCCAGGCCCTCCCGGGTGCGGGTCCGCGCCGGTTCGAGCACGGTCAGCGAGACCGATCTGCGGACCCGTTCCGGGGACAGCTCCAGGGCGGCCTCCAGCACCCAGGTCGCGATGCCCTCGTCCTGCTCGCAGAGCACCAGGTCCAGCGGGCCGTCGCCGAGATCGTCCGGTCGCGCACGCGTCAGGTCGGGCCACGGCGAGCCGTGCCACACGGTGTGCCCGGCCGCGGGGTTGGTGCTGGCCCGGCGGTAGGTCTCGGCCAGCCGCTCGGAGCCGCACACCACCTCGTCGGCCAGGGCGCCGATCAGCAGCTCGGCCCACTCGGCCGGGTGCTTGTCCGGCAGTTCCACGCCGTGCCCGGCGGCGGCCGCGCGGATCGACTCGTGGACCGGTCCGGTCAGGGGCCCGGGGCGACGTCCGTGCCGTCGCGCCGGGGCCACGAGGTGCGCCTGCCAGGTGGTGTCGGGGTGGAGCATCTTCTGGCTCGCGGCCACCAGGTGGGCCCACGGGTCACCGGGCCCGCTGCAGACCAGCCCGTAGTCCCAGTCCCCGGACACCCACGCCCCGATCCGGGCCCAGGCACCCGTGACCTGGTCGTCGACGGTGCCCGTCGGGAGCGCGTGCGAGCGGGCGGGCGAGGCGGTCGGGACGGGCGTGGTCGGGTCACCGGGGGACGGCGCGGGGCCGGTGATCAGGTCCAGCGGGGACCCGCCCGCGACCTGCGCGACCCGGGCGGCGGCCTGGAGCGGCACGGACCCCGCGACGGGGGGCCACAGCGGACAGAGGGCGAGCACTCTCACGATCGTGAGACTATTGCCTGCCGTGACCACGAGTGATCCCCGACCCCAGGACGTGACGGGGTCGCGGTTCCGCCGGGACGTGGAGGGGCTGCGGGCCCTGGCGGTGATCCTGGTGCTGCTGCACCACACCGGGCTGGCGGTGCCCAGCGGCGGGTTCCTCGGCGTCGACGTCTTCTTCGTGGTCTCCGGGTTCGTGATCACCATGCAGTTGCTGCGCGAGGTGGACGCGGAGGGACGGGTCAGCCTGCTGCGGTTCTACGGCCGGCGCGCCAAACGGCTGCTGCCCGCCGCGGCCGTCGTCCTCGTGGTCACCGCGGTCGCCGCGTGGCTGATGGTGTCGCGGGTCCGCTGGGAGAGCATCGCCGGGGACATCGCGGCGTCCGCCCTCTACGTCGTGAACTGGGTCTTCGCGGCGCGCTCCGTGGACTACCTGGCCGAGGACGTCGACCCCTCACCGGTGTTGCACTTCTGGTCGCTGGCGGTCGAGGAGCAGTTCTACATCGTCTGGCCGCTGGTGATCCTCGGCCTGGTCTGGCTGGCCCGCCGTCGCCAGCGGCGGATCCGGGACCGGGCGGTGCGCAGCGGGTTGCACCGCAGCGTGTCCGACCGGCCTGGTCGGGCGGCCCTGGCGCTGGGCATGGCCGGGTTGATCGTGCTGCCGTCGCTGGCCTGGTCGCTCTACTACACCGCGCAGAGTCCCGAGCAGGCCTTCTTCGTCACGCCCACCCGGCTGTGGGAGCTCGGTGTGGGGGCGCTGGTTGCCATCGGCGCGGGGGCCTGGGAGCGCTGCTGGCAGTGGGTGGGCGGCCTGCTCGGGTGGGTCGGGCTGGCCGCCGTCATCGGGTCGGCGCTCGTCGTGGACACCGGCACCGCCTGGCCGGGGTGGGCGGCCCTGGTGCCGGTCCTGGGCACCGCCGCCGTCATCGTGGGCGGGTTCAACGCCGCGCCGTGGGGTCCGTTGGCGGTGCTCGGGCTGGGGCCGGCCGTCTGGGTCGGCGGGCTGTCCTACTCGCTCTACCTGTGGCACTGGCCGGCGCTGCGGATCGCCGAGTGGCAGTGGGGGGAGCTGACGCCGTGGGCGGGTCTGGCCGTGGTGTTGGCCTCGGTGCTGCCGGCCTGGCTGAGCTACCGGTTGGTCGAGCGGCCGATCCGGTATGCCGAGGGGTTGCGCACCTCGCCGCGGTTCGCCCTCTCCGTGGGCCTGAACGCCAGCCTGGCCGGGCTGCTCTCCGGGGTCCTGCTGGGACTGGCCGCGGCCTCCTCGGTCCCGTCGCCGGGGACCGCGCAGGTGCAGCCGGGCAACCTCGACGGGTCCGGCCGGGGCACGACCGGGAGCGCCGTCCTGGGGGCCGAGCTCGGCTCGTCCGGGCCGGGTGACCCGGGTGGCGGCACGGCGGGTGGGGACGTGGAGGCGGACCCGGGACCCGTCCCGCCGTCGGCCGAGGACGTCGCCAGCGAGCCGCTGGTGGACCAGTTGACGCCGGACCCGGTCGTCGCGGTCGAGGACGGCCCGCCGCAGCTGGAGGGGTGCCTGTTGGCCGCGGACGAGGTGGACCTGCGGGACTGCACGGCCGGTGACCCGGACGGGGACACCGACATCGCCCTGGTCGGGGACTCGAAGGCGGGCCAGTGGCTGCCGGCGCTGGACGCGATCGGGCGGGAGAACGGCTGGCGGATCCGGGTCTACACCAAGAGCGCCTGCGCCTTCACCGACGCGATGACCTCCAGCCAGGGGGAGCCCTACGAGACCTGCCGCGAGTGGGGGCAGGCGGTCTTCGAGGAGCTGTCCGGGCCCGCGCGGCCCGACGTGCTGATCACCTCCTCGGTGCGCGGGACCGCCCGGGGAGCGGACGACGCGGACACGGCCAACGGCATCGTCGAGGGGTTCGTCGGCTACTGGCAGCCGCTGATCGACGGGGGGACCACCGTGGTCGCCCTGTCGGACACGCCCCAGCCGGGGGGTATCGGCCCGGTGTACGAGTGCGTGGCGGAGCACCCGGAGGACTTCGAGCTGGCCTGCTCCTGGCCGTATGAGACCAGCGCCGGGTCGACGGTGCTGCGCGAGGCGGTCGACCGGATCCCGCAGGGGGCGCACTTCGTCGACATGGACCCGTGGGTGTGCCCGGACGGCACCTGCATCGGGGTCTACCGCAACGTCCTCACCTACCGCGCGGGCTCCCACATCACCGCGACCTACGTGATGGTGCTGGCCGAGCCGCTCGCCGAGTTCCTGGTGCCGCTCATCGAGGACCCGGAGGTCTCCCGCCGCTGACGGGGCGGACCAGGCCGGGCGCCGCCTGCGCGAGCTCCTCCCGGCCGCCCTCGTCCAGGTGTGCCGCCGGCGCCCACGTGGGCCGCACCCCCCACCACCGGGCGCAGGCGTCCGACACCGCGAGCAGGTCGAGGGGCAGGCCCGTGTCGTCCGGGATGACCATGTCCGGCGTCACCCGCACCTCCACCGACTCCACGGCCAGCCGGCACGGCTGGGCGGTGGACAGCAGCAACACCCGCGGGTCGAGCACCACCAGGTGCCCGACGGTGACCTGCTCGACCCGGCTGAGCGGGACCAGCTGCTGGTCGGCCACCATCCGGGCGAACCACTCGGGGTGCATCTCCGGGCGTTCCGGGTCCTCGGGGTGTGGCACCTCCAGGTGCCACAGGCCGGTCCGGCCGTCGGGCTCGTCCTGGGCAGGGTCCGGGACGGGGCGGTCGGCGGGCGCCGCCGAGAAGTCGTCCAGGTACGCCAGGTCGACACGGTCCCAGGTGGGGGCGTTGTCCAGACCACGCAGCCAGGCCCGGGGCACCGGGAACGGCGGCTCCGCGGTCCCCTGGGTGGTGCCGGCGCCGGGGGTGGCCGCTTCCTGGTCGGCCAACGCCGCGTGCCAGGCCCGGTAGGACCCGCGGAAGACCAGGCGGTCCGGAGTCGTCCACTGGTAGGTGAAGTCGCCCCGGGACAGCGTGCCGGTGCGCAGCCGGGTTACCGCCAACGGCGACTTGGTGCTCCGGACCGGGCCGGCCAGCGTGGCGATCCGCTCCGCATACTCGGAGTCGGCCCCCTTGCGGATGGGGGCGAACGGCCCGATCCGGTCGAAGACCTCGCGCCGCACCATCAGGCTGGAGGCGTTGGACCGGACCGCGCGGTAGCCGAACCACTGGTGGGTGAGGTCGTCCATCGCGCGGACCGCGTGGCTGATGCTGGCCGGCGCCGAGGGATCCGTCAGCAGCAGCTGCGCCTGCTGCTCGATGCGCTGCGGGTGGGACCAGTCGTCGGCGTCCTGGAAGGTGATCAGCTCACCCTTGGCCACCCCCAGCGCCGCGTTGCGCGCCAGGTAGCTCCCGCCGTTGCGGTCCACCGACACCAGCGCGGCCCGGTCGTCGCTGGCGACCGCCTTAGCGAACAGGTCGGCATACTCCGGGCCGGAGGCGTCGTCCACGACCAGGATCTCCAGGTTGTCCCAGGTCTGCGCGCTGATCGAGGCGATCGAGCCGAGCAGGCCCTCGTCCGGTTGGTAGCACGGCATGATCACCGTCACCAGCGGCCCGTCGGACGCCTCCGGCGCGGCCGGGACCGGATCGGTGCAGAGCCGGTCGAAGAGGTGCTCGGGCTCGGTGCCCGCCTCCCGGGCCCAGGAGGGTGTGCCGACCCGCAGCGGGGCGAGCCCGGCCTTCGTGAACGGGGCGGACAGCCGCTGCTCCCACGCGGTGTGGGCCTCGTCAGAGGGGTGCCCGCCGGTCAGGTAGGGGTGGGCGAGGTCGGTCTCCAGGAAGCGGCGGATGGTCGGTGGCAGCTTGCGCAGCGCCGGCAGTAGGGAGCGCAGCTCCTCGTGCCGCCCGGTCAGGAAGAAGACCTGGGCGGCTGCCTGGTGGTGTGGTGCGGGCAGCTGGCGGAACCGGTCGTGCTCCCACATCCGGTGGTAGAGCGTGGCGGCCGCCCGCAGGTCGGCCTCGTCCCGGCCCAGGCCGGACCAGGCCAGCGCCAGGCCGGCAGCGGCCCGGAAGTTGCGGCGGCGGGCACAGATGGCGGGGGCCGGGAGGTCGGGGTCGAGCTCCGCCAGCAGGCTCAGCGCCGCGGCGTCGGAGCGGCCCTCCGTCGCGGCGAGCGCGAGCGCGTCCAGCACCAGGGGAGACTTGGTGCGCAGCGCCAGGTGGGCCAGCCCGTCCGGGTGTTTCGCGGTGGCGGAGTGCCAGATCCGCCACGTGGTCCAGAAATCCGGTCGGTCGTCGAGCCGCACCCGGGGCACCTTGCGGGAGGTCGTGTCGCCGTCGCCGCGGGTCGTCCTCGCCACTGCTGCCTGCCTCCCTGTCCGTCCCCGCCCGGGATCGCCCGGCCCCGGGCGTCGTGGGTCGGTGCGCCGTGATTACGCGTTACGATACGGGCTGGACGAGCGGTCCGGTGCCAGCCACGCGAGCCGCACCGCAGACGGAGGAAGGGACACCGGGTGAGGTCCAAGTACCTGCTCGCGGGGGCGGGGGTCGCCGCAGTACTTTCGATCATCGGACTCGTCGGCTCCCTCCTCGAACTGTGGTGGCTGGTCGTGCTGGCGGGGATGGCCCTGCTCAGCGCCACCCTCCTGGTCGCCCTCGACGCCGACCGGCGGGTCCGGTCGCTGCGGCCCTACATCCGCGGTGAGGTGGTGCGCTCGAGCCGGGCCCCGAAGGCTCCCAAGCCCGCCGCGACGCAGAGCCCGGCCGTGTCCGAGGTCGACATCGTGGGGGCGGTCAAGGTGTTGCAGGCCCAGTACGTCGGGCGGATGGACCGGCTGCAGACCTCCCTCGACGAGGCCGTGGCCCTGGTCCGTGACGAGCGTGCGGCGACTCCGCCCCGATCCGACCAGCAGGCGTGAGCGAGCCCCGCGTCCGCCCCGTCCTCGCGACCCGGTTGCAGGTGGCCCGGGACCACGCCCGGTTCACCGAGCAGGACCCGAACGTCTTTGTGTCGACGGCGCTGCGCACCAAGTCGGTCCACTCCCGCGAGATCCTCGCCGAACTCGCTTGGCCGGGACACACCCCCGAGGACCTGACCCGCTGGCTCACCGGCGGTGACCCCTGGCCGGTGCTCGGGCCGGACATGGCGGCCGGGTGGGTCGCCAGCTACGGCCAGGTGCTGGCGCTGCAGACCGGTCTCCCGGAGGAGCGGGCCCAGGGACGGGCGGCCCTGGAAGCCGTCCACGCGACGGGGGTGCTGGCCGAGCTGCGCCCCCGGTGCCTCGAGCTACTGCTGCAGCTGCGGGTGGCCGACCGGGACCGGACGGCCGCCCTCGACCTGGTGGGTCACGAGGCGATCCGGCCACCCATGGCTGCCGCCGTCGCCGCCGACCTCACCAACCCGGCGCTGTTCCCCGGAGACGGACTGGACGAGCGGGAGTGGCTGGCCACACTGCATACGGCCCTGGAGGGCGGCGACCTGGCCCCGCTCTCGCTGGAGCCGCAACCGGAGGGGGAGGACCTCCCGCCGTTCGACCGGCTGACCTGCCCCGACCTGGAGCCGGTGCCCACACCCGCCCGGGTCACCGTGTTGATGAGCACCTTCCGGCCCGGCCCACCGCTGCTCACCGCGGTGCGCTCGCTGGCCCGCCAGACCTGGACGGACCTGGAGATCCTGGTTATCGACGACGCCTCGGGGGAGGACTACCGGTCGGTGCTGGACCGGGCGGCGGCGCTCGATCCGCGGGTGCGGGTGATCCGCAAGACGGTCAACGGCGGGACCTACCGGGCCCGCAACACCGGGATGCGTCAGGCCACCGGCCGGTTCCTGACCGTGCTCGACTCCGATGACTGGCTGCACCCGCAGGCCATCGAGCGCAGCGTGCAGCTGCTGCTCGCCAAGCCCGGCCTGATGGCCACCCGCGGGCAGGGGGTCCGGGTCAGCGAGGACCTGGAGCTGAACCGCCCCGGCTACCTGCCGCGGGTCACCTCCGCCCCGTCGCTGATGATCCGGGTCGACCCGGTCGTGGACCGGATCGGCTACTTCGACCCGACCAGCAAGAGCGCCGACACCGAGTACGCCACCCGCATCGCCGCCGCCTTCGGTGGCCGGGTGCGGGACATCCCGGCGGTGATGACCTTCCTGCGGGGCGGGGACACGCTGTCCTCCAGTGAGTTCTCCCGCGGGTGGCGGCACGGTGCCCGGCACGCCTACAAGTGCGCCTACCGGCCCTGGCACCAACGGATCAAGGCCGGGGAGACCCAGCCGTTCCTGGACCCCACCGGACCGCGGCTGTTCCCCGAGCCGCGCCGCTGGGCCAAGCCCGCCGCGCCCGACCTCGCCCCGCCGCCGCACTTCGACCTGTGCCTGGCCGGTGACTGGCGCCGGTTCGGGGGCCCGCAGCGCTCCATGCTCGAGGAACTCGCCGCGGCCCGGGCTGCCGGGCTGCGGGTGTGCGTGATGCACCTGGAGGCGTTCCGGTTCATGACTACCAAGGACGACCCGCTGTGCGCGGCCATCCTGGAGCTGGTCAACAACGGGGAGGTGGAGTGGATCCACCCCGACGACGACGTGGACATCGACGTCCTGCTGATCCGCTACCCGCCGATCCTGCAGTACCCCCCGGCGCGCGGGCGCTCGGTCGTGCGGGCCCGGCAGGTGCTGATCATGGCCAACCAGGCACCGCTGGAGCCGGACGGGAGCGACCAGCGCTACGTGGTCTCGGACGTCACCGAACGCACCCGGGAACTCTTTGGCCGTGAGCCGCTGTGGGTGCCGCAGGGACCGACAATCCGCCGGGTGCTGCGCGAGCAGGACCCCGACGTCCGGATGACCACCTGGGACAACCTCGGCCTGATCGACCCCACCCAGTGGCAGGTGCGCGACCGGGGGACTCCGACCATCGGGGAGGGACCGGTGGTGATCGGTCGCTACTCGCGCGACGACGTCCTCAAGTTCGCCCCCACGCTGGCCGAGATCCGCCGCGGCTACACCTTCGGCCGGGGCTACGAGATCCGGATGATGGGGGCCCGGAGCACCCTGCGGCGGCTGGCCGCGGACGAGGGGTTGGGGCTGGAGGACCTGCCCGAGGAATGGGTCGTCATGCGGCACAAGCAGATCGAGGTCACCGAGTTCCTGGCGGGGCTGGACTTCTTCCTCTACCTGGACAACCCGCACATGCACGAGGCGTTCGGGCGGACCCTGCTCGAGGCGGCGGCGAGCGGGGTGTTGACCATCGCGCACCCGAAGCACCGGGACACCTTCGGCGAGGTGCTCGACTACGCCCTGCCGGGGGAGGCACAGGCGCTGATCGCCCGCTACGTCGCCGACCCGGAGGCATACGCCGAGCGGGTCACCCGGACCCAGCGCCTGGTCGCCGAACAGTTCGGGCACCAGCGGTTCGTCGCGCGGCTCGCCGAGCTCGCCGCCGACCGGGGCGAGCCTGTCGACCGCCCCGACCCGGTGACCGAGACCGGTCCCCGGGAGCCCGCCGGTGGCCCCCTCGACCTGCGGGTGCGACCGGCCGTGCAGAGCCCGGCTCGCGCCACGGGTCCGGTGGAGGTGCAGGTGGCCGACGGGCCCTGGGAGCTCCGCACCGTACCGATCCGCTCGGTCGCCGACGCCGAGCAGCTCGACCTGCTCGCGGTGGTCCACCAGGCGGGTGCGCAGGAGCAGGTCCGGAGCTGGTTGCGCGAGGGGTTGGCGGACTTCGGTCCGGACGGCACGCAGGGGGTGACCGAGCGCCTGTTGGCGCAGGTCCCCCCGTCCGTGCCCGTGGTCCTCAGCGTCCGGGAGGGCGTGGCCGAGCTGCTCTGGGACGAGCCCGGGGACACCCCGGCGACACTGGATCCTCCCGCGCGGACCGTGCCGACGGACCTGCCGGCACCGCAGGGCTGGCGCTCCGTGGCGTGGGTCGCCCGGACCGGCCCGGTCGCCCTGCGGGTTCCGGCCGCGGCCGGGGCAGGCAGCGCCCAGTCGTTGCCCGCGGGCTAGCGGCCCTCAGTCGCTACCCCGCGAGGTAGTCGCGCAGCGCGGCGGCCTGGTCGGTCGGCCGATATCCGGTCTCCTCGATCCGCCCCAGGTGCAGCGTGCTGACGGCGGGTCGTGGCGCGGTCTCACCGGTCCGACCGGACAGGTAGTCCGCGGTGCTGACGGGAGTGACGTCGCCCGGGTCGCGTCCCTCGTGCTCGAAGACGGCACCGGCCAGCTCGGCCCAGCTGGTGGGTGTCCCCGAGCAGGTGACGTTGTAGGTGCCGAACGGCGCGTCGCCGGCCAACAGGTGGGCGGTGGCGCGGGCCAGTTCGGTGGTGAAGGTCAGCCGACCGACCTGGTCGTCCACCACGGTGGGGCGCACCCCGTCCCGGGCCAGCCGTTGCATGGTGCGCACGAAGTTGGCGCCCTCCCCGACCACCCACGAGGTGCGCACCAGGTAGTGGCGCGGCAGGGTGCCGACCGCCAGGTCACCGGCCAACTTGGACTGCCCGTAGACGCCCAGCGGGGCGACCGGGTCCTCCTCCAGGTAGGCGCCGTCAGGTCCACTACCGCCGGTGCCGTCGAAGACGTAGTCCGAGGAGTAGTGCACCAGCGTCGCGCGCTGCTCGGCGACCCGGCGGACCAGGGCGGCCACACCGGTGGCATTCGCCGCCCAGGCCGCGGCCCGACCCTGCGCCGTCTGCGCGGCGTCCACGGCCGTGTAGGCGGCGGCGTTCAGCACGGTCCCGCCGCGCGGCACGTCCAGCGCGGCGACCGAGGAGGGGTCGGCCAGGTCGCACTCGGCGCGGCCGAGCACCCGGGCCTGCGGGAACTGCGCGGCCAGCGCCTTCCCGAGCTGCCCGGTGCCGCCGAGGATCACCACGCCCGGCGGGCGTACCGCCCTGACGTCCGCCAGGGACGGGTGGCCCAGGTCCTTCTCCGAGCGGACCGCCTGCTCCAGCGGGATGGGCCAGGGGACGGCGACCGTCGGGTCCCCGAGGTTCAGGTTGGTGTAGGCGGCGTCGGCCGACCAGTGGTCGTTGACCAGGTAGGAGTAGGTGGTGTCCGGGACCAGGGTCTGGTAGGAGTTGCCGACCCCGCGCGGCACGAAGACCGCGGTGTCCTCGGTGAGCTCCTCGGTGTGGACCGCGCCGTAGCTGGGGCCCTCCCGCAGGTCGACCCAGGCGCCGAAGGCCCGACCGGAGGCCACCGAGACGAACTTGTCCCACGGCTCGGCGTGGATCCCGCGGGTGGTGCCCCGGGCGGCGTTGTAGGCCAGCGAGTGCTGCACCGGGGTGAAGTCCGGCAGCCCCTCGGCGACCATCTTGGCGCGCTGCCAGTTCTCCCGGAACCAGCCACGGGAGTCCCCGTGCACCGGCATGGTGACGACCAGCAGCCCCGGGATCGCGGTGCTGCGGACGCTCAGCTCGGGTCCCCGTGCCGGCATGGTGCGGGTCACTGGCCCTGGGCGGCGTAGCCGGCCTCGACCTCGTCCTTGGCCGGCTCCCACCAGGACCGGTGCTCGCGGTACCAGTCGACGGTGGCGGCCAGCCCGGCCTCGAAGTCGCGATAGGCCGGCTCCCAGCCGAGCTCGGTCCGCAGCCGGGTCGCGTCGATCGCGTAGCGCAGGTCGTGCCCGGCCCGGTCGGTCACGAAGTCGAAGTCCTCGCTGTCCCGCCCGCACAGCCGCAGCACGGCCCGGACGACCTCCAGGTTGGACTTCTCTCCGTCGGCCCCGATCAGGTAGGTCGCCCCGACCTGGCCGCGCTGCAGGATCGTCCAGACCGCGGAGGAGTGGTCGGCCGCATGGATCCAGTCCCGCACGTTCGCCCCGGCCCCGTAGACCTTGGGCCGCCCGCCGGTGAGCACGTTGGTGATCTGCCGGGGGATGAACTTCTCGATGTGCTGCCAGGGGCCGTAGTTGTTGGAGCAGTTGCTGATCGTGGCCCGGACCCCGAAGGAGCGCACCCACGCCCGGACCAGGTGGTCCGCGCCCGCCTTGGACGCCGAGTAGGGGCTGGACGGTCGGTATGCCGTGTGCTCGGTGAACCTCTCCGGGTCGTCCAGCTCCAGGTCGCCGTACACCTCGTCGGTGGAGATGTGGTGCAACCGGACACCGTGGGCCCGGACCGCCTCCAGCAGCACGAAGGTGCCCACGATGTTGGTCTGCACGAACGGGCCGGGGTCGCGCAGGCTGTTGTCGTTGTGCGACTCGGCCGCGTAGTGCACGACCGCGTCGTCCGGTCCGGTCAGCGCTCCCACCAGCTCGCCCACCAGGGCCGCGTCGGTGACGTCGCCCACCACGAGCTCCACCCGGTCGGCGGGCAGTCCCTCGAGGGCCTCCGGGGAGGCCGCGTAGGTCAACCGGTCCAGGACCGTGACGTGGGCGTCGGTGTGCTCGACCAGATAGTGCACGAAGTTGGAGCCGATGAAGCCCGCCCCGCCGGTCACCAGTATCCGCTGCATGGCGCTCATCCTAGGTCCCGGCCTCTACCTGGTTAGGATCAGGAACCATGCGCGGGATCCTGTTGGCAGGCGGCACCGGCTCCAGACTGCACCCGATCACACTCGGGGTGAGCAAGCAGTTGCTGCCGGTCTACGACAAGCCGATGGTCTACTACCCGTTGTCCACGCTGATCCTGGCCGGCATCACCGACGTCCTGGTCATCACCACCCCCCACGACGCGCCGGGGTTCGAGCGGCTCCTCGGCGACGGGTCACAGTTCGGGGTGTCCATCAGCTACGCCCAGCAGCCGTCCCCGGACGGCATCGCCCAGGCCTTCCTGATCGGGGCCGATCACCTGGCCGGGCAGGGCTGCGGCCTGGTGCTGGGCGACAACATCTTCTACGGCCCGGGGCTGGGCACCCGGCTGCGCCGGTTCCAGGAGCTGGAGGGCGCCGCCGTCTTCGGTTACCGGGTGGCCGACCCCACGGCATACGGCGTGGTCGAGTTCGACGACTCCGGCACCGCGATCTCGCTGGAGGAGAAGCCGGCCCGGCCGCGCAGCCGGTATGCCGTGCCCGGCCTCTACTTCTACGACGGCACCGTGACCGAACGCAGCAGGGCGCTGCGGCCCTCGGCCCGCGGCGAGCTGGAGATCACCGACCTCAACCGGACCTACCTGGACGAGGGGTCGCTGCAGGTGGAGGTGCTGCCCCGCGGCACCGCCTGGCTCGACACCGGCACCTTCGACTCCCTCAACGACGCCTCCAACTACGTGCGCACCCTGGAAGCACGCCAGGGCGAGAAGATCGGCTGCCCCGAGGAGGTCGCCTGGCGGATGGGCTTCCTCAGCGACGACGAGCTCGCCGCCCGGGCCGAGCCGCTGCGCAAGTCCGGCTACGGCGACTACCTGCTCGGTCTGCTCCAGACCGCCGACCCGCGCGCCTAGTCGGGGGACCCCGGGTGCGGATCAAGAACGTCATGCGGCGGTTGCCGCCGATCGCGTGGCGCGACGCCAAGCTGGAGGAGCGCCGCCGCGAGACCCAGGACCTGCGGGCCCGGTTGGAGCGGTCCCGGGAGAAGGCCGAGAAGGCCGCGCAGCAGCGCGACCGGCTCAAGGACCGGGAGAAGGCCCGGGAGGAGGCGCGTGCCGCGGAACGGGCCGAGCGGGCCCGGCAGCGCGAGCGGTCGCCCAAGGGCTGGACCCCCGGGGTGGTGGCCGACCCGGAAGCACTGGTCTCGGGCAGCGGGCTGTTCGACCCGCAGTGGTACCTCGAACAGGTCGGAGAGCCGTTGCCAGCCGGCACGGACCCGCTCAGCCACTACCTGGAGGTCGGCCAGGTCGCCGGGCTGTCCCCGCACCCGGTCTTCGACGTGGACAGCTACGTCCAGCTGCTGGCGGAGCGCAGGATGGTCGCCTCCAGCCAGAACGCCCCCGAGGGAGCGCTGCTGCACTACCTCACCGTGGGCGCGGCGCGCGGCGTCAGTGGGCACCCGGTGGTGGACACCGAGGAATACCTGGCCGCGCACCCGGACGCGGCGGAGCACCCCGGCTCGGTCCTCGGGCACCTGGTGGCCCGCGCGGGGACCGGCGAGGACCCGGACCCTGCGGACGCGGACCTGCCGGTCTGGGACCGCCCCGACCACTTCGTCGCCGTGTCCCGGCAGGCCGCCCGGACGCTGGCCGGTGCCCGCGGCTACCTGCACCTGGAGCGGGACCGCGCCGAGTGGGACGCGGCCGCCGAGGCCGAGCTGAAGGCCCGGCTGCGCGCGGACGCGCCGCTGCCCGACCCGCCCGCCGTGGTCAGCGTGGTGATCCCCACCCGGGACCGGGCAGCGATGATCGGGGCGGCGCTGGACTCCGTCCTGGCCCAGACCTACCCGCACTGGCAACTCGTCGTCGTCGACGACGGCAGCACCGACGGGACCGGGGAGGTGCTGGCCGGCTACGCCACCGACGACCGGATCGAGGTGGTCCGCCACGAGCAGGGCCGCGGCGTCGCGGCCGCCCGCAACGCCGGGCTGGCCCGCGCGACCGGGCACTACGTGGCCTACCTGGACTCGGACAACACCTGGGCCCCCGACTTCCTGGAGCTGGTGGTGCGCGCGATGCACCACGAGGGACACCGGGTCGCCTACGCGATGTCGGCCCTGGTGGAGGAGGGTGGCCGGGAGCGCCGCCTCTACCGCGGGATGCCGTTCCACCGGGCCGCCCTGGAGGAGCGCAACTACATCGACTGCATCGTCCTGGTGCACGAGCGCTCGCTGCTGGAGGAGACCGGGGGGTTCGACGAGTCCCTGCGGCGCAACGTCGACTGGGACCTGTTCATCCGTCTCGCCCGGGTGACCGACTTCGGCTTCGTCCCGTTCCTGGCCACGTCCTACGACGTCTGGGAGACCCGCAACGAGCGGATCACCAGCGACGAGCCCGTGGGCTACCGCTGGGTGGTGCGGCAGCGGACGCTGGTCGACTGGGCCGACCTGGCGGAGCGGCTCGCCGAGAGGGATCCGGACCTGCTGAGCGTGGTGCTGGTCGCCACGGAGGAGCCGGAGACCGTCGGCACCGGGGTGGCCCGGCTGGTGGAGACCGCACTCGGCCCCGTCGAGGTCGTGGTGGTCGACAGCCGGTTGTCCGCCGCCGACCACCTCAGGCTGCAGTTCGCGCTCGCCGGGGTGGACGGGGTGCAGATCGAGCGGCTCACCCAGCCGCTGCCGCTGGAGACGGCGAGCAACGTGGGTCTGGCCGCCAGCCGGGGCGGGACGGTCGCCTTCCTCCCGGAGTCGGTCTGGACCGAGCCGGGGTGGGACGCCCCCCTGCTCGAGGCGTTGGACCGGCACACCGTCGTCCAGCCGCTGGTGCTGAACTCCGGTGGTGCCGTGTGGTCCGCCGGGGCGGCCTTCCTGGCGGGCGGCCACAGCGTCCTGCCCTACCACGGCTTCGCCGGGGACGCCCCCGAGGTGCGGCAGGAGCGCGCGGTCACGGCGGTGACGGCCCTGGGCCTGGTGGCCCGCGCCGCCGACCTGGTCCGGGTCGAGGGCTTCAACCCGCTGCAGACGCGGCACTACGCGGGCACCGAACTGTCCCTGCGCCTCACCGCGGGGGGCGGCTCGGCGGCCTGCGTGCCGGCCAGCCGGCTGGCGCTGCGACGGGACCCCACCCGGCACCAGGGCGGGACGCTGGTGGCCGGCCGCGACAACCGCCGACGGGTCCGGGAGCTGTGGACGGCCCAGGACCGGCGCCCGGACGAGGGGGCCGGCCTCGGGGGCTACCGGTTGGTCGGGCTGCAGCGGGCGCCGGCCACCGGCGTGGACGGGGTCCCGCTGGTGGTGCACGACCGGCCGGAGCGACCGCTGCGCTGGGCGATCAAGATCGGCCCGCCCGGTGTCGAGCGCCGCACCAACTGGGGCGACTGGCACTTCGCCGAGTCGATGCGCGACGCCCTGGAACGGGCCGGTCACGAGGCGACCGTGGACTGCAAGGACGCCTGGCACCGGCCGACCGCCCACCTGGACGACGTGGTGCTGCAACTGCGGGGCGTGGCCCCCTACGGCACCACCCCCGGCCAGCTCAACGTGGCCTGGGTGATCAGCCACCCGGAGCGGGTGTCGCCCGCCGAGATGAGCGACTACGACCTCGTCTTCGGGGCCTCACCCCGCTGGTGCCGGCGGACCAGCGACAAGCTCGGCCGACCGGTCGAGGTGCTGCTGCAGTGCACCGACCAGCACCGCTTCCACCCGGTGCCGCCGGACCGGCGACGCGCCCACCCGGTGCTCGTCGTGGCCAACGGCCGTCCCCTGCGGCCGAACGCGAGCGACGGGGAGGCGGGTCGGCCGGTCGTGACCGCGGCGCTGCAGGCCGGCATCGTCCCCTCCGTCTACGGGCTGCGCTGGGACGATCTGCTCCCCGAGGGCGCCTGGAAGGGGGAGTACCTGCCCAACCATGAGTTGCCCGGGGCGTATGCCGCGGCCGGGGTGGTGCTCAACGACCACTGGGGGGACATGCGGGACCACGGCATCCTGTCCAACCGGCTGTTCGACCTCGCCGCGTGCGACGCCCGGGTGGTCAGCGACTACCTGCCGGAGGTGGCCGAGGTCTTCGGGGACGTCGTGCACACCTACCGCACCCCCGAGGAGCTGGCCGCGCTGGTGTCCGCGAGCCTCCACGAGAGCCCGGAGGCGCGGGAGGCCCGGCAGGAACTCGGGCGCCGGGTGCGCGAGGAGCACACCTTCGACGCCCGGGCGGCCACCCTGACCGACGCGGTCGCTCAGCTGCGGGCCTCGAGCAGGGTGGCGGTGCTGAAGTAGGAGGAGGGGACCGGTTCCCCCGGCTCCGACCCGGTGGACAGCCAGTCCAGCTGCGCCGGCCGGGTGCGGTGCAGGACGGTCCCCCGCTGCCCCGGCCCGGGCCCCGGGTCGGGAGTCGCGCCGCCGACTGTTCCGTCGGCCACCATGTTGGCCCCGTGCACGACGTAGCCGGGGGCGGTGGGCACCGCGGCGCCGTCCCCGGCATACCAGAGCGATCCGCCGGGTAGGCCGCCCGTCCCGATGACGTCGCCCTGCGCCGCGCGGTCCTCCACCACCAAGCGGTGCCGCGGGTGCCACCGGAAGCGCGCCGGCGAGTGGGCCACCGGGCGGCCGCTACGGACGAGCGCGGCGACCAGGTCGGTGAGGTGCTCGGGTCCGTAGCGCGGGCCCGGTCGGACCCGGGTGAGATAGACCGCCTCCGCCCCGAGGTCCACCGCGTCGGCGTCGGGACCCCAGCCGTGCAGCTGCACCGCCGGCCAGGTCTGGGCGGCCAGGTCGTCCTGCAGCAGCTGCAGCGTGGCCGGTGGGGCGTCCGGCGCCCCGTCCACCAGCACGGCGACCACCGGGTGCTCCGGGTCGGTGGCGATCCGGTAGCCGTAGTGCTCGTCGGCGCAGCGGCGCAGCTGCAGGGAGAGCACCTCGCGCAGACCGGGGTCCAGGACGGTGGACCGTTCGACCCGGTCGGTGATCGCCAGCAGGTCCCCGGGGAGCAGCGCCCGGACCGCTGCGGAGCAGTCCCGGGTGGCGACCGGGATGCCGGCCAGGGACAGCCCCGCGACCAGGGCCGCCGTGTCACCGGCCCCCGGGCGCGACGCCTCGTCCACGGTGACCATCCCGACGCCCTGCAGGACCCGCAGGTGTTCCCGGCCGAGCAGTGGTCCCGGTGGCACCTCGACGCGGACCGCGGTCCGGGGCCCCTCAACGGCGGCGTCGGGTCCATGCACGATGCCGGTGCGACCGGGCTCGGCGGGTCGGGGCTGGAAGCCCTGCGGGGTGAGCACCGTGCTGTTCAGCACCGGGCCACCGGGCGCCGTCGGGGGCGATGGGGTGCCGGCGACTAGCATGATCGCGACGATAGCCGAGGGCGGGAGGATGCTCCGTGGGGCGCGACGAGACGACGGTGGTGACCGGTCAGCGCTGGCCCGACCTGCCCACCCCGCCGCTGGGTGGGTGGACGCCCGACCTCACGGTGGCCGTCGTGCTGCCGGCCCGGGACTGCCAACCGCAGCTGGACCGCACCCTCGCCTCGCTCGCCGGGCAGAGCTACCCGGCCGAGCTGCTCGAGGTGATCGTGGTCGACGACGCCTCCGACCCGCCGCTGGAGTTGCCCGTCCAGGAGGGGCTGCGCACCCGGCTGGTGCGGCGGGACGAGGGGTCCTCGCACGGGTCCGGGGCCGCGCGGCACGCCGGTGCCGGGGCCACCGACGCCGACATCGTGCTCTTCCTGGACGCGGACATGGTCGCCGACCGGCGCCACGTGGAGGCGCACGCCCGGTGGCACCACGTCTGCGACCACGCGGTCGTCCTCGGCCGCAAGTGGTTCGTCGACTTCGCCGGCATCACCGCGCAGGACGTGGCCGACGCGGTCGGGACGGAGGACGGGATAGCCGGCCTGCTGACCGGTCGCACGCTGCGGGGCCACGTCTGGCAGGAGGACCACATCGCCGAGCAGGACGGCCTGACCCGTGATGCCGACGACGCCTTCCTGGCCGTGGTCGGCGCGAGCGTGTCGGTGCGGAAGACCTTCTACCAGGACGTCGGCGGCTTCGCCGGGTTCGGCCTCCGGGGGATCGTGGACACCGAGTTCGGCTACCGCGCCTATACCCGGGGCGGCCTGTTGGTCCCCGACGACGAGGCGCTGGCCTACCACCAGGGCGCCCGCAGCTTCGCCCAGCGCGGCGCACAGATCAAGCTGCTGCGCACCGGTCTGGCCGCGAACCACCTGCCCATCCCGATGTTCCGCAAGCAGAACGCCGGGCGCCAGTGGGTCGTCCCGGCCGTGGGGGTCGTGGTCCCGGTCGGTGGGGTCGCACCCGAGCTGGTGCAGACCACCATCGACTCGGTGCTGGGCTCGGCGGTGACCGACCTGGCGGTCACCGTGGTGGACCCGGACGGGACCCTGCCGGACTGGGTGCACGACTACTTCATGGCCGAGACCCGGGTCGTCTTCACCGACCAGCAGCCGCCCTCGTCCTACCCCTCGCCGTTCACCGTCGTGGTGCCCGGCGGGCTCACCGTGGACCCGGAGACGTTGACCCGGCTGGTGCAGCTGCTGGACCGGGAGAACGTCGGGGTGGTGCGCACCGATCCCGCGGAGACCGCGGACCTGGGGGTGGAGGTGTGGCGCACCCGCGCGCTGTGCCGCAGCGCCGCCGCCGGTGCGGGCGACCTCGCCGCACGGGCCGCCGAACTGTTCGGCGAGCGCTGGGCCCCGGCGGCCGCGTCCGGGGTGCGTCCGGCGCGCTACTCGGTGACCAGGCAGGGGATGCTCGCCACCGAGTGAGGCGGCGGCCCGGCCGGGGGCTTCGGCCCCGTTCAGCGCCGTCCGAGCAGCCGGAGGATGGCCCGCTCGTTGTAGGGCAGCAGCACCCGGTGGGACAGGTCGCCCTCCTGCGCGACCCGCACCGGCTCCGGCGCCGGCCGGTCCGGGTCGACCGGTCCGCCCGCCGGGTGCAGGTGCACCAGGTCGTGCGGCAGCTGGGACCAGAGGGCGTATGCCGTGCCGCCCGGGTCCGCGTCCGGAAAAGTCGTGCCGTGGATCAGCTCGAAGGCGGAGCCGCGGGCCGGGGGGCGGGCCCGGAGCACCCGGTGCGGCAGGCCGATCTCGAAGCAGCTCCGGCTGGCGGCGAACATGCCATCGACCTCCGGCGAGGGCCCCTGCTCCGGGGTGACGCAGGTGATGGCCCGGGCCCCGGCCACCGGGTCCCGCGCGAACGCCTCCAGCACCAGGCGTGAGGCGGTGCCCCCGTCGACCGTGAGCACCGGTGGACCCCACGACGCGAGCAGCCGCAGGTGCTCGGAGAGGCGACCCACCAGGTCGGCACCCGCCGCATCGGTCCCGGCCGGGTCGGGGTCGCCGTCCCCGGGGTCCGGCGCCGGCCGGACCAGCGTCCCACCGGGGCCGAACCCGACCTGCTGTCCCGCCCCGAGCCGGCTGCTGCGCCCCGCGACCAGGGAGGCCGCCGAGGCCACGACCGGGCCGCCGGGGTGGTCCGTGGTCCATTGGACCGGCTGGGAGGCCAGCGCGTCGGGCAGCACCGTGAGGTGCCCACCGTCCGGTCCGTGCAGCAGGAGGAGCGTCCAGCGACCACCGAGCCCCGCGGCATACCCGAGGGCCTGCCGGTCGCCATGCGTCCGGGCGTCGCGGACCACCCGTTCGGCGATCTCGGCGCCGTCGGTTAGGCCGGCGTCGACGTCCACCGGGTGTCCCAGCAGCACCGCCCGCAGCGGGCCGTCGCCGGCGACCGAGCAGACGGTGCGGGGGTGCAGGTGGAGGCTCAGCGGTCCGACCCGGCGCTGCGGCCAGGGCCGCACCACGTCCGGGAGGCGTCCGTCGTCCCCGGCGGGACGCACCAGGTAGCCGTGGCCGTGGACCGCGTCCACCACCTCGGGGCGCAGGGGGAGCAGGCGCTCCCGGCGCACCCGACGGGCCCGCTGCACCGCGCGCTCCCGCACACGAACCAACGGGCCCAGCCGGTCTCCGAGCGGGGTCACGTCCGGCCTCCCCGGCGCCGGATCCGCGGCAGGAGCTCCTCCCGGAGCCGGGGCCGGGCGGCCACCAGGTCCCGCCACCCGACGGGGTCCTCCTCGTCGGGCCAGCCGGACGGCAACCCCGGGTCACCGAGGGGGCCCGGCCCCGTCGGCAGCCCACCGGCGAGCTCGGGCGTGGCGTCCTGCATCATCACGAAGAGCACCTTCGCCTCCCGCTGCGCGACCGGCAGCGACAGCATCGTCTCCAGCAGCAGCCGGTCGTTGAACGGCAACATCACCCGGTGTCCGACGTCCCCCTCGGCATACTTGCGCACCCCCCAGGCGCCCATCCGGTGCTCCCAGTAGAAGACGTCGTGCAGGTCGTAGCCGGCCAGCGCCCGCGGGGTCAGCGTGGTGGCCTCCCGGTAGTCGGCGAAGACGGCGTCGTGGTCGTGCGCGGCGGCGAACGGCGCGGACTGCCACAACTCCGCCAGCCGGCGCGGGGTGAACTCCCCGGGGCGGCGTGGCATCGGGTTCGCGGTGCCGATCTCCCCGAGGTTGGAGGCGAGCTGCACCAGGTCGCGGGGCAGCCCGAGGTACATCGAGTTCGCGGCGCCGACCGAGGGCGGGTGGACCGGGAACATCCGGCGCCAGGCGTGCGCCAGCGCCTCCTGGCTGCCCGGCATCCGCCAGCGGAGCACCAGGTGCCCCAGCCCGGCGAGCCAGGCCCACCCGCTGGCCTCGAACAGGTCCGCCCGGTGTCGGCCCTCCCGGGCGCCCTGCCGTGGGTTGTAGTAGGTGAAGGCGAAGGTCCCCGGACGGCGGTGCGGGACCAGCGCGGCCAGGCTGGTCCGGCTGTCGCCCCCGGCGGTGAGGCTGATGCCGGTCCGGCCGAGCCCGGTGATCAGGCCGACATGGGCGGTCAGCCGCTCCCGGAAGTCCGCGAAGACCGCCGGCAGGTCGGTGCGCTCGACCCGGTCGGACCAGGGCCAGAACCGCTCGCACCGCACGCTCGGGTGCGGACCGGGCCCGATCTCCAGCAGGTGGTTGGGCGGCAGCCGGCGGACGCCCTCGTGCTCGGTGTGCTGCCCCGGCGGGTACATCACCGTGCGGTGCTCCCGCGGCGCCGCGGCGAGGTCCTGGTAGACCCGGACGGTCAGCGGGTCGGGGGGTAGTCCCAGCGCGTCGGCCACCAGGGTCGAGGAGGAGCCCAGGGCCGGTCCGTGCTCCCCGTCCGCCCAGCTGACGGGCTGGCTGGCCGCGCAGTCCGGGACCACCCGCAGGGCGCCCTCGTCACCCGGGTGCAGGAAGGCGGTCCACCGGCCACCGAGGTAGGCCGCCTCCCGGACCACCGCGTCGGGGTCCCCGTCGCGCCAGGTCGCGAGCAGCCGGGCGGCGACCCGGTCGGGGTCGGCGATGCCGGCGCCGACGTCCAGCGGGTCGCCCAGGAGCACCAGGGTGCCGGGGGCACCGGTCGCGACGGTGACCCGGGTGCGGGGATGCAGGTGGTAGCGGTGACCGGCGACGTCGCGGGTCGGCCACCGCTCGACCAGCCGACCGGCCGGCTGGTCCCGCGGGAGGAGGAGGTAGCCGTGGCCGAAGGCGGCATCCAGCACCTGGGGGTCGTCGGGGCCGACCTCAGACGGTGGCATGTGCGAGCGGGTCACCGAAGAACAGCAGCTGGCTGCTGCGGGTCAGCACCTGGTCGTCGGTGATCGACCAGGTGTGGCCGTCCGGGCTGCCCTCGCGGACCGAGACGAAGTTGAACCGGTCGGCGGAGTAGACCCGGCCGCCGCGGGCCCGGACCTTGTCGAGGAAGGTCGTGTCCACCCGGCGGGGCAGGTCCTTGAAGCCGACCTCGCGGGCCACGTCGACGGGCATCAGCAGGGTGCCGCCCTGGACCAGGTCCACGTAGCGGTGCTCCTTGTGCCCGAAGCGCAGCAGCGTCGCGCCGGTCGACCGCAGGTGGACGAAGTGGGCCCACTTCCCGACGACCTGCGCCTCGCTGTAGTCGAAGGCGTTGACCAGGTCGGACAGGTAGTGCGGGGCGTAGTGGTTGTCGTCGTCCATCTTGGCCAGGTAGTCGCCCGAGGCGGCCTCCGCCCCGACGTTCATCATGGCGCCCAGCGTCACCGCGGCGTCGATCTCGCGGACCACCAGGTGCTCCAGCCCCAGCTCCTCGGCCCGCGCCCGCAGCGCCGGCTCGTCCGCCGCGAAGCCGTGGGTCAGCAGCACCAGCTCGACGTCCGGGTGGACCTGCGCGGCGACGGTGGCCAGCACGTGGTCCACCTGGTCGGGTCGCATCGTCGGCACGACCGCCGAGATCCGCCGCCGACGGGGCTGGACGGGGAGCCCGACGGTCTCCAGCACTTGGTCGACGCGGTGCCGGTACAGGTGCCCGGCGAAGACCCGCCGGTGTGCCAGCAGGGCCTGCCGGTCCCGCAGCTCGGGGTGGCGCATCAGCACCCCGATCCGGGTCTCGGCCTCGGCCCGGTCGGTCACCACCGGGACGGTGTCGCCGAAGACCGGCTCGATGCTGGCGGCGGGTCCGGACACGATCGGCGCCTGGGCGGCGGACAACTCGAACAGCCGGCGGGCACACATCGTCGGGGACAGGGTCACCGAGTTCACGTTGAGGAACAGCTTGTATGCCGGGGCCGCGGCGAGCATCTGCGGGTACGGCAGGGTGCCGACGATGTTCTTCTGGAACTGCGTGGGGAACTGGTAGCGCTCGTCCTCGCCCTGCATCCGGGAGAAGATGTGCAGCCCGTACTTCTGGGCGACCGGGAGCATCGCGTCCATCTGCTCGCGCCGCTCCGGGTGCTTGTCCCGGAAGTAGCTGCCGGCGAAGGCGATGTCGTAGCGGTGCGGCTCGAACCCCTTGGGCCGGACGGGCGTGTGGACCCGCGGCTGGGCGCCGAACGGCAGCAGCTGCACCCGGTCGTGACCGAGGTCGCGCCGGTAGTCCGGGAGCCGGTCGGCGTCGACGGTGAAGACGTGGTCGAACAGGCGCGCGGTCGCGATGAACCGGTCGTAGTTGGGCGGGTCCTCCTTGTTCCAGAAGACCGTGGGCACCCCGTGCTCGCGGCACCAGTCGAGCAGGTCCCGCAGGTCCTGGCTGGGCCCGGAGGAGCCGGTCATCGCCAGCCGCCACGACCCGTCGTTGCCGCGCCACGCGGACTCGGCGAAGAACAGGTCCGGACGGCGCGCGGTGAACTCGCTGCGCCAGTTCGCGGGGGTCGGCGCCACCTGGTCCCACTCGTAGCGGAAGGCCAGCTCGCTGAACGGGTCGAGCAGCACGGCCACCCGCAGCCCCGGCCGGTTGACCGGGCCGTCGGGCAGGTGGGCCGCGGGCAGCTCCAGGTCCCCCCGCAACTTCCGCGGGAGGGCCTGCTTGACCCGCGTGGTCGTCTTGGACCTCGCCGTCCGGAGGTAGCGGGCCCGCTCGGTGGGGTCGGTGGCCGCCTTGACGAGGGCCCGGCGGATGCGGGTCACCTGCTTGGTGACGGCCTCAGTCACGGTCGCCGCGCCTCGGTCGACCCGTCATCGTCGTCCTTCCTGCGGGGTGCCGGTTCCGAGCGTTAGCATGCCACAGGACATCCCGCCCGGACGGGGACCCGACCGCCTCCAGGGAGTACATGCCGTGGCTGACACACTGCGGAGCAAGATCGCCGGGCGCCTCCCCGGAATCGCCTGGCGGGACGCCCGGCTCGCCGAGCGGGCCGAGCAGGTGGCGCAGTTGCGGGCCGAGCTGGAGCGGGCCCGGGAGGAGGCCGCCCGGCCGGACCTGACCGAGGAGTTGCGCCGGACCAGGGCGCAGCTGGACAAGGCCACCAAGGCCCTGGCTCTCGCGGACACCGGGCACCCCTCGTTCGCGCGGGACCTGACCACGCTCCGGCGGACCCTGACCGACCTGCGCGGGGTCGACCCGGACCAGCGCCACCCGCAGCGTCACATCCCGTTCAAGCTGCGCAACTACCGGCTGGCGGCCAGCCACGGGATCGCCACCCCGACCGTCTACCGGTCCTGGGCCTCCCTAGAGGACATCGACCTGACCGGCCTGCCGGACACCTTCGTGCTGAAGTCGGACGGCGGCGCGGGCGGTCACGGCGTGCTGCCGCTGCGGCGCACCGGCGAGGACGCCTACGAACTGCTCGACGGCACGCGGACCTTCACCGCCCAGGAGGTACGCGACCGGTTCGCCTCCGTGGGCACCCTGTCGCCACCCTTCTTCGCCGAGGAGACCCTGGTCCAGCCCGGCGGCGGCCCGATCCCCGACGACGTCAAGATCTACGCCTCCTACGGGACCGTCATGCACACGCTGCTGCGCCGGATGCCCGAGCACGCCAACCTGGGCACCGCCCGCTACCGCTACCTCGACGCGGACGCCCAGGACCTCGGCAAGGTGGCGCCCCGCCAGAAGATCGACCCGCAGATCCCCCACCCCGAGGGCCTGGCGCAGATGATGGAGCACAGCGCCCACCTGTCCCGGGCCGTGGGTATCCCGTTCGTCCGGGTCGACTTCTACGCCACCGACCGGGGCCCCGTGCTCGGCGAGATCACCCGGGTGCCCGGTGGGGCGCAGCACTACATCCCCAGCCACGATGCCGCGCTCGGCCAGGTCTGGGAGACCGGGCGCTGGCGGCTGGAGCTGGACCTGGTGGCCGGTCGACCGTTCGGGGTGCTGCACGGCACGCACCCGGCGCCCAACCCGTATCCCGAGGGGCACGTCTCGACGCTGGAGGACCCCGGTCCGTGGGCGGTCCGCGTCGTCCCCTGCGAGCAGTGGTGCTTCGCCCCGGACGGACACTGACGGCGGTGGGTCGCTCTCCGGGAGCCGCGGTCCCCGCCGCGGTACGCAACCTGCCGACCGCCGCGTCGGTGTGGTGGCGGCACGTGGGCCGGGCCGGCGCCAAGGCCACCTCGGTGGCGCTGCGCAGCGCGCCCCGCCCGGTGCGCGACGCGGTCCAGCACCCTGCCGTCCGGGGACGCCGGCCCGACCTGGCGGCCCTCGCCCTGGCCGCCGCAGGTCGCACGCCCGAGGCCGTCGAGCTGCTCGAATCGGCGCTCGCCGGGGACGGGCCCGCCGGTGTCCCGCCCGGGGTGGCCAGGCGGGTGGCCTCCGCGGCCACCACCCTGCACCTGCCCGACCTGGCCTCCCGCGCCCTGGACCTCCTCCCGGCGCAGGACCGGCACCGCCCGCGCACCGCCGCCCTCGTCGCCGCCGCCCGGGGAGACCTGACGACGGCGGTGGAGCAGGCCCGCCTGGCCCCCGGCATACGGGGCCGTCAGCTGGCGACCCGCCTCGGGGGCGAGCTCGAGGTGCTGCGGCACGGGATCCTGGACGACGCGCTCGCCGAGCCCCCGCCGCCGCGGCGGGCCACCGCCCCCGTGCGCCGGGTGCTGCACGTGGTGAGCAACGCCGTCCCGGAGGTGCAGGCGGGCTACACCATCCGCACCCACGGGATCGTCACCGCGCAGCGCGACGCCGGGATGGACCCGCACGTGGTCACCCGGCTCGGCTTCCCGGTCGACAGCGGCACGCTGGCCGCGCGGCGCGAGGTCGTCGTCGACGGCATCGACCACCACCGGCTGCTGCCCCGCGGGCCGATGCCGCTGCCCGGCCGCGCCATGCAGGAGCAGGCGGTGCGCGAGCTCACCGCCCTCGTCGAACGGCTCCGACCGGACGTGCTGCACGCGCACAGCAAGCACGAGAACGCTCAGGTGGCCCTCGTCGTGGGCCGGCGCACCGGGTTGCCGGTGGTCTACGAGGTGCGCGGCTTCCTCGAGGAGACCTGGCTGTCCCGCGGCGGCGACCCGGCCGCCGACTTCTACACCCTGTCCCGGGAGGCGGAGGCGGCCTGCATGGCTGCGGCGGACCGCGTGGTGGCCATCTCGGAGACCATGCGGACCGCGATCGTGGGCCGCGGCATCCCCGCGGACCGGGTGAGCGTCGTGCCGAACGCCGTGCCGGCGGCGTTCACCGAGCCGCTCCCGGACGGCGCCGCGACCCGCGCGGAGCTGGGGTTCGCGCCGACCGACACGGTCTTCGGGACGGTGAGCACGCTCAACGACTACGAGGGCATCGACACCCTCGTGGCGGCCGTGGCCGAGCTCGACGACCCGGCCGTACGGCTCCTCGTGGTCGGCGACGGTCCGGCCCGGTCGGCGCTGCAGGCCCAGGCGGCCCCGTTGGGCGATCGGGTGGTCTTCACCGGTCGGGTGCCGCACGCCCGGGTGCGGGAACACCTGGCGGTGCTCGACGTGTTCTGCGTCTCACGGCGGGCCACCGCCGTCACCGCGCTCGTCCCGCCGCTGAAACCGTTGGAGGCGATGGGTGGTGGCCTTCCGGTGCTGGTCAGCGACCTGCCACCGCTCGTCGAGCTCGTCCCGCCCGGTCGTTTCGGCGCCGCCGCACCCCCCGGCGACCCCGCGGCGTGGGCCGAGGAAATGCGGCGCCTGCGGTATGCTCCGGAGCACGCCCGGACCATGGGCGCGCAGGCCCGCGACTGGGTTTCCCGGCACGGCACCTGGGCCGCAGCCGCGGACCGGTACGCCGAGGTGTACGGCGAGATCGCTCGAGCCTGACCTGCCCCCGACCCCCACCAAGGAGATCACACGTGGCCGTTGACGCCGTCATCATCGGATTGGGATACGTCGGTCTGCCGTTGGCCCAGGAGGCCACCCGGTCGGGCCTGACCGTGCTCGGGTTCGATATCAACCAGGGGGTCGTCGACGACCTGAACGCCGGCCGCTCGCACGTGGACGACCTGTCCGACGCCGACATCGCCGAGATGATCGAGGGCGGCTTCCGGGCGACCACCGACGAGACCGAGATCGCCACCGCCAAGACGGCCGTCATCTGCGTGCCGACCCCGCTGTCCGACGAGGGCGGCCCGGACCTGCGGCCGGTGGAGGCCGCCGTCGAGACCGTGGCGCGCAACCTGCAGCCGGGGATGCTCGTCGTGCTCGAGTCCACCACCTACCCGGGCACCACCGACGAGGTCGTGCGGCCGCGCCTGGAGGCCAGGGGCCTCGTGGCGGGCAAGGACTTCTTCCTGGCCTTCTCCCCGGAGCGGATCGACCCGGGCAACGAGAAGTTCGGCGCCAAGAACACGCCGAAGGTCGTCGGCGGTCACACCGCCGCGTGCGGGGACGCCGCCGAGAAGTTCTACGGCAGCTTCGTGGACACCGTGGTGCGGACCAAGGGCACCCGGGAGGCGGAGACGGCCAAGCTGCTGGAGAACACCTACCGGCACATCAACATCGCGCTGGTCAACGAGATGTCCCGGTTCTGCCACGAGCTGGGCATCGACCTGTGGGAGGTCATCGACGCGGCGAAGTCCAAGCCGTTCGGTTTCCAGGCCTTCTACCCCGGCCCCGGCGTGGGTGGCCACTGCATCCCGATCGACCCGAACTACCTGTCCTACAACGTGAAGTCGCGGCTGGGCTACCCGTTCCGATTCGTCGAGCTGGCGCAGGAGATCAACACCCAGATGCCCTCCTACGTGGTGTCCCGGGCCCAGGACCTGCTCAACGAGGACGCCAAGTCCCTGAAGGGGTCCACCGTCCTGCTGCTGGGCGTGACCTACAAGCCGAACATCGCCGACCAGCGGGAGTCCCCGGCCGTGCCGCTGGCGCGCAACCTGCTGGCCAAGGGCGCCAAGGTCGTCTTCCACGACCCGCACGTCACCGCGTGGGGTCCGCTGGGTGAGTCGGTGTCCCGGGTCGAGGACCCGGCCACCGCGGTCGCCGAGGCCGACCTGACGATCCTGGTGCAGAACCACCGCGAGTACGACGTCGACGCGCTGGCCTCGGCCGCGACCCGGTTCTTCGACACCCGGGGCGTGGCATCGGCTGGTGAGCGGGTCAGCAAGCTGTGACCTCGACGGGTCCCGGGGACCCGGCCGGCCTGCCCCCCGCCCTCACCTCCGAGCAGGCGGCCGAGCTGGCCCGGGCCCACGGGTTGGAGCGGGTCGGTGGCCGGCCGCCGCTGGGCACCTACATCAAGGACCTGTGGGAGCGCCGCGGCTTCCTGGTCACCCTGGCCCAGGGCGACTTCATCGCCGGCACGCAGAACAACGTGCTCGGCCTGCTGTGGTCGGTGCTCAACCCGCTGCTGCTCGGGGTCGCCTACCTGCTCATCTTCGGCCTCCTGCTCGGCACCCGGGGCAACGTCGAGGACTTCATCACCTTCCTCACCACCGGCCTGTTCACCTTCATCTACATCTCCGGCGGCCTGAACTACGGTGCCCGGGCGATGACCGGCAACATCTCGATGATCCGGTCGCTGCAGTTCCCCCGCGTGCTGCTGCCGCTGTCCACCTCGATGAGCCAGTTCTTCGCCACGCTGCCGGCGTTCGGCATCCTGGTGGTCATCGCGCTGGTCCGGGGGCAGACCCCGACCTGGGAGTGGTTGCTCTTCCCCGTCTCGCTGGTCGTGGTCGGGGTGATGACCACCGGGCTCGGCCTGATCGCCGCCCGGGTGGTCCACGAGGTGCGCGACGCCAGCAACCTGATCCCGCTGCTCACCCGGATGATGCGCTACGTCTCCGGCATCTTCTTCCCCGTGGCGCACTACGCCGCCGGGGCCCCCGAGTGGGTCGCCGTGATCCTGGAGTACCAGCCGCTGGCGGTGACGCTGACCCTGGTGCGCGAGACCCTGATGGGCGAGCTCCCGGTGCAGCCGGTCACCTGGCTGGTGTCCTGCGGCTGGGCCATCCTGCTGTTCGTGGTCGGCTTCGTACTGGTCTGGCGGGCGGAGGCGACCTATGGGCGCTCCTGAGGCCACGACGGACGACCGCGTCCCCTCGGTGATCGTGTCCCACCTGGACGTGGTCTACAAGGTCTACGGGGTGGGCAAGACCACCCGCCCCGCCCCGGGGGCGGACAACGTGGTGACCCGGTGGATCAACCGCGGCAAGCGGCACATGGGGGTGCGCGAGGTGCACGCCGTCAAGGACGTGTCGTTCATCGCCTACAAGGGCGAGTCGATCGGCATCGTCGGCCGCAACGGCTCCGGCAAGTCCACGCTGCTGCGGGCGGTCGCCGGGCTGATCCCCGCCGCGAACGGGGAGGTCTACCACCACGGGCAGGCGGCGCTCCTGGGGGTGAGCGCCGTCCTGGCCCGCCAGCTCACCGGTGCCCGCAACGTCTTCATCGGTGCCCAGGCCCTCGGCCTGAGCAAGCAGGAGGTGCGCGAGCGCTACAAGGACATCGTCCGCTTCGCCGGCATCGGGGAGTTCATCAACCTGCCGATGAGCTCCTACTCCTCGGGGATGGCCTCGCGGTTGCGGTTCGCCATCTCGACCGCGTCGGTGCCGGACATCCTGGTCGTGGACGAGGCGCTGAGCACCGGTGATGCCGAGTTCCGCCAGCGGGCCAGCGACCGCATCGAGGAGTTCCGCAAGTCGGCCGGCACGGTCTTCATGGTCAGCCACAACGCCTCGACCATCAAGGCGCAGTGCACCCGCGCCATCTGGATGGAGAAGGGCGAGGTCGTGATGGACGGCCCGTCCGGCGAGGTGGTCGACGCCTACCAGGCGATGGTCAAGGCGGAGGCGGAGGCCAAGAAGAAGAAGCAGCAGGCCGCGGCCAAGAAGAAGCAGGCCAAGGAGGCCAAGAAGCGCGCCGCCGGCTCCGGCTCCGACAAGGAGGGCTGAGTGCCCTCGGCCTTGGTCGTCACCGTCGTCCACCACCCGGACGACGCGCGCATCCGGCACCGTCAGATCGAGGCGCTGCGCGAGGCCGGTTGGCGGGTCACGTATGCCGCACCCTTCGCCGCCTACGGCCTCACCCGGCCGGTGGGCACGCCCTGGTTGACCCCGGTCGACCTCCCCCGGGCGACCGGCCGGTCCCGGATCGCGGCGCTCCGCGCGGCGCGGGCGCTGCTGCGCAGTAGCGCCGTCGAGCACGACGTGGTGCTGCTGCACGACCCCGAACTCCTGCTGGCCACCGTCGGCACCGCGATCGGGACCCCCGTCGTCTGGGACGTGCACGAGGACACCGCTGCCGCGCTGGAGGTGCGGCCCTGGGTGCCCGACCCGCTCCGGCGCCCCGCCGCCGCGGCGGTGCGCGGGCTGGAGCGGTGGGCCGAGCGCCGGATGCCGCTGCTGCTGGCCGACCACCAGTACGCCGGGCGGTTCCGCAAGACGCACCCCGTCGTGCCCAACACCACCCGCGTCCCGTCCAGCCCCCCGCCGGCCGCGACGCCCGGGGAGGACGGCGTCCAGCGGGTGGTCTACCTGGGCAGCATCACGATGGAACGGGGGGCCCGCGAGGTGGTGCAGGTCGGCGCGGCGCTGCGCGACCGCACCGACGGCGCCGTCGCCGTGCACGTCATCGGCCCCGCGCACGGGGACGCCGAGCAGGTGCTGCGCGAGGCCGTGCGCGACAAGGCGATCACCTGGCACGGGTTCGTCCCGAGCGACCAGGCGCTGCCGATGCTCGACGGTGCCCTGGCCGGACTGTCGCTGCTGCACGACGAGGCCAACTTCCGGCCCTCGATGCCGACCAAGGTCATCGAGTACCTGGCCCACGGCATACCCGCGGTGAGCACTCCCCTGCCGGTGCCGGCCGACCTGATCCGGCGCAGCGGCGCCGGGGTGCTGGTCCCGTTCGGGGACGCCGCGGCGGCCACCGCGGCCGTGCTCGAACTGCTGGCGGACCCCGGGGCGGCCCGCACGATGGGGGAGGCCGGGCACGCGATCGCGGCCGCCGAGTTCGACTGGGGCGTGGTGGCGCCGGAGTTCGTCGCGGCGCTGGAGGCCGCCGCCGGACTCGGCTGAGACGTTCCGACCGCGGTGGTCAGGAGCCGAAGGTCGTGGCCAGCCAGCGCTCGACCATCGGGATGACCTGCTCGGGGACCTCCAGGTGGTGGAAGTGCCCGGCCCCCACCGTCTGTCCCGTCGTCACCAGCGACCGGTCGGGGGCGGCCTCCCGCAGGCCGCGTTCGACCGATGCCGCGTGCAGCACCAGCAGCGGCACGGTGAGCTCCCGCAGCGCCCGCTCCCCGTCGAAGCCGGCCATCGCCCGTGCCGCCGCGGCAGCGATGGTGGCCGGAACGGCGGCCGCCAGCTCGGGCAGCCGGTCCCGGCCGACCCGGTCGGTGGGCAGGAACAGGCCGTCGAAGAAGGACCGGCGCCAGGCGCCGGAGTGGTCCCGGGCGATCTCCGGCGCGCTGTCGGTCCACATCTGCTTGCCCCGGGGGTTGAGCACCGGCGCCGGGTCGAGCAGCACCGCCCCGCGCGGCAGGCTCCCCGCGCCGGTCGTCCCGCGCAGCGCCTCCAGGGCGACCAGCCCGCCCATGCTGTGCCCGATGACCACGGGCGAGCGCAACCGGGCGGCCCGGCACACCCCGAGCACGTCCCGGGCGTAGTCGGCGATGGTCACCTCGCGCAGCGGCGGCGGGACCAGCGCATCGCTCTCCCCGGGCCGGGCCAGGCCGACCCCCGTCGAGCCGTCGTCGTCGGACTCCAGGCTGGCCCCGTGACCGCGCAGGTCCAGCAGCGCCACCCGGTGCCCGCGGGAGAAGTGCTCCGCCAGCGGGGCCATCACCGAGCGGTCGCAGCACCACCCGTGGACCAGCACCAGGTCGGGGCGACCGGAGTCGGTGGGCCCGGACACGGCATACGAGACGGGACCGACCGGGGTATGCAGCATCGCGGGCATGACCGCGATCGTGCCACGACCGCGGCGGATTAGGTCGGCGGCATCCCCGCTCGGTAAAGTGGTCGGGTTCACCGTGACCTGACCCGGATCCGGGCTGCCCTGTGGATCAACGCCTGCGGGTGTCGGTCGACTCTGGCAGGCTGGGGCCAGCAGGAAGCGGTGGGACGTATCGCAACCCTCCTGTCACGGAGAGACCGTGACCGCTGAGACCGAAGGAGGTGGGTTCACGCATGCGTCAGTACGAACTCATGATCATCCTCGACCCCGAGACCGACGAGCGCACCCTCCAGCCCACGCTGGAGAAGATGCTCGCCGTTGTCACCAAGGACGGCGGGACCGTCGACAACATGGACCTCTGGGGCCGTCGGCGCCTGGCGTACGACATCAAGAAGAACTCCGAGGGGATCTACGCCGTCGTCACGCTGACGGCGGAGTCGGCCACCGCCCAGGAGCTCGACCGCCAGCTCGGTCTGAACGAGACGGTGCTGCGGACCAAGCTCATGCGCCTCGGCGCCTGACCACGATCCCCATCCCGAGTTAGGACTACCCATGGCTGGCGAAACCCCGATCACCCTGGTCGGCAACCTCACCGCGGACCCGGAGTTGCGCTTCACCCCGTCCGGCGCCGCCGTCGCGAACTTCACCGTGGCCTCCACGCCCCGGCAGTTCGACCGGCAGGCCAACGACTGGAAGGACGGCGAGACGCTGTTCATGCGCTGCTCCATCTGGCGCGAGGCGGCCGAGAACGTGGCCGAGTCGCTGACCCGCGGCGCCCGCGTCGTCGTCACCGGACGCCTCGTCTCCCGCTCCTGGGACACCCCGGAGGGTGAGAAGCGCACCGTGATGGAGATGCAGGCCGACGAGATCGGCCCGTCGCTGCGCTACGCCACCGCCAAGGTCACCAAGGCCTCGCGTGGCGGTGGTGGCGGCGGCGGCTTCGGCGGCGGTCAGCAGGGTGGCGCCCAGCAGGGCGGCTACGGCGGCGGCAACGCCGGCGGCGCGGCCCAGGGCGGCCAGCAGGGCGGCGGCCAGCCCGCCGCGACCGACCCCTGGGCGACCGGCGGCAACGCCGGTGGTGGCCAGGGTGGTCAGCAGGGTGGCGGCTGGGGCGGCGCCCCGTCCTACGACGAGCCGCCGTTCTGACCGTCGGGGCAGTCCGCTCACCACACCACAGACAGATCTGATCCACACCATCCCGAGTCACCAGCTCGGGCTCTCACCGTTAGGAGAGCACCACGATGGCCAAGCCCGTTGTGCGCAAACCGAAGAAGAAGGCGAACCCGCTCAAGGCCGCCAAGATCGAAGCGATCGACTACAAGGACACCGCGCTGCTGCGCAAGTTCATCTCCGACCGCGGCAAGATCCGCGCGCGTCGCGTGACCGGCGTCTCGGTCCAGGAGCAGCGTCGGATCGCCACCGCCGTCAAGAACGCCCGCGAGATGGCGCTGCTTCCCTACTCCAGCTCGGCACGCTGAGCACCCTGACGAGAAGGAGAAGTTGATGAAGCTCATTCTGACCCAGCCGGTCAGCGGCCTCGGCTCGGCCGGGGACGTCGTCGACGTCAAGGACGGCTACGCCCGCAACTACCTGCTGCCCCGCAAGCTGGGCACCCCCTGGACCAAGGGCGGCCAGAAGCAGGTCGACGCGATCACCGCGGCCCGCGCCAAGCGTGAGGTCCGCACCGCCGAGGAGGCCGCCTCCGCCAAGGCCAGCCTGGAGGGCCAGGCCGTCCAGGTCGAGGCCCGGGCCGGCAACGGTGGTCGCCTGTTCGGCGCGGTCACGTCCGCGGAGATCGCCGAGGCCATCGCGGCCGCCGGCGGCCCGCAGGTGGACCGTCGCCGGATCGAGGTCCCCGCGCCGATCCGCAACGTGGGCGACCACACCGCCCACGTGCGCCTGCACGAGGACGTCACCGCCACCGTCACGGTGACGGTCACCGGCGCCTGAGCGCCGGAACACGACACGGGCTGGGCCCGACCGGGACCGCTCCCGGTCGGGCCCAGCCCTGTCCGTGCCCTAGAATGCTGCCTGTTCCCCTATCCCGCCCCCGCGGATCGTGGCCCGAGGACTGTCTTGCCCGGATGTCCTTCGGCTTCGGACCCGACCCGAGGAGGACGGCATGATTGCCTTGATCGTCGCCCACGCGGTCGCCGCCTTCCTCGCGCCGACCGCAGTGCGCCTCTGGGGCAGCAAGGCCTTCCTCGCACTCGCGACCGTCCCGACCGCGACGGCCGTCTGGGCGGGACTGCAGGCCAGCCGGGTCGCCGGCACCGACCCGCCCGCGGAGACGCTCGAGTGGGTGCCGTCGCTGCACATCGAACTGGCCTTCCGGATGGACAGCCTGTCCTGGCTGATGACGATGATCGTCAGCAGCGTCGGGGCCCTGATCCTCATCTACTGCGCGCACTACTTCCACGACAAGAGCAGCGGCCTGGGCGGGTTCGCCGGCTACATGACCGCCTTCGCCGGGGTGATGCTGGGGCTGGTCACCACCGACGACCTCCTCATGCTCTACGTCTTCTGGGAGCTCACCAGCGTCCTGTCCTACCTGCTGATCGGGTTCAACAGCCACAGCGCCACCAGCCGGGGGGCGGCCAAGCAGGCGCTGATCGTGACCACCTTCGGGGGCCTGGCGATGCTGGTCGGCATCGTCCTGCTGGGGGAGACCCAGGACACCTACCGGATTAGCGAGCTGATCGAGGACCCGGGCTCCGGCCCGGTCATTACCGCGGGGGTCGTGCTGCTGCTGATCGGGGCGGTGAGCAAGTCCGCGCTCCTGCCGTTCCACTTCTGGTTGCCCGGCGCGATGGCGGCACCGACCCCGGTCAGCGCCTACCTGCACGCGGCCGCGATGGTCAAGGCCGGCGTCTACCTGGTGGCTCGCTTCGCCCCGGGGTATGCCGACGTGCCGGCCTGGCAGGGCATCGTGCTCGCGCTCGGGGGCGGCACCATGCTGCTGGGCTCCTACCGTGCGCTGCGCCAGCACGACCTGAAGCTGTTGCTGGCCTACGGCACGGTGAGCCAGCTCGGCTTCATCACCATCATGGTGGGCAGCGGCACCCGCGAGGCCGCCCTGGCCGGGCTGACCCTGTTGATGGCGCACGCGCTGTTCAAGTCCTCGCTGTTCCTGGTGGTCGGCACCATCGACCACGCCACCGGGACCCGGGACATCCGCCGCCTGTCCGGGCTGGCGCGCAAGGCCCCCGTCCTGGCGGTGACCGCCACCCTGGCCTCGATGTCGATGGCCGGCCTGCCCCCGCTGGAGGGCTTCGTCGGCAAGGAAGCCGCCTTCGGGGCGTTGCTGAACGGTGAGACCACCCTCGACCGGGTCACCCTGGCCGTCGTCGTCGCCGGGTCCATGCTCACCTTCGCCTACAGCGCCCGCTTCGTGTGGGGCACCTTCGGCAACGAGGTGAAGGCGGGCACCGAGCCGGCCACCTGGCACCGGCCGGAGGTGCTGCTGGTCGCGGTCCCTGCCCTGCTCGGCCTGGCCGGCCTGGTCTTCGGCCCGCTGGCCGGCCCGGTCGTCGAGCCCTTCCTGGCGCCGTATGCCGAGTACTGGCCCGAGGGCGAGCACCCGGTCCACCTGGGGTTGTGGCACGGGGTGAACGCCGCCTTCCTGCTCACCCTGCTCACCTGGCTGGTCGGTGTCCTGCTCTTCCTGGGCCGCAAACCGGTCGCCAAGTTCCAGGCGGCGCTGCCCCGCCCGCTGGACGCCGGTGCCCTCTACCAGTTGCTGATGCGGGGGATCGACCGGTTGGCCCTGGAGGTCACCGGTGCCTTCGCCCGCGGCTCGCTGCCCTCGCTGCTCGGCACCATCCTGGTGATGTTGGCGCTGCTGCCCGGGATCCAGCTGCTCCGTGGGGTGACCTGGCCGACCGAGGTGCGGCTCTGGGACAACCCGGCCCAACCGGCCGTCGCCGGGCTGATCCTGCTCGCCTCGCTGGCCGCGACCCGGGCCCGCCGCCGCTACCGGGCGATCTTCCTGCTCGGGGTCACCGGGTACGGCACGGCGATGATGTTCCTGCTGCACGGCGCCCCCGACCTGGCGCTGACCCAGGTGCTGGTCGAGACGGTGTCCTTGGTGGTCTTCGTGCTGGTGCTCCGCCGCCTGTCCGGCAAGTTCCCGGACGACCCGTCGGTGCTCACCCGGCGGCTGCGGGCACTGCTCGGCCTCGGGGTCGGGGTGGTCGTCGCCGGCGTCGCACTGACCGCCTCGGCGGTGCGGATCCACCCCCCGAGCGGCGAGGGCCTGGTGGAGAGCGCGCCCGACTACGGCGGGGGCAGCAACATCGTCAACGTCATCCTGGTCGACACGCGTGCGTGGGACACGATGGGTGAGCTGTCGGTGGTGCTGGCCGCGGCCACCGGCGTCGCCAGCCTGGTCTTCCTCCGGGGCGAGGCGGTCGCCCGGGTCCGCAAGCAGATCCGGGCGTCCTGGCGCAGCCGGACCGAGGGGCCGCTGCCGTACGCGACCGCGCGCACCGGCGAGGAAGCGCCCGCGCCGCAGCACCGCCGGTGGCTCGCCACCGACGCCGAGGCCGTGGCACCGGAGCGCCGGTCGACCATCTTCGAGGTGGTCACCCGGCTGGTCTTCCACACCATCGTGATCTGGTCGGCATACCTGCTGTTCTCCGGCCACAACAACCCCGGCGGCGGGTTCGCCGCGGGCCTGGTCTGCGGTCTCGCCCTGGCGCTGCGCTACCTCGCGGGCCGCGGCTACGAGCTGCGGGTCGCCGCGCCGGTGATGCCCGGTCTGTTGCTGGGCAGCGGCCTGTTCATCGCCGCCGCGTCGGCGATGACGCCGATGCTGTTCGGCGAGGCCGCCCTGACCAGCTGGGTGTTCGACGTGCCGATCCCCTTCATCGGCGACGTCCACCTGGTGACCTCGGTGTTCTTCGACGTCGGCGTCTACCTGGTCGTCGTCGGCCTGATGCTCGACATCCTGCGCAGCCTGGGCTCGGCGCTGGACGACCAGATCGCCGCCGACGAGGAGTCCCGGGAGGAGGAGACGGTATGACCCCGAACCTCACCTACGTGCTGCTCGCCTCCGGGATGATCGGGTGCGGCGTCTACCTGCTGCTGGCCCGGTCCATCGTCCGTGCCCTCGTCGGGGTCGTGCTGATGGGCAACGGGATCAACATCCTCTTCCTGGTCGCCTCCGGCCCCGCCGGCGAGGTGCCGATCCTGGGCGAGGGTGACGGCGGCGCGATCGCCGACCCGGTGCCCCAGGCCATGGTCCTCACCGCGATCGTGATCACCCTCGGGATGACCGCCTTCGTGCTGGCCCTGGCCCACCGGTCCTGGCAGCTGGACCGCAGCGACCTCTACTCCGACGACCCCGAGTCCTCGCGGATCCACCAGATGGCCGAGAGCAACGACATGTCCGGCTCCCCGTCCGCCGAGGAGGCCGCCGCGACCATCGCGGTCGACGTCGTGGAGTCGGAGTCCGAGGACAGTGAGCTCGAGCCCGACTACGACGCCGAGGTGGGCGCCGAGGGCCGGGCCGAGAGGGGGGAGTCGTGAACGACCTCTCCTGGCTCGTCCCGATGCCGGTCGTGCTCCCGCTGCTGGGGGCCGGCGTGACGCTGGCCGCCGCGGGCCGCACCCGGGTGCAGCGACTGACCAGCATGTCGGTGCTCACCGCCGTGCTGGTCACCGCCGGCGTGCTGCTGTGGGCCGCCGACCAGGACGGCCCGCAGGTGATGCAGGTCGGTGGCTGGGCGCCCACCGAGGGCATCGTGCTCGTGGTGGACCGGCTCTCCGCGCTGATGGTGATCATCTCGGTGATCTGCACCATGGGCGTGCTGCGCTACTCGATCGGCCAGGGCCGGTCCTCCTTCGACGAGGAGTCCGACGGCCACGCCCCGTTGCCGATCTTCCACCCCACCCTGCTGGTGCTGTCGGCCGGGGTGTCGACCACCTTCATCTCCGGCGACCTGTTCCACATCTACGTCGGTTTCGAGATGTTGTTGGCCGCGAGCTTCGTGCTGTTGACCTTGGGCGGCACCGGGCCACGGGTGTCGGCCGGCGTGACCTACGTCTTCGTCAGCCTGCTCTCCTCGATGGTCTTCCTGATCGCGCTCGCGATGACCTACGCCGCCACCGGCACGGTGAACCTGGCGCTGTTGGCCGAGCGGGTGCCCGACCTGCCCCAGAACACCCAGGTCGTGATCCACCTGCTGCTGATCCTGGGGTTCTGCATCAAGGCCGCCGTCTTCCCCATGTCGGGCTGGTTGCCCGACTCCTACCCGACCGCGCCGGCGCCGGTCACGGCCGTCTTCGCCGGCCTGCTCACCAAGGTCGGGATCTACGCGCTGATCCGCACCCAGACCCTGCTGTTCCCGAACGGCGACCTGAACGACCTGCTGCTCTGGGCCGCGCTGCTGACCATGATCGTCGGCATCCTCGGGGCGGTGGCGCAGGACGACATCAAGCGGATGCTGTCCTTCACGTTGGTCAGCCACATCGGCTACCTGCTCTTCGGCATCGCGCTCGGCTCGCAGGTGGGCCTGTCCTCGGCGATTTTCTACGTGATGCACCACATCATCATCCAGACGACACTGTTCCTGGTGACCGGGTTGATCGAACGCGTCGGCGGCAGCACCGCCGCCTCCAAGCTCGGCGGCCTAGCCCGGGTCTCCCCGCTCCTGGCGGTGCTGTTCTTCGTGCCGGCGATGAACCTGGCCGGCATCCCGCCGTTCTCCGGCTTCATCGGCAAGGTGGGGCTGATGCAGGCGGGTGCCGCCGACGGCTCCTGGCTGGCGCTGCTGGTCGTGGCCGGGTCGGTGCTGACCAGCCTGCTCACCCTGTATGCCGTGGTGCGGGTCTGGGGCCGGGCGTTCTGGGGGGCCACCCCGGAGGGGCTGAGCGGGTCGGGTCCGCTGCGTGGCGGGCACGCCCAGGCGCTCGGCACCGGCCTGGTGCTGCCGACCGCGTCCCTGGTGGCGGTCAGCCTGGGGCTGACCGTGGTCGCCGGGCCGCTCTTCGAGGTCACCAGCCGGGCCGCCCTCGACCTGCTGCTCAGGGCGCCGTACCTGACCGCCGTCCTCGGATCGGCAGGGGGTCTGTGATGGCGCGCCGTTCCCGGATCCAGTGGGGTCCCGCCCTGTGGATGACCGTGGTCTGGATCCTGCTCTGGGGTCAGTTGACCATCGGCAACATCGTCGGCGGCATCCTGCTCTCCCTGGCGATCCTGCTGATCTTCCCGCTGCCCAGGCTGGCGGTCGACGTGACCGTCCGACCGTGGGGGTTGGCGATCCTGGTCTCCCGGTTCCTGTCCGACATGGTGCTCGCCTCCGTCCAGGTGGCCTGGCTCACCTTCCGACCCGGTGACCCCCCGCGCGGCATGGTGGTGGACCTGCACCTGCACGGCCGCAACGAACTGCTCCAGACGATCACCGCCGAGATGGTCGCGCTGGTCCCCGGGACGCTGGTGATCGACCTGGAGAGCCGGTCCGGCCGGCTGACGCTGCACGTGCTCAACATCACCACGCGGGCGGAGGCCGAACGCATCCGTCGCGCCGTCCTCGCCCAGGAGGAGCGGGTGCTGCGGGCCTTCGACCCGGACCCGCAGGCGGTCCTCGACGCCCGCCCGCGGCGTGGGAAGGAACCGAGCTCCGGAGGTGCCGCATGACGGTGATGACCTGGCTCATCGGCGGCCTGCTCACCCTGGCCGCCCTGCTCACCCTGATCCGCATCGTCACCGGTCCGAGCGTGCTCGACCGGGTCGTGGCCACCGACGTGCTGGTCTCGATCGTGGTCTGCGCCCTCGGCGTCTACGTGGCGGTCAACCCGGGGTCCAGCGCGCTGCCGATCCTGATCTCGCTCTCGCTGGTCGGGTTCATGGGGTCGGTGGCCGTGGCGCGGTTCGCCGCCGACGACCGGGACTACCCGGTCGAGTTCGGCCCGGACGAGGAGGCCGACCCGTCATGAACTGGGCCCAGATCGCCGACGTCCTCGGGATGGTCCTGCTGACCGCGGGTGCCATCCTGTGCCTGGCCGCCTCGCTCGGACTGCTCCGCTTCCCGGACCTGTTGACCCGGATGCACGCCGCGACCAAGCCCCAGGTCCTGGGGGTGCTGTTGGTGCTCGTCGCCGTCGGGCTGCGCACCCGCTCGGGGCTCGACGTCGGCATGTTGATGCTGATCGGGCTCTTCCAGCTGCTGACCATCCCGGTCGGCGCCCACATGGTGGGCCGTGCCGGCTTCCGCACTGGCCAGGTCGCGCCGAGCGACGTGCACCTGGGTCCGGCCGCGGGTCCGGGCCGCGACCTGCCGGAGCGGGACGGCGATGACCCGGACGGGTCGGACCGGGGCGTGGAGGACCGGGGCGTGGAGGACCGGGACCGACCGCGGGACTGACCGGCACCGGGGAGAGTACTGGCCCCGGCTTGACCATCTCTTCACCGAATGGATTCCTCCGGGGTGTCGAACTCCGGCTGGCGCCCCGGCAGGATTGTGGGAGAGCGCATTCGGACGTCTCGTCGATCCCCGGGGACAGCGCGTGCTGCCCCCGAACGCAAGGAGAATCCCCATGAAGCGAACCCTCGCGGCCCTGTTCGGGGCCTCCCTCGTCGCGGCCTTCGGCGCGGCACCGCCCGCCAGCGCCGACCTGGTTACCACCTGTGTGGGCGAGGGCGGTGCGGTGACGGTCCCGAACGACCTCGTCGTCCCTGCCGGCCAGTCCTGCACCCTGGACGGCACCACGATCCAGGGCAACGTCACGGTCCGGGCGGGGGCCGATCTCGTCGGGACCGGCGTCACGATCGAGGGCAACACCATCGTCCAGGGCGACGCCTACCTCGACCTGACCGACTCCTCGGTGGGTGGCAACCTGGCCAACCGGGCCGGCTACGGGGTCTACCTGGACTACTCCTCGGTGCAGCGCTACACCGGCACCGGTGACAACGCGGACACCTTCCTGTCGGCCCTCGGGACGACCTTCGTCGGGAAGGTCTCGGCGACCAGCGGGGCCTTCCAGCTCGAGGGCTCCCAGGCCGGTCGGGCGGTCGAGGTGAGCAACGCCTACTACGCGGACCTGATCGACTCGGTCGTGGTCGGGCAGGTGTCGCTGGACGGCGCGGCATACGGGTCGTTGGTCTGCGGCAGCGAGATCGACGGTGACGCCTCGTTCACCGACAACGCGTATGGCGTGCAGCTCGGGGCCGGCGGACCGCTCGGCGGGTGCGACCTGGGGTCCAGCGTCTGGGGCGGCGACGTGGACGTCTCCGGCACGACCGGCGACGTGCAGGTGTCGGACAACATCATCCGTGGCAACCTGAGCGGCGAGGGCAACGACCCCGCGCCGGTCGCCTCGGACAACCGCGTCCGCGGCGAGTTGCTCGGGCAGTTCGCCGAGGCCCCGGCCGCGAACGCCCCCCGGTTCGGCACCCACTCGATGCGCACCGCCCAGGCCGTCCGGGCCGAGGTGGACACCGCGCGCGAGGTCCGGGTGGTCGAGGCACAGGAGGCCGCGGAGGCGGCCGGTCCGGCCGACCTGGGCTGAGCACCGGGGCTGGCCCGGAGGGCGGTGCTCCTAGTCGAGCATGCCCTCCGGGTCCACCACATGCACGGTGAGCCCGTCTAGGCCGAGGCGGCGCACTGCCTCGCGCAGCATCCGCCGACCCACCGAGTTGACCGAGTACACCTGGGACAGGTCCAGCACGACCTGGGGCGTGCTCGGCGGTTCCTCGGTCAGGTCGTGGAGGACCTGCTCCACACCGGCGAACTGGAGCATGCCCTGCAGGGCGTAGACGTGGGCGGTGCCGATGCCGTCGACCTCCCGGACCCCGCTCTCCCGCAGCACCGAGCGGGCCGGGGCGGGCGCCTCCATCAGGTGCATCCCCATCTCCTGCGAGAGACGCTCACAGACCCGGACCCCACGGACACTGGCGCCGTGCTCGTCCAGCCGCGGGGAGAAGACCGCCAGGCCGACCTGGCCCGGCAGCGCGCCGATGATGCCGCCCGCGACGCCGCTCTTGGCGGGGATCCCGACCCGGGTCACCCAGTCGCCGGCGGCGTCGTACATGCCGCAGGTCGTCATCACGCTGAGCACCTCGCGGACCACCGGAGGGTCGACCACGCGTTCCCCGGTGAGCGGCTGGACGCCGCCGTTGGCCAGGGTGGCCGCCATCAGTGCCAGGTCCCGGGTGGTGACCCGCAGGGAGCACTGCCGGGTGTAGTTGGCCACGACCGCCTCGGGGTCCTCGGTGATGGTGTCGTAGCCGCGCAGCATGTGCGCGATCGCCAGGTTGCGGTGCGCGGTCTCCAGCTCGGAGGAGAAGACCGCCTCGTCGACCTCCAGCTCCCGTCCGGCGAACGCGCTGAGGCCGCCCAGGATCCGCTCCCAGCGGTGCGCCAGGGTGCTGTCCGGCTCCCCGACCAGGGTGCTGGTGGTGATCGCTCCGGCGTTGATCATCGGGTTCCGCGGGCGGGTCGTCCCCTCCTCGAGGGAGAGCTCGTTGAAGGCCTCCCCGGAGGGCTCCACGTCGATCTTGTCCAGGAACGCCGGCAGCCCCCGGTCCTGCAGGGCGAGGGCGTGCACGAAGGGTTTCGAGATCGACTGCATGGTGAACATCACGTCGGTGTCCCCGGCACCGTGCACGTAGCCGGTGAGCGTCGCGACGGCCACGGCGAAGCGGTCGCTGTCGGCCCGTGCCAGTTCCGGGATGTAGTCGGCGTTGGCCCCAGAGGTGTCGCCCGCGCAGCCCTCCAGGACCTCGGCCAGGTAGTCGGAGACGGGTGAACGCATGGTCGCCAGTGTGCCTCAGCGGACCGCGCCGACCACCATCCAGACGTCGCTGCGCGAGCGCCACCACAGCAGGGCCGCCCGCAGCGCCATGAACCCGGTGAAGGCGATCCACAGCCCGACCAGCCCCCGGATCCCGACCAGGTCCAGCCACACCAGGACCCCCATCATCGGCAGGTAGCCGATCAGGCAGACGGTCTGCGCCAGCGCCAGCCAACGGGTGTCGCCGGCCCCGATCAGGACCCCGTCGAGCACGAAGGCGACCGCGGCCACGGGTTGCCCGCAGGCCACCACGATGAGGGCCGCCGCGAGGGCGGCGTGGACCCGGGGGTCGGTGGAGAAACCGAGCGGGATGATCCGGTGCCCGGCCACGATCACCGCGCCGAGCACCACCCCGAACCAGATCCCCCACCGGATCATCGTGGCCATCACCTGGCGGGTGCCCGCGGCGTCACCGGCGCCGAGCGCCTTGCCGGTGAGCGCCTGCCCGGCGATCGCCAACGCGTCCAGCGCGAACGCCAGGGCCGACCACACGGTCATCGCCACCTGGTGGGCGGCCAGTTCCGCGTCCCCCAGCCCCGCGGCATACCAGGTCGTGACCAGCAGGGCGGCACGCAGGGCGAGGGTGCGGATCAGCAGGGGGATCCCGTCGAGGGCCGCGCGCAGCACCCCGCCCGGGTGCAGCGACAGGGGGGCACCGAGCCGACGGGCGCCGGTGACCAGGACGGCGCACAGGCCGATCGCCATACCGCTCTGGGCGATGACGCTGCCCCACGCGGCGCCCGCGATGCCGAGCCCGACCGGGTGGACGAGCAGGAAGGAGAGCACCGCGTTAGTGCCGAACCCGGCCACGGCCGCGACCAGCGGCGTGCGGGTATCCTGCAGGCCCCGCAACACCCCGGTGGCGGCGAGCACGACGAGCATCGGGGGGATCCCGACGGCCGAGATGCGCAGGTAGGTGACCGCCTCATCCCGGGCGCCCGGCCCGGCGCCGAACAGCCCGACCAGTCCGGGGGCCCACGCGATGACCACCACCGTCGCCACCGCGCCGAGGATGAGGGCCAGCCAGACGCCGTCGACGCCCGTGGACAGGGCCCCGCGCTGGTCGCCGGCGCCCAACCTGCGGGAGACCGCCGCGGTCGTGCCGTAGGCGAGGAAGACGAAGATGTTGGTGGCCGTCAGAAGGACTGCGCTGGCCACGCCCAGCCCGGCCAGCGACTCCGTCCCCAGATAGCCCACGATGGCCGAGTCGGCCAGCAGGAACAGCGGCTCGGCCACCAGCGCCAGGAAGGCCGGGATGGCCAGGCGGAGGATCTCGCGGCGGTGGTCGGTGGGCACGGTGTGAGCCTAGAACGTCGCCGAGAGTTTCTTGCCTCCACACCCGGTGGACGACGTCCGTGCAGGTCAGGGCGGCATCACCAGGAGAGACCGGGCGGTATCCACACGCCTGTGCACAACCTGTGCACGATCGTCCCCAACGTTGTGCACAGGGGGTCCACAGGTCCGTCCACAGGGCTGCTTGGCCGGGGCCGCGCGGACGCCTACTCTGGGGCGAATCCCCTCACCGAGCGAGTGCGGACCCGGCTGTGGACGGCCGGCCCGCGGGCTCTGTCGGTGGGGGATGGTTGTGTTCAGACGCAGAGAGATGGAGGGCTGGATGTCGCTCAGCGAGCTGGACCACGGGATGTATTCCGAGGTGCCCGACGGGCCGCCCGACGAGCGGGTGCCGCCCCAAGACCTGGCTGCCGAGCAGAGCGCCCTCGGCAGCATGATGCTGTCCAAGGACGCCATCGCCGACTGCGCCGAGCTGGTCAAGCCCAGCGACTTCTACCGGCCCAACCACGAGACCATCCACGACGCTATCGTCGACCTCTACTCCCGGGGTGAGCCGGTCGACGCGATCACGGTCAGCGACGAGCTGAGCAAGCGCGGCGACCTGGCACGGGTGGGCGGCACGGCCTACCTGCACCAACTGATCGCCGCCGTCCCGACCGCGGCGAACGCCAGCTACTACGCCGAGATCGTGGCCGAGCGGGCCGTCCTGCGCCGCCTGGTCGAGGCCGGCACCCGCATCGTCCAGATGGGCTACGGCCAGGGCGGGGGCGATGTCGAGGACATCGTCAACCAGGCCCAGGCAGAGGTCTACGGCGTCGCCGACAAGCGGGGCGGTGAGGACTACACGATCCTGGCCGAACTGCTCGAGCCGACGATGGACGAGATCGAGCACGCCGCCGGCAGCTCCGGGGAGATGACCGGGGTGCCCACCGGGTTCACCGACCTGGACGAGCTGACCAACGGTTTGCACGGCGGGCAGATGATCATCGTCGCGGCCAGACCTGCCGTCGGCAAATCGACCTTCGCACTAGACATCGCCCGCTCCGCGTCCATCAAGCACAACATGGCCACCGTCGTCTTCAACCTGGAGATGGGCCGCACCGAGATGACGATGCGCCTGCTGTCCGCGGAGGCGAAGATCCCGCTGCAGCACATGCGCAAGGGCACCCTGCAGGACTCGGACTGGCAGCGCATCGCCGAGACCCAGGGGCGGATCCACGGTGCGCCGCTGTTCATCGATGACAGCCCCAACATGTCCTTGATGGAGATCCGGGCCAAGTGCCGGCGCCTCAAGCAGAAGCACAACCTGAAGCTGGTCATCATCGACTACCTGCAGCTGATGAGTTCGGGCAAGCGGGTGGAGTCCCGCCAGCAGGAGGTCTCCGAGTTCTCCCGTGCACTGAAGCTGCTCGCCAAGGAGCTCGAGGTCCCGGTCATCGCGCTGTCGCAGCTGAACCGTGGTCCCGAGCAGCGCACCGACAAGAAGCCGCAGATGAGCGACCTTCGCGAAAGTGGATCGATCGAACAGGATGCTGACGTCGTGATCCTGCTTCACCGTGAGTCGCTGTATGAGCGGGAGTCACCGCGCGAAGGTGAGGCTGACGTGATCGTGGCCAAGCACCGTAACGGTCCCACGGACACGATCACGGTGGCGTTCCAGGGGCACTACAGCAGGTTCACGAACATGGCGAACAACTTCTGATTGCTGTCGAGATGCAGCGAAGCGTGCACAACTACACGCGGTCTATCTTGCGCAGAGCGGGCTCCCGCGGGAGCCCGCGCAAACTGCGCTGTTCACCAGATCGGCAGTGGCAGGACAGACGGCGGATTAGCGCGCAGGCTCGGACGTGCCGGGCGACTCGTGTCGGCTGGCGACCAGCACGTAACCCTCGTTTTCGGGCTCGTAGGTGGTGGACTGCACGGTGAGACCGCAGCTGTGCAGTTGCGCAACGAGGTCGTCATACCGGTATGGCCATATAGACAACCGCTCCGAGCAGGCTCGCACTCCTCCATCGTGCTTGATCTCGGCGATCACGATCTCAAGGAAGTGTTCCTGCCCCCATTGCGGCTGGATCTGCCAGTAGTAGCTGACAACCGCGCTGCGGCCATCCCGGGTGATGAGTCGATCTCGGACGTCTACCCGCGAGCCGGCTGAGCGGACGCGTTCCCAGTTTCGTGACGTGAGCACGATACGTCCGCCCGGGGTCAATAGCCGTGCCATCGCTTCCAGCGCTGTTGAGCGCCCGGCTGCACCCTCGGCGTGCCCGAGCGAGTTGCCGACGCAGAACACCACATCGAACGTGGAGTCCTCCAGGTGATCGGGCAGTTCGTCCCAACTCGCACGAAGGGCACGAAGCGAGACACCGTGTTCGCTCGCGAGCTGTTGGGTTCGGCGGACCATCCCATCGCTGGCGTCCGTCGCGACGACGTCAAGGCCGAGACTCGCTAGCCCGACGGCGAGTTGGCCGGTTCCACACGCGCAGTCGAGGACGCGCACGTGTGGCGGTACCGCGCTCCCGAGGTCGCTGCAGTACACAGCGGCAGAGTCGGCGGGGGTCAACTTGTCATCCCCGATAAGCCACTCGTACACGTCGACAAGGGCTCCATAACCAGTCACCGCGACCACCTCCAGCACTCTACGAACGACAGCCCGCGCCTCCCGACTCCCACGTTTGCCTCACGGTGAAGCGGGCCGCCTCAGCGCAGCCTCAGGCAGGGATCCAACCACTCGGGGATACGGAGACTCCACTGGTTATCGGGCAATTGTCGAGATGCACTCAAGACTTGTCGCAGTGCAGCCAAGGACACGAACTGCGCTGGCGAGCATGGACCTGAACGGATCTTGCCTCGACGACGCACCCCTTTGCTGTATTGCTTTCCCAGCACGGTTGTGCCCGCGACTGCGGTTACTGCCCAGTGGATATGCCGACGCCGGGTAGGTCGTTGAAGCGTGCCTTGACGTCGAGGGAGACGACGCGGCGCCCGGTCTGCCGTGCGTGCGCAGCGATGATGAGGTCGTGGGCGCCACGAGGTTTACCTGAGCGACGAACGTGGTCGAGTAGCGCGGCGTGCTCCGCCGCGGTCGATCGCGTGTACGGCAGCACCTCGATCGTCTCCTCGACGTCCTGGATGAATTGCTCACGCGTCTGCCGCCTGGCCGTGTCCGCCGCCAGGGCGCCATGCCGCAGTTCGGCGAGCGTGACCGCAGCGATGGCGATGTCGTCAGACTCGGAGATCCCGGTGACGCGCTCTCCGTGGCGGTCGAGCTGGATAAGGGCGTTGGTGTCGAGGATCAGGCGTGCCATGGGTCTGCTGTGTCCACGGTGAGAAGGGGGTTTGCGCTCGTAGCCTCGGCAGCGAAATCGTCGTCGAGCGGCAGACGTCCGGCGCGGCGAGCGAGGAAGCCTGCGACGGTGCGCGTAGTCGCCGGCACGATACGAGCTACTACCCGACCGTCACGCTCGACGGTGTACTCCTCGCCGTCATACTCGACGCGGTCGAGCAGCGTGGAGAATCCCCGGGATGCGTCTCGTGCGCTGATTGTGGTCATGACACCAATCCTACCCCTGTGTCAGACAAGTCAGACCAGGCGCGGCGAATCGAAGGTGGTGGGCGTGATGGCGGTGCTGTCCGTGCACCTGCTCGCCGGTGCCGACCTCCAGCGCGGATACGGCATACCCGAGGTCGCGGGGGCCGTCGTCACCGTCGCTCCATCTCTGGCGGCGCAACCTGTTGCTCAGCCTCGTCACCGGAACAGGCACCTACCTCGTGCTGACCAACCTGGTGTGGCCGGGCTGATCCGAACCATCGGTCGACTGCCTGCTTCAACGACGACGCCGACGACAGCGCTGGCCCCCGTGAACCGGACCCGGCGTGCTGCTCAGCCCAGGGCGGTAGGGCCCGCCCACCGGACCTCACCGTCGACGACGATCTCGGTGGGAGTCAGGCCGAGACGCTCCGCCGTGCGCTCGGAGGAACCGTGCCCCGGGTGGATGTGGGCCACCGCGGTGTCGACGCCCTCGTGCGCCAGGTCGTCGAGCAGCAGCCGCGCGGCCCGAGCGGCATACCCGTGTCCCTGCCAGGGCCGGCCGATCACCCAGGCGACCTCGGCCGGTCCGCCATCACGGGGAACCGTGGCCTGGACGTAGCCGATGGGCTGGTGGCCGAGGACGACGACCGAGTTGATCCACCGTTCGCTCCCGTCCGCGGAGCCACCCCTGGTCTGGACGGCGTAACGGCGCGCCAGGTCGTCGTGGGTGGGTGGCTCGCCGCCGGTGAACTCGTAGAGCGAGGGGTCGGCCAGGACGGTCGTCATGACCGCGGCGTCAGCGACGGCCAGCGGGCGCAGCGAGAGAGGTTCGGTCACGAGGCAAGTGGATCAGCAGACGCTGTCGCAGACAAGCGCACCTTCTACGTCATCGGCCCCGACCCGGCAGGTCAGGTCAGGGCTGCTCCCGGTCGTCGGCCGGGTGGGCCGATGCGGGTGCCGGCAGGCGTCCGTCGCCGTAGGTCGCACGGACGTCGCTGACGACGATGCGGTAGCCGTCGTACCACCGGTCCACCTGCTCCTTGGCCTCGCGGTGGGTCGGGAACCTGCCCAGCTGCGCCACCGACTTCCGGTCGGTGAAGTAGTACATGGCGTTGACCACGTCACCCTCGGGGGAGAGCCACTTCTCGACCCGGTCGAAACCCGGGAGGCTGCGGGCATAGGCGTCGATCTCCGCGTCGAGGCGGTGGAAGTCGTCGTCGTAGGTGCCGGGTTTGAAGATGAACTGGCAGCAGATCACTGGTCGTCCTGAGGTGGGTCGGAGGGTGGGGTGGGGTTGATGAGTCGGCTGGCGATCTCGACGTCAGGGCCCAGGCGGGCCAGTTGGGCGGCGAGGTCGTCCCCGGCAGTGGCGAGGGCCGCGTCGGACATGGGGGCCAACGCGTCGAGGATGAAGACGGCCGATGTCGTATGCGGGGTGAGCTGGGTGCGTCGGCACTGGCGCCAGTTCCACCGTCGGCACGTGACACCCGCAGCGTCGCACCAGACCACCTCGCCCGGCTCGGGGTGCTCGACGACGTCGGCACCATCCGCCGCCGTCTCGAAGGTCTCCGACCCGGCGGCGCGGAGCAGGCGCGGCGGGCCGGCGTATGCCCGGAGGTCCTCACCCCCGAGGGGCAGCTGGTGGATCACGCTGATCGCGTTGTAGATGTCGGTGAGGCGGTTGACGCGCGGCAGGCCCACCGCGGCCCGCCGGACGAGCGCCTCGAGGCTGTTGCGGGTCCGCTGTGGCTTGGCGCCGAAGGCGCGGTATGCGTCGCGCCATGCCGCGACGTGCGGGAGCTCCGCCACGTCGGTGTCGGCGAGGAGGTCATGGGCGACAGTCTCGGCCTGCTGCAGCAATCTCTCGCTCGTCCCGTCACCCGCCCCCGGCGTCAGGCCGTCGACGGCGAGCAGGAGCACCCGGTAGTCCGGGCGCAGCGCGGTCACGTCGGCGTGCACCTCGGCCGCGGCGAGGAAGTCGGTGAGGACGGGATGGTCAGTCATGGCGTTCCTCCGAGGTGATGGACGTCCCGACTCCGGGCTTGCACTGGCTGCTTGGGTGAACCCCCCCCCGGAAGCTCACGGACGCTGGGCGATCACCACCCATTCCCGGCCGGGCCGGTCCGGGGCGTCGCGGACATCGCGGATGGTGAAGCCCGCCTCGGCGAGGGTGCGTTCCAACTCCGGCATCGTCCGGAAGATCAACGTCGACTCGCTGGGCACGACCGTGCCGTCGGGCAGCGTGTTGTCGGAGCGGAAGGTGACATAGGGCTCCTCCACCCGGACCAGCTCGAACATGTCGCGCACCTCGCCGACGCCCTCGACCTGGTAGACCGAGGAGCCCCACCCGGCCCAGTCCTCCCAGGCGCGCCGCTCGGGGTTGCGCGTCTCGAAGACGAGGTGGCCGCCGGGGACGAGGACCTCGGAGACCGCGCGGAGCGTGCCCAGCCACTCCTCGTCGGTGAGGAAGACCTGTGCCACGTTGCCGGTCATCATGGCCACGTCGGCCGGCTGCGTCAGTCCGGGCAGGGCCTCGGCGGTGCCGTGCACCCACCGGACGTCTTCGGCACCGGCCTTGGCGCGGGCTACCTCGAGCATGGCGCCGGCGGGGTCCACGCCGGTGACGGTGTGTCCCCGGTCGGCGAGCAGGATCGCCAACACCCCCGTGCCGCAGCCGACGTCGATCACCGAGCGGGCGCCGAGCTCCTCGACGATAGCGATGTAGTGGTCCAGGTCGTCCCGCGTCCCCTCGGCCGTGTCGTAGATCGCGGCGGACACCGGGTTGTCGAACTCATTGGCCTGTTGCTGTTCGGTCACGGCCCCGATGGTCCATGACGCTCCCGGGTGGGGCAACCGATTTCCGCGCCCACGTCCCGGCCGCGCGGGGCGGTCCGCTCAGGGGGCTTCCAGGACGAAGAAGAGGAAGCATACGAAGGCGGTGCGCTCCTTCGCGTTGGCGGGCAGGAGGTCAACGGGGGTGTCGGGCGACCAGGGAGGCTCGCTCACGACGGCGATCCGGAAGCCGGCGCCGGTGAACGCGTCCGTCATGGCGTGCAGCGGGCGGTGCCAGTAGGTCAGGACGGCACTGACCCCGGCGAACTCGAACTCCTCGGAGTAGCGGGTCACGGCGAAGTAGTCGCGGCCGGGATAGTTGACCAGGTATGCCGCGGGGTGGGGGACCGAGACGACCAACCGTCCGCCGGGTCGCAGGACGCGCCGCAGCTCGGTCAACGGCGCCACCCAGTCGCGCAGGTAGTGCAGTGCCAGCGAGCAGACGGCGACGTCGAAGGCGTCGTCCTGGTAGGGGAGCGGCTCACCGAGGTCGGCAACCCTCAGGTCCACATCGTCGCCGAGGCGCTCGCGGGCCAGGGCCACCATGTCGGCGCTGAGGTCGAACCCGCTCACGGTCGCGCCCCCGTCACGCAGCGACGCGGCCAGCGGGCCGGACCCGCACCCGGCGTCCAGCACCCGGGCGCCCGCAACGTCGCCGGCCAGCTCGACCATGGCCGGTCGCGCGTACCAGGCATTGAGCAGGCTGGTCTCGTTGGCAGCCGCGTATGCCTGCGCGAAGGTGTCGTAGTCGGTCATGCCGGTCGCCTTCCGTGTCCGTCCCGTGCCAGGTCAGGTGGTGCCGGTCGCTCAGGTCAGCAGCCACCACCACACGGCGACACAGGTCAGGCCCATCAGCAGGATGTTCAACGGCGCCCCGACCTTGGCGAAGTCGGTGAACCGGTACAACCCGGTCCCGAACACCATCGTGTTGGTCTGGTAGCCGATCGGCGACAGGAAGCTGGTCGAGGCCGCGAAGATCACGACCAGGGCGACGGCCAGCACGTCGATGCCCAGGGAGTCCGCCAGGGCCACGGCTACCGGGATCGCGATGACCACCGTGGCGTTGTTGCTGACCAGCTCGGTCAGGATCGTCGTCGCCAGGTAGAGGGCGAGCAGGACCACCAGCGGGTGCCACCCGGACGCCGCGTCGCTGAGCAGGCTGGCGGCACCGTCGGCGGCGCCGGACTTGGTCAGCGCGATGCCCAGCGGGATCATCCCGGCGAGCAGGAAGATCACGTCCCACGAGACGCTCGGATACATGTCCTCCTTGCGGAGCACCCCGGTGAGGACCATCACGACCACGCCGACCAGGGCGCTGACCACGATGGGCAGCGGCGTCAGCGCGGCGACCCCGACGACGCCGGCGAGCACCGACCCGGCGATCCACATCTGCCGGGTGCCGAAGTCGTTGTCGAACTCGTCGAGCAGGATGATCTCCGGCCGCCGCCGCAGCCGCTCCAGGCTGCGGGTCGGGACCTGGACCAGCACGATCTCACCCACGTGCAACCGCTCCTCGGCCAGCCGGTCCGCGCGGGGGCGCGCCATCTCCACCCCGACCAGGCGGCCACCGACCCGGCCCGCGAGGTCCACGTCCCGAGCCGCCCGGCCGTTGAACCAGCGCCGGTCCTTGAGCAGGACCCGCACCAGGGTGCTGTCGTCGTCGGGGGTGATCCGCCGGCGGCTCACCAGGTCGGAGACCACCTGCACCGTCTCCGAGTCGGCCAGGTCCATCACCTGGATCGGCGTGGCGCGGACCAGCAGCACGTCCCCGGCCTCGACGGTGACCTCGTCCGGGTCCCGGTCCGCTCGCCCCGCGTCCTGCCCCGCTGCGGGCGCACCGCTCCGGGCGGGGGCAGCGTCCCGGCTCAGCCGCACTACGTCGACGCCGGCCCGTGCCTCGAACTCCGCCTCGGCGAGCGTCTGCCCCACCAGGTCGCTGTCGCCAGGCACCATCAGCTCGACCAGGAAGGTCTGCTCCCCGTCCTCGGCCCCGGCGCCCTCGTCCCGGGAGGGCAGCAGCAACCGCCCGACGGTGACGAAGTAGAGCAGCCCCACACCCAGCCCGAGCGCCCCGAGGGCACTGAACTCGAACATCCGCAGGTCACGGCCGAAGGCCTGCTCCTCACGCAGCAGGCTCGAGGCCAGGATGCTGGTGGAGGTGCCGATCAGCGTCAGCATCCCGCCCAGCTGCGCAAAGAAGCTCAGCGGCATCAGGATCCGGCTCGCCCGCAGACCGAGCCGTCGCGTCAGGTCGATCACCATGGGCATCGCCACCGCCACGGCCGCGGTGTTGTTGATGAAGCCGGACAACAGGCCGACGACGACACCGATCACGACGACCAGCCGCAGCTCGGAGGACCCGATGAGGGGCGCGAGGCGGTTGGCCACGACGTGGATCAGGCCGGACGCCTGCACCCCGGCCGACAACATGAACATCGCCAGGACGGTGACCGTGGCAGGGTTCGACAGCCCGGAGAGGCCTTCGGCGACCGTGGGGAAGGCCGACGGGAGGTCGATCCCCCGGTCCTGCAACCAGCTGGCCTGACCGACGAACGGGATGACCATCAGGACCAGGAGGACCAGGAGCGCCGTGATGTCGACCGGCAACCACTGCGTGGCGAAGAGGACCAGGGCGGCCACGACGACGGCGAGCACCAGCATGATCTCGACGGTCATCGGGCCCCTTCCGTTGCGTAGTTCGCCCCGCCGAGGGTAGAGGCCGCCCGTCCCCGGTGGCCAACGGGATCCTCTCCCGGCGCGGGCAACTCGCTCGACCCGGTGCCGGTCGGTTTGCGACGATGGCACGGCCGGTCGAGGAGAGGTGGGATCGCTGTGGGCGAGGCGTTCTATGCGGATGCGCAGGTGTACGACCTCCTGTTTCCGGGGGGAGGTCCGGCGGTCGACTTCTACCGCGCGCACGCCGACCGGCAGGGCGGGCGGGTGCTGGAACTCGGCTGCGGCACCGGCGGCAAGTTGATCCCCATCGCGGCCGACGGCCACCCGTGCGTCGGGCTGGACAACTCCGCGCAGATGCTCGCCGAGGCGGCCCGCAAGGCGCACGGGCAGGGGGTCGCGGTGGAGTGGGTGCAGGGCGACATGCGCGCCTTCGACCTGGGCCGCACCTTCGACCTCGTGACCATCCCGGCCAACTCCCTGCTGCACCTGCACGAGGCGCAGGACCTGGTGCGCTGTCTCCGCTCGGCGCGGGACCACCTGGCCCCTGGCGGGCGGGTGGTCTTCGACATCTTCAGCCCGAGCGTGCATCTGCTCGCCGGGGCCGACGGTATGCGTCGCGCCCGGGAGTCGTTGACGTTCACCGACCCCGTGCGCGGGACGGTGCGCGTCGAGGTCGCCGAGACCTACGACGCACGGGACCAGGTGACCCGTGGGACGTGGCACCTGTCGACCGATGCGGAGCCCGACTTCGCCGTCGTGCCGCTGGAGATCCGCAGCATCTTCCCGCAGGAACTGCTGCTGCTCCTGGAGCTCGGTGGCCTCCGGCTCCTCGATCGCTTCGGCGACTGGTCCGGTGGACCGTTCACCGCGCAGTCCCAGCTCCAGCTGTGCATCTGCGAGGCCGCCTGACGGGCCGGGGTGGCTACAGGTCGGTGGCCCACTCGCCGTAGAACAGCGCGAGGCCGACCGCGACCCCGATCCCGGCGATGATCCAGAACCGCGCGACGATGGTCACCTCGGCCCAGCCGACCAGCTCGAAGTGGTGGTGCAGCGGAGCCATCCGGAAGACCCGTCGCCGGGTCAGCTTGAAGCTCACCACCTGGATGATCACCGACAGGGTGATGATGACGAACAGGGCGCCGAGGATCGGCAGCAGCAACTGGGTGCGGGTCACGATCGCCATCCCGGCGAGGGCGGCCCCCAGCGACAGGGAGCCGGTGTCGCCCATGATGATCTGCGCGGGCGCCGCGTTCCACCACAGGAACCCGAAGCAGGCCCCGGCGACGGCGCACGCCACGATCGCCAGGTCCAGGCTGTCCCGCACCTCGTAGCACTTCGGGCCCGGCACCAGGTCGCAGCCCTGGTTGAACTGCCACAGGCTGATCAGCGTGTAGGCCCCGAACACCATCACCGAGGCACCGGTCGCCAGGCCGTCGAGGCCGTCGGTGATGTTGACCCCGTTGGAGGCGCCGGTGATCAGCAGGTTCGCCCACAGCAGGAACAGCACCACGCCCACCAGCGGGCCGGCGAAGGCGAGGTCGAGCCGGGTGTCGCGGACGAAGGAGACCGCGGTCGAGGCGACCGCCCGCCCCTGGCCGTCGGTCACCAGGAGCGCCGCGAGGGCGAAGACGACCGTGATCAGGCTCTGCCCGATGAGCTTCTGGACCGAGGTCAGGCCGAGGCTGCGCTCCTTGGAGATCTTGGTGTAGTCGTCGAGGAAGCCGATCAGCCCCAGGCCCACCAGCAGGAAGAGCACCAGCAGGGCGCCGAGCGTGGGTGCGGTGGCCTCCACCTCGACCAGCCCGGAGCCACCCAGCACCATCAGCACCGGCCGCGAGCCGAAGTAGCCCAGGAGCGTGGCGCCGATGATCACCGCCCCGCCCATCGTGGGCTTGCCCCGTTTGTGGTGGTGCTGGGTCAGGTCGTCCCGGATGAACTGGCCGTACTGCCGGCGGACCAGGAACCGGATGAACAGTGGCGTCCCGAGCAACGCCACCAGCATGGCGATCCCCCCTGCCAGCAAGACGTTGATCATCGGCCCCTCTTCCCGAAAGTCACCCTGTGGGGCGCCCCGACGGTAGGCGTCGCCTGGGTCACCCTAACCGGGCGGCCGGTCACGACCGACCGGGCAGCCGGCGGGAAGCGTGCGCGGGGGCGCGTCACGCCCTACTGTTCACGCATGGTGAATGCAGCGTTCGTCGCTCCCTACCTGCTGGAGGCCACCAGCCAGTTCGTCCTCGCGGCTGCGCGGCTGCCGGGCGTCCGCTTGGGGGTGATCACGGCCACTCCGCTGGAGCGACTCGATCCCGAGCTCCGGGAGGCGGTCGCCGGACACTGGGAGATCAGCGACGGCCTCGACCCCCAACAGATCACCGACGGCGTCCGCGGGCTGAGCGCCCAACTCGGCCCGGTCGAGCGCCTCATCGGCATCCTGGAGCAGCTCCAGGTGCCGCTGGCGCAGGTCCGGGACGCACTCGGCATACCGGGCATGGACGAGACCAGCGCCCGCAACGTGCGCGAGAAGTCCCGGATGAAGGACGTGCTGCGCGCGGCCGGCCTGCCCTGTGCCCGGCACCAGTTGGTGCACCACACCGACCAGGCCACCCGCTTCCTCGACCACGTCGGGTTCCCGCTCGTGGCCAAGCCGCCGGACGGGGCCGGCGCCAAGGCGACCTACCGGCTGGACACCCAGCAGGACTTCGACTCCTGGCTCCGGGCCGCGCAGGGCAGCCCGTCGGAGGCCTGGCTGCTGGAGGAGTACCTCACCGGTCGGGAGCACACCTTCGACTCGGTCACCCTGGGCGGGCAGACCCTGTGGTCCTCGGTGTCGGACTACGTGCCGCCGCCGCTGGAGGTGCTGCGCAACCCGTGGATGCAGTGGACCGTCGTGCTGCCGCAGGACGTCAGCGGTCCGGAGTACGCCGAGATCCACCGGGCCGGCCCCGCGGCGCTGCGGGCGCTGGGGGTCGAGACGGCGTTCTCCCACATGGAGTGGTTCGCCCGCCCCGACGGCTCGGTGGCCATCTCCGAGGTCGGCGCCCGGCCGCCCGGGGCCCAGCTGGCCTCGATGATCGGGTTCAGCCACGACGTCGACTTCTTCACCCTCTGGGCGCGGCTGGTCCTCAGGGACGAGTTTGACCGTCCCGACCGCGTCTACGCCAGCGGCACGGCATACCTGCGGGGGATGGGCCGCGGCCGGGTCCGGGCGGTGCACGGCCTGGAGGAGATCCGGCGCGACCTCGGGCAGCTGATCGTCTCGGCCCGGCTGCCGCAGCCCGGCCAGCCGGCGTCGAGCTCCTACGAGGGGGAGGGCTTCATCACCGTCCGACACCAGGACACCGGCGCGGTCCGCGAGGCGCTGGACCGGATCATCTCCGGGGTGCGCGTGGAACTCGTCGAGTCGGACTGAGAGGTATGCCGTGAACATCGTGATGCTGTCCCCGGGCTTTCCCTACGAGCAGGCCTTCTTCACCCGGGCGCTCGCCGAGACCGGCGCGCAGGTCATCGGGGTGGGCGACCAGCCCCGCAGCATGCTCCCGTCCGAGGCGCGGGGGAGCCTGGCCCACTACGAGCACGTCTCGCTCTCCGACGAGCGTGCCGTGCTGGCCGCCCTCAAGGGGCTGTCCCGGCACGTGCGGATCGACCGGGTCGAGTGCCTCTGGGAGCCGTATGTCGTGCTGGCGGCCCGGATCCGCGAGCACCTGGGCCTGCCCGGGATGAGCGTGGAGCACGCCACCTGGTTCCGCGACAAGGAGAAGATGAAGCAGGTGCTGGACGAGGCGGGGATCCGCACGCCCCGCCACGAGTCGGCCCGGGCCGGCGCGGAGGTGTGGGAGGCCGCCGAGCGGATCGGCTTCCCGCTGATCGTCAAGCCGATCGCCGGCGCCGGGTCGGCCGACACCTACCGGGTGGACTCGGCCGAGGAGCTCGCCGAGGTGCAGACGATGATCCGGCACGTCCCGCTGGTCAGCGTCGAGGAGTTCATCGACGGGGAGGAGTTCACCTACGACACGGTCTGCGGCAACGGCGAGGTGCTCTTCGAGAACGTCAGCTGGTACCTCCCGCGCCCGCTCCAGGCCCGCAGCCACGAGTGGATCAGCCCGGTGACCATGGTCCTGAGGGACAAGGAGGACCCGCGCTTGGCCGGCGGCATCGCGATGGGCCGCGAGGTGCTCAAGGCGCTCGACTTCACCGAGGGATTCACCCACATGGAGTGGTACCTCAAGGCCGACGGCGAGGTCGTCTTCGGCGAGATCGGGGCCCGTCCGCCGGGGGCCCGCACGGTCGACATCATGAACTATGCGACCGATGCCGACCTGTTTCGGACCTGGGCGCTGGCCATCACCACCGGCACCGCCCCGCCGCTGACGCACCGGTTCAACGCGGCCACCATGTTCAAGCGGGCCCAGGGCACCGGGCGGATCACCAGGGTGAGCGGGCTGGAGCGGCTGATGGCCGACCTCGGTCAGCACGTGTGCGTGCTCGACCTGCTCCCGGTCGGGGCCCCGCGCCGCGACTGGCGCGCCACCCTGCTGTCCGACGGGATGATCATCTACCGCCACCCGGACCTGGACGAGGCGCTGCGGATCGGCGACCGGTTCGCCCGGGAGCTGCAGCTCTACGCCGGGTGATCGCTCTCGGCGGGCCGGCAGCGTCCGGGCACGCCCACTGGTAGACGGTTCGGGGCACTGGTGGCACGTTCGAACGTGCTACCAGTGCCCCGAACGTTCTCCTAGTCGCGGACGGCCCCGGCACCGGACGCGGCAACGGGCGGAGGCCCGGGTCACCGCCAGCCGAGGGCGGGCGCCACGTCCTCCACCAGGGTGCGCAGCAGGTGCGCGTTGTAGTCGACGCCGAGCTGGTTGGGCACGGTGAGCAGCAGCGTGTCGGCCTCTGCGATCGCCTGGTCCTCACCCAGTTGGCGCACCAGCTCGTCCGGCTCCGCGGCATACGTCTTGCCGAACCGGGCCCGGACCCCGTCGATCACCCCCACCTGGTCCGAACTGCGTGACTCGAGCCCGAAGAGCGCATGGTCCTGCGCGGTCACCAGCGGGAAGATGCTGCGGCTCACCGATACCCGCGCCTCCCGCTGGTGCCCGACCTCGGCCCAGCGCTCCCGGAACAACCGGATCTGCTCGGCCTGCAGCTCGTGGAAGGGCACGCCGGTGTCCTCGGTGAGCAGCGTCGAGCTCATCAGGTGCATCCCCTGCTCGGCCGTCCACTCCGCGGTCGCCCGCGTCCCGGCTCCCCACCAGATCCGCTCGCGCAGCCCCTCGGAGTGCGGCTCGACGCGCAGCAGGCCGGGCGGGTTCGGGAACATCGGCCGGGGGCTGGGCTCGGCGAACCCCTCGCCGGAGAGCACCTCCAGGAAGCGGGCCGTATGCCGTCGCGCCATGTCGGCGTCGGTCTCACCGTCGGCGGGGTGGTGGTCGAAGTAGCGGTAGCCCTCGACGACCTGCTCGGGCGACCCCCGGCTGATCCCGAGCTGCAGCCGGCCGCCGGCGATCAGGTCGGCGGCGCCGGCGTCCTCGGCCATGTAGAGCGGGTTCTCGTAGTGCATATCGAGGTTGAAACACTCGTTCGCGTAAGCTTGGTTACATGGTCGAACTGGTAGCGCTGAGGAAGACGAACGAGGTGGCGGCATACGTCCGCGCCTCCATGGACCGCAAGGGCGACCGCTGGACGGTCGATACGCAACTGCGGAAGATCAGGGCGCTCGCCGAGGCCAAGGACTGGAATGTGGTCGAGGTCTACGAGGATAACGCAGTGTCGGCGACGAAGAAGCGCCGTGCTGGCACGCGCTGGGCCGAGATGCTGGAGGACGCCAAGGCTGGCCGGTTCTCGATGGTGGTCGCGGTGGACATGGACCGGCTGCTGCGCAGCACGAAGGATCTGAACACGCTGATCGACCTCGGCCTGAGGGTCGTCACGGTGGACGGCGAGATCGACCTCTCTACGGCCGACGGCGAGTTCCGGGCGACGATGCTCGCCGCGTTGGCCCGGTTCGAGGCACGGCGCAAGGCTGAACGTCAGATCAGGTCGAACGAGCGTCGCCGAGCCGAGGGCATCCCGGCGTCCACGTGGAAGGCATTCGGCTGGACGAGGGAGGGTGAACTGATCGAGGATGAGGCTGAGGCCGTTCGGCGGGCGTTCGATGCGTTCCTCGGTGAGCCGTCGCTGTCGATCCGCCGCATCCGCGAGGACCTGAACCGCGCTGGTCACCGCACTGCCCGCGGGTCGGAGTTCTCCGTCGATGCCGTGCGCTACCTGCTGGCGAATCCGCAATACGCTGGCTACATCAAGCACTACGCCTCGGGCGAGCTGTACCCGGTGCAGGACGGGATGTTCCCGCCCATCGTGAGCGAGCAGACGTGGCGGGCCGCGGTGGCGAAGCTGGAGGACAATGTGCGGAGGTCGGCGAGGCAGGGCAATCAGCCGAAGTACCTTCTGTCCACGATCGGACTGTGTGGGAAGTGCGGCGCGACGCTCGTCTCGGGGACGAACAGCCGCAAGCACCCGACGTACCGCTGCGGCGAAAAGTTCCACCTGACCCGCCAGCGCGAGCCCGTCGATGCGATGGTCGCCGAGGCGGTGCTCACCCGTCTGTCCTCGGTGGACGTGCACGACCTCGTGATGCCCCAGGAAGACGCCGGGCCCGACCGCGAAGAACTGCTGACTGAGCGGAACGCCCTGGTCGAACGCGTGAAGGAGCTGAGTCCGCTGCTGCGCGACATCCACCAGCCGGTCCTGGAGATCACGGCGGCGATCAACGACGTGAAGGCACGCATCGACGAGATCGACGCGGAGCTGCTCGACCGCTCGGTGTCGGTGGCGGCGAAGCTGCTCGCGGAGGTGGACGAGCCGGTCGGCACCGCGGAACGCCGCGAGGTGGTCGAGTCGAAGTGGAAGGCGTTGGACGTGGACCGCCGCCGGATGCTCGTGGATGAGCTGGTGACGGTGACGATCGAGCCCATCGTTCCTGGTCACGTGAAGTTCGACCCCGACCTCATTCGGATCGAGCCGAGACGCGACTGACTCATGACTCGACTCATCATTGCAATGGTGAGTCGAGTCATGGGAGAATGGTTGCAGACAAGAAGATCCCACCGGGGGCCAGACTTAGAAGCTGGCGGTACTACTCCCGGATGAGCAGCCGGTCAAACAGCCCAACTACCGTGGCGGGGAACCGGAGGTTCAAGCATGAGGACTTCCAGTGTCTACCGTCGTTATCGACTCTTCTCGCGCATCTGCGCCCCACTGCTCCGTTCCTGACCGGAGCACCGCACCCGCCAAGAAGGCCCACGGCCTCGACCCCGCAGTCGTAGCCGCTCGCGAAGCTGGCCGCGTAGCTGGTCAGCGACTGGCCCGCACCCCGCTGACCCCGCGCCAGCGCGCCGCGGTCGCCGCCGTGATGGGTGGTGCCCGATGAGCGCCAACACTGCCGCCTTCGATCACGTCGATGCGTTCCGCTGGCGTCAGGGAGACCCTTCCCTCGCCGATACCGAGGCTCGCCTCTACGACCTCGGCGTGCTTCGCTCCGTGTTGGAAGAGGCCGTCGAGATCGCTGTCGCCGGCGCCCGCACCGAGGGCGTGACTTGGGCGAAGATCGGCGACGCCCTCGGCGTCACCCACCAGGCCGTCATCAAGCGCTACCGCAAGGGCGGTGAGCGCTGATGAGTCTCACGGATCGCACCAGCAGCACCGCTCCCGCCGACCTGACCCCGCCCGGAGGGCCTGGCCTGGCACCCGGCGGAGCCGGGCTGCCCGTCGCCAATTCGGACGACGGGAACCACGTTCGTGCAGCCGAGCAAGATTTCGCAGGAAACGGCTATACGGCTGCAACGATCAAGTTCGACGCCTCCAGCACGACCACTGATCTCACCTCTGACCTGGGAACCAACGCCGATCAGCATGCGCGGCCCTCCTTGGGTGGCCGCGCATCCGTTTCGGAAACGGCTGCACAGGCGCCCACCGCAGTTGCAGTCGTGGACTATGCCGAGCTGGACGTGCCGGGGGCCGATCCCAGCGATGAGGTAGAGCCCTTCGTTGTCGAGTCCACGCCCGCGCAGGTCGCCGAGGCGAAGGAGTTCTTCGCCCGTGCGAAGGCTGCGGAGAGCGCGGAGCAGGTGAAGCGCGCCCGGATGCAGTCGCGGGTGTTCTCGGTGATGCAGTACCGCGAGCACCCGGAGACCGGCGAGGTCATGCTCACGCAGGAGCAGCTCGACGAGGGGCTCGCGGTGCTGGGCGATCGCCTGCATCGCTGGGCCTACGTGTGGCACCCGCATGACCGCCTGGTCGAGGTGGACGAAGGCACCGGCGAGACGGTGTGCTGCGGAATCAAGGGCCTGCACGCGCACATGGTGCTGTGGGTCGCCGACGCGGAGGGTCCGCGCCCCACGATCCGCACGGTCTCCGATGCGTTCTCGATTCCCTCGGCTCGCGTGAAGCCGCCGAAGGAGACCGCGGAGCAGGACGGAACCGAGCACAAGGGCCGCGGCGCTGCGGAGAAGGCGTTCTTCGACCTCAGCGAGTACCTGCCGCATGAGTCGCGCGGGAAGGACGCCATCCCCGGTATCCACCAGTCGGATCGGCACTACCTCGTGGACAAGACGCAGGAGGGCAAGCCCGGTAAGTACCAGTACGGCCGGGGGCGGATCGTCGCGAACTTCGACTTCGGCCGGGAGCTGGATGCGCACATGGCGATGCGCCGCAATGCCGCTGAGGGTGGCGGTGGCGCGAAGCTCAGCAAGCTCTTCCAGGCTGTGGGCAAGGGCTCGCTGACACTGAAGCAGGTCCGTGATCAGGAGCCCGCGATCTACTTCGCGAAGGGCAACCTGGCGCACTTCCAGAAGTTGCGCGGCGACTTCCTCTCGTACCAGGACGCGCCGGAGTCGGTCATGAACTTCTACGTGTTCGGCGAGGGCGGCACGGGCAAGGACTTGCTCGCGAAGGCGCTCGCTCGCGCCCTGGCTCCAGGGGCGGACAAGCCATACTTCAAGGTAGGCGGCGAGAACGTTTCGTGGGAGGGGTACGACGGCGAGCCGGTGGTGATCTGGGAGGACATGCGCGTCGGCGACATGATCCGCACGGCGAAGAGCCGCGGCATGCTCTTCCGCATCCTCGGCCCGTGGCGCGAGCCGGACGAGAAGCCGATCGTGAACATCAAGGGCTCGAAGACGCAGCTGATCAACCGGGTGAACATCGTGACGGGGCCGGAGGGCTACGAGGAGTTCCTCCGCGGCCTGGCGGGTGAGTACGAGTCGATGCAGGGCGGCGTGCGGGTCAAGCACGAAGCGGAGAACCTCGGGCAGGGATTCCGCCGCTTCCCGGTGATCATCCCGGTCGCCGAGCGCGAGTTCTCGATCTTCGTGAACTCCGGCGTGCTTAATGGCACCCGCGAGTACCAGAGCTACGAGCGGTACGAGCATATGCGCCAGGATCTGGAGCTGCTGGCACGCAGGTGCAAGGCGATCAAGGACACGGCGGAGCGGCAGCGCGTTCGCGGGGAGATCGAGGCGCGCACGGTCGCGCCGATCGTGGAGCAGCACGACCGGATCGCCCGCCCCAAGCTGGACGCGATCGACGGAGACGATCTGTTCGCGGAGTTCGCCGGAGTCGGTCAGCCGATCCAGCCGAGTGCTGAGGAGATCTCCGCCGCCGAAGAGGCTGCGAAGCGTGACCGGGAGATCGTCGAGCAGCAGCAGCGCAAGCGGCTCGCCGAGCTGGAGGAGCACAACCGCGAGCTGAGGCTCTGCACCTGTGCTACCCCGCAGGCGGGCGTCTACGCGCGGCACGGTGACGAGTGCCCGGCGCTTTCCGAGGACGAGCGCCAGCGCCGTGTTGAGGCAAAGCAGAAGGCGCTCGATGCGAAGGTTGCGCGCCTTCGCGCGAACGGCGGTCTGCTGGTCGTGGGAGGTGCGCGATGAGCACCGAACTGGACGCGCTCTTCCAGGGGGTCGAGGGGGCCGGAGGCCCCTCGCAAGCAGCTCCGGAGGACACGAGCGCCAGCGATGTGTCCGACGGGGCTACTGCTTGCCACTCTGGCGTACAGGTGGAGCAGCAGGCCGACTCCCAGGTGAACACCGGTCGGGCTGATGCGGAGGCTGTGCGCCAGAGTCACGGCGGCGCGAAGCGTCGTCGTGGCAGCGGCGGGCGGCTCGATACCCGCTTCGATGACGCCACGCTCGGGGCGCTTCGCACTCGTGCGAAGCGGCTCGGACTGGCTCCGAGCACGTGGGTGCGGACCGTCGTGCGTGATGCGCTCCATGCCTCTCGGAGCGAGGAACTGGACGCCGCAGTGGCCGCGCACCTGCTCGGGGTCGAGGCGCACGTGCAGGCCTCGGCGGATGCCCGCGAGCTGGCCGCTAAGGTGCGCCCGCTCGCGATCAACGTCAACGACCTCGACCGCCGCGCACGAGCCGGTGAGCCCGTGGCGCTCTCTGCGGAAGTGCCCGAGCTGATCGAGCTGCTGCGCGAGGTCCGCGAGCTGCTCGGGGATCGGACGGCCTCATGAGCACCACGCACTACAGCCCGAGCGCCAGCGCCGCCGATACGGAGCGCTACATCCGAGGCAAGGGGGACGAGCGTGGGGTCGCGGTCACGTGCGACGTGCCGGGAGGCCCCGGCGCGTTCGCGCGCCGCGCCCAGGCACTCACGCAGAACACCAAGCGGGATGTCGAGGCGCTGCACTACCGCCAGTCGTTCAGCGACGAGGAGTTCGACCCGACGAGGCCGGAGGACGTGCAGCGGGTGAACGATCTGGGCTACCAGTTCGCGAAGAAGATGCACCCGCGCTCCGACTGCCTCGTGGTCACCCACACCGATGGTCGCGGCGGCAAGGCCCACAACCACGTCCTCGTCATCAACCACAACAACGAGACGGGTAGGGCCCTTTCGGACTACCGGACGTTCCACGACCGCAAGGCCGGGAACCAGAAGGGCGTGCAGACGGCGAACGATGAGCTGATGCGCGAGCACGGGCTCTCGGTCGTGAAGCGGCTGGAGCACGCGCCGAAGGACTGGGAGCTGCGCCGCGAGGACTTCGCTGAGGGTGGCCTCGACCGCGAGATGGGCGACCGGATGAGTGCCGCCCTGGCGGATCCCCGCGCGACGGACAAGGCCGGTCTCGAAGCGGTGATCGCGGAGCAGAACCAGCAGCTCGGCGATGACGGCGACCGGGTGCCGCGGATGCGGCTGCACACCGCCGTGAGCAAGCGCGGGAAGAACGTCGGCAAGGAGACCTGGACGCTCTACATCGAGGACCGCAGGGGCGAGTCCGGGCGCGCCGAGCGCCGCAAGCGCACGAGCGCACTCTCGGCAGATTTCACGCCGGAGGGCGCGCAGGCGTTCTTCGACTACCACCAGCAGCAGAAGGAGCAGGAACATGAGCGCAGCGCTCGACAGGCTGAAGCAGCAGAACGAGCAGAGCGGATCGCCGCAGCAGCTTGGCAGTCCGGACATGATGGAGACCTTGACCTCGATCCTCGCCGCCGTCGAGGCGCAGAACGCGAGGATCGACCGGCTGGCCGAGCAGCAGAAGAAGCTGGCGGGCTTCGTGAAGGTCATGGACGAGGAGCTGGCGAAGCGCATCGACCGGGCGTCGACCTCGCAGCAGTCCGTCGGCATGCCTCCGCAGATCGAGAGCGTCGAGAGCAGGCTGAGCGAGATCGAGAGCACGCTCAGCGAGTTCGTGAAGAGTCTCGACGGGAAGCGGCTGAGCGCCGCCTCGCAGAGTTTGATCGCCGAAGCGCAGAAGAATCACGCGGCTACGGCCTCGGCGATTGACGGGCTCAAGGCGCAGGCGGCTGCGAACCAGAAGCTCGTGGGCCAGGTCGGCGGCGCGGTGCAGCGCATCGAGAAACGGACCGAGGATCGGGTCGCGAAGGCCGTCGAGCAGGTCGCCGGGGAGGCAGGACAGGTCGTCACGGCGAAGCTCGACGCCTCGAACGCCTGGGCCGAGCGGATCATCGCCGCCACAGCGAAGCTCGAAGCGCGTCAGCTCTGGAGTGCCGCCGCCGCGATGTGCCTCGCCCTCCTGCCGGTCGCCGTGGTCGTCGCCGGGCTCTGGATGGGCATCGCCGGGCTCATCACAGGCACGCAGTGGGCGCTGGACGTGGACGGGAGCGTGTGGCTCGGCATCGGGCGCTGGCTCGTGGTCGCCGTGGGCATCGCCGGGGCCGGCTACGGGCTCTTCGCGTCCGCCCGCTGGGTCGCCGGCCTCGTAGAGACCTGGCGGGGGCGCGGGTGACTGGCGCTTCTCCTGCTGTGCAGCGTGAGCCAAGAAGGCGAGCTCGAGTGGCTCGACCTGGGCCTATGTCATTCAGATGGCTAGTCTTGATCACCGGAGCGTAGTGATTACCTCGGGTATTCCAATCGACCAGTCGAGTAGACGCTGGTGCCACTTGTCCAAGCGCGACCGAGCCGCGTCTGGGAGCTCTGGAGCACGGTCCCACTCCTCCCAGTCACCACTGGCGAGCCATCCGATGCATCCGACGATTCGGTAGGCCAGGAGCAGGTCACGAGGCACGGGGCGGTCGTACCCCTCGAAGAACGAAGAAGGGAGACCGTCGAGTCCGTGGAGGTAAGCGTGCTCATCAAGTGCGGAGAGTTCGGCCAGGGGCTGGCCAACACGTGGGAAATCCCAGTCGATCAGCCGCGCTTCGTCTTCGTTGACGACGATGTTCAGCAGGTTGACGTCGCCATGAAGCACGCTCGGTCGGGCGGTACGGATCTGAGTCGCCCGGTCAGCGATAAAGCACCTCACGTGTTCGAGAGCACCGCGCAGTCGCGGACGATGCTTCTCGACCCATGGACCGCTAGCAGCGAGGTTGTCGAGCAAACTCTCGACCGGATCGGTAGTTCGTAGGCTCAAAGAATCTGCATCGATTGTTCCCTCAAGTGAGGCGGGAAATGTGACGGCGTGCAATTCGGCCAGGGCAGCACCGGTCCTTCGCCATGCCGTGCGGTCCGCTGTACCGTTCGCGACTGAATCGGCCAGTGTTTGACCGGAGATGTACTCCCAAAGTGCGGCTCCAGCGTCATCAGATGCAAAGAGCTTCGGTGTGTTGATGCCGTTGGCGCGCAGGAAGTCGACTCGCCGACGCGGTGACGTGGTAGCCACTCGGCTCTGCCGCATGACTACCATGCGGCCATCGGTCAATTCGGCCCTCATCAGCCTGTTGTCTAGCCCATTGCCGTCGCTGTCAATCGTTTGGACTGAGACAGGAGCAGGCAAGCCTGAAGCCGCGATGAGTCGATCCATCACTTCCAGCGGGGCACCAGAGTCTCCATCATCCATGCCATCCATCATCTCAAATCAGAGTCCAGGACGTAGGGTTCTGCTGGCACTGAACGCGGTGAGCGGAACCTGCCCCCCAAGTCGACGACCTCTCAATGAGGGTGCACCTACGTACGATGCTGACCCCGAGCGATTACCGAAGCTGATGTTGTCGTTACAGGTGGAGAAGGATGCGAAGCCAGTCCGATAGCCGGTGTTACAGCAGAGATATGCGCTAGCGCATGTCGATGACCCCGGTGCCGATCTCGATCCTGTCGGTGCGCGCCCCGACGGCGGCCAACAGCGGGAACGGTGAGGCGAGCTGCCGGGCGAAGTGGTGCACCCGGAAGTAGGCGCCGTCCGCCCCGACCTCCTCGGCCGCGACCGCGAGGTCGATGGACTGCAGCAGCACGTCGGATGCCGACTGCGCGGCGGACTGGGGGTGCGGGGTCCAGTGCCCGAAGGACAGGAAGCCGATGCGTTTCATGCCCGGTCAACACCAAAGGACGCCGACACAGTCCCGCCGCCGCGGTGACGGCCTCTCAGCTCTCCTCCTCCAGCCGGTCCAACAGCTCGACCGCGGCCCGGGCGTACTCGCCGATCCATCGGTCGTGGATCCGCTTGATGGGAGACGGCGCGAGGGTGAGGTGCCGTTCCTTGCCCTGCCGACGACCGATCACCAGGTCCGCCCGCTCCAGCACCCGCAGGTGCTGCAGCACGGTCGTCCGGTCCAGTTCGGGACAGCGTGCGCACAGCTCACCGGTGGTGAGCGACCCGGCCCTCAGCGCATCGAGCATGCGGCGCCGGGTCGGCGAGGCCAGCGCCTTGAACACGAGGTCGTCGTCGGCGTCGCCCTTGCGCCCCTCGACCGACATGTTGTAAAAATATCACATGACTTCAGAAACTCCATTGTCCGAGCTCAGCTTCAGCGTGTCCGGCCGGGTCTCCCGTCCCGTCGCCGAGGTCTACGAGGCTGTTGCCGACCCCGCGCAACTGTCCCGCTACTTCACCACCGGCGGAGCACGGGGGCGCCTCGAGCCCGGTGCCGAGGTGAGCTGGGACTTCCACGACTTCCCCGGGAGGTTCCCGGTGACCGTGGTGGACGCCGCACCGCCCCACCGGATCGTGATCGAGTGGGGCGGCGAGGCAGTGACCGGTGACCGCGGGGTGACCACCACGACCTTCGAGTTCGAGGCCATCGACGGTGACACCCGGACGTTGGTCACCATCACCGAGTCCGCCTGGCTCCCCACCGTCGAGGGCGCCGCGAATGCCTTCGACAACTGTGAGGGATGGACCGGCATGCTCGCCGCGCTGAAGGTCTGGGTCGAGCACGGCATCAACCTGCGTGAGGGCTACTACGCCTGAGGCCTCCGGTCCGGCTCAGTTACCGACCTTCTTCTGGTAGTACGCCGACCACTTGCTGGTGCCGGTGGCGTAGTCGAGGTGGTCGCCCTCCCGCAGCCGGTTGGTGACGTCCAGTTCGCGCTGGCCCTCCTCGTCGACCCCGTCCAGCAGCCGGGAACCGACCTCCTCGGCGGTGTCCAGCTTCGCGCTGCCCTCCGCCTCGATCCGGTCCAGCTCCGCCGACTTCCACTCGTCCCAGGCCGCCATCATCCGGGAGTACTCCTCGTCCCAGTACTCCTCCGGGTCGGTGACGCGCGCGATCCCGAGCCCCATCGCGGCGGGGCTTGTTGGCCGTCTACGGCGGTCGTAGCCTCGAACCGAGTGGCGCCGGTCGCCACACGGTCACCCCGGATGCGGACGAAAGGCGTGCCATGTCGGACGAGGCGAGCAGTGCAGCGGGGCGAGCGCAGGCGGACCGGGTGGCCGAGTTCCACCGGCTGCACGAGGCGGGCACCTTCGTCATGCCGAACCCCTGGGACGCCGGCAGTGCCGTGGTCCTGCAGCACATGGGTTTCCCCGCCCTGGCCTCCACCAGCGCCGGAGCCGCGTGGGCGCACGGCCGCCCCGACAACGGGCTCGACCTGGGGCGGATGCTGGACCACCTGCGCGGGCTGACCGCCTCGGTCACGGTGCCGCTCAACGCCGACTTCGAAGGGGGATTCGCGGTCGACCCCGAGGACGTGGCCGACCACGTCACCCTCGCCGTCGACACCGGCATCGCCGGCCTGTCCATCGAGGACTCCACGCGGGACGCGGAGCACCCGTTGTTCGACTTCTCCCTGGCCGTGGAGCGGGTCGCCGCTGCTCGGCAGGCGATCGACGACACCGGCAGCGGCGTGCTGCTCACCGCACGGACCGAGGGGTATGTCGTGGGTCGCCCCGACCTGGACGAGACCGTCCGGAGGCTGCAGGCCTTCGCCGAGGCCGGGGCGGACTGTCTCTACGCGCCGCGGATCACCACGACGGAGGAGATCACGGCGGTCGTGGCAGCTGCCGGATCGAAACCCGTGAACCTGCTGGTCAACGCCCCGTTCATCACGGTTGCGGAGGCGGCCGACCTCGGCGTGCGACGGATCAGCGTCGGGGGCACGATGGCCCGCGCGGCCTGGGGCGGGTGGCTCGCCGCAGCTCGGGAGCTCGCGGACTCGGGGACCGTCACCCATTTCCAGGACCTGCCTGACGTCGACGGACTGCTCCGGGCGAACGACTGAACGTCGGCGCGTTGAGGGGTTAGGGTGTGCCCCATGCGTTTCACATCCTGAGCAGTCCGTGTCTCTCGAGTAGCCGTGACCCGCGTCGTGCGGGCCCGCGGTAGGCACCGGTCACGAACGGTCGACCCCCCAGGGTCCTCCGGGTCTTTTCGCGACCCGTTCTGCCTGTTCACCGCGGCGCGTCCGCCGCTCTGCTCGTGAGGATGTCTCTTCGTATGTCGTGGCGCACCAAGTCACTGCCCGCCGGCCCCATCTACATCGCCCTGCAAGGTGCGTGGTCCCTGCTCTGGGCGCTGGCCTTCACCCTCGGACTCGTCTACCAGGTCGACGTCGCCGGGCTGAGCCCGCTCGAACTCGTCCTGGTCGGCACTGTGTTGGAAGCGACCTGCTTCCTGGGGGAGATCCCGACCGGGATCGTGGCCGACCTGCACTCCCGGAAATGGTCGGTGGTGATCGGGCTGGTCCTGATCGGGGCGGGGGTGGTCGTCATCGGCCTGTACCCCGCGTTCTGGCCGATCCTGCTCGCCCAGGTGGTCTGGGGGATCGGCTACACCTTCGTGTCCGGGGCCGCCGAGGCCTGGGTCGCCGACGAGGTCGGACCCGACCTCGTCCAGGCGGCCTTCACCCGCGGCCACCAGGCCGGCCTGGCGATGGACGTCGTGGGGATCCTGCTCGCCGGGGTGCTCGCGGTGACCGCCGGGGGACTGCACGTGCCGATCGTCGTCGGCGGTGTCGGGTTCGGTCTCCTGGCGGTCGCGCTGGCGGTCGTGATGCGGGAGGAACGGTTCAGGCCGACCCCCCGGGGGGACCGGGACAGCTGGGGGCACATGGCGAGCACCGCCCGGGACGGTCTGCGGGCGGCGCGCCGGCCCGGGGTGGTCCGCTCCTTCCTGCTGATCGCGTTGCTCGCCGGGCTCACCAGCGAGGTCTTCGACCGGCTGTGGGTGGACCGCATCGTGCGGGACCTGGACCTGCCGGACGTGGCCGGCCTGGACGGGCTCGCTTTCTGGTTCACCCTGTTCGCGCTGATCAGCTCCCTGCTGGGGCTGGTTGCGAGCCTGGCCGCGAACCGGCTGGCGCCGCGTGCTCTGCAGGCCGAGCACCCCACCCGCGTGATGGCCGTGATCGTGCTGGTGCAGGTGCTCGGCGTGGCCGTGTTCGCGCTGGCCGGGAACGTCTGGGTGGCCCTGTCGGGTCGGTGGGGGAGGGACGCCGCGATCTCGGTGGGCCACCCCGTGCAACGTGCCTGGCTGAACCGGCACGTCTCCTCGCAGGCACGTGCCACGACGCTGTCGATGATGGGGCAGGCCGATGCGGTCGGTCAGGTCGTGGGCGGGCCGGCCCTCGGCGCCGTCGCCGGCCGGACCAGCGTGCCCGCCGCGCTCATGCTGGCCGCCGCCATCCAGGCGCCTGCCGCCTGGCTCTACCTGCGGCTCCGCCCGCGTGCCTCCGAGGGCGCCTAACGGCATACCTGCCGGTGGCCAGCGTCGAGCCGCCGGGTCCAGCCGCGCCCGTCCAGGTGCTCCAGCAGCGGGATGGCCACCCGGCGGGTCGTGCCCAGCGCCTGCCTGGCCTGGCTGGTGGTGAACGGCTGCGGCAGTCCGGCGAGGGTGCGCATGGCCAGGGCCGGGGCGGTGGGCAGCAGCACCACGCCGTCCCGGAGCCGCAACAGTCGACCGCGCCGCTCCGCCGTCGCGAGCTCGCGCTGACCCAGTCCGAGGTCGCGCAGGTCGTCGGCCTCCGGCGCCGCGAACGGGTCCACCCCGAGCCGTCGCTCGAGCTCCGCCACCGCCGCCTCGGCGGGTCCGAGGTCCTCCGCGCGACCCGGCTCGGTGAGGTGACCGTGCTCCTGGACCAGTCCGGCCGCGGACACCAGCGGTGCCAGCAGGCCCGGGTCGGGCAGCCGCAGGTGGTCCCGTGCCGCTCCCAGGGACGGTCCCGGGGCCAGCGGGTCCTCCAGCTGGGCGTCGCGGACGAGCGTGCGCAGCTGCTCCAGCCAGGCCGCGTGGGTGGCTTCGTGCACCCACCAGTCGTCGAGGACGAGGACCCCCTCGGGCGGGCTCGAGCGGTCGCCGGTGATCCCGAGCCGGTCCAGGTGGCTGCGCCGGACGGCACCCCGCCGGGCCACCTCGGTGGCCGGGTCCCCGGCCGGGTCCATCGCCGCCAGGGCGGTCGCCCGCCGGTCGCCGGCTCCGCGCCGGCGCAGCGCCGGGGGTTCCGCGTCGAGCACGAGGGCTCCGCCCAGCACCCGCCGGGTGCCCGGGTGGCGCAGGACCAACCGGTCCCCGGTGACGACGGGCAGCGCGCGCGACAGGGTGAGTCTGCCGTGCTCGGCGTCGAACGGACGCAACCGCGCGGGGACGGCGACCGTGCCCAGGTGCACGGTGACCCGTTCGGGCGCCTCGGTGAGGGCAGCGCCCCCGGAGCGGCGTATGTCGAGGAGCCGGCTGGTCGGCCAGGCACCGGGGGTGAGGAGGACGTCGCCGCGCCGGATGTCTTCGGCGGCGGCACCCCGGACGTTCAGGGCCACCCGGTTGACCGGCCCCAGGGAGGTATGCGGTGCGCCGCGGCTCTCCAGGCCGCGCACCACGAGCGGACGTGCCCCGGCCGGGCCGTCCGCGCCGAGCACGTCCAACCGGTCACCGGTGTGCACCGTCCCGGCCGCCAGGGTGCCGGTGAGCACGGTGCCGGCGCCGGTGATCGTGAAGGAGCGGTCGACCCACACCCGGACCCGGCCGGAGTCCGGAGCCGTCGGCAGGGTGCCCAGCACCTCGTCCAGGGCGGACCGCGCCGCCTCGACACCGGTGTCGTGCAGCGCCGCCACCGCCACCGCGGGCGCGTCCCGCAGGCCGGTGTCCGCCAGTTCGGCACGGGCCTGCGCCGTCACCTCCGCGACCCGGTCGGGGGCCCGGTCGGCCCGGGAGACCACGAGGAGTCCGTGCCGGATGCCCAGTGCCGCGACCGCGTCCCGGTGCTCGCTCGACTGGGCCTGCCAGCCGGCGTCCGCGGCGACGAGGAAACACACGACGGGCACGGGGCCGAGCCCGGCCAGCATGTTGCCGATGAACCGTTCGTGGCCGGGCACGTCCACGAAGGCCACGGCACGGCCCGAGGGCAGCGTGGTCCAGACGAAGCCGAGGTCGATGGTGAGCCCGCGGCGGCGCTCCTCGGCCCAGCGGTCCGCCTCCATCCCGGTGAGCGCCCGGAGCAGGGTGCTCTTGCCGTGGTCGACGTGACCGGCGGTGGCGACGACGAAGTCGGTCATCGCACCGACCGTCCAGGGGGGACCGGCGTGCGGGTCACGGTACCTCCTGGTTCGCCTCGGGAGGGGGTGGCGGAGGCGGACGGGAATCGAACCCGCCAGGCCGAGCTACTCGGCCTCACCGGTGTTGAAGACCGGGGGGACCACCAGGTGCCCAGACGCCTCCTCGCTGACCCGACCCTACCAACGGGACGGTCAGCCGACGGTGGTGATCGAGTCGTCGGTGACACCGGCCGCCCGGCGTGCCTCAAGCCGCCGGCGTTGCGGTTTGATCGTGTAGCGCGGATCCCGGGCGGAGTGCAGCCCGGCGTCGAAGACGCCGAGCCGGGTCAGCGCCGAGGCGGCCACCAGCGCGGCGCCGGAGACGACCGCCACCGGTCGGCACCGGCCGCCCAGCAGCGCCCCCAGACCACCGGCGATCGCTAGCCGTTCGCTCCAGGCCAGCATCTTGCCGGCCGTCCCCTCGTGCAGCGGCTCGACGGTGACCGGGTCCATCCGGCGTTCCATCAGCCGCATCGCGGTGACGTCGCCGACCACGCCCAACGCGGCCAGCGCCCGGGCGGGCCCGGCCTCCCGCGTCGGGGTGGTCAGCATCGCCATGCCGCCGGCCGCCAGGCTGGCCGAGCTGACGAAGACGAACGGGAGGTCGCGGTGCGCGTCGTTCCAGGTGGGGACCGCGGTGTCGGAGAGCAGCACCGCCGTGTAGGCACCCAGCGGGGGCGCGAACAGCCCCGCGCCGAGACCGGCGGGGCCCTCCAGACCGGTGAGCACCCGGCGCAACGGCCCGAGTGGCAGCCGCCGCCCGGTGACCCGGTCGAGCTCGGCCGTGGCGGCGACCGACAGGCAGCTGCTGAAGGCGGTGAGGATCCACGAGCCGACGCTCATCGGGGAGGTGACCTTGAAGGTGCGCAGCATGTTGTAGAAGCGCTCAGGACGACCCAGGTCCTTGACCAGGGCCACGGTGCCCAGCCCGACCGCGCCCAGCGCCGTGAGGCGGGCGTTGCGGCGCAGCGTGGGGCGTCCGGTCACCTGGGCACCCGCCCCGAGCAGGCCGGAGCCGGCCGCCAAGCCACCCAGGAACAGGTAGGCGGCGACCTCGTGACCCCACGGTGGAGGCTTGACGACGGGGCGGCCGTAGTAGGAGGTGAACTCCGCCTCCGGGACCATCACCATCTCGCGGTTGCCCTCACCACCACCCGGTCGGCGGCGCCTGCCCCTGCCGCCCCGGCGGCGTCGGCGCGGCGGCTCCGGGGGCCGCACCTCGTCGAACGCGGAGTGGGTCATCCTCTCCCTCCCAGGAAGGCGACTGCGGCCGCGGCCACCATCCCGACGGCGGCCACCGTGGCGCGCTTGTACATCGTCATCAGGTCCGCGGTGCACACCCGCGGGTCCGGCGGCAGGCCGTAGACCTCCGGCTCGTCCAGGAGCAGGAAGACCGACCCGGTGCCGCCCACTCCGTCGCGCTCGTTGGCGCCGTAGAGGCGGGCCTCGGTCTGCCCCTGGGCGTGCAGCTCGGCGACCCGCTCCCGGGCCCGGTCCACCAGGTCGTCGTGGTCGCCGAACGTGATGGAGGTCGTGGGGCAGGTCTTGGCGCAGGCCGGGATCTCGTCGTCCAACAGCCGGTCGTAGCAGAGGGTGCACTTCTGGGCGACGCCGCGCTTGGGCACCTCGGGCTGCTCGCCCTTGCGCTCCCCGCTGCGCAGCGTCGGCGCCGCGGTCCCGTCGCTGCGGCGCTCGACCACCCCGAATGGGCACCCGGCGACACAGGTGCCGCAGCCGTTGCAGATGTCGTCCTGGATGACGACCGTGCCGAACTCGGTGCGGAACAGCGCGCCCGTGGGGCACACGTCGAGGCAGCCGGCGTGGGTGCAGTGCTTGCACACGTCGGAGGACATCAGCCAGCGGAACTCGGGGGTGTCCGGCGGGGTGTATGCCGTGCCTTCCGGCGCCTCTGCCGTCGCCTCTGCCGTCGCCCCCGCCGTTGTCGTCCCCGTCGCCGCCGCCGTCCCCGGACGGGCGACGTCCTGCCGGAGCGTCGGCATACCCAGGCTCACCAGCTGCCGTCCCGACTCCCGGGCCCGGGCCACCTGCTCGCCGTCCTGCTCGATGAACGCCACGTGTCGCCAGGTGCTCGCGCCGAGGGAGGTGGTGTTGTCGTAGGACATGCCGGTGAACTCGAGGTCCCCGTCCCGGGGGTTGCGGTTCCACTCCTTGCAGGCCACCTCGCAGGCCTTGCAGCCGATGCAGATCGAGGTGTCGGTGAAGAACCCCTTGCGCGGGTGGGCCGCCTCCCACCCCGCGTCCGCCGTCGGGTCGGTCGGTCCCTTCAGCTGTCCCATCAGTCCTCTCCTCCGGGCTCGGGGTCGGGGGCCCACCCGGGGTCGGTGACCCGGCGCGCATCGGTCTCGACGGTCACCCCGGCGCGGGCGCGGTACTCCTCCACCAGCGCGAGCAGCGCGGCACCCACCGGGCGCCGCCCCGGGACGATGTCGCACGACCCGACCTTGGACTCCTGGATCTGGGTGTTCGGGTCCAGGTGGATCCCGATCAGGTCGTTGGCGGCGTCCCCGGAGACCAGCGCGTGGGAGCCGACGCCCCAGTGGTAGGGCAGGCCGACCTGGTGCACCGTGCGGCCCCCGATCTGCAGCGGGGTGAGCCGTCCGGTGACCATCACCCGGGCCTCGATCGCCCCGCGCGGGGAGATGATCGTGGCCCACCCCTCGTGTTCCAGCCCCCGCTCGGCCGCCAACTCGGGGGAGACTTCGCAGAACATCTCCGGCTGGAGCTCGGACAGGTAGGGCAGCCACCGGCTCATCCCGCCCGCGGTGTGGTGCTCGGTGAGGCGGTAGGTGGTGAACACGAAGGGGTAGACCTCGACGCCGGGGGTGCCGGCGCTCGGGGCGCCCAGGTTGTCGGCGCGCGGGTACATCAACCGCGCCGGGCTCTGCTGCTGCGGGTAGAGCGCGTTGGCCACCGGCGACTCCATCGCCTCGTAGTGGGTCGGCAGCGGACCGTCGACCAGCCCCTTGGGGGCGAACAGCCAGCCCTTGCCGTCGGCCTGCATGATGAACGGGTCGTCACCGGCCAGCGCCTCCGGACCACCGGCCCCCGGGTCCGGGGTGCTGTGGGGGGCACGGTCGAGCGGGAAGTCCGGCTCGTCGTGGCCGACCCAGCGACCCTGCTCGGCGTCCCACCAGACATACCGCTTGCGCTCGCTCCACGGGTTGCCGTCGGGGTCGGCGGAGGCCCGGTTGTAGAGGATCCGGCGGTCGGCGGGCCAGGCCCAGCCCCACTCCGACTGGTTCGGTCGGTCGCCGCCACGGGGGACCCGCCGGGCCGCCTTGTTGATCCCGTCGGCATACACGCCGGTGTAGATCCAGCACCCGCCCGAGGTCGAGCCGTCGGGCTGCATCTGGGTGTAGGACGACAGCGGTTCCCCGGCCCGCGGCCCGGTGAGGTGGCGGCCGTTGATCTCGGCCAGCACCGCCTCCGGCTCCGGCTCCCCGTGCTCGTTGGTCGGGTAGTCCCAGGTCAGGTCGAGCAGCGGACGGTCCCGCTCGTCGGTCGACCCGGCGAGGCGCTCGCGGATCCGGCAGCCCAGGGCGTGGAAGAAGTCGAGCTCGCTCTGGCAGTCCCCCGGGGGCGCCACCGCCTGGTGCCGCCACTGGAGCAACCGCTGGGTCTGGGTGAAGGACCCGGCCTTCTCCACGTGGGTGGCCGCCGGCAGGAAGAACACCTCGGTCTCGATGTCCTCGGTGCGCAGCTCCCCGGTCTCGATCTCCGGCCCCTCCTTCCACCAGGTCGCCGACTCGATCATGCTGAAGTCGCGCACCACCAGCCACTTCAGGTGGGACATCGCCCGGCGCTGCATCCGGCCGTTCGCCGACCCGACGGCGGGGTTCTGGCCGAGGATGAAGTAGCCCTCGACCTGGTCGTCCAGCATGGCCAGCGTGGTCTGGTAGGTGCCGTGCGCCCCGGTGAGCCGGGGGAGGTAGTCGTAGGCCCAGTCGTTCTCCGGCTGCGCGTGCTCGCCCCACCAGGCCTTGAGCAGGCTGACCGTGTAGGCGTCCGCGTGGGCCCAGTATCCCTTCTGCCCCTCGGAGTAGATGGAGGACAGGTACTCCTCGAGGGTGTCGTGCAGGCCCGCGGTGGGCACCGGTAGGTAGCCGGGCAGCAGGTTGAACAGGGTCGGGATGTCGGTCGACCCCTGGATGCTGGCGTGCCCCCGCAGCGCCATGATCCCGCCGCCGGGGCGCCCCACGTTGCCCATCAGCAACTGCAGGATGGCCGCGGTGCGGATGAACTGCGCGCCGAGCGTGTGCTGCGTCCAACCGGTCGCGTAGCCGAAGCAGGTGGTGCGTTCGCGGCCGGAGTTGGTCACGATGGACTCGGCGAGGTAGTCGAAGTCCTCCTGGCCGATGCCGCACAGCTCCCGCACCATCTCCGGGGTGTAGCGGGCGTAATGGCGCTTCAGGATCTGGAAGACCGTGCGGGGGTGCTGCAGGGTCTCGTCCCGCTGCACCCCGGCGTGCTCCAGGGCGGGACCGCCGCTGCCGTGCTCGTCACCGGCCGCCCGTGCCTGCGCGCTGGCGCCGTGCTCGTGACCACCGGACGGGGCGCCGATCCCGTCGCGGTCGGCCCCGGCATACGCCCAGCTCGCCGGGTCGTACTGGCCGGTCTCGGGGTCGAAGCCGGAGAAGAGCCCGCCCAGGTCCTCGGTGTCCCGGAAGTCCTCGACGACCAGCGTGGCCGCGTTGGTGTAGGCGACGACGTACTCCTTGAACCACAGGTCGTGGGTGAGCACGTGGTTGATCAACCCGCCGAGCAGCACGACGTCGGACCCGGCGCGGATGGGGACGTGCCGGTCAGCAACGGCGCCGGTCCGGGTCAGCCGCGGGTCGACGTGAATCACCCGGGCGCCCCTGGCCTTCGCCTCGGCGACCCACTGGAAACCGACCGGGTGCGCCTCGGCCATGTTGCCGCCCTGCAGGATGATGCAGTCCGCGTTGGCCATGTCCTGCAGGGTCTGTGTGGCGCCGCCGCGTCCGAACGAGGCTCCCAGACTGGGAACCGTGGCGGAGTGTCATATGCGGGCCTGGTTCTCGATCTGGATGGCGCCCGCCGCGGTGAACAACTTCTTGATGAGGTAGTTCTCCTCGTTGTCCAGCGTCGCGCCGCCCAGCGAGGCGATGCCCATGGTGCGGCGCACCTTGCGGCCCTGGTGGTCGATGTCCTGCCAGGTGTTGCGCCGGGACTCCACGAACCGGTCGGCGATCATCTCGATCGCCGTGTCCAGTTCCAGCCGCTGCCACTCGGTCGCCCGCGGGGCCCGGTAGAGCACCTCGGTCTGCCGGCCGGGCGCGTTGACCAGTTGCTCGCTGGCCGCCCCCTTCGGGCACAGCCGTCCCCGCGAGATCGGGGAGTCGGGGTCGCCCTCGATCTGGATGACCTTCTCGTCCTTGACGTAGACCTTCTGCCCGCAGCCCACCGCGCAGTACGGGCAGACGCTCTGCACGACCCGGTCCGCCGTGGCGTTGCGGGAGGTCAGGTCGCGGGTCCTGGTCGAGGTCACGGCCGGGCCCCTGCCGAACCGGTCCCCGGAACTGACTTGTCGGAGAACCGGCCACTGGAGGAAGTGCCGCGCCATGGCCCGACTCTAGCCCCGCTGTCCAGCCGCCGCCTTCGTGCGCCGACCCCACACATGTCGAGATGCAGCGAATCGTTCACAAACGACCTTCGTATGAATCAATAGGCACATGTAATGCCCAGCATCACGTCTAGTGATGTGGGTTGCTGGCCCGTGCTGCCAAAGCGCATGAGTGGACGGAAGCGCTGAGCGGACACCCCCACGGCTGACATTCCAACTGGGGGCGAGCGGCGCGGTGCACGCAAGGCGAGTCATCACACACCGCGAGCTCGACCAGAGCCCACCTTGCCCGATCCCGGGTTAGCACCCTTGCCCGCGCAACTTGGCCCCACCTGCCCGTCGGGCCTTCAGTAAGAGCGTCAAGCAAGACGTCCCCGCTCCACCCCTCGAGCCCCAGCAAATGCTGACGATTCGCGGCCCGCCCTCGTGCGCTACAAGGGCAGCTGAAAGAGGGGGCGGCGTGGTCAGGGTGTGGACGTGGCTCACAGTGACGATCAGAGCCCTGTCGATGACGCCGAGCAGGCTGCGTGACGTGGTCGGCGTCCAAGTCGGGCTGGCTGGCGGCAGCAAACGACGGGGCGCGAGCACCGCAGGTGACTTCCCGGGACGCGCCCGACCAGGCGGGCTGGTTCTTCAACGAGTTCAAGCCCTCAGTCCGCCCTGGGCGGAGACAATCGTGCACCGAGGCAGCGGATGACCGCATAGGGTGAACGTCGATCTATCCCAACCCCGGTAGGAGCCTCAATGGCGCAGAAGGTGCAGACCATCCTTGTCTCAGACCTGACCGGGAACGAACTCGGCGCGGACGGCCAGACCGTCACGTTCGGCTTCCTCGGAGTGGACTACGAGATCGACCTCTCCCAGACAGAAGCAGACGAGTTCGCCGACACGATCCAGAAGTACGTGAACGCCGCCCGCCGCATCGGTGGTCGCCGCCGGGCCGGCAGCGGCGGCAGCACCCCCCGTGACCCCTCCCAGACCAAAGCCATCAAGTCATGGCTGGACGACCAGGGCATCGACTACCCCAAGCGTGGTCGACTGCCCCAAGACCTGATCGACCAGTGGGAAACCGCCCACAAGGCCTGAGCACACGACGTCACAGCCCCGAACCCCCGGCCGTTGGGGGCTCACTCCCAGAGCTGAGCGCCACCTCACCTCCGACATCCTCGGATCGGGCCGAGCCCGCGTCCATTCTATGGCCGCACCCACCACGGATAACGCCAGTGACCAGCGCCCCCGCCTGCCCAGGGTCGGTACATCGCTGTACCGCCGAGAGTCGGATGCTTCGGGAGGGTGCCGGGCCCTCGACTTGCCAACAAGGCAAGCGACAGGCTAGCTTGCCACTATGGCAACCCCAGGACACGGCCCCCACACCGAGGGACCCGGCGCTTACGAGGCGCGCGCGGCCCTTCAGGACCTAGACGCGGCTCGGGCTCGGTTCGGTCACCATCTGGTCACGCCGTGGTGGTACAAGCTCGTCTCCGCCTCGATTGTGGCTGTGATGTTCGTAGGTTCGGGCATGCCGTACGAAACCCTGTCCTTCGGATCGGCCAGCACCGGCGCATCACTTCTGGTCGTGACGGTGATCATCGGCCCGCTTGGCCTCCGTGAGCTCCTCCGGCAGAGCACGGGTGCCTCCTTCGACCGTTACCACAACGGCTGGACCATCCCCTCGTTCATGCTGATCGGCCTGTTCGTGGTGTGCGCGCTACTGCAGAAGTTCGCCGGGCTCGAGCTCGCACCCCTCATCGGGGCCGCTGTCGGGTTCACCTTCACCAACGTTTACGAACAGTGGACCGACCGGCGTCTGGCCCAGGGACGGTTCCCCACCGACACCACCAAGAACCGCCCGTGAGCACCGCACCCCGGTTCGACGAGATCATTCATGCGCGAAATCGGTTGCAAATCTGTGGCCTGCTAGCTGAGGTCGACTCCGTCGACTTCGCCACCGTGCAACAAGCTCTCGGTGTCAGTGACTACGTCGTCAGCAAGCACCTCAAAGTCCTCGTCGACGCCGACTACGTCCATACCACCAAGGAGAACCAACGCGGACGGGCCAGAACCTGGCTCACCCTGACCGACACTGGCCGCGCCGCACTCCAGGGACACCTGGCCGAGCTGCGCAGAATCACCGGACTCGCGGGTTAAGCACCGCCAATCACACACGAGCCGAGCTTCTCTGGCGCGCTCTCCGGCTCACTGTCAACGCCCGCAACGGCCGAGGCGCGACCACTGGACGTGCCTCTCGCACATGAGAGGATCGGCCCTGCCGAGAGGAGGGCCTGTGAGCACGAAGGCTGAGTTTGTTGTGATTCCCGCCCTTGATGAGGCGGCTCAAGCGAAGTGGATGGAGTCGCTCCGGCCGAAGACCGCAACCATAGAGTTGCTCTTTCACGACGGGGACACCGATCACCCGTTGACTCACGAGCTGGAGTGGCTCTCTCCCATACGCCAGGAGGGGGTCGGAGCGCGTCCCGGTTATCTCCGACCCCAACCGACCGCCGTCTTGCTCCGATACCCGTATGACCGAGCCATCTTTCGTGCACTGAACGAGCTCGGCGGTCTCTTCGAGTACGTATCAGCCGCCACCGGCGACTCGGTGAACTTCACCCGGCTGGGCAACGTCGACGTCACCTTCCTGGACCAGTCCGACACGGTTCTCGGATCAACGGTGACCCACGAAGGCCTCATCCTGTCCCCGGTCGAGGCCTCCGCTACCAGAACTTGATCGATCCGCTCATGCCGCGAGTCGTGACGGATCTGAGGCTCACCCGGAGGCGGTAGGCCACCAGCGGTGGGAGACGGTGATGCCGTTGTCGAACCGGCACTCGACGGGCAGAGGCAACAGGCGATTCTCGAAGCTGACTTCGTGTGCGTCAACGAAGCGCTCATCGAATGCGAACAGCACGCCGCACTTGTTTTCCGCCGCATGCCAGTTGACGGCAGAGGCTATGAACAAGCCAATGGCGAAGACCAATGGAAGCCCGGCGATCAGCAGGACTCGTAGCCGTCGACGGGTCATCGTCGGAGCGTAACCGCATGCTCGGGCGAACGCGCGCATCTGCCGCTGTGAACGCGTAGCGTCCGACCATGCCGCGACGCGCGTGTTTCCAGTGCTGTTAGGCGCCGGCGCGCGCGAAGTTCAGGCTATCTTCGATGACGGACAGAACACCTGTCAGCTCGGCGGCGTCTCGAGGACCGTAGATCATGAACTCTGTGCCGTAATCCGCGTACTGGTGCGGTTCTGCCCAGCCCAGACGGGCCAGCTCTTGACCTCGGGCCGTGGGCAGGACCAGATGCACGCTGGTGTCCTGTACCCCGTGAAGATGCACCGGTTCGAGGCGCTTGCCTGGCGCCAGAGACGTTTCAGGCGCAATTTCCTGCGTCATGTCTCTGAGGTAGACCGCCCGCGACGATGCGGGAGACACCTGGCTGATCCCCTCGACGACGCCCTCGAGGGCGAAGACGTCGGCGACCAGCTGGCCCCAAATGGCTGGCGGTGCCTGCTGGTCGACCTGTCGGTGTGGGCCGTCTTCGGACGTGGTTGGCCGAGCGCCAGCTCGGGGTTTGTTCAGCACGGGGTGAATCTTAACGACCGAGGACCAAACTCAGGACGCCACGCGTATCCCTACACGGGCCCGCCGAGCAGGCCACGCATCTGCCGCAGGTCGCGCTTGACGGCACTATCCAAACCCCGGCCCTCCTTGCAACCGACGCGCTTCGGCTTCGCGAGGATCTGACACCTCTCGCAGGTCGACGGACAGCTGCACGCAGGGCGGCCCTGTCGGGTGGCCATCAGGCGTTCGGGCGTCGGTGTAGGCATACATCTCGATGCTGTGCCCTTCCAGTTGCCACCACCAGGTCCCTCCGCTGAGTGGTGTCGGTTCTGTGGTCTCTGTCGGTTCACCCAGGGCGTCGGCGAGATGGTCAGCCAGTTCGGTCGCCGCGTGAAGGACGCGCTCGGAGCTTTCGTCGTCCCAGAGGAACCAGAAAACGTCGGCGAACCGGTCTTGGTAAGTGCCCCAACCCGCTCTCGCCGTCCCCCACGTGGGCATGGAGGCCATATGCCAGGAACGAGAGGATCGTCTCCGGGGTGTCTCCGTGGCCGTGTCGGTCCGAATTCCCATCGCCTCCAGCCATAGGAGTCCCTCATCGAGGCCCTGCGGCCAGACTGACCGGAGGATCTGAGTCACGGTTTTGGCTACCTGCCGAGGGGCTGGCTTCATGCTGCGAGCCTAGAGGCGTTCGGATGGGACCTGCACGAAACGCACTGTCATGCCGCGGGTCGGTCATTCCAGAGGTGCGTCCTTTCGCCGCGAGTGACGCGGGCGCGGACGTCCAGACAAGCCGCTAGGAGCAACGCGTGACGCCTCATCGATGGTCCCGCCGAACGTGGCCAACATCAGGGTGGAGGCTCGCAGTCCACTGTTCGACCCGGCGCATCACCGCGTCGGGGTCTGGAGCGGTCGCATGGACGACCAATTCGGTATAGAAGGGGTGGTCGATGTTCAAGGTAGGAAGGGGGTATTCGCGGAGCCGGACGACGGCCCAGCCAGCGGCGAGTAGGTCCAGAGACTTTGCGGTGTCGATCGTCGCTTTGTCGGCGTGCCAGTAGGCGCCGTCGTACTCGATCGCCAATTGCAGACCAGTGCTGTTCACCGTGGTGATGTCTACGAGCCAGCGGGCGCCGTGGGTGAACGCTTCGTCGGCAACGGCTTGCCCAGAGGACGCGGCACCGAAAACGCGGACTGCAGACTCGTGGTGGGCGAGCTCGACCTTGGATTTGCCGGCTTCACGGCACTCGGGACACCCTGAACCGGCCGCTCGACTGGACAAGGTTGCGGTCCAAGTGTGGTGAAAGTTATTGCTGCAGACCCAGACGGGCGTAAATGCCGTTGAGCCACTCGGACGGACCTGCCAGGCGGTGAGCGGGTTGTCCGGCGACCACTCATCGGCTATCTCCGGGAAGTGGTAAGCAATGGAGTCGAGGATGGTCCGGCACTCGGGGCAGCGCAGTCGTTGCCCCTTCTCTCTTTCTGCGGGGCTGGCCTGCCACGAGTGGCCACACTCCCAACTCTTCCACCACACGGTCTTTCGCGAACCCGGCGAGGTGGTCTCGAGCTTCAGGGAGCCGTTCTTGGCGGTATGCCACTGGGACGCGATCTCGCGGTTCATGGCGTGCGCACCGGGGTCCGCTGCCACGGCTTGTAAGCGTGCGGTACGGGTCTCGTTCCCCTTGCAGGAAGGGCATCCGTTGCGCAGGAAGCTGAGCGGAGTGATCCGCGGATGGTGGCCGGCCGGGCACCGGAAGCGTCGCAAGGTCATACCGCCGCCTGCGACGGTCACGAGAGTCGGGTCGGCATCGTCAGCCCACGCCGCAGCGAGCTCAGGCACGTCCGCGACGGGCGTGACCTTCAGTCGTGCGTACTCGGCCTGCCACTCAGCCTTCCTTCTGACGGAGCAGGTCGGGCAGCTGGGGTAGCCGGTCATGTCGAGGATACGAGCGCTGAACCGAAGGTCGCACTCCGGGCACTTCCATCCCACCTCTCGGCGCGCCTTCACCGTCGCCGTGTTCCAGTCCGTGTCGTCGTTGACCTCGTGGTCCCACCACGTCAGGACCGGCAGCCCCGAGTCCTTGAGGAGGTCCTTAGTGGGCTTCGTGCCAGGTTGACGGGTGCCGGGCGAGTCAGATGTCTGTGCCGCCCGCCGGGGGTTTGTCTGACACTGGCAGCCCCATCCCACGTCACCGAGTCGTTGCGCCGCGATGCGTCCGCAGTGCAAACAGCGCGTCCGGTGGGGATCATCCCGAAGTGACGGTTCGGTCAGTGGACCCAGGTACTTGAAACCGTGCTGCTCCACGAACTCTTTGGCGACCGCGACCGACGGCGGCGTCAGGTCTGCGAACCCCTCCATCAGCCCTCGCTGGTCGGCTGCCCACTTACGCCAGTAGCAGGCCCTGCACGTCGCGACGCCGATGCCATTTTGGTCGATCACGTACTCGAATCGGTAGTGCGCCTCGCACCCACAGGCAAGACACCGGGTCAGGCGCCACTTCTTCGGCCCCTCGAATGGCTCCAACGGCTCAAGGCCACCGGTTTGGAAGATGGCGGTGATGTGCTCATCGCACCACGTCGGCTTCGTGCGTGTACGGAAAACAGCCGGTCGCCTGCACCCGGCCTCCGAGCACTCCTGCGTCTCCCGAGCCATGCGCCGAATGCTGTCACGCCCGGTCAAGCCCTGGCGCGTCGCCGGTGATGAACACTCAGGATTTCGCAAGAGCGTCGGTGAGCGGGTCCCACACAAGCGCCAAGCGCGTGCGACTACGCGCCGGCACACTCGGCCCTTCCCTTGAGCGCCGCGATCGGCTGCAAGCGACCCCTCCCAGTGCGGCGATGGTCGTGCTATTGCGGCTGTATGCCGCAGGAGCGAGAACTGCGCGAAGGCTCATGACATGCGGAGTCGGCGCACCGGCGTCCTGTTTTGCCGCAGGTAGCTGCCTCGGACGAGGGCGGGTATCGCCCTGTGGGCGCTACGGTTTGTGAGATGTGGGCCACCCTGGAGACCTGGCTCCTCGGCGACGGCGAGGTACCTGAGCTGTGCATCGGCGAGGTGTTGGCTCACAAGGGGCTGCGACTGAGCTGCGACACGTTCGGACCGAGCGCAGAGAGGACCACAGGCGCGTGGACCGCAGGGGCGGCAACGGAGGGTGACATCACCCACCGACTGCGAGGCGTCGTGGTCGCCGCCTGGCGGCAGGCGGCTGTGATCGACATCGGCGAGTGTCTGGTCCTGCTCGAGCCGGCCGCCGTCCGCTCGGTACAGACCGCGGATGGTCACGAAGCGCTGGAGCGGTACTCCGCCGACTTCAAGACCCCGTCCCTCGGGGCGATGGGTGAAGCGGTCGGTCGGCTTGAAGTCGTGCCCGACTATGAGTGGGAAGCATTCCACCAGCTCGACGTGCGCCGTGACTGGCGACTCACGGATGTAATGCTGATCGACCGCCAGCCCGTCTTTCACGTACGCCCAATGGCGCAACTCGACATCACGGCTGACCGCAACCCCAGCAGCTGTTACCTGGTCGATCTCGAACCGGCACAGAAGGTGGCGTCCTCCAGAGAGCCCGCCGAGCCGAGTGCAGAGAACTACGCGATCGAGGCAGTCGTGCTCGAGTGGCACCCGGAGGAAGGATGGGGCGTCGTGGACTCCCAGCAGACGCCGGGTGGATGCTGGGTCCACTTCAGCCACATCCAGGCGACCGAGTACGGAGAACTCGTCCCCGGACAGACCGTCGCGCTCGAGTTCGAGCCTGCAGACCAGGACGGCTTTGCCTACCGTGCCGTGACCGTCAAGCCTCTCTAGAAGCGCACGGATCTGCCGCGTGGAGGACGGCTACGCTCGTCCGACACTGCCGCGGGTCGCTGGCCTGGCCGGGGCTGGAGCGGCCCTTCAGTTGAGCACGTCCATGCGACCGAACCGCTGCTTTGAGGTGTTTCAATGGCCCGTCCGTTGAGTGAACAGAGCTGCGTTCAGAAAGTCTGCGCCGAAGGTTTCCGATATGCCTGCGGCGACGGGGCGGGCTTCGACAAGTTGGAGATGCGGGCAAAAGATCGCCTCCAGATCCTTGAGCGCGAACGAGGTTCCGCCTGCCGTGTCGCCGCTGACGAGGATCTCGGTGTCGCTGGGGCTGGACTGCCGCTCCTGGGCGAAGGTGACGATGCCATACTTACCGGCGCGTGCAACGCGGGGCATCACCTGCTCCAGGTACGTGATGCGTCGATGGGGGGCCAGATGGTGGAAACAGCCGGAGTCATACACGAGGTCGAAGGCATCACCGGGGAGTTCCTCACGCAAGACGTCGACAGGCAGGAGGGTGACACCTTCGGGCATCCGGGGGCGCATGACGTCGAGCAGTCCTGTAGCAATGTCGATACCCGTGACCTTCGCGCCCTTGCTCGCCAGCCAGGCCGAGTTACGTCCGTTGCCGCACCCGACGTCGAGGACGCGTGCCTCATTGAGGTCACCCAGAAAGCCTCGCTCATACCAGTCGACGAGCGGCTCGTCGGGCAGATTCGTGTTCAACGGGTGGTTGGGGATCGTCAGCATCTTCTCCCAGAAGTGCTCGGACTCCCGGGAGGTCCGGTCTCCTCGTTCATGAGCGGCGACCACCTCGTCGAGGCGCTGGAAGAGTTGTTCGACCGTGCTCAGGCGCATCAAATCATCTTCCTTCATTCCCTGCCACCTGGCCGGCGGTCGGCCGCGTGTCGACGCGATATCCGCGTGGTATCCGGAGAGAGTCCACTGGCAGCTGAAGGGGCGAGAGTGGTTCAGGCGTGAGTCGGCATGCGCATGTGGGGCCCCGGGGCACGGTGACGGAGTGCACGCTCATGCCGCAGGTCGCAAGATCCCCGTGGGTGGTGAGGGAGACTTGTCCTATGGAGACCTCCTCCCAGATGACCGCCGCCGAGGTGGTGCAGATCGTCGCCTGGCTTGACGCCAACGGTGTGGTCTATCAGGTCAACGGCGGATGGGGTGTCGATGCGCTGGTGGGACGACAGACTCGACCCCACCAAGATCTCGACGTGTTTATCGACGAAGATCACGAGGCCGACTTCATGGCCTGGCTCACCTCCCGCGGCTACCGAGTCACCGAGGATTGGCGACCAGTCCGCGTGGAGCTATCGAGTCCCTTGGGGCAAGTAGACGTCCACGCAATGCGCTTGGACCCGGCCGGTACCGGAGTTCAACAAGGTCTCGACGGCGAGGTGTACCTCCACCCTTCTAAGCAGAGAGTCACCGGCCTCATCGACGGCCAAGCGGTCGTCGTGGCCAGTGCCGAGCGAGCCCGAGAGCTTCGAAGTGGCTATCCCCCGCGTGCCGTGGACCTCCACGACCTCGCAGTCCTCGACGAACTGTAGGCATCCTGTCTTGCCGCCGACAGTGAACCGCTACTTTGCACGACCAGCCGCGGCGGACTCGAGCGTGCAAGGTCCGCCGCTCAGGGTTGTGCAACCTTCGCTGCATCTCAACAACACATGTCGAGAACGCACGGGCCGCTCCGTCCCCGGGGTGAGACGGCCACAATGGCGGTCACGACATACGAGGAGAGACCCATGGCCAAGTACCTGTTGCTGAAGCACTACCGCGGCATCCCGGATCCGCTTCCGGGCACGGACTCGCCGATGTCGGAGTGGACCGAGCAGGAAGTCGCCGACCACATCGCGTTCATGAACACGGTCGCCGACGATCTCCGCGAACGTGGCGAGTTCGTCGACGCCCAGGCGCTGTCGCCGGAGGGCACCTTCGTCCGGTACGACGGGGAGGGGCGGCCGCCGGTGACCGATGGACCGTTCGCGGAGACCAAGGACCTGATCGCCGGCTGGATGGTGATCGACGTCGACTCGGTCGAGCGGGCCCACGAGGCCGCGGCCTACCTGTCCTCCGCCCCGGGCAAGGGCGGCCGGCCGATCCACGAGTGGATCGAGGTGCGGCCGTTCCTGACCGAGGTGCCGACCGTGACCGAATGATGCCCGCCTGGCGGCGCCCGCGGGGGACGACGGATGGATGACCTGCTCAAGGTCGTCGGACCCCAGGCCCTGGGTGTCCTGGTCCGCCGCGGGGTCGACTTCGCCGCCGCCGAGGACGCCGTCCAGGAGGCACTGCTCGAGGCGGTGCGCCGCTGGCCCGACGGGGAGCCGGACGACCCGGTGGGCTGGCTGGTCACAGTGGCCTGGCGCAAACACCTCGACGTGGTCCGCGCCGAGTCGGCCCGCCGGCGCCGGGAGCTGCGCGACCACGTCGAGCCCGCACCCGGCCCCGCGCAGCAGCAGGACGACACCCTGCTGCTGCTCTTCCTGTGCTGCCACCCGGCCCTGACGCCCTCGTCGGCGGTCGCCCTGACGCTGCGCGCCGTCGGCGGCCTGACCACCCGGCAGATCGCGTCGGCATACCTCGTCCCCGAGGCCACGATGGCCCAGCGGATCAGCCGGGCCAAGCGGACGGTCGCGGCCGAGGGCGTCTCGGGGCCGGGCGACCTCGGGCGGGTGCTGCGGGTCCTCTACCTGATCTTCAACGAGGGCTACGGCGGCGACGTCGACCTGGCGGCCGAGGCGATCCGGCTGACCCGCCAGCTGTCCGCCGCGACCTCGGACCCCGAGGCCGCCGGACTGTTGGCGCTGACGCTCCTGCACCACGCGCGGCGCGGCTCCCGGTTCACGCCGGCCGGTGCGCTGGTGCCGCTCGCCGAGCAGGACCGTGCGCTGTGGGACACCGACCTGATCGCCGAGGGTGTGGCGGTCCTGCAGCGCGCACTGGCGCGGGACCGGTTGGGGGAGTTCCAGTGCCAGGCCGCGATCGCCGCCCTGCATGCCGATGCCCCGACCGCCGGGGAGACCGACTGGCCCCAGGTCCTGGACTGGTACGACGAACTGACCACCTTCACCGACAGCCCCGTCGTGGCGCTCAACCGGGTGGTGGCGCTGGCGCAGGTGGACGGCCCCCGGGTCGGGTTGCGGGCCCTCGAGGCGGTGCCGGACGACGTGCCGCGGCGGACCGCCGTGGCCGCCTACCTGCACGCGCGTGCGGGCGACCTCAGGACGGCGGGGAGGCTGTATGCCGAGGCCGCCCGCCAGGCTGCCAGCGTGGCCGAGCGGGACCACCTCACCCGACAGGCCGCGCGGCTGCACGGTGCATGACCCCGCCCGGTTGTGGGTGCGGATAACCGGGGGCGTTGTCGGGCTGGGCCTGGGTAGGGTCCCCGGATGATCACCGACGAGGACCTGGTCCGGGAGGGCGCGGCGCTGGACGACCGGTTCGGTGCCGGGCGTGCCGACGCCTTCGGACGGGCGTTGCCCGGGATCGTGGCGGATCTGACCGCGCGGTGGGGCCTGCGCCACGGTTCGCTCTACGACTCCGGCGCGACCTCGGTCGTGCTGTCCGTCGAGACCTCGCGCGGGGTGCCCGCCGTGCTCAAGGTGAGCCCGGACGCGGACTTCCTGTCCCGGCAGGCGGCCATGCTCCGTCACCTCGCGCCGACCGGCCGGGCGCCGGCCGTCCTGGCGGAGGACGCGGCCGCTGGGGCCGTCCTGCTCGAACGGATCCTGCCGGGCGACACCCTGGACAGCACCCGCACCGCCCCGCCCACCCCGGAGACGTGGGCGGCCCTGCTGCGAGACCTGCACGCCACGAGTCCCTCCGGCGTGCACGACGTGCTCGCCGACCGGTGCGAGGAGATGTTCGAGCGGATCGGTGAGCGGCGGACCCGGCCGCAGGTGCGCCCGCACGTGCCGGATGCGCTCTGGCAGCGGGCCGTCGAGGACTGCCGGCAGCTCCTCCGGGACGACCGCGAGGACGCCGTAATCCACGGTGACCTCCACCTCGGCAACGTGCTGCACGGCGGAGAGCGGGGGCTCGTGGTCATCGACCCCAAGCTCTGTGTCGGCGACCGGTGCTTCGACATGGTCGACTTCGTGGTCGTCGACGGCGCGCCGGGTCAGATGGTGCCCCGTGCCCGGGAACTCGCGTCCCTGGTGGACCTGGACCCCGACCGGCTGCTCGCCTGGAGCCGGGTGAACGCCGTCGTCACGGCGGTCTCCCGGATCACCTGGCACGGTCCGGGCCCGCGGACGGACGCGCTGCTCGCCCTCGCCCGGTCAGCCTGACCCGGCACGCGCTGACCTCGCCCGCGCTGACCCTGCACGCTCGGGCGCCTTCCGCGCTGACTCCGCCCGCTAACCCCGCACCCGCCGGAGGCAGGCGTCCTCCGCCGCGAGGTCGGGCGTCCCGACCTCGATCCCGTCGGGGATGGCCCAGGCACCGTCGTCGGTGCGGGTCGCGAGCGACCTGAGCCAGTCCACCTCGGCGGCGGCAGTCTGCGCGAAGCTCACGTCCGGCACGCCCAGCGCCCGCAGCGCGGTCGTGTCGAGCACCATGTCGACCGTCCAGGGGAGGCGCCCGACCGACTCGGGGCAGTCGCACCCGTCGACGTCCACGAGGTCCAGCGGGCCACCGGCCAGCTCGGCCACCTCCCGCACCAGGTCCCGGGCGGGGCGGGGGTCGCTGTCGGCGACGTTGAGCACCCGCGTCGCCGGGTGCTGCGCGGCCGCCCAGACCGCCCGGGCGATCACCTCGGTCGAGGTGGTGGACTCCACCAGGTCGCCGCGCCGGACCGGCATCCGGCGCCGGTCGCAGAGCACCCGCAGCACGATCTCCCACAACCGGGCCCGGCGCAGGTGGGCGCCGTGGATCTTGCTGGGCCGCAGCACCGTCATGCGCTGGCCCTCCGCCCGCAGGACCCGCTCGGCCTCCGCCTTGTTGGCGCCGTACCCCTCGGCGGAGGCGTAGGGCTCCCCGTGGAACTCCATCGTCGGCCGGTCCTCGGTGAGCGTGCCGTCCCAGACCGGCGCCTCCGGTGAGTTCGTGTGCCGCCCCCGGCTGTCGACATACACCGCCTTGGCGGAGAGCATCACGGTGGAGCCGCACGCCCGCGACCACCGGGCCAGCGACCGGGCATGCTCCGGGGTGTAGCACTGCCCGTCCACGAGGAGGTCCGCCCCGGCGCCGACGACCGCGGCGGTGGCCGCCTCGTCGTCGCGGTCGACGAGGGCGACGTCGACCCCCAGGCCGGCGAGGTGGCCGGGGACGGTGTCCGGGTTGCGTGCGGTGACGGTGACCCGCCAGTCGTGGTCCGCCATCAGTTCCGCTGTCCGGGTGAGGGTTCCGGTGCCGCCGAGGATGACTGCGCGGTTCGCCATGGGATCCACCCTCTCAGGTAGGCTCCCGCCAGCGTCGCGTGCCGGTGACAGACCGTGTCAGGCATGGAGGCGCCGGACACGAAGGAGGACGACGTTGATGACGTCGACCCCTTCGCCCTCGCGTGACTGAGGGCGAACAGACCAGGCTGATCGCCTGGAGCACCGAGCTGCGCACCGTGCACGAACGGCTGCGGACCGCACTGCGGGTCACGATGGAGGCCGTCGCCGACGGGCAGGAGCCCGGGCGTGCCAGCCGCGACCTGCTCCTGTTCTGCCACGGCTTCTGCGCTGCGCTGACCGGGCACCACGAGGGCGAGGACCGGGACCTGTTCCCGGCGATCGCGGTGGCGCATCCGGAGCTGCGGGACACGCTGCGCTCGCTGCAGCAGGACCACTCGATGATCAACCACCTGCTGGCCGGCCTGCAGGCCGCGGTCGACCGGTCCGCCGGACCGGCCGAACTCACCGGGCACCTCGAGGGGATCGCGGCGACGATGGAGTCCCACTTCCGCTACGAGGAGCGCCAGCTGCTCACCGTTCTGGAGACGCTGGAGCTCGCCGCGGACCCGGGCGACGTGCTGGGTCCGCTCTGACGGCGTCGGCCGCGGGCGGTTCTGGCAGGCCCTTTCAGAGCCGTCCGGCGTCGATCACCCGGCCCAGGAACTCCTGGGTGCGCGGCTGGGTGGGCTCGCCGAGCACCTGGGCCGGCGGCCCCTCCTCGCAGACGACGCCCTGGTCGAGGAACACCACGTGGTCGGCGACCTGCTTGGCGAACCCCATCTCGTGGGTGGCCATGAGGATCGTGGCGCCGCTGGCCGCGAGCTCCCGCACCAGGGCGAGCACCTCGCCGACCAGCTCGGGGTCCAGCGCCGAGGTGATCTCGTCGAGCAACAGCACCCGGGGCTCCACGGCGATGGCGCGGGCGATCGCGGCCCGCTGCTGCTGCCCGCCGGAGAGCCGGTCGGGGTAGGCGTCCGCCTTGTCGGCCAGTCCGACCCGCTCCAGGAGTGCCTCGGCGCGCGCCCGTGCATCCTTGGCGGACACCCCGTGCACCACCCTCGGCGCCAGGGTCACGTTGTCCCGCACCGTCATGTGCGGGAAGAGGTTGTATGCCTGGAAGACCACGCCGAACCGTGCCCGGACCGCGTCGGCGTCGATCCGCGGGTCGCTGATGTCCTGCCCGTCCAGCAGGATCTGGCCGTCGCTGATCGGCTCGAGCACCCCGGCACAGCGCAACAGGGTCGACTTGCCGGACCCGGAGGACCCGATCAGGGTGACCACCTCGTGCTCGGCGACGGTCAGGTTGATCCCGCCGAGCACCACGGTGTCGTCGTAGGCCTTGACCAGGCCGCGGACGTCCAGTACCACCTGCTCGCGCCGGCGGGGCCCCAGAGGCAGGTCCAGCGTGGTGTCCCGTCCGGTCACAGTGCCGCTCCGCTCTGCTCGCGGCGCGCGGCCCGCGCGGACGCCCAGTCGGCCAGCCGGGCGGTGGGCACCGACAACAGCACGAAGAGGAGGGCGGCCACGACATACGGGGTGAAGTTGAAGGCGCTCTGCGAGGAGATCTGCGCGGCCCGGACCGCATCGAGCGGGCCGAGCAGCGAGATCAGTCCCACGTCCTTCTGCATGGCGACGAAGTCGTTCAGCAGCGGCGGGGTCACCCGGCGCACCGCCTGGGGCAGCACCACCAGCTTCATCGACTGGCCGTAGCTCAGGCCGAGCGAGCGCGCGCCGAGCCGCTGGCTGGGGTGGACGCTGTCGATCCCGGCCCGGAACACCTCCGAGACGTAGGCGGCATAGGTGAGCACCAGCGCGACCGTGCCCAGGATGACCGGGTCGATCCGGGAGTCGGTGAACCGTAGCGCCGGCACGCCGAAGCCGATCAGGTAGAGCAGCACGATCAGCGGGATGCCGCGGAACAGGTCGACGAAGCCGGTCGCGAGCAGCCGGAGCGGCAGCCACACCGGCCCCCGCAGGGTGCGCAGCACGGCCACGACGAGGGCCAGCGCCAGGGTGCACACGGCGGCGACGGCGAGCACCCGGATGTTCAGCCACAGGCCCTCCAGAACCTTCGGCAGCGAGTCCCACGCGACCTGCGGGTTGAAGAAGGTCTGCTGCGTGCGCGGCCAGCCCGGCGCGTTGGTGATGACCAGGTAGAGGACGACCGCGAAGACCAGGGTGCTGGCCAGCGCGGTCAGTGTGGACCGGCGGGACCGGCTGGCCCGCAGCCTGCGGCGGGACAGCTCCAGCGGAGACGGATCCTGCAGGCTCACTGCAGCTCGGGCGCCCCTGCGACGTCGGCGAGCCACTCGGTCGCCAGCTCCTCCAGCGTGCCGTCCTCGCGCAGCGCGTCGACGGCCTGCGTCGCACAGTCGGTGACCGGGCTGTCCAGGTCGAGCACGAAGCCGAGCTGCTCGGCGTCCCCGGTCAGCGGGAGCTGGCCGACGATGACGCCGCCCTCGATCTCGACCGCGGTGAGGTAGAACGCCGTGGGCAGGTCCACCACGATCGCGTCGACCTGGTCGTTGTCGAGCGCGAGCTTGGCCTCCTCGTTGCTGTTGAAGATCAGCGGGTCCTGCGACGGGTCGATGAATTCCTCGACCGAGGTCAGGCTGGTGGTGCCCACCTGGGCGCCGAGGAGGGTGTCCTGCAGGTCGGCCAGGCTGCCGGCGTCCGCCGCGCTCGAGCCCTCCTTGGAGACCACGGCCTGGCGCACGTCGTAGTAGCCGGAGGTGAAGTCGACCGCCTGCCTGCGCTCCTCGGTGATCGAGAACTGGTTGATCGCCAGGTCGAAGTTCTTCGGACCGGGGGCGATGGTCGCCTCGAACGGGTTCCGCACCCAGGTGACATCGGCCGCGTCGTAGCCGAGCTGCTCGGCCACGGCATACGCGACCGCCGACTCGAAGCCTTCGCCGTTGGCCGGGTCGTCGTCGACCATCCACGGCTCGAAGGCCGGCTCCGAGGTGCTCAACGTCAACGTGCCCGGCGTGAGCGTCTCCAGCGACTCCGCGGTGCAGGCGCCGGCGTCCTCACCCCCTCCGGTCGCGTCATCGGCGTCCGTGCCGCCGGCCTCCGCGCCGGCCGACTCCCCCGTCGTGCTGTCCGGTTCATCGTCGCCGCCGCACCCGGACAGCAGGAGGGCCGCGACCCAGAGGGTGGCGAGGGCGGAGAGGCGGATGCGGGACATGGCAACTCCAGGGAGGCAGGGGCGTGGCACCCGGTCAGGTCGGGCGTGCGGCAATCGTAGTCGCACCGCGTGCCTACCCTGGAGGCGTGCCTGACCTGGAGACCGAACTCGTCCTGCGTGCCGACGACCCGCGGTGCGGGCGGGTGGTCGCCGACGGGTGGGAGCTGGTCGCGACGTCGTGGGGAGCCCGGCTCGAGGTGGACCCCGCAGACGACCGCGCCATCGCCCGGCTGAGGGACCTCGCGGATCGCCCGCCTGTGCGCGGGTACCTGGTCCGCGAGATCGCGCCCCGCGACATACCCGACCTGCTGGCGCTGGACGCGCGGACCGCCGCCGACTACCCGGGGGGCGTGGCGACCCACCACGAGCCGCTGGACGAAGCGGCCGCGCGGGCACTGTTGGGGCGTGGTCGCGCGTGGGGGATCTGGTATGCCGACGCGCTGGTCGCGGTGACCGTGACGCTCCTGGCCGGGGACCGGGTGGAGACGGACTTCACCGCGGTGCACCCCGATCACCGCGGGCGGGGCCTGGCCACGGCGCTGAAGGCGACCTCGGTGCTGGCCCACGTGGAGCAGGGTCGGACCCTGTTCGGCACCGGCGGCGCGGACGCCAACCGGGCCAGCCTGGCCATGAACCGGGCCGTGGGCTACCAGATCACCGAAACCTGGCACACCTACCGAGCGCCGACTGCACGGTGAACCCCCTGGCGCTACCGTGAGCGCCATGACCATCAGCTTCGAGGCGCGGGTCCAGCAGATCGCGGACCGACTGATCGTCCCCCTGCCCGCGGAGGCCAGCGGGGAGCTTCCCTCGCGCGGGCAGGTCGCGGTCGATGCCGAGCTGAACGGCCACGCCGTCTCCACGGTGCTCGAGCCGGATGGCCGCAAGGGCCACTGGATCGCGGTCGACGACCACCTGAGCCGGGCGCTCTCGCTGGCCGACGGCGACACCGTGTCCGGCGAGTTGGAGCCGACGAAGGAGTGGCCGGAGCCGGAGCTGCCCGAGGACTTCGGCGCCGCGCTGGCGGCGGCGTCCGACATCTCGGGCGAGTGGGCCGACATCACCCCGATGGCCCGCTGGGAGTGGGTGCGCTGGGTCAACGCGACCCGGAACCCGCAGACCCGGGAGCGCCGGATCGAGGTCAGCATCTCCAAGCTGCGCGACGGCAAGCGTCGACCCTGCTGCTTCGACCTGTCCTCGTGCACCGACCCCGAGCTCTCCCGCAGCGGCAAGCTGATCGCGACGCCCTGAGGGCCCTCAGAAGGATCGCGGACCCGACTGCAGCAGCCTGTTGATCGACTCGAGCGACACGACGTCCGGCTCCCATCCCTCTGGCATCCAGTCGCGGATGTAGTCGTCCACGTCGGGAAGGGCCGGGTCGACCCGGTGCGCAGCCACCAGTGCGTTGTGCGCGCCGACGCCGCCCACGTCCTCCAACGGACAGGCCATCTCCGCTGCCGTGCACAGGACGTGCGGGACGCTCCGGTTGTGCGGCCCCACCTGCTCGAGGATGAGGGTGTGGTGCCACTCGTCACCGAAGTCGTAGGTGTAGCTGAGGGTGTCCCCGACCCGGTGCAACACCTGGTCCAGCCGGGCATCCGCCTCCGCCGTGCCGGTGACGCCTTCCTCGCGATCGAGCTCGGTCACGAAGGAGGGACCGTGCCACGGGCTGTCGTTCGTGCCCGGCGCGAACTGGTGCTGGTGGGTGTCCATCCAGCCCATCGCCCGTTGCAGGATGTCGTGCAACTCCACCAGGTTCAGGTCACCCGGGAGCACGAGTCTGCGCCAGACGAGGGGCTCGGACCCGTCGAGCTCGACCCGGACCGTGAGGGTGACCGGAAAGTCGGGCGGCGCGGGGAGTTCGATCGAGCCTGGGTCGGGGTTCACACCGTCGTCCCGTCAGTCATAGGGTCGGTCCCGAGCAGCCGGTGCGCGACCGACCTGACCGCCCGGCCGATCGCCCGGCGACCATCGTCGGTGGGGTCCTGGGAGTCGAACCCGTGGTAGGCCTCGGGTAGGTCGATGTGCTCGATCTCGGCACCGGATGCCCGAGCAGCCGTGAGGAAGGCCCGTTGCCCGGGCGCCAGGTCCGGTACTTCCTGCCCCACGGTCGTCATCACCAGTTGGTGGTCGCCCAGCCCCGCGACGGCAGCGTCCGGGGAGGGCCAGTCGGCCAGGTGGTCGGACTCCAACAGGGGGTAGGTCAGGGCGAGGCTCTCGAACCGGTCACCGTGCTCGGCGAGCAGAGCCAGGGCCAACGGGCCACCCGCCGAGAAGACCCAGAAGGCGGTCCGCTTCGAGTCGACCTCCGGCCGCGCCGTAGCCGAGTCCAGCGCGCGTAGCACCGTCCGCAGCGCCTCGGGGTACTGAGGTCCGTGCGTCAGTTCGTGGCCGACCACCACAGCGGCAACGCCCTTGCTGACCAGCAACGCCGCGTATCCCCGGAACACCGGCCACTCCCGGGGGCCGACCTCGGGTGGTTCGCGCAGCATCCCCGGGACCAGCACCACGACCGGGAACGGTCCCGGTCCCTCGGGCAGGTAGAGGTCGGCGCGGTCGGATAGCGCCTCGGGCGCCACCCCCGCCACGTCGAGGATGAACGGGTTGAGGTATCCCGGGCGGTTCACCATGACTGCTCCGTTCGGTGGGGTCGGCTTGTCCGGCATGCGTCCCGATCTCCACCGTGCCGTGCCGACCATCCGGTGTCGAATTCTTTGTCGGACCCGGGTTCTTGTCGGCCCCCGGCAGATCGCCCGGAGCGTCGGGACGGTTGACCCTGGTGCCCGGGACACCGGGCGGCCGACCGTGGACCCGTCCACCCGCCCCGCACAGAGGAGCCCCCCATGGTGCTCACCCCGACCCGACCGTCCACCCGACTGACCCGACCGGCCTGGCTGCTGGTCGCCACGTTGCCCGCCTACATCGCCGTCGTCCTCTCGGCGACCTTGCTGCGCCCCCGCGTCGAGCTCGGCTCCGCCGAGCTCACCCCCGACCAGATCGGTGAACTCGGACCCGGCTGGGTCGCGATCGCCCTGCTGTGGGTGCTGCCGCCCGTCCTGGCCGCGGTCGGGCTTGCCGGGATCGCCCGACGGCTGCCCCGGACCCGACTCACCCGCGCGGTGCCCTATCTGGGCGGGCTCGTGACGGTGCTCGCCGTGGCCCACGTTGCGGTGCACCTGCTCGGCATCGGCGCCGGGACCCTGACCTGGGGCGAGAGCCCGCTGTTCACGACCGGCTTCGTGCTCAGCCTCCTCATCGGCTGGGTCGGCGTCCACCCCGCCTCGCTGCTGGTGCTCGGCACCCTCGTCCGGGCCGGCATCGCCCGACGGACCGCGATCGTGGTCGGTGTCATCTACGTCCTGTACTGGGCCGTGGAGCTGCTGATCTACCTGCCCGTCCTGCTCGGTCCAGGCGACCTCGCAGGGGCGGACGCGGGGCTGCCGCCGTTCCTGCTGGGGTTCTTCTGGGCGGCGGTGGGGGGTGCGCTGCTGCGCACCGGCGTACCGTCCGCAGAGTGACCACTCCACCGCGGGGTGCGCGACCTCGGCCAGCCTGGGGTGACCCGGGGTGACCGTGGTGCCCCTGGCCGCGGCCGACCCGTCCCGGTGGCGGGTCGGCCGGTTCGGCGCGTATGCCGTGGTGGGGGTCTGCGTCCTCCTGTTCGGCGTCGGGGTGGTCGCCTGGGCGCGCAGCCCGGCCACGCAGCAGGCCGCGGTGCTGTGGTCGCTGCCCGACACCTGGTCCCCTCCGCGCTGCAGGAGCCCGTCAGCGCCGCACCTGTGTCCGTTCCCGGTGCTGGCGGCCTACTTCATGCTTCTCGACCTGCTCTGGGCGGTCGCCGGGGTGACTGCCGCGCTGCTGGTGCTCCGTGGGGCGCGCTCCTGGTTCCGGCTCTACCTCGGCTCGGTCCTCGCCGTGTGGGCGACCACGGGCGGGGCGCTCGTGGCGATCTACGGCGCTGGGCTTGCGGGTTCCCCGACCTGGACGGTGGAGCTGCTCCAGGGTCTGGGCTGGTGCGGGGCGTTCGCCCTCGCCTACCTCTTCCCGGACGGCCGTTCGTGCCCCGGTGGAGCCGCTGGTGCGTGTTCGCACTGGCTCTCTACCTGCCGTGGCTCCTGCTCCTGGAGGCCACAGGTGCCGCCAACAGCGTCGACAGCATGGCGGCGGTCCTGCCTCTCTTCGTCATCGCCGCGACCGGCGCCTACGCGGCCGTGCACCGCTACCGGACCAGCGCGGACCCGGAGCAGCGTCGCCAGGTGCGTGGTGTGATGGCCGCCCTGGTGCTCTGGCTCGGGGTCGTGCTGGTCCGGCTGCCGCTGGCGGAGGTGCTGGACCGGCCCACGGTCGCCAGCCTGCTCGGTCAGGCCGGCTACCAGCTCCTCAGCTCTGCCGCGGTGGTGCTGCTGTGCGCCTCCGTCGTCGTCGCGGTGCTCCGGCACCGGCTCTACGAGGTGGACGTCTGGGTCAACCGGGCGCTGGTCTATGGCACCCTGACCGCGCTCGTCGCGCTGCTGTATGCCGTGTCCGTCGCCCTCGGCGGGCTCGTGTGGCGGGGCAACGGGTGGGCCGCGGCGCTGGTGGCCACCTGCCTGCTGGCGGTGTTCCTGCACCCGCTCCGGTTGCGGGTGCAACGCCTGGTCGACCGATTCGTCTACGGCCACAGCCTGGACCCGCACGCCCTGCTGGCCGATCTGCGTGAGTCGCGCGAGCGGATCCTGCGCGCCCGGGAGGACGAGCGTGCCCGACTGCAGCGGGACCTGCACGACGGGCTCGGCCCGACCCTGGCCAGCCTCTACCAGCGGGTGGACGCGGCGCGGGGTCTGGTCCGCCGGGACCCGGCCGCCGCGGAGGAGCTGCTGGAGGATGTGGGCACCCGGACCCGGGCCGTCATCGGGGAGATCCGCACCCTGGTCCGGGCGCTGCGACCTCCGGAGCTGGACGAGCTGGGCCTGGCCGGGTCGATCCGGGCCGCCGCCGGACGGATCGACGGGGTGCCGGTGACCGTGGACAACGACGACCTGCCGCCGCTGGGCCCGGTCGTGGAGATCGCGGCCTATCGGATCGCGACCGAGGCACTCACCAACGTGGCCCGGCACGCCGGGGCGCAGGGTGTCTGGCTGCGGCTGGAGGGCGATCCGCGGGGACTGCGGCTGGTGGTCCGCGACGACGGGACCGGGCTGCCGGACCGGGTGGTCCCTGGCGCGGGGCTGCGGTCGATGCGGGAGCGGGCCGAGGAGCTCGGGGGCACCCTCGAGGTGCACCGCCTGACCGGGGGAGGGACCCGGCTCACCGCGCTCCTGCCCGGCGCGGTCTCCGGTGGGGCACGGCAACCGGGCACGCGGGCAGCGCGGGAGGTGTCCGGTGGGACACGGCAACCGGGCACGCGGGCAGCGCGGGAGGTGTCCGGTGATTGAGCCGATCAGGGTGCTGGTGGTCGACGACCACGTCTTCTACCGCGAGGGGATCAAGACGCTGCTGGCCGCCCGGGCGTCCGAGGTCGAGGTCGTCGGTGAGGCGGGGTCGGGCGAGGAGGCGATCGAACAGGTCGGCGCCCTGTCGCCCGACGTCGTCCTGATGGACCTGCGGATGGCCGGCATGGGCGGACTGGCCGCCACCAAGGAGATCGCCGGGCGCACCGCGGTCCTGGTGCTCACCATGCTGGAGGACGACACCGTGGTCCCCGCGCTGCGGGCCGGTGCCCGTGGCTACCTGCTCAAGGACGCCGGGTTGGACGACCTGGTGCGTGCCGTGCAGGCGGTCCACGGCGGCCAGTCCGTGTTGGCGCCGCAGGCCGCCGCGTGGGTGCAGCGCCAGCTCGACGCCCCACGACAGAGCGCCCGGCCGTTCCCGGAGCTCACCGATCGGGAGCACGACATGCTCGCCGAGATCGTGCGTGGCCGGTCCACGGTGCAGATCGCCCGGACTCTCGGCCTGAGCGAGAAGACGGTGCGCAACTACACCGCGACCATGCTGGCCAAGCTGCACGCACGCGACCGGGCCCAGCTGATCGTGCAGGCCCGGGAGGCCGGTTATCCCGACCCCTGAAGCCCAGCGCGAACGGCCCAGCCCCCGCCCCGGGACCGACGCTCAGCCGTGCCGGTCGACCAGACCGCTGCGGTGCGCGATCACCACGAGCTGGGCCCGGTCCCGGGCATCGAGCTTGCGCAGCAGCCGGCTCACGTAGGTGCGTGCCGTCGCGGGGCTGATGAACAGCCGGGCCGCGATCTCGGCGTTGTTCAGGCCCTCGCCCACCCCGGTGAGGACCTCCACCTCGCGCGGCGCCAGGTGGGCGATCAGGTCGTGGTCGGCGCCGGACCGGGCACTCGCGGCCGCACGCATCACGGTGGCGGTCACCTCCGGCGACAGCACCGGCCGGCCGGCCGCCACGGCCCGCACGGCCTCCCGCAGGTCCTCCGGCGCGACGTCCTTGAGCAGGTATCCGGCGGCGCCGGCCCGGAGTGCCTCGACGACGGTCTGGTCCTCGGCGAACGTGGTCAGCACCAGCACCGAGACGTCTGCCAGGTCGGGGTCCTCGGTGATCAGTTGGGTGGCGGCGATCCCGTCCAGCCCCGGCATCCGGATGTCCATCAGCACCACGTCCGGCCGGGTCTCGCGGACCCGGGCCAGGGCGGCGCCGCCCTGGTCGGCGCCCGCGACCACCTCGATGTCGCCGTCGTGCTCAGCGAGCGCGGTGAGCCCGCTGCGCAGCAGGGGCTCGTCCTCGGCGATGACGACCCGGATCATCGGCCGACCTCTGCCGCATCCGGGTTGAGGGGCAGGGCGGCGAGCACGCGCAGACCCTGGTCCCCGGACGCGATCTCCAGCGAGCCGCCGAGCAGCGCCGCCCGATCGCGCATCCCTGAGATCCCCTGCCCGGTGCGGCCGCGGTCCCGTCCTGCGGCCGCTGCGCCCCGGCCGTCGTCGGCGACCTCCACGTGCACCTGTCCGTCAGCGACGCGGACTCCGATCCGCACGTGCTCGGCGCGGGCGTGCCGCAGCACGTTGGTGACCGACTCCTGCACGATCCGGAACGCGGCGCCCGCGACCGGCCCCGGCACCTGGGTGTCACCGAGGTCCAGGTCCAGCTCGACGTCGAGGCCGGCGTCGCGGGCCGCCTGGGCGGTGCGTTCGATCCCGTCGAGCGTCACCGGGGCGTGGCCGCTGTCGTCCCGATCCGAGCGCAGCGTCGCCAGGGTGCGCCGCAGGTCGGCGAGCGAGGTCGAGGATGCCTGCACCATGTTGTCCAGGGCACGGGACACGCCCGCCTCGTCGCGCCCGAGCGACTGCTGCGCCACCCGGGCCTGCACCGAGACGAGCGACAGTGCGTGGCCGATCGAGTCGTGTACGTCCCGCGCCACCTGGAGGCGCTGGGCCTCCAACTGGCGTGCCGCCCGTTCCTGCTGGGCCTGCCGCTCCAGCAGGAGCGCGCGCTCCTGCTCCTCGCGCAGGTGCCGCCGCCCGCGCACCATCAGGGCGAGCGCGACCGCGCATCCGATGAGCGCGGCATTGGTGATGACGTCGTAGGCCAGGACGGCGCTGGACTCCCCGTCCTGGATCCGGAAGTACAGCGACACCGCCAGCAGCACCCCGCCGGTCACCGTCGCGACAGCCACCCGCCCTCGCTCGGAAGCGTTGTAGAAGGCGCCGAAGACGGGGACGGCCATGCCGATCGGCGGGTAGCCCGCCGCGTAGTAGGCGAAGGTGCCGAGTACCGCCGCCACCAGCACCGCCACCGGCGCCACCGAGCGCAACAGCAGGACGGCACCGAACCCCAGGGCGAAGACGTAGGGCCCGATCCCCGGCGGCGGTCCATCGGCCGACCCCACGGCGATGATCAGCGCGACCGCGATCGCCTGGACCGCGGCACCGAGCGAGGTCAGGACCCAGGCAGGCACGTCCCCCGCGGCGCTGGCGCGCGGGGACTGGGCAGCGGACTCCCCGGACAGGGCGTTCACTCGGGTCTCGGCGTTGGACACAGTGCCTCCATCGTGGCACCGACCGCGGCCGGGCGGGTACGTCGAAAGGCGACACCGGGGGTCTGCCAGGGGCGCATACCCGTCCGGGAAGTGACGAGTTCGGACCGACAGGCCGACCAGTCGGCCGGACCTAGCGTCGAAGCATGAACACCACGACCACACCACGAACCATCCACTGGCCCCTCGCCATCGGCCTGGGGGCCTTCGCCATGATCCGCCCGCTGTTCTCCATCGTCGGCCTCACCGACGTCTTCGGCCAGCCCGGCACCGTCCTCACCCTGACCACCGTCATCACCGCCGTCTGGGTGCTCGCCGTGGGGCTCAGCCGGGTGCACCGACCGGTCGCGACGCTGGTAGCCGCCGGGATCGTCTATGCCGTGCTGGCGGTTATCGTCAGCGCGATCCTGTCGCCCATCCTCAGCGGTGAGCTGAAGGGCCCGCTGGCGACGCCGTTCGGGATCATCCCGCTGCTGATCACGAACGCCCTCTGGGGCCTGGTCGCGGGGGGTCTCGCGCTGTTGCTGCAGCGGGCGCGCGGCGTCGGCCGTGCGCCGGCTCACCCGGTGGCACCGGGTCGGCATACCGGATCCGCGGCAGGTGACCAGCGGTGACGGATCACCCGTCCGGGGAGGGGCCAACGCGCCGCACCGTGGTCCGGCTCGGCGCGCTGGCCCTGGGCGGGCTGGTCGCACCGCCGGCGCTGACGGGCTGCAGCAGCATCTTCCCCAGCGGCGGCGGCAACAACAGCGCCGAGGGCAGCGCCGGCGGCCTGCTGGAGAGCGAGGTCGAACTGCCGCAGCCGTTCCGTGTCCCGCTGCCGATCCCGGACGTCCTCGCCCCGGTGCGCACCGATGGCACGACCGACTACTACGAGATCACCCAGCGGCCAGGCGAGGCCGAGATCCTGCCGGGACGGACCACCGAGGTCTGGGGCTACGAGGGCACCTTTCCGGGCCCCACCGTGGTGTCGCGCCGTGGTCGCCGGTCCGTCGTGCGGCACCGCAACGACCTGCCGGTGCCGACGGTCGTGCACCTGCACGGCGGGGTCACGGCGCCCGAGCACGACGGCTTCCCGACGGACCTGGTGCTGCCGGGGAGCGACCGGGAGTACGTCTACGAAATGGATCAGCCGGCCGCGACGCTCTGGTACCACGACCACCGGATGGACTTCACCGGGCCACAGGTCTATCGGGGCCTCGCCGGCTTCCACCTGGTCCACGACGAGCACGAAGAGTCGCTGGGGCTGCCGTCCGGGGACCGGGACATCCCGCTGCTGGTCTGCGACCGGGCGTTCGCGTCGGACGGGTCATTCGCCTATCCCTCGGTCGACGATTCGCTGACCGGTATGCCGGGGGTCACCTCGGACTTCATGAGCGGGGTGCTGGGCGACTGCATCCTGGTGAACGGGGCGCCGTGGCCGGTGCTCGAGGTGGCGGCGGTCCGCTACCGGTTCCGGATCCTGAACGCGTCGAACGCACGTCGCTACCGGCTCCGGCTGGACGGCGGACCCTCCTTCGTCCAGATCGGCAGCGACCTGGGGCTCCTCGCCGCACCGGTCGAGCACGAGGAGATCGATATCGCGCAGGCGGAGCGGTTCGACGTCGTCGTGGACTTCTCCGGTCATGCCGTCGGTGACGAGATCACCCTGGTCAACGAGCGCGGGCGGGGCCGCACGGCCGAGGTCATGCGGTTCGTGGTCGCCCGGGAGGAGCAGGACGACAGCGTGGTGCCGGACCGGCTCGCCGACCTGGAGACGTTGACCGAAGCCGACGCGGTGGCCGAACGGGAGTTCGTGCTCCAGCGGGGCGGGGCCGAGGCCCACGGGATGACGCTGTGGACCGTGAACGGCGAGGCCTTCAGCCCGGACACCATCGTCGCGCAACCCAGGCTGGGCACGGTGGAAAAGTGGACGATCCGGGGCCTGAACGTCGAGCACCCGTTCCACATCCACCTGGCGCCCTTCCAGGTCCTCGCCGCGAACGGGGACGATGATCCGGGGCCGTTCAACTCCGGATGGAAGGACACCGTCAACCTGGACAACGGCGGGCGCGCCGAGATCCTGCTGCGGTTCGACGGCTACCGGGGCAAGTACGTCTTCCACTGCCACAATCTGGAGCACGAGGACATGATGATGATGGCCGCCTTCGAGGTGATCTGACCGGACGCGTGGTCTGGCGCTCCTGACGGGCACCGGACGCGCGGTCTGGCGCTCCTGACGGCCACCGGACGCGTGGTCTGGCGTCCCGGTCGCCGCTACAGGTCGTCCGGATCGGCGAGGATCAGCCGCAGCCTGCGCAGGCACTCCTGGACGAATGGCGGCCACGTCTCCCAGTAGTAGGGGACACCCGAGAGCGAGATGGCCAGCGCCCAGGCCCGGGCCAATACCCGGGTTCCGCGCGGGATCGCCAGCTCCTCGGCATACGAGCGTCGTGCCGCAGCCGGCAGGTCCCAGATGGCGGCGTGCTCGCCGGCGGGGTCGCCGACGGACAGCCCGCCGAAGTCGATGACGCCCACCAGCCGGCCGTCGCGGACAACCAGGTTGGACGGCTTGAGGTCGCTGTGCATCCACGTGTGCGGTTGGGCCGGAAGGCTCTGGTCCACCGCGTCCTCCCAGATCGCCTCCAGCCGCGTCAGGTCCAGGTCGAGGCCGGGCAGCCACCGGCAGGCCTCGAGGTCTGTCCGGACTGAGGCGTCGAGATCGCTCAGCCGTCCGCCGCGGTAGTGGCTCAGCGTGCCCTCACGGGTGGCGCCCATCAGGTCGATCCGGTGTAGCGCACGGACGAACCGCGCGAGATCGACGCCGAACAGCTCGGGATCCCGGAGCCGCTCGGGGTCCACCGGTTCCCCCTCGATCCACCGGTAGACCGACCACGGGAACGGGTACCCGGCCCCCGGGGCGCCGGTGCCCATCGGAGTCGGGACCTCCAGCGGCAGGTGCGGCGAGAGCCGCGGCAACCACCAGCTCTCCTTGGCCACGTCCTCGGCGGTCCCCGGGGTCCTCGGCAGCCGCAGCACGAGCTCGTCCCCCAGGCGCACCATCCGGTTGTCCGTCCCGTGCCCCGCGGGCCGCAGCGACAGTCCGCGCCACTGCGGGAACTGGTCGTCGACCAGCTGACGGAGCGTCGAGTCGTCGATGTCGACCTCGTCGGTGTGGAGCGTGCTCATCGGATTGATACAAGTCTCCCGGAGCGGCCCGACGCAACGGGTTATCCGCAGGCCACCGTCCCGGAACGTGCCTACCCCTGGGGCATGTCCCTGCTCGCGCTGGTCAACGGCGCCCCCGGCTCCGGCAAGTCCACGGTCGTGTCCAAGGTGGTGGAGTCCCGCCCCCTGGCGCTGGCGCTCGACGTGGACCTGCTCAAGCACTCCCTGGGCCGCTGGGCGGATTACCAGCCCGAGTCGGGCCTCGCGGCCCGGCGCCTCGCACTGGCGCTGGCCAGGGCTCACCTGACGGACGGGCGCGACGTGCTGGTCGGGCAGTACCTCGCACGCACCCCCTACATCGAGGAGTTGGAACATCTGGCGGGGGAGGTCGGAGCACGGTGGTGCGAGGTCGTCCTCGACGTCTCGGCCGACAGGTTGAGGCAGCGGCTCTCCGCTCGCCGGGCGGACCCGCAGCGGCCCGAACACCTCGTGAACGGTCCGCTCTCGGATCCCGAGGATGCCGAGGCGTTTGTCGCCTCCATGACGGCTCTCCGGGAGGAGCGCACCGGTGCCGTCGTGGTCGACGCCAACGGCGGCGTCGCCCCGACGGTGGAGCGACTTCGAGCCGCTCTGGCGGGCCCGCTCGACGATTAACAACAAAAACTGTCAAAGGCACGATGGCGTCGTGAGCAGGCCATCCGTGGACGTGATCGCCGTCCCCGAGGCGGCCATCGCCGCGCTCGACCCGGTGCGGGCGCGGCTCCCTACCTGGTCTCGCCCGAGGCCCTCGGTGCCGCCGCGGCACAGCCGGACTCCGTCGGGCGCCCCGACCGCCTCTCCGGGGCCTACCTCGCGGCACTGGCGGGCCGCGCGCTGCGCGAGGTGGGCGTCCTGCTGCGCCGGTCGCAGGACACAGGCAGCCCTGTGCAGATCCTCGCGCTCGACGCCGAGATCACCTTCGTGACACCCGACGCGCGGGCCGACTTCGCCCGTGACCTGACCGAGGCGGTCAACGCCGTCATCGCCCGGCACCACGACGAGCGTTCCGGGGGCGGCCGACGTCACCGGCTGCTCGTCGGTGCCTACCCGATCCCCGAGGAGCAGCCCCATGATTTGAGATCCGCAGGTCCATCGACGACGAGGAAGGCCGCTACCGCGCCGTGCTCGAGGTCCCCGTCCCCGGCACCCCGGAGCAAGTCTGGGAGGCGATCGCCACCGGCCCCGGCATCAAGGCCTGGTTTCGTACCGGCCGACGTCGAGCCACACGTCGGTGGCCGGATGGTGACCCACCACGGGTCCTACGGTGACCCCGAGGGGACCATCACGGCATACGAACCCCGGCGCCGCATCGCCTACGACGAGGCCGACTGGCACGGCCCCGAGACCCCGTGTTGACCTGGAACACCGAGTTCTTGATCGAGGCAGTCTCCGGAGACACCTGTGTGGTGCGCCTCTCCTCGGGGTTCCTCGCCGGCGGCGACCAGTGGCGCGACGGTGGACCAGACTCTCGAGGGCTGGACGAGTGCGCTGCGCATCATGCACCTCTACCTGACGCACTTCGCCGGCCAATCCGTGACCACCTTGCTCGTGCAGCAGGAGGTCGGGACCGGCACAAACCCGGAAGGCGGGCGGTGGGACCTCGTGGGGCTCGCGGGGCTGCGTCCGGGTGCCGTGGGCCGGGACGTCGCCACCGCATCGCCCGTGCCGCCACTGGCCGGTGTCGTCGAATGCGTGGACGACGAGCAGATCTTCGTGCGCACCAAGGCGCCGGGACCCGGCATCGCGGGGCTCGCCACGATGCACTACGGGGGCGTCACCTCGCTGGTGGTCCAGTGGTACCTGTACGGCGACGACGAGGGTGCTGCCGTGCGTGACGAGCAGCTCCCGGCCTGGACAGCGTGGGCCCGGGGGCTGAGCGACGGCAGGTAGCCCCCGATCCTCCACCGTGGCAGGATGAGGCGCGTGACCAGCGCGTCCCCTGTCCCTACCGCCGTGGTGACCGGAGCGACGGGTGGGATCGGGGAGCACCTCGTCTACCGGCTGATTGCCCGCGGGTATCGGGTCCTGGCGGTCGGTCGCTCGGAGGAACGTCTCGCCGAAGTCGTGGACCTCGCGTGTGGGGCCGCCGCCTCCCAGTCGGGCGGCGACGGTCCCCCCAGGGGGGCCAGGGGTGCCGACCCCGCGACCGGCACCGTCGTCCCGGTGATCTGGGACCAGGCGGCCAAGCGGGACGTGCCTGAGCCCCTGCGCTCGCTGCCAGAGGTCGACGTGCTGGTGCACAACGCGGCCGTTGGCGACGTGGTGGCTGTCGCGGACACGACGCCCGAGAGTTGGACCGAGGTGTGGGAGGTCAACGTCGCCTCGGCGGGCCGGCTGACGGCGGCCCTGCTGCCTGCCCTCCGGCTCGGCGCCGGGCACGTCATCTTGGTCAATGCCGCACCCGGTGTCACCGGGGTGCCGAAGTGGTCGGGGTACGTCGCCACCAAAGCGGCACTGCGCGAATTCGCGGATTCGTTGCGCGCCGAGGAGTCCGCGTCGGGAGTCCGCGTGACATCCGTCTTCCCGCCGGCCACCGCTACCGACCTGCTGGAACGCGTGCGCACCGCATTCGGAAGGGACTACGACCCCGCCACCCTCGTCGCCCCTTCGTCGGCCGCGGCCATGATCCTTTCCGTGCTGGACCACCCTCGGGACGCCTACGCCGAGGAGCTCTTGATCGGCGGCACCGGAGTGCGGTGAGCCGGCCGGTTGCGCCGGGCGAGGACCTGCCCGATCCTGGAAGAGCCCGCAGGACCAGCGACGACGCGGGACCCGCCGACGGGGCTCGTTGGCTCACTCGCCCATCTGGAGGAGACCATGACGCACTCACCACGGGATCTCGAAGGTGGCGGCGGCGAGGGCGACCGCGTGGACCAAAACGTGAGTGCGGACGAGGCCGTCGACGAGACGTCCAAGCCCACGGCCGCTGACATCACTGCCGATGACATGACCGCAGACGAGGCGGACCGGATCGAGCAGGCGGCGTCCGTCGGGGAGGCGGACGAGGACTACCCGAGGGAGTAGCGAGCGTCGTCTCGCGAAGGGCCGACCGGGAGGCCACGGTTGGGCGCGGCCGGGACCTCCGACGAACCAAATCGGTGTGCCCTGCCGGGGCGTGAGCGTTAGGTTCGAAACCATGGACGGATTCGTCATTGAACGCGCCGACGGCCGGGACGACGGCGAGGACTGGACCGAGAACTATCAGCGCCTTCCCGGGGACGCCAACATCTCGATCATCCTGGAGGCCACATCGCAGGCCGGTGTGGGGCCGCGGCTGCACCAGCATCCGTATGCCGAGACGTTCATCATCCGGCGTGGCTCGGCCACCTTCACCATCGGTTCGGAGACCGTGGAAGGTCGCGCGGGTCAGGTGCTCGTGGTGCCCGCCGACACGCCGCACCGGTTCTCGACGGGGCCGCAGGGGTATGAGGCTGTGCACATCCACGCGAACCCGGAGTTCGTCACGGAGTGGCTCGAGTAGGACTGGCTGCCGGGGCCGTCGACTACCGCCCTCTGACCTCGGACGGGCCCCACCTCACGGGGCCGGCCACGATCGTTGGAGCCTGTCTCCCTGGTGGAGCGGGAGCCCGGCGGATGGTCACCGGGATGCGCGTCGCGTGCGGCTCGTACGTCGCGGCAGCGCCCGCGGCTCTGCCGCGAGTCTTCCGGAGTGCGGCGTAGGCCATGAGTATGTCCTGCAGCCGGGCGTCGGATGCCGGACCTCCGGCTGGTGACGCGGCGGCGACGGGTGGCCGCGTGTCCGGGTGGTACCGGCGGAGGAGTACCCGGTAGGCGCGGCTGATCTCCTGAGGGGCGGCGTGGCGCGGCACGCCGAGCACGGCATACGGGTCCCGCGAGAGAGACACGTGGGCACCTCCTTTCAACAGCCGGTACACGGCAGCGTCTCGCGTGGCATGGTGCGGCTCCCATCAACCGGGTCAGTTCCACGTGTCGGGGTGTCACCGTTGGGCGCTCTTGCGCCGCCACCTCACTGAACCGGCCGGCTGACGGGAGCCGCGGGATCCTGCACCCGGCAGGGCCACCGGGGGCATGGACTAGGTGGACGATGTAGGGCCCGGAGGGCTCCGCTGTCGACCGCGTCCTCGGTGACGCCGCCGCTGCGCCGCTGGGACGAGGGGTCGCGGGGTCCGTGTGAGCCGACCTTCCTGCGGCCGACGTCGTGGGGGTTGAGTCCGGTCCTGCCCGTCGGGGCGCTCTGGCCAGCCGGACCGCATCAGGGCCTCGAACTCGGCGTCGATCCACTCCTGCTCGGCGTAAAGCGCCTCACCGAGAACTCCTCGGTGTCCCGGGTCAGCGTCTCTGACGGGGGGCGGGCTCGTGATCGTTGTCATGACCCACCACCACGCTCCGTGGACGCGGCGTCCGGGCGAGGCTCCTCTGGCGATGAGATCGGGATCTTGTGGCTTCTGGTCTCGCGGGCCAGCGGGACGCGCAACGTCAACACGCCAGCGTCGTACTTCGCAACGCAGTCGTCGACGTCGAGGTTCTCACCCAGCACCAAGTGCCTCCGGAAGGTTCCCCGGGGCCGCTCTGCCACGATCGGCTCGATGTCGTCCGTAAGGTCCGGCCGTTCGGCAGTGATGGTGACCACCCCCCGCTCAGCATCCAGGCCGATGGCTTCCGCGTCGAGGCCCGGCAACTCGAACTCGATGACGAATGCGTCATCCTCGCGCCAGGCATCCATCGGGATGACCCGAGCTCGTTCTGACGGTCCGTCGGTCCGGCGGCGTGTCTCCGCGGCCGGGTCGACGTACCTGACGGGATTGCTACGCAGCAGCACCATCCGTCCCACCTCCACGCCAAGTCGGTCAAACTCATGACGTCAAGTCGGTCAAACTCATGACGTATAATCGATGACTAACGTCATAGATTTCTTGTAGCACAAGCGACAGATAGATGCAACCCCGAGAGTGGTGGACCGAGCGTGAGCAGTCGAGAGCCGGAGCGGGTGCCCGATTCCGATCTCGGGGTCTATGGCATCTCCGTGGCGGCCGAGCTCGTGGGCATGGGCGCCCAGAACCTGCGGCACTACGAGTCACGTGGACTGCTCGATCCTGCGCGGACTGCTGGTGGAACGCGTCGCTACAGTCCGCAGGACCTCCAGCGGCTGCGCCGCATCGGGGACTTGCTCGACGCTGGGCTCAACCTCGCTGGCGTGGCGATGGTGCTGGATCTGGAACACGAGAACGCTGAGTTGCGCGCCCATATGGGGAACGACTGAGGGTCTTTCGCTCACCGATGAAGATGCCGGTGCGTCGCGGACCGACGGTCTCATCCTGCCCGTGGCTGCGGGATGAGGGTGGGCAGAATAGGTGGTGGTGGGAGGTACTCGGAGGGTGCGAGGTGACAGGCCCGCTCGCGTTCGCGGGCGAGGTTGCAGCGTTCGCAGAGTCCTTGGTTGCTCGCCAGGTCGGTGGCTCCGCCTTCGGACCACCGGATGGGGTGGTCGGCGTGGCGGACCGGTGCCCCGCACCATGGGGTGCGGCAGTACTGGTCCCGGCTGACGAGGGTCGCCCGCAGGTCGGCGGGGAGACGTCGCCGGCGGGTGTCGCGTGCGGTGAGGCGTCCGGTCTGCGGGTCGGCATAGAGCCGGCGCAGGTAGACCTTGGCCGCCCGGTAGGCCTGCCGCTCCAGGGTGCTCTTGCCAGCCGACTGAGTGGATCCGCGAGCGGCGGGGGGGACTCCAGCCGGCGGATCACCGGTCGTCGAGGGTGTGTGGTGAGACGGCGCGGGAGGGCCCTTGGGCAGGGGCGTCCCGTGCAGCAGGTTGCAGGAGAACTTCGTGCACCGCGGGCCGTCCGGGCACAGGCCTGCGCCTGTGTCGGGCTGTGCCGTCCCGTTGGGCGCTGTGCCAGCTGACGTCGTCCCAGTGGGCGTCGAACCCCTCGGCGGCGTGTCGGTTGGCGCCATGTCGGATTGTGCCCGTTCGGGCGTGGCGCCCTGGCCAGAGTCGTCCGGGGTGTTCGCGCCAAGGGTGTCCTGGGCGGGGGGTGGGCCGTCCGGGGTGCTCGCGCCAGGGGTGTCCTGGGCGGGAGGTGGGCCGTCCGGGGTGCTGTCGTCTTCGGGGTAGAGCAGGTCGCGGGCCGACTGCGCCGGCACCGGCCCGTAGCCGTTGAGGATTGCGGCGGCAGGGTCGCCGGAGAACAGGGAGGCGTCGGTCATCACGATCTGGACCTCGACGTCGACCCCCTCGGCGGCGCTGCGACCGGTGAGCCGGGCGAACAGTTCATCGGCCATGATCTGGGACTTGGAGCGCTCGTCCCCGGATGCCTTGAGCGCGGTCGCGTGGTCGGCCAGGGCCTTGTGGCAGGCGATGGCCGCGGCGGCGGGCAACCGGGCCGAGAGAAGCGCCATCACATCGGGCACCGGGCGGACCCAGACGCCCCGGTCCTTGGCGGCCTTGCGGGCCCGCCGGACCAGGGCTTGCGGGTCCAGCTCCTGGACCAGCGCGCGGACCTCGGCCCGAAGCTGATTGGCGGACATGCCGTGGACCCTCGGGGCGAGCACCTCATCGATCCGTGCCCGGTGGTGTGGCTCGAGGCAGACGGTCTCCTCGGTGACCATGCGCGCGGCGCCGGCATCCAGGTCGCCGGCGGCCAGGGCGGCCAGCATGTGGGGCATCTCGGTGACCAGCGCCCGGGAGGCGGTGAGCTCCCGGCTGGACCGGTAGGGCGAGGTCTTGCGGGTGAGTGCCAGGTCGTCGGCCACGGCCCTGCCCCGGCGGGAGGCGGGCACACCGTTGGAGGCCTGCCGGGCCAGCTCGTCGGTCTGGAAGCGTGCCGAGAGGCGGGCGGTGGCGGCTGCGGCGGCACGGGTGAGGTCCTCCAGCCCACGCAACGCGTCCAGCACCTCGTGCTCGGGCACCTCGTCGGCGGTGGTGTCCTGCAACCGGGCCCGTAGTGCGGACACCTGCCCGATCAGGCTGTCGGGCTCCGGCGGGAGCGGGGCCGGCGCGGCGGGCAACCGGTCCACACCGACGGACTCTTCGATGAGTCGCATCCACCCCACCCCCCGGTGAGTCCTCCCGGTCGAGACCCCTCGTCCCAACCTCGTGACACCACGCTACTCGTACAGGTGTGCGATGTCAAGCATCCGTTCCCACCGGTTCCGACATCTTCAGGTCGAGCTCGAGCCACTGCGCCAGGTCCTCGATCTCCTGCTGGACCTCGCCGGCCATCGCCGTGTCGAACGGCTCGTCCTGGTGCACCGCGTCCACTCGCAGCACACCCGAGCCCACGTCCGCGGTGGCGTCGACCTTGCCGACCAGGCGGTCGGCATACAGGACGGGCATCGCCCAGTAGCCCCACCGCCGCTTCGCCGCGGGCTTGAACATCTCGAGCTGGTAGTCGAACTCGAACAGCTCGACCATCCGCTTGCGGTCGATCAGCAGGCGGTCCAGCGGGGACAGGATGGCCGTCCGCCCGGTGAACGGCTGGTCGAGCAGCGTGGGGTCGACGCGCCAGGTGCCCCGCACGCCGTCGACCACGGCCTCCTCGCCGACGTCACCCACGTCGTTGGGCTCGGTCGGCGCTTTGGCGGCCCGCGCGCGGGCGATCCCCAACGCCTGCAGGCGCCGCTCGCGCAGGGTGCGGTCCGCCTCGTCGGGGGGCACGGCGGGCAGGTCCGGATAGATCCGGGAGGCGAGGTCCCACAACCGCTCGCGCCCGTCGTGACCCGCGGTCGCGATCTCGCCGCGCTCCACCATGAGGTCCAGCAGCATCCGGACGTTGCGGTTGTTGTTCCACCCCGAGGACCGCCACGGGACCGCGCAGGTGTCCGGCAGTTCGCTGGCCGGCAACGGGCCGTCCTGGCGCAGCCGCTCCAGGATGTCCGCGTGACACTCCGCGTTGGCCGCGATCCAGCCCTCCTGCGCGATCCGCCAGGCGGGCGCGTCGACCCCCGGCCACGCCGCCATCTCCGCGTAGAACAGGGCGATGTCCTCCGCGGGTCGCGCGAAGCCGGTGAGATCGACCAGCTCCAGCCGGTCGAGCGCGTCGTCCAGCTCCGCGGGGTCGTATGCCGACCCGAGCCTGCTCCATGCCACCAGTTGGGCGCTCGGTGCCCCGACCGGACGCGCCGGATCCAGCTGCAGCACGGTGAGCCGGCGGGCGACGGCCATCAGGTCGGGCAGCCGGTCGGCGGTCAGCGCCTGTGCGCTGACCGCGAGCCGTCGCGCGTCCTGTCGGGAGAGGTGGTGCACCATGGACTCCGACGGTAGCGGTGGGCGGGGACGACGGCAGGTGGAGTCCACGCCGAGGGCGGGCCGGATCCGCCGGAAGGCCTGCGCCACGGCGACTGTCACCGGACTGTGGCACCGTGGTCCGAAACCGAAGACCGACGGAGTTGATACGCCCATGAGGACCCGCCTCGCCCTGCCGCTCGTGCTGCTGGCCGCCGTCGGTCTCAACGCCTGCAGCGACGAGCTGGAGGGGTCGCCGCAGGAGGTCGCCGACCAGGTGGCTGCGGCGCTGGAGACCGGAGACTTCTCCCGGGCGCCGCTCGTGCCGCAGGACGGGGCGCCCGCCGAGGGGGAGGGCGGTGGCAGCGACCCGACCGAAGGCGCGCCGGCCGGTGTCGACGCGGCCGTGACCTCGGCGGTGCCCGACGGGGTGGCCGGTGAGGCCGCCCAGGCGCGGGACGTGGCCTATGCCGGGATGGGGGAGGTACCCCTGACCGTCGAGGCAGGCGACGTGTCCGTCACGGAGGAGTCGGCGGAGGCCACGCTCACGCTGACCTGGGACCTGGAGGGGGACGAGGAGTTCCAACTCACGGCGCCCCTGACGATGAACGTCGTCGACGGGGCGTGGGCCGCGACCTGGCAACCGGACGTGCTCGGCATACGGCCGGGCAACCACCTCTCGCTCCGGACGGTGGCCGCCGAGCGGGCCGACCTGGTGGACCGGGACGGGGAACCCCTGCTGACCGAGCGCCCGGTGCGGCGGTTCGGGATCGACAAGACGCTGGTCGAGGCGGACGAGGCCGCGGAGTCCGCGCAGGCGCTCGCCGAAGCCGCCGGCATCACCCCCGGTGACTTCGTCGCGGCGGTCGAGGCGGCGGGGCCGGAGGCCTTCGTGGACCTGATCACCTACCGGGAGTCCGACGGCGACGGGGACGCGCTGGCGGCCGCCGCGGACGACATCCCGGGGGCCCGCGCCCTCGAGGAGGAGCAGGTGCTCGGGCCGACGCGGACCTTCGCGCAACCCCTGCTGGGTCGGGTGGGCCCGGTGACGCAGGAGATCATGGAGGCCGATCCCGGTCAATACCAGGTCGGCGACGTGGTCGGGCTGTCCGGCCTCGCCGCGGCGCTCGAGGACGACCTGGCAGGCTCACCCGGACTCCTCGTGGTGGAGGAGTCCGCCGACGGGGAGGTCGTCGACACGTTGCTCGAGCGCGCCGCCGAGGATGCGGAACCGGTCCGGCTCACGCTCGACTCCGGGCTGCAGGAACTCGCCGAGGAGACGTTGGCCGACGTCGGACCGTCGAGTGCGATCGTGGCGCTCGACTCCGCGTCCGGTGACCTGCTGGCCGTCGCGAACGGGCCGGGGTCCGAAGGGGTCGACACGGCGCTCGCGGGACAGTATGCGCCCGGATCCACCTTCAAACTCGTCACCGCGCTCGCGCTGCTGCGGTCCGGCATGACCCCGGAGAGCACGGTCGAGTGCACCGACTCCCTCGACGTGGACGGCTACCGGGTCACCAACGTGGAGGAGTACCCGGCCTCCCAACTCGGCGAGATCCCGCTGTCCAGCGCCCTCGCGCACTCGTGCAACACCGCCTTCGTCGCCCAGCGCGACGCGGTGTCGATGGGGGACCTGGCCTCGGCCGCGGCCGACCTCGGGCTGGGTGGGACCTGGGGTATGCCGGTCACCGCCTTCAGCGGGTCCGTCCCTGAGGACGCGGAGACCGAGACCGAGCACGCCGTGTCCATGATCGGTCAGGGTCGGGTGCTGGTGTCCCCGGCCGCCATGGCCGGGGTGGTCGCCAGCATCCACCAGGGCTCGACGGTCGTGCCGCGGGTGCTCGCCCATGACGGCGGGGTGGACGACGCCACCGCGACCACCGCGGCCCCCGGCGGGGAACTCAGCCCGGAGGAGACCGCCGCGCTGGAGGAGATGATGCGGGGGGTCGTGACGCAGGGCGGCGCCTCGATGCTCGAGGACGTCCCCGGCGACCCGGTCCTCGCCAAGACCGGCACCGCGGAGTTCGGTGAGGAGGACCCGCCCCTGACCCATGTCTGGATGGTGGCCACGCAGGGCGACCTGGCGGTGGCGGTGTTCGTGGAGGAGGGCTTCCGGGGCTCGGCGACCGCGGGGCCGTTGATGGATGCGTTCCTCACCGGGGCGGCCGAGGACTGATCGATCGCCGCCCAGTCCGCGTGGGCGTTGTGATGACTACCCCTTCGGCCGACATGTCGGGCGATCAGCGACCACAATGGCCCGGTGAGGACGACGGCACAGTTGGTGTGGACCGATCACCGGGTGGCCGCCCCGCTGATCGCCGTGGCCAGCCTGGTGCTGGGCACCGTGCTCCTGGCGTTGGCGGTGCGGAGCGAACCCGGCGACCCGATCTTCTTCCTCTGGACGCTGGCCGTAGCGGTCGTCTGGGTCGGCGGTGCGGTGTTGATCGGGGCACCGGTGCCCGCCGGTCGGGGTCGGCCGGTCCCTGCCTTCCTGCTCGGACTCGCGTTGGTCGGGCTGTTCCTGGTGGGCGCAGTGCTCGTGGCTCGTATCCCCGTCATGGCGGGGCCGGTGGAACGGCTGCTCGACCACACGACGTCTGGCCCACTGCTGGTGGTGTGGCTGGTCACCGCGGTCACCGGAGCCTGCGAGGAGGTCTTCTTCCGCGGCGCGCTGCACACCATCGTCCCTACCCGGTATGCCGTGCCCGTGACCGCGGCCGCCTACACGTTGACCACCCTCGGCGCCGGCGTGGTGCTGCTCGCCCTGGCGGCCGCGGTCCTGGGAGTGGTGACCGGGCTGCAGCGACGGTCCACGGGCGGGGTCCTCGAACCGGTCGTGACCCACCTGACCTGGTCGACCGGCATCCTCTTCCTGCTTCCCCCCGTCCTGGAGGCCCTCCGATGACCCGCTCCACGGCATACCGCGACCGCACCGTCCTCGTGACCGGTGCCACGGGCTACATCGGCGGGCACCTCGTGCCGGTGCTGTTGGCGCGCGGCTACCGGGTGCGTGTGCTGAGCCGGCACCCGGACGCGGTGGCCGCGCGGGCGTGGGGTGGCCAGGTCGAGACCGTCCAAGGCGACGCCACCGACGGTCCGAGCCTGCGCCGGGCGACGGAGGGCGTCGACGTCGCGTACTACCTGTTGCACTCCATGGACGGGCAGGGGGACTTCCGGGAGGGCGATGCCCGGATGGTGCGGGAGTTCGTCGCTGCTGCCCGGGAGGCCGGAGTCGCTCGGATCGTCTACCTCTCCGGGCTGCACCCGGAGGGTGAGCTGTCGCCACACCTGGCCTCGCGAGTCGAGGTGGGTCGCATCCTGCTGGAGTCCGGTGTCGACACGGCCGTGCTCCAGGCTGCCGTCGTGATCGGCGACGGGTCGGCCTCGTTCGACATGCTGCGCTACCTGACCACGCGACTGCCCGCCATGGTCGCGCCCGTGTGGGTGCGCAACCGGGTGCAACCGATCGCGGTGCGGGACGTGCTGCACTACCTGGCCGGTGCGGCGGATCTCGACCCCGGCATCAACCGCACCTTCGACATCGGCGGCCCGGACGTCTTGACGTTCGCCGAAATGATGCAGCAGTTCGCCCAGGTCGCCGGCCTGCGTCGCCGTCTCGTGGTGACCGTGCCGGTCCTCACGCCCGGGCTGGCGAGTCACTGGGTGGGGCTGGTGACGCCGCTGGACGCCGGACTCGCCAAGCCGCTCGTCGGCTCCCTGGTGCACGAGGTCGTGGTCCGCGAGCGCGACCTCGACGCGCTGGTGGGACCGCCGCCGGGCGGCACCGCCGGGTACCGCCGGGCGGTCGCCGAGGCGTTGCGCGAGGCGGACCCTGACCCGCACCGCTGGGGACCGACGGCGATCGGGGCTGCCGGACTGGTCGTGGGGGCGGTCGGTGGGATGGCCCTTGTCCGTGCAGTTTCTGCGGCTCGCCGGGTCAGCTGATGACCGGCTGCCCGGTAGCGTCGCCTCCGTGACCATCAGCTTCGTCCGACTCGACCCGACGGGTGACGACCGGGACGGGCTCGTCGACTTCATGACCCGCAACGAGTTCCCGTTCCACGTGCGGACCTGCCTGACCTCGGAGCAGGTCGGGGCCTCGATCGCCGAGGGGGCCTTCCGGGACGAGGACAACGACTCGTTCTGGATCGAGCACGACGAGCTGGGCCGGATCGGCTTCTTCCGGTTGGAGGACCTCACCGATGGTGCGCCGCTGTTCGACCTGCGCCTGGACGGAGCGTTCCGGGGACGGGGTCTGGGTGTGCCGATCCTGCGGGCCGCCGCCGACCACGTCTTCGGCACGATGCCAGCGGTCAACCGGTTCGAGGGGCAGACCCGCGAGGACAACATCGCGATGCGCAAGACGTTCCTGCGCGCTGGCTGGGTCAAGGAGGCGCACTACCGGCAGGGGTGGCCGGTCGAGGGCGGGGCGCCGGTCGCCTCGGTGGCCTACGGGATCCTGCGGCAGGACTGGGAGAGCGGCGGCACGAGCACGTTCGACTGGGACGACCTCGGGGACTGATCGGACCACTCAGCCCCGATCAGATTTCCCTGCAGCTGGAGGCAGCTGGGCCACCGTCTCCAGGCCCGCGACGGGATAGGCCGACAGGAGCGCCCTGCCCACCTTGCGCTCGCCGGCGCTCAACTCGCCCAGCCGGTCCCGGGTGAGTTGCGCGACGGTGACGGGCGGGTCGTCCTGGTGCTCCTCGTCCATAGGGGACTGAGGCTAGAGGAAAGCCGTGGTCACCGGGGAGGGGGCGGATTGCCGGCGCCCGCGGTCGGGTCGGTATTGTCGGTGCCGGTCGAGAGTTCCGGTGTCCAAGCCCTGGCTGAGCCGGACGGCAACCCTTCCGCATGGTGACGGGGTGCTCCAGGTGATGACCAGGCTGGCCTACCCGGGTCCGCAAGCACGTATGCCGATCTGTCCCAGGAGTTCTCATGCCCGTCCCGTTGGGTGTCCTCGACCTCGTCCCCGTCAGCAGCGGCGGCACCGCCGCACAGGCGCTGACCAACAGCCGAGACCTGGTGCGCCGGGCCGAGGCGGCCGGCTACCACCGCTACTGGTTCGCCGAGCACCACCTCAACCCCGGGGTCGTCGGGTCGTCCCCGGCGCTGACCATCGCGCTGACGGCGGGGGACACCACGCGGATCCGGCTCGGCTCGGGCGCGGTGCTGGCCGGGCACCGCACCGCCCTGTCGATCGCCGAGGAGTTCGCGCTCCTGGCGGCGGCCTTCCCGGGACGGATCGACCTGGGCCTGGGGCGTTCCGGACTGCGCCGGGCGCCGGGGGCTGACAAACCGACGGGTCTGCCGCCGCGCCCCGCGGCGCAGGAGTACACCACCCCCGAGGGGCTGCTCGTCCCAGCGCCGGTGGCGCTCGGTCCGCTGCTGTCCGGTCCCCGGTTCCGCGCGAGCCAGTCGTTGCTCTACCTGAAGGGGGCGCAGCCGGAGGGGTATGCCGAGATCGTCACCACGATCCAGGACATCCTCGGCGGGACGTTGGAGGTCGGGGAGTTGTCGCTCGACCGGGCCGCAGCCGACACCCCGAGCGACCCCGAGCTGTGGATCCTGGGGAGCTCCAAGGGCGAGTCCGCGGCGCTCGCCGGGCAGCGCGCGTTGCCGTTCGGCGCGAACTACCACGTCGCGCCGTCCGGGGTGATCGACGCCGTCGGCCACTACCGGGACAGCTTCGTCCCCGGTGACCGGCTGACGGCACCGCACGTGACGGTCTCCGCGGACGTGGTCGTGGCCCCCACCGATGACGAGGCCGAATACCTGGCGGCCGGCTACGGGCAGTGGGTGGCCTCGATCCGCACCGGCCGCGGGGCGATCCCGTATCCCACGCCCGAGGAGGCCGCCGCCGACCCGCTGCCGCCCGAGGAAGAGGCCCTGGTGGACGACCGCCTCCGGACCCGGTTCGTGGGGAGTCCGGAGAGGGTCGCCGACCAGCTCGGCGTGCTGCAGGCCGCGACCGGCGCCGACGAGCTGCTGATCACGACGATCACGCATGACCACGAGGCGCGGGCGCGTTCCCACGAGCTGCTGGCCGCCGCCTGGTTCGCCCGCCCCTGACCCCACCACCCGACCGGACGTGTGACCGGGCGGCCCCACCACCCCACCGGACGTGCGACCGGGCGGCCCCAGGGGGTGACCGGACGTGCGACCGGGCTGTCTCTAGGGGCGACCGGACGCGTGACCGGGCGCCCGCCGTCCTGCCGACGGGCGCCCGGTCGGCGTCAGCGGACGGAGATGCCCTTCGCCTCCTCGATCATCGACTGGGCATCGGCCGGGAGTAGGTAGCCCTTGCGGACCAGGGAGTGTGCCCAGGTCGAGTACCGAGACACATACCGGTCGTCGGAGCTGTAGCGCTCCTCGAGCGACCGGCGCGGGTCGCCGTTGTCGATCCGCTCCGCCTTCGTCGCGGCGAACGGGATGAAGGATCCCAAGGAGCCGCACAGCTCGCCTTCCGCGTTGCCGGCCGACCGGTGGTTCCACCCGGTGTAGGTGGCCAGCGGCGCCTCCAGAGCGGGCAACCGGATCCCGGCCCGGGAGTTGCCGTCGACATCGACCCGGGGCACCAGGACGGCATACTCGGCACCCTCGGTCGGAGGCGTCGTGGCGTAGTCGGTGACCCTCAGGTAGTTGAACAGTCCGTTGTAGGTCACGCCCGGGATATCGGGGAAGCGCGTCTCGTCCTGCGCCGAGCCGACGAGCGTGCCGGCGTCGGCCGAGCCGTAGTTGCTGGCCGGCGGGGTGACCCCGTCTGCCGTCCAGCTGTCCAGGCGCAGGACCAGCGATCGGATGACCGCCTGCGTGCCGAGCGGGGTGTTGACCTGCTGGCAGATCCCGAGGTCGTCGTTCGGCGGCAGGATGGCGTTCGCCCCGCCGTGCGGGGTGCCCGCCACCATGTAGAGCCGGACCGTGTCCGGCATCGTCACGTCGGTCGGTCCGGCCGGGTCCCCGTCGGTCACCACGAGGGAGCCGCGGGCACCCCATACCTCGTACTCGCCGTCCACGTGCATGATCTTGGGGCAGGTCTGCGTGGCGCTGCAGGCCTGCAGGATCCCGTCGGTCTCGCCGGTCAGCGGGTCCTGGATGGTGGGGTAGGTGAACGGGAACTGGTCGCCGCGCTGCAGGTGCTCCTCGTGCTGCTTGGACCAACGACCGACCTGGGCGAACTCGTAGTTGAGCCAGATGCGGCGGGAGCCCGCGATGATCGGCATCGCCCCGTCGAAGATCTGTCGGCCGTCGAGGTCCTGGTTGAAGCCTTCGTAGATGAACTCCCGGAGGTAGCGCCCGCTCTGGGACACCCCGAGCGCCACGGCATTGTCGATCGACTCGCCGCCGAGCGGATTCGGGTTGCCCTCCTTGTCCTGGTCGGCGAACCGCAGGAACGAGTTGATGTCCCGGGTGCTGAGCAGGCCGAGCCCGAGCACCGTCGGCTCGGTCCCGGGGTAGATGAACTCGAAGATGGCGCCGGAGTCGAACGGTGCGCCGGGGTGGGTCACCTCGATCTGCTGGTCGTTGACGTATTGCCAGTCGTCGATGGGCTGGCGCGGGTCGCTCTCCTTCTCCCGGATCGTCAGCGAGGCCTCCTCGCGGTCCAGGGATGCTGCCGGGTAGCTCAGCGTTCCGGTCCAGGTCCCCGTGCCCTGGTCGACGAACTCGTCGCGGACGAGGTCGACGATGGGCTCTCCGTCGTCCGTCGCGACGGGAAAGTCGGCGTTGAGGGTGGCCTCGGACTCCGGGAGGTCGCCCTGCCACCCGGACCACACGAGGGTGAATCCTTCGTCGTAGAGCAGGGTGTCCTCGCCGTTGACGAAGGCCGGGATCAGCGGCCTACCCCGGTTGACCACCTCATACAGCAGGGTGCCGTTGCCCTCGCTCATGTCGGTCGGTTTGTGGATCTCGAAGTCGACGCTGTACTCGACCATCCCCTGGTCATTCACGGGCGCCTTGTCCAGGTTCACGATGGCGGCGTTCGCCGGGTCATCGGGGTCTACCTCTCCGTAGACGTGGCCGGTGAGCCGTTCGTAGTCGGAGTCGACGCCCTCCAGCGGAGTGCGTGATTCGACCACCATCTCTAGGTGAGGGTCGGCGTCGGTGGAGCCGGCCTCGGGCGTGATCACCCCGGGATGGGCCGCTACTGGGAGCAGGGCTGGAACTCCGATGAGCAGGGTCGCGGAGATTCCCCGTCCCCAGATGGTGCGTGCCTTCATGTGCTGTTCCCCTTCGTGGAACGAGGGCACCCCATTGATACCCCCTGGTGTCCGCACAGGACTTGGCCTAGTGGCCTATCCAATTGGACAGTAGGGGTCGGCGGTGAGGCCGTCAAGGCTTTGTATGCCGATCGTCGGGATCGCCCGGTCGCGCGTCTGGTCGTGTGGTGGGGCCGACCGGTCGCGCGTCTGGTGGGGTGGTGGGGCCGACCGGTCGCGCGTCTGGTCGGGGAGGCGGGGGTGAGGTAGGTCACGCTGCCGAGATGCATAACGCTATTGACGGATCATCCGAATGCCGTGTTATGTTCATCTCGGTCATGAGCCCCAGCGTCAAGCCCTGGCTTGCTGGGCGGCAACCCTCTCTCGCAGTGGGGTGCTCCAGGTGAGGACCGGGCCGGTCGCAATACCGCGATCGGCAAGTGCGACAGCCACGGAGGTCACTCCCTTGTTCAGCGTCATCCCGGAGCAGCAGCGCAACCTGTCCGCCCGATGTCAGGACGCCGGGCCCGCTCGGATGCGCTCGGCCCGAGGGGCCTGTCAGCACCGCTGACCGACGTCCCGCACGCAGCACCTTCCCCCTTAAACCCGGGGTCCCCGACCCCACCTCCCGGTCCGACGACGGACCGCCCTGCACCCACAGGAGATCTCGTTGACTTCGACGCTGCCCACTTCCGACACCCCCGTGCACCTCGCCATCGCCCTGGACGGCACCGGCTGGCACCCCGCCTCCTGGCGGCGGACCGGCTCCCGGGCCACCGAGGTCTTCACCGGTCGATACTGGACCGATCAGGCGCTGACCGCCGAGCGGGGACTGATCGACTTCATCACCATCGAGGACAGCCTGGCGCTGCACGCCGGCACCCCGTTCGGTCCCGCCCCGGTGCCGACCACCTCGCGGCTGGTCGGCCGCCTCGACGCGAGCCTGGTCGCCAGCTGGGTCGCCACCCGCACCGAACGGATCGGCATCGTGCCGACGATCACCACCACGCACACCGAGCCGTTCCACGTCTCCAAGAACCTGGCGACCCTGGACCACGTCAGCCTCGGACGGGCCGGTTGGCGGGTGCAGGTCTCTGCCCGCCCGGCCGAGGCGGCGCACGTCGGTCGTCGGGCCGCGCCGTTCGGGGACGTCCGTGACGCACGCGACCTCGCCTCCCCGGAGGCGCAGGCGCAGCTGCGCAGCCTGTTCGACGAGGCGGGCGACGTCATCGAGGTGGTCCGCCGGCTGTGGGACAGTTGGGAGGACGGTGCCGAGATCCGCGACGCCGCCACCGGGCGGTTCATCGACCGGGACAAGCTGCACTACATCGACTTCGAGGGCGAATACTTCTCGGTCAAGGGCCCCTCGATCACCCCGCGCCCGCCGCAGGGGCAGCCGGTCGTCACCGCGCTCGGCCACCAGCCGATCCCCTACGAACTGGCCGCCCGCGGCGCCGACGTCCTCTACGTCACGCCCCGGGACGACGAGGACGCCGCGGCCATCCTGGCGCAGGTCCGCGAGCTGGAGGGGCAGCACCGGACCGCCGACACCCCGCTCAAGGTCTTCGCCGACCTCGAGGTGGTGCTGTCCACCCCGGAGCACGGCGACGGGGCGGCGCGGCTGAGGCAACTCGACGAGGTCGCCGGGGAGGAGTTCACCTCCGACGCCCTGGTCTTCGCCGGGGACGCGGCAGCGCTGGCCGACCTGGTCCAGCGGTGGCACGCCCTCGGGTATGCCGGCTTCCGGCTCCGCCCCGCCGAGCACGCGATCGACCTCCCGGCGATCACCGACGCCCTCGTCCCGGCGCTCCAGCGCGCCGGACTGTTCCGCACCGCATACGGCCCCTCCACGCTGCGCGAACGGCTCGGCCTGCCGGCCGCCGTCAACCGCTACGCCGCCAGCGCCTGACCACCCAACTCCAAGGACACCGACATGAGCACACCCCCCAAGCAGGTCATCCTCGGGGCGCACTTCCCCGGGGTGAACAACACCACCGTCTGGAGCGACCCGCGCTCCGGCAGCCACATCGAGTTCGACTCCTTCCGCCGGTTCGCTCGGGCTGCCGAGCGGGGGCACCTGGACTTCCTCTTCCTCGCCGAGGGCCTGCGGCTGCGCGAGCAGCGCGGCCTGATCCACGACCTCGACGTCGTCGGTCGGCCGGACACCCTCCCGGTGCTCGCCGCGCTCGCCGGGGTCACCGACCACCTCGGGCTGGTCGGCACCATCAACGCCACCTTCAACGAGCCGTATGAGGTGGCCCGCCAGTTCGCGACCCTGGACCACCTGTCCGGCGGCCGCGCCGGGTGGAACGTGGTCACCAGCTCCGACGCCTTCACCGGCGAGAACTTCCGCCGCGGCGGCTACCTCGACCGGGAGCTGCGCTACGAGCGCGCCGAGAGCATCGTCCGGGCGGCCCGGCACCTCTGGGACTCCTGGCAGGTCGACGCGGTCGCCGGCGACCAGGAGCACGGGCGCTTCCTGGCGGACGGGACGGTCGGGGAGTTCGGCTACCACGACGACCACTTCGACATCGCGGGCCACTTCAACGTGCCGCGCTCGCCCCAACAGCACCCGGTGATCTTCCAGGCGGGCGACTCCGACGGGGGACGCGAGTTCGCGGCACGCACCGCGGACGTGATCTTCACCCGGCACGGCACCCCGGAGGCGGGGCGGGCCTTCTTCCGCGACGTCAAGTCGCGGCTCGCCCGCTACGGCCGTCGCCCCGACGACCTCAAGATCCTCCCCGGGGTCACCTTCGTAGTCGGCGACACCGACGAGGAGGCCGCGGAGCTTGCCGCCGACATCCGCCGCCAGCAGGTCAGCGGGCAGACCGCGATCCTGCTCCTGGAGCAGGTGTGGAACCGGGACCTCTCCGGCTACGACCCCGACGGGCCGCTGCCCGACGTGGAGCCCGAGGTCGGCCCCTCGAGCATCATCCAGGGCCGGGCCCGGCACGTCGACGACGCCCGCGCGGAGGTCACCCGCCTGCGGGCCCTCGCGGAGGAGAAGAACCTCACGCTGCGCGAGGTCGCCATCGAGCGCGGCCAGCGGCAGGCCTTCGTGGGCAGCCCGGAGACGATCGCCGATGCTCTCATCGACGCGGTGCAGACCGAGGTCAGCGACGGGTTCATCCTCGTGCCGCACATCACCCCCGGGGGCCTGGACGCGTTCGTCGACCAGGTCGTGCCGCTCCTGGTGGAGCGGGGTGCGCTGCGCGCCTCCTATGCCGAGGGGTCGACCCTGCGCGACCAGCTGGGGCTGTCCGCTGCCCGCCCCGCCACCGACTGGGAGACCGCGGCGGCAGCCGGGGTCCGGAAGGAGTCCGCATGAGCACCGCACAGACCGTGGTCCTGGTCGGGAACCCGCGCGCGGGGTCCCGCACCTCCGCCCTGGCCGGCACCGTCGTGGAACAGGTCCGGGCAGCCCTGCCCGACCTGGACCTCGGTGACACACCGGAGGTGCTGGAACTGGCCGAGCTCGTCGGCATCACGTTCACCGCCGAGCCGGCCACGGCGGCGGCACCGCATCCGGACCCGTGGGGTGCGGTCCGCTCGGCCCGGCTCCTCGTCGTGGCGACCCCGACCTACAAGGGCACCTACACCGGGTTGCTGAAGATCTTCCTGGACACCTACCAGGCCGGCGACCTCGCGGGGGTGGTGGCCGTGCCGGTGGCCATCGCCGGCAAGCCCGATCACCGTGACTCCGTGGCCGCGACGCTGCAGCTGCTCCTCGAGGAGCTCGGCGCGCAGGTCCCGTCTGGGGCGGTGTCGCTGCTCGAGCCGGAGGTACCGGACGCTGAGACGGTCGTCGCCGACTGGGTGGGCGAGCACGCGGGCACCCTGCAGCGTGCGCTGACCGCAGCGGGCGTCCGAGCCGAACAGCCCGTCGTGACGGGAGGAGGACGATGACCGCCCACGCGTTCACCGCCCACGATGGGGCGACCGGCCTGACCGGGGAGCCGGGCCCGGACGCGAGCGCCTTCCGGGCCGCCTTCCGCAGCGCGGTCGGCACGGTGAGCGTGATCACCGCCGGTGGGCCGTTGCGCCCGGTCGGTTTCACCGCCACCTCCCTGGTGTCGGTGTCGGTCGACCCGCTCTACGTCAGCTTCAACATCTCCCGGGGCGCGTCCAGTTGGCCGACCCTCCAGCGCGCCGGCCACGTGGCGGCCCACCTGCTCCACCGGGACCAGCAGGACGTGGCCACGGCGTTCGCCACCAGCGGCATCGACCGGTTCGCCGCTGCCGGAAGTTGGGCCTCCGGGCCGCACGGTCTGCCCGTCCTCGACCGTGCCCTGGCCCGTCTCATCCTCGCGGTCCGCAGCCGCACGCACGTCGGCGACAGCGCCGTCGTGCTGGCCGAGGTGGTCGACCTCGAGCACACCCCGGGACCCCCACTCGCCTACCACGACGGTGGCTATCGCGAGATCGCCCCGGCCCTTCCTGCATCCGACCCCACCCCTGATCGGTGACACCCATGAACCACACCACCCGACCCACGTTCCGGGCCGGCGCCGCCCGGCACCGGGCCTCCCGGCATACCCTCCTCGCCCCCGGCGCCCTCGGTGCCACACTCCTCCTCGCGGCATGCGCGCCAGGAGGAGCCACAGAGACCGACGGCGAGGGCGGCGACGGCGCGGCGGCCAGCGCGCTGCCGGCGTCGGCACCCGAAGAGGTCACGCCCGGCGGTGCCCTCCGGTTTGCCGTCGGATCCGACCAGGGCTGCGTCGACCCGCAGCAGGTCGGCAGCAACGACACCATTTACTCGATCCGCCACCTCGTGGATTCCCTGACCGACCAGGACCCGGAGACCGGGGAGATCGTCCCCTGGCTCGCCGAGTCGTGGGAGGTCAACGACGACGCCAGCGCCTACACCTTCCATCTGCAGGAGGGGGCCACCTTCAGCGACGGCACCCCGGTGGACGCCGAGGCGGTCAAGACCAACCTGGACCGGGCCACGGACATCGGGGCGCGTGGCGCCCTGATCAAGGGCTACCTCGACGGCTACGCCGGCACCACCGTCGAGGATGACCGCACCTTCACCGTCGAGTTCGACCGGCCCAACGCCCAGTTCCTGCAGGCGACCTCGACGCATACCCTCGGGCTGCTGTCGCCGGAGTCGGCCGCACAGTCCGACGACGAGCGGTGCGCCAGCGTCGTCGGGTCCGGCCCGTTCACGCTGGAGAACTACGAGCCGAACAGCTCGATCACGCTGGCTAAGCGGGAGGGCTACGACTGGGGATCCTCCTTGTGGCAGCACACCGGGGAGGCCTATCTGGACACCTTGGAGTTCTCCGTCGTGCCCGAGTCCGGCGTCCGGTCCGGATCGCTGCAGTCCGGCCAGGTCGACGTCATCGGCAACATCGCCCCGCAGGACGAGGAGCCGCTCAAGGCGGCGGACGCGCAGTTGCTGGCCCGGGCCAACCCCGGCATCCCGTTCGGCCTCTACGTCAACCACGACAACGAGGTGCTGTCCGACCCGGCGGTGACCGAGGCGATCGCGCTGGCCATCAACCGTGAAGAGATCGTGGAGACCGTCTACACCACCTACAACGTTCCCGCCACGAGCGTCCTGGCCTCCACCACCCCGCTGTATGCCGACCAGTCCGAACACCTACGGTTCGACCCGGTCGCGGCGGAGGCCGCGTTGACCGAGGCGGGCTACGCCAAGGGTGAGGACGGGGTCTACGCCAAGGACGGACAGCGGGCGTCCTTCGACATCCTCTGGTTCAACAACGCCGCGACCAACGCCCCCACCCTGGAGCTGATCCAGCAGCAGCTGGCGTCCGTGGGCATCGAGGTGACCCTGACCGAGGGCCAGGTCGCGGACTGGGCCGCCACCGTGGCCGAGGGCAACTTCGACGCCAACTGGGGCAACATCACCCGTGCCGACGCCGACATCCTGCGCGGTTCGTTCCACACCGGCCTGGCCAACAGCTACCGCCTCGAGCCGTCCGACCTGGACGACGTGCTGGAGGCTCAGGCGGGGGCCGCGGACCCGGCCGAGCGCGCTGAGCTGGCCGCCCGGGCCCAGGCGCAGATCGTGACCGAGCGGCACGTCGTGCCGGTCGTCGAGCTGACCACGGTCCTGGGCGTCGGACCGACCGTGCAAGGCGTCGCCTTCGACGCCGGCTCCCGGGTCCAGCTCTACGACGCCTGGATCGAGCGCTGATCGATGGCTCGCTACGTGCTCCTCCGGCTCGGCCTGGCGGTCGCGGTGCTGTGGGCCGCCTACACGGTCTCCTTCGTCGTGCTCTACCTGCTGCCCGGCGACCCGGTGGCGGCGATGGCCTCCGGCGGGATGGAGGGCGCCCCCGTGGGCGCGGAGGAGCTGGCCGCGCTGCGCGCGCAGTACGGCTTCGACGACCCGTTCCTGGTGCAGTACGGCACCCGGTTGTGGTCCGCGCTGCACGGTGACCTCGGGGCGTCCGTCCAGTCCGGGCAGGCGGTGACCGCCGCCATCGCCCAGGCCCTGCCGAGCACCGTGCAGCTGGCCGCCAGCGCGCTCGTGCTGTCCGTGTTGATCGGCGGTGGGCTGGCCCTGGTGGCGACCTACACCTCGGTCGGCTGGGTCCGGCAGTTCCTGCTGGCGCTGCCGCCGGTGGCGGTGTCGTTGCCGACCTTCTGGGTCGGGCTGGTGCTGGTGCAGTGGTTCAGCTTCACCTTCGGCCTGTTCCCGGCGATGGGCGACCAGGGGTGGCGGTCGGTGGTGCTGCCGGCGGTGACGCTGGCCGTGCCGATCGGTGCGCTGATCGCCCAGGTGCTGGCCACCTGCCTGCAGGACGCGCTGCGCGAGCCGTATGTCGTCACCGCCCGGGCCAAGGGGATCGGCAGGATCGCGATCCACGCCCGGCACGCGCTGCGCAACGCCTCGCTGCCGGTGCTGACCGTCCTCGGCCTGGTGATCGGCAACCTGATCGCCGGCTCGGTCGTGGTGGAGACGGTGTTCAGCCGCTCCGGCGTCGGCCGGCTCACGGTCAGCTCGGTCAGTTTCCAGGACCTCCCGGTGGTCCAGGGCGTCGTCGTCCTCGGTGCCACGGTCTTCGTCCTGACCAACCTGCTCGTCGACCTCGTCCTGCCGCTGGCCGACCCCCGGGTCGCCGTCGGCCGGTCCTACTCCTGAGAGGGGGAGCCCCATGTCGCTCACCCAGACCACGGTCCTGCTCGACCCACCCGCCCAGGGCGGTGACCGGCCGGCACCCGCCGGCGGCGCGCTGCAGCAGCCGGCGCGGTCCCGGTCGCGTGCTCTCCCCGCGGCCCGGTGGCCCAAGGCGGTCCGGTTCGCGGTGCGCCGTCCCGGCCTCGTGCTCAGCCTCGCGCTGCTCCTGGTGGTCGTGGTGGCCGCCTTCGCCCCCGGCCTCGTCGCGCCGGGTGACCCGGAGACCGGGATCACCGCCGAGAAGCTCCAGGCACCCAGCGCGGCCCACCTGTTCGGTACCGACCACCTCGGTCGGGACCTGTTCACCCGGGTCGTCCACGGCACCGCCCTGTCCCTGCGCACCGCGCTGGTCGCCGTCGGCCTGGCCCTGGTCGTCGGCGGCTTGCTCGGGGTGACCGCCGGCTTCCTCGGCGGGTGGGTCGACAACGTCGTCATGCGCGTCGTCGACGTGCTGATGGCGATCCCGTCCCTGTTGCTGTCGCTGGCGCTGATCGCCGCCCTCGGCTTCGGCCCCACCAACGTGGCGATCGCCGTCGCCGTCGGCAGCATCGCCACCTTCGCCCGGATCGCCCGGTCGCAGACCCTCCGGGTCTGCCAGGCCACGTATGTCGAGGCCGCCCGCTCCCTCGGGTCCCGCTGGCACGTGACGCTGCGCTGGCACGTGCTGCCCAACGCCTCCGGCCCGATCCTGGCGCTGGCGGTGCTCGAGTTCGGGATGGCGATCCTGGCCGTCTCGGCGCTGAGCTTCCTGGGCTACGGGGCGCCGCGACCGGCCCCCGAGTGGGGGTCGCTGGTGTCCGAGGGGCGCAACTTCCTGGCGACCGCCAGTTGGCTGACCACGCTGCCCGGACTGACCATCGCCGCCACGGTGCTCGCGGTGAACCGGGTCTCCAAGGCCCTGGACGGGGAGTGGGGTGGCTTCCGGTGAGCCGGGGCACGCCGTCCGACCGGGCCGGGCAGCCCGACCCGGCCGGCACCGACACCGTCCTGGAGGTCCGTGACCTGCGCGTCAGCTACCAGACCTCACGGGGTCGGGTGGAGGCGCTCAGGGGCGTCGACCTGGCCGTCGGGCGCGGTGAGGTCGTCGCGCTCGTCGGGGAGTCCGGGTCCGGCAAGAGCACACTGGCCCACGCGGTGATCGGGCTCCTCGCCGAGAACGCCGCCGTCGAGGGCGGCACCATCGCGGTGCGCGGACGGGACATTGCCCGGTGGGGCGAGCGCCGGCTGCGCGCCGTCCGGGGACGCGAGGTCGGCCTCGTCCCACAGGACCCGAGCGTCTCGCTGAACCCGGTGAAGCGGATCGGGCCGCAGGTGCTCGAGGCGGTCACCGCGCACCGCAGGCTGCCGCGGGCCGCCGCGCGGGCCGAGGCGCTGGGGCTGCTGGAGCGGGTCGGGCTGGACCGCCCCGAGGTGCGGCTGCGCCAGTACCCGCACGAACTGTCCGGCGGCATGCGGCAGCGGGTGCTCATCGCCATCGCGATCGCCGGACGCCCCGACCTGCTGATCGCCGACGAACCCACCAGCGCGCTGGACGTCACCGTGCAGCGCCGGATCCTGGACCACCTGGAGACCCTGACGGCCGACCTGGGCAGCTCGGTGCTGCTGGTCACCCACGACCTCGGGGTGGCCGCGGACCGGGCCGACCGGATCGTGGTGATGCAGGGCGGCCTGGTCGTCGAGGAGGGCCCCGTCCGGCAGATCCTGGAGGACCCGCAGGACGCCTACACGCGGCGGCTCCTGGCCAGCGCGCCCGGCCTCGGCGCCCGGGTGACGGGCCCGGCATACGCCCCGTCCGTGCCGGTGCCGGAGGAGGCGACGCCCGTGGTCCGGGCCGAGCACCTGGTGAAGGACTTCGCGCTCCCGGCCACCCGGGGCAGCGGCCCGCGGGTGGTGCGGGCCGTCGACGACGTCAGCTTCGAGCTGCACCGGGGCCGCACGCTGGCCCTGGTGGGCGAGTCCGGCTCGGGCAAGTCCACAACGGCCCGGCTGGTGCTGCGGCTGGCCGACCCGACGTCCGGCACGATCACCTTCGACGGCGCCGACATCACCACCGCCTCGGGCCGCCCGTGGCGCGAGCTGCGGCGGCGGGCGCAGCTGATCTACCAGAACCCGTATGCGTCGCTGGACCCGCGGTTCTCCGTCGAGGAGCTGGTCACCGAGCCGCTGCGTGCGTTCTCGGTCGGCACCCGCGCCTCGCAGCGCGAGCTGGCCGCCCGCCTCGTCGACCGGGTGGCGCTGCCCGGCGGGACGCTGACCCGCAAGCCGGCCGAGCTGTCCGGCGGCCAACGGCAACGCGTGGCGATCGCGCGGGCGCTCACCCTGTCCCCCGACCTGGTGGTCTGCGACGAGGCGGTCTCGGCGCTCGACGTCTCGGTGCAGGCGCAGGTGCTGGAACTCCTCGCCGAGTTGCAGGCGCAGGACGGACTGGCCTACCTGTTCATCACCCACGACCTGTCCGTCGTCCGGCAGATCGCGCACGACGTCGCGGTCATGCGCCAGGGGCGGATCGTCGAGCTCGCCCCCACCGAGCAGGTCTTCGAGCGCCCGGCGCACCCCTACACCCACGAGCTGCTCTCGGCGATCGCCGGGACGCGGCACCCCAACGCCCAAGGAGTCCCCGCGTGAAGTTCCTCGCGCTCACCCTGATCACGCACGTCCCCGACCCGGTCAACGGGACCCATCTGTCGACCCACGAGCGGCTGCGCCAGGTGGTTGACAACGCGGTGCTGGCCGAGCAGCTCGGCTTCGACGGGTATGCCGTGGGCGAGCGCCACGAGCGGCCGTTCATCTCCTCCTCGCCGCCCGTGGTGCTCAGCCACATCGCCGCGCGTACCAGCCGGATCCGGTTGTTCACCGGCGTGACCACGCTCAGCCTGTTGGACCCGGTCCGTGCCTTCGGGGACTACGCGACGCTGGACAACCTGGCCGACGGGCGGCTCGAGCTGATCATCGGGAAGGGCAACGGCTCGGCCCAGCGGGAGCTCTTCCAGGTCACCCCCGAGGACCAGTGGGCCCGTAACCGCGAGTCCTACGAGGTGTTCCGGCGGCTCTGGCGGGACAACCGGATCACCTGGTCCGGCCGGTTCCGCCCGCCGCTGGTCGACGCCGAGGTGTGGCCCCGGCCGCTGCAGCGCCCGATCCGGGTGTGGCACGGCAGCGCGACGAGCACCGCCTCGGTCGACCTGGCGATCGAATTCGGTGAACCGCTGTTCTCGGCGAACGTTACGCATCCGGTGGGGCCGTATGCCGAACTGGTCCGGTACTACCGGGAGCAGTGGGCGGCGGCCGGCCGGGACCCCGCGGAGGCCCTGGTGGGTGCGGGCTCCGCCGGCCTGGTGGTGACCCGGGACAGCCAGGAGGCGGTCGGGCTCTACCGGCCGGTCTACGAGGCCCGGACCCGGCAGTTCGCGGCGCTCGGGGTGGAGCCGTCGTTCCGGGACTACGAGGACTTCGTCGAGCGCAGTTCGGCGCTGATCGGCAGCCCCGAGCAGGTCGTCGACAAGGTGCACCGCTACCACGAGCAGCTCGGGCACGAGGTGCTCCACGTGTCCGCCGACGGCGAGGGGCTGACCGGGGCCCAGCACCGGGCCAGCCTCGAGCTGTTCCAGTCGGAGGTGGCACCGGCGCTGCGCGCGTCGATCCCGTCGCGGCCGCTCGCGGCGCCGATGACTCCTACCGAAGATCCTGCGTTAGCGGCGCGGTGTGAGGCGGGTCTCCTTTCGCATTGAGGTCGTGATGGGTTAGGCTTCCGAACGAAATCCATCACGACCGGCAGAGGGACAGGCCCGATGAAGCCGGGGCAGCCTCCCGCGGGGTAACCCGCGGGAAAGGTGCCAAATCCTGCGGCGGCCCCTCGGGGTCGGCCGGAAGATGGAGCTCGTGGACGGGTCGCAGGCCCGCCCCCGGGTAGCGCCCATCGTCCGCACCCGCAGGATCTGGCGGCCGGACACCTGGGAAGGGCGCGACCGACATGACCGAGATCTCCCGACTGACCCGCGGCCTGCGGACCGGCATCGACAGCGATCCCGCGCAGGGCGCGGTCATCCCCCCGCTGTACCTGTCCAGCAACTTCAGCTTCGCCGAGTTCGGCGTGCCCCGGGAGTACGACTACACCCGCAGCGGCAACCCGACCCGCGACGTCCTCGCCGAGGCACTGACCACGTTGGAGGGCGGCTACGGCGGGACGATCACGGCGACCGGCATGGCGGCGATCACGCTCTGCACCCAGGCGCTGCTGCGGCCCGGCGACACGATCCTGGTGCCGCACGACTGCTACGGCGGGAGCTGGCGGTTGTTCGACTCCCTCTCCGGCCGGGGTCAGTTCGCGAGCCGGACGGTCGACTTCGGCGACCCGGTCGCCGTCCAGGAGGCGCTCTCCGGACCGAACCCCCCGAAGGTGGTCTGGCTCGAGACGCCGTCCAACCCGTTGCTGCGGGTCACCGACATCGCCGCGGTCACCGAGGCCGCTCACCGGGTCGGTGCCCTCGTGGTGGCGGACAACACCTTCCTCTCCCCGGTGCTGCAGCAGCCGTTCGAGTTCGGCGTGGACGCCGTCGTGCACTCGACCACCAAGTTCATCAACGGCCACAGCGACGTCGTCGGCGGCGCCGTGATCGCGGCGAACCGGGAGCTGCACGAGGAGTTCGCCTACTGGGCCAACGTCCTGGGCATCGTGGGCAGCCCGTTCGACTCCTACCTGACCCTGCGCGGCCTGCGGACACTGCATACCCGGATCCGGGCACACCAGGAGAACGTGACGGCGGTGGTCGAGGAACTGGCCGACCACCCCGCGCTGGCCGCCTGCTACTACCCGGGCCTGCCGGACCACCCCGGCCACGAGCTCGCGGCCCGGCAGCAGAAGGGCTTTGGCGCGATGCTGTCCTTCGAGCTCGTGGGGGGCGAGCTGGCGGTGCGGGCGTTCCTGGACGGGCTGCGATGTTTCAGCCTCGCCGAGTCCCTGGGCGGCACGGAGAGCCTGGTCGCCCACCCGGCCACCATGACGCACGCCTCGATGAGCGCGCAGGCCCGCGAGGTCGCCGGGATCCGCGACGGGCTGCTGCGGCTGTCCGTCGGCATCGAGGAGGCCGCCGACCTGGTCGCTGACCTGCGCGCCGGCCTCGACCGGGCCCTGGAGGCGACGGAGGCGGCCGACCCGGCCCACCGCAGCGAGGTAGCGTGACGCCGACAGGAGGCGAACTGGTGGGCACGCGGCAGCCGGCACGGGCCGGCCTCGGGGCACGGTTGGCCGCGCCCGGGAGGCCCCTGCTGTTGTTCAGCATGACCCCGCCCCGGCAGAACACGCCCGAGGCGGACCGGGCCCGCATCGCCGAGGTGATGACCGGCCGGCTGCGCGACCTGGACCTGGACGCACTGATCCTCTACGACATCGAGGACGAGAGCGACCGCAACCCGCAGGAGCGCCCCTTCCCCTACCTGCCCACGATGGACCCGGCGGACTTCCGGACCCACCTCACCGGCTGGGACGGTCCCGTGGTCGTCTACCGCACCGTCGGCAAGTACGAGCCGACCGAGCTCAAGCAGTGGTTGACCGACCAGGACCCGGACCGGGTGGCCACCGTCCTGGTCGGCGCGTCCACCGGCTCCACCCGGGTGCGCACCCGGCTCGCGGAGGCCCAGTCGCTGTGGCGCGACAGCGGCGCGGCCCTGCCGCTCGGCGCCGTCGCCATCCCGGAGCGGCACGCCGCGCGCGGTGACGAGCACGACCGGATGCTCCGCAAGCAGGCGGCGGGTACGTCCTTCTTCGTCACCCAGGTCGTCTACGACATCGATGCCGCCAAGGACCTGGTCTCCGACTACTACTACGCGTGCGTGGACCGGGGGGTGCGGCCGGCACCGCTGGTCTTCACCCTCTCGGTCTGCGGGTCGCTGAAGACGCTGGACTTCCTGCAGTGGCTCGGGGTGAACCTGCCCCGGTGGCTGCTCAACCAGCTCGAGCGTGCCGAGGACCCGCTCGCCGAGTCGCTGCGCCAGTGCGCCGAGATCGCGGCCGGCCTCGCGGACTTCTGCACCCGGTTGGGTATGCCGTTCGGCTTCAACATCGAGAGCGTGTCCATCCGCCGGGTCGAGATCGACGCCTCGGTGCAGCTGGCTGCGCACGTCCGGGAGGCGCTGGTCGGCAGGTAGGTTGCGGGCCCGGCTGTGGACGGACGGCCCCGCGTCCGGCGTGCCGTGCCAACCTGGACCGCATGGGAGGGAAGGGGGACTATGGGAGTCATGCCGACCCCTCCGCTGAGCCGGCCGTTGACCCTCGAGGACTTCGAGGCGATCCGTGACGTCGAGGACGGGCACCGCTACGAGCTCATCGACGGGGTGCTGGTCGTGACCCCGTCGCCCGTCCCGCGCCACCAGCAGGTGGTCACCGAGCTGCTGTTCCTGCTGCGGTCGACGATCACGCCGGGGCACCGGGTGTATGCCGCACCGCTGGACGTCCGGCTCGGAACGGACACCGTGGTGCAGCCGGACCTGCTGGTCGCGGCACCGGCCACCGTCACGGCGGGGTGGGTCGACGGCCCTCCTGCCCTGGTCGTCGAGGTGCTCTCGCCCAGCACCCGCTCCTTCGACCTCGGCGCAAAGCTGCTGCGCTACGAGCAGGCAGGGACCCCGTCCTACTGGGTGGTGGACCCGGACGAGCCGTCCCTGCGGGCCTGGGAGCTGGACGCCGACGGCTACCGCGAGGTGGCCCGCGCTGCCGGCGACGAGGTGGCAGAACTGGCCCGGCCGTGGCCCCTCCGGGTCGTCCCCGCCGACCTCGCGGCCGGGGACCTCCCGGGCCCGGTCGGACCCTCCTTGTAGGGTGCGAAGCGGCGGACGGTCCACGGGACGGGGGACCGCCGTCGACCCGAGGCGAAGGAGCCCCTGTGCGCATTGGCGTCCCGTTGGAGTCGCTCCCCGGGGAGACGCGCGTCGCCGCGACGCCGCAGTCGGTGGGTCGGCTGGTCGCCCTGGGGTATGCCGTGACCGTCCAGTCCGGGGCGGGGAGCCGGGCCAGTTATCCGGACGAGGCGTATGCCGGGGCGGGCGCCACCGTGGACCCCGGACCGGAGGTGTGGTCCGCCGACGTGATGTTGAAGGTCAACGCGCCCTCGACCGAGGAGATCGCGTGGCTGCGACCGGGCACCACCCTGGTCGCGCTGCTCAGCCCGGCGCTGTCCCCGGACCTGCTGGACGCGCTCGCCGCCCGTGGGGTGACGGCCCTGGCGATGGACGCGGTGCCCAGGATCTCCCGGGCGCAGTCGCTGGACGTGCTCTCCTCGATGGCGAACATCGGTGGCTACCGGGCCGTGGTCGAGGCGGCGCACCAGTTCGGGTCGGTGTTCACCGGCCAGGTCACGGCCGCCGGCACCGTGCCGCCGGCGAAGGTCTTCGTGATCGGCGCGGGGGTCGCCGGCCTGGCCGCGATCGGCGCCGCCTCGAGCCTGGGCGCCATTGTCCGGGCCTTCGACATCCGGCCGGAGGTGGCCGAGCAGGTCGCCTCGATGGGCGCCGAGTTCGTCCAGATCGAGCTCCCCGACCAGGGGCCCAGCGCCGACGGGTACGCCCGCGAGATGGACGAGGACCTCGAGGCACGGGCGATGGAGGTGTATGCGCAGGAGTGCGCCGAGGCCGACATCGTCATCACCACCGCCCTCATCCCGGGCCGGCCGGCGCCCCGGCTGATCACCGCCGAGACCGTGGCCGCCATGAGACCGGGCAGCGTGGTCGTGGACATGGCGGCGGCCAACGGCGGCAACTGTGCGGCGACCGTGCCGGGCGAGGTCACGACGACCGCAGGCGGGGTCAGGGTGATCGGCTACACCGACCTGCCCGGGCGGCTGCCGACGCAGGCGTCGCAGCTGTTCGGCACCAACATCGCCAACCTGATCACGCTGCTCACCCCCGGCTCGGACGGTGACCTGGTCCTCGACCTGGACGACGAGGTGCAGCGCGGCCTGACCGTGGTCCACGAGGGCACCGTGACCTGGCCGCCGCCCCCGGTCACCGTGTCGGCCACGCCCCCAGCGGCCGCAGCCGCTACCGTCGACGAGCCGGAGCCCGCGCCCTCGCCCCCGAAACCCCCACCGGACCCGCGTCGCCGGTACGCCGCGATGGGCCTCGCCGCGGTCCTCTTCGCGCTGGTGGCCAGCGTCTCGCCGCCGACCTTCCTGGGCCACTTCACCGTGTTCACGCTCGCCGTCATCGTCGGCTTCTACGTGATCACCAACGTGACGCACGCCCTGCATACACCGTTGCTCGCCGAGACCAATGCGATCAGCGGCATCATCCTGGTCGGCGCGCTCCTCCAGGTCGGCAACGAGGACCTCCTGGTCCGCAGCCTGGCCCTGGGGGCCGTGGTGGTGGCCAGCGTCAACGTCTTCGGCGGGTTCGCCGTCACCGGGCGGATGCTGCGGATGTTCCGGCGGGACGAGGCGGCATGAGCGTCACCTCCCTCAACCTCGTGCAGGCCGCCTACATCATCGCGGCCGTGCTGTTCGTGCTGTCCCTGGCGGGGCTGTCCAAGCACGAGACCGCCCGGCGCGGCAACGCCTTCGGCATCATCGGCATGACGATCGCGCTCGGTGCGACCGTGTGGCTGGCCGCGCTGGAGGCGGACAACCCGGTCCTGACGCTCGCACTGATCGGGGCCGCGATGGCGGTCGGCGCGGCGATCGGCCTGTGGCGCGCCCGCGTCGTGGAGATGACCTCGATCCCCCAGCTCATCGCGGTGCTGCACAGCTTCGTCGGGATCGCGGCGGTGCTCGTCGGCTACAACGCCTACGTCGCTCCCGGTCCGCTGACCGGGGCGGAGGAGACCATCCACCTGGTCGAGGTCTTCCTCGGCATCTTCATCGGCGCGGTGACCTTCACCGGCTCCGTCATCGCGGCGCTCAAGCTCAGCGCCAAGATCTCCGCCAACCCGTTGATGCTCCCGCACCGGCACCTGCTCAACCTGCTGGCGCTCGTGGTCTCCGCTGGGCTGCTCGTCTGGTTCATGGTGAGCCACTCGGTGCTGCCGCTGGTGCTGATGACGGTGATCGCCCTCGCCTTCGGCTGGCACCTGGTGGCCTCGATCGGTGGCGGGGACATGCCGATCGTGGTGTCGATGCTCAACAGTTACTCCGGGTGGGCGGCCGCCGCGGCCGGCTTCATCCTGGGCAACGACCTGCTGATCGTCACCGGCGCCCTCGTGGGGTCCTCCGGTGCCATCCTCAGCTACCTGATGTGCCGGGCGATGAACCGCTCCTTCATCTCGGTGATCGCCGGCGGCTTCGGCACCGAGAGCGTCGCCTTCGAGGAGGGCGAGCGGGTCGGTGACTACCGGGAGAGCAACGCCGCGGAGGTGGCCGAGCTGCTCCGGGAGGCCCGGTCGGTGGTCATCACCCCCGGCTACGGCATGGCCGTGGCGCAGGCGCAGTATCCCGTCGCCGACCTGACCGCCCGGCTACGCAAGCGGGGCGCGCAGGTGCGCTTCGGCATACACCCCGTCGCGGGGCGACTGCCCGGTCACATGAACGTGCTGCTCGCCGAGGCGAAAGTGCCCTACGACATCGTGCTCGGGATGGACGAGATCAACGGCGACTTCGGCGACACCGACGTCGTCCTCGTCATCGGCGCCAACGACACCGTCAATCCGGCGGCCGTGGATGAGCCGGGGTCGCCGATCGCCGGTATGCCGGTGCTCGAGGTGTGGCACGCGAGGGACGTCGTGGTACTCAAGCGGTCGATGGCCAGCGGGTATGCCGGCGTGCAGAACCCGCTGTTCTACCGGGACAACACGCGGATGCTGTTCGGCGATGCCAAGGAGGCGGTCGAGTCGGTGCTGCGGGACCTGTGAGGGGAAACCTGTTGCCCGGGGTGGCCATCGCTGGTGGACTCGACTGGTGCAGGTGACGCGAACGGCCGAGGACGTCTGGAGTTGCGACGGCGCGGAGTTGGCCGTCATCATGCGCCCCGACGGCAAGGGACTCGTGCGGCTGCCGACCGGCCGACCCGACCTGTGGGCCACGTTGGCAGCGGCCGTCGCCCACGATGTCTCCGGTCCCCTGGTGCTGGAGTTGGACGAGGCGGACACTGCCGCGGCTGACGCGCTGGGTGCCGCAGGGTTCCGTCCCACGCGGCGCGAGCAGCACTGGCGGATCCCGCTGGACCGGCTCCCCGATCGGCAGGTGACCGCGGACGGGCACCACTTCATACGGGTTGCCGACGCCGACCCCGAAAGGGTCGCCCGGCTGGACAACGAGATCCGGCAGGACATCCCGGGTGCGGCCGGGTGGTATGCGACCGCCGCGGAGTTGCTCGAGACCCTGTCCGACGACGAGTTCGATCCCGCGCTCTATCTGATCGCGGTGCGCACCGAGACGGGTGAGTACGACGGCTTGGTCCGCGTCTGGAACCGCAGCCCTGCCCCGCGGCTGGGGTGCCTCGGTGTGCGGCGTCCCTGGCGGCGCACCCGGCTCGCGCCCGCCCTGCTGTATGCCGTCGCCCTGCCGCTGCGGGAGCGGGGGGTTCCCGAGATCATCACCGAGACCGACGTGTTGAACCGTGACTCGCACCGGATGGTCGAGCACATCGGCGGGGTGCCGACGGTGGTGCGGGTCGAATGGGAGCGACCGGCACCATGAATGATGCCTGGCTGACCCTCCGGGAGGTCCGGGCCGGTGACCGGGTGGCAGTCCTCTCCCCCTCCTGGGCCGCGCCCGCACACTACCCGCAGGTGCATGAGCAGGCCATGGATCGCCTCCGGGAACGCCTGGGACTCGAGCCCGTGGAGTTTCCCACCACCCGCCGCACGACCACACCCCGAGAGCGGGCGGCCGACGTCAACGCCGCCTTCGCAGACCCCTCGATCCGGGCGATCCTGTCCACCATCGGTGGCGACGACCAGATCACGATGACGCCGTACCTGGATGCACGGCCGGTGCGCGCCGACCCCAAACCCTTCCTCGGCTTCTCCGACAACACCAACCTGTTGAGCTGGCTCGCTTATCACCGCGTCCCCGCGGTGCACGGAGGCAGCACCCAGATCTCCATCGGTCCCGGGCCTGCACCCCACCCGCTGCACCTGGACTCCCTCCGGCTGGCGCTGAGCGGGGGCGACCACGTGCTGGAGGTACCCACTCAGATCAGCGAGGTTGGCCACCGGTGGGACCACCCGCGGGCGCTGACCGATCGGCCGGAGAGCTACCCCGCCGAGCCGTGGTCCTGGGCGGGGCCGTCCCGCGCCGTGACCGGTCGGCTCTGGGGAGGCTGCCTGGAGATCCTGTCGTGGGTGCTTGCGGTCGGACGGTTCGTGCGGCCGGTCGAGGAGTACCAGGGTGGCGTCCTGCTGCTGGAGACCTCCGAGGAGCTGCCGTCCCCGCACGAGGTCTACCGCATGCTGCGCCTGCTTGGGGAGCGTGGGCTGCTGGCTGCCTTCGATGCCCTGGTGTGGGGCCGACCGATCGTTGATGACGAGCGGATGGTCCCGGACCCGGTCGTGGCCTCCCGTGCTCGCGCTGCATACCGAGAGCAGGTGTTGCGTGCCGTGGCCGAATACCACGAGGACATGGTCGTGGTGCAAGACGTCGACTGTGGGCACACCCTTCCCCAGCACCTGCTGCCGTTTGGCGAGCAGATCACCGTGGACGGGGTGAACCAGCGGGTGACGGCCCATTTCCGTCGGGCGCCACGGCCATGAACCCGCGGTTTCTTCTCAGCCGGCCCTGACCACGAGGACCGGCACAGGGCTGTCGAGTACCACCCGCTGCACCGTGCTGCCCATCAGCAGCTTGCCGACCCGGCTGCGGCGTTGGGAGCCGACCACGAGGAGCTCCGCGGCGTGCTCCACCACCAGGTCGAGCAGGGCCGATGCGACGTCCCCGCCGGACGGGGTGGCGACGACGCTCCAGTCCACCGGGTGTGCCCCGTGCTGCTGGAAGGTGTCGGTCACCGCGCGCTCCACCTCGTGGACCCCCGACTGACGGGCCTCGGGCCTCGTGGTCTCCGAGGCGGTGTCGCCCTCAACATGCAGCACAAGCAAGTCGGTGTCGTGAGTCTCCGCCCAGGCGCTGGCCGCCAACAGGGCCGCCCGACCTTCCGGCGTGTCGCTGTGAGCTACCGCTATGGACATCTGGGCCTCCATCGGGGAGTGGCCTGGGTGCACGCATCGTAGCGACTGCACACCGTCCGTGGCAGACTCTGATCCGCGCGGTCCCGAGCATGAACCAGAGACGCAGGACGTGCGGCAGAGCGGCCGCCCAGGAGGCTCCATGAGGATCCCGAAGAGTGTGGGGTGGGTGCTCGGCGTGGTGGTCGTGGCCGCCCTGGTGATCGCCGCCGGCATCGACGCGAACCGGTCCGGATCGCGGGCCGACGCGCACACCAAGCTCGTGATCATCGCGCCCGCCGCCGCCGGGGGTGGGTGGGACCTGGTCGGGCGCGAGTCGGAGAATGCGTTGCGCAGCAACAAGATCGTGCTCAACCCGCAGGTCCTCAATGTCCCGGGCGCAGGCGGCACCATCGGGCTCAGCCAGCTCAGACGAATGGATGGTGAGTCCTCCACGATCATGGTCACCGGCACGGTGATGCTCGGCGGGATCGCGCTCAGCCCCAGCGATCTGGACCTGTCGGAGATGACCCCGATCGCCCGGCTCGCAGAGGACTTCGAGGTCATCGCGGTCCCGGAGCACAGCGAGTTCCAGACGCTGGACGACCTCATCGCCGCCTGGGAGCAGGACCCGGGGGCGATGCCGATCGGTGGAGGCTCTGCGGGCGGCATCGACCACATGGTTGCCGCGATGCTGGCCCGGGAGGCGGGCATCGATCCCGCAGAGATCGAGTACGCCGCATACGCCGGCGGTGGGGACCTGACCATCGCCTTGCTGTCCACGGCTTCGGGCACTCCCGGCGTCGGGATCAGCGGGTTCAACGACTTCCGCGACCTCATCGAGGACGGCCGTCTCCGAGCGCTCGCGGTGGTCGCGCCCGAGCGGCTCGAGGGCCTGGACGTGCCGACCATGGAAGAGGTCGGCTACCCGGCCGTCGACCTGGTCAACTGGCGTGGCTTCGTCGCCCCGGCCGGCTTGAGCGAGGAGGAGCAGGAGGTGCTCATCGACATCGTGACCGAGATGGTGGACACCCCTGAGTGGCAGGAGGCCGTGGACCGTAACCGGTGGGAGGAGTCCTTCCTCACCGGGGACGAGTTCGGGGCCTTCCTGGAGACTGAGCAGGAACGGATCACCGAGATCCTCGTCGACCTGGGGTTGGTGCAATGACCGACGAACCACGATCCCCACTGGTCCACGAGACGCACGAGCCAGTGGGACCGCACGGTTTCTGGGTGGGCCGCAGTGGTCTGGTGATCCCAGGCGTACTCCTGGTCCTGGGGCTCTTCCTCGTCTACGGGATCCTGGACATGGACGTCGCCGACGACGGAGAACTGTTCGGGCCGAAGGTCTTCCCATGGATCGCCGCAGTCGCCTGCTTCGTGGTGGCGATCCTGCTGGCGATCCAGATCCTCCGGCAACCCGACATCCCCGAGTCGATGATCGCCGAGGACGGCAGCATGCGGGAGGGCACCGCGAGCAACTGGCCGGCCGTCGCGATCACCGTCGGGTCCTTCGTCGGCTTCGCACTGATCCTGGAGACGGTCGGTTGGATCATCTCCGCTGCGCTGGTCTTCTGGGGGATCACGATCGGGCTGGGCAACCGGCGCTACCTGTTCAACCTGCTGATCGGGTTGGCAATGTCCTCGATCATGCAGCTCGTGTTCTCCGGGATGTTGGGGCTCAGTCTGCCCCCGGGTGTGATGGGCGGTTGAGATGGACCAGCTGAACAACCTGATCGGCGGCTTCGCCGATGTGCTGACCCTCCAGGCGCTGTTCTACGTGCTGGTCGGCGCCATCATCGGCACCGCTGTCGGCGTCCTTCCCGGCATGGGGTCGGCCATGGCAGTGGCCCTGCTCCTGCCGATCACCTTCACCCTGGAGCCGCTCTCGGCCCTGGTGATGTTCGCCGGGATCTACTTCGGCGGGCTGTTCGGTGACTCCATCGCCGGCATCCTGATGAACACGCCCGGCAACTCCACCGCGATCGCCGGCACGTTCGAGGGGCACCGGATGGCCAAGGACGGCCGGGCGCCACAGGCCCTGGCAACCTCCGCCATCGGTGCCTTCATCGGCGGTCTCATCGCGACCACCCTGGTGGTGTTCTTCGCCCCATCCCTGGCGAACTGGGCGACGAAATTCGGTCCTGGTGAGTACTTCGCGCTCGCCTTGTTCGCCTTCGTCGCGATCTCGGCCGTGGTCGCCGACTCCGCCCTCAAGGGGCTAGCGGCGCTGCTCATCGGACTCGCCCTGGCGATGGTCGGCACCGACCAGGTCAGCGGTGTGCAGCGGTTCACCTTCGGCAACATCGCGATGTTCGACGGCATCAGCATCGTGGTGATCACCGTGGCTCTGCTGGCCGTCGGCGAGGTCATCTTCGTCTCGTCCAAGGTCGGCCGTCCGGACGACCAGTCCCTCATGCCGTCCAAGGGGCGCCCGTTCCTGAGCCGGGCCGAGTTCAAGGAGGCGCTACCCGCGTGGCTGCGCGGCACCGGCTTCGGGGTGCCGTTCGGGGTGATCCCGGCGGGTGGGGCCGAAGTCCCAACCTTCCTGTCCTACGGCCTGGAGCGCCGACTGGACCGGCGCCGCAAGAACCCCAAGTTCGGCACGGGGGCCATCCGCGGGGTCGCGGGGCCGGAGGCGGCAGGGAACGCCACCTCGGGCACGGCGATGGGAGCGCTGCTGGCCCTGGGGCTGCCGACCTCCGCAACGGCAGCGATGATGATCGCCGCCTTCCTCCAGTTCGGGATGCAGCCGGGGCCGCTGCTGTTCGACCGCAACGCCGAACTTGTCTGGGCGCTGCTGGCCAGTCTCTTCATCGGCCTCGTCGTGCTGCTCATCCTGAACCTGCCGTTCGCTCCACTCTGGGCCCAACTGCTCAAGATCCCGAAGGCCTATCTGTACGCCGCGATCGGGATGTTTTCCTGCCTCGGGGTGTATGCCGCGACCGCCGCTATGGTCGACGTCGCCTTCATGATTGGGCTCGGGGTGTTGGCGTTCGCGATGCGCAGGTTCGACATCCCGTTGGCCCCCGTCCTGATCGCCGTGATCCTCGGGCCGCTGGCCGAGGAGTCCCTGCGCGGAGCGATGAACCTCTCGCAGAACAACCCGATGACCCTGGTCGACAGCTGGATCTCCCGCGCGATCTACGCCGCCCTGCTCGTCGCCATCGCGATCAGCGTCATCGGCAAGGTCCGCAACCGACAGAAGGCCGACTTCTGAGCTCCGTGCCCTGCTGATTGACTGGACCCATGGCCGGGTCCGGGGTGTTCCAGTACCCGGCCTTCGTCCGTCTCTGGCTGTCCGACACCGTGAAATGGCTCGGGCTGTTCACCTCCAACCTGGCGTTGCAGCTGCTCCTGATCGAGACGCTGCAGGCCGACCAGGCCGACCTGGGGCTCGTGCGGTCCGCGCAGTGGCTGCCGTCACTGCTCTTCGGGATGCTCGTCGGCGTGCTGGTGGACCGGGTCCGGCGACGCCCGGTCCTCATCGCCGGCGACACGATCTGTGCGGTGGTGTTCGCCACTATCGGCGTCCTCGCGCTGCTCGGTGAGCTGACGGTACCGATGGTCGCCGCCCTCGTCCTCGTGTCGGGGACCGCCTCGGTGGCGTCGATGGCGGCGCACCAGTCGTTCCTGCCCCGGCTGGTGCCAATGAGTCTGCTGCCGTCGGCCAACTCCCGGATCGAGCAGTCCATGACGGCCGCCGAGTCGGTCGGGCCCCTCCTCGCCGGCTCCCTGGTGCGGTTCCTGTCCGCCCCGGTCGCCATCCTGGTCAACGGGGTCACGTATGCCGTGTCAGCGGTGATGGTCAGCCTCATCCGGGTCCAGGAGCCTGCTCCCGTCCGGGGGCCGGATCGACACATCGGGCGTGAGTTGTCCGAGGGATTCCGGTGGGTCTACCGGCACCGGACCCTGGCGCCCTACGCGATCGCGCTGCATACCTGGTTCTTCTTCAACTCCTCGGTGATGACGATCTTCGTCTTCTACGCCTCGCAGGAGATCGGGCTGGACCCCGTCTCGATCGGGCTCGTCCTGGCGGCGTCGGGGATCAGCGGAGTGCTGGCGGCCGGCCTGACGCCCCGGCTGGCGGAACGGTTCGGGCTCGGTCGGATCTGCGTCCTCGCCGACTGGCTGACGCCGGTGGCGTTCCTGATCGCGCTGGTGGCCCCGGTCGGACCGCGTGGCGTGCTGGTCCTCCTCGCCGGCCAATTGGTCTACGGCGTCGCGAACGGGCTGAAGGGTCCGCTCGAGGGCAGCTACCGGAACGCCGTGACGCCGGACCGGTTGCGCGCCCGGATGAATGCCACCATCCGGTCGTTCAACTGGGGGACCATCACCGTGTCGGCGCCGCTCGCGGGATGGTTCGCCTCGGCATACGGCAACCGCCCGGCCATCGCGGTGGCGATCGGTGGCCTGGTCGTCGCGGCGCTGATCCTCACCCTGTCGCCGTTCCGCTCGGTCGTGATGCCCTCCGACGAGCCCGACGAACCCGAGGCGTGAGGAGCAACCTTTCGACAGGGTGCTGCGTAGGTGGTGGTGTCAGCATGGCGATCGGAGGTGACTGCGGATGCGCAAGCGGGAGCGGGACGAGGAGTTCAGCGCCTTCGTGCATGCCGCGACGCCGGAGCTGCTGCGGGTCGCCTGGTTCCTCACCGGAGACGTCGAGGATGCCAAGGAACTCGTCCAGGCAGCGCTGACCAAGACGTATGCCGTGTGGTCGCGGGTGCGCCCCGGTCAGGCGATGCCCTACACCCGCACCGTCCTGGTGAACCACCGCAACGACACCTGGCGCAAGCACCGCCGCGAGGTGCTGGTGGACCCGCACGCACCGTCCGGTGACGGGGGTGGCCGGGGGGTCGGTCCGGCCCCGGTCGCCGACGACGTGGCGGTGCAGCAGGACCTGATCCAGGCGCTCGCGGCGCTGCCGGAGCAGCAGCGACGCGTCGTTGTCCTCCGGCACTACTGCGACCTGTCCGAGGCGACGGTCGCCCACGAGCTGGGCATCAGCACCGGCACGGTCAAGAGCACGGCCGCGCGGGGGCTGGCGAACCTCAGGAAGTACTACGCACATTTCGAGGAGACGGTCCGATGATCACCGACGAGCGCGACCTGGGACGTTCACTGCACGCGGTCGAGTCGCCGCCGGGGCTGCGGCTCGATCCCGACGAGGTGGTGGGCTCGGTGCGCCGGGCTGACCGGGGTCGTCGGGCACGAAGGGGTGCGGTGGCCACCGGGTCCGTGGCCGTGGTGGCCGTCGGGGCGCTGTGGGCGGCCGGGCTGAACCCTGGGCCGATGGGTGTGCTGCCGGCCGCGCCCTGGGCGTCGGACTGCGGAGGGATCGTCGACGGGCCGGGCGGGACGCGGATCGATCTGGAGCGGGTGTCGTATGCCGAGTTCCCGCTCTCCGGGTCGGCCGCCGGGACGACGGCGGTCGTCGCGTTCGACGCGTGCGGCGGGGAGTCCGGCGGGCGCGTCGCCTATGCCACTCGGGGGACAGACGGCGGACTGGAGGTCGGCGGCTGGGGGGAGCCAGGCGCCGACACGCTGCAGTTCCTGCGCGAGGGCCGGACGGTCACGCCGCAGGTGCAGTCGACCCCGGAGGGAGAGGTCCTCTTCGGCCTCGTGGATGCCGACGCGCCGGTGCTGCGGGTGCTGTCGGCGGGCGAGCCGGTCGAGGTCAACCGCCAACCGCTGCCCGGCACCGGGCTGGACGCCTACGTGACGACCGAGTTCACCGACCCCGAGCAGCAGACCCTCGGGATGGCGTGGGGCGAGGAGTCGGGGACCTGGGGCGTCATCTGGACCCAGGTGTTGGAGGTCCTGGCCGACTTCGGGGACAGCGCGGACATGGGCGGCCCCTTCGTTACCCAGGGCAGGGACGGGACCTGGCACGTCTGGCTGGGGGACGAGCAGGCGAACATGGAGGGCGACCTCGGCTCCTGGTTGGCGGTCGAGTTCGACGAGGGCCAGGACCGGGAGATCGTGGGCTACCTCCCCTCTGCGGACCACGCGGTCGAGGTCGAGGCGCCGGACGGCGGCGAGGCCGAGGGTGCCGAGATCCGGTATGCCGAGGTGCTCGGTCAGACCGAGGTCCAGGGCCGCTTCGCCTGGGTCACCGCGCCCGAGGATGCCCTGGTCTACTGGGTCGCCCCGGACGGCAGTCGCGAGGAGATCCTCGGCGGCTGACCGGACGCCGGGCGCTGCCGGCCGACCGGTCGCGCGTCCGGTCGCTGTGCGGGGCCGCCCGCTCACGCGTCTGGTGGGGTGGTGGGGCCGCCCGCTCACGCGTCCGGTCGGGGTTGGGGGGTGGGGGTCAGGTGGTGAGGAGGGCGGTGGCGAGGGCGTCGTCGGTGACCAGGCCGTTGACCAGGTGGCCGTGCAGGGCGGCCCGGACGGCGTCGACCTTGTCGCGGCCGACGGCGATCGCGACGACGTCCGGGATGCGGACGAGCTGCTGGGCGGACAGCGTGATCAGCCGGTCGGAGAGGCTGTTGACCACCGGGGTCCCGGAGGCGTCGAAGAGCACCCCGGAGACCTCGCCGATCACGCCCTCCCGCGCGGCCGCGAGCCGCTCCTCGGGAGTCGCGACGGCGTAGATGCTGGACAGGCCGTCGGCCCAGGCACCGACCCCGACCGCGGCGTGGGTCACCGCGTCGATGGCGGCGAGCCCGTCGCGGACCGAGGCCTGGCGGCGGATCGCGGAGGCGCTCTGGACGTCGTCGAGGGCGAACGGCGCGTGGAAGATCGAGCTGTCCCCGCCGGCGACCTGGGCGACCCGGCGCACGATGTCGACGGCGCTGGCGTCGACGCCGGCCACCTCCATGGCGCCGGTCAGTTGCACCACCCGCACGGGCGACAGCTCGGTGAGGTGCTCGGTCATCGCCAGCACCGAGCGGGACCACGGCAGCCCGAGCACGTCGGAGGGCCGCAGGATCTCGGTGAGCAGCCGGGCCGCGGTGCGGCCCAGTGCGGCCCGGGAGTCCTCGCCCATCCTGCCCCGGGCGGCGTGCACCGCACAGTGGGTGAGCCCGAAGGCCTGCTGGAGCCGGGCGGACAGGTCCAGGTCCATGCCGTCGACCTGGCCGATCTCGATCCGGACCAGCCCGCACTCGCGGGCCGCGTCGAGCAGGCGGGCCACCTTGAACCGGCTCAGCCCCAGGTCGTCGGCGATCTGCACCTTGGAGCGCCCGTCGAGGTAGTGGTGGCGCGCGACGGCAGCCATCAGGACCAACTCGGCCGGGCCCTGGCTCGCGTCCACCGTCCACCTCCATCACTCGGGACCGGAAACGTCCCGGCACGCCGGCACCGCTATTGACACGGTATGGCGTAGGCAGTTTACTCATAAGTGGCCGAAGGGCGCTCAGATGAGCATTCTCGATGGAGAGATCTGCCGCCGTTGACGATGGGGATCTCGCGGATCTAAGGAGCGGCATGCGCCGACGACAGCGGGCGACCGTGGTGGCGGTTGCGGCCCTGACGGCTATGGGACTCACCTCCTGTGCCGGCTGGGGCGGCGGAGGTATCGGGGGCGGCGGTCCCAACACGATCAACGTGCTGATGGTGAACAACCCCCAGATGATCGACCTGCAGCGGTTGACCGCCGAGCACTTCACCGCCGAGACGGGGATCTCGGTGAACTTCACGGTCCTGCCGGAGAACGACGTGCGGGACAAGATCAGCCAGGAGTTCTCCAGCCAGGCCGGCCAGTACGACGTGGCCTCGCTGAGCAACTTCGAGATCCCGATCTACGCCGGCGCCGGCTGGGTCGCCCCGATGGACGACTTCATCGCCGCGGACCCGGACTTCGACCAGGACGACATCCTGGGCCCGATGCAGACCTCGCTGTCCTACGAGGACCACATCTACGGGCAGCCGTTCTACGGCGAGTCCTCGTTCCTGATGTACCGCAAGGACCTCACCGACGAGCTCGGGCTGGACGTCCCCGAGCGGCCGACCTGGCCGGAGGTGCGGGAGCTGGCCAAGGCCCTCGACGGGGCCGAGCCCGGGATGGCCGGGATCTGCCTGCGCGGTCAGCCCGGCTGGGGCCAGATCTTCGCCCCGCTGACCACGGTCGTGAACACCTTCGGCGGCACCTGGTTCACCGAGGACTGGCAGGCCCAGGTCGACGCCCCGGAGTTCACCGAGGCGGTCAACTTCTACGTGGACCTGGTCAACGACTACGGGCCGTCCGGGGCCCCGCAGGCCGGCTACACCGAGTGCCTGAACAACCTCACCCAGGGCAACGTGGCCATGTGGTACGACTCCACCGCCGCGGCCGGCACGCTGGAGGCCGACGGCTCCCCCGTGCAGGGCAAGATCGGGTATGTCGCGGCGCCGGTCGTCGAGACCGAGAGCTCGGGCTGGTTGTACTCCTGGTCGTGGGGCATCCAGGCGGCCAGCGAGAAGCAGGACGCCGCCTGGCAGTTCGTCTCCTGGGCCTCCGGCAAGGAGTACGAGGAGCTGGTCGGGGAGGAGATCGGCTGGGCCAGCGTCCCCGCCGGCAAGCGCGCCTCGACCTACGACAACCCTCAGTACCTGGAGGTGGCCAGCGCCTTCGCCGAACCGACCAAGTCGGCGATCGAGGCGGCCGACCCGACTAACCCGGGCGTGCAGCCCCGGCCGGCGATCGGCATCCAGTTCGTCGGGATCCCCGAGTTCCCCGACCTGGGGACCCAGGTCAGTCAGGACGTCAGCAGCGCCATCGCCGGACGGATGAGTGTCGAGGACGCGCTCGAGCGCGGCCAGGACCTCGCCTCCGACGTCGCTGAGCGGTATCTCGCCCGGAAGGCAGCAGAATGACCACCGACACCGCCGCCACGTCGGCCAAGCCCTCCCGCGAGGCCCCACCCGCGGAGTCCAAGGCGCTGCGCAAGGCGGGCGACTGGGCCCGCCGGGCCCCGCTGCTGCCCGCGCTGATCTTCGTCATCGTGATGACCCAGCTGCCGTTCGCGGCGACCCTGGTCATCTCGTTCATGAACTGGAACGCCTACTACCCGGACGAGCGCGGCTTCGCCGGCTTCGACAACTTCGCCCGGGTGTTCACCGACACCAACACCCGCCAGGCGGTGGTCGTCACCATCGTGCTCACCGTCGCCGTGGTGCTGATCTCGCTGGTGCTCGGCCTGCTCATCGCGATGTTGCTGGACCGCAAGTTCCTGGGCCGCGGCATCGTCCGGACGATGATGATCACGCCCTTCCTGATCGTCCCGGTCGCCGCCGCGCTGCTGTGGAAGCACGCCCTCTACAACCCCGAGTACGGCCTGTTCAACGGGCTGCTGACCACGGTCTTCGGCGACAATGCTCCACAGCCGGACTGGATCACCAACAACCCGCTCTGGGCGATCATCGTCGCCCTGGTGTGGCAGTGGACCCCGTTCATGATGCTGATCCTGCTGGCCGGCCTGCAGTCCCGGCCGCTGGACGTGGTGGAGGCGGCCCGGATCGACGGGGCCAGCTCCTGGCAGATCTTCCGACACATGACCCTCCCGCACCTGCGGCAGTACATCGAGCTGTCCGGCCTGCTCGGGGCGATCTACGTGGTGCAGAACTTCGACCACGTCTTCACGATCACCTCCGGCGGCCTCGGCACCGCGAACCTGCCCTACTTCATCTACCAGACCTTCTACACCGCCCAGGACTACGGACGGGCCTCGGCCGCCGGCGTCGTGGTGGTGCTCGGCACGCTGATCATCGCGATGGCTGCCCTCCGCACCGTGTTCACGATCTTCAAGGAGGAGTCGCGATGAGCGAGCAGACGGTGACCGGCCCGGCGGCCGACGACGAGGCCGCCACCAAGGCGCACCTGGCCAAGGTGGGCAAGCCCGAGGGCCCCCGCAACAACCGGCTGCTGACCCTGTTGGCCTGGGTGGTCGGGTTGCTCTTCGTGGCGCCGGTGCTGTGGATGGTGCTGACCTCCTTCCACTCCGAGACCGACGCCGCGTCCAACCCCCCGCACTGGTTCGCCCCGCTCAGCCTGGAGGGCTACAAGTCGTTCTTCGGCGCCGGTCCGTGGCCACCGCTGCTCAACTCGCTGACCGCCAGCGTGGTCTCGACGGTGCTGGTGCTGCTGCTGGCCTTCCCCGCGGCCTACGCGCTGTCGATCCGGCCGGTGAAGAAGTGGACCGACGTGATGTTCTTCTTCCTGTCCACCAAGATGCTGCCGATCGTGGCCGGCCTGCTGCCGATCTACCTGTTCGCCCAGCAGTTCCGGCTGCTGGACACGATCTGGCTGCTGATCATCCTCTACACCTCGATGAACCTGCCGATCGCGATCTGGATGCTCCAGTCGTTCCTGGCCGAGGTGCCGGCCGAGATGCTCGAGGCCGCCCAGGTCGACGGTGCCGGGCTGATCCGGACGCTGCGCTCGATCATCGCCCCGGTCGTGATGCCCGGCCTGGCCTCCGCGGCGCTGATCTGCTTCATCTTCAGCTGGAACGAGCTGCTCCTGGCCCGGGTGCTCACCGGCACCGTCGCCGGCACGGCACCGGTCTTCCTCACCGGGTTCGTCACCAGCCAGGGCCTGTTCCTGGCCCAGGTCTGCGCGGCGTCCCTGGTGGTGTCCCTGCCGGTGCTGGCCGCCGGGTTCGCGGCACAGGACAAACTGGTGCAGGGCCTGTCGATGGGAGCCGTGAAGTGACCGTCAACCCCGGGGCCACCCCGCTGTCCCTGTCCACCCTGGGCGAGCTCGACGACCGGGTGGCGGTGCCGGCATACGACCCTGCCTCGGTGACCACCGGCATCGTCCACTTCGGCGTGGGTGGGTTCCACCGGGCCCACCAGGCGATGTACCTGGACTCCCTGATGAACGAGGGCGGCGCCGACGCCCTGACCTGGGGCATCTGCGGGGTGGGCGTGCTCCCGCACGACCGGCGGATCGTGGACGCCCTGAACGGCCAGGACGGGCTCTACACCCTGGTGGTCAAGCACCCCGACGGGCGCCGCGAGCCCCGGGTGATCGGGTCCATCCGCCGGATGATCTTCGCGCCGGAGGACCCGCAGGCGGTGCTGGAGGTGATGGGCGACCCGGCGACCCGGATCGTCTCGCTCACCATCACCGAGGGCGGCTACCTGGTGAACCAGGTGACCGGCGAGTTCGACCCGAGCGACCCCGGCATCCAGCACGACCTGCAGGAGGGCGCGACGCCGAGCACCGCCTTCGGCTTCATCGTCGCGGCGCTGGCCGCCCGGCGCGCGGCCGGCACCCCGCCGTTCACGGTGAACTCCTGCGACAACCTGCCGGGCAACGGTGACGTGGCGCGCAAGATGATCACCGCCTTCGCCCGGCTCAAGGACCCGGAGCTGGCCGACTGGATGGACCGGGAGGTGGCCTTCCCGAACTGCATGGTGGACCGGATCACCCCGGTCACCACGCAGGAGGACACGGCCGCGCTGGCCGAGGAGTTCGGCGTGGCCGACGCCTGGCCGGTGGTCACCGAGCCGTTCACCCAGTGGGTGCTGGAGGACCACTTCACCGACGGGCGCCCGGCATACGAGGACGTCGGGGTGCAGATCGTGGAGGACGTCGTCCCGTTCGAGCTGATGAAGCTGCGGATGCTCAACTCCAGCCACCAGGCGCTCTGCTACGTCGGCTACCTGTCCGGCTACCGCTACGCCCACGAGGTGTGCCAGGACCCGTTGTTCGTCGATTTCCTGCACGGCTACATGGCCACGGAGGGCGCCCCGACGCTGCCGCCGGTGCCCGGCACCGACCTGGACGCCTACCGGCACACCCTGATCGAGCGGTTCGCCAACCCCGAGGTGCGGGACACCCTGGCCCGGCTCTGCCAGGAGAGCAGCGACCGGATCCCCAAGTGGCTGGTGCCGGTGATCCGGGACAACCTGGCCCACGACGGGCCGATCGACTACTCCGCCCTCGTGGTCGCCTCCTGGGCCCGGTATGCCGAGGGGCGCGACGAGCAGGGGGAGCCGATCGAGGTGGTGGACCGGCTCAAGGACCGGGTGATGGCCGCCGCCGCGCGACAGGCCGAGGACCCGCTGGCCTTCCTGCGCGACCCGGACCTGTTCGGCGACCTGGTGGAGCACGAACGGTTCACCACGGCCTACGCCGCGGCCCTGGAGTCCTTGCACTCGCGCGGCGCACGCGCCACGGTAGAGGCCCTGGTCCGTCGATGACGGGCACCGACACGTGAGGATGGAGGTCCCGGTGACGGAACGTCGCCTGGTCGCCGGCGTCGACAGCTCCACCCAGTCCTGCAAGGTCGTCGTCTGCGACGCCGCCACCGGCGAGGTGGTCCGGGAGGGCCGGGCGAAACACCCGGACGGCACCCAGGTGCACCCCGACCGGTGGTGGGAGGCCTATCAGGAGGCGGTCTCCGGCGGGCTGCTCGACGGCGTCTCGGCGATCGCGGTCGGGGGCCAGCAGCACGGCATGGTGGCCCTGGACGAGGCCGACACCGTGGTGCGCGAGGCGCTGTTGTGGAACGACACCCGCTCGGCCGGCGCCGCCGCCGACCTGGTGGCCGAGCTCGGCGGGCCGCAGGCCTGGGCGTCCCGGATCGGGGTGGTGCCGGTCGCGAGCATGACCGCGACCAAGGTGCGCTGGCTGGCCGAGCACGAGCCGGAGGAGGCGGGCCGGGTGGCCACCGTCGTCCTGCCGCACGACTGGCTGACCGGCCGGGTGCTGCAGGAGGGGGGCGGCTTCACCGGCTGGACCACCGACCGGGGCGACGCCTCCGGCACCTGCTACTGGTCGTCCCGGAGCGGCGAGTACGACACCGACATCATGCGGTGCGCTCTGGGCCGGGAGTTCGGGGTGCCGCGGGTGCTGGGGCCGAGCGAGGCCGCCGGCACGACCGGCTCGGGTCTGCTCGTGGCGGCCGGCACCGGCGACAACATGGGGGCCGGCCTGGGCCTCGGGCTGAAGCCCGGCGACGTCGCTGTGTCGCTCGGCACCAGCGGCACGGTGTTCACCACGTCGCAGACCTGCCCGGACGACCCCAGCGGTGCGGTGGCCGGCTTCGCCGACGCGACCGGTGCCTACCTGCCGCTGATGTGCACGCTGAACGCCGCGCGGGTGCTGACCGCCACCGCGACCATGGTGGGCGTCGACCTGGCCGAGCTGGACCGGCTGGCGCTCGCCGCCGAGCCGGGGGCGGACGGGCTCAGCCTGCTGCCCTACCTGGACGGGGAGCGCACGCCCGACCTGCCGGACGCCACGGGGACGCTAAGCGGGTTGACGCGCAGCAACGCCACCCCGGAGAACCTGGCGCGCGCCGCCGTCGAGGGGATGCTGCTCAACCTGGTGGCCGGAGTGACCGCGCTGCGCGACCAGGGTGCGGACGTGGAGCGTGTCCTGCTCATCGGTGGCGCCAGTGCCTCGGCCGCCGTGCAGCAGGTCGCGGCGCACCTGTTCGGGGTACCCGTCGTGGTGCCGGAGAGCCGCGAGTACGTCGCGCTCGGCGCGGCGCGGCAGGCCGCCTGGGCGTTGTCCGGGGACGCGGCTGCACCGGAGTGGCCGATGGCGGTGAGCCAGCCGGCGCAGGGTCGGGGCACCCCGGAGCAGGCCGCCGAGATCACCGGTCGCTACCAGGGGCTGCTGCGCACCGTGCACGGCGTCGGGTCCGGCTGACCCACGGCCCACCCCGAGGGGTGGCGCCCCGACGCCGGTGCCGGCTGACGGCATACGGCCCGGGGCGGTCCTAGATTGGGGGCCATGCCCCCGCGCCTGCAGCTGACCTCCGTCACCATCGGTGCGCCTGCACCCCGGGAGCTGGCGGAGTTCTACGCCCGGCTGCTGTCGACCGAGGTCGCGGCGACCGAACCGGCCGCACCCGGGGAACCGCCCGGGGCCGGTTGGGCCCAGCTGCGCACCACCGGGGACCACGGCACGGTCACCCTCAACTTCGAGTACGAGGCGCACTACGAGCGGCCGGTGTGGCCCAGCGAGCAGGGCCGGCAGCAGACCATGGAGCACCTGGACATCTGGGTGCAGGACCTGACCGAGGCTGTCGCGTGGGCGGTGGAGTGCGGGGCCGAGCTGGTTTCGCACCAGCCGCAGGACGACGTGCGGGTGCTGCTCGACCCGGCGGGTCACCCGTTCTGCCTGTTCCGCTGAGCGTCGACCCGCTGCGTGGATTTACGGCGACCGGCACCGTGCATCCCCCTCCGCATGCACGGTGCGGGTCGCCGATGCCTCCCATCTAATCGGGCGGACCGACCGGTCGAACAGGCAAGATCACCGGCAACTTTCGGGCCGGGTCAGTCCCACTCCCACTTGATGCCGTGCGTCCCGATCGGCACGTTGTCCGCGGTCAGGTGCACCGTGCCGAACCGGTCCACCGCGAGGTCGCGGACCCGGGTGCGCTGCGAGCGCAGCCCCTTGCCGGCCACCTGCCAGACCCGCGGCGGGGGGTCGACCCCCTGGAACTCGACCAGGGACAGGAAGTGACCCAGCGGGGTGCGCATCGTCCAGGTGACCCCGGTGCTCGGCTCGAACTCGAGCCCGCGACGCGCCAGCTCCTCCGGCGGGAACACCGCCTCGGACAGGTCCAGCGAGTAGGCGGGGGTGACCGTCTCGCCCACCCGCAGCCGCCGGCCCAGGTCGAGGAAGAAGAGCACCTCGTTGGTCTCCGGCAGCGGGATCAGCTCGCCCAGCTCGCAGCCGCGCAGGGCGGTCACCCGGACCTTGTCGGCATCCAGCATCGGGTCGCCGCCGAAGATGAACATCATCGAGTCGATGCCGTCCACCAGCGCGGTCTTCACCAGCTGCGTCTCGCGGTAGTGCAGCAACCGGTTCGGACCGATCACCGACCGGGTCGTCAGGCTCACCTCGCGGTAGAAGACCCCCCGGTGCTCCCCGAAGCGCGCGATCATCGCCTCGACGTCGGCCCGCGGGTCCAGGAACTCCGTCAGGTCCAGCACCTCCTGCTGGTCGCGCCACAGGTCCACCCACTCGCTGGTCTGCCGGGGGTCCAGGTCGAGCCCGGCCGCGAGGGCGAGCAGGGTGGGTCGGTGCGGTCGGCGGATCCGGCCGGCCTCCAACGCCCGCAGCGTGCGCACGCTGACCCCGGAGGCGTAGGCCAACTCCTCCTGCGTCATCCGCGCGCGGGTCCGGTGGGCCCGGAGTTCGTGGGCCGCGTGCGGGCGGTCCGTGTTCACGGGATCCATCTTGCGGGATAGCGGGCGGTTCTGGTACACCACACCGGATCCGGATTTCAGGGGGTGTCCCGACGACCACGGCGGTAGGCTCGACCCATGTCGGAGCGTGCTGTCCCCGTGACGAGCGAACCCCCGCCGCTGTGGCGCGAGGTGCTCGGGGCGCGGCTGCGCCGGATGCGGCAGCGCCGGCGGCTGACCCTCACCGAGACGGCGGCGCTGGCCGGCATCTCCCCGCAGTACCTCTCCGAGGTCGAGCGCGGCCGCAAGGACCCGTCCTCGGAGATGATCTCGGCGATCACCGGGGCGCTGGGGGTGGACCTGGCTCAGGTCCTCGACCTCACCGCCCGCGACCTCCGCTCCGGGCACACCCTGCACCTGTTGCCGCGGGACCCCGGGGCTTCGGTCCTCGCCATGGCCGCCTGACCCCTGTGGCCGCCTGACCCCGCCGTATGCCGGATGGTCGCGGTCCTCTGTCGGCCTGACCTACGCGGTGGCCGGGACCGGGTCGGGAGCGAGGACCTCCTTGCGGTAGGCGATCACGTGGTCCGCGATCCCGTAGTCCACGGCCGCCTGCGGCGTGAGGACCAGGTCGCGGTCGGTGTCGCGGCGGAGCCGTTCGACGCTCTGGCCGGTGTGCCGGGAGAGCACCAGCTCGGCCTCGTTGCGCAGCCTGGACACCTCCTCGGCCTCCACGATCAGGTCGGGGATGGTGCCCCGGCTCTGCGCGGACAGCTGGTGCAGCAGCACCCGGGCGTGGGGCAGCACGCCGCGCCGTCCGGGGGACCCGGCCGCCAGCAGCAGGCCGGCGTTCGCACCGGCCTGGCCCAGCCCGGTGGTGGCGACGGGGGACCGGATGAACTGCATCGCGTCGTAGATCGCCAGGGTCGCCGTGAGCGAGCCGCCCGGGGAGTTGATGTAGAGGTTGATCTCGGCCTCGGGGCGGTCCGCCTCCAGGTGCAGCAGCTGCGCGACCACGGTGTTGGCCACGCCGTCGTCGATCTCCGTCCCGAGGTAGATGACGCGCTCGCTGAGCAGGTGGCTGTAGACGTCGGTCACCCGGTCGCCCCGGGGATGCTGGACGATGACATTGGGGATCGGGTAGCTGCTCATCCGTGCGCCCCCAACCCGGAGAGGGTGCGTTGCGGTCGCACCATGTCCAGCGACTCCAGGACCGCGTCGATCATCCCGTAGTCACGGGCCGCCTCCGCGGTGAACCAACGGTCCCGGAGCGAGTCCTCGAAGACCCGCTCCAGCGGCTGGCCGGTCTGCTCCGCGGTCAGGCCGAGCACGGTGTCCCGGGTGTGCCGCAGCTCGTCCGCCTGCAGCGCGATGTCCACCGCGGTCCCGCCGAACCCGGCCGACCCCTGGTGCAGCAGGATCTTGCTGTGCGGCAGCGCGAAGCGCTTGCCCGGCGTGCCCGCCGTCAGGAGGAACTGGCCGGCGCTGGCGGCGAACCCCAGGGCCAGCGTGGAGACGTCGTTGGGGACCAGACGCATCGCGTCCATGATCGCCAGCATCGCCGGGACCGACCCGCCGGGGGAGTTGATCCACAGGCTGATGTCGGCGCGCGGGTCCTCGGCCGAGAGCAGCAGGAGCTGGGCGGTTAGCCGGGTGCCACCCCGGTCGTCCAGCTCGCCGTCGAGCAGCAGGATGCGCTGCTCGAGCAGCCGGGCCTGGGTGGGGCCGACCGGTGGTGCGGTCGCTTGTTCGGTAGCCATGGGTCCACGGTGCGCCGCCCGCGACCCGATCGCCTAGCCCTTGCTGCCGTGAGCAGAACCCGACGCCAGGGCCTCCTGGAAGGTCTCCCTGGCCCGTGCCCAGACGGGGGCGTCCGGACCCTCCGTGACCAGCGTCAGCAGGGTGGGGAGCAGGTCCGCGGAGTAGGTCCTGCTGGCCTCCAGCGGCAACAACGAGGGCAGGTTGTCGATCGCGATCACGTCGAGCGGCGGCAGCCCGTCGACGGCGTCGGAGAGCCGGTCCACCGGCTGCTGCCACGACGTGAGCTCGCGGTAGACCGGCAGCAGGTTGAGCGCGGAGGAGGTGTCGCAGGTGACGTCCACGACCAGGGACAACCGGCGCCCGTCCGCGGTGACGTCCTCCGGCCGCACGAACGCCGGCGACGGGACGGTCGCCAGGACGCAGTGGACCAGCAGGTCGTGGTCGAGCAGGGCCGCCCGGTCCAGGTCTCGGGTCTGCTCCCGGTCCCACCCGGTGCCGGTGATCCCCGCGACCGCCAGCGCGTCCATGGCCCCGCGGCCGGACCGGCCGAGCGCGCCGGTGACCAGTGCCCGGGTGGCACCGGTGGCGGTCGATGCCGGTGCCTCCTCGCCGCCGGGCGTGGTGGCGCGCAGCCTGGCATCCAGCTCCTCGCGGTCCGTCGGGGTGAGGGGGGCCGCGAGGCCTCCGCGCAGCTGCAGCACCCCGAGCGCGGCGCCGAGGTAGCCGGCCCAGTAGCCGAAGGCGGCGACCCGGCGCCCGTCCTCGCCGACCAGGTACTCCAGGTCCAGCAGGGTCCCGCCCCCGGCGCGGAACCGCTCCAGCAGCGCCGGTGCCTCGGCCTGGCCCTTGAGCGCGTGCCCGAAGAAGATGTGCCGGTGACGCAGCCGGTCCGGTCCCTCCGGCAGCTCCTTCAGGCCGAGCACGAAGGCATCGTCGGGAGCGTCCACCCAGCTGCCGGCAGGGGCGGTGCGCGCGCCGGCTGCGGCATACGCCTCGAGCGGGAAGATCCGTTGCGGGGACTCCTCCACGGTGAGTTCGGCCCCTGCCGCGACCAGTGCCCGCGCGTCGTCGGGCGTCACCGCGCAGCGGCGTTCGGTGCTGCGCACCTCGTGGCGCACCCAGATATGTCCGTGGTCCATCGACCCATCATGGCGGTTGAATGGGGGGATGGGCGACGAGGATGGAGAGCTCGACCCGTCGGCGGTGGCCGGGGCCTTCGGGCTCGGGGCGCGTGCCCGCTTCACCGGCGCCCCGGAGGCGGGGCGGGTCGGCGTGGTCCGGCGGCTCGACACGGACCGCGGGTCCTGGGCGGTCAAGGTGGCCGACCGACCGGTGGACGTCGCGGCCCTGGCCCGGCAGGCGGATCTGCAGGACCGGGTGCGGGCCGCGGGCGTGCTCACGCCGGAGGTGGTCCGCACCGCTGACGGGGCGGTGACCGCACAGGTGAACGGTCGGACCCTGCAGGTCCTGAGCTGGCTCGAGCTGGGACCGGTCGACCGGTCCCTGGACCCCGTGGGGGTCGGGCGGCTCGTCGCCGCGCTGCACCGGGTCGCCCTGCCCGCCGACGGAGCGGTGGAGGAGTGGTTCGCCGAGCCGGTGCCGACGGACCGCTGGCACGGACTCGTCGATGAGCTCTACGCGGCGGGTGCCCCCTTCGCCGATCGGTTGTCGGAGCTGTTGCCCGAGCTCGTGGCCGTCAGCCAGCTGGCCGAGCGCTACCCACCGGTGCAGGTCTGTCATCTGGACCTGTTCGCCGACAACGTCCGGGCCCTGCCCGACGGGCGACTCTGTGTCTTCGACTGGGACAACGCGGGGCCGGGTGACCCCTCGCAGGAGTTGGCGGTCGTCCTCTTCGAATACGGCTGCGGGGACGCGGATCGGGTCGCCGACCTGTATGCCGGGTACCTCGCCGCGGGCGGACCGGGTCGGGTCCGCGACCTTGCCAGGTTCACCCAGCTGATCGCCCAGCTCGGCCACATCCTCGAGGTGGCATGCCGCCGCTGGCTAGCGGCGACCGACGACGCCGCCCGCGCGGACCACGCCGCCTGGGCCGCCGAGTTCCTCGACGAGCCGCTGACGGTCGACGGTCTCCAGGAACTCCTGGACGTGACCACCAGGGTCGGGCGGGAGATCGAACCGAGCCGCTTCCGGGAGCCCTCACCCGCCCCGGAGCCGCAGCTGCTGGTCGGCGGTGACGTCACCGACGAACTGGTCCGGATCGGCGACACCGTGCGAAGGCCGTGGGACAGGCATGCCCCGCTGGTTCGGGCGGTGCTCCGGTACCTGGAGGAGGCCGGCTTCGAGGGCGCCCCCCGCTTCCTCGGGGTCGACGCCGCCGATCGTGAGGTGCTGTCCTACCTTCCCGGCGAGGTGGCGAGCCGACCCCGCCCAGACTGGTTCCGCGACCGAGACCGGCTGGCCTCCGTCGCGATCCTGTTGCGCCGGTACCACGCGGCCGTCGCCGGCTTCAACGTCTCGCCAGCGCTCGCCGACCTGTGGGTGGTCGAGGGCCTGCCCCCCGGCATACCCGATGTCGCGGAGCCGGTGGAGGTCCTCGGACACCAGGACATCACCCCGGAGAACGTCGTGTTCCGAGACGGGGAGGCGGTGGCCCTGATCGACTTCGACCTGGCGCGGCCGACGAGCGTCCTGCTCGAAGTCGTCAACACGTTGGTGCACTGGGGCCAACTGGCCCACCCGCAGGACCGGGAGCCGGCGATGTCGGACGAGGAGGTGTTCGCCCGGTGCCGCGTGTTCGTCGACGCCTACGGACTGGACCGGGACGGTCGGGAGCGGCTGGCAGCGCTCGCCGCCGAGCGGAGCCGCCGGTCGTGGCACCTGATGGAGCACCGGGCCAGGGTCTCCGGGGGCGGCTGGCAGCGGATGTGGGACCAGGGGGTCGGTGACGTGATCAACCGCCGCGTTGCCTGGCTGACCGAGCAGGGGCCCCGGCTCACCGCCGCGCTGCTGGAGTGAGGGCGGGACGGCTGGCGGCATCCGGCGACGATCGATGCGCCGAATGGACGGGTTGTGCACGGAAATCGCCGGAAACCTGGCAACACCCCGTGCAGTCGGCGCGATCCGTCCCCGGGTGAGCCGGGCCTGGTCGCCCGGGCCCTGGTCAGTCCCGAGCCGTCGTCCCGGGCGCTGGACGGGCGTCGAGCACCCGCCGTATGACGTCGGCCTCCTCGCGCAGCCGTTCTGCCCGGTCCTCCCGGCCCAGCGCCGCCATCTCCTGGGCGGCCGCCTCCCGGTCGGTCACCTCGGCGGTCACGATGCGGGCCACCTCCTCGGCGGTCAGCACCAACCGGTCGGTCTCGCCTGCCCTCAGGCCGACCGAAGACCCGGCGATGCGCGGTTCGTCCGGCGTCGGGTCGGCACCGGCGGACGTCTCCGGAGCGGCCGGCAGCGGGCTGGCCTCGGCGTTCTCGACGGCCGCGATGGCGGACCGCAGCGCGCTGACGGCGGTCCGGTCCCGTCCCCGGATCGCGGTGGACAGCGCGGCACGGAGCGCCTGCGGGAGCGTGCCGTCGGCAGCGCGGTGGGCGTCCTGGGCTTCGTGGGGAGTCACGCGGCCCGACCCTAGCCGTGGCGGGGGACCGGCGACACCGGATTAACCGGGCGGAGGGCGGAGGGGCACGCGATCGCGGGCCGGGCGGATCGGTATACCGGATATCGCCCGACCCGGCGGTCTGAGAAGGTGGACGCGTGAGCACACTCAAGCTGGGATACAAGGCATCGGCCGAGCAGTTCGGCCCCACCGACCTGGTCGACCTGGCCGTCCGGGCGGAGTCGCACGGCATGGACTCGGCCTTCGTGAGCGACCACTTCCAGCCGTGGCGGCACAACGGGGGCCACGCGCCCTTCGCGATGGCCTGGATGAGCGCGGTCGGGGCGCGCACCGAGCGGATCGTGCTCGGCACCTCGGTGATGACTCCGACCTTCCGCTACAACCCGGCCGTCGTGGCGCAGGCGTTCGCGACGATGGGCTGCCTCTTCCCCGGGCGCGTCGTGCTCGGGGTCGGCTCGGGCGAGGCGCTCAACGAGATCGCCACCGGCGCGCTGGACGGCGAGTGGCCCGAGTTCAAGGAACGGTTCGCCCGGCTGCGCGAGTCGGTGCGGCTGATGCGCGAGCTGTGGAAGGGCGACCGGGTCGACTTCGAGGGCGACTACTACCGGACCTCCGGGGCGAGCATCTACGACGTCCCCGAGGGTGGCGTGCCGGTCTACATCGCCGCCGGTGGCCCGATGGTGGCCCGGTATGCCGGACGCGCCGGCGACGGGTTCATCTGCACCTCGGGCAAGGGGATGGACCTCTACACCGAGAAGCTGGTGCCCGCGGTCGAGGAGGGGCTGGCCAAGGCCGGGAGGTCCGGCGACGAGATCGACCGGATGATCGAGATCAAGCTCTCCTACGACCGGGACGCCGACGCGGCCCTGGAGAACACCCGGTTCTGGGCGCCGCTGTCGCTGACGGCCGAGCAGAAGCACAGCATCGACGACCCGATCGAGATGGAGCGCTTCGCCGACGAGCTGCCGATCGAGCAGGTCGCCAAGCGGTGGATCGTCTCCGCCGACCCGGAAGAGGTCGTGTCCCAGGTCAAGCCCTATGTCGACGCCGGGTTCACCCACCTGGTCTTCCACGGCCCCGGCCACGACCAGGAGCGCTTCCTGACCCAGTTCGAGGAGGACCTCGCGCCGCGGTTGCGCGCCCTGGGGTGAGCCTTCCTCCGTCCCTGGCGTGTTAGTCCGCCGTGACCTCGTCCACGTAGACCCAGCGCCCGCCGCGCCGCACGAACCGGCTGTGCTCGTCGAGCACGCCCCGTTGCCGGTCGGCGCCCTCCCCGGCGATCCACTGCGCCCGGAACCGCACCGTCCCCTCGGCGTCGTCCGGGCCGCCGCCGTCGCTGGCCACGACCTCCAGGCCCAGCCAGCGCAGCGAGAGGTCCTGTTCCACGGAGGCCGGGCGGGTACGCGGGTGCCAGGTGCGGAACAGGTGGTCCTCGACGTGCAGCGCGTATGCCGTGTAGCGGCTGCGCATCAGCGCCTCCGCCGTGGGTGCGGGGGAGCCGTCCTCGACGAACGGGCGGCAACAGTCGGCATACGAGCTTCCCGAGCCGCACGGGCAGGGGTCGGATCCGGGGTGCGGCGTCGGTGAGGTCACCCGGCCATGCTGTCACGCGACCGCTGAGTTGGTGACGCGTCCGGTGGGGTGGAATCACCGACCGATGACGCGTCCGGTGGGGTGGAAACACCGACCGATGACGCGTCCGGTCGGGGAAGGGGGGTGGAGGTCAGTGCTGGCGGACCACGTCGAAGGGCGCGGCGGAGGCGAGGCGGCTCTGGATGCCGGCGGTCACGAACTCCTTGGCGCCGCGGGCGGCCTCCAACGGCTCGAGGCCCTTGGCGAGGGCGGCGGTCACCGCGGCGGCCAGGGTGCAGCCGGCACCGGCGACGGCGACCTCACCGACCTTGGGCGCGCTGAGCACCTCGGTCGTGGTGTCGTCCACGAAGACGTCGATCGCCTCCGGGCCGGGCAGGTGGACGCCTCCCTTGGCCAGCACCGCAGCGCCGCTCAGCTCGTGGATCCGGCGGGCCGCCTCGGTGAGCTCCTCGACCGTCTCGATCGAGTCCATCCCGGACAGCGACAGCGTCTCGAAGTGGTTGGGCGTGATGAACGTCGCGAGCGGCAGCACCTGCTTCTTCAGCGCGGTGTCGGTGTCGAGCGCGGCACCGGGCTCCTGCCCCTTGCAGATCAGCACCGGGTCCAGCACGACGTGCTCGAAGGCCCGGTCCCGCAGCGTCGCGGCGACGGTCGCGATCGTGTCGGGGGTGCCGAGCATCCCGATCTTGGTGACCGTCAACTGGTCGGCGGGGTAGGCCGTGGTGATGGCTTCGAGCTGGTCGGCCAGCACCTGGGGCTCCACCGGGACGAAGCGGTGCCCCCAGTCGTTCTTGGGGTCGAAGGACACGATGCAGGTGAGGGCCACCATGCCGAAGACGTCCATGGCCTGGAAGGTCCGCAGGTCCGCCTGCGCGCCGGCACCACCGGTCGCTTCGGAGCCGGCGATGGTCAGGGCGAGGGGTGTGCTGTCGGTCATGCTCCCGATCTTCGCACCGTGACCATCCGGCGTCGCCCGGGGGACCCCCACGGCATACAGTCGGTGCCGAGGACCGACCAACCAGCAGGCCCGAGCAAGGAGGCTGTCCCGTGCGCCGTGAGGTGACGACCGACCCGATCCGACCCCGCCGCCACCGGACACCGGAGGTGACCCCGTGACCGCGCCGGGGAGCGCCGACCAGGGCTCCGACGTCGTCATCTGTTCGCCGCTGCGCACGCCGATCGGGGGCTTCCTCGGCGCGCTGTCCTCGCTGAGCGCCGCAGACCTCGGCACCCAGCTCCTGCGGGTCCTCATCGAGCGGACCGGCCTGGACGAGGGCGACATCGACGACGTCGTCCTCGGCAACTGCAATCCCAGCGGTGACGCACCGGCCATCGGGCGCGTGGTCGCCCTCGACGCAGGCCTGGGCACGGGGGTGCCGGGACTGCAGATCGACCGGCGGTGCGGTTCGGGTCTCCAGGCGGTGCTGTATGCCGCGATGCAGGTCGCGACCGGCGCCGCCGGTGTGGTGGTGGCCGGCGGGACCGAGTCGATGAGCCGCGTCGAGCACTACGCGCTGCTGCGGCAGGGCGTGCGGGGCGACGGCGTGCAGCTCGCCGACCGGTTGGCGGTCGCCCGCTCCACAGCCGGTGGCACCTCCCACCCGGTGCCGGGCGGCATGATCGAGACGGCGGAGAACCTGCGCCGGGAGTACGGCATCGGCCGGGCCGAGCAGGACGAGCTCGCCGTCCGCTCGCAACAGAACTACAAGGCGGCCCACGAGGCGGGGAAGTTCGCCGACGAGTTGGTGCCCGTGGAGGTCACCACGCGCAAGGGCACGAGCCTCGTCGAGGTCGACGAGCACCCCCGGCCGGACACCACCGTCGAGGTGCTGGCCGGGCTGCGTCCCATCATGGGCCGGCAGGACCCGGAGGCCACGGTGACCGCCGGGAACTCCAGCGGACAGAACGACGCCGCCGCGCTGTGCGTGGTGACCACCCGCGCCGAGGCGGAACGGCGCGGCCTCGACCCGATGTTGGCGCTCCGGTCGTGGGCGGTCGCCGGGTGCGGCCCGGAGGTGATGGGGATCGGCCCGGTGCCCGCCACGGCTGCCGCGCTGTCCCGCGCCGGACTGACCATGGCCGACATCGACCTGGTCGAGCTCAACGAGGCGTTCGCGGCGCAGGCGCTCGCGGTGCTCCGGGAGTGGAAGTTCGGCGAGGCCGACTGGGAGCGTCTCAACGTCAACGGCTCCGGCATCTCGCTGGGGCACCCGGTCGGCGCGACCGGCGCCCGGATCCTGGCGACGCTGGCCCACGAGATGCGCCGCCGGGAGAGCCGCTACGGCCTGGAGACCATGTGCATCGGCGGTGGCCAGGGCCTGGCCGCCGTCTTCGAGGCCGTCCGGTGACCCGGGTGCGGACCGGGCCCGTCGGACGGGACGAGGTCGTTCGGGAAGAGGGCGTCCGGCAACAGGTCGTTCGGGAAGAGGTGGACTGAGCGGTGGACAAGGTCTTTGGCACGGCGGGCGAGGCTGTCGCCGACATCCCGTCGGGATCAATGGTCGCGGTCGGCGGCTTCGGGTTGGCCGGGATCCCCTGGATCCTGATCGACGCGCTGCTCGAGCAGGGCGCGGACCGGCTGACGGTGGTCTCCAACAACTGCGGGGTCGACGGCGCGGGCCTCGGGCTGCTGCTGGAGGCACGCCGCATCGACCGGGTCATCGCCTCCTACGTGGGGGAGAACAAGGAGTTCGCCCGGCAGTACCTCGCCGGCGAGCTGCACGTCGAACTCACCCCCCAGGGCACCCTCGCCGAACGGTTGCGGGCCGGTGGCGCGGGGATCGGGGCGTTCTTCACCCCGACCGGCGTCGGCACCCAGGTCGCCGAGGGCGGCCTGCCGACCCGCTACCACACGGACGGGTCGATCGCCGAGGCGTCCGCGCCCAAGGAGGTCCGGGACCTCGGCGGGCGTCCTATGGTCCTGGAGGAGGCGATCGTCGCCGACATCGCCCTCGTGCGGGCCGCCGTCGCCGACCGGCACGGCAACGTGGTCTTCCACGCCGCGGCGCGCAACTTCAACCCGGCGGCGGCGATGTCCGGCCGGCTCACGATCGTCGAGGCGGAGAAGGTCGTGGAGGCCGGCGAGATCGACCCCGACGCGGTGCACCTGCCCGGAGTCTTCGTGCAGCGGGTGGTGGAGCTGAGCCCCGAGGAGGCCGCCCGGAAGCGGATCGAAAAGCGCACCACACGGGGGGCCCAGCCCCCTGCCGACGCGACGAGCAAGGAGGCCTGAGATGGCGCTGACCCGCGAGGAGATGGCCGCGCGCGCCGCGCTGGAGCTCGAGGCCGACCAGTACGTCAACCTGGGCATCGGGTTGCCGACGCTCATCCCGAACTACCTGCCTGACGGCATACACATCGTGATGCAGTCCGAGAACGGCATCCTCGGCGTGGGTCCCTACCCGCTGGAGGAGGAGGTCGACCCGGACCTGATCAACGCCGGCAAGGAGACGGTCACCGTCGCGCACGGTGCCTCGTTCTTCGACTCCCCGACGAGCTTCGCGATGATCCGCGGCGGGCACATCGACGTGGCGGTCCTCGGGGGGATGCAGGTCTCCACCTCCGGCGACCTGGCCAACTGGATGATCCCCGGCAAGATGGTCAAGGGGATGGGTGGCGCGATGGACCTCGTGCACGGCGCCAAGAAGGTCATCGTGCTGATGGACCACCAGGCCAAGGACGGCTCGCCCAAGCTGCTGACCGAGTGCGACCTGCCGCTCACCGGGCAGCGGGTGGTGCAGCGGATCGTCACGGACCTCGCGGTGCTCGACGTGGCCGGCGACCACTTCCGCCTGGTCGAGTGCGCACCTGGCGTGACGCGGGAGCAGGTCGTACAGGCAACGGGGGCTCCCGTCCGCTGACGGTCCGTGGTGCCACGCGGCGCCTCACCCTCCCGTGCGTGACCGTTCCTGTTCCTGGTGGCCCGGACGGTCCCGTCGCGGCAGCATGCCGTGCTCGATCCCCCAGCGCACCGCCTGGGCACGGGTGGACACCCCCATCTTGCGGTAGGACGTGCGGATGTAGGACTTCACCGAGTTGATGCTCAGGCGGCAGCGGACCGCGATCTCGTGGTTCGGCAGGCCCTGGCTGACCAGCGAGATGACCTCGGCCTCCCGTGCCGTGAGCCCCTTCGTGCGGCCCGGCCAGTCGCCGCCGACGGGGTCCGTCGGGTGGTGGTCGGGGCCGGGTTGGACGACGATCTGGCCGGTGTGGATCTCCTGCAGCGCGGCCACCAGCTCCGCGGCCGGGAGCGACTTGGTCAGGTAGCCACGGGCACCCTTCTGCAGGGCCTTCTGGATCAGGTCCGGCTCGGTGTTCCAGGAGAAGACCACGAGTCGGCCGCCCCGGTCGTCCTCCAGCGTGAGATCGATGCCGTCCCCGTCGGCCTGCCCCTGGGAGAAGGTGTCGTACAGCGTGATGTCGGCCGTCGGCCCGGAGGGATCTTCCAACGCCACATCGAGGTCGACGACCTCGATGATGTCGCTGTAGGGGGCCAGCATCTGCGCCAGACCGTGGACCACGACCTCGACGTCGTTCGCGAGGACCACGCGGATGCGCGGGCCGGCACTGTGAAGACTCATGCTCCCAGCGTATTTCCACCCTTAGGGGTGTACCGCCGGAAGAGGGGGCCTGCCTACGCTCACGCCGGGCCGTCGGCCGACGCACCATCGAAAGGCGGGCAGGGATGACAACGGATCGTATGACGACAGCTCGGGAGCGGGGCCGCGTCGCCGTCATTACCGCAGTCAGTGGCCAGCACGACGAGCTCATGGGGCACGTGGGCGGGATCGCCGTGGGCAGTCGCGTCCCCGACCTGCACGTCGTGATCGGGATGGCGGATCCGGACGTCTCGCGTGGGCGGCTGCCGATCACCTCCGACCGCTGGCGCACCATCACCCGGGCCGCGCAGACGACGGACCCTGCGCGGCTGCCGTTGGCCGCGGCCCGCAACCTGGGGGCGACCGTCGCCATGGACGCCGGCGCGGACGTGCTGATCTTCGTGTCGGTCCGGTGCATCCCCGGGCCGAGACTCGTCGAGCGGTATGCCGACCTCGTCGGCACCGCGGACCACACCGCCCCGGTCCTGTGGTGCGGAGAGGTGCGCGAACTGCCGCCGCCCTCACCGGTGATCGGGTACCCGGTCTATCGCCTGGAGCCCCAGGCCGTCGACGTGGAGCCGCTGCTGCCGGAGGGGTACCGGGAGGTCGAGGTCGCATCCCGCGCGGTCTTCGGGGACTCCTTCGCGCTCACCGCAGAGGGCTTCCGGGGCACGGGTGGCTTCTGCCCAAGGTTCCGGGGGGCCGAGGGCGTGGACGAGGACTTTGCCCGGGTGGTGTCCAGCGCGGGTGGGACGGTGGTGCGGGTCGGCGGGGTCCCCGCCTACCGACAGTTCCGACCGGCCGCCAGCCCCGGGGAGGGCGACGTGCACCGGCTCGTCCGGAACGCCAACGTGTTCGCCGAGCGGTGGGGCCGGACTATGTCCATCGAGGAGTGGGAGGCGCTGGTCGCCACCGGTGTCGCCCAGCGTGACGAGAAGCGGGGTCGCTGGGTCGTCGCCTGACCGTGCGGATTGTCCTCGCAGCCTGATGACGCTGGGCCGTGCGGGGGGTCTCGCCCCGAGCCGCAGGGCCCTGGGCGTCCCCTTCACAACCAGTCGGGCAGCGACCCCTCGACCAACTGGCCACGGGGCGCCGCCGCGGTGGTCGATTCGGCGTTTGTGCTGGTCAGGTGGTCTGTCGGTGGCTGGTTGTACGTTTGTTCTATGGCAGATGGGTGGGACGGCAACGTGATCCGCGGGGGCAGCCCCGAGGAGGCTCTCGCGCTGCTGCACGAGCCCGGGCTGGCGGTCCTGGGCGGCCCGCTGGGCGATGCCGCCCGCTCGTTGGACTGGGCCGAGCTCGGGACGCAGTTCCTGCCCCGGGCCGGGAGCGGTGACCTGGCCGGGCACCTGCAGACCCTGGGCGACTTGCGGTCGAGCCTGGACCGGGTCCTGGTCGCGGTGGCCACCGAGGCCGAGACCCGCGGACTACCCGACGAGGCCGGCCTGTCGCTCTATGACTGGGTCCTGGCCCAGTGCCCGTGGGCGGCTCCCGGCGAGGTCGGCGACCTGGTCCGGGTCGTGAAGGCCTGCGCCGACCCGGCACACGCCCCGATCCGTGACGCCCTGGCCACCGGGGGACTGCCCGTGCGGCGGGCGGCGAAGGTGCTGCGGGCACTGCAACGGGTCAAGCCGGCCACGGAGCCGGCGGTGTACGAGCAGGACGTGCAGATCCTGCTCGAGGCGGCATCCCGGCCCGAGTTCACCGACCGGGACCTGCAGGCGGTGACCGACAAGTTGATCTCGGTCGCACTGCCGGCACGGGAGGCCAAGGCCCGGGAGCAAGCGGTCCGGGAGAGCCGCGGGGTGCATGAGTCGTCCCTGGCCGACGGGAGCCTGGTCCGGTTCGTGGTCACCTGCGAGCCCGAGGGCGCCGCGTACTTCCGTCAGGTCATGTCCTCGCCGTTGGCCGCACCCGCCCCCGACGCCGAGGGACCGGACCCGCGGACCCCGACCCAACGACGGTACGACGCGCTGATCGCCGTCCTCGGTCGCGGGGTCGGCGCTCCCGCTGGCAGCCCTGGCACCGCCAAGGCCAAATTGATGCTGCTCGTGGGGCTGGACGACCTGACCGACATGCTGCTGGGCGACGGCAGCACCCTGGACGGGCGGCACCTGACCCCGACAGTGGTCCGCAAGCTGGCCTGCCAAGCCGACCTGGTCCCGATGATCCTGGGCAAGGACGGCGAGCTCCTGGAGACCGTGACCCCGACCCGGTACGCCACCGAGAAGCAGCTCCTGGGCCTCTACCGCCGCGACGGTCACTGCTCATTCCCGGGCTGCAGCGTGCCTCCACAGTGGTGCGACGCGCACCACGTCATCTGGTGGTCCCGGGGCGGCAAGACCTGCCTCCTGAACCTCGCGCTCCTCTGCGGGCGGCACCACACCATCGTCCACGAGAAGGACCTGACGGCGACCATCACCGAGACCGGCGTCACCTGGCACTTATGACCACCACGCCCCAGACCCGGCCGCACCGGCCGGGCCACACCCATGCCCACAGGCTGCGGGAACCGGGTTCGGTACCTCGGTGGTGCGTAGGTCACCAGACAGTCGGTGGTGCGGGGGTCACCAGCCCTTCGGTGGTGCCGGCGACGGTGCGCTGTCGCCGTCGGTGAACGGTCGGGCCGAGCCGACCAGCCGGGTGAGCGCCTCGCCGTGGGTGACCCTGTAGGGGAAGGCGGACCCGGCCGCTCGGCGGCGCAGGTCGGCGACCGGCAGCCTGCCCGGGCTCCCCAGCACGAGCAGGTTGCCGAACCGGCGGCCCCGCAGCACGGCAGGCTCGCCGGAGACGAGGACGTCGGCGAACAACTCCCGGACCCCGGCCACCGACCGGCGCAGGTAGCCCAGGGGCGCCTGGTCGGCCAGGTTCATCAGGACCGTCCCGTCGGACCGCAGCACCCGGTGCACCTGGGACAGGAAGGTCGTCGTGGTGAGTTCCGGGGGGACCCGGTCCCCGGCATACGCGTCGACCACGACGGCGTCGGCGTAGTCGTCGGGCATGGCGCTCACCCCGGCCATGCCGTCGAGCGGGCGGACGCGGACCCCGCTGCGCGGTGGGAGCGGCAAGTGGGCGCGGACGAAGGCGGTGAGCTCGGCGTCGGGCTCGAGCACGATCTGCGACGAGCGCGGCCGGGTCGCGACCAGGTAGCGCGGCAACGTCATGGCGGCGCCGCCCACGTGCACGACCCGCAGCGGCAGGCCCGGGTCGGCGTGCAGGTCGAGTGCGTCGCCGATCCGGCGCACGTAGTCGAAGACCAGGTTGGTGGGGTCGGAAGGGTCCACGCAGGACTGGGCCGCACCGCCCATCTCGAGCAGCCAGGCCCCTCGTACCTCCGGGTCCTCGGTGAGCCGGGTCCCTGGTCGCAACACGTGCACCGGGACAGCCTGCCACCATCGGGGAGCCGGCCACCGATGAGTTCCCGGGTCGTCGACGGTCGGACCCCTGTGAACGGCCGGATGACCGGCAACCTGCGACGCAGGACCCGGGCAGACGAAGCAGACAGAACGACACGGAACGACACAGGAGGCGACGATGAGCACCATCCTCGGCAGCGCGATGCTGGGCACGACCGACCCAGACCGGCTGCACGCGTGGTACACGGCCGTGCTGCCGCCGCGCAGCGACGACCGCCAGGGGGACTACCGGATCCTCGGGTACGGCGGGGACTTCTACCTCTTCATCGACCGGCGGGACGACGTCCAGGCCAGCCACCCGGACCCGGCGCGGACGATCCTGAGCTTCGACGTGGACGACGTGCAGGGCGTCGCCGACCGGGCCACGGAGCGGGGCAGCGAGCTGGTCTCCCCCGTGGAGGACCGACATGGCAGCCTCTTCGTGACCGTGCAGGACCCCGACGGCAACTACGTCCAGGCCATCCAGCTCAGCGACGAGCACCGCGCCTCGATGGAGGGGGCGGACGGGCCCCTGCCCGGGGGGCTCCTGGCCTCGGAGGCGTTCAGCGGGTTCTCGGTCGACGACCTGGCCGCGGCCGAGGCGTTCTACGGCGGGGTGCTCGGGCTGCGGGTCCTGCGGGAGGACGAGATGGGCCTGTTGACCATCGCCCTCGGGGGACGTCAGGTCCTCGTCTACCCGAAGGCCGATCACGCGCCGGCGACCTACACGATCCTCAACTTCCCGGTCGCGGACGTGGAGGCGGCGGTCCGGGAGCTCGCCGGCCAGGGCGTGGAGTTCCTGCGCTACGACGGCATGGACCAGGACGAGCTCGGCATCAACCGCGGCGGCGGGCCGCTGATCGCGTGGTTCACCGACCCGGCGGGGAACGTGCTGTCGGTGCTCCAGCGGGACTGACCGGGCGACCGTCGCCGGTAGGGTGGCTGCCCGTCCGACCTACCGGCGATCGCGAGGAGCGCACCACCGATGACAGCAGCAGAGGTCAACCCCGGGATGGGTGCCGTCCCCCACGAGGGTGGCACCTCGTTCCGGGTCTGGGCGCCGAACGCCGACGCGGTCACCGTGACCGGGACCTTCGACGAGTGGTCCGGCAACACCCACTCGTTGACCCACGAGGGGGACGGCTACTGGGCGGCGGAGGTGTCCGAGGCGTCCGCCGGGGACGAGTACCAGTTCCGTCTGCAGGTCGGGGACACCACGATCGACCGCGTCGACCCGTATGCCCGCATGGTCACGAACTCGGTGGGCAACGGGATCGTCTACGACGACGCGACGTTCGACTGGGAGGGTGACGACTTCAGTTGCCCGCCGCACCACGACCTGGTGATCTACGAGACCCACATCGGCTCGTTCGTCGGGGGACCGGGCGGCCCCGGGAACCTGGAGCTGGCCGCGGGCAAGCTGGGCTACCTGCGCGACCTGGGCATCAACGCCATCGAGCTGATGCCGCTGATGGAGTTCGCCGGCGACATCTCCTGGGGCTACAACCCGGCCCACATCTTCGCGGTGGAGTCGGCATACGGGGGGCCGGACGCGCTCAAGGCGTTCGTCAAGGAGGCCCACCGGCACGGCATCGCGGTGATCCTGGACGTGGTCTACAACCACTTCGGACCGAGCGACCTCGACCTGTGGCAGTTCGACGGGTGGAGCGAGAACGGCGGCGGGGGCATCTACTTCTACAACGACCACCGGGCGGACACCCCCTGGGGCGCGACCCGGCCGGACTACGGGCGCCCGCAGGTGCGGCAGTTCATCCAGGACAACGCGCTGATGTGGCTGCGCAGGTACCACATCGACGGGCTCCGGTTCGACATGACGCCCTACATGCGCAGCGTGGACGGGACCGGCAAGGACATCCCCGAGGGGTGGGACCTGATGCGTCAGGTCGCGGTCGCGGTGCGGGAGGAGTTCCCGGGCGCAATCATGATCGCCGAGGACCTGCACGGGGACGGGGCCGTCACCTCGACCGGCCCGGAGGGGGCCGCCTTCCACGCCCAGTGGGACAACCAGTTCGTGCACCCGGTGCGGGAGGTCCTGACCGCCGGGGACGACGCGCAGCGGTCGATGCGGACGCTGCTGGCCGCGGTCAGCTTCGAGTACGCGCACCCGTTCGACCGGGTGATCTACACCGAGTCCCACGACGAGGTCGCGAACGGCAAGGCCCGCGTCACCCACGAGGTCGACGCCGAGAACCCCTCGGGGTGGGCGGCGCAGAAACTGGCCACGCTCGGCGCCGCGGTGACCCTGACCTCCCCGGGCATCCCGATGATCTTCCAGGGGCAGGAGTTCCTGGAGGACGAGTGGTTCCGGGACGACGTCCCGCTCGACTGGCCGCGGGGCGAGGCCTTCCGGGACGTGGTCCGGATGTTCAGCGACCTGATCCACCTGCGCCGCAACCACGAGGGTGACAGCGCCGGGCTGTCCGGCTCGCACACCGCGCTGCTCCACCTGGACGAGGAGGCGAAGCTGGCCGCCTGGTTGCGCACCACGGAGGAGCGGGACGACGTCGTCGTGGTCCTCAACGGCAGCCAGGAGGCCCGCGCCGGGGTGATCGGCATGCCCGCGGCGGGCCCGTGGCGGCTCCGGTTCAACTCCGACGCCCGGACCTACAGCGCGCTGTTCGGCGACCACGCCTCGGGTGACCTCGTCGCGGAGGAAGGGGAGTTCAGCGGGCTCCCCGCGCACGCGAAGGTCGACATCGGCCCCTACAGCCTGGTCGTCTACACGCGCTGACCACGTCTACGGCCTGCGCCCCGCTGGGGCTCAGGGCGCTTGCAGGACGAACCAGACGCCGGCGGCCCCGATCAGGAGCACGAGGACCAGGAGCAACAGCGGAGGCCACGGGTCGGCGACCCCGACCTCGTCCCGGATCCCGAGCACGTCCCGGTGGGTGCGGTAGCGCTGGGTGAGGGCGATGCCGACCGCCGCCAGGAGGGTCAGCGCGGGGATCAGCACCATGGACGGCCCGTAGTGCGGCAGCCACCGCAGGAAGACGGCGCTCACGGTGACCATCGCCAGCCAGGTCCGGCTCCAGGCCAGGCTGGTCCGCTCGGGCTGCAGACCCGGGTCCAGCTCGACCGCCGTATGCGTGGGTGGCGGCAGCGGGGGACGCGGCACCCAGGACGGGACGCTCATCGGAACGCGATGAAGTAGGCGACGGTCAGGGCCCCGATCGCCCCGCCGACCCCGAGGACGGGGGCGATCAGCGGCAGCGGCAGGGGGGCGCGTCGCCGGATGGCCCGCTCGACCCCGATCCACCGGGCGAACGCGCCGGCGCTGACGAACATGCCCAGACCGATGAGGAGCAGCGCGACCGCCTTGCGGACCGGCACCTCGAACAGGTCGACGGCAAAGGCCTCGATCGCGATGCCCCCGGCCAACAGCGCCATCGAGGTCCGGATCCAGGCCAGGAAGGTGCGCTCGTTGGCCAGGCTGAACCGGGGGTCGGGCTCCTGGCCGCCCGGGAGCACGGTCCGGGCCAGCCAGCCGCGTTGGTCTGCACGGTCGGTCACCGCCCCACCGTATCCCCGTGGCCCCGACCGGGGGAGGATGGGCCGCATGGCCTCCACCGACTTCACCCCCGACCCGAACCGCTACGACGCGATGCCCTACCGCCGGACCGGGCGGAGCGGCCTGGACCTGCCGGCCGTGAGCCTGGGGCTGTGGCACAACTTCGGCGACGACGTCCCGTTCGACCGGCAGCAGGCCGTGCTGCGCCGCGCCTTCGACCTTGGCGTGACCCACTTCGACCTGGCCAACAATTACGGCCCGCCCTACGGTTCGGCCGAGGAGAACTTCGGCCGGCACCTGCGGCGCAGCTTCGCCGGTCTGCGGGACGAACTGGTGATCTCCAGCAAGGCCGGCTGGGACATGTGGCCGGGGCCGTACGGCCAGGTCGGCGGCTCCCGGAAGTACCTGATCGCCAGCCTGGACCAGTCGCTGGCCAGGATGGGTCTGGACTACGTCGACATCTTCTACCACCACCGTCCGGACCCCTCGACCCCGCTGGAGGAGACGATGGGGGCGCTGCACTCGATCGTGCAGTCCGGCAAGGCGCTCTACGTGGGGATCTCCTCCTACGACCCGGAGGACACCGCGAGGGCGACGGGCCTGTTGGCCGACCTGGGGACGCCGTTGCTGATCCACCAGCCGTCCTACTCGATGCTCAACCGCTGGGTCGAGCGCGAGGGGCTGCTGGACGCGCTGGAGGAGGCCGGCGCGGGGTGCATCGCGTTCTCCCCGCTGGCCCAGGGGATGCTGACCGACCGCTACCTGGACGGGATCCCCGAGGGCTCCCGCGCGTCGCAGGACAAGTCCTTGTCACGGGACTTCCTCAACGAGGAGACGCTCGGCTACGTCCGGTCGCTCAACGAGATCGCCCGGGAGCGTGGGCAGAGCCTGGCCCAGATGGCGCTCGCCTGGGCGCTGCGGGACGAGCGGGTCACCTCGGTGCTGGTCGGCGCCAGCAGCGTGAAGCAGCTCGAGCAGAACGTCGCCGCGACCGAGCAGCTGGACTTCTCCGACGAGGAGCTGGACAGCATCGAGCGGTATGCCGTGGACGCGGGCATCGACCTGTGGCAGGGGGCCCGCACCGGGGAGTGATCCGCGCGCTGGGTGAGTCCTTCGCGAGAGCAGTTGCGGCAGCACCAGGACTGCTGCGCCAGAGTCTCACTTGCTAGGTCAACACCCTCCGGGAGACTCAGGACGGTTCATCCTCCGTCGCACCTCCTGCGGTGGCTAGCAGGTCGAGGTCCCGCACGCAGAACTGGTGGTGGGCCCACTCCTCGTTGAGGACGACCCGGAGACACTCCAGCACCGACCGGCCCGCGGCATACGGCGGCCAGCCCGGTCCTTCCGGCACGGGTGCCGGCTTGGCCAGTTGCTCGGGCGTGACCTCCTGCAGCCACCGGGAGAGTTCCGCGCCCTGCTCCTCACGCACCTGCAGCACCTCCGTGAGGGGCGGGGCCGCGCTCCGGTCCAGACCCTGCCGCTCCTGGTCGGGCACGAAGTCGGGGCCGAGGCCCAGGGGCGTGAACAGCGCGGTCGACCCGAGGCAGCAGCGGCGGAACCACGAGTCGTGGACGAACACCAGGTGCCGCAGGGTCTCGGTGGCCGACCACTCCTCGGCCACCCGCTCGTGCTCGACCCCCGGGGCCATCGTCGCGAGCCGGTCGATCGTCGAGGCCCAGTCCCGCCTGAGCTGGCGATGCGCCTCCTGCAGGTCGGCCGGGACGTCGGAGCGCAGCAGCAGGCGTACCGGGTGGCGCCGATCAAGCTCAGCCTCGACATACGAGGTCACCTCGACCCCGTTGATCACGATGTTGCCGATCAGGCCGTCGATCTCCACGTCCTGCATGATCACGCCCATGAAGCGCGCCCCGGTCAGGTCGCTCTCCCTGAAGTCGGCGCCCCGCAGATCCTGGTGGCGAAGGTCTCTCATGCGGCCCAGTATCGGGTTCACCACCGACAGCAGGGTCGCGGAAGCCGTCTACGGGACCACGAACTGGGTCTCCCCGGCGGTGACCTCGGGATCGGGTGGCCCCTCGTCCCGCGCACCGGTGCGCTCGGCGCCGAACCCGGCCGCCACCACGAAGAGCACGCCGACGACCGGCCACCAGCCCGGCACCTGACTGAGCACGATGAGTCCGAGCAGCAGGGCGATCGCCGGCTCGAGGCTCATCAGCGTGCCGAACGCCGCGGTCGTGAGCCGGCGCAGGGCTGAGAGCTCGAGGGCGAACGGGATGACGGGGAGCAGTACGGCCAGGGCCAGGCCGAAGAGGACGTTCTCCACACTCATCCGGGGGATCGCGATGTTGCCCACCACGATCGTGGCCGTCACGGCCGCCACCGGCATCGAGATGGCCAGGCCCTCGAGGCCGGACACGGCGTCCCCGACCCACTGGGTCAGCAGGATGTAGAGCGCCCAACAGACGGCCGCGCCCAGCGCGAAGGCCACGCCGACCGCGTCCACCCGGCCGTGCCAGGGTTCGGTGAGCAGCAGGACGCCGACGGCGGCGAGGAGCGGCCAGAGGAGGGCGCTCCGGTTCTTGCTGCGGGCGACGGCCACCCCGAGCGGTCCGAGGAACTCCAGGGCGCTGGCGGTCCCGAGCGGCAGCCGCTCCACGGCAAACATGAACTGCAGGGTGACCCCGGCGGTGACCACGCCCAGCGCGATGCAGGCCAGCAGGCTGCACCGGGCCAGGCGCCACGGGCGGGGCCGGGCGATGAGCACGAAGATCACCCCGGCCCAGACCAGTCGCACCCACCCGGCCCCCTCGGGGCCCATCCGGTCGAAGAGCAGCACCGCCACGGCCAGGCCGAGCTGCACGCAGGTCATCGAGGCCACGGCCATGGTTGCGCCCGCGCGGGCGGCTGCGCGCCCCCGGCCGGGGACGGGACCTGTGCTCACCACCGGACTGTAGCGCCGGGTCGTGACTACGGCGCGCCTGGCCCGGGGGTCGTCTGGAGGCGTCCGCTGTGGTCCGCTACGGCTGGGCGGGCGTGGCGCCGGCGGTGGCCCGCTCGGCGAGGTCGATCCCGAGGGACATGGCCGCCGCGGTGAGGCCGAGGGCGATCCGGGGATGACCGGTGGTGCGCGCGGCCCACCGCTCGAACCGCCCCTGGCACCGCAGGCCCAGTTCGCTCACCCCGGCGGACAGCAGGAACGTGCCGACCCCGAGCGCTGCCGCGGGCACGGGTGCCAGGGCGGGCTCTCCCGCGGTGGAACCTGCCCGCTGCTCCGGGGTTGCGGGGGCCTCGGGTGCGGGGGCCTCCTCGAAGGCGTCGGCCCACGTGCGGCCGTCCCGCGCCCGGCCCACGGTCAGCGACACGGCGGTCCCGACCACCGCGCTGAAGGCCAGACCGATGCCGCGGGCCACCTTCGGGTGACGTTCCACGCTCAGCGCGGCCCCCGCGAGTCCCGTGCCCGCGGCGCGGGCCAGGACCGCCCCGAGGTGCTCGGTGGTGGCGCTGTTTCGATCCATGCTTCCCCCATCGTGATCGTGCAATCGGCGGCGGCCCCGGTCCGGGTCGGTCCGGGCCCACCGGGCAGGGGAAACGGAGACCCCCTGCGGTCCGTCATCCGACCCTACCCCCGTGGGTAGCACGGCGCAGCGTGGCGATCCATCGGCGACCCGGGGGGCCGTCCGCGTCCGGCGACGCCCACTGGTAGACGGTTGGAGGCACTGGTGGCACGTTCTAACGTGCTACCAGTGCCCCGAACGTTCTCCTAGTCGCGAAGGGCTACGGCACCGGCCCGCAGCACCGCCAGGACGGTGAGGTCGTCGTCCAGCGCCACGAGGTCGGCCCGCCGGCCCGTCTCCAGCCGCCCGACGTCCCTGCGTCGCAGGACGTCGGCCGGCACCGCGGTGGCCGCCACCAGCGCGTCGGCCAGGGGTATTCCGGCCCGCACCATGGTGCGCACCGCCGCGGGCATGGTCAGTGTGCTGCCGGCGATGCTCCCGGTCGAGGCGACCCGCGCCGTGCCGTCGCGCACCTCGACGGGGAGCCCGCCCAGCAGGTAGTCGCCGTCACCCGACCCGGCCGCCGCCATCGCGTCGGTGACCAGGGCGAATCCGCCGCGGGAGCTGCGGGCGGCCATCGCCAGCACGTCGGGATGCACGTGCTGGCCGTCGGCGATGAGTTCCACGACGACCCGTTCGTCGGCCAGCAGGGCGGGCACCGGACCAGGGGCGCGATGCCGGATCGGTCGCATCGCGTTGAACAGGTGCGTGGCCACGGAGGCGCCGGCGTCCACGGCCCGCGCGATGTCGTGCTCGTCGGCGTCGGTGTGCCCGAGCGCGACGACGACCCCGGCGTCGGCGAGCCTGCGGACCGCGTCCAGCCCGCCCGGCAGCTCGGGTGCGAGCGTCACCATCCGGACGGCGCCCCCACCCGAGGGCCCGGCGTCGCTGACCCTCCCCGCCGCGAGCAGGCGGTCGATGTCCTCGGGGGTGGGCACGGTCAGCACGGTGGGGTCGTGGGCACCGCAGTGGCCGGGGCTGAGCCACGGGCCCTCCAGGTGGATGCCGGCGACGTCTCCCACGGCATACAGCTCGGTGAGCCGCTCCACCTGCTCGGCGAGCGAGTCGATCTCCGCCGAGACCAGGCTGACCAGGGTGGTCAGGGTACCCTCCCTGCGGTGGGCGTCGATGGCCGTCCGCACCTCCTCCGGCGTGACCGCGTCGTAGGAGGCACTGCCGCCCCCGTGGCAGTGCAGGTCGACGAAGCCCGGGGAGAGCACCGGCACGGTCAGGTCGGGCGTCCCAGGCGGGACACCCGACCCGGTGTCGGCGATGCGGCCGTCCGCGACGCGCAGCCACCCGGCCGACAACCGTCCGTCGGCGTGCAGCATCCGGTCCGCGGCGACCAGGAGTTCCGCCGACCGACCACCGGAGCTAGGGCCGGGTGGGGTCACGGGGTGTGCCCGGAGTGGGTCAGGAGGCGTCCTCGTCCGTGTAGGACTCGGCGCCCTTCTCGCCGCGTCCCTTCATCAGCGAGGCGATGGTGGCGATGGCCATCGACGCCACGATGACGACCAGGGAGTGCCACGTCTCGATGTGCGGGACCCACTCGATCGACTCGCCGCCGTTGATGAAGCTCAGCTCGTTGGCCTCCATGGCGTGGAAGACCAGCTTGATGCCGATGAACCCGAGGATCGCCGCGATGCCGAAGTGCAGGTAGACCAGGCGGTCCAGCAGGCCACCGAGCAGGAAGTAGAGCTGGCGCAGACCCATCAGCGCGAAGATATTGCAGGCGAAGACCAGGAACGGGTCGGTGGTCACCGAGAAGATCGCCGGGATCGAGTCGATCGCGAACAGCAGGTCGGTGGTGCCCAGCGCGATGATCACCATCAGGAACGGCGTGAAGTAGCGGACGCCGTCGATCGTCGTGCGGGTCTTGCCCCCGTCCCAGGTGTCGGTCAGGTTGATCCGCTTGCGGAGCATCCGGACCACGAAGTTGTCCTTGCGCTCCTCCTCGTCGTCCTCGGCGTTGAACGCCTGCTGCCAGGCCACGTAGACCAGGTACCCACCGAAGATGTAGAAGACCCACGAGAACTGCTCGATGATCTGCACGCCGACCACGATGAAGATGCCGCGCAGCACGATGGCGATCAGGATGCCGATCATCAGCACCCGTTGCTGCATCGCCCGCGGCACCTGGAACTGGGCCAGGATGATGATGAAGACGAACAGGTTGTCGATCGACAGCGAATACTCGAGCAACCACCCGGTGACGAACTCACCCGCGTGTTTGGCGTCGCCCATCACCAACAGGACGCCGGCGAAGAGCAGCGCCAGGGAGACGTAGAAAACGACCCAGCCGGTCGCCTCCCTCATCGACGGCACGTGGGGCCGCTTGACGACGATGAGCAGGTCAAAGATCAGGATCGCGACCAGGACGGCCATCGAGATGATCTCGAAGTACTGGTAGGCGGACAAGCGAGGGCCTTTCGGAAGAGGGTCAGGGCGCGAACGTCTCCCCCGCGCGGTGCGCCTCTACGACCGGGAGCGTGCTCCGTGATGACGATCGCAGTGTTTCGGGATACTCCCCTTCGCTGTCGGGCAGTCTACCGGCAGTCGCCGGCTCAGTCGGTCACCTGGACGATACCGTGGGCACCCCGTTCCGCGTCCACCATCAGGTGGGACACGAACGGATAGTGTCCGGCCTCGGGGAAGGTCAGCTCCACGAAGCCGCCCTGTGCCGGGAACAGGCCCAGCACCTGGCTGCCGCCGTCCTCGGTGCTGCCGTCGACGGCCCGGCCCTCCCGCAGCCGGTAGGCCCCCTCGAGGTAGACGGTGTCGAACTGCCCACCGACCACGTGGAAGCTGGCGGACCGGTTCGGCCCGGCGTCGAGCACCCAGATCCGGACCCGTTCGCCCACGGTGGCCGTCAGCGGCTCCTGGTCGTACTGGAAGGCGATCCCGTTGAAGGACACCGCATCGGCCACCTCCGCCGCGACCTTGTCCGGGTCGACGTCGGTCGCCTCCTCCGGCGTCGTGGCCAACGTGTCCAGGTAGGTCTCGGACTGCACGAGCAGGTAGCTGCGGTCGACCGGCGCCAGGTCGTCGGGCTCGATGACCACCGCCCCGAACATCCCCGCCGCGATGTGGCTGGACATCGGCATAGTCGAGCAGTGGTACATCCAGATCCCGGCGCGGCCCGCGGTGAAGGTGTACTCCAGCGACTCGCCGGGCGCGATGGTGCGCATCGGTTCGTCCGGGGCGAGGGCGCCCGCGTGGAAGTCGATCGAGTGCCCCATCGTGCCGTCGTTGACCAGGGTGATCTCGAAGGTGTCGCCCACCCGGCCGTGCAGCGTCGGTCCCGGCACCTGACCGTTGAACGTCCAGCGCCGCTGCCAGACGCCCGGCGCGACCTCCAGCTCGACCTCCTGGGCGGTGAGCGTCAGCCGGTGCACCCGCTCCTCGCCCAGCGGCGGCAGGACGGGGTCCACCGCGGAGGCGACCGTGGCGTCGGGGTCGGGGACGATCCCGTATGCCGTGGGGCCGGCCTGCACGTCGCCGTCGGCTTCCCCGGTGGCCGGGGGGTCGGCCTGCGCGTCGTCCCCGGTGGCGCCGTGACCGGCGTGCGCCCCGTCCCCTCCCGACCCGGCGGCGTCGCCGACCACGTCGACGGAGAAGACCATCCCCATCTGCCGGTGGCCGATGATGGTGCACCAGCCCTCCAGTGAGGTCCCGACCACCCCGAGGTCGAGGGTGGCGGTGTCACCGTGGGAGAGCCGGGGGGTGGTCTGCCCGCCGAGCGTGAGGTCGTGCACGTTGGACGGGTCGTCGTTCACGAGTTCCACGACGAGCCGGTCACCGGCGGGGACCTCGACCCGGTCGGGCACGAACCGCATGTCCTGGGCCGAGACCCGGACCGTGGTGGTCTGGCCGGTCGGCTCGACCCCGGCTGCGGCACCGCCCGCCGGGCCGCCTCCCGAGGTCGAGCCGAGACCGGCCGCGGCAGGGTCGAACCCGACCCCGAGTGCCACCATGACGGCTACCGCCGACAGAGCGGCCACGAGCTGCCCGGCGGACCAGACCGACGGACGCTCCACGGGGCCGCGCGGACCACGCGCGGGGGCCGGGCCCTCCTGGGCCACGGCCCGCTTGGCCCGCACGCTGGCGGCGGCGCCAGCCAGCATCAGCGGGATGAACGCGGCCAGGGCCACCAGCACCAGGGCGGAGACGGTCACCCGGACCGCGCTGGGGACCGGGAGCAGGCAGAGCGGCAGCCCCAGGTTGATCACGACCAGCCGGGCGGTGCCCCAGCGGTCGAACCACCGCTGGCCGGCGCGGACCACCGACGGCCCGCCACCCAGCACCGAGGGGATCAGGTAGGACAGCGCCCCCGGCAGCAACTGGGCCGCGAAGCCGACCACGAGGACCGCGGTGATCGGGCCGAACCCGGTGGTCAGCTCGGTCCAGTCGGCACTGGTCAGGGTCGCGCCGGCGAGCCAGCCGATACCGACCACCCACCACACCAGCGCCGCTCCGACCGAGGCGGTCGCGAACTCCCGCGGGGGCCGGGTCCTGGCCGGCCGGACCAGGGCCCGGCCCCAGACGACCAGCCCCACGGCATACAGGACGAGGCCGGCAGCCGAGGCGACCCGGACGTCCAGCAGGGCGCCGCCGGTCAGCACCACGAGCGCCGTCACCAGGACCGGGAGGGCCCGGGTGGCCTGGTGCTCGGCCCGGTCGTCCATCCGGGTGCGCAGCATCGTCGGCCACAGCGTGACCAGGGTGCCGGTGACGGTCAGGCCGATCCAGCCCAGCACGTTGAGCATCGTGTGGGCCAGCAGGAAGCGGCCGTGCCACTCCGCCGACGGGCCGCGGGCCAGGAGGACGCCGAACAGGATGCCCACGGGGAGGCAGGCGGCGGAGCAGAGGTAGTAGCGGATGGTCACACGGAACCTGCCGGGCAGGGCCGCCCGGAGGCGGCGCCAGAGCTGTATGCCGTGGATGGTCACCGCGGCGGTGACCAGGACGGCGCCGGTCACGGTCACCGGCCACCAGCCCGTGGGGACGCCGACCAGGACGGTCGCCACCCCGACGAGTAGGAGGACCAGGCGCTGGGACTGGCGGCGCCGGTCGTCCAGCCCCGGCGGCGTCTTCAGCAGGGCCTGGGCGAAGTGGTGGGTCCAGACCATGATCGAGTGGGTGAGTGCGCCGAGGAGCACCAGGTGGACCATCAGCCAGCGCGACTCGGGCACGAACGGGTGCACCAGCGCGATGACCACGGCGGCCAGCAGCCAGACGATCGCGGTCCGGTCGCGCAGGGCCCAGGTGCCCCGGCTCGGTGCGGGTCCAGGGGCCTGCGTGGAGGTGCTGGGACGGACCGGGATCATGCGGTCACCACCAGGGTGAGGGCGGTGCCGGCGAGGGCCAGGATGGCCAGCACCGTGACCACCGACCCGGCCTGCCAGACCACGCCCTGGGCGGTGACGCCGACCACCCGCACGACCATGCCGGCGTGCAGCAGCACCAGCGGGGCCCAGAGGACGGGGCGGTAGGGCAGCCGCACGCTGAGCACGGCGGGCAGGATCACCGGGGCGTGGGCCAGCACCATCGACATCGCGAAGCCCAGGAAGGTGCCGTGCACCACGACGTCGTAGGCGGGCACGGTGACCGGGGCCCCGACGGCGACCCAGACCAGGCCGGCCAGGCCGAGCCAGGCATACGCGGCCAGCAGCGCCGCCGCCGAGAAGCGGGGCAGCCCCGTGCTGCGGACGAGTTTGCGGGCCACGTCGATCCGGGCGAGCCAGCACACCAGCGCCACCAGGGCCAGGCCGAACAGGCGACCGCCCCACACCGGCCAGACGAGGGTCGCCAGCACCGCCACGACCAGCGCGGTGGACAGTGCCAGCAGCACCCTCGGGGCGTGGGCCGGGACGGCGATGCGGGCCAGCTCGACCCGTTCCGCCGCGATGGTCAGCACCACGAAGGCGGCCAGCCAGGGGACGAGGTCGGCGACCTCGAGCCGCAGCCACAACCCCGCGGCGCAGGCCGCGACGACGGCGCCGAGGAGCTGGACCAGGACGGTGGTCTCACCCGAGCGGCGCCAGAGGGCGGCATACACCGCCACCAGGACCAGCGCGCCGTTGAGCAGGAACACCTGGCCGACGACCGGGTGCAGCGGCGTCAGCAGGGTGAGGCCACCGGCACCGAGCAGCGCGGGCGCCAGGTAGCCCCAGGGCTGCCGCAGTGCCACCGCCCGTTCCAGGGCGATGACCGTGCCCAGGAAACCGAGCACCATCAGCACCCCGTGCAGCCCGGGCAGTGCGCCGTGCTCGACCGGTGCCGGCAGGCCCAGCAGGAGCAGCGCGGCGTCCAGCCCGGCCAGCAGGCAGCCCGCGCCCAGGGCGAGCAGGAACAGTCGGACCGGTCGGCTCACGAGGGGGGCTCACCCGCCGTCGCGTGGGCGTGGGGGTGAGCGTCGTGTTGGTGCGGATGGGCGTGGTCGTGCGGGTGGTCGTGGTCGTGCGGGTGGTCGTGATCGTGGGAGTGGGCGTCGTCCGGGTGGCCACCGTCAGCAGGCTCGCCACCGGCCTCGGGCGTCTGCTCGTCGACGCGTTCCCAGTCGGGGCCGTCGAGGGCGATGGCCGAGGCCGGGAACAGGCCGTTGTCCTCGCGGTCGATGTGCACCCGCAGGACGTGGATGAACTCGTCGAGCAGGTCGTACTCCCCGGCCCGGACCCGGGCCAGCTGCTCATCGAGCGTGTCGTGCTCGGCGCAAAGCGAGTCGATGTGCTCGGTGAACTCCTCCTGCCCGCGCATCACCGCGAACAGGCCGACCTCCTCGGCGTTGGTGTGCGGGTTGAGCAGCCCGGCCAGCACGTCCGCGGCCTCCTCCACGGCGCGGTGGTCCGCCGTGGCCACGGCCCGACGGAGATCACCCGAGGAGTTGATGATGTCGACGTGCTCGCGCATGAACCGCCCCACCACCGAGATCGACTCGCACCCGCAGTACGAACACATGGGCAGTCCCTTCGTTCAGCGCCGGTGCAGCCGCAGCCGCCAGGCCTCGGGGCCCTCGTCCAGGTAGCTGACCTCGATGGCGCCGGGGTCGCGTGCCTCGATCTGGCGTAGCAGCGGAAGCGGGTTGTGCGGGGCCACCAGGATCAACGACCCACCGGACGGGATCGCCTCCAGCGCACCGAAGACGGTGGCGTGCCGGATCTTGTGGGGGACGGCGCGCACGTCCAGTTCGGGGGCGTCCTCGTCGTGCTCGCCACAGCCGCAGCCGCTGACGTCCTGGACCGGGATGGGGGTGGGCTCGGTCATCGTCTCTTCCTTCTCCTCGTGGGTCCCGCGCTCCGATTTGCGCGGCACTCCGAACAATTATTACATTACAACTGTGAAAAAAAACCCGCCCCTGGGGCCGGCCCCCTGGACCCCGGTGGAGGCGTCCCCCGAGGGCCCCGCCGACCGGGTCCTGCGGCACCTGGCCGATGCGGCCGAGCCGGTCACCGTGCCGGACCTCGCGGCCGCGCTGGGGGTGCACGCCAACACGGTCCGCTCCTACCTGCAGGAGCTGACCCGGGCCGGACTCGTGGAGCGGGGATCGATCCCGTCCGAGGGGCGGGGGCGGCCGGCCCACGGCTACCGGCCGACGGTCCAGGGCCGCAGCCAGGTGCGGACCGGGGACCCGACCTTCGAGGAGTACCAGGGCCTGACCAGCGTCTTCGTCCAGCACCTGTCCCGGACCTCGAGCGACCCCGCCCAGGAGTCCCAGGAGATCGGCCGTGCCTGGGGCGCACAGCTGGCCCGCAACGCCGATCACCGTCGACCGGTCTCGCGCCTCGCGGGCGGGGAGGCCGCGGAGGACGCCGACGAGGCCGCCGCCGAGCGGGTCGTCGACCTGCTCGGGAACCTCGGGTTCACCCCCGTCGAGCGGCCCGACGACCTGGCCCTGACCACCTGTCCCCTGCTGGAGCTGGCCACCGCCCACCCGGAGGTCGTGTGCCAGGTGCACCTAGGGCTGGTCGAGGGCGCCCTGGAGCACTACGGTGCGAGCAGGACAACTGCACACCTTGAGCCTTTCATCGAGCCCGGGGCCTGCCGGCTGGCACTGACCCGAGCCGGAACCACTCCCGATTCACCGCCTCGTTCCGCGCACGACCGTTGAGGAGCACGATGTCGACCGCCGACACCGGAAGGGCCCCTTCCACCACCGCCGCGAACCCCTGGGTGCAGTTGGCGATGGCCACCCTCGGATTCGCCGTCAACTTCTGGGCCTGGGCCCTGTTGAGCCCGCTCGGCCCCCTCTGGAGGGACGACGGCACCCTCGGCGACATCGGTGAGTCCGATGTCGCGCTGTTGGTCGCCGTCCCCGTCATCGTCGGGTCGCTGGGCCGGATCCCGGTCGGTGCGCTCACCGACAAGTACGGCGGCCGGGTGATGTTCCCGCTGGTCTCCGCCGCCACGATCGTCCCGGTCCTGCTCCTGGGGTTCTGGGCCAACAGCAGCCTGATCGCGGTCCTGACGGTCGGGTTCTTCCTCGGCATCGGCGGCACCGCGTTCGCGGTCGGGGTTCCGTTCGTCAACGCCTGGTTCCCGCCGGCCAAGCGGGGCCTGGCCATCGGCATCTTCGGCGCCGGGATGGGTGGCACCGCGATCAGCGCGCTGACCACGGTCCCGCTCTACTCGACCGGTGCCACGCTCCCGTTCCTGATCTGTGCGGTCGTGCTGGCGGTGTATGCGGTCGCCGCGTGGGCGATCCTGCGCGATGCGCCGGGACGCACCGTTCCGACGGGCTCGATGGTCAGCCGGGTCGTGGCCAACTCCAAGCTCTCGATCACCTGGCTGCTCGCCTTCCTCTACGCGGTGGCCTTCGGCGGTTACGTGGCCTTCTCGGTCTACCTGCCCTCCTACCTCAAGGTCGCCTACGACCTGGAGGCCGGTGACGCCTCGAACCGGATGGCCGGCTTCGTCGTCGTCGCGGTGCTGATGCGGCCGGTCGGCGGTGCCCTCAGTGACCGGTTCGGCGCCATCAAGGTGCTCGCCGGCTGCTTCGCGCTCGTCGTGGTGGGCTCGGCGATCGCCGCGGGCACGCCGCTGCTCGAGCACATCGGGACCGCCGCCTTCCTCGGGATGGCCGCGGCGCTCGGTGCCGGGTCGGGGGCCACCTTCGCGCTGATCGCCCAGGTCACCGAGCCCGCCAGGGTCGGTGGGGTCACCGGCATCGTGGGCGCGGCGGGCGGCCTCGGCGGGTTCCTGCCCCCGCTGATCATGGGTGACGTCTACGGCCGCACCCAGTCCTACGCGATCGGGCTGCTGCTCCTGTCGGCCACGGCGCTCGTCGCCCTGGTGCTCACCCTCACCGTGGTCAAGAAGGCGCAGCAGGAGAAGCTGGCGGCGGACGCCGTCTCCGCTTAATCCGTTTTAATCCGTTTTTTCCGCCACGGGCCGCTCCGACGCCCTCCCGCGACCGTCGATCCCGACGCCGCGGAGGGGCGCCGTGCGGTCCGTGGCGATTCCCCGGGATCGAAAGGTCTGCGCAGGTCAGCGAGGTATTAGGGCACATCTCTGTGTCCTAATCTGATGGTCGGGCCCCTCTGGTGGAGGACCGGTTGAGGGCGCTACTCTCTGTAGTACTTGTTCCGTTAAACCTCCGTCCTCGAGCGAGGTCCAGATGAGCACCACGGGCTCCCGGCAGGGCATCAGCCTGCTGCGGTCGGACGTGCGCCGTCGCCTCGTGGACCACCTCGCCGGTTTGCCCGAGGAGGCCGACGGACCGGCCGGAGGGGGCCGGACACGGGGGCAGGGTCTCACCGCCACGGAGCTGGCCGAGGTTGTCGGGCTGCACGTCACGACGGTGCGCTTCCACGTGGACCTGCTCGTCGGGGCGGGGCTGTTGGTGGCCCGCGACGACGAGCCGCACGGAGCCGGCCGACCCCGCAAGCGGTATGCCGTGCCCTGGGCCACCCCGCGCGCGGCGGAGCCGGCGACCCACCGGGCCTATGCCGCCCTGGCCGAGGTCCTCGGGCTCACCGTCGACGGGGCGCCGGTGCCGGGGGAGACGTTGGAGGGGGCCGCGCGGGACTGGGTGCGGGAGCAGGTGGCCGCCGCGACGCCGGGGACGGGGGGCCGGCCGACCCCGGCCCGGACGCCCGGCGCCTGGCTCGGCAAGGTCGGCACCGTCCTGGACCTGCTCGACGGCTGGGGCCACCAGCCCGACCTGCGCACCCGGTCCGGGGCCCGCGAGGTCGACATCGTGCTGCACGACTGCCCGTTCCTGGACCTGGCCCAGGGCACCCCCGAGACGGTCTGCGGGGTACACCGTGGCCTGCTCCGGGGAGCGCTCGACGAGCTCGGCGAGGAGTCCGTCGAGGTCGACCTCCAACCGCTCGTGACCGGCCGCACCTGCGTGGCCCACCTGACCGTTCCCGCCCAGTTCGCCGACCGAGGAGAGACGACATGACCGACACCCGGCCCGAGCACGCACCGCCCCCTTTGGACGGCCCCCTGGGCAATGCCCTGGTCGGGACCCGCCGGTTCTTCACCCGGGGCACCGTCTCGGAGGACCGTCGCACGCTGAGCCTGGAGGGCGGTCGCAGCGGGGACGCGTTCTACCGGGACCGGTGGAGCCACGACAAGGTGGTCCGGTCCACGCACGGCGTGAACTGCACCGGCTCCTGCTCCTGGAAGGTCTACGTCAAGGACGGGATCATCACCTGGGAGGCGCAGCAGACCGACTACCCCTCGACCGGTGGCGACCGACCCGAGTACGAGCCCCGTGGCTGCCCGCGCGGCGCCGCGTTCTCCTGGTACACCTATTCGCCCACCCGGGTGCGCTACCCCTACGTGCGCGGCGTGCTGCTGGAGATGTTCCGCGAGGCCCGCGCCCGGCTCGGCGACCCCGTGCTGGCCTGGGCCGAGATCGTCCAGGACCCGGAGAAGACCGCGCGCTACAAGTCCGCCCGCGGCAAGGGTGGCCTGGTCCGGTCCTCCTGGTCCGAGGCCGTCGAGATGATCGCGGCCGCGCACGTCTACACGATCAAGCGCTGGGGCCCGGACCGGATCGCCGGCTTCTCCCCGATCCCGGCGATGTCGCAGGTCAGCTACGTCTCGGGCGCCCGGTTCAACGAGTTGATCGGCGCCCCCATGCTGAGCTTCTACGACTGGTACGCCGACCTGCCGGTCGCCAGCCCGCAGATGTTCGGGGACCAGACCGACGTGCCGGAGTCCGGCGACTGGTGGGACGCCGGCTACCTGATCATGTGGGGCTCCAACGTCCCGCTCACCCGGACCCCCGACGCGCACTGGATGACCGAGGCCCGCTACCGCGGCCAGAAGGTCGTGGCGATCGCGCCCGACTACGCCGAGAACGTCAAGTTCGCCGACGAGTGGGTGGCCTCCGCCCCCGGCACCGACGCCGCGCTCGCGATGGCGATGGGCCACGTGGTCCTCAAGGAGTTCTTCGTCGACCGGCAGACGCCGTTCTTCCACGACTACAACATCAAGTACACCGACCTGCCTTACCTGATCGCCATCGACCAGGGAGAGGACGGCACGTGGCGCACCGGGAAGTTCCTGACCGCTGCGGACTTCGACAACCCCGAGCGGGAGTCCGAGAACGCGGTGTGGAAGCCGGTGCTGTTGGACAACGCGACGGGTGAGCCGGTCGTGCCGAACGGCTCGCTGGGCCACCGGTTCGGCGACGAAGGTGTCGGGAAGTGGAACCTGGAGCTGGGCGACCTGCAGCCCACCCTCTCGCTGTATGCCGAGGGGGCACCGGAGCAGGAGAGTGTCGCGGTGTCGCTGCCCCGGTTCGACGCACTCGACGGCGTGGTGACGTACGAGTCCCGGGGGGTCCCCGTGCGCCGGGTCGGTGGCCGTCTGGTCACCACCGTCTTCGACCTGATGCTCGCGCAGTACGGCGTCGGCCGCCCGGGGCTGCCCGGCACCTGGCCCGCGGACTACGAGGACGCAACCGGTGCCTGCACCCCGGCCTGGGCGGAGGAGATCACCTCGGTGCCGGCCGAGCAGATCGCCCGGATCGGCCGCGAGTTCGCGCAGAACGCCGTCGACTCCGGCGGCCGGTCGATGATCCTGATGGGAGCCGGGACGAACCACTGGTACCACTCCGACCAGATCTACCGGGCGATGCTCGTGCTCACCACGATCACCGGGAGCCAGGGCCGCAACGGCGGCGGGTGGGCGCACTACGTCGGACAGGAGAAGGTCCGGCCGCTGATGGGCTTCCAGCACATGGCGTTCGCGCTGGACTGGTCGCGCCCGCCGCGGCACATGAACCAGACGGCCTACTGGTACGTGAACACCAGCCAGTACCGCTACGACACCTACACGGCGGACACGGTCGGGGCCGGGACGGGGGCGTTCGAGGGCAGGACCGTGATGGACCTGCTGGCACAGTCGGTGCGCCTGGGCTGGACGCCCAGCTACCCCACCTTCGACCGCAACCCGATCGCCATCACCGAAGAGGCGCGCGAGGCGGGGCAGTCCCCGGCGGAGTATGCCGTGGAACAGTTGAAGTCCGGCGCGATGAAGTTCGCGGTCGAGGACCCGGAGGCCGAGGAGAACTGGCCGCGGGTGCTCACCCTGTGGCGGGCCAACCTGTTCGGGTCCAGTGCCAAGGGCGATGAGTACTTCCTCAAGCACCTGCTGGGCACGGACAACGCGGTCGACGCGACTCAGGCCCCGCCGGAGCTGCGCCCGAAGGACATCAGCTGGCCGGACGGCATACCCGAGGGCAAACTCGACCTGCTGATGACGATCGACTTCCGGATGACCAGTTCCACAATGTTGTCCGACGTCGTGCTGCCGGCCGCGACCTGGTACGAGAAACACGACATCAACACCACGGACATGCACCCGTTCATCCACTCGTTCAACCCGGCGATCGACCCCCCGTGGCAGGCCAAGACGGACTGGGACGCGTGGAAGGCGATCGCCAAGGAGTTCTCCACGCTCGCCCGGACCCACCTGGGCACCCGCACCGACCTGGTCGCCAAGCCGCTGTGGCACGACACCCCGGAGGCGATGGCGACCCCGCACGGGGTGGTCCGCGACTGGCGGGCCGGGGAGTGTGAACCGGTGCCCGGTCAGACGATGCCGGTGCTGGTCCCCGTGGAGCGGGACTACACCGCCGTGTTCGACAAGATGACCTCGGTCGGGCCGTTGCTCGACACGCTCGGCACCGCATGCAAGGGCATCACCTACGAGGTCGGGTCCGAGGTGGAGCGGGCCGGCCGCCTGCATGGCACCGTGCACGGCGGCCCGGCCGACGGTCGGCCCAGGATGGACACCGACATCCAGGTCGCCGAGATGATCATGTCGCTCTCCGGCACCACGAACGGGCACCTGGCGACCCAGGGGTTCAAGACGCTAGAGAAGCGGACCGGGCACGAGATGCACGATCTGGCCGCCGAGCATGAGGGCAAGCGGATCACCTTCGCCGACACGCAGGCGGCACCGGTGCCGGTGATCACGTCCCCGGAGTGGTCCGGCTCGGAGTCCGGCGGCCGGCGCTATGCGCCGTTCACCATCAACATCGAGCGGAACAAGCCGTTCCACACGCTGACCGGGCGGCAGCAGTTCTACCTCGACCACGACTGGATCCTGCGGATGGGTGAGGCCCTCCCCGTCTACCGGCCGCCGCTCAACATGACCCAACTGTTCGGCGAGACCCCGCTCGGCGAGCAGACCGAACTGGGCGTCTCGGTCCGCTACCTGACCCCACACAACAAGTGGTCGATCCACTCCGAATACCAGGACAACCTGTTCATGCTCAGCCTCTCCCGCGGCGGGCAGTCGGTGTGGATGTCGGACCTGGACGCGGCGAAGATCGGGGTCAAGGACAACGACTGGATCGAGCTGACCAACCGCAACGGTGTGGTCGCGGCCCGCGCCGTCGTCAGCCACCGGATGCCCGAGGGCACGGTCTACATGCACCACGCACAGGACCGGCTGATCGACGTCCCGCTGACCCAGAAGGACGGCAAGCGCGGGGGCATCCACAACTCGATGACCCGGATCATGGTCAAGCCCAGCCACATCATCGGCGGCTACGCGCAACTGTCCTACTTCTTCAACTACATCGGACCGACCGGCAACAACCGGGACGAGGTCACGATGATCCGCAAGCGCACCGCCCCCGTGGCGTACTGAGGAGGCACGGCATGAGAGTCATGGCGCAGATGGCGATGGTGATGAACCTCGACAAGTGCATCGGGTGCCACACCTGCTCGGTGACCTGCAAGCAGGCATGGACCAACCGCTCGGGCATGGAGTACGTCTGGTTCAACAACGTGGAGACCCGCCCCGGTCTGGGTTACCCGCGTGGCTACCAGGACCAGGAGGAGTGGAAGGGCGGTTGGATCCGCACCGATCGCGGGGCGTTGAAGTTGCGGGCGGGTGGGCGCCTCAACAAGCTGCTCAACATCTTCTCCAACCCCAAGATGCCCTCCATCCAGGACTACTACGAGCCGTGGACCTACGACTACGAGACGTTGCTCAACGCCCCGGCCCAGGACCATTTCCCGGTGGCCAAGGCGTTCTCGCTGATCTCCGGCAAGCACGTCAACATCGAGTGGTCGGCGAACTGGGACGACGACCTGGGCGGCAGCCAGGAGCACGCGGTCCGCGACCCCATGCTCAAGGGGCTGGAGGACCGGGTGAAGATGGAGTTCGAGCAGACCTTCATGTTCTACCTGCCGCGGATCTGCGAGCACTGCCTGAACCCCAGCTGCGCGGCGTCCTGCCCCTCCGGCGCCATCTACAAGCGCGAGGAGGACGGCATCGTCCTGGTCGACCAGGACAAGTGCCGCGGCTGGCGGATGTGCGTCACCGGCTGCCCCTACAAGAAGGTCTACTTCAACCACAAGACCGGCAAGGCCGAGAAGTGCACCTTCTGCTACCCCCGGATCGAGGTCGGCATCCCCACGGTGTGCGCCGAGACGTGCGTCGGCCGGCTGCGCTACATCGGGCTGATGCTCTACGACGCCGACCGGGTGCTCGAGGCCGCGAGCGTCGAGGACGACCACGACCTCTACGAGGCGCAGCGCTCGGTCTTCCTGGACCCGAACGACCCGGAGGTGCAGCGTGAGGCCGAGCGGGCCGGCATCCCCGGCGACTGGATCGAGGCCGCCAAGAAGTCCCCGGTCTACGCGCTGATCAACCGCTACAAGGTGGCCCTGCCGCTGCACCCTGAGTACCGGACCATGCCGATGGTCTGGTACATCCCGCCGCTGTCGCCGGTGGTGGACGCGGTGAGCGGGACCGGGGCCGACGCGGAGGACAAGGACACCCTGCTCGCCGCGATCGACAAAATGCGGATCCCGGTGGAGTACCTGGCCAACCTGTTCACCGCGGGAGACACCGGACCGGTGGACGCGGTGCTGCGCAAGATGGCGGCCATGCGTTGCTACATGCGGGACATCAACCTCGGTCGCGACCCGCAGGCCGACATCCCCGAGGCGGTCGGGATGACCGAGGAGGACATGTACGACATGTTCCGCCTGCTGGCGCTGGCCAAGTATGAGGAGCGCTACGTCATCCCGACCGCGCACGGCGAGCAGGCACACGCCCTGGAGGAGTTGGCGACCGACTGTCCGGTCAGCGGCTTCGACGAGGAGGTCACCCGGGGCTCCGGCCCGTTCGGCGAGGGGTCCGGGCGCCCCACTCCGGTCGCCGTCGAGAACTTCCAGATGCTGCAAAACAGGCAGACGGCCGACCAGCTGGTGGGCGGCGGCAGCAAGGACGGCCGGGTCAACTTGTTGAATTGGGACGGCAAGGGTATGCCGAAGGGCCTGTTCCCGGACAAGGACGGGGACCAGTGATGCTCACCTGGTTGCGGCACCGCAGGTCCGCCCCGGGCCTGGAGGCCCACCGACAGGCGGTCGCCTGGCAGGCGGTCTCCCTGTTGTTGGAGTACCCCGAGCAACTCCTCCTCGACCGGGTCCCGATGCTCCGCGACGCCGTGGCCGATCTGCCCACGGATGTCGGCGGTCCCCTCGGGGCGTTTCTGGACCAGTTGGCGGGCGAGGGTGCGCTCGCCGCCCTCCAGACCGAGTACGTCGACACCTTCGACGTCACTCGCCGATGCTGCCTGCACCTGACCTACTTCACGCACGGGGACACCCGCAAGCGCGGGGTGGCGCTGGTGCAGTTCAAGCAGGCCTACCGCCGCGCCGGGGTCGAGCTGGCCGACGAGCAGGCCGAGCTCCCGGACCACCTGTGCGTGGTGCTGGAGTTCGGTGCCACCTGCGACGCCGACACGGCCTGGAAGTTGCTCAACGACCACCGGGTCGGGATCGAGTTGCTGCACCGCGCCCTGGTCAAACGGGACTCCAGCTGGCTCCCGGTCGTGGAGGCGCTGCGGGCGACGCTGCCCGCGCTGGACGGTGACGACGAGGTCGCGCTGCGCCGGCTGATCGCGCAGGGTCCCCCGCAGGAGCAGGTGGGCCTGGACTCTTCCCCCTACGGCAGCCACGACCCGGCACTGGACGGCCGTCTCAACCCTCGCCCCGCCGGCGCCGCTCCCGAACACCTCGGCGCCACCATCCCGGTAGGAGTCCCCCGATGAGCACCTTGCTGTGGGTCATCTTCCCCTACATCTGCCTGGCGATCTTCGTGGTGGGCCACGTCTGGCGCTACCGCTACGACAAGTTCGGGTGGACCACCCGTTCCTCCCAACTCTACGAGAGCAAGCTGCTGCGGATCGGCAGTCCGCTGTTCCACTTCGGCATCCTCGGTGTGGTCGTCGGTCACTTCATGGGGTTGGTCATCCCGCAGAGCTGGACCGACGGCGTCGGCCTGAGCCACCACGCCTATCACGTCATCGCGATGGTCGGCGGCATCCCGGCAGGCGTCGCGGCGTTGACCGGCCTGGCCATCCTGATCTACCGGCGGCGCACCGTCGGGCCGGTCTTCTCGGCCACCACGGTCAACGACAAGGTCATGTACTTCTTCCTCGCGCTGGTCATGGTGCTGGGCATCTGGAACACGATCGCCGGCGGCATCTTCCAGTTCGGTGGGGAGTACAACTACCGCGACGGGGTGTCCCCGTGGTTCCGCTCCATCTTCTGGTTCCAGCCGGACCCGCAACTCATGGTCGAGGCGCCGCTGGGCTTCCAGTTGCACGCACTGACCGCCTTCATCCTGTTCGCCCTGTGGCCGTTCACCCGGCTGGTGCACGTCTTCAGCGCCCCCCTCGGCTACTTCACCCGCCCCTACATCGTCTACCGGAGCCGGGACACCCGGGAGGGCACCGCGGTCGGGAGCCGCGCCCCCAAGCGCGGCTGGGAGCGGATCCCGGGCGGACACTGACGGCGCCACGTTGCGGACCACGCGGATGGGGGAGACTGAGACCATGCGTCCCCTCGTCGAGCCCGGGCCGGAGCTGACGGCCGAGCAGGTCAGCCGGTACTCCCGGCACCTGCTGGTGCCGCAGGTCGGGATGCTCGGGCAGCGTCGGCTGCGCAACGCCCGGGTCGCGGTCGTCGGCGCCGGCGGTCTCGGCTGCCCCGCGTTGAGCTACCTGGTGGCCGCCGGGGTCGGTGCGATCACGCTGATCGACGACGACGTCGTCGACGTCACCAACCTGCAGCGCCAGGTGCTGCACCGGGTGCAGGACGTCGGCACACCCAAGGTGGACAGCGCCGCCCGGGCACTGCGGGAGCTGAACCCGGACACCGCCCTGACCCCCCTGCATACCCGTCTGACGAGGGACACCGTGCGGGACGTGCTGTCCGGGCACGACGTGGTGCTGGACGGCACCGACAACTTCGACACCCGCTACCTGGTGAGCGACGCCTGCCGGGACCTCCGGCTGCCGCTGGTCTGGGCGGCGGTGCTGCGGTTCGACGCGCAGATCTCCACCTTCGTCCCGGGCCTGCCGGAGTCGGTGACGCTGCGCGACCTCTACCCGGTCCCGCCGCGGCCCGAGGACGTTCCCTCGTGCGCCGAGGCGGGGGTGCTCGGGGCCCTCGTCGGGCAGGTCGGCTCGATCATGGCCGGCGAGGTGGTCAAACTGCTCGCCGGCTTCGGGGAGCCGTTGGTCGGCCGGGTGCTGCTGCTCGACGCGCTCACCCAGCGCACCCGTGAGGTCCCGCTCCGCCCCGTGGGCGCCCCGCCGCTCCGTCGCCACGGTGTCGAGCGCAATGGTGTCGAGCGCGAGGGCTCCCGGGGCCACGACCGGGACGGCGCCCACCACGCCACCCGGGAGGTCGTCCCGCTGCGCGAGCTCGGCCCCGCCGAGGTGCGCGCCCTCGACCTGGCCCGGGTCACCCTGTTGGACGTGCGCGAACCGGCCGAACACGCGCTGGGCACCCTGCCCGGGGCCGCCCGGGTCCCGGTGGGCGAGGTGCTGACGTGGACGCGGGACGACCTGCCGGAGGGGCCGGTCGTCGTCTACTGCAAGGCCGGTCCCCGTGCCGAGCGGGCCGCGGCCCACCTGGTGCGGCTCGGACACCCCGACGTCTCGGTGATGAACGGCGGGATCCTGGGCTGGATCGACCAGGTCGACCCGTCGTTGCCGCGCTACTGACCGGACGAGCGCGCGATGACCCCTGCCGACTTCCCTGCCCGGGACGCCCAACCCGACGGACCGGGGCGCAGCGGTCCCGAGCACGACGTCATCGTGCTCGCCGGTGGGCGCGGGGAGCGGCTCGGCGGGGTGGACAAGTCGGCGGTCCGGGTGGCGGGACGTTCCCTGCTGGACCGGGTCCTCGCCGCCACCACGGCGGCCCGACGCGTGGTGGTCGTCGGGCCGGTCGAGGTGACCGACCCCGTCCTGGTGACCAGGGAGGACCCACCCGGCGGCGGTCCGGCCGCCGGGATCGCCGCGGGCTTCGCCGCGCTGCCCGGGCCCAGGGCCCCGTGGACCCTCGTGCTGGCGGTCGACCAGCCCGGTGCCGCCCCGGCCGTCCGGGCGCTGCTCGGGGTGCTGGACACGGTCGACCCCGAGGTCGACGTCGTCAGCCCGGTGCACCCGGAGGGCTACCGGCAGTGGTTGCTGGCCGCCTACCGGACCGACCGGCTCGCCGCGGCCCTGGGCGGGGCGGACTGGCACGGCACCTCGGTGCGGCGACTGGTCCGCGACCTGGCTTTCGCCGAGGTCCAGGTGGCCGCCGAGCACGTCGGCGACCTGGACACCTGGGAGGACGCGGCGGTGTGGGAGCGGCGGCTGGCCGGCGAGGACGAAGCGCTGCCGGGGGAGCCCGACCGGCTGCCGGGCGGGGACGGGTCAATGCCATGATGGCCAGACGAGGAACGCTGGGAGGAGTGAGTCACTGATGGCGACCGTTCGCTATTTCGCGGCCGCTGCCGAGGCGGCCGGTGCCCAGGAGGAGCGGGTCGGGGCCGACTCGCTCGGTGAGCTGCTGCAGCAGTTGGAGGAACGCCACGGGGCCGAGCTCGGCCGGGTCCTGGCCCGCAGCTCGCTGCTCTTCGAGGGACGGTATGTCGACGACCGGGAGACCCCGTTGGACGTCGACGCCGTGGTGGACGTGCTCCCGCCGTTCGCCGGCGGATAGCGGGTGTTCCGGGCGGCTCAGCCGCCGATCGCCGACATCGGGCGCGGCGGCTGGAGGAAGTTCGGCTCGTTGATGCCGTGACCGGGCAGCTTGCCCGCCACGCACTCCAGGATCAGGTCGGCCAGTTCCTGGTCGCTCGCACCGTCCCGCAGCGGGGTCCGCAGGTCGGTCTCCCCCTGGGCGAAGAGGCAGTTGCGCAACTGCCCGTCGGCGGTCAACCGGATCCGATCGCACGCCCCGCAGAACGGCGCGGAGACCGAGGCGATCACGCCGACCGTCTCCGGGCCACCGTCGACCAGGAAGCGTTCGGCCGGGGCGCTGCCACGACCGGGCAGCGGCTCGAGGTCGTAGACGGTGCGCAACCGGGTGAGCACCTCCTCGCCGGTCACCATGCCCTCCCGGTTCCAGGTATGGCCGGCGTCCAACGGCATCTGCTCGATGAACCGCAGCTGGTAGCCGTGCTCCAGGGCGAAGGCCAACAGGTCGACGGCCTCGATGTCGTTGATGTCGCGCATCAGGACGGTGTTCAGCTTCACCGGGGTCAACCCGGCGGCGGCCGCGGCCTCGATGCCGCGCAGCGTGTCGTCCAAACGGTTGCGGCGCGCCAACGCCTTGAACGTCTCGGGCCGGAGGGTGTCCAGGCTGATGTTGACCCGGGAGAGCCCGGCCTCCACCAGGGCGGTGGCGGTCTTGTCCAGGCCCAGCGCGTTGGTGGTCATCGACACCTCGGGCCCCAGCTTGGCCGTGCCCGCCACGACGTCGACCAGGTCGGGACGGAGCAGCGGCTCACCGCCGGTCAGCCGCACCTCGTCGATGCCGAGGTCGACCAGCACACCGATCAGGTAGAGCAGCTCCTCGGTCGAGAGCAGGGTGTCCTTGGGCAGCCACGGCAACCCCTGCGCCGGCATGCAGTAGGTGCAGCGCAGCGAGCACCGGTCGGTCAGCGAGACCCGCAGGTCCCGGTGCACCCGGCCGTGCCGGTCGACCAGGCGGCTCATCGGTGGTCCCACCCTTCCAACTGGTCCAGGATGTGCGGCAGCAGCGGGGCCAGCGCGTCGAAGGACTGGTCGATGGCCTTGAGGCTGCCGGGGAGATTCACCAGGAGCGTGCCCGTCCGGTCCTCGGCGTCCACCACGCCGACGACGCCGCGGGACAGCGCGGCGAGCGGGGTGTGCCTGGCCCCCTCGCGCCGCATGTGCTCGGCGACCCCCACCAGCTCGCGGGTGACCAACGCCCCCGTCGCCTCGGGCGTGAAGTCGCGGGGGGAGACCCCGGTCCCGCCCGTGGTCAGGATGATCCGGTAGCCGTCGGCGATGCCCTGCTCCAGCGCGGACCGGACCGGCTCGACACCGTCGGGCACCAGGACGGGGCCGGATGCGGCATACCCCTGCTCGGTGAGCCGCTCGAGGAGGCGCGGGCCGGAGCGGTCCTCCCGCCGTCCACCGGCCGAGCGGTCGGACACGGTGATGACCAGGACCCGCACGGGGTCCTGCGCCTCGTCGGTCGCGGACTCGCTCATCTGCCCATACTAGGCCGTGTCGTAACGCGCGGCCCGGCGGGTGGTGTGGGCGCTGACCTGCGGCTTTTTCGGCACCGGGTCGGGGGCCCGAATCACGGCTCGGCGGTCCCGCCGGTGACCCGACGCCCGGTCACCGGGACGTCGGCTCGCCCGCCTGCTCGGGGGCGCAGATGATGCAGAACATCCGCCGACCGGGCAGGGCGTGGGCGGTCGGTGCGCCGGGCGAGTGCTCCTCGACGTAGGCGGTGCCGACCGTGGCGTGCTCCCGGCAGATGCCGGCACCACAGACCGAGCAGATGGCCAGGGCCGTGGTGTCGGTGTCCTGTCGCGTGGCGCAGGTGTAGCAGTTCATGAGGGCTCCTTCGACCGGGCCCTCGCGAGGTCTCGCGGGTGGGCCTCACCGAGGGCCGTGGACGGGGTCCATCCTCATTTCCGACCGTAGCACCGACGACTGCGGTCGGGCGCCCGACCGATGCCCTCATCCGCCCAGCCACTGCCCCACGACGACCCCCGCGGCCACCCCGGCGAGGGTGAGCAGCAGGGTGCCCACGGTGTTCGCCGTCGCGCGCCGGAGGTCCCCGGCCCTGGCCAGCCGCACGCTCTCGACCATCGAGGTGGAGAACGTGGTGAACCCACCGCAGAACCCGGTCGCGCCGATCACGTATGCCGGGGGAGACGTGGTGGCGACGGCGGCCGTGAGCACGCCGATCAGGAACGAGCCGCTGACGTTCACCACCAGGGTGCCGAGCGGGAACTCCCGCGGCCACCGGGACCGCACCGAGGAGTCCAGCAGGAACCGGCACGCGGCGCCCACCCCACCGAACAGGCTCACCAGGACGAAGACCGGCACCGTCACCGGGTCGCACCGCCCCCGAGTCGGGTGGCCACGGCGATCCCGAGCAGGCAGGTGAGCAGGCCCAGCCCGACACTGCCCAGGCCGTAGCCGACGGCCAGCCACACCTCGTGCGCGGCAAGCTGCTGGTGCAGCTCCAGGGCGAACGCCGAGTAGGTGGTGAAGCCGCCCAGCGCGCCGGTGCCGATCCCGAGCCGCAGGACCTGCTGCCGTGGGGTCTCCGGCCCGCGGCGCAGCAGCGACTCCAACAGCAGTCCGAGCAGGAACGCCCCGACGAGGTTGACCATGAGGGTGGCCAGCGGCAGACCCCCCTCGTGCGGCAGCCACTGGGCGACGCCGGCCCGGGCGGCCGTGCCGACCGTCCCCCCGACCGCGACGAGCAAAAGGAGCAGCGGGTCCCGGTGTGCCGGGCGACTCACGTCCTGGAGGTGCGCACGTGGACCGGGACGAGCAGGACGGGGCGCTCCTGGGTGTGCGCCAGCCGGGCCGCGATGGACCCGCCGACCACCTCGTTCATCCACCCCGCGAAACCGGGGCGGCGCGTGCCGACCACCACCATGGAGGCGTCCCACTGGTGGGCGGCCTTGGCCAGCCCGGTCGCGACGTCGCCGGAGGTGTGGTCCAGCCGCCAGCTCACCGGGGAGCTGGCCAGGGCCTCGGCCACCAGGTCGAGCAGGTCGGGCTCCAGCACGATCGCGTCGGTGCCCAGCTGGTCGGGGTCCAGCGGCGTGGTGAGGATCGAGCCGTCGGCCCCCGTGTCGAAGATGATCTGGGTGCTGTCGACCCAGAGGCAGCGCAGACCGGCATCCATCGCGGTGGCCATCTCGGCGGCCCGCTGGATCACCCGGTGGTCCTGACCGGGCTCGATGCCGACCACGATGCAGTGCTCCGGCTCACCGCCGGACCACTGGCCGTACCCGGAAGGGCGCTGACTCTCCACGATCCGAGGTTAGCGGGTATGGCACCGGCCGGGGGAGCCCCGACCGGCGATCCCGCACTCCTGCGTCTACTCCTGGGCGAAGACGGAGTCGAAGGCGGCCGACGGCGGGTCGAAGTCGAGCCGCCGGAGGAACTCCAGCGCCTCGGGGGCACCCTGCAGCCGGTCCATCCCGGCGTCCTCCCACTCCACCGAGATGGGCCCGTCGTAGCCGATGGTCCGCAGCGCCCGGAAGCAGTCCTCCCACGGGACGTCGCCCCGGCCGGTGGAGACGAAGTCCCAACCGCGGCGCGGGTCGCCCCACGGCAGGTGGGAGCCGAGCCGGCCGTTGCGGCCGTTGCCGATCCGCATCCGGGTGTCCTTGCAGTCCACGTGGTAGATCCGGTCGGCGAAGTCGCTGATGAAGCCGACGACGTCGATGTCCTGCCACATCATGTGGCTGGGGTCCCAGTTCAGCCCGAACGCCTCCCGGTGGCCGATCGCCTCCAGGGTGCGCACGGTCGACCAGTAGTCGTAGGCGATCTCCGAAGGGTGCACCTCGTGGGCGAACCGGACGCCGCACTCGTCGAAGACGTCCAGGATCGGGTTCCACCGGTCGGCGAAGTCCTGGTAGCCGGCCTCGATCCGCTCGGCGGGCACGGGCGGGAACATCGCGACGTACTGCCAGATCGAGGACCCGGTGAAGCCGACGACGGTGTCCACCCCCATCCGCTGGGCGAGGCGGGCGGTGAGCTTCAGCTCCTCGGCGGCGCGCTGCCGGACGCCCTCGGGGTCCCCGTCGCCCCACACCCGCGGCCCGACGATCGGCTGGTGCCGCTCGTCGATCGGGTCGTCGCACACCGCCTGCCCCTTCAGGTGGTTGGAGATCGCCCACACCTGCAGCCCGTGCCGGCGCAGGATGTCGAGCCGGCCCTCGACATACTCCTCGTCGTCCCAGCGCCAGGCGTCCAGGTGCTCGCCGGAGACCGCGATCTCCAGGCCGTCGTAGCCCCACCCGGCGGCCAGCCCGGCGACCTCCTCCAGGGTGAGGTCGGCCCACTGGCCGGTGAAGAGGGTGAAGTTGCGTGGCATGGCGTCTCCTTCGTCGCTGTGCGGTCTCTAGTTTCCGGTGTCGACCCGGGCGCCGCCCCGGGCGTGGCTGGCCTCCACGGCGGCCAGCACCCGCTGGACCGCCAGGCCGGCGGCGAAGTCGGGCTGGACCGGCTCGCCCCGGTCGACCGCCCGGAGGAAGTCCGCGGCCTGGGAGGTGAAGGTGTGGTCCCACCCGAGCACGTGGCCGGCCGGCCACCAGGCGGCGAGGTAGGGATGGTCCGGCTCGGTGACCAGGACCGTCTCGGCCCCGCCGCCGGTGCCGGAGAGCACCCGCAGCTCGTTGAGCCGCTCCAGGTCGAACCGGATGGACCCGTCCGTGCCGTAGAGCTCGACCTGGAGGGAGTTCTTGCGTCCGGTCGCGACCCGGCTCACCTCGAGGCTGGCCACGACTCCCGAGGCGGTTTGCAGGGTGGCCCAGGCCGCGTCGTCGACGGTCACCTCCTCGGGGCCCGACGGACCGGGGCGCTGCGGCACGAAGGTGCGCAGCTCGCCCCGCACGCTGGTCACCGTCTCGCCGAGCAGGTAGTGCACCTGGTCGACGGCGTGCGAGCCCAGGTCGCCGAGCACGCCGGTGCCGGCGGTCTCCTTGCGCAGCCGCCAGGTCATCGGGGCCCGGTCGTCGGCGAGCCAGTCCTGCAGGTAGCTCAGCCGCACCGCCCGGACCTGTCCGATCCGGCCCTCGCGGACCAGGTCGCGGGCCAGCGCGAGGGCGGGGACGCGGCGGTAGTTGAAGCCGAGCATCGCCCGGCCGGCGCCGGGCGCGGTGGCGGCCGCCACCAGGTCCTCGCACTCGGCGACGCTGTTGGCCAGCGGCTTCTCGACCAGCACGTGCTTGCCCGCGGCCAGGGCGGCCAGCGCGACCTCGGCGTGCAGGTGGCCGGGGGTGCAGACGTCCACGATGTCGACGTCGTCCCGCGCGATGACCTGCCGCCAGTCGGTGGCGGCCTCGGCCCAGCCGTACCGGTCCGCCGCCTCCCGCACGCCGGCCCCGTCCCGCCCGACGAGGACCTGCATCTGTACGGCAGGGACCTCGGGGTAGAAGGCTCGGACGTTGCGCCAGGCGTTGGAGTGGGCCTTGCCCATGAAGGAGTAGCCGATCACGGCGACGGCGAGGGGCCGTGCGGGTGTGCCGGCACCGGCGGACGGGTCGGTCATGGTGTCTCCCCCTGGGTGGTGAGGTCGCGGAGGAAGGCGAGGCCGGTGCGGGCCAGGTCGTCCTGGGTGGCGGCCAGCGGCCGCCAGATGGAGGCGGCGGTGGCGATGGAGGCGTTGTCGGCGGTGAAGCTCTCGATGGCGAGCGCGCCCCGGTAGCCGACCTCGTCGAGCGCGTCGAGGAGGGCCGGCCAGTCGGTCTGGTCCCCGCCGGGGGCACCGCGGTCGTTGCCGCAGACCTGCAGGTGTACCAGGTGCCGCCCGGCGCGGCGGACCGCGTCGGCGGACGAGCGCTCCTCGATGTTGAGGTGGTAACTGTCCAGCGCCAGGCCGACGGCGCCGCCCTCCTGGAGCAGGTCCCCCAGCCCGGTCATGGCCTGCTCCACGGTGTTGACCAGGGAGGTCTCGTAGCGGTTCAGCGGTTCGATGCCGATCCGGACCCCGGCCGCGGCCGCGTGCTCGACGACCGGCGCCAGGTGCTCCCGCCACTGTCGGTATGCCGACTCCCGGGCCTGCGGGGTCAGTCGCCAGACGCGGCCGGTGGCGGCGTAGAACGGCCCGCAGACGGCGGGTGCGCCGATCGCGTGGGCGAGGTCGAGGCAGCCCCGCAGGTAGTCCTGGGTGGCGCGCACCGACGCGGGGTCGGTGTCGACCAGGTCCCGGCCGGGCGCCATGGCTCCCACGACATACGGCCGGAGTCCGGTGTCGGCCAGCGCGGTGGTCACCGCCGCCGGCGTGAGGTCACCGACGTTCTCCAGCGGCAGTTCGACGGCGTCGAACCCCAGGTCCGAGACGTGCCGCAGCAGGCCGGGCAGGTCGGCGTCGGTCAGCGGCGAGGTCCAGACCCAGGTGTTGATGCCGAGGGGTCGCACGGTGGGGCTCCTCCGGGGGGCATTTGGGCAGATGGTGGGGACAGGTCACGGCAGGCAAGGTCCGGGAGGGACGGCGGGTCCGCCCGCCAGTTGGCGGACCCGCCGTCCCCGTCACGGGACCGGCACCGGGCCGGGTCAGGGGATGGTGCGCTCCTGCCAGACCTGCGGGTAGCCGGGCAGGTCCTCGCCACCGAACTTGGCGTAGTGCCCGTCGGGCATGCCGTCGTTGGCGGCCAGGTAGTCGGCGCGCTCGTCCTCGGTGATCGGCGTCTGCGGGAGCACCCACTCGGTGGGCACCTCCTCGCCGGCGAAGATCTTCTCGACCGCCAGCAGCGGGGTGCGCCACTGGAAGTTGGAGTAGACCGGTGCCAGGCCGGTCAGGCCGGTGTCCTCCCACTTGCGCAGGAAGCTCATCTCGTCCTCCCCGGTCATCACCGGGTAGTCGGCCCCGGCGTCCTCGAACGCCTCGATGGCGGCGACGGCACCGTCACCGGCGTCCATCCACACGCCCTGCACGTCACCGCGGGCCAGCTCGTCGGAGATGATCTTCTTGATCTCGGTGGGGTCGGCGCCGGTGAAGTAGTCGACCGCCTCGATGCCGCTCTCGCCGAAGATCTTCTCCGCGGCGGCCCACCGGTGCTCGAGCACGTCGACGCCCGGCAGGATCCGCAGCGCCACGACCTTGTCGCCCTCGGACAGGTTGTCGACCAGGAACTCGGCGGTGTCGATGCCCCACGCGAAGCCACCGATCGGGTGGATGAAGGTGGTGGCGCAGTCGGTCTCGACGCCACGGTCGAAGACCACGACCGGCTTGCCGGTCTCACAGGCACGCTCCACCGCCGGGGTCATCGCGGCCGTCGAGTTCGGCGAGATGACGAAGGCGTCGCAGTCGCCCTCGCTGATGAAGTAGTCGATGTCGGCGATCTGGGTGTTGTCGTCGTCCTGGGCGTCGCGGGTCTCCATCTCGGAGATCACGCCGGCCTCCTGGAGCGCCTTGAGCTGCTCGTTCATGGTGATCCAGCCGGTCTGGCGCCACGGGTTGCTGATCGAGGCGTTGGCGAAGCAGACCTTCTTGGCGCCGTCGGAGGCGAACTCGGAGGTGTCGGTCATCGGCCCGTCGATGTACTGCAGGAACGGCTGCTCGGGGTCGCCCTCGAAGGTGGCCGAACGCTGCTCGTACTGGGTGTCGTAGACGGCCTGGTCGAACCACTCCTCGGTGGAGCCCTCGTCCTCGCCGCCGCCCTCCTCACCGGCTTCTCCGGTGTCCCCGGCGTCGTCCTCCCCGCCGCCTGCCGCCTCGGCGGAGGAGGTCTCGGGATCGTCCAGGGACGGGTCGGTGGAACACGCCGCGAGCATCGCGAGCGCCGCAACGGCCGCCAGGGGGCGGACCAACTTCGTTCTGCGCATCAGTTCTCTCCTGTGGTGGTGCCCGGGGCGGGCGGGGTGGGGTCGGTGGCACGGGGGGTGCCTGGGGAGTCGGGGGTATGCCGAGCGGGTTCGGCAGGGGGGTCGGGGACCGGTCGCTTCGGGCGGCGTCCGGCGGTCCAGGCCCGCCCGGCAGCGGCCACGGCGAGGATGATGATCACGCCCTGCACGGTGTCCCGCCAGGTGGAGGCGACGCCGAGGAAGTTGAGCAGGGTGAAGAGCAGCTCGAGGGCGAACGCGCCGGCCGCGGCCGACAGCACCCACCCGCGCCCACCGCCGAGGACGACGCCACCCAGCACGACGGCGGTGATGGCGGTGAACTCGTAGCCGCGGCCGACGGAGGGGTGCACCCCGGCATACCCGACGAGAATGATCCCGGCGACGGTGGCGGCCAGCGAGGACAGCACGAAGGCGCGGGTCTTCAGCCACCAGACCCGGGTGCCGGACAGGTGCGCGGTCTCCGCGTTGTCGCCGGCCGCGATCAGCGTGCGGCCGAACGGGCGGCGCATCAGCCAGACCGCGAGCAGCGCCGTGACGACCAGGATGATCGCCGGGTAGGGGATGATCTCCAGGACCGGCACGTCGCGGATGCCGCCGCGGCCGATCTGCCGGAAGCTGTCGACCGGGTTGCCGGTCGCCGCCCCGCCGGTCAGGTAGAGCACCAGGCCGGACAGCGCCAGCATGGTGCCGAGGGTGACGATGAAGCTGGGCACCCGCAGCAACGTGGTGGCCAACCCGTTGACCAGGCCGACCAGGATCCCCAGGCCGACCATCAGCGCCATGACCTGCAGGATCTTGGACTCGTCCTGGCCGATCAGATTGCCGGAGATGACCACCTGCATGGTGACGACCGAGCCCATGGACAGGTCGAACTCGCCGGAGACGATGACGAAGTACTGGCCCATCGCGGCGATCGCGATCGGTGCGGTCCGGCCGAAGAAGCGGATCAGGGAGCCGGGCTCCCCGAAGTTGGGGTTGGCCACGATCACGGCGACGAGCAGGGCCAGGACGAGCACGAAGACCGCCCCGCCGGGGGTGCCGAGGGCGCGCACCGTGCGCCGCCCCAGCCCGCCCTGGTGCTCGGCGAGCGGTGCCCGGCCGGACCGGTCCAGCCCGGGGGTGCCCAGGCCCGGGGTCGTCGCGGTGCTCATCGGGCCTCCTGCAGCGCGGCGTCGGTCACCGACGGGCGGGCGAACCGGGCCGGTCGGCGGTCGGTGTTGCGGCGGGCGTAGACGGCGACGGCCACGATGATGACCAGGCCGCGCACGACGTCCTTGAGGAAGGGGTTGACCTCCATGACGCCCATCACGTTGTCCAGCACGGCGAAGATCGCCACGCCCCCGAGCGTGCCCATGATGTTGCCCTTGCCCCCGGCGAGGACGGTGCCGCCGAGCACGACCGCCGCGATCGACATCAGGTCGTAGCCGCCCTGGGTGCCGATGGTGGGGCTGCCGACGGACAGCCGGGCCAGCAGCAGGAGGCCGGCGATGCCGGCGAGCAGCGAGCAGAGCACGTGGGCCAGCACGACCGGCGTCGCGGTCCGCAGCCCGGACATCCGGGCGACCTCCACGTTGCCTCCCACGGCATACAGGTGGTGGCCGATCCGGGTGCGGCGCAGCAGCAGGATCACCAGGGCCGCGCAGCCGAGCATGATCAGGGTGGAGACCGGGACCGGCCCGATGTTGGTCGCGCCGATCAGCCGGAAGTCGCGCGGGGCCGACCCCGCGGTGCCCTTGTAGTTGGTCGCCAGGTAGCCGGACAGGATCAGGCCCATGCCGAGCGTGGCGATGAACCCGTGCACCCGCCAGTGCGCCACCACCAGGCCGCTGACCAGCCCGATCGCCGCCGACACGAGCAGCGCCACGACGACGCCGAGCAGGATGTTGCTGGTCTGCCCGGCCATCAGCACCCCGGCCACCAGGCTGCTCAGGCTGGTCACGTAGGGGACCGACAGGTCGAGGCTGCCGGCCAGGATGACCAGCGTCTGCCCGATCGCGATGAACCCCAGGATGCTGGTGCCGGTGAGGATCGCCGAGATGTTGCCGGGGCTGAAGAAGTTGCGCCCCGAGGCCGCGGTCAGCACCACGCCCAGGACGAGCACGAGCGCCAGCACCAGGTAGACGATGACGGTGGAGGTGAGGGGCGTGCCGCGGCGCCCGACCCGATCGGTCATGCCGCACCACCGTCCGCGACGGCACCCGTGGCGAGGTTGAGCACGTCCTCCTCGGAGGAGCCTGCCGGGAGTTCGCCGGCCAGGCGTCCGTCGCGCATCACCAGGATGCGGTCCGACATGCCGATCACCTCCGGGAGCTCGCTGGAGACCATCAGGATCCCGACGCCGTCGGCCGCCAGGCCGCGCATCAGCTCGTAGATGCTGTGCTTGGCGCCGACGTCGATGCCGCGGGTGGGCTCGTCCATCAGCACCACCCGTGGGTGCGTGCTCAGCCAGCGCGCGAGCACCACCTTCTGCTGGTTGCCCCCGGAGAGGAACTGGACCTCCTGGTCCATCCCGCGGGCGGCCACCTGCATCGAGGAGAGCACCCCGGGCATCGCCCGGCGGGCCGTGCCGGTCCGGCCCGGGAAGGTCGCGCGGACCACGCCCAGCGCGTTGTCCAGGATCGACTGGTTCAGCGAGAGTCCCTTGGCCTTGCGGTCCTCGGTCACCAGCGCCAGGCCCCGCCGGATCGCCTGTCGGGGTGAGCCGATCCGGGCCGGCTTGCCCCCCAGCTGCAGCGTGCCGCGGGTGAACGGCGTGACCCCGAAGATGCCCTCGAGCACCTCGGTGCGCCCGGATCCCTGGAGCCCGGCCAGGCCCACGATCTCCCCGGCGCGCAGCGTCAGGTCGATGCCGTCGACATACCCGTTGCCCGCACCGGTGAGGGTGACCAGCTCCTCACCCACCTCGGTCCCGGGGACCGGGTCGGGGAAGAAGGAGGAGATGGAGCGGCCGACCATCAGCCGGACCAGGGACGCGTCGTCGAGGTCGGCGGCCGGGGCGGTCCTGACCAGCGCGCCGTCCTTGAGCACGGTGATCGTGTCGCAGAGGTCGAAGATCTCCTTCAGCCGGTGGGAGACGTAGAGGATCGCGACGTCCCGGGCCAGCAGCCGCCGGATGATCGCGTAGAGCAGCTCGACCTCGTGGTCGGCGAGGGCGGCGGTCGGCTCGTCCATCGAGATGATCCGCGCGTCGTAGCTGACCGCCTTGGCGATCTCCACGATCTGCTGCTCGGCCACGGACAGCGAGCGCACCACCCGGGTCGGGGCGAGGCCGGTGACGCCGAGGCCGGTGAGCAGCTCGGCGGCGTCGTGCTGCATCCGCGCGGTGTCCACCAGGCCGCGCGACCGGGGCTCGCGGCCCAGGTAGATGTTCTCCGCGACGGTCCGGTCCGGGAGCAGGTTGAACTCCTGGAAGACGGTGGACAGCCCGGCCTGCTGGGCCTGCACCGGGTGGCTGAACCGGACCTGCTCACCGGCGATCTCGACGGTGCCCCCGTCCGGCTCGTGCACGCCCGCGAGGACCTTCATGAGGGTGGACTTGCCGGCGCCGTTCTCGCCGACGAGGCCGTGCACCTGGCCCGGGTAGAGCTCGAGGTCGACGTCCCGCAGCACCGCGTGACCGAAGAAGCGCTTCGTCACCCCGGTGGCCCGCAGCAGGGGCACGGACGGCCCCGGCACGGGGGTCGCTGAGGCGGTGGGCACGACGGTGGACGACACAGTCCGGACTATGGCATGGGTCACAGCCTTTTGTCGAGAGGCAATCAAAAGTTGATTGCTAGACGTGATGAAGTCTTCGTGGTTCACTGCCCTGGTGCGCACCAGCGATGTCTTCGAGCTGCTCCGGGACGGGCGGCCCCGCACCCGGGCGCAGCTGGCCGAGGCCACCGGCCTGGCCCGCTCGACGATCGCCGCCCGGGTCGAGGTGTTGATGCGCCTCGGCCTGGTCGCGCCCTACGGGGACGCCCGCTCCACCGGGGGACGCCCGCCCTCGCTGTTCGCGCTGAACCCGGCGGCCCGGGTGGTCGCCGGGATTGACATCGGCGCCACGCACGCGGTGGCCGTCCTCGCCGACCTCTCCGGCGCCATCCTGGGCGAGCTGCGCGAGGACCTGGACATCGCGCAGGGGCCGGAGGTCGTCCTCGGCTGGGCGACGGCCACCGTCGAGCGGCTGCTGGACGGGGCGGGTCGACCGCACCGGGACCTGGCCGCGATCGGGATCGGGTTGCCCGGCCCCGTCGAGCACTCCTCCGGGCGGCCGATCAACCCGCCGATCATGCCGGGCTGGGACCGCCACGACGTCCCCGCGACGGTGCAGCGGACCTTCGCCGTCCCGGTGCTGATCGACAACGACGTCAACATCATGGCGCTCGGCGAGCAGCAGACCCACCTGCCCGACGTCGACGACCTCGTCTTCATCAAGGTGGCGACCGGCATCGGCGCCGGCATCATCACCGGCGGCCGGCTGCAACGGGGTGCGCAGGGCACGGCGGGCGACCTCGGGCACGTGCGGGTGAGCAGCGGCACCGGCGTGCCCTGCCGGTGCGGCAACGAGGGCTGCCTGGAGGCGGTCGCGGCCGGGCCCGCGCTGGCCGCCCGGCTCACCGGCGCCGGCGTCCCCGCGCGCAGCGGCCAGGACGTGGTCGACCTGGTGCGCTCCGGGGAACTCGCCGCGATCCAGCAGGTCCGGCAGGCCGGGCGCGACCTCGGGGAGGTCGTGGCCACGATGGTGAACCTGATCAACCCCTCGGTCGTCGTCATCGGCGGGCGGCTGGCCGACGCCGGGGAGCACCTGATCGCGGGGATCCGGGAGGTCGTCTACCAGCGCTCGCTGCCGCTGGCCACCGAGCACCTGCGGATCGTCGCCTCGGTCGCCGGCGCCCAGGCCGGTGTCCTCGGCGCCGCGACCATGGCGATCGGCCACGTCCTGTCCCCCGAGGCGATCGAGGTCGCCGCCTCCCAGATCTCCTAGGAGCGGGCCGCTGGGGGTCGTTTCTCCCGGGTCGGGACTTCCACAGGTGGGAGTGCCACGATGGCGCCATGCACCCACCCGCTGCGCGGCCCGACCGCGAGTTCGACCTGGTCCTGCTCGGGGCCACCGGCTTCGTCGGGCAGCTGACCGCGGCGCACCTGGCGCAGGCGGCTCCGGCCCGCCTGCGGATCGCACTCGCCGGACGGTCGGCCGAACGGCTGGAGCGCCTGCGCGCGCGGCTGCCCGGCCGGGCGGGGACCTGGCCGCTGCTCGAGGTGGAGGCCACCGACCCACGCGCCGTGGCGGACCTCGCCGCCCGCACCGTGGCGGTGGCCACGACCGTCGGGCCGTATGCCGTCCGTGGGCTCCCGCTAGCCCGCGCGTGTGCCAGGGCCGGCACCCACTACGCCGACCTGACCGGTGAGCTGCTGTTCGTACACCGCAGCGTCGAGGAGTTGCACGACCTGGCCCGGGAGTCCGGGGCCCGGATTGTGCACGCATGTGGCTTCGACTCGGTCCCCTCCGACCTGGGCGTCTGGCTGACCGCCCGGCAGGCGGCGCAGGACGGGGCGGGCGGACTGACCGACACCGTGCTCACCGTGCGGCGGATGCGGGGCGGCTTCTCCGGCGGGACCATCGACTCGATGCGGCAACAGATGATCGCCGTGCGCGCCGAGGCCTCGGCGCGCCGGGTCGTCGCCGACCCGGAGGCCCTGTCCGGCCCGGGTCGTCCCGCGCCGGGCGTGCGGCGCCCGCACGAGGGTGGCGTGCGGCGCCCGGGCGAGGACGCGGCGCGGGCGCCGCGGCGGGCTACCCGGGGCCTGGGGCCGGTGCGGGTCGACCCGGACACGGGCCGGTGGCGGGTGCCCTTCGTGATGGGCGGGTTCAACGCACCACTCGTGCGCCGGTCGCACGCGCTGGCCGGCTACGGCGCGGGATTCCGCTACCGGGAGCTGCACGACGTCGGCGCCGGGGCAGGGGGAGCGGCCCGCGCCGTGGCCATGGTCGGCGCGCTGGCAGGGGTCGGGACCGGGCTCTCGTTCGGACCCACCCGCGCGGTCCTCGACCGGTTCCTCCCGGCACCCGGCGACGGCCCGTCGCCCGAGCAGCGGGCCCGGGGCGCCTTCACCATGGAGATCGTCGCCGGGACGGAGTCCGGGGCACGGTACGAGACCGTCGTCGGCGCCGACCTGGACCCCGGGTACGACGGCACGGCGGTGATGTTCGGGCAGGCGGCACTGGCGCTCGCGGCCGGGGAGGGCAGTGGCGCCGGGGTGCTCACCCCCGCGACCGCGCTGGGTCCCTTCCTGGTGGATCGCCTGCGCAGTCGCGGCTTCACGCTGACCACCCGACCGCTGCCCGCGGGCTGACGTGTTTCGCGAGATCTGGGGGGCGGCGACGTCCACCCAGCCGGTGCCGGACACCGCCCTCGTCGTCGCCCTCGGGGTGGTTGCCCTAGTGGTCGTCGGGTCGCCCGTGGGTTACCGCTTGGTCCGGCACCTGGTGACCGTGGTCCACGAGGCGGGTCACGCGCTGGTGGCGGTGCTCTCGGGTCGGCGGCTTACCGGGATCCGGCTGCACGCCGACACCTCGGGTGTCACGGTCTCCCGCGGCCGGCCGCGCGGTCCGGGCATGGTGGCGACCCTGCTGGCCGGCTACCCCGCTCCCGCGGTCTTCGCCCTCGGCTCTGCCTGGCTGCTGACCCGGGGGTATGCGGTCGGGCTGCTCTGGCTGATCGTCGCCTCGTGCGCACTGATGCTGGTGCTGATCCGCAACCTCTACGGGTTGTGGGTCGTCCTCGTGCTCGGTGGCGGCGTGGGCGCGCTCAGCTGGCTGCTGCCGCCCGGCGTGCTCGGGTGGATCGGCTACCTGATCGTCTGGGGGCTCCTGCTCGCCGCCCCGCGGTCGGTGGTGGAGCTGGCCCGGCAGCGACGTGGTGGGCGGGCACGCACCTCCGACGCCGACCAGTTGGCCGAGCTCACCGGCGTGCCGGGGGTGCTCTGGGTCGGGCTGTTCGCGGTCCTCACGACGGGCGCTGCGGCCGCCGGGGCGTGGTTGCTGCTCACCGCAGGCTGACATCGCGGGTCACCCTGCGCGAGCCTGGCCTGCCCCAGGGCGTCGGCCGGAGATCCGAGCCATCGGTCTGCGCTCGTGCGGGACCGGCACGCCCGGACCTCGGTGTCAAGGGACACCTGGGGGTCCCGCCAAGTGCAGCCGACGAGTTACTCATTCATGCAGCCATATCCCACTCCTGGGAGCAGCAGAAACCACCAAAAGTGCAAGTAAAAAGAAGGAGTATGAAGCTCTTGACAGAAACGTTCAAGCAGACCTCGACTTCGACGAGAAGCGCAACGTCAGTGACCGACTGGAACAACGAGAATGGTGTCCGTCGCCGTGGCTACCAGCAACAGTGGCGGTATGACAAGGTCCGCATCCAGTACTGCGGCCTCGAGGAAGGATACTGCTACAAGACCGTGTATCAGTGGGAGCCCAAGAGCCCGACGGCCGGTGACAAGTACTACCAGCCCAGCGCGCCTAGCGCCACCAAGTGCACCCCGCGGACAGGCACGGCAACCTGGGAAGCATCGAGTCAGAAGGCCCAGACGTGGAGGAACGGTGTCGATCTCACTTCAGTGGTCGGTATCAGCCTTTCCTCTCGGACCGGATATACCTCGTCTACAAAGCTCACGCTGAAATCCGGCATGGGCAAGCATCGGGCGTGCGGAACGAAGGCAATCCCGCAAGCAGGGACCCACTTCGGGCAACTCGTCGTTAAGCCGGCGGAGTGATCGCGACTCGTCGTAGCCCTGTTTCCCTCGCTGTTGTGCTGGTAGCCGTGTCTGGTGCTGCTGGCTGCACGGGAGGAGAGTCCTACCCCTGGCCGGAGAGTTCCGGGCCGCTGGCCGTGGACGGCCAGGGGTGGGGCCGCCCCGGCGGCGAGGACGTGTGTTGGGTCGAGACCGGCAGGATGAAGGGGCACTTCGGCGCGCACGTCTTCATCAACCGCCTCGACAGTCCCGTCACCTGGACCGGCGTGCGGATCGACGAGTACGTGGTCGGCGATGACAAGCTCCTCGGTCAGTATGGCCAGTGGGTGCGACCTGACCTTGAAGGTGACACCCGGGGCTACTGGGACGAATGGCCGCCCCATCCCTCCCCAAACAACGGACGCGAACCGAAGGTCGTGCCGCTGGAGTTTCCGGTCGTGATCGGTCCCGGCAAGGCCCTGAACCCGCTGGTGGGCTTCGAGGCGGACGCCACGGGAGGGCCGGTGCATATTCCCTACTTGATCTACGACTACGAGGTCGATGGAGACGCCTACCAGCTCATCGACCCATGGGAGCCCGGCTGGAGCCGGACGAGCAGGGCTGCGAAGCAGAGCCTGAGATCTTCGACTATCAGGAGGAGTGAAGGCGGGTGCCCGTGGCGGGCGGGCATCTCAGCGGCGGTCCCTCACCAACAACGAGCCGCTCCAACTGGGGATACTCCTGGGTGTCCGTGCGGCCGCAGGTCGGTTCGTGGGCGGGCTCAGACCCTACCGACGGCGCGGCGCCGCTCCTCGTCGGTCAACGCCGCGGCGGCGCGTGCAGCCTGAACGTCCTGGCCAGCCGCCATGGTCCGGCGCAGCCGGTTGGTGCTCATCGCGTAGGCGTCCATCGCCGCGCCCACGTGCTCGCCGGCGTAGGTCATCGCGCGGGACGGGTCGACGCCCATGGACGCGCCGACCTCGACAGCGTCCTGGTTGGCGCCCAGATAGCTGAACGTCCAGGCGTAGTCGCGCTCCTGGCTCTCGATCAGGGCCTTGACGGCCGGGCGGGTCCACTCCCGGCTGGCGTTCTCGAGGCCGTCGGTCATGATCCCGACGAGCACGCTGCCGGGGCGCGACTCCTCCGGGAGGGCGGCCAGCCAGGCGCCGGTCTCCTGCACGAGCCTGCCGATGGAGTCCAGCAGGGCGGTGGTGCCGCGCGGTCGCAGGTCCAGCGGGGCGACCTCGGCGATGTCGATGCCGGAGTAGACCACCTCGTAGTCCGTGTCGAACTGGGCGAGCGTGACGGTGCACCGGCCGGCCTGTTCCGCCTGGCTCCGGATGAAGGCGTCGAACCCGCCCTCGGTGTCCTGCTTGATGGCCTGCATCGACCCGGACCGGTCGAGCAGGAAGGCGAGGTGGGTGTAGTTCGGGTCGGTCATGGTGACTCCTCCTCCTAGGTGGGGCCGTCGCTGCGTCGTCGTGGGACGAACGTCAGTGGCGTGCCGGTGGTGTGGTCGTGGCGGGCGCGGGCGATCTCCGGCGCTCCGACCCGCCCCCGCGGGTCGGTGTAGCCGGCGAACGGCTGGGCCCGGGCCAACCTGGGCGGGATGCTCCCCGGGGCCAGGCCGGTCACCTCCGCCACGGAGCGGACCGAGTGGCCGGCCAGGACGGAGGCCGCCATCGCCTCCTCCACGGCTGCATCGACACGCTCCTGGGCCGCCCGCAGGTGGCCCAGGAGCTGCAACGCGTCGAACCCGCGTCCGATCGCATCCTTCGTCTGCCGGAGGTGCTCCAGCGCCTCGTCCACCTGCGCGGTGAGTTGGTCTTTGGACATGCTCCAGCGTCGCACAATTTCTGCACATGTGCAAGAATTGCACACAAGCAGAATCTGCACAGGTGGAGAAGGAGCCTTACAGGATGAAGCGGAACAGTGGGCTGTCCGGCGGGATCCGCTCGACCGTGATGGAGGACTGGGACATCCGCCGCAGCAGGGGCTCCAGATCGTCCGCCGACCCGAGTTCGATCCCGACCAGTGCCGGGCCCGTCTCCCGGTTGCTGCGCTTTGCGTACTCGAACAGCGCGATGTCGTCGTCGGGGCCGAGCACCTCGTCCAGGAACCGGCGGAGCGCGCCGGGCTCCTGCGGGAAGTTGACCAGGAAGTAGTGCTTGCGGCCCTCGTGGACCAGGGCCCGCTCCACGACCTCCGGGTAGCGCAGCACGTCGTTGTTGCCGCCGGAGAGTACCGCGACGACCGTCTGGCCCTCCTGCAGGTCGAGCGAGTCCAGGGCCGAGGCGGCGAGCGCGCCGGCGGGCTCGGCCACGATCCCCTCGGTCTGGTAGAGCGCCAGCATCTCCTGGCAGACGCGTCCCTCGGGGATGGCGACGAGCTCGGCGCGGCCGTCCCGGACGAGGGGGAAGGTGGTGTCCCCGGCGCGCTTGACCGCCGCACCGTCGACGAACGGGTCGACCTCGGACAGGGTGACCGGTTCGCCCGCAGCGAGCGCCGCCGCCATGCTGGCTGCCCCGGCGGGTTCGACACCGACGACCCGGGTCCGGTCCCCGTCGGGCTGGGCCCGCAACCAGGTCAGGGCCCCGGCGAGCAGCCCGCCGCCGCCGACCGGCACCACGAGCACGTCGGGGGCGTGACCCAGGACCCCGACCACCTCGCGGGCGACGGTGCCCTGGCCGGCGATGGTCATCGGGTGGTCGAAGGCGGGGATCAGGGTGGCGCCTGTCCGGCGGGAGTCCTCGAGCGCGGCCGCCGCGGCCTCGTCGTAGGTGGCTCCCCCGACGATGACCTCCACGAACTCCCCACCGATCTCGGCCACCCGGTCCCGCTTCTGGCGGGGCGTGGTGCGGGGCAGGAAGACCCGGGCCGGCACCTCCAGGGCGGCGCAGCCGAAGGCGACGCCCTGCGCGTGGTTACCCGCGCTGGCGCACACCACGCCCTTGCCGTGGTCCTCCGGCGGCAGCTGCGAGATGAGGTTGATCGCGCCGCGGTTCTTGTAGGAGCGGACCGGCTGCAGGTCCTCGCGCTTGAGCAGGACCTTGGCCCCCGTGGCCTCGGAGAGCCGGTGGCTGCGGGTCAGGGGCGTCATGCTGACCAGGCCGGCGAGCCGCTGGGCGGCGGCGTCGACGTCCTGGGCGGTGACCGTGGGTGTCGAAACGGGCATGGTCCAGACTCCCACGGCCCGGAGTCTGCGCCGAAACAGCGCGACCGCGCTGCCCGGTGAAAATGTAGGAGTGCTGTTATATTAGCGCTGTGACAAATGCGGACCCGACCTACGACAGCTACTGGCGACCGCTGCGGGCGGTGCAGCAGGAGATGGAGGAGTCCATCGCGCAGGTCTACGCCGAGCGCGAGGTCGTGGGGGTCCGTCCGCGCTTCGCCTACCCGCTGATTCGGCTGGCGCACACCGGCCCGCTCACCATCCGCGACCTAGCCGAGAGCCTGGAGATGACCCACTCCGCGGTCAGCCAGACGGTCACGGCGATGCGGAGGGAGGGTCTGGTCGACACCAGTCCCGGTCCGGACGCGCGGACCCGGGTCGTGGTCCTCACCGCGAAGGGACGCGGGCTCGTCCCCTTCCTGGAGGCCGAGTGGCGCGCCACGGAGGGGGCCGCCGCCGAGCTGGACGCCGAGCTGGCGGTCGGCCTGGCCGAGTTCGTCGCCGCGCTCCGGGAGCGCCTCGCCGAGCGCAGCTTCACCGAGCGGATCGCCGCCCGGCTGGACCACCCTGGACCCCGTGCCGGTCGGGACGCCACGGCGGGGTCCAGCGGCCCGGAAGGCCCGACGACATGAGCCGGATCGGGCTGATCGACCTCCGGCCGCTCGGCAGCAGCGCGGCGTTCACCCGCTTCTGGTTGGGCAGCTCGCTCTCGGCGGTGGGCGCCCAGATCACCATGGTCGCCGTCCTCTTCCAGGTCTGGGAGATGACGCACAGCCCCTTCTGGACCGGGGCGATCGGCCTGGCCCAGGCCGTGCCGATGATCCTGTGCGGCCTCTGGGGCGGGACCCTCGCCGACCAGATGGACCGGCGGACCCTGGTGCTCTGGACCACGGTGGGGCAGATCACCGCGGTGCTCGGCCTGGCGGGTCAGGCGCTGGCCGACCTGGACAACCTGCCGCTCCTGCTGGGCCTGGTGGCGGTGTCGGCCGCCTGCAGCGCCCTCGGCGCCCCGGCCCGGCGCACCTTCCCGACCCGGCTGCTCCCGCGCGACCAGGTGGCCGCCGGGATCGCCCTGCAGCTCCTGTCCTTCCAGCTGGCGATGCTCGTCGGCCCCGCGCTAGGCGGCATCGTCATCGCCGAGTGGGGCCTGACCGTCTGCTACCTCGTCGACGTGGTGGCGGTGTGCGCGGGACTGTTCGGGGTGCTGGGCCTGCCGCCGCTGCCCCCGCTGGGGAACGTGTCGGGCCAGCCCCGCGGGGTGCGGGCCATCGCCGACGGGTTGCGGCTGATCGCCCGGCGCCCCGTGCTGCACGGCTCCTGCGTCACCGACCTGATCGCCACGTTGCTCGCGATGCCGATCTCGCTGTTCCCGATGATCAACGAGATCCGGTTCGGCGGCGACCCGCGCACGCTGGGCTACTTCCTGTCGGCCGTCGCCGTCGGCGGGGTGCTGGCCAGCGTGTTCTCCGGGCTCACCACGCGCGCCCGCCGGCTCGGCGCGGTGCAGCTCGGGGCGGCCTCGGTCTGGGGTGTGGCGCTGGCCGGGTTCGGCCTTGCCGGACCGCTCTGGCTGGCCCTGGCCTGCCTGGCGGTCGCGGGTGCGGCCGACACCGTGTCGGTCACCTCCCGGGGTGCCACGATCCAGCTGGCCACGCCCGACACCCACCTGGGACGGGTCTCCTCCGTCGAGCACGTCATCGGGGCCGGTGGTCCGAACCTCGGCAACTTCCGGGGCGGCCTGGTCGCCGGGGTGACCTCGGCACCCTTCGCCCTGGTGAGCGGCGGCCTGCTCTGTGTCGTCGGAGTCCTCACGGTCGCCGCAACCAACCCGCGGCTGCGCCGGTTCACGCTGACCGACCTGGAGCCCGAGCCCGCCGGACTGTCCGCCACCCGTGACTGACGAGGACCTCACCACCCTGACCGACCAGGACCGGACCACCCGTGACTCGACGAGGGTCTGGCCCGGCCCGGTAGCGTCCCCGGTATGACGACGCTGTGGCACCTGGCCGAGCCAGCCCACTGGGCGCGGGCCCGGGAACGCGGCAGCTACGAACGGTCGACCCGCGGCGCCTCCCTGGCCAGCATCGGGTTCGTGCACTGCTGCTACCCCGAGCAGCTGCCGGGGGTGGTCGCCCGGTTCTACTCCGACGCGGCGGCCACGGGCGACTACATCGTGCTGGAACTGGACCGGGAGCTCCTCGAGCGGGCGGGATCGCCGGTGCGGGACGAGCCCGGCAACCCGGACGACCCTGCCTCCCCGCTGTTCCCGCACGTCTACGGGCCGATCCCGGTGACGGCGGCCACCGGCACCCGCGCGGCGAGCGTGCGGGACGGCATACTCACCGTCGCGCAGCGACCCGCCGACTGACCGGGCTCAGCCGAACAGGATCGCGGCTTCCTCCCAGCGCGCGTACGGGACGGACTTCACCTCGTGGGTGGCGTCGCTGAGGTGCACCGACTGGATGTCCGTGCCGCGCAGGGCGACCATCGTGCCCCACTTCTTCTTCGTGACCGCGTCGACCGCGGCGATCCCGAAGCGGGTGGCCAGCACGCGGTCGTAGGCCGTGGGGACGCCGCCGCGCTGCAGGTGGCCCAGGGTGGTGCACCGGGTCTCGATGCCGGTGAGTTCCTCGATGAGCGGGGTGAGCTGCTCACCGATACCGCCGAGTCGGGGCCGTCCCATACCGTCGACGCCGCCCTTGGCCACGACGTCCTGGTCGCCCTTGAGGGTGAAGCCCTCCGCCACGCAGACGACCGGGGCGCGGCCACGGGTCACCGTGGCCTTCACCCAGCCGGCGATCTGCTCGATGGTGACCGGCACCTCGGGGATCAGGACGGCGTGGGCGCCGGAGGCCAGGCCGGCGTGCAGCGCGATCCACCCGACGTGCCGGCCCATCACCTCCACCACCATGCACCGGTGGTGCGACTCGGCGGTGGTGCGCAGCCGGTCGATGGACTCGGTGGCGATCGAGACGGCGGTGTCGAACCCGAAGGTGTAGTCGGTCGCGGACAGGTCGTTGTCGATGGTCTTGGGCACCCCGACGATCGGGATCCCGTCCTCGTGCAGCATCCGGGCCACCGTGAGGGTGCCCTCCCCGCCGATCGCGATGACCGCGTCCATCCCGTGCTTGGCCATCACCTCCTTGACCCGTTCGCTGCCGCCGTGCTCGAACGGCCCGATCCGGGAGGTGCCCAGGATGGTCCCGCCCTGCTTAGCCAGCCCGCGCACCTGCTTGCGCGGCAGCTTGGAGATCTTGTCCAGCACCAGGCCCTTGAAGCCGTCCTTGATGCCGAGGAACTCGTGGCCGTAGATGGAGTCGCCCTTGATGACCGCCCCGCGGATCACCGCGTTGAGGCCGGGACAGTCGCCGCCACTGGTCAGGATGCCGATCTTCACGGGGTCAAGTCTGGTCGGTGTGGGCCCGAACCGGAAATACGGCCCGTCGTAGGCTTCGCCCGTGAGCATCCACGACATCCCCCTGACCGACCTCGACGGGCAGCCGACCTCGCTGGCCGCCTACGACGGACGCCTCCTGCTGCTGGTCAACGTCGCCTCCCGGTGCGGCATGACCCCCCAGTACGCCGGGCTCGAGCGGCTCCAGCAGACGTATGCCGACCGCGGCCTGACCGTCGTCGGGTTCCCCTGCAACCAGTTCAAGGGGCAGGAGCCGGGCAGCAACGAGGAGATCAAGACGTTCTGCACGACCACCTACGGGGTGACCTTCCCGATGATGGACAAGGTCGAGGTGAACGGTGAGGGGCGGCACCCGCTGTATGCCGAGCTGACCGCCGCCGCGGACGCCTCCGGTGAGGCGGGGGACGTCCAGTGGAACTTCGAGAAGTTCCTGGTGAGCCCGGCCGGTGAGGTGGTGGGCCGGTTCCGTCCGCGCACGGAGCCGGAGGACCGGGCGGTCCTCGACGCGATCGAGTCCCACCTGCCGGCCGCGTAGGCCCGGCCTCGGCCCAATGGCCCCGCGGGAGAGCCCGGAGCGCGACCCGGACACCGGCACGGACAGCGGGAACGACGCCGACGTCATCGTCGTCGGCTCGGGCTTCGGCGGGTCGGTGGCAGCGTTGCGGCTGGCCGAGAAGGGCTACCGGGTGCTGGTGCTGGAGGCCGGCGCGCGGTTCGCGGACGAGGACTTCGCCAGGACCTCCTTCGACCTGCGGCGCTACCTGTTCCGCCCGGGGCTGGGCTGCTACGGCATCCAGCGGATCGATGTCCTGGACGACGTCATGGTGCTGTCCGGGGCGGGGGTCGGAGGCGGGTCGCTCGTCTACGCCAACACCCTCTACGAGCCGCTCCAGGAGTTCTACGACGACCCGCAGTGGCGGCACATCACCGACTGGCGGTCCGAGCTCGCGCCCTACTACGACCAGGCCGCCCGGATGCTCGGGGTCGTCCCCAACCCACGGCATACGCCGGCCGACGTGGTGCTGCAGCAGGTGGCGGGGGAGATGGGGGTCGGCGACACCTTCCGCGCGGCGCCGGTGGGCGTGTGCTTCGGGCCCGCCGGCGCGGCACCGGGGGAGACCGTCCCCGATCCCTACTTCGGCGGGGCGGGGCCCTCGCGGGCGGCCTGCCGGCAGTGCGGGGAGTGCATGACCGGGTGCCGGCACAACGCCAAGAACACCCTGGTGAAGAACTACCTGCACCTCGCGGAGGGCCTCGGGGCGCAGGTGCGGCCGTTGACCACGGTCACCCGGGTGCGACCGACGGCCACCGGCTACCAGGTCACCGTGCGGGACACCCGGCCGCTCCGGCGCGGGACGCGGGTGCTGCGGGCCGACCAGGTGGTGCTCGCGGCGTCGGCCCTGGGCACCCAGCGGTTGTTGCACACGATGAAACGGACCGGCGACCTCCCCGACCTCTCAGCGCGGCTGGGGGAGCTGTCCCGCACCAACTCCGAGTCGATCATCGGCGCCATGCGGCCGGCCGGGAGCGGCCCGGGGCACCCGGACTTCTCCGAGGGAGTGGCGATCACCTCCTCCTTCCACCCCGACGCGCAGACCCACGTGGAGCCGGTGCGCTACGGGCACGGCAGCAACGCGATGTCGCTGCTCCAGACGGTCCTGACCGACGGCGACACCGGGCGCCCGCGCTGGCAGGAGTGGCTGCGCCAGCTGTGGCGGCAGCGCCGGGCGCTACTCGACCTCTACGACCTGCGGCACTGGTCGGAGCGGACCGTGATCGCGCTGGTCATGCAGTCGTTGGACAACTCGGTGACGACCTACCCGCGGCGCAGCCGCCTCACCCGGCGGTGGGTGCTCGGGACCCGGCAGGGCCACGGGGCCGCGAACCCCTCGTGGATCCCGGCCGGCAACGAGGCGGTGCGCCGGATCGCCCGGATCGTCGGGGGCCGTCCGGGAGGCAATATCGGCGAACAGTTCGACCGACCGCTGACCGCGCACTTCCTGGGCGGCTGCGTCATCGGGGAGGACGCCGCGCACGGGGTGATCGACCCCTACCACCGGGTGCACGGCTACCCCGGGCTGCACGTGGTCGACGGGTCCGCGGTGTCGGCCAACCTCGGGGTGAACCCGTCGCTGACGATCACCGCGCAGGCGGAGCGGGCGATGGCGCTGTGGCCCAACCGGGGTGAGCCGGACCCCCGTCCGGAACCCGGAGAGCCGTATGCCGTGACCCGGCCGGTCCCGCCGGTGCGCCCCGCCGTCCCCGGGCCGGCGCCCGGTGCGTTGCGGCTGCCGGTGACCCCGGTCGAGCGGGTCGAGCCGGTTGGGCTGGTCGAGCCCGTCGCGCCGGGTCAGCGGGCGGAGCGGGCGGCCGGCGCCGGATAGGTCCGCCGCGCCCCGACCGAGACCAGGGTCAGCAGGGCGGCCGACGCGGCGGCGACGCCGAACAGCAGCGCCCACCGGTCGTGCTGGCTCCACGGGCCGGCGGCCCAGGTGCCCAGTGAGCTGCCGGCGAACAGGGAGGCGGCGAACAGGGATACCACGGTGCCGCGGGCGTGGGGCAGCACGACCGTGGCCCAGGTCTGCAGCGAGGTGTGCAGGAACGCCCAGCTCACCCCGATCAGGGCCGCGGCGACCAGCACGGTGGGGACGGAGACGCGGACCGCCAACACGGCATACCCGATGGCGACGGCGCTCCCGCCGACCGCCATCAGTCCGGTCATCGGGATCCGGCGGGTGAGGACGCGCACCAGGCGCGTGGTGAGGACCACGGACGCCCCGTAGGCCGCGGTCGCCAGCCCGGCCGTGCCGGCGCTGGCCCCCTGCGCCTGCAGCGAGGGGGCGAGCAGGGTGAGGACCCCGAGGGTGATGGCGCCCTCGGCCAGGGCGAGGAGGAGGACGACCAGGACCCAGCGGTGCCGGACGCTCTCCAGCATGGTGCGCAGGGCCCCGCCGCCGGGCTCCCGGTGCGGCTCGGGGACCGAGCGGAGCGCGGCCGAGCAGCCGAGGGCGAAGACCGCGGGGAGGGCGAAGACGGTCCGCCAGCCGGCCAGGTCGCCGAGCAGTCCCGCCACGGCGGTGGCCAGGGCGGTGCCGACCGCCATCGCGGCCATCAGGTCCGAGAGGGCGGGCTGGCGGTGTTCCTCGTCCACCGTGTCCCCGACGTAGGTCAGCGAGGTGGGCACGACCGCGCCGAAGGCCGCGCCGGTCAGTGCCCGGGCGGCGACGAGGAGGCCGAGGGTCGGGGCCAGGGCGGACAGCAGCCCGGCCAGGGCGGCGCCCACCAGGGCGGTGCGCATCAGCCGGACCCGGCCGAACCGGTCGGACAGCACACCCCACAGCGGCTGGCTCACCCCGTAGGCGAGGAAGTAGGCGCTGGCCACCGCCAGCGCCTGGGCCAGGGTCGCGCCGAGGTCGGTGGCCACCAGGACCAGCAGCGGGGACACGGCGAACCGGTCGAAGCTGCTCGCGAAGGAGGCCGCCGCCACCGGGCCCGGCGGACGGGTCGGCGGCGGTTGGTCGGTCACGACCGACCAACCTAGTCGGTGGTCGACCTGGCGGCGGCCCGGCGGGCGGGGAGTCAGCGGCCGGCCGGCTGCTTCTCGCGGGAACGGTGCGCGCCCGGCTGGTTCCGGGCGGGGGTCTCGGCCGGCTGTCCATCGATGGTGCGGTCCTTCAGGATCATCATCGAGATACCGGCCCACACGCCGACGAAGCCGATCATGATGGGGCCCATCCAGATGGGGTCCAGGGCGGGTTCCACGGTGCTGCTCTCCTCAGGGGTTGACTGTTGGGGCACAAATCGTAGGTGTCCCAATCAATGGTACATTCACGATCATGTCGTCCAACACCACCCCCGCGCCGACCGGCCCCGGCGCCCTGGTGCTGGAGGAGCAGGTCTGCTTCGCGCTCTCGGTGGCCGCCCGCTCCGTGGTGGCCGTCTACAAGCCGCTCCTGGAACCGCTGGGGCTGACCCACCCGCAGTACCTGGTGATGCTGGCGCTGTGGGAGCACGAGTCCATCTCGGTGCGCGACCTCAGCGCCCGGCTGCACGTGGACCCCGGCACGCTGTCCCCGCTGCTCAAGCGCCTCGACGCCGCGGGCCTGGTGCGCCGGGCCCGCCGGCCCGACGACGAGCGGAGCCTCGCCGTGACGCTCACCCCGGAGGGCCGGGCGCTGCGCGAGGACGCGCTCGGGGTGCCGGCCGCCGTGCTGTCCCGGCTGGGGCTGGAGCCGGACGAGCTGGTCTCCCTGCGGGAGCAGCTGACCACCGTGATCGCCGCGGCCAGCGCCCCCCGGGCCGGGGACGACGGGGGCGACGTTGTCGCTGACGGATAGCGCCACCCCCGCGCGCGGGTCGCACTCGCCGTCGAGCACCCACGAGGCGCCCCGGTGGTTGCGGGTCCTCGCGGTGCCCGGGATGTTGCTGGTCGGCGTGATCGTGGCCGTGCAGTCCCACGTCAACGGGCAGCTGCGCGAGGAGCTGGGCAGCGGCCTGCAGTCGTCGGTCCTCACCGCGATGATGACCTTCTGCGTGGGGTGCGTGCTCACCGCGCTCGTGGTCGCCTCGATGCCGGGGCAGCGGCGCCGGTTCGGGCACTTCCGCAGGTCGCTGGGCACGCCGGTGCTGCCCTGGCGGCTCATCTGGGGCGGGGCCCTCGGTGCCCTGTTCGTGATCAGCCAGGCCGTGGCGGTGGGTCCGCTCGGGCTGGCGGTCTTCACGATGGCGATCGTGCTGGGCCAGACCGCCGGCGGTGCCGGGGCCGACCGGGTCGGGCTGGGGCCGGGCGGTCGCCAGCCGCTGTCGCCGGCCCGGCTGATCGCGGCCGCGACCGCGCTGGTCGCCGTCGTCCTGGCCGGGCTCGGGGCGGGCGACGGCCCGGGCGGTGCCACCGGCACGGTGCTGACGGCGCTGGTGGTGTTCACCGTGGTCGCCGGCGTCGGCACCGCGGTCCAGCAGGCGCTCAACGGCCGGGTCGGGGCGGTGGCCGGCCCGTACGTCGCGGCCTGGCTCAACACGGCCGTCGGATCGGTCGTCCTGGTGGTGGTGCTCGGGGTCGCGCTGCTGCTGCCGGGCGAGTTCGCCGGCTGGCCCGACCAGTGGTGGCTCTACACCGGCGGGCCGCTCGGCATCTCGTTCATCGCCCTGTCGGCCGCCCTGGTGCGTGTCCACGGGGTCCTGGTGCTGATGCTGTGCACCATCGCGGGGCAGATGGCCACCGCGTGGGCCCTCGCGGTGGCCGGGGCCGGCGCCGTCCCCTGGACCACCCACCTGGCGACGACCCTGGTCCTGCTCGGGGTCGGCATCGCCCTGCTGACCCGTCGCCGGGTGGCCGGTCGGCGGGGTCTCCCGCCCGCCTGACGGGTCGCCTCAGCCGCGCCGCCAGGGCCGGCTGCCGTGCACCACCCGGATGGCACGGCGGAAGACGGCGTCGGCGCGCTCCCGGTCGAAGGCGGTCAGCTCGACCGGCGGGGTGAACCGCTGCCGGGCGATCGACTTGGCATAGCAGAACTCGCGCAGGCCGTCCGCGCCGTGGATCCGGCCGAAGCCGGAGCCGTCGACACCCCCGAACGGCAGCGCGGGGATGCCGGTGAAGCCGGTGACGTTGTTGACCGCGGTCATGCCGGTGCGCAGCCGGGCCGCCAGCTCCATCCCGCGCCGCCGGGAGAAGACCGCGGACCCCAGGCCGTATGCCGTGGCGTTGGTCCGCGCGACCGCCTCGTCCATGTCCTCCACCCGGTCGATCGTCAGGACCGGTCCGAAGGTCTCCTCCGTCTGGACCGTGGCCCGCCGCGGGGAGTCGACCAGGACGACCGGCTGGACCACGGACCCGACGCCGTCGGCGAACGGGGACCGCTCCGGCACCGACCGCTCGCCGCCCACGACCGCTCGGGCGCCGGAGGCGAGCGCCTCGCCGACCTGGTCGCCGATGATGCTGGTCTGTCCGGGGAGGGTGATCGGCCCGAGGTCGGCGGCACCGTCGGCCCCCGCGCGCAGCTCGGCGGCCGCCCGGGCGACCTCGGCCACCACCTCGTCGTAGACCGCGGTGTGCGCGAAGACCCGCTCGATGCCGATGCAGGTCTGGCCGGCGTTGCTCATCGCCCCCCACACGGCGGCGCGTGCTGCGGCCGGCACGTCGGCGTCCTCGTCGACGATCAGCGCGTCCTTGCCGCCGGCCTCGATGGTGACCGGGGTCAGCGTCTCGGCGCAGCCGGCCATCACCTTCTTGCCGGTCGCCGTGGAGCCGGTGAACGCCACCTTGTCCACGCCCGCCCGGCAGAGCGCCGCGCCGGTATCCCCGGCGCCGGTGACCACCTGGAGCGCCGGGTGGTCGGCCACGCGGGCGAAGCTCTCGGCCAGCCAGCGGCCGGTCCCGGGGGTGAGCTCGGAGGGCTTGAAGACCACCGTGTTGCCGGCGGCCAGGGCATACCCGATCGAGCCGAGCGGGGTGAAGACCGGGTAGTTCCACGGCCCAATCACGCCGACCACCCCGAGCGGGTGGTACTCGACGGTGCCCGCCAGGTGGGCGGCCAGCAGGGTGCCCCGGACCCGGCGCCGCCCCAACACCCGCGGGGCGTTCCGGGCGGCCCACGCCAGGTGCTCCAGCGCGAGCCCGATCTCCAGCACCGCGTCGCCGTGCGGCTTGCCGGTCTCCCGGCGGACCAGGTCGGCCAGCTCCTCCACCCGGTCGGCGATGTCGTGCCGCCACCGGTCCAGCACCGCGCGACGCCCGGAAAAGCCCAGGTCGGCCCACCACGGAGCCAGCTCCCGGGCCGAGGCGACGGTCGCGCGGACCTGCTCCTTTGCATACACCGGGTGGGTGCCGACGACCTCCCCGGTGAGCGGACTGGTGACGGTCAGGACCCTGCTGCTGCGTGCTGTCTGCTCCACGTCCCTATCCTGTCAGTCAGATGGACGAGGACACCGAGCAGCGGACCGGCCGCCCCCGCCGACCCTGGTCGGTCAGGGTGCGCGTCGTCGCGGCCATGACCGCCGTGATGACGTTGGGTCTGGTGGCCGCTGGCGCGGTCACCTTCAGCGTCACCTTCGCCGAGCTGAACCAGCGGGTCCGCTCGGAGCTGCTGCAGGAGGTCGACGAGCTCAGCTCGCTGGCCGCGCGGGGGCCGCAGGACGGCGACCCGGGGCCCTACACCGACCTCGACGAGCTGTTCCAGGCCTACCTGCTGACCTCGGTGCCCGGCGACCACGAGTCGATGGTCAGCCTGGTCGACGGGGTCCCCACGCTGGTCCCCGGCGGGGATCTGCCCTTCCACCTGGACTCCCCGGAGGTGGTGGCCGCCGCACGGGCGGCCTTCCGGGAGGGGGAGACCGTGATCACCAACATCACCGACGACGGCCGCGACCTGAAGATGGTCGTCGCCGACGTGCAGCTGCCGGGGGAGACCCGTCAGGGCGCCTTCGTGGTGGCCATCGACGTCGGCGCCCAGCGCCGCGCGGTCTGGAACAACGTCGGGACCTACTCCCTGGTGGCGCTGGCCACCGTGCTGCTCACCGCGCTCCTCGGGCACCTCATCGCGGGCCGGCTGCTGCGCCCGATCACCGACCTGCGCCAGGCCACGGCCGGGATCTCCTCCGACGACCTCACCCGCCGGGTTGAGGTGACCGGCGCCGACAACGACATCGCCCAGCTGGCGCTGACCTTCAACCAGATGCTGGACCGGCTGGAGACCGGCTTCGCCGACCAGCGCCAGTTCCTCGACGACGCCGCGCACGAGCTGCGCACCCCGCTGACCATCATCCAGGGCAACCTGGAGCTGATGGACTCCGGCGACGTCGCGGACGTGGGACAGACCCGGGAGCTGGTGCTGGACGAGCTCGCCCGGATGAAGCGCCTGGTCGACGACCTGCTCCTGCTCGCGAAGTCGCAGCGACCCGACTTCGTGCGGCCGCAGGCGTTCGACGTGGCCGTCTTCGCCGAGGAGCTCAAGGACCGGGTGCACATGCTGGGCGACCGGCACTGGGAGGCCTGGGGCGGGGCGACCGGGGAGGTCGTGGCGGACCGGCAACGGCTGCAGCAGGCCGTCGTGCAGCTGGCCGCCAACGCGGTGAAGTTCAGCGACCGGCAGGACACCATCGAGGTGGGCCTGGACTGGTCCCCGCCGACCGCCGAGGTGCGGGAGGCAGTGCCGGAGGCCGCGGAGCGCTACCTCGTGGTCACGGTGCGCGACACGGGGGTCGGCATCGACCCGGACCAGGTCGACCGGATCTTCGAGCGGTTCGGCCGCGGCGCGGACGCCCACGGGGTCGAGGGCGCCGGGCTGGGCCTGGCGATCGTGCTGGCGATCGCCCGCGCGCACCACGGCACCGTGACCCTGGACTCCCTGCCCGGCCGGGGTAGCACCTTCCGGTTGTGGATCCCGGACTCTGGGATGCTGGAGCCATGGCCACCATCCTGATCGCCGAGGACGAGGAACGGATCGCCCGCTTCATGGAGAAGGGGCTGCGGGCGGCCGGCTTCCAGACCACGGTGGTGGGCGACGGGATGACCGCCCTGGAGTATGCCGCGAACGGCGGGTACGACCTGCTGGTGCTGGACGTCGGGCTGCCCCGGATGGACGGGTTCACCGTGCTCAAGGTGCTCCGCAGCATGGAGCACAACCTGCCGATCATCATGTGCACCGCCCGGGACGCCGTGGAGGACACCGTCGCGGGGCTGGAGGGCGGCGCGGACGACTACCTGGCCAAGCCGTTCAAGTTCGAGGAACTGCTGGCCAGGGTCCGCACCCGGCTGCGGACCAAGGCCGCGCCCGAGGCGACCACGGTGCTGTCCCAGGGCGACCTGAGCCTGGACATCACCACCCGGATCGCGACCGTGGCCGGCCGCGAGGTCGAGCTCTCGGCGCGCGAGTTCGCGATGGCCCGGGAGTTCCTCGAGCACCCCGGGCAGGTGCTCTCCCGGGAGCAGCTGCTGTCCCGTGTCTGGGGCTACGACTTCGACGTCTCCTCCAACGTCGTCGATGTCTACGTGCGCTACCTGCGGACCAAGCTGGGCGCCGACCGGATCGCCACGGTCCGCGGTGTCGGCTATCGCCTCACCGTCGAATAGGCGCTCCGGGCACGCTCGTGACCTGCGGTGATGTGGTCACCGCAGGTTCATGAGAAGGCTCTCACCGTCGCCTCACCACCCGCTCATCCGGGCGGTGTTCAGTAGGTCCCACGCACCGGGAGCCGGTGCCGTGGACCTACAGGAGGTGACCGGATGTCCCCCGTCGCACCAGACCCGATCCGGGTGCTGCTCTACTCCCACGACTCGGTCGGTCTCGGCCACATCCGGCGCAACCTGGCCCTGGCGCACGCCCTGTCCGGGCAGCTGCCCCGGCTCACCGGGCGGGAGGTCACCGGGATGTTGGTCACCGGCGTCGAGCACGGCGTCGAGCTGCACCCGCCGGCCGGCTTCGACGTGGTCGGGCTGCCCGGGGTCCGCAAGGCCGGTGGCGGCTACCGCCCCCGCCACGTCCAGGTCCCGATGGCCGACCTGACCGACCTGCGCGGCGGGATGCTCCGGGCCGTGGTCCGCGGCTTCGGGCCGGACCTGGTCGTCGTCGACCGGCACGCCTTCGGCGTCGACGGCGAGCTGCGCGGGGCCCTGCAGGACCTGCGCGAGCGCCGTCCGGAGACCACCGTCGTGCTCGGCCTCCGCGAGGTCCTCGACGAGCCCGAGGCGGTGGCCCGGGAGTGGGCCCGCCTGGGCGACCTGTCCCGGGTGCGCGCCCTCTTCGACGAGGTCTGGGTCTACGGCGACGAGCGGGTGCACGATATCCGCCGCAGCGGGGAGCTGCCCGCCGAGCTGCACGACCTGGTGCACTACACCGGCTACCTGGCCACCGGCCGGCACTGGGTGCCGGAGCAGGAGCCCACCCCCCAGCCCTACCTGCTGACCATGGTCGGCGGGGGCAGCGACGGGATGGCGCTGTGCCGCACCGCGGCCGCCGCCCCCGTCCCCGCCGGTTACCGGCACGTGGTCGTCACCGGCCCGCAGATGGCCGGGCCCGCCCACCGCGAGATCGAGCGTCTGGCCGGTCCCCGCACCCGGGTCGTCACCTCGGTGCCGGACGGGCTCGCCACCATCCGCGGCGCCCGCGCCGTCGTGGCGATGGCCGGCTACAACACCGTGAACGAGGTGATGAGCACCCGGACGCCCGCGCTGCTCGTCCCCCGGGAGCTGCCCCGCAAGGAACAGCTGATCCGCGCCGAGTCGCTGGCCCGGGCCGGCGCCGCGGACCTGATCCGACAGGAAGACCTGACCCCGGGACGGCTCGGCGCCTGGCTCGCCGGTGCCGTCCACCGCACCCAGCCCCGCTCGGGGCTGAACCTGCGCGGCCTGGCAGGAGTCGCCCGCCGGGCGGCACACCTGACCGGGAGCCGCGCCCTGACGAAGGAGTATTCCGTTGTTGCCGGCTGACCGTCCCGCCCGTGTGGGCTACGTCCTCAAGGTCTACCCGCGGTTCTCCGAGACCTTCGTGGTCACCGAGATCCTGGCCCGAGAGGCCGCCGGGGAGGACCTGGCGATCTTCGCCCTGCGTCCCACGACGGACGCCCGCTTCCACCCCGAGATCGCGCGGGTGCAGGCCCCCGTCACCCACCTGGCCAAGCCGGTGAAGCTGTCCGAGTCCTGGACGGTGCTCGGCGCGGCTCGTGCCGTGCTGCCCGACTTCGACACCCGCTTCGCCGGGCTGCTGCCCTACCTCGTCGAGCTGGACGCCCCCGAGGTCGTGCAGGGGGTGGAGCTGGCGATCCAGGCCCACCGCGCCGGGATCACCCACCTGCACGCCCACTTCGCCTCGATGGCCGCCCGGGTCGCCCGCGTGGCCGCCGGGCTGGCCGGGATCACCTACTCCGTCACCACCCACGCCAAGGACCTGTTCCACGAGAGCGTGGACCCGGCGCTGCTGCGCGAGGTGCTGGCCCACGCGGACCACGTCGTCGCGATCAGCGAGTACAACCTGGATTTCATCCGGACCCGCTTCCCCGAGGTCGCCGGGCACGCCGTGCTGATCCGCAACGGCCTGGAGCTGGCCCGGTTCCCGTATGCCGACCCGGCCCCCCTGGCGGGACCGCTGAAGGTCCTCGCGGTGGGCCGGCTGGTCGAGAAGAAGGGCTTCGACCAGCTGGTGCGGGCCGCGGCGGCGCTGGCCGCCGACGGGGTCGCGCTGGACGTGCGGATCGCCGGCGACGGGGAGCTGCGCGAGGACCTGGTCCGGCAGATCGCCGGTGCCGGGCTGGAGGGCACGGTGCAGCTGCTCGGCCCGCGCAGCCAGACCGAGGTGCGCGAGCTGCTCGGCTGGGCCGACGTGATGGCCGCCCCCTGCGTGGTCGGTGCCGACGGCAACGCCGACGGCCTGCCGACCGTGCTGCTCGAGGCGATGGCCAGCGGCCTGCCGGTGATCGGCACCGACGTCACCGGGATCCCGGAGGCCGTGCGCAACGGCACGGCCACCGAGCCGGCCACCGGCGTCCTGCTCCCCGCCGGCGACGAGGCGGCGCTGGTCGCCGCGCTGCGCCAGGTCGCGCACCCCGACTTCCCGCGCGTCGGCGTGGCCCGGGCGGCCCGCGCCCTGATCGAGCAGCGGTTCGACGCCGCCCGCCAGTCCCGCCTCCTGGGTAGCCGGCAGCAGCCGGTCCCGGCGCTGGCGGGTTGAGAGGAGGAGCACCGATGACCACCACCACGACTGCACACCACCCGGCAGCGGCGGCCGCGCCGTCGTTCCCCCGGGTCGCCTACCTGAGCGCCGACCCAGGCGTGCCGGTCTTCGGCAGCAAGGGCGCGTCCGTGCACGTGCAGGAGATCGTGCGCTCCCTCCGGACCCGCGGGTCCGCGGTCGGCCTGTATGCCACGCGCACCGGTGACCTGCTCCCGCCGGACCTGGCCGACGTGACGGTCCGGCACATCCCCGTGGACGGGGGTGGTCGGGACCTGGCCCCGGCGGCCCGCACCGCGCTGCGCGAGCGCAACCAGGCCGCTGCGGCGTCCCAGCTGGCCGGCCACGTGATGGCCGACGGGGCCGACCTGGTCTACGAGCGCTACTCGCTGTTCTCCACCGCCCTGGCCCAGGTCTGCAGCACGCTGCGGATCCCCGGCGTCCTGGAGGTCAACGCCCCGCTGATCGAGGAGCAGGCCACCCACCGGCACCTGGTCGACGAGGCCGGCGCACGGCATACCCTCCGCACCCAGGTGGCCGCCGCGGCGGTCGTCGCCTGCGTCTCCCAGCCGGTCGCCGACTGGGTCCTCGGGCACTGCCCCGGGGCCGCCGACAAGGTCCTGGTCACCCCCAACGGAGTGAACACCGCGCGGATCGCCCCCGACACCGGGGTCCCGGCCGGGGACGAGCTGCCCACGGTGCTCTTCGTCGGCACCCTCAAGCCGTGGCACGGCACCGACGTCCTGCTCGACGCGGCGGCCCGTGCCGACCGGGCCTGGCGGGTCCGGATCGTCGGTGACGGCCCAGAGGGTCCGGCGCTCGCCGGACAGGCGCAGCGGCTCGGCCTGGACGTCGACTTCCGCGGCGCCGTGGCCCCGCACGAGGTGCCAGCCGCGCTGCGCGGTGCCGCCGTCGCGGTGGCCCCCTACCCGGCGGACGTCGGCGCCACCGGCCAGTACTTCTCCCCGTTGAAGGTCTACGAGTACGCCGCGGCGGGCCTGCCGGTCGTCGCGTCCCGCGTGGGGCAGGTGCCCGTCGCGGTCCGCCACGGCCACACCGGGCTCCTGGTGCCGCCGTCGGACCCGACCTCCCTGGCCCGGGCGATCGACACGCTGGTCGCCGACCCCGCCGGGGCCCGCGCGATGGGTCTGGCCGGGCGCGAGCTGATGGTGCGCGAGCACTCCTGGGACGCGGTACTGGGCCGGATCCTCGCCCCGCTGCAGGCGGTCCCGTCCGGGCAGGCGGTGCCGGCATGAGCAAGAAGTCGAAGCTGACCGTCAACCCGTCCGCCCTGCGGCGCACGCTCGGCCTGATCCGGCCGCACCTGGGCGCCCAGGCCCCCCTGCTCGGGGCCGGTGCCCTCGCGCTCCTCCTCGAGGTCGTCTTCCGGGTGCTCGAGCCGTGGCCGGTGAAGTTCGTCGTCGACGCGGTCACCCGCTCCCTCGGCGCCGACCTGGCCGACCCCGGCCCCCGGGCGAGCATCCAGCTGTTGCTGGCCGCCGCGCTGGCCACCATCTCCCTGGTGGGGATGCGCGCGCTGTGCAACTACCTGGCCACCGTGGCGTTCGCGCTGGGCGGCTCGCGGATCGCCATCCAGCTCCGTCAGCGGGTCTTCGCCCACGTCAACCGGCTCTCCCGTCGCTACCACTCCACCGCCCGTACCGGTGACCTGGTGCAGCGGATGGTCGGCGACGTCGGGCGCCTGCAGGAGGTGGCGGTCACCGCCGGGATGCCGCTGCTGGTGAACGTCTTCACGCTGGTCGCGATGTTCGGCGTGATGCTCTGGCTCGACCCGATGCTCGCCCTCGTGGTGGTCGCGGCGGCCGCGGTGTTCGTGCTGATGTCGCGGACCAGCACGGGCAAGATCACCAGCGCCGCCCGCAAGACCCGCAAGAGCGAGGGCGACCTGGCCAACATCGCCCAGGAGACCCTCGGCGGCATCTCCGTGGTCCAGGCCTACGGGCTGGAGCAGGAGCTGGAGAAGCAGTTCCAGGGACGCAACAACCGGTCGCTCAAGGACGGCGTGCAGGCCCGCAGGCTGGCGGCCGCGCTGGAGCGGCGGACCGACCTGTTGGTCGGCGTGGCAACCGCCGCGGTCCTGATGCTCGGGGGCACCCGGGTGATGGACGGCGCGATGACCCCCGGCGACCTGGTGATCTTCCTGACCTACCTGAAGACCGCGATGAAGCCGCTGCGGGACCTGGCCAAGTACACCGGCCGGATCGCCCGGGCCGCGGCCTCCGGCGAGCGGGTCGCCGACGTGCTCGACGAGCAGCCGGAGATCACCTCCCCGGCGGAGCCGTGGCGGTTGGACGCGGTGCGCGGCGCCGTGGACCTGGACCACGTGCACGCCGACTACGGCGACGGCGTCCCGGTGCTCCGGAGCCTGGACCTGCACATCCCCGCGGGTCAGCGGGTCGCCATCGTCGGCCCCTCGGGTGCTGGCAAGTCGACGCTGACCTCGTTGCTGCTGCGGATGATGGACGTCTCGCAGGGCGCCGTCCGGCTCGACGGCATCGACGTGCGGCGCCTCGACCTGGAGGAGCTGCGTGCCCAGGTCGCGGTTGTCCTGCAGGAGTCGGTCCTGTTCACCGGGACCGTCGCCGACAACATCCGCTACGGCTGGGTCGACGCGACCGACGACCAGGTGGAGTGGGCCGCCCGGATGGCCCGGGCGGACGAGTTCATCCGGCGGTTGCCCGAGGGCTACGACACGATGGTGGGCGAGCGCGGCTCGACCCTGTCCGGTGGCCAGCGGCAACGGATCGCGATCGCCCGGGCGCTGCTGCGCGACGCCGCCGTGGTGATCTTGGACGAGGCCACCGCCGGGTTGGACGCCGAGAACGCCGCGGCCGTCCGGGACGCCATCGAGGACCTCACCCGGGGACGCACCACCCTCGTGGTCACCCACGACGAGGAGACCGCCCGCGCCTGCGACCGGATCGTCTGGATCGAGCACGGCAGGGTCCTGTGGGACGGCCCCGCCGACGGCGAGCTGCCCGTCGGGTCGGCGTTCACCCGGTCCGACCCGGAGCAGACCGGTGCCCGTCCCGTCCCTGAGGCGGTGACGTCATGACTGCCCTCCGGGAGAGCGCCCCGGTGGAGCGCACGGCGGGCCGGGAGACGGCCGACCTGCTGGTCGACGCCGGCCGGCTCTCGGAGCTGGTCGGGGCGCCCGTGCGGGCCACCAGGCTGCGGCACAAGCCGGGGCTGTCCACGGTCGGCGTGCTGCTCCCGCGGGACGCGGCCGTGCCCGGGTGGGTCCAGGCGACCCGGGCGGACCACCTGGACAAGCTCCGCAACGCCCTGCGGCGGGCCGCCGACCGGGGCCAGCAGGTCCACGTCCTCCGGGTGCCCGACGCCGGTGCCGAGCTGCACCTGGCGCACGGCGACCTGGGCACCGACCCCCGGCTGCAGCGCGGCCTGGATGCCCTGCGCACGGCATACCCCTGCGTGCGGGAGGCGGTCGCCGACGGTGCCCTGACGGTGCTCCGCTACAACCCCACCCGGCGCCTCGTGCTGCGCCGGCAGGAACCCGGCCAGGACCCCTGCGTGATCCGGGTGACGGCGCACCGGCAGCACGCGGTCGGGCAGGTCCCGGCCGCCCTGGCGGACGCGGGCCTGCCGGTCGTGCAGCCGCTCCCCGGCCGTGGAGGGTTCCCGTCCCGCCGGGTCAGCGCCTGGCCCTGGTACGGCACCGGACACCTGGGAGCGGCCGACCTCGACCCCGCCGACCGGCTCGCGGCCGCCCGGGAGACGGGGGCCGCCCTGGCCCGGTTGCACGCGGCGACGCACCTGCTGGACGGTGCGCACCCACCCTTCGGCGGTGCCGCCGCGACGGTGGCGGACGACCCGCACGCCGTGCTGGGGCCGCTGGTCGGGGACCTCGCGCAGCTCGACCGGTGCGCCGCCGACCGGATGGCCGACCTGGTGCACCGGCTCGCGGCGCGGACCGGGGCCATGGGTCCCGTCCCGGAGCTCGTGCCCGTGCACGGGGACTTCTCCGCCGACCAGGTGCTGGTCGGGGGTCCCGGTGGGGACGGCATCCGGCTCATCGACTTCGACCGGGCCGGGGTGGGTCCGCGCGCCCTGGACCTGGGGTCGTTCGCGGCGGTCGAGCTGCTGGAGAAGGGCGCGTCGCTGGACGACCTCCCCCTGACGGGCGGCCTGCTCGAGGGGTACCGGGCGGCCGGGGCAGTGGTGCCCACGACCGAGGAGCTGCGGGTCTGGACGGCCCGGGCGCTGCTGGCCAGGGTCAGCGAGCCGTTCCGCGCCGCTGACCCCGACTGGGTGGACGGCATCCACCGCAGGCTGGACCAGGTCGGGGAGGTGCTGGCCCGATGACGGACCCGATCGGTCAGGACGACCGGCCCGACGGTGCCGTGCTCCGCGGTCCGGTGCCAGATGCGGTGCGGTCCGGGGAGGACTTCATCACGGTGGCCCGAGCGTGGCCCCTCGACCGCCCCTCGCCGGAGGGGGAGGGGCTGCTCGTCGAGGGCGTCGACACCGGCGGCGCGGTGCGGGCGGCGCGACTGTACCTGCGTCCCGACGGGGACCTCGGCTGGACCGTCTCGCGCGCCGAGCTGGCGCGCCCCGGGAGGGACCGCAAGTTGCCCGGGTTCCGTGAGGCGGCGGACGGCGGGACGGTCGTCGTGCACCGGTTCGGCAAGCGCGCGGTCGTGCGCAGGGACGACCGGTTCGTCAAGGTGGTGCGCCCGGGCCGTGGGCGGGAGGTCGCCGACCTGGCCGGTCGCGGGCACGCCCTGGCCGCCGCCGCCGGGTTCGTCGCCCCCGAGGTCCTTGCGGGTGGGGACGACCGGGTGGACTTCTCGGTGCTCCCGGGGGCGAGCCTGCACGACCTGGGCGCCGTCGCCGACCTCACCGACTGGCGCCGGTGGTGGGACCTGTGGTCCGCCCGCTGGCCCGTGCTCGTCGGCGGCGAACGTGCCGGACTGCGCCAGCACACGGCATACGACGAGGCGGTCAACCTGCGCCGGTGGACCGACCGGGTGGACCGGTTCGCCGCGCTGCCCGCCTCCGTGGCCGGCCCCTTCGCCGACCGGGTGCGGGAGGTCGCCGCGCGCCTGACCGCCCCCGGCCCGACGCACCCGCTCGTGGTCAGCCACCGCGACCTGCACGACAAGCAGGTGCTCGCGGAGGGTGACTCGCTGGGACTGCTCGACTTCGACACCGCCAGCCTCGCCGAGCCCGCCCTGGACCTGGCCAACCTGTGGGTGCACGTGCACCTGCGGCACGACCAGGGACTCTGGTCGGCCGCGCACACCGCGGTCGCCGAGGACGCCGTGCACGCCGTGGTGGAGGCCCTGCAGGTCGACCCCGCCCGGCTCGAGCTGTATGCCGAGGCGACCCGGCTGCGCCTGGCCTGCCTGTATGCCTTCCGCCCCCGCTACCGGGCGCTCGCCCTGGCCTGGGCGGACCCGAAGATGAGAAAGCTCTCATCTTCGTCTCATCCCCGATCAACCTGAGACGAGGAGACTGACGTCATGAAGCTCGTAGCCTCCGCCCTCGCGCTGCTGCTGCTGGGCGCCGGGAGCATCTTCCTCTGGAAGGATGCCAGCGCCCAGGAGGACCGCACCCGACCCGGGGTCGTCGTGTCCTCCGACGCCGCGGCCCCCAGCGCCCCGCTGCCGGCCGCCGGGACCACGGACGAGCCGGCCGACCCCCCGGTCACCCGGCAGGACGCCCGCGAGGCCGTGCTGTTCAGCCAGACGCTGGCCCTCCTGCAGGTCTGGAACCACGACAACCCGGTGGCCGCCGCCGCGGAGCAGGCCGAGGCCGACAAGGCCGAGAAGGAGAAGGCGGCCAAGGAGAAGGCCGAGCAGGAGAAGGCGGAGAAGGAGGCCGAGGAGAAGGCCGCCGCGGAGGCCGCCCGGCAGAAGGAGCAGGAGGCCGCTCAGGCCCCGCCCAGCCAGCAGCCGGCGCCGCCACGCGCCGTCTCCCCGCCGCCGGTCAACCCCGGGGGCGGCGACGATGACGACGACTGGGATGACTGGGACGACGACGATGACGATGATGACGACGACGATTGGGACGATGACGATGACGATGACGACTGACTGATCCCGGTGCGTGAGCGACGGCGCGCCCCCACGCCGTGCTCGTGTGAAGACCCGGTCCCCCGCCGGGACGGTTCAGTCGCCGAGGGAGTCGAGCACCTGGCGCTCCTCCTCGGGCGACAGACCCCCGACCTTCGCGTCGGGGGTCTGTCGTGTCCAGGCCAGGGTGTCCCGGGCGGTGTCCGACAGGGGCCGACAGGTCAGGCCGGCCTCCCGCGACGCGGACACGTCCCGGTCCATCAGCCCGGCGAGCTCGGGTCCGGGCAGCCACAGCGGGAGCGAACGGGGCCCGGCCCACGGCCGCACGTCGTGCCCGGTGAGGACGGCCGGGTCGGTCCACCGCAGGTCGGGCTCGCTGTCGACCCCTGCCGCCACCGACGCCAGGGCCGCACCCATCGTCATGGCGGGTGCCGTGGCGTCGAAGGTGCCCCGGACCCGCGCGGCCGCGCCCTCCACGATCCAGGCCGCGAGGTCCCGCACGTCGATCACCTGCACCGGTGCCCGCTCCGGCCGCGGGGCCAGCACGGGACCGCCCCTCGCCAGCCGCACCGGCCAGTAGGTGAACCGTCCGCTCGGGTCGCCCGGTCCGACGATGAGCCCGGGGCGCACGATCCACGCGCCGTCGCCGGCGGTCGCGCGCACCAGGTCCTCGCAGGCCACCTTGCCGGGTCCGTATGCCGTGGGGTCGTCGGTCGGCGGGTCGCCCTCGGCGGGCGGCAGGACCGGTGAGTTCCCGGGACCCCCGCCGGGGGTGAGCGGTTCGGCATACACGCTGATCGTGGAGACGAAGACCCAGTGCGGCCTCCCGCCCAGCGCGGCGGTGGCCGTGGCCACCCAGGAGGGGGTGCGCGCGACGTCGACGACGGCGTCCCACCCGGCGCGGGCGAGCCCGGGCCACGGGCCGGACCGCGGATCGGTGTCGGCCGCGCGGTCCAGCACGACGTGGGCGGCGCCGTCGGGGACCCGACCGCTCGAGCCGCGGCAGGCGCAGGTCACCTCGTGCCCGGCGGCCAGCGCCTGCTCGGCGACCTGCCGGGAGAGGAAGGCCGTGCCGCCCAGGACCAGCATCTTCATCTCGTCAACGTAGGTGCCCGACAGGGGACCCGCCAGCGGGAGGGAGCAGGTAGGCCGGTCCGCCGGTGGATAACCCGCAGCGGTGTCGGTCCCGGCGGCTACCGTCGGGCCATGGGATTCCAGCTCCGCGGCGCCGAGTGGGTGGGGGAGGTCGACCAGGAGCAGCTGGTGGCCGCCTTCGACCCGGCGACCCTGCAGCGGGGCACCGACTATGCCCGGCAGTCCCTGGTGCGGGGGGTCACCGTGGCGGACCGGGGCCGGGTGCTGGTGGGGGAGGTCGCGGGCTCGCGGCCCGCGCCCTACACCTCGATCGTCACCCGGCTGGACCGTCCCCGCGGGGTGCCCTGGAGCAGCCACTGCAGCTGCCCGGTCGCGATCTCCTGCAAGCACGTGGTCGCGCTGCTCGTCACCGTCCGGGAGCAGCTGCGCGCGGGAGCCGACGCCCCGGCCCGGCGGCCGGACTGGCGGCACGCCCTGCGCGGGGTGCTGGACGAGCCGGCGCAGCCACTCGCACCGGCCCCGGAGCCGTTCGAGGTGGGCCTGGTCGTGGAGGAGGTGCCGGACCCCGCGTCGGTGTGGAGCGCCGGGTCGGGGACCCGGTTGCGGCTGCGGCCCAGCCGGCACAGCCGCACCGGGTGGAACCGCCGCACCGCGTGGGGTGATGTCACCGGGTCGCCGGGCGGGCAGCGGCGGTTGGAGGGGCGGCCCGAGCACCGCGAGGTGTGCGAGGAGATCCTGCGGCTCCGGCGCCGCAGCGCGGGGGGTTTCGGCGGGCCGACCGACGCGGCCATCCACCTCGACGAGCTCGGGCCGGCGCTCTGGCCCGTCCTCCGGCGCGCGGTGCAGGTGGGGATGCCGCTGTTCACCGAGCCCGGCGTCCTGGGCAGCGTGCTGCTGGAGGAGCAGGTCGGGGCGGTGCAGGTCGACCTGGGTCAGGACTCCGGCGGCGGCGTGCGGGTGCGGGCCCGGACCAGCCCGGACCCGGATGGCTGGCGCGCCGCGCGGCAGGCGCTGATCGGGCGGCCGCCGCACGGGCTGGCCCGGTGGGACGAGGACGGCGTGCTGCACCTGACGGCCTTCGACGCCCCCGCCGACCCGGTCGCGGGGCAGCTGCTGGCCGGCGGCGAGGTCACGGTCCCGGCGGAGGAGGTCCCGACGTTCTTCAGGGACTACCTGCCCCGGCTGCGGCGCCGCACCCAGGTGGTGTCGACCGAGGGCTCCGTGGCGCTGCCGGACACGACCCCACCCCTGTTGCTGGTGCGGGTCGAACGCGCCGGGCCCCGGTCGGTGCGGGTGCGTTTCGGCTTCCGCTACGTCACCGGCGACACCGCCGTCGACATCCCGGTCGGGGCGAGCAGCGAGGCGGTGCTGCGCGACCTCGGCGCCGAGAGCGCGCTGGTGGCCGCGCTGCCGGTGATCGACCAGATCCCCGGCTCCCGCGCTCTGGTCCCGGCCCGGAGCCACGTGCTGCTGGCGGAGTCCGCGGTGCTCACCGGCAGGGCCGCCCTGGACTTCCTGGACGGCACCGTGGAGGCCCTGCGCGAGGACCCTCGGGTCGTGGTGGAGGTGGCCCCGGACGTCCCCGACTTCACCGAGGCCACGGAGCCGCCGGTCGTGGAGATCGAGGTCGACGACGGCCCCGACAACGACTGGTTCGACCTCCGGGTCAGCGTCCGCGTCGAGGACGAGGAGGTCCCCTTCCAGGAGCTGTTCCAGGCGCTGGTCGGTGAGCAGGACGAGATGATCCTCGACTCCGGCACCTGGTTCGACCTGGACGTGCCGGAGCTCACCGAGCTGCGGGACTGGATCGAGGAGGCCCGCGAACTGGTCGACCCGGAGGCCACCGGCCTGCGGCTGAGCCGCTACCACCTCTCGCTCTGGGAGGAGCTGCAGTCGCTCGGTCTGGTGATGGACCAGTCCGTGCGGTGGCAGCAGGCGGTCGCCGCGCTCGACGACCTGGAGGCCCTCGAGGCACCCCCGGTGCCGGACTCGGTGCGGGCCACCCTCCGGCCCTACCAACACGACGGCTACGCCTGGCTCAGCACGCTCTGGCGCTGCCGCCTCGGCGGGATCCTGGCCGACGACATGGGGCTGGGCAAGACGCTGCAGGCGTTGGCCATGATCGAACGGGCCCGGGCCGACGGCGACCTCGACGCCCCGGTGCTGGTGGTGGCCCCGACCAGCGTGCTCAGTGCCTGGGTGGGCCAGGCGGCCCAGTTCGTCCCGGACCTGCCGGTGGTGGCCATCGGGCAGACCAGCCGCAAGCGGGGGACGCCCCTTGTCGACGCAATCGACGGGGCGGTGGTGGTCGTCACCTCGTATGCCGTCGCCCGGCTGGACGCGGAGGCGTTCCGGTCCGTCCGGTGGTCGGCGCTGGTCCTGGACGAGGCGCAGACGGTGAAGAACTTCCGGTCCAAGACGCACCGGGCGCTGCTGCGCCTGGACCGTGGGCTGACCCTGGCGATCACCGGCACCCCGATCGAGAACAACCTGATGGACCTCTGGTCGCTGCTGGCGCTGACCGCGCCGGGCCTCTACCCCGACCCGGCCCGGTTCACCCAGTACTACCGCCGGCCGATCGAGAGCGGGGAGCGTCCCGACCTGCTGGACCGGCTGCGCACCAGGATCCGACCGCTCATGCTGCGCCGCACCAAGGGGGAGGTGGCCCTGGACCTGCCGCCCAAGCAGGTGCAGTCGCTCGACGTGGTGCTCGCCCCCCGGCACCGCCGGATCTACCAGACCCACCTGCAGCGGGAGCGGCAGCGGGTGCTCGGTCTGCTCGACGACCCGGACGGCAACCGGGTCGCCGTCCTCGCCGCCCTCACCCGGCTCCGGCAGCTGGCGCTGCACGCCGGGCTGGTCGACGAGGAGTTCCTGGCCGTGGAGTCGGCCAAGATCGAGACCCTCGTGGAGCACCTGACCGAGCTGGCCCAGGAGGGGCACCGGGCGCTGGTGTTCAGCCAGTTCACCCGGTTCCTCGGCATGGTCCGCGAGCGGCTCACCGCCGAGGGCATCCAGACCTGCTACCTGGACGGTTCGACCCGCGACCGCGTGCGGGTGGTCAAGGAGTTCCGCACCGGCAGCGCCCCGGCCTTCCTGATCAGCCTCAAGGCCGGCGGGGTCGGGCTGACCCTCACCGAGGCCGACTACGTCTTCGTCCTCGACCCGTGGTGGAACCCCGCGGTCGAGAACCAGGCGATCGACCGGGCGCACCGGATCGGGCAGGACAAGCCGGTCTTCGTCTACCGGATGGTGTCGGTCGACACGATCGAGGAACGGGTCCAGGCCCTGCAGGAGCGCAAGCGCGACCTCTTCACCAGGGTCCTCGAGGACGGCGAGCTCGCCGGGGGGATCTCACCGGAGGACATCCGAGGGCTGCTCGCCGACGACTGAGGCCGTCCGCGCCCTGGTGGGTGGCGGTCAGCGTCGCGGGCCGAACCGCGGTGCCTCCCGGGAGAAGGCCGCCTTGCGGGCGCGCGCGGTGTTGGGCAGGCCGAGCAGCCGGAGCTGCTCGAGGCGCTCGCGGGCGAAGGTGCGGCGCGGGCCGGAGGTCCAGGTCCGCTCGAAGAGCCGTTTCGCCGCGGCGACGGCGTCGGGGGAGCGCTCGGCCAGCTGCTCCAGCAGGGCGCTCGCCGCCAGCTGCGGGTCCGGGTCGGCCCCGGTGGCCAGCCCGATTCGGGCGGCCTCCGCACCGTCGATCCACTCGGCGGTCATCACGAGCCGCTTGGCGGTGTCCTTGCCGACCTGCTCGGCCAGCGAACGGATCCCCGACATGTCCGGGATCAGACCCCACTTGCCCTCGAGCACCGACCAGCGGGCGTCCGGGGTGGTGAACCGGAAGTCGGCCCCGAGCGCGATCTGCACGCCCCCTCCCAGGCAGTGCCCGTGCACCACGGCGATGACCGGCACGGGCAGCCGGCGCCAGGCCCAGCAGGCCTCCTGGAAGGTGTTCGTCCCACGCCAGGGCCGCGGCACGAACGCCCTCGCGATGCCGGCCCTGTCCGGCAGCACGCTGGCGAAATCCAGCCCCGCACAGAAGGCCTCGCCCTCCCCGGAGAGCACCACGGCCCGCAGCCCGCGGTCGCCGGCCAACCGGTGGGCCGTCGCGGCGAGCTCGGAGAGCATCGGCAGGGTGAGGGCGTTCAGCTTGTCCGGTCGGTCCAGCCGGACCCGTGCCACCCCGTCGACGATGTCGGTGCTGATGCCGCTGCTCACCCGGACAGGGTGCCACAGCGGCATGGGTGGGGGCGGGACCGTGCGCCCGCGCTCAGGTCAGCTGGTCCAGGGCGGACCTGAGCCGGGCGACCTCCTCGGACGCCGCCGCCTGCGCGGCGACGGCCTCCTTTCGGGCCTGCATCGCCGTCGTCACCTCGCCCAGCGCCTCCTCGTCCGCGGCCTCCGCCGCGGCGAGGTCGGCCCGCAGCTTCTCGATCCGGGCGCGGGTGGCCTCGCTCCGGGACCGCGCCTGGTCCAACCGGCTGGTGCAGACCGCCACCTCCTTGTCGGCCCTGCCCTGCGCCCGTTCCGCGCGGTCCAGGTCGGCCCGTAGCTCCTCCGCCGGGTCGGGCTCCGGGGCGGGGGGCGGCTCGGGTTCGGGGGTCGGTTCGGGTTCGGGGGCCGGCTCCTGCTCAGGAGCGATGTCCTCTGCGTCCTCCCCGCGCTCCGGCGGCCGCTCCTCCCCGACGTCCCCGCCGCCCTCGATCCGGGTGAGGACCACGCCGGTGCTGGTGCGGGCCACCGCGTCGGCGATGTCGACCTCGCCGAACCCGGAGTAGTGCAGCGCGCGGGTCAGCCCGCCGGAGGCCACCACCTCCGCGGCCGCCTCGTCGGCCAGCGCCGCGATCCCGGTGTCCCGGACCTCCGCCTCGACGGCCGGGGTCAGGGTCTGCCCCGCTGCCGAGGACACCTCGGCCGCCGCCGCGACGAGCTCGGTCAGGACCGCGTCCCGCTCGGCGCGCAACCCGGCGATGCCGGAGGCGTCGAGGGCGGACTGGGCGTGCCGCAGCCGGACGCCCACGTCGGCCAGGTGGGCCAGCACCGCCGGCCGCTGCCGGACGACCTGGTTGACCGCCCACGCTGCCACGCTGGGCTTGCGCAGGGCCCCGATCTGCTGCGCCGCGTCCTTCTGCCGGTCGGCCCTCGCGGCCTTGACCAGCGCGGTCCGGCGCGTGACGAACTCGCCGGCGGGCACGGCATACAGCTCGGTCACCGCCGCGCGCACCTGGTCCGCGACGGCGGCGTCCTCGTCCTCGGGCGTCACCCCGCCAGCCTACGGAAACCCCGGCTCAGGGCAGGTGCTTGGCCGCTTCGCGCCGGCTCAGGGGACTCAACCCGGCGCCGTGCCGGGCGAGGGCGGCGCGCACCCAGGCGGGGTCGGTCTTGGCGTACTCGCGCAGCGCCCAGCCGATCGCCTTCCGGATGAAGAACTCGCCACCGAACGGGCTGTCCACGAGGTTGGCCGCCACGCAGTCCTCGAGCAGCGCGGTGTCGGTGGCGGCCTTGGCGCCCAGCTGCGACAGGATCGCGGTGCGCCGGACCCACAGGTCGTCGGCGTGTGCCCAGTCGCGGATGAGGGGCGCCACCGCGGGGTGGTCGGACCGCAGGATGGGGCCGACCAGGTGGGAGGCGATGTCGTCGACGTGGTCCCACCAGGCGCCCGTGACGACGAGGTGCCGGTAGAGCCGCAGGGTGTCGCGGTCCTGCCACGCGCGGTAGTGCCGGTGCCCGGCGAGGGCCGTCGCGGCGTAGCGCTGCTCGCGGTGCGTGGCGCCGTCCCACAGCGTCCGCACCGTGGCTTCCCAGGTGGGCCGGTCGGCGATGCGGTGTGCCGGGTCGGCCAGGATCGGCCGCAGCGTCGCCCTGAGCTCGGGGCTGGTCAGGCCGTGGTAGGGCATCGCCGACTTCATGTAGCGCTGCTGTCCCGCCGCTCGCTCGGGGTCGCCAGCCCGTGGGAGCGCGTCCCGGATCCCGGCGACGAGGTCCGCGTGCGGGTGCGCCCGCGCCTGCCCGGTGGCGTCAGCGCGCGGTGTCACCGGAGGCCCCTCTGGGTGCCGCGGCAGGTTAATCCCGACCCCTCGGCGGGCAGGTGCCCGACGACCTCGTCACGGACCAACTTCGCCCGCGACCTGCGAATCAGGACGAGGGCGACCACCAGCAGGACGATCACGACGAGGCCGGCCGCGCCCCAGGGCGATCCGGCGGCCGCCGCCATCCCGGCCTCCCAGGCGGCGAAACCGATCGTGGCGTAGATCGTGCCCCAGGCGAGGGCTCCGGGGAGCTGGGCCAGGGTGAACCGCACCCAGCCGATCCGCATCACGCCCGCGGCGCCCAGCACCAACGTCTGGAACCCGACGGTCAGGTGGCACAGCGGGATGACGATCAGTCCCCAGCGCTCAATGGAACGGCGCCCCCTGGCCAGGCCCTCGCCCTGCAGCCACTGGTGGACTCCTGCCCGCCAACCCTCCGTCGGGTGGGTGCGGCGCAGCGCCTGCTCGGTGACGAGCCGGGCGATCCAGTAGGTGGCCTGCCCCCGCGCCATGACGATGCTGGACAGCAGCGCGAGGGCGATCAGGAAGGGACGATCTTCGAACACCGGGTAAGGCTACCCTTTGCCCCCACGGTCCGGGGTGCGGCGTCGCGGACCGGGCCCTCGGCATACGGGCGGGACCGCTGCTTCACCCCGGAACCTGGCGCTTCGTCCCGGGAAGGTTCTGCTACGAAGCACAGGATTCTCGGGTGACTGTGAGGATTCCCTTTGCAGCCTGATGGTGCTGGGCTGTTGGTCGGTGACCGTGAGTGTGACCCTTCGGGTGACTGGCTTTGTGCCTTTCTCGGGACTTGTCCGCTTGGGGTTGCCGGCCCCGGCCCGGTCGGAGCAGTTGGCCTGATCAGGAGCTTGACCGTCCGGTGTTCACGCACCGGTCGTGTCTCATCACAGTCCTGCCGAGTCTCCGCCCCGGACCGGAACCACATCCGCTCCCAGGCAAGGAGAGAACGCATGACCAGTGTGACCGATCTACGTGACGTCGTCGATACCGTCATCGGCGTCGACACCCACGTCCAGACTCACTCAGCGGCCGTGGTCGACGCGCGGACCGGCGGTGTGCTTGAGGAGATCACCGTCGAAGCCACGACCGACGGCTATGCCCGACTGGTGGAGTTCGCTAACGAGCACGCAGCACTGCGGGCGTGGGCGATCGAAGGCACCGGCGGGCACGGCGCCGGCCTGACCCGGCACCTCGAGCGCAACCAGGAGGTCGTGGTCGAGCTCGACCGTCCCGAACGCGCTAAGCGACGTAACGGCGCCAAGTCCGACCCGCTCGACGCGATCCGCGCCGCCCGCGAAGCACTGTCCCGCGCGAAGCTCGGCACCCCGCGCAGTGGCGGGGACCGCCAGGCGCTCTCGGTGCTGCTGGCCGCGCGCCGGTCCGCAGTCAACGCCTCCACCGACGCCCAACGCCAGCTGTTCAGCCTCCTCATCGCCGCGCCCGAGCCGATCCGCGAGCGGTTCCGCGGCCAGAAGGTCCCGGCGATGATCAGGACCGCGGCGAAAATGCGTCTGAACTCAACGTGGGACCTGGAGACCACTACGACCGTCAGGACCTTGCGCGCCCTGGCCCGGCGGGCACGTGCCCTGTCGAAGGAGGCCGCCGAGCACGAGAACGCCATCCGGGCGATCGTGCTGGCCTGGCGCCCCGACGTCCTGGCCCAGCCCGGTGTCGGGCCGATCGTGGCCGCGACCGTGCTGTGCGCCTGGTCCCACCCAGGCCGGATCCACTCCGAGGCCGCCTTCGCGATGCTCGCCGGCGTAGCCCCGATCCCGGCCAACAGCGGCCAGGTCACCACCCGACACCGCCTCAACCGGTACGGCGACCGACAGCTCAACCGGGCACTGCACACCATCGCGCTCTCCCGCATCCACTACGACCAAACCACCCGCGAATACGTCACCCGTCGCACCGCCGAGGGCAAGACCAACCGCGAAATCACACGCTGCCTCAAGCGCTACATCGCTCGCGATCTCTACCGCCTGCTCGAAGCAGGCCCGATCAGGCCTTGACGGTCCATAGGAGCGTCCCGATAATCCTGCAGCCCCCGTCGCCCGACTGCAGCGCCGGGTTAGGCGGGGCGGCGCAGCCGGCGGATCGCGACCTCGGCCAGCCAGGCGGCGGCGTCGGGGACCACCGAGTCGTCGAAGGCGGCGATGGGGGAGTGGTTGTCCGGGGCGTGCTGGTAGTCCTCGTCGGGGCAGGCGCCGATGAAGAAGTAGGCGCCGGGGACCCGCTCCATCACGAACGACATGTCCTCGGCACCCATCTCCGGCAGCGGCCGCTCGGTGAAGCGGTCCTCCCCGAACAGGTCGATGACGGTCTCCAGGCCCAGCGCGTACTCGGCGTCGTCGTTGATCGTGGCCGGGTAGCCCTCGCTGAAGGTGACCTCGGCGGTCAGGCCGTGCGCCGCCGCGACCCCGGCGGCGACCCGCCGGATGGAGGTCATCGCGGTCTCCCGGTTCTCCGGGGTGAAGGTGCGCAGCGTGGCCGCGATCTCCCCGGTGTCCGGGATGATGTTGTCCTTGGTCCCGGCGGTGACCCGGCCCACGGTGAGGACGACGGAGTCGAAGGAGTCGAAGGTCCGGGTGACCATCGACTGCAGCGCCAGGACGATCTCGCAGGTCGCCGGCACGGGGTCCAGCGCCCGGTGCGGCTGCGAGCCGTGGCCGCCGGCGCCGGTGACCGTGATGCCGACGGTGTCGGCCGCGGCCATCATCTCCCGGGGTCGGGCGAACCACTGCCCCAGCGGGTACTCCGAGGACGACACGTGCAGCGCGAAGGCCGCGTCGACCGGCCGCCCGGACACGCTGAGCAGGCCCTCCTCGATCATCGGCTCGGCACCCCCCGGTCCCTCCTCCGCGGGCTGGAACATGAAGACGACGTCGCCGGCCACCTGGTCGCGCATCCGGGACAGGATCCGCGCGGCACCGACCAGGCCGGCCGTATGCAGGTCGTGCCCGCAGGCGTGCATCTTCCCCTCGTGGCGGGACCGGTAGGGCACGTCCACCAGCTCGGTCACCGGCAGCCCGTCCATGTCGCCGCGCAACAGCACGGTGGGGCCCTCGCCGCGGGGCACGGCGGTACCGCGGAGGACCGCCGTGACGGAGGACAGCCCGGTGCCGGTGTGGACCTCCAGGTCCAGCCCCTCCAGCTCGGCCAGGACCCGCTCCTGGGTGAGCGGCAGGTGCAGCCCCAGCTCGGGGATCTGGTGCAGGTCGCGGCGCAGCGCGATGAGGTCGGGGCCCAGCTCGCGGGCGAGGTCGAGGGTGCTCATGGTCCCTATTCTCCCGACCGTGCCTACGCTAGGGCGCCAGGGGTGGACCGATCCGAGGAGGAGCAGCCGTGAGCACGACCCGACCCCCGCTGCCCGGGCCGGCCGACGACGCGCAGGTGCCGGCATTCACCCGGTCCCTCGGTCTCCCCGGCCTGGCCGACATCCACGTGCACTTCCTGCCCGAACGGATGCTGACCAAGGTGTGGCAGGTCTTCGACGCGCGCGGGTGGGAGCGGGCCGGGGACTGGCCGATCCACTACCGCACCAGCGAGGCGGAGCGGCTGGCCACGGTCCGGGCGCTCGGGCTGCGGGGCATCCCGTCGCTGACCTACGCGCACAAACCGGGGATGGCGGCCTGGCTCAACGACTGGTGCACCGACTTCGCCTCCCGGGTGCCGGACGCGGTGCACTCGGGGACGTTCTATCCCGAGCCGGAGGCGGCGGACTACGTGCCCGCGGCCCTGGAGCGGGGGGCCCGGCTGTTCAAGGCCCACGTCCAGGTCGGTGCCTTCGAGCCGAACGATCCGCTGCTGGACCCGGTCTGGTCGGTGCTGCAGGACGCGGGTACCCCGGTCGTGCTGCACGCCGGGTCGGGGCCGCACGGCGGTGCGCACACCGGCCCGGGGCCGGTCGGCAGGTTGCTGCGGCGCTTCCCCCGGCTTCCCCTGGTGATCGCGCACCTGGGGATGCCGGAGTACCGCGAGTTCGCCGACCTCGCTCACCGCTACGAGCACGTCCACCTGGACACCACGATGGCCGGCACCGACTACGTGGAGGCGCACGTGCCGCTGCCCCCGGACTTCCGGCCGGTGCTGCGGGACCTCGGCGAGAAGGTGGTGCTCGGGGCGGACTTCCCGAACATCCCCTACCCCTACGCCCACCAGCTGCAGGCGCTCGCCCGGCTGGACCTCGGCGAGGACTGGTTGCGTGGCGTCCTGTGGCGCAACGGGGCACGACTCATGGGGCTAGAGTCGGGCTGACGTCGTCACACCGATCGCATCTCCCGAGGGGCCAGCGTGAGCAACGAAGAGACAGACCAGCCGCGTTCCGACCAACAGTCCGGACAGCCGCCGCACCAGCCATGGGGGAGCCCGGGTTCGGGTGCACCGGGTCCCCAGCAGGGTTCTGGCGCGGGGCAGTCGGGGGCGCCGACGGGTTCCTGGCCGTCCGCCCCGGGCGGCGGCGCTCCCTATGGGGGTGGCCAGCAGCAGGGCTCCGGCCAGCATGGCTCCGGCCAGCAGGGCTCCGGCCAGCAGGGGTCGGGTCAGCACGGGCCCGGCCCGGTGCCGCCCCGGCCCCAGGGCCAGGGTGACCGTCCAGGCTGGGGCCAGCAGCCGGCATACGGGCAGGGCGCCCAGGGCCGCCACCCGGGGCAGACCGGTCCGCAGTCGGGCCAGCAGGGTCAGTCCGGTCAGCCGGGGCAGTCCGGCCCGGCGGGTCAGAGCGGGCAGCCGGGCGGGTACGGCGCCGCGGCGGGCAGCGCGCCCCAGACCGGGTCCGGCACCGACAACGGCACCCTGGTGCGCATCGTGTTGCACGCGCTGGCGCTGCTGCTGGTGGTGCTGGGCATCTCGATCCCGATGGACGACATGGGCACCCTGTGGGGCGACAGCGCGGCCTGGGCGGCGTTCGCCGTGGTCGCTGCCATCGCGCAGGGAGCCGCCTTCTTCACCAAGCCGGCCCTCGGGGGCAACGGCTGGTTCATCGGGGCGGCCGGCGCCGCCGGGCTGCTGCTGTTCTGGACGCTGCTGATGCTGCCGATGATCCAGACCAACATGGCGTTCATGGTCACCGTCGGCACGGCCTGCGCCGCCGTCGCGGTCGCGCTCAGCCCCGACCGGAGGCTGTGAGGCCGCGTGCCGTCCTTGAAGCATCCCGGGGTGGTGATCGCCTCGGCCGTGCTGCTCCTGCTGGCGCTGGGGCTGCCCTGGTCGGCCTCCACCCTGCAACACATCCCCGGGTGGTACAGCCCCGGCTTCTGCACGCCGAACTTCTACTCCGGCACGGTCGACTGCACCGCCGGCTACTTCTCGCCGGGGATGACCCTGGGCTCCGGCGAGGCCCACGGTGTGCACGTGGTCGCCCGGGTCTTCCTGGTCGGGGCCCTGGTGCTGATCGGGTGCGCCCTCCGGCTCCGGCAGCCGGTGTGGTTGTCCGTGGCCGGCGGTGCGGTCCTGCTGGGCATCCTGCTCACCGGCCTAGCGGCGCAGGGCGGGCAGCTGGCCGCCCTGGCCGGTGCCGCGCTGTTGCTGTATGCCGGGCTGGCCGACCGTGAGCGTGCCCCTCGGGCGGACGGTCGAGTCCTGCCTTGAGCCAGCGGGCGCGGGTGGGGTCGCGGGCGGGCGCCGCGTGGGCGGCGGTCCTGCTCCTGCTGCTGTCGCTGGGCTTGCCGTGGACCTCGCCGTCCCAGGAGTTCCGGCCCGGCACCGGGCCGAGTTGCATCGCCGACCTGTCCGGCGAGGGCGGCCTGATCTGTGACTACATGTCGATCGGCGGCGGCACGGTGTGGGTGTCCGGGGCCAGCGGAGCGCAGACCCCGTCCCGGTTCTTCCTGGTGCTGGCCATCGTGGTGGTCCTGTGGGCCCTGGCCTCGGGGCGCACCGCCGTGACGTCCGTGGCGGCCGGGCTCGTCCTGGCCGCCGTCGCCCTCGGCCTGCCGGCGGTGCTCAGCGGCCAGGTGGTGGCCCTCCTGGCCGGCGCGGTGCTGCTGCTCGGCCGGGGCCCCTCGGGGTCGTGGGGCAGGGCAGCGGCGCGCGGGCCCTCCGCCGCGCAGGGTCGGCCCGGCGGCTGAACCCGGGGGTCAGGCCGGCCGCCCGAGCTGGGCGAGCAGGCGGGTCGACGGCGGCGCGCCGGCAGGGGTGGCCAGGGCAGGTGCGAACCGCACCGGCCGGTCACCCGGCTGCACCAGCAGCGGCAGGTAGGCGAGCAGGTCCGACGCGAGCGGCTCGGGCAGCGGGTGGTCGGCGCCGCAGGCCCTGGCCAGGTCGTCCCCGTGCACGGTGATCTCCAGCGCCCCCGCGGCCACCAGCACCCCGGCCCGCAGGGGTGACCCGGCGACCGTGATGAGTCGCTCGCCCCGGTGGGCCATCCAGGCCGTGAGGAGGCCGCAGGCCCGGTCGCGGATGGCCGCCACGAGTCCGGTCGCGGTGCGGGGCGCGGCTCCGTCGGCGGGCTCGGGGCCGTCCGGGGCCAGCGCGACCTCCCGGACCCGGCCCGCCTGCTCGATGACGCGCAGGGAGTCGTCCATGTGCACCAGCAGGTCGGTCAGGTCCCACCCGGCGCAGGGGGTCGGTGCCCGCGGGTCCGTCCCGGGCACGGCGGCCAGGGACCCCCGGGTGTAGTTCACGGCGCGCTCGAGCAGACCCAGTTCCGGCAGCGCCGGGAACGGGTCGGGCTGGGCGGTCACGGGGCCGGGACGCCGGTGAACGGTGCGGTGTCGGCGGGGAGGGCCGGCGGCAGGCCGAAGGTGGCGAACAGGTCCTCGTCGAAGAACGCACCGACGTGCGCGACCTTGTCCCCCTCCAGGGCCAGCACCTGCAGGTGGAACGGGGTGTAGCTGCCGTCCGGCCCGCGCATGTAGAGGCCGAACGCGGGCTGGCCGTTGGCCGAGGTGGGGACCATGACCATCATCCGGGCGGTGCCCGGGCACTGGGTGTCGATCAGCGTGCCGATCGTCCGCGCCCCCTGATACCACCCCGGGAACGGCGGCATCTCCCACACCGCCTGGTCGGTGAACATGCCGACCAGCCCCTCGATGTCCTTCTCCCAGAAGGCCTGCACGTAGCGCTCGAGCAGGGCGTTCTGCTCCGGGGTCAGCGTGCCGCTGGCGCCGTCCCGGGTCAGCTCGGCTTTGCGGACGGTCTCCCGGGCACGCTGCAGGGCGCTGTTGACGGCGGCGGTGCTGGTGCCGACGGCCTCGGCGACCTCGGCCGCCTTCCAGCGCAGCACGTCGCGCAGCACCAGCGCGGCCCGCTGGCGGGGCGGCAGGTGCTGCAGGGCCGCGACGAAGGCGAGCCGGATGCCCTCCTGGGCCTCGGCGGCACCCTCGGGGGAGGAGGCCACCAGGGCGTCCGGGACCGGCGAGAGCCAGGGCACCTCGCCCTCCGCGTGCACCGGCTCGGACGGGTCGGCCGACGGCTGGCCGAGCCCCGTGGGCAGTGGCCGCCGGGCCTGTCCCTCCAGCGAGGTCAGGCATACGTTGGTGGCGATCCGGTGCAGCCAGGTGCGCATCGAGGCGCGCTCCTCGAAGGCGTGGTAGCCCCGCCACGCCCGCAGGAAGGTCTCCTGCACCAGGTCCTCGGCCTCGTGGACCGACCCGGACATCCGGTAGCAGTGGGCGAACAGTTCCCGGCGGTACTGCTCCGCCCGGGCGGTGAAGTCCCCGCGTCCCTCCCCGTCCGCGTCGGGGGTGGCGGTCTGCTGCCGTTGCTCTGCACTGCTGGGGGTGCTCATCCGGATCCCTTTCGCCTGCACCGAGTATGCCGTGCGGTCGGTCCCGTCGCCGCCCGTCCTAGCATGTTGACCGTCCGGTCCGACGGAACTCATCGGTCCCGTCCGGGTCGGGTGGTCGTCCTTGCAGCAGGGCAGGGGGCCGAGCGGACAACCGAAGGGTCGACCAGCGTGCTGTTCCTGTTCAGCGTGACCGCCATCGTCTTCAACACGATCCTGCTGGGCTTCGTGACTCGCCGGCTGCTCGGGGTGCCGGTGGGTTGGCCCCGCACCATCCTGGTCAGCGGCTCCGTCTTCGCGGCGATGGGCGGGGTCAGCCGCCGGGTCCTGGAGCACCTGGGCATCGACGTCGGCGACGACGCGGCGCTGGCCGCCCTCGACCCGGTCGTGGCCGTCGCCGTGCCGACGCTGCTGGTGGCCTGGTCGGTGGCGGTGGGCATCGGGATCCTGGTGATCCTGGAGGCGATGGTCCCGACCGGGACCCTGCCGCGGCCCCTGGCGCTCCTGCGGGACCTGCCCGCCCGCCACCGCCGGGCCCGGCGCTACACCGCGATCGTGGCCATCGCCGTGCGGCACGGGTTGGGCGGCTTCCTGCGCTCGCGACCGCATACCGACCTCGGCGCCGACGCGCCCCGGGTCGCCCGGTCGCTCCGGCTGGCGATGACGGAGGCGGGGGTCACCTTCATCAAGCTGGGACAGATGTTGTCCACCCGGCCCGACCTGGTCGGTGACGCCTTCGCCTCCGAGCTCGGCCGGCTCACCTCCGACGTCGCGCCCCAGCCGTGGGCCACGGTCGAGCAGACGCTGCGCGCCGAGCTGGGGGCCGACCCGGCCGAGGTGTTCGGGCAGATCGACCACGAGCCGCTGGCGGCCGCCTCCGTCGGGCAGGTGCACGCGGCCCGGCTGCGCGACGGGTCACCGGTGGTGGTGAAGGTGCAACGCACCGACGCCCGTGCCCAGGTCACCGCCGACATGGACATCATCACCCGGCTGGCCACCTGGCTGGAGCGGACCACCGACTGGGGCAGCCGGTTGGGGGTGCGCGGCCTGGCCGACGGCTTCGCGGCCAACCTGGAGGAGGAGCTGGACTACCGGGTGGAGGCGGCCAACATGGACGCCATCGCCGCCGCGTCCGGGGGCGGCGGGACCGTGCCGGTGCGGGTGCCGACGGTGTATGCGGAGCTGTCCGGGCCGCGCGTCCTGGTGATGGAGCGGATGGCCGGGCGGGAGCTGTCCCGGGCCGGTGAGCTGCTGGCCGGGTTCCCGCCCGAGCGGCGCGCCGAGATGGCGCGGACCCTGCTCGGCGCCGTGCTCCGCCAAGTCCTCGACGAGGGCGTCTTCCACGCCGACCTGCACGCGGGCAACGTCTTCGTGGACGACGACGGCACGCTCGGCCTGTTGGACTTCGGCTCGGTCGGACGGCTGGACAGCGCCGGCCGCAGCGGCCTGACCCGGTTGATCCTGGCGGTGGACCGGCAGGACTCGGTCGGCGCGACGGACGCCCTGCTCGGGGTGCTCGACCGGCCCGCCGGGCTCGACGACCGCGCCGTCGAGCGCGAGCTCGGCGGCCTGATCGGCCGCTACGGCCACGGCCTCGGCGGCGCCGGGTCGGCCGGGCTGTTCGGGGACCTGATGGGGCTGGTCGTCCGGCACGGGTTCGCGGTGCCCCCGGCGGTGGCCGCGGCCTTCCGGTCCCTCGGCGCGTTGGAAGGGACGCTGCGCACCCTGGACCCGCAGTTGGACCTGATGGATGCGGCCCGCGACGCCGGCCGGGACCTGGCCGGGGAACGGCTCCAGCCGGACCGGTTGAAGGCAGACCTGGCCGAACAGCTGACGCACCTGCTCCCGGTGCTGCAACGGATCCCGAGGAGGCTCGACGCGCTGGCCGACGCCGCCCAGCGGGGCGAGCTCTCGGTCAACGTCCGGGTCCTCGCCGACGAGCGGGACCGGTCCTTCGTGTCGGGCCTGGTGCAGCAGCTGACGGTCACCCTGCTGGCGGCGGCGGCCGCCATCGGCGGCATCCTGCTCGTCCTGGCGGCCGACCGGGGGCCGGAGGTCAGCGAGGGCGTCGCCCTCTACCCGTTGCTGGGTGCCACGCTGTTCCTGTTCGCCTTCGTGCTGGCGGCACGGGCGCTCGCGGTCGCGTTCACCCACCACGCGCGGACCTACTGGGGAGCCAGGCGCTGACCACGTGGCGCTGACCACCCGTGGCCAGCGCACGGCATACCGGGGATCCTCGGGTCGGCGGGACCCGGGGTCAGGTCCGGGTCAGAGGACCCGTCCGTAGCCGCTGACGCCGGACCAGATCTTGCGCTTCTGCACCGGCAGGCCGGGCTTGCCCGAGTCGTAGACGTAGCCGTTGCCGGCGTAGATGCCGACGTGGTAGCTGCCCCAGAAGACCAGGTCGCCCTTCTGCGGCGAGCTGACCGGGGTGGCCTTGGCCTTCTGCGCCGCCACGGTGCGGGGCAGCGTGTAGCCCAGCTGGCCGTAGACGTACTGGGTGTAGCCGGAGCAGTCGAAGCCGGCCGGGGTGTTGCCGCCGTACTTGTACATGATGCCGAAGTACTTGCGGCCCTCGGTGAGCACCGTCTCGCCGGTGACGCCGGTGGACGGCGGGGTGGCGGAGGTCAGCCACTCGGACACGTAGCGCTGCTCGGCGATCTTGATCCACCCGTTGCCGGTGCGGTAGCCGGTGATCTTCGCGCCGACCCGGTAGGTCCCCAGGGCCGCGTAGTTGGTGCCGGGGCCCTTGCGCAGCTTGGCGGGCTTCGTGACGTAACGGGTGATCTTGCCGTCCGGGGTCATCTCCTCGGCCGCCAGCGGGCTGGTGGCCGGCGTTACCGCGGCGACCGAGGCGCCCGCGGCCGGCGCTGCGGGCGCGGCCGTCGCCGGCGCGGTGGCCAGCAGGGGCACCGCCACGGCGGCGGCGAGCAGGGAGGTGGACAGGCGGGAGCGGTTGCGGGTCATCACTGATCCAAGGGTCGGGAGCAACAAGGGGGCTTGCGCCAGGGGCTAGCGCCCGTCGAGTGAAACCCGGTTTGAGTGGACCGCGCAAGTCCCAAAGGTGTTCTGCCACAGGGCCTGCTGCGGGAGTGTTGCACGAGAACCGTGTGAGATGAGTCACGAAATTCTTGTGATTCAGCAGGTCGGCAGGGTGCCGCCGGCCGCCCAGCGGGAAACTTCCGGAAATGTCAGGATGAGACCCATGAGCGACCCCACCACCCTCGTCATCCTCGGCGCCTCCGGTGACCTCACCAGCCGCCTCCTGCTGCCCGGGCTGGCCAGCCTGCTGGCGGTCGAACCGGACCGCCGCGTGCACGTGGTCGGCGTCGACCGGGCCGAGCTGGACGACGCCGGGTGGCGGGCCAAGGTGACCGAGGCCTTCACCGGGGCCGGGGTGCCCGAGGACGCCGCGGCGGAGGTCGCGGCCGACGCCCGCTACGTCCAGGCCGACCTGTTGGAGCAGGAGCAGCTCGCCGGGCTGCTCGACGGGCTGGGCGGGCCGTTGGTGCTGTACTTCGCGCTGCCGCCCCAGGTCTCGCAGAAGGTGTGCGGCCTGCTCGAACGGCTCGAGCTGCCGGAGGACACCCGGCTGGCCCTGGAGAAGCCGTTCGGGCACGAGCTGGAGTCCGCCCAGGAGCTGAACGTCCAGCTGCTGAAGCTGGTCCCCGAGGACCGGATCCACCGGGTCGACCACTTCCTGGGGGTCAACACGATCCTGAACCTGATCGGTATCCGGTTCGCCAACCGGCTGCTCCAGCCGATGTGGTCCGCGGAGCACATCGAGCGGGTCGTCATCTCCTACGACGAGACGCTGGCGCTGGAGGGCCGGGCCGGCTACTACGACGGCGCGGGCGCCCTGGTCGACATGATCCAGTCCCACCTGCTGCAGATCCTCGCCTTCTTCGCGATGGAGGCGCCGGCCTCGCTGGACGAGGTCGAGGTCCGGTCGGTGAAGGCGCAGGTCCTCCGGGCGACCCGGGTGTGGGGGGAGGACCCCACCACCGCGTCGCGGCGGGCACGGTATACGGCCGGGCGCAGCGAGGACCGCGACGTGCCCAGCTACGTCGACGAGGAGGGCGTCGACCCGGCCAACGACACCGAGACCCTCGCCGAGGTCGTCCTCGAGGTCGCGAACGCCCGCTGGGCGGGGGTGCCCTTCGTGCTCCGCAGCGGCAAGGCGCTGCGCGAGCCGGCCAAGCAGGTCGTGGTCACCTTCCGGCCCCCGCGGCACGTCCCCACCGGGCTCAAGGACTGCACCGAGCCGGACCAGCTGATCCTGGAGCTCAAGCCCGGGGCGGTGGACGTGGTGCTGTCGATGAACGCCGAGGGCGACCCGTTCGAGCTGGAGCAGAAGGTGATCCGGGCCGAGCTGGGCAAGTCGCGGATGCTGCCCTACGGCGAGGTGCTCGCCGGCATCCTCGACGGCGACCCGCTGCTGTCGATCCGCGGCGACGTCGCCGAGGACTGCTGGCGGATCGTCGACCCGGTCCTCGCGGCCTGGCGCGCGGGGTCCGTGCCGATGCAGGACTACCCGGCCGGGTCCGACGGCCCCGACGGCTGGGGCGTGGTCCCGCCCCGGAGCTGACGCGGTCGGCGGCGGTGCCGGAACTCCGCGTCAGTCCGTCGCGGCGTCCGGGAGAATCGGCACCTCCGTCCGCGCACCGTCCGACCCGAGGGCCTCGATCCGCTGGGCCGGCCCGTCGGTCATGAAGGGTCGCAGTCCGTCCAGGGGCAGGCCGGCGGTCTGCGTCACCGGGAGCAGGGTCCGCGGCCGACCGTCGACGGCGATCTCCTCGGTCCCCTCCGGGAGCCACCCGATGACGACGTCGCCTCCCTCATCCGGCAGCTGAATGGCCCAGGGGCCCTCCGGGGTCTCCCGCGGGCCGCTGGCCACGACCGAGGTCCCCGTCCAGGCCCACCACCCGCCACCGCCCTCGGCCCGGACCAGTTGGGGAGGTGAGGACCACGCCGGGGTGGGGGTGGGGGTGCCGCTTCCGGCGCGGCCCCCGGGGTCGGCCCCGCCCTCGGCGACCGGGGTGACCACCACGTCGGCCGAGACCCACTGCAGCGACCAGATCTCGCCGGCCCGCCAGAGGACGGCCGCGGGAGGTTGGTCGTCCGGGTACGGCGACCGGGCCACCGCGGCGAGCACGGTCCCGTCCTCGTCCCTGACGGGCGTGAGGTCCTCCACCGGGTCGCCGCCCGGGAGCACCGCGAGGTCGGCATCGGCCGGGACGATGGCGATGGCGGAGGCCTGGCCCGGTATCGGGAGGAGTTGGGCCCCCCAGGTCCGCACGTCCTCCCCCGGGTCCCGGGACCCGTGCAGCACGACTGGGCCCCCCGGCTCCTGGGTCAGCACACTCACGCCGACACCCGAGGCCGACGGGCCGCCCGCGTCGGGGCCTGACGGCACCAGGCATCCGTCCGTGGTGCGGATGACCCAGACGTGCACCCCGTCCTCGGCGACCCAGTCGAGGAGCGCGAGGTCGGTGACCGAGGAGGCGACCCCGGTGCGGCTCCCCGGTCCTGCCGGATCGTCGCCCCCCGCGATGAACTCCGGGCAGGCCGCGGTGGTCCCGGGCGCGGCGGGCAGGGCGTCCTGCAGTGTGTCGGGGAGCAGGCCGGCGGCCCAGAAGGTGGTCCCGGCGACCAGGACCCCCGCGGCCGCGCACCCTGCGGCGGTCGTGACCCGGCGGCGCCGCCGGTGGCGGCGGGCGCGGCCCAGCGCCGCCTGTCCGTCCAGGGGCGCCATCGGCGGTGGGGGGTCCAGCAGCAACTGGTCGTGCAGCCAGCTCTCCTCGTCGCTCGTCATCGGGCCACCTCCACTTCCGTGTCGTCGTTGTCCGTGTCGTCGTTGTCCGTGTCGTCCTGGTCCGCGTCCTGCTGGTCCGGGTCGCCATCGGTCAGGAGCTCGCGCAGCCGAGTTCGTCCGCGGGACGCAGCGCTCTTCACCGCGCCCACGGAGATCCGCAGCTCGCGGGCGACCTGTTCCTCGGAGAGGTCGCAGACGTGCCGCAGCACGACGACGGCCCGCTGCCGGGTGGGCAGCTGCTGGAGGGCGGCCACGACCGCGCCTCGTTCGGTCACCTGCTGCGCGGGGTCGGGGAGCGCCTGGCCGCCGGCCACCCCGGATGTCCGATGCCAGGGCAGCAGCGCCGCCCGTCCCCGTCGGCGGGCGGCGTCACGGGACAGGTTGACCATGGTCCGTCGGACGTAGGCCACCTCCTCGCCCCGGTGCAGGGCGGCCCAGCGTGGGTAGACCCGGGTCAGCGCCTCCTGCACCAGGTCGCGGGCCAGCTCGGGGTCGGAGGTGAGGTACCAGCCGAACCGGAGCAGCGCGGCACTCTCCCGGTCGACGAAGACCGCGAACCGTGCGTCGGCGTCGCTGCTCACCGACCGAGCCTGTCACTGCCCTGCATACCTGATCCACGTCCAGGCCGGCCGAAAGGTTGCCTGGGCGGCCCGACCGACCGTCGCAGTCGGGCGGCGTCAGCCCCGCGGACCGACGCCCGCGGTCGGCGGCCTCAGTCGCCGGTGGCCGCGGGGTCGCTGCCCAGCACGGCCTCCGCGTGCTTGCCGCGCCGGCCGAACAGGCCACGGCGTGCGCCGCCCGCGGCGCGCCGGTCCGCCCGGCGCTCCTTCGCGCCCTCGACCAGCCGGTAGAGGACCGGGACCAGCAGCAGGGTCAGCGCGGTGGAGCTGATCAGCCCGCCGATCACGACCAGGGCCAGCGGCTGGGAGATGAACGCTCCGCCGCCGGTGAGCGCCAGCGCCATCGGTGTGAGCGCACCGATGGTGGCCAGCGCGGTCATCACGATCGGCCGGAACCGGTGCCGGGCGCCCTCGATCAGCGCCTCGTGCACGCTCAGGCCGCGGTTGCGGTACTGGTTGACCAGGTCGATGAGCACGATCGCGTTGGTCACCACGATGCCGATGAGCATCAGCATGCCGATCAGCGCGGAGACGTCCAGGGCGGTGTCGGTGACCAGCAGCATCAACAGCGAACCGGTCGCGGCGAACGGTACCGAGACCATCAGCAGCAGCGGCTGGAGCATCGAGTTGAAGGTCGCCACCATCACCAGGTAGACGATCGCGATGGCGGCCAGCAGGGCCAGGCCGAGGCTGGCGAAGGCCTCGTTCTGGTCCGCTGTCACGCCGCCGATCTCCACCTGCACGCCGTCGGGCAGGTCCAGCCCGTCCAACCGTTCCTGCAGGTCGGCGCTCACCGCACCGAGGTCCGCGGCGTCCGGGGTGCCGGTGACCGTCGCTGCCCGGATCCCGTCGATCCGGGTCACCCGGACGGGTTGGTCGACCTCCTCCAGGTCGGCCACGTCGCCGAGCAGCACCGGGCCCTGCTCGCCGCCACCGACCGGCAGCGACTCCAGCTCATCGACGGTGGCGGGGCGCTCACCCTGGTGCACGACGACGGTGACGTCGGAGCCCTCCAGCTCGACCTGCCCCACGATGCTGCCGTTCGTCGCGGCCGCGACGACCTGCCCGACCGCGGCCTCGGTGAGGCCGGCCTGCCCGGCGGCCGAGCGGTCCACCGTCACCTGCAGCGAGGGCACGGTGTCCGTGAGGTTGTTGGTGACGTCGCCAGCACCGACGTCCTCCATCACGGTCACCACTTCCTCGGCGGTGGCCGCCAGGTCCTCCTGGTCGAGCCCGGTCACGATCACCTCGAGCTCGGTGGCGCCGGGGGCCCCGGCGGCGGAGGCGACCGTGACGGTGGCGTCGTCAGGGACCGGTGCCTGCTCGGTGAGGGCGTCGCCGAAGACGTCGCCGTCCGTGCCCTCGACGAGGGTGATCGCGATCGAGGCGCTGTTGCTGCCGCTGCCCAGGAAGACCGCCTCGATGCCGCCGCTGGAACCGACCGTGGCCTGGTAGGCCTCCACGTCCGGGCGCTGGGAGAGCCATTCCTCGATGTCGGTGGTCGCCGCGTCGGTCTCCTCCAGCGTGGCCCCGGACGGTAGCTTCACGGTGGCGGTCACCGAGTTGCCACCTGCGCTGCCGATGAAGTTCGTCTTGAGTTGGCCGGCCGCCAGGCCGGTGCCGACCAGGATCAGCACGGCGAGCAGGAGCGACCAGACGGGCCGGCCGATGGCTGCCTTCAGGACGGGGAGGTAGGCGCGCTGCAACCGGTCGGGGGCGTCCCACTCGTGGGTGAGGGACGCGCTCGCGGGCGTGTCGGCATACCCCTCCTCGGCGGAGCCGTGCTCGGTGGCGCGCTCGTCGGCGCCGCGGCCCAGGAACCAGTAGCCCAGCACCGGGACGATGGTCAGCGACACCAGCAGGGAGGCGCCCATCGCGATGGCCACGGTGAGGGCGAACGGGCTGAACAGCTCGCCTACCTGACCCCCGACGAAGATCATCGGTAGGAAGACGGCCACGGTGCAGACGGTCGCGGAGGTGATCGCGCCGGCGACCTCGCGCACTGCGCGCACCACGGAGGTCAGCCGGTCCTCGCCGAGCCGGGCGTGGCGCTTGATGTTCTCGATGACCACGATCGAGTCGTCGACGACGCGGCCGATCGAGATGGTCAGCGCGCCGAGGGTGAGCAGGTTGAGGCTGTAGCCGGCCGCCTGCAGCCCGATCAGCGCGATCAGCAGCGAAAGCGGGATGCTCACCGCGGTGACCAGGGTGAGCCGCACCGACAGCAGGAAGACCAGCACGATCAGGATCGCGAAGCCCAGGCCGAGCAGGCCCTCGTGGGTCAGGTCGTCCACCGACTGCTCGATGAACGGCGCCTGGTCGAAGATCACCGTCATCTCACCGCCCACCGCCGTCTCGAGGTCGGGCAGCAGCTCCTGCACCTCGTGGGAGATCTGGACCGCGTTGCCGTCCGGCTTCTTGGTGATGGAGAGCCCGATGCTCTCGGTGCCGTTGGTGCGGGTATATGCCGTCGCCTCCGGCGTCTCCAGGCTCACCTGCGCCACGTCGGCCAGGGTCGCGCCGCCGGCCCCGGGCAGCGGGAGCGAGCGCAGCTCGTCGACGTCCTGCAACCGGGCGCCGACCGAGACGGCGAGTTCCTGCTCCCCGTTGCTCACGGTGCCGGCCGGCACGACCACGCCGTTGGCCTGGAGCAGCTGGCCGATCTCGGCGGCGCTGACCCCGGCCTCGGTGGCCGCCGCCTGGTCCAGGTCGATCCGGACCTCCTTGTCCTGGACGCCGGTGAGCTGCACCTCGCGCACGCCGTCGACGTCCTCCAAGTCCGGGATGACGACGGTGCGCAGCCGGTCCACCAGGTCGTCCCGGTCGGTGCCGCCGGTCGCCGACATCTGGATGATCGGGAAGTCGTCGATGCTGCCGGCGAAGATCGCCGGGTCGGCACCCTCGGGCAGGCCCTGCAGGCCGAGCACCGCCCGTTGCAGGTCGGTCTGCGTCGCCCCCATGTCGGTGCCGTAGTCGAGCTCGACCAGCACCGCGGAGAAGCCCTCGCTGGACTGGGACTGCACCTCCACGACCCCGTCCAGCCCCTGGGCGGCCACCTCGATGGGGTCGCTGACCCGCTCCTCCATCACCTCGGCGCTGGCGCCCTGCACCCCGGTGGCCACGGCGAGGATCGGGAACTCCAGGGAGGGGAACAGCTCGCGCGGCAGGGAGGTCATCGCGTGGGTCCCGGCCAGCACGGTGAAGATCGTGGCCAGCGCGATCAGTGCGCGGTTGCGGACGCTGAACAGGGTGAGCTTGCTCATCGGGTGGTCCTCGGTCGATCGGCGGCAGTTGGACAGCGACGGTGCCCTCGCTAGTATGAACGGAATAGTTAGCCATTTCCTAATCAATAGCTACCCGATGCGGAGGCCGCCGCGATGGACCCGGAGTCGCTGATCGCCCGGATCACCGAGCACGACTCCCGGTTGCGCCAGCTGGTCAGCACCAAGAGCCCGGTGACCTTCCCGGACGACCTGACCCTGCGCCAACTCCAGCTGCTGCTGGTGATCCGGGCGACGCCGCGCACCACCGGCCAGGCGCTCGCCGAGGCCCAGCAGGTCTCCACGCCCACGATCAGCGGCCTGGTCGACCGGCTGGTGGGCAAGGGGCTGCTGGTCCGCGAGCCGGACACCGCGGACCGCCGCCGGGTGCTGCTGTCCCTCAGCGACGCGGGCCACGCGGTCCTCGACGACCTCGAGGGGATGGGCAACCGGCACCGCGACCGGGTGCTCTCCCGGCTGTCCGTCGAGGAGCTCGCCGACCTGGAGAGGATCTACGGCCGGTTGGTCGACGTGGCGACGCAGGTCGCGGGGGAGCCGGCTGCGGGGGAGTCGGCCGCAGGGGGTCCGGAGCCCGGCGACGAGCGGTCGGGGGCCCGTGGTGACCGATAAGCGCCTGCTGCCCGCGATCGACCCGGACGTCCTAGGCGACGTGGCGGCGCTGCGCACCGAGTTCACCCGCTTCATGCTGCAGTACCAGTTCGGGGTGGAGGAGGTCACCACCAAGATCGGGATCCTGCGCGAGGAGTTCCGGCTGCTGCACGACTACAACCCGATCGAGCACGTCAGCTCGCGGCTCAAGTCTCCGGAGTCGATCATCGGCAAGGTCGCCCGCAAGGGGTGCGACCCCTCCTTCTCGGCCATCCGCGCGGCCATCACCGACATCGCCGGGGTCCGCGTGACCTGCAGCTTCACCTCTGACGTCTACCGGCTCTTCGACCAGTTCACCGGGCAGTCCGACGTCACGGTGATCGAGGTCAAGGACTACATCCGCGACCCCAAGTCGAACGGTTACCGCAGCCTGCACGCCATCGTCGAGGTCCCCGTCTTCCTGTCGGACTCGGTCGCGCCCGTGATCGTCGAGGTGCAGTTCCGCACCGTCGCGATGGACTTCTGGGCCAGTCTGGAGCACAAGATCTACTACAAGTACCGTCGCTCGGCGCCCGCCGAGGTGCTGGAGCAGCTGGCCGAGGCGGCCGAGACCGCGCACCGGTTGGACACCCTCATGGAGGACCTGCACCAGCAGGTGCACGCCGGGACCGCCGAGGTGCCCCCGCCCGACCACCACCTGGTGCCGACCGACGAGGTCCTCGGGCAGCTGCGCGCGATCCGCGACAGCCTCGGTCGGGGGTAGCTTCACCCCGGAACCTGGCGCTTCGTCCCGGGAAGGTTCTGCAACGAAGTACAGGATTCTCGGGTGACTGTGAGGATTCCCTTTGCAGCCTGATGGTGCTGGGCTGTTGGTCGGTGACCGTGAGTGTGACCCTTCGGGTGACTGGCTTTGTGCCTTTCTCGGGACTTGTCCGCTTGGGGTTGCCGGCCCCGGCCCGGTCGGAGCAGTTGGCCTGATCAGGAGCTTGACCGTCCGGTGTTCACGCACCGGTCGTGTCTCATCACAGTCCTGCCGAGTCTCCGCCCCGGACCGGAACCACATCCGCTCCCAGGCAAGGAGAGAACGCATGACCAGTGTGACCGATCTACGTGACGTCGTCGATACCGTCATCGGCGTCGACACCCACGTCCAGACTCACTCAGCGGCCGTGGTCGACGCGCGGACCGGCGGTGTGCTTGAGGAGATCACCGTCGAAGCCACGACCGACGGCTATGCCCGACTGGTGGAGTTCGCTAACGAGCACGCAGCACTGCGGGCGTGGGCGATCGAAGGCACCGGCGGGCACGGCGCCGGCCTGACCCGGCACCTCGAGCGCAACCAGGAGGTCGTGGTCGAGCTCGACCGTCCCGAACGCGCTAAGCGACGTAACGGCGCCAAGTCCGACCCGCTCGACGCGATCCGCGCCGCCCGCGAAGCACTGTCCCGCGCGAAGCTCGGCACCCCGCGCAGTGGCGGGGACCGCCAGGCGCTCTCGGTGCTGCTGGCCGCGCGCCGGTCCGCAGTCAACGCCTCCACCGACGCCCAACGCCAGCTGTTCAGCCTCCTCATCGCCGCGCCCGAGCCGATCCGCGAGCGGTTCCGCGGCCAGAAGGTCCCGGCGATGATCAGGACCGCGGCGAAAATGCGTCTTAACTCAACGTGGGACCTGGAGACCACTACGACCGTCAGGACCTTGCGCGCCCTGGCCCGGCGGGCACGTGCCCTGTCGAAGGAGGCCGCCGAGCACGAGAACGCCATCCGGGCGATCGTGCTGGCCTGGCGCCCCGACGTCCTGGCCCAGCCCGGTGTCGGGCCGATCGTGGCCGCGACCGTGCTGTGCGCCTGGTCCCACCCAGGCCGGATCCACTCCGAGGCCGCCTTCGCGATGCTCGCCGGCGTAGCCCCGATCCCGGCCAACAGCGGCCAGGTCACCACCCGACACCGCCTCAACCGGTACGGCGACCGACAGCTCAACCGGGCACTGCACACCATCGCGCTCTCCCGCATCCACTACGACCAAACCACCCGCGAATACGTCACCCGTCGCACCGCCGAGGGCAAGACCAACCGCGAAATCACACGCTGCCTCAAGCGCTACATCGCTCGCGATCTCTACCGCCTGCTCGAAGCAGGCCCGATCAGGCCTTGACGGTCCATAGGAGCGTCCCGATAATCCTGCAGGGGGTTCCCGCCGGGGCGGAACCGACGGGGAGGCGGGGGCGTCGGACGGGCATGACACGGCATACTCGGCGCATGTCGCTGCAGCGCGTGGGAGACGGACTCCACGGCACGGGCCAGAAGGTGTGGAAGAGCCTGCCGCTCAAGGTCGCCCGGCGCACGACGCTGCGGGTGGGGACCAAGGCGCTGACCGAGACCTACAGCCTCTACAAGGTGCACCCGGCGATGTGGCGGATGACCGCGACGAACTACCAGCCGTGGATGGGGGACTTCGCCCGGCGGCACGCCTGGATGACCTGCCAGCTGGCCTCGCTGCACGTGCCCGCCTACCGGGACTTCCTGAAGCAGCGGGGGTGGACGTTCCGGTGGTGGGACCTGACGAACTACCCGCCGACCAGCAAGGACAGCTACGTCACGCAGTACCCCGAGGACCAGCGCTGCTGGCACGGGGACCTGGCGCTGCGGGGGACGCTGGTCGACGAGTCGTCCGGGTCGTCGGGGACGCCGTTCAACTGGGTGCGGGGGCGCGATGAGCTGGCCGACATCCACCGCAACGTCGCCGGGTTCACCTCGCTGATGATGCGCGAGGAGGAGCGGCTGTTCGTGATCAACGCCTACTCGATGGGGGCGTGGGCGACCGGCACCAACACCGGGATCGCGATGGCCAAGATCGCGATGGTCAAGAACACCGGCCCGGACCTGGACAAGATCGTCGACACGATCCACCACTTCGGTCCGGGATTCACCTACCTGGTCACGGCATACCCGCCGTTCCTGAAGGACCTGCGCGACCGGCTCGACGCGGACGGGCTGGACTGGTCCCAGTACCGGATGCACGGGCTGGTCGGTGGCGAGGGGATGACCGAGGCGCTGCGCGACTACTGCGAGGAGCGGTTCCTCACGGTCCGGTCCGGCTACGGCGCTTCCGACCTGACGATCGGCATCGGCGGGGAGACCGAGCTGACCGTCTGGCTGCGCCGGGCCCTGCTGGAGGACCCCGGGCTCCGCGAGGCCGTGCTCGGGGCGGACGAGACGCGCACGCCGATGGTCTTCCAGTACAACCCGCTGGAGACCTACCTGGAGACCACCTCGGACGGGGAGATCCTGTGCACCCTGACCTCGACGCAGGTGCTCAGCCCGAAGCTGCGCTACAACATCGGCGACGAGGGCGTCCTGCTCGACTGGCACGACCTGGCCGCGATCCTGCGCCGCAACCCGCGCTGGCGCGCCGAGGCGCGCGCCGCCTGGGAGAAGCAGGGGATGAAGCTGCCCCTGCTTCTCCTCTTCGGCCGCAAGGACGCCACGATCTCGTTCATGGGCGCCAACATCTACCCGCAGGACGTCGAGAACGGCCTGTATGACGACTCCTCCCGGGCGGCCCGGCTCGCCTCGTTCACGCTGACCCTGGAGGAGCGCGACGGCGGGAAGGACAGCCAGCCGGTGATCCACCTGGAGCTGCGCGAGGGCGTGACGCTGGCGGAGGCCGAGCGCGCCGACCTGGCCGCCGACGCCCGGACCGGGGTCGTGGGCTACCTGGCCAGGGTGAGCCGGGACTTCGCCCAGTCGCTGGAGGAGTCGGACCGCACCGGGGACATTGAGGTGCGGGTGCACGACCACGGCACCGGGCCGTTCGCGGCGGAGAACACCAAGCTCAAGCGGGTCTACCTGCAGAAGGACCCGTCGTGAGTCGCGCGGCGCAGGCGGAGGCGGGGGCGGTGTTCGTCGGCGCGACCCGCTACACGGGGCCCGTGGCCTGGCTGCGGCTGGCACCCCACTGGCTGCGGATGGTCCGGGAGATGAAGCGGATGCCCGGCTACCTGGACCACCGGGTCTACTACGAGCCGCCGTTCAGCCTGGGGACCCTGGGGTTCTTCGCCACCCAGGACGACCTGATGCGGTTCGCCCGCACCGGGACCCACCGGCGCCTGATGGGCTGGGTGCTGGACCCGGACCACGCCACGGGCGGCTACATCCGGGTCTACCGGGCGGTCGACAGGGAGGACGCACCATGAGGACGACCGACTTCTCCAAGGCCCCCGACATCGCCCGGGCCGGGGTGATGTTCGTCGGCGGCACCCGCTACACCAGCCCGGCCGCCTGGCTGCGGCACGCCGGTCGCTACCGCACGATGATCGGGGAGATGAAGCGGATGAAGGGCTACCGCGGCCACCGCACCTACTGGCAGCCGCCGTTCACGCTCGGCACGATCGCCTGGTTCGACACGATGGACGACCTGATGCGGTTCGCCCGCACCGGCACCCACCGGGAGTTGATGGACTGGGTCGTCGACGGGACGAAGAACGCCACCGGGGGCTGGATCCGGGTGTACTCCGCGCACGAGTCCGGCTACACCAACGGGGTGTGGCGCGCCGAGGAGAACGTGATGCGCAACATCGAGACGTTCACCCCGGTCGGTCGCGAGGAGGTCGGGCCTCCCGTGCAGCGGGTCCGCCGCGCCCGACGGGACGTCCCGGACGCCGGCAGGACCGGTGGCTGAGGACCGGGGTCCGGTCACCGTCACCCCCGTCCGGACCGAGCAGGACCTGCGGGACTTCGTCGACCTGCCGTTGCGGTGCCACCCCCGGGACCGCTACGTCCCGCTCTGGCAGGACAGCATCCGGCGGTGGTGGACCGGTGACGGGCCGCACACCGCCCACGGCGCGGTCGAACTGGTGCTGGCCCGGGATGGCACCGGTGCCGTGGTTGGGCGCAGCACGGTGCACAGCGACGACCGGATGGACGCCCGGATCGGGGCCCGGACCCAGCTGCTCGGGGCCACCGAGTTCACCGGCGCGGACGCGCTCGCCGGGCTGACGGCATACGCGGAGGAACGGGCCCGTGCGGACGGGCGGACGGTCCTGCTCGGCCCGGTGTCGCTGCTGCCCAACCAGACCGGCGGGGTGATCACCTCCGGCTTCGCCGAGCGCGGCTTCGTCGACTCGCCGTGGAACCCGGAGCACTACCCGGCGGCGTGGGAGGCCGCGGGCTTCGCGCCGGTTTGGCCCGCGGCCACGTGGATCTGCGAGGACCTGACCGCGCTCGATGCCGACGCGGTCTTCCCCCGCGGCGCCGGGGACCTGCCGGAGGGGGTGGCGCTGCACCACGGCCGGAGGCGCGGGCTGTCGCGGCAACTGGGCATCCTGCGCGGGATGCTCAACCCGAGCTTCGCGCAGCTGCCCTACTACACGGAGATCAGCGAGGAGGAGCTCGCCGTCGCCACCGACGGGCTGGCCTGGCTGCTCGACGAGCGGCTGCTGCTGTGGCTGACCGTCGAGGGGGAGCCGTCGGCCTTCGTGCTCGTGGTGCCCGACCTCAGCGGGTTCGTGATGTCGACCGGGGGCCGGATGGCCCGGCGCGACCAGCTGCGGCTGCTGCTGACGCGGCGCCGCTACCGGGACGAGGCCGTGCTCATCATCAAGGGGACCGTGCCCGCTGCCCAGGGTCGGGGACTGATGTCGGTGCTCTCGCACCGGCTGCTGGCCAACCTGGTCGACGGTGGTTACCGGAGCCTGCGGGTGACCTTCATCGGGGAGGACAACCCGGCCTCGGCCGCGCAGTTCGCCGCGATGGGTGGGCGGCCGCTGCACGGGGTGACGTTCTACCGCAAGGACCTGGCGTGAGTGCCGGGGCGGGTGGGCCGGCGCAGCGGGTGCTCGCCCGCTCCGCCGACTGGGGGCGCGCCCCCAGCGCGCACAACACCCAGCCCTGGGAGGTCACCGCCGACGGGCCGGACACCCTGCGGCTGGGGTGGCACGCCGACCGGGTCCTGGAGGTCGGTGACCCCACCCGGCGCGACCTGTTCCTGTCGCTCGGCTGCGTGGCCGAGGCGCTGGCCATCGTCGCGGCCGACCTCGGCCTCGAGCTGCGTCTCGTCCCGGCCGTCGACCGGGCCTCCCGGATCGCGGCGGTGGCCACCCTCCACCCGCGACCGGACGTCTCATCGGTCGGGGATCCGACCCCACCGGACGCGTCGTCGGTCGGGGAAGGCCTGCCACCGGACGCTCCATCGGGCGGCGATGCACGCTTCACGGTCCCCGAACTCGTGGCGCGCCGGACCGCGCGGGGCCGGTATGCCGACCCACCTGTCACCCGGGAAGAGGTCGCCTCGGTGGCCGGCGCGGCCGGGTTGGCGGACGGGGTGAGACTGGACGTGCTCCCCGACGACCTGGTCCGCGCGACATTGCTCCGGGCAGACCGGTGGACGTTCGAGGGGCCCGCCACCGGGGAGCTGCGGGACTGGCTGCGGCTGGACCCCGGCGATCCGCGCTACGTGTTGGACGGACTGAGCGACGTGGCGATGGGACTGAACCGGTGGGAGTCGGCCGGCCTGCGACTGGCGCTCCGACCCACGCCCTTGGCGGTGCTGCGCCGGACCGGACTGTCACGGGCACTCGCTCGTTCGGCGACCACGCGGCCCGTCGGGACGGTGGTGGCGCTGACCGCCCCCACCGGTCTTCCCGACGAGGCCGTGCTTGCGCTCGGGCGGGACCTCCTGCGCACCTGGCTGGCCGCCGGACGCAGCGGCCTGTCCGCCCATCCGCTGAGCCAGCTCCTGGACTGCCCGGCAACCGAGGACCAGGTGTCGCAGGCCGCCGGTGGCGGGCGGTCGCCATACGCGGTGTTCCGGCTCGGCCGACCCGCTCAACGCCCGGCGCGCTCCCACCGACTCACCGACGGGTAGGCAGCGTTTCGCCCGATCGTGCGTCCGGTGGCAGACGAAGGCCGCCCGATGACGCGTCTGGTGGGGTGCTGGGGCCGCCCGATGACGCGTCCGGTCGGGAGTGAGCTAGTCGGAGGCGCCGGCCCAGCGGGTCGCGGCGTCCTCGAGCCAGGCGGTCGCCGCGTCCTCGTCCAGCGTGGTGCCTTCGTAGTCCGGGGCGTAGGCCACGACGCCGTGGAAGTCCCCGACGGGGACGTCGGCGGCGATGTAGGCCTCCTCGCTGTTCGGCGTGGGGACCTGCTGGCTCCACATCATCGTGCCGAAGCCGTTGGCGCCGTCCACGTCCCAGATGCACTGCAGCCCGTCGCCCTGGGCGGGCCACTGCTCGTAGCCGCTGCTCTCCAGCAGGGTCAGCTCGCCGGTCACGCCGGTGACCTCGGCGACCTGGGCGGGCTTGCCGAAGACGTACTCGCACATGGCGCGCGCGATGCCTGGGTCCATCGGCGCCGCCGGATCCACCCGGACCTTGTCGCCGTCCAGCAGGCCGAGCGAGTCGAGGACTTCCCGGGGGTCCCCAGGCGTGTCGCCGCTGCCCTGGTCCTCGCCCTCCGTGCCGTCGTCGCCGCCGTTCTCCTCGCCCGCGGTGTCGTCGGCGGGGTCCTCGGAGGTTGCGCCACCGTCGTCCCCGTCATCCGCCGGACCCCCGTCGTCGGTGGTGGCCGCCGCGTCGTCCCCGGCCGGGTCGGTCTCCTCGGCGGTCTCGGTCGTGGCCTGGGGCTGGTCCTCGGGGGTGCTCTCCTCCGGGTCGTCCTCACCCGCGCAACCGGTGAGGAGGAGCACGCCGACGGTGCCAGCGGTCAGGAGCTTTCCGATGAGTCGCATGATCCTCATGCTACGAACCAGCCGGTAGCGGTGGGAAATACGCCAGTCGCCCCTCAGGCCGAGGCGCCGCCCCAGCGGGTCGCCGCGTCCTCCAGCCACGCGGCTGCCGCCGCCTCGTCCATCACCTCTCCGGCGAAGGTCGGGGCGTAGGCCACCGTGCCCCAGTGCTCGCCCACGGGTCCGCTTGCCAGGAGTTGGGTCTCGTCGCCGTCCTCGACGTTCGGAATCTCCTTGCTCCACAGCACGATGCCAAACCCGTCCGCACCGTCGACGTCGTAGACGCACTGGATGCCGCCCCCGTTGCCGCCCCGCTGGGTGTAGCCGTTGCCGTCCAGCGGGGTCAGGTCGTCGGAGACGCCCGTGATGGCGGCCACCTCGTCCTGGGTCCCGACCACGTAGTCGCAGATCGCCGCCTGGACGGTCGGGTCGTCGACCCCACCCGGCCCCACGACGACCTGCTGGCCGTCGAGCAGCCCGGCCTGCTCCAGGACCTCCTCCGGCGCTGCATCCGGGTCTGGCGCGGCTCCGGTCTCGTCCGAGCCGCCGCCGTCGCCGTCGGCGACTTCCGTCTCGGTCGCGGTGTCGTCGGTCGCGGTGTCGTCGGTCGCGGTGTCCTCGGTCGCGATGTCCTCGGTCGCGGTGTCGCCGTCCGCCGTGTCGACCCCGGAGGCGGCGTCGTCTTCGGCCTCCGCGCTGGCCCCCTCCGTCGTCTGTGCCTGGTCGGTGGTGGTGCCCTCGGCCGGGTCGTCCTCGCCCGAGCAGCCGGCCAGCAGGAGCACGCCGAGGGTGCCAGCGGTCAGGATCGTTCCGATACCTCGCATGGCGCCTATCCTACGAAGGGGAAGCAGGTCGGGGCGGCGACAGTGCAGGCTCCGAGCCGTGCGGGCCGCCCGACTCAGCCCGCGGCGGGGCCGGGCACCGGCTGCGACGCGGCGACCTCGGCCGGTGCGGCCTCGACGTCGGCCTCGTCCTCGTTCCAGGGCATCGTGGCCAGGATGTCGCGGGGCCGGGCGAGGGTCCAGTAGACCAGCAGGGAGACCGCGCCACAGCCGACCATGACCGCGGCCATCGGCACGGCCGAGGCGGCGTCGAAGGCCCCGGTGACGGGGGCGATCAGGGCGCCGAAGACGAAGTTGCCGGCCCCCAGCAGCGCGGCGGCCGAGCCGGCCCGCTCGCCGTGGTCGTTCAGGGCGATGACCGGGGCGTTGGGCATCACGAAGCCGGTCGCACCGAGGACCAGCACGACCCCCGCGACGACGGCGACCACGCCCAGGTCGAGCAGGGCGGCGGCCAGCAACAGCGTGGAGATGACGAGGCCGGAGGGCAGCGCCACCATCAGGATGCGCACCGGGTGGATCTTCTTGACCAGGAAGCCGTTCACCTGGCTGGCCACGGTCAGCGCGCCCGCGCCGCCGGCGAAGACCAGGGCGTACTCCTGGGTGCTCATGCCGTACAGGTCCTGGAAGATGAACGTCGCCGAGCTGATGTAGGCGAACAGGGCGCCCATCGCGGTGCAGGCGGTCAGCACCAGGCCGACGAACCGGCGGTCGCCCAGCAGCACGGCATACGAGCGCAGCGCCGGCGCGATCCCACCCTGCCGGCGCCGGGCCGGCGGCAGCGTCTCCCGGGTGAAGAACAGGGCGGCGGTCACCAGCACCAGGCCGAAGACGGCCAGCGCCCAGAAGATCGTCCGCCAGGTCCCGAAGTGCAGGAACTGCGCGCCCAGCGTCGGCGCGATGATCGGGGCCACCCCGACGATCAGGAACAGCCGGGAGATGAAGGTCGCCATCTGCGACCCGCTGTAGAGGTCGCGCACCATCGCGTTGCTCAGCACCATGCCGGCCGCCGCCACCAGCCCCTGCAGGAAGCGCAGCACCACGAGCGCCTCGAGGGAGTTGGACAGCGCGATGACCATCGAGATGACCACGTATGCCGTGAGCGCGGCCAGCAGGGGACGTCGCCGCCCGATGACGTCGGCCACCGCGCCGATCAGCAGCTGGCCGATCGCCAGGCCCACCAGGGTGGCGGTGAGGGTCAGCTGGACCGCGGCCTCGGTGGTGCCCAGCTCGGTCACCAGCGTGGGGAAGGCCGCCAGGTAGATGTCGATGGTCAGCGGGCCGATCGCCACCAGGGCGCCGAACATGAGCAGCTGCCCCAGGCGGGAGGGCTGACGCTCCCCGTCGGTGCGACCGGTCACCGCCGTGCGGGGCGGGACGGGGGCAGCGCCTGCGGACACGGGGGTGGACTGGTCCGAACGCAGGGGCATGGGGTGGTCAAGGCCGTGCCGTGGCCATCTATTCCACCGGGCCCTTGTGCCCGCCCGCGGCGACGACTTAGGTAGGTGCATGAGCCGCACCGAGTCGCGATCGTTCGTCCCGCCGGCCAGTCCGGACCAGATCCGCAACGTCGTGCTCGTCGGTCCCGCCGGTGCGGGCAAGTCGATGCTCTTCGAGCGGCTCACCGCCGCGGAGGGCGCCCAGGTCCGTCAGGGGGAGCAGCCGCCGTCGACCGGGATGGGGGTGGCCACCGTCGCGCGCGGCGACCTCGTCGTCACGCTGGTGGACACCCCCGGACGTCCGGACTTCGTCGGCGAGGTCCGGGCCGGGCTGCGCGCCGCCGACGCCGTGCTCTTCGTGGTCTCGGCCGGCGACACCGTCGACGAGCCGACCCGGATGCTGTGGCGGGAGTGCGCCGCGGTCGGGATGCCGCGCGCGGTCGCGGTCACCCAGCTGGAGCTGGCCCGCGCCGACTACGACGCGGTGGTCGCCGACTGCCAGCGGGTCTTCGGCGACGCCCAGCCGCTCTACCGCCCGATCCTGCAGGGCGGCTCGGTCACCGGTGTCCTGGACCTGCTGCGGCGCCGGGTGCGCCGGGTCGACCCCGACGGCGGTGTCGCCGCCCCGGAGGAGCCCACCGACGCGGAGGCCGCCGACATCGAGGAACGCCGGGGCCCGGTGCTCGAGTCGGTGATCGAGCAGTCCGAGGACGAGTCACTGCTCGAGCGCTACCTGGAGGGGGAGGACGTCGACCTGGCGATGCTGCGCGAGGACCTGCGCGCCGCTGTCGCGACGGCGCGGTTCTTCCCGATCATCCCGGTCCACCCGCCCACGGCCGCCGGCATCGAGGAACTCTTCGAGGTGATCGAGGTGGGCTTCCCCGCCCCGCCGGCCGCCGGCATACCCCCGGTGTCGACCGCCTCGGGCTCGGACTACGGCGACATCTGCGCCGACCCTGACGCGCCGCTGGTCGCCGAGGTGGTGCGCACCACGACGGACCCGTATGTCGGGCGGCTGTCCCTGGTGCGGGTGTTCGCCGGCACGCTGCGCAGCGACGACCGGCTGCACGTCTCGGGCCACCTGTCCTGGGTTGCCGGCCACGAGGTCGCCGGGCACCCCGGCCACGACGAGGACGACGAACGGGTGGGTCAGATCAGCAGCCCGCTGGCCGACGGCACCGCCCCGCGCGACCGCGCGATCGCCGGGGAACTGGTGCTGGTCACCAAGATCGCGCACGCCGAGACCGCCGACACCCTCTCCGACATGGAGCACCCGGCGCTGGTCGCCGCCTGGTTGCTGCCGGAGCCGCAGCTGCCCGTGGCAGTGCGCGCCGCCTCCCCGGGGGACGAGGACAAGCTGGCCTCGGCGCTGCAACGGGTGGTCGCCGAGGACGTGACGCTGCGGATGGAGCAGAACCCCGAGACCCACCAGCTCGTGCTGTGGACGCTGGGCCCGGCGCACGTCGACGACCTGCTGGAGCGGCTGCGCGAGCGGCACCACGTGGAGGTCGAGGTCGACCCGGTGCGCACCTCCCTGCGGGAGACCTTTGTCCGACCGGTCGACGGCACTGGCCGCCTGGTCAAGCAGTCCGGCGGGCACGGTCAATATGCCGTCGTCCACGTGCGGATCGAGCCGCTCGAGCGGGGCGCCGGCTTCGAGTTCGTCGACAAGGTGGTCGGCGGGGCGGTCCCGCGACAGTTCATCCCCTCGGTCGAGAAGGGCTGCCGCAGCCAGATCGCCCAGGGCGTGCTGGCCGGCTACCCGCTGGTGGACCTGCGGGTCACCCTGCTGGACGGCAAGGCGCACTCGGTCGACTCCTCGGACATGGCCTTCCAGTCGGCCGGGGCGCTGGCCCTCCGGGAGGCCGCCAACGACTCGACGGTGTCCCTGCTGGAGCCGGTCGACCACATCGCCGTCACGGTCGCCGACGAGTACGTCGGGCCGGTGATGGCCGACCTGCGCGGCCGCCGCGCCCAGGTGCACGGCACGGAGGCGGGTGAGGAGGGGCACACCGTCGTGCACGCCGAGGTGCCCCAGCACGAGCTGAGCCGCTACGCCATCGACCTGCGCTCGGTCTCCCACGGGTCGGCGACGTTCACCCGCGAGTTCGTCCGCTACGACTACCTGCCGGCCCAGCTGGCCACCGAGATCGGCAGCAACCGGCGCTGACGGCGCGGTCTCAGCGGCGCGGCACGTTGCGCAGGTTCGACCGCGCCATGGCGACGACCTCGCCGGCTCCGCCGTTGAAGACCATCTTGCTCATCGCCGTGGCGAAGCCGAAGATCTGCTCGCCGGTGACCTTGGGCGGGATCGACAGGGCGTTCGGGTCGGTGACGATGTCGACCAGCGACGGCCCGCGGTGCTCCAGCGCCTCCCGGTAGGCCGACTCCAGCTCCCGGGCATCGGTCACCCGCACGGCGTGCCAGCCCATGGCCGCGGCGATCGCGGCGTAGTCGGTGGCGGGGACGTCCACCCCGAAGTCGGGCAGCTTGTCCACCAGCATCTCCAGCTTGACCATGCCGAGCGTGGAGTTGTTGAACAGGGTGACGGTCAGCGGCAGGTCGTACATCACCGGCGTCAACAGCTCCCCGAGCAGCATCGCCAGGCCGCCGTCGCCGGAGACCGAGATGACCTGCCGGTCCGGGTAGGCCAGCTGCGCCCCGACCGCCTGCGGCAGGGCGTTGGCCATCGAGCCGTGCAGGAACGAGCCGATCAGGTCGCGGGTGCCGCGCAGGTTCAGGTAGCGCGCCGTCCACACGTTGCACATGCCCGTGTCGGCGGTGAAGATCGCGTCGTCCGCCGCGACCTCGTCGAGCACCGACGCGGCGTACTCGGGGTGGATCGGGACCAGCTTCTCGGCCTTGCGGGTGTAGGCCCCGACCGACTTGTCCATCAGCTTGTCGTGCCGCTTCAGGGTCTGCTTGAGGAACTTCTGGTTCTTCTTCGCCTTGATCAGCGGCAGCAGCGCCTCGAGGGTGGCCAGCACGTCTGCGTGCACCGGCAGGGTCACCTCGGTGCGGCGGCCGATGACCGCAGCGTCGCGGTCCACCTGGACCGTGGTGACGTCCGGCAGGAACTGGTCGTAGGGGAAGTCGGTGCCCAGCAGGAGCAGCAGGTCCGCGTCCTCCATCCCGAAGGCCGCGGCCCCGTAGCCGAGTAGCCCGGTCATCCCCACGTCATACGGGTTGTCGTGCTGGATGAAGGTCTTGCCCCGCAGCGAGTGTCCGACGGGGGCGTTCAGCAGCTCGGCCAACCGGACCACCTCGTCGTGCGCGCCCGCGACACCAGCCCCGGCGAAGATGGCCACCCGGTCCGCGGCGTTGAGCGCGTCCGCGAGCTCGTGCAGCACGTCGGGGTCGGGCGCCAGCGTGCCGCGCCTCACGGGACGGTATGCCGGGGCCTCGGTCGTGGCGTCGAGGTCGGCCACGTCGCCGGGCAGGGTGACCACGGAGACGCCGCCCAGGCCGAGCGCGTGCCGGATCGCCGAGTGCACGACGCGGGGCGACTGCGCGGGTGAGGTGATCAGCTCGGAGTAGACCGAGCACTCGGTGAAGAGGCGGTCCGGGTGGGTCTCCTGGAAGTAGCCGGACCCGATCTGGCTGCTCGGGATGTGCGAGGCGATGGCGAGCACCGGCGCCCCGGTCCGGTTCGCGTCGTAGAGGCCGTTGATCAGGTGCAGGTTGCCCGGGCCGCACGACCCGGCGCACACCGCGAGCTCCCCGGTCAGCTGGGCGTCGGCCGACGCGGCGAAGGCGGCCGCCTCCTCGTGGCGGACGTGGATCCAGTCGATGCCGCCGTCGGCGGAGCCACCGGTCGCCCGGCAGGCGTCGACGACCGGATTCAGGCTGTCCCCCACGATGCCGTAGATCCGGCGGACCCCGGCCTGCTGGAGCTGGGCGACGAGTTGCTCGGCGAGTTTCATGCGGGCCTCCGTAGAAAGGAACCTGATCGCCCCACCGTAGCCACCGGGGAACAGGACCGCCGCCGGGCCCGTTGCCCCCAGAGAGCACGCCCGTCGGCGCGGCCACGGGGACCCGAGAACGACACGGAGGACTTGGCATGGCACGTATTGCACTGATCGGTGGACACGGCAAGGTCGCCCTGGAGCTGGAGCCCCTGCTCACCGCCGCCGGCCACGAGGTCTCGGCGGTGATCCGCAACCCCGAGCACACGGACGAGGTCGCCGCGACCGGCGCCACCCCGGTGGTCGCCGACGTGGAGACCATGGACACCGACGCCCTCACCGACCTGGTCCGCGGGCACGACGTGGTCGTCTGGTCCGCCGGCGCCGGCGGCGGCAACCCCGCCCGCACCCGCGCGGTCGACCAGGACGCCGCGGTCCGCTCGATGGACGCGGCCGTCGCCGCCGGGGTGCCCCGCTACGTGATGGTGTCCTACTTCGGTGCGAGCCCGGACCACGGTGTGCCCGAGGACAACCCGTTCTTCGCGTATGCCGAGGCGAAGGCCGCGGCCGACGAGCACCTGCGCGGCACGGACCTGGCGTGGACCATCCTGGCGCCCAGCGGCCTGACCCTGGACGCGCCGACCGGCTCCATCGAGCTGGGCGGTCCCGGCGTCGAGTCCGGCCAGGTCTCCCGCGCCGACGTGGCGGCGGTGGCCGCCGCCGTGATCGACCGCGACGACCTCGCGGGGACGACCGTGCAGTTCAACAACGGCCCGGTGCCGATCGCCCAGGCCCTGGACTCCCTGGCCGGCTGACGCGCGCGGGCCGACCATCCGGCATACCGTCGGGGTGACGGGTGCCCACCGCAGACGCACGAGAGGAGACACGATGACCGACCTCACTGGCACAAAGGTGGCCTTCCTGCTGACCGACGGGTTCGAGGACAGCGAGCTGACCAGTCCCTGGGACGCGCTGGTGGAGACCGGTGCCGAGCCGGTGCTCATCTCACCGGAGCCCGGCACGCTCACCGGCAAGAAGGGCTACGAGGCGGGGGTCGACCTCGCCGTCGCCGATGCCGACGCCGCCGACTTCGCCGGCCTGGTGCTGCCCGGCGGCGTGGTCAATGGCGACAAGCTCCGGATGGATGCCGACGCTGTGGCGCTGACCAGGGCGTTCTTCGAGCAGGGCAAGCCGGTCGCCGCGATCTGCCACGGTGGCTGGATCCTCACCGATGCCGACGTCCTGCGCGGTCGCCGGCTCACCTCCTACCCGAGCCTGCAGACGGACCTGCGCAACGCCGGTGCGGAGTGGGTCGACGAGGAGGTCGTGGTCGACAACGGCCTGGTGAGCAGCCGCACGCCGGACGACCTACCGGCCTTCAACGCCAAGCTGATCGAGGAGCTCTCCGAGGGCGAGCACGCCGGCCAGACCGCCTGATCAGGGACCCGGTGGATATCCCGGAAACGAACGTTCGGGGTTGAGTTTTCTTTCATGACGGGTACTGTGATTTGTCGTTTGGGGGAACCCCCTTCATTCGATGCCCGCTACCCGATATGAGGAGATCTCGTGGACTTCTGGGACAATTACGACTGGGCGCAGATCCTGCAGAATGTCGTGATCGCAATCCTGATCCTGATCGCGACCTGGGTCCTGGCCCGCGTCGTGAAGTGGGCGATAGGAAAGCTCGTGAGCAAGATCGGTTTCCTGCAGAAGCAGGGTGCCGACGGAGAATCACTGGGTGAGTCACTCGGTCAGATCGGCTCGTTGCTGGTCTGGTTGTTCGGCTTGGTGGCGGTCCTTCAGGTCTTTGCTCTCGATGCGGCCCTGTCGCCCATTCAATCGCTGCTCGACAATGTGATGAGCTATCTGCCGAACATCATCGGAGCGGCATTCGTCTTCTTCATCGGCTTTGTGCTGGCGAAGATTCTCAAGCAGTTGGTGGAGACCGCGCTGCGGGCTGCCAACCTGGAGTCCCTGGCGGCCAAGCTGAGCCCGAACCGGGCGGCGACGGCCGTGGGCGCCGGTGACCCGGTGGCCCAGCCGGCGGCCGACACGGACAACAACCTGGTCCGCAACCTGCCCTCGCTGGTCGGCAACCTGGTCTTCGCGATCGTGCTGATCGTGGTCTCCATCGCGGCGCTGCAGGTGCTGGGCATCCGGTCGATCTCCGACCCCGCCCAGCGGATGCTGACGATCATCCTGGACGCCATCCCGCTGATCATCGCCGCGGCGCTGATCCTGGGCCTGGGCTTCCTGATCGCCAAGTTCGTCGGCGAGCTGCTGGAGAGCACGCTGCGCGGGCTGGGCACCGACCGGGCCGTCGCCAGCCTGGGCATCGCGCCGGAGGGCACCAGCGCCTCCGGGGTGATCACCAAGATCGCGCAGGTCGCCATCATGATCTTCTTCGCGATCATGGCCACCCGGACGCTGAACTTCCCGGAGGTCACCGCGATCCTCAACGAGGTGCTGGAGCTTGGTGGCCGCGTGCTGTTCGGTGGGGCGATCATCGCCGCCGGCTTCCTGGTGGCCAGCCTGCTCTCCCGCGCCGTCGGCAACGGCACGGCGAGCACCATCATCCGCTATGCCACCCTGGTGCTCTTCGTGGCGATGGGCCTGCAGTACATGGGCATCGCCGACTCGATCATCAACCTGGCGTTCGGCTCGCTGGTCGTCGGTGGCGCGCTCGCCGCGGCCCTGGCCTACGGGCTGGGTGGCCGCGACGCCGCCGCGCGCTCGCTCGAGAAGGCGCAGCGCAAGGTGGAGGACGCCCCGAAGGCGGGGGATACCCCCACCGCCTGACCACCACCACAGGACGGCGTCAGGCGCCCGCGGGAAGCTTCCCGCGGGCGCCTGACCCGTCTTGCGGGGCCGTTCGGTGGGGGACTGGCCGGTAGGGCGCCGTCAGTGGGGGACCGGCTCGACGCTTAGGTCGTCTGCCTCGAGGGCGGGGCCCTGCTCCGGGAGGTCGAGGACCTCGGTCGGCACGGCGGGCCGCTCGTCCAGCTTCACGGCGACGACGCCGGCCAGGATGAGGGCGCCGCCGACCAGCTGGACGGGGGCGGGCAGCTCGCTGAGCAGCAGCCACGCCCACAACACCGCGAACATCACCTCGGTCAGGCCCACGAACGAGGCGAGCTTGGAGCCCAGCCGCCGGATGGACATCACGCCGCTGGCGTAGGCGAAGGCGGCCGCGATCACGCCGAGCGCCGCGACGTCGGCCCACCATGGGACCTGCATCCCGGCCAGCTGCACGTCGCCGGTGTTCCAGGTCATCGGCACCACGCCGAGGGCACCGGCCAGGACGAGCACGATCGCCCCGACGCCCAGGCCGCCGGACGCGACGACCAGCGCCGGCAGCCCGTGGCTCTCGTCGGCGGAGACCAGGAAGTAGGTCGCCAGGCCGGTCGCGGCGACCAGGCCCCACAGGACGCCGACCGGATCGACCTGGACCGCGCCGAAGACGTCGAGCATCAGCATCAGCCCGACGATCGAGATGCCCGCACCGAGCACGGTGAGGGGACGGGGCCGCTCCCCGTGCCGCAGCCACAGCCAGCCGACGACCAGGATGATCCCGAGGTACTCCAGCAGCAGCGCGACCGCGACGGAGAGCCGCTCGACGGCGAGGAAGTAGGCCAGCTGACAGCCGGCGACGGCGACCACGCCGAAGACGACGATGCTGGGCCACCCGTGGCGCAGCCGGTGCCACTTGCCGCGCATCATCAGCACCGCCGGCACGAGCATCACCAGCGCCGCGGTGGCCACCCGCCAGGTGACCGCCGCGCCCGGCGACCAGCCGGCCTCCAGGAGCCCCTTGGCGAATGCGCCCGACGTGCCGAATGCCGCGCCCGATGCGAGCGCGAGCAGCAGGCCGCTGACGATCCTGCGGTCCATGTCTTCCTCCTCTGCGGTGCTCCGAGGCCTCGACGCTGAGACGTCATGAGTCAAAGTTCGTTATACTGATGACGATAGCTGGTCACGATATAAGGGGTCAACTTGCTTTTCACCCATGACACCGAGATCGCGCTCCAGGCGGCCGCGGCGCTGGTGAACACCGCGACGGCGCCCGACTCGGTCGACACCCCGGAGGCGCTCGACAGGTTCGTCGAAGAGTGGGGCTGGACCGGGCAGCGCAGGCACGACGACAAGGAACTCCAGCAGGTCCGGCGGCTGCGGCCCCGCCTGCGCGACATCTGGGTCGGCACCGAGCAGGAGATCGTCGACGGCGTCAACGCGCTGCTGGTCGACGCCCGTGCGCTGCCCCAGCTCGTGCGGCACGACCAGTACGACTGGCACCTGCACGCGACCTCCTCGGAGGCCCCGCTGGCCGAGCGGATGGCGGTCGAGGCGGCGATGGCACTGGTGGACGTGGTGCGTGCCGGTGAGATCAGCCGGTTGCGCACGTGCGCGGCGCAGGATTGTGACGACGTCCTGATCGACCTGTCGCGCAACCGGTCCAAGCGCTACTGCGACGGCGGGTGCGGCAACCGGGTGGCGGCCGCGGCCTACCGGGCGCGTCAGCAGGAGGGCACCGGCTCCTGACAGTAGGGGCGGCTCGGCGGTGTGGATGCTGCGGTGACTCCTCCCCGCGTCCGTGGCGTCAGCCGCCGGTCCTACGCTGGGCACCATGACCGAGCCCGTGCACGAGAGCCACCCCACCGACCCCGACTGGCACGCGAGGACGCGTGCGGTCGCGGCGGGACGACCGGCACGGCATACCGGGGCTCCCGTGAACCCGGCCGTCACCTTCACCTCCACCTATATCGCCGACGGCCCGGTCAACTACGCCCGGGTGGGCAACCCGACCTGGACCGCGCTCGAGGAGGCGATCGGCGCGCTCGAGGTCGGTGAGGCGCTGACCTTCGGGTCCGGCATGGCGGCGATTGCCGCGGTGGTCTCGCTGGTGCCCAACGGTGGCACCGTGGTGGCCGCCACGCACGCCTACAACGGCACCACCTCGCTGCTGCGGGAGCGGGCCGCCGACGGTTCGCTCGAGGCGCGGCCTGTCGACATCGCCGACACCGCGGAGGTCGTGGCCGCCCTCGACGGGGCGGACCTGCTGATCATCGAGTCGCCGACCAACCCGATGATGGAGCTGGCCGACATCCCGGCGCTGACGGCCGCCGCGCACGAGCGGGGTGTCCTGGTGGCGTGCGACAACACCTTCGCCACGCCCGTACTGCAGCAGCCGTTGCGCGACGGTGTGGACCTGGTCGTCCACTCGGTCACCAAGTACCTCGCCGGGCACTCCGACGTGCTGCTCGGTGCCGTGGTCACCCCCGCCGACGAGCGGGGCCGCGCGCTGCGTGAGCGGGTGCTGCGGCACCGCACCCTCGCCGGGGCGATCCCCGGCCCGATGGAGGCCTACCTCGCGCTGCGCGGGCTGCGCACGCTGCACGTCCGGATGGAGCGTGCCGCCGGGAACGCGGCCGTCCTGGCCGGCCGGCTGGGCGACCACCCGGCCGTGGAGCGGGTCCGCTACCCCGGCTCCGGGGCGATGCTGGCGATCGAGGTGCGGGGCGGCCCGGAGGCCGCCGAGCGGGTCTCCGCGGGGGTGCGGGTGTGGACCCACTCGACCAGCCTCGGGGGGGTCGAGTCCCAGATCGAGCGGCGCCGCCGCTACGAGCTGGAGGCCGTGACCGTCCCCGAGAACCTGCTGCGCCTGTCCGTGGGGATCGAGCACGTCGAGGACCTGTGGGACGACCTGTCCCGGGCGCTCGACGCCGCCGTCGACGACTAGCGGGTCGCCGCCGGCGTGCGGTGCGCGGGGTCGTAGGTCATCGACAGCAGACCCAGCGCGGCGGCCGCGACCAGCAGGCCCACGTCCCGCAGGGCCACGTCGTAGAAGCCCGGGTAGGTCAGCAGGTTGAGGATGATGCCGCCCAGCCAGGCCGCGACCACCCAGGCCGCCCACCGGGGCCGGATGGCGACCGAGACCGCGGCCACGACCTCGACCACCCCGACGACATACATCGCGGTGCTCGGGGCGAACGGCAGGAGATCGACCATCCACGGGGCCAGGTAGTCCGGCCAGTCGGCGAGCAGGTTGGTGAACTTGTCCAACCCCATGACCAGGGGGAGCGCCACGAATCCGAGGCGCAACAGCCAGAACGCGGCGAGCGCGGGGTCGCGCCGGGTCCGGTCGAGGGCGGCGGACGAGGACGGGGAGGTGGAGAGGGACACGGGGTGCCTCCTTCTATAGACAATGAATCTTGTCTTTAGAGAGTGCTCGCCGTCTGACGGGTTTGTCAAGATCTGTTGGTGTTAGATTGTGGGGATGGATCCGAGCGGTGCCGACCCCGGCGACGACGGCCTCCGCGGGCTGAGTGCCCTGGCCGACCCGGCCCGCCGCCGGCTGTACGACGCGGTGGCTGCACACGACGAACCGGTGGGCCGCGACGCGGCCGCGAGGTCCTGCGGGATCACGCGCACCCTGGCGGCCTACCACCTGGACCGGCTCGTCGAGGCGGGCCTGCTCGAGGTGAGCTACGCCAGGCCGACCGGCGCCGGCGGGCCGGGTGCCGGGCGGCCGGCCAAGCTCTACCGGCGGGTGCGGGAGGACCGGACCGTCTCGATCCCGCCCCGGGACTACGAGTTGCTCGCCGACCTGTTGGCGGGGGCCGTCGGGGCGGAGGCTGGCGGTGAGGTCCGAGCGGCGCTGCTGCGCGCTGCCGCCGCGCAGGGCCGTGCCGCGGCAGGTGCGGACGAGAGCCTGTCCGAGGTGCTCCGGGCCCGGGGGTACGAGCCACAGACGGACGAGCGGGGTGACCTCGTCCTGCGCAACTGCCCCTTCCGCAGGCTCAGCCGTGCCCACACCGAACTCGTATGCGGTCTCAACGAGGCCCTGCTCCAGGGGCTGCTCGAGGGACGTGGGGAGGACCCGGCCCGGGCCGAGCTCCGCCCGCACGACGACCACTGCTGCGTGGTCATTCGCGGCTGACCGGTGGCCGGGTCAGCCCCCCACGACCCGGTAGCCGTAGAGGTCCCGCTGCTCCTCGTTCACCCAGAGGTCCCTGTCGGGACGGTCCGGGTCGGGGATCCGCAGCGTGCGGTTGTGGCTCTCGTCGATGAGCGCCGGCGTGCGCCCGGACCGCTCCACCAGCGGGATGAGCGCCTCGATGTCGCCGGCGTACTCGAACCCCAGCTCCACCCCGACCGTGTCGGCCCGGTGCACCGCGACCAGCCCACCGCCGTCGCAGGTGAGGTCGGTCCAGACGCCGTTGTCGCCGGTGATCCGCTCCCGGATGCCCAGCGTCCCGAGGATCCGGCGGGCCTCCTCGCTCTGCGGGGTGTACCAGATCGGCAGCACCATGAGCGCCGGATCGGCCGGGGCCTCGTCGCGGGCCGTCTCGGCCGGGTCGACGGTGAAGGTCGTGCCGTCCCCGGCGGTCACCGTCCCCGCCCGGCCGTGGGCGGCCTCGCCGACCACCACGGGCGCACCGGCCTCCGCTGCCGAGGCGGCCCACGCGTCCAGGTCGTCGACCTCGAAGCCGAGCGTGGTCAGGCCGTTGGGCCACTCCTCGCTCGCGGCGTGCAGGGCGAGTCGACCCGAGCCCACGGCATACACCGTCCAGCCGTCGGCGTCGCTCACGGTGGTGGCCCCCACTGCGCCGAGCAACTCGCGCCACGCGGGCAGGTCGTCGGTGAAGCGGATGGGTCGTGCGGTGATCATGACTGCTCCTCCAGGTAGGCGCGCAGGACGGACTCGACGAGCGCGGACAGGCTGCTGTCCTCGTCGATGGCACGGTGCTTGATGGCACGGACCAGGTCCGGCGGCAGGTAGACGTTGAACTGGACCTTGGCTTCGGGCATGCCGTGATGCTAGCAAAATAGACCCATGTCGACAAGGACCGGGATGCGGGGCACGCCCGCGGGCGACGTCGCGGGCCGGTGCTGCCAGAATCTGGCTATGACGCTCTATGCCGTGCGCTACCACTACAGCGACGACTCCGACGGACGTGACCAGCACCGCCCCGACCACCGGGCCTTCCTGGGCGGCCTCGCCGACGAGGGGACGCTGGTCGGCAGCGGTCCGCTCGGTGAAGACGGGCCTCCCGGGGCGCTCATCATCGTGCGCGGGGAGGACCAGCAGCGGGTGCTGGAGTTGTTGCGGGAGGACCCGTTCCAGCAGCAGGGCCTGGTCGAGCAGGTCGAGGCCCGGGAGTGGAGCGTCGTGCTCGGCGCCTGGGCCGCCGACGCCTGAGTCGGCTCGTTTCGCTCAGGCCCGCTCGGGCCCGCTCAGTCCGCCGTGACGTAGGTGCCCTGCTCGCCGTGCAGCAGGGCCCGCGCCTCGGCCAGGTTGCCGATGGCGGCGGCGACCGACCGCCCGCCGTTCTCCACGAACCGGCAGACCGCGTCGACCTTGGGGCCCATCGAGCCGGCGGGCAGGTCCAGCTCGCGCAACTCCGAGGGGGTCGTGTGCGCGATCGGCCGGGCGTGGTCGGTGCCGAAGCCCTCCATCACGTTCTCGACGTCGGTGAGCACCAGCAGCCGGTCGGCCTTCAGCCGGCTGGCCAGCAGCGCCGCCGACAGGTCCTTGTCGATGACCGCCTCGACCCCGCGCAGGTCGCCGGTCTCGGTCCGCACCACGGGGACGCCGCCGCCCCCGGCGCACACCACGATGATCGACTCGTCCAGCAGGTGGTCGATCAGCTTGGTCTCGATGATCTCCCGGGGCCGGGGCGAGGGGACCACCCGACGCCAGCCGTCCCCGTCCTGCGCGATCTGCCACCCCTGCCGGTCGGCCATCGCGCGGGCCTCGGCCTCGGCATACACCTCCCCGACGAACTTCGTGGGGTGCTGGAATGCGGGGTCGTCGACCAGCACCAGCGTCTGGTTCAGGATCGAGGCGAACTGGCGGTAGGGGCGCTCGTTGCCCATCGCCTGCAGGATCCAGTAGCCGATCAGCCCCTGCGTCATCGCCCCGAGCGCGTCGAACGGGTAGGACCGGGTCAGCCGCGGGTCGGCGGCGCTCTCCATCGCCAGTACCCCGACCTGCGGGCCGTTGCCGTGCGTGATCACGACCTCGTGCTCGTCGGTGAGGGGCGCCAGTGTCCGGGCGGCGACCCGGATGTTCTGGACCTGGGCCTCCGCGTCGGGCACCTGCCCGCGCTGTAGCAGCGCATTGCCGCCCAGGGCCACCACGATCCGCATCACGCCTCCTCGCCGCCGTCGCCGTTGTCGCTGGCACCGCCGCCGTCGCGCACGCTGCTGGGCCGAGTATGCCGTGCCCGCCCCCGGTCGGAGCGGATCACTCCTGCGCGGCGGCGAGTTCCTGCTCGATGACCTGGGTGAAGACCTCGGCCGGCTGGGCGCCGACGACCGGGGTGGCGTTGACCAGGAAGGTGGGGGTCGAGTTGATCCCCAGCGAGCCGGCCTCGTCCTGGTCGGCCTGGAGCGCGGCCCGTAGCTCCTTGGAGTCCATGTCCTCCTCGAACTTGGCCAGGTCGGGCACGCCGATCTCCTCGGCGAAGCCGATCAGCTTCTCCCGGGGCATGTCGGGGTGCCCGCTGTTCGGGGCGGCCGCGAACACCGCGTCGTGGTACTCCCAGTAGAGGCCCTGCTCCCCGGCGGCACGGGCCGCCAGGGCGGTGGCCTCGGACTCCTCGCCGAACAGCACCCGGTCCCGGAACTCGATCCGCAGCGTCCCGTCGTCGACCAGGTCCTGCAGCTCGGGCTGGACGTCCCGGCCCCAGACCGCGCAGAACGGGCAGCGGTAGTCGGCGTACTCGATCAGCACCACCGGGGCGTCGACGTCCCCCTTGGCCATCGGGTCGTCGGCGTCGCGGCGCTGCAGCGCCAGCACGAACTCCTTCTGCTCCTCGGTCATCTCCCGCTGGCCGGTCGAGGGGGTCTCGGACGCCGTCGCCGACTCCTCACCAGCGGTCGAGTCCTCGGTGGCTGCGTCGCCGCTGGCCCCGTCGTCGGTGGCCGCGCCGTCGGTCGTCCCGGGCTGGCTGCTGTCATCGTCCCCGGTGGCGGCGGTCTCCGACGGGGCGGTGCCCGCCGCGTTGTCGGTCGCTGCCGGAGTCTCGGGTGCGGCCGTGCCGCCGTCCTCGTGGGTGATCGCCGTGTAGATCAGGAACCCGCCCACCACCGCGACCACCATGGTGGCGATCGCCCACATGATGCTGGCCGTCTGGCTCTTGGCTGGTGCCGGCGGCTGGGCGGGGGACTCGGTGCTGGGGGTCTGCGGGCCCGCCGGGTCGTCCCACCCCGGCGGCACCTGACCCGGAGGGGTGCTCACCCGGCCAGCCTACGACGGCGGTGCCGGGGTGCGGCCGCCCCCTCCTGACGGCATACCCCGGGGGTGAGCGGACACGGCCGGGGCGTCGCGGTTGTGGACGGTTCGGGGTGTGCGGCGGACATCGATTACCGTGTCCTCCCGTGAAGGTGAGGGACCCGAGGGGGCAGACGTGGCGCGTGTCGCGCCGGTGGGTGCCGTGGCGCAGGCGGCTCAAGGGCGCGTGGGAGCTGATGCCGAACCTGCCCGGCGGCGACGACCCGATCAGCATGACGCTGACCGTGATCATCCTGATCCTGTGCCTGCCGATCTTCGTCCTGGTGATCGTCTGGGGGCTGGAGTTCCTGGTGCTGCTGCTCCTGCTGCCGTTCGTGGTGCTGGCGCGGAGCGTCTTCGGACACCAGTGGGTGATCGAGGCCCGTAAGGGCTGGACCCCGGTGTGGGAGGAGCCGGCCGGCAACTGGGCGGAGAGCGCTCAGGCCATCCGCGACGTGGCGGCCGCCATCGAGCAGGGCAACACCCCGCCGGCCAACCTCGCCGAGCGCTGACCGGCCAGGCGCGCTCACGCGCCAGCGTCGCTCACCCGTTACGGCCGCTATCCACCAAGGCCGCCCACCGACCCCACCCACCCGCGCCGCTCACCGACTGGTAGACGGTTCGGGCCACTGGTAGCACGGTCGACCATGCCACCAGTGCCCCGAACGTGCTACCAGTGACGGCGCGGTGGGCGCCACGGCCACTGACGGGGCCGGCCGGGTCGCCGACGTCACCCGCGACGGCCTTCCGGTCCGGTGTCAGGATGGGTCCATGCGCGCCTTCTTCGCCGTGCTGCCCCCGAGCTCGGCCCACGAGGACCTGGTGGCCCACCTGCAGCCCCGCCGGGACGCCGACACGGGGCGGGACTGGCGGTGGACCCGGGAGGAGCACCTGCACCTGACACTGGCCTTCCTGCCCGACCTCCCCGACCGGGCGGAGGACCCGCTGGTCGAGTCGGTGTCCGCCTGGGCCGCACGGCAGGAGCCGGCCCCGTTGTCGCTCGGTGGCGCGGGCGCCTTTCCGGACCCGGGCGGGGCGAAGGTCATCTGGATCGGGGTGGACGAAGGGGGTGCCGGGTCGCTGCGGGCCTGGTCACGGTCCCTGCGCGACCACGCGAATCACGCTGGCGCCGAGGTCGACGGGCAGCGGTTCACCCCGCACGTCACGGTGGCCCGCTCCTCCCGGCGTCGACCGGCCGGGCGTTGGGTGCAGGCGCTGGACGCCTACCGCGGCCCACGGTTCGTGGTGGAGGAGATCGTCTTGATCGCCTCCCACCTGGGGCAGGGCGCCGGTGGGTCGCCGCGTTATGAGGTCCGGCACCGCTTCCCGCTCGGCGGTCCGGTCGGGGGCTAGCGGCGCGGGGCCCGGCAGTTGCGTCGCCCGGTCACGCGTCCGGTGGGGGTGGGACGCCGCCCGGTGACGCGTCCGGTGGGGGTGGAACGCCGCCCGGTGAAGCGTCCGGTGGGGGCGGGACGCCGCCCGGTGACGCGTCCGGTCGATCAGGGAGCGCCGCCGTCGCCGTCGTCCGCACCGTCGTCGCCGTCGGGGTCGTCGGTCGGGACGATGACCTCGGTCTGGAGCGGCTGGTCGGGGCCGCAGGTGCGGGGCTCGCCGTCCGGATCGGGCTGCGTGGCGACCTGCTCGCCGTTGAGGACGCTGACGTTGTCGAACTGGGGGCGGCCGGAGACCAGGTTGCGGTAGACGTAGCGGGTCAGCGTCTGCAGCGAGCAGTCCTCCCCGAAGGAAACGATGTCGAAGGCGTAGGGGACGCCGACCAGCTCACCGGCCGTCTCCGGGTCCTCGTCCTGCGGCACCTGGAAGTGGTTGACCAGGCCGCCGCCGGTGAACGAGCCCATGGTGATCTGGTTGCCCTTCAGCGCGGCCGTGTGCATGTGCCCGTTGACCTTGATGCCGGCGGAGGGCAGGTCCTCCAGGGCGAACGGCTGGTGGGAGACCAGGATGTCCGGCAGCGGCCAACCGCGGGTGCCCTCGGCAAACGCCTCGCCGGCCTCCCGGGCCTGCTCCTTGAAGTCGTCGTTCACCTCGGCGAAGTGCCGCCAGTCGTTGAACCCGCTCATCCGGATCCCGTTGACCTGCGCCTCGACAAACGTCCCGGCGGTGGGCTCGAGCAGGATGACGTTGGGGATCTCGGCCATCCGGGCCAGCACCGCCTCGTCGGTGGGGCTGGTGGCGTCGTGGTTTCCGCGGACGAAGATGTAGGGGACCCCGAGGTCCTCGATCGCCGAGAAGAGCCCGGCCATCTCGCCCTCGCGGGGCCGCCCGAAGTTCACCAGGTCGCCGGTGTCGATCACGGCGGTGATGTCCTCGTCCTCGATGATCCGCTCCATCAGCGGGTAGTAGTTCATCCCGTGGATGTCCGAGACCAGCAGGAAGCGCGCCGCGGCCGGCCGGAAGGCGTCCGGGTTCACGAACTCCTGGTGCAGCGCGTCGGAGAGCGCCAACAGGTTCTGCACGTAGGGCGTGGCCTGCTGGGCCTGTCCGCGGATGTCGGTGAACATGCCGCTGCCGCCGCGCACCGTCGAGAGCAGCGAGGTGGTGGTGAACGCCGCGTAGGTGCTGGTCCGGTAGGTCATCAGGGCGCCGATCCCGGGCACCAGCGTGGCGACGATGACGGCGGCCGCGACGGCCTCCGCCGGCCGCCACCAGGAGTGGCTGTCCTTGCGCGGCCGCCCCAGGAACCACAGGCCGACCAGCAGCAGGTTGGTGCCGAGGACGCCACCGACGAACTTCCAGCCCAGCTCGGTCAGCCCGTCCCGCATCACCGTCCGGAGCTCCTCCTGGTCGGGGGTCAGCTCGTCGATGTCGACCGCGCCGCTGGTGAACAGCTCGGTGATCTCCTCCCGCACCTGCACCCGGCCCTCGATCCCGGGCGCCGGGGTCGGTCCGTGGAACTCCAGGTCGATGTCGCCGAACACCGTCGGCAGGTGCACCGTCGAGTTGTTGGACCACGACGGGGAGATCCGTACCGACGCCTCGAAGTGCTGGGTCTGCAGCGTGATCGGCCACAGACTGGTCGTCGCGAGCCCGCCGACGTACCCCACCAGGGCCAGCACCAGCACCGTCACCGTGTAGCGCAGGGCACGGCCGAGGGCCCTGCGCTCCCTCGGCCGAGTGGTGGGTTCCGCCACGGGGGTTTCCACATCGGACATCGCTCTGCGATCTTATGCGGAACCCGGCGAACAGGCAGACCGGTCGACCGACGAGGAGAGCGCGTGGACGCGGACGTGATCGTGGTGGGGGCCGGCCTGGCCGGTCTCGTGGCGACGGCCGAGCTGGTCGAGGCGGGACGCCGGGTCGTGCTGGTGGACCAGGAGTCGGCCGAGCACCTCGGCGGACAGGCGTGGTGGTCCTTCGGCGGGATCTTCCTCGTCGACAGCCCGGAGCAGCGCCGGATGGGCATCCACGACAGCCTGGACCTGGCTTGGCAGGACTGGTCCGGCAGCGCCGGCTTCGACCGGTTGGAGGGCCCGCACGCGGAGGACGAATGGGGCAGCCGCTGGGCGCGGGCGTATGTCGAGTGGGCCGCGGGCGAGAAGCGTGCCTGGCTGCACGGGAAGGGGATCAGGTTCTTCCCGGTGGTCGGCTGGGCCGAGCGCGGCGACGGGACCGCCACCGGCCACGGCAACTCGGTGCCACGCTTCCACATCACCTGGGGGACCGGCCCGGGGGTGGTCGCCCCCTTCGAGGCGGTATGCCGTGCCGCTGAGTCCGAGGGTCGGCTCACCGTGCTGGGGCGGCACAAGGTGACCGGTCTGGTCACCACCGACGGGGCCGTCTCCGGGGTCCGCGGCGACCGGCTGGCGGCCGACGGGGCAGGCCGCGCCGTCGCCAGCACGCGCAGCGTGGTCGGTGAGTTCGAGCTGTCCGCGGGGGCGGTGGTGGTCACGTCCGGCGGGGTCGGGGCCAACCTGGACCTGATCCGGGAGTACTGGCCGGACCGTCTGGGCGCCCCGCCGGAGGACCTGGTGGTCGGTGTCCCGGCGTTCGTGGACGGCTCGATGCTGCCGATCAGCGAGGCCGCCGGCGCCCGGGTCGTCAACCGGGACCGGATGTGGCACTACACCGAGGGCATCGCCAACCACAGCCCGGTCTGGCCGGCGCACGGCATACGGATCCTGCCGGGCCCGTCGTCGCTGTGGCTGGACGCGGACGGCCACCGCTTGCCCGCGCCGTGCTACCCCGGCTTCGACACGCTCGGCACGCTCGCCCACCTGCGCGCGACCGGGCACGACCACTCCTGGTTCGTGCTGACCCAGAAGGTGATCGAGAAGGAGTTCGCGCTGTCCGGGTCGGAGCAGAATCCCGACCTCACCGGCAAGAGCGTGAAGCAGGTCCTCGGCCGGGTGCGCAAGGGGGCGCCCGGCCCGGTGCAGCGCTTCCTCGACGACGGGGAGGACTTCGTCAGTGCCGGGACGGTGCCCGAGCTGGTGGCCGCGATGAACGCGCTGGTCGGGCAGGACCGGATCGACCCGGCCCGGCTGCAGGGCATGCTCGAGGCGCGCGACCGGGAGCTGGCCAACCCCTTCGGCAAGGACGCGCAGCTGGCGGCGATCCGGGCGGCGCGCGCCTACCGCGGCGACAAGCTGATCCGCACCGCCCCGCCGCACGCCTTCCTCGACCCCGACAACGGGCCGCTCATCGCGGTGCGGCTGCGCACCCTGACCCGCAAGACCCTCGGTGGCATCCAGACCGACCTGGACTCCCGGGCGCTCGACTCCGACGGCTCACCCGTCCCGGGGCTGTATGCCGCGGGCGAGGTCGCCGGGTTCGGCGGCGGAGGGGTGCACGGCTACAACTCGCTGGAGGGCACCTTCCTCGGCGGGTGCCTGTTCTCCGGTCGTGCGGCGGGCCGGGCCGCCGCGGGTTCCTAGCCGCCGGCGAGGTCGGCGAAGCGCTCCAGCAGGTGCGGCCAGTCGGTGAACTTTTCCCGGCTGCCGGCGTTGTCGGTCGTCCAGCCCCCGTGCTCGAAGTCCACGACGCAGCCGGTCGCCGTGGGCTCGAAGCGGACGCCGACGGCGCTGGGATGCTCGGGGTCCTGGGCCAGGGTGAAGGTCTGGGCATAGGCCCGCCCGGGCTCCCACAGCGTCACCGTGCCCCACCGGTAGGGGGCCGCCGACGTGGACGTCATGGTGACCTGCCCGCCGACCCACGGCTCGATGTCGGCCCCCGTGAACGAGTCCGGGTCGGGACTGTAGGCCGGGTCCCACCACCGGCCGATCCGCCCGGTGAACACCCCGAAGGCGTGCGCCGAGGAGCAGCCCAGCTCGAGCCGGTGCCGGATCGGTGCCGGCCCGTCCGGCGGCTGGTGGAAGGTCAGCCGGTTGTCGAACGGGTCCTGCACGGTGAGGGTCAGGCCCCAGTCCTGCTGCTCGACGCGCGGGTGGCCCCCAGCGGCTTCCTCGGGCTGGCGACCCTGCAACTCGGCGTGCAGCGCCCGCACGTCCCGCACCGTGAAGAGCACCGCGCCGGCCGGGCTGGCGTCGCCGACGTGTTCGCTGAGGTGGAGCTTCGCTCCGCCGCGGGAGAGCTGGGTGTACAACGGGAGGTCCGGGGCGAACCGGTGCTCCCAGTCCTGCCGGAAGCCCAGGTAGTCGCGGTAGAAGGTCAGGGCGCGGTCCGGGTCGGAGATCCGCAGGACCGGGACGGATTCCTCGGGGTCGCTCCCGGGGCTGTTCCTGGGGTTGCTCCTGGGGCGCTGCTCGTCGGCCGGCTCCCCGGCGGCTGTCTGCGTCACCATGTCGCCATTGTCCGCCCCTGCCGGGCCCGGATGTGATTGGCTGACCTCCATGGCACGCGGCCGCCCCCACGGGGCCCGACTGGCCGCGGGGGCACTGGCCGCCGCGGTGCTCCTGGCTGCCTGCAGCGGTGAGGACGACGGGCTGACCACCGTCACCACCACCGACCAGGCGGGCAACACGGTCGTGGTCACCTCGACGGTGGAACCAACGACCGAGGGGCCGGGGGAGCAGGTCGCGCCCACGGAGGCGCCGGCCGACCCGGTGGCCACCACGCTGCCCGTGCCGGGGGAGTCCGGTGCGGGCCCCGGGGACGACGTGACGACGACCGCACCGCCCGAGCACGCGGTACTGACCAACGTCTCGGTCCTCGTGCCGGCCGGGTGGACCGTCCAGGACCTCGGGGAGGCGGAGGCCGCCGAGCCCGTCGCCGGCCAGGTCGCGCCGCACCGGTGGTGCCTCACCCCGGGGTATGCCGTGCCGCCCGTCGACGACTGCGCGGGGGTGCTCGTCGCGGTCGGGGGCGACTGGTTGCCGGGCGCCGACGGCCAGCCGTACGAGCCTGGTCAGGTCGACGGCTGGCGGTGGGGGACCGAGCAGCTGCTCTGCCCGTTCGACCCGGAGGCCGACCCGGAGGCGGAGGAGCCCAACACGGTCGTGGCCGACGCCGAGGGCGCCCCGCTGACGACGACGGAGACCGAGGTCAACCAGCTGCCCGCGGTCTACGAGACCTGGCGGGTCCGGTGCACCGCCACCGAGGACGCCTTCACCCCCCAGGTCTGGCACGTCCCCGAGCTCAACGTCCTGGTCAAGGACTACTTCGGGCAGGCGGACACGGGGCAGATCCTGGACGGGCTCACCGGGGACTGACGTGGACCTGGAGACGCTGCGGCGCAGGCTGGGCACGGCTGCCCTCTCGGCATTCCGGGTGCTGCCCGGCCGGGTCAAGCGTGCCCTGGTCCGGACCGGGACGCCCAACTACACGGTCGGCGCGGTCTGTGTGCTGGAGCACGACGGCGAGGTGCTGTTCCTGTCGCAGCCGCACCGCCGCGGGTGGAGCCTGCCCGGGGGTCTGCTGGACCGCGGCGAGACCCCGGCGCAGGCGGTGGTCCGCGAGGTGCGGGAGGAGGTCGGCCTCGTCATCGACCCGGGCGACCCCCTCGTGACGGGAGTCCACCAGCGCACCCAGAGTGTCGACGTGGTGTTCCGGGTCCGGTTGACGCAACGCCCCCGGTTGCGCCTGGCGCACGAGGCCCGGCGGGCCCGGTGGTGGACGCCGGCACAGCTGCGCGGTGCCGACCTGGAGACCCGGCAGATCCTGGCGCTGGTCCGGTCCGCGCAGGGACCGGCCCGTGAGGGTCGGCTCCTCGGCGACGCCGACTGACCCCTCTTTTGGTAGAGGATTCCGGGGGTGGTGTGGTTACTGTGGTCGGGAGAGGGAAGGGGTCATCCATGGCACGCAGCACCGTGCTCACCCGCGTCGCCGTCGGAGCACTGGCCGCGGCGCTGACGCTGACCGCGTGCAGCGACGACGGCGGCGGCGACGGCGGGACCGGTTCGGGATCGACGAACGGGGGGTCCGACGCCCCTGCGGACACCGGCGCGAGGGCGACCGGGGACGGCTCCTCGGGCACCGGGGCCCCGCCGGCCGACGACGCACAGACCACCACCGAGCCCCCCGCGCAGGCCCTGGAGCTGCCCCGGGGCGGCACCGAGTTCTTCCCCGAGTACCGCCTGTTCGGCTACTCCGGCGCCCCGGGCTCGGAGGGGCTGGGCCGCCTCGGCATCGGCGACCTGGACGAGCGGGTCGTGGAGTTGGAGGAGCGCGGCGAGGAGTTCGCCGACGACCGCGAGGTCATGCCGGTCCTGGAACTGATCGCGACCGTCGTCCACGGGACGCCCGGGCAGGACGGCATGTTCCGCACCCACCTGCCCGACGAGGTCGTCCAGGACCACCTCGACGCGGCCCGACGGCACGACGGCATCCTGCTGCTCAACATCCAGCCCGGCCGGGCCGACTTCGTCGACGAGCTGAAGTACTGGGAGAAGTGGCTCGAGGAGCCCGATGTCGGTGTGGCCCTCGACCCGGAGTGGGCGGTCGAGGAGGGTCAGATCCCCGGCAACGTCTACGGCCGGACCACCGGCGCCGAGCTCGACGAGTGCGCCGCCTTCCTGTCCGACATCGTGCAGGAGCACGGCCTGCCCGAGAAGGTCATGGTCTACCACCAGGTGCACACCTCGGTGGTGCAGGACGAACAGGACCTCGAGGCGCACGAGGGGGTGGCCATCATCAAGTCCGTCGACGGCATCGGTCCCCCCGGCGACAAGATCGCCACCTACAACCTGGTCAACGAGAACAAGCCCGAGCACGTGGTCCCCGGCTTCAAGCTCTTCTACGAGGAGGACGCCGAGTGGGGCCCCCTGATGACCGCCGAGGAGGTCCTGGCCCTGGATCCCGAGCCGGAGTACATCCTGTTCGAGTGACCACGTCGCACTGAACCTGGCAGCTCGCCAGTGGCCGTGGTTGCCCCGGACCCGCCGTCGCCACGGCGCAGCCCCCCCGGCCACGCCACCACTGGTAGCACGTTCGGGGCACTGGTGGCATGGTCGAGCGTGCTACCAGTGCCCCTAGCCGTCTACCAGTGAGTGAGTGGCGTTGGTCGGTGAGCGTCGCTGGCGGGTAGGTGGCCCTGGTGGGTGAGCGTCGCTAGTGGCGTCGGCGCCCGTGCCAGTCGCCGTGGCTGCACACCGCCCCGTCACCGGTAGCACGTTCGGGGCACTGGTGGCATGGTCGAGCGTGCTACCAGTGCCCCTAGCCGTCTACCAGTGGGTGGGGGCGGCGAAACCTCAGAGGTCCAGGCGGTGGCTCAGGGGGCTGCGCGTGCCCGGAGGCCAGGTAGTGCTTCAGAGGTACTGGCCGGTGGGGCCGGCGTCCTCGTCATCGCCGGCCGGTCGGCCAGTACCCGGCATCCCGGGGAACTGGCCGGGGACGGCCTGCCCGGGCACTAGCTGCTGGCCCCCGGGCAGCGCGCGGCGCATCTGCTGGAGTTGCTGCTGGGCCGCCATCTGCTGGGCCACGATCGCGGTCTGGATGCCGTGGAAGAGTCCCTCCAGCCAACCCACCAGCTGGGCCTGGGCGATCCGCAGCTCGGCCTCGCTCGGTGCCTCCTCGGTGAGCGGGAGGGTGATCCGCTCGAGTTCCTCGACCAGTTCCTGGGAGAGCCCCTGCTCGAGCTCGGTGATCGAGCGCCGGTGGATCTCGGCGAGCCGCTGGCGCCCCGCGTCGTCCAGGGGCGCGCTCTTCACCTCGTCCAGCAGCTGCTTGATCATCGTGCCCAGCCGCATCACCTTGGCGGGCTGCTCGACCATCTCGGCGGGGTTGTGCCGGCGGCGTCCGTCCCCGTCGCCCCCGGCGGCAGCACCGTCGGCTCCCTCGGGAGGCGACGCCTCGGCCACACCCATCCCGTCGGGGGTGACCACGACCACCCGGCCGCCGCCACCCTCCTGGGTCTGGTCCGCCTGCCCCTGGTCCTGCGGCGCCCCGCCCTGCCCGGACTCCTCGTGCTCGGGTGCGCCGTCCTGCTGCTCCGGTCGATCAGTCATCTGCCCATCCTCCCAACTCATCGCACATCGAGCAGGATCTTGCCGATGTGGCTGCTCTCCTCCATCAGCCGGTGCGCGTCCGCGGCGCGGTCCAGCGGGAACCGTTCGTGGATGATCGGTCGCACCCGGCCGTCCTCGACCAGCGGCCAGACGTGCTCCCGCACCGCCGCGACGATGGTCGCCTTCTCGGCCGCGGGCCGCGCCCGCAGGGTGGTTCCGATGATCGCCGCGCGCTTGGCGAGCAACTGCCCGATGTTCAGCTCCGCCTTGGTGCCGCCCTGCAGCCCGATCACCACCATCCGGCCGTTGACCGCCAGCGTCTCGACGTTGCGGGCCAGGTACTTGGCGCCGATGCTGTCCAGGATGACGTCCGCGCCGTGCCCTTCGGTCGCCACCCGGACCTGCTCGACGAAGTCCTCCTCGCGGTAGTTGATCCCGACCTCGGCCCCCAGCTCGGCGCAGAACGCCAGCTTCTCCGGGGTCCCGGCCGTCACCACGACGTGGGCCCCGACCTCGCGGCCGAGCTGGATGGCCATGGTGCCGATCCCGCTGGAGCCGCCGTGCACCAGGAGCACCTCGCCGGGCTGCAGGTTCGCGGTCAGGAAGACGTTGCTCCACACCGTGCAGGCCACCTCGGGCAGCGCGGCCGCGTCCCGCACGTCGATCCCGGTCGGCACCGGGAGGACCTGGCCGGCGGGCACGGCGACCTGCTCGGCATACCCGCCGCCGGTGAGGAGCGCGCAGACCGGGTCCCCGACGCTCCAGCCGGTCACCTCCTCACCCAGCGCGGCGACCGTGCCACTGACCTCCAGGCCGGGCAGCGGCGAGCCGCCCTCGGGCACCCGGTAGTGGCCCTGCCGCTGCAGGACGTCCGCGCGGTTCACCCCCGCCGTGACGACGTCGATCAGCAGCTCGCCGGGGCCCGCGGCGGGGGCCTCGACCTCGGCGGGGACCAACGCTTCGGGTCCCCCGAACTCGGGAAGGGTGATGGCGCGCATGCCCCCGACCCTACGAGCCCCCGGACGCCCGCCGCGAGGCGCCCGGGGTCCGCCGGGCCGGTATCAGAAGCCGCGGCCGGTCCCTCTCACCTTCTGTCCGACAGGACGGCGGAGACCGCGAGAACAGCTCGTGCGCCGTCGGACGGAAGGGAACATCATGAACGACAACGACCTCATCGAGACCGAGACAGCAGCCTCGGGTGAACTGGCCGGGCTCAGCGATGCGCTGGGTGCGGCCCGGGAGAAGTTCCTGGGCCGGGCCAATGTCGTCGGCGTCGGCCTCGGGCACAAGATCACCGACGGCCAGATGTCCGACACCCCCAGTGTGATGGTGATGGTCAGCCAGAAGCTGCCGGAGGGCCTGCTCGACAGCAGCGACAAGGTGACCAAGACGATTGAGAGCAAGCCCACCGACGTGCTCGAGGTGGGACACCTCCTCGCCGGCAGGGGCGCGCAGGCCGAACCGCTCGAGGCGGTCGACGCGCAGACACTCGCCAAGCGGGTGCGTCCGGTGCGGCCGGGCTACAGCGTCGGACACCCCAAGGTCACCGCGGGCACCATCGGGGCCGGCTGCTACGACCTGTCCCCGCTGCCCGGGGTGCCGCCGCGCTACTACATCCTGTCCAACAACCACGTGCTCGCCAACAGCAACGACGCGAGCATCGGCGACCCGGTGTACCAGCCGGGTATCTACGACGGTGGTGGCGCCGCCGACGCGATCGGCCGGCTGGCCCGCTACGTCCCGATCACCTTCGACGGGTCCTGCAACTACGTCGACGCGGCGATCGCCGAGGTGCCCTTCGACACGATCGACCGGGACATCTACTGGACCGGCCACCCGACGACGGCCGCCGCCCCGGCGTCCGTCGGGCAGTACCTGAAGAAGACCGGGCGCACCACCCACTTCACGACCGGTCAGGTAACCGCCGTGAACGCGACGGTCAACGTCGGGTACGGCGCGGGCAAGGTGGCCAAGTTCTGCAACCAGATCGTCACCACCAACATGTCCGCCGGCGGCGACAGCGGGTCGCTGGTGCTGGACTGGGAGAACCAGCCCGTCGGGCTGCTCTTCGCCGGGTCGTCGGTGGCGACCATCCTCAACCCGATCGCGACGGTGCAGCTGGCGCTGAAGGTCCGCGTCTGGCCGTGACCGGAGACCGGCCGGTGATCCGCCCCCGTCAGTCGGTGGGCGGCACCGGTCGGCCGGCGGCGGGCGGCTCGTCCTCGTCGAGGGCGAGCACCGGGTCGCTGGTCACCACCCTGACCGGTATGCCGTGCAGCTGCGTCGGGAGCTCGGGTGCCGGTGTGCCGGCATAGACCAGGACGCACGGGTCCCCGGCGTCGGTCGCTCCCAGCCCGACGGCGGACACCCGGTCCTGGCCGCCCACCCAGCCGCTGGCCTCGGCCAGCGCCGCGTGCACCGCGGCGTCCTGCGGGTCGTCCGCGGCGCCGGGGGTATCGGTTGCGCCGGAGGCATCGGGGGCGGTGAGACCGTCGTCGTAGCCGTCGGCGGGGCCGGTGTCGCTCACCCTCGCAGGATAGTCCTCGGCGGCGGACCCTGTCGCCGTCTGCGGCTCGGTGAACGAGGCCAGGAACTCCACCAGCATCCGGGCGCTCTGCTCCCGGGGCAGCGCCTCGATCAGGGCCAGCACCGCGGTCAGGTCGAGCTCGCCCTCCTCCCGCGCGGCACGCGCCAGTTCCGCCGGATCGGGCACGCCCTGCGCGGGACCCGCGGCCCCGGACCCGTCCGCACGACCCGAGGCCCGTCCGCGCACCTCGTCGGCGCCCGCGACCAGTGCGTCCGTCAGCTCCGTCAGCAGACCCTCGGTGACCGGGGTGACCGTCAGGTGGGTGGAGCGGGGCAGCGTGCTGCCGTCGGACTGGGCGAGCGCCGGTTGGCCCTGCAGCACGAACCCCCGTGCGCCGACGGCCGCGGCCCACAGGTGTGGGTCCACCCGGTTCGCCGGGTCGACCGAGTCGTCGGAGACCACGGCCAGCAGCGGTCCCACCGGGTCACCCAGCACCCGCAGTCCGCGCAGCCCGGAGAGCACCGTGCGCACCGCCGCCGTGGCCGCCTGCACCCGCCGGGTCAGCTCGACATACCCCTGGGTGCCGAGCGCGGTGGTGACCGCCCAGGCCGCGGCCAGCGACGTGGCGGAGCGGGAGCCGAGCACGGTGGGGTTCACCACCGGGTAGCCCGGCCAGTCGGTCAGCGCGAAGTAGCGCGCCCGGTCCAGCGCGCGGTCGGCGAAGAGCAGCAGCGAGGCGCCCTTCGGGGCGTAGCCGTACTTGTGCAGGTCCGCGGAGATGCTGGTCACGCCCGGGACGCGGAAGTCCCACGCCGGCACGGGCGCCCCGCCGGCCGCCTCCCAGAACGGCAGCACCAGCCCGCCGATGCAGGCGTCCACGTGGCACGGGATGCCGGCCCGCACCGCGGCCGCCGCCACCTCGGCCACCGGGTCGGGGACGCCGTGCGGGTAGGCGGGTGCGCTGACCACCACGAGCGCCGTCGCGGTGTCGAACCTCGCGGTCAGGGCGCTCGCCGGCAGCGTGCCTGTGGTCGGGTCGACCGGGACCACGTCGAGGTCCAGGCCCAGGTAGTGGGCCGCCTTGTGGAAGGCGGCGTGCGCGGTCGAGGGCAGCACGATCGTCGGTCGCGTGCCCGGCGGGGCGGCGTCCGGGCGCGCCGCCCACACGTCCCGGGCGGCCTTGACCGCCAGCAGGCAACTCTCGGTGCCGCCCGAGGTCACCGACCCGATGGCGTCCGGGCCGTGCAGGATCTCCCGGCCGAAGGCGACCAGGTCTCCCTCCAGCAGCGCGACCGAGGGGAAGGCCGTCGGGTCCAACCCGTTGACGGACTGCACCTCCCGGGCCGCCCGGGCGGCGAGTTCGTCCAGCGCGGCGAGCCCGCTGTCGTAGACGTAGGACAGCACCCGCCCGCCGTGGGTGGGGGCGTCGTGCGCCCGGTAGGCGGCGAGCCGGGCGAGGACCGCCTCGTGGTCGGTCGGGTCGGACGTCATGCGGGATCCTCCACGGGGACGGGGGCGAGGGCCGGCTCGCGGTAGCGGCGCAGCACGACCAGGCTCGCGACGGTGAGCAGGGCGGGCGCCAGCGAGAAGCTCACCACGATGGCGGTCAACGCGGCACCCGGCTGGGCGAGCACGGTGTCGGACGTGCTGGAGCGGAACCCGGTCAGGCCGAGCAGCGCCAGCACGACGGCCGGCCCCGCGGCGAGGCCGGCGGTCTCAGCCGCCGTCCACAGCCCGCTCATCGACCCGCCGCGGGCCCGACCCGCCGCACTGATCACGTCGGGCAGCATCGCCAGCGGGAAGAGCTGCATCCCGGCATACGCCACGCCGGCGAGGCAGACCGGGAGGTAGAGCCACGGGCCGGGCACCCAGACCAGCGCGACCAGGGCCGTGGTGGCGACGGCGAACAGGACCGAGGAGAGCGCGAGCGCGCGGGGCTTGCCGTGGCGACCGGCATACCGGGTCCACCAGGGCATGACCACGAGGGCGGGGCCGACCAGCGCGAGGAACAGGAAGGTCAGGGCCGACTGCCGGCCGAGGGTGTAGGTCGCGACGTACTGGGCGGCGGCGAGCATGACGCCGGTCGCCAGGGCCTGGAGGACGAAGACGGTCAACAACACCCGGTATGCCGGCACCTCCCGGAGCGCGGCGAACCCTTCCCGGTAGCCGCGGAGGGCGGAGGGGACCGACCCGTCGGTCGTGGTGGGGACCGGGCGGTGGCCGCGCACCCCGACGACCGTGCCGAGCATCCCCGCGCAGAGCAGCGCGGTGACGACCACGCCCATCACCAGGTAGCCGGTGCTCCCGCCGCCCGCGGCGTCGCGCAGGCCCGGGCCGCCCGCCCCGACCAGCAGGATCGCCAGGGCGAGGACCGCGATCCGCCAGCCCATCAACCGGGTCCGCTCCTGGTAGCTGTCGGTCAGGTCCGCCGGCAGGGCGATGTAGGGCACCTGGAACAGGCTGAACGAGGTGGTGGCGAGGACGAAGCAGACCACGACCCAGCCACCGGCGGCGGCCGGGGCCAGGCCGGCAGGGACCGCGAACATCCCGACGAACCCGACCGGCAGGGTGATCGCGCCGATCGTCATCAGGCGAGACCTGGTGCCGCGCTGCTGGGCCTCCCGGTCGCTCAGCGCCCCGACCGCCGGGTCGATCAGCACGTCCCAGACCTTCGGGACGACCACCACCATGGTGGCCAGCAGGGCCGGCACGGCGAGGGTGTCGGTCAGGTAGTAGGCCAGCACGAGCCCCGGCAGCGTGCCGAACCCACCCGTGCCGACGCTGCCCGCCGCGTACCCGGCGACGGCGCGGCGCGGGATGCGCTGCGTCACGGTCCGGGCCATGGGCGGCAGACTAGCCCGCGGGTGGGTGCCGGCGGTCTCCCGAGTTGCGCCACATATAGTGAACTGGAGTATTGCCTAAATCCCGCGACCTGATCCAGGAGTTCTCCGTGCCCCCACAGCAGCGCAAGCCCCGCCGGCAGACCGTCCTCGAGGTGGTTGCCGTCGAACGGCTCGCCCCGCACCTGGTCCGCATCGTGGCCGGCGGTCCCAACTTCGCCGACTACGAGGACAACGAGCACACGGACAAGTACGTCAAGATGCTCTTCGCCGACCCGGCCCTGGGGTTGACGCCGCCCTACGACCTGGACGCGCTGCGGGATCAGCTGACGCCGGAGCAGATGCCGAGCCGCCGCACCTACACGGTGCGCTGGGTGGACACCGAGGCGCAGCAGCTGGCGATCGACTTCGTCACCCACGGCGACGAGGGGATCGCCGGCCCGTGGGCCGAGCGGGCCCAGGTCGGCGACCCGGTCGTCTTCAACGGACCCGGCGGTGGGTACACCCCGGACCCCGAGGCCGACTGGCACCTGCTCGCGGGCGACGACGCGGCGCTGCCGGCCATCGCGGCCGCCCTGGAGGCGCTGCCCCGCGACGCGGTCGGCTCCGTGGTCCTGGAGGTCGACTCCACAGCCGACCACGTGGAGCTGGACGCCCCCGAGGGGGTCGACGTGACCTGGCTGCACCGGGAGGGTGCGGTGCCCGGCACGACCACCCTGCTGGCCGACGGGCTGCGCGCCGTCCCGTGGCGGGAGGGTCGCGTGCACGTCTTCGCGCACGGGGAGCGGGAAGCGATGAAGTCGTTGCGGGACTACCTGTTTGGCGAGCGGGAGCTGGAGCGCTCGCAGGTGTCGCTGTCCGGCTACTGGGCCTACGGCCGCACCGAGGACCGGTTCCAGGCGGAGAAGCGCGAGCCGATCGGGCAGATCCTGCCGGCCTGACCACGCGGCGGGCAGGGCCGATCCCTACCGGTCGGTACCAACAGGTTGTCCACAGCCGCTGTGGACAACCTGGCCCTCGGTGTGGACGGCGCGGCGTTCCTGGGGACGACACGCCGGACGCGGCCCAACTCGCCCGGGTTTTCTTCCTCCGCGGGGTTGCGCCGACCCGCTCTTTGGACGTAGGCATGTCCTTGCGCCTCCGCACCGTCGGGGGCGCGACGTGGACGGAGACAACGATCCTTCGGCGGGTCTCCCGCCAGACAGTTCGGTGACGCGGCTGTCCGGATCGGCCCTCACTGATCACGTCGACCGGAGCGTCACACTTCCCGGTCTCGAAAGGCCCTCGACACTCATACTGTCGGGGGCCTTTCACCCGTCCAGGGACCGGATCATCCGCCCAGCCGCCGGGTGAGTTCTCCCGCACACCACTGGGCCGCCTCGACCAGGCGGGCCCGGCGCGCCGCGTCCACCTCGTCCGCCGGATAGGTGAGGGCGATCCCTGCTACGGGGTGGCCGGTGTGGTCGAGGGCGGCCGCGGCCACCGAGGCGAGGCCCTCGGTCACCGTGCCCTCCTCCGAGGCGTAGCCGGCCGCCCGGACCTCCACCAGCCGCCGCCGCAGCGCGCTCAACGAGGTCACGCCCTGCCCGCCCCGCTGCACGAAGGCCTCCGCGGCCGGGAACAGGGCCCGGACCTGGGCCGCGGGGAGCCGGGCCAGGATGGCCAGGCCGCTCGCCGTGAGGGTCGCCGGCAGGCGCACCCCGACATCCGTGACGAGCGAGGGGCGCCCGGCCACCCGTTCCTCGATGACGTAGAGGACGTCGCGCCCGTGCAGCACCACGAGGTGGCAGTTGTGGCCGGTGCGGTCGGCGAGCCGGCTCAGCAGGGGTCGGGCCAGGCGCTGCATCGGCTCCTGCCGCGAGTATGCCGAGCCGAGTTCGTAGACCGCCACGCCCAGCCCGTAGCGCCGCTCCTCGGGCAGGTGCACCACGAACCCCTGGTCCACCAGCTCGCCGAGCAGGCGGTAGGTGCTCGAGCGGGGCAGGCCGAGCTGCCGGGCGATGGCGGCCGCGGGCAGCGGGCCGGCGTGCCGCGCCAGCAGCTTCAGGACCGCGAGGGCGTGGCCCGCGGCGGGGGCGGTCGCCACGGTTACCCCGGTCCGTGTCCGGTTCGCTGGGGCCGAGTGGGTTGCTGCTCGGTGGGTTGGTGCTCGGTCACCCGGTGAGTATGTCGTCTCCCCCGGACAGCGGAGCCCGCGCGGCCACCGCCCGGGGCCGGTCGTGACGGCCCGTGTGTCCACAGGCCCCTGTGGACGGGGTGTGGAGAACCCTGCGGAAACGGTGGGTAACTCCCGGGTTTCTGGGGAGAAACCTGTGCACGAAGAAATCTCTGAAAATAGTTCTGCCAGACCCCTTGTGCAGCCCCGCGCGACCACGTAGAAATCTCTTATCGCCTTCCCGCAAGGGAAGGGGAAACCTCCCTCGGAGACGAGGATCCGCGAGCGGACTCCGGTCCGCACGCCCCGAGCAGACTTCGGTCTGCGAGGACCGGCGGGCTTGCCCGCAGGTTTGACCCGGAGGGCTTCGGCCCGAAGGACCGGCCCGGTGACGGGGACGGTGGATCCACCCGGACCGGGAGAGGCAGATCGGCGGCGTCACCTCCACCGATCGCACCGAAGGGCCCTCGGCACTCATACTGCCGAGGGCCCTTCACCTATCTCCGGCCGGCCAGCGTGTCCAACAGCCGTGCGACCGGCGAGGGCCGCCTGGTCCGGGTCCGCCAGAGACCGCGTGGGCGGACGGGTATGCCGTCCGGTTGCCCGCCGCGGGGGGAGGCCAGGCTCCGGTGGAGTTCCTCCAGCCGCCGGTCACTCAACCCGTTGGTCGTGGGACCGCCGGGACGGAGCGTGCGCAGGTCATGGTCGAGGTCGTGCGTCATCGGTGTCCCTCCGGGGCGTCGATCAGGCCCAACCGGGTCAGGCTGAGCCGGGCGAAGTCGCCCAGGTCCAGGTCCGGGTCGCCCAGCTCGGCGCGGCCGAACCACCGGACCTCGGTGGTCTCGTCGTGGTCCGGTCGCGGCTCACCGCCGACGATGCGGGCATCGAAGACGGTGCTGACGTAGGAGGTCCGGTCGCCGTTGGGGTAGGTGCGTCGGAAGCCCGGGCCCCCGAGCACGTCGCGGATGCCGGTGAGCTCGACCTCGATGCCGGCCTCCTCCCGCGCCTCCCGGACGGCCGAGTCGCGGGGGTCCTCGTCGATCTCGACCGCCCCACCGACCGTGCCCCACCGCCCGTCGTCGGTCTGTCGGACCAGCAGGATCCGGCCCGCATCGTCCTGCGGCAGCACAGCCACGGACGGGATCAGCAGCAGATCGTGGCCCACGTGCTCGCGGAGCCGTCGGATGTAGGGGGAGACCGGCATACCGCCCATCCTGCCTCCCGACGTGTGGGCGGGCGCGGCGAAAGGCCTTGACAAATGGTCGGGATATACCGACCATACGGTAATGACCGACCATGATTCCGCTGCGGACCCCGACATCCCGGACACCCTGCCGCTGGAGGACCCCGCGCAGTACCGGGCGTTGTTCGAGGACACCCGGCTGCAGATCGTCGCCCTGCTCCGGGAGCGTGCGGCGACGACCTCCGAGCTCGCCGCGGCCCTCGACAAGCCGAAGGGCACCGTCGGCCACCACCTGAAGGTGCTGGAGGAGGCCGGCCTCGTCCGGGTCGTGCGCCGGGTCAGGGTGCGGGCCCTGGAGGCCAAGTACTACGGGCGCACCGCCCGCACCTTCCTCTACTCCCGGGTCGGTGAGGCGACCGAGGTGGAGCAGCAGGTCCTGGCCGACGCGGCGGCGGACCTGGCGGCGCTGCCCGCCGACACCGAGGTCTTCACCGCCAACACCCGGCAGGCCCGGATCCCGGCGGCCCGGGCGGCCGAGTGGCTGCACCGGCTCAACGACCTCCTGGTGGAGTTCGCCGACCAGCCGCGCGAGGGGGAGCAGACCTACTCGATGGTGGTGGCGATCTATCCGACCGACCGGCCCAGGCTGCCGGAGACGACCGACTCGGACCCGTCGTGAGTGCCGCTGCGTCGGGCGGGGCGGGCGGGGCGGGGCCCGGACTCGGCCGCAACTACTGGAAGGTCTTCACCGCCTCCCTGTGCACCAACCTGGGCGACGGGCTGATGAGCGTGGCCGTGGTGTGGCTCGCCTCCTCGCTCACCCGGGAGGCCACGCTGATCGCGCTGGTCGGGTTGGCCTCCCGGCTGCCGTGGCTGCTCTTCTCGCTGCCGGCCGGGGTGATCACCGACCGCTACGACCGGCGCCTGCTGGTCGCCTTCATGGACATCGCCCGGCTGGTCGTGATCGGGGCCCTCGGGGTGGGTGTCCTGCTCCACCAGTCCGGGCTGCCCACCCCGGAGGAGCTCGCGGCCGGCGCCGAGCCCCCGGACACCGCCGGGCTCCTGCTCGGACTGCTCTGCGTGGCCTCGCTGCTCATCGGCTTCGCCGAGGTGGTCCGCGACAACGCCGCCCAGACGCTGATGCCCTCGGTCGTCGACAAGGCCCAGCTGGAGAAGGCGAACGGGCGGCTCTGGGGCGCCGAGATGACGATGAACAGCTTCGTCGGTCCACCCCTGGGCGGGGTCGTCATCGCGGTCGCACTCGCGCTGCCCTTCTTCGTCAACGTCGGGATGCTGGCCGTCTCGGTTGCGCTGTTGCTGGCGCTGACCGGCAACTTCATGCCGAAGGGGCAGACCACCAGCGGGCGGATCAACTGGCGCCGCGAGATCGGCGAGGGCTTCCGCTGGCTGTGGGACCACCACCTGCTGCGGGCGCTGGCGGTCCTACTCGGCGCGATGAACATGCTCAGCTCGATGGTCTTCATCCTCATCGTGCTGTTCGCCCAGGAGATCCTCGGGCTCTTCGAGGGCTGGCAGTTCGGTCTCGTCCTCACCGGCACGGCGGCCGGCGCGGTCCTCGGCTCGCTGTTGGCCGACCGGGTCGCCCAGCGGTTGACACCGGGCACCGCGCTCTTCGTCGCGATCATCGGGTCGGGTGCCGTGACGGCGGCGATGGGGCTGCTCAGCTGGGCACCGGCGTTCTGGGCGGTCGGGGTCGTCGGCGGCTTCTTCATGGTGCTGTGGAACGTCATCACCGTCTCGTTGCGCCAGCGGATCATCCCCGACCACCTGCTCGGCCGGGTCAACTCGGTCTACCGCTTCTTCGGCTGGGGCACGATCTCGATCGGCACCCTGCTCGGGGGCGTGCTGGTCAGCCTCGGCGAGCCGCTGCTGGGCCGGGAGTGGGCGCTGCGGACGCCGTTCCTGCTCGCCGGCGCCGTGCACCTGCTCCTGCTGGCCTTTGCGCTGCCCCGGATCAACACGGCACGGATCGCGGCGGCGACAGCCGCGGCCGAGCAGGCGGAGGCGCGGCAGGGTCGGGCCGGTGTCGACCCGCAGGAGGCGGACCTGCCGGGTCCCCTGGGTTCGTGAGGGCGTCTCATATGTGAGACAGAATGCTGGATGATTGGGTATGCCGGGGGGCCGGGAAGCGGTGGAATGTGACCATGACGCAGACCACCTCCCCAGCCCCCGTCACCGTGACCACCGGCCCGCTGTCGCCGGCGGACGTCGTCGCGGTCGCCCGCCACGGCGCGCCGGTGGAGATCGCCCCCGACGCGCAGGAGGGGATCGCCGCCAGCCGGGCGGTCATCGAGTCGCTGGCCGAGGACACCGTGGCGCACTACGGCATCTCGACCGGCTTCGGGGCGCTGGCCACCAGGCACATCCCCCGGGAGATGCGCGCCCAGCTGCAGCGCAGCCTGGTCCGCAGCCACGCGGCCGGCAGCGGGCCGGAGGTGGAGACCGAGGTCGTCCGCGCGACCATGCTGCTGCGCCTGTCCACCCTGGCGACCGGGCGCACCGGGGTGAAGCTGGACACCGCGCAGGCCTACGCCGCACTGCTCAACGCGGGGATCACCCCCGTGGTGCACGAGTACGGCTCGCTCGGCTGCTCCGGTGACCTGGCGCCGTTGGCGCACTGCGCCCTGGCCGTGATGGGGGAGGGCACGGTCCGGGACACCGACGGCGTGCTGATGGACGCGGCCGACGCGCTGTCCGCCGCCGGCATCGAGCCGGTCGTGCTCGCCGAGAAGGAGGGGCTGGCACTCATCAACGGCACCGACGGGATGCTCGGCATGCTGCTGCTGGCGCTGCACGACCTGGACACCCTGCTGGCGACGGCCGACATCGCGGCCGCGATGAGCGTCGAGGGCCAGCTGGGCACCGACGACGTCTTCGCCGCCGACCTGCAGGCGCTGCGCCCGCACCCCGGCCAGGCGCTCTCCGCGGAGAACCTGCGGGCGGTGATGGCCGGCAGCCCGATCCGGGACAGCCACCGGGACCCCGAGGCCTGCACCCGGGTGCAGGACGCCTACTCGCTGCGCTGCAGCCCGCAGGTGCACGGGGCGGCCCGCGACACGATGGCCCACGCGCTGACCGTCGCCGGGCACGAGCTGGCGGCCGCGGTGGACAACCCGGTCGTCACCCCCGACGGCCGGGTGGAGTCCAACGGCAACTTCCACGGGGCCCCGGTGGCCTACGTGCTGGACTTCCTGGCGATCGTGGCCGCCGACGTCGCCAGCATCTCCGAGCGGCGCACCGACCGGTTCCTCGACGTGGCCCGCAACCACGGGCTGAACCCGTTCCTGGCCGACGACCCCGGCGTCGACTCCGGCCACATGATCGCCCAGTACACCCAGGCCGCGATCGTCTCCGAGATGAAGCGGCTGGCCGCCCCGGCGAGCGTCGACTCGATCCCGTCCTCGGCGATGCAGGAGGACCACGTCTCGATGGGCTGGTCCGCCGCCCGCAAGCTGCGCCGCAGCGTCGACGGACTCACCCGGGTGCTGGCGGTCGAGGTGCTGACCGCGGCCCGCGCCCTGGAGCTGCGCGCCCCGCTGGAGCCCGCCCCTGCGTCCGGCGCCGTCGTCCGGCTGCTCCGCGCGGGCGGCGACGGGAGCGACCCCGTCCCCGGGCCGGGCCCGGACCGGTTCCTGGCCCCCGAGATCGCGACCGTGACCGACCTGGTCGCCAGTGGCCGGGTCCGCCGCGCCGCCGAGGCCGTCACCGGCCCGCTGCACTGACCCGCTGCTCCGACCCGACCACCACGCACGTCCCCGAGCACGACATACCGACGAAGGAGTCACCATGGAAGGCGCCCGCCCCGTCCGCGCACCCCGCGGCACCACCCTGACCGCGCGCAGCTGGGCCACCGAGGCCCCGCTCCGGATGCTGATGAACAACCTGGACCCCGAGGTGGCCGAGCGGCCCGACGACCTGGTGGTCTACGGCGGCACCGGCCGCGCCGCGCGGGACTGGAAGTCCTTCGACGCCATGGTCCGCACACTGACCACGCTGCGCGAGGACGAGACGATGCTGGTCCAGTCCGGGCGCCCGGTCGGGGTCTTCCAGACCCACGAGTGGGCGCCGCGGGTGCTCATCGCCAACTCCAACCTGGTGCCGGACTGGGCCACCTGGCCGGAGTTCCGGCGCCTGGAGCAGCTCGGGTTGACCATGTACGGCCAGATGACGGCCGGCTCGTGGATCTACATCGGGACGCAGGGCATCCTGCAGGGCACCTACGAGACGTTCGCCGCCATCGCGGCCAAGAAGTTCCACGACACCCTCGCCGGGACGCTGACCCTGACCGGCGGGTGCGGTGGCATGGGCGGTGCCCAGCCGCTGGCGGTCACCCTCAACGGCGGCGTGTGCCTGATCGTCGACGTCGACGAGTCCCGGCTGCGCCGCCGGGTCAAGAGCCGCTACCTGGACGAGGTCGCGGACTCCCTCGACGCGGGCGTCGCGCGCGCCCTGGCCGCCAAGGAGGCGCGGGAGGCGGTCTCGATCGGTGTCGTCGGCAACGCCGCGGAGGTCTTCCCCGAGCTGCTGCGCCGCGGGGCGCCGATCGACATCGTCACCGACCAGACCTCGGCCCACGACCCCCTGTCCTACCTGCCCGAGGGGGTCGCGCTGCAGGACTGGCACGACCTCGCCGAGAAGAAGCCGGAGGAGTTCACCGACCGGGCTCAGGCGTCGATGGCCAAGCACGTCGAGGCGATGGTCGGCTTCCTGGACGGCGGCGCCGAGGTCTTCGACTACGGCAACAGCATCCGCGACGAGGCGCGCAAGGGCGGGTTCGAGCGGGCCTTCGAGTTCCCCGGCTTCGTGCCGGCCTACATCCGGCCGCTGTTCTGCGAGGGCAAGGGCCCGTTCCGGTGGGCCGCCCTGTCCGGCTCGGAGCGGGACATCTACGCCACCGACCAGGCCGTGATGGACCTGTTCCCGGACAACGACCACCTGCAGAAGTGGCTGCGCGGAGCCCGCGACAAGGTCGCCTTCGAGGGGCTGCCGGCGCGGATCTGCTGGCTGGGCTACGGCGAGCGGGACAAGGCCGGGGTGAAGTTCAACGACATGGTCGCCGCCGGTGCGGTCGAGGCGCCCATCGTGATCGGCCGCGACCACCTGGACTGCGGGTCGGTCGCCAGCCCCTACCGGGAGACCGAGTCGATGGCCGACGGCTCCGACGCGATCGCCGACTGGCCGCTGCTCAACGCCCTGGTCAACACCTCCTCCGGCGCCTCCTGGGTGTCCCTGCACCACGGCGGTGGTGTCGGCATCGGCCGCTCGATGCACGCGGGTCAGGTGTCGCTGGCCGACGGGACCGACCTGGCCCGGCAGAAGCTGGAGCGGGTGCTCACCAATGACCCGGGCATGGGCGTGATCCGGCACGTGGACGCCGGGTATGCCGAGGCGGAGGAGGTCGCGCAGGAGCGGTCCGTGCGGGTCCCGATGCGGGAGGACTGAGATACGGACGGCACGCCCGGGCGCCGGTGCGCCGCCCCCCACCCGGGCAGGCTTGCCGTACGGTCCATTCTCTGACACGGTCTTGTGGCCCGTTTAACCGTCCTACCGGAGGAGCCGACGTGTCGATCACCCAATCTGGCCGCGAGACCCCCCGCGGGTCTGTGCCCGAAGATCCCGAAGACCTCCTGATGAACAAGGGGCCAGGGGGTATCCACCCTGGCGTCTTCTGGCCCTCGCTCGCGGTGCTCGGCCTCGCCTGTGTGTTCGCGATCGGGTTTCCTGATGCGACCGGCGAGGCGCTGGGCTCGATCCAGAAGAACGTGGTCGGGACCTTCGGCTGGTACTACGTGCTCGCCGTGGTCACCTTCGTCGGGTTCGCCCTGTGGATGGGGCTGAGCCGCTTCGGCGACATCAAGTTGGGCAAGGAGGACGAGGAACCTGAGTTCGGAGTCCTCTCCTGGTTTGCGATGTTGTTCGCAGCGGGCATGGGAATCGGGCTGGTCTTCTGGGGCGCCGCCGAGCCACTGACGTTCTTCGCCACCGACGTGAAACCGGGCATGACCGGTGAAGGACCTGAACTGGCCCAGAAGGCGATGGCACAGGTGTTCCTGCACTGGGGCTTCCACGCCTGGGCGATCTACGTGGTGGTCGGTCTGGGCCTCGCCTATGCTATCCACCGCAGGGGCCGGCCGGCCTCCATCCGCTGGGCGCTCGAACCGATTCTGGGCGATCGCGTCCGAGGTTGGTTAGGCGATGTCATCGACACGATCGCGGTCGTCGGCACGGTTGCCGGCATTGCGACCTCACTCGGGCTCGGCGTGCAGCAGATCTCTACCGGCCTCGTGCACCTGGGCATCTTCGACGAGGTCAGCGACACCTTGCTGGTGGGCGCGATCATCATCATCACGATCATGGCCACGGCGTCCGTGGTCAGTGGCGTCGGCCGCGGCATCCAGTGGTTGTCGAACATCAACCTGATCCTTGCGGCCCTGTTCCTGATCGCCATCCTCGCCCTTGGACCCACCCTCTTTCTGCTTCGCGAGTGGATCCAGAACATCGGTGTGTACTTCCAGAACGTCCTCCCTCTGACGTTCAGTACCAACGCCTTCAGCGGGGAGGCCGGGCAGATCTGGCAGGGTGCCTGGACCACGTTCTACTGGGGTTGGTGGATCTCCTGGGCGCCCTTCGTCGGGGTGTTCATCGCCCGTATCTCCCGCGGACGGACGGTCCGTCAGTTTGTGGCAGGAGTGCTCCTGGTCCCGACGTCGGTGACCTTCCTGTGGTTCTCGGTGCTCGGGGGAGCCGCGTTCTACCGGCAGATCTTCGGTGAGGCCGACCTGGTCGGGACCGACGACGAGGGGAATCCCGTGTTGGTGGCCGAACAGGTGCTGTTCGACCTGCTCGAGGGGCTGCCCGCCTCTGCGCTGCTGTCCGGCATCGCCATCGTGTTGGTCACCATCTTCTTCATCACCTCCTCCGACTCCGGATCCCTGGTGGTGGACATGCTCGCCTCCGGCGGTGATCCCGAGCCCCCGACCTGGAGCAGGATCCTGTGGGCGGGAATCGAGGGGCTGGTCGCGATCGGCCTCCTGCTCGCCGGCGGCCTGACCGCGCTGCAGACCGGAGCGATCCTCACGGCTCTGCCGTTCAGCGTGATCATGCTGGCGATGTGCGCGGCCACCTATCGGGCTCTCAGCGCCGAGCACGCTGCCATGCGGCGTGCCGCCAGGAGACAGGCGGCGGCCGAGATGGCCAGGGAGGTGGGATCGGACGTCACGGAACAACTCACGGACCACTTCGACGAGCACTTCGGCGACCCGGTCGAGGCCAAGGTGGAGGAGCACGTCCCGAGGGTGCTGTCCCAGATCGCCGCCGACAAGGGTGGGCCGGGCGTGTTCCCGGGGGAGTCGCGTCCCCCGGAGTGACAGGTCTCAGCCGAGTTCGATCCGGCCCTCGGCGGTGTTCAGCGTGGCGGACAACCGCCGCGGGCCGGACTCGAGCCGCACCGGTGCGCCGGTGCGCAGCCGCATCGCCTTGAGCCCAGCGGTCACCGCCGCCAGGTCCGGGTGGAACACGTTGAGGGTGACCAGTTCGACGAGCGGGAGCCCCTCGGTCGGGTGGGGCGTCTCGCCCCAGTCGATGAGGAACGGCAGGATGCCGTCCAGACCGCCCTCGGTGGGGGTGACCCGCCAGGTCAGCGTCTCGCCGTCGGGCCGCACCCGGCTCATCGGGACGGCAGCACGGGGGTCGTAGCCGGAGCGGCGCGCGGCGGCGAGCAGGTCGTCCATCTCGTGCGTGCGCACCGACCACCCGACCAGTCGGGGGGCGGTGAGCCGGTCGATCCCGAACGGTCGCGGCCGTTCCGGCTCCGGCTGGTCGGGATCGGGGGCCACCAGTTCCAGGTAGCGCATCCCCCCGAGCCCGAGCAGGGCGTTGCGGGTCCCCAGCCCGACGTGCGGGCCGCCGTCCACGGGCGCGACGCCGGTGCGTCCGGTGACGTGGTCCACGAGTTCCGCCAGGTCGGGACCGGCCAGGACGAGGTGGTCGATCCGTGTCTGCATCCCGACAAAATACGCTAGCCGGCGCCGTGCGGCCTCATGGCTGACCCGCACCTGAGACCGACGTCACGTCCGCCACCCGCGCGTCGAGGGCCTCCAGCGTCTCCGCGGCCGGCACGGTCAGGCCGACCCCGTGCGCCCCGCCCCCGAGCGAGATGGTCCGGCCCGGCGGCTCGAGCAGGCTGGCGTCGGCGACCACCGGCCAGGCGGTCGTCGAGCCGAACGGGGTGATGGTGCCCCGTTCGTAGCCGGTGCCCGCCAGCGCCGCGGCGGCATCCGGCATGGACACCCGGTTCACCCCGAGCAGCGCGCGCAGCTTGGGCCAGGAGATCTCCCGGTCCCCGGGGACCAGGACGAACAGGTAGTCGTCCGCGGCCCGCCGCACCACGAGGGTCTTGACCAGGTCCCGCGGTTCCACCCCGCGGGCGGCGGCCGCCTCCTCTAGGCTGCTCACCCTCCCGTGGCGGGTGACGGCATACGGGATCCCGGACGCCTCGACCGCGGCGACCGCGCGCTCTTCGCTCATCCGCCCAGGGTGCCATGCGGCGCGGGTCGGGACTCTTCCGGTGCGGGGCACCCACGCCTAGGGTCGGGGTGTGAGCACCGAGACGAGCAGCGCGGCCTTCGACCGGATGTGGACCGACCTCGAGCCGGTAGGCAGGGCCGGGTCCGGGGGATACCGACGGTTCGCCTGGACCCGGGAGGACCACACGCTGCGGGAGTGGTTCGCCGGGGAGTGCGCGGCCCGCGGGCTGGACCTGGTCGAGGACCGGATGGGCAACCAGTGGGCCTGGTGGGGCGATCCGGACGCGGCGCCCAGACAGGGGATCGCGATCGGCTCGCACCTGGACTCGGTGCCGGACGGCGGGGCCTACGACGGACCGCTCGGGGTGGTCTCGGCGCTGGCCGTGGTCGACGCGCTGCGCGCGCAGGGGCGCTCGCCAGGCCGGCCGCTCGCGGTCGTCAACTTCGTGGACGAGGAGGGTGCCCGGTTCGGCGTGGCCTGCGCCGGGTCCCGGGTGATCACCGGCGCGATGACCCGCGAGCGGGCGCTGGGGCTCACCGATGCCGACGGCACCTCGATGGCCGAGGCGCTGCGGGCGGCCGGCCGCGACCCCGAGGGGATCGGGCCCGACCCGGAGACGCTGCGCCGGGTCGGAGCCTTCGTCGAGCTGCACGTCGAGCAGGGGCGCGGCCTGGTCGACCTGGACCTGCCGGTGGCCGTGGCCAGCGACATCTGGCCGCACGGCCGGTGGCGGTTCGACTTCCCCGGGGAGGCCAACCACGCCGGCACCACCCGGTTGGAGGACCGCCGCGACGCGATGCTGGGCTACGCCGACCTGGTGCTCACCGCCCGTCACGTCGCGACCCAGCAGGGCTGCGTCGCCACCGTCGGGAAGGTCGCCGTCGAGCCGGGTGGGGTCAATGCCATCCCGAGCCACGTGACGGGCTGGTTGGACAGCCGCGGTGCCGACCCCGAGGCGGTGCGGGCCACCGTGGCCGAACTGACCGCCCGGGCCGCCGACTTCGGGGCGACCGTCACGGAGGAGTCCTGGACGCCCTCGACCGCCTTCGACACCGCCCTGTCCGACCGGCTGCGCCACACCCTGGGCAGCGCCACCGAGCTGAGCGTCCCGGTGCTCGGCACCGGCGCGGGCCACGACGCCGGGATCCTGGCCACCGCCGGGGTGCCCTCGGCGATGCTCTTCGTCCGCAACCCCACGGGCGTCTCGCACAGCCCTGCCGAGCACGCCGAGCGGGACGACTGCCACGCCGGCGTCGAGGCGCTCACCGCGTGCGTGGCCGACCTGGTCGGTGGCGCACCGGATGCGGGATCATGACGGGATGAACGCCGACGCGCCCCGCCCCCGCTACCGCGACCCGGCGATCGGCCACGAACGCTGGCACGCGGCATACGCCCACCTGCCGGACGGGCTGGCCCGTGACGTGCTGCTGGTGGTGGACGACGGGCGGTTCACCCGGGTCCAGCCCGGCGTACCGGCGGCGCAGGCCGCGGTGGACGGTGCCGAGCGCCTCCCGGGGGTCGTGGTCCCGGGCCTGGCGAACTGCCACAGCCACGCCTTCCACCGGGCGCTGCGGGGGCGCACGCACGACGGCGGCGGCACCTTCTGGACCTGGCGGGAGGGGATGTATGCCGTGTCCGCGCGGCTGGACCCGGACTCCTACCTCGAACTCGCCCGGGGTGTCTACGCCGAGATTGCCCTCTCCGGGGTCACCGCGGTCGGGGAGTTCCACTACCTGCACCACGGCCCCGACGGCGTCCGCTACGACGAGGCCAACGCGATGGGCGCCGCCCTGGTCGAGGCGGCCGGCCAGGCCGGGATCCGTCTCACCTTGCTGGACACCTGCTACCTGGCCGGCGGGTTGACCCCGGAGGGCCACAACCCGTTGGCGGGCCCGCAGTTGCGGTTCGGCGACGGGGACGTGGACGCCTGGGCGCAGCGCGTCGGTGCCCTGCGGGACCACACCGACGGAGGTGCCGCCCACCTGCGGGTCGGGGCGGCCATCCACTCGGTGCGTGCCGTGCCGCGCGGGGCCCTCGGCACGGTCGCGGGCTTCACGTCGGGCCGGAGCCACGCGGGCGACGGCGGCGCACCACTGCACGTCCACCTGTCCGAGCAGCCGGCGGAGAACGAGTCGTGCCGGGCGGCCTACGGGATGACACCCACGGCGCTCCTCGGTGCGGAGGGGGTGCTCGGCCCGAACCTGTCCGCGGTGCACGCGACCCACCTCACCGCCCAGGACATCGCGGACCTCGGGGACGCCCGGGCGACCGCCTGCTTCTGCCCGACGACCGAACGGGACCTGGCCGACGGCATCGGCCCGGCGCGGGCGCTGCTGGACGCCGGTGCGGCGCTGTCCCTCGGCTCCGACCAGCACGCCGTCATCGACCTGATCGAGGAGGCCCGCGCGCTGGAGATGCACGAGCGGCTGGACACCCTGCAGCGCGGCCGGTTCACCCCGGGGCAGTTGCTCACGGCGGCCACCGCGCACGGCTCGATCGGCTGGCCCGACGCCGGCCGGATCGAGGTGGGCGCCCGTGCCGACCTGGTGGCGGTGCGGCTCGATTCCGTCCGCACCGCCGGCACCGACCCCGGGCAGATCCTGCTCGCGGCCACCGCCGCTGACGTCGACACCGTGGTGGTCGACGGGCAGACCATCGTCTCGGAGGGCCGGCACCGGCTGGAGGGCACCAGCACCCTCGGCTCACAGTTGGCCGCTGCGATCGCACCGCTGTGGGAGTGAGTAGTGGGGAGTGGGTTGTGGGGGAGTGAGTCCCGGGCCGGCGGAGCCCCCCACCGTCACTGGTAGAACGCTCGGGGCACTGGTAGCACGTGAGAACGTTCCACCAGTGCCCCTACCGTGCTACCAGTGGGAGGAGCCGGCGACTGGGAGCACGGTGGGACGGAGCGCGGGCGTCTCGGAGCGCGCTGGGATGGTGCGCGCACCGGGGAGCCGTGGCTCGTGGCGTGCGCCGACCTAGGCTGTGGGGACCATGAGCGATCCAACTGTGCCCGACCAGACGCTGACCGACGCCGCGGCGGCACGGCTGCCCCGGATGCTGGCGGACCTGCAGCGCCTGATCGAGGTCGAGACGCCCTCCGACGACCTGGCGGCAGTCGCCCGCGGCGCCGAGGAGGTGGCCGACCTCGTGGAAGAGCGCCTCGGGCAGCGACCGGAGACGATCGTCGTCCAAGGATGCACCCACCTGCGCCTGGATCTCGGACCCGGGCCCCGCAAGGTGGTGGTCCTCTGCCACCAGGACACGGTGTGGCCGCACGGCACGCTGGAGCGGCTGCCGTTCCGGGCCGACGACGGGGTGGTCCGCGGGCCGGGGAGCTTCGACATGCTGACCGGGCTGGTGATGGGGATCCACGCGGTGGCCTTGCTCGCCGAAGATCGCCGGGACGGCATCAGCCTCCTGGTCACCGGTGACGAGGAGATCGGGTCGACGAGCTCCCGGGACCTGATCCTGGAGACGGCGGCCGGCACCGCCGGCGTGCTGGTCCTGGAGGCCTCCGCCCCCGGCGGCGCGCTCAAGGTCGGCCGCAAGGGCGGCGGGATCTACACCCTGCGGGTCACCGGGCGCGCGGCCCACGCCGGACTGGAGCCGGAGAAGGGGATCAGCGCGCTGTTGGAGCTGGCGGCCCAGCTGCCGGCGATCACCGGCCTGGCCGACCCGGCAGCCGGCACCTCGGTCACGCCCACCCGGTTCTCCGGCGGCACCACGACGAACACCGTCCCCGGCGAGGCCACCGTCGCGATCGACACCCGGGCCCGGACGATGGCCGAGCTGGAACGCGTCGACGCCGGGCTGCGGGCGCTGCGCCCGACCCTGGACGGTGCCGGGCTCAGCCTGGAGGGTGGCATCAACCGACCGCCGCTGGAGCGCCCCCTGGCCGAGGGTCTGCTCGCCACGTATGCCCGGGTCACCCGCGAGCTGGACCTGCCCGTCCCGGACGCGGTCGAGGTGGGCGGCTGCTCCGACGGCAACTTCACCGCCGGGGCGGGCGTGCCCACCCTCGACGGGCTGGGCGCCGTCGGCGACGGCGCCCACGCCGAGCACGAGCACGCCGTCATCGCGCAGATCGCGCCCCGCACTGCGGTGCTGGCCGGGCTGTTGGCCGAGCTGCTCCAGACCTCCGACTGACGGCCCGCCCGGCGCCGCGTGGCCGGCAAGGACGCCCGGTCGTTGCCCGGCCTGGAAGACTGGCCCCATGGCCATCCTCGTCACCGGCATCAGCGAACTCATCACCTGCGACCCGACGCTGGAGGGCGCCGACCACAGCGAGGGCCTGGGCCTGCTCCGGGACGCCGCGATCGTGGTCGGTGCACAGTACGAGGACGCCCCCACGACAGTGCACTGGGTGGGGCCGGCGAACCGGGCGCCCGAGGCGGACTGGGCGATCGACCTAGGGGGCAAGGCGGTGCTCCCGGGGTTCGTGGACAGCCACTCCCACCTGGTCTTCGCGGGCGACCGGTCCGCCGAGTTCGCCGCCCGGATGACCGGGACGCCCTACGACGGCGGGGGTATCGCGACGACCATGGAGGCGACCAGGACCGCCGACGACTCGACGCTGCGCACGCTGATCGGGGCCCGGGTCGAGGAGATGCGCCGGCAGGGCACCACCACCGTGGAGATCAAGAGCGGCTACGGGCTCACCGTCGAGGACGAGGTCCGGGCGCTGCGGCTGGCCGGGGAGGTCACCGAGGAGACGACCTACCTGGGCGGGCACGTGGTGCCACCGGAGCACCGGGGCGACCGGTCGGCATACGTCGACCTCGTGGCGGGGGACATGCTGACGGCGGCCGCGCCGCACGCCAAGTGGATCGACGTGTTCTGCGAGCCGGCCAGCCCGCACGCGTTCACCGGTGAGGAGGCCCGGCACATCCTCACCGCCGGGCGCGCGGCCGGACTGGGGCTGCGGGTGCACGGCAACCAGCTCGACCACGGTCCGGGCGTGCAGCTGGCCGTGGAGCTGGGGGCCGCGAGCGTCGACCACTGCACGTTCCTGTCGGACGAGGACCTCGCCGCGCTCGCCGACGGGGACACGGTCGCGACCCTGCTGCCGGGGGTGGAGTTCTCCACCCGGTCGCCCTACCCGGACGGGCGCCGGCTGATCGACGCCGGCGTGCAGGTGGCGTTGGCGACCGACTGCAACCCGGGCACCTGCTACTCCTCCTCGATGCCGCTGATGATGGCGCTCGCGGTCCGCGAGATGGGGATGACCCCGGCGGAGGCGGTGCGGGCCGCGACGGTGGTCGCCGCGACCTCACTGGCGCGCGAAGACATCGGCGTCGTGCGGCACGGCGCGCTGGCGGAGCTGGCCGTGCTGGACGCCCCGAGCTACCTGCACATCCCCTACCGGGTCGGCGTGCCGATCGCGCACACCCTCCAGGTCTAGGTCGCGCCGAGCGGACCGCAAAGTGCCAGGATTCGGCGACCTGGCGTGCACAACCGGTCCATTCGGGAGGTATGCGGACCGGTCACCGGCCGACGCAGCCGGGCCTCAGCTGGGGGACCAGCGGACCTCGTGGGCGTCGGCGTCCGGCTCGACGTAGCGCACCAGGGCCTCGGCCGTCTCCTCCAGGGCCGCACGGTCGGTGGTGGACACGGCACCGAACGGCTGCAGCTCCAGCACCGCCCGGCCCTTCTTGGTGGTGACCGTCCAGAGGCCGGCCACGAAACCGTCCACCAGGAAGGACGGCAGGAAGTCCCCGTTCTTCTTGGCCACCGCGGCCCGGTGCTCCGACGGCAGGATCCGGTCGCGTTCCGCATAGGCGATCAGGGCGCTGTCCCACCGGGCCAGGAAGCGTGGCGGGGCGGGGCCGTCGTCGGCGGGCTCCAGCCCGACCAGGTCGAGCAGGTCGCGGCCGTCCTCGCCCCGGTGGTGCACCAACCGGTCGTCGAGGGCGTCCAGCGCGGCCCGGACCGCGCCCTTGCGGGACTGGCCGCTCCACTTCATGAGGTCCTCGAGGGAGGCGGGGCCGTAGGCCGCGAGATTGCGCTCGACGGTCCCCTGGAGCGCGTCCTCGGGGGAGGGGTCGGCGAACTCGCCCAGCCAGCACCGGGCGTCGACGAGCCGGGCGCGGTCGTGCCGGTGCCAGTGGCCGCCCGGGGGGACGTGGACCAGGCCGCCGCCCGCCGTGCCGAGCTGGAACCAGGCGTTGCGCACGCCGTCCGGGATCGAGCCGGCGGCATCGACGCCGGCGTGCTCCCGGTCGAGGTGGTCGGCGATCTCGGGACCGGTGCGCGGTGCGGAGCAGAAGGCGCGGACCTCCGCGTTGAGCCCCAGGAGGTCGACCTCGGCCCGGCGCGCGCTCGGTCCCCAGGTGGCTAGCCGGGAGACGGCCGAGGCCCGGTTGAGATCCGGGTATGCCGAGGCCGCGACGATGTGCAGGGTGCTGCGGACCAGCGTGGCCTTGACGACGGACCGGTCGGTGAGGGCGTCGTCGAGGTCGGTCAGCCGGTGCCCGGCGCGGCGGGACCACAGCGCGATGTGCGGTGGGTCGGCGTGCTGCGCCTGGAGCCCGGCCAGCCGGTCGACCACCTCCGCGACCGTCCCGGAGAAGGGCTCCAGCAGGCCCTGCCGCTGCAGGGTCGACCGGTTCAGGACCCGCAGGGACAGGAGTTCGGTCACCCGCTCGACGCTAGCATCCACCGGTTGGCGACCCTCCGGACTTGTGGCTAGGTTGAGTGGATGACTAGGGGAATCATGACCACGATCGCGCTGGCCGCCGTGCTGCTGGCCGCGTGCAGCGACGACACCGAGGAGCCGGAGGGGGCGGACCCGGCACCGGTCACCACGGAGGACGCGGGGGAGGCCGCGACGGAGTCGTCCGGCGACGAGGACGCGGGGGCCACCACGGACGACGACCTGGACGAGGAGACCCAGACCGGCGCCGCCGACGACGCAGCCGAGACCGGTGCCTCCGACGATCCGGCCGCCGAGACCGGATCCTCCGACGAGGACGTGATCGAGGTCGGGGAGGGCGCGGCCTTCCTCACCCCGGACTCCAACATCGTCTGCGTGCTGGGCGAGGAGGGCGAGGGTCAGGCGTTCTGCGACATCTGGGCGAGCGCCGACCCGATCGACGTCGTCGAGGAGGCCGACTGCTCCGAGGAGCAGCGACCCCTCCTCGTACTCTCCGGGGGCGAGGTGTCGGGCGACTGCTCCGACGACCTGGTCTCGGTCGAGGCGGACGTCAACGCCGGGGGCGACTGGATCGGTGACGGCCCCACCATCGACATCGGCGTGGCGATGGCGGCCATCCTGGAGGACGGTCAGACGTTGCGCGGGGCCACCCACGAGTGCACCGTCGTCGGCCGGGACACCGTCACCTGCCAGGACGTGGCGGGCGAGCACGGGTTCACCCTGTCGATGAGCAGCTACGAGACCTGGTGAGGGCCTCCGCGCCCGCTCCTTCCTGACCCGCCCCGGAGGTCCCGCGTGGGGACCGGGCGTGGGCCCGCGGTCGTACCCATGACGCGACCGCGGTCTGACGCGCGGGGGTGAGCGGTCGGCATACAGTCTGGTCCCATGGGTGTGCAGACGGTCTATCGCTGGGTCCGTGACCACCCGTTCCCGGTCGATCTCGCGCTGAGCCTGCTGTTGCTGCTGTTCCTGTGGGTCGGGACGGGGGGCATGGTGGGGGCCTACGCCCTCCTGATGGTGGTGCAGGTGCTGCCGCTGGCGATCCGGCGGGTCGAGCCGTTCACCGCCGCCCTGCTCGTCGCGGCGGGGTGCCTGGCGCAGGTGGTGCTGACCAGCAACCCGCTGGGGTCCAACATCGCGGTCCTGATCGTCATCTACAGCGCGGCGGCGCACGCGCGGGAGCGGTGGAAGTCGTTCACCGTGCTCGGGCTGGGGCTGGGCGGCTCCCTGCTGGCTGCTGCCGACTGGGTGTGGGGGTCGGAGTGGGCCGCGGACCGGTCCAGCCTCGTCATCGAGTTCATGACCCTCTTCGTGGTGCTGGTCATGCTGGTCAGCACCGCCTGGGTGCTCGGCGACGTGGTCCGCCGGCGCAAGGCCGTGGTGGCCCGGTTGCGGGAGCAGAACGAGGCGCTGGCCCGGGACCAGACCCAGCGGGAGGCGCTCGCCGCCTCCGGGGAGCGCGCGTCGATCGCCCGGGAGATGCACGACATCGTCGCCCACTCGCTGTCCGTCGTGGTCGTGCAGGCGGACGGTGGGGCGTATGCCGCGCGCGCCGCCCTCGGCCGTGAGCCGGGTGCCGACGCCGACCGGCGGGCGCTGGACCAGGCGGCGCAGACCCTGGAGACGCTGGCCGCTACGGCACGGGAGGCGCTCACCGACACCCGGCGCCTGGTGGGGGTCCTGCGGGAGAGCGGGAGCGCCGCCGAGTACAGCCCGGCCCAGGGACTGGACCACCTCGAGGACCTCGTGCAGCGGCTGCGGGACTCCGGCATCCCCGTGGACCTCTCGGTGCGCGGCGGCCTCGCGGGCCTGTCCCGCGACCTGGACCTCGCGGCATACCGGGTCGTGCAGGAGTCGCTGACCAACGTGCTCAAGCACGCCGGCCGGGGAGCCACCGCCTCGGTCGACGTCCTGCACACCCCCGCGGTGCTGCTCGTGCGGGTGACCGACGACGGCGCGGGACGGGGCGCCGGCGACGGGAAGGGCAACGGCATCATCGGCATGCGGGAGCGGGTCGAGGTGCTGGGTGGCACGCTGTATGCCGGGCCGCGTACGGCCGGTGGGTTCGAGGTCGTCGCCTCGCTGCCCATCCAGCCGGCCGGCGGGAGGCAGGACCCACCATCGATCCACGTGGACGGAGCAGGACGTGACTGAGCAGGACGACACGGGCAGCGGCCCCATCCGGCTGTTCCTGGTCGACGACCAGGAACTGGTGCGCGCGGGGTTCCGGATGGTGCTGGACGCGCAGGACGACATGACGGTCGTCGGTGAGGCGGGCGACGGGGCCGCCGCGCTGAGCGCGATCCCGGTGGTGCGCCCCGACGTGGTGCTGATGGACATCCGGATGCCCCGGGTGGACGGGGTGCAGGCCACCCAGCAGCTCTCGGCGGCCGGGCCGAGCCCGAAGGTGCTGGTGCTGACCACCTTCGACCTGGACGAGTACGCCTTCGCGGCCCTGCGGGCCGGTGCGGCCGGCTTCCTGCTCAAGGACGCCGGCCCCGCCGAGCTGCTCAGCGCCATCCGGGCGGTGCACGGCGGCGACGCGGTCGTGGCGCCGAGCACCACCCGGCGGATGCTCGAGCGGTTCGTGGACCACCTCCCCTCCGGCGCGGCCGCCGACGAGACAGCGGCCGCCGACGCCGCCGAGCGGCGCCTGGCCGCGCTCACCGACCGGGAGCGCGAGGTCCTGGTGGCCGTCGGCCGAGGCCTGAGCAACTCCGAGATCGCGGCCGAACTGTTCCTCGCCGAGGCCACCGTGAAGACCCACATCGGTCGGATCCTGCACAAGCTCGCGCTCCGCGACCGGGTGCACATGGTGATCACCGCATACGAGACCGGGCTCGTCGGGGACTGACCGGCGGCGCCCACGGGTCAGACCCTGGTATGACGAGGGGTGCCCCCGGCGTCGCAGCCGGCCGGGCGCAGGTCCAGTCCCGGGACCGACGCGGGGCGGGGTGCGCGCTCCGTAGGTTTCTGGGCATGACCGAAACCTTGACCTCGCAGGGGGCCGCCCGCCCCGACACGGCACTCGCCGCCAGCGCCGTCGACCTGACCAAGACCTACGGCAAGGGGGCGACCGCGGTGCGCGCCCTGGACGGCGTGCACGTCGGGATCGAGTCCAGCCGCTTCACCGCGATCATGGGGCCGAGCGGGTCCGGCAAGTCGACGCTGATGCACCTGTTGGCGGGGCTGGACACCCCGACCGCGGGCCGGGTCTTCCTGGGCGACGTCGAGCTCACCGACCTGAACGACACGGCCCTGACGCGGCTGCGGCGCTCCCGGGTCGGCTTCGTCTTCCAGTCCTTCAACCTGCTGCCGACGTTGACCGCCGAGCAGAACATCAGGCTGCCGCTGCAGCTCGCCGGGTCGCAGGGGGACCCGGCTTGGCTGCGGTCGGTGGTGACCGGGCTCGGCCTGGAGGACCGGTTGGCGCACCGCCCGGGTGAGCTGTCCGGCGGGCAGCAGCAGCGGGTGGCGCTGGCCCGGGCGCTGGTGACCAGGCCGGACGTGGTCTTCGCCGACGAGCCGACCGGGGCACTGGACTCCCGGACCGGCGCCGAGGTGCTCGGTCTGCTGCGGCGCAGCGTCGACCAGTGGGGCCAGTCCGTCGTGATGGTCACCCACGACCCGGTCGCCGCCGGGTATGCCGACCGGGTGCTGCTCCTGTCCGACGGACGGGTGGCCGGCGAGATCGAGGACCCGACCCCCGAGCACGTGCTCGAGCGGCTGACCGGGCTGGGCGCCAAGTGAGCGCCGCGACAGGGGTCGGTGGCGGGACGGGCGCACTGGCCCTCGCGGGGCTGCGCGGCCACGCCCGGCGGCTCGGCGCCACGGTGCTCGCGGTCGTCCTGGGGGTCGCCTTCGTCACCACGACCCTGCTGGCGCTGAACTCGCTGGACCGTGGGGTCCAGGACACCGTCGCCGGTGCCGTCTCGGGTCACGACCTCGTGGTCACCGGCGGCAGCGAGTCTCTCACGCCGGACACCGTGGCGGCGCTGCGCGCGATCGAGGGGGTCGACGTCGCCGACGCCTCCGCCCGCGTCTACGGCACCGGGGAAACGAACCTGCCGATGCTGGCGACCACGATGCCGCAGGGGCGCGGGGTCGCCCTCCTTGACGGGCGCCTGCCGGCCGGTCCGGACGAGGTCGCGGTCTCCGTGGAGCTGGCCCGGACCTCCGGCGCAGAGCCGGGCGACACCGTCACCTTCACGCCCTACCCGGCCTTCGGGGACGACGGCGAGGAGGTCGCGGGTGAGGAGCCGGCGGCGCTGCACCCGACCGTGGTGGGGGTCGTGGACGTCGGCGACGACCCGCGACTGACCTGGCAGGACGTCATCGTCGGGTCCGAGGACGGACTGGCGGCGTGGGGTGGCGTGGAGTTCGAGCACGTCACGCTCGACCTGGCCGGCGCCAGCGAGGCCGACGCCCGGGCCGCCGTGGAGGCGGCCGCCCCGGGGACGACGCTGCGCACCGGGACGGAGGAGGCCGCCTTCCGGGTGGCCAACGCCACCGGGGGCATGGACCTCCTGGGCCCGGTGCTGCTCGGCTTCGGGGCCGTGGCGTTGGCGACGACCGCGCTGGTCATCGCCAACACGTTCACCATCGTGCTCGCCCAGCGCAGCCGGGAGTTGGCCCTGCTGCGCTGCGTCGGGGCGACCCGCAGCCAGGTCCGCCGGACCGTGCTGCTCGAGGCCCTGGTGCTGGGCGTGGTCTCCTCCACCCTCGGGGTGCTCGTGGGAGTCGGGGCGGTGGCGGCCGCGGCGTCGGCCATCGGCGAGGTGGACCTCGGGATCCCGGTCGAGCTCGGGCTGGTCCCGAGCACGACCGCGCTGGTGGCGCCGTGGCTGGTGGGTCTGGTGGTCACCGTCGGCGCGGCCTGGTGGCCGACCCGGCGCGCGACGCGGGTGGCCCCGCTGGCCGCGCTCCAGCCGACCGCCGCCCCCACCGCCGGCTCCCGCCCCGGCCTGGTGCGGATCGCCGGGTCGTTCGGGCTCCTGGCTGCCGGGGCTGCGGCCCTGGTCTACGCCGTCTCGGCCGGCTCGGTCGTCGTCGGCGTGCTCGGCGGGCTGGTCAGCTTCCTCGGGGTCCTGGTCGGTGCCGTCTTCCTGGTGCCCGCCGCGATCCGGGTGCTGGGCATCCCCGCCCGCGCCGCGGGCGTGCCCGGACGGTTGGCCGTCGGCAACGCGGTGAGCAACCCCGCCCGGGTCGCGGCCACCAGCGCCGCCCTGCTGATCGGCGTCACGCTGATCACGATGACCTCGGTCGGTGCCGCCTCCGCGGCCCGGACCGCGGACCGGGAGATCGACGCCCAGTTCCCGCTGGACGTCGCGGTCCAGGCCAGCTACGACTGGCCGGAGGCCGCCCCCGGGCAGGACCCGGAGGAGGTCGGGGCCGTGCTCCGGTCCCTCGAGGCGCCGGTCGTGGACCAGGTCCGGGCGCTCGACGGGGTGCAGGCCGCGGTCCCCCTGCCCGGCGCGTTCCTGTCCCTGGAGCAGGGCGACGGGGAACTGCTGGCCGAGTCGCCCGCCTACGGGGTGGACGCTACGCAGGTTGCGTCGGCGCTGCGCGACGACTCGGTGTTGGACGACCTCGGGCCCGGAACGCTGGGGATGAGCGAGGACGACCTGAGCATGTACGGGCTCGAGGCGGGCCAGGCGGTGACCGTCCGGGGACCGGCCGGCAGCCGTGAGGTCACCCTGGTGGAGGCGGGTCTCGGCAGCGGCTGGCTGGTGTCCCCGCAGACCCTGGAGGAACTGGCGCTGGACGCCCGCACCGGGGCCATCGCGATCCGGTTGGCGGACGACGCCGACGTCGGCTCCGTGGTCACCGACATCCGCTCCGTGGTGGAGCCGGAGGGTGCCTGGGCCGACGGGGCCGCGGCCCTGCGCCAGGAGATGGACACCGTGCTCAACGTCCTGGTGCTCGTCACGACCGGGCTGCTCGGGGTGGCCGTGCTGATCGCGGTCGTCGGGATCGCCAACACCCTCGCCCTGTCGGTGCTGGAACGCACCCGGGAGAACGCGCTGGTCCGGGCGCTGGGCCTGACCCGGGCCCAGCTGCGCGCGATGCTGACCACCGAGGGGATCCTCGTCGCGGTCGTCAGCGCCGTGCTGGGTGTGCTGCTGGGCACGGTCTACGCCTGGTGCGGGGTGCAGACCCTGCTGCCGGAGGACACCGCCGTCGCGCTCGCCCTGCCGTGGGGCCAGCTGGGTGCCGTCCTCGGGGTCGCGGTCGTCGCCGGGCTGCTGGCCTCGGTGCTGCCGGCCCGCCGGGCCGCCCGGATCGCGCCGGCCGCGGGGCTGGCCGCGCCCTGACCGTATGCCGTGGGGCGGGTCAGGCCGGGTCGACCGGCCTGACCCGCTCGCCCCCGATCCACACCCGGGCCAGGTCGGCCTGGCCGGCCATCGCGAAGATCCGGGCGAGCGCGTTGTCGGCGTCCTGGGCGTGCCGCAGCCCGATGTCGAGGGTGCTGCCCTCCGGCGGGCAGACCCAGACCGCGTCGAACGCCCGGCCGGGGGACAGGTCGCCCACCTCGTCCCCGAGGTCCAGCGCCTCGGCGCCGGCCCGGGTGGACAGCCACAGCAGGTGCGCCGGGGTGAGCGGCAGGCCCTCCTTGCCGAGCAGCTGCTGCGCGAAGTAGGCCTGCAGCCCCTCCTTGAGCATCGCGAAACCGGTCCCGGCGCCCACGTCGGAGCCCAGGGCCACCCGGACCCCGTGCTCGATGTGCCGCTTCAGCGGGAACAGCCCGCTGCCGAGCGCGGCGTTGCTGGTCGCGCAGTGCGCCACGGTGGCGGACTGGTCGGCCAGCACGGCCAGCTCCCGGTCCGTCGGGTGCACGTTGTGCGCCAGCACGCTGCGCCGGCCGACCAACCCGTGCCGGTCGTAGGTGTCGACGTAGTCGTGCGCGTCGGGGAACAGCTGCGCCACGGTCGCGACCTCGGCACCGTTCTCGTTGACGTGCGAGGTGAACCAGGAGCCGGGCACGTCCTTGAGCAGCGCCCCGCTCACCTCGAGCAGCGGGTCACTGGCCGACAGCGAGAACCGGGGCGTGACGGCATACCGGGCCCGGCCGGTGCCGTGCCAGCGGTCGGCGAGGGCGCGGGACTCCTGGTAGGCCCGTTCTGGGGTGGTGAGCAGCCCGGCGGGCTCCAGGATCCGGTCGCTGAGCACCAGCCCGGCGGTGATCCGCAGCCCGGTCCGCGCGGCCTCGGTGAAGACCTCGTCGACGGCGGGGGCGAAGTGGGAGCCGAAGACCAGCGCCGACGTCGTGCCGGCGTTGAGCAGCCCGCTGACGAAGTCGGTCGCCACCCCGCGGGCGTAGCCGGCGTCGGCCAGCCGCGCCTCCTCGGGCAGCGCGCAGTGCGTGAGCCAGTCCAGCAGCGGCATCCCGAGCCCGGCGATGACCCGCACCTGCGGGAAGTGCACGTGCGCGTCGACGAAACCGGGCAGCAGGATCCCCTCGCGCAGGTCGACGACCTCGGCATCCGGGTGCGCGTCGCGGACCGCGTCGTACGGCCCCCGCGTGACGATGGTGCCGTCCTCGACCACCAGCGCGACGTCCTCCTCGGCCCGCAGGCCGGCACCGGTGAACGGGCTGTCCGGGGTGTCCATCACCCGGGCCCGGTAGAGCGTGCTCACCGCGTCTCCTGCCGTATGCCGTGGCGCGCCTCGTCGAAGGACGGCACCAGGGCGGCCGCCACGCTGAGCGCGATCGTCGCCGGGTCCTTGCCGCTGATCGAGGGCACCCCGATCGGGGTGGTGATCCGGGCCAGCGCCTCCTCGGAGTGGCCCTCCGCGGCCAGCTTCTTGCGGAACCGGCCCCACTTGGCCGAGGAGCCGATCAGCCCGATCGACGCCAGGTGGCTGCAGCGCAGCGCGACGTCGCACAGCGCCGCGTCCTCGCCGTGGTCGTGCGTCATCACCAGCACGTGGGTGCCGGTGGGGACCTGGCCGAGCACCAGCTCGGGCACGGGGGCGTGGTGCACGTGCACGTGGGCCGGGGAGTCCTCCAGCACCGCCAGGCGCTGCGGGGACACCTGGTCGGCCCGGCTGTCGACCAGGTAGAGCTCCAGGTCGTGCCGGGCCAGGATCCGGGCCAGCTCCAGGCCGACGTGGCCCATCCCGAAGATCGCCACCGCGGGCACCACGGCCAACGGCTCGAGCAGGAGGGTGACCTCACCGCCGCAGCACTGCATACCGTGCCGGTTCGGGGCCTTGTCGCTGAGCCCCAGGGTGACCTGCTCGGGGTCGGTGACGCCGTCGGCCAGCATCTCCCGGGCGCGCTGGATGGCGGTCTCCTCGAGGTTCCCGCCACCCACCGAGTCGTGCACGGCGTCGGCCGTCACGACCATCTTCGCGCCGGTGTCCCGGGGCGCGTGGCCGCGCACCGTGACGACCGTGACGAGCACCCCGGGGGTGCGGGAGGCGCGAAGCCGGTTGACGGCCTGCAACCAGGTGGCCACGGCCTACTCCGCGGTGAGCACCGGCTGCGGCGCCGGTCGGGTCGGGGAGGCCGACGGGGTGTCCGAGCTCAGGGTCGCGGACGGCCGCACCGTGTGCTGGGTCTCCGGCTCGCTCTCCAGCTGGGCAGCCTCCAGCGCCCAGAAGACGGACTCCGGGGTCGACGGGCAGCCCAGCTCGGTCATCCGGCCGTCGGGGCCGAACGCGGCGGCCGCCTTGCGCAGCGACTCGCGCATCGCGAAGGCCAGCATCAGCGGCGGCTCGCCGACCGCCTTGCCGCCGTAGACGACCCCGTCCTCGTGGGCCTGCTCGAAGAGCGTGACGTTGAACTCCTGGGGCATCTCCGAGAAGCTCGGCAGCTTGTAGGTCGAGGCGGCCTGGGTCAGCAGCCGACCCCGGTGCGGACCGTCGGAGGTGTCCCACCGCAGGTCCTCCAGGGTCAGCCAGCCGGCGCCCTGGACGTAGCCGCCCTCGATCTGGCCGATGTCGATCAGCGGGGACAGGCTGTCGCCCACGTCGTGCACGATGTCGACCCGCCGGGAGCGGTAGGCCCCGGTGAAGCCGTCCACCTCGACCTCGGTGACCGCCGCGCCGTAGGCGAAGTACTTGAACGGCTCGCCCTGGAAGGTGTCGGCGTTCCAGTGCAGCCCCTCGGTCCGGTAGAACCCGGAGGCGGACAGCTGGACCCGCTGGAAGTAGGCGATGTTGACCAGGTCGTCCCAGTCCAGGCTGGTGTCCAGGCCGAGCGCGGTGACCCTGCCGTCGACGAAGCGCACGTCGGTCAGCGGGCAGCCGAGCTGCCCGGCGGCGACCTGGGTGAGCCGCTCCCGGATCTGCTCGCAGGCGTTCTTGACCGCACCGCCGTTGAGGTCGGCGCCGGTGCTGGCCGCGGTGGCCGAGGTGTTGGGCACCTTGTCCGTCCGGGTGGGCGCCAGCCGCACCTTGGACAGCGGGACGCCGAGCGCGGTGGCCGCGACCTGCAGCATCTTGGTGTGCAGGCCCTGGCCCATCTCGGTGCCGCCGTGGTTCACCAGCACCGAGCCGTCCTTGTAGACCAGCACGAGGGCGCCGGCCTGGTTGAACGCCTTGAGGTTGAACGAGATCCCGAACTTCACCGGGGTGGCCGCGATGGCCCGCTTGGTGTGCTCGTGGGTGGCGTTGAACTCGGCAATCTGCGCGGACCGGGCCGCGAAGTCGCTCTGCTCCATCACCTGGGCCCAGACCTTGTGCATCCGCTCGGCGTGCCGCACCGGCTGTCCGTATGGGGTGCTCTCGCCGGGGGCGTAGAAGTTGCGTTCGCGGATCTCCTCCTGGGTCAGGCCCAGGGCCGGGGCAACCCGGCTGAGGAGGTCCTCCATGACCAGCATCCCCTGCGGCCCGCCGAACCCGCGGAAGGCGGTCTGCGAGGTCTTGTTGGACTTGGCGATCCGGCCGAGCACCGTGACGTTGGGGATGTAGTAGGCGTTGTCGATGTGGCACAGCGCCCGGGCCAGCACCGGCTCGGACAGGTCCAGGCTCCAGCCGCCGTCGGCGGTGATCGTGGCGCGCAGCGCCCGGATCCGGCCGTCGTCGTCGAAGCCCGCCTCCCAGCTGGCGTGGAAGCCGTGCCGCTTGCCGGACATGGTGATGTCCTGGGTGCGGGTCAGCCGCACCCGCACGGGACGCCCGGTGAGCCGGGCCCCGATGGCGCCGATCGCGGCGTAGCCGTGCGGCTGCATCTCCTTGCCGCCGAAGCCGCCGCCCATCCGCAGGCACTGCACGGTGACCTCGTGGTTGTGCAGGCCCAGCACGTGGGCCACGATCTCCTGGGTCTCCGAGGGGTGCTGCGTGCTGGACTGCACGAAGACCTGACCCGCCTCGTCGACCGTCGCCAGCGAGGCGTGCGTCTCGATGTAGAAGTGCTCCTGCCCGGAGAACTCGAACTCGCCGGTGAACACGTGCGTGGAGTCGGCCAGGGACGCGTCCACGTCGCCGCGGGTCAGCGTCTTCTGGGCGCCCTGGAAGCTCTCCGCCTCGATCGCGTCCCGGACGCTGACCAGGGCAGGGAGCACCTCGTAGTCCACCTCGACCGCGGCGGCGCCCAGCCGTGCGGCCTCCAGGGTCTCGCCGAGCACCCACGCCACGCTGTGGCCGTAGTACATGACCTCGGTGGGGAACAGCGGCTCGTCGTGCTTCACCCCGGCGTCGTTGACCCCGGGGACGTCCTCGGCGGTGAGCACCCGCACCACGCCGGGCACCTGCAGGGCGGGGCCCGGGTCCAGCCGCACCACCCGGGCGTGGGCGTGCGGGGCCTGCACCGGGTGGGCGTGCAGCACCCCGGTGCTGCGGCCGACCAGGTCGTCGGTGTAGAGCGCCTCACCGGTGACGTGGCCGACGGCACTCTCGTGCGGGACCTCGAGCCCGACGGACGGGGACGCGGGACGTTGCGACAGGTGACTCATGCTCCGACCTCCTGAGACGGTGCGGACTCGGCGTGTAGCTTGCGCAGCGACGTGCCGAGCATCGCGGCGCGGTAGCGGGAACTGGCCCGGTGGTCATCCATCGGGGTCCCCTCGGCGGCCAGCAGGGACGCCGCGTGGCGCACGGTCTCCGTGGTCCACGGCTGGCCCTCCAGGGCCCGCTCGGTCTCCAGCGCGCGGATCGGGGTGGCGGCGACGCCGCCCAGTCCGATCCGGGCCTTGGCCACGACGCCGTCGCTGATCTCGAGCGCATAGCCGACGGCGACGCTGGAGATGTCGTCGAAGCGGCGCTTGGCGATCTTGTGGAAGGCGGTCGTGGTCGACAGCGGCAGCGGGAACCGGATCGCCGCGATCAGCTCGCCGGGCTCCTTGACGGTCTGCCGGTAGCCGGTGAAGTAGTCGGCCAGCGGCACCTCGCGGGTGCCGCCCGGTCCGGCCAGCACCAGCACCGACTCCAGCGCCAGCAGCACCGGCGGGCTGTCCCCGATCGGGCTGCCGGTGCCCAGGTTGCCGCCGAGGGTGGCCCCGTTGCGGATCAGCCGGGAGGCGAACTGCGGGAACAACGCGTCCAGCAGCGGCACCCGGCCGGCGAGCCGGCGCTCGATCTCGGACAGGGTGAGCGCGGCGCCCAGCTCGACCCGGTCCTCACCGATCTCGAAGGTGCGCAGCTCGGGCAGCCGGTCGATCGCGATCACCCGGGACGGGCGGGTGCCCCGGATGTTGATCTCGACGCCGTAGTCGGTGGCACCTGCCACCAGGGTGGCGTCGGGGTCCTCGGCGAGCACCTCCAGGGTCTCCGCCAGGTCGGCGGGCCGGACGAACTCGCTCTCCTCGCGCTGGATCCGGGTGGCGGCCGGCGGGGGCGCGGGCTGGTCCCGCCGCTGGGCCAACGGGTCGTCCTCCCCGGGCGACCCCACGGCATACGCGGCGTCCCGGATCGGGCGGTAACCCGTGCACCTGCACAGGTTGCCGCTCAGCGCGTGCAGGTCGAACCCGTTGGGGCCCACCTCGTGGCCGTCGGCGTGGGCGGGCTGCCCGTCCGCGGACCCTTCGGCGGTGCCCGCGGCCGGGGCCTCGTCCGCCCCGCACCCGCCGCCGCAGCGGCCGGGGCGGTAGAACTCGGCGGCCATGCTGCAGACGAAGCCGGGGGTGCAGTAGCCGCACTGCGACCCGCCGCGGACGGCCATCTCCTGCTGCACCGGGTGCAGCGTGCCGTCGTCGGCGGCCAGTCCCTCGGAGGTCACCACCTCCTGGCCGTCCAGCGCGGCGGCCGGCACCAGGCAGGAGTTGACCGACGTCCACACGGTGTTGCCGGACTCGTCGGGACGGGCGACCAGGATGGCGCAGGCGCCGCACTCGCCCTCGGCGCAGCCCTCCTTCGCCCCGGTGAGGCCCTGAGCGCGCAACCAGTTGAGCGCGGTGGTGTGTGGCGTGATCTCACCGAGCGAGGCGGCGGTGCCGTTCACGGTGGCGTGCAACCCAGTCATTGTCCAGCTCCTCTGTCCTTCATCATGGCACTCACTCCGGCGAAACGTGGCGTCTGCGGGCCGAATGGATCGGGTTGGCCCCGGCGACCAGGTCGTCGAACCGGTGCCCGGCGATCTTGGCGACCTCCACGAGGGCGGCGGCGTGCTCCTGCACGTCGGGGTTGCCCATCCGCTCCCAGCCGTGCTGCAGCAGGTCCTCGACGGAGGTCTGCTCGCGCACGCAGATGATCAGCGGGAACCCGTAGCGCTCGCGGTAGGCGGCGGCGAGATCGGTGAGCTCCTCCTGCTCGGCCTCGGCCAGCCGCTCCAGCCCGAGGGAGGACTGGTCGCGCAGCGAGTCCGCGCCGCGCTGCCCACCGGCCGGGCCCAGGTCGGGGTAGCTGTTGATCAGGTCCAGCTGCTCCTCCTGGGTGGTGGAGAACAGCGCCTCCTGGAAGGCCCGGCGCAGGTCCAGCGTGTCAGCATACGGCCGGAAGCCGTAGGCCCGCTCGACCGGCCACGTCGGGCCCTGGAAGATGCCGCCGAAGGTCCGCGTGAAGGTCTCCTGGTCCATCGCGTTGACCTCCGACAGGCGGATCAGCTCGCCGGGGGTGCCGGCCACGGCCGGGCCGCGGCTCTTGCCCACGTGGAAGAAGACGAAGTTCAGCACGATGGCGGTGATGCTGCCCAGCGTGATGCCGCTGCCGAACAGGATCTCGGCCCAGCTCGGCACCGCCTTGGCGACATCCGGCACGGCGGTGACGTACATCGCCAGGCCCAGGCTGGTGGCCACGATGACCACGTTGCGGTGGTCGTCGAAGTCCACCTTGGACAGCGTCTGGATGCCGACCACGGCGACGGTGGCGAACATCGCCAGCGCGGCACCGCCGAGCACCGGGTGCGGGATGCCCGCGACCAGCGCACCGGCCTTGGGCAGCACGCCCAGGATGATCATGATGACGCCGGCCGCCGCCACGACGTAGCGGCTCTTGATCCGGGTGAGCCGGACCAGCCCGACGTTCTCGGCGAAACAGGTGTAGGGGAAGGAGTTCAGGACGCCACCGATGGTGGTGGACAGGCCGTCGGCCCGCAGCGCCCGGGCGATGTCGTCCTTGCTGATCCGCTTCTTGACGATCTCGCCGGTGGCGAAGACGTCACCGGTCGTCTCGACCGCGGTGATCAGCATGACGATGATCATCGAGACGATCGCGGCGAAGGAGAACTTCGGCCAGCCGAAGTAGAACGGCGTGGTCACCCCGAACCAGTCGGAGGTGGCCACCGCGTCGAAGTGGGCGTCGCCCAGGACGAAGGCGACCAGCGTGCCGATCACCAGGCCGGCCAGCACCGCCACGGTGGCCAGGAAGCCCTTGAACACCCGCTGGATCACCACGATCAGCAGCAGCGTGCCCAGGGCGTAGGCCATGTTCTTGGCGTTGGTCGGCTCGAAGTTCGCGGCCCCGCCGGCGGCGTCGGTGGCCGCCACGGGCAGCAGCGCCAACCCGATGATGGAGATCACCGAGCCGGTGACCACGGGCGGGAAGAACCGGATCAGCCGGCTGAAGTACGGCGCGATCAGGAAGGTGAACAGGCCGGCCACGATGACCGCGCCGTAGATCACCAGCAGGCCGTCGGTGCCGCCGCCGGCCGCCAGCCCGATCGCGATCATCGGGGACACGGCGGTGAACGTGACGCCCTGGAGCAGCGGCAGCTTGACGCCGACCTTCCAGAAGCCGATCGACTGGATGATCGAGGCGATCCCGCAGGTGAACAGGTCCGCGTTGATCAGGTGGATGAGTTGTTCGGTGGACAACCCGATGGCGTTGGCCAGCAGGATCGGCACCACCACGGCGCCCGCGTAGAACGCGAGGACGTGCTGCATGCCGTAGACGGCGAGCTTGGGTGCGGGGAGGATCTCGTCGACCGGGTGGACGGTGCGAGGGGCTTCCTCAGACGATTCTGGGGGAGCAGCGGGTGCTGGGGTGGAGGACATCGTTGGCGCTCCTCGGGCCGCTTCGACGCGGCGCGACGTTCTTGGGCGGCTGGTCCTTGTCGGGTATGTTCGGGGTCGAACACGACGACGTATACCGCCCTGCGAAATTGATATTCCGCATTGGGTAATGTCGGACCGTCTGTGTGGAACGTCAAGGGCGAGTTTGCCCCCGCCGAATCCCCGTGGCATCCCCGCCGCCGGACGGCGTACGGTCTGCGGATGACCACCCCAGACCCAGCTTCCGTGCCGGACACCACGACCCGCCGTGTCGACCCGCCCCACCAGGGTGACGAGGTGACCCTGCTCCGCTCCTACGTCGCGTTCCTGAGGGCCTCCGTGCGACTCAAGGCGCAGGGCCTGGACGCGGCCTCGCTGCGGACCCGGCACGAGCCGTCGGAGCTCACCCTCGGCGGGTTGCTCAAGCACCTGGCGCTGGTCGAGCACTGGTGGTTCTCCTGCGTGCTGCGCGGGACCGGGTATGCCGAGCCGTGGGCGAGCGTGGACTGGGACGCCGACGAGGACTGGGACCATCACAGCGCGGACCAGGACTCTCCGGCCGAGCTCCTCGCGCTCTACGACGGCGCGATCGCCGAGTCCGACCGGATCACCGACGAGTTGCTGGCCACCCCCGAGGGGCTGGACACGGTGGCGCTGCGTCCGCCGCCGGAGGGTGACCCGGTGACGCTGCGCTACGTCCTGCTACACATGGTCGAGGAGTACGGCCGGCACGCCGGCCACGCCGACCTGATCCGGGAGTCGATCGACGGCCTCACCGGGGAGTAGCCCCGGTCCCGTCCGCGCCAGGGTGAGGGCCGTGGCGCGGGGAGTAGGCGCCGGCCAGCTCGCGCCCGATCCGGCCGAGCTGGTCTCTCACCGTGTCCGGCCCCACCACCTCGACCAGCGACCCCCAGCCCGCGAGGTGGCGGGCCAGGTCCAGCGCGGTCGGTGCTCCCACCCGCACCCGGGCCCGACCGTCGGCGTGCGGCTGCTCGCGGACCAGGTGCCGCCCGAACTGGTGGGCCAGGACGCCCGCGAGGTGCTCCGGCACGAGCACCGTGGCCCAGCTCTGGGAGCGCCGCGCTTCCACCTCCTCCACGATCTCTGCCCAGGCGGCCTCCAGCGTGGCCGCATCCGGACGGGTGAAGGTCTCCTCGGTCACCGTCGCGGCCACGATCCGGTCGATCCGGAAGGTGCGCCGGCCGCGCTCCGTGTGCGCCACGAGGTACCAGGTGTCGTCCTTGTCGACGACGACCCACGGGTCGACCCGGCGGCGGCTGGTCTCCCCGCGGGCGTCGCGGTAGGAGAGGTCGACGCGCCGCGCCGCGATCACCGCCGACCGGAGACCGTCCACCACGGCGGGGCGGTGCCGGTCGACCTCGCCCCACCGGGTCGGGTCGATCAGGGTGGCGCCGGCCGCGGCCTGCGCCTCCGGGCGGAACGTCCTCGGCAGGGCCTGCAGCAGCTTGCGCAGCGCGCTCTTGGCCTCCTCCGAGACCGCTGCCGCCGGTCCGATCAGCAGGAACAGCGCCCGTGCCTCGTCGGCGGTGAGTCCGCTGAGGTCGGTCCGCGCCCCGCCCACCAGGGCCCAGCCGCCACCCCGCCCGGGCTGCGGATAGACCGGTATGCCGGCGCCCGCCAGCGCTGTCAGGTCGCGCCGGGCGGTGGCCAGCGAGACCTCGAGCTCCTGCGCCAGCTCGGCGGCCGTGACCCGGCCGCGCTGCTGGAGGACCAGCAGCGCCGCGACGAGCCGGTCCGCGCGCATGACGCGATCGTGCCACGAAAAGTAGTCATGAGGTGAGCACTTTGTCGAGGAGGGTGGACCTGTCGGAACACACACCACCGAGGTGAGGAGCCACCCATGTTGCGAGGACTGAGCACGATCGTCTACACCGCCGAGGACGTCGCGGAGGCGGTGGACTGGTACGCCCGGGTGCTGGGCGCCGAGCCGTACTTCCGCCGGCCCGAGGAGGGGCCCCCGGCCTACGCCGAGTTCCGGATCGGTGACTACGCCCACGAGCTGGGGATCATGGACCGCCGGTACTGGCCGGACGCCGCCGTCCTGGACGGGCCGGCCAGTGGCGCGTCGGTGGCCTACTGGGCGGTCGACGACGTCCGGGCGGCCCGGCAGCGGCTGCTCGACCTGGGCGCCGTCGCGCTCGAGGAGGTCACCGTCCGCGGCCCGGGGTTCGTCACGGCGTCGGTGCGGGACCCGTTCGGCAACGTGCTCGGCATCATGGAGAACCAGCACTACCAGGAGGTCCTGGCGCAGCGCCCCGCCGGGCTGCGAGGCTGACGGCAGTCAATCCCTCCGGGGCCCCGCGGCCGTACCCTCGAGCATGGCCGGACCCTCGCGCGCGGACCGGGCCGACGACGCCGCCCTGCTGGCCGGGCTGGCGCTGGAGGACCCGGCGGTCTCCGCCGCGTTCGTCCGCAGGTTCCAGGGGGCGGTGTACGGACTGGCGGTCGCCATCACCCGGGACCCGGGCCTGGCGCAGGACGTCAGCCAGGAGGTCTTCGTCCGGTCCTGGCGGGCCGCGGACACCTACGACCCGCGCCGGGCCTCGGTCCTGACCTGGCTGCTCACTATCACCCGCAACGCCGCGATCGACGCGGTCCGGGCGCGGCGGGCGACACCGACCGACGACGAGGTCCTGGGTCAGTTGGTCCAGGACGCCCTGTCCGTGCCGGACCTGGCCGAGACGGCCCAGCTCCGGCTGGAGACCAGCCGGGCGGTGCGCCGGCTGCACGACGTCTCCCCCGAGCAGGCGCGGGCCGTGGTCCTCGCCGTCCTGGCGGGCTGCACCGCCGCGGACGTGGCGCAGCGGGAGGGGATCCCGCTCGGCACGGCCAAGACCCGCATCCGCACCGGTCTGCGCAGGCTCCGGGAGGACGCGGCGGCCCTGCAGCGTGAGGGGGAACGGGACCGATGACCACGACCGGACACCCCGACCACGACCTGATCCTGGACCTGGCGCTAGGCGGCTCGGCGGACGCCACGGGGCAGGCTGCGGCCCACCTGGCCGACTGCGCCCGGTGCCGGCGCGACTACCAGGACCTGGCCGACGCCGTCGCGCACGTCCTGCCGGCAGTGCCTCGCGTGGCCCCGCCGCCGGACTTCCTGCCCGGCGTGGTGGCGGCACTGCATACCCCCGGCGGGCGCACCCCAGCGGTCGTCGCGCCCGCTGCCGACAGGCGGTGGCGGGTCTGGCCGACCGTGGCCGCCGGTCTCCTCGGCCTGGTGGCCGGGGCTGCGATCACGGTGGGCGTCACCGCGGACCCGGCGCCGCCGGCCGGTGCCCCGGTGGCCGTGACGGAGCCGCCGGGTGCGCTGCGCACCGCGGACGGGGGGCTGGTCGGCCGCGTCGCCCCGAGCCGCGCCGCCGGCAAGGAGGTGTTGGTCGTCGAGGTGACCGACGGCCCACCTGGGGCGCGGTACACCTGCCGCCTGGTGCTGTCCGACGGCTCCACGCAGGACGTCGGGTCGTGGACCCTCGACGGTGCCGGCCCCCAGAGCTGGGTCGTCCCGGTGCCCGCCCAGCCGGTTGAGACCGTCGAGCTGGTCGCCGAGTCCGGACGGGTGTGGTCGAGCGCCACCCCGTGACCTGCGGGTGGCCTCGAGCCACGAGCTGCCCGTCTGGGGCTGGCCCGGGTCCGGACGCAGCCCCCGCCCGCGTGCAGGATTGGTGTGGAAACGAATGGGGGCTATGGGCCCCAAAGGTTTCCACGCGAGCCGTGTCCGCCCGGCCGGTCGAGGCGGTCGAGCGTCACGACGTGACCCGTTGGTGGCTTCGAGGCACGAGCTGACCGCCTGGGGGCGGCCCGGGTGCGGGCGCAGCCCCGCCTGCGCGCAGGATTGGTGTGGAAACAAATGGGGGCTATGGGCCCCAAAGGTTTCCACACCAGCCGTGTCCGCCCCGCGGGTGCGGCCCGTCGGACCCCGATCGCCTAACCTGGCCGGGACCGCCGGACCCCGCCGACACCAGGAGCCACGATGTCCCGCACCCGACGCGTACCCCTCGCAGCAGGCGCCCTCGCGCTCGCGGCCCTCGGTCTCGCCGGGTGCAGCCAGGAGGTCTCCGCCGGGGACCTCGAGGACAGCATCCGGGAGCAGGCGGACGCCCAGGGCCTGCAACTGGAGTCCGTCGACTGCCGCGAGGGCCTGCCGCCCGAGGTCGGCGCGACCGTGATCTGCGACGTGGAGATCGTCGGGGTGGACGAGGCCGGTGGCCAGGTGGACCGGATCCGGGTCGAGGCCGTGGAGGTCAACGACGACGAGGTGCGGTTCAGCCTGGAGCCGCTCGCGGTCGGCGACCCCGACTGACGCAGACTCCGGCCGAACGGTCGAAAGAAGCCGGCTGACCCTGGCTGGGGGTGGTGGGCTCAGGGCGCGTAGATGTTCGCCCACACCACGAAGAGCACGGCGAGCCCCACGATGCCCAGCGACACCGACAGGGTCACCTTGCGCCAGGCCCGGGGCAGCGCCCACGGCAGGGCAAGGATGAGCGCGAGGAACCCAGGCACCATCATGATGAACGCGAAGACCCGCCGGTTCCCGTTCGGGTCCGGGCCGTGCTCGACCGGCGGACTGGCCAGGACGGCCCAGACGCAGACCAGGATGAAGACGGTGGCCAGGACGCTGACGGTGATCCCGATCGGGCGGAACGGGTCACGGGTCGGGGAGTCGGAGGGGTCCATAGGTCAGCGACGCACCCACAGCAGGTAGCAGAAGGCCAGCACCACGAGCAGCAGGCCGAGCAGCACCACGTAGGGGAGCCGGAGCCTCGGGGGGAGCGCCAGCGGGAGCGCGGCGACGAAGACGAGCAGTCCGGGCACCATGACGAAGAAGCCCAGGATCCGCAGATAGCCGTGCATGTCGCGGTCCGCATCCGTGCTGATCAGCAGCATCGCCGCTCCGAGCGCCAGCGGCACCGCGGCGAGCACGGCGATCACGGTGGCGACGATCCGGCCCGTGGCAAGACGAGGCGGAGCCGCTACCGGCCCCCCGGGATATGGCTGGCCGTAGTCCCCCTGACTCATCCGGTCAGCATGCCACACGGGCGTGACCCGGACGGGTCCGGAACCGGTGGCCGGCGATCGTCAGCGACCGGAGTCAGCGCTCGGCCGCGGGCGGCCCGGCCAACCGGTGGCGCAACCCGCTGGCCCGCTGCACCCGGCGCTCGACGGCGGCCCGGACCACGTCTTCGGACCCGACGACGCGCACGGTCGACTGCGCGCGGGTGACCGCGGTGTAGAACAGCTCGCGGGTCAGGAGGCGGGAGTCCGCATCGGGCAGCAGGACGGTCACGACGTCGGCCTGGCTGCCCTGGCTCTTGTGGATCGTCATGGCGTGCATCGTGTCCACGTCAGCGAGGCGGCTGGTCGCGAGTTCCACCGTGCCGGTCGCCCCGGCGAGCACGGCGACGGTTCCTCCCGGGAGTGCTGCGCCGTCGGTCGGCCCCGAGCGGGGTGACCCTGAGGGGCGCACCACGACGCCGGTGTCGCCGTTGTAGAGCCCCAGCCCGTAGTCGTTGGCGGTGACCAGCAGCGGGCGACCGGGATACATCGGCTCCCACAACGGGTCACCCGTCTCCTCGGTGATCCACTGCTCCACCCGCCGGTTCCAGGTGCGCACCCCGAACGGGCCGGCGCGGTGGGCGCACAGCAGCCGGTGCCGGTCCAGCAGTTCCAGCGCTCCCCGCGAGTCGCCCCGCCGGGCCAGGTCGCGGAGCTCGAGTGCGGGGCGGAGCAGGTGGGGACGGAGCGCCTCCGCGGCCTCGGCAGCGTCCGAGACCTCGAGGAACTGCACGGCGTCCCCGCCGGACCGCAGCGCCGCCAGCACCGCATCGGCGTCACCGCCTCGGAGCGCGTCGGCGAGCGCCCCGATCTCCTGCCCGTAGCGGTGCGCGGTGCGCAGCGCTGCCACGGGCGAGCGGTCCTGGCCCGCGGGTGGGTTGGTCGCGCGGGGAGCGGCGCCGAGCCCGGCGACGAGGTCGGACAGGACCGCCCCGGCCTCGACCGAGGCGAGTTGGTCGGGGTCCCCGACCAGGACCAGGCGGGTGTCGGGTCGCACAGCCTCCAGCAGCCGGGCCATCATCGTCAGCGACACCATCGAGGTCTCGTCCACCACGATCACGTCGTGCGGGAGGTGGTTGCTCCGGTCGTGGCGGAACCGGGTGGCGTTGTCCGGGCGCACCCCCAGCAGCCGGTGCAGCGTGGCGGCGGGCAGCTCCCCGAGCCGGTCCCGGTAGGCCTGCGGGAGCCGGGTGGACGCGTCGGCGACCGCGCCCTGCAACCGGGCCGCGGCCTTGCCGGTGGGCGCGGTGAGCGCGATCCGCAACGGTCGGGCACCGGCGTGCTCGGCCTGCTCGGCGAGCAGGGCGAGCAGCCCGGCGACGGCCGTCGTCTTGCCGGTGCCCGGGCCGCCGGTGAGGACGGTGGTCCACTGCCGGGCGGCCCGGAGGGACGCGGCCCGCTGCTCGGCGTACCCGTCGTCGGGGAAGACCTGCAGCACGCCGGCCTCGAGGACCGCGTCGTCCACCGGTGGAGGGGGTTCGGCCGCCCGGTCCCGCAGGTCCTGGGCGACCTGCACCTCCTGCTGCCGGTAGCGGTCCAGGTAGAGCAGGTCGAACTCCCAGCGCAGCACCCCGGCCTCGACCAGCGGGCTGGCCGCGACCGCCTCGGCCCACCCGGCAGGGTCCGGCCAGGGCAGGTCGTTCTCGGGGGTCTCGGCCTCGGGCGCGATGTCCCGCACGCCGGCGAGGTCCACGCACACGGATCCGAGCCGCACGGCGCGCGTCGCCAGGGCCACCGCCAGCAGCACCCGCTCGTCGCCCTCGCCGCCCAGCACCCCGAGCCGGCGGGCGACGTGCACGTCCGCGGCGGTGAGGACGCCGGCGTCGTTGAACTCGCGCAGCAGCCCCTCGGAGGACAGCGCGATCCGGCGGTCGAACCGACCGGTCAGCTCGAAGATCTCGGTCATCGGACGTCCTCCTCCGGTGCCCCGTCGAGCAGGTCGGACAGGGCGAGCACCAGGGCGGTCGGAGGCCGCCAGGAGAAGACGCCGGTCGGGTGCCCGTCGACGACCGGGGTCTGCGGGCCGCACATGCCGCGCAGGTAGAGGTAGAGCACCCCGCCCAGGTGCCGGTCCGGGTCGTAGCCGGGCTGCCGCCAGCGCAGGAAGCGGTGCAGCACCACGGCATACAGGAGCGCCTGGAGCGGGTAGTCGGAGTGGCCCATCGCGGCGGCCAGCGCCTCCGGCCGATAGTCGTATGCCGTCAGCTCGGTGTCGGCGGTGCCCAGCCAGTTGGTCTTGTAGTCGACCACCAGGTAGCGCTCGCCGAGCCGCAGCACGACGTCGACCGACCCGGTGAGATAGCCCCGCAGCACCTGGTCGGCCAGCAGGGGCTGGGTCTCCAGCAGCTCGGCATACGGGATGAGCGGGTCGCCCTCGGGCAGGTGCCGGCGCAGCAGCACCGCGACGTCACCGAGCTGGACCGTCCCCGCGTCGTAGTCCGCCACGTCGCCGCCGGCCAGCGGCAGCTCGAACTCCATCTCCGGGAGCCGGTCGGCCAGCGGGATCCGGCGCAGCGTCGCGTCCCCGGCCAGCGGCCCCAGCGGACTGTCGCAGACCTGCTCCAGGGCGTCGGCCAGCTCCGCGGGGTCCAGCGGGACCGGCCACCGGACCAGCTGGTCGCCGATCCGGTCCAGGAGCTCCTCGCGGAAGTCGGGGGCGGCCGGGTCGGCGTCCTCGAGGACGCCGTGCACCAGGGAGCCGAAGGTCGCGCCGACGGGCAGGTCGGCCATCGGGGAGGGCACGGTGAGTCGGGGGTCGGGGATCAGGGCGTCCGGGTCCGGCAGGTCGGTGACCGGCAGCTCGGCCGGGGGTTCGTCCTCGCGGGGCGGCTCCTCCGGCTCGCTGCCGACCGCGTCGGCCCGCTGGTCGACCTGCTCCAGGGCCCTGCTCAGCGCGGAGTAGGAGGTGCGCCGCCAGTCCGTGTCGACCGTGCGGGAGAAGTCGCGGACCCCGAGCCGGTCCGTCTCCTCCCGCAGGTCGGCCTCCACCGGCTCGGCGACCACCGAGGGCTCGATGACCGGCCCGCCGGCCGCCGACCAGGCGGCGAAGGCGGCTGCCGCGTCGTCGTCCGAGGGCGCCTGGGTCACGTCCGGGACCTCGGCGACCCCGGCCGGGCGACCGAGCAGGATCCGCTGCAGCGCCGAGGCGCGGATGTTGCTGTTCGGTGCCCACCACGCCACGACCTGCGACTGGGCCCGGGTCAGCGCGACGTAGAGCAGCCGCAGCGACTCCCCGGCCTCCTCCTCGCGGTGCCGGACGGTGTTGCCCTCGAAGTCGGGGTGCCCCTCGCCACCCACGTCGATCGAGCGGAGCCGGTCCGGTCCCGAGCCGTGGAACATCGGGATGTCGATCGTCGGGGGCAGCCAGCGCTCGGACAGGTAGGGCAGGTAGACGATGGGGTACTGCAGGCCCTTGCTCCCGTGGATGGTGACCAGCTGGACCGCCGCGGCATCGCTGTCGAGCCGCCGGGTGCGGGAGTTGGTGCCCGCCGGGCGGTCCTCGGCCATCTGCTGGCGCAGCCAGGTGAGCAGGGCGACCAGCCCGAGGTGGTCGGCGACGGCCGCCTCGTGCAGGGCCTGGGCGGTGTGCCGGAGGTCGGTCAGCCGGCGCTCCCCGTCGGCGGTCCGCAGCACCCGGGCCGGGAGCCCGTCGATGGTGGCGGCCTCCATGACCGCTGCGACCCCGCGCCGGTCGAACAGCTCGGCCCAGTCGCGCAGCCGCCGGGCCACCGCGTCGGTCAGGGCGTCGCCCTGCTGGTCGAGGTCCTCGGCCGAGTGGCCGATGAAGGAGGTCAGGGCGGCGGCCCGGACGCGGGCGGAGCGGTGCGGTTGCTCCAGGCCCTCGAGCAGGGTGAGCCACTCGGTGGCGCCGGGGGTCTGGAAGACGGTGCCGCCCCCGGAGACCACGGCCGGCACGCCGAGCTTGCGCAGCTCCTCCTTGACCTCGGTGAGCCGGTCGCCGGCATGGGCCAGGACGGCGATGTCACGTGGTTGCAGCGGCCTGCCGTCGAACTCCGCGCCCGAGGCCAGCAGCCCGGTGATGTCGCGGGCGACGTCCCTGGCGATGTGCTGGCGCACCGGCCCGACGGTCGGCAGGGCCCCGCGCTTGAGGTTGCCGAACTGGTCCCGACGGGCCACCCGCAACCGGAACGGGTCGGGGTGGGGCGCCCCGGACAGGCGGGAGCCGGGGTGGGCGGCACGGACGTCGTGCACGACGATGCCGGGGTCGCCCAGCGCCGCCCCGTGCAGGACCACCTGCAGCCGCTCCAGCAGCGCTGCGTCCGAGCGCCAGTTGGTGCCCAGGGTCTTCGCGGTCGCCGCGGTGCGGGCGGCCTCCAGGTAGGTGACGACGTCGCCGCCGCGGAAGGCGTAGATGGCCTGCTTGGGGTCGCCGATCAGCACCATCGTGGCGTGGCCGGAGAAGGCCCGGTCGAAGACCTGCCACTGCACGGGGTCGGTGTCCTGGAACTCGTCGACCAGCACGACCTTCCACCGCCGGCGCATCCGGTCGCGGGCCGGTGCGTCCTCGCGCTGCAGGGCGTCGGCCAGCTGGGACAGCAGGTCGTCGTAGCTGAGCACGCCGAGCCGCCGCTTGCGGGCGGCCAGCTCCTGGCGGACCGCGCGGGCGAAGCCGACCCGCCGAGCGGCGACGCTGCCCGGCTCGGGGTCGGCCGGCTCCAGCCGGGCCTGCGGGTTGCTGCCGGCCGCCTCGCGGGCGATCTTCAGCGCCTCCGCGTGGCTGAACTCCGGCCGCTCGGACCGGGCGAAGCCGCGCAGGTAGATGTCGTCGACCACCTCCACCAACAGGTCGTCCAGGTCCTCCACGAGCCGGGCCGAGGCGTCCGTGTCGCCCGCGACGCCCAGGCTGCGCAGCACCTGGTGGCAGAACTGGTGGATGGTGGCGATCGTCGCCCCGTCGAAGGAGGCCAGCGCCGCCCGGAGCCGCTGTCGCCGCAGGGCCTGTTCGGCGGGGTCGCAGGCCAGCAGGAGGGTGACCACCTCGTTGTCGGAGGGTGCGGTCGCGGGGTCGGCGAGGGCGTGCTCGGCCTCCACGAGCTGGGCCCGGACTCGCTCGCGCAGCTCCTGGCTGGCGGCCTTGCCGAAGGTGACGACCAGCATCTCCTCGAGGGTGGCCACACCCTCGGCGACGAACCGGGTGACCAGGGCGCCGATGGTCCAGGTCTTGCCGGTGCCGGCGCTGGCCTCCAGCAGCGTGGTGCCGGTGGGCAGCGGGTCGCGGATGTCGAACGGCTCGGGTGCCCGGCCGTGGCCCGGTGGGTGGACGGCGGGGTTCATAGCCTGCCCAACCGTTCGTGCGCGCGCAGCGGTTGCCAGACGCGCAGGGCGTACTGACCGAGACGGGTGGGGGCGTCGTTCCAGCGTTCGTCCGCCCGGGGCGGCCCCAACAGCACGTCGACCGGTGACCCGGCACCGAAGATGCGCACGTGGGCGGGGTCCTCGTTCTCCCCGGGTGGCAGGTACGGCTTGCCCCGGTCGGTCGTCCAGGCGCCCCTGGCGGCCTTGGCGAGCTCCGGGTCGTGCGGGCCGTGCGCGCGGGCCCAGGCGTCGGCATACGCCTCGGCGGTCTTGACCGGCAGCGGCACCGGCTCGCGCATGCCCCGGTCGTAGATGTCGACCAGGTCCCGCAACCAGGTGGCTGCGGAGTGGTCGAGTCCGCCGATGACGCTGACCCGGCCGCCCTTGCCGTAGCGGCCCACCGCGTGCGCCGTCCACGGGGTGTGCGGGTGCCCGAGCGTCAGGGCCAGCAGGTTGATCCAGGAGGCCAGCCGCTGCTTGCCCCGCAGCGAGGAGTAGGTGGTGCTGACCACCCGGTTGCCGTGCACGCCAGGCACCGTGCCGGTCAGCCGGCGACCGTCGCCCAGGTCGATATCGACGTCCACGGTGCGGGCCGGCTCGGCGCGCAGCGGGGCCGAGGAGTTGACCAGCGTCTGCACCACCCCGCACACCTCGGTCAGGGTGGCGACCCCGAGCTGCTGCGGCGGGAGCAGGCCCCGGATCCGTTCGGCGTCGATGCTGGCGTCCGGCGACATCCCGGCCAGCATGTCGCGCAGCAGCCGGTCGCCGACGTCCCACTTCTCCAGGCCGTCCAGGGTGATCGGCATCGCGTCGACCGTCTCCTCGGCGGCGAGCGGGGAGGACACGTCGAGGCGGCGCCGCAGGAAGTGCCGCACCGGGTGGGCGAAGAAGGCCTGCAGGTCGGCCAGGTTGAGGTCCGCGGGCTCCTGCGGGGCGAGCGGCTCGGCGATCAGCGGCCGCCGCGGCACCCGCTCGCCGGAGGCGGCCTCGGCCCCCTCCAGGGCCGACCGGTCGAAGCTGAACGGTCGCGCGGTCGGGACGAGGCGGCCCGGCACCAGGTTGCGGGGGTCGAACGGCTGCAGCGGGTGGCGCACCACCAGGTCGGACCCGGCCTTGCGCGGCGCCGGGTGGGTCGCGGTCTCCAGCACCGCGTCCAGGATCTCCCCGAGCGGGACGGCGGGCGGACGGCTTGCCCCGCTGTGCTCGTTGGCGCCGGTGTAGGTGATCACCAGCTTGTCGGTCGCGGCCATGATCGCGTCGAGCAGCAGTTGCCGGTCCTCGCTGCGGGTGTCGCGCTCGCCGGTGAGCGGGTCGCGGGCGAGCACGTCGTCCCCGTCGGCACTGGTGCTGCGGGGGAACACCCCGTCGTCGAGCCCGACCAGGCACACCACCCGGTGCGGCACGGAGCGCATCGGCACCATCGTGCAGACGGTGAGCGTGCCGGTGCGGAAGTTGGCCCGGGTCGGCCGGCCGGACAGCCGGTCCTGCAGCAGCGTCCGCACGTCGGCCAGCCGCAACGGGGTGTCCCGGGACCCGGCGGTGGCCGCGTCCTCGATCCGGGCCAGCTCCCGCTCGAACTGGGCCACCTGCCAGGCGTCCGCGGTCGGCACGTCGGTCAGCCGGGAGACGCCCTCGCCGAGCGCGGACATCCACTCGGTGACGGTGCCCGCCGCGGCGAGGGAGCGCAGCGTGTGGTCCAACCGGTCGACCAGCTCGGCGAGCCGACCGGCCAGGTCGATGTCGTTGCTGCCCACGTCGTCGACCGGCAGCGCGGTGCCGAGCGGACGGTGCTCGTCCTCGGCCAGCGCGACCCCGACCAGCACCCGGTCCAGGCCGAACCGCCAGGTGTTCTGCCCCAGCGAGGACAACCGGTAGCGGCCCCGGTGCTCGTGGTCCAACCCCCACCGGATGCCGGCGGTGGCTACCCAGGCGGTGACCTGCTCCAGGTCGTCGTCGGACAGCCCGAACCGGTGGCGCACCGGGGCCGTCGAGGCCAGGTCGAGCACCTCGGTCGCGGTGACCCGGCCCCCGGCGAGGGCCACCAGGGTCCCGGCGACGGCGAGCAGCGGGTTGGTGCTGGACAGCGCGCGGTCGGCGAGCCGGACCCGCAGCCGGTGTGCCGGGTGCCCCGTCCCGACCTGGTCCAGCAGCCGGTCGGCCATGCCGAAGCCGGCCTGGATCAGCGGGGCGTAGGTCTCGATGTCGGGACACATCACCAGGATGTCGCGCGGCTCCAGCGTCGGGTCGTCCTGCAGCAGCCCGACGAGCACCTCCCGGAGCACGTCCACCTGCCGGGCGGCGCCGTGGCAGGCGTGCACCTGCACCGTGTCGTCGGCCGGGTCGACCGGCCGCGCTGCCCGGGTCGCGCCGTCGGGTGGGGCGTCGTGCCGCAGGTCGGCCTGCAACCAGCCGAGGAGGGTCTGCGGGGTGGCCAGGTCGCGCGGGTCCGGGGTGGGCCCGGCGTCGGCGACGGCGAGGGTGCGTTGCAGCTCGCGGGCGTCGCGGCCCAGCGAGGAGAGCAGGGGGTGGCGCACCATCGCGGTCGTGGGGTCCTCGCGCCGGGAGACCGGCCCGGTCGCGACCGGGGCCAGCGCGTCCCAGGAGGCAGGGGAGGCCTGCGGCAGCCACAGGTGCACGTCGCGCAGCGTGCCCAGGGCGTCGAGCAGCTCGACCTCGGTGACCGGCACCCGGGTGTGTCCGAACAGCGACAGCCGCGGGGGGAGGTCGAGACCGTCACCGCCGTCCCGCAGCCGCTGCACCGTCTCCGTATGCCGGAGGTCGGGTGGCGAGCTGTCGACCCGGTCCACGAGGGCGCGCCACAGCCGGGGCTGCCAGTGGAGGTCCGGGTCCAGGGGGTGGCCCGCCCCGTCGCTGTCCCGACCCTGCCGCCAGTCGGCGACGAGGGACGGGCGCTGCACGGCATACGAGGCGAACAGGCCGGCCAGGCGGCGGGCGACCGCGTAACGCCGCTCCTGCCGCAGCTGCGCCTCCTCGTCCTCCCGGCCGTGGCCGAGGTGCAGCGCCAGGGTGTTTGCCCACGGCTCGTCGAGGCTCTCGTCGATCACCCGCAGCAGCGGCCACACCAGCCGGTCGGGGTCCCACGGGTCGTCCCGCTCCGCGTCCAGGAGCAGGGCGACCAGCGACCGGGGGCTGAGGAAGCGCACGCCCGCGCACACGCCGTCGCCCCCGCGGGGACCGGTGCCCAGCCGGTGCGACAGGCGCTGGGTGAGCCACCGTTCCACCCCGCGCGCGGGCACCACGACGACCTCCTCGGCGAACGGGTCCGCCAAGGGGGTCGCCAGCAGGTCACCGAGCTCGTCGGCGAGCAGGTCGGTGCGCTCCGCGCGATGGATGAACAGTCCCACGGGGACCACCGTATTGCCGGGCGGGGACAGACCGCCCACGCCCCACGCCCACGCGGCCGTGGCGTCTCGCGGTCGACCCGGGAGGCGTCGGCATACAGTCGTGGGGTGGCCAACGAGGCGATGCGGCAGACCTGGGCCCAGGGCGGTGCCGGCTGGGTGGAGCACGAGACGATCTTCGACGCGGTGTTCGCGCCGGTGACGGCGGCGATCCTGGAGCGCGATGCACCGGCGCCGGGGCTGCGGTTGCTCGACGTCGGGTGCGGGTCGGGCACGCTGCTGGAGGCCGGCGCGCGGGCGGGCGCCGATGTGGTCGGGGTCGACATCTCGCCGGTGATGGCGCGTGCCGCCCGCGCCCGCGTGCCGTCCGCGACGGTCCTGGTGGCGGATGCCCAGTCGGCGGACCTGCTGGTGGAGGCGCCGGGGGAGCCGTTCGACCGGGTGGTGTCCCGCTTCGGGGTGATGTTCTTCGACGAGCCCGCGGCGGCGTTCGCCAACCTGCGGCGGTGCAGCGCCCCCGGTGCGCGGCTGGTCTTCGCGTGCTGGCGGGGCGTGGCTGAGAACCCCAGCTTCACCGCGGGGACCGAGCTGCTGGTGGCGCGGATGGATCCGCGCCCGGAACCCCCGCCGCCGGGTGCACCCGGCCCGATGGCGTTCGCGGACGGAGAGCGCCTGCGTGGTCTCCTGACCGCGGCGGGGTGGGGCTCGGTCGCGGTGGACCCGTTCGACTTCACCGGCGTCTACGGCAGCGGTGACAGCGACGGGGTGGCAGAGCGGATGGCGGTGATCCTGTCCACCAGCGGCGGGCGGCTGGCCCGCGCGCAGCTGGAGCCGCGGCTCGGGGAGGAGGGCTGGGCCAGCCTGCTCGAGGAGGTCCGGGCCGAGGTCCGGACGCACCTGGTCGACGGGGTGGTGCAACTCCCCGGCGCCACCTGGCTGGTGAGCGCGACCAACTCCTAGCCGCCGCATCCCTCGACGCGGACCCCGATCTGGTGCCAGACTCCCAGGCGTGACGGACCGGACCGAGCCGCTTGCCCAGACCGTTTCCTACCCCGGCCTGGGGAGCCGACCCCATGCCGTGGAGGTCGCCGCACCCCACGTCATCGTGCTGTTCGGGGCGTGTGGCGACCTCGCGCGGCGCAAGTTGCTGCCCGGACTGGCCTACCTGGCGGTGTCCGACCTCGCCCCGGAGATCCGGGTGGTCGGCACCTCGCTGGAGGAGATGGACGACGCCAGCTTCCGGGCGTTCACCCGGCAGGCGCTCGCCGAGTTCGGCAACCGCCCGCTGACCGACGACCAGTGGGCGGTGTTCGAGGAGCGGTTGCACTACGTGCCGCAGGCGCGGGGTGCGGACGAACTGGCCCGGGTGGTCCGCGAGGAGTCGGCGGCCCTGGGCGAGGGGGCCGGGCTGTTGCACTACCTGAGCGTGCCCCCGAAGGCGGCGCTGTCGGTGATCGAGAGCTTGCGCGAGGCCGGCCTGGTCGCCGGCTCCCGGATCGTGATGGAGAAGCCGTTCGGCACCGACCTGGCCAGCGCGGTGGACCTCAACGACCGGGTGCACCAGACCTTCGCCGAGGAGCAGATCTTCCGGATCGACCACTTCCTGGGCAAGGAGGCGGCGCAGAACATCCTGGCCTTCCGGTTCGCCAACGGGCTCTTCGAGCCGATCTGGAACCGCAACTTCATCGACCACGTGCAGATCGACATCCCGGAGACCCTGGGGCTGGACCGGCGGGCCGGTTTCTACGAGGAGACCGGGGCATACAAGGACATGGTGGTGACCCACCTGCTGCAGGTGCTGGCGTTCGTCGCGATGGAGCCCCCGACGGCGCTGGAGCCCGGCGCGATCAGCGAGGAGAAGAACAAGGTCTTCCGCTCGATGCTCCCCCTGGACCCGGGTCAGGTCGTGCGCGGGCAGTATGCCGGGTACCGCGGCGAGGAGGGGGTCGCCCGGGACTCCGACACCGAGACCTTCATCGCGCTGCGCTGCGAGATCGACAACTGGCGCTGGGCGGGCGTGCCGTTCTACCTGCGCACCGGCAAGCGGATGGCCGAGGGCGCCCGGATCATCTCGATCGCCTTCAAGGAGGCGCCGCGGACCATGTTCCCGGCCAACTCCGGGGTCGGCCAGGCCGGCCCGGACCACCTCACCTTCGACCTGGCGGACGAGTCCAAGGTGTCGCTGTCCTTCTACGGCAAGCGCCCCGGCCCCGGGATGAAGCTGGAGAAGCTGTCCATGCAGTTCTCCACCCGGGAGACCGAGGCGGCCGGTGACGTGCTGGAGGCCTACGAGCGGTTGCTGCTGGACGCGATGCGGGGTGACCACACGCTGTTCACCACCGCGGAGGGCATCGAGAGCCTGTGGGAGCGGTCGGCCCCGCTGCTGCAGAGCCCGCCGCCGGTCAAGCCCTACCCGCCCGGCACCTGGGGGCCCAACGCGATCCACCAGCTGATCGCGCCGCACGCGTGGCGGCTGCCGTTCGAGCGGGCCTGGCGGGAGAAGCCCAGCGCCGGTTGACGACTGGGGCCTCGGTGAGGCGGTCCGCGCGCTATCGTGGGGTCCGTGTCGGAGCCGGGGCTGATCACCGCGCGCACCGCGCTCGCCGTCCTGGTCGCCACCTGGCCTCGCCGGATCATCCTGTCGCTGCTGCTGCTCGTGCCCGTCGTCGTGGCCGCGGGCGGGGGCTTCGCCCGGGCCGACCCGCCGCCGCGCGACGTCGAGCCCGGGGTGGCCACCGACACCGGTGCCTACCGCGTGGTGCCGCACACCTACTTCGTGTCGGACCGGGTGGACGCCGGCAGCCTCGACGAGGGCACCCGCTGGGTGGGTGCGGTCGTCGAGATCACCAACCAGGGGCCGGAACCCATCAGCGTCACCTTCAGCGACCAGACCTTCGAGCTGCCGGACGACCTCCCGCTCGACGACTACGTGAACCCGCGGGAGGTGCTGCGGGCGGACACCGGGACCCGGCTGGGCTACGCCCAGCCCGGCGTCACCTACCAGGTGGTCCTGCTGTGGCAGACCACCGCCCTGGCGGACCCGCCGCCGGAGCTGACCCTGACGATGAACCGGACCGAGTGGACCCGGTGGGAGATCGAGGCGGGGCAGTACACCTGGCGGGCCACCCCCGAGGCGTATGACGTGGCGCTGCCCCTGGGTGAGCCGCCCGCCTCGGTCCTCGAGGAGGAGGACGAGTGAGGCCCGCCCGGTGGGGCCTGGTCGCGATGCTCGCCGCCGCGGTCGCGGCCGGCGGCGCCGGCAACGCGATCGACGATGCCTACCTGGCCAGCGGGTGGCACACGGTGGTCCGGGGCGAGGAGGGCAGCGACGTCGGGGTCGGCCCGTTCCAGGTCCACGTGCACGGCGCGACCTCCTCGGCCCAGCTCGAGGACCGCGACCTGCTGACCAGCCCGGCGACCTTCGTGGCCGTCGACGTCTCCTATGCCACCACCGACGCCTGGGCCACCCCGGAGGGGGTGCTGCTGGTCGACGCGGAGGGGCGCGAGTTCGTCCCACCGTCCGGCTTCGGCGGGGACGGGACGCCCTGGGCGGCAGGGCCGGACATCTGGCTCCGGGGAGCGTTGCTCTTCGAGGTGCCGCCGGAGTCGCTGGATGGCCTGGCCCTCGAGTTCCGGCCGGAGCTGCCCGACGCGCGGCGGCCCGCGACGACGCTGCGGGTCCCGCTCACCGTGACCACCTCCTCCGAGCCGCTCCGGCTGGAGCCGGCGGAGGTCCTGGCGGAGGGACAGCGATGAGGTGGGCCCGCGTCCTCCCGGCCGGGGTCCTGGCGGTGTCGCTGGCCGGGTGGGGCTGGTTCGCCTCCGAGGGTGCGCGGTCCGGCTGGTGGGCCTTCGGGGAGCACGTCGCGGCGGGACCGGACGACGAGGGGTGGGCGAGCCTGGACACCGTGCGGGTCCGGCTCGCCGGTGTCGAGACGGTGGCCGAGGTCGACGGCGAGCGGCCGCCCGCGGGGTTCACCTACCTGGCCCTGGAGTTCGAAGTCGATGCCGGGAGCAACGAGGCGCTGCGCAACTGCGACGTCGCCGTCCGCGACGCGCAGGGCAGGCTGTTCCTGGCCGGGGAGGAGGTCCCGAGCGGAGACCCCTACACCTCCTGGTTGGAGTGCGGCAGCACGGACGTCGCGGAGGACCCCGTTCCTACCGAACAGTCGCTGCTGGTGCTGGTCCCGGCCGATGCCGAGCCAGCCGCGGTCCGGCTGACCGCGATGGCGTTCCCGCCGGCGGAGTTCATCGAGCTGCCGCTGGGCTCCTAGCCCCGCGGTCCCGCAGCTGCCCGGCCGCGCCGAACCGGGTCAGCAACCGGTCCGCGAAGGCCGCCGTGACGACGGCGGTCAGCACCAGCGTGAGCATCTCGGCGATCCCGTCCAGGGGCGCGTGCAGCGCCTGCCAGGTCAGCTCCTCGCGCCACCCCAGCGCCAGGCGGGCCACCCACCAGACCACGACGTCGAGCTGGGCCAGCAGGGTGAACAGGACGCAGTAGGTCAGGACGGGCGCGAAGGAGGACCGCAGCACCAGCGAGATCCCGCCCGCCAGCGCCCCGAACCGCCCGCTGGTGTCCGACAGCCGGACCCAGGCCAGCTTCAGCGGGGCGTCGGCGATCCGCCCGGTCAGGGCCGCCCAGCGACCGCGCCGGACGGCGCGGACCACGTCGTCGGGGGTGACCGTGTCGGCGACCTGCAGGCCGTAGACGATCACCGCGATGGTCAGCATCGAGATCGGGACGAGCACCCCGGTCACGACGGCGTCACTCAGCACGGGCAGGGCGCCGACCACCCAGTCGCCGAACGCGCCGAGGGTGGGCAGCTGCTCGCGCACCGAGTCCCACCGCTGCGCCACGGAGGCGGCTACCTCCCGGGCCGACCACCAGCCGTGCAGGCTGCCGAGGAAGCCGGCCAGCACCCAGGCCCCGAGCGTGACCCACACCGCCTCGGCATACCCGGTGACGACGTGCACCAGACCGGCACGCGCGTCCGACCGGCCCTGCAGGTGGCCCCGGTCGATCAGCCGCGCGCCGAGCGCCCGCACCACCAGTGCCGCGGCCACGATGCCCAGGACCAACCAGGAGGCGATCTGCGGGAGCACGGTGACCGGGGCCTCGCTGCCGAGCTGCTCGTAGAGGGTGCCCCGGACGTAGTCGATCAGGTCGGCGCGCAGCGCCCCGCGGCTCTCGTAGACGACCAGGAAGGGCACCAGCACGCTGCCCGCCGCGGCCACCACGCCCCAGACGTGGGAGCGCCGGGCGTCCCGGCTGCGGACCACCAGCAGCATGGCCACCAGGGCCGCCAGGCTGGCCAGCGGCACCAGGGCCAGCACCAGGAAGCCGGGGACCGGGCCCACCCCGCCGGCGGCCACCGCGAGGCGCGCGAGCAGCTCGCGGGCCAGCAGGCTCGCGGCGGCGATCGCCAGGAGGGGCAGCCAGTGCCGGGCCAGGACCCTCCCCGCCAGCCGCACCAGCCCGGCGGACTCGCGCAGCCAGGAGGTGCTCCCGTCCACCGGTCCGGGGTCGGGGTCGGGGTCGCGCGGGCCCACCTCCCGCCGACGGCGGGGGCGCCCAGGTCCTCGGCCGTCGTCGTCAACCATCGGGCGCTACCTTAGCGAGCGCCGCCCGCGTCCGTGCGTGCGTGCCGGCTGCGCCGGGGCCGCTCAGCGCAGGATGACGGTGCGGTTGCCGTGCAGGAAGACCCGGCCCTCGCAGTGCCAGCGGACCGCGTTGGACAGCGCCTTGCACTCGGTGTCCCGCCCGGCGGCGACCAGCTCCTCGGGCCCGTAGGCGTGGTCCACCTCCTGCACCTGCTGGGAGATGATCGGCCCCTCGTCCAGGTCGCTGGACACGTAGTGGGCCGTGGCCCCGACCGTCTTCACGCCCCGCTCGTAGGCCTGGTGGTAGGGCTTGGCGCCCTTGAAGCTGGGCAGGAACGAGTGGTGGATGTTGATCGCCCGACCGGTCAGCTCGCGGGCCAGCCCGTCGCTGAGGATCTGCATGTAGCGGGCCAGCACGACGAGCTCGACGTCGTACTGCCCGACCAGCTCGAGTAGCCGCTCCTCGGCCTGCGGCTTGGTCTCCCGGGTCACCGGGACGTGGAAGAACGGGATGCCGTGCCACTCCACCAGACCCTGGTGGTCCGGGTGGTTCGACACGACCGCGACGACGTCGACGGCCAGCTCCCCGGTCCGGGCCCGGAACAGCAGGTCGTTGAGCGCGTGGCCGAACTTGGAGACCATGATCAGCACCCGGCGCCGGTCGTCGGCGTCCCGGATCTCGAAGGTCCCGCCGAAGTCACCGGCGACCGACGCGAACTCCTCGCTCAGGCCGGCCGCGCCCGGGTCGCCGTGCGCGGCGTCGAGCACGAAGTGCACCCGCAGGAAGAACCGGCCGGCCCGGAAGTCGTCGAACTGCTTGAGCTCCAGGATGTCGGCGTGCCGCTCCAGCAGGAAGCCGGTCACCGCGTGCACCAGGCCGGGTCGTTCCGGGCAGTCGAGGGTGAGGACGTATGCCGACCCGCTGGGCAGGCGGTCCGGGGCTGGGTCGCTCGTGGGTCGGGTCATGGTGTGTCCTTCCCGGTCAGCACTCGATGACGTTGACGGCGAGGCCGCCACGGGAGGTCTCCTTGTACTTGATCTTCATGTCGGCACCGGTCTCCCGCATCGTCTTGATGGCCTGGTCGAGCGTCACCTTGTGGCCACCGTCGCTGTACTGCGCGAGCCGGGCCGCGTTGATCGCCTTGACGGAGGCGATCGCGTTGCGCTCGATGCACGGGATCTGGACGAGACCACCGACCGGGTCGCAGGTCAGCCCCAGGTTGTGCTCGATGCCGATCTCGGCGGCGTTCTCCACCTGCTCGGGGCTGCCGCCCAGTACGGCGGCCAGCGCGCCGGCCGCCATCGAGCAGGCGGACCCCACCTCGCCCTGGCAGCCGACCTCGGCGCCGGAGATGGAGGCGTTCAGCTTGAACAGGATGCCGATCGCGGCGGCGGTGAGCAGGAAGTCGACGACCCCGTCGTCGTCGGCACCCTCGACGAACCGGGTGTAGAAGTGCAGCACCGCCGGGATGATGCCGGCCGCGCCGTTGGTCGGGGCGGTGACGATCCGCCCGCCCGAGGCGTTCTCCTCGTTGACGGCCAGGGCATACAGGTTGACCCACTCCATCGCCCACAGCGGGTCGCTGACCGGCAACAGGCCGCCCTCGGTCGCCTCCGCCTCCCGCTCCACCAGCCGGGTGCGCAGCTGGGGGGCGCGCCGGAGCACCCGCAGGCCGCCGGGGAGCACCCGCTCGGTGCGGGTGCAGCCGTTCTCGACGCACTCCTGCATGACGTCCCAGATGTGCAGCAGCTCGGCCCGCAGCTCCGCCTCGGTGCGCCAGCTCAGCTCGTTGGCCAGCATCACCCCGGCGATGGAGGTGTCGGCCTCCCGGCAGGCCGCGAGGAGTTCGGCGCCGGTGCTGAACGGGTAGGGCAGCGGGGTGGCGTCCTCCACGATCCGGTCGGCGCCGGCCGCCTGCTCGTCCACCACGAACCCGCCGCCGACCGAGTAGAAGGTGCGCTCGCGCACCAGCGCCCCGGACCCGTCGTAGGCCTCGAAGGTCATCCCGTTGGGGTGTGCCGGCAGCGACTTGCGCCGGTGCATCACCAGGTCCTCGTCCGGGTCGAACGGGATCAGGTGGGTGCCGCCCAGGTGCAGCGCCCGGTCCTCCTTCAACCGGGCCACCCGGGACATGGCGTGCTCGGTGTCGACGGTCTCCGGGTCCTCGCCCTCGAGGCCCAGCAGCACCGCCCGGTCCGAGCCGTGCCCGTGCCCGGTGGCGCCGAGCGAGCCGAACAGCTGCGCCCGGACCCTCGCGGTGTCCTGCAGCAGGCCGTCCGTGGCCAGTCCGGCGGCGAACTTCTGCGCCGCGCGCATCGGCCCGACGGTGTGCGAGGAGGAGGGGCCGATGCCGATCGAGAAGAGGTCAAGGGTGCTGAGTGCCATCAGCCGTATTCTCTCATTCCGTCCAGCAGCCACGACCCCACGTGGGTCGCGAAGGAGGAACGCACCAGCAACCGCCAGGACTCCTCGCCGGTCCGCCACACGACCGCGGGCGTGGACCCCAGCTGGGTGGCCACTGCCCGGCCCACCGGGAACTCCCGGGGGTGCAGGTCCAGGCGCACGCTCTTGTCCAGGACCGACCGTGCCGCCGGGCCGGTCAGCTCGAAGGTGGTGCGGTTGGCGGACACGTCCACCACCTGCCCCCGGTGCTCGCCGAGGGCGGTCGCCAGCCGGTCGGCATACGCGGTCGTGAGCACGCCCGACTCGGCCTCGTCGGGGGCGATCGCGAGGAACTCGTCCGGTGCCAGCCAGAGCACCGACAGGCCGTCCGGCCCGGAGGTCACCTCGCCCACCGCGCGAGGCAGGTCGGTGCCGAGCGCGTCCTCGAGTGCGGCGCCGCCGGGACCGTCTGGCTCGGCGCGGAGCGTGACCTGGGTCAGGAAGGGCACCTCGCGCAGGCCCACGGCCGGACTCGAGCCCTCCTCCAGGGCGGTGGCCAGGTCGTGCGCCGGGCTGCGCCGGAGGGCGAGCACGTCGGCCTGGGTGGGGGTGGTGGACTGCTGGGCGGTGCGGGTGTCAGCCATCGCGCCGGGCCCCTTCCTTGTCGTAGATCACGGGTTCCTCGATGACCACCTCGGCGAACTGCCCGCCGAAGGAGGCCAGGACGGTGTCGCCGACCCGGTTGCGACCGTCCTTGACCAGCGCCAGGCCGAAGCCGCGCTCCAGCGCCTGGCTGTGGTAGCTGGAGGTGACGTGCCCGAGCATCGGGATGGGCGTGGCAGGCAGGCCCTGCCCGTCGTAGTCGCCCAGCGCGTCGGTCTCCACCAGCTGGGCGCCCTCGGGCAGCCGCAGCGACCGGTCGACCGGCAGCACGCTGACCAGCTGCTTGCGCACGCCCTCGGTGTGCGAGACGCGCTGGTAGGAGCGCTTGCCGATGAAGTCCTTGGTCTTGGACACCACCCAGTCCATTCCCAGGTCCTGCGGGGTGACCGTGCCGTCGGTGTCCTGCCCGACGATCGGGTAGGCCTTCTCGGCGCGCAGCACGTGCATGGTCTCGGTGCCGTAGGGGGTGATGCCCAGGTCGGCGCCGGCGGCGGCGATGTCCTCCCAGACCTTCAGGCCGTACCAGGTGGCCACGTTGACCTCGAAGGCCAGCTCGCCGGAGAAGGTGATCCGGCAGATCCGGGCGGGGATCCCGGAGGCCAGCACGGTCTCCCGGAACTCCATGAAGCCGAAGCCCTCCTGGCTCACGTCCAGGTCCGGCGCGATCGCGGCGATCACCTCGCGGGACCGGGGCCCCACGACCGCCGTGGTCGCCCACTGCTCGGTGACCGAGGTGAACGTGACGTCCAGCTCCGGCCACTCGGTCTGGGACCACTCCTCGAGCCAGTCCAGCACCTTCGCGGCGCCACCGGTGGTGGTCGTCATGAAGTACCGGTCGTCGGCCAGCCGCAGCGAGACGCCGTCGTCGAAGACCATCCCGTCCGGGGTGCACATCACCCCGTAACGGCCCTTGCCGGTGGCCAGCTTGAGGAAGGCGTTGGTGTAGATCCGGTTGAGGAACTCCGGGGCGTCGACGCCCCTGATCTCGATCTTGCCCAGCGTGCTGGCGTCCATGAACGCCACGTTCTCCCGGGCGGCGCGGCACTCGCGGGCCACAGCGGCGTCCATGTCCTCCCCGTCCTGCGGGTAGTACCAGGGACGCTTCCACTGGCCGACGTCCTCGAACTCGGCGCCGTGCGCCACGTGCCAGGGGTGCGCCGCCGTGGTGCGGGCCACGTCGAACAGGTCGCCGCGACACCGACCGGCCAGCGCGCCGAAGGCCACCGGGGTGAACGGTGCCCGGAAGGTGGTGGTGCCGATGTCGCCGGGGGTCAGCCGCCCGCCGTCCCGGCCCGCCACGTCGCCGGCCAGCGCCGCGGTCAGGATGCCGATCGTGCTGACGCCGCCGACCTTGCCCTGGTCGGCGCCGGTGCCGATCGAGGTGTAGCGCTTGATGTGCTCGACCGAGCGCATCCCGGACCCGGTGGCGCGGAGCACGTCCGCGGCCGTCTGGTCACGCTGCGGGTCCACCACGTGGTGGTGGTAGCCCTCCTCGCGCCCGGGCACGATCCAGAGCTGCCGGGTGGTGCCGGCCCTGGCCGCCCGCTCCTCGGCCGGGACCGCGACCGCGGCCGCTGCACCGGCGTCCGCGGAGGTGTCCGCGGCGGCGGTGCCCGCGGCGGTCCCCTCGGTGACGCAGCCGTCGGTCCAGTAGGTCCCGGTGAGCGCCCCGACCACGAACTGGTCGGCCACCGGCTCGGCGGGCACGAAGCCGGCCAGCGCGTCGTCCCAGACGATCGGGCCCTGGCGCTGGCTGTGCAGGTGCACGGTCGGGCTCCAGCCGCCGGACAGGGCGACCAGGTCGGCGTCGACCTGCTCGGCCTCGCCGGTCGGCACGCCGTCGGTGTCGATGGCGCTGACCCAGACCGAGGCCACGGCCTCCCGGTCGTCGCCCTCGGTGCCGATCACGGCCGAGCCGGACCGGACGGTGAGGCCCGCGGCCACGGCGGCGTCGCGGGCGGCCGAGGCCACCTGCTCGTCTCGTGCGTCGACCACGGTCACCTCGGCGCCGGCCGACTGCAGGGCGTGCGCCACGGCATACGCGGAGTCGTTGGTGGTGAAGACCACGGCGCGCTGACCCGGCAGCACGGCATACCGGCCGAGGTAGGCGTGCACCGCGGAGGCGAGCATCACGCCGGGCCGGTCGTTGTCGGCGAAGACCACCTGGCGCTCGAGGGCGCCGGTGGCCAGCACCACCCGCCCGGCGTTGACGTGCCAGACCCGCTGCCGGGAGACGCCGGGGCGCGCGGCGCCGCCGAACTGCTGACCGCGCTTCTCCAGCGCCATCAGGTAGTTGCTGTCGTAGCTGCCGAAGACGGTGGTCCGGGTCAGGACCATCACCTCCGGGGCGGCGTCCAGCTCGGCGCGCACCGTGGCGACCCACTCGGCCGCGGGGACGCCCTCGACGGTCTCGGTGGGATCGGCCAGCAGGCTCCCGCCCAGCTCGTGGTCCTGCTCGAACAGGACCACCCGGGCGCCGGTGGCGGCGGCCGCGCGCGCGGCGGCCAGCCCGGCCGGGCCGGAGCCGACGACGGCCACGTCGGTGTGGATGTTCATCGTGTCGTACTCGGCCGGGTCCGGCCGCTGGTCGAGGACGCCGATGCCGGTCAGCAGGGTGACCTCCATGCCTTCGGTGATCTCGACGGTGGTCGCCGGGAGCATCGACTCGTCGTGCTCACCGTGCACGCGGACGTAGGCGTTCGGCTCGTCGACCCCCGCGGACAGCACGCCGCGCGGCCGGGACAGGTAGATCGAGTCCCCGACCCGGGTCCGGCCGTTGGCCAGCAGCGCCGAGGCGATCGTGTCGCCCGCGTAGCCGGTCACCGGGGCGCCGTCGACGGTGAACTCGACCGGTCGGGAGCGGTCGATGGTCCCGCCCTCGCCGAGGCGGTGGGTCTGCTCGGTGCCCATGGTCAGGCCCCCTTGTTCTGCGGGTCGGTCCCGGTGGCGGGACGTGGGTCGGTCAGGGTGTAGGTCGCCGAGATCCGGTAGCTGCGGGTGTCGCGGACGGCGTTGAACCACTTGCGGCACCCGGCCGAGTGCACCCAGCGCTCGGCGAAGTCGCCCTTGGGGTTGTCGCGGTAGAACAGGAACTGCGCCCACGCCTCGTCGGACAGGGCGAAGGGGTCCTCCGGGTAGGCGACGTGCGCCTGGCCGCCGTAGCCGAACTCGGTCTCGGGGCGGGGCCCGCAGTGCGGGCAGTCGATGGTGAGCATCGGGGCTCCTCTGGTCGTATGCCGTGGGGCGGGGTCAGTGGGCGACGGCGGCGGCGCCGTGCTCGTCGATGAGGTGGCCGGTCACGAACCGGTCCATGCTGAACGGGCGGTTCAGCTCGTGCGGCTCGTCGTGGGCGATGGTGTGCGCGTAGGCCCAGCCGGCGCCGGGCACCGCCTTGAACCCTCCGGTGCCCCAGCCGCAGTTGACGTAGAGCCCGTCGACCGGGGTCAGCCCCATGACGGGGGAGGCGTCCAGGGTGACGTCCACGATGCCGCCCCAGGTGCGCAGCAGGTGCGCCCGGGAGAAGGCGGGGAACAGCTCGACCGCCGCCGCCATCTGCTCCTCGATGATGTGGAAGGACCCCCGCTGGCCGTAGCCGTTGTAGGAGTCCACGCCCGCACCCATCACCAGCTCGCCCTTGTGTGCCTGCGAGACGTAGACGTGCACGTGATTGGACATCACCACGGTCGGGTGGATGATCTCGTGCAGCTCGGACACCAGCGCCTGCAGCGGGTGGGACTGGATCGGCACCCGGAAGCCGGCCAGCTCGGTCAGCGTCGAGGTGTGCCCGGCGGCAGCCAGCGCCACCTTCCCCGCGGCGATCCGGCCCCGGTTGGTCTGCACCCCGACGACCCGGCCGTGCTCGATGTCGAACCCGGTGACCTCGCAGTTCTGGATCAGGTGCACGCCCAGGTCGCTGGCGCGCCGGGCATACGCCCACGCCACCCAGTCGTGCTTGGCGATGCCGGCGCGCGGCTGGTAGGTGGCGCCCATCACGGGGTAGCGGATGTCGTCGTTGATGTTGACGATCGGGCAGACCTCCTTGACCTGACGCGGGTCCAGCCACTCGGCGTCCACCCCGTTGAGCCGGTTCGCCTCGACGCGGCGCACCGAGTCCCGCACGTCCTGCAGGGTGTGCGCCAGGTTGAGCACGCCGCGCTGGGAGAAGAAGACGTCGTAGTCCAGCTCCTCCTCCATCCCCTCCCAGAGCTTGAGCGAGTGCTCATAGATGGCCGAGGACTCGTCCCACAGGTAGTTGGACCGGATGATCGTGGTGTTGCGGGCCATGTTGCCGCCGGCGAGCCAACCGCGCTCCAGCACCGCGACGTTGGTGATGCCGTGGTTGGTGGCCAGGTAGTAGGCGGTCGCCAGCCCGTGGCCCCCGGCGCCGATGATCACGACGTCGTAGGAGTCCCTGGGTTCGGGGTTGTCCCAGAGGAACTCGGGGTGCGGGGGGAGCTGACGCTGGTTCATGCGGTGGCCTCCTGGCTGGTGGCGCCCACCTGCTCGACGGTGGGGTAGAGGGGGAACCGGGCGGCCAGGGCGGCGACCCGCTCGCGGAGTGTGCTGAGGACGGTTGCGTCCGGGGTGCCGTCCGCGCCGGCCGCAGAGGCGGTCACCAGGGCGGTGGCGATGATGTCGGCGACCTCGCGGAAGGCGTCGGCGTCGAAGCCGCGGGTGGCCAGCGCCGGGGCGCCGATCCGCAGGCCGGAGGACACCATCGGCGGGCGGGGGTCGAACGGGACCGCGTTGCGGTTCACCGTGATCCCGATCGAGTGCAGCAGGTCCTCGCCCTGACGGCCGTCCAGCGTGGAGTCGCGCAGGTCGACGAGGACCAGGTGGACGTCGGTCCCGCCGGTGAGCACGGTGATGCCCTGCTCGGCCAGGTCCGGTCCGGTGAGCCGTTCGGCGAGCAGGCGGGCGCCCTCCAGGGTGCGCTCCTGGCGCTCGCGGAAGCCCTCGCCGGCGGCCACCTTGAAGGCGACCGCCTTGCCGGCGATCACGTGCTCCAGCGGGCCACCCTGCTGGCCGGGGAAGACGGCCGAGTTGACCTTCTTGGCGATGTCGGCGTCGTTGGTCAGGATCACCCCGCCGCGCGGTCCGCCCAGGGTCTTGTGGGTGGTCGAGGTGACCACGTGGGCGTGCGGGACCGGGGAGGGGTGCAGCCCGGCGGCGACCAGCCCGGCGAAGTGGGCCATGTCGACGAACAGGTAGGCCCCGACCTCGTCGGCGATCTCCCGGAACCGGGCGAAGTCCAGCTGCCGGGGGTAGGCCGACCAGCCGGCGATGATCATCTTCGGCCGGTGCTCCCTGGCCAGCTCGGCGACCTGGTCGAGGTCGACCAGGTGGGTGTCCTCGCGCACGCCGTATGCCGTGACGTTGTAGAGCTTGCCGGAGAAGTTGAGCCGCATCCCGTGGGTGAGGTGACCGCCGTGGGCCAGGTCCAGCCCCAGGATGGTGTCGCCGGGGGTGAGCAGCGCGTGCATCACCGCGGCGTTGGCCTGGGCCCCGGAGTGCGGCTGGACGTTGGCGAAGCCGGCGCCGAACAAGTCCTTGACCCGGTCGATGGCCAGCGTCTCGACGACGTCGACGTGTTCGCACCCGCCGTAGTAGCGACGCCCGGGGTAGCCCTCGGCGTACTTGTTGGTGAGCACCGAGCCCTGGGCCTGGAGCACCGCCACCGGGGCGAAGTTCTCCGAGGCGATCATCTCCAGGGTGCTCTGCTGGCGGTCCAGCTCGGCGTCGATCGCGGCGGCGACCTCGGGATCGACATCGGCGATGTCGGCGTCGAGGACGGACCGGGTCAGGGCGGGCTGTGTCATGGAACCTCCAGGAACGTGTCTGTCGACAACTGATATATTAGTTGTCGACGCATAGTATTGCCTGAGGATCGTCGAATCGTCAACGGTGGGTCCGGCGCGAGCCGTCCCGCGCGGGAGGAGACAGCATGTCCGTGGAGACCGTGGACCAGCAGTACGTCTCGTTGGCCGACCGCGCCTACGTCGAGCTGCGGGACCGGCTGATCCTGCTGGACATCGCCCCGGGGTCGGCGATCAACGAGGGGCGCCTGGCCGGTGAGCTGGGCATCGGTCGCACCCCGATCCGGGAGGCGCTGAAGCGTCTCGAGCTGGACCACCTGGTGGCCTCCTTCCCCCGCCGTGGCACCTTCGCCACCCGGGTCGACATCACCGACCTCGCGGACATCAGCGAGCTGCGCACCCTCCTCGAGCCGGTCGCCGCCGCGCGGGCCGCCCGCACCGCCGGACCTGCCGTGCGGGCGGAGTTGCTCGCCCGGGCCGAGCAGATCGCCGCGATCGACCCGCGCGCCGTCGAGCACCGCGACCTGATGCACTACGACCTCGAGGTGCACCGCCTCGTCTACCGGGCCGCCGGCAATCCGCACCTGGCGGAGACGTTGATCCGCTCCGACAACCTGGCCACCCGCATCTGGTGCCTGGTGATCGACCGCCTCCCGAACGTCGCCGAGCACGTCGTCGAGCACGCGGACCTGCTCCGCGCCATCGCCGACGGCGACGCCGACCGTGCCTCCGACCTCGCCGCACGCCACGTCCGCGACTTCGAGGAGCAGATCCGCGCGGTCCTCTAGCCGCCGCCCCCCTCCCGACCGGACGCGCGAGCGGGCGGCGTTTCACCCCCACCAGACGTCTGAGGTGGCGGCCCTCCACCCCCACCAGACGCGTGAGCTGGCGGCGTTCCACCGCGACCAGACGTGCGAGCGGGCGGCGTTTCGCCACCACCAAACGCGTGACTTGGTGATCCTCAACCCGACCGAGAGCCCGCCCCCGGTCGAGCTCGGCGTCCGAGACATCGCGAGCCGCCTCGGGGCCGGGCCACATCGCCCGGTCGGGCGTCCGGTGGGGTGCTGGGGTCGCCCGGTCGGACGTCCGGTCGGGGGTTGGGGGCGCCCGTTCAGACGTCTGGTGGAGGTGGAGCGCCACCACCTCACGCGTCCGGTCGGGGGTTGGGGCCGCCAGGTCGGACGTCTGGTGGGGGTGGAACGCCGCCAGGTCGGACGTCCGGTCGGTGGTGGGGTCTTGACGGGGTGGCGGGGCGGCCCCATACTGATGCAACACCGTTGCACTGTTTGCAACACCTAAGAGCACTCGACGAGCCCGGACCCGCGAGCCCGCTGCCGGCCCCGTCGCACCGAAAGGAATCACGACATGACCACGACTCCTCCCGTTTCCACCGTTGCCGAGCTGGAGCGGTTGAAGGTTCTGCACAATGGTGAGAAGACGCCGTTGACGTTTTCGGATGCGGAGTTCGAGCGCCGGTTGGGTGGGTTGCGCGAGATCATGGCGGCCAAGGAGCTGGACGCGGTGGTGCTGACGAGTTACCAGGGGATCAAGTACTACTCGGACTTCCTGTTCACGTACTTCGGTCGGTCGTATGCGTTGGTCGTGACGCCGGATGACTCGGTGAGCGTGACGGCGAACATCGACGCGGGGATGCCGTGGCGGCGCAGCTACGGGGAGAACATCGTCTACACGGACTGGAAGCGGGACAACTACCAGTACGGCGTGGTGGAGGCGCTGAAGCAGCGGGGGATCACGGCCCGGCGGGTCGGGGTGGAGTTCGACTCGTTGTCGTTGGACAACCACGCCAAGCTGCAGGCGGCGTTCGACGGGGCCGAGTTGGTCGACGTGGCGCAGGACGCGATGCGGCAGCGGATGATCAAGTCGGCCGAGGAGATCGAGGTGATCAAGCACGGCGCGCGGATCGGGGACCTGGGTGGTGAGGCGATCAAGGCCGCGATCCGGGAGGGGATCAGTGAGTACGAGGTCGCGTTGATCGGGACCGAGGCGATGACCCACGAGATCGCCAAGACGTTCCCGGACTCGGAGATCCGGGACACCTGGGTGTGGTTCCAGTCCGGGATCAACACCGACGGTGCGCACAACTGGTCGACCACCCGCAAGCTGGTCAAGGGCGACATCCTGTCGTTGAACTGCTTCCCGATGACCTCGGGCTACTACACCGCGCTGGAGCGCACGATGTTCCTGGGTGAGCCGGACGCCCGGTCCCTGGAGCTGTGGAACATCAACGTGGAGGTCCACCGGGCCGGGCTGGAGCTGATTAAGCCGGGCGCGGTCTGCAAGGACATCGCGGCCGAGCTGAACGAGATCTACGTCGGGTACGGCCTGCTGCCCAACCGCACCTTCGGCTACGGCCACTCCTTCGGGGTGCTCTCGCACTACTACGGCCGGGAGGCCGGGCTGGAGCTGCGCGAGGACATCGACACCGTGCTGGAGCCGGGCATGGTCGTCTCGATGGAGCCGATGATCACCGTGCTGGACGGCCAGCCCGGCGCCGGTGGCTACCGCGAGCACGACATCCTCGTCGTCCACGAGGACGGCGCCGAGAACATCACCAAGTTCGGCTTCGGCCCCGAGCACAACATCATCCCCGCCTGACCACCGCATCCCCCGCCGGGGGCGGCCACCGCCGCCCCCGGCCCACTGGGGCACCGTCGCCCCACCCCGAAGGGACAGCCCATGGCCACACCTCCCCGCAGTTCCACGGACCTGGACGACGCCGCACAGGCACGGTCCGGGCAGCAAGCAGACGACCGCACGGAGACGCCGCAGCAGGTCGACGTCGGCACCCCCGACGAGCACGAGGAGAGCGAACCCACGCGCAAGCGGAGCGTGGACCTGCCGAGGTTCCGCGGCTACGTGATGCCGCCCCTGGACCGCGCCCTCATCAAGAGCATCCCACCGGTCCTGATCATCGCGGCGATCATCGCGGTCATCTCCAACCCGGACGGCGCCGCGTCCGTCATCGGCTCGATGCGCACCTGGGTCACCTCGGGGTTCACCTGGTTCTTCGTCCTGTACTCGCTGATCGCCGTGGCCGTCTGTGTCTGGATCGCGTTCAGCAAGGTCGGCAAGGTCCGGCTGGGCGGCCCGAAGGCACGCCCCGAGCACGGACACTTCGCCTGGTACTCGATGCTGTTCGCCTGCGGGCAGGGTATCGGCCTCATCTTCTGGTCCGTGGCCGAGCCGATCATGCTGCGCGACGAGGCGCCACTCATCCCCGCCGGGGACAACCCCGGTGAGGGCGGCATCGTGTGGACCTACTTCCACTGGGGACTGACCGCCTGGGCGATGTACTGTGTGGTCGCCGTCTGCCTGGCCTACTCCCACCACAACCTGGGCAAGACGCTGACCTTCCGCGAGGCCACGGTCGACATCCTCCCGCACAAGGTCCGCCGCCCCGCCGGCGTCGTGGTCGAGCTGCTGGCCATCATCGCCACCGTGCTGGGCCTGGCCACCTCCTTCGGCTTCGCCTCGCTGCAGTTCACCTCCGGCCTGTCCTCGTTCACCGGCATCGAGTCGTCCACGGCCGTCTGGGCCGTCGTGATCGCGGTGCTCGGTGGGCTCACCGCGGTGTCGGCCTTCCTGGGCGTCAACAAGGGGATGAAGCGGGTCAGCGAGGCGAACTCGGTGCTCAGCATCGTGCTGGTCCTCGGGGTCCTCATCTTCGGCCCGATCATCTTCATCCTGTCCAACATGGTGCAGACCTTCGGCTCCTTCGCGTTCAACTTCCTGCCGATGAGCTTCTGGTCCGAGGCGGAGGTCGCCACCTCCTCGCTGGACAGCTGGCAGGACAGCTGGAACGGCTGGTGGACCGTGTTCATCTGGTGCTGGGTGATCGCGTTCTCCCCGTTCGTCGCCGGGTTCATCGCCCGGATCTCCCGGGGGCGCACGCTGCGCGAGTTCATCATCGGGGTGACCATGATCCCGTCCCTGATCGTCATGATCTGGGTGGGCGTGGTCGGCTCGGCCGCCATCTACTACGACGACCAGGCCTCGCGCTCGATCTCCGACGACGTCGCGGCGGACACCTCCAGCGGGCTCTTCTCGATGCTCCAGATGGTGCCGTGGGTCGGCGGGATCCTGCTGGTCGTGGCCACCGTCCTGGTCGCCACCTACTACGTGACCAGCCTCGACTCGGGCACATATGCGCTGGCCGAGTTCGTTTCGGCACCGAAGAAGTCCGGCCCGTGGTTCCGTGTGGTGCTGGTCGCCAGCATCGGCTCGGTCGCCATGCTGCTGCTGTCCATCGGTGGCACCGCGGTGGTCGATACGGTGCAGACCGGCACGATCATCGGCGCCTTCCCGTTCTCGTTCGTGATCCTGCTGATGATCGCCAACCTGGTCCGGCGGTTGCGGGCCCGCAACAAGGAGATCCGCCGCCTGGAGAAGGTGGTCAACGACCCGCGGCACCTGCCGGAGGACGAGTTAGTCGACGCCGACGGCCTCCCGGTCACCGCCGAGGGCCGACCGCTGACCGCGAGTGAGGAGTGAGCATGACGCAGGACACGACGGTCTGTCTGGCCGAGTTGGACGCGCATACGTATGCCGAGTGGCTGGGTTCGGGGTCGCGGACGGTGGTGGTGCCGGTCGGGGCGCTGGAGCAGCACGGTCCGCACCTGCCGATGGGCACCGACGCGATTCTGTCGACGGCCATCGCCGAGCAGGTGGCCACCCTGGTCGGGGCCAAGGTCGCCCAGCCGATCAGTTACGGGTACAAGTCGCAGCAGAAGTCCGGCGGTGGTGACCACCTCGTGGGCACCACCAGCCTGGACGCGGCCACCCTGGTCGGGTTGACCCGGTGCCTGGTGTCCAGCCTGCTGGAGCAGGGCGTGCGCCACGTGGTCTTCCTCAACGGGCACTACGAGAACTACCAGTTCCTCTACGAGGGCGTGGACCTGGCGGTCCGCGACGCGGGCCTGGGCGCCGAGGACGAGGCGTGCGTACTGCTGCTGTCCTACTGGGACTACGTCTCGCAGGAGACCCTGGACGAGGTCTACCAGGGCTCCTTCCCCGGGTGGGACGTGGAGCACGGCGGCGTGCTGGAGACCGCCCTGATGTTGCACCTGCGGCCGGAGTCGGTGTGGCTGGACCGGGCGGTGGACCACCCGCCGGCCGAGCTGCCCCGGTTCGACCGGCTGCCGGTGCAGCCCGGTCGCACCCCGGCCAGCGGGTGCCTGTCCGCGCCCCGCGGCGCCAACGCGGCGCAGGGCAAGCTGCTGTTCGACCAGGTCACCGCGGACCTCGCGGCGGACCTGACCGCCGAGCTGGGGTCCGCGCAGGCGGACTGACCGACCCGACCGCGCGGTGTCGCCGGCTGCCACCGTGGCCGCCCGCTACGGTGGCGGCCAGCGGTCTGATCGGTGGGCCAGGACGAGAGAGAGGGCCGGGATGAGTGTCACCAGGAGCGAGGTGCCGCGACGGGCCTCGGAGGGTTCTGGGCAGCGGGCGGCCTCGGTGATCGTCAACGTGATCGACGTGCTGCGGTGCTTCACGGTGGAGGCGCCGTTGCAGGGGGTGACCGAGATCGCGGCGCAGGTCGGGCTGCACAAGTCCAGCGTGTCCCGGATCCTGGCCACGTTGGAGGGGGAGGCGATCGTGGAGCGGGACGAGGCGTCCCGCAAGTTCCGTCTGGGGTTGGGGCTGATCGCGGTGGCGGGGCCGCTGCTGGCCAACCTCGACGTGCGCCGGGTGTCCTTGCCGATGCTGCAGGAGCTGTCCGCCGAGATCGGGGAGACGGTGGCGCTGGTCGTCTGGGACGGGACCGAGGCGGTGACCGTGGAGCAGGTGGCGAGCACGCAGAACATCAAGCACACCGCCCCGCTCGGGACCCGGTATGCGTCGGCGCTCAACTCCTCGGTGCAGGTGTTCCTGGCCGACCTGCCGCCGGAGCGGGCCCGGGAGCTGGTGGAGTCCGGCCCGAGCGCGCTGCCGCCCGGTGCGGGGGTCGGCACCCAGGAGGTGGTGGGCCGGTTGGACCGGGTCCGGGAGCGGGGGTATGCCGTGAACCAGGGCGATACCTTCGCCGAGGAGGTCGGGATCTGTGCCCCGGTGCGGGACCACCGGGGGCAGGTGGTGGCCGGGTTGCTGATGGCTGCCCCGTTCTACCGGGTGGGCCCGGACCGGGCCGACGAGCTGGGCGCCAGGGTCGCCGCCGTCGCGCGGCAGATCTCCGCCCGCCTGGGCGCGCCGCCCGGTCCACCGGCGTCGGACTGAGCCCGACCGGCGGCTCAGGTCCGGAGCAGGGCCACCCCACCCACCACGAGGGCGACCACCTTCGCGACCTCGGCGCCGACATACCAGAGGTGGGCGCGGGAGCGGGGACCCTCCCGACCCGCGAGGACCGCGTCGCTGCGCCGGCCGAGGGCCGGCCTGATCGCCAGCAGCTGCAGCACCAACAGGACCGTCGCGGCGCCCAGCGGGACGACGACGCCGGTCGACGGACGGCCGACCACGAGCGCGGTCACAACCGCGGCGGCCAGCACGACCTCGGCGGCGTTCAGCGCCCGGAAGACCAGGCGCCCGATGCCCAGCCCGACCGGCAGCGTGACCCCGGGGGCCCGGAACTTCAGCGGGGCCTCCAGGAACGAGATGGCCAGCACCATCCCCAACCAGACGAACGTGGCGGCGACCCCCCCGCGGCGCACCCGTCATCGCAGCGGCACGACCGACAGGATGCGGTCCAGCCGGAAGTAGCGGTCGTCCTTGCGCAGGTGGCAGTACCCGGTGAGGTAGCCACCCGAGACCTGGAGGCCGGAGACCCGGCGGTGGGTCTCGTTGCCGTTCTCGTTGCGGTAGCGGATCAGCACGTCATCCCCGGCGGCCACGGCGGTGGCCAGGTGCCGCACCTCCTCCGGAGACAACTGCCGGGACCAGCCCTCGACCTGGGACAGCACCCCGGGGTCGACCACCGCGTGCGGCGGCGGGTCGCCGGCGCGCAACCGGGCCACCAGCTCGGCCGGCTCCTCGCGCCGGTAGCTGGGACGCCGTGGCGCGCCGGGCGGATGTGTCGGGCCGGTGACCGACTCCAGGAGGGCGGCGAAGTCCGCCTCGGAGGGGTGGCCCGTGCCGTCCTCGTCGCCCGGTGGGGGCGTGTCCGACTCGTCGGGGGAGGGCGCCTCGGTGCCGGTCGGCTCCGGGCCACGCTCCGCGACCGGGCCCCGCGACCGGACCTCCACCATGCGGGCGCCACCGGCGTCCTGCTCCACCGGCAGGTAGCCGGCCTTGCGCAGGGCGGCCAGGGTGGTCGGCACGTCCTGGGCGGCGACGAGCACCGTCGGGGCGACCGCGGTCAGCCCCAGGCTGCGCAGCACCTTGGTCGCGGCCAGTTCCGCGACCAGGCTCTCGTCCTCGGAGACGACGACGCAGGCCGCCGGGCGCACCCCGACCCGGCCGTGCCGGCGCTCCACGTCGCGCAGTAGGTACTCCAGCGGCTGGGGCAGCGGCCCGCCGGCGACCTCGCGCAGCTCGGCCAGCAAGACGTCCACCGGGTAGCCACGGTCCAGGGCCTCCCGGACCGAGGCCTCGCTCACCCGCCAGGTGGCACCGACGCCGTGGGACTCCCGCACGGCGACCGTGTCGAGCAGGTCGACGACCGCGGCCCCGGGGCTGCCCGGCACCACGACGGTCAGGTCGGACCCGAACAGCACCTCCCGGCTCTCCCCGGGGAGCAGGTCCTCCAGGACGGCGCGGACGGTCTCCCGGTCACCCGTCAGCAGGGCACGGCCCAGCCGGGTCAGCCGGCCGTCGCGGATTACGCCGAAGAGGGCGGCCTCGTCCCAGGCGCAGCGCAGGTCCTGGGGGTCGAACGCGGTGAGCGGGTGCGCCCAGGCGATCTGGTCCAGCACCGGCTCCGGGCCGGTGACCGCCGCGTCGTCCTCGAGACCGGCCAACGGTCTGGTGACGAGCACGGCCGGCGGGAGGCCAGCGCCGTCCTGGCGGAGCAGCGCCGGCCTCGCCTTGCCGTCGTCGTCGCGCTCGCGGGTGGGTGGCGCCGTCTCCCGCCACCAGGTCAGCAGCAGGTCCGTGGCCCGCTCGGCGGGGCTGCCGCTGCGCCAGGCCTCGAACTCCTCGCCGGCGCGCAGGTCGGGGCCGAGGTCGTAGAACCGGAGACTGGCGCCGAGCTCCAGCGCCAGTCGTGCCTCGGCGGTCCCCACCCCGACGGCCTTGGCGACTCGGGTGAGCTCCCGGGCGCCGACGCCGCCGGACTTGAGCAGCTTCAGCGGGGTGCGCAGGGTCTGCTCGAGCACCGCCATCTGGGCCGCCAGCGCGGCCGTGACGGCCGCGGCCGAGTCGCGCTCGGTCCGTGCCTCCGACACCGCTGCCGTCTGCAGTGGGGGAGGCTCGGGGTGGAACGGGGCCCGGTAGCTCGGCGGCGCCAGCGCGAGCAGCACCTCCGCCGGGTATCGGACCGGCGCGTAACTGTAGGAGTAGGTGCTCCCGCCCTCGGTGAAGGCCAGCCCCGCGTCGACCGCCCACTGGTTCATCCGCACCTCCTCGCCGAACCGTCGCTGCGCCTCGGGTGTCCAGGGTTCGTCGTCCTTGACCAGGGACCGGACGCCGGACGCGGATGCTCGGGCCAGCCGGTCCACCTCCCGGGTGAGGGAGTCCACGACCGGTGGCGGTGCCAGGGCGACCTGTTGCCGGATCCGGGACGGGTCGGCATACAACGCGTCCAGCCCGGCGAGGAGCTCGGCCTTGCGGGTCGGTGGGGAGGCCCCGAACGCGGAGTAGAGCCTGGTCAGACCGGCGACGGTGAGGCCCTGGGCGAGCACGCTGACGGGCGGACCGAGCAGGAGCGGGTTGATCAGGACCTGGTGGGCGGCGACGTTCGGCGTCCAGCCGTCGTCCGTGGGCCAGACCAGCCCGAGCGACTCCAGGACGTGCAGCCAGTGCAGCACGGCCCTGCGGTGCTCGTCCCCGTCCCGGCCCCCGTCGTTCAATAGTGCCGACAGCCGCGGCAGGGATGCCCGCGTGTCCAGCGCGGTGACCGCCTCCATGACCTCGACGGCCGGGGAGGGCAGTTCCATCAGGATCGTGGAGACGGACCACGGGCTCTCCAGCCGCCGGGCGAGGTCCTCCAGCCCCAGCAGGGGCGCACCCCGGCGCAGGTCGGGGCGCGCCTCCAGCAGGAACTGCAGCTGCTCGTCGGTGCGGGAGTCCAGCCAGGCTCCGACGTTGTGGGGCGCGGGCATGGACCCAGTCTCTCGCGAGGTCGGTGTCGGCGGACGGTCAGTCCCCGTCCGCGCCGAGCTCCTTGACCAGCAGCATGTCGCGTTCCACGGCGTGGTGGGTGCTCCCCTGCTCGTCCACCCAGTCGTACTCGGTGACGTCCTCTACCCCCGTCCTCCGGTATCCCAGCCGCGTGTAGAGACGCTCCGCGCCCGGGTTGTCGACCGCCACCCCGACGGCGACCAGGTGCCGGCCGCGGTCGCGGACGAGCTGCTCGGCATACCGGATCAGTGCGGTGCCGACGCCGGCCCCCTGGTGCTCGGGGCGCACCTGCAGGTGGTTGATCTCCACCGCGCCGGGGTATGCCGTGGCCGCCGCCTCACCCGCCGGGCCGGACCACTGCACCATCCCCGACCCGAGCGGCTCCGCACCGTCCCAGGCCACCAGGAAGGTGGCCGACCCCGACTCCTGCGCCCGCAGGTGCGCGGCGTGGACCGTGCCGGAGCGCCAGTGCCGGTCGAGGGCGGTCAGGTCTTCGGGAGCGCAGGGGCGGATGTCCATCGGGCTATTGTCCGGGCCCGGCGGGGACGGGTCGCGCCGGCGCGTGGGTCGTGGCCAGGTGGGGGAGCACGAGGGTGTCCCACAGGGGCCGGCTCCCGGACCGGAACAGCCCGAAGTGGCCGATCGGGCCCACGCCGAGGTCCTCCGGGGAGGACTCGACGACCCGGGGCGTGGTGCGGCGGTACCAGCGCAGCAGCGAGTCCAGCGAGCCGCGCGACATCATCGAGTCGTCGGTGAAGGCCAGGGCGACGATCGGGGTGCGCACGGTGGCGAACCGCTCCCGCACCTCCACGGATTCGCTGGCGATGTAGTCGGGGTGCCGGCACCACCGGGCCCACTGCAGCATCACACCGGCGGGAAGGTCGCCCACCATCCGCAACCGCCGGCCCGGGAAGTAGCCGAGCAGCCGGCTGGTGACCGGCGCGACGGCATACCAGAGCAGCGGCACGGTCCGGCGCAGTCGTGGGGGAGCCAGCCGCCAGTAGCCGCTGCCGGTGGCCACGAGCACCGCGCCGGCGAGGTCCTCGTGGTCCACGAACGGGAGGACCTGACCGCCGAGGCTGTGGCCGACCCAGCTGATCGGGAGCCCGTCGGCGTGGTCGCGGGCGTGCCGCAACGCGGCCGCGGCGTCGCCGGCCCAGCGCAGCATGTCGGCGGACTCCGCGCGGACGTGTCCGCGGGCCGACCCGCCGACCCCGCGCAGGTCGAAGGTCAGGGTGCGCAGGCCCTGCTCGGACAACCAGGTGGCGAAGCTGCGGTAGAACCGGCCGGGTGTGGCCATGGCCGGGGCGATGACGACCACGCCCACCGGGTCGGAGGCCGGCTCGAACCAGCGGCCGGCCAGCTCGCGGCCGTCCTCGGTGGGGATCACGGTGTCGCGCTCTATGACAGTCGTCATAGTCGGGAACCTAGGGTATGACGACTGTCATAGTCAACCGGTATCCTCACCGTCATGACCAAGTCCACCCGGGAACGGATGCTGGCGGGGGCGGCGCAGATGATCGCCACGCGGGGGCTGGCCGGCACGAGCGTGCGCGAGCTGGCCGAGTTCGCCCGGGTGCCGCGCGGCTCGACCTACCACCACTTCCCCGGGGGCAAGGACCAGTTGGTGGATGAGGCGCTCGGCTATGTCAGCGAACGGATCCGGGGGCACCTGGAGCAGGCGCGCACCGAGGGGCCGGAGGCCGCCGTCGGCGCCTTCCTGGAGAGCTGGCGCACGATCCTGGTCGACAGCGCGTTCCAGAGCGGCTGCCCCGTCCTGGCCGTGGCCACCGTGGAGGGCCCGGAGGGGGAGACCGCGGCGCACCGTGCCGCCGCCGAGGCCTTCCGGTCCTGGCAGGCCCTCCTCGCCGAGGTGTTCGAGGAGTCGGGCGTCCCGGCGACCCGGGCCGCGTCGCTGTCCTGGACCGTGATCGCGCTGCTCGAGGGCGCGGTCGTCCTGTGTCGCAGCACGAGGTCCATCGAGCCGCTCGACCGGGTCGAGGTCGAGTTACGGGGCCTGCTGGCCGCCGCGCTGGGCAGCGACTGACCCGACGGGCCGCTCCCGGGACAGTGTCGGTGGGCGCCCCTATGGTCGGATCACAGGGGCGCACAGGGGGTGCGCCGGGAGGGACGACCATGACCATTTCACCCGCGATCCAGGCCTACTGGGACCAGGAGCGCCGCGAGATCATCGAGCACATCCGCCGGTTCGGGGTGCACCTCGTCTATGTCTCGAACGAGGTCGGCGAGGAGTGCACCTGCTGCGCCTACCTGCGCAGCGTGGGGGCGGAGCGCGACCCCGTGCCGACCGAGGACACCCCGGAGAACCCGCCGTTCTGCTACACCGTCGGTCTCTACGGGATCGGGCACCCCGAGCTGCTGGTCATCGGGATGGAGCGCGACGCGTGCGGCACCGTGCTGAACGCGTTGAGCGGCGCGATCCACGTCGGCAGGGACCTCGTGCCCGGGGAGCAGCTCACCGTCGCCGGCACCGACCTGCTCGTCGAGGAGCTGCCCAACCCGGGACAGATCCTGTTCGACGCCAACGGCTTCTACGAGCGTCCGCCGATGGCCTCGCTCCCCGCGCTCCAGCTCACCTGGGCCGACGGTCGCGGGCGGTTCCCGTGGGAGGAGGGGCACGAGTCCGGACCGTGGCCACAGCCGCGCCCCGGGGAGTTCCGCGCCGACCTGCCGGGCTGAGACCGCCGGCTGAGACCGCCCGCGGTCAGAGGTTGGCCAGCAGGACCGCGGGCTGCTCGACGCAGTCGGCGGCGAAGCGCAGGAACCCGCCGGCCACGCCGCCGTCGCAGACCCGGTGGTCGAAGGCGAAGGAGAGCACCGTCATCTTGCGTAGCGCCACCTGACCCTCGTGCGCCCAGGGCTTGTCGATGATCCGGCCCACGCCGAGCATCGCGGCTTCGGGGTGGTTGATGATCGGGGTCGACCCGTCGGTGCCGAACACGCCGTAGTTGTTCAGCGTGAACGTCCCGCCGGTCAGCTCGGCCGGGCTCAGCGTGCCCTCGCGGGCCTTGCCGGTGAGCTCCTTGAGCGCGGCGGCCAGCTGGGTCGTGGTCATCTTGTCGGCGCCGTGCACGACGGGGACGACGAGGCCGCGGGGGGACTGGGCGGCGATGCCCAGGTTGATCCCGTGGTGCCGGATGATCTCGCCCGCCTCGGAGTCGACCGAGGAGTTCAGCTCCGGGAACCGCTGCAGGCCCGCCACCACGATCCGGGCCATCAGCGGCAGGATGCCGATGCCGCTGTCGGGGGTGGCCGTCTTGAGCGCGTCCTTGACCGCGATGAGCTCGGTAGCGTCCGCGTCGACCCAGACGTTGGCCTCGGGGATCTCCCGGCGCGAGGTGGTCAGCTTGTCCGCGATCACCCGCCGTATGCCGACCAGCGGCACCCGCGTCTGCCCGCCGGTGATCGCGGCGGCGGTGTCGGCGGCCGTGGGCGCGCCGGCTCCGGCGCGGCCCGCCCCGGCCGGGTCTGCGCCAGCCAGGTCCGCCGCGGCCTGCTCGACGTCGGCCCGGCGGATCACGCCGCCGGTCCCGGTCGGCCGGAGGGCGGCCAGGTCGACCCCGGTCTCGGCCGCGAGCTTGCGCACCAGCGGCGAGATGACCTTGACCGCGCCGGAGCGGGACGCCTCGCCGGCAGCGGACAGGTCTCCCGCGGGGGAGGCATCGCCCCTGTGGAAAGAATTGGGTGCTGGGGCCCCGTTTTCTTTCCACGCCGCTGCGGCAGCGGGGCGTCCGGCTGCGGGCGCCGGGTGCTCGGCGGCCTGCCGCCGCGGGGTGCGGCGCCGCGACCGACGGGCGGGACCGTCGCCGGCACCGAACCCGATGAGGGGCCGCTCGGCCTGCTCCTGCACCTCGCCGACCGGCTCGCCGCCGTCGGCCTCGGCGGGGACGCTGGCGCCGGCCCGCTCCTCGTGCCGGTACTGCTCCCCACCGGCAGGCTGGGGGGCGTCGGCGTTGCCGGCGACCTCGCCACCGATGGTGATCAGCGGGGTGCCCACCTCGAGTACCGACCCGGGGTCACCGTGCAGCGTGACGACTGTGCCGGCATACGGGCAGGGCACCTCGACGGCGGCCTTGGCGGTCTCGACGGTGACCACGTTCTGGTCGATGGTGACCTCGTCGCCCTCGGCGACGTGCCACTCCACGATCTCGGCCTCGGTAAGGCCCTCCCCGAGGTCGGGGAGCTTGAAGACCCGCGTCATGCGGAGACCTGCTCCCGGTCGCTCGCCGGCAGGTGGTGGGTGTCCGGCTCGTCGTCCCACTGCAGGCGGGCGATGGTGTCCAGGATCCGGTCGACGCCGGGCAGGTAGGAGTGCTCCAGCATCGGCGGCGGGTAGGGGATGTCCAGCCCGGAGACCCGCAGCACGGGGGCGGCCAGGGAGTGGAAGCAGCGCTCGGAGATGCGGGCGGCGACCTCGCCGGCCACGCCGGCGAAGCCCTGGGCCTCGGACAGCACGACGGCGCGTCCGGTCTTGCGGACCGACGCGGCGACGGTCTCGTCGTCGAACGGCACGATGGTGCGCAGGTCGACGACCTCGACGTCCCAGTCCTCCTCGGCCGCGGCGACCTCGGCGGCCTTCAGTGCGGTCGCCACCTGCGGGCCGTAGGTCACCAGCGTGACGTCCGAGCCCTCGCGGCGGACCGCCGCCTGGCCGAACGGCTCGCGCTCGACCGGGAGGTCCAGGTCCTCCTTGGACCAGTAGAGCGCCTTGGGCTCCATGAAGACCACCGGGTCGGGGTTGCGGATCGCCTCGCGCAGCATCGAGTAGGCGTCGCCCGGGGTGGCCGGGGTGACGACCTGCAGGCCCGGGGTGTGCGCGTAGTAGCCCTCGGAGGAGTCGCAGTGGTGCTCGACCCCGCCGATGCCGCCGCCGTAGGGGATCCGGATGACGATCGGCAGGTTGACCTTGCCGCGGGTCCGGTTGCGGTACTTGGCGATGTGCGAGGCGATCTGCTCGAAGGCGGGGTAGGCGAAGGCGTCGAACTGCATCTCGATCACCGGGCGGAAGCCCTGCAGTGCCAGGCCCACGGCGAAGCCGGCGATCCCGGCCTCGGCCAGCGGGGTGTCGAAGCAGCGGTCCTCGCCGAAGTCGCGGGTCAGCCCGTCGGTGATCCGGAAGACGCCGCCGAGCTGGCCCACGTCCTCCCCGAAGACCAACACGTCCTCGTCCGCGGTCAGCTCGTCGCGCAGCGCCCGGTTCAGCGCCTGGGCAAACGTGGTCTGGGTCATCGCAGTGCCTCCTCGGCGGCCACCATCGCGGCCTGTTCGCGCAGCTGGGGGGTCGGCTCGGCATACACGTGCTCGAAGAGCTCCATCGGGTCCAGCACGGCGTCCTCGTTCATGATCGAGCGGATCCGCGCGGCGATCTCCTCGCCCTCGGCCCGGACCTCCTCGACGGTGGCGTCCTCGATGTGCCCCTCCGCCAGCAGCCAGGTCTGCAGCCGCACGATCGGGTCGCGGCCCACCCACTCGTCGACCTCGTCGGAGGACCGGTAGCGGGTGGCGTCGTCGGCGTTGGTGTGCGCCTCCATCCGGTAGGTGTGCGCCTCGATCAGGAACGGGCCGCCGCCGGAGCGGGCGTGCTCGAAGGCCGCGCGGCTCACCGCGAGCATCGCGATCGGGTCGTTGCCGTCCACCTGCTCCGAGCGCACCCCGTAGCCGACGCCCTTGTAGGCCAGGCTGGGCGCCTTGGTCTGCTTGGCCAGCGGCACCGAGATGGCGTACTTGTTGTTCTGCACCACGAAGACGGTCGGCGCGTTGAAGACGGCCGCGAAGTTCATCCCCTCGTGGAAGTCGCCCTCGCTGGTGGCGCCGTCCCCGATGTAGCACAGCGCCACGCCGCCGGTGCCCCGCCGGACCATGCCGTATGCCGCACCCGCCGCGTGCAGCGCCTGCGTCGCCAGCGGGGTGGTCTGGGGGCCGGTCTGGGTCGCCTTGGGGTCGTAGCCGGAGTGCCAGTTGCCGCGCAGCTGGGCCATCGACTCGGCCGGGTTCAGCCCGCGCACGAAGAGGGCCATCGAGTCGCGGTAGGTCGGGAACAGCCAGTCCGGCCCGGTCATCGTCAGGACCGGCGCGACCTGGCAGGCGTCCTGCCCGCGGGAGGAGGGGTAGACGGCGAGCCGGCCCTGCTTGGTCAGCGCCGTGGCCTGCGCGTCGAACCGGCGGCCCAGCACCATGTTGCGCCAGACCTCGACCAGGGCCTCCGGCTCCGGCATGGCGTAGCCGCGGGCGCTGGCCTCCTCACCGGGGCCCCCCGCGACGAGGGTGCCCGTCGGCTCGAGGAACCGCACGGGTTCGGAGCAGGGCAGCAACTGCTGCACGTCTGTCATCGTCGACCTCTCCTCAGGACTGCGCATCGGCCCCTCGACGGAGCCAGGTGTGTCCTCTATGGTCGCCGATCCTGGACGTTGCGCACGACCCACTCGCACTTTGCGAGACTTCTGACACTATGGACCCATGGTGAAACGCAATCTGTCTTCCGACGATGCCGTTCAGCCGGGGTCCGCTGGACACTCTGCCGTGGACGAGACGGACCTGCGGATCGTCGACGAGCTGGTCGCCGACGGGCGGTTGTCCGTGCGCGCGCTGGCCGAGCGGGTGCACATCTCCCGGGCCAACGCCTACGCTCGGCTGGAACGCCTCCAGGAGGAGGGCGTGATCACCGGCTTCGCGGCCCAGGTCGCGCCGGAGAAGATCGGCTTCGGGACCTCGGCCTACATCTCGATCTCGATCGAGCAGAACACCTTCCGCACGGTCGCCCCGGCGCTCGCCGCGCTGCCCGCGATCCAGCGGGTCTCCCTGGTGATGGCCGACTTCGACGTCATCGTCCAGGTGCGCGCCCGGGACAACCACGAGCTGCGCGACCTGGTGCTGGAGAGCATCCACGCCATCCCGGGGGTGAAGTCGACCCGCACCTGGCTCATCTTCGATGAGATGCCCGGCTGAGCCGGCCCACGGCATACGACCGATGCCGTATGCCGTGGGCTGGCGGGCGCGCCCGCTCGCCTACCGGCGGTTACGGGGTCTCGTAGGTGCCGACGACCCGGTTCTGCGCGAGGACGTCCCCGGCGTGCCGGTCCAGGAACTCCGCGTAGCTCGGGGCGCCGTCGACCGGCGCGGACAGGGCGTATACCCAGAAGTAGTAGCGGTGCACGCCGTGCCCAGACGGAGGCTGCGGACCGCCCCACTGCTGCTTGTCCCAGTCGTTGGCGCCGACCCGGAACTGGTCGACGTTGCCGGCGCCCAGCTCGGTCGTCTCCGGGGGGATGCCGTAGACCGCCCAGTGCACCCAGCCGCGGGGCCGGGGCGCGTCCGGGTCGTGGCAGACGACAGCCAGCTCCACCGTCCCGTCGGGGACCCCGCTGATCCGCAGGCTCGGGGTCTCGTTCTCGTGGGCGTTGGCCAGCCGGTCCGGGATCGGGCCGTCCGCGGTGAAGTCCTCACTCGTGATCGTCAGGTTCTCAGCCATGCCCCCATGATGGCTAACCGCCCGATCCCGTGCTCGCCGGGGGGCGGGCTGGGTGCTCCCTGTTGCTCACGGTTCGTAGTCCGGGCCGTGCACGCGTTCGGTGGGGTTGGACAGCTGGTCACGGATCAGTTTGCTCACGCTCGTTCCCCCGATGGCATAGCGGCCGCGACGGGGGTCCCATACCTGGTATTGCGAGAGTGCCCGACGCTTGGCAGCGACATCTCGGGTGCCCAGGGGCGCCCGGCTCCCGAGGTCCCCGCGAACCAGTGGCACCGGCAGGTGGAAGACCGCGTCACTGACGATTCCCTCGCGGTATGCCTGTCGCAGGGCCCGTCCGGCGGCGGCGTGATCGCGGTGCGGATCGAGGTAGGACATCGTCCTGTGCTCGGCGCGGGGGTAGCGGGTAGCGAGGTCCCTGATGATGTCGAGGACGGCGTCGCTGTCGACCGACCCGTCGGGTAGGTCGTGGCGCACGACGTTGCGGCTACGCACTCCGAGCTCGGTCAGGGCCGCCGCCATCTCGGTCCCTCGGCCGGCCATGAATCCCGCGGCGTCGAGCGGATCCAGCAGCTTGGCGTTCACCTTCGCCAACGCCGTCGAAGCGCCACCGCGGGTCAGCAGCACCAGGATGTTGCGCCGGTCCCGGGTGCGGTGGATCGAGCCGCCCATGAAGATGGTCTCGTCGTCGGGGTGGGGGATGTACCAGATGGTCGGAGGGTTGGTCCGGCGTCGGAGGGCTGATCGGGTGTCTTGTGCCACGACCCGCACCTCTCGGACGGCACGGCGCAGCGGCGAACCGGGCTGGCGCTCCGCGTCCGCGCGTGCGGCAAGCTCCGCTGACTTCGCTGGGCTGGGCTTGGCGCTCCGGTCCGTGACAGCAGCCTTGGGCGCGGGCTCCCTACTGGTGGTGCTCTTGCGGGGAGCCGTCGCCTTGGGGGCGGGTGGGGCATCGGGGACGAGGTTGCGACGCCACTGATAGGTGGGCCTGAAGTCGTCGGTCCACTCGAATTTCCACGCGTAGCGTCCCGCGCCGAAGTCGAAGATGTCGACCTCTCGCTGTTCGACGGGAACGCTGAGGAGGTGCTCGAGAATATCGATCTGGATCACCTTGCCCAGGCGGTAGGCATCCAGATCGGGGTGGTAGGCGCTGTTCCAGGACAGGAGGGTTCGCCCGTGTCGGAAGCACGTCCGGTACCCCAGGAGGTTGTGGTCGGCGTCTTCGTACCCGAAGGTCACTGCAGCCTGGGGGTTCTCGAAGATGGACCTGACCAGGGAGGTCCGGGCATCGTCCTCGAAGAGCGAGTGACGTTCCTTGCGTGATCGCTCGTTGACCAAGAAGTCCTTCTCGGCAATGTGCAGTGCCCCGAGCCGCTCGAGGATGTTGTCCTCGTTTCCGGCAAAGACCCGGAACGTGACGTCCCGCTCCCGGAACAGTTTGTTGCGATACTTCCGGGCGTGTGACGGCAGCCCGGCCCGATCGACGAAGTCATCGAGGTCGGCATAGGGCGTGAGATCGAGAAAGGGGTTCTCGACGTGCAGGGTGAACTCAGGGTTGTGGTCTGTCTTGAGCAGATGGTTCGCGAGGTTGCCTGGCGTCCGCACATTGCCGAGGTGCACGCGTTGCACGTCGGAGCGCGTGGCCGCCTCGACGATCTCCCGGCACACGGTGGCCCGGTGCGCACCGGGAGCGAGGAGGACATCCATATAGTCGCCGTGGCTCGCCCAGCGCAGCACGCGGGTCGGCTTGCCCTGACGGGTCTGTTTCCGTACGGAGAACGGGCCGATTCCGACCACCTGGTCGTTATGACGCACCACCACGACGCGTAACTCGATCCCCGGTGCATCGGCATACGCCTGCCACCACGCGTCGACGAAGCGGTGGGTGACATAGAACGGGGTCGCGGGATCGTGGGTCTCGAGGTGCTCCCACTCCTCGCGCAAAGCGCTCAGGTCATGGGCAGTGCGGACGATGGAGGTATCCATTGAGTGTCAGTTCACCCGTGTCTGAGGGGTCGGGGTATCCAGAATTCCAGTGTGCGCTTCGAGGTGGGGAAATGGATGAGCCTGCCGCAGGTCTGGAATCCGGCTTTGCGATAGCTGCTGATGGACCCCAGGTTCGTGGTGGACACCAGGACGAGACCCTCCGTCCGCCCGTGCGCGGCCGCGAGGCCCACTCGAAGTTCGACCGCCGCCGACTGCGCACCCCGGCGGCGATGCTTCTTGAAGACGTAGTCATCCATGAACAACGCCTGGTGTGGACGGACCCTGATCGTGTGTTGCATGAGCTTGACTTCGTGGTCGTCCCACGCCAAACAGGCAAAACCACAGAGTCGATCGCCCTCGTCGAGGATCATCCACGCGTCCTCGGAGGGATCCTGGATCCGCTGCGCCAGAATGTCGCGCTTGCGGTCGCTCAATTCCTTCGGGAAGGAGGCTTTGAGTCTGGCCAGGTTGTCGTGATCGGCTTCGACAAACCTGAAACCGTTGACCGACCGGTCCGGGTCGTCAGGGGAAAGGGGGCGGCTGTAATACCTGCTGACCTTGGGGCGGTGCTTCTTCTGGATGCGCTTCCAGCGGCCTCCCACACTGGCACGAACGGAGGCAAGACTGCTGGTCACGGGGGCGATACTAGCCGATGGCCCGAAGGGCGACGGGGTGGTCAGCCCGGCGGGCGGGCGGCCAGCGCCATCGTGGCGGTCACCCGGTCGCCCGGCTCGATCCCGGCGGCGCGCCGGACCGCCACCCGCAGCGGGAGCAGGTAGCGCCCGTCCTTGGGGAAGAGCGCGGTGCTGAATGTCGTGCTGCCAATCCGGACCTCCACGGCGACCTGGCCCCAGTACTCCAGCCCGCGGGCGGCCTCCTTGAGGTCCTCGCTGTCCTCGACCGGGACGTCGAGGAACCAGAACGGGGCGGGGCCGCGCCACTCGATGACCGGCCCGGTGACGGTGAAGTCCATCCGGAGGTCAGCCCCTCCCGGCCGCGGCGCCGCCCACCGGCTCAGTCCCGGCCGTAGAGGTCGCGGGTGTAGACCTTGTCGGCGACGTCGTCCAGGGCCTCGGCCTGCCGGTTGGCCACGATCACGTCCGAGCGGCGCTTGAACTCGGCGAGGTCGTTGACGACCTCGGAGTGGAAGAACTCCGACTCGGTGAGCGCGGGTTCGTAGACGATGACCGGGACGCCCTTGGCCTTGATCCGCTTCATGATGCCCTGGATGCTGGAGGCCCGGAAGTTGTCCGAGCCGGACTTCATGATCAGCCGGTAGACCCCCACCGTCTTCGGCTCGCGGCGCAGGATGTCGCGGGCGATGAAGTCCTTGCGGGTGGTGTTGGCCTCCACGACCGCGTTGATCAGGTTCTGCGGGACGTCCTCGTAGTTGGCCAGCAGCTGCTTGGTGTCCTTGGGCAGGCAGTAGCCGCCGTAGCCGAACGAGGGGTTGTTGTAGTGCGACCCGATCCGTGGGTCCAGCCCGACCCCCTCGATGATCTGCTTGGAGTCCAGGCCGTGCGCCGCGGCATACGAGTCGAGCTCGTTGAAGTAGGCGACCCGCAGGGCCAGGTAGGTGTTGGCGAACAGCTTGATCGCCTCCGCCTCGGTGGGGCCGGTGAGCAGGACCGGGACGTCGGTGTCCAGGGCGCCCTCGATGAGCAGGTCGGCGAAGGCGCGGCCCTCCGGGGAGTCCTGGCCGACGATGATCCGCGAGGGGTGCAGGTTGTCGTAGAGCGCCCGGCCCTCGCGGAGGAACTCGGGGGAGAAGATGATGGTCGCCCCCGGGTGCTCCTGCTGCATCCGCTCGGTGAAGCCGACGGGCACGGTCGACTTGATGACCATGGTGGCCGAGGGGTTGTGCTCGATGACGGCGTCGATCACCGACTCCACCGAGCTGGTGTTGAAGAAGTTGGTCCGCTCGTCGTAGTCGGTCGGCGTCGCGATCACCACGAAGTCGGCGCCCTGGTATGCCTCGGCCGGGTCCAGCGTCGCGTGCAGCGACAGCTCCTTCTCCCGCAGGTACTCCTGCAGCTCGGCGTCGATGATCGGGGACTCGCGCCGGTTGATCTTCTCGACCTTCGCGGCGTCGATGTCCAGCGCGACGACGTCGTGGTGCTGGGCCAGGATCACGGCGTTGGACAGGCCGACGTAGCCGGTGCCGACGAGGGCGATCTTCACGGGTACCTCCGGGTCATCGTGCAAGGGACCCGAGAAGTATCGCAGGCCCGGCCGCGACGCCGGGGCTACGACCGGGTCGACCCGCCCGGGGCGGGCGCCGGGGTGAGCCGGATCCCACGGAGCCGGGGGACCTCGGACCAGACCCGCGCCGCCAGGGCGGGGTCGAACATCGCGTGGTACCCGCCGGTGTGCCAGAAGAGCACCGGCCCCTGGAGCTGCCCCGTGCGGGCGAGGTCGATCAGCGCCGCGGCCGCCTTGGCCGTGTAGACGGGGTCGACCACGATGCCCTCCAGCCGGGCCATCAGGTCGATCGCCTCGGGCACCCCGGGGGTCGGTTGGCCGTACCCCTGCCCCAGGTAGGCCTCGGTCAGCTCGATGTCCGAGGCCCCGACGGAGGTCTCCGGGGAGATGAAGGCGGCGGCCTCGCGGGCCAGCCGCAGGTAGTTCCCGGGGACGTCGTCGTAGACCTCACCGGCCACCACGACGCCGACGATGCGGGTCGACCGGCGGCGGATCGCCCGGCCGAGGACGAGCCCGGCGTGGGTGCTGCCCGCCGAGCTGGCGTGCACGATCGTCGCGAAGTCGGCGCCCTGCGCCCGGATCTGCTCCTCGGCCTCCGCGAAGGCCCGGGCGAAGCTGGTCGCCCCCCGCCCGGTCGCCGACCCGATCGGCAGCCGGTAGACCCGCTCGCTGGCCCCCTCCAGGTCGCGGACGACGCCCGCGGTCACCTCGGCCAGCTCGACCCACGAGACGTCGCCGACCAGGCGCAGGTCGGCCCCGAACAGCCCGTCGAGCAGCAGGTTGCCCACGGGCTCGGTCGGCTCGTCGTGACAGAGCACGAGCGTGCACCGCAGCCCCAGCGCGGCCGCTGCCGCCGCGGCCGCCCGCGTCGCGTTGGAGTGCCGGGAGCCCTCGGTCACGATGTGCGTCGCGCCCAGCGCCAGCGCGTGCCCGAGCTCCATCTCCAGCTTGCGCACCTTGTTGCCGGCGAGCCCGACCGAGCCCACGTCGTCGCGCTTGCACCAGACCTCCACGCCGAGCTCCTCGCTCAGGCGGCGCAGCGGGTGCAGCGGCGAGGTGAAGCCCCGCAGGTCGATCCGGGGGAGGTCCTGGCCTCGTGTCGTCGTTCCCATGCTCACCACGATGGGGCACTACTTCACGATCTGACAACTAAATGCTCTGTATGCAGTGCATCTGCTCAGTAGCGCGGGTCGGGTCCGGTGTATCGTCGGGCAGATGTACCAGCTCGACGCCGTCGACGGCCGCATCCTGCTCGCCCGGGACGCCGACACCGACGCCCCCCTGGTCGAGATCGCGCACCGGCTCGGCATCTCCCGCAACACCGTGCACGCTCGGCTCAAGCGGCTCCGCGAGGCGGAGGCGGTGCGACCGCCCAGCACCGCCGTGTCCGTGGCGGCGCTCGGGCGGCCGCTCCTGGCCTTCGTCACCGTGGCGGTGTCGCAGGGGCAGATCGAGGCCGTCTACCAGGCGCTGGAGACCATCCCGGAGATCGTCGAGGCACACACCACGACGGGTGACTCGGACCTGATGCTGCGGGTGGTGGCCCGGGACACGGTGGACCTGCACCGGATCACGCAGGCCATCCAGCTGTCGCCCGGCGTGCAGCGCAGCAGCACCTCGATCGCCACCACCGAGGTCTTCCCGCAGCGGTTGGCGCCCCTGCTGCGGCACCTGGCCGGGAGCGACTAGGGCCGGCTCAGCCGCCGAACCAGTGCTGCTCGGGCACCGGGTGCGACAGGAAGTGGGTCATCGCCTGGGTATAGGCGTAGGCGCCGGCCTGACCGAACACCAGCAGGTCACCCGGCTCCAGCGGGCCCAGCTCGGCGGTCCCGACCCGGTCCAGCGAGGTGCACAGCGGCCCGGCCAGGCTGTATGTCGTCCGCTCGCCCGGGCGCTCCGTTGCGGATCGCACCGGGAAGGACTGGCCGGTGAGCAGCGGGCGGAGCAGGTGGTTGATGCCGCCCTCGAGCACCGCGAAGGTGGTGCCCCGGCTGGCCTTCACCCGCACCACCCTCGAGACGTAGACCCCGGTCGGCCCGGAGAGCCAGCGGCCCGGCTCGAGCAGTAGCTGCCCGGTGAACCAGGGGTGCTCGGCCAGCAACCCGGCCAACCCGGCACCCAGGGCCGCGGTGTCCAGCTCGGCCAGGCCCTCGGCATACGGGATGCCCAGGCCGCCGCCGAGGTCGATCAGCTCCAGCTCGACCCCGTGCTCCCGGTGCAGCCGCTCCCCGATGGCGAGCGCGGTGCGGTGGTTGGCCAGCAGGGCCCCGGCGTCCAGCTCGTTGCTCGCCGAGAAGACCTGCAACCCGGCCAGCCGGACCCTGGGGTGGTCGGCGACCGCGGCGACGAAGGCGGGCAGGTCCTCCTCGTCGACCCCGAACGCCGACGGGCCGGCGCCGCCGATGATCGAGGCCGACTCGCTGACGCCGGTCGCCGGGTGGACCCGGACGTTCACCGGCAGCGGCTCGGCCCCGTCGTGCAGTGCCGCGAGGCGGGCGACGTCCTCGATCCCGTCGACCTGGACGCGGGCGCCGTAGTCCAGCCCGGCCAGCAGGTCGGGGACGCTCTTGGCCGGTCCGGCGAGCACCATGCCGGCCTCGTCCTGCACCGACCCGGCCTGAGCCGACTCGCGGCGGGCGATCCGGACGGCCTCGACCTCGCCGGCGGACGCGCAGTCGAACCATGCGCCCTCGGCGGCCAGCGCCCGCAGCAGCGGGGGACCGGGGTTGGACTTCACGGCATACGCGAGCAGCACCCGGTCCGGCAGCGTCGCCCGCAGGGTCCGGAACCGCTCCCGCGCGAGGTCCAGGTCGTAGCCGAAGCAGGGCGTCCCGCGGGCCGCGAGCTCCCGGACCTGCTCGTCGTCGAGGGCGAACAGCCGGGCGGGTGCCGGGGTCGTGGCCGGTGGTCCCGCGACCCCGACGACCGCGTCCCGCTCGGTGCCGGTGGCCACGGTCACGGACGCTCCCAGAACGGCGCCATCCGGGTGAGTCCCTCGGCCAGGGCCTTCGGGTCGCCGCCGCAGGAGACGCGGACGTGGCCGGCGCCGCCGGGGCCGAAGGCGGTGCCGGGGACCACCACGACGCGGCCCTCGTCCCGCACCCGGCGGCAGTGCGCCAACGGGTCGGCCAGCGCCCACTCCGGCAGCGGCAGCCACAGGTAGAACCCGCCCGCCGGGGTGTAGCGGGCGCGCACCGGCTCGGGCGCGGTCTGCGCGACCGACCAGCGGGCGATCAGCTGGCGGCGGGTGTCCCGCAGCACGTCCGGGGAGTGCCGCAGCAGGGCGGCGGCCGCCCGCTGGCCCGGGATCGCCGCGGCGGTCGTCATGCTGTTGTGCACCAGCCGGGCCGGCGCCAGCAGGTCCGGGTCACCGACGGCCCAGCCCACCCGCAGCCCCGGCGCGGCCCAGCCCTTGCTGGCCGAGGAGACCACGACACCGGACTCCGTGACGTCGTGCAGCGACAGCGGGCGCCGGCCGAGGTGTACCTCGCGGTAGACCTCGTCGGACAGTAGCAGCACCCCCGCCGCGCGGGCGGCGGTCGCCACGGCGGTCAGCGCCTCGCGGCTCGCGCCACCGCCGGTCGGGTTGCCGGGGTGGTTGAGCACGGCCAGCGCGACGCCGTCGGTCTCCTCCAGGGCCCGGGCGAACTCGGCCGGGTCCAGCTCGCCGCACGGACCCAGCCGGTACCGGACGGGCTCGCCGCCGGCCAGCGCGGCGAGGGTGCCGTATGCCGGGAAGCCGGGATCGGAGACCAGCACCCGCTGGCCGGGGGAGACGTGGGCCTGGAACACGGCGTACAGGGCGGCCTGCGCCCCCGAGGTCACCATGACCCGGCGTGCGGACTCCCCGGCGTCGCCGTTGACGCCGGGCAGCCCGTGGTGGGCGGCGATCGCCGTCACCAGCTCGGGCAGTCCCTCGTTGGGGCCGTAGCCGAGCGGTCCGGGGGTGCTGGCGCACTCGGAGAGCGCGCGACGGGCGGGCTCGGGCAGGTCCCACCCGGGGACGCCGAGGCCGAGGTCGATGGTGTCCCCGGGGGCGCCGACCGCCATCGCCCGGATGGTGGACGGGCGCAGCCCGGAGACCCGGGCGGAGCCGGTGATCGTGGGGATGCTCATCGCAGGGCCTCCTCGAGCACCGTCGAGGCGTCGGTCGACCCGTCGCGGTACTTGACGATGACGGGGGCGTACAGCGACAACCCCAGCCCCTGGCCGTAGGCGCCGCCGGCCGGGCGCGAGCCGGGCACGACGACCGCGCCCTCCGGCACCTCGCCGCGCACCTCGCGGCCGTGCACCAGGTCGTAGATGACGGTGCGCGAGGTCAGGATCGTGCCGGGGGCCAGGACGGCGCGGGAGCGGACCACGACGCCCTCGTACAGGCCGCACTGGGCCCCGACGAAGGCGTCGTCCTCGACGACGACCGGTCGCGCCCCGATCGGCTCCAGCACACCGCCGAGCTGCACGGCCGCGGACAGGTGCACCCGCGCGCCGACCTGGGCGCAGGAGCCGACCAGGACGTGGCTGTCGACCATCGAGTCCTCGCCGACGTAGGCGCCGACGTTGACGTAGCTGGGCGGCATGACGACCACGCCGGGGCGCAGCGCGGCACCGCGGCGGACCGAGCTGCCGCCCGGTACGAACCGGACACCGTCGGCGGGGGTGATCTCCCGGGCCGGGACCAGCTCCTTGTCGACCGCGCCGCCCGGCCACCCGGGCAGCTCGACCACGCCGCTGAGGCGGAACACCGCCAGGATGCCCTCCTTCACGGCGGCGTTCACCTGCCACGTCCCGTCGGTGTCCCGGGTGGCGGCCCGCAGCTCGCCGGACTCCAGGGCGTCGAGGAAGGTGGTGGCCTGGTCGGGGGTCATCGGGACGGTCTGCTCCTGCTGCTTCGGGGACGGGTGGTGGGTCAGGGTGGTTGTCGCGGTCATGAGGCCACCGCCTGGGCGCTCGCGCCGATCCCGAGGCCGGCCAGGGCGGCCTGGATCCGGGCCCAGGTGTCCGGCGCGGCCGGCGCCAGGGGCGCCCGGACCATGCCGGTGGCCAGGCCCATGCAGGCCAGGGCGGCCTTGAGCGGCACCGGGTTCGACTCGGCGAACAGGGCCGACATCAACGGGGCGAGCAGGGTGGCCAGCTCGCGGGCCTGGGCCAGGTCGCCCCGGCGGGCGGCCTGGACCAGCGCCCGGGTCTCGTCCGGGGCGACGTTGCCGCACACCGACACCAGCCCCTGGGCGCCGACCGCGATGGCGGGCAGCGCCAGGTCGTCGTCGCCGGCCAGGACCGCCTTGCTGGCGGGGGCCTCCTGGCAGATCCGGGCCATCTGGCGCAGGTCGCCCGAGGACTCCTTGAGCGCGACGACCTCGGGGATCTCCCACAGGTCGTGCAGCGTCTCCGGCGCGAGGTTGCTGCCGGTCCGTCCGGGCACGTTGTAGGCGATGATCGGGACGCCCGGCAGCTCGTCCGCGACCGCCTGGAAGTGCGCCACGATGCCCGCGGGCTGTGGCTTGTTGTAGTACGGCGTCACCACGAGCAGCCCGTCGGCGCCCGCGGTGACCGCCTGGCGGGACAGCTCGATCGTCCGCTCGGTGCTGTTGTGCCCGGTCCCGACCACGATCGGGAGGCCGGCGGCCGCCTCGCGGGCCAGGCCGATCAGCTCGGCGCGCTCGGACTCGGTGACCGTCGCGGCCTCGCCGGTCGAGCCGAGCACCACCAGGAAGTCGGCACCACCGTCGACCACGTGGGTGACCAGGCGGGTGAAGGCTGCCCGGTCGATCTCCGGCCGCTTGCGCGGCACCACCCCACCCGGGTCTCCATCGGCGGGCTTGCGTGCCGCCTCCGCGCCAGTGGTGAACGGGGTGGCGAGCGCCACGCCGAGGCCGGTGAACTGAACACCGCTCATGGTTTCCTCCTTCTGTGGGTGGGTGGATGTGCTGGTCGTGCGGGGTGGGTGGAAAGGGGGTGGCCGATATCCGGCCGGGATGACGGCCGGTGCGGTGGCCGTATGCGGTGGGTCCGGGGCTACCGGTCAGGGCTTGGCCAGCAGCGGGTCGAGCAGGTCGGCCGCCAGGTCGTCGAAGGTGTGCAGCCCGGTGCGCCCGCGCAGCCACCGGACGGCGGCCAGCGCCCCGGGGACGTAGACCTCCCGGGTGTGGGCCTGGTGGCTGAGCACGATGGACTCCGACGGCGTCTCGTAGTGGACCTCGTGCCGGCCCACGACCGTGCCCAGCCGCAGGCTGGCGGTCTGCACCGCGGCGGCGTCGCGGGCGGCGCCCTCGGCGAGGGCGTGCTGGAGGAGCACGGCGGTGCCGCTCGGGGCGTCCACCTTGCGCGTGTGGTGCACCTCGGAGACGGCGAGGTCGGCGGACTCGGGGGAGGCGTCGGCATACCGTCCGAGCACCAGCGCCAACCGGCGCATCAGGGCCACCGACAGCGAGAAGTTCGGGGCGGTCAGCACCCCGAACTCCTCCGGACCGGCGTCGGACACCAGGCCCCGGTCCCACCCGGTCGCCCCGATCACCAGGTCGGTCCGGGTCTCGGCGGCCCAGGCCAGGTGGCCCGGGACGCCGTCGGCGCTGCTCAGGTCCAGCGCGACGTCCACCGGCCGGTCTGCGGGGGCACCCTCCCGGCCGGTGGTCCAGGCCAGGTCGAGGTCATCTGCGGCGTCGACGGCAGCGGCGACGGCGGAGCCGAGCCGGCCCCGTCCGAAGATCCCGATGCGTAGCGCCATTCCCCGAGTATGGCCGAGCCCGAGGACCACGAAGGGTCACAAAACTGCAGGTCAGAGAGGTTGTTCGGCGAAGGGGCCGGTTGACCGGAGAATCTCCGGCGCCGCATCTGGCGCCGAGCAAGTGCTCGTCCGGAGCCGCCCAAAGTTCGGAATGTGACTCCGCTCACGTCGGGCTCAGTAGAGCTCGCGCACCTCGCGGATCCGCTCGATCGGCGTGGCGCGGACCGCGAGCAGGCAGAGCGGGAGGAGCACCACGGTGCCCACCAGGAGCAGCGTCCCCACCCAGGGCGTGCCCGGCTCGGAGACGCCGATGGAGGGGAACCCGTAGTAGTAGTAGACCGGCACCGCCATCACCAGCGCCAACGCGGCCAGGACCACGACGATGCTGATCGCCGCACCCACGGGCTTCGGCAGGTGCCACCACCGGGTCAGGACCGCGAGGCACACCATCCACAACAGCCCCGGGAACAGCACGGCCGCCACGAGGTGGGCCGCCGTCCCGGGCGGGGGCAGGTCCCCGACGAGGCGGAAGAGCACCGCGGGCACGAGCAGCATCAGCGAGCTCAGCACGAGCGAGGCCAGCCACCCGACCGCGAACCCGGCGTGGCCGTAGTTCGTGCTGCGGACGCGGGCCGAGATGCCGGTCGCCGAGTAGGCGATGGCGGCCAGTTGACCGGCGACCACGACGCAGGTCCAGAGCAACCAGACCTGGCCGTTGTCCGCGAGCTCGCTCCACCCCATCGCGAGCACGCCGCAGGCCGCGGCCGCGAGGGCCCAGTTCCCGGAGATGCGGAGCATGTTGCCGACGACCCGTCCGGCAGGGACGGGACGGTTGAGGTCGGCCGGAGTGCGGGGCCCGGGGTCCGGGACCGCGCTATCCGTCATGGTGCCCTCCGCCCCGGTGCAGCCAGGCGAGGCGCTCGCGGGCCAGGTCGCCGAGCGGGAGGTGCGGGGCGAGTTCGAGGAGCACGGCGTCGGTGCCCTGCGGGGAGGCGGTGATGAACCCGTAGCCGCGCCCCTGGTGCAGGGCCAGGGCGACGTAGTCCGTGCGCCGGGCCGCGATGTCGACCCCCGCGATCTGGTCGAACGGCACGGTCCTCTCCCGCAGGCCGGACACCTCGACCCTGCCGGGCGCGATGCGGAGCAGACCGGTGCCGGTGTACTGCCCGAGGGCGAGGAACGGCATACCCCGGCTGGTCCGGGAGACCTGCCGGGTCGGGATCTCGACCACCCGCTCGCCGTCGCGCTGCACCACCACCGGCATCGGGTCGGCGACCGGCCGGCACGAGCGGCGCAGCACGAACACGGCGATCCCGACCCCGGTGATCGTCACCAGGACCAGGACGGAGATGGCGATGATCACGTCGGGATCCACGGTGGATCGGCCCCCTCTCGTTCCCGGCGACCCTGACCTGCTGGGGGTATCCGGGGGATACCTGAGGGTCGACTCGGGGGAAAACCCTATGTCGTCCGGCCGCCGTATGCCGCATTGTTGAGGCATGCGCTCGACGATCCGTCCCCCGATGGGCACCCCGGCACCGGTCCAGGGGGCGACCCCGGTGGAGGCGGGTGCCTCGCTGTCCGAGCTCGTCACCGAGTCCCGCACCGACGTGCGGCCCGGCCGGTTGCCGGTGCTGGTGGCCGCCTGCTCGCTGCTGCTCACGGTGGCCACCGCGCTGCACGTCTTCGCGGCCTTCGACCACACGATCCTGCAGCGCGGGCTGGCCGACTCCGGCCTGACCGACCCGGCGACCGCCTCGGCCGTCTTCGTGGTGCTGCGCATCCTGGGCGTGCTGCTGATGGCGGCCAACGCCCTCGGCATCCTGGCGCTGTGGGCCCGGCCCGACTGGTTGTTCGCCGCCGTGCTGGCGACGAACGTGGTCCAGGCCTTGGTCTGGGTGCTGGTCCCGGGCGCGGTGTGGACCGCGGCCCAGGACGCCTACGGCTGGTCGCACACGCTGCCCGGGATGGTCCTGGTCGGCCTCTCCGTCGCGCTCGCGGTCACCCTGGCGGCCACGCTGGTGCGCCGCGGGCCGTGGGGCGCGCCGACGTCCTGAGGCCTCACGCGTCGCTGCCGCCGTCGGTGGTGTCCCCGGGTCGCTGACCCGGGCCGCCCTCGGGCGGGGTGCCGCCTCCAGGGAAGCCGCCGCCACCGGGCATCTGGCCGTCCCCGCCGGGGTAGCCGCCGCCCGGCATCCCGCCGCCACCCATCGTCGAGTACTCACCGCCGGTGGCCGTCGCGATCGTCTCGCCGTCCACCTGCACCTCGTAGGTCGCGCCGGACTCGAGTTGGTCGGTGGACAGCACAAGGGAGGCGGCCTCCTTGGTCGTCTCGACCCGGGCGACCTCGGTGCCCTCCTCGTCGGTCACCGTGATGGTGCTCCCGGCCGCGACGGCGCTCTCGAACGTCGCCACCAGTGAGACCTGGGGGGAGTCGGTCGAGGGTGCCACCAGCATCCCGGAGGACCCGACGGCGGTCAGGCTGCCTCCCGAGATGGTGAACTCGCCGTCCACGTCGAGAGCGCCGTTGCCGTTGTTCGTGGGGCCCTGCACGACCACCGTGCCGCCGGTGATCGAGGCCGGACCGTTGGCGTCGAGCCCGTCGCCCTGGGCGTCGATCGCGATCGTGCCGCCACTGATCACCAACTGGATCTCGGCGGTGTCGGAGGCCGCGTTGATGCCGTCGTCGGAGGCGACCGCGTCGATCTGCCCGTCCTCGATCAGGATCGTCCCGGCCTCCAGGCCCTCGACCGAGGTGCTGACGGTGATGCTGCCGCCGGTGATCCCCAGCGCCGTCTCGGCGTGGATGCCGTCGTCGCCGGCCGCGATGGTCAGGTCGCCGCCGGTGACGATGGCGTCGGTGAAGGCGTCGATCCCGTCGGTGCCGGAGGTCAGGTCGACCGTGCCCCCGTTCACTACGACGTAGCCCAGCCCCGCGTCGTCCTCGACGGTGGACTTCAGGCCGTCCCCGCCGGCCGCCTCGACCGTCACGGTGCCGTCGTCGATCACCAGGTAGTCCTTGCCCCGGATGCCGTCGTCCGCCGCGGCCACGGTGATGTCGCCACCGGCGATGAGCACGCCGTCGTTGCCGACGATGCCGTCGCCGGCATTGCCCTCGACCGCCAGCGCGCCGTCCCCGGTGATCGTCAGGTCCGACCGGGAGAACAGCGCCCCGTCGGGGCCGTCCTCCCCGGTGGTGTAGTTGGCGGCGTCGGACAGGGCGTTGCTGCTCCCGGCGGCGAGGACGATGGTCACCTCGTCGGCTTCCTCGACCACCAGGGGTGCCGTGGTCGAGCTGGTGATGCTCACCCCGTCGAGCACCAGGACGACGTCGTCCGCGTCGGCGGCCTGCACCACGAGCTGACCGTCCGAGAGGTCGCCGCCGATCAGGTAGGTCCCGCCGGTCGTGATCGTGACGACGTCCCCGTCGACGGTGACCCCGTCCCCGTCGGCCGTGGAGGCGCCGTCGGCGAGGGTGATCTCGGCGTCGACGTCCTCGGCCGCCGTCGCCGCGTCGGGGACGTCGGACGTGTGCGGCTCGGTGTTGTCGGCGACCAGGTCCGCGACGGTCGTCGAGGTGCTGCCGGCGCTCGTCGTGGCGGTGCCGGACCCGGATGTCGTGTCGGTGTCGGTCGTCGCACTGCTGTCGGACCCGGTCTGGTCGGTGGCGACGGTTGACTGCGCGGTCTCGGGAGCGGCCGAGGGGGTGGTCGAGGCGGCCGTGCTGCAGGCGGCCAGCAGCCCGGCGACGGCCGTGGCGGCGATGGCCTGGCGGAGGCGGGAACTGAGTCGGGAGGTGGTGGGTCGCATGGGAGCTTCCTGTCGGGTCGGTGGTGGGTGGATCGGGTGGGTGCTGTCTGGGGTCGTCGCAGGTGTCGCGGGCAGTGGGTGGTGTCTCAGGCGGTGGGGGCCAGGACGTCGGCTAGCACCGGGTGCCAGCGGTTGGCGGGGAGCCCCGGGTGCAGCGCGGCCAGGCCGCTGCCGAACTTGGAGAAGCGGGAGGGTCGGATGCCGAGCCGCCACAGCGAGCGGTCGACCGGGGAGGGTGTCGAGCCCGTCTTGGACTCCACGATCACCAGGTCCGGGCGGGACAGCACGTTGCCCAGCACGTCCTGCCAGGTCACCCGGGTGTCGATGGTGCACCGCGCCGCCGTCGGCAGCACCAGGGGGCTGCGTTCGTAGCGGGTGCCCAGCACGGGCCGCAGCTCGGTCACGTCGATGTCGGGCACCTGCTGCTGCCGCAGCACCTCCGCCACGAAGGCCTGGTCCGACCGGCTCAGCAGGGTCTCGGTGATGGCTCGGTCGACGGCTGCGTCGCTGGACCGGAGCCGCCGCGTCTTGACGGTCAGGCCCCGGGGCCCACGGGTCTTCACCTCGAGCCAGCTCTCGCCGGAGCCCAGGTAGTGGCGGGTGCGCACCTTGAAGCGCCGCCGCCGAGGGTGGGCCGTGCCGGCGAAGCTGTCCAGCTCCGGGGTGTCGAAGTAGACCGAGCGGTAGCCGAAGGACCGGTGACCACCGATCTCCAGCACGCGGGTGCCGGCCGGCAGCGCGGCCAGGGTGGACCGGGCCGCCGCCGCGTCGAGCAGGTACTTGCGGTCCATCCGGGTCTGCAGCGCCGCCTCGTCGACCAGGTCCTCGAGGGAGACGGGGGGGCAGCGAGCCGAGGTCGGCGGATTTCATCGGAGCACCGATCCCGAGGGCACGGCGCGGACCGGGCCCGCGGAGCCCTCCCGCGCCGGTGCAGCCGCCGCCGGCGCAGGGCCGGTCGCGACCATGTCCCCAGCCGCCGTCGTGGACCCAGCTCCGGCGCGCACCGCGAACCGCACGTCCACCAGGGTCGTGTCGTCGACCAGGTCGAGGCGCAGCACGTTGGTGCCGAGTACACGCGCCCCGAGGAGCTGCTCCAGCCGGGCGACGAGGTCCTCCTGGTCCGGGACCGCCCGGTCCAGGTGCACGACCTGGCGACGGTGCGCGGGCAGCAGCCGGGGGTGGTCGCCGATCACCATGGTCCCGAGCACCAGCCCCATCAGGGCCAGGCTCAGACCGACGTCGCCGGTGCCGATCCCGCCGATCAGGCCGAGGGCCAGCGCGGAGAAGTAGTAGGCGATCTCGTGCTGGGCCAGCTCGTCGGAGCGCAGCCGGATGATCGACAGCACGCCGAACAGTCCCATGCCGAGGCCGACCGAGGCGGCGGCATCGGTCATCGCCGAGGCCAGCACGGTGCTCACCGCGAGGACACCGATGTTGACGCCGAGGAAGGCGACGACCAGGTCGCGCCGCCGGTGCCGGGGCAGGTAGACCGCGAAGGTCAGGATCAGGATGGCGACGGCGTCGGCGACCATGAGGACGGGCGTGGTCATGGGGACCTCCAGGTACGGGTGGGTGTTGACCGACAGTCCAGCCGAGCCGGATGGGTGGGGACTGTGGGATTCCTATGACTGGGCTATGTGTTCGGGACGGGCCCCGGGATGTAGCAGACTTGACCCCAGGCAGCACGGTCCGTCTGCCGGCCGCCGGGTCCGGCGGGCCCCCGAACGAAGGAGCTGGCGTGGAGCGGGAGCAGGCCGAGATCTACGGCGAGGGGCTGGACCGACCCGGCACCGTCATCCGCTACGGCCACTACGGCCGACCGGTGATGGCCTTCCCCTCCGAGGCCGGCCGCGCCTGGGACTACGAGAACAACGGCATGGTCGACGCGGTGAGCGACCTGGTCGAGGCGGGCCGGATCAAGATCTACGCCGTCGACAGCTTCGACGCCTCCTCCTGGTCCAACTACGGCCTGCCGACCGAGGAACGCGCCCGCCGGCACACGGCATACGAGAACTGGATCGTCAACCACGTGGTGCCCACGATCGGCGCCGACTCACCCGGCCACCAGGGCATCGTCACCACCGGCTGCTCGATGGGGGCCTACCACGCGGTGAACTTCGCGCTGAAGCGTCCCGACCTGTTCCCGGTGGGCATCGGGCTCAGCGGCAACTACGACCCGACTTCCTGGCGCAGCTGGGGCGAGATCGGTCAGGCCACCTACTTCAACAATCCCACGGCCTACCTGGCCAACGCGCACGGGGACCACCTGGCCTACCTCCGGCAGGCGGTGCAGGTGCTGCTGGTGGTCGGGCAGGGGCCGTTCGAGGTGCACCCGACGCGCTCGCTGCCCGGTGCGCACCAGTTGGCCGAGGTGCTCCGGGCCAAGGGGGTCCCGCACCAGCTCGACGTCTGGGGCCACGACTCGGCGCACGACTGGCCGTGGTGGCGCAAGCAGATCGCGCACCACCTGCCGCGGTTCTGCTGACCGGCCGGCCGGGGTCGCGCCGATCCCGGCCCACGGCATACCGAAGATGCCGTCGTCGCGATAGGTTGCCGTCATGGCAGCCAAGCGCAACGCTCTGATCGGCCTCCTGCTCGGTGCGGAGGAGGACTGGCCCCGGGCCTTCGAACAGATCCTCGGCCTCGTCGGCCCGCTGAAGGTGGGCGGCGAGACGCTGGAGATCCCCTCCGAACGGCTGCGGATCAGCCCGTTCGACCTCACCGACCCGGTGCGACCCGGGTTGGTCATCGACCGCCTCGCGTATTGGTACTACCACCCGCGCGAGTGGTTGAAGAAGGCCGCGCTGATGAACGACACCTACCTGCTGAACAGCCCGTTCACCTTCCAGTCGATGGAGAAGCACAGCGCCTACTGCGCCATGCTCCGGCTCGGCATGAAGATCCCCAAGACGGTGCTGGTGCCCTACAAGAACCCGGTCGACAACGTCCGTTGGGCTTACACCTCGGCGAAGTACAACGACTCCTTCGACCTGGACAAGATCGCCGACGAGGTCGGCTACCCGATGTACATGAAGCCGTTCGACGGTGGCGGCTGGCGCGGCGTCTCCCGGATCGAGGACCAGGACGGCCTGCACAAGTCCTACGACGAGTCCGGCGAGATGCTGATGCACCTGCAGGCCACCGTCGACTACGACAAGTTCGCCCGCGCGCTGTCCATCGGGCCCGAGACGATGGTGATGGACTTCCGGCCCGAGCAGCCGATGCACAACCGGTATGCCGTCAGTTACGACTTCCTGTCCCCGCAGGCCGGGTGGGAGGCCCAGACGGTGAGCAAGGTCGTCAACGCCTTCTTCGGGTGGGAGTTCAACTCCGCCGAGATGCTCATCGCGGGCGACGAGGTGCACCCGATCGACTACGCCAACGCCTGCCCGGACGTGGCCGTGACCTCGCTGCACTACTACTTCCCGTGGGCGATCACTGCGCTGGTCCGCTGGTCGGTCTACGCCCTGGCGACGAACCGGCCCGCCACCGTCGACCTGGAGACGCGGCGCTACTACGAGATCGCCGACGACGACAGCCTGGACTACCAGGCCAAGATGCAGGGCTACCGCGCGCTGGCGGACGAGCACTTCGACACCGAGAACTACTGGAACTGGTGCGACGAGCACCTGTCCCACCTGCCGGAGGCCGTCCTGGAATGGGTCGACTCCGACGGGTTCGACAAGATCCTGCTCGACACCGTGCGCAGCACCTATCCGGCCCACGAGCAGGAGAAGTTCCTGGCGCACTTCCGCGGCCTGGTCGGCCTGTGGGTCAAGGACCAGAAGGCGCTCTCCGGCGGGCCGTCCCAGACCCCGCACCCCGAGGCCGCCGTCACCGACCCTGCGAGCCAGTCGGTGGGGTCCGAGGACTGAGCGTCCCGGCGGCGTCGCTGCGCACGCGACGCTGCGACGCCTGGTCGGCTGGTCCGTTCCTCACTAGGAGAACGTTTGGGGCACTGGTGGCATGGTCGAGCGTGCTACCAGTGCCCCTAACCGTCTACCAGTGGGCGGTAGGGGGCGTCGCAGCCCGGCGACCCACGGAGCGCCGCCGCCCCGGATGACTGAACCCGGTGCCGCCTGCTCCGCCCAAGCCAGCAGCCACTAGTCGCACGTTTGGGGCACTAGTGGCATGGTCGACCGTGCTGCCAGTGCCCCAAACCGTCTACCAGTGGGACGTGGGCTGCGCTGCGAGTGCCGCGACAACGCTGGCTCAGGCGGCTGGTGGCCGGGGGCGCTTCACCCAGGGAGCGGCACGGTCTGCAGCGTCACGGATCCGGCGGTCCAGGTCGGCGAGTGATTCCAGGCCCCGGTTGTCGACCCGGACCACTCCGTAGCCGAGGTCGCGGATGGCGGATTCGCGCTGCTTCTCCGACAAGAGCGTCTGGACCGAGCCGCCGCCGGCGTCAGTGCGGTACTTGGTCTGGCCGTCGACCTCGATGACGACGCCGAGCTCCTCGATGAGCAGGTCGACCCGGGCGACGAACTCACCGTCGACGGTGCGGAGCACGACCTGCAGGGAGACCCGGTAGCCCAAGAGCCTGACGCACAGCCGGGCCTTGGTCTCCAGCGGAGACTCGGACAGCCCGTCGGCGGCCTCGACGACCCGGGTCATCATCCGCATCCCCGGTCGTCGGCGGAGCCGGCCCAACCACTGCCTGGCTTCCTCGATCGTGGTCAGGCCGCGGTGCAGGGCTGCGTCCAGGGCGGTGACGCCGGCGAGGAAGCCGTCGGTCTCGGCCAGTCCGAGGGCGGCCAGGACCGGCAGGACGACGGGAGGCGCGGAGGCCGGGACGACCGAGTCCTCTCCGTAGCTGCGGTGGACCGTATAGCCCTCGCGGCGCCAGCCCCGGCCGGGCCCGGTGAGGGACAGGTGCAGGCGCGTCGGCTGGTGACCCCACAGCGGGAGGCCGAGGAGCACGGCGGCGCTGCCGTGGCTGACGGCCACCTCCGCCTTCAGCGACGTCACCTGGGCCGCGGCCCGCCAGCGGTAACGCTCCTGCTCCGGGGCGGCGTCCCAGACCTCGCGGGGCAGGTAGAGCCCGCGGTGCAGCCGCACCAGGCGTCTTTGGCGGGCCAGCTCGCGCCGCTCGAAACGGGTGAGCCCGGAGCCGTCGTCGCCGGACTCCCCGACGAACCCGTCGGGTCGACGGGGCGGCTGCTCCAGTGGGTCCTGCACCCGACCAGCCTGCCGGATCGGCGTCCCGCATGGGCCGGGTCGCGCCGATCTGTGGACAACCGGCACCGTGATCAACCGGCAGCGCGTCGTGCCAGGGCCACACGGCCGTGGACCACCCAGACCGCCCGGGCAGGAGGTCAGCCCTCGGCGCGGCCCTCGCGCCAGTAGCCCATGAATGACACCGACGAGCGGTCCACCCCGAGCTCGCCGACCAGGTGGCGGCGCAGTGTCTTGATCACGCCGGCCTCCCCGGCGAACCACGCGTAGAGCTCCGGGCCGGGCGCCTGCGCGGGGGAGTCGGCGACCTCCCAGAGGATCTCGGCGTCGATGTCGACGTCCTCCGGCTCCTCGGCGCGCTCCGGGGTCGGGCCCTCGGCCGGTCCCGCGCCGACCATCGCGCCCGCGGCCCCCTGCACCGCGGGTACGAGCAGGTCGCCGTGGGGCCGACCGTCCCTGTGCAGCCAGGTGACGTGGACGCCGTCGGGGGCGGCGACGTCCCAGCGGTCGCCGTGGTCCGGCACCTCCAGGAACGCCGCCCCGGTCGTGTATGCCGGCAGCTGGCCCAGGATCGTGGTGATGGCTGGGACCGCGGTCTCGTCACCGGCGAGCAGCACGGGGCGCCCGGCCTCGGGGAAGCGGAACTCCACCCCGCCGTGCGGGCCGTCGGAGGCCGCGTTGGGACCCATCAGCACCAGCCGGTCGCCCGGCTGCATCCGGTTGGCCCAGCGGGAGGCCGGGCCGGCGTCGCCGTGCAGCACGACGTCCACGTCGACCTCGCGGGCCTCCGGGCGCACCGCCCGGGTGGTGTAGGTGCGGATCGGGTTGCGCTGCTCCTCCGGCAGCTCCCGCCACTGCAGGTACCAGCCCTCCCCGCGGGGCAGGTGGGCGAAGTCGCCGGCCTCGGTCGGCAGGACCAGCTTCATGCGGGCGTCCAGGCCCAGGTCGGCGTACTCGCCGAGGTCCTCGCCGGTGAAGGTCACCCGCAGGAAGCTCGGTGACAGCCGTTCCGACCGGCTGACGGTCACGTCGAAGAAGCGCCAGGTGGCAATGGTCTCGGTCGTGGTGGTCACGGGTGTGTCCTTTCGCTCAGGTGTCGCGGCCGCGGCTGCGCCACAGCAGGTAGATGAAGTACGGAGTGCCCAGCAGGGCGGTCCCCACGCCGGCCGGGACCTGGACGGGGGCCAGTGCCCACCGGCCCAGGGTGTCGGCCCCGGAGACGAGGATCGCGCCGAGCAGGATGGCCACCGGGATGACCCTGGAGTGCCGTGCCCCGACTAGGGCCCGGGCGGCGTGCGGGGCGACGAGACCGACGAAGGCCACGACCCCGGTTGCGACCACGGCCCCGGCGGTGAGCAGGGCCGCGGCACCGAGCAGCAGCAGCCGGGCCCGGTCGAGCGGTATGCCGAGGATCCGGGGGGTGTCCTCGTCCAGGGCCACGATGTCCAGCTCGCGCCGCAGCAGCACGGCCAGCGGGATCACCACGAGCAGGACCACGGCGACCGGGATGGTCTGCTCCATGCTGCGCCCGTAGGTCGACCCGGCCAGCCAGGTGAGGGCCAGGTTCACCTCCCAGGGGCGGGTGACCAGGATGAGGAGGCTGATCAGCGCCATCACCCCGGCCTGCATCCCGACCCCGATCAGGACCAGCCGGGTGGAGCTCAGCCCGTGCCGATGCGCCAGGGCGAAGACCAGGGCGGTCACCACGATGGCGCCGGCGACCGCCGCGGCCGACATCGGCCAGAGTCCGACGCCGGGCACGAGCAGGATCGCGGCGACCGCGCCGAAGCCCGCACCGGACGTCACCCCGAGCAGGCCGGGCTCGGCCAGCGGGTTCCGGCAGACCGCCTGCACGATGGTGCCGGCCAGCGCCAGGGCGGCCCCCGCCAGCAGCGCCGCCAGGACCCGCGGCACGCGCCGCCCCATCTCAAGGGTTACCTCCCGGCCCGAGACGTCGCCCAGCCAGTTGGCGACGTCCCCGAGCAGGATCAACCGGTCACCGAGCAGGACGGCCCCCACCCCGGCCCCGACCAGGGTGAGGACGAGGAGGGCCAGCGCCGCGGCATACGTGGTGGTGGAGCGGGGGCGACCGAGGTGGCCGGTGGCGTTGTCCAGGCCGGGGCCGCTGTCCGGCATCCGGCGGGCGAACCAGACGAGCAGGGCGGCGCCGATCACGCTGGTGACCACGCCGGTGGGCACCGCCGTGGTCTGGGCGCTGGGCACGACCACGCGCAGGAAGACGTCGGCGCCGAGGACGACGACGATCCCGACGAGCGCGGCGAACGGCAGCAGCAGGGCGTGCCGACCGAGGCCGGGGACGCGGCGGGCCACGAGCCGGGCGATCAACGGGGCGGCCAGCCCGACGAAGCCGATCGGTCCGGCGATGGTGACGGCGAGCGCCGCGAGGAGCACGGAGACCAGGATCGAGGCCACCCGGGTGCGGCGTACGGACACCCCGAGCACGGTCGCGGCGTCGTCCCCGAGGGCGAGCAGGTCCATCCGGTGGGTGATCGCCAGGGCCGCGGCCAGGCCGACCAGCAGGACGGGCAGGGCGAGGGTGAGCGTGCGGCTGCCGGACTGCACGATCGAGCCGGCGCCCCAGGCGAACAGGCCCTGCGTCTCCTGTTCGAAGAGCACCAGGAGCATCGTCACCAGCGAGTGCAGCGCCAGGGTGATCGCCGAGCCCGCGAGGATCAGCCGGCTCGGCCCGTCCGCCCCGCCGCGGGACAGGCCCAGCACCAGCACGGCCGCGGCCAGCCCGCCGGCGAAGGCGATGGTGCCCTGCAGGTAAAACGGCACGGCCACGCCGAAGACGGAGAACGCCACGATCGTCAGGTAGGCCCCGGCGTTGACCGCGAGCGTGTCGGGCGAGGCGAGCGGGTTGCGGGCCACCGACTGCAGCAGCGCCCCGGCGAAGCCGAGCGCGACGCCGACCATGATGCCGGCCAGCAGCCGCGGCACCCGGGAGGCCACGAGCACGGCCGCGGTCTGGTCCAGGGCCTCCCCGCCGGTGGCCCAGCGCCAGAGGTCGCCGGCCCCGACCGCCGCCGTGCCCTGGGTCAGGTGGACCGAGGCCAGCAGCAGGCCGAGGACGATGACGACCAGGAACACCCCGGTGACCCCGGTGACAGACAGGCGACCCCGGCCGGGCACGCCGCCCTGGCCGGGCCCGCGGCCCGCGGCCGACCCGAGGTCCTCGACCGGGGACGCGGCAGCGCCCCGACCCGTCGCGAGGACGGGGTCGGTGTCGCGGGGCGTGCCGGTCGTGGTCACGCTCAGTCGGTCAGGGAGTCCACGACGGCGTCGATGTAGGCCTCGCCGGACAGCGGCCCGCCGAACATCCAGATGCCGTCCGGGATCCGATGCACGTCACCGGCCGTGACGAACGGCAGCTGCTCCCAGATCGGGTTGTCCGCCAGGCCGTCGACGAACGGGTCGGGCTCGGAGTCGTTCGCCGCGTAGATGAACTGCACGTCCTCCAGCGCGGTGAGGCCCTCGACGTCGGTCTGGGCGAGCCCGTAGTCGGGGTCGCCGCCCTCGGTCCAGGCGTTCACCATGCCGAGCTCCTCGCCCAGGGCCCCGAAGTAGGAGCCGGGGGTGTACATCCGCACCGACACCACGCCGTTGTTGAGCCAGCCGTCGGCCATCACGAACTCCGAGCCCTCCAGGCCCGCGTCGGCGATGGCGCCGCGTCCCTCCTCCAGGCTCACGTCGAAGCTGTTCAGCGCCTCCTGCGCCTCGGCCTCCTTGCCGGTCACGGTGCCCAGCAGCTCGACCGTGGAGCGCATGTAGCCCAGCGGGTCCTCGCTGTCCGAGCCGCGCACCGCCAGCACCGGGGCGATGTCCTCGAGCTGGGTGATGACGTTCTCCGGCAGGTCGGTGACGGTGAGGATGAGGTCGGGCTCCAGCGCGGTGATGTCGGACAGGCTCGGCTCGCCGCGCATGCCCACGTCCGGGGTCTCGGGGTCGAGCTCGATCGAGGTGTCCCAGGTGTTGTAGCCATCCACGTCGGCCGCGCCGACCGGGGTCACGCCGAGCGCGAGCAGGTTCTCGGTCAGCCCCCACTCCAGGACGACCACGTCCTGCGCCGGCGCGTCCAGGGTGTGCTCGCCGCGCTCGTCGGTGAAGGTGACCGGGCTGCCGGCCGCCCCCTCGCTCTGCTCCGCGCCGTCGGAGTTCTCGGCGCCGCCGTCACCGGTGTCGGGGTCGGCCTCCTCGGTGGTGCCGCAGGCGGTGAGGGTCAGGGCGGTGACGAGCAGGAGGCTCGCGGCGGAGGTGGTGCGGGACAGGCGCATGGGCGGGTTCCTTCGGTTGTATGTCGTCGGCTGGCGGGCGACGGCAGGGGGCGGTTCGGGGTGGGTCGGGTTGTGGGGCAGGTGGGTCAGACCGCGACCGGGCGTGGCGGGCCGGCGGTGTTGGCGGCGCTGCCAACACCGCCGGCGGTCCGGTCGTGCGGTGTGGCGCGGTCGGCGTGCCGGCTGCGCGGCTCGCACACCGGCCTGGCCGTCGTCGGGTGCTGGTGGACGTCGACGCGGATGCCGTAGACCTCGCTGAGCAGGTCGGAGGTGAGCACCTCGGCCGGTGTGCCGGCGGCCCGGACCGCGCCGCGGTGCAGCAGCACGATCTCGTCCGCGACCGTCGCGGCGTGGTTCAGGTCGTGCAGCACGATGCCGATGGCGACGTCGTGGTCGGTGGCCAGGTCGCGGACCAGGTCGAGCAGGTCCATCTGGTAGCGCAGGTCCAGGTGGTTGGTCGGCTCGTCGAGCAGCAGCACCTCGGTGTCCTGGGCCAGGCAGGTGGCCAGCCAGACCCGCTGCAGCTCGCCGCCGGACAACTCGTCCACGCCCCGCTCGGCCATCTCGGTGATCCCGGTGACCTCCATCGCGTGGGCGATGGCGCGCGGTCCGTCCGGGTCGGAACTCCGGAGGCGGCCCCGGTAGGGATGCCGGCCGAACCCGACGACGTCGCGTACGGCGACCCCGCCCGGCGTGGGACGGCTCTGGGACAGCATGGTGACCCGGCGGGCGAACGCCTTGGGGTGCAACGCGTGGACGTCGTCGACGTCGTCTAGCGCCACCGTCCCCGAGTCGGGCTTGTGCAGGCGGGCCAACGAGCGCAGCACCGTGGACTTCCCCGAGCCGTTGGGTCCGATGAGGGCGGTGACCCGGCCGCGGGTGAGCCGCAGCCCGACACCGTGGACCACCTCGTTTGAGCCGTAGGCGAGGTGCAGGTCGCGACCGGAGAGCGCATACCCGTGGGGGTCGGCCCGTCGCGGCGTCTCGACGGTGGTCTCGGAAGAGTCCATAAGGCGAGGCTAACCGAAGTTAGGGCTTCCTCACCACGTGCGGGCTATGAGCGTCCTCACACTCCTCCCCGGCAGACGGGAGCAACCGCGCACCCGCGGCCGTCATACCGTCATGAAGCGCACGGCTGCCCTCGGTGTCCTGTCGATCCTGCTCCTCGCGGGCTGTGGCACTGCCGGGGGCGACCCGGGCGGAGGGGGGACCTCGGACGACGAGGGGGCGACGGGGGACGCCGGCGCGGTGGACCTCGCCGGCCGGTCGTTGGTCGCGACCGGGATCACCGAGGGGGGTGCGGCATACGAGCTGGTCGACGGCACCGAGGTGAGCCTGGACTTCGGCGACGGCGAGGTGACCGCGCGCGCCGGGTGCAACACGATGACCGGCACCTTCCAGGTGGAGGGGCAGACCCTGGCCTACACCGCCGGCGCGACGACCGAGATGGGGTGCGAGCAGGAGCTGCAGGAGCAGGACGAGTGGCTCACCGACTTCCTGCAGTCGCAGCCCGAGGTCACGGTCGACGGCGACCAGGTCGTGTTGACGTCGGGGGACACCGAGATGACATTGATGGACCGCGCTGTGGCCCACCCACCGCTGCCGGTGGAGGGGACGACCTGGACCGTCGAGTCGATCATCTCCGGGGACGCGGTCAGTAGCGCGCCGTCCGGGGCGACGGCCACGCTGACCCTGGACGGCGAGGGCAACATTGCGGTGTCGCCGGGCTGCAACACGGGTGGGGGCGACTACGAGCTCTCCGGGGACACCCTCTCCCTGGGACCGATCCGGAGCACGATGATGGCCTGCGAGGGCGCCAAGATGGACTTGGAGAACGCGGTGCTCACGGTGCTCGACGCCGGCGACCTCACGGTCGTGGTCGAGGGTGACGTGCTCACCCTGACGGCCGGCGACCAGGGCCTCCAGCTGCGCGGCGAGGAGTGACCCGCGCCGTGACGAGGGCGGTGGTTAGGGCGCCGCGAACGGCCCGTCAGGGTCGATCCGCTCCAGGATGGCCTCGCTGACGGCGCGCAGCTGGGTGAGTTGCTCCCGGGTGAGCGGGTCGATGACGTGCTCCCGGACGGCGCTCACGTGGCCCGGAGCGGCGGCCTTGACGACCTCCCAGCCGGCCTCGGTGAGTTGCGCGTTCGTGGCGCGCCTGTCCTCCGGGCACGGGGACCGGTGCACCAGGCCGCGGTCCTCGAGTTTGCGGACCACGTGGGAGAGCCGGGGCAGGGTGGCATTGGTGCGGGCGGCGAGCGAGGTCATCCGGAGTATGCCGTCGGGCGCCTCCGAGAGCATCGCGAGGGTGAAGTACTCGTAGTGGGTCAGGCCGGAGTCCCGGCGGAGCTGCGCGTCCAGCACGCCCGGGAGCAGTTCCACCACCGCCACGAACCGCACCCAGGTCTCCCGTTCGTCCTCGTCCAGCCAGCGCGTCTCCATGGACGTCATGGTATCAAAAACTTGTATCTACAACGATGTGTCTGCTATCGTTTTGATTGAAGGTACAACCAAAGACATCAACGAGGAGAATCAGATGAGCACCGTCACCATCATCGGCACCGGCAACATGGGCCAGGCCATCGCCGGGATCGTCACCAAGGGCGGCAACACCGCCGAGCTGCTGGGCAGCGGCGACGCGGACAAGCCGGTCACCGGCGAGATCGTCGTGCTGGCCGTGCCCTACCCCTCGGTCGCGCAGATCATCGCCGAGCGCGGCGAGCAGCTGGCCGGTCGCGTGGTCGTCGACATCACCAACCCGCTGAACTTCGAGACCTTCGACTCCCTGGTCGTCCCCGCCGACGGCTCCGCCGCCGCCGAGATCGCGGCCCAGCTGCCGAACTCGCGCGTGCTCAAGGCGTTCAACACCAACTTCGCCGGCACCCTGGCCAGCGGTCAGGTCGGCGGCGCCGTGCCGACCACGGTCCTGGTCGCCGGGGACGACGCGGATGCCAAGGCCGCCCTGATCGGGGTCGTCTCCGCCGGTGGCGTCAGCGCCCTCGACTCCGGTGCGCTCAGCCGGGCCCGTGAGCTGGAGAGCATCGGATTCCTCCAGCTGACCCTGGCTGCCCAGGAGAAGATCTCCTGGACCGGGGGCTTCGGCGTGGTCAACTGAACGCACGCCCCCATCCTTGCCGCACCGCGGCAGCCTGGCGCCCCCGACCGGACCTCCGGCCGGGGGCGCTGTCGTCCGAGGTGTGTTTCGTAGCGGGTGCACCTGCAGCGCGCGCCCGCCCGATCGCCCGGTAGGTCGCACGGGCATCATGGGAGGTGGTGCAGCCGCCGACGACGAGGAGCCCGCCGTGACCACGGACGAGACCCAGCCCACCGCCACGCGCCCCGGACTGCCGGACGACACGGACCTGGCCGCCCGGGCCCGGGCGGCGCTGCTGGCCTGCGGGGCCGACGAGGCCGCGCTCGCCGGTGACCAGCCGGCCCGGACCCCGATCACCGGCGGCGAGCTCGCCCGGGTGACCTGGGCGACCGCCGCCGAGGTCGACGACGCCGTGGGGCGGGCCGTGGAGGCCTTCGCGACCTGGCGGACCACGCCGGCTCCCGTGCGCGGCGCCCTGGTGAAGCGGCTGGGTGAGCTGCTCGCCGAGCACAAGGACGACCTGGCGGTCCTGGTCAGCCTGGAGGCGGGCAAGACCACCTCGGAGGCCCGCGGCGAGGTGCAGGAGATGATCGACATCTGCGACCTCGCGGTCGGGATGTCCCGCCAGCTCTACGGCCGCACGATGCCCTCGGAGCGCCCCGGGCACCGGTTGATGGAGACCTGGCACCCGCTCGGCGTCGTCGGGGTGATCTCGGCCTTCAACTTCCCGGTCGCGGTCTGGTCGTGGAACACCGCGGTCGCCCTGGTCTGCGGGGACCCAGTCATCTGGAAGCCGTCCGAGGCCACGCCGCTGTCCTCCCTGGGCGCCGCCGCGCTGCTGGACCGGGCGATCGCCGACACCGGGGCACCGCAGCACGTCAGCCAGCTGCTGCTCGGTGGTCGCGACGTCGGCGAGGCCCTCGTCGACCACCCGGACGTGGCGCTGCTGTCCGCCACCGGCTCCACCCGGATGGGCCGCGAGGTGGCGCCCCGGGTGGCCGGCCGGTTCGGCCGCTACCTGCTCGAGCTCGGCGGCAACAACGCCGCCATCGTGGCGCCCTCGGCGGACCTGGACCTGGCGGTGCGCGGCATCGTCTTCGCCGCGGCCGGGACCGCCGGCCAGCGCTGCACCACGATGCGCCGCGTCATCGCGCACAGCTCCGTGGTCGACGAGCTGGTGGAGCGGGTCGCCGCGGCCTACCGCACGCTCGCGATCGGCGACCCGACCACCGACGGGGTCCTCGTGGGACCGCTCATCGGCGCCCCGGCATACGAGACCATGACGGCCGCCCTCACCGCCGCGACCGAGCAGGGCGGGCAGATCGTATGCGGTGGCACGCGCGTGCTGGAGGACCTCGCCCCCGACGCGTACTACGTGGAGCCGGCCGTGGTCCGGATGCCGGGGCAGACCGCGATCGTGCGGCAGGAGACCTTCGCGCCGATCGTCTACGTGCTGGCCTACGAGGAGCTCGACGAGGCGATCGCGCTGCACAACGCGGTCCCGCACGGGCTGAGCTCGAGCATCTTCACCGCGGACCAGGCCGAGGCCGAGCGGTTCCTGGCCGCCGACGGATCCGACTGCGGCATCAGCAACGTCAACATCGGGACCTCCGGCGCCGAGATCGGCGGCGCGTTCGGCGGTGAGAAGGAGACCGGTGGCGGGCGCGAGTCGGGGTCCGACGCGTGGAAGGCCTACATGCGGCGGGCCACCAACACGGTGAACTACTCCGGGGAGCTGCCCCTGGCGCAGGGCGTCGAATTCGCGTGAGCCCCGCCGCGCACGAGGTCCTCGACGCCCACGCCCGGGAGCGGCTCGCGGGTCTGGCGACCGGCCCGGTCGACCTCCCGGCGGAGCTCCCGGACCGGCTCGCGGCGGAGGACGCGCTGGGGCTGTTCGACTCCCAGCTGGCCAGCCGGCACCTGGACCTGGCCGCCCGGTGGCTGCGGGCCCGCGGACGGGGCTACTACACGATCGGCTCCTCGGGGCACGAGGGCAACGCCGCCGTGGCCGCGGCGCTGCGGGCGGACGACCCGGCGCTGCTGCACTACCGGTCCGGGGCGTTCTACCTGGAGCGGGCCCGGCGGGCGGCCGCGGCCGGGCTGGAGGTCGGCGGCGGACCGATCGACGGGGTGCGCGACGTCGCGCTCGGCCTGGTCGCGGCGACCGACGAGCCGATCTCCGGCGGGCGGCACAAGGTCTTCGGCCGGCACGAGCTCGCCGTTATCCCGCAGACCTCGACCATCGCCTCGCACCTGCCGCGCACCGTGGGGGTCGCCTTCGCGATCGGCCGTGCCGCCCGGCTGGGAGTCGACTGCCCCTGGCCCGCCGACGCGGTCGCCGTGTGCAGCCAGGGCGACGCCTCGGTCAACCACTCCACCGCGACCGGGGCAATCAACGCGGCGGTGCAGGTCGGCTACCGCGGGTTGCCGATGCCGCTGCTCATCGTCTGCGAGGACAACGGCCTGGGGATCAGCGTGCCGACGCCCGAGGGCTGGGTGGCGCACGCCTTCGCCGACCGCCCGGGCCTGCGCTACTTCGCCGCGGACGGTTCGGACCTGGCGCAGACCTGGACGGTCGCGCGGGACGCTGCGGCGTTCGTCCGCGAGCAGCGTCGCCCCGCCTTCCTGCACCTGCGCACGGTCCGGCTGATGGGCCACGCCGGCACCGACCTGGAGTCCGCCTACCGCCGCCCGGCGCAGCTCCAGGCCGACCTGGCGCGCGACCCGTTGCTGGGCACGGCGCGACTTCTGGTCGGCGCCGGGGTGCTGTCGCCGGCGCAGGCCCTGGAGCGCTACGAGGCGACCGGTGAGCGGGTGCGTGCCACGTTGCTGGAGGCGACCGACCGGCCGGAGCTCGCGACCGCCGAGGCGGTCATGGCGCCGCTGGCCCCCCGCCGCCCGGACGCCGTCGCCGCAGAGGTCGCCCGGATGGCCGAGCGCGTCGCTGCTGGTCAGGGCGCCGCAGCAGACCAGGACACCCCGTCGCTCACCCTCGCCCAGACCATCAACCGCTGCCTGCGGGACGTGCTGACGGCATACGGCACCGCCCTGGTGTTCGGGGAGGACGTCGGCGCCAAGGGCGGCGTCTACGGGGTGACCAAGGGGTTGGCGAAGAAGTTCGGGACGGCCCGCGTCTTCGACACCCTGCTCGACGAGCAGACGATCCTCGGGCTGGCGCTCGGCGCGGGCGTGAGCGGGCTGCTGCCGATCCCGGAGGTCCAGTACCTCGCCTACCTGCACAACGCCGAGGACCAGCTGCGCGGCGAGGCGGCGACGCTGCCGTTCTTCTCCGCGGGGCAGTACCGCAACCCGATGGTCGTGCGGGTCGCGGGCTACGGCTACCAGAAGGGATTCGGCGGGCACTTCCACAACGACAACGCCGTCGGGGTGCTACGCGACGTGCCGGGACTGGTCATCGCCTCCCCCGCGCGCCCGGACGACGCCGCGGCGATGCTGCGCAGCTGCGTGGCTGCCGCACGGGTGGACGGCTCGGTGAGCGTGTTCCTGGAGCCGATCGCGCTCTACCACTCCACCGACCTGTATGCCGGGGGAGACGGTGCCTGGACCTGCCCCTGGGTGGGTCCGGCCGGGTGGGCGGAGGGGCATGTGCCGATCGGGCGGGGCCGGGTGCATGGCGAGGGGTCGGACCTGACGATCGTGACCTTCGGCAACGGGGTGCCGATGGGCCTGCGCGTGGCCAAGCGGCTGGCCGCTGACGGAGTCGGCGTGCGCGTGCTGGACCTGCGCTGGCTCGCGCCGCTGCCGGTCGAGGACCTGGTCGCGGCGGCCACCGCCACCGGCCGCGTCCTGGTCGTCGACGAGACCCGGGCCACCGGCGGGGTCTCCGAGGGAGTGTTCGCGGCGCTGGTCGATGCCGGCTACTCCGGGCGTCTGGCGCGGGTCGCGGCGAAGGACAGCTTCATCCCGCTCGGCGACGCCGCCAACCTGGTGCTGGTGAGCGAGGGCGAGGTCGATGTGGCGGCTCGGGCGCTGCTGGCTCGGTGAGGCTGTGGCGTCTCGCGTCCGCCACGACCGGACGCGGCCCGACTGGTGGCCGGTCCGTCCTACTCGGCACCGCTGTCGGGGCGGGTAGCAATCGACCACACCGGCTACCAGTGAGGTCAGACCCTCCGACGCCGACGCGAGGGGTCGGCCCCCCGTGCTGCCGCGAGGATCCGCGCCCTGATGCGCTCTGGCCGGCTCAGGTCGGGGTGGTCGAGCCGGACCAACCCGTAGCCGAGGTCGCGGATGCCTGACTCCCGGCGTTTCTCGGAGAGGAAGGTGTCGACCGAGGCGGTGCCGTCCGGGTTCTGGTACTTGATCCGGCCGTCGACCTCGATGACGACGCCGAGCTCCTCGATGAGCATGTCGACGCGGGCCACGAACTCGCCATGCTCGGTGCGTAGCACCACCTGCAGGGTCACCCGGAAGCCCAGCGCCTCGACCACCAGGCGCGCCTGGCTCTCCAGCGGGGACTCGGAGCCGCCGTTCGCCGCCGCCACCACTCTGCTCATCAGGCGGATGCCTGGTCTCCGCTCCATAGCGGCCAGGAGCGCGTGGCACTCCTCCGGGGTCGCGACCTCCGCGTGCAGTGCCGCGTCGAGCGTGACCACACCGGCCACGAATCCCTGGAGCGCCGCCACCCCGAGGGCGGCGACGGCCGGGGTGACGACGAGCGGATCACTCTCTGGTTGGAGCCACCGCTCGGTGCCGGGATAGGCCCTGTGCAGGGAGTAGCCCTGCCGGCTGCGGCCTCGCCCCGGCCCGAGTCGGCAGACGTGGACGCGAGCGCCGGGGCGCCGCAGCAGGGGCAGGCCGTGCACGGCCGCAGCCGACGTGTGGCTGAGGGCGACCTGCTCGCTCAACACCAGGGTGAGCGCCGTGGCCCGAAGGGCGTGCTGCTGCTCCGGGGTGGTGCAGGACTCCCACCGGGCTCGGCTCGTCATGGTGCCGTCCACGAGACGCACCAAGTGTCCCCGGGCGACCAGTGAGGTGATGTCGTGCTTGCTGGCGCCGGCACGACGGGCGTCCGCAAGGGTGAGCACGTCGTGATGGGCACCGGCGAGCAGTTGCTGGGCGAACAGCGCGGCGTCATCCATGGCTGACAGCCTGGGGCGTCCGCGCCGGCCTCGGGGCGGATCGGACGAATCTGTGGATAACTTCGGCCTCTCCACAGCCTCCACCCTCAACTCGTGCCCGGTGTGGCTGACCCGTGCCCGCCGTCACGGCGGGGACGAGTCGGACACAGCGGGTACCAGTGGCACGCGGACGGGATGTGCGCTCCAGGACTCGGTGCGTCGACGGGCGGCGTGCCCGCTACTGACCCGCGGCAGCCAGGATCTGTGCCCAGGTGACCCGCCGGGGGGCGCCGGCGCGGTCGGGGGTGGCCAGCGCACCGATGGCCTGGGCGCGTTCGGTGCGGCCGAGCTCGTCGCCGAAGCGGTCGACCACCAGCACCGCACGGGGTCGGGCCAGGCCGCCCATCACCTCGCGCACCGCCTCCATCAGCTCGATGGCCACGGCGTCCAGGTCGGGGTCGGGACCGGCCTCCTCGGTCAGGGCGACGGCCGCGACCAGGGAGCGCCCGAGCTCGGGGTCCTTGCGCCAGGTGACCTCGGCCTGGAGCACGTAGGGGTGCTCGGCCAGGACCTCCCGCACCTCGCGCAGCGAGACCAGCTGGCCGGAGATGGAGACCACGTCGTCGGTGCGGCCGAGGAAGCTGACCCGCCCGTCGGGGTGGCGGACCGCCAGGTCGCCGGTGGCGTAGCTGCCCGGGTGGCGGGTCCAGTGTGACTCGGCGACGGCCGCCTGCGAGCCCTCGACGCCGACCATCGTCCCGGCCCACGGCAGGCGGAGCACGACCTCACCGATCTCGCCGTCGGGGACGGCCGCGCCGTCCTGGTCGACGATGTCCAGCCCGCAGTCCGGCAGCAGGGCCCCGTCCGTCGCATCGGAGAGCCCGGTCACCCGCACGATGCCGCCGAGCTCCAGTTGCCCCCAGGCATCGGCGACCTCCAGGTCGTCGGACCCGAAGGCGTCGGACAGCCAGGCGGCCAGGTCCTCCTCGACCGGCTCGCCGGCGGTGGCGACCCGCCGCAGCGAGGGCAGCGCGGAGACCTCCGGCAGCTCGCGCGCCCAACCGCGCACGGTGCGCACGACCGAGGGGCTGGTCACCATCGTCTCGACCCGGTAGCGGGCGATGATGTCCCACGCCCGGGTGTGGGTGGGCACGTCGAGCGTGCCCTCGTACATGACCGCCGTGTCGCCGAACGCCATCGGCCCGTAGATCCCGTGGATCTGGGTCACCGCCCACGCGATGTCGCCCGCGCACCAGAAGACGCCGCCGGTTCGCAGCCGGCGGTGCACCGCCAGCGCCCCGGCCAGCATCGTCGCGGTGCCGTGCACGATCGAGACGGGGTGGCCGCCCTTGTTGGCCAGCGGGATCGTCGCGATCGGGTGGTCGGCCGGCAGTGACACCGGCGCGGCCGGGTCACCGCTGCGCCCGCCCGAGGTGGTGGCGGCCCCCGAGCCGGGCCGGGCGGCGGCGACCAGGTCGTGGTACCACCGGTCGCCCTCGAACCACGCCACGTCCATGCCGGTCCGCCGCACCACAATGGTGTGCTCGACCGAGCCGCCGGCCAGCAGCGCCTCGTCGGCCCGGGCCTTCAGCGGCAGCACGGTGCCGTGGCGCCACGCCCCGTCCTGGGTGAACAGCACCTTCAGGTCCAGCAGCTCCAGCCGGTCGGCCAGCGGCTCGACCGGCAGCGGCGCCGGCAGCACGGTGTGGATCGCCCCGATCCGGGCGCAGGCCAGCATCGCCACGACGGTCTCGGGCAGCCACCCCAGGTGCAGGCCCACCCGGTCGCCGGGCCCGACGCCCATCCCGCGCAGCGCCCGGGCGAGCGCGCACACCTGGTCGTGCACCTCGGCATACGTCATGGAGCGGTGGTCCCCGGGCTCACCCTCCCAGTGCAGCGCCACCTGGTCGCCGCGGTCGGGCAGGTGCCGGTCCAGACAGTTGACGGAGAGGTTGAGCGCGCCGCCGGCGAACCAGGTGCCCGAGCGCGGGCCGGGTCGCCAGAGGTCGTCGTATGCCGTGTCGAAGTTGATCAGGTCGGCGACGGCGGCCCAGTCGGCCGGGGGAGCGGTGTGCAGCGACTCAGGCATGGCCCAGGGTCCTCCCAGCGGCGCGGGCGGCCCGGCCCAGGTGCGCGGCGACCCGGCCGACCCGCTCGGTGTCGAGGACGTCGTCGACGTTGGCCGCCAGGGCCGCGACCGCGGTGCCCTGCCCGTCGACCAGGGCCACGGCGACCTCGGCGGGCAGCGTCGGGTCGTCCGGCTCGAGGGCCAGGTGGTCGGCGGCGGCCCACTCCTCGCGCGCGCCGTCCGCCTCCGCCGCCTCGCGGTCCACCGGCTCGGCCCGGTCCAGGGCGCGCTGCCAGCCGTTGTCGCCGGCCCGGGCCGCGAGCAGCCGGCCGCCGGCGCAGGAGAGGGCGGGGCCCACCCGGTGGGTGTCCCGGTAGGGGCCGCGGTCCGTGCCGTCCACCCGGTCGACGTAGACGACCTCGCCGTGCACGAGGGTCTCCACGTGCACGGTGCTGCCGAGCTGGTCGCGCAGCTGGGACAGGTAGGGGCCGAGCGCGCCGAGCAGCGGCAGGCGGGACAGGTAGTGGTTGGACAGCCGGGTCAGCTCGGGCCCCAGCCCGTACCGCGAGGAGCGCGGGTCCTGCACCACCAGGTCGGCCAGCACCAGCGAGCGCAGCAGCCGGTGGACCGTCGGGATCGACATGTGGGAGCGCTCGGCCAGGTCGGTGAGCTGTTGGTATGCCGGACCCTCGCCGAGCAGCTCCAACAGCCGCACCGCGTTGCGTACCGTCCCCAGGCCCCCGCGTCCCCCGCTGGGGCCGGGCTCGGCGATCTCGTTCGTCGTCATTGGCCACGGCCTCCTCTCGCCGCCCCCATAGTGCACCATGACTTCCAACAGCCGATAGACCCCTGCAATGTTCGAGATAACTTTCCGGACACAGTGCTTGATTTTCAGATAGTGGAAATGTAGCGTCACGTCCCGCCAGGCTTCATCGACGAACCCCCCAGGAGTGGCCAGTGCTCACCAGGGCGTACCAGCACTCGCTGCGCGGCAGTCACCTGCCCGCGGGTCAGCCACTGCTCGAGGTCGACGCGATCTCGCTGCGGTTCGGCGGCGTCAAGGCGCTGCGCGACATCTCATTCACCGTCACCGAGGGCCACATCCACGCGGTCATCGGACCGAACGGCGCCGGGAAGTCCTCGCTGCTCAACTGCATCAGCGGGCTCTACCACCCGCAGGAGGGCCAGATCCGGCTGCACTCCGCCGCGCTCGGGGCGGACGGGACCCCCGGCGAGACCCGCACGCACACGCTGACCAGCCTGCCGCCATACAAGATCGCCCGGCTCGGCGTCGCCCGGTCGTTCCAGAACATCGAGCTGTTCCACGGCCTCACCGTGCTGGAGAACCTGATGCTCGGCCGGCACATCCACATGAAGCACAGCGTGCTGAAGTCGATGCTCTGGCTCGGCCCGGCCCGCCGGCAGGAGATCGCCCACCGGCACCTGGTCGAGGAGGTCATCGACCTGCTGCAGCTGCAGGCCTTCCGGGGCAAGCCGGTGGGCTCGCTCGCCTACGGCATCCAGAAGCGGGTCGAGCTCGGGCGCGCGCTGTGCCTGCAGCCGGCGCTGCTGCTCCTCGACGAGCCGATGGCCGGCATGAACGCCGAGGAGAAGGAGGACATGGCCCGCTACATCCTCGACGTGCACGAGCTGGCCAGCGTCTCCGTGGTGCTCATCGAGCACGACATGAACGTGGTGATGGACATCTCCGACCGGGTCAGCGTGCTCGACTTCGGGGCACTCATCGCCGACGGCACCCCCGATGAGGTGAAGGCCGACCCCGGGGTGATCGAGGCCTACCTGGGTGCCGAGGAGGAGGACGCCGAGGTGCGGGAGGCGGTCGTCAAGATGGAGGACCAGATCGAGGAGGAGCATGCCGCCGACCGGGCCGCTGCCGAGGGGACGGAGGGCGGCAATGGCTGAGGAGCGGACCACCTTCCCGCGGCTCATGCTCGAGATGGCCGCCACCCGGCCGGACGACGTCGCGATGCAGGAGAAGCAGTACGGCATCTGGGCGCCGATCACCTGGGCCGACTACGCCCAGCGGGTCCGGGACACCGCCCACGGGCTGGCCGCGCTCGGGGTCGAGCGCGGCGAGATCGTCGCGGTGCTGGGCGACAACCGACCGGAGTGGCTGATCGCCGAGCTGGCCGCGCAGAGCATCGGCGCCGCGGTCGTCGGGATCTACCCCACCTCGATCGGGGAGGAGCTGCGGCACATCCTGACCCTGTCGCAGGCCCGGGTGGTCGTGGCCGAGGACCAGGAGCAGGTGGACAAGCTGCTGCGGCTGATCTCCGAGCCGACGCCGGAGGACGGCGCACCGCTGGCCGTGGAGAAGGTCGTCTACTACGACCCGCACGGGCTGGAGGCCTACACCGACCCGGTGCTGCTGGAGTTCACCGAGCTCGAGGCCCAGGGCCGGGTCTGGGGCGAGGCGCACCAGGGGTGGTACGACGAGCAGGTCGCCGCCGGCACCCCGGACGACATCGCGGTCATCTGCACCACCTCGGGGACCACCTCCAAGCCCAAGCTGGGCGAACTCTCGCACCACAACCTGCTGGCGATGGCCGACCACCTCACCGAGATCGACCCGATCGGCCCCAAGGACCGCTACGTATCGTTCCTGCCGTTCGCCTGGATCGGCGAGCAGATGCTGGCCGTGGCCTGCGGGCTCTCCCGGGGGCTGACGCTGTCCTTCCCGGAGGACTCGGCGACCCAGCGCAGCGACCTGCGCGAGATCGGCCCGGACGTGATGTTCTCCCCGCCGCGGATCTGGGAGTCGATGCTCTCGGAGGTCCAGGTCCGGATCGACGAGGCGGGCTGGCTCAAGCGCAAGGTCTTCGGCTGGGGCTACGACGTCGGGGACAAGGTGGCCCGCATCCGGGTCAGCGGCAAGCAGCCCGGCGCCGGCCTGAAGCTGCAGCACGCGCTGGCCGACGCCGTCGCCACCCGCCCGGTACGCGACCAGCTGGGGCTGGCCCGGATCCGCCGCTGCTACACCGGTGGTGCCCCGCTCGGCCCCGACGTCTTCCGCTTCTTCCACGCGATCGGGGTCAACCTCAAGCAGATCTACGGCCAGACCGAGATCTGCGGCATCGCGGTGGTGCACCGCGACGACGACGTCCCGTTCAACACAGTCGGCACCCCGATCCCCGGCACCGACCTGCGGATCTCCGACGACGGCGAGATCCTGCTCCGCTCCGCCTCGGTCTTCCGCGGCTACTACAAGCAGCCCGAGGCCACGGCGGAGACGGTCGACGCGGAGGGCTGGCTGCACACCGGTGACGCGGGCTACCTGGACGACAACGGGCACCTGGTGGTCATCGACCGGGCCAAGGACGTGCTCACCGCCCCCGACGGCACCCGCTACTCCAGCGCGTTCATCGAGAACAAGCTCAAGTTCTCCCCGTATGTCGAGGAGGCCGTGGTCTTCGCGCCCGGCTCGGGCACGGGGACGGGTGCCTCGGCCGGCGGGATGACCGCGCTGATCACCCTGGACCCCGCGACGGTGGGGTCGTGGGCCGAGCACGAGCGGCTCAGCTACACCACCTACACCGACCTGGCCGGCAAGGACGAGGTCTACGACCTCATCGCCGAGGAGTCGACCCGGGCCAACGAGGACCTGCCGGAGAGTATCCGGGTGGCCCGCTTCGTGCTGCTGCACAAGCAGCTGGACCCCGACGACGACGAGATCACCCGCACCCGGAAGGTGCGGCGCAACGTCATCGCCGACCGGTACGCCGACATCATCGCCGCCCTCGACCGAGGCGATGACCAGGTGGCCATCCGGAGCCGGGTGACCTACCAGGACGGCAGCAGCGTCGAGCGCGAGCTGGTCCTGCAGATCTTCGACCTGACCACCTACACGATCCCGGAGGGCCGGGGACGTCGACCCGTCTGGAGCGGCCGCCGATGAGCAACTTCATCAACCAGCTCGCCTACGGGCTGGCCGACGGCTCGATCCTGGCGCTCGCCGCGCTGGGCTTCGTGCTCATCTACAAGGCGACCGGGGTGATCAACTTCGCCCAGGGAGAGTTCCTGCTGGTCGGCGCCTACATGTTCTTCACCGCGTTCGTGATCTTCGGGCTGCCGCTTATCCTCGCCGTCCTCGTCGGGGTGGTCGTCGCCACCCTCATCGGTGTGCTCGTCGAGCGGCTCATCCTGCGGCCCATGATCGGGGAGAACCCGATCAGCATCATCATGGTCACCATCGGGTTGTCGGCCCTGCTCAAGGCGCTGGTGCAGATGTTCTACGGCACCCGGCCGCAGAGCCAGCCGGCGATCCTGCCCCGCGGCTCGGTGGAGGTCCTCGGGGCCACGGTGCCGCTGAACCGGCTGGTCGCCATCCTGGTGGCCGCGGTCGTGCTCACCGCGTTCACCCTGTTCTTCCGCCGGTCCCGGCACGGCATCGCGATGCGGGCCGTGGCCGACGACCAGCAGGCGGCGATGACGATGGGCATCTCGGTGCGCCGGATCTTCGCGATGGCGTGGGCGCTGGCCGCGGTCAGCGCGCTGATCGCCGGCATCCTGCTCGGGGACATCTCCGCCGTGGACCAGAACATCGCCTCCTTCGGGCTGCTGGTCTTCCCGGTGGTCATCCTGGGTGGCCTCGACTCGGTGCCCGGCACCATCGTCGGTGGCCTGGTGATCGGCCTGGTCCAACAGTTCACCGCCGGCTACTGGGACCCGGGCCTGGCCACGGTCGTCCCCTACATCGTGCTCGTCCTGATCCTGCTCGTGCGTCCGTACGGCATCTTCGGCGAGACCCGGATCGAGAGGGTGTGAGCTGACGATGGCCGCCACCGCTACCGGAATCCACCACCGCAGCTACACCTCGGAGCTGCGCCTGCGGGCCACCAAGTCGGAGTACTTCCGGCTCGCCCTGATGCTGGTGCTGCTCCTGGTCGTCCCGTTCGTCCTGGACAACTACTGGCTCTCGGTCGTCAACACGATCTGCATCGCCGTGATCGGCGCCGTGGGGCTGAACATCCTGGTCGGCTACACCGGGCAGATCTCACTGGGGCAGGGCGGCTTCCTGGCCGTCGGGGCCTACTCCTCGGCGATCCTGTCCGACCGGATCGGGCTGCCCACGCCGCTGGCGATCCTGTTCGCCGTGGTCCTCACCGCCGTCGTCGGCACCTTCTTCGGCCTGCCCGGGCTGCGGCTCAAGGGGCTCTACCTGGCGATCGCCACGCTGGCCAGCCAGATGATCATCGAGTTCCTCATCCGCCGCGACTACGGCGGCTGGCTCACCGAGGGCGCCGGTTACATCAACGTGGACCGGCTGGAGATCGGCGGCTTCAAGATCGGCGGCCGCGACGTCTTCGAGACCCAGTGGTACTGGATCCTGATGGTGCTGGCGGTGCTCGCCGTGATCACCGGGCGCAACCTGTTCCGCACCGGCCTGGGCCGCTCGTTCATGGCGGTGCGCGACCAGGACATCGCCGCCGAGGCGATCGGGGTCAACCTGACCCGTGCCAAGCTCACCGCCTTCGCGGTGTCCTCCGCCTTCGTCGGGCTGGCCGGGGCGCTCACCGCCCACTACAGCGAGGTCATCTCCTGGGAGAAGTTCACCCTCGACGTCTCGATCCTCTACCTGGCGATGATCATCGTCGGCGGCCTGGGCAGCATCGCCGGCGCCGTCTACGGCGCGATCTTCATGACCCTGCTGCCGGAGTTCATCCAGGAGGCGGCCAACTCCGCCGAGTCCTCGCTGCCGTTCCTGGCCAACCAGCTGCCGGCCATCCAGAACGCCCTGTTCGGCCTGATCATCATCTGCTTCCTGATCTTCGAACCGCGCGGCCTGGACCGGATCTGGCACCGGATGAAGGACTACATCAGGTTCTGGCCGTTCCGCTACTAGCCCACCCACCCGCGGACCGGTGACCGGCGGCCGGACCGCACACCGACACCACGCCATACCGAGACCACGACAACCCAGCCCACCACACAAGGAGACACCAAATGTTCGGAAAGACCCGCTCAGCCGCGGTGGCGCTGGCCGCCGCGTCCGCCCTCGTGCTGTCCGCCTGCGGGAGTGACGGCGGCGGCGGCGGAGGTGGCGACGACGCCGACTCCGACGAGCCGATCCCGGTCGGCCTCATCGCCGACCTCACCGGCGCGACCGGTGACGTGGGCACGCCCTACAACGAGGGCATGCTCGCCTACATCAAGTGGCGCAACGCCAACGGTGGCGTCGAGGGCCGGGAGATCGACGCCGACTCCAACGACTACGCCTACGAGGTCCCCAAGGCCGAGCAGCTCTACAAGCAGTACGTCAACGAGGACGTCGTGGCCGTCCAGGGTTGGGGCACCGGTGACACCGAGGCGCTCTCCAAGGCCGTCGCCAACGACGAGCTGCCGTTCATGTCCGGCTCGTTCGCCGAGCCGCTGACCGACCCGGAGGAGGCGCCCTACAACTTCGTGGTCGCCCCGACCTACTCCGACCAGATGCGGGTCGCGCTGAACTGGATCGCCGAGGACTCCGGCGGCGGCGCCGAGGTCGCGGTCTTCCACCACGACAGCCCGTTCGGCGAGGCCCCGGTCGCCGACGGCGAGGCCTGGATCGAGGAGTCCGGTCTGGACCTGGGCTACCAGAGCTACGCGATGCCGGCCGGCTCGCAGAACTACGTCGGGCTGCTGTCCCAGGCCCAGTCCCAGGGCGCGAAGTACGTCGTGATCCAGAACGTCGCCTCGCCGGCCGCGCTGGTCGCCAAGGACATCGCCGCGCAGAACCTGGACATGACGATCGTCTGCCTGAACTGGTGCGGCAACGAGCTGTTCATCGACACCGCGGGCGCCGAGGCGGCCGAGGGTCACATCCTGGTCCAGCCGTTCGCGCCGATGAGCGCGGAGAAGGAGGGCCACGGCGTCATCAACGAGTACCTCGAGGAGCAGGGCACCGACCCGGAGACCATCGGCACCTCGTGGGTGCAGGGCTGGTACGTCATGCACGTGATGGCCGAGGGGATGGCCTACACCATCTCCGAGGGCAACGAGCTGACCGGCCCGAACCTGCGTGAGTCGCTGGAGACGATGGGTGCCATCGACACCGGCGGCGTCATCGGTGAGGGCAACATCGAGTTCAGCGCCGAGAGCCACCGCGGCTCCACCTCGACCGGTATCTACCAGGCCCAGGACGGCGAGATGGTCGAGCTCGAGGCCGGCGCCACGCCATGACCTCGGTTCCCGACACGGCCTCCTCCGGGGCGGCGCCCGCCGCCGCCCCGGAGGGGACCATGCTCTCCCTCAACAACGTCGAGGTCATCTACGACGACGTGATCCTGGTGTTGCGCGGGCTCTCCCTCGCGGTGCCCGAGGGCAAGATCGTGGCGCTCCTCGGATCCAACGGCGCGGGCAAGTCGACCACGCTGAAGGCCGTGTCGGGACTGCTGCCCAGCGAGCACGGCGAGGTGACCGACGGCAGCGTCCTCTTCCGGGGGCAGGACATCACCACGATGGATCCCGCCGAGCGGGTGAAGCAGGGGATGAGCCTGTGCATGGAAGGCCGGCATGTCTTCGAGCACCTCACCGTCGCCGAGAACCTGGTGGCCGGGGCCTACACCCAGCCGCGCGGGAACGGCGCGGAGGACCTCGAGGTGGTCTACGAGTTCTTCCCCAAGCTGGCGGACATGCGCAGCCGGGTCGCCGGCTACCTGTCGGGCGGCGAGCAGCAGATGCTGGCCATCGGCCGGGCGCTGATGGCCCGCCCCACGCTGCTCATGCTCGACGAGCCGTCGCTCGGCCTGGCGCCGCTGCTGGTGCAGGAGATCTTCGGCTACATCAAGAGGCTCAACGAGGAGCGCGGTCTCACCGTGCTCGTCATCGAGCAGAACGCCCGCCGGGCGCTCGAGGTCGCCCACCACGGCTACATCATGGAGCAGGGGCGGATCGTGCTCGAGGGACCCGCCGCCGAGCTGCGGGAGAACCCCGACGTCAAGGAGTTCTACCTGGGTCTCGGCGAGGAGGGTGGCCGCAAGAGCTACCGCGACGTCAAGCACTACAAGCGGCGCAAGCGCTGGCTGTAGGGCGACCACGGGGTGCCGGCGGCCGGCCCGTCGCCGGCACCCCCCGCATACCGATGAAGCACCCGCATGCACCTGCTCAGCCGAGGAGTCGAGCCATGTCGATCGATGCTGCCCTCCGGGGGCACCTGGAGGACCACGGACTGGACCGCGCCGTCGCCGACCTGGTCGGCCGCGCCGCCGCCGTCCCGGGACTCGCCGCCCGGTTGGAGGCCGCCGGGGTGGACCCGGCCGGCATCCGGTCGGTCGCCGACCTGGCCGCGGTGCCGGTGCTGCCCAAGGACGAGGTGGTCGGGCTGCAGGCGGAGCGGCCGCCGTTCGGCGGGATGCTCGCCGAGGGCGCCGACGTGGTCCGGGTCTTTCAGTCGCCCGGCCCGCTCTACGAGCCGCAGCTGGCCGGCGCCGACAGCTGGCGCTGGGGTCAGGTGCTCGGCGACATGGGCGTGGGGGCCGGCGACACCGTGCTCAACTGCTTCGGCTACCACCTGTCACCGGCCGGGGCGATGATGGAGGAGGGCGCGCTCGCGGTGGGCGCCCGCGTGGTGCCCGGTGGCATCGGCAACCAGGACCTCCAGGCGCGCGCCATCGCAGACCTCGGCATCACGGCATACACCGGCCTGCCGAGCTATCTCAAGGCCCTCGCCGAGCGGTATGACGAGGCCGGGCTCCCGCGCTCGGCGTGGCGGTTGGACCGGGCGATGGTGACCGCGGAGCCGCTGCCGGACTCGCTGCGCGCCCTGCTCACCGAGCGGGTGGGCACGGTGCGGATGGCCTACGGCACGGGGGAGACCGGGCTGCTGGCCTACGAGAACGGCGACGGTGCCGGGATGGTGCTGGCCCGCGGCGTGCTGGTGCAGATCTGCGAGATCGGGACCGGCGTGCCGATCACCGACGACACCGAGGGCGAGGTGGTGGTCACCGTGCTGCGGCCCGACTACCCGCTCATCCGGTTCGGCACCGGCGACCTGTCCGGCTGGACCACCGGCCCCGACGGCTCGCTGCGGCTGCGCGGCGTGCTCGGCCGCACCGGCGCCGCGGTCAAGGTCAAGGGGATGTTCCTGCACCCGGCCCAGGTCGCCGCCGTGATGTCGGGGGTCTCCGGCGTGACCGACTACCGGTTCGTCGTCGGCCGGGCCGACCACGTCGACTCGCTGCGCTGCGAGGTCGTCCCTTCTGCGGACACCGACGCCGAGGCGCTCGTCGCCGACCTCGCCCCCCGGGTCCGCGAGGGCCTGCGCTTCCGGGCCGAGGTCGTCGCCGTCACCCACCTCACCGACGGCGACGGCCCCATCGTCGACACCCGCGACTGGTCCTGACTCCCGACCGGACGGGCGAGCGGGCGGTGCTACCACCCCACCGGACGTCTGGCCGGGCGGTTCCTAGCCTGCACCGGACGCGCGAGCGGTCGGCCTTTTACCTCCACCGGACGTCTGGTCGGGCGGTCTACACCCTCGACCGGACGCACGAGCGGGCGGCGTCCCGCACGGGTTTAGTCGACTCCTCTGGTGGTCATCCGTCGCGAGGCGCTCACGCTGGCCTCGACCGCGTGGGTAATCGCCACGTCGCACGTTTGGTGCGGTAGCCCGGCCGCCAGGTCACGCGCTTGGTGGTGTGGCCGGACCGCCAGACCAGACGTCTGGTGAGGTCGAAACGCCGCCCGCTCGGACGTCTGGTGGGGTGGAAACGCCGCCCGCTCGGACGTCTGGTGGGGTCGAAACGCCGCCCGCTCACGCGTCCGGTCGGGAGGGCGCACCCTCAGTAGTCGACCGGGTCCCGGGAGATCGGGCAGGTCATGCAGTGCCCGCCGCCGCGGCCCCGGCCGAGCTCGGCACCCCGGATCGGGATGACCTCGATGCCGGCCTCCCGGAGCAGGGAGTTGGTGTAGGTGTTGCGGTCGTAGGTGAAGACCACCCCGGGCTCGACCGCCACCGCGTTGTTGCCGCTGTCCCACTGCTGCCGCTCCCCGGCATACCAGCCTCCGCCCGGCTCAACCGCCCGCAGGGCCGGCAGGCCGAGGGCATCGGCGACCACGTCGATGAAGGGGGCGGACTCCTCGGTCACCTCGAGCCCGCCGTTGTCCGCGGGACGCAGCGAGACGGTCTTGATCCCGTCGACGATGTCGGGGTAGTAGGTGACCACGTCACGGTCGGCGAAGGTGAAGACCGTGTCCAGGTGCATCGCGGCGCGCAGCCTGGGCATGCCGGCGACCACGACCCGCGTGGCAGCCTCCGCCTCGAACAGTTTCGCGGCGACCTGGGTGATCGCCTGGCGCGAGGTGCGCTCGCTCATCCCGATCAGCACCGCCCCGTTGCCGATCGGCATCACGTCCCCGCCCTCGAAGGTCGCCTGCCCCCAGTCCTGCTCCGGGTCGCCCCACCAGACCGTGCTGCCGGTGAAGTCGGGGTGGTGCTCGTAGATCGCCTTCATCAGCAGCGTCTCGTCGTGCCGCGCCGGCCAGTACAGCGGGTTCAGCGTCAGCCCGCCGTAGATCCAGCACGTGGTGTCGCGGGTGTAGATGGTGTTCGGCAGGGGCGGCATCAGGTACTCGGCCACGCCCTCGGAGGACCGGACGAGCGCCAGGTAGTCGGAGCGGAACTCCTCGGGGATCTCCCGGGTCGACAGGCCACCGATCAGGTATGCCGTGAGCGTCGCGTTGTCGAGGGTGTCCAGGAAGGCCCGGGTGTCGTCCACCAGCCCCAACCCGACGTCGTGCACGGTGAGCTTGCGGTCCAGCAACCACTCCCGGGCGCCCGGCACGGCGAGCGTCTCGGCGAGCAGCTCGTGCAGCTCGACGACCTCGACCCCGCGGTCGCGCAGGTTGTCCACGAAGTCCTGGTGGTCGCGCTGCGCGCTCTCCACCCAGAGCACGTCGTCGAAGAGCAGCTCGTCGTTGTTGCTGGGGGTGAGCCGCTCATGGCTCAGCCCGGGTCGGCAGACCAGCACCTTGCGGAGCTTGCCGACCTCGGAGTGGACACCGTAGGGGTGGGCGGTCATCGAGCTTCCTTCCTCGGGGGGGCTAGATCTGGACGGCGCCGGTCGCCAGCAGGACGAGCCCGACGACGGCGAAGACGACGATGGTGCAGAAGGTCACCAGGCCCGCGCGGGTGAACGTCGGGGCCCGCTGCTCCCGCCGGGCCATGACGTAGAGGATCGTCGCGGGGGCGAGCAGGATGCAGGCCAGGAACAGGAAGGTGTAGCCCGCCGCCCAGATCAGGAACAGGGTGTAGCCGGTGGAGAGCACCGCCACGACCAGCTCCTTGGTCCGCTCGCGGGGCGCGGCGTCCTGGTAGCCCTGCCGCGCGAGTGCCACCTTCACGGCATACCCGCTGGCCAGGGCGAACGGCGCGAGGGCGAGGGCCGCCGTCAGGTCCAGGGTGAAGTCGAGCGCCTCGCTGACGAACTGGACGGCGAACAGGATGGCGGTGACGAAGATCGAGGTCCACAGCACCGCGTTCTCCGGGACCTCGTGCCGGTTCAGCCGGGCCATCCGCTCGGGGAGGTCGCGGTCCTTGGCCGCGGCATAGACCACGTCGGCGGCCAGCAGCTGCCAGGCCAGGTAGGCGCCCAGCACCGAGACGATGAGGCCGACCCGGATGAACGCCCCGCCCCAGGGCCCGACGGCGGCCTCGAGCACGCCCCCGACCGACGGCTGCTGGAGGGTGGCGATCTCGCCCTTGGGCAGGATGTCCGAAGGACAGGATCGAGATCGAGGCGAACAGGGCGAGCACCGACAGGAAGCCCAGGACGGTGGCCCGGCCGACGTCCTTGCGGCGCTTGGCGTAGCGCGAGTAGACGCTGGCGCCCTCGATCCCGAGGAAGACGAAGACGGTGACCAGCAGGGTGCCCTGGACCTGCTGGAACAGCGACTCACCACCGGGCAGGTCGTAGCCACCGGTCAGGTTGTCGGCGAACGTCCCCGCGTCGAAGAAGAAGACCGCCAGCACCACGAAGAGCGCCAGGGGCACGATCTTGGCCACCGTGACCACGGCGTTGATCGCCGCGGCCTCCTGGACACCGCGCCGGATCAGCAGGAAGAAGCCCCAGACCGCGGCCGCGGACACCAGGAAGGCGACCCAGGTGTCGCCCGTGCCGAGCAGCGGCTCCAGGTCGGGGAACAGCTGGGACAGGGTCGACATGATCAGGACCCAGTAGAAGGCGTTGCCCGCGCAGGCCGACGCCCAGAAACCGATGGCGGAGAGGAAACCGGGATAGATACCGAACCCGGCGCGCGCGTAGGCGTAGACCCCGTTGTCGATGTCCGGCCTGCGGACCGCGAGGTTCTGGAAGACGAAGGCCAGCATCAGCATGCCCGACCCGGCGATGCCCCAGGCGATGAGCGCGCCGTAGACGCCCGTCTCGCCGGCGAACCGTGCCGGCAGCTGGAAGACGCCGGCACCGACCATCGATCCGACGACCATGGCGGTGAGGGCTGGCACCGTCAGGGTGGTGGACCGCTGGCTCTCAGAAGCCATGCAGCATCCTTCGGCCGGGCGGACGAGCCGTCCGCCTCACGGCTAGGCATACCGCAGCTTGCTGTCGTTGCGCAAGAGTTTCAGACCGGTCGGTCCTGTGGCACTGCCCGATTCGTCCCTGTCCCAAGGATCTGCTTGGCTACGACGTAGACGGGACACAGGACCGGCCGATCAGCCTCGGTCCGTTGCGGATGGGGAGTCACGGATGAGTACCGGAGACGCGCGAGTGGGCTCGGTCTTCTTCCAGACCACCGACACCTCGTTGGCAGTCGCCCTCTTCTCGACGGGGTTGGGGCTGGAGCCGGTCAGCCCGTCCGAGGACTACACCGACCAGGAGTGGGTGGAGTTCGAAGGCGCCGTGCCGATCTTCGTGCAGCGGGTCCCTGTTCTTATGACCGAGGACGCGGCATTCGGCATCCAGGTGGGCGAGTTGACGGCCACCGCCGAGAGGCTGCGCCGGGTCGGGGCATTCGAGTTGTCGGAGGCTTTCGAGATCTCACCTGGGGCCGCTGCCCTGCACGTGAGCGGACCCGGCCTGCAGCGCTTGCTCGTGCACGAATAGGACCCGATGCGCTGGCTGCGCAGATCCCCGTGCGTCAGGGCACCAGCCAGGCGACCAGGACCGCCGCGACGGCCGCGCACAGCACGACCACTCCGAAGCCAAGTGCGACACCCGCTGCGGGGTTGCGGTGCGACCAGGGCAGCATCCGCGGCCAGCGCTGCGTCGCCTCCCGGGCCGTGAGCACCGGCACCCGCGTCACGGACGGTGCCGCCTGGGCCAAACCCTCGAGGTCGGCCATCTCGCGCAGCGGCGCCGAGGTCAGGAGCGGCGCAGTATCACGGTCCACCAGGATGGCCCGGGGTCGGTGGTTCCCGAAGACCGCATAGTGGGGGGTCAGGACCGCCTCGGCGATCTGCTGCCGCGGCACGACGATCGCCGGCCTCAGCACCCGCCGCTTGACGACGTGCGTCGGCGTGACCTGGAAGGTCGCGTTCAGGATGCCCAGGACCGTCACGATGACGGCCCCGACGATCAGGTAGGTGAGCCCGATGACGAGCACCCGCTGGCCGAGCTCCGCGTCCGGCTGCCGGACGACCTGGTAGGGCACGGCGAGCAGGCAGCCGAACACGACGGCCACCAGCCCCCACATGCCAGACCTGTCCAGCCCGGCCCTGGCCCTCCAGAGGACGGGCCCGTATTCCGTGGCCTGCCCACGTGCCATCGCGATGTCCTCCCTGCGCTCGAACCGGCCGGCCCGTCCTTGACCCATCAGCAGCCGAGGATATCCGCGCCGTATGCCGTGTACGGCATACGGAGTGCGCCGACCGGACGCGTTGTGCACGGTTTTCGTCGCGATCGCGTGCACAACGCGTACAGTCGCGCGCGTTGTGCCTCAGGCCTCGCCGCGCGCTGCCCGCCAGGCCTCCTCCCGCCCGACGGCCACGGCGATGTCGACCTCGTTGCCCTCGGGGTCGGCCAGAGTCCACCCGAACGGCGCGTTGCCGTCGTAGGCCAGGCGACCACCCGCCGCCAGGCCGGCCTCGATCCGGGCCTGCGCCTGGTCGTCGGGCACGAACAGGTCGACGTGGATCCGGTTGCGCTGCGCCCGCCGCTCGGTCTCCGACTCCTCCATCGGCTGGAAGAACACCACGGTGTTGAGCCGTCGCGGGTCGACCAGGTCGGTGACGCCCTCCCGGGGGTCGGGTTCGTAGCCGAGCACGGCGGCCCAGAACGCACGCACCGCCGGGATGTCGACCGCGTCGATGCCGACCTGGACGAACCGGGGCGCCCCGACGTCGGCGGTCAGACCCAGCCCGCGGGCCGCCGCCTGCACCCGACCGGCGAGCGCCCGGTAGCCGTCGTCCTGCTCCCACGCGTCCTTGCCGGAGTCGAGCGTGACCACGCCCGGGCGCAGGTCGATCCCGAGCGGCAGCCCGGCCTCGTCGGCCAGGGCGGCGACCGCCTCGACGAGGCCGGCGGCCTGCTCCGCCGAGCCCACCGGATAGCTGGCCATCGCGGAGAAGACCAGCCGCCAGTCCTCGACCTCGGCGCCCTCCCACCGGTCGGCGCCCTCCGGCAGCGGGAGCAGGTCCGCCTCGTTGCCCTCGGCATCCGCCACCGTCGCGTAGTAGTCGTGGTCGGCGACCGACCGCGCCCCGAGGTCGCGCACCGCCCGGACGGCCCGCTCCGCCACCGGCTGGGGCGTGACCACATCCAGGTGGACCCGGTTGCGCAGCGGCCGCGGCGCGTCCTGGTCCTGGAACCAGATCGGGGGGTGCCGGCGCAGCGGGTCGACGATGTCCTCCTCGCCGACCGGTTCGTATGCCAGGGCCGCCTCCCAGAACGGCTGCACCGCCGCCTGGTCCAGCACGTCGAAGGCCAGCTGGAGGTCCTGGACGGCGGCGGGATCGGAGGTCAGCCCCAGCTCGCGGGCCGCCGCCGAGATCTGCTCGGCCAAGGCGACATCCGGGGCGCCGAACCCGTGCCGCGGGAGGTCGACGCGCACGCCGCTCTGGCGCAGGTCGATGTCCGGGACCGCCCCCTCGCGCGCCTCCGGGGTGTCTGCCGCCTCCGTGATCCGGCGGACCAACGCGGCGCCGGCGGCGTGCGACGGGGCGCCGAACCAGGCGCTCGCGCCGGCCCCCAGCACGCGCCAGTCGCCGGTGCCCCCGGACTCCTGGAACTGGCGGGCGGTCAGGGTCTCCGTATCGGTCATCCGGTCAGCGTGCCACCGGGCTCGACTGGTCGCCACCGGAGTCCGCGACGCTGCTACGATTCGAACTTCAACTTGTGCGAAGACACCTCGTGGCTCCAGGCGTAGGAAGGGGACGTTTGTGGTTGCGTACGAGAGCGCGATCCGAACGGCGCAGGTGGTTCGGTCCGGGAGGGAGCCCGGTGACGTCCTGGGGTTGACGTTGTCCTGGCTGGTCGTGGTGGCTGCCCTGGTGCTCTGCATCGGAGCCCAGGTCTTCGATCTCGTGCCCGAGCAGGCGGGCATCCCGGTGGTGGAGCTGACCCCCTCGTGGCAGGACTACGGGATGGACTACGACCTCTCGCGGGTCTCCGCCCAGTAGCCCGAGGTCAGGGAGCCGGCCGCCGCCCGCGCGAGCATGTGCTCGTGGAACAGTCGCGCCGCAGGCAGCATCCGCCGCTCCGGAGACCACGCCAACCCGACCTCGCGCACCGCGAACCGGTCGCCCAGCGGCAGGTGCCGGACCGGCCCCCCGGGCGGCTCGGCATACGGAGCCGGTCGCGGCACCACGGCCACGCCGAGCCCCGCCGCGACGAAGGCCCGCACGGTCGCCAGGTCCTCGCACTCGAACGCCGGGTATGCCGTGAAGCCGGCCCGTGTGCACAGGTCCAGGGTGGTCTGGCGCAGCAGGGAGCCCGGGTGGAGCAGCACGAAGGGTTCGTCGGCGGCCTCGGCCAGGTCGATCGGTCCGTCGGCCTGCGTGGCCCGGGCCAGTCGGTGACCGGCCGGGACCGCGAGCACGAGCGGTTCCTCCAGCAGGCCCCGCCACTCGGCGTCCCCGGTGTGCGGGCGCACGGTGGACAGCTCCATGTCGACCCCGCTGCGGGTCCCGACAGTGGCGATGGTGGCGTCCGAGCGGGGGAGCAGCTGGAACCGGACGTCGGGGTGGTCGGCCCGGAAGCTGCTGACCAGGTCGGGCACCAGCCAGGTCCCGAGCGAGGGGTGGAAGGCCAGGGTGACCGTGCCGGTCTCGGGGTCGACCAGCTGGTGGACCGCGGCGAGCCCGTCGTCGAGCTCGTGCAGCAGCGCGTCGACGTGCCGCTTGAACGCGGCGCCCGCGTGGGTCATCCGCAGCGTGCGGCCGGACCGGTGCAGCAGCGGCGTGCCGACCTCTCGGTCCAGCCGAGCCAGGGCGCGAGAGATGCCCGGCTGGGTCGTACCCTCCAGGTCGCTCAACTCGGTGACGGTGCTGCCGTCGGCCACCTGCTGGAACCAGCGTAGATCCCGTGTCTCCATGACACATGATTGTGACGCATGTGTGCCTTGCATTCCAGTCATTGGACGCATGATCCCTGGTGGCCCCACACTAGATGCATGACGACGCGCACCCTGACCCCCACCCTGCCGGTCCTCGGCGCCCTTGCCCGTCGCGTCGAGGCCGTCCGCCAGGGCAACCCCGAGCGTGCCGAGCGCCGCCGGGTCGCCCGCGAGTTCGCCGCCTACCCCGCCTCCCGCGGCGTCGCCCTGACCGTGCTGCCCTCGCGCACCGGCACCCGCTGAGCGGTCGGCACCCCGTGCAGGATTATCGGGTCACCCGGTAATCCTGCGCTTCGTAGCAGAAGCTTCCCGGTCGATAGCGCCAGGTTTCGGGGTAACCCGATAATCCTGCAGCCCCCGCCAGCAGCAGACAAGCGCGCCATCGAGCGCTACAGTCGCTCCACTGACACGCAACTGACGACGACGTCTGGGGGCCCAGCGGTGACCGCGACCACGAACGCGCCGCCCGAGGAGTCCGGGGGGACCCGGGCCCGGCTGGTCGAGCCGCACCTGCTCGTCCCGTTCATCTTGGTGGTCGCGTGCTTCGCGGCGTGGGGTATCGCAGCCAACCTCACCGACATCCTGGTCGGCGTGTTCCGCAGCATCTTCGACATGTCGAATCTGCAGTCGTCCCTCGTGCAGTCGGCCTACTACGGCGCCTACTTCCTGCTGGCAGTCCCGGCAGCCTTCATCAACAGCCGGTTCGGCTACAAGGCCGGCATGCTCACCGGCCTCGGCCTGGCTGCCGCCGGTGGCATCCTGTTCTTCCCTGCTAGCCAGATGCTGGTCTACGAGGCATTCCTGGTCGCCCTGTTCGTGCTTGCGGCCGGCCTGTCCATCCTGGAGACCTCGGCCAATCCCCTCGTCATCGCGATGGGCGATGAGGCGACCGCCACCCGGCGGCTCAACCTGGCCCAAGCCTTCAACCCGGTCGGCGCCAACATCGGGGTGCTGCTCGGCGCCGTCCTGATCCTTCCCGGGCTGACCTCCGAGGCGGCCAAGACGATCATGACCGCCGAGGAACTGCGGGCAAGCCAGGAGACCGACCTGTTACTGGTGTTGCGGCCCTACCTGGGGATCGCGGCGGTCCTGGTGATCCTGTGGCTGGCCCTGGCGTTCCGCAAGATCCCCGAGCTCCCGGCCGAGCAGCAGGCCGAGGCCCGGCTGGACCGGTCCGCCTCCGGTGGCGTCGCCGGTCGGCTGTGGCGCAACCGCCGCTATCGCTACGGCGTCATCGCCCAGTTCTTCAACGTCGCGGCGCAGACCTGTGTCTGGACCTTCACCGTCATCTACGCCCTCGACGTCGTCGGAGTGTCCTCGGGCCAGTCAGGGATGTACCTGCAGGCCAGCCTCATCGTCTTCCTGGTGGCCCGGTTCGCCATGGTCTACCTCCTGGGGATCTTCCGCCCGGCGAAGCTGCTGCTCATCATGGCCACGTTCGGCGTGATCTGCTGCCTGATGGCGATGTTCGTCCTCAACATCGTGGGCTTGATTGCGGTCGTGGCGATCTCGGCAGGATTGTCGCTGATGTTCCCCACCATCTACGGGCTCGCCCTGGAGGGTCTCGGTGAGGACGCCAAGTTCGGCGCGGCGGGCCTGGTGATGGCCATCTTGGGTGGGGCGATCCTGCCGTTGGTGCAGGGCGCGGTGATGGACTCGGTGGGCAGCACCGCCTTCGGTTACGTGGTGCCCGCGGCCTGCCTCGCTTTCGTCGCCGGTTACGCCGTGTTCGAGCTGAGGACCCGGCCGGTGTTACCCGGCGTCCCGGCGGAGACCGAGGAGGTGTCCGGATGACCGCCCACGCCGCTGGCTCCGGGACAACCCGTATGCCGAGGAGCCGGTCCCGCGTCCACCGCGCCCTGGTCGCCGGTGCCGTCGGTGCAGCCGTGCTGCTCGCCGGCTGCGGGGGACAGGACCCCGACGTCACGGTCGGCCTGATCACCAAGCAGGAGGAGAACCCCTACTGGGTGACCATGCGCGAGGTCGCCGAGACCGTCGCCGGGGACGAGAACGTGCGGCTGCTGACCGCGACCGGCTCGGGTGACGCCGACGTGGAGAGCCAGGTCGAGGCCCTGGCGAGGATGACCGAGGAGGGAGCCGACGGCATACTCATCGCGCCCACCGACTCTGAGGCGGTGGTGCCCGCGATCGAGGAGGCCCGCGCGGCCGGCGTCACCGTCATCGCCGTGGACACCCCGACCGAGCCCGAGGATGCGGTCGACGCGTTGTTCGCCACCGACAACGAGGAGGCCGGGCGGCTGGCGGGGGAGTACGCCGCCGCGAAGGCGCAGGAGTTCGGCCTGGAGCCCCGGATCGCGCTGCTCAACCTGACCCCCGGCGGCGCCTCGGGGCTGCAACGGGAGGCCGGGTTCCTGGACGGCTTCGGGATCGGGGCCGACGACCCGCAGGTGGTGGGCGCCGGGGACACCGAGGGCGACCGCGACCTGGGCGAGCAGGTGATGGGTGACCTCCTCGCCGAACACCCGGACATCAACGTCGTGTATGCCGTGAACGAACCCGCTGCCCTCGGCGCCGTCGCGGCCCTGCAGGATGCCGACGTCGACCTCGGACAGGTGGTGCTGGTGACCATCGACGGCGGCTGCGAGGCGATCAAGGACGCGGTCCGACCGGGCGACATCGACGCCACGGTGCAGCAGTACCCCGAGAACATGGCCCGCGAGGGGGTGACCGCGCTCGCCGAGCACGCCCGCGGCGGGCCGGCCCCCAGCGGGTTCCTGGACACCGGTGCCGTGCTGATCACCGGGTCGCCGGCTCCCGGCGTGGAGTCCCGCGACGTCGCGTTCGGCGTGCGCAACTGCTGGGGGGACTGACGGCCGGTCCGGTCCGAGCCGGGACGACCTCGAGGTCGACCGACTTCCGGCGCCGCGGACGCGCTCAGTCCCAGGGCCCGCGGGTCCAGGCGGCCTCGGCCGGCCAGAGGACGACCGGCTCACCGGACTCCTGTGACGGGGGAGCGACCGCGACGATATAGCTGCCTCAGGAGGCCGTTGGGGTCAGCCACACCGGGTCGCCCGCTCCGAGGGGCACGCTGAGGCGACGTAGGGCCCAGACCAGTTCGACGCCGTCGGGGAGGCGGACGGTGATCCGCTTGCTGCGCAGGGCGGTGACCTCGGCGGGCTGCAAGCCATCGACCCGGAGCAACTCGTCCAGGTCCAGCTCGGCGGGCAGGTCGATGGGGTTGCGGAGCACCCAGACCCAGAAGGCCGCGGTCAGCCCGACGGAGACGAGAGTTCCGACGAAGCGGGTGATCGTGACGCCGCGCCCTCGTAGCCCATGGCACCGAACTGGAGGAGGGCGAGCACCGTGATGACGACGGCGAGCCAGGTGTGCGCCTTTCCCCGCCGGGAGCGGAGCGCCCGGCGCAGGGCGTCGAGGGCCCGGCCCTCCGGGATCGCCCGCGTGTCCATGCCAGACGGTAACGCCGGGGCGCCCGTGCCGCAGCGGGACAGGGGGGTCGGGAGCCGTGTCAGCTCGCGTCGTGGGGAAACTTTTGGGGCCTATGACCCCGAAAATTTTCCACGCCCGCCCGGGCCCGGCCGGGCTGGGGCCCCCTGGTCGACGAGGCGTTTCGGCACCACGTGTCGGTCGTCGGATTCCTGTTGCGCGGCCGCCGGATCCCCGACAGGGTTGGTCCGTCGGCCGCGCGGCCGGGGAAGGCGGGGACACGGATGAAGCTGGCGGAGGCGCTGTCGCTGCGGTCGGATGCCCAGAAGCGGTTGGCGCAGGTGCAGGCCCGCGCGGTGGCCTGTGCGCGCTACCAGGAAGGGTCGGCGCCCGCGGAGGACCCGGCGGCACTGCATACCGAAGCCCTGGCCGTCGTGGACGAGATCGAGCAGCTGGTGCGCCGGATCAACCGGACGAATGCGAGCACCGAGCTGGAGCCCGGGCTGACCATCACTGACGCCATCGCGCGGCGCGATTCCCTCGCGGCCAAGCGCAAGCTGACCGTGGCGCTGGCGGACGCCGCGAGCGGTAGTGACGGTGAGTTCGGCTGGAGCGCGAGGCAACTCCGGTCCGAATTGCGGGACCTGACCGACCTGCCGGTGCCCGAGTTGCGCCAGCAGGCCGACCGGCTGGCCCGGGACTACCGGGAGCTGGACACCCGGCTGCAGGAGGCGAACTGGGCGACGGAGTTGGTCGACTGAGGATCAGGTAGGGACGACCGTGGTGAGTCGGTAGCCCGGTCACGAGGCGAGCGCGAGCCGTGCTGGCGGCCAATCCAGCAACTCCTCTGTCAAAGGATCGCGAGGGGCAGCGATAACCGGTTACCGGGCAGCCTCGCACCGCGTACACGTGACAACGCATGAGGAACAGTGCACTACCGCGTGCTGATCGTGATTCGGGTGAGGGTTGGGTCTGGGGACCTCACGCACGGGGACAGGCGGGCGGCGCCGTATGACGACAGGTCCCTGCACACGGGCCCGCGGTTCCGGAGCCTCGGCCCTCGCCAGCGCCTTCGTGGGGAAACTTTTGGGGCCCATGACCCCGGAAAGTTTCCCCACTCGCCCCGAGCTCGGTCGGGCTGGAGGCTTCTGGTCGCCCGGGTGACATGTATGCCGACTCCGTCGCCTCGGTGGTGCGCGCCGGGGCGCACGTCGCTGCGCTGGGCACCCCCGCCCCGACTGTGCCGGCCGGCACCGCGGTGTGGAAACTTCTGGGGCCTATAGCCCCCAAAAGTCTCCACGGCTTCCTCACGGTGCGATCCCGCTGCGGCACAGTCGATGAGCAGACGCCCAAACCAAGAAACTTTGCCAAGACTTTAGGAGATGGTGATACTCTTGAGAGCGTCAACCAGGTTCTCCAGGAGGGGGCGAGCCCACCGTGCCAGTGCTGGGAATGTGGGATGCCGTCGGGGTGCTCCCGCACCGCAAAAGTCCGTCTGTCACGCCAGGGCGAGGAGCCGCCGCGGTGCTCGCCGAGGAGTGGGACTGGGAGCGCAACACCGGTGAGCCGGCGCTGTCCTCCGTGGCCCCGCAGCACCGGGTCGCCTGGCGGTGCGCGGTCTGTGGCCACGCCTGGGTGGCCAGCGTGAGTGAGCGTCTCGCCGAGGACGGCGGCTGCCCCGAGTGCGCTCGGATCGCCCGTTCCTTCCAGGTGCGCCGCCGGTCCAGGTCGCTGACCGAGGTCGCCCCCGAGACCGCGATGGAGTGGCACCCCACCTTCAACGGCTGGCTGCGCCCCTCCGATGTCTCGGCCGACTCGGCCCGACGGGTGTGGTGGCTGTGCCGGCGCGACCACGAGTGGAAGGAGCGGGTCAGGGACCGGACACATGCGGGGCGCGGCTGCCCGGTCTGCGCCCGGCCGTGGTCGGCACCGACGATCCCGGGAGCCCTCCCCGGCCGCTAGCCCTCCCCGGTCGCTAGTCCGACCCGGTCAGCGCGGCGCGCTGCAGGTCACTGGGCGTCACCCCGAACTGGCGCTTGAAGGCCCGGGTGAAGTGGCTGTTGTCGCTGAACTGCCAGCGTCGGGCGACCGCGCCCACGGTGGAGCGGGCCAACAGGTCATCGCGGGCGGCGGCGAGCCGGCGGATGCGGATCACCTCGGCCACCGTGTGGTCCGACTCGGCGAACGCGCGGTGCAGGGTGCGCAGCGACACCTGGACCGCGGCCGCGACCGAGGTGGGGGTCAGGCCCGGGTCACGCAGGTGACGGTCGATGTGGTCTTGGGCCAGCGCCCGGATGGAGGAGGGGTCGTGCAGACCCGCCGGTGCCGCCTGCAGCGCCGCCGCGACTAGCTCAATGGTGGCGTTGCGCACCGAAGGGATCACCCCGACCGGGAGGTCGTCGATGCCGCGGGACATCGCCTCCAGGTAGTCGGCGAGCAGGCGCATCGCCGGCGCGGTGTGGTCGAGCACCCGGCCCGTCTGCAACCGGCCCCGCACCCCGACCTCCGCCAGCGCGGACTTCGGCATGATGAGCGACCGCTTGCGCAGCGGTGACTCCACGGCGAACATCGCCTCCGACTCGGAGTCCCAGACGACCGCCGACCCGGGCACCAGCCGGCTCTGGACGCCGTCCTGCTCGACCACTTCCGTGCCGGACAGGGTCATCAGCAGGACGAGGTAGCCCTCGTCGGTCTCGGTGAGTTCCCGCGGTGTGCGCCGACCCACGGACGGGTCGCACGCGCAGTCGACCAGGACCAGGTCGCCGATCGCCCGCCGCTGGACAGATGCGGAGAAGCCCGTGTCGTCCCAGAACAGCTCCCGCAGGGACCAGGCGAGGTGGTTCTCGCTGAGCATCCTGCTCCAGGACTCCTGCGCCAACTCGGGCCGGGGCAGCCTGGTGGCGCCGCGATCAGTGGTGTCGCAGCGAGGCGTTCGCGGCGAGCTGGCCGCGGATGAAGGTGTTGGCGTGGGCGCCGAGCTCGGCACCGTCCTCCCACAGGTTGCGCCAGATGCCGAGGGCGCTGGTCAGGGTCGGGGAGACGACCGCGGAGGAGAAGGATTCGAAGACGATCGGGCCGTCGTAGCCGACCTGGTGCAGCGCCTTGAAGAACCCGGCAAAGTCGACGCTGCCGGTGCCGAGGTAGCCGCGGTGGCTCTCGCCGATGTGCACGTAGCGCAGCTGGTCCGCGGTCTCCAGGACCGGGGCGAACATGCTGGGCTCCTCGATGTTCATGTGGTACGTGTCCAGGTGCACCCCGACCGAAGGTTCGAGGCCGGCGACGAACTCCCGCGCCTGGCGTGCGGTGTTGAGCACGTTGGACTCGTATCGGTTGGTCACCTCGACGCTGACCGAGATGCCGGCCTCGGCCGCTCGGCCCGCGACCCGGCCGATCACCTCCTGGCTGTTCGCGATACCCCGAGCGGTCGCCGGCTCCAGGTACTTCTGCATCGCGCTGTAGATCACGCCGCACAGGTGCTCCGCGCCAAGCTCGGCGAGCACGTCGACGGCCCGATTGAGCAACTCCTCACCGGCGCGCACCCGGGCCGGGTCCTCGCTGCTGATGTCGGTCGGCGCGCTCAGCCCCAGGCTCCCGGTGGCGTCCAGCCCGTGCTCGTCGAGCGCCGCGCGGGCGGCCGTGGCGTCGAAGGTCGCCGGGTCCATCAGCGGGAACTCGATCAGGTCGAAGCCGGCCTCCCGGGTCTGTGCGACCGCACGCCTGATCCCGGCGGCGTCGTAATCCCCGGTCCACACCAGTCCGTGGCACCCGATCCTCATCAGGACTACTCCGCGGGCAGCGGCGGCTGCGCCCCGTGGTGCAGCACGTTGGCCGAGGCGGCCTCGGCAGCCTCGGCCAACGCCGCGGCACGGTCCGCACCGCGGCACAGGGCTGCAGCGAGCGTGCCGCAGAAGGCGTCGCCGGCACCGGTCGTGTCCACCGGGGTGACCGGGGTCGCCGGCACCGTCAAGTCGCCCCATCGGGCACCCTCGGCGCCGAGCGTGGTCAGCAGCTCGGGCACCTCCAGCCCCGCCTGCGCGAGGAGGTCGGCCTCATGCTCGTTCACCACCACCGGGTCGCACAGCGCCAGCACGTCGGCGGGCAGCTCGGCGAACGGGGCCAGGTTCAGCATCACCCGGGCGCCGCGCTCGTGGCCGCGCCATGCCGCGGCCGCGACGACGTCCAGCGGCAGCTCCAGTGGCATCAGCAGGACGTCCTCACCGGTGAGGTCGTCGAGCCGGTCGAGGTCGGCCATCCCCATCCGGTGGTTCGCCCCCGGCGCGACGACGATCATGTTCTCGCCGTCCTTGTCGTTGTAGATGATGGCCGTCCCGGTGGGCGCGTCCTCCACGATCTCCATCTGCGAGGTGTCCACGCCGAAGATCCGCAGCCGTTCGACATACTCCCGCCCCTGCGGGTCGTCCCCGACCTTGCCGACGAAGACCGAGCCCACCCCGGCACGGGCCGCGGCGACCGCCTGGTTGGCGCCCTTCCCCCCGAACCGGTACTCGATGTCACCCGACATCACCGTCTCGCCGGTGCGCGGGTGGCGCTGCATCGGCAGGTGAAGGTCCTGGCTGAGCGAACCGAACACGATGACTCTGCCCACGGCCGTCCTCTCCTCACGTCGGCGGGGCAGCCCTGCCCCGAAGTGCGGCCAGGTTATCCGATCTTTAGGCCGATGCCGCGGGGCCTCTGAGCGTTTAGCGGCGCCCGTGCCGCCCGATACGCTGGGTCAGACATCTGAGGTCTCGGGAGAGGACGCTGCCATGAGCCAGACCGCGTGGGGGATCATCGGGGCCGCCCGGATCGCCCGGGAGCAGGTGATCCCGGCCATCCGCCGGGCGGACGCGGGCGAGGTCGTCGCCGTCAGCAGCGCCAGCGGCAAGGCGGGGCCGTATGCCGAGGAGCTGGCTATCGCGCGCGCCCACGACTCCCACGAGGCGCTGCTCGCCGACCCGGACGTCGAGTCGGTCTACATCGCGCTGCCGAACGGCCACCACGCCGAGTGGATCCAGCGGGCGGCGCGGGCCGGGAAGCATGTGCTCTGCGAGAAGCCCATCGTGCTCGGCCCCGCCGAGCTGGACGCCGTCGAGGCCGCCGCCGCGGAGGCCGGGGTGGTCGTCGAGGAGGCGTTCATGTACCGCCACCACCCGCAGCTCCGGGTGGTCCGCGACCTGCTGGCCGACGGGACCCTGGGCGACCTGGTGGCGCTCGAGGCCCGCCTGCACTTCACGCTGGACCGGGTCGCGGGGGCCGGCGACCTGCGGCTCGACCCCGCGCTCGGGGGCGGCAGCCTGCTCGACGTCGGCTGCTACCCGGTCGACCTGTTCGGCCTGCTCACCGGCGCCGAGCCCGACGGGGTCGCGGCGTCGGCCGTCCGTGACGAGCCGGGCGGGGTGGACACCCGGTTCGCCGGGGTGCTGCGCTACGGCGACGTCCTGTCCACCTTCGACGCCAGCTTCGACAGCCTGTTCCGCGGGACCGCGACCATCATCGGCACCCGCGGGTCGCTCACCCTCGCCGACGTTTTCCGGGCCGACCGCACCGACGGCATCGGCGCCCTGGTCCTGGAGACCGAGGAGGGCACCCGGGAGCTCCGCCCGGAGGGCGACCAGTACGCCGCCCAGGCCGCAGCCTTCGCCCGACTGGTCCGTGCCGGGAGGCGCGACGAAGAGCACTGGCGACTGACGAGATACACCACCCGCACCCTGGACCGGCTGGCTGCCGCCGCCCGTCCCGACCGCTGACCCACGACCAGGAGACCCAGCCATGGCCTTCTACATCGACTCCGCCGACCGCCCGCTCATCGAGGAGCTGTGGGCGACCGGCGTGTTCCAGGGCGTGACCACCAACCCGACGATCCTGTCCCGCGCCGGGCTCGGCCAGTCCGACCTGCCCGAGCTGTACCGCTGGCTGACCGGCCTCGGCGTCGGGACCTTCTACGCCCAGGTCGTGGGGACGACCACCGAGGCGATGCTGGACTCGGCCGCCGGGCTGCGCGACCTCGGCCCGCTGGTGGTCAAGGTCCCCGCGACCGCGGCCGGGTTCCGGGCGGCCGGTGAGCTGGTGCGGGACGGGGGGCAGGTGCTGCTCACCGCGGTCTACCACCCGGTGCAGGCGCTGCTCGCCCGGGACGTCGGCATCCAGGGGGTCGCGCCGTATGTCGGCCGGATGATCGACGCCGGACGCCCCGGCGTGGCGGCCGTGACCCAGATGCAGCAGGCGATCGGCACTGAGCCCACCCGAATCCTGGCGGCCTCGCTGCGGTCCGCCGACGACGTCGCGGCGCTCGCCGCCGTGGGCGTGCCGGACTTCACGGTGGGCGAGGCCGTGGCCCGGGCGATGCTGGAGGATGAGCTGACGCTGACGGCGGTCGAGGAGTTCGAGGCGGCGGCCGCCGGCTGAGGCCCTGGCGCGGACCTGCCGGACCCGCCCTACCCCTCGTCGACCTCGGGGTCCTCCTCGGCGGCCGCGGCCGCCCGGTCGGCCAGCTCCTCGGTCGTCAGGGTGTGCCGCAACCACTGCTCGACCCCGCCGATGTGCACCACCAGGCAGGCCTCGGCCAGGACGGGGTCGTGCTGCTCGAGGGCGCGCACGATGGCGCCGTGCTCGTCGATCGTGCGGGTGACCGCGTTGTCCTCGGTGAGGCCGCGCCAGATCCGGGCGCGGACGGTACTTGCCGACAACCCGTCCAGCATGCCCACCAGGTAGTCGTTGCCGGACGCCTGCGCGAGCAACCGGTGGAAGGTCAGGTCGGCCTCGACCAGCTCCTCCGCGCCCAGCCCCTCGCTGGACGGGATGGCCTCCCACAGCGCCGCGACCTGCTCGTCGGTGATCCGGGTGGCGGCCCGGCGCACCGCGGCCGCCTCGAGCACCCGGCGCGCCTCCATCAGCTCCAGGACGCTGCTGTCCTGGTGCAGGTCCACGACGAACGCCATCGCGTCCGTGAGCAGCGACGGCTTGAGGCTGGTGACATAGGTGCCGTCGCCGCGGCGCACGTCGAGCACCTTGAACATGGTGAGCGCCTTGATGGCCTCGCGCAGCGAGCTGCGGGACAGGCCGAGCTTCTCGCTGAGCCCCTGCTCGGGTGGGAGACGGTCCCCGGGGCGCAGCTCGCCGGAGATGATCATCTCCTTGATCTTCAGGATCGCCTGGTCGGTCAGGGACATGCCGGTCATCCTAGAGGTCCGACGTTTCCGGGCCGCCGGCCCGAGGGCTCACGCCCGACGACTCAGACGATGCGCACGACCGGCGCGGAGGGCGCCCCCTGCTCGGAGCGGGTCAGGCTCACCTCGAACCGGGAACGGTCCGCCCGGTGGTAGGCGACGAACGTCTCGATCGGCACCCCGTCCGCGCCGAACCCGACGCTGGTCAGTTTCAGCACCGGGTCGCCGGCCGGGATCTGCAGGTCGCGGGCGAGCCTCGCGTCGGCGCGCTGGGCCTCCACGGCCCGGTCGCTGCGCACGATCACCAGCCCGTACTTCTCCTGCAGCAGGTGGTAGAGCGAGGCCTCGGTGAAGTCCTGCCGCACCAGCTCGGGCGCCAGCGCGAACGGCACGTGGCTGATCGTGAAGACCCACGGCTCGTCGTCGACGAAGCGCAGCCGCTCCAGCAGGACGACCGGCGCGTCCGGATCCACCCGCAACCGCTGGCTGATGTCGCGGTCGGCCGGTTCGACGACGAGCTGGCGGACCTCGCTGCGCAGTGTGCGGCCCATCGCGTGCACGTCGTCGTGCAGGCCGTGGACGTCCTGCACCAGGCTCTGCGAGGTGCGCGGCGTCGCGACGAAGGTGCCCCGGCCCTTGACCCGCTCGAGCACGTTCTCCCGGTGCAACCCGGCCAGGGCCTGGCGCACCACCGGCCGGGAGACCCCGTAGCGCCGGCCCAGCTCGTGCTCCCCGGCGAGCCGGTCGCCCGGCCGCAGGGCGCCGCTGGTCACCTGCTCGCGCAGGATCTCCTTGAGCTGGTGGTAGTAGGGGGTGGACGAGGTCCTGTCGATCGTCCGCTCCGGCGCGTTGGTCAGCTCGTGCTCCACGGCACCATGATCCTCTCCTCAGCCGCCCAGCCCGGACGCCGCGGCCGCCAGGTCGCGCACCCGGTCCCAGTCCCCGGCCTCCAGCGCGTCCCGCGGCGTCAGCCAGGACCCGCCCACGCACCCGACGTTGGGCAGCGCCAGGAACTCGGGGGCATTGGCCGGGGTGATCCCCCCGGTGGGGCAGAACCGTGCGGCGGGCAGCGGGCCGTGGGCCGCGGAGAGGTATGCCGTGCCGCCGGCGGGGACCGCGGGGAAGAACTTCATCGCGTCCAGCCCGCGCTCCAGCAGCGCCATCATCTCGCCCAGCGTGGCCGCGCCCGGGAGCACGGCCAGCCCGGTGTCGAGCGCGGCGTTGAGCAGCCGCGGCGTGCTGCCCGGGGTGACCAGGAAGCGGGCCCCCGCCGCAGCGGACGCGGCCGCCTGCTCCGGGGTGGTCACGGTGCCGGCGCCGACCACGATCTCGGGGACCTCGGCGGCGATCCGGCGCACCGACTCCAGCCCGGCCTCGGTGCGCAGGGTCACCTCGATCACGCCGACGCCGCCGGCGGCCAGGGCCCGGGCCACCGGGACCGCCTGCCCGACCTCCGGCAGCACCACCACGGGGATCACGGGGGAGAGGGCCATCAGGTCGCGGGCGTCCATGGGGTGGGTCCTTTGCATCGCGCGGGGTGGGTTCGGGGTCAGGGTGGGGGTCACGGCGCCGGCTCCCAGGCGAGCCAGCGCGCGGGGTTCGCCCGCAGCACGGTGTCCGTGGCGTCCGGCCCGATCACGGCCCGGACCCGCGGGAGGAAGCGGTCGAAGAGGTAGCCGAGCCCCGGCATACCGCCGTATGCCGTGTAGCGGGACCGGCGCGCGACGTCACCGCCGAGGAGGACCCGCTCGCCGGCGCCGGCGGCGACCGTCGCGGCGAGGCAGTCCACCAGGACCGAGTCCGGCCAGCGCTGACGCCGGGCCGCCCCGTCGTAGCCGAGGTAGGCGCCGCGGTCGGCGAGCTCGGCGTGCAGCACCGGGTCGGGGTTGCGGTCCACGTGGGCCAGGGCGACCCGGTCGGCGGAGCAGCCCGCGGACGCGAGCAGGTCGAGCACCTCGTGGGCGGCACTGCCGTGCTCCAGGTGCACCATGACCGGCACGCCGAGCTCGGCAGCCAGGCCACCGGCCGCCTCGAGGGCGCGGCGCTCGAACGGGTCGATCGACCAGAGGCCGACGCCCGCCTTCACCAGCCCGGCCCGCACCCCGGTGCCGTCCATCCCCTCCAGCAGGTCGGTGCGGAACAGCGTGCGGAGCTCGTCGGTGGAGCGACCCAGCAGCGGGTCGTCGGCGGCGTAGTGCTCGTGCCGGTGGGCGCCGGTGGTGTGGACGACGTGCAGGCCGGTGGCCCGGGAGATGCGGGCGCAGGCGGCGGGGTCGCGCCCCAGCCCGATCGGGGTCGCCTCCACCATCGCGGCCGCCCCGGACCGCTTGAGGGCGGCCGCCTCGGCGCCGCTGGCCCGCTCGTCGTCCAGCTCGTCGCCGGGCAGCAGGGGCGAGACCTGGAACAGGTGCTCGTGGTAGTCGGTGGGGCCGAGCTGGTCCGGCGGCAGGTCGCCGGTCACCGTGCGGATCACTGGGGTCACGTCGTGGCGTCCCGGGCGGCGGCGGAGAGCTCGGCGACGACCTCCGGGGTCATCTCCAGGTCGAAGACGTCGGCGATCACCTGGGTCCACCCGTGGATGAAGTAGCGCCAGCCGTCCACCACGGTGAGCTCCCGCTCGACCTCCTGCGCCCGGGCCTGCGCCAGGAACTCCAGGCTGCCGCGGTAGTTCAGCTCCCACACGACCGCGCCGCGGGGCAGCACCACCTCGTCGGGCAGCGGGCTCCCCGGCCGGTCCTTGCCCATCCCGGTGGCGTTGACCAGTAGGCTCCCCGGGGGCAGGTCCGCGAGCAGGGCCGGCAGGTCGGCTTCCCCGACGGTGAGGGTGCGCAGGTCGACCCCGGGGGCGTGCCCGCCGACCACGGTGCGCAGGTGGTCCAGCCGCTCGGCGGAGACGTCGACCACGGTCAGCGGGCCGGGGCGGTCCGGACGCCCGGCGAGGTACCAGCCGATCGCGGTCCCCGCGCCCCCCGCGCCGAGGCACAGCACGTGCCCGCCGCCGGCGAAGTGGTCGGGGGCCAGGACCTCCTCCAGGGCCAGGCCCGCGGTGATCGGGTCCTTCGCGGCGCCGGCGGTGCGCGGGGTGCCGTCGCCCGCCGCCCTGTCCCGGAACGCGATCGAGGAGATCTCCCCGCAGCTCGCCGCGAACGGGTCGAGCTCGTCGAACAGGTCGCGGGCGGCGTCGTGCAGCGCGATCTTGTGCGTGGTCACCAGGGCGCCGACGCAGGCGGGGTCCTCGCGCATCTCGGCCATCGCCTCCCGGTATGCCGAGGGCTGGGCCCCGAGGGGGATGTCCAGCCCGACCAGCTCGGCGTCCAGGCCGAGAATGTCGGCCCAGACGGGGAAGATCCGCATGATCGAGGAGGCGCCGGTGGTGACGCCGACGAATCGCATCCGGGAGGTCATCGGGCTCCTTGGGAGTCGGGGAGGGGGTGGACCGGGTGGACCGGGTCGCCGCCGGCGAGGACGGCGAGCACGTTGTCGACCGCCATGGAGCCCATCAGGTCGACGGCCTCGACGGTCTGGGCGCCCAGGTGCGGGGTGAGCACGACCTGCTCGGCGAGGTCGGGGTGCAGCAGGGGGGAGGAGTCGTCCGACGCGGACTCGGTGGCGAGGGTGTCGGCGGCGAAGGCGGCGAGCCGGCCGGAGGACAGCCCCTGCGCCACGGCCTCCTCGTCCACCACGCCGGCCCGGGCGGTGTTGACCAGGACCTGGCCGGTGGCGCTCACGACGCCAGCCGGCTCGGGGCCTGCGCGGCCTTGTCCGCGGTGGTGTCGTCGGTGCCGCCGGTCCGGTCCGTGGCGGCGGTGTCCGTGGTGTGGACCTCGTCGCGCAGGATCCGCATCGACTCACCGACGCTCCTGGCGAGACCCGGCAGCTTGGCCGAGCCGAAGACGAGCAGGACGATGGCGAGGATGACGAGGGCGTGCCAGCCCGTGAGGTTTGCGAGCATGATGATCTCCTGGGTGTGGGGTGGGGTGTGTGCGTATGCCGAAGGACGGCGTATGCGGTTGAGGGGCCTGGGAGGGTGGGGTCAGTTGGTCGGGGGCTCGCCCGACGGGGGTTCGCCGCCGGGACCGCCGCCCGAGGGAGGCTGCCCGCCGCCGCCCGGTCCGCCGGCGCCACCGCCGGGGCCGCCCCCGGCGCCGGTGGCCTCGGTCGTGGTGTCGACGTTGACGGTGAGCGTGGCGATGTAGCCGGAGTCGACGTCGCCGCTGATGGTGGGCATCTGCTGGTCGAGGCTGTCGGCGAAGATCATGTCCTGCTCCACCGAACCGACGGCGGCCATGTTCTCGGCGGACCCGGCATACTCCGACCGGGTGTAGATCTCGGTGAGGATGTCCTCGGGGAAGGCGACCTGCGAGGTCGCGATGACGTTCCCGACATCGGTCGCCGAGTCGACGTCCGGGTAGACCTCGAAGTGGATGTGCGGCCAGCGGCCGGAGTAGCAGCCGGGGACGATCGTGCTGAAGCTGACCATGCCGTCGCTGTCGGCGACCTGGATGCCGCGCAGCCAGGTCTCGTCCTCGACGCCCTGGGTGTACATCGAGTACCGGCCCTCGGCGTCGCACTGCCAGGCGTAGACCGCGACCCCCTCGAACGGCTGGTCGTTGACCATGTCGTGGACGAGGAAGGTCATCGTCAGGGCCACCCCGTCGACGGAGGACCCGCCGTCCAGGCTGGTGGTGATGTCCTGGCGGACGATGCCGGACTCGGTGAGCACGTTGACGTCCTGGGTGCCGTCGGCCGGGTAGGGGCCGTTGGTCTCCTCCGGGATCTCCTCCAGCGTGCCGGCGGCCGTCGAGCCGTCCGAGGTCGCGGTCCCGCTGTCGGCGGACGCGCCGCCCGAGGTGGCCGAGCCGTTGTCCGCCGAGCTGGTGCTGCTGCTCGAGGAGGTGGACGTGGTCGCGTCGGTGCCGCAGGCGGCCAGGGCGGCCGCCCCGACCCCGACGCCGACGACGCTGAGCACCCGTCGGCGGGTGACCAGGGTGGCGGCGTCGAAGCCGGCGCCCTGGTCCTCGAGGTCGTCCTCGGGCCGGGCGAGAGGCCGGCCCTCGAAGGTGGGTTGGTCGTGGTGCGCTGTGGAACTCATGGGCTTCGCTCCTCCTGTGGGATCGGTATGACCCCACTGTGGAGCGCGGCTCTATGGCATCGCTGTGGTGAACCTATGTGGTTCCTGTGAGCGTTGCTGCGTGGTGAATAGGGGAAGGGCCGACGTCCTCACAGCGGGATTGGACGATTCACTTGTGCCTGCTGCGGGGAGGAGTGCCGTATCCACCCCGTCAAGTTGTACTGCCCCAAATGGTGCACCAGTAAGGCGGAGCCTCGTGCTAGGCAGTTGCGTCTTCATGTTCGGGGTCCCGAGAATCCGTGGGCGGGACTTTGCGACTCTGCCGATACGACGTCGCAAGGGCAATGGCGGACGAAGCCATGAGTCCGGAAAGGGTTCCTAGGAGGACGCCGAGAAAGAACGTTGTCATTTGTTGCCGCTTCTCGGCGGAGAAGTCCATCAGGATCGACGTCTCGCTCGCTAGGGCGACGGCGCTAAATGATTTTTCGTCCGTGGATTCAATAGACCGCTGGTTCCCATAGGAAGCGAGCTGGTCCGATGTGACCTGGCATCCAGCGTAATCCCCCGGACGTAATGGCTCATGACTGAGTGTCCTGGGGGCATGTATCAGTGTCGACTTGACGACGGACACTACGCAGAAATGGCTAGCAAGGCCCGTCACCTTCTCGGCGCGGCCCGCCCATAGGTGAGGCGTTGTAACGATAGTCTCTGTGCCAACTGGCTGCACGAGCGGACTCGCGTCCAGTCTGCAGTCGTACTCCCCGACTGCGTAGGACGACTTTCTTCCGTCATCCCCTTCATTCTCGAGTTCTTCATCCATGGGTAGCGTCATCAAGCCATAGTCGAACTCTTCTGCGCGCTCCTGGGCCTGCTGTTCATTGGTCAGATCTGGGCTAATCGGTTGGTCTACCGGGTCCTTGCTCGGAAGGCCAGCAACGTAATGAGCGCTGGCACGTAGCTCTGTTGTCAGATCTTCGTACTGGAGGCTCTGGACGACTGCCGCGGCATCGCCGCAGTTTGGTTTCGATGTCGAAAGATCACCGATAAAGAGAACGTCGACAGACAAATCCTCCTCGGGAACTTTCCATTCGTCGTCGCTGGCGTACATCTCAAGGTGTAGAGTCGACTTATGTGGCTCCTGTGGGTCGATTTCTAGGATGCTCCTGACCCATGCGTTAGGCATCTCCTTCGGGGTGTGCACCGCTATTCCAGCGTTCGACCCTTGGGGCGCGTCGTAGATCCGATTGGAGTTCACGTAATAGATAGCCATACCCGATATCAGAATCGCTGAGATAATGAGCGTGACCCACAAAGGTCTACTGCTCCTACTCGAGTGATCATCCGTCATCGTGCACCTCGTTCGGGGTGTTGCTGTGGCTAACAAGTGGACCACTGCCGCCGACTCCTACCCAGTGTCGGGAGGCTCCCGTCAGGATAGAGGCATCCCGCACGAACGCGGTGTCAGAGAACGGTCGGGTCGTGGCTTTTGGGGGCGATCGTTGCGCTCTCTGACAGGTTGGTACGGAACTTAACGGGAGCGCCGTCGTTACTTGATGGCGCAGTGGACGGGCTCGTTTCCCGAACTCGACTCGCGCAGGTGCTCGTCCGATCGTGTGGGGCGTCGATGTCATTGGTGTCGACACCATCTTCTGGTTCAGGCCACACGAAGACAGTTACCACCATGTGGCAACTCCGCGCCAAGCTCGGCCCAGAACGTGGACTCGGAGAGTCGGCACTCGGTCCCCTTCCGAGAGCCGCTTACTCCCATCTGTCGGTTCGCAAAGGAGGCCGCGCTTGGAGTTCCGGCCTTGAGAAATTCAACGTCATCCGATCAGCTCGAATCTCATGCTCGAGGCACGAATGCGGAAGGGCCAGGTCGGTTCCCTCGGCTTCGACAGACAGGCGACCGCACTCGGACTGGCACCTGGGTCGTTACTGGGCCTGGCCGACCACCGATGGGAAGGGCGCGTTGGGGTTGTCGTAGGCAATGGCGGCGCTGCCCACGAGCGACCCTTCGCTGGGGTCCATCCACACCACCCGTGCTACGTCGACGCCGTCGACGGTCCAGCTGTTGGTGGTGGTCCAGGCGGCGAGGCCGTCGGGGAGCAGTCGCGGCCCGATCGCCTGGCCTTGGAGTTCGTCGCTGTCGGGGACGAGTTCCTCCCCGACCGAGTAGGTGCCGTTGGCGACGTCGAGGTCGCAGACGAACAGACCGCCGCTGGAGCAGAGCACCTGGTCGGTAGTCCCCGGGAGGAAGGAGACCGGCTTGGCGGTGACCCCATCGGTCGGGGCCAACTGGGATGCGTCGGCGAGCGCTGCCAGGTCTGCGTCGGCCCGCCAGCCGTTGTGGTCGTCACGGACCGCCAGGCTGCCGTCGTCGGAGACTGCGCTGGCGGCGTGCTGGTCGTAGACCGGCACGGGGTGGGCGCCCTGGGTGAACAGGAACGGTTGTCCGGGCTGGGTGAGGCCGGGGTCCTCCTGGCGGGCATCGCTGCCGTCGAGGGCCACGGACCACAAATCGGCGCTCGCCTGTGGGGCCTGCTGCCAGAACCACAGGCGGTCATCCGGGCCGAACGTGGGGTGCGACTGGGAGACGCCCGATGTCGGCTCGTCGCGGCCTGACAGGTTGGTGAACCTGCCGTCGGTGGAGAAGTAACCCACCTGGGTATCGAAGCCGATCGGGTCCAGCCGGAACTGTGCCGTCCCCGCGATCTTGGTGAAGTCGGAGCTGAACGTGCCGGCTCGAACCGGCTGGGTGTTGTATGCCGGGTCGTTACCGGCGGTGGCCTTGTCGACGGTGAACCGCCAGTTCTCGACGACGGTGCCGTCGGGGGCGGCGGACATCACGACGTACCAGGACGTCCCCGCACCTGGCTGCACCTCCTGGGCCACGACCACGCCTGGCGCCAGCTCGCTCTGTGGCTCTGGCGGTGTCGTCTCGATGACGAATGCCGCTGCGGAGTCTGCAGGCGCCTCCTCGGCCGGCTCGGAGTCGTGGCCCGCAGACTCATCCGGGGACTCCTCGCTGTCATCGGGCGCGTCCGAGTCGACCGGAGCCTGGTCCTCGTCGGTGGCTGGCTGGTCGGCGGCCGAGGTCGCCGGCACGTCCTCGTCCGGGGTGCCGCCACCGCAGGCGGCGAGTGCCATTGCGGCGGCGAGTGTGATGACCGACAGGGGAGTCCGTCTCATGGTGGATCCTTCGATGGGGTCACGGGGGCCGAGAGGCTTTCGGTGACTTTACCGAAGGTAGAGAAAATAACAAGGTACGCTTTACTTTGAGTCGCCAGGTCGGGCGTCTGGTCACCGGCCAGGCCGCCAGCTCACGCGTCTGGTGGGGGCCTGGGACCGCCAGGTCATGCGTCTGGTGGGGGCGTGGGGCCGCCAGATGACGCGTCTGGTCGATTTTGGTTAGCGGGTGTAGTCGTCTTGGAGGCGCTCGATGTCGGCCTCGTCGAAGTCGCCGAAGGCGATCTCGAGGACGCGGCCGGGGGTGTCGCCGGGGTTGCCGATGCGGTGGATCGTGCCGGAGGAGACCCAGACGATCTCGCCGACCTGGGCCATCCAGGTCTGCTCGCCGATGGTGACCTGGATGGGCACGTCCAGGATCTGCCACATCTCGCCGCGGTGACCGTGCCGCTGCAGGGAGAGCCGGTGGCCGGGGGAGATCGTCATCACCTTCACGGTGACCGGCACGCCGCTGGTGAACTGCTGGAACTGACCCCACGGGCGGGTGGTGACGAAGACCCCGTCACGGGGGTCGGTGGGTGGCGTGGCCATGGGTTCCTCTGGGCGTCTGCTGGCGGTCGTGTGGCTGCTGGGTTCCCCCGGCAGATTCGTCGTGACGGCTATGGTGTCATGACATCGGCCACCCGCGGGTTACGCTCGACGACGGACACTGCATCCGAGGGAAGGCAGGCAGGGGGCTTGACCACACACGGAACGCCCACAGAGCCACCGACAGCCCCGCCCGGGGACGAGCACCTTGGGCAGACGCTCAAGGTCGCCTCCGACCACCGGCGCTCCCTCCGGATAGGGAGGCTGCGCAAGTTTGGGTTGAGCCTGGGCGTGCTCGTCGTCTTCCTGGCGGTCTGGTGGCTGGTGACCGCGCTGGAGTGGGTGCGGCCGCTGTACCTGCCCTCGCCGGGGTCGGTGTGGACCGCCTTCGTGGAGGCCAACGGATGCACCGAGGTCAGCCCGACCCGCACCGTGTGCGGCGAGCAGAACTACTACATGTGGGAGCACCTGATCGCCTCGCTGCAGCGGATCGGCGTCGGGGTGGGCGTCGCCGTCGTGCTGGGGCCCGTCGTCGGCTTCCTGATGGCCAGCATCGGGTGGGTCAACACCGCGTTCGAGCCCTACCTGAACTTCCTGCGCTCGCTGCCGCCGCTGGGCTACATCGGACTGCTGATCGTCTGGTTCGGCATCGGCGACCTGTCGAAGTACTGGCTGCTCTTCCTCGCCGCCTTCCCACCGATCGTGATCGCCACCATCAACGGGGTTCGCGGGGTGCGGCAGGACAGCATCCACGCGGCGCAGTCGATGGGCGCCAGCCGGTGGCAGGTCGGTACCTCCGTGGTGCTTCCGTCCACCCTGCCGGAGGTCATCGGCGGCGTCCGGATCGCCGTCGGATTCGCCTGGACCACGGTCGTCGCCGCCGAGCTGAACGCCGGCATCCCCGGCATCGGCGGCCTGGCCTACGTGTCCGGCCAGCAGCTGCAGACCGCCCTGACCATCGCCTGCATCATCGTCATCGGCCTGGCCGCCGTGGCCCTGGATGCGCTGATCAAGTACCTCGGCAGCCTGGCCGTGCCGTGGTACGGCAAGGCATGAGGTGGGGCGACCGATGACCGACCGGCAGGAGAGCCCGATGACCCAGACCCGACCCCGCGCCGTGCGCGCCGTAGTGCTCGCGGGGGCTGTCGGCATACTCCTCGCGGGGTGTGTCGAGGGCGGGCGGACCGTCCACCCGGACAGCGTGATGGCCGAGGGGGCCGGCGAGTGCCCGGTCGAGGTGCACGAGGAGGTTGACACCACGTTGACCATCGCCTACCAGCCGATCCCCAACGGGGACCTCATCGTGCGCGATCTGGGATGGCTGGAGGCCTGTATGCCGAATGCCACCATCACCTGGGAGAAGTTCAACTCCGGCGGCGAGGTGATCCAGGCCTTCGGGTCCGGCTCGGTCGATCTCGGCCTGGTCGGCTCGAGCCCGGCGACCAAGGCGGTCTCGCCTCCGGTGAGCGTGGACATGCAGGTCGTCTGGATCCACGACGTGATCGGTGACGCCGAGTCCCTCGTCGTCCAGGAGGGGGAGGGGGAGACCCTGGCCGCCCTGGCGGGCAAGCGGGTGGCCGTGCCGTTCGCCTCCACGGCGCACTACTCGCTGCTGTCGGCGCTAGAGCGGGAGGGGATGAACACCTCCGACATCGAGCTGACCAACCTGTCGCCGGACGCGATGCTCGCAGCCTGGGAGCGCGGGGAGATCGACGCCGCCTGGGTGTGGGCGCCGACCCTGCCGCTGCTGGAGGAGAACGGCCAGATCATCCTGTCGGCGGCCGACACGGCCGAGGCGGGCGCGCCGACGTTCGACCTGGCGGGGGCCACCACGGAGTTCGTCGAGGCCAACCCGGAGTTCATGCAGGTGTGGACCGCCGCGCAGGACGCCGCGGTGCGGATGATCAAGGACGACCCCGATGCTGCGGCTGAGTCGATCTCGGTGCAGCTCGGCATCACGCCGGAGGAGGTCGCCGCCCAGATGGAGGGCTACACCTACCTGGACGCCTCGGAGCAGGCCGGCGAGGACTACTTCGGCGGCACCCTGGCGCAGGACCTGATCAACACCGCGGACTTCCTGGTCGACCAGCAGGAGATCGACGAGGTCAACACCAAGGAGGCCTACGAAGCGGCCATCTACAGCGACGCGATCGTGGAGGTCGGCCAGTGAGTTTCACCCTCGAGAACGTCTCCCAGCGCTACATCACCGACAGCGGGGAGGTGATCCACGCGCTCGCGGACACCTCGCTGGAGGTGCCGGCGGGGGAGTTCGTCTGCGTCGTCGGCCCGTCGGGGTGCGGCAAGACGACCCTGCTGCGGATCCTGGCCGGCTTCCTGGAGCCGACTGGCGGCATCGCCTCGGCCAACGGCCAGCCGATCACCCGGCCGTCCTGGGAGCGGGGCGTGGTCTTCCAGCAGGCCAACCTCTACCCCTGGCTGACCGTCCGCAAGAACGTCGAGCTCGGCCTGAAGTTCCGCGGCATCGACGCCTCGACCCGCCGGGAGACCGCCGAGCAGTGCCTGGCCCTGGTCGGGCTGGGGGGCTTCGAGGACAAGAAGACCTACGAGCTCTCCGGCGGGATGCAGCAGCGCACCCAGATCGCGCGTGTCCTGGCCAACGACCCGGAGATCATCCTGATGGACGAGCCGTTCGGCGCGCTCGACGCTCTCACCCGCGAGCGGCTGCAGATGGACCTGCTCACGATCGCGCGGGAGCGCAAGAAGACGATCTTCTTCATCACCCACAGCGTCGAGGAGGCAGTCTTCCTCGGCGACCGGGTCCTCGTGATGAGCCCCCGCCCCGGCCGGGTCGTGCTCGACGAACCGGTCCGGATCTCCGCGCAGTACGGCCGGATGCTGGACGGGAAGGAACTACGATCCACGCCCGAGTTCGTGGCGCTGCGGGACAAGATCTCGGACACGATCTACGAGGGCCAGGCGCCCTGAGCCCCGGTCTGGCGTGGCGGGCTCAGGCGGTGAGGCGGTAGCCGACACCGCGGACCGACTCGCCGAGCCTCGGTCCGCCTGCCGACTCGATTTTGACGCGTAGCCGGCTCATGTTGACCTCCAGACTGCGGCCGTCAGGAGACGCCCCGTCGGTGAGAACTGAGGTAAGTTCCTCACGCGTGCACATGCCTGCCGGGCTGCGCAGCAGCGTCAGAAGCAAGTCGAACTCGACCTTGCTCAGGTCGATCGATGTGCCGACCACGTCGGCCGATCGGCGGTCAGCGTCCACGAGGAGGTTGCCGACCGTGTAGGTCTCGGCGGTAGGTGTCGCTGTCAGGGTCGTCATGTTGCGGTAGAACGTGGCTATCCGGGTGCGGAGCCTGCGGTCGCTGGTAGTGGCGAGATTCAAGACCTCCCACGCACCCGTGTGGAGCAGGGTCATTTCCTGCTCCTCGGTCGCCTCCTCCAGCAGAGTCATCGCTGGGATGCTGCTCACCGTCAGGTGACGCAAGGTCTCGACTACATCCACGGACAGCCTGCTGGCCTGCACGATTGCGAGGGCCGGCTTTGTGGATAGGCCCAGGTAGGGGATGAGGGCATCGACGGAGAGCGACTCATGGGGTAGATCGTGGTCTAGGAGGACATCCAGAGTCTGTTTCAAGGCGGACTCAGTTGCGCCACAGGGCACCACAATGATGTGCGCCAAGCGCATCCACTCTCCCCTTCCAGCTCAGGCCTGCCTTCCGGTCAGGTCGTGGTGACCGGGTGTGTAGCGATACTTTACCCGAACTTGACGATAAGCAGAAGTCTTGTTCGAGCGCGTCCCGGCGTACGGCCTCGTCGCTCGCTCCGAGGCTGAGCCTCAATCCGCCGAGGTGGATGGTGGTCGGGCCGGGTCGTAACGCACGAGTGCCCCTTGACCTGGGACGATGAGGTTTACCACAACCAACCAGCGACCAGATCCAGGAGCACCCGATAGTGCGCGTCTGCCACACCATCTGCGCCGATTTCGACGACCCGAACCTGATCGGCACGGCGGGCCTGGTGCCGGTCATGGCATTGGCCCAGAAGGCCGGGTTGCCAAGTTGGTAGCTGAGCACGTGGCCGTGCCCGGGTCGGTAGCCCACCGGCGGTGGTGCGCAGGTACCGGTTCAGTCCCGGCTTGGTCGAGATCACCCCGCACAGCTCGGCCCGCTTGGCCACCGATAGCTGATCGCTGCCCTCGATCAGCCCTTGCAGGTGCTCGACCAGGTCGGCCCGGGTCGCGGCGTCTCGGTCGGTGGCTGGCAGGACCGCCCTGAATCATAGAGGCCAAGGCCCCTCACCAAACCTCCTCGGCGGATCCAGGCTGAGGCCGGGAGGAGTGACGACGACAGACTTTACGATTGCTTGACTGGCTTGGGAGTTTGCTCATAACCTTTGCATGTCGCGCACATCTCTGCGCGTTCCAAGGCAGCCGTCCTGCGACGGCACGACGTTCCGGGAGGCTGCATGGTGGTCAACCGGAAGTGGCCGTGGAGCTGTTTGGTCGCGTACGTCATCTTCTTAGGTGCCGTCGGCCTTTGGGTGAGTGCCGTCGATGCCCCCGTGAGCGGGACCCTCAGCCGACTGCTCGTGTGGGGCGAGGGCCATGGCTTCGGTTTTGTCAGGTACGCCCACGTCGAAGCTGCGGCCAATCTCCTCCTCTTCGTGCCGTTGGGGTTCTTGATTGTTCTGGTCGCGAGACCGCGATCTTGGCCATGGGCAGCCCTGGCGGGCTTCCTCGTGTCCCTGTCCATCGAGCTCGCGCAGTTGGGGCTCAGCGCTCGGACCACGCAACTCAGAGATGTCGTGTTCAATACCGCCGGGGCGCTGGTCGGGGCACTTGCAGCGTCGGCATGGGTCCATCAATCGAGGAGTGCACATCAGCGTGCAACCCGCCCCGCTAAGAGAAGCCTGATCCTCACAGGCAGACATTCAGTTCAAGGAAGGTCGACAGAGTGACATCCGAACCGTTGCGGGTAGCCGTAGTTGGCGCCGGCTACTGGGGGCCGAACCTGATCCGAAATTTCAATTCCAGCCCGCTCTGGACGCTAGTGGCGGTTGTCGACCGCGACACGGACCGCGCCCGCCACGTCATCAGAGGCGTCCAAGGCGTTCAGCTGTTTGCCTCCCTCGGCGACCTGCTCGATTCCGACATCGTCGACGCGGTCGCTATCGCTACGCCAGCCGCGACTCACGAGGCCCTTGCCCTGCAGGCGCTGACGGCAGGTGTGCACGTGGTCGTCGAAAAACCGCTTGCGCACGATCCGCGGGCAGGCGAGCGTATGGTGGCACTGGCCAAGAAGCGAGGGCTCGTTCTGATGACGGATCACACTTACTGTTACACACCGGCGGTCCGCAGAATGCGTGAGTTCATCGAGGGGGGGGAACTGGGCGAAGTCCTGTTCGTAGATTCCGTGCGCATCAACTTGGGCTTGGTGCAGCCGGACGTCGATGTCTTCTGGGACTTGGCGCCCCACGACCTTTCAATTCTCGATTACATCCTCCCGGGAGGAATGGCCCCGGTATCGGTGGCCGCTCACGGCGCTGACCCACTGGGCGCGGGCAAGGCCTGCGTCGGATACCTGACCTTGCCGCTTCCTGGTGGCGCAATGGCCAACGTGCATGTGAACTGGTTGAGCCCGACGAAGATCCGGCAGATGGTCGTGGCAGGTACACGGCGCACGATTGTGTGGGACGATTTGAACCCCCAGCAAAGGCTGAGCATCTACGACCGAGGTGTCGACCTCCTTCAGCAATCCGTGGACTCTGTCGACCGTCGCGCTGCCACCGTCTCCTACAGGTTGGGAGACATGTGGGCACCAGCTCTCCCCGAGGCGGAGGCTCTAGGAGCAATGGTGGAGGAGTTCGCCGCGAGCATCCGCGAGAGACGAGCGAGTGTGACGGATGGCGCTTCAGGGCTCCGAGTCCTGTCAGTTCTCGCCGCTGCGCAGGACAGTCTTGCCCGTGGAGGGGCGTCAGTGGCACTTCCCCAGAGAAGCCAGGAGACAACTGTATGAATCTTTCAGGAACTACGGTCGTAGTCACCGGCGGCGCAGGAACGATTGGCTCTACTCTGGTCGACCAATTACTGGCGGCTGGTGTTGGGCACATCCGGGTTCTGGACAACCTGGTCCGGGGACGGCGGGAGAACCTTGAGCATGCGCTCGATTCACAGCAGGTCGAGTTGATCGAAGGCGACATCCGTGATCGGGACACCGTCCAAGACGTGGTCCGAGGGAGCGACCTCGTTTTCCACCAGGCAGCCATCCGCATCACGATGTGCGCCGAGCAGCCACGGTTGGCGCTCGAAGTGCTGGTCGACGGCACATTCAACGTGTTCGAGGCAGCCGCCGAGGCCAAAGTCCAGAAGGTGATCGCGGCGTCCAGCGCGTCGGTCTACGGACTCGCGGAGGAGTTCCCCACCCCCGAAAGTCAGCACCCCTACGATAACGACACCATTTACGGCGCCGCTAAGACCTTCAATGAGGGGATGGCACGGAGTTTCCGCGCGATGTCGGGTCTCGATTACGTTGCGCTGCGCTACTTCAACGTCTACGGCCCACGGATGGACATTTACGGCTTCTATACTGAGGTACTTGTCCGCTGGATGGAGCGGATCGCGGACGGTCAGCCCCCCTTGATCTTCGGGGACGGTAGTCAAACCATGGACTTCGTCTGCGTTCCCGACATCGCACGAGCTAATATCCTGGCCGCCGGCAGCACCGTGCGCGAGGGTACCTACAACATCGCGAGTGGCACTGAGACGTCTCTGCTCGAACTAGCGGAAGCGCTGCTTCGAGTGATGGACTCCGACCTAGGGGTCGAGCACGGACCAGAGCGGTCCGTCAACGGTGTGAGCCGAAGGTTGGCGGACACGTCAGCCGCCCGACGTGACTTGGGTTTCGAGGCAGAGATCAGTCTGGAGGACGGACTCCGAGAGCTCGTCGAGTGGTGGCGACCTCGACGGTCGATCGTCGGTGGGCTCGAGCCGGTTCGTGGTTCATGAACCGACTTAACGTGATGAGGCCCTGGTTGGGGGAGGAGGAAGTTGCGGCCGTTAGCGAGGTAATCCGCTCCGGGTGGGTCGCGCAGGGACCGCGCGTCGCCGAGTTTGAACGGGCCTTCGCCGACAAGCAGATGATCGCTCATGCGGTCGCGACATCGAACTGCACCACTGCGTTGCACCTCGCCCTGCTCGTAGCCGGAGTAGGACCGGGGGACGACGTTGTCGTCCCCTCCTTCTCCTTTATCGCCACAGCTAATGCTCCGACCTATGTGGGTGCGCGACCCGTCTTCGCGGATGTCGATTGCGACACGGGAAACCTCACTCCCGACACCGTCAACGCTGCCGTGACTGACGCGACGAAGGCCGTCATCGCGGTTGACCAGGGTGGTGTTCCGGTTGACCTCGCGTCAATTCGGGAGTTCTGCGAGCCTCGGGGGATCGTGGTGATCGAGGACGCTGCTTGCGGGATCGGTTCGACCTTCCAAGGCAAGCCGGTAGGGGCGGGGGCAGACCTTGCAGCATGGTCATTCCATCCCCGGAAGATCCTTACGACGGGTGAGGGCGGGATGCTCACGACGCCGCATAGGGAGTGGGCCGAGCGTGCACGTCGACTGCGCGAACACGCCATGAGCGTTTCTGCGGCAGCTCGGCACGCGCAGGTCCTGGCGCCCGCCGAAGAGTATCTCGAGGTCGGATACAACTTCCGCCTGACTGACCTCCAAGCCGCGGTCGGCCTCGTGCAGCTTGGGAGGTTGGATGAGATTCTCACCCGGCGTCGGGAACTGGCGAAGACCTACGGGGCTGCGACAAGTCTGATCTCAGGCCTCAGGCCGGTGCAGGATCCGGTGTGGGGTACGGCCAACTTCCAGTCTTATTGGATCGAGGTACTCCCTGAGTACCCGATCAGCAGGGACGGTCTGTTGGGGCTCCTCGCGGAAGCCGACATCTCCGGTCGGCGGGGCATCATGGCTGCGCACCGACAACCGGCTTTTTCTGAAAGGGACTGGGGCACCGCGTCTCTCGACAACACCGAACGACTCACCGACAACACTCTCATTCTCCCGTTGTTCCACGAGATGACAGACGCAGAGTTGGACCGAGTCGTCAGTGTGCTCCGGACCGGAGGTTGTCGGCATGGCTGATCTTCTGATCCTTGCGGCGAGTGGTCTGGCTCGCGAGGCGCTCGCTGTCATTCGTGCGACGAACAGTCACCGGGTGGTAGGCCTCCTCGACGACGACGAACGCCTCCTGGGTCAGGACGTCGACGGCGTCGAAGTCCTCGGGGGACTCGACAGCATCGAGCGATTTCCGGAGGCGCAGTTGCTGTTGTGCGCTGGCGCAGGCCACGACCGACGACTGATCCAGGAGCGGCTGGCTGCGCCGCCGGATCGATATGCGACTGTGCTCGCGTCATCAGTCGATCTCGCGGGGGACACCGTTGTAGGCCGCGGAAGTATCCTGCTGGGAGGTGTTGTAGCTACCGCTTCGGTGGATATCGGCTCCCACGTTGTGATTATGCCGAACGTCGTTCTCACCCACGATAACCGAATCCGAGACTTCGCGACCCTCTGCGCTGGAGTCACGCTCGGCGGAGCCGTTGACATCGAGCCGGAAGCCTACCTGGGGATGGCGTCAACCGTTCGCCAGGGGGTTCGCGTCGGTGCAGGGGGAACTCTCGGGATGGGCTCGGTCTTACTCACCGACCTTCCCCCCCACGAAGCGTGGGCAGGCGTTCCCGCCCATCAACTTAATCGTCCCCGTAAAGGGCCCGCCACATGAGAGTCCCCCTCGTAGATCTCGCCGCACAAGGCGCCGAGATCGCTGATGACATCGCACCCGCTCTACGTGAGTCCCTTCTGAAGGGGGCGTTCATCGGCGGTCCGGCAGTTGCCTCGTTCGAGAAGGCGTACGCGACATACGCTGGCGTGCAGCATTGCATTGGCGTAGCAAACGGCACCGACGCTCTCGAGCTTGCGCTCCGAGCAGCCGGCGTTGACCGGGGCGACGAGGTCATCCTCCCGGCAAACACCTTCATCGCAACTGCGGAGGCAGTGAGTCGGATCGGCGCACTACCGGTGCTCGTGGACGTCGACCCGGACTATCTATTAATTGACCCCGCCCAGGTCCGGGCGGCGCTAACCGAGCAAACAAGGGCGATCGTGCCAGTCCACCTGTTCGGGCAGACTGCGCCAATGGACGACATCACGCAACTTGCCACGGAGGCTGGCGTGGCAGTTGTGGAGGATGCGGCACAGGCTCAAGGCGCCACCAGGGATGGTCGCCCAGCAGGAACATGGGGGGTCGCTGCTGGGACAAGCTTCTACCCTGGCAAGAACCTTGGCGCAGCAGGCGATGCGGGAGCAGTCCTCACCGACGACGGCGACGTGGCCGATCGAGTCCGGGTGACCGCGGCACACGGCAGCCCCCAGAAATATGTGCATGATGTTGTGGGTGTGAACTCGAGACTAGACGCTATCCAGGCATTGGTCTTGACCGCGAAACTCAAGCGACTAGACGACTGGAACAATGCCAGACGCGAAGCTGCAGCGAGGTACGACAAACTTCTCGGTACACTGCCAACAGTACGCATACCCAGTCGCCACCCAGATAACGTTGACGTGTGGCACCTGTATGTCGTTCAAGTCCCGGATCGTGACAGAGTCCTGGCCGACCTAAATGCCGCAGGCATCGGTGCTGCTATCCATTATCCGTATCCGGTGCACCGTACCCGAGCCTATGCAGCACTCGGACACCGAATCGGCGATTTCCCCGTTGCCGAGGCCGCAGCACAAAGAATTCTCTCCCTCCCACTCTATCCACACATCGCTCCCGAACAGCAGACCTTCGTAGTCGATGTCTTGGGCAGGTCCTTAGCTCAATGAGTACGCCACCGGCCGCATCTCCGCCCTTACCGTCTGAAGCCGACCTTAACCAGCGAGCGGGACGTGCTCTCGGTTGGAGCTTGCTGAACACAGCGGTGTCAAAGGTTGGCACACTGGCGGTAGGAATTGCGCTGGCTCGAATACTAGGCCCCGGAGAGTTTGGCAGCTTCGCCGTGGCGATGGTCGCGCTGTTAGCTGTTCTCAGCTTCAATGAACTCGGCGTGAGTTTGGCCATCGTGCGTTGGAAGGGTGATCCGCGACCGATCGTTCCGACCGTGGCGACAATCTCTATAGTGAGCAGTGCCGCCCTCTTTGCGGCCTGCTACGTGGCTGCCCCGACGTATGCGGCAGCCATGGGAAGCCCTGAGTCAACATCAGTCGTCCGCGTCTTGCTTGCCTCGATCTTGATCAATGGGGTTGTGGCCGCTCCCGCGGCAGTTCTGCAGCGGGAGTTCAAGCAGAAAGAGAAAATGGTCGCCGATCAGGCAAATGCCTGGCTCGGTGCGGGCATATCGATCGCATTAGCCTTGACAGGGATGGGGGCTATGAGCCTAGCCATCGGTCGACTAGTCGGGAGCACTGTCTCCGCTGTCATCTTCGGGATCTACGCCCCATCCGCTCTCAAACCTGGCTTGGACTCATCGCTCTTGCGTCCCTTACTCAGTTTCGGACTCCCCCTCGCCGGCGCCAGTGCGGTCGTCTTCGCGGCCGGGTATGTGGACCAGGTAGTCACAGGCGCACTATTGGGCCCGACCGAGCTCGGCTTCTACGTCCTTGCTTTCAATCTCGCCTCATGGCCAGTCAGCGTCTTCTCTCAGCCGCTACGCGCGGTTGCACCAGCCGCTTTTGCCCGGATGCAGAGTGACCTGCAAGGTATGTCGAGCAACTTCAGGCGAGTCTTGGGCATCCTTGCTTCTGTGGCCTTCCCCGTGTGCTTCGTCCTCGCAGGTACAGCCGTCCCGCTCGTCTCATTCGTTTATGGGGAGCAGTGGCTCCCCGCGGCTTCCGCTTTGACCTGGTTAGCTCTTCTCGCCGGATGTCGCATCGTCTTCGAGCTGACCTACGACTACCTGGTCGTGCTGAGGAAAACTAAGGGCATCCTCGTCATTCAAGTGACGTGGCTCGTGGCTCTGGTGCCAAGCGCTGTGGTTGGGGCGAGTGCCCGCGGCATTGCAGGTGTTGCCGCAGCGCAGGTGGCAGTGGCGGTGATCGTCGTGCTTCCGATGTATCTACGGCAGATTCGTGATACTGGGTTACCAGCATACCAGGCGCTCTCACGACTCTCTGGACCCTTGGCAGCAGGACTGTTTGTTTGGCCAGTGACGCACATCATCGGTGATCAAATGACCAACGAATGGCTCGCTGTCGCCCTCTCTAGCATGGCGGGACTTGTTGGCATAGCGATTCTCCTAGCCTGCGAACCGGGACTTATTCGAAGGCTTAGATCGCAAATCGATCGTCGAGGAAATGGTCAGGTAGCGTCATGAAGGTTCTGGTATATCCTCACGACCTAAACATCGGTGGGAGTCAAATAAACGCGATAGAGATCTCCCGGGCAGTTGCAGACCTTGGTCATGAAGTAAGTATCTACGGCCCCTCTGGGACGTTAGTTCAACAAATTAGAGACTTGGGCATCGAGTACATTCCCGCGCCGAAACCGGGCAGGCGCCCGTCGAAGAAAGTTGTATCAGAGCTTAGACACCACGTGAAATCGCGAAGGATTGACATTCTCCACGGATATGAATGGCCGCCAATACTCGAGTGTTTACTGGCGAGCTTCGGGTCCAACACCACCGTAACCGGTACCGTAATGTCGATGGCTGTTGCACCCTTTTTGCCTCATAGCGTGCCAACTGTTGTTGGCACTCCACAGATCGCTCATGTTGAGCGCCAACTGGGACGGGACTTGGTGGCCGTTATTGAGCCCCCCGTTGACCTTGTGCACAACAATCCGGGTATTGGGCTCAACACTGCAAGATTTCGAGCGGAGCATGGTATTCGAGAGGACGAGATGCTCATAGTTTGCGTATCTCGCCTGGCTGCCGAGATGAAACGGGAAGGCCTCCTGGCGGCCACTCGAGTATGCGGCAGGCTGTCCAAGGACTTCCCTCTACGATTGGTGATCGTCGGTGATGGTGCTGCGCGTGACGAAATCGCGTACCTCGCAGACTCCTACCGAAATGACATTTCTGCCCCAGTAATTCTAATTGGCGAATTGAGCGATCCGCGCGTGGCCTATGCTGCGGCGGACGTAGTCTTGGGTATGGGAGGATCAGCCCTACGTGCCATGGCCTTCGCAAAGCCAGTCATCGTTCAGGGGGAGCAAGGATTCTGGCGGACTCTCAGTCGTGAATCGGTCGAAACTTTCCTGTGGACAGGATGGTACGGAGTCGGGGAAGGCGTGGAGAAAGGAGAAGAAACTCTAACTGAACAGCTCGAACGACTAATTAAGAACCCTCAATTGCGAGAGGACTTAGGACGCTTCTCTCATTCTATCGTGGAATCGAAGTTCTCACTCCGGGCCGCGGCCAAGCGGCAGGTCGAATTCTACGAGTACGCAGCAGGTGCGCACGGTGGATCGCGGCGGGGACGTGACATTACTCTGAACTCCGTTCGTTTCGCGAGGTACAAAGCTGTGCGAAGACTACAGAAGATGATGGGAACAGCCGCTGCAGACGACTTCAATGCTAGGACCGTTGTTGGAAATTCGCTCGCGGGGGAGGACAGGGCCCCGCTGGACGGTGGGCTTTGAGGTCATGCTCTTTCCCTACTGGTCGCTCTGTTCGAGGTGACGGTCGCAGTGTTGCTGCTCGGCTAGAGTTTGACCATGGAGTCTGCGGAGAGGTAATGGGGCCCTTCACGGGCCCGGCACCGTACCCCCTAACCAGACGCGCCCGAGGGTGGGGCCAAATCAAACCAGCACAGTGGGGCCAAATGGACTTGTGCTTCTCACCTCGTCGCGCTGATCCGTGCCGGCGCCGAGTTCAAGAACGGCAAACTCGTCGAACGACCCGACGAATCAGGAGGTGACGCTCACGCCGCATGACACGCCGATCCACAGGTCTTGACTAATGCTCGCCTTGGACTCGATTTTGCGCCAGTGCCACGCGGGAACGCAGCGAAGGCGAGGATCTCGGACGTCGCGGCGTCCGTCAGCAGGCGAGTCTTTGGGAACCGGGTCGCCAGGGGCCTCACTCAACTTCCTAGAGCCGGCAACACCGGCGGGCTGCGGCGATGGCGCCAAAGGTGCCCGCGCAACCCTGAAGGGCGGGAATGGGCGGGGACCAAAGCGATCTTCCGGAAACGGCTACTTGAAATCCGTATGCGCGTTCAGTGCCGCAATCAGTTGGTCGGCTCGCGCTCCCCAGGAATGCGTCCGGGCGAAATCGCGACGCGCTTGGCAGGCCGTGGTGTCTCGAGCCGCCCCCCAGTGTTTGCGTACGAAGGAAACGAATTCTGGGCCCGTCTGTGCTATGTCAATCAGACCGGTGCTGAGGAATCGTGACGCTGGAAGATCCGTCGCAACAGCGGGTAACCCATAGGAGAGATATTCCAGAGTTTTGAGTGGAAAGCTGTGATTATTGAACGCGTTGATGCGGTACGGCGTGATGCCCACCTTAAAACGACTAATGTAGGCGGGGAGGTCTTGAGACGTCTTGAGGCCCAGCCATCGCACATTGTCTCGTTCGAAGAGTGTCTCAAAGTCATGGATTACACTGGGGTCCTTGGCTGTCATTGGGCCGATAACTACCAGGGGCATGCCTGCATCGGAGATTGATTCAAGGAGCTGAACGTCAATGCGCTCATTTAGCTGACCGACGAGCCCGACAGACGGACCGTAGGGCAAATCGCTCGGCCATTGGGGGAGTGGTCTCAGGACTGGGATTTCGCACGCGTTCGGCAGCGTAATCGAAGGCTTGTTCGGGTCAATCGTCCTCAGCTTCGTTAACAGACCGGGCGTGACAGCACCAACTATATCGGCGGACCCTACATTTTGGCGAAGCCTGCGTTGAATCGTGACTGTCGATAGGCCCAGAAGCCTGGCTCCGCTTACCCAGTCATCCGTGAGGTACAGCATGCGTGTGGCTCGAGCTAATCGTGGGAAGGCTCCAAGCGGGTTAGCAAGGATGACGGCCCGGGGCAAAAGATGGGATTCGCGGATAGCCTTTTTAATGCGTGAGTGATGCCACGATGTAGCTGCCCTGTATACCTCCGGACGTGTCGCCAAAGGTGGTCCCAGAGTTCCTAGACGCGTCACGTTGGGCGTGACGTGGTCGAGACCGAGCGCAATGGGTACGGGGTGAGCGCCGTGATTTCGCAGCAGGTTCGGAATGGTGACCATGGGGTCAACATAGAGGCTTTGCCCGACGGCGTTCGCTAACGCTCTGGTGAGATGGTGGTCCGTGGCAGCAACCCCATCCCACGGGGTGCCCGCGAGGTACACTATTCCATCTGGGTCTGATGAGTAGCGCGATGGGCTAGAACTAAACATGAGTGCCTCTCCCGGGTTATCCCTTGTCTGGCGCAAACGACCTATGGATTAGGCTCATGGACCCGCCTGGAAATTTCGCCGGAGTTGGTGGCGCCATGGGAGGCACGGCGTCGGGTACGTGCGCGTGTGTGTGAAGTTCGTGGCTGATTAAGCCGGCGCGGACAGAGCCTTGCGCCGCGTGTGTCATGAGGATTGTGCAATAGTTATGCTCCGTGTTTACATGCATTCTTGCGTTTCCGTTCTAAGAGCCGGTCCACGAATCTTACGCTGAGTATGGTACTCACTGCGCCGAGCACGGAGGTAACGATGAGCGCCTTGGCTACTTCCCGTCTCGTGGGTCCCAGTGTCATTATTTCTGGATCATCGATTCGCACGATGATCTTTTGCCAAGCCGAAAAGTTTGTCTCAGTCTGGAACTGTTCGGTCTTTTGTTCTACTTGATCGATGGTGGCGTAGAGATTGTGCTCGGCTATTTCGGGGATCGGATCAATGGTTTCGATGAGTAAAGTGGGCGCGATGAAATTTCGACTCCATTGATTGCCAGTGTTCAAAAGTCGAACGGAAGAACCGGCTCTGGCGCCGACAGCGGGATATGGTGATTCGGTGGACACGAAGGCTGGGGTATCGATGCCTGAAACTGCTCTGCCGACTGCAGCGGCGAAAGGCAGGAGTGAGGCACCCTCCGGAAGCGAGGGCTCCATGCCTAGGCGTGAGTCTGGCAGACCAAAGGTGGCCTGCGCTCGTATGTAGGTAGCGTGGTGGGGGGTGCTCGTGAGGGCAAGCGCCGTGACGGTCAGAGCGAGGCCGAGTGCGACGATATACCAACGTCGGATGAGCACCGTGCTCAGGCGATCTGTGGCCACGGGTACATGCCTCCTCAATCGTCGGCCTATTCGCCATGTCTCCACGGTCATGCATGGCAATCTGTATAGTAGGGAAGCACCTAACTCTTGTACGCGCAAGGGTACGCTGGGAGGACGAGAAGTTGTCATTGAGGGAGACGTTGGCGAGTCTGGCTCGGCGCCGTTGGCTTGTGGTGCTTGGTGTGCTCGTCAGCGTGAGCATCGGTGTCCTGGGGGCCAGGCTCACGCCACCTTCGTTTGAAGCTCGCGCCAGCATCGTTCTGCTCCCTGGACCTGGGTCGATCCCGGATGCGGGAAACCCCTTCCTGTACATGAGTGGGACAGTTCCAGTCACCGAGGTGTTGTCTCGGAACATGATGGCAGATGCCACCCGGACTCGGCTGCTTGGGGACAGGGCGGACGTCGAGTACGACGTATACCCCGACGCCTCGACCGCTGGCCCGATGATCGAAGTGACAGTCACCGCGAGAAGCGAGCCAGAGGCGCTGGAGTGGTCGGAACGAGTCTTGGCTGAACTCCCCCAAGCGTTGGATCGACTCCAGGAACAAACCGACGTGCCGGAAATTGCACGCATTAGCGCGATGACCGTGTCAATCCCGGAAACCGCGACTGAACTCCGATCTGCAACGACTCGTATTCTGATCCTCTTGGTCGGTGTTGGCTTGATAAGTACCGTGCTCCTGGCCATATGGGTAGACTCGCAGTTGCGGCAGAACCGCCGCACGCCCGACGGTGCCACGCCGACGAATGATCCCTAAAGCCATGCCACCAAGTCGTCACGGGAGGCACCGAACGGGGCACGGCATTCCACCAAGCGTGCGTACGTCCCCGACCCGATCTGGCCTGGGCAGACTCAAACCCACGAGAAGCACAGACGACGGGGTTGCCTTCCTGACGGTCTACCTGATTCTTGCCCTCCTGGTCCCCTCCAGCCTTCGCGTTGGCGCCCTCGGCGCTGCGGGGTCGCCAGCGATGCTTTGGGCCCTCGTCGGTTTACTCAGTTGGGTTAGCAGCCGACTCAGTCACAAGGTACCACTGATATGGAATTTGGGAATCGTGCCTACCGCAATGGGAATTTTCGTCGGTGCGGTTACTGTCTCTTACATTCATTCGATGTTAAGGGGCGTCCCCGACTTGGAGGGGAGCACCGCCGATACTGGTTTGCTCCGCGTCGTCGCCTGGGCGGGCATAGTACTCCTTGCGCACGATGGTATAGATTCGTGGGATCGGTTCCTCGTGCTAATGAGGCGAATGGTCATTCTGGGGGCTATATTGGGTATGTTAGGTGTCGCCCAATTTGTAACGGGTCAGTCTCTAATCGGATGGATATCGGTGCCTGGACTGAGCCCTGGTGACATACCCACTGGAATTCAGGAACGAGGCGGGTTCGTCAGAGCGGCCGGAACCGCGATACACCCACTCGAGTATGGCGTAGCACAGTGTTTGATTCTGCCCGTGGCCCTCAGCTTGGCCTTCTATGATCGTCAATGGCGCCCTGCCGTGCGCTGGTTGTGTGTCGCAAGTATCTTCTTGGCAACCGCGCTCTCCGTGTCGAGGTCCGCATTAATCGGCTTGGGTTTCGTTGTCGTCATTATGATTCTCGGATGGCCACGACGGTATCGGATCGTCTCGTTGGTGGGCGTTGGGGCGACGGCAGTCGTCATCTACCTCATGGTGCCGGGATTGGGCGGAACAGTCCTCCGAACATTTAGCGACGTGGGGAGGGATTCATCGACGACGTCTAGAACTGACGCGGCCGCGGAGGCTCAACAGGTAATAGCTCATGCGCCATATTTCGGTCGCGGGTTCGGAACATTTCTTCCAGAGTACGTAATATTCGACAATCAGCACCTACTCTCTCTCGTCGAGGTAGGGGTGATGGGCACCCTGGCGCTCGCTCTGCTATTCTGTTCTGCGCTCTATTGCGCCAGAGTGGGCCGGAGGAATGCGGGCTCAGGTCTGAGTCGGGATTTTGGACAGGCGTTCACGGCTGCTATCACGTCCACCGTCGTGCTGCTAGCATTTTTCGATGGACTCTCCTTTCCGATGGTGGGAAATGTCTTGTTCCTGGTGCTTGGACTGTCGGCGCTCTACTATCGGCTCACGAAGGAAGATGATTCGGTTTCCGTCGAAGCCAACACTGCACTGGTACTTCGTGATAACGCCGGGGATATTGGTTAAAGTTTGTAACTTGGTGCTAGGTTGGCCGCGAAGCATGGACCCGTCACGCTTAAGGGGAAGTGCGCGAAGAACCAGGAAGGATGGCCGACAAGGGCCGATTGAAATCAAACTGGTTCAGTTTCGCGAGCTATCGTCTCGTTCCCAGACCCTGCGCTTATCGTCGCGCGCGGCCCTTATCCTCGCGGTGCCAATCACGCAGACGTAAAGAACTAGGTCAACTAGCTGAAATGGATGTCTTGTGGCGATAATGAAGAGATCCCTGAGATGATTCCTCTTTGTCTTGCTGGCCTCTGCAGTATGTGATGCTGAACCGACGTGTTCCGCCAGTTCATCTTCGGTTCGGTAAGTCCTCTGAAGAATGAGGAGGAGGTACTTTAGGTTGCGGGGGGTTGTGACCGTGACCTGGTCAGTCGGCGTTGTGCGCTTTTCCGCAGGACCGAAGAGCATGTCTATGAAGAGGTCATCCGAGACGACTTCTGGGAATTCATCAAAGCGCCTTCGTCCGTGTGCGGAAAGTGCATAACATCCGGCGCCCCAAAGAACATGATCAAATGAGGATATCTGTGCTCGCACCCTATACCAGCGTCGAACTATGAAGGTCGCCCTAGTGGTATCGTGCCTAACTGGTGGTCGGGTGGCGAGTTCGGGGCCACGGTCAAGAGCACACACGATGTCCGTGATTGCACGTGAGGTCATGACTACGTCGGCATCCAGGTAGATCCGACTGGCGTCTGGCTCTAGGAGGCCGGCAGATTGGAGTTCGTCGGCGTAACGGTCCCCTTCTCTTAAGGCAAGGGTCTTCGAAGGGATGGGGATGTCGACGACCTCCACGCCCGCGTGTCTGGATGCAAGTGTATATGTAGCATCGTTGCATCCGTTGCAGACGACTACGACCCTAACACCCGCCACGATGGCATCAGCTAGTGCAGAGAGGCATCGCCCGATGACACGCTCCTCATTATGGGCGGCGATGATGACTACCGCTGGAGAGATTACCACTGGCGGGCCTGCCTGTTCCGGGAGGCATGCGGAAGGGTGGCTCGAACTTTCGGGGAGCATAGTGCCTTGATTGCTAGGGTGCGGCCGGGTCTGTGTAGCCGCAGCGTGTTGTGAGCCAACACGACTAAGGCATAGAGTGGGGTTTTTCGTGGGCCGTGCCATTTCCGGTAGTAGCGCACCCGATTCACCTCCATGAGGGCCAACAGTGCCGGCGCGCTGCCTGAGCCGCCTTCGACGTGGTGAACCACCGACTCCGGAACGAACATGACTTGCCCCCCAGCTTCTCGGATCCTTCTGCTGTAGTCGACTTCCTCGGAGTATAGAAAGAACGTCAGTGCATCCCAGTCCCCAATCGTGGCGACTGCCTCCGAGCGCACGACGAGGGCGGCGCCAGTCGCCCAGTCGATTGCGTGGATGTATCCGTAGTCCGCTGGGTCGCGGACGACCTCTGTCAAGACTGCTGGACGGCTCGGCCACCCGTTTCCGAAGAGTGCTTCCCCCAATGATCCGAGGATGCTCGGTTCGCGTCGGATCGATGTGCGAGTGTGGTTGTCCATGGTCTGGATCGCTGGCACGGCCGCAGTTGCTGAGGGTGACCTTTCAAGTTCGTGGAGGAGGGTGGTGAGCGCGCCGGGACCTAGTTTCAGGTCAGGATTGAGGAAGGTGAAGTAGCGGCAGTCGGGCGCAGCCCGGACGCCGAGGTTGAGCCCACCTGAGTAGCCCAGGTTCTCCCCCGGTTCTAATAGTGACACGTTGGGGAATGCGGCGAGCAGGTCCGTGAGATCTTCCGCTGGTGAGTTGTTCACGACAATGGCTTGCCAGGTCAGGTCTCGTGCTGCGGCGTCGACAGAGTTCAGAAGTGAGGGGAGGTCGGTGGCACTGTTGTAAGCCACCACAACGAGCACACAATCGATCAAGTGCGATCTCCTGGAGAGCGGGGTGAACTGGTGTTGTCCATGCTTGCCGTATCCGCACGTGGCTGGGTTCCGCCATGGTCGGACCTCTGTCCGGTGCTGGGCTGGCGTGGGTATGACAGTACGAAGTCACTCGCATCGCCACTTGTCGAAGCGTGGCTCAGTCTGTACTCGCGGAGAAGGATTAGTAGGAATTTGCTGTCCTGCACGAGGTAGCGGCGCCACAAGCGGCGTGGATCCCCGCCCAGCCTCCACGCCCACTCGAAGCCACTCCGTTGGATCCAGCGGGGCGCGCGTTTGGTGATGCCCAGGGCGAACTCCATCGCTGCCCCGACGCATAGGATGAGCCCGGTTGGGAGTTCGGCCTTGTAGTGCAATGCCCAGACTTCCTGCTTGGGCATACCCAAGCAGACGAAGACCAAGTTCGGCTTGACGCGGCGCACGAGTTCGGCGGCGGTGGACCCCTCGGTTCCCAAGGGGCCGAAGTCCATGGAAGGACAGTAGATTTCGAGGCGCAGGCCCGGGAATCGATGCGCGAAGCGCGACTGTAGGTCTGCCTCGCTGCCAGGTTGGCCGCCTATGAGGACGACTCGCCAGCCATTCTGAGCGGCCCGCTCGCACATAATCACGAACAAGTCGGCTCCAGTTACACGCTCAGGTAAGGGCGTTCCCAGGAGGTGGCTGGCCCACACGACTGGCATGCCGTCGGCGAAGATGAACTCTGCTTGCGCGTATTCGGAGTTGAAGGCGGACGTGTTGAGACGTACAAGGTGGTCCACGTTGGGTGTGACGACGACTCTTGCCTTGGGCCCTGGGGAGGCGGCCACCTCGCTCAGGAGGTCAGAAGCTTCGGACAAGGTCAGGGATTGGATGTCCAGTCCGAAGAGTCGTTTCCGTCGATCCATTTCAGGTGCCCGCTTTGGGTCGAGGGTGCGGGGACTGTGTTCCGATTCGGGTGCTGTTGAGGAAGAGGGCATTGGTTAGCGCTGCCTTTCTGGGGCAGGGAGAGGCAGGGTGAGGGAGCGCCAGGCGAAACGAGGGCGACGGGAGGGTGGGCAGACGTGACCGTGGGCGCAGCGCCGGTCCTCAAGGTCCTCGGCCAGGCGGGGAGGCCCTGAACGGCAAGTGGGTCAGGGGAGAGAGCAACGAGGGCAAGAGATCACATCCTTGAGCAAGCGCCAAGTAATGACTTGGCAAATGCTAGCTGAGTGCCTCCGAATGCGGAAGGGCAGTCTGGCGGTGCGATTTCTGACCGATCGAGGGGTTGAAGGGGACGTAGGTTGACGCAATACTGGTGGAATCATTGCCAAGTATTTGCCTTCGCCGCATGGTGTTCTCGGTGGATCTGAGTGGGCGGCAGTAGTTTTCGGATACCCGAGGAGTCAAGATGGGTCAGAGCAGCGTCGGAAGCCGGGAGAGTGGTGGGCTCAGCAGGCGGAGGTTCCTGGGCTACACGGGGGTGAGTGGTGCCGCGGCCGCTGTTTCTGCAACTGCGTCAGCGGGAGCAGCTGGGGCAGCTCCCGCCCGGTCTGCGGCCTTTGGCCAGACGGTCGCACAGGAGAACGCCCTGCCAGGGGCCCCGGTGAGCGAGTGGGAATCATGGGGTGACGACGAAGCCATCGCCGGTTTCACCACCGCCTACAGCTTCGACCCTGGGCAGACGGTGCGCTTCAAGATCAAGACCGATGCGCCGCAGCACCGCATCCGGATCTACCGGCTCGGCTGGTATCAGGGCCACGGGGCCCGGCACCTTGCAGATGTCACGCCATCGGTATCACTGCCACAGGCCCAGCCCGACCCGATCGTCGATGGACCGACTGGCCTGATTGACTGCGGCAACTGGGCGGAGTCAGCGTCCTGGACGATCCCGACCGACGCGATCTCGGGTGTGTACTACGCGCTTTTTGATCGACTGGACGGCGGAAGATCCAGTCACACAGTGTTCGTTGTGAGGCGTCAAGCAGCCTCCGACATCCTGGTGCAGACGTCGGAGATGACGATGCATGCCTACAATCGATACGGTGGCAATAGCCTGTACTTCGGGGAGCCGGCTGGACGGGCCTACAAGGTGAGCTACAATCGCCCGTTCAACAATGGCGAGGCCGAAAGCAACTTCTTCAACGCCGAGATTGCCCTCGTCAGGTGGTTGGAGCGCAACGGATACGATGTGGCCTACTGTGGTGGCATCGACATTCACCAGTCCGGCAGCCTACTTCAGGGGCGGAAGGTCTTCATCTCGTCGGGGCACGACGAGTATGTCACGGGACCACAGCGCGACCATGTAACCGCGGCACGGGACGCTGGTGTCCATCTCATCTTCATGACAGGGAATGAGTACTTCTGGCGCGTGCGGATGGAGCCGTCCATGGACGGCGCGTCCACGCAAGACCGGACGATGGTCTGCTACAAGGAAACCCTCGACAGTGCGAAGACAGACCCCCTACCGGAGTGGACCGGAACCTGGCGTGACCCGCGGTTCAGCCCGCCCTCGAATGGCGGGCGTCCGGAAAACGAACTGACTGGTCAACTGTTCCGAGCAATCCTGCCTATCTCCGCGCCAGATTTCCGCATAACCGTACCTGCTGAGTTTTCCCAGCATCGAATCTGGCGGAACACGACCGTGACAACATTGCAACAGGGGGAGTCTTACGATCTCGCGCCAAACACGCTGGGGTACGAGTTCGACGTGGATGCCGATAACGGGTTTCGCCCGCCGGGGCTGATTCGGCTCTCCACTACGGAGGCAGAGGTGCCGCAACTGCTTGTGGACTATGGGGCTACCTACATCCAGGGGACCTGCACCCACCACTTGACGATGTACCGAGCCGCCAGCGGAGCGCTCGTGTGGGGGCTCGGCACCGTGCAGTGGTCCTACGGGCTAGATGAATACCACATCTGTGACCCGGGCACGCCTACGGACGTGGTCATGCAACAGGCGACTTTGAATGTCTTGGCGGACATGGGTGTTCAGCCGGTCACTCGCCAGAGTGACCTAGTTGCTGCGAGCGCATCCACCGACACGATCGCACCTAACACGACCATCACGGCGCCCATCGCCGGCACTCACATGCCCATCGGATCGCCCGTGACCGTCACCGGGACAGCCGTGGACTCAGGTGGAGGGATCGTTGCGTCGGTCGAGGTGTCTGTCGATGGTGGTGAATCTTGGCACCTGGCCACCGGACGGGAGGCCTGGAGCTACGTCTTCACGCCGATGGTCATCGGCGGGCTTACCGTGCAGGCCCGAGCGGTGGACGACAGTTGCAACATCGGCCAGGTGGCAACGGTCGTTCTAGAGGGGGCGCCTCGCGGTTACCCGTGCGCAATCTGGGCAGAAGGTGCGGTCCCGGAGACACAGTCCGTAAATGAGGCAGAGCCCATCGAAGTAGGTGTGCGCTTCCAAGCGGAGATCGATGGCTTCGTCACCGGGTTGCGCTTCTTCAAGGGGCAGGGAAACACCGGTCTGCACGTTGGAACGCTGTGGAGCGCCGACGGCAGTCAGTTGGCCAGTGCCACGTTCGGTGAGGAGACTGAGTCCGGATGGCAGCAAGTGTCGATCCCCGGGGTTGCTGTCTCGGCTGGCACGACCTACGTGGCATCCGTGTTCATGCCCGTCGGTCGCTATGCGGGAGACGCTGGCTACTTCCAGAGCGCTTACGAACTGCCCCCCTTGCGGGCTCTGGCTAACGGCGAAGTTGGCGGCAACGGGGTCTACCGATACGGCGCGCCCGGGTTCCCGACGAGCTCGTTCGGAGCGAGCAACTATTGGATCGACGTCGTCTTCGACACAGATAACCATGCCCTTCCCGTAGTGATTGACCACTCTCCCGCGTCTGGCCTGCAGTCTGTCGCAACAACGACGGACCTGACGGTTACCTTCAGCGAGCAGGTGGAAGCCGACTCGATCGTGATCACCCTCCTCGGCGCAGACGATTCGCAGATCACGGCAACAACTGACTACGACTCGAACACGCGGACGGCCACCTTCTCAACGTCCTCCGCACTTACGCCACTCACCGAGTATTCCGCCACAGTTGAGGGTGCCGCTGACAGCCACGGCAACGTGATGGAGCCGTTCGTGTGGGTTTTCACGACAATAGGACCGCCTGGTACAAGCCCCACCAGTCTGTGGGACACGTCGGCCACTCCTGCCAGCGTGGACGCCGATCCCAGCCCGGTCGAACTCGGGATGAAATTCCGTGTTTCGACGGTCGGATCGGTGACAGCTCTGCGCTTCCACAAGGCCGCGGGAAGTAGCGGACTCCACGTCGGCCACCTCTGGTCGGAGGCCGGTGATCTCTTGGCTACCAGCACCTATACGCACGAGACAGCATCAGGCTGGCAACAAACACGGCTGGAGACTCCGGTGGAGGTGTCCCCTGGACAGGCTTATGTCGTCTCATACCATGCTCCATACGGCACCTACGGCGTGACCAGCGCGATGTTCAACGGTACGGACGTCTCGCGGGGGCCGCTTCGTGCCCCCGATGGAGGTTCCAGCGGCGGGAATGGGGTCTATGCCTTCGGCAGTGGCGGATTCCCAGTCAATTCCTGGGGCAACGCGAACTACTGGGTCGACGTGGTCTTCGAGACTGCGCCCGACATCGGTCCCCCGTCTGTGGTCAATGTCGAGCCAGCGCCTGAACTCATCTCCGTCGCGCTAGACTCCAAGGTCACGGTCGCCTTTAATGAGCCGGTGAGCCCGGGGTCTGTCGAGATGGTCCTCCGTGACAGCGGCGAGACTGTGGTCCCTGGTTCCCTGTCCTACGACGGCGAGACGGCCACGGCGACACTGATACCGAGTGCTCCGTTGGACTCCGCCACGGAGTACTCCGTCTCCGTCAAGGCCAGTGACCTCGGGGGCAATGCCATGGCTGAGCCCTATGCTTGGACGTTCCGGACCGTCACGACCGATGGTGGCTCGCCCGTCACGTTGTGGGATAGCGGGGCGCGTCCGGCGGTGGAGGCGGAGAGTGATGGAGCGGCAGTTGAGCTTGGCGTCCGGGTTCGAGTCTCCAGGCCTGGGGAGATCCGTGGGCTTCGATTCTATAAGGGCCCTGGCAACGACGGCCCACATGTGGGCCACTTCTGGACTGCGACCGGGGACCTTCTCGGTTCCGTGACGTTCCTCAACGAGACTCGGTCGGGTTGGCAGCAGGCCTTCTTCAGCGACCCGATCTCGGTTGAGGCGGGTTCCACATACGTCGCGTCCTATCACGCACCCGCAGGGCATTACGCCGCAACGGGGGGCGGGCTGTCGTCGCCCCACTCCAACGGCCCGCTGACAGCACCGGCCAGTACTGGGCAGGCAGGGAACGGGCTCTTCTCCTATGGTCCTGGCGGTTTCCCCAGCAACACGTGGGGAAACGCCAACTACTGGGTAGATGTGATCTTCGCTGATTCGGCAGCGCCCACGATCGTCGGACGTTCGCCCAGTTCGGGTGCGACCGTTGCACCGGATGCCGTCGTCCGGGTGACGTTTGACGAGGCGATCGAGCCCGACACCATCGCCATCTCCCTCCGAGATAGCACGGGCAGCGCCGTTGTGGGCGGGATCGACTACGACGCGACAGAGATGGTGGCGACCCTGACACCGGGCAGCCCTCTGGTGGCTGGCGGCACCTACACAGTCACGGTCGAGGCTGCTGAGGATCTGGATGGCAACAGTCTGCAGGCGCCTGTGGCGTGGAGCTTCTCCGTCGTTGCCGCCACTTTCGTCTCGTTGTGGACCGCTTCCACCGTGCCAGGTACGACCTTGGTCAACGACCCGGGATCGGTCAACGTGGGCATGAAGTTCCGAGCAATGGTCGACGGTGCTGTGCACGGGGTGCGCTTCTTCAAGGGGGGGCCGAGCAATTCGGGCCCACACACGGGCGTCCTGTGGGAGGCAGACGGCAACCAGTTGGCATCGGTGACCCTGGGCGGCGAGACGGCTCGTGGCTGGCAACTCGGGATGTTCGCGGTGCCCGTCGCGGTGACCGCGGGGACGATGTATGTCGTTTCGTACCTCGCTCCGAACGGGTACTACGCCGCGGACGGTGGGTTCTTCAGCGGAGGTGGCTTCACCAACGGGCCACTCGAGGCTCTCCAGAACGGGGCAGAGGGAGGCAACGGCGTTTACGTCTACAGCAGTGATGTCGCCTTTCCTACCAGCAGCTACAACGGGGCCAACTACTGGGTGGATGTCCTGTTCCTGCCGGAGAGCGAGGCGTAGGCAGGGTTCCCAGGGCGGGTGTCGACGGAAATGTAAAGAGAAGACAAGTAAACTTCAAGGAGCGGTCTGGTAATTGCCGGGTTTGCGCGGCATACTGGTGCCCTTGGGGTCTCTGCGCATGGCACGGAGACCAGGATCGAACGACTGGGGAGTCGAGACGACATGAGAGTTCAACGCTCCGGAGCCGAGCGCGTGACGGGACGTACTGGCCTGGGGTTCTTGCTTGTCCTGGGCTTGGTGGTGGCCTTCGGGTGGTACGCCTGGCCGGTTGGCGCGCAGCAGGCGGGAGACCGCGACCAAGGTAGTTCGGCTTCCCCCGGCTTGGTTGCAGGGTCCGCCGTAGGTCAGGGTCACACCCCCGCGAACGATGACGCAGGCCCGACGATCTCCTCTGGGGCGGACGTCCCAGCAGGCGCAGACGAACGTGCGTCCACCCAAACATCAGAGGGACCCCCCGAGGCCCGTCCGGGCGAAGATGGCAGCCAGCCCGCTCCTGAGACGTTAGAAGAGCCGGTCGTGACTGACGCCGTTGAGGCAGGGCTGACGGCTCAGGAAATGGCGCTGAGCAGCCCGTCCACCGGCGGACAGGCGCCAGCAGCGGAAGGTGACTCGTCGGTGACGGGTGCCTATCTCCAGTCACTGATGGCTCAAGAAGAGGAATTTGCGGCGGAAGGGTGGCGGCAGGTCGGTGCAGCGAGGGTCGTGGACACGGAAGTCCTCGAGAGTGACGTGGACAGTTCGCCCCCGAGGATGGTGGTGCGGGCCTGCGTCGATTCTTCCGGCGTCAAAGTCTTGGATGTGAACGGCAAGGACCTCCGCAACGAAGGGACTCCGGAGCGCTCGTGGCACATCTTCACGCTTGAGTGGGTCGATGAGGCTTGGCTCGTTGCGGGCGAGACGTTCGACACAGATCCGAAGTGCTAAGAAGGCCCGACTCCAAGTTTCACAGGGGCACGCGTGGGGAGGTTGCCGCGAAACCAGTGCCTCGTCACTGCGGCGGTGAAGTGGCGGCATCTGAGCGGACACAACTGGCCAAGGGCGTCTCGGTCACCTTTGTAGGATCCGTTGTCAGCGCCGCCCTAGGTTTCGTGCTCACCTTCGCTCTGGCGCGACTCCTTGGCGAGGCTGGAGCTGGGGTCGTGATGCAGGCAATGGGGGTGTTCACCATTGTCACGGTCATCGGCAAGTTGGGTCTGGATTCGGCGGCGCTCTGGCTCCTACCCAGACTACTCATCGATCACCCCGCCGGCATCCGCGGCGTTCTCACCTTTGCGTTGAGTCTGACCGCCGTCGTCGGCGTCTTGCTTGGGCTGGGCATTTGGTGGGCCGCGCCGCTCGTGTGGCGCGCGAGTGACGAAGGACCTGTCGGTGAGTCGATCCAGTCAATCGCATGGGCTGTCCCCCTCGGCGCCCTTGTTCTGGTGGCCTTGGCCGTCGTCAGGGCATTCGGACAGGTGGTCCCCTTCGTAGCCGTCGGGAGTATCTTCTTGCCAGGCGCTCGACCACTCCTGGTCGTCGCTGTCGTCTTGGCTGGCGGAGGAGCAGTTGCCGCGACCGTGGCATGGGCGCTTCCGCTCGTCTTGGCCCTGGCCATCTTGCTGTTGCTTATCCGCGCGCAACTTCAGAAGGTCGAGGGGGCTGTTGGGGGATTATCAGGCTGGCTGCCCACTCGAGGGCAAATCCGCCGCGTCATCGGTTTCTCCTTGCCACGGACGGTCTCGGCTGCCTTGGAGCAGGGCTTAGTCTGGCTGGACGTTCTCGTGGTGGGTTTGCTGTCCACGGCGTCCGCGGCTGGCATCTATGGTGCGGCGAGTCGGTTCATTGCGGCCGGACTCATGATCGACGTCGCGATCCGAGTGATCGTGTCGCCACGGTTCAGCGCCCTCATGCACGAGGGGCGACTCGCCGAGCTTCAGGGCCTGTATCGGACGGCGGCTGGTTGGCTGGTGCTGTTTGCTACCCCGGGCTTCGTGATCCTTGCCGTGTTTGCCCCGGCTGCGCTGTCCCTCTTGGGGTCGGGCTTCACGGAGGGCGCAACTGCGCTGATGGTGCTGTGCCTCGGTGTCTCCCTCACCTTCATGGCGGGAAACATCCACTCGCTGCTGCTTATGAGCGGGCACTCGGGTTGGGCCGCCGTGAACAAGGCAGTGGCCCTGTTCATCATGGTCGTGGGCAATCTCGCGCTAGTTCCGGCGCTGGGGATCATCGGCGCCGCCATCGCCTGGGCATCGGCCATGCTCGTCGACGCGGGTTTAGCTGTGTGGCAGGTCAAGAAGCTAGTGGGTGTCCAGCCCGAGTTGCGGATCACAGGGAGTCGGCTCCTCGTCGCAGCGGTCGCGACTGGCGTTCCGGCAGTGATTGTTCGCCTGACTGCGGGGGAGGGCGTCATCGCAATGCTCGGCGCCGCAGCGTGCGCCGGAGCGGTGTTCGTCGCCGTGTGCTTCCTGTACCGCGACCGTCTCGACCTCGCCGGACTCCGTGCGTAGGCTCCCGCCGGGGCTGACTCGACGGGAGCTCCAGTCGGCTATGGTGCGTCCGGCGATTCCGCTTGTCGGCGGGACCGAACCTGTCGTGGGATATTGCGGAGAGTCAGGAGCGCGCCAACGGCGTAACGACGACGAAGCCTGGAGAAGTCGTTCTTGAGCCGATAGACCCATTCCAGCCCAAGGCGCTGCATTGCTTCGGGAGCCCGGGGTTCATCGCCTGTCAAGAACCCAAACCAGCCGCCGCACGTGAGGATGACGGCTGGAGGAAGGCTCTCTCGGTGCCGGTGCGTCCAGATGGCTTCCTTCGGCATGCCAAGTCCAACGATCACAGCGTCTGGTCGGCTCCAGCGGATGTCACTCAGCACCCGACGAGAATCGGCAAAGTAGCCGGTTCGGCAGAGGACAACCGTACAGCCGACCATCTTTGTCAAAGCCTCGCCGGCACGTTTGGCCAGGCCCTCCGGTCCGCCCACCAGGGCCACTCGGACGGGACGACCAAGTGAATCCGCCAACGCCTGGAGGACTGGCACGCCGATGTCGGTTGTCGCTGATCGTGTGATCGCAACTGCGCCACCCGCGCGGGCCAATGCCACGATGGCTGCGCCGTCGGCATACACGAGGTCAGCGTTGTCCAGTGCTGCCCTGTAGTCAGGGTTGCTCAGCGATTCGAGACCCCCGACGTGAAGGGCATAGACCAGTCGTGGAGCCTTCTCCGCAGGGCGAGCTGCGGCCCGGACCACGCTCTCGGTCGGAACGTCAGCAACGTTCACTCCTACCACGTCCACGGTTCGCATCGTGTTCCCCACTTCTCCTCGGTAGCCCCTGACGCCCTCTGGCCCGATCCTGTCGTTGGCTTGCGCCTTGGTGGCATTTCAGTCATCATACATCTTGAAATAGTAAAGAAAAGTTCAGCGAAGAGGATGCAAGTGTCAAGGTTGGATGGTCTGGGGGGTGGCGCCACTCGTGGCGGCGTCCTCCTAGTCTCCTTGGAAGCGAGCGAAGAGGCTGTCCGGGCGACAGCCGGTGTGCTTCGTGCGCAGTCCATCCCGCACGCCAGCGTCGGGCCGCGCGAGCTGGAGACGCCTGGAGTAGGAGGTATCCGACCGGCATTGACAATCGTGCATGCAGGCAGTGTGACCGTCGATGTCTTGGACGTCCTCAGCCTACTCAACCAGCATGCACTGCCGAGTCTGGCGGTCGCGCCACACCTCACGGAGGATGAGGAACTGATACTCCTTCAGGCGGGGGCGTGGGATGTCCTCGTGCTCCCTGCCTCGCAGCGCAGGCTCCGTACCCGCATAGAAACCTTGTTCCGATACCTCGCATCGATCGACCTGCGGGAGGAGGAGTTGGTCCCCGTCGGTCGCCTTTTGATCTATCCAAGCAGGCGGCAGGTGACCCTGTCTGGGCGAGTGGTCGACTTGACGAAGACAGAGTTCGAACTGCTGCTCGCCCTGGCCCGTGAACCGGACAGGGTCTTCACCAGAGACGACCTCCTCGACCAGGTTGGCGCTCGCCATATGAGCCCCAAGTCGCTGGAGTCTCCTCTTAGCCGTCTGCGCACCAAGGTGCAAGCAGCGGGGGGCCCCCGTCTGGTAGAGCCGGTGCGAGGCGTGGGCTACCGATTGGGCCTCGCTCGAGACACATTTGACCAGGAATCCCCCGGCCTACGCCGAAGGGCAGCGGGAGCAGGCGCCGAATGAGAGTCACGGATGTCGCAGCGACAGCTCAGGCGGCGGGCAACCACGGTGTCCGTGCCCGATTTCAGTTCGCCAGGGAGCATCTGGCACTTGCGCAGAAGCCAGGGGATGGGGTGCCCGCTTACACACGGTGGGTAAACCGTCGCGCAGCCAGACTGGCTGCCGCTGTTGCCTTCGCGCTGAGGGTGACGCCGAATGGCGTCACTGTCGCGAGCCTCGTCGCCTCCCTGCTCGGGATGGCGCTCTTGGCCGCTGCCCCGATCTCGGGGCCCACCGCATGGTTCGTTGCCGCGGCCTTTGCCTTGGCATATCTCCTCGACTCCGCAGATGGGCAGGTTGCCCGCCTGAGCGGCCGTGCCAGTAAGGCCGGGGAGTGGCTAGACCACGTTGTGGACGCGGTGCGGACCCCCGCAACGCATGTGGTGGTCGCCGTGGCCTGGGTGACTTCATTCGGAGGGTGGGGAGTCCTCTCGTTCGCTGCACTGCTGATGAGTGTCCTTCTCGCCGGACAATTCATGAGCCAGATCCTCGCGGAACAATTGCTACGGCGCGCTGGGCGAGAACAACGTCGGGGTGGCGTATTGAGGTCTTGGATCCTGCTGCCCACTGATCCTGGCGCTTGGGCCTGGATCTTCGTGACGTGGCAGTGGCCGACCATCTTCATGTGGGGATACCTGTTGCTTACAACGATCAATCTCATTCACATCATCTGGTCTATGCGCCGCCGGTACGTCGACCTGAGGAGTGCTGACCTCGACCTTCAGCACAGGGCCCAAGGGGGAGGAGCCTGATGCCGCGACTCAGCGTCATCTTACCTGCGCGAAACGCCGAAGGCACCCTGAGGCGGGCGGTTCTATCCACGCTCCGGAGTCTGCCGAAGGATGCAGAGATCGTCATCCTCAACGATGGTAGTGAGGACCGAACAGGGGAGGTTGCCACCCAGTTTCGAGATCCTCGAGTGCGCGTCCTGCACTCTGCTGGATCTGGAGGCCTCGGGAATGCGCTCAACTATCTCTTGAAGAACACGGACAGCCAGTTCGTTGCTCGGATGGATGCGGATGACGTGAGCATGCCCTGGCGGTTCCATATTGCTTCCTTGAGCAAAGACTCGCCCTACGACTTCGTCTTTTGCCCCGTCGTTGACTTCGAGAGGCGGACCATCCGGCCAGGAGTTCCGTCTCCTATCCGTCCTGCGGCCTTCCCCTTCCACCTTCTTCTGGGAAACCCCGTGTGTCACCCGAGCATGTTTGCGCGACGTGTGGCGCTCGACCGACTGGGGGGCTACCGGCAGGTGGAGGCAGAGGACTATGACTTGTGGCTGCGGGCCGCCGAAGCGGAATTCGGCATGCGGCGTTTGGCTCCGTATGTCGTGGCGAAGCGGGAGCACGGGGGCCAGGTCACAGCCTCGCCCGAATACTATTTGGCTTCCCGTCAAAACCCGCTCGTCGGCGAGGCGTTCCGAAGGCTGAGCGCGCAACGCCTGGGTCGTCCGTTCCCGAGACTGGTCGAACTTGCCTACGTCGATGAGCAGACTCGAAAGCAGACGGTCGAGGATTTCGCCTCCGCTTTTTCTGCCGCCATTTCAAGACTGACTAGCGTCGAGCGATTCCAATTAGGGGTGAAAATGCAGCGGCGACTGCGCTTGGTAGTTCAAGAGGTCTCATCATGAGCGTGTCAGCCCTGGAGACGCCGTCCCGGCCAGGGTCTTCGGCCCCCGGTGCCGTTGCTTGGGGCTACTACTGGCGAATCCTGCGCACAAGCCTCCTCTGGGTTGTGGCCGGCACAGTCGTCGGTCTCCTGGGAGCAGGAGCCCTCATCTTCGCGCAGGGCAAGACATGGACAGCCACAACTATCGTGCAACTGACCGTCCTGACCAGCGACTCCTTCAGTATGGACCGTGCACCGTCCTCGTTCCTCGATCCAGGAACCGAAGTGCAACTCGCGCGGTCTTCCGTGACAGCCAGTCGTGCCATTGAGCAACTGGGTGGTGTCCTCACGGTGGTGGAGATGCGTAGTGCCACGACGGCCTCCCTGGACCAGGACGGCACCATCTTGCGTATCAGCTATACGAGTCACGATCTGAACGAAGCGAGGTCCGGCGCAGATGCCGTTGCCACCAGCTTCTTGGAGATTCGAAGTGAGCAGGCTCAACAGCGCAGGAATGATGTCCTGGAAACGATCGATAACCGCTTGAGTGATCTCGTGGAAGCGCATGCAGACGCTTTGGAGCGTCAAGCAGAGGCGTCGCCCGGATCGGCTGCGGCCGCCTCCGCCGAGTCCGACAGGGAAGTTGCCCGCCTCGAGATGGACAGGCTCGTGACGGAGCGGACGGCCCTGAGTAATGTGCCTGCCGAAGCAGGAACCCTCTTGACCCCTGCCGCCGATTCTGCTGCGGTGATCAGCCCATCTCGGCTGCGCATACTGGTAGCGGGGGCCATGGCTGGCGCGTTCTGCGGGGTGGTCGTCGCTTTCCTTCGGGACCGATTGACGAAGAAGTTGGCTGTTGCGGCGCATGTGTCAGAGGCTTCCGGCGCCGCTGTCTGGACACCAGATCTCTCGGCGAGCGCGGGCCACGAATGGGACACGGCAGGGGAACTCTTCGTTGCCGTTGTGCCGGACGAGATCCGTTCAGTCGCTCTCATTAGTGCAGTGTCGGAGGCTGCCGTGGACCCGCTCTTGGAGAGTCTGGTGGAGTCCATGACATCTGCAGGTAGGCAAGTCGTCACGCAGAATGCCAGCGGTGTAGAGGAACTCGCACCAAGCAGGCAGACAACCGACAGCCCACCGCCGCTGACGATCCGAACGGTGGTGCCACCGACGCGTCGTTCGGATCAGCTGGCGACGGCGAGGCAGGCGGACCTCGTCCTGATCGCGGTCGACCTTTCGAGCACCAGGCGAGACGAACTCACCTCGCTCGCGAGCCATCTTCGGGCCGTGGGCAGACCCCCGACTGCGGTGCTCGCATTCGACTCCGGTCGCAGGGGCCGGGCACATCGAAGTTCGAAGCTGATGGCGCAATGACCACGTGGTCGGCATTGGGCAAGCCGACGGCGGTTGGAGAGTACTCGCGGGTGCGTCATGAACTGCACGTCCGATCGGGTGACGTAGCCTCTGCCGAGCGTGCGTTCGTCCTCGTTCGTGGGGACGACGGGGTTCCTGAGGAGCTCATGCGCATAGACCTAGCACAGGAGGGACAACGCTCCCGGCCGGAAGAAGCGATCAAGAGGCGCCTGGGCAGCGGTGCGCGTGCCGATGCGCCGATGTCAACGGAGGACCCAGAGGGCGCCGCTAGGACTCCGAAACGGCTGGCGCCCCGGAACATCGCCGTAGTGATCTGCACGCTCGGGTCTCAACCCCACTTGGCAGAGTCGGTGGCTGCGGTTCTTGCCCAGTCCCACAGCGCTCTCAGGCTCATCATCGTCGACAACGACCCTAAGTCCGGGAGAACGCGAAAAGCCATCGCCTCATTCACGGATGATCGGATCGTTGTTGTCGAAGAGCCAAGACGGGGGCTATCGTGGGCGCGTAACCGCGGGCTAGCAGAGGTGAACGAAGACTTTGTCGCTTTCACCGACGACGATGCAATTGCAGATATCGACTGGCTACAGCAACTCATCCTGCCGATGATTGAGGCTGACAGCGAGATCGTCGATGCCGTCACCGGCCTCGTGCTACCGGCCGAACTCCGCACCGAGGCTCAACACCTCTTTGAGGCTTATGGCGGTTTTGGCAAGGGCCTGACTCGGCAGTGGTGGGGTTCGTCAGATCGTCTCGCGTCCCAGGGGCCGCATGCGCTGGGGAAACGAGGCACTGGCGGCCCCCTCTTCCCGCTGACGACTGGAAAGGTGGGGTCCGGGAATAGCATGGCCTTCCGGACGGCCGCGCTACGCAAGATTGGTGGGTTTGATGTTTCGTTGGGCGCAGGGACACCCACCCTCGGGGGTGAGGACCTCGATGTCTTCACGTCGCTGCTTCTTAGCAAAGCAGTGATTGTTTATAATCCAGCCAGTCTAGTGTGGCATTACCATCGAGAGACGGTCGATCAACTGCGACGGCAAATCAGGGGAAATGGCGTCGGGATGGGTGCACTCTTGGTTAAGCACGTTGCACGGAATCCTGTCTTCGTTCCGAAGTTCCTGTTGCAAATACCGAAGTTGGCTTTAGCCGCCCTGCAGGACCGGGGGGCGCGACCGAGTGATGAGACCACGCTGGTCACCCCGCGGTATCTTCTGACGGAAGAGCTGATGGGGCTGGCATCGTCGCCGCTGGCCTTCCTCCGCAGTCGCCTGCACGCACGTCGTATTCGGGACAGTCGAGTCTGAGTGATGGGTCGTAGGTTCCGGGCCAGTGAGCTTCCGAGCTGGCCCTTTGCGCTACCATTCGTCGGCTACCCAGTAGCTTGGGCCTTGGGGATCGGCGACCTCATTTGGGTTGTCGCGGCATCAATCATGATGGCCCTTCTTCTGCGGACCTCTGATGTGAGGCTCCCGAGGTGGTTCGGGCTGTGGATTGCATTTCTGGCTTGGGTGCTAGCATCTGGGAGCCAACTGGACTCGACCGGGAGGGTCGTCGCATTCGGGTACAGATTTGCCCTCTACGTTTCAGCCACCGTAATAGCGGTTTATGCATTCAATGCAGTACGCTCCCTCACGCTGCGATACATCTCGGGTGTCATGACTATCTTCTTGCTGGTCATGACAGTCGGAGGGTTGATCGGTGTGCTTCATCCCCTGTTCAGTTTCGAGACGCCGCTTAGTTGGATTCTTCCTGAAGGCCTCAAGTCAAACGAGATGGTCAGGGAGATGGTGTTCCGTCGCGCCACTCAGTGGAATCCCACATCATGGGAACAGACCGACCCTCGTCCGAGCGCGCCATTCCTCTACACCAACACCTGGGGTAACGTCTACTCCGTCGTTTTCCCTTTCGTCTGTTTGTACGCATGGATCACTAGGGGTGGGCCGCGTTGTGTTGCGACGGTACTGCTGATCGCTGCCTCGGTGATTCCAGCTACGCTCACCCTGAATAGGGGAATGATGGTGGGGCTCGCTGTAGTGGGCGGCTACTTGCTCTACCAGGCCTTTCGCGCTGGGCGGATGGGAAGCGTGCTGCTGGGCTGCGGCGCGATCCTCGTGCTGGCCATGAGCTTCTGGGTTTCGGGGGCGTTCGAGCGTCTTGATGAGCGATTGGACACCGGAAGTTCGACTGAGGACCGAACGAGCCTCTATGTAGAGACGGTGCTACGAACAGCGAGTTCACCTCTGCTCGGCTACGGTGGTCCACGGCCAGCCGCAGAAGAGTGGTTGCCCGCTCTCGGCACTCAGGGACAGCTTTGGACCCTGCTGTTCTCGCACGGCTTCGTTGGGGCTGCCCTGTTCTTGGGTTGGTTCACTCTTTGCATGGTCCGAGGATGGCGCCGCCTGGACCTCGCTGGAAGCGTCCTGACGGGCATCGTGGCGGCCACCCTCGTCGAGACGTTGTTCTACGGGATGATGACTGGCCTCAACATCAGTCTGCTCGCGGCCGTCCTCCTCCCGCGACGTGAGGTCGGACCACCGTCCCGAGCGTCGAACCAGGGCGGCGGTGGGGGGGCGCACCCCCTCGTCCGGCTGGCCCGCGGCTCCGCCGGCGTATCGGTTGGACCCGCGGATCAAGGTGGGGGAAATGCGGGGCACCGAGGGGTAGCGACGACGGCAACGTCTTGGTACAGTCAGCGTTAGTTCAAGTATTAGTATGGGCGGGGTCAATACCAATCTAATCCCGCTCTCGTGCGGGCACGAGGCTGCCCCTGGACCGATTGGAGATGTCGTGGCCCTACGCCAGGCACTCGGGCTCGTCGTTGCCTTCATGGTTGCTGTTGCCGGCATCCAACCGATGCCCGCGGCGCAAGCCGCGCCAACGCCCGCTCCGGAACGAGACGGGGCCAGCCCAGCGACAGCTGCCGCTTCGTGTTGGGAAGTAAAGCAGGAAGATCCGTCCGCACCGAGCGGTGCCTACTGGCTCATGACACCGGCACTCCAGGCCCCCCAGCAGTTCTACTGCGACCAGGAGTGGGACGGCGGGGGCTGGGTGTTGGTCGGCAAGGGACGTGAAGGCTGGCAGGAGTTCTACGAGGGTCAAGGTAGTGCGAGCGAACTGCTGGAGCGCGAGTTGACCCCTTCCTACTTCAGCACGGTGCAGTTGCCCGCGCAGACCGTCGATGAGCTCGTGAACAACACGAAGATCAGCGATCTGGAAGATGGAGTCCGTGTACTCCGTGCGGCCAATGCACAGGGGACCTCCTGGCAGAACGTCCAGTTCCGCTACACGGCCAAGCGCGACCGATGGGTTTGGTCACGGTCGGCTTCTCATCCTCTAGCCTCCTATCGCTTTGATGGCGGTTCGTGGTTCAACGGTGGGACCACCGCGAGTTTCGGCCGCGACAGCGGCATGCAGCGCGTCACGTCGGAATTCGCTTCGGGGCAGTCCTGGACTTCAGGCTTCTCATACGGGTCCAATGTGCAGACCGGTAGCAACACGAGTCAGACGTTCCTCTGGTCGGCGCTCTCCAACGGGTCGGCCCCGCGACCCTACGCTGAGGTGTACGTCCGGCCCAAGTTGCTCACGGATGACCTCGGGTACGAGGCCATCGGTGACACGGGTACGCAGGCAGATGAGGTGCGAGCCGTTGCCAGTTCATTCGCTGCCCGTCAGTACTGGGGCGTGACGAGTCACTTCAATGGGCGTGTTGCTGAAGGCAACGCTGAAGTGCAGGACTTCGCGCAGGGCGATGGTGTCGTCTACGCGGCGGGCAACTTCGAGTATGTGCAACGCGGTGCTAATGCCACCGGCAATGACAAGGTCTTGCAGCCAGCGCTGGCGGCATTTGACGAAAGTTCGGGAGACTTCGTCCGCGCGTTCACCCCGACGTTCAACAACCAGGTCAAAGCAGTAGAGGTTCTTCCGAATGGCAACGTCCTCGCGGCTGGTGACTTCACCGTCGTCAATGGTCAGCCAGCGCTTGGCACGGTCCTCTTGGACCCAGCAACAGGCAACACGGTGAGTTCGTGGAACCTCGAGATCCAGAACAACCTGAGCACGGGTGTCCTTTCGGTCCGCAGTCTGTCTGTCGCCGGGGATTATGTGTACCTCGGGGGTAGTTTCACCCACCTAAACAATGGGGGGACACAGGTGTACGCCCGTCACGCGGCGCGGGTGAATTGGCGGACGGGGGCACCAGATGGGAACTGGAACCCAGAGTTCGACGGGACATTGGTGGCCGTGGACGCGGCACCAAGCGATAGCCGTATGTACGCGGCTGGATACTTCACCACCTCCCAGGGAGATTATGCCAACAAGGCGGCCGCTGTTCAGATGAGCGCGGGCGCTCCTCTCGCAACGCCCCAATGGACGACGGTGTGGAGTAACTCGGACCGGTCCGGATACCAGCAGGCGATCCATGCCGTTGGCGATCGGGTGTTCGTCGGAGGATCGGAGCACTCACTCTTCTCGTACTCGACAGACACCTTCGAGCGTCTCTCTGGGAGCATTACGCTTGGCATTGGGGGAGACTTCCAAGCTATCGATACTGATGGCGAGGTCGTGTACGGAGGCTGCCACTGCTCAAGTTGGTCCTACCAGGACGCTTACAAGTGGCCTTCGCCTGACAGTTCCTGGACTCAGATCGACAAGATCCAATGGGTGGGTGCTTGGGATGCGAATACAGGGGACTTTATTCCAGAGTTCAATCCGCCGTTCCTGCAGAGCAACAACGCGGGCAGTTGGGCGCTCTTCGTGGCCGATGACGGGACACTTTGGAACGGTGGGGACTTCACCGGCGTTCGGTACGGCCCAACCCAGAGCCAGTGGGCTGGAGGGTTTACTCGCTTTCCGATGAGGGACCATGAGGCCCCGTCCACGGTGACAAATGTGTCAGCCACCTCCATGGACGACGCTTCGGTGTCGTTAGCTTGGTCCGGTTCGAGCGATGCCAGCGGGTCGGTCCGCTATGAGATTTTGCGTGACGACCGAGTGGTTGGGCTCAGTAACACCCCCAGTGCGACGGTGTCACGCGGAGGCGACGACAGATTCTTTGTCCGTGCGGTCGACGACGCGGGAAACCGCTCGGCCAGTTCGGCCGTATACGCCCTTGATGACATCCCGGCGGTTCCCGAGGAGTTGGTGTCGGCGGGTTCGGAGTGGTCGGTTTGGTATGAGTCGGCGGCTCCGGGTGAGGGTTGGGCTGGTGCGGAGTTTGATGACTCGGGCTGGGAGAGTGGTGCGGCTCCGTTGGGTTGGGGTTCGGCTGGGATCGTGACGAATATTGATCCTGGTGTGCCGAGCGAGCGTGCTCGGGCGGCGTACTTCCGGTCTGAGTTTGAGCTTGAGGATGCGTTGTCGGTGCACGCGCTGGAGTTGTCGGCGGTGGCTGATGATGGGGCTGTGGTGTACGTGAATGGCACTGAGGTCGGGCGGCTTCGGCTTGATCCGGGTCCGGTTGGCCACGACACGTATGCAAATCAGGCGATCTCGACGTCGGCGGCCTTGAACGATCGGCTCGTGGTGGAGGTTCCGCTCGGGTTGTTGCAGGACGGTACGAATACGATCGCGGTGGAGACGCACCTGAACTACCGGTCCACACCGAACCTCAGCTTCGACCTGAGTGCAGTGGCGGAGTTGGGCGATCCTCGTGATCCGGTGGATCCACCTGCGGATCCGGAAGAGCCGGAGGACCCTGCGGATCCGGAAGAGCCGGGTGAGTTGGTGTCGGCGGGTTCGGAGTGGTCGGTTTGGTATGAGTCGGCGGCTCCGGGTGAGGGTTGGGCTGGTGCGGAGTTTGATGACTCGGGCTGGGAGAGTGGTGCGGCTCCGTTGGGTTGGGGTTCGGCTGGGATCGTGACGAATATCGATCCTGGTGTGCCGAGCGAGCGTGCTCGGGCGGCGTACTTCCGGTCTGAGTTTGAGCTTGAGGATGCGTTGTCGGTGCACGCGCTGGAGTTGTCGGCGGTGGCTGATGATGGGGCTGTGGTGTACGTGAATGGCACTGAGGTCGGGCGGCTTCGGCTTGATCCGGGTCCGGTTGGCCACGACACGTATGCAAATCAGGCGATCTCGACGTCGGCGGCCTTGAACGATCGGCTCGTGGTGGAGGTTCCGCTCGGGTTGTTGCAGGACGGTACGAATACGATCGCGGTGGAGACGCACCTGAACTACCGGTCCACACCGAACCTCAGCTTCGACCTGAGTGCAGTGGCGGAGTTGGGCGATCCTCGTGATCCGGTGGATCCACCTGCGGATCCGGAAGAGCCGGAGGACCCTGCGGATCCGGAAGAGCCGGAGGACCCTGCGGATCCGGAAGAGCCGGGTGAGTTGGTGTCGGCGGGTTCGGAGTGGTCGGTTTGGTATGAGTCGGCGGCTCCGGGTGAGGGTTGGGCTGGTGCGGAGTTTGATGACTCGGGCTGGGAGAGTGGTGCGGCTCCGTTGGGTTGGGGTTCGGCTGGGATCGTGACGAATATTGATCCTGGTGTGCCGAGCGAGCGTGCTCGGGCGGCGTACTTCCGGTCTGAGTTTGAGCTTGAGGATGCGTTGTCGGTGCACGCGCTGGAGTTGTCGGCGGTGGCTGATGATGGGGCTGTGGTGTACGTGAATGGCACTGAGGTCGGGCGGCTTCGGCTTGATCCGGGTCCGGTTGGCCACGACACGTATGCAAATCAGGCGATCTCGACGTCGGCGGCCTTGAACGATCGGCTCGTGGTGGAGGTTCCGCTCGGGTTGTTGCAGGACGGTACGAATACGATCGCGGTGGAGACGCACCTGAACTACCGGTCCACACCGAACCTCAGCTTCGACCTGACGCTAACGGAAGCACGTGAAGTCTAACTTCGAAAATGGACCGACAGTGTTCGGCCCTCCCCAACCGGAGGGCCGAACACCTCCACGTGGTTAGTTCCCGTCAACGCCTGAGGTGTAGTCCCAGAATCGGACATAGTCAACGAGAAAGTCTGCCGGAACTTCGGAGTAGGGGTTGGGCTGGAGGCCGGGCGTACTGTAATCGTCGCCCATTTGAACATTCAGCCGCATGGCCCATGGCTCGTTGACAAACGTCGGACCCCACACCCACGAATAGTCGGCGCTGGTCCCGCTGATGAGCTCGCCATCTGGAACCACGTGGGCCGCCAGCTGTCCATCAAGGTAGGCCTTGAGGTAATCGGGCGTGTACTCGACGGCCCAGGTGTGGTAGCCCGTGGACGCGGTGTCATACGGAGCTTGACCTGGCCACAGCTGGTGCTCGTAATACCACCCCTTGGTTCGCATGCCACCGTTGGTCGACTCATGCAGAGTGAACCGCGACGTCTCCGTCAGGTTCGGGTTGTCATGCTGGATCGGTGGGTCTCCCCAGGCCTCCAGGACATCGATTTCCCCAACGTTACCCACGTTGCGTAACCAGAATGCAGGCCAAACGCCACGGCTGTTCCCTTCCGTCGTGGGGATCTTGGCGCGGATCTCCCAGCGCCCATAATCAGCCTCATGGAGACCAATGCTGTCCAGGTAGCCGGTGGACCAGTGCCGCGTCCGGTCGCCCTTCACAATCGGTGTGTCCAGTTCGTCCACTCGGATTCGCAGCTTGCCGTCAGCAACGGAGACTGCGTCATCCACGATGTAGCCATAGTCGTAGGACAGGTAGGTCTGATCCCGCACGTACCACTTGGCTGTGTCCACTTGCGTGCCCTCAAATTCGTCCTGCCAGGCTGGGGCTCCCCAACCCGGGAGCTCTCCAGGCGGAGTAGCCGCTGGAGGAGCGTCGACGATCTCGACGAGCTCTTGTACTGTCAGGTCGGTCACGCTGGCAGGTCCGCCCAGCACGTAGATTTTGGATGGATCTTGCTGCAGGAGAGCTTCCTCGGTGCCATCTGCTACTCGGTCGGGGGGTGTGAGAACGACGGGAGAGCCCTGCTTACTGGACCAAGCTGCCCCGACCAGAGCATCCGGGAATGCGACACCAGATGCCACGAAGGACTCAGTGCCGGCGTCTTTAAACTCTTGGGCGACAGCCGCAGCGGTACCGTACCTATCTGAACCTGCCAGGCGTGTGTGTGTCCCGGACTTGGTGTGTGCCGCGGCCTGCTTAGCGACCGCGTTGGTGACTGCGCTGGTGCCTCCAACAACGACTAACTGATGACCTTCTAGTTCATCAAGTGCTGCCTTTGTTGCAGCCGGCAAGTGTGTCTGTTTCGTCAGCAACAATGGAGCCCCCTCGTGTGCGGCCAGAGCGGCGGCAGCGAGGGCGTCAGCGTAGTCTTGACCGCTGGCGAGGAAGATCTTGTTCGAGCCGGAAGATTGACGGATAGCCAATTCGGCAGCAGTCCCATACCGGTTTTTGCCTGAAACTCGCTGGACCTTGCCTGCCAGCCCATCGAGTTCGTGCTCGACCTCCTCCGAGACCGAGGAAGTGCCTCCAACGAGGATGATGACTTGCGGCTGGATGTTCGATAGGGCCATGTGTGTCGCGTCGGGAAGTTCGTTGGGCTTGGTCAGAAGCACTGGCGCCGACGAGAGCCCTGCGCTAGCGGCGGCGGCCATTGCATCCGGGTAGTCCGCACCGCTGGCCAGGAAGACCGTCGGCGCAGCGCCACCCCAGTTCTCGGCAATCCGGGCCGCCGTATCATAGCGGTCATCACCAGATACACGCACTGCCTCAATGCTGTTCGGTCCGAGCGAGGGTGGAGTGCTTACGTACCCGGCCGGCACCTGGGGGCTAGCTGATCCGGACAAAGCAGTCATCGGTGTGCACAGAAGCGCGGCAGCGCCGACGACCGCGCAAGAAGAACGTCGCACGGTGGGATCTCCTAAACGGGGGCGAAGGCCCCAGTATGCATTCGACCGGGCGGGTCGGCTTTCGATTAGGAGAAGAAATGAGTGCTTGGTCAGAAAGTCTTGAACTTGCTCTCAGAGAAGTTTACAGAAGTCTCCGTGGATATCTGCGGACGAAAAAGTTGACTACTAGATCGCTTCTGCGGCAGGCGTATCAAGGCTGGAGTGGAGTGTGCGTCTCAGGAGAGTGCTGGATGTGTGGACAGTGTAAGGGAAGTAGTGTACCCAAGCGCCGACCGTTGCGAGGTCGCCTTCGAGTTTGGATCCCTTGGTGGTTCCGCGCCAGTCATCACCCTTGAAGATGACGTCGAATCGCAACTCCCGCCACGAGTCGAACTTGTCGCTATGCACGTCCACCACCACCCGGTCGACGCCTCGTATCGCAGCTACGACCTCCATGCGCTCGGACAGGGGGATCACGGGAGGGCGGCCCTTGATGGCCTCCACAACCTCGTCAGAGACGACGCCCACGATCAACTCATCGCAGTGAGGTCGGGCCCGGTTGATCACGTTGAGGTGTCCTACGTGGAACATGTCGAAGACGCCGGGGGCATAGCCGCGGACGAGTCCGGTTGTGGGGAACTGCTCCTGGACGCCAGTCACTGGCCCTCCCTCGCGTGAATGTGTACGTCGTCAGTCGCACACTTTACAGAATCTTTACGAAGATCGCAACCTTCCATGACCCCATTGGAGCGTGGCAGAGCCTTGCCGCGGGTCGGGTCCAGTTGTCGCCGTCCAACCAGGGAAGAGCCCGGTGTCGGCTCCGATTCAAGGTGTGGGGCGCCGACGGCCTTGGTCGTCGTGACTTCCTCACGCTGGCGGTGGTTGAGGTGCAGACGAGCATTGCCTAGCAGCCCTCGGGGGAAGCGAGGTGGTCCGCCGTAGAGGTGAACAGCGGGATCGAAGGGGGAACGCTCGTGCGCAACCTACTCGTTGGTCGACACCTCAGCCTCAGGTGATCGCCCTGTGGGGCAACCGGTGGCTAGACTGCCTGGCGCGTGAGTGGTAGTCCACCTGCCTGGCGCTGCCAGTTGGTCTCGGTCGGGGAAAGGAAGCGTCGACATGCGCATTCTGCTCCTCACCCACTACTACGACCCGGAGACTGGCCCACCCCAGCTGCGATGGTCGGCGCTGGTCCGTGAGTTCACCAAGGCAGGGCACCATGTCGACGTCGTCGCACCACCGCCGCACTACCCCCGGGGCCGGATGTTGGAGGGCCACGAGCACATCGTGCCGGGCAGTGCCGAGACGGGCCAGCATGGGGAGATCATCCACCGGGTCCGATTCCGCCCCACGAAGGGCACGGTGGGCTCCAACCTGACCGACCAACTCATCACGGCGGTGGACACGGTCGTCAGGGTGCTCCGGGAGCGCAGGGCCCTCGATCCCGATGTTGTCGTCGCTACCGCCCCGGGACTGCCCACCCTCCTGGCGGCGAGAGTGGTGGCGACGACACTGCGCAAGCCCGTCGTCATGGAGTTGCGGGATGCCTGGCCTGACCTGCTCGCTGCGGTCAACCGCTGGGACGGGCAGGAGGAGCGGAGACGCGCCAGGGTCAAGCACCTGATCGCCCGCGGGGCATCCCGCTTCCTGACCCGTCTGCAGTTGTCGGCCGACTGCGTGGTGACGACGACGGCCAGCTTCGCCGAGGTGCTGCAGGGCAGGGGCGTGCGGCATGTGGAGGTGATCCGCAACGCCGCCCACCCGGTGCCAAACTACGAACACCACGAGCCCAGGGACGCCGACGGCGAGCTGCGGATCACCTATGTCGGCACCGTCGGCCGCGCTCAGGGCCTGGAGACGGCCGTGCGCGCGCTGCGCAGGGTGCAGGACGCCAGGGTGCAGGTCTCGATGCGGGTCATCGGCACGGGTGCGGGCAAGGCAGCCGTGCACCAGCGAGCCGAGGAGCTCGGGGTCCCGGTCAGCGTCCACGGCTCTCAACCCCGCACCACGATCCACGAGCATTACCGATGGGCAGATACCTTCCTCATCATGCTGAAAGAGTGGCGGGCGCTGACCTGGACGGTGCCCTCGAAGTTGCACGAGGCGCTCGCGATGGGCATGCACGTCTCGGGCTCGGTGGGCGGGGAAGCCGCCGACATCATCAATGCGACCGGTGCCGGGTTCGCAACGGCGCCGGGCGACGACGAGGCGTTGGCGAAGGAGTGGATCGATCTGGCCCACAACCTGCCAGCCCGTCCCGACCGCGAGCGCATGGCGCGGTGGGTGCAGGAGAACGCCGACGAGGAGCGCAGCGCCCAGATCTATCTGGAAGTGCTCCATGCTCTCGCGGGAGCGAGGCGGTGAGGCCGCTCGCGGGTCGTCTCCGACACACTGGAGCCGTCGCCACCGCGACCTGGACGTTGGCCCGCAGCGACCCAGCGTGGTTCGTCGTCCAGGCGGGGCGCAAGTTGCCCTCCTCCGCGAGGACTGCTGTCGGAGGAGCCGCCGTGCGGCTTCGACGATCGCGGACCCTCGCAGCCCTGGGTCACCTGATGTTGGACGACCCTGAACGCGCAAGGGAAGCCCTCACCGGGGCCCGCCAAGGTCGCCTGACGGGTGCCTTGGCGCTGCATGCGGGGCTACCGCCGGACCCGGACCAAGTACGCAACCGAGCCCGCTGGGCCTGGCTCACGGGCGACCTGGAGGCCGCCGCGGCTGCTCTGACGCAGCACGACGGCAGCCGACAGTTGCGGGGCGTGAAGGGCGACCTGGAAGCGCTCGCACCGGGCGGACGTCCCGTCCCCCGGGCGGAGCGGACATGGCAGGCCGACGGCCCACCGCGGGTGCTGCACGTGCTGACAAACTCGTTGCCACACACCCGGTCGGGCTACACCCTGCGCACCCACGACATCCTGCAGGCCCAGCAGCGGGCCGGGATCGCGGCGACGGCGCTGACCCGGCCAGGATACCCGGCGACGATCGGGAAGGTGCAGTCAGGCCCGGTGGACAGCCTCGACGGCATCGACTACCGGCGCAGTATGCCGTGGCCCCTCGCCGCCGGCGAGGCAGAGCGGGTCGACCAGTGGGCGCGGGACTTGATCGCGGTGGCCGCCGCCCACCGCGCCACGCACCTGCACTCGACGACGCACTACCCGAACGCGCTCGCAGCCCAGGCCGCCGCGGCGGCGCTCAGCCTCCCGTGGGTGCATGAGGTTCGGGGTCAACTCGAGCGCACCTGGGCCTCGACCCGCCGACACGCCGGTGATCCGGACCCGTATGGGAGCTCCCGATTCCTGCAGTGGCGCGCCAAAGAGGCTGAGGTCGCGGCGGCCGCCGACCACGTCATCACCATTTCCAGCCCGATGCTCGAGGACCTCGTCGAGCGGGGGGTCAGCCGCGACAGGATCTCCCTGGTCCCCAACGGCATCGACGAGAGCGTCCTGGATCTGCCGTCCGACGCCGCGGCCCAGCGCAGGCTGGCGGGCCTTCCTACGGAGGGGATGTGGGTCGGCTACGTCGGCGCCGTGGTGCACTACGAGGGCCTGTCGACTCTGGTCAGCGCTGTGGCAGAGGCCCGGGCGTCGGGCAGCGACGTCCGGCTGGCCATCGTCGGTGACGGGCTGGCCTGGCCTGCCCTAGCCGCGCAGGCGCAGCGGCTCGGCCTGGAGGGGGCCGTCGAGATGCCAGGGCGGGTGTCCCGCGACGGGGCGAGGCAGTGGTTGAGCCGGTTCGACGCCGTGGCGCTGCCGCGGATGGACCACGACGTGACCCGTCTGGTGCCGCCCCTCAAGCTGGTCGAGGCGATGGGCGCAGGCAAGCCCGTGGTCGTCACCGACCTGCCGGCGCTCACCGAACTGGTCCGAGACGGGCAGAATGGCCTGGTGATGAGGCCCGACTCGAGCACCGACCTGGCGGCTGCCCTGGTGCGGCTGGCCGACCAACCCGCCCTGCGCGACACCCTCGGCGGGGCGGCACGGCATACGGCCACCTCCCGCACGTGGCCCCGGTTGGTCGAGACCTACCGGCACGCGTATCGCGAGGTCGCCCGCCCGTGACCCAAACCGTCGAGCACCCGCCCCTGCGCCCCGTCGGTGGCCGTCCCTCGCTGCAGGACTACACCCGGCAGTTGTGGCAGCGGCGGCACTTCATCTACGCCGAGTCCCGAGCCAGGGCGTTCTCCGGGAACCGGGACTACCTGCTCGGGAACCTCTGGCTCGTGGGCCGCCCGATCCTCGACGGGATGATCTACTACGTCGTCTTCGCGTTGATCCTGCGGACTGACCGGGGCATCGACAACTTCCCGGCCTACCTGCTCATCGGGGTCTTCCTGTTCTCGTTCACGCTGCGGGTCACCAACACCGGGGTGACCAGCATGCTGACCAGCAGGAACATGCTGCAAAGCTTCTCCTTCCCCCGCGCCTCAATCCCCCTGTCGGTGATCACCCGCGAGACGATCTCGATGGCGCCGGTGCTGGCGACGATGCTGGTCCTTATCGTGCTGGTCTCGGAAGAGAACCCGATCTCGGCCACCTGGTTGCTCTTCCCCGGAGTCTTCGCCCTCCAGGTCCTCTTCAACACCAGTGTGGCGCTGTATGCCGCACGGCTGGGTTTCGAGCTCCCCGACCTGAGGTTCTTCGTCGCCTTCATCGCCCGACTCTGGTTCTACGCCTCGGGTGTTATGTACTCCATCACCCGCTTCGTCAACGAGGGATTCTGGCTGTGGGCCCTGCAGGCCAACCCGATGTACCTCGTCCTGGACATGTCGCGCGACCTGCTGATCTATGACACGGTGCCCCCGCTGCGCCACTGGCTGATCATGTTGTTGTGGGCGGCCCTGTCGCCGCTGATGGCCTACTACTACTTCTGGCGGCAGGAGGCGAGCTATGGGCAGGAGCGGTGAGGCCTACCCCACCGTCGTGGTGGAGGCGGTGACCCGGACCTTCCAGGTGCCCAGCCTCGAGGCCGAGCAGGACCTCGGGCCCGTCAAGGGGGCCATGACGCGCGTCGGCTGGCGGCCCAAGGTCCCGCTGGAGGCACTCAAGGGTGTCTCGTTCACCACCCACTCCGGCGAGGCCATCGGGGTGATCGGGCGCAATGGGTCGGGCAAGAGCACCCTGCTGCGCCTCATCGCCGGGCTGGACGTGCCCACCTCGGGCTCAGTCACCACCACGTCCACCCCGGTCCTGCTCGGGGTCAACGCCGCGCTCCAGCCCGAGCTCTCGGGCTTGGACAACGCGCGGCTTGGGCTGCTGGCGATGGGATTCACCCCCGAGCAGTTGCAGCGGACGATCGTCAAGATCACCGAGCAGGCCGACCTGGGGCGGGCGATCCACCGACCGATGAAGACGTACTCCTCCGGCATGGGTGCCCGCCTACGTTTCGCGATCGCCACCGCGGCCGAGCCGGAGATCCTGCTCATCGATGAGGCGCTGGCCACCGGCGACGACGCGTCCCGAGAGCGGGCCGAGCGACGGATGGAGGAGATCCGTGAGCGGGCCGGCACCGTCCTCTTAGTGACACACTCGGGAAAGACGGTCGAAGAGACGTGCAGCCGGGCGATCTGGGTGAACGACGGCATCATCGTGCATGACGGACCTGCGGTCGAGACGGCCCGCGCCTATCGTTGGTGGGCGTGGAACATCGCCCAGGGGGAGACCGAGGTGGCCGACCGGCTGCTGGCCGAGGCGCTGCGGGGCTCGCCGGTGACCGACAGACGCTCACGACGCCGCACGGCAGTCAAGGAGCAGGGGTGAGCAAGACCGGAGTGTTCATCTGGGGGTCCTGCGTCTCCCGCGACACCTTTGAGCACATCGACCCCGCGACCCATCAACTGGTGCATTACGTCGCTCGCCAGTCGGCGGTGAGTGCTGCGACACCGGCCGTCCAACTCATCAAGCACCCAGCCCTCGAATCGAAGTTCCAGCAGCGCATGGTGACCGGTGACTTCGCGTCCAACCTGGAGCGGGAGTTGACGCGGCATGCCGACAGGATCGACTTGATCATGATCGATCTCGTCGACGAGCGACTCGGTTTCTATGTCCTGCCCGACGACTCGGTGGTGACCCGATCGGTGGAGCTCATCCGGGCGGGGGGCGAGGAAATGCTTCCCGTGGGCAGCCGCCACGTCGCCTTCGGGGAGTTGGAGCACTACCAACGGTGGCAGCGATCCATCACATGGACCAGCGACCTGATCCAGCGACTTCTCCCCGATGCGGAGGTGGTCCTGCTCGACATTCCGTGGGCTGCATCGTCCTCGTCCGGCGAACCCACACCCGCGAGCTTCGGGATCAACGCACGGAAGGGGAACAGGCTGTTCCGTCGCTATGCCAAGTTTGCCGAGAAGGCGCTCGGCGCCCGGGCAATCCGGATCCCGGCATCACAGGTGTCGTCTGGGCCGACCCACCCCTGGGGCGTAGCGCCGTTCCATTACACCGAGGACGTGTACCTGCGCATAGTGAAGCAACTCACGGGGGCCGCCAGTGGCCGGGCGGCGTGGGGTCCCCCCAACTGCAGAGCACAGATCCGCAGGGGCGGCGTGGGCCGAGGCCATGAACCTGGGTGCGCCCGCTGACCTGTGGGTCGACCGGAGGTGGCGCCCGTGTCCTTCATCGCTAGCGACCCGAGCGAGATCATGGGACTGCTGCACGGTCAGGTGACAGTGGTTAGTCACGCAGCCTGAGTGGCTGGTGTGGTCATGACGGCCTCGTATTCGATGGGCGTCAATCGCCGGTGTCAATGGGGTGATCTGAGGGGGCTCTCCGTCCGCGCAGAGCCCCTCAGATCAGCTTCACCACAAGGCCCTCACCCGAGAGCCTGCACCCACAAAGTAGCGGCAGAGAACCCGGGACGGTTCAATCCCTCTCAACAACTCTCAACGATTTCCCGAACCCCGCTCGGCGGATCCAGGCTGAACACCGGAGCAGAACGAAAGGTGCGGCTGGGTTCACTCCGTGAAGGGGCAGGCAGCCCTCAGCGCCTCAAGATCGATCTTGATAGGACGGTCGTCGAACGGCAACTCGTCGATGAGTGACTGAGCAGTGATCCCCGGACGGGTTAAGCGCACCACCGTGGGGTGGCGTGGCTTCTCGACGCTGAGGAGGTAGTCCCAGTACTTGAATTCTCCACCTTTCGGCGTCTTGGAGTGGAGCCAAGCGTTGGGAATGCCGTACGCGTCGGCTATAACCAGGCCATGCAGGGAAGAAGATACAATACGTCGGCAAGAAAGCATTTCATCGAGAGTCTTCTTGATGTCGTCATTCCGCAGAATGATCTTCTTGATGCCCTCTGCTTCGCCACCTCCGAGCTTGTTGAATCGGTTGGACTCGGACCAGCGAAGGACGACTCCGACCTCATGAAGTGGCTCGATGTCAGGGTGGTAATAGTCGGCAACGAGCAGGGCAGGGTCGCCAAAGACGCGTGGGCAATCGACCTTCGCGATCTCCAGTCGGTTTCGCGTCAGCGGACCTCTGACAGCGCGATATTCAGCGTCCTTGGCGATCTCCTTCGGGGTCTCCGTCCCGAAGGATCCCGTCCCCCACACGACACACCCGTCCGAGACGTGGCTCAGGATGGATCCGATCGACACCACGGCAGGTTCCCCGCGGGGAGCGAACTCGACCTCGCGGCCACTCATCTTCTTGGCGAGCCAGGGTGAAAGAACGTCGCCGAAATTGGGGACATGGTCCCACCAGTGGAGCTTTATTGGGTTGGAGTGGTGAATCACGAGGTTTCCTATCTAATCGAAATCGAGGGACCGCGCACGAGTCTAAAGAGATTGGTGGCTCTTCGCAGTTGAGGGTGTAACGGTCGTCCGCGCGTCGCTCGCTGGATGAGGGTCGAGGTCTTCCGATGATGGGAGTTCTCACACCGCCCATCCGAAAGACCTCGACGTGCCTGACGCTACTACCTTCGCCTGCCCCGACCTGACCACCTTCACCCGCCTGGACGAGCTCGGCCTGGAGGCGACCGGCCAGCTGCTCGAGCCCGACCGCGCCGTCTTGAAGTGTCGGGTCGTGGACCCCGACGACTGGTGCCGCCGGTGCGGCTGCCAGGGCGTGGCCAGGGACACCGTCGTCCGTCGGCTCGCGCACGCGCCGTTCGGGTGGCGTCCCACCACCCTGCTGGTCACGGTGCGCCGGTACCGGTGCTCCGAGTGCGGTCACGTGTGGCGTCAGGACACCACCGCCGCGGCCGAGCCACGGGCGAAGATCTCCCGGGGCGGGCTGGCCTGGGCCCTGGTCGGCATCGTGGTCCAGCACCTGTCCATGGCTCGCGTCGCCGAGGGGCTGGGCGTGGCGTGGCACACCGCCAACGATGCTGTCCTGGCCGAAGGACACCGGCTGCTGATCGACGATCCGGCCCGTCTGGACGGGGTCGAGGTCCTCGGGGTCGATGAGCATTGTTGGCGTCACACCCGTCGCGGGGACAAGTTCATCACGGTGATCATCGACCTGACCCCGGTCCGTGACGGGACTGGGCCGGCGCGGCTGCTGGACATGGTCGAGGGCCGCTCGAAGAAAGCGTTCAAGACCTGGCTGGACGAGCGGGAACAGACCTGGCGCGACGGGGTGCAGGTGGTGGCCATGGATGGTTTCAGTGGCTTCAAGACCGCCACCACCGAAGAGCTGCCCGAGGCGGTCAGCGTGATGGATCCGTTTCACGTAGTCCAGCTGGCCGGGGAGGCGATGGACGACTGTCGTCGCCGAGTCCAGCAGGAGACCTGCGGGCACCGAGGCCGCAAGGGCGACCCGCTGTACTCGGCCCGGCGGACCCTGCACACCGGCGCTGACCTGCTCACCGACAAGCAGCAAGCCCGCCTTGAGGCGCTCTTCGCGGTCGAGCAGCACGTCGCGGTCGAGGCGACCTGGGGCATCTACCAGCGAATGGTCGCCGCCTACCGCGAACCCGACCGCAGCCAGGGCCGCGAGCAGATGCAGTCGGTGATCGATGCCGTCCGCCAGGGCGTCCCGGCCGGTCTGAGCGAGCTGCGCAGGCTCGGACGCACCCTGACCCGCCGCGCCGAGGACGTCCTGGCCTACTTCGACCGTCCCCGCACATCGAATGGGCCTACAGAAGCGATCAATGGCCGCCTCGAGCACCTGAGGGGCTCCGCCCTCGGGTTCCGCAACCTCACCAACTACATCGCACGCGCACTCCTCGAGGCCGGCGGATTCAGACCCCAACTACACCCTTGAATGCGAAGAGCCGGATATGGAGAACGTCATCGTGGTGACGGGACAGCATCGGGAGATGCTCGATCAGGTGAATTCTCTGTTCGAGATCACGCCTGACCACGACCTCGACATCATGGCAGGGGACCAGACGCTCAACTCGATCGTGGGCAAGGTAATCACCGGCGTCGACGGGATCCTGGAGCAGGAGCAGCCCGACGTCGTCCTCGTCCAGGGCGACACCTCGACGGTGATGGGAGCGGCGATCGCTGCCTTCAACCGCCGCGTCCCGGTGGTCCACCTGGAGGCGGGCCTCCGCTCGGGACATATCGACTCCCCGTTCCCGGAGGAGGCCAACCGCAAGCTCACCAGCCAGATCGCGGCGCTGCACCTGGCGCCCACCGAGACCTCGAAGTCGAACCTGACGCGCGAGGACGTCAGCGAGAACGACATCGTGGTCACCGGCAACTCCGTCGTCGACACGCTCATGTACGCCACGGAGCACCTCGCGGTCCGCTTCGAGGACGAGCGGCTCGAGGCGCTGCAGCAGGCCCACCTGGCGGGCACCGCGGGGAGGCTCCTGCTCGTGACGGCGCATCGCCGCGAGAACCTGGGATCCGCGATGGAGGGCATCGGCCGCGCCATCGCGGAGATCGCGAGGAAGTACCCCGATCTCACCGTGGTCTTCCCGATCCACCGCAACCCCAAGGTCCGTGCGGCGATCCGTCCGGCCGTCGACGGCGTGGAGACCGTCCTGCTCATCGAGCCGCTCGCCTATGCCGAGTTCACGCGGGCGCTCAGCCTCGCCCACGTCGTGCTCACCGACTCGGGCGGGGTGCAGGAGGAGGCGCCCAGCCTCGGCAAGCCGGTCCTGGTAATGCGTGAGAACACCGAGCGCCCGGAAGCCGTCATCGCCGGCACGGTGAAGCTCATCGGCACCCATCCGCAGCGCCTCGTCGACGAGGTCTCCCTGCTCCTGGACTCAGAGGAGGCCTACTCCGGGATGGCGAACGCCGTGAACCCCTACGGCGACGGCAGGGCCGCGGAGCGCACGGTGGAGGCGATCCGGTGGAAGTTCCTCGGTGCCGAGACGCGGCCTACGGACTTCCGCGCCTGAAGGGCTGAACGCCCGGCACCGGGGGCCGCGCGTGGGCGCCGGGTCTGTCAGCTATCGTCGGCCGGCACCCCGGTGCGGAACCCGAGATCGCGCAGCGCCTCCCGGAGCGGGGGCGCGGCCGCGACGGCGGTGATCACCCGCTCGAGCTCGGGACGCGGAACATGCCGGTGGCCCTCGCCGTCGTCGCGCAGCAGATGGAAGACCGCATCGCTCGCGGCATGGCGCTCGGCGAAGGGCAGGAACTGATTCTCGTAGAAGATGCGGTCATGACGGTTCTGGATGATCGCGATGGTGTTCCTCGGACCCGCCTCCCATCGCGCATCGACCGTGTCGGGCACGAATTCACCCCGAATACGTCGTTGCGGCGTCGCGGAGAGCGCGGCGTGCCTGTCGGCGCGGGAGAGCGAGGGAGGGCGCTGGAGCGCTGACCTCGATCTCTCCGACGGATCATTCCTCTCCGACGGGTATTTCGTGCGGTGGTCACTCGGAGACGACGACGGGCCCGGGGGATGGGCGCGTGCGGGACGAGAGCTGCGAAAGGGCGAGCACTACGTCGAGGGGGCGTGCCGCAGCGTGCGCCTCACCCCGCAGAAAGGCGGTGCGCTCGGGATCACCCTGGGCCCGCCGCTGTCGAGGAGAGAGCGCACCCGTGCCGGCAGGAGCCGGCTGATCGGGAAGGACTTCGGACCGCTGCGGCCAGGCGTCTTCTTCGAATCGTTCAACGGGAAGTCCTCCGGTGGAAACCCTCGAGCGATCCTCGACGCTCTCCAAGGGGACACAGGAGCTCCCCTATGGTGGTCCGTGGTGGACGGGACCGTTCCGGTGCCTCCCGGCGCGACGCCGGTGGTCGCGGGCACCGAGGCATGGTTCTCGGCACTGCGCACCTCCCAGGTCCTGATCACGAACAACAACTTCCCGCATTGGTTCTCGAAGCTGCCCGGGCAGATGGTCGTGCAGACCTGGCACGGGACGCCGATCAAGAGGCTCATCCACGACGCCCCACCCAGCTTCACGCCTCTGGTATATCGACGCCTCATCCGGCGGCAGGCGGGGGAGTGGGACCTGCTACTGGCGCAGGACGGGGAGGCGGAGCGCCGGCTGCGGTCAGCTCTGCAGTACGACGGTCCGGTCCATCTCGGCGAGCAGCCATGCAACGTCCGCCTGGCGCAGGGGGACCGCGGCCGTGCCCGCGTGAGGAACGAGCTGGGGATACCCGCAGACGACAGGGTGGTGTTGTACGCACCGACGTGGCGCGAGAGGATGCGCCGGGCCTCGGGGGAGGAGTCGCTGCGCGCCCTGATGGATCCGGAGAGGCTGGCGGCGGAGACGGGTGCCCGGGTGCTCGTGCGGAGCCACCACATGAACGGACTCCGGGCAGAGGGGCCGGGAGTGATCGATGTGAGCGCGTACCCGCACGTCGAGGACCTCATGCTCGCCAGCGACGTGCTCGTCACTGACTACTCGAGCATCTTCTTCGACTACCGGCTGACGGGGAAGCCGATGCTCGTCCACGCTCCCGATCTCGAGTGGTACCGCGATGTCGAGCGAGGCTTCTACGGCCGATGGCCGGAGGACCTCGGTCTGCTGATGTCCAGGAACCAGGACCAAATCATCGATCTCGTTCGCACCGCACTCGATGCGGATCAGGGCCCTGTCCATGAGGTGAACAGCGCTCGGGAGAGCATCGCCCACCTCAGAGGAATGATCGTCGATGCGATGCGCGGCACAGTCGGGTCACGTACCGCGCAGCAGGATGACAAGAACCTCTAGGTACCCTGAACATTGGATGAACGCACAGCGACGGGGAGTCCCGACGACCACGAAAGGCACAGAATGCAGCGAGTAATCACCTACGGCACGTACGACCTGCTCCACTACGGGCACATCGAACTGCTCCGACGTGCGCGAGCGCTCGGCGACTACCTGGTGGTGGCACTCTCCACCGACGAGTTCAACGAGGGCAAGGGCAAGCGCTGCTACTACTCCTGGGAGCAACGCCGGCGGATGCTCGAGGCGGTGCGGTTCGTGGACCTCGTCATCCCGGAGCGCACATGGGAGCAGAAGACGCATGACGTTGCGCGTTACAACATCGACACCTTTGTGATCGGTGACGACTGGGAAGGCAAGTTCGACTTCTTGGAAGAGCATTGCGAGGTGGTTTACCTACCAAGAACCCCCGACATTTCCTCGACCCGGATCAAAGTAGATCTGCACAAGAACAACAGAGGAGATAACTGAGAGCATGATGCTCGAGAATTTGCCCCCCTCGCTCCTGAAGCCACTCAAGAAGGTGTGGAGGCAGGTAGTTCCGGAGGGTGTCCGTCGTGAACTTTATGCACGGCGAACTGAAAAAGATCAGATTCTGCTATCGGTTGTAGTTCCGGTCTACAAGGTAGAGGAGTACCTCAATCCATGCATTGAATCAATCGTCGAGCAGTCTTACCGGAACCTCGAGATCATTCTGGTAGACGATGGTTCGCCTGACTCTTGCGGCGCGATGTGCGATGCCTGGAAGCGAGAAGACGATCGTATAAAGGTCTTACATCAGGTCAATGGCGGGCTCTCCAATGCGCGGAATAATGGCGCAAAGCTTGCGACCGGAAAATACCTCTCCTTTGTAGACTCGGACGACATCGTCCCCAAAGACGCATTCCGCCTCCTGGTCGAGTCCCTGGAAATAACAGGATCAGATATTTCTACCGGAAACGTACAGCGCTTCCAGGGAGGACGACGGTGGCAGGCCTGGAATCAGACCTACAGCCACCGACGAGATAATTTTGGCACCCTGGGTCAGGATCATAAGGTCGCAAGGGCAGTTACCCTTGAGAGCCATCCGGAGTTGCTATTCGACACCACTGCTTGGAATAAAGTATTCCGGAGGAACTTTTTCCGGCGATCAAAGATAACCTTTCCCGAGGGTAAGCTTTACGAAGATATGCTACCCATGGCGCAGGCGTTCTCTGCGGCCCGATCGATCGATGTCGTGCTCGACACTACATATCTTTATCGCGAACGAGAAGATAAGACTTCTATCACCCAAAAGCGCGGCGAGGTTAACAATCTCCGCGACAAGATGGAAATGGTTGACAGGATTCTAGATCTACGGCTCGGCCTCGGCGCACCCGGCAAAGAAGTGCAAACGATTGTATTCAAGGCCCTAGAGGGAGATCTGCCGGTATACTCTCCTTACCTAGGGAGGGCGAAAGACTTTGATGCGATCTACATGCGTAGCCTAAAAAAGTATTGGGGACTCGCGTCCCGAGAGACGAAGGATCGACTCGCCCTCGACAGAAGAGTGCTGTACCTTACCCAGCTTTTCGGTGATCCAAGCGAGGCAGAGACCAACGCGGGAGAAGTCAGAAACCGATTCCACGAGATTCCGATTATCGCAGGCGATGCAGGCCTCGTTGCCGACATTGATTGGGATCCCAGGTTGCTGGGAGTCCTCGCACCGGGCGACGATGCGTCGATGGAACGCTACGTCTATCTCCGGCAATGCATTACTGACGCAAGGGTCGCCGGGGGAAGGATGCAAATGACCGGCTTCGCGTTCCTCGAGTACGTGCCAGACCCTCAGGAAGCGACAATCGAAGTGTATTTGCGTAATGATGAGAGAGCGACTGTTTCGCTGGAGCCGCAACCCTTCCCATCCCCTGAAGCCAATGGCTACTGGGGGTCCGGATTAGCCGATCGCACGGAGTGTGGATTCCGGATCGACCAGTCCCTAGATTCCATATTCGGAGACGTCCTCCTAGCATCCACTCAACGTTGGGATGTGTGGGTGAAAGTGCAATATCGCGGGCGCTCCTGGGAATCTGTTGCCTCTGGCTACTGGCGTGGCGGGGCCATCCGTGCCGGAGTCAGTACCTGCGTCGGCCCAGCGCATCACGGAATGTTTTCGTGGCAGCCGTGGGGTAAACCTCTTGCTTTCGTTACCCTCCCGCCTCGCGCAGAAGTGCTCGAGGTTAGAGTGCATGATGACCTCATCGACATCGAACTCTCACCCACGGAAGAAAGAATTACGGGTGCCGCGATGACGCGCTTGTGGGATTCGTCCGAGGTCCGCGGTAAATTGCTCGGAACGGGCAAGCATGGTGGGCTTCGCGTTCAATTTGATACCCACGACATGGCGCATCGTGGCGAAGCGGGCGGAAATCTAAACGCTTGGCGGCCTTCGGTAACTCTGGATGATGGCAGCACTTTATACCCCTCTTGCGCCACCGACTCAAGCAGCCTACCAACCGAATCAGCCGGGTGGGAGGTACGCAATAATTCTGCCCAAGAGTTGTTGCTTATTGACAAGTGCTGTCTATTTGAAGTAGGCGAAGCGCGTTTCGAAGCAAATAGACTCATCCTGGCGGGAATCAACTTCGGCGACGACACAATGGAACATAAGGGAGAATTCTGGGACGCCGATGGCAACAAGGTCCGTCATTGCGAATTTATAAACCTGGAAAACGGCAGATTTGAAATTCGGGCGAATCTAGAGGTGAAGGATCGCTTCGGCAATACGGCCGCATGGAAGCCTGGGGAGTATAGAATTCGACTGTGGCATGCAGACGGAACTCACTGCAAGCAGCGAGTACGCTCCTCCACTGCGCTCCTCCAGTCCGCTCTGCCGCTTGAATGGACAGGGTCTCTTTGTCACGGGCGCCTGCACGTCCTCTCAGATACGCTGGAGTTCTCACTAGGGATCAAAGCCCCACTCACCGTTCATGAGCGTGGACGGTATAACCATGACCGCATGCGCAACGCATGGCGCGAGTTGGGGGACGATGACGTCACTCCGCGTGAGGCGGCCGTGTTCTCTGTGAATATGGGAGGGCCCGCGGGAGATTCGGGCCTTGCAATTCTTCAGGAGATGAGGAGCCGCAATCTCCCGTTCGAGTATTTTTGGGCCGTTACTGACACCTCGATTGATGTGCCGCTGGGCGCACGGAAGCTGGTCAGAGGTACATCTGAGTGGTTTGAACTGCTATCTACGGCACGAGTTGTCGTGAACAACTACGGTGGCATCGACTCCTACGGTGACCGCGCCTTCCAGTACTATTTGCAGACCTGGCACGGGACTCCGTTGAAGTTCATCGGTCGCTCGGAAATAGAGCAAGAGTCCCGTTGGGCTGCTGGTAAAGCTGCCCGCGCGCGTAGGGAGGCGAGCGAGTGGGACGCACTGATCTCGCCTAACAAGTTCTTCACGTCTATCGCGAGCCGTGAATTCTATTACGATGGGAAGATCCTGGAGATCGGGTATCCCCGTAACGACCGGCTCGTGAATTCAACCCCGGAGGAAAAGGCTCGACTTCGAGCGAATGTCGGGATAACTGAGGGAAGTCGCGCGGTGCTGTACGCACCTACTTGGCGTGATGTTGGGGCGAATGGTTATTCGAGCCCTATGGTTGAATTCTTTGATCCAGAGGACCTCGCTGAACAGATAGGTGAGAACACCACGGTCCTCGTTCGCGGACACTCGTTCAACCTTCGTGCTGGGGTCGCGCGGAGGGAGGGCGGGTCGCGTGTCATCGACGTGACGTCGTATCCAGACGTGAACGAACTGATGATTGCTTCGGATGTATTGGTCACAGACTATTCGTCGATCATGTTCGACTACCTGTGCACCGGTAATCCTATTGTCTACTTCGCTCCCGACCTGGACGAGTATCTCGCGAATCGTGGCATGTACATGGAATTTCAAGATGTTCTTGCTGGTCCGCTCGTGCAAAACGTGCCCGATCTGGTTTCGGAACTCGCACGCCTTGATACCTTCAAGGCAAAGTATGGTTCACAGTACGACGCGTTGGCAAAAGAATTTGTCTCATGGGACGACGGTAGCGCGAGCTCACGCGCAGTTGACGCTATTCTGAATACAATCTCGGATCCCAATAGGTCCAAGTAGAATCATATTTGGTTGTCCCGAAACCAGTGTACTTGACGAACGGAGAGCTATATGCACTATCTTATTGGCGGGGCGGGAGTCCCTAATTATGGCGATGAGTTGATCATTCGATCATGGGTCGACTGGTATCAGAGCGCGTTGGGGCATGCTTCGAGCGGTGAGCTCATCGTTGCAGGGGCGAGTCAGCCCGTACTCAAGTCACTGCTGGAGGACGATTTCCCGCGGCTGAAGCTTAGCGACTCAGTAGCCAGGGCTAGGTACAAGCTAGGGAAGATTTCGTTCGTGGAGGCTGTCAAAATAGGGCTCAACTTCTTTGACAAGCGCCCTTCTGGGGAGCCGTTTGTCGCCCTGGCTTCCGAGCTCGAAGATGTCAGCAGTTTCCACCTGCACGGCGGAGGATACTTGAATGACAAGTGGCCTTCCCATGGTTTCACTCTCGGCCTCGGTGCCGCACTTGCGAAACGTGCGGGTACGACCTCTATAGCTACCGGGATCGGCCTCGGGCCTTTCGCGGCGCTTAGACCTGCAGAAGAGGGAGTTCTCGCTGACGCATTCCGGGCGTATGCTTTGCTGGAGGTTAGGGACGACTGGTCATATGAATGGGTTAAGCGGATCGCCGCAGATGCTGAAGTACATCTTGGACTGGATGACTGTTTCGTCCAGCCCGTTTCAGAGGTTCCGATCGCCGGTGCTGCGCTGCATATTTCTTTGATTGGAGATGCTGCTTCTGCGCCTGTGCTTGAGAGGTTGCCCGGGACCTTCGTAGGCGAGTTTGACAAGGTGTACTTCTGGCTGTGTACTCCACAAGACGCGGCCTCATTCAGCATTCTCGCAGACCGGTTCCGCAATGTTGAACCTGTTTGGGTGCGTGGGCTTGTCGAGGGTATCCCTGTGGGCGAGACGAACTTTATGCTTACGCAGAGATTCCATCCACACATTATTGGCGCCCGCCTTGGGATGCAAGGTATCGTTAAGGTTCGCTCCGCATATTACGACATTAAGCATAGCTCCGTATTTGCGCTGGGTTCAAAACTCGTGAGAGAAGGTAATGTTGGTCGTCTCGGTAGCCTTGAATCGCGTGGGCTCGAAGGGAGCGGCCCGAGTTCGGAATCACGTGCTCTGGACACCAGCCGTGTGACAGGTAAGCGCGAGCGTTTCGGTAAGTTCCTCTTCTCGAGCTTGTAAGTAGTCTCCATTAAAGTTTTTGATTGGCTTGCCGTTACCGGACTTCGTAGAAAGGCGTATTGTGGCTACTGCTGTTGTGCTCGGGGATGTGGGATGGCGATATCTTTATCATCTTGGCGATGAAGCGATGACGGAGGCGGCTGTTGCGGAGCTTCGGAGACGGGATGTGGAGCCTGTTCTCGTGGCTGGCAGTCCCGCCGTGGCTCGGGAGATGTATGGAGTTTCATCGGTTGCAAGATTTGGTTTTCGCTCGAAGTGGAGGATGGCCGAGCACGAGGAGTTGCTGAGCAAGGTCGAACGCGATCTTGACCGCGGCGAAGTCTCCGAGTCTCCTCTCCTTGAAGCTTTGCGGAAGTGCGATATCGCTATCATTGCGGGCGGTGGAAATTTGGCTTCTCAGTTCCCAAGCCATGTCTTTGAGCGATACGCGTTTGCGCTTGCGGCCACGAAGTTTGGCAAGCCCCTCGTAGTCCTTAGTCAAACTATTGGCCCTACTATTGAGGGTCGTGTGGGTGAGCTAGTTCAGTCCGTGCTTCATATGGCTAAGGTTGTTGGCTGTCGAGAGTCGATTTCTCATGGCCTCGCATTGGGTCTTGATTTGGATAGTCGTAAGATTGTCCGAAGTTTCGATGACGCCATCTTATTGAACGCCGATGGTGCAGATCGGGATGAGGCTGCGATGTATGCCCCAAGCGGTAGGCCGTTTGTTATCGGGTCTTTTCCTGGTCGCAATGGCAGCCTGCCCTGGTCGAAGGAAGAGCATGTTGCGCGCGTTTCTTCATTGTTGGACAAGTTTGCGCTGTCTCATGGGTGTGATGTCCTTTTGGTGCCCCATATGGCTTCGTTGCCGGCGGGGTACGATAAGGCGGATCAGATTTCCCACGCAGCAATCGTTGGCGCGAGTCAAAGTGGTCTGGTCCGTGCGCTCCCCGGCGTTCGGGCAAAAACACTGGTTGCGTTAATGGAGATGTCGCGCGTGTCGATCTCTTCTCGGTATCACCCGGCTGTATTCGCTTTGCCGTCAGCTTCTCCGGTTGTTGGTGTTCCAACTTCGCGGTACTCGCTTGTGAAGCTGCAGGGAGCGTTAGAGAATGCTGGTATGTCCGCGCTCGCGTTGCCGACGGTTGCCTGGAATCTACTCCTTCCTGCACTGGGCGAAGCGTGGGACCGGAGCTCAGAGTTTGCTTCGCACCTCCTGTTGATTAGAAAGGCCGCTTCGGCGTATCAGTGTCGTTTGTGGGATGGTGTGGCCGACCTTGCCTTAGGTGGGACATTTATTGCGCCTTCCGGCTTCCCCTTGGCGGACCAGATTCCGATGGCTGGCGCGTGGAGTGTGGAAGCGAAGGGCGCAATGACAGTGTTCGAGCAGTGGTTGCAGTCGTCGGCGGACGCGAAGCTTTCGTAGTCTCTTTGTTGGGCTGTGAATCTATCCGGGACTGTTCATGAGGCGGGCCGGATCGATGAAGGCCTCGGCGCCTTGGCTATTGTGTGTAAAGCGGCTCTTCGCAGTTGAGGGTGTAACGGTCGTCCGCGCGTCGCTCGCTGGATGAGGGTCGAGGTCTTCCGATGATGGGAGTTCTCACACCGCCCATCCGAAAGACCTCGACGTGCCTGACGCTACTACCTTCGCCTGCCCCGACCTGACCACCTTCACCCGCCTGGACGAGCTCGGCCTGGAGGCGACCGGCCAGCTGCTCGAGCCCGACCGCGCCGTCTTGAAGTGTCGGGTCGTGGACCCCGACGACTGGTGCCGCCGGTGCGGCTGCCAGGGCGTGGCCAGGGACACCGTCGTCCGTCGGCTCGCGCACGCGCCGTTCGGGTGGCGTCCCACCACCCTGCTGGTCACGGTGCGCCGGTACCGGTGCTCCGAGTGCGGTCACGTGTGGCGTCAGGACACCACCGCCGCGGCCGAGCCACGGGCGAAGATCTCCCGGGGCGGGCTGGCCTGGGCCCTGGTCGGCATCGTGGTCCAGCACCTGTCCATGGCTCGCGTCGCCGAGGGGCTGGGCGTGGCGTGGCACACCGCCAACGATGCTGTCCTGGCCGAAGGACACCGGCTGCTGATCGACGATCCGGCCCGTCTGGACGGGGTCGAGGTCCTCGGGGTCGATGAGCATTGTTGGCGTCACACCCGTCGCGGGGACAAGTTCATCACGGTGATCATCGACCTGACCCCGGTCCGTGACGGGACTGGGCCGGCGCGGCTGCTGGACATGGTCGAGGGCCGCTCGAAGAAAGCGTTCAAGACCTGGCTGGACGAGCGGGAACAGACCTGGCGCGACGGGGTGCAGGTGGTGGCCATGGATGGTTTCAGTGGCTTCAAGACCGCCACCACCGAAGAGCTGCCCGAGGCGGTCAGCGTGATGGATCCGTTTCACGTAGTCCAGCTGGCCGGGGAGGCGATGGACGACTGTCGTCGCCGAGTCCAGCAGGAGACCTGCGGGCACCGAGGCCGCAAGGGCGACCCGCTGTACTCGGCCCGGCGGACCCTGCACACCGGCGCTGACCTGCTCACCGACAAGCAGCAAGCCCGCCTTGAGGCGCTCTTCGCGGTCGAGCAGCACGTCGCGGTCGAGGCGACCTGGGGCATCTACCAGCGAATGGTCGCCGCCTACCGCGAACCCGACCGCAGCCAGGGCCGCGAGCAGATGCAGTCGGTGATCGATGCCGTCCGCCAGGGCGTCCCGGCCGGTCTGAGCGAGCTGCGCAGGCTCGGACGCACCCTGACCCGCCGCGCCGAGGACGTCCTGGCCTACTTCGACCGTCCCCGCACATCGAATGGGCCTACAGAAGCGATCAATGGCCGCCTCGAGCACCTGAGGGGCTCCGCCCTCGGGTTCCGCAACCTCACCAACTACATCGCACGCGCACTCCTCGAGGCCGGCGGATTCAGACCCCAACTACACCCTTGAATGCGAAGAGCCTGTAAAGCGGCTCTTCAGAGCGCAGGGTTTTCCGGCTCTTCGCAGTTGAGGGTGTAACGGTCGTCCGCGCGTCGCTCGCTGGATGAGGGTCGAGGTCTTCCGATGATGGGAGTTCTCACACCGCCCATCCGAAAGACCTCGACGTGCCTGACGCTACTACCTTCGCCTGCCCCGACCTGACCACCTTCACCCGCCTGGACGAGCTCGGCCTGGAGGCGACCGGCCAGCTGCTCGAGCCCGACCGCGCCGTCTTGAAGTGTCGGGTCGTGGACCCCGACGACTGGTGCCGCCGGTGCGGCTGCCAGGGCGTGGCCAGGGACACCGTCGTCCGTCGGCTCGCGCACGCGCCGTTCGGGTGGCGTCCCACCACCCTGCTGGTCACGGTGCGCCGGTACCGGTGCTCCGAGTGCGGTCACGTGTGGCGTCAGGACACCACCGCCGCGGCCGAGCCACGGGCGAAGATCTCCCGGGGCGGGCTGGCCTGGGCCCTGGTCGGCATCGTGGTCCAGCACCTGTCCATGGCTCGCGTCGCCGAGGGGCTGGGCGTGGCGTGGCACACCGCCAACGATGCTGTCCTGGCCGAAGGACACCGGCTGCTGATCGACGATCCGGCCCGTCTGGACGGGGTCGAGGTCCTCGGGGTCGATGAGCATTGTTGGCGTCACACCCGTCGCGGGGACAAGTTCATCACGGTGATCATCGACCTGACCCCGGTCCGTGACGGGACTGGGCCGGCGCGGCTGCTGGACATGGTCGAGGGCCGCTCGAAGAAAGCGTTCAAGACCTGGCTGGACGAGCGGGAACAGACCTGGCGCGACGGGGTGCAGGTGGTGGCCATGGATGGTTTCAGTGGCTTCAAGACCGCCACCACCGAAGAGCTGCCCGAGGCGGTCAGCGTGATGGATCCGTTTTATGCCGATGTCCCGGTTATGCCGATGTCGTGGGTGTCGGTGCTGGTGGGGGACGTGCGGCGGGTGGTGAGGTCGGCATAATCACAGGTTCTGCAGGAACGTGAGGAGTGCGTCCTCTGGCGGGTGGTAGCGGCCGGTGGGGGTGCCGGTCGGTGCGGTTCTGGCCAGGGCGTCCTCTTTCGTGGCCAGGTCGGCGTGCAGGTACACCTGGGTGGTGTCGATACTTTCGTGGCCCAGCCACAGGGCGATGACGGTGCTGTCGATGCCGGAGGCGAGCAGTCGCATGGCCGCGGTGTGGCGAAGCACGTGCGGGGTGATTGTCTTGTTGGTCAGGGACGGGCAGGCCGTCGCTGCGGTCTGGGCGTGCAGCGTGAGACGTGCCGCGACAGCGTCGCGGCTCATCCTGGTCCCGGTGCGGGTGGTCAGGACGAATGCGTCAGCGTCGCAGCCGGTGGCCTCGGCCAATGCCTGCAGAACCTTGACGGTGTCCTGGTCCAGCGGGGTGCTGCGGTCCTTGCGGCCCTTGCCGTGGGCCAGGACGTGGGCGCCGGTACCGAGGTGGACGTCGCGCCACCGCAGGCCGGTCAGCTCGCTGACCCGCAGGCCGGTGGTGATGCCGACCTGGATCAGCGCGTGGTCGCGCCGGCCGGCCTTGGTGTCCTGGTCAGGGGCGCCCAGCAACGCGGTGACCTCCGGCTCGGTCAGGTAGGTGATGTCGGTGCGGCGCTGACGTCGCTTGGCGGGGATGGCCAGCACCCGGTTGATCGAACCGGCGTGCTCGGGGTGCTCGACGGCGGCGTAGGCGAACACGGAGTGCACCGCGGCCAAGCGCGCGTTGCGGGTGGTGGTGCTGTTGCCCCGCTCGCCCTCAAGGTGGTTCAGGAACCGGGTGATCAGGTCGGCGTCGAGCTGGGCCAGGTCGAGGGCGTGCGGCGGTGTGCCGGTGTCCTCGGCAGCGAAGCGCAGCAGAAGTCGCCAGGTGTCGCGGTAGGCGGCGATGGTGTGCGTGCTCGCGCCGAGCTGACCTGTCAGCCGGGTGGTGAAGAACGCCTCCAGGGTGGGTGCCAGCAGCGTCATCGCGGCACCTTTGCCCGGGACGAGGCAAGCCGGTCGGCCGCTGCTGCGAGCAGCTCGCTGGTGCCGGTGAGGTACCAGTAGGTGTCGCTGGGCTCGGTGTGCCCCATCCAGGCCGACAGGACCGGCAGGACGGCGGCGGGGTCGGCCCCGGACCGGTAGGCGTCCAGCATCGTGCTGACCGCGAAGGTATGACGCAGGTCGAACAGTCGGGGCCGGCAGGTCGTGCTGACCGGCTCGATCCCCGCCTCGGTGAGGATCGTGCTGAACGTGGGGTAGAGCGTCGAGCGGGCCAGGCGTCGTCCCGTGCTGGAGATGAGCAGGGCCGGGCAGTCCTCGGCGGGCAGCAGGCGGGCGCGCTGCTGCAGGTATCCGGTGAGGCCGGCCAGCACGCTGGGGTGCAACGGAAGCAGCCGGGTCTTGCCGTACTTGCCCCGCACCCGCAGCGTCGCGGCGGCAACGTCCAGGTTGTCCACGTCCAGCCCGATGGCTTCCCCGGTGCGCAGGCCGGTGGCGGCCATCAACGCGATCAGCGTGTGGAACGTGGTCGCGCGGATCGTCGGGCGCAGATGGTCGGCGGCGGCCAGCATGGCCAGGACCTCGGTCTCGCTGTAGATGTAGGGCGCGCTTCGGGTGGGTCGGGCCGGCAGCAGCCGGGCCGGCGGGACCTGCACCCGGGGGTCGCTGGCCCACGCCCACCGTGCGAAGCAGCGGATCGCCGAGAGCCGTAGCGCGTGCCACCGTGGCGAGACTCCGACCGGCGCGGTCGCGAACGCCAGGGCGTGCTCGATGGTGATCGTCTCGGCGCCCTGCTGGTCCAGGTAGCCCAGGAACTGGGTGAGGAGGGCCTCGGTGCCCTCCAGCTTGTACCCCAGCGCCCGCCGCACCCGCAGGTAGTCCTCGAGCAGCCCGGGCAGCCCGGCGTTCATGACCGGCTCCCGGAGGTCGGCCAGGGCCGGGTCAGGGTGGACAGCCGGGCAAGGTCGGTCTTGGCGTACACCGCGGTCGTCGCCGGGCTGACATGACGCAGCAGGTGGGAGACCTGCTCCAGGGTGGCCCCGGCGTTGAGGGTGGCCGAGGCCGCGGTGTGCCGCAGCCGGTGGGCATGGATCGTCCCCAGCCCGGCGCGTCGCGCGGCCCGGGCGACGATGCAGCTCAGACCGGAGCGGGACAGCGCCCTGATGGGTGCCACGGCGGTGAGGAACACGACTCGCTCGGTCGTGGAGGGTCGGCCCTGCCGCAGGTAGGCCACGAGCACCTGGCCGACGTCGACAGGCAGCGGCATCACGTCGATCCGGCCTCCCTTGCCGTGCACCGTGATGGTCCCGCCGGTCCAGTCCAGGTCCTCCAGGACCATGTCGGCGACCTCCCCGCAGCGCAGCCCGAGCCGTACCAGGCAGGTGATGACGGCCAGGTCGCGCCGGCCCACCGCCGTGCAGGGGTCGCACGCGTCGGTCAGGGCATGTACCTGCTGCGCCGTCAGCGGCTCGGGCAACCCGGACTGGCGACGAAACGCGAAGGGCGGCACGGCCGGGGCCAGGTCGACCCCCACTAGGCCCTCGACGTGGGCGAACCGCAGGAACGAGCGCAGCGAGGTCGCCGTCATCTGGGCGTTCTTGCGGCTCAGCCCTGGCAGGTGGCCGGTGACGAACCGGCTGACCTGCGCGGCGTCCAGCCTCACGAGGGCCAACTCATCCTGGACCACGGGCAGCTGCGCCACGAACGGACGCACCCATCGCAGGTAGGCCTGTGCCACCGCGGCGGAGATCGAGCGCTGCACCAGCAGGTACTCCTCGAACCTGGCCAGTGCCTCCTCGACCGGGCCTACCGGTACCGGCGGCTCCGGAGGAGGCGCCTGCCCGGTCCTGCGCAGATACTCCAGCGTCGGCGCCAGCGCCTGCAACGAGGACAGGTTGGTGTGATCGACACGACGGTCGGCGAGGAACTGTTCCAGGACGCTCCCATTGAGATCAGCCATATCCATTCCGTGCTCTTCCAGCCAGCGAGACAGGTGCGCTGCCAGCTGCAGCTGGATGGTCGCCGACGACGAGGCATAACCCCGTGCGGCCAGCTCCTCCCGCAGACCGGCCGCTACCGGCGTCAGCGGGCCCGTGAACCGGACACCTCTCGGATTCGCGATGCTGTGCATGGTCGTGCTCCCTTCGTGAGAAATCCGAAGGCAACAGCGTCCGCCCACGCCGTCCGGTTATGCCGACCTCACCATCCGCCGCACGTCCCCCACCAGCACCGACACCCACGACATCGGCATAACCGGGACATCGGCATAAAACGGATCCATCACGCTGACCGCCTCGGGCAGCTCTTCGGTGGTGGCGGTCTTGAAGCCACTGAAACCATCCATGGCCACCACCTGCACCCCGTCGCGCCAGGTCTGTTCCCGCTCGTCCAGCCAGGTCTTGAACGCTTTCTTCGAGCGGCCCTCGACCATGTCCAGCAGCCGCGCCGGCCCAGTCCCGTCACGGACCGGGGTCAGGTCGATGATCACCGTGATGAACTTGTCCCCGCGACGGGTGTGACGCCAACAATGCTCATCGACCCCGAGGACCTCGACCCCGTCCAGACGGGCCGGATCGTCGATCAGCAGCCGGTGTCCTTCGGCCAGGACAGCATCGTTGGCGGTGTGCCACGCCACGCCCAGCCCCTCGGCGACGCGAGCCATGGACAGGTGCTGGACCACGATGCCGACCAGGGCCCAGGCCAGCCCGCCCCGGGAGATCTTGGCCCGTGGCTCGGCCGCGGCGGTGGTGTCCTGGCGCCACACGTGGCCGCACTCGGAGCACCGGTACCGGCGCACCGTGACCAGCAGGGTGGTGGGACGCCACCCGAACGGCTCGTGCGCGAGCCGACGGACGACGGTGTCCCTGGCCACGCCCTGGCAGCCGCACCGGCGGCACCAGTCGTCGGGGTCCACGACCCGACACTTCAAGACGGCGCGGTCGGGCTTGAGCAGCTGGCCGGTCGCCTCCAGCCCGAGGTCGTCCAGGCGGGTGAAGGTGGTCAGGTCGGGGCAGGCGAAGGTAGTAGCGTCAGGCACGTCGAGGTCTTTCGGATGGGCGGTGTGAGAACTCCCATCATCGGAAGACCTCGACCCTCATCCAGCGAGCGACGCGCGGACGACCGTTACACCCTCAACTGCGAAGAGCCCCGAAAGTTCGCCTAAATCTCAGATTCTGCGTCGCCTATACAGCAAATGACACGAGCGACTACCTCGCGACACCCTTCAGTGACCCGTGAGTCGGCCCATGACTCGCGCAGTGTCGGAGGTACTTCGAGGGCGGTGAGCACCAGCTCCCCGAGCTCGGCCTCATCGGTGGACAGGGGCCAGGAGGCCGAGCCTGGCCAACCGCCGTAGAACCCGCGCTCAGCGTCGCGGTAGTGAGCCAAGTCGGGGGTGAACAGCATGGCCGGTCGCCCCAGCAGGGACCAGTCGTGGAGGATCGAAGAGTAGTCGCTCACGAGCACGTCGGCGGCCAGCATCAACTCCTCCACCTGCGGGTGCGAACTCACGTCGATCACGCGTGCCTCGCCTACGGGTGCGCGACGGCTGAGGTGGTGGCTGCGGACCAACACCCAGGCGTCGGTGGTGACAGCGAGTTGCTCGACATCGAGCGCATCTGTCCACGTGCCCGCCCGAGCGGCCGTGCGGTCAGGCTCCCGCCAAGTGGGTGCATAGAGGATCACGCGCGCGTCGGCCGGGATGCCGTAGTGGGCCCGCGCCCGTTGGCGTGCTGCTTCGCCCTCGGCCAGGACGGCGTTTCGGGGCTGCTCGGTGACCAGGACCGGGCCGGTGTACCCGAGCCCGGACCGTAGGTCCCGCTCGGCTGCATTCGTTTGCGCGAGGAGAAGATCCCACATTGGCACCTGCCGACGCATGAGCCGGCGGTAGGTCAGGGGGACGCGACCAGGTGGGAGGTCCCAGAGAAGCCGTTTGATCGGTGTGCCGTGCCATGTCTGCAGGTAGAACTGCCCAGGGCGCTTGGTGAACCAGTGCGGGAAGTTGTTGTTGTTTATCAGCACGGTGGCGGTCGACAGCACCCGGTGCCAGTCCTCCGAGCCGATCACCAGTGGCGTCCCGCCCTCAGGAACGGGCACTGACAGGTCGCGCACCGACCAATAGAGGGGCACGTCGACGCCCGCCTCCCGCAACCCCCCGGCGATCGCCCCAGGGTTGTCTCCACACGTCTTGCCATTGAATGCCTCCAAGAGCACGGCCCGCTCTAGTGGCGCAGTCCGGTAGACCTCCCGCAGACGACGTTGGCCCAGACGCGATCGCTCGCTGAGTGACAGCGGGGGGCTCACGGTGACCGAGACGGCCGTGGTGCCGGGATGCCACCGGGCTGTGATGCGCTGGATCGGGCTGTTGGACTCGATCGGCCCCTCGCGGAGCGCGACTCCCGGCCGTGCCCACCCGGACAGTGGGCCACCGTTGGCGGCCCACCTGACGAAGTAGCCGTCGCTGGGGAGTGCCGCGCCGTCCGTCACCCTCAGCGTCGCCTGGAAGGTACCGTCCTCCTCAGGGGTGGCCGCGGAGGCGAACTCTCGCGAGGAGGTGACCAACCCGACTCGCAGCTCTGGAGTCCCCGGGCCCGTCGTGCCCGAGAGCACGATGCCGGCGCCGTCAACTTGTACGTCGTCGATCAGGACGTGGGCAGAATCGCTGGCCGTCGACGCCGCGTCGCCCCCGAGGTCGGCAGGATCCGCTGGGGGGAGGGTGAGCGAGAGTGGCACCCTCCAACGCGCCCCTTTCCACGTCAGGTGGACCTCGAGCGTCAGGTCCCTGGGCGGGCCGGGAACGGGTTGCCATGATGATGCGGGTGCTCGCACAGTGAAGCCGCCGGTGCGGTACGAGCGCCACGGGTCTCCAGACTCGATGTCAATGGTGTCGTCGGTCCTGGCCTCAAGCGGCAGTTCGTGCGCCTGCAGGGCGTCCTTTTGAAGGACCCGGATTGTGAGTCCTTCGGTGTCGCCTGCCAGCCCCGGCACGTAGGCGTAACCGTCGATCTGCACCTCGTCGGAGGAGACCCACTCCGTTCGTTGGATGCCGCCGACCGCGTGAACCATCTCGGGAGGAACCACCATCAGCGATGGAGCCAGCGGAGTTCGCAACCGTTCCACGACCTCGAGATCGGCTTGGAGGGTCGTGCCGTCCACGACGGTGAGTGGGACCGCCGAAGTGTCCTCGGCTCGGGTGCCGAGGATCTCTTCGACGTCGCCCCGCACGCCCGCCGCCGCACAGTTCGCCAGGAGGCGCTCCCACACAGGGACAGAGGCCCACACTTCCTTGGGTGCCCGCTTCGCCAGCCACCCCGCCATGGCGCTGAACTGTTCCCAGTAGGCATCGTCAGCGGACGGGACGTGGACGGCATACAGCCCGAGGTCGCTGCCCAGCAGCCTGGCCCACACCTGGGCCTGTGCCACCGGTTGCGACTTCTCGAGCAGCGCGACCTCACGTCGGGCCACGGCGAACCGCTCGCGCAGGTCAGACAGGTTCTCCTTCTGCTGGGACCGGGTCTGCCGACCATCGGGAAGCCGCCACGAGTACACGTCGCGCGCGAGCAGGCTGAATTGCCGGGCATTCAGCGCGGCTCGCAGGGCAGGCTCACGGTCCTCGTAGTTGCCCTCCTCTGAGAACGGACCGACGTGGCGCTTCCAGAAGGACATGCGGAACAGTCGGTTCCAGATCACGACCTCGTCGAGCACCTGTGGGCAGGCCTCGACATCGACCGCAGGGAGATCCTTCTCGTGGATGCGTTCCACCAGGCGCGGCCGGTGCTTGCCGTCGGCCCCATGCCGCTGGTAGCCGCCCACGACCATGTCGACGCCGCGGCGGCGCAGTGCCGCTGACATGGCGCTGTAGGCGCCCGGGAGGACCTGATCGTCTGCGTCTGCGAAGGCCAGGAAGCGCCCTTTGGCCGCTGCGACTCCGAGATTGCGGGCCCTGCCCGGGCCCCGCCCGTCACCGCCCGTGCTGAGATATCGGACACGACGGTCTCGGGCAGCGAGACGCTTGACGGTCGCTACCGAGTCGTCGGTGGAACCGTCGTCCACGACGATCAGTTCCAGGTCGCGCAGGTCCTGGTTGAGGACACTACGGATGGCCGGCTCGAGGAGTGTGCCCCCGTCCCGGCAGGGCATCACCACGGACACCGTCGGCTTGCGGAAGCGGCGGACGGTCGCGCCAGCCAGTTTGCGCGCTGCGTGTGCCGGATCCATGAGCCTGCTGCGCTCAGATCAGGACGTGCTCGACGGAGGATCCGTAGGCCACGACCCGGCCGTTGGCTAGCAGTTCCATGTGGCTGGCGTCCCAGGTGTGCCCGTCGGGTCGGCGCACCTGCACGAACCCGTAGCGGTCCGAGGCGTAGACCTTGCCCCCGGCGGCGACAATCCTGCCCAGAAGGTCAGTGTCCTCGCCCCTCGTCCGGTCGGCGAACCGGAACTCCGACGCGACGTCTCGGGGCATCACCAGGGTGGGGCCCATGACGAGGTGGGTAAACCGGCTCTCCATCGTGCCGAAGCGCAGTACCAGGGCGTCCATGTCGGTGATCAGCATGTGATGGGCGTGCTTGCCCACCACGTCGGCCCCGGAGAAGTCGAGCGCGCGGAGCTGGTCGGCGAGGTAGTGCTCGGAGTAGAGGTCGTCATCGTCCATCTTGGCGACCACCTGGCCATCGGCTGCGTCGATGCACTGGTTCAGGCACTGCCCGAGGGATACCTCCGCCCGGGCGGTGATGAGGACCACGTCCGTGAGGCCGAGAGCCACGGCCTCAGTACGCACGTCGAAGTCGGGCTCGAAGCCGTGGGTGAGCAGCACGAGTTGGGGGCTGACCTCCCGCTGCTTCGCGACGGTCTGCACGAGGGCTCGGAGGTGCTCGGGCCGCCTCGTGGAGCAGATGACCGAGATGCTCGGGTCCTCGACCCGGTGCTGGGCCAGCCCCACCGCCTCGAGCAGGCCGTCGACGCGGTGGCGGTAGGTGTGGGAGGCGAGCACCCGGCGGGCAGCGAGGTGACCGAGCCGGTCTCCCCACTCGACGTTGCCGGCCAGTGCGCGGATGGTCCACTCGGCCTGGTCCCGTTCGGTGACAGTGAGAACTTCGTCCGGCGGGAAGATCTCGGCGATGGCAGGCGCGGGGGTGGAGACCACAGGGGTCGCGCAGGCGGCGAGTTCCAGCACGCGCCGGGGGCACATGGTCTTGCTTGAGGTGACCGAGTTGACGTTGAGGAAGGCCTTGAACTCCCGGTAGGCGGTCAGCATCTGCCGGTAGGACAGCGAGCCGACGACGTACTCGTCCATGGGGGAGGGGAACTGGTATCGCTCGTCCCCACCCCGGAAACGCGAGAAGATCTCGAGCCCGGTCGGTAGTCGGCGCGACACGGCAGCGGCGGCGCCGATGAGCAACTCCATCTGCTCGCGGCGCTCCGGGTACTTGTGCGCGAAGTAGGTGCCCGCGAAGGCCACGTCGCGCCGGGCGTGCCCGGCGGGTCGCATGGGGTTGTGCACCCAGGAGGCCGCCCCGAAGGGCATGACCGAGACCCGCTCATGCCCGAGCCGTGCCTGGTAGTCGGCCACCACTGCGTCGTCGGTGGTGAGCACGTGGTCAAACAGGGATGCCGTGTCGATGAAGTCCTCGAAGTGCACCGGGTCTTCCTTGTTCCAAAAGACCGTGGGCACATCCTGGTCGCGGCACCATGCCACGAGGTCACGCAGTGCCTGGCTCGGTGCGTTGGGACCCGTGAGGGCGTAGCGCCACGCGCCACCGCTGCCGGCCCAGGCCGACTCGACGAAGAGCAGGTCGGGTGGTGAGGACATCTCCTCGCGCCATCCGCTGGGCGTCAGCGCGGTCTGGTCCCACTCGTAGCCGAAGGCCAGCTCGCTGAAGTCGTCCAGAATCACGCCGACGCGCAGCGTGCGCCGTGGGGGCCGCTCTGGGAGGGGCCACTCCGTCACCTGCCGGTCGCGGCTGAGGCTGACGGCTTCCTCCCGTGCGGGGGTCGGGATGGGCCCGCCGACCGCGCGCACCCGCGCCCGGTTCGTCCGCCACTGGCGGATGCCGCCCTTGCGGAGGTGCCAGAGCTGGGTGCGGACTGAACTCAGGGTGTGACCCATGACGCCATCCTGTCTACTCGCCGCCCAGCAGCTCGGACTGCACGATCTCCGCCCACCGGCCCGCGCCATAGATGTTGACCGACAACGGGTCGCGGACCGAGACGGTGGACCATACGATGCCCTCTTCCTCGAACACGGCTGCCACGTCGATCGTCTCCGCGTCGCTGTCCTCTGTCCACTGCCGTGTCAGCTCGTCCAAGGGAGGCTGGCCGTCCTGTCGGGGCGGCTGGATCACGACGCGAGTGTCCAGGTCGCGGTCCTGCGTCAGGGATTCCCACAGCGTCTGGAGCTCGTCGGTGATGTCCTCCTGGTCGTTGGAGCGACCGAAGTTGAGGAGCACTACATCCGGGTCCTCGGGCAGGAGTGCCCCTAGTCGGTTGGCCGCGTAGCCCGGTGTATTGCCGATGTGGCTGGCGTTGTAGAGGGTGATCCGGGGCTCACCCAGGCCGAGAGTCTCGGGTCCGAGATAGAGCGTGGGGTCGCCCGTCGAGGTGGCGTAGACCTCCACGGCGTGCGCGCCCGACAACTGTCGCGCCCAGGCCAGCACCCAGTCCGCGGGGTCCACGCCGGTCTGGTCCCCCAGCACGACCACGGTGAGGGCCTCGCCGTCGGCATACCGCTCTGCCAGAGTTGGCTCGGGTTCCGGCTCGGGTGTCGTGGTGGGGCTGGCGGTCGTCGGTGTGGTGTCCCCGCTACGAGTGCTCGAGGGCGTGGCGTCGGTCGGCGAGGGAGTGGTGGGGCTGGATGGCGGCGTGGTTGGTGCCGCTGTCGCCGCGGTCTCGGTCGTTTCGCGGCCCAGCAGCCCGGACCAGCCTCGCTGCGAGGTCGAGATCACGACCAGGGCAATGATTGCGATGTTGAGGATGATGAAGCCGAATCCCAGGGCTGCCCCCAACACCCGGCGCGTCGTCATGCGGGCCATTGTGCCAGTCGAAATGGTTCCGGGCCCACGTCGTGGAACGGTTGGCGTGGTTCACTGTTAGCCGCAAAAGCTGGCTTGCCCTCTCGGCGTGAAGGAGATCCGATGACCATTGCCCGTCGACTCGGCATCCTCGTGCTCGTCCTGTGCCTCGGGCTGGTGACCGCCTGCGGTGACAACGACGACAACTCGACCCCGACAGGGACCGAGGGCCTGGCCGCCCCCACAACGGCCCGTCGGGCGCCTACGGTCGGGACCACAACCTCGGATAGTGCGCCGACCACGCGTGGGTCAGCGACAGCGACCGACGACGGCAGCGAGACCAGCCAGTCGCAACCGGTGGAGACAACAGAGGACGAGCGGCCGGCCGACCCTACGACGACCGATGAAGACGACACGGACGAGGAGACCCCTGGCTCGGCGGAGGAGTTGCCCGAGGGTGTCGTCACTGCGCTCGTCCTGGGCTCGGACTCGCGGGAGAACGACTTCAGCGGCAGGTCGGACGTCATGGTGCTGGTGCAGCTCTCGGCGGACCGCGAGCACCTCAACCTCGTCTCGATCGCACGTGACTCGTATGTCGACATCCCTGGACACGGCAAGAACAAGGTCAACGAGGCATACGCCATGGGTGGCATCCCGTTGGCCAGGGACACCGTGTCGGACCTGATGGGTGGGCTGGAGATCGACTTCGTCGCCCAGACCAACTTCGACATGTTCATCGCGCTCACCCGTTGGATGGAGGGCTTCTGGGTGGACAACACCCACGAGACCAGAGTCACCGTCGAGTCCACCGGGCGGCAGATCGTGTTCGAGGAGGGCAGGATCTTCCTGGAGAACACCGACGGCCTGATCTACGTGCGGGAACGCAAGACGATGCCGCTGGGGGACCTCGACCGGACCGAGCGGCACCGGGCGGCGCTCGTGGGCATGATGGACCGTCTGGTCGAGATCCGGGAGGAGGAGCCCGAGAAACTGCAGGAGCTCCTGCCGATGCTCTACCAGAACGTCAAGATCGACGGCGACCTCACGCTGGAGCAGTTGATGACGATGGTGGACCTGGCGTCCGACATCGATCCGGAGAACATCACCTCGTTGATGGTGCCGGTGTCCCACTTCGGGATGACCGACGGCGGAGCATCCATCAACGTGCTCGACTCCGGTCGCACGAAGGAACTGGGTGACGCGCTGCGCCGTGGTGACCTGTCCAGTTATGTCGACAAGTACGGGACGTCCTACGCACTCACCGGTGGCTGAACGGCTCAGACGCTCGCAAGCAGGTGTGCCCCGGCCCCGCAGGCGAGTGCCAGCCCGGCATACAGCAGTGCCACGCGGGTGTGACTCCACCCGCGATTGTGGACCAACCGCTGGTACAGGTGCTCCCGGTGCGGCTGGGTCACGTCCTCGCCCCGCAGCGCACGACGGAGCAACGTGACTCCGGTGTCGGCCAGGTAGGGCAGCAGCGGGGCGAGCAGCAGCCACCCGGACCCGCCAGTGACGCGGTCGTTGACCACACTGGCCGCGATCAGTGCGCCGAATAGGTAGCTCCCGCAGTCACCGAGGAACATCCGGGCGTGGGGTACGTTCCACGGCAGGAAGCCCGCCGCGGCAGACCCGGCGAGCACGAGCAGCACCGCGGTGCCGTGCGAGGGCCCGAAGCACACTGTGATGGTGGCCCACGCGGTGACGGTGAGCCCGGTGATGCCGTTGATGCCGTCCATGAAGTTCACCGCGTTGATCAGGACGGGGAAGGCGATCGCCCCGAGCAGCAGGCTTCCCGGGCCGTCGAGGACGGCACCGAGCGCGGCACCGGTCAGGACCTGGAGGAGCAGCCGGGGTAGAGGGGGGAGGTCCCACAGGTCGGTCACCAGGCCGAGGAGCGCCATGGCCACGGCAGCCGTCAGAGCCCACCACGGCACTCCCATGCCCAGCCAGTGAGCCCCGGCCGCACACACCACGATCGCGATCAGGCAGGCGATGCCCCCACCCCGGATCGTGGGGACGGTGTGCGACGAGCGGTGGTTGGGCACGTCCATAGCGCCGTGCCGGTGCAGGACCGACAGCACGGCGGGCGCGAGCGCGGACGTCGCGAGGGCGGTGCTCAGCGCCAGGAGGACCCACCTGGTCATGCCTGGCGGATCACGTTCTCCACGGGGATCGAGCGGGCCCGCAGCCACCCCACGAGGTCATCGACGCTGGCGGGGTCCACCAGTTGCAGGTTGAGGGGGTCGAGGCTGGGGACGGCGACCGACAGGACGAGCGGGTGGCTCGTGACCCGGCGGTCAGCCGCACCATAGAGGTCCTCCGACATCTTCTCCGCAGGGCGCAGCCCCGTGTAGACGATGTCGATGTCTCTCCGGCCCGACATGCTGATGAGCGTCTGGGCGACCTCGGTGATCTTCACCGGCGTCCCCATGTCGAGCACGAGGACGTCACCGTCGGTCTCCATCGAGGCCGCCTGCATGACCAACTCGCAGGCCTCGGGGATGAGCATGAAGTAGCGCTCGACCTCGGGGTGGGTGATCGTCACAGGGCCACCCCGCTGGATCTGCTCGGTGAAGATCGGCACGACGGAGCCGCGAGATCCGAGGACGTTGCCGAACCGGACGGAGACGTAGCGGCCGGCGTGGGAGTCGGCGTAGTGCGCCGTCATCCTTTCGGTGACCCGCTTGGTGTAGCCGAGCACCGAGGTGGGGTTGGCGGCCTTGTCGGTGGAGACGTTGACGAAGGTGCCGACCCCGTTGGCCGCCGAGGCCGAGAGGACGTTGAGGGTCCCGAGGACGTTGACCGTCCATGCCTCCCGGGGGAACCGCTCGAGGATCGGGAGGTGCTTGAGGGCTGCGGCGTGGAAGACGACGTCGGGGCGGATCCGGGTGAAGACACGGTCGACCGCCTCGGCATCCCGAATATCGGTCAGGAGGAGGTCGTCCCCGTCGACGAATCCGCGCCCCTTCAGCGAGAGCTGGGTGGCGTTCAGCGCGGACTCGTCGCGGTCCAGCAGGAACAGCCGCTCGGGGTTGAACCGCTGGATCTGGCGACAGAGCTCCGACCCGATCGAGCCGCCCGCCCCGGTGACCACCACGACCTTCCCGGTGAGTTGGTCACTGATCGCCCCCTGGTCGAGTTGGGTCACCCGACGGCCGAGAAGGTCCTCGAGGTTGATGTCCCGCAGGTCGGAGACGTGCGGGTTGGCGTCCAGCAACTTGTTGAGGGTCGGCAGCACCTTGACGGTCAGGTGGGCCTTCGCCGCAAGTTC